>NZ_FMTL01000010.1 GCF_900099645.1 Pseudomonas peli | reverse complement strand
GCCTGGCTGCGCTACGCATGCGGCTTCCGGTGCCCTCCCTTGATCGCGCCGGCCTTCCGGCTTCGCTGGGCCACGCAAACCCTCATCGCATTGGAACGGATCGCCTCCTAGCCCTGGAGTGTTTCGCTGTCCTGCAGGAGGCGGCGCGCTCGCGCGCGTGTTCATTGAAAAGCAAAGCACGCACCCCTAAACGCTTGGCCCAGATCGTCAAGAAGCATGCCAAAGCCGGGGCATCGAGGTGCAAAAAAGAATGCAGACGACAACCGAAAGCGGTTGACAACAGATAGGCAAAAGCCAGATAATACGCACCAAGGGAGGCAATAACGACCTTCCAGTTTCACCCCGTCAACGTAAGAAAAAGGCTCAAAACATGAAAACGAAAGAAGAAGGCAAAAAGGCCATGCGCAAGACCCTGGCCCCGCTCTCCCTGGTGCAATTGGTAGAGGCTTTCGAGCTGACCAGCAAGCAGAACGGCCCGGAAATTCCGGTAGTCCGCGAAGTGCTTATGGATGAACTGGAAGACCGCAATGTTCAGGCCTTTGAAGCCTGGATGGATAGCGTGACCGACTCCCCCCGTTCTTTCTTCCTGGCCGCTTGAGGTATCAACCATGCGAAATGCTACCAAGACAAAACTGACCCGCGCCGAGCTGATCCCGACCGGCTACACCGAAACCCTGCGCGATGATTCGTGCGGCCTGTTGGTGGTTACTTCCCCTGATGGGTTGAGCGCCAAAGGCTTTTCGGGCCGTTCTGTGAAGTCCGATTTTTTCTATAAGTTCGGCAGCAAGGACGCGCTAGAGGTTTACGTCAGCAAGTGGGCGAAGACCGTGCGCGATGAAGCGGCCCGCCGCCAGGCCGAGCGCGCAGAGCGCAACGCCCCGCACAGTTTGAAAGAGCGCGACGTTTTGGTCAGCAGTTGGGGTTATGAGCAAACCAACGTCGAGTTTTACGAGGTTGTCCGCGTAGTGGGGAAAAGCTCGGTAGAGCTGCGCCAGATCCGCGCCGACAAAAAGTCGGACGGTGCGCAGAGCATGACCGGCACTTGCCTGCCGTTACTTGGCGAGTACCTGGGCGAAGCCTTCCGCAAGAAAGCAGACAGCCGAGGCTATGTGAGGCTGTCCAGCTTCAACGGTGCGGCCCCTTTGGATTACACCGAGCTTGAGGGTGTGCGGATCTACAAACCGTCCCGCTGGTCGGCCTACGCATAAGGAGACGCGGCCGGGGCTAATAGCCCCGGCCCGCAGGGGAGGGGAGCCCATGAAAGGTGATTTCCGTTATCAGGTGGACGCAGAACAGCAGGCGCACCCCGTAGGGACGCGAGTTAAAGGGGTTTTTTACGGCGTGCAATATCGCGGCGTGGTTACAGCATCGACCCCGCACAGCAGGAGCCTGGCGCATATCCACCAAGTAAAGCTAGACCAGCCAATTGCCGTTTTTGGCGTTGTGCGGGAAAGAATTCACGTCCCAATTTGGGAGCCAGCGCCGAGCGGCCACACCATCGAGGCCGACCCAACGGGTTAAACGAATCGTAAGCCCTGGCTTATGTTGACGCACCGCAACGGCGGTTTTAGGGCGGTCAGGCAAGAGAGCCGACCGCCCTTTTTTTATCAAAAAAGGGCGGCCCAGCAGAGCGCGCCCCTTGCAATTTATACCAATATAGGTATAATTCTAGGCATGGAACAGAACATGAAACCACTTATCTGGGTAGGGTCGGCCAAGAGGGATTTGCAGGCCATGCCCGAGGATGTAAAGGACTCTTTCGGCTTTGCCTTGCACCTGGCGCAGGTAGGCCGAAAACATGCACATACAAAGCCGTTAAGGGGCTTTGGCGGGGCAGGGGTGTTAGAGGTTGTCGAGAACTCCAGCGGCGGCACTTACCGCGCCGTTTATACGGTGAAGTTTGGCGAATCGGTGTACGTCCTGCATTGCTTTCAGAAGAAATCAACGCAGGGTATCGCCACCCCGAAACCGGATATGGATGTTATCAACGAACGACTGAAAGCGGCAGAAATGCACGCCAAGGGTGAAAGGAAGTGATCGAGCTAGAGCAAGGCAGCGGCAACGTCTATGCAGACATTGGCGCGGCCGAACCGGATGAAATGATGGTCAAGGCCCAGCTTGTGGCCAAGCTGGCCGAAATCATCGAGGCCCGCCATTTTACAAATCAAGCCGAGGCGGCCGCCGTCATTGGCCTTACACAGCCGAAGCTTTCGAGCCTATTGCGCGGCAACTTCCGAGGCATCAGCGAAGCCAAGCTAATGGATTGCCTGCTGCGCCTTGGGCGAGACGTGCAAATCGTGGTCGGCCCAGCCAGGGCCAGGCCGGAGCCTGGCCGTTTGGCCGTGGTGATGGCCTCTTAGATTTTCGCGCCCGCGAAAATGCGGGCGACTACCAGGGAGAAAGGAAGCTATGCAGAGTGCAATGGTGAAAGGGGTTAAGGGGTTTTTGTTGGATGCTGGCGTAGCGCTTTTGCCGGCTGTTTTTGGCTGCCTGTTTGTGGTTGTGCTGGCGTTTTTTGTAGCGTCGGCTTTTGTCACCTCAGAGCTTTTATTCGGCTCCGGGGCCGACAGTATGCCGGCGCTGATCCGTTACGGTGCCCTATTCGTTACCTGTAGCCTGACCGCCCTCGGTATTTGGTGGCTGTGCAAGGTTGCGCCGGGCGCACTGGCAGAGCGTGGCCTACGCTGGCAGGCTGAGAAGGAGAGAGCGGCCAAAGCCAGCGAAGCGCGTAAGCGCCTCGCGGAGCGCGGCGCGTATGCAGATCCGGCCCGTAATGAGGCTGGGGGCGACCATAGCTAATGCGTTGACCACTGGTTGACGTGAAGCCACAAAAAAACCCGCTATCGCGGGTTTTTTTGTGCGCGCGGATCTAGCCGAAAAAGTGGCGGCGCACAGCGCCGGCTACTTCTGGTGACACCACGAACGGGGCGCGATCCATGCCCATGAACTTCATCATGGCCACCACCCTATGGCGGCCATCTGTGAGGCTTGCAGCCCCACAGCTAAAGCCCATTTCCGGGTGTTCAATCGAGCCTTCGCTAAGCTGCTGTTTAACACGGTGCCAGCGATAGGGGTTCAGATGAAACCGGCATTCAGGAAGCATTGTTTCTAGTGCCTGCTGTAATGGCAGTTCTATAACTTCAAATTCTTCGGCTACTGGTGCGCGAGTGAATACCAGGCGTTCGGCCGCTGGGAATTTAAAGACGCCGCAACCTGGCAGCAGGTCTAGGCTAGTCCAATCGTACCATTCATCACCTATAGCCAAATTGGCGTTAGCGAAGAAGCGGGCGACGAAGTAAGGGGAGACGCCTGGAGATTGCGGGGGGAGGGTGGTTGTCATATTGGTTCCAAACGTAAAAACCCCTGGCCGAGCATTTAGCTACGCTAAAGCTCGGCCAGGGGTTCGACAAACGTAGTGCGTCAGGGCTTGATGATCGAACCATACTTGGCCAGGATGCTGGCCTTGTCCGACGAGTTGCCAGATTCGCACTTGTCCAAATAGTCTTTCCGCGCCTTCAAGGTTTTGGACGGCGAAAATTTGTCTTTCTTGTATTTGATGATGCTGAAAAAGTCGTCAATGTGCTGCTTGCACATTCCGCCTTGCATCGCCATTTGATAGTTAGACAAGCACAACTCAGTGCCGCACGGATCTTTAGCCATGGCGCTGAAAGAGAGAGTCGCAACTACCAGACCCGCGAAAATCCTTGATTTCATCATAAAAAGTCCTATTTCCGGTTTTGTGGTGCCTTCTCAGCTTCTAGTTGCTTCATAAAAGCTTGCATATAAACGGCCTCTTTCTGTGAGGCGAGCTGCCAGCTAATAAGACTGCTGCAACCAATAGCAACAATGAACGCGAGGGGGATTATAACCTTTAGCCAGGTTGGAAAGCGCATGTTTCCGACTTCCTGTCGGATTTGTGACATACCTTCCGAAACTTCGCTGTACTGCGCGCGCAGGTTCTGGGCCGCTGCATTGTTCTGCCGTTCAAACTGCAGAACAAGCTTATCGACCTTCTCCGAGTTTTCGGCAAATGCCTTATCAATGGCTTGCTCAATGAAAACATGCAATTGGCCTTTAACAAACTCGACCCGCTCGCCGCCCGCCTCTTTGATTCCCTCGTTAATCAGATCGAGTGTTTCAATTAGGCCGGCCCGCAGCAAATCAAAATGCGAAGGCAGACCATCCTTTAGCTGCTGAATAAGTGGCCCGAGCTGATCCACGTCTTCTTTTATCTTGAGAACATCAGACGCTATTTCAGCAATAACAGCGTCTTTGAACATATCGGCAGCGCTACTCATTGTCGATTACTCAAAAGTTGCTTTGAATGCCTTGTCCAACTTGTCTTTAAGACCTGTTGCCAGGAATTTAAGTGCGCGCTTCTGGGAAATCGCAATCTTATCTTCTGGCGTAGTGGCTTCTTTCAGCAGTTTGTTGTAATCGGTTTCGTCTTCAAGGATTTTTTCTATCGACGTACCCAGGCCTGCCGCGCGGCTATAAAAATCGTTCTGATAGATCACCGCACCGGAGTTGATCGTAAATTTCTGTTCTGCAGCATGGTAAGCAAACAGAGCGTGAAATTCTTTTTCCAGATTAACGTCTTCATCTTCAACCATGTTGAAGACCAAACGGATTTTCTCAGGAGGTACGCCAATATCAGACAGTGCTTCAATAGTTGAAATAGTGTCTTTAATTTGCTTCGGTCGGGCGACCGTAGGGACTACGAAGTAGTCGAATATTTCATGCGATCCAGCGTATTGACCCATTAGGGTCATTATGTCCTGCACGTTGGAAGAACCAACGTCTACCACAGCGTTATCGAAAAGGGGGATGCCTTCGATAATTTGGCCGTACTCTTTACCTTTTAGGTTTTCTGCATCATCGCCTTCATGGGCGTTGATTGTCTCAATGCGGATAATTTCTGCATTGCCCATGCGTGGCGCGATCATGTTGTCAGTAGTAGTAGATTTCCCAGAGTTGCCGGAAAAATTAATAGTCATTACATATGGCATATGTTTATTCCTTTCGTTTGTGATGTTGACGGAGTAGCGGGTTATTCGTTGCCGAACTTGTGTAAGTCTCGGCTTTTTGATCCCTCGCTTCCTTGGGGGTTTGAGATTGCGTTTCAGCATTGCCAGATTGTACCGGCAATATTGCCGGTTTGGTTGTGGATGAAACGATTTGTTGCGTACTAGATTTGGTTTGAGCGCTTGGAGCTGGGCCAGCTCCTGGCGCAATTCCCTGGGCTTTCATTCTGCGGCGGACAACAGAAAGCGCTTCCCGCAAGTATCTTAAAGTTACCGTTGAACCTGCAAGGTTCATTGCGTCACATATTGCAGAAAGTGGGATGCTTAGTTTCCTGGCGGCCTCAATTTCTATGTACAGCACAGAAACCTGAGCTGTTATAGGTAGTTCGGCAAATCCCTTGATTTGCTTTCCCGCTTCGGTGATTTGCTCCAATACCACTTTTACGCCCCTTATTGGCCTGCTGGAGCAGGATATTGGCCGCCCTGGAGCCAGTCAACCGCTAATCCTGACAAATGCCATGCAAAGGCCTGACAAACGCCTGACAACGCGCCAAATCCAGTCAAAAACCTGACAAACGGCCTGCAATGTCCTGACAAATTGCCTGCATTCACATGACACGGCCAAGCCAGGGCAAAAAGCAAATCTAGAGCTTTAAGGCACAGGCACGCTATGGATGTATACACTTTCGCTACGCTCAAGGTGTATAATCCCGTGCCAAAGGGGGAGCCCCTTTGAAACCCCAATAGCAGCCTCTACGAGTCTAAAAGATGGAAGCCGACAAGCAGAGCAAACAGCAACAGCGCGAGCGTAAGCCGCGCGAGAAGTCGATTGTTATCTCTTTTCGCCTGTCAGAGTCCGCCTATGCGCCATATAAAGAGCCTGTAGAAAAAAGCGGGCTGGCTAGGTCGGAATTCTTCCGGCAACTTTTCAGCGACAATACAAGTAAAGTTGTTGTTACTGAAAAAAAGACCGCCACAGAAGATTATAACCAATATTTGCACTTGGTTAATAAAATATCTAACAATATTAACCAGCTTGCGCGCCTTCTTAATGGCGCTGAGAAGTCGGGCAATGTTACGGCGCAGCAATATTTAACAGGTTTGAATAACTTGAACAGTATCCGCCTGCTATTGAATGCAAAACTTGGTAATAAGGAATAATCCTTGATTATTCGATATGGGGGCGGGAATAGCGGCATTGCCGAATACCTTGAGCTGGGCCGCAAGGTAGACCGGCACTTTACCAGGGATGAACTGGACAGGCGTATACCCATCGAAGGTGACTTGGCCGTCACTCAGGCTGTATATGAGTCGATCAACGACGAAGGCCAAGATAGGTATTTGCATATAAGCCTGTCTTTTAATGAGCCAAACGTCACCGAGGACGAGATTAAGGACGTTTTCCAGCAGTACAAAAAGGAACTAATGAGCGCCTATGGTGAAGACGAGTTCAATGTGTACGCTGAAATACACTGGCCGAAGATTAAGGAAGCCTATAACCATAACACCGAGGAAATGGAGCCTCGGTATCCTCATGTACACGTTGTTATCCCTAAGAAGAACCTGCTTACTGGTGGCTATTTCAACCCGGTAGGCATGCACGAAAAGAGCGAAAAGTATTTTGATGCTATTCAAGAGAAGCTCAATCGTGACAATGGTTTGTCATCGCCTAGAAATAGCCCTCGCGTTGGAACAAATCATTATGAGTCGGCCCTCGGCAAATACAAAGACAAGGAATTTCGCTCAAAAAACGGCGAGCTAAAGCGCGATATATTCAATGCGCTAGTGGCCCGCGATATTCGTAGCGAGAAATCATTCAAAGATTTGCTGGCTGAATATGGCGAAGTGCGCGTAAGGAATCAGGGCAAAGAAAATCAATACTTTGCTGTCAAAATTCCGGGCGATCAGAAGTTTACAAACCTCAAAGCAAACATTTTCGGGCGATCCTTTCTTGAGGATCGAGCGCTTGTTATTGATCCAATCACAGACGCCCAGGTTGCTGGCCGTGTCGAAACATGGCGCACTATTCAAAGCAAAGAAATTAAGTACATAAGTAACGCTTCTGCAAAAGTCAAAGACGCCTATAAAGGGCTTTCTTTGCCCGAGCGAAGAAACTTTTTAGCCCAAAGAGAAAAGGATTATGACCAAACCTACAGAAGACAAGAAGCCACCAGCACTAACAAAAGATCCGGTTTACCCGGCTTGCCAGAGGGAAATTACAAGCCCGGTAATTTTGAACTTGCCGGAAGATTCGCGCCCGAAGGAACGAGTTATTTGCATGAGTTGCGAGCAAGCAACGTGGATCACTTCCGTTCGGAAGGGAACCCAGCAGATAGATTGTTTTTGCAGGGTGATGCGGACAATGACCTACAGCACGTTCAATCCGATGGAGGTATTGGATTGCGACGTGATTTATATGCTGGAGGCGGCCAAGGAAGCGGAGGGCTAACCCTTGAGGATTCCAGCAAGGATTCTAGTGTGCTGGCATCACTGTTAGCAGCAGAAAAGGAGAAAGAGCAACAGAAAGCAGAACTGCAGATGTATGCAGAAATTCGTAAGGGGCTTGATGCTGGTCATCTGCTGGCTTACGCGCAAATCAAATTTGGCGTAGATCCTACGCAGCACCCTATATCGCGTGCGAAGGATGGAAGCGCCAGAATTAAGGTAGGAAAGTACAATTATAACGTCTCGGACTTTTTGACAAAGCATATTGGCTTGGAGTGGTCGGAAGCGTCGGAGCTGTTGAAGTCTCTTTATGAGAAGCAGCAAGCGGGTGTAATTGATAAGCCGAAATCTAAAGTCGCGCATATTGATGATTGGCGCAAATTTAGGGACGAGGTATATCCGAATAATATAAGGACTTATGACGAACTCAAAAACCAGATCAAGGTTAGCTATTCGCTTGGGTTGAAGGCAATCAACGCGGAGTATTTTGCGCGTAGTAAGTCCATCACAAAAGACGAAACATTAACGCGCTCTGATAAACATTATTTCCGGTCAATTGTTATACTGGAGAAATTGCAGAAAGTTGAATCTCTGCAGCAGCGAGTTAATGAGCAGAACACTTTGAAGAACAGAGTTAAGTATCCTTACTCAACTCTCTTTTATGACTTTGCAACGAAGAACGAGGAAATGAATATGAAAATTCTGGATACCCTCAAGCGCCGGTATCAAACCCCGGAGCTGGATAGCGAAAACACCATTGGAGCGCGTGGCCCGCTCACGCCGAAGCACATGCCTGACGGTGCGGAAGCTGCGAAGCGAGCGCGGTTAATCGCAAAACTTCACACCCAGGAGCGTGAGGCGAAGGAATTGAAGATCAAGCTGGCTGATCTTCGCCCGCGCCCGTTGGCCAACAACGCTGTTGCTTTCTGCCACAAAGACCACGGCAAACAGATTTTTGTAAACCATCCTGACCGGCTGGAAATGAACCGCGTTACCGATCCTGATGAAGTCGGCGTAGGCCTGATTTTCGCTGTCGAGCGTTTTGGCAATCCCCTGGAGGTAAACGGTACAGCTCAATTCAAGGAGCAGATTATTGCCGTTGCAGCCGAGCGGGATATGGACATTACCTTTACAGATGAAGCCATGAACAAGGCGCTAGAAGCCAAGCGTCTGGAGCTGGGCCTGGAGCCGCTGGCCGGCAACACCATCACCGTTCCAGAGCTGGCCATGGACAAAGCCTTGCCGCTTGAACAGGCGGCAGACAAAGCGCTGCTGGCGTCCAAGGTGGCAGAGCTGGAGGCTGTCAACGCTGCTTATTACTCAGCGCCTGCAGACCTGGCCGAGCGCGAAGTTCTGGAGGGCATGCTTTCGGATGCGGAGCAGCGCCGCGAAGAATTGCAGTCCGGGTTTGTTGATGACGCACGCATTGAACAAATAGCGCAGGAAGACATTGCGGCCTTTGCCTACATGGAGGGCAAACCTGAGCAGCAAGAGCTTGCCATTGGGATGAATGACGCAATGGAGAACGGAACCTACAGCGCGTACATGGAGCAGAACGGCCCTGCAGAACTGAAACTAACCATCGACGCCGCCCAGGTCATTCAGGCTGAGAAAGTGGCGGCGAAGGAGGCGCGGAAAGAAGCAGACATGGCGGCTATCGAGTCACCGGCGCTGCGCTTTGAAATAGCCAACCCATTGACCGACGCTACCCACGTCTACAAGACCGAGGCAGACGCCCAGGCAGGCGCTGCAGAGCTGGGCAGCTCGCGTTATACCGCCATCATGGCGGACGCTACAAAGATCAACATGGTTCAGCATCAGGGCCAGTGGGCTAGCGAAACCACTGTTCTGGAGGCCGCAGCAGCAGCACGCAAAGAACTGGAGCAAGCAATTGGACAGGCATCCCCTGCCCCTGCCCTCACGCCGGAAGAACGCGAGCAGATGAACAAGGCTCGCGCAGATATGGGCATGGAACCGCTTGAAGACTCTGTGCCTGCAGATCCGCAGCCTTCTACCATCGAGCCGCTGCAGTTCACCAATGACGGCCAGCCGGCCACCATCGACCTAAACCGCTTCCAGCAGGCCGAGCCGCCGAGCATCGAGCGCCTGCAGGCCGAGGTTGCAGGTTATGGCCAAGCCGAACAGGAGGCGCGCGCCGCCCTGGAGAGCCTGGAGCGCGAGCGCGACAGCTTCGGAGAGGATCGCAACGAGGTAGACAGCACCGCCCTGGATGAACGCATTACGGAGGCCAGGGATAGCCTGGAGGGCTTTAGCCAGCTCAAGGCAAAGTCGGAGCAGGAGCTAGAGGCAATGCAGCAGGCCGCGCCTGCAGATCCGCAGCCTGCAACCGTGGAGCCGCTGCAGTTCACCAATGACGGCCAGCCGGCCACCATCGACCTAAACCGCTTCCAGCAGGCCGAGCCGCCGAGCATCGAGCGCCTGCAGGCCGAGGTTGCAGGTTATGGCCAAGCCGAACAGGAGGCGCGCGCCACCCTGGAGAACCTGGAGCGCGAGCGCGATAGCTTCGGAGAGGATCGCAACGAGGTAGACAGCACCGCCCTGGATGAACGCATTACGGAGGCCAGGGATAGCCTGGAGGGCTTTAGCCAGCTCAAGGCAAAGTCGGAGCAGGAGCTTTACCAGATCGCCCCGGAACTGCGCCCGGAGCCAGTACGCGAAACCATCGAGCCGCTGCAGTTCACGCACAACGGCGAGCCGGCAACCCTCGACCTCAACCGCTTTGCAGCTCAATCCCCTGCCCTGGCCCCGGCCGTCGCTGCCAAGGTGGAAGAATTGCAGGCAATCAACAAGGCGTTTGCAGCGCCGGGTCGTGAGTCCGTAGTGGATGATATTGTTCGCAAGGGCACGCTGGTTGACGCAACGATGCGCCATGAGTGGGTCAAGACCACGCCAACGGGCGGGGATGAAATCAGGGAGATAGCCAAGAAGGATTTGGCCACATTTGCCGAGCTTGACGGTGTTCCTGAACAGCAAGAGCTGGCCCGTTCCATGGGGCAGATGATGGAGCATCCTGATTACCGTGATTACATGGCCGAGCATGCGCCGGAAAGTGTGGGTGTGACGATTGAGGCTTCTCATGTAGTGGAGCAGTCCGAGCCCACCCAGGAGAAAGCAGCAGATCGAGATATGGAGCTTTAACTATGCCAGGCAATTGGCAACCTTATATGGTTGACAATTGCCTGTATATGCTAGAGTATGTATGTGAAGTCACGGATTGTTATGGAGAGCAACATGACCACAACCAAACGCTTGGCCCGGTACGAGACAGCACAGGAAATGCTGGGTTTCTTGATTGCCTCCTATACAACTGAGATCCACGCGGAGCGCCAAAAGGACTCGGTTGACGCCTCGAAAATTGCGGAACTGCAGGCAGAGAAACAACGCCTCGGGGAACTGGAGGAAGGATTGACGCTGAAAGATCCCGATGGCATCGAGCAGGTGATTGAGACTTACGGCCCGAAGGTTCGCGCGATGTTCGCCAGTGGCAAGAGTGTTGCGGCCGAAGGTGTTGCGCCGGTAGCCTTGGGCGCTTCCGCCTAAACATATCCGCGATTGAATAAAGGGCGCTTAATGCGCCCTTTTTATTTTTCGCGGGCGCGAAAATTACCAATTCAGCAGGGAAAGCCAGGCATGAATAACCCTTACCAGCTCAGCCCGGACGAGCATGAGACTTACTACCGAGAAATCGAAGCGGAGTATTTGCCTAAGAGTTTGCCGCGTGAGCAGCCCGTGGCAATTATCACTGGTGGCCAACCTGGCGCGGGTAAGTCCGGTATCACTGACGAGGCTAAGGCAGAACTTGCCAAGGCGGGCGGATACGTCCTGATCGACGCCGATAAGCTGCGCAAGCACTCACCACAGTACAAGCCGGCCATGCTGGCTGATGATCGTTTGGCCGCAAACAGAACACATCCAGACGCGGGCGCTTGGGCTAGCCGCCTCACGGTAGCGGCCGCCGAGGGCCGTAGAAATCTAATCATCGACCAAACGTCGAAAGATCCGAAGGCAGTCGAAGACCTGGCAGGCCGGCTCAAGCAGGCGGGGTACAAAATAGAACTTAGGGTCATGAGCGTTAGTGAAACGGTCAGTCAGCTAAGGATCGCGTCCCGCTATGAGACGATGAAAGCCGAGTCCGGCTTTGGCAGATATTCCACGCGCGATAACCACGACCTGGCATATGCCGGCGTTGCCCAAACCGTTGCTAGGGTCGAGCAGAACAAAAGTGTTGATGCAATCAGGATCTACGACAAAAACCATATACCGATAAAGGAAAACGTCCTGCAGGACGGTGAATGGCTTCACCAGGCCGATGCAGCGGAGCGGATGCACGCAGAGCGGAACCGGCCGCTGACCCTGGAAGAACGCCGCGAGGTAGCAGCGGGGTATGACGAGCTGGCCGTAATGATCGAGGCACCGGAGCGCGCCGCTACTCCCGCAGAGAAAGCAGAAATCAATGAGCTGAGAACAGCAGCACACGACAGCCTTAACTTGGTATCAAGGAAGGTTGCCGAGTTTGAAGAAATCAAGCAGGCATATCAGAATGAAGAACCTGGCATAGGCAGTATCGTTCGCCAGGGAACTCTTATAGATGCGGAGTTGCGCCACGAAGAATTTTCGGCGCGTAATTTATCTGCCGAGCAGATCAAAGAGATTGCAAAAAAAGATATTGAAGATTATTCGTACCTGCAGGGAAAGCCCGAACAGCAGAAGCTTGCTGTTTTGATGGGCGGGATGATGGGGAACGAGCATTACAGTTCCCATATTAAAGAAAATACGCCGCCTGATTTAGATGCTGCACTTGAAGCTGCCAATGTCTACGAACAACAAAACACTAACGAAATTTCTTTATCTGGTGATAGAGATATGGAACTTTAAAGGCAACCTATGACCAAACTACTTATCCAGCATCGCGCGATTGAAGCACAGCTAAAGTCGCTTAGTTCTGAGCTGGAAGCTATCGAAGGCAACCCGGCTTATCAGAAGGAATTGGCTTTTTCCAATGCGCTGGAAAGCCTGATGAAAGAGTACGGTAAGGGTATGCGGGATATAATTCTGATCCTTGACCCGGACGCCAGAGAGGCAGACCCAGCAAGGCCTGCAAGGGGGCCAGCGCCAGGTACGCCGCGCAAGGTAGTAAAATATTTGAACCCGCACACAAATGAACATTTAGAAACAGCAAGCGGCAACAACAAAGTTCTAAAGCAGTGGAAAGAGCAGTATCCTGGCGAAAATATCAAGGAATGGATTGTAGGAGACGAATGATGAAAAAAATCCTGATTGCAATGATGGCGTGCGTTGCTCTGGCGGGCTGCAAAGATGAAGGTGGTGATTTTGTCGGCGTATGGAAAACTAACGACAAAATGGCAGAAACAATTACCGTTACCAAAGTAGACGGTGGCTATCGCGCTATCTCCAAACTCGGCAACGAAGATATGAGCTTCATGGATATGGAAGTTAAGCTTGTAGCCGAATCGGATACCCTTCTTATCCGCGAAGCTGATAAGAAAAAAGGGCTGGAGCTGGCTGATGGCAAAGTAACAAGTCACCTGCGCAATGCGAGCAAGACCTTCACTAAGGTCAATTAAACCGCTTAATTTTCGCGGCCGCGAAAAAACCGCCTACCAGGGCGGTTTTTTTATGCCTGTAGCCCCCTCCCCCTACATCTTGTGTCCGATCGTTCGCAGATCCACACAACATCTAGTGTTTTTGCGTCAAGGGCGGAATCCAAGGCCGCAGCCCGCGCAGGAGCGGCCGAAGGCGGCGACGAGCAGGAACGGGCGCAGGTGACGAGCGCAGCGCCCCTTGATGCGCTGTAGGGGGTTTAAACCCTTCTGGCTGAGGACAGGGAGCGCTTCACCTCCCTGCCCTCTGCCACCCCGGCGAGGGGATCGAAAGGCTTTTGCTGCCACATCCAGGGCGCGCACGCAGCGCCCGGGTTTGTGAGGCTAAATCAGATCCGGCGGTAGGCCGGCGCGGATCTTCGATGCAATACGCTGTAGCTCTGCTTTCGCCTCTCTCCGCTCGGCGGCGGTCAAGGGCTCGCCCTGCAGATGATTGGCCAAGCCGTCATCTTGCTCTAGCAGTTCAGCCGCATAGGCTTTAGCCAGGTTGCGGGCGAGCTGGGAGCGCACCAGATCCTTAGAGGCCATCGCCCACCCCCTTTTCCTGCGCTGCAGTAGCAGCCCAGGCCTGCGCGCGTTCTACCAGGCCTTTGGAGCAGCCGAGTAGCTTTGCAGTTGCCCGGATCGAGTGAGATTTACGCAGTTCATTGGCTTGCCTGTAGAGCTTGAGGTTCGGTTGCCGGGGCTTGAGGCGTCCCGCGACCTTTGCGGCCTGTATTCCCTGCGCCTGGCGATCCCTGCGTAACTCGTAGTCCTTGCGCGAAAAGGCGGCCATGAACTCAAGGAACATTTGCGCCATAGCCTTCTGCAGCCAGGGCTCTATCCCCTCCCCTGTACCAGGCTTCATGGCCATGTGGGTTACAGGTAGATCCACGGCTACGACCTGCAGGCCTGCAGCGCTAATCTGCTGCTTCAACGCTTCCCACGCCGGCAGAGGAAGGCGGCTAAGCCTATCCACCGACTCGACCAGCAGAATATCGCCCTCTCCTGCTTCGCTAAGCAGGCGCTGCAGCTCTAAGCGCGCCAGGCTGGCCCCGGACGCATTCTCGACGTAGTAAGTCGTTATCCTGGCCTTGTGGTCGGCGGCAAAGGCCTTTAGCAGTTCTCTGGCCCTGTTCGCGTCCTGATCTTTTGTACTGGCCCGAAGGTATGCCCGAACTATCAATTTGCGCCCTTTTGTCCCCGTTTGAGTGTCCCGATAGTAGGCGTCCCTGTTTGAGCTGTAAAACAACGAAAAAGGGACAGCCATAAGGCTGCCCCTTTTTGGGTGTACTCAAACAGGCCCACCAGATCCCCTAAGCAGAAAATGAAAAGGCCTGGATGACCAGGCCTTTTGCTTTCTGATAGATCCGGCCGAAGCTTATCCGCGAGCTGCAGTAGTGCCCGGCCGAGGAACCAGTTTAATTTCAACACGGCGGTTCTGCGCCCGGCCCTCGGTTGTTTCATTGCTGGCCACTGGCAACGTCGATCCCGCGCCAACTGTCTGCAGGCGAGAGGAGTCAATGCCGTTACTGCGCAAGTATTGCGCCACGCTATCCGCGCGGCGGTTGCTCAATACTTGGTTGGCGTCATAGTTGCCAACCGAATCAGTGTGCCCGGTAATAACAAGTTCACTGTCTTGATATTCACGGAAGCTGTTAGACAGTTGGTTGAGGGTGTAATAGAACGATGGCTGAATTTCGGCTTTGCCAGTAGCGAACGTGATCGAGCCCGGCATAACGATGTTCAGTTGATCGCCCTGGCGCTCAACCTGAACACCCGTACCTTTCATGCTTTCACGAAGGGCCGCTTCTTGTTTATCGACGTAATAGCCATAACCGGCACCTGCAGCACCGGCCACGGCCGCGCCAACAAGCGCCCCCTTCCCACGGTTATCACCACCCAGCAGCGCGCCGGCAACAGCGCCGGCCAGCGCAGCGCCTGCGCCGTACTTGGCTGTTTTCTTGGTAGTCCCGTCCTCATTCTGGACGGTGGCGCAGCCGGAAACGGTTGCAACGAGCAGAGCGGCGGTAAGTAGCTTCTTCACTGGTATCTATCCTTGTCGAGTAATTGACTTACTGATACTTCCAAACATTCCATACCAATGGCTGCACAACTTGTTTGCCGTCTTGGTAAACCATAATGCCAGCCTGGCGCTGGCAGATACGGCCGGCATAAATGCTGCCTTCACTGAAAGCCATGTTATTGGAGAAACAGAAGCGGGCGAAGTCCATTGCACGCGCATCGGTGCGCGTTTTCTCAAGTTGAGCGGCGCGGCTATCAACTGCAGTAATTCGTTCTTCCAGTGTTTTGAGTTGGATATTGGTTTTATCCAGCTCACCTTGCGAAGCGCAACCGGAAAGAACCAAAACAGAGAATGCTGCAGCCGCGATAAAAAGTGCTTTCATGGTGACTCTCCTAACTTATACCAGTGTGTTTAGTTTTAAGCGGTAAGACCCGCCAATATTACCATTGAGTAAGTCTTTAATCAGTTTCTCAACAAGTTCGGGATTTATCATTTGTAACCCTTCTTGCCTGAATTGGTGCCTGGTTGCCCCAGGCCTGCCCACCACTAAGCAGGTGACGCGACCATTAGGCTAAAAGCGAATGGCCATTTTCGCGGGCGCGAAAATTAAACAATGGCCGGTGCTGCCTCGGCGTTCTTACTTTCAAAGATCATTGGCGGAATTTCAGGTACTGGCATATTTGCTTTGCCGGCAAACAATTCTTCCTTGTACCAAAAAATCTTATCGGCATTGATTGGGAACAGCTTGCCGCCCTTCTTGAAAATAACCTCTTTGTCATAGGGCAACCGCTGTATCTCTTGAGGCAGCATAAGCGCGCGTGAATGGCGCTGGATGCTGTCGGTGGAGCTTGGCCCGCCTTTTGCCCTTGTACGGCTTCGCGCGCGGTCTTTAAGCGTGGTATTGCCGAGACGTTTTGAATATTCCTCGGAGTCTTGGACGCTCTCGGTTGCATACACAATCTCATTGTGGAATGTGTCGAGAAGCGATTCACCGCCAGCACGGCCGTAGCACTGGTCTGCAAATACCTGGGCCTTGTTTTGGAAAACAATGGCGTAGCGCATGTTATATGCGCGGGTATAACCAGACGATGCGCGGATGATTTCAATAGGCCCAAGTGCCACAAATTCATCCAGCAAAGCCAGGCACTGATATTTCAATACCGGGTCGCCGTTTTCATCCTTCGGCCCATCTTCCGGCAGCATATCCGTGTTGAGCGTGATTGCCTGGGAGAAAAACAGATTTAGAAGGCGTTGGAACTTCGGAATATTGCCAGGGGCAATACCCACATAAATGGTCATCTTCTTTTTGCGCAGGTCGCGGAAATTGAAGTCAGATTTTTGAGTGGCTGCACGGCAAAGAGCATCAGAGAAGGGGTCGAGGTAAGTACCGATAATGCCTTTAGTAGTGTCGCGCTTCTTTTCCGTCTCATTTGCATAAGACATGAGCATGCGCACGCATTCATCGCTCAGCGGCCTATCACTTTTGGCTCGGCGCGCAATTGTGGTGATGATCCACTTATCAATGCCAATTGGACTGTCATTGATTTCAATGACCCGGTACATATTGCGCGGTTCTTCTGGTGTTTCGACCAGATACAGCAACAGACCATCCAGGGCTTTCCGGGCACCAATAAAAAACGATTGGTTAGGGCCAGGATCTGCAGGAATCAAAATGGCGGAAATGTTCTTAATGTCCGCTAAGGTCTTGCGTGGATCTGGGCTTATGTAGTCAAGGCAGTTCCAGCAGTGGCTTTGGTATTTATCGTTATCGGGGGAGAATAGAAAGACTTCTTGGCCGAGAACGCTACTGCGGTAGCCTGACGTAATGTTGAAGTTCTCTAACTTCGGGTCGAAGTTGATAACGCTATGCGGGTACGTCAGCAGGTTAGGTACAACGAACCCCACGCCTTTACCAGATCCGGGCGGCGCTGCGAGCGTCGTGTATTCCTGCGAATAGTCAGCAATATAGCGTTTGCCCTTTCTGCCAAGCAGAACGGGAGGCCATTTATTATCTTTCTTATCATCGAGGAACATACCGGCATTTTGAATTTCAATGTCGGTTGCAAATCGAGCATCGCCGTATAGGCGATCAATGAGGGTTTTGCGCGTAACAAGCAGCGCAATGCCGAGGAAAAGTATCATTCCGATAGGCGAGAATGAGATAGCCAGGCCCATCTTGATAAACTTTTCTACAGGCCCGCCCATCTTTCCATACGCTTGGTAATACTCGTAAAGAGTAGTTAGCTGCACGTTATGGAAATCTAGCCCAAGTCTTTTCAGCAGGAAAATGCCGCCAGCATATTGGCCGGCGACAAGCAGTGCGATCAGCGTAAACAGCAGAACAAGCACTAGGGCAATTATTTTACCGGGCTTCATTTATTCACCATTCAATAAGTGAAGTTTTTCTTCTGGCTCATATCGAATTTGCTTTAGATATGAACCTTCCCATTTGGTAATAATGTCGAGAGACGAAGCAATTTCATGGTATACGAAGCTTTGATCGAGCGTTGCCCCTGTCTTGGACTCTTTAACAAGTTGAGTCAGGCGCGGAATGCAATGCTCAACACCGCCGAAGTGGGCTGTTGTGATACTGCCGTCATGGCCGGTTTTCAAAAGCGCAAAGTAATCCCATGTTTCTTCGCCACGCAGTTCCGACATAAAGATATGGTCGGCTTTCATCCGCATACAGGATTGCACCAAGTCTTTAGACGGCAAAATTGCATTGCCGTCTTTGTCTTTGCTGTTGTTAAAGAAAAGGTGAACACGATTCGGATGATGTGGCATAAACAGTTCAGCCACGTCTTCAATAGTGATATACCGGCGATTTGGCGGGTAAAGGTCAACAATAGCTTTCGCAAACGTCGTTTTACCCGAACCAGTCTGGCCGCCAAATATCATGTTTTGCTTGTGCAAAACTGCCAACTTGAAGAAGTTGTAATAGTCCTCGCGCTTAATGCACATGACCATTTCTTTTTGCCAGTCTTCAATGTCCGTTTTCTTCTTAACTACCTTAACGCCAGTTAATCGGCCGCTGTCCCGGTAATCTTCCAGGGAAAAACGATCCTTGGAAGGCTTACGGATAGTAAGGCTCAAGCAGCCTTTTTCAGTGGCGGGCGGCATGACGATTTGGCCGCGCTCCCCATCGGGGAGCAATACCGGGCAAATTGGGTAATCATTTAGCTGGCTGGACTTGTCAGAAACTTGAACCGCCATACTATTGGCAAGCTTCTTAGCCAGGTCGAACGTAAGTTCAGGCGAATTTACCTTTTCCCAAATTGCTTTTCGCTCGAACCAAAGTTCACCGGGCCGGTTCATTGCAACTTCTGTCACGCCTTCAATTTCAAGCAGGTCTTGAATGCCGGCTTTTTTAAGCAATGCCCGTATGGGCTTGCTGTTATCAAACATATTTTCCGCAAACGGGGCTGCATTCAAATGAGCATTCATTATTCGACCCCGTAAACAGTTCTGAAATCAATGTCACGCGCAACAATGATGTTTGTTTCTGTTGCGTGGTTGACGTAGCCAGTCGGAGGAATATTGATGCTGTTTTCCAGCGCAATGCTGGCCATATCCTGGGCGTTATCGGTGCTGCTATCGAAGGTCATAGCGTCGTCACCGCCGCTTGATGCTTGGTCGGCAATAGCCTGGAAAGCGTCATCGAGGAAGCTAAGCAGGATCGCGCCGCCGAAGCGTTCGGCGTAGTGGTTGTCGATCCATGCGTCTAGGCCTGCAGCGCCGAGCTGGTCAGCCGCCATAGAGTCGATACGAACGCGCACGCCGTCAGGTGTTTCGATGGAGCCCCAACTTACAAACACTTTGGCAATGCCGTTCTCCATGCTCACCTTGCGTTCGCCGTCAACTTTAGAGCCACGGCTAATAAGCACCACGCTTCCGTCTGAGCTGTATACGTCACGGTTAATCAGGCAGCTTGTTTGCCCTGGATAGTTGGTAACAATCCGGGTAATGAGGGTGCAAGGAATGGTTGTCCCGTGGATAAGTAGAAACTTCTGGTCGGGACGAATCATGGCAATGCCGTCTGGATAAGTCTCGGTGGCCAGCATGCCGCCGATGCTGTTGCCGGTGGAGCTGGACGAGCCCCCAAGACTGCCGCCACCAGTTCCGCCCATCGCGGCGCTCATGTACGGGTTTGCAGCCATTCGTTCTTCAAAGGTCATCTGCTGACCCTGGCCGCGACTGCTAGCGCCTGCTTGCCGCCCTTGCTGTGCGCCCCCGCTGTTTGCGGCGCTGCTGTTGCTGGAGTTCTTTTCTTCACCAGTCCACAACACATCCTCTTGCCAGCGACGTGCTGCGGCGATTTCTGCCGGCGTTGGAACAGGCTTGCCGTTCTTCATTTCGCGCGGTGCCTGGCCGCCTGCAGCTTGATACTGGCCGAGCCCTGGAGCGTTCGCGGGCGGTTGTGCAGCGGCAGGCGCTGCAGGCTGAGACTTGCCCTCGGCCTGTTTCCGCGCAAGTGCTTCGGCCTCGCGGCGTTTGCGGTCATCTTCCATTTGCTTGGCCATGCGATCTTGGAATGCTCCAAGATCCGGGCCGGTACTGGAGTTCATGGCTAAGGCCGCATCATCCTTAACCTGGGCCTCGGCCGCCGCCTTGTTCTTGTTGATCGCGTTGTAGAAGAACAGGCCGAAGAACCCAACAACCAACAGTGCAAAAACAATAACGGCCACTACGGCGATAACTATGCGCTTATCTTTACGCTTAGGAGCCTTAGTAGTCGGTTCGCCACGGTCGCCATAAATGGGCTCTGGATGCTCTACAGTCGGCAACGGTTTGCCGGTTTCTTCTTCATCGAAGTTTTCGTATGGGTTATTGCGCATTGAGTTTCACCCGAGTTTCGCCGGTAGAAGTTTTGTTTCTGTTGTACGGAGCATCGCGCATAGAGTCGGTTTTAATACCGAGAACCTTATTGCCAATGCGTAGCCGGAATTCTTCGGCTACTTCATGCACAACAATCACATCTTCCTTCATGTTGAAATTCACCAGCGCCTCTTTCAGCTCGGAATCTGGCGAGTAACGATAAACAGCCGGTAATGCTTTGCTTGTCGGGAATTTCAAACAGGTAAAGCGGCCATCATCCCAAACTTCCGTTGGCGACAAAGACTGATCGCCATATTTGAAGTAGTTGAAGTTTTTAGGCCCGTCAGAACACGGCCCTTTGTCTTCATGTACTTTTTTAGCATCTGTGAGCGGTACAGGTTCTGCAGGATACTTGTAACGCACTTGCCAAGAGGCTTGTGTAATGTGTTCGGTTTCCACAAGCGAAATAGCGTAAGTGCGCTTATTCGTAACGAGGTTAATGTTTGTTTGCGGGAATGGCCCGCTCGGCTTGAGAAAAATATTGTGTCCGCGAACGCCAATAGTCCACGCGCCCTTATCCCCGATGGAGAGGCCGCCGGTAGGAAGGTTTACAAGATATTCACCTTCTTCAAGCTGAATAAGCGTTGAGTTACCCGCGCGGGTTTTAACGACTACAACGTCATCGGGGTTATACATGATGTACTGAATACGCTGATCGAATTCAGTACCTTTCGGAACAGAGGCCGCGAAGGTTGTTGCGCTGGAAAACAGCGCAACAGCAAGGGCCGAAACTTTGAAAATATGACCGAGTTTCATTATTAGCCCCTAAATTGCTCTTGAACCAACTGGAAGGACGGCACTTTCATGCCGAGCGGGTTAAGGCGGCGTTCTTCGGGTTTAAGCTTTGGGTTTGGATATTCGTAGCTCAGAGTTGCAACCCAGAAGGTTTTAGGAATAGTAATGCTCGGTTTACCATCCGCACCAATAACGGTCTTACTAAAGCGCACGGTTGCCGTGCTGGTCTTTTCGTCCAGGGTAATCGAAGTCACATCGACTACAACACGCGCTTTGTCTGCCAGGATAGCCAGCGGGGACTTTGGCGACTTAATGAAGTTATCGTATTCGTTGAATACGGAGCGGTTGAGTTCGCTAAACGATTTAACTTTATCGTAGTTAAGTTGTGCCAAGCCCCAATCGTAAGATTCGCGGGCATTGACATATTCGGCAATGAAGAATTTATCGACTTCTTCGCCGTAAGTTGGCAGGGACTTGTCCAGGGGCTTCCAGACTTCTGCCATACCTACAGACTTGTCTACATAGAGCAAATACGGCTCAACAGTCTTGAGTGGGGTAAGTGCTGCAATAGCCGCCGCTTGTACGATGTTAAGAACGACTGAAATTCCCGCAATCACCAGCGAGGCTTTCATCAGTCGCTTACGCCAATCGGACTTTGATTTTTCAAAGTTCGCGGCTTCCTCAATCATTCGGCGCGCTTCTTTCTTGAGCATTGCACGCTCAGCGGCTACGCCTGTTTCGCTGGCATTCTCCAGCGTTTTGGCTTTATCGAAGTGTTCTTGATGCTGGCTCATTTAGCTGCACCCCCAAAGGTTTCGTGTGGTTGGTTGACGTTGACTTTTACTAACGGCCCTTCGGGCTCTGGTGGAGTTGGTGGCTTGGTAGAGCAACCAGTTACAAGCAAAACAGCAACAGCCAGGATCAGGAATTTGTTCACGTCGAAGACTCCATTTTTTCGCGCCCGCGAAAATTCAGTAGATTGCTATTAACCAAGTCGGCGGTTCTTACCGCCAGATAGAGAGTTGCCACCGCCGCCTGCAGCTTTAGCCGCCCCACCTACCAACTTGCTTAATCCCCCTGTAACTTTGCTCATAAGCGGCCCAACAGCGCCCATGCTGTTAATACCGACACCACCTGTTAGGTGAGAGCTAAGCGCGGGAATCGCAATAATTACGCCGGAAAACAACAGATAGCTGAAAACAAGTTTCAGCATTGTTAGATCGCCTACAAGTATATTGCTAAACGCATCACCAGAAACATACTTTTGAAGCATGTTCGTCAACATTGTGAAGGTGATTCCGAATAGTGCATATAACAGTGTGTAGTTTAATAGCTGGGCTGCCCACTTCATAAACAGATCCCTAGTGACAGGGAAAAATGCGAATGAAATGAACAGGGGGCCGAGCAAAAGCACCAATGACACCATTATTTTTGCAATCATCAGATAGATGAATGCAACAGCCATAAATATCAACCCAAAGAAAAAGACCACCACGATTGTGGTAATCGCCTTGAACAAAGGGCCAATATTCAGGTTGGTTACCGACATATCAGGCGCATTTTCCCAAATGGCTTTTGTAGTGGCCATAATCTGGTTGCCCATCTGGTCGATAATCTGAGGCGTCTCAGATCCCGTCATTGCAAACGCTTCTGCTATTTCTGCACCGATGCTATTAACCGGATCAACAACGGCAGTCTTGTAATACCCGACGTTGAAAGCGAATAAGGTAAAGAGAGCCATGTAGGCCATTCGCTTCATCAAATCGCCTATGGGTAGGTCTGACGTGTTGCCAGACCATATCCAGTTAAGGGCTATGAATACGAAGTACAGCGAGACAAACGCCCCGATCACCGGGGCTATCAAGTCTGCGAACGTACCGAGCCCAACAGAAAACATTGTGCTCAAAGCTTCATCGACCGAATTGAATATGGCAGTGCCTAATGTGAATTCGGTAGCCATTTATATTATTCCTCGCCAGTTTCCAGAAACTTTTCAAATTCCTGGTTCTGTTTTTGTGCCAGCATTTTGTCGTTACGCGCCATGAGGCTTTCAACTGTTGCCAAACGGTTGGCCTCGTTCGATATGGCGGCCTGCTCTGCAATTAAGCGGGCCTGAATATCTTCTTTCTCTTGGGGTGTGGTCGCTGAGTCAGCCAGAGCCTGCAGGTTCTTGATATTTTCAAGGCGCAGGTTGTTTGCGCGATGGGCATTTTCAAGCGTGCGCAGGTTGGTTAGCTGCACGTCGAAAACTTCCTGCTGCGTTTCGTTTTCAGACTTGAGGCCGTACTTATTGCGGTAGCTTTCCAGGGTGCCGGCGTCCATATCCTTATAGATTTCTTCCCAGCTACCGGCTGTTGCCGTAGTTGGGATGTAATCCACCATTTCCTCACTCCAGTATTGGCCGCCGTAACCAGAGTTTCCGGTAGTCATATCCTTCAAATCTTCAAACTGTTGTTCAGCCTGTTCATATTGCTGCTGCAGCTCGGAGATTTGATCTTGCGCGGCGGACAGTTGTTCGGCTGCTTCCATGGCTTGCTGCATGGCATCCATGACGGCCTGGGCGATAGCCGCAACGTCCACGGTCGGGATACCAGACGCATAGACGGGCGCGCTGGAGGCACCAAAGGCCAGTGCGACGGAGAGAGCGAGAGCGCGAATTTTTGTGTTCATGTTCAATACCCCTTTCAATTCCATTGTTTGAGTTACTGGCCGTCCAAACTGATGCTCTTGCGCGCTGAGTTTTGATCTTTCAGCCGTTGCCGGAATACCGGCACCCAATCTTTCGGATCATTACCAACTTCGGCGCGTACTTCATGCGAGAGTTTGATAGATTCCCAGGTGCCCGAAATAATCGGCAGGAAGTCTTCAAAGTCGTTCAGATCCAGCTTTGCAAAGGTGGATTGATGCGACTGTTTAATAAGGAATGTCCGCGAGTCCTTTTCAAGAGCATGCAAGTCGTCGAACTCTTTTTGATTGAGTCCGCACAACTTGTACTTTTCAAAGGTTGCTTCCGGGTTTGGAAGAAATACTTTCGTCGGCGTCTGCTGAATAATCGCCGGAAAGATTTCACAGTTAATTGCGTCTTCGGGCGATTGAGAAACGAGAAACATAAACTCGCTCTTAATACGGCCAGCTTTAAGCGCGCCTTCAATCTGCTTTTGCGTGGTCGGGTAGTTGCACGGCACCCAGAATTCTTCAACCAGGGTCAGAAACAGTTGGCCGTCGCGCTGCATCATATCTTTCATATGGAACAGCACCGACAGCACGGGCTCTGTAGCTGGATGGCCTTTTTTCAGAATGCTGGTGGTGTTGAAACCGATCCGATCCATGGTTGCCGGGTCGAAGCGGTTTACAGGGCTATCCAGCGCCCAGGCCATTGGCCCGTTGCAGGAGTGCTGCCACTTCGCCAGGCGATCACCCAGGCCGTCGCCACCCTCTGGCGGAATGAGCGACTTTAGATAGCTAAAGCGGCGGTCTTCCAGATCCATGAGCATGATGGTGTCTACAGCTTCTTTGATCTTCTGTTCGTCGCTGGCAGTCAGCTTGCCGTCCTGATCCCGGCCGCACGCACCGACCAGCCTATAAAGAAAGGCGCGGAGCGACGGCGAGTCTTCAAGCTGGAACGGCTGCAGGCCGGTATCTACGCCGTCCTCAATGTCGAAGTAGACCGCGCCATAGGTTTCAAGAAAAAGCTGCATCGAGCGGTTGAAGTCGATGGCAAAAATCTTCGGTTTAAAGCGATCCAGAAAGCCCACTACAACGCCTTCCAGTGTGGTCTTACCTGCGCCTGTCGCACCCAGGATTAAGCAGTGGCCGGCGTACTTCTGGCCGCGCACGTCCTGGCCGATATTGCTGAAGTGGGTATTGAAGAAGTAGATCGAATCAGACTTGGTTTTGAGCGGGATAACTGCCGAACCATCACCGATAGGGTTGCCGAACTGTTTGCCTGTCGGGTAGTTGTTCAGGGAGAAGCCGCACGCCAGGTTGCGAGTCGTTTTCGGCTCAGACAGCGGCTTGTCTGCAGCGCCCGGCATCATGGAAAAGTAAGTGAAAATCCCCGAGGCAGTGGCACGCAGGAAGCGCGCCCCGCTGCTGGCCAGGAGGTTGGTAGACAGTGAGTTACCGTTATCAACCGCTTCTTTCGGGGTGTTGCCGTAGACCACCAGGGCGCTGTGATATTCGCCAAAGCTCAATTCACCGGCAGAGACGAAGCCGCGCGCGTCTTTCAGATCCTCGACGTAGTGGCCAGGGAAGTTCGTACCAGACTCAATTTCGTTGACCTTCTTATTGACGAGGTTAAGCGTCCGCATCGAAGTGAAATTGAGGAAAGACTGAGTAAGCACAAATTCATAAGGCTCGCTCAGCAGTGCGTTCCACATACCGCGCTTGCTTTCGTCGGGATATTCGCGCAGATCAAAATAGGTTGCGTACTTCTTCCCGCCTTTAGCGGGGCGAATTTCGCACAGGTCAAAACCAAAGTTAAGTTCGGATGTTTGAATGCGTTCCGAAAGTTCGTCACCCGCCAGCGGAACAAGATCATCTGTATTGTTCAGCAGGCGGCCCAGGAACTCGCCAATTTGCGAATGTGCAAGACCGTGACTGTTTACTTCAATGCCAAGAGCAACAGCGTCATAGCGGCGCAGTGCTTTAAGGGCAAAGTCCAAAAGCAAGTTCAGGGCTTCGATGCCTTGGTCAATATCTTCCTCGTACTTGTAAACGAAGCTGATTGCATACGTTGTACGGAAGAAGTCGCCAGTTTTGAACTGTGCAAGATACTTCTTGGAGAAGTCAGCTACGAAAGCGTTGTCGAACTTATAGTCAAAGTCGAGCGACACTTTCTGTTTGATAACGTGGCACCACTGAGACACACGCGGCGCGTTTACTTTGTTGATTTCAGAGAAAACCCGAGTCAACGAATTGAATGCTTGCTCAAGCTGCGCATTCGTTGTTGTTTCAAACGGAATGCCCTGCAGCACAATAACGCCAAGAAGGCGTTCATTTCCCATCGAAACAATGCGTTCATCAACGTGCCGGTTATAACGCGGCAGCATCTCAGCCGGTGCGATGAATTTTTTTAAGGCGGCGGAAAAAATGCTCATGCTTAGATCCTGGCTTATTGGGGGATACAGTGAGAATCGGGGAAACTAGCTTTAGTCTCAGTCTCCAGGCTTTGAATACCCAGCGTGCCCGCTCCATTGCCTTGTTATCTGTTTCACAAAGAACTTTGAGAAACATAAGCACCAGACCGCACACTAATGGCCAAATCATTCCAGGCCAGCCGAAGATCATTCCAAAGAGAAACGCCCCAAATACTCCAGCACCGAACAAAATCAGAAGGGGGCCAAGAGGAACCCCCATAAACATCGAGACATAACCCAGCCCTTTAAAGCTGGCGAATGTCGGTTCCTCTTTGCCCTCTGCCATGATTAGCTACCCCAGATCGACCAGGCCCACTCACCAACAACGATGATCGCGCCGGCGATGGCTACATAGCCCACACCTACCAGCACGTCAGCCCATTGCTTGCGATCCAGCAGCGCCATAACTACCAGATAAATCAGGTAGATAAAGACGCCGACACCCAGGAAGCCATAGGCCCAGGTCTTGATTTCGTTGGCTTGGTTGGTGGCTTCATCCAGGCCACCGGCTGCAACGGCGTAGTTGTAGAAGAACATGGCCATGAAACCGAGGAACAGTTGCAGGTACTTGTTCTGTTGCTTGGCTTGGATTTGTTGCTGGTTCATCCGTTATTTCCTTTTTTCAGTGGTTGAGTGTTGCTATTAGTGAAAGTCGCCCAATACATCCCATGACATAGAATCGTCGGGCTCCGATTCCTTTTCTTTTTTAACTTCCTTGAGTTCTTCCAGAGCTTTAGCCGGCTCGGCCGGTGCTGCAGTTTCTTTCTTTGCTGGGTCTACCTCTTTAATGTCCGAAGGTTTGAATTGAATTTCGGGCACACCTTTAAGCTTTTCGCTATTGCTGGCGATCATCATTAAATAACTAGGTTTGTTCTCCCCTTCCTTCTCAAAGCCGCGAGTGAAGTTGTTGGAGTAGTAGCAGGAGAATGCGGCTGTTAGCGCTGCCTGGCCTTCGCCCATCTGCGCGCTAGCGCGTTCGTAGCAGTTGCCCAGTACCTTGCTGCTGGCCGTCAGATTTGGGCATGGCTCAAAGACGGTATCGACCGTCAGGCCGAGTTTTTCCCAATTGCCCATATAGACCTGGCCCAGGCCGCCGCTAATGCGCGCGCCTTGAGCCATAAGGGTTTTAGCCATTGCCACGGCTTCTTCCTTTGTCTTTGGCTGGTCAATCAGATCCATGCCCACTACGCCAATAGCGAAAGGATTTCCGCTAGACTCCGAAACGACTAGCGAGGCCATCGTATGAGGGGCCACGTCAGGGGCGCATTGCTGAGCCAGGGAAAGGATTGCGGCTTGTAGGAGCATGGTATTAGCCCGAGTAAATTACTGTTGCCTAGTATATGTAAAAAACACAGAATTGGCGTTATATAAATCTAATTAAATTTGAAATGCAACCCAAAAAAGTATTGAGACGATGAAGCCCAACGCGACAAAGACGGCCAAGGCAGACAAGCTAATAGAATTGCGGAATGTCGTAGGCCACACACAGCAGGAGGCCGCTGATTTTCTATATGTGAGCAAAAGCACATATCAAAATTGGGAATACGAAATTTCACGAATACCTCTGGCCTTCTATGAGCTGTACGAACTGAAAGCTATTGCTCGCGGGCTGTTGAAATACAGTCCCGGCGAGAAACCGAAGGGAGAGGGCTAACGAGGGGCGAAAGCAGTAAGCATAAAAAAAGGCCAGATATGTAATCTGGCCTTTTTCATTTTCGCGGGCGCGAAAATAACATTCGCTGCCTGTCCTTGTGAATTATTCGGCCATCCCTGCAGAACCAGGCTCTGCCTGGCTCATACGGCAAGTGGCTATCATACCAAACCAATCACAGCATTCGGTAATTGATAGCCATTTTTGTGTTCCAGTTCGATGAATGGGTATTGCAATGGGCAAATTACAAAACGCTTTGTAGGAAATAACTTACATGCGTAAGTTATCGGCCTTTCGTCATATCCGGCTTATTACCTTTCAGGTTCGGATAACTCGCCTTGCAAGCTGGTGTAGCGCTGAAACCAGAGCAGCCCCAGAAATCGTAACCATCCTTTCCCGGCTTCTTCTTGTGAACCAGCGGCTTGCCACATTTGCCGCAAGGGTAGTTGGACAGCTTCACCTCCTTCGGCTTTCCAGGGACGCCCTTTTCATCTGGCGCGGTGCCCTTGCAATCCGGGTGCGCTGTGCAGCCCCAGAATGGGCCGTTAGCACCGTTGGCAATGCGCCGCAGAGGCTTTTGGCAGAGTGGGCACGGATATACGGGCACCTCTTTCTTGAAGGTGGCCACCGTGGCTACCTGGCTCTTTATCTCGGCATCGAGGCTGCTATGCAGCTTCTGGATAACACCCTTGTACTGCGCTTGGCCTGCCGCAATCTTGTCTAGGTCTTCTTCCAGATCGCGGGTGAAGCCAATGTCGAGGAACGAAAATTTGCCTTCCAGGCGCTGAATAACCAGCTCGCCCACTGGCTCCGGTCGGAGCTGGCGGTTTTTGTCCACGCTGATATAGCCGCGAGTGTTGATGATGTTGTTCAGGATCGCCGCGTAAGTAGCAGGACGACCGACGCCCTCGGCTTCCAGTGCCTTAACCAAGCTCGCCTCGGTGTAACGCTTCGGTGCCTTAGTCTTCTTGTCCAGCAGCTCGCCATTGACTGCACTCAGAGCGCTGCCTGGGCTCAGCATTGGAATAGGGTTATCGTCCTCGCCTTCTTTTTCATCGTCGTCGGCCGTCGCGTCATTGGCCAACAGTGCTTTCCACCCCGGACTAACCAGCGTGCGGCCTGCGGCCCCGAATTTCACTGTCTTGCCTTCTACAGGCTCAGCCGCCTGCAGATATACGGTGCGCACCTTGAAAAGTGCTGGCATAAGCTGCGAAGCCAGGGCACGAATACGGATCAGCTTGTACAGCTCGCGCTGTTCTGGGGTTTCGCCTGCTACCTCAACTTCCCAATGGGTAGGCGTGATGCCTGGGTGCCCTTCCTGCGCCCCATCCTTGGCCTTGAATACGCGGCGTTTCTCGACCACTTCCAGGCCGAGGCTTTGCGCTACAGCGCGTATCTCGGGCATGGCTTCCTCTGACACGTTGGGGTTATCAGAGCGGTGATAGCTGATATGCCCTTGCTCATAGAGCTGCTGGGCAATCTTCATTGCAGTGTCTGGGTTCCACTTGAGGGCGTTACTTGCTGCCTGCTGCATGGTGGAGGTTGTAAAGGGCGCTGGCGGGTTGCGGGATTGGTCGGTTTCTTCGCAGGACGACACCACAACGCCGCGAACAGCCGCCACTAGCTCGGCATATCGCTTGTCCATGAAATACGGCGAATCATCAGTAACGAAGCCCTCGGCCGTCATCCATTCGGCTTCCCACGTCTCGCCCATTTTCGCGCCCGCGAAAATCAGACGAGCCCCGAAGTGGGCAGTTACCTTGAAAGCTTGAATCTCGCGCTCGCGTTTGACGACCAGGTACACAGCCGGCGATTGCACGCGGCCTGCAGAAAGCCGCTCGCCCGTCTGGCGCTTTAGCTCTGGGCTGACCATATAGCCCACCAGGCGATCCAGCACGCGGCGGGCTTCTTGCGCACCCACCATCTTCATATCTATTCGGCCAGGTGCGGCAAGCGAATCACGCACCTTGCCTTCACTGATTTCATTGAAGGCAACCCGAATCGGGTTTTTCAGGGCCAGGGCTTCTTTCAGGTGCCAACTGATGCTTTCGCCTTCGCGGTCAGGGTCGGTCGCCAAGTAAACCTCACTGGCTTGGCTTACGGCCCTTTCCAGCTTGGCCACCACTTCGCTACCGCGCTCGGTCAGCTCATAAGTGGGCATGAAGTCGGCGCGCACGCCGCTGGTAATGTCGTTCTCGCCCTGCCCTGTTGCGGGCAAGTCACGGACGTGGCCTACGCTGGCCTCGATCCGCCAGCTTTCGCCTGGGCGGATCTTCGATAGGATTTCTTCCAGTTTTTTCTTCTTGCCGGGTGACTCAATAATCATAAGTTTCATGCAATTAAACCCTTCCTTAGTTTCAGATTTGTCTTATTTAAAAGTTCACCAGTTCGGCGTATATGCGGGCCAACATAAGTTCACATCCCATATAAATCCTTTAACTGGATCAATTCCCCAGAAGTAATAGCCCTCACTTGGAATGCAATAAACGCTGTGGCCGGCAATCTCGCCAATCACGATTTCTTGCCCTGGAAACGCTGAAAGAATGTCGGGTACACCGATGCCAGCAGAACACAGGCTATCCCTGACAACCTCGGCCCGCGTGGCGTCTAGCTTGGCTTCACCGCCTACGATCCGGTGCTTAGAGCTGGCTGCATGGGCTCGAAAGCGCTGCCATTCCTCGGCAGAAAGTTGCTCATTGACGTGTCGAAGAACGATGCTGATGAATTCTTCTTTATATGGGTGTATGTCGTAATCTTGCTGGCACATATTATCCATAACGCCACTCCCTGAACTATTAGCGCAATAATCAAACTTCCCGATTATATCAAAATCTGCCAAATCGACAAACAAAAACCGCCTAATAATGCAAAGTACATAACACAATATTGGCGCTTTCGTTCCGACTTCGCCGGCCGGGCTTTCGTGCTGCGCATCGAGCCGCTGATGCTCAGCGTCTCGCCCCTGTCGGGCTTCAATCCCTAACGTCTTCCGGCCTTCCAG
>NZ_FMTL01000009.1 GCF_900099645.1 Pseudomonas peli | reverse complement strand
TAGGACGTATGCGGTATTAGCGTCCGTTTCCGAACGTTATCCCCCACCACTAGGCAGATTCCTAGGCATTACTCACCCGTCCGCCGCTCTCAAGAGAAGCAAGCTTCTCTCTACCGCTCGACTTGCATGTGTTAGGCCTGCCGCCAGCGTTCAATCTGAGCCATGATCAAACTCTTCAGTTCAATACTGCTTGGGTTTTGAGAAAACCCTAAACTTAGCTCAGCAATCGTTGGTTACATCTTTGATTTCTCGCGGAGTAACTTGTGATGCTGATAATCTTGCGACTAGCAGTCTTACCTCACAAGCACCCACACGAATTGCTTGATTCAGTTGTTAAAGAGCGGTGGTTAAGTCTTTCGTCTCAACCGAGGCGCGCATTCTACAGCAGCCTCATTCCCCGTCAAGTGATTTCGAAAATTTCTTTTCAATCTCAACCACTTGCGCCTTCGATCAACACCTAGCTTCTCGTCAGCGGGAGGCGAATTCTACAGCGTTTCAAACCGCTGTCAACCGCCTCTTTTACCGCTTTCGATCATCTCGACCGAACCCCCTTCAGACTCAAACACTACCTCCTGAAGAGGAGGCGCATTCTACGCAGCTTTCGCTGCTTTGCAACCCCTTTCTTAAATCTAACTTCTTGTTTTATAAGAAGTTTAAGGAGCTGCTTACGCCTGAAGAGGTGCGCATTATAGGGACTGGCAAACGAAGGTCAATCGTTTATTGCACTTTTGTTTCAACACCCATGAAATCAAAGACTGCAGCCACTCAGCTAGCCACGCGCCGCCTTCAGAAGCGGCAACCCCTTCTTTAAGCCCAGGTAGAGATGCACTGCATCCATATATGAAAGAAGCGACGCATCCCCCCGAGGAAAGCGGCACTAGCCGATCAATAGCAGTGCTGCATACAAACAGCCTGACCAGATCATCAGCATCAGGACCAGAAGCCCCCCCCCCAATCATCAAGCACACAGGTGCGATGCACAAAATTTCGCCACAGAACTCAAACAGCTCGGGGGTGCACGCCGACGAACACCCTTGTCGAATCTAAAAATCACCGGATACTGTATATAAAACCAGTACAGGCGATTCCTCTATGAGCAACGCTCAGATCCTTAGCGAACTACACACCAATTGCACTTACCTTCCATTTTTTGAGGCGCACATTCCCGCCGGCTTTCCCAGTCCTGCCCTGGATCACATGGAACAAAAACTGTCTCTGGACGAGCTTCTCGACATCAATACACCACACACTTATGTCGCGCTGGTAAGCGGTGAAAGCATGAATGGCGCAGGAATCTTCGATGGCGATTACCTGATCGTCAGTCGCGCACTGGAAGCAAAGCCGGGCGACATCGTTGTGGCCTGTCTAAATGGTGATGTATTCGTCAAACGTTTGGGCCGGCACCATAAGTCGTATGTGCTGCAATCCGAGCACCCTGATTACGCACCTCGCTATGTAATTGACGATGACGAACTGATGATTTGGGGGGTTGTGAGTCACAGCCTTAGGAACCACCGCCACCATGCCTGAGCCAGTATTCGCACTAATAGACTGCAACAGCTTCTACGCAAGCTGCGAGCGAGTGTTCCGGCCTGACCTGCAGCACACACCTATCGTGGTACTAAGCAACAACGACGGCTGCGTAATTGCCCGCTCTGCCGATGCTAAGCCCTTCGTAAAAATGGGGGCGCTATTCCATGAAATCCGTGGCGAACTCGACCGTCATGGCATTACGACTTTCAGCAGCAACTACGCACTCTATGGCGACATGAGCGAGCGAGTGATGAGCATCATAGAAGCGCGCCTGCCAGCCGTTGAGGTTTACAGCATTGATGAGGCATTTGCCAACCTTTCCGGGATCACGGAGCCCTTAGAGCACCTATCCAGATCACTCCAAAACGAGATCAGACAGAAAACGGGCATCCCTGTCGGTATCGGTATCGCTGAAACCAAAACCCTGGCGAAACTGGCCAACCATGCTGCCAAACGCTGGCAAAAACAGACCGACGGAGTCGTCGACTTACGTGACCCGATCCGGCGCGACAAGCTACTTAATATCGTGCCCGTAGGAGAAGTCTGGGGAATCGGCGCACACATGCAAACTCATCTAAACGCACTGGGCATCAAAACCGCCTGGGATTTGGCTAGACATGATGCTCGAGAACTGGGCAAGCGCTTCAATGTGGTGATCGAGAAAACCGCACGCGAACTGCGCGGTACTGCCTGTTTAGCACTCGAAGAAACTGAGCCAGCCAAACAGGAGATCTGCTGCAGTCGCTCGTTCGGCAAACGCCTGAAAACCATCGAGCCGATTCAGGAAGCCGTTACTGCATACGCCACCCGAGCGGCTGAAAAACTGCGTCAACAAGGCTCACTGTGTCGGCAGATTCGCATCAGCCTGCGTACCGGTATGTTCAACCCTGCAGAGGCTAAATATGCCAATGGTCTGATTTGCCAGCTGCCCTACCCGACCGACGACACACGCCTTATCACTTCAGCAGCGCGTGAGGGAATCAGCCGGCTTTATCGGAATGGGTTTAGCTATGCCAAAGCTCAGGTACTGCTGCTGGATCTGTGCCGACGTGACGAATACACAAAAGACCTATTTACACCCGAACAACCCCCGAGGACCGAACACCTGATGAAAACACTGGACGCCATCAACGGGCGATGGGGACGCGGGACATTGAAGCCGGCACGAATCACCAAACACACAGAGTGGAGCATGCGTCGGGAGCTGCTATCACCGGCTTACACGACTAGGTGGCAGGACCTATTTAAGGTTAAAGCACAATAGATTTTTAATCTCATTAGAGCCCACCACACGATCTCTCATGCCACGACCACTAGAAGCCATGAGATCTCAGGCTTAAATCACTGTTATCACACCTGTGTTCAAACCAGACTCGCCTTTGAAAATTCAACCTCGGAGACTTTGCCGGTCGCCAAAGACATCGTATAAATAGGCCACTATCGACCTCAACTCGCAGATGACGTGCACCCTGTGGAGCAAGTCGCCACTGACTGATCGTTAAGCCGATGTTTCACACTGCAACCTCCATATAAAACGAAGGTCAACCCGATAGCTGTGTCAGCGATAAGCATTTTAGAAAAGGTAAATGTGGGGCCAAACTTACGCATTGGAAAATAACCGCCCACAAAAAAGCCTAATCAGCATTAGATGATTAGGCTTTTTTGTAAATATATGGTCGGGACGGAGTGATTCGAACACTCGACCCCTAGCACCCCATGCTAGTGCGCTACCGGACTGCGCTACGCCCCGACTAGGCGTGAATCAGTTTTCTTATACCAGAAAACGTCGCGGACTATACATTAAGCTCCTGAAATGTGGAAACTTTTTTGAATAGGGCGACTATTTTCTAAGCACCAACAACACGTCTTCAAGCTCGGTAATCATTTGCTTGATCAGCTGCTTGTACTGGGTGCTGTCATCTTTAGCTTCATCACCCGAAAGACGCTGACGCGCTCCACCGATGGTAAAGCCTTGGTCGTACAAGAGCGCGCGAATCTGCCTAATCATCAACACATCTTGGCGCTGATAATAGCGTCGATTGCCACGCCGTTTAACCGGGTTAAGTTGTGGGAACTCCTGCTCCCAGTAACGCAACACGTGCGGTTTTACAGCACAGAGTTCGCTAACTTCACCGATGGTGAAGTAGCGCTTGCCGGGTATGACGGGCAGTTCGTCGTTATGACTTGGTTCCAGCATACGCCTCGACCCTGGCTTTAAGTTTTTGGCCTGGACGGAAAGTCACGACACGGCGAGCCGTAATCGGAATTTCCTCTCCTGTTTTTGGATTGCGACCGGGGCGCTGACGCTTATCGCGCAAATCAAAGTTACCGAACCCCGAGAGTTTGACCTGTTCGTTGAGCTCCAGCGCTTGGCGGATCTCCTCAAAGAACAGCTCCACCAACTCCTTGGCTTCCCGTTTATTCAGGCCCAGCTCTTCATACAGACGTTCCGCCATCTCAGCTTTCGTCAGAGCCCCCATACGCTACTTCCTTAACGTGGCGTTGAACCTTTGTTCCAGGGAGGTGAGAATATTTTGCATTGTGGTGCTCACCTCATCGTCATTAAGAGTGCGCGATGGATGCTGCCAGGTCAAGCCAACGGCAAGGCTTTTTCTATGAGGATCAATACCTTTACCGTGATACACGTCAAATAGCTTGAGGTCGGTCATCCATTCGCCAGCAGCCTCACGAATTGCACCGAGCAAATCCTGTGCAGGCACGTCACGGTCAACCAGCACAGCCAAGTCACGCCGCACTTCGGGGAACTTAGACAACTCCTGAAACTTTGGCATAACGCCTTGAGTGATCTCAGCCAGCACCAACTCAAACATAAAGACGGTTTGATCTAGGCCGAGCGCTTTCGACAGCTCGGGATGCATCGCACCCAGGAAACCGACTACTCGCCCTTCGCGCTCGATACACGCTGTTTGCCCTGGGTGCAGCGCTGCATGTTCGCCTGGTACGAAGGTGAAGCTATCGCCCGCTCCCGCACTAGCCAGCAAGGCTTCGACATCAGCTTTCACATCATAGAAGTCGACATCATCTCGACCATGCGCCCAACCCTCAGCAAGACGACCGCCACAAATTACGCCCGCCAGCATCGGCTCTTGCTTCAAACCTTCGAGCTGCCCAACAAAACGCAAGCCACTTTCGAACAGGCGCACACGCGACTGTTGACGATTCAAGTTGTGTTCAAGTGCCTTGATCAGACCAGGCCACAAGGAAGAGCGCATTGCTGCCATATCGGCAGAAATAGGGTTCGCCAACATCAGCGGCGCAACACCTGGATTGAATAGCTCGAACAACTTGGGATCAATGAAGCTGTAGGTAATCGCTTCCTGATAACCACGGGCAACCAACAAACGACGCAGTGCAGGCAGGTCGACTGCAGCCTCGGCTTTAGCTTGCGGAGCCAAACGCGCTTGCGGATAACGAACCGGCAAACGGTTATACCCATACAAACGACCCAACTCCTCAATCAAATCGACTTCGAGACTGATGTCGAAGCGATGACTCGGGACATCGACTAGCCACTCACCAGCGCCTTGAGCGGTCACACCGAGACCCAGCGCTGTGAGCAGACGCTCAACTTCAGCGCCCTCCATGTCCATACCCAACATTTGGCTGATGCGTTCGGCTCGCAAGGTAATTGGCGCAATATTGGGCAAGTCGGTGGCACTGGCCACTTCAATGACAGGACCAGCTTCACCACCGACGATATCCAACAGCAGTGCGGTTGCACGCTCCATGGCATGGCGCGCCAGCTGCGAGTCAACACCGCGCTCGAACCGATGCGATGAATCAGTGTGCAGTCCATAGGAACGGGCTTTTCCAGCTACCGCAATGGTGTCGAAGAAAGCACTTTCCAAGAACAGGTCACGCGTTTTAGCACTTACACCGCTATATTCACCGCCCATCACACCGGCAATAGCCAAAGCGCGATTATGGTCAGCAATCACCAGGGTGTCTGCTCGCAGGCTGACTTCTTGCCCATCCAGCAGAACCAGCTTTTCACCCTCTTCAGCCATACGCACGCGGATACCACCATTGATCTCAGCAAGATCAAAAGCATGCATAGGCTGGCCGAGCTCAAGCATTACGTAGTTGGTGATATCAACGGCAGCATCAATGCTACGAATATCGGAGCGACGCAGACGCTCGACCATCCACAGCGGCGTAGGCTTGGACAAGTCGACGTTGCGCACAACCCGCCCCAAGTAGCGCGGGCATGCTTGAGGGACCAAGACATCAACCGAGCGTACTTCGTCATGGGAAGCCGCAACCGGAGCGACCGACACGGGCACCACAGTCGCGCCGTAGATCGCGCCCACTTCACGAGCCAAGCCGGCCAGCGACAGACAATCACCACGATTCGGGGTCAAACCGATTTCGATGCTGGCATCGTCCAAGCCCAGATAAATGCGTATGTCCTGACCAACAGGTGCATCCGCCGCCAGCTCCATGAGCCCACTGTTGTCATCACTGACCTGCAGTTCGGAAGCCGAACAGAGCATCCCCTGAGACTCCACGCCACGCAACTTGGCCTGTTTGATCTTGAAACCACCAGGCAACTCAGCGCCGATCATGGCGAAGGGAATCTTGATGCCGGCGCGAGCGTTTGGCGCACCACAAACGACTTGGAATGTTTCACTGCCATTACTAACTTGGCAGACACGCAGCTTGTCAGCATCAGGGTGCTGTTCAGCGTTAAGAATCTCGCCCACCACAACGCCACTGAATTGACCTGCCACAGGCGTTACCGCATCGACTTCCAGACCGACCATCGATAGGCGGGCCACCAACTCATCGCGCGCAACATCCGGATTTACCCAGCTACGCAGCCATTGTTCACTGAATTTCATACTGTCTGTTCTCCTGAACCAATTCGATTACGGAATGCGAGAGCGCTAGCGAAATTGCGCCAGAAACCGCAGGTCGTTATCAAAGAACAGCCGTAGATCGTTAACGCCGTAACGCAGCATGGCCAGACGCTCAACCCCCATGCCGAAGGCGAAGCCGGAGTATTTCTCTGGATCAATGCCAGACATGCGCAGCACATTCGGGTGCACCATGCCGCAGCCCATGACTTCCAGCCAACCGGTCTGCTTGCACACACGGCAGCCTTTACCGCTGCACATCACGCACTGCATATCGACTTCGGCCGATGGCTCGGTGAACGGGAAGAACGAGGGCCGGAAACGTACACCCAGCGGCTTCTCGAAGAACACTCGAAGGAACTCTTCGATGGTGCCCTTGAGGTCAGCAAAGCTCACACCCTCATCGACCAGCAGGCCTTCTACCTGGTGAAACATCGGCGAGTGAGTGATATCGGAATCGCAGCGATAAACACGGCCGGGGCAAACGATGCGGATAGGCGGCTGCTGAGACTCCATGGTGCGCACTTGGACCGGAGAAGTGTGGGTGCGCAGCAACATATTCGCGTTGAAATAAAAGGTGTCATGCATCGCCCGAGCCGGGTGATGGCCTGGGATATTGAGTGCTTCAAAGTTGTGATAGTCGTTTTCCACTTCCGGGCCTTCGGCAATGCCGTAGCCAATACGGGTGAAAAACTGCTCAACGCGCTCCAGCGTCCGGGTGACTGGATGCAGACCACCAGAGGTCTGACCACGGCCCGGTAGGGTCACGTCGATTTTTTCGGCGGCGAGCTTGGCGCTCAGCGCGGCCTGTTCCAGAGTTGCCTTACGGCTGTTCAGCGCATCCTGAACCTGATCCTTGGCGGCATTGATCAACGCACCGGCTTGCGGGCGTTCTTCTGCCGACAGATTGCCCAGGGTCTTCATCACCTGAGTCAATTCGCCTTTCTTGCCCAGATAGTGAACCCGCAATTGCTCCAGGGCATTCACATCGTCGGTGTGGCTAACGGCCTCAAGCGCTTGCGAGACCAGCACATCCAGATTTTCCATTTACAGACTCCAGATACGAAATAGGGGAAGAGCTTGAAGGCTCTTCCCCTATTGGTGACGTTTAGCACCGGGCGAGCCCGGTGATTGTCGGGGACTTAAGCCAGTACGGCTTTCGCTTTCTCGACAATCGCAGCAAACGCCGCTTTTTCGTTCACTGCCAGATCAGCCAGTACCTTACGGTCGATCTCGATGGACGCTTTTTTCAGGCCGGCAATGAAACGGCTGTAGGACAGGCCGTTAACACGAGCACCAGCGTTGATACGAGCGATCCACAGAGCGCGGAACTGACGTTTTTTCTGGCGACGGTCGCGGTAGGCGTACTGGCCTGCCTTGATCACCGCTTGCTTGGCAACGCGGAATACGCGTGAGCGTGCGCCGTAGTAGCCTTTAGCGAGTTTCAGAATTTTTTTGTGACGCTTGCGAGCGATAACGCCGCGCTTAACACGAGCCATGAGTAATTTCCTCTATCTTGACCGATTAACGAACGCGCAGCATGCGCGCCACTTTTGCTACGTCAGACGGATGCACCATGGTGCTACCGCGTAGTTGACGCTTACGCTTAGTGGACATCTTGGTCAGGATGTGGCTCTTGAAAGCGTGCTTGTGCTTGAAGCCGTTAGCGGTTTTGAGAAAACGCTTGGCTGCACCACTCTTAGTTTTCATCTTTGGCATGTTCGGATACTCCGCATTCAGTTGATAAACATAACCGCAAGGCCTGCCGTGCCCTGGTGGTTATTTCTTCTTTTTGGGGGCGATGACCATTATCAGCTGGCGTCCTTCCATCTTTGGATGCTGTTCAACGGTGCCGTATTCAGCAAGGTCACCTTCAACCCGCTTTAACAACTCCATGCCCAGCTCCTGATGCGCCATCTCACGACCGCGGAATCGAAGCGATACCTTGGCCCTGTCCCCATCACTAAGGAAACGTACCAGGTTGCGTAGTTTTACCTGGTAATCCCCTTCCTCCGTCCCTGGACGAAACTTAATTTCTTTAACCTGAATCTGCTTCTGGTTTTTCTTTGCAGCAGCAATCTGCTTCTTCTTTTCGAAGATCGATTTGCCGTAGTCCATCAGCTTGCAAACAGGTGGCACTGCATCGGCAGAAATCTCTACCAGATCCAGCTTGGCCTCTTCGGCCTTAAGAAGCGCGTCTTCAATTGACACAATCCCAAGCTGCTCACCTTCAGCGCCAATTAACCGAACCTCGCGTGCCGAGATATTCTCGTTGATCGGGGCCTTCGGTGCAGCTCGTTTATCTTGTCTCATTTCACGCTTAATAATGATTACTCCAAATCTTGGCGACCACGCCGGGAAACCGCCTGCGCAAGAAATTCAGCGAATTGAGTGACGGGCATTGAGCCCAGATCAGCACCTTCACGGGTACGCACGGCGACAGTTTTCGTCTCAACCTCCCGATCTCCGATAACCAAGAGATAGGGAACCTTGAGCAAAGTATGCTCGCGGATTTTAAAGCCTATCTTCTCGTTCCTCAAGTCAGACTTGGCACGAAATCCGCTTTGATTGAGCGTTTTTTCTACTTCGAGGGCAAAATCGGCCTGTTTATCCGTGATATTCATCACCACAGCCTGAGTCGGCGCCAGCCAAGCCGGGAACGCCCCTTCGTAGTGCTCGATCAAAATCCCGATGAATCGCTCGAACGAACCGAGAATCGCCCGGTGCAACATAACCGGCACTTTACGGCTGTTGTCTTCGGAAACGTAGCTCGCTTCTAGGCGCTGCGGCATATTCGGATCGTACTGCAGCGTACCGCACTGCCAAGCGCGACCAAGGCAATCAAGCAGCGTGAACTCGATCTTCGGACCGTAGAACGCACCCTCGCCCGGCAGGTACTCCCAAGGCAGGCCGGCTTCATTCAGCGCATTGGCCAGCGCCTCTTCGGCGCGATCCCAGAACGCATCATCACCCACACGCTTGGCTGGGCGCGTGGAGAGCTTCATCTTGACGTCGCTGAAGCCGAAGTCCGCGTACACCTGCAAGGTCAGCTTGATGAAATCCGCCGCCTCCTTCTTGACCTGCTCTTCTGTACAGAAGATATGCGCATCATCCTGCGTAAAGCCACGCACGCGCATGATGCCATGCAGGGCGCCGGAGGCTTCATTACGATGACAGGAGCCAAACTCAGCAAGACGCAGCGGCAGCTCACGGTAGCTCTTGAGCCCCTGATTGAATATCTGCACGTGGCACGGGCAGTTCATCGGCTTAATTGCGTAATCGCGACTTTCCGACTGAGTGGTGAACATGTTGTCAGCGTAATTGCCCCAGTGCCCGGATTTCTCCCACAGCACACGATCAACCACCTGCGGCGTGCGCACTTCCTGATAGCCATTCTCGCGCTGCACACCACGCATGTACTGCTCAAGTACCTGATAGATAGTCCAGCCATTGGGGTGCCAGAACACCATGCCCGGCGCTTCTTCCTGGGTATGGAACAAGTCGAGGCGCTTACCGATCTTGCGATGGTCGCGCTTCTCGGCCTCTTCGATACGCTGGATATAAGCCGCCAACTGCTTCTTATCAGCCCAAGCCGTGCCATACACGCGCTGTAACTGCTCGTTCTTGGCATCGCCGCGCCAGTAGGCACCGGACAACTTGGTCAGTTTAAACGCTTTGAGGAAGCGCGTATTCGGCACATGCGGGCCACGGCACATGTCGACGTATTCTTCGTGGTAGTACAGACCCATGGCCTGCTCGTCCGGCATGTCTTCAACCAGACGCAACTTGTACTCTTCACCACGAGCGGTGAAGACATCAATAACTTCAGCGCGTGGCGTCACTTTCTTAATGACGTCGTAGTCCTTCTCGATCAGCTGCTGCATGCGCTGCTCGATTGCCGCCACATCATCTAGAGTAAAAGGACGCTCAGAGGCGATGTCGTAGTAGAAACCTTCGTCAATGACCGGACCGATCACCATCTTGGCAGCAGGAAACAGCTGCTTGACCGCATGACCAATCAAATGCGCACAGGAGTGGCGAATGATTTCCAGGCCTTCCTGATCTTTTGGCGTAATGATTTGCAGAGTTGCGTCGCTATCAATCAGATCACAGGCATCAACCAACTTGCCATTGACCTTGCCAGCTACCGTGGCCTTAGCCAGGCCAGCACCAATAGATTGCGCCACCTCGAGTACGGATACCGGGTGATCGAACGAACGCTGACTGCCGTCGGGAAGAGTAATGATGGGCATGGCGCCTCCTCTCCTAGTGGTGACCTCTACCAAAGGCCACATGGGTTGGGATGAGCCAGTAAGCGATGCGGCGGTAAACCTGCCTTACAATGGCAGGAGCTTTTCAGCCAACCAAAACCGAACCGGGGTCACTGGAGGTTTGAAACAACGATTAACCGCACGGATGCTTGCAGAAAGCCGCGCTTGCTGGCAAGAACCCAATAAAAAAGGGCCGCCTAAGCGACCCTTTTTCTACCAAATTTGGTAGGCACGATTGGACTCGAACCAACGACCCCCACCATGTCAAGGTGGTGCTCTAACCAACTGAGCTACGTGCCTACGATGGGTGCGCATTCTACGGCCGCGCAAAAAACTGTCAACCTATTTTTTACGCTAACTGTCTGAATAACTGAATTTTTTACTGTTCTACAGCGCGTTTAATATTTCGCACAGGCCACTAGCCGGGCATTTTCAACTCAGGTAGCATCTGCCCATTCGTAAAAAATAAAGAACAGAGGTTGCAAAATGGCGCACACAGCTTATCCACAATCCTATTACGCGGCCTCCGCCAATCCGGTACCGGAGCGCCCAGAATTGAATGGTGAAGTCGAGACTGACGTGTGCATCGTCGGCGCGGGCTACACCGGTCTATCCACCGCCATCGCCCTGCTTGAGAGTGGCTTCAAGGTCAGCATCGTCGAGGCAGCCAAGGTCGGTTTTGGCGCATCGGGTCGTAATGGCGGACAGATCGTTAACAGCTACAGCCGCGATATCGACGTGATCGAACGCAGTGTCGGCCCCAAGCAGGCGAAACTGCTGGGCGATATGGCGTTCGAAGGCGGCCGCATCATTCGCGAACGCATCGCCAAGTACAACATCCAGTGCGACCTCAAGGACGGTGGCGTCTTCGCTGCTAACACCCCAAAGCACATGAAACACCTGGAATCGCAGAAAAAGCTTTGGGAACGCTACGGCCATACTCAGTTGGAACTGATGGACGCCAAGCGCATTCGTGAAGTGGTGGACAGCGACGCCTATGTCGGCGGCATGCTCGACATGAGTGGCGGCCACATACACCCGCTCAATCTGGCCCTGGGTGAAGCGGCTGCAGTTGAGTCGCTGGGCGGCGTGATCTATGAACAATCCCCCGCTATCCGCATTGACCGCGGCGCCAACCCTGTAGTGCACACGCCTAACGGCCGGATCAAAGCCAAGTTCGTGGTCGTCGCCGGTAACGCCTATCTGGGCAACCTGATTCCGGAGCTGTCGGCCAAGTCGATGCCGTGCGGTACCCAGGTGATCACCACCGAACCCCTGTCTGCTGAACTGGCGAAAAGCTTGCTGCCGCAGGATTACTGCGTCGAAGATTGCAACTACCTGCTCGACTACTACCGCCTGACCAGCGACAAGCGCCTGATCTTCGGCGGCGGCGTGGTCTACGGCGCACGCGATCCGGCGAACATCGAGGCGATTATTCGCCCGAAAATGCTTAAAGCCTTCCCACAGCTGAAGGATGTGAAGATCGACTACGCCTGGACCGGCAACTTCCTGCTGACCTTGTCGCGCCTGCCGCAGGTCGGCCGCCTGGGCGACAACATCTACTACTCGCAGGGCTGCAGCGGCCACGGCGTGACCTACACCCACTTAGCCGGCAAAGTGCTGGCTGAAGCCCTGCGCGGCCAAGCAGAACGCTTCGACGCCTTCGCCGATCTGCCGCATTACCCCTTCCCCGGCGGCCGCCTGTTCCAAGTGCCATTCAGCGCTCTGGGTGCCTGGTACTACACCCTGCGTGACAAACTGGGCGTCTAAAGCACAGCCCGCAAACAGAAACGGCACCTCAAGAGGTGCCGTTTTACATTCTATCTTTCGACGATTTTACAACTGTGTATTCGGCCAGACCTGACGCGCCGTGCGCAACGCCCGCTGCGCCGCAGTCGCACGACCTTGCTTTTGCAATTCCTGCGCGGCCGCCATCCACGTCTGTTTGTGTGGTTGCGCAGGCAACTGATCGGTAGGCATGACCAATACAGCCCAGCGCCCCGCCTCACCCCACGCATCGTCGAAGCTGGCAAAGCTGGTGTACCAACGCCGGGTGTTGCCAGAGCGCAGCACCAGTGTGCGCTCACGCTGGTCATAGCCAACCAACAGCGCAAACTGCGCGCCCGGCCCGCCAAATAAACGATCCTGCATCACCAGCACTGGATGCCCTGCCGACACTTGCTGCATCAGCGCATCCAGGTTGCCAGGCAAGGGGTAGACCAGCAGATCATAAGAGCGCGCTGCCGCTTCAAGGCCGACTTGTGCGCTTTGTCCCTTGGCCAATTGCTGAATGCGCTCATCCACCAGGCCGGGGCTACTGATCACACCATGATGATTGAGTAACGCCGCCAACGCCGAAGGCCCGCCCTGCGCATCACTGAGTTGAAAAAACGGCACATCAGCCAACTCGACCCGCTCGGGCAAGCGCTTGGTCTCAGGCTGCAGCTGCGGCCCGCCAGCGCAGGCAGCGAGCAGAAAAAACAGGGCTACTGGCAGAAGCTTTACTACGCGCACAGACTGAAACATCACTCACCCACTGGCTTGTTTGTGGCGCAGAGCATAACGATGAAGTGCCGATGCCCCAACCTATCTACACAAAATGCCGAGTTTCCGGCAGAAATTGCCCACGTCATACGCACAAACGAAAACCATCTCCAGGCCGATAAACAGCCCGGCATTGCACCCAACGCTGCCTTTACCCGGCACACCACCGAATTACGACCGCCGCCCTTGCGCTCGCCGTCAAACAAACAGCCCCCAATGCCCAATAACTTTGCACCTGTCAGCACGGTTCTAACCGCGCTTTCTCGGCGCTTCTCCGTTATTGAGGTTCAGAGGCGTCCTCGAAACCAGGAACGACTCACATTGATTTATCGCAGGAGGAAAAACCTGCAGGCAGTTCAACTGCTTGGCCATACGAAGCTGGAAAACACCGTTCATTACCTGGGGATCGAGGTCGATGATGCCCTGGAGCGGCGGAGCAGACAGAAATTTGAACATGCACAGCAACAGTCGATGCAAGGCCGTCGCAATGCGGCCAGATGCGGTTATCAGCTGCTAAAAAGTTGGGTGGAACGCCAATTTATAGAATTACTGCACTCCGTTTGCTGGCCCACAGACGCCCCCGCGCATTGAGTCCAGCTTAGGGGTTCACAGCGTCAGTCGGACTCGCCTGCGAGCCACTGCGCACTCGTCGCCTTGCGACAGCTGGATCGGTAACAGGAGTCACCATGGACAATCCAACTCATAAAGGAAATTCCGGGGTTAACAGCCTCGGCGGCGGCGTTGGTCCTATAGTCGCGGGGCCCGCTGCACGCGGCGAGACAAGCCCTCCAGAAGCAGATGTTGCGCAGCAGTTCCATACGTTTATCGCCGACATCGAGGACCTGGTCAAAGATGCCACTTCGCTGACGGGTGACGAATTGGCCCAGGCCAAGTTCAAGCTGAGTGCGCGTATCGCCACGGCCAAAGCCGCCACGGAGACTGGCGCGAGCAACATCATGCAGCGTGCCCGGCATACTGCCGCGGCGACCAACAGTTATGTCCACAAGCAGCCCTGGAAAGCCGTAGGCACCGGTGCGGCGCTGGCCTTCCTGCTGGCTCGTGCACTGAGCAAACGCGGCTGAAACCCCATCAACCGGTCGCAATGCGCGACCGGTTGATCCCCGCCACAGGGCTGATCAGGCCACGATTACCGCCATATCCGGACGCTCTGTCACTCGATGCTTGGCAATAGCCGCGAGAAAGCTTTCGACAAAATCGCCATTGACCATCTTGCCAGATGCCGTAATCACCCCAGGCCCTTGGAAGGCGCCCCCCTGATTACCGTTGGAGTGTGCAGCCTTGTCGATCAACATAGCGCCGTCGTCGGTGGCGGCAATGGGTTTGCCGTGTTTATAGGCCTCTTTGACGAACAGCAGGGCGTGGGCATTGTTGCATAGCGCATCAACACTCTTGGCGCCCCCCGGCACATAGACGGCATCGAACTGCACGGAGCCAACGGTTGGCAGGCTGTGATCCACCTTCAGGGGATTCCCCGTGCTGCTGCGGATCTCGCCCAGCTGCGGCGCAATCACTTTCAGCGTGGCGCCAGCTGCTGTCAGAGCGACGCGCAGACTCTCCAGGGGCGTGCCATCAACATCGTTGGCCACCAGTACCGCTACCTTACGCCCGATGAGGGAGCCTTTGCGGGTCGTGACCATGCTTAGCGCGGCGTCCATAGCGGGTTTATCAGTGTGCGGCAGATTTTCTGCGCCAGCCGGCGGCGGTGGTACGGACATGCCCAGGCCATCGGCGACCCGCTGAGCCAAAGCAGCGTCGACCTGAGTCAGGTTGGCCAGCATGCGTTCACGAATGGCAGGCACCGTGACCTTGCCCAATTCGAAACAGAAGGCATCGACGATATGCGCCTGCTCCCAGTCTGCCTGGCTGCGCCAGAACAACCCGGGCTGGGAGAAGTGATCGGCAAAGCTGGGGCTGCGCACCCGGACTTTTTCACCTTGCATGGGCTCGGCATGGCTGACGAAACCGCCCTGCTCCCACGGCCGCTGCATCGGGCAACCGCCGCCCAGCGTATTGGGCTCGTAACTGACGCGCCCGCGTACGATCGCCTGACGCATATGGCCGTCGCGCTGGTTGTTGGCCACTGCCGCGATGGGCCGATTGATCGGCAGCTCATGAAAGTTCGGGCTACCAAGGCGCGACAACTGGGTATCCGAATAGGAAAACAGCCGGCCCTGCAGCAGCGGATCGTTGCTGAAGTCGATACCCGGCACCAGATGGCCTGGGTGAAAGGCCACCTGCTCGGTTTCCGCGAAGTAGTTGTCGGGGTTGCGATTGAGGGTCAGCTTGCCAATCAGCTGCACCGGCACCAGGGATTCGGGGATCAGCTTGGTGGCATCGAGCAGGTCGAAATCGAACATATGCTCGTCCTCTTCGGCGACGATCTGCACGCCCAGCTCCCACTCGGGATAACGCCCCTCGTCAATGGATTCCCACAGGTCGCGGCGGTGAAAGTCGGCGTCTTTACCCGCCAGTTTGACCGCCTCATCCCACACCAGCGAGTGCACGCCGAGCACAGGCTTCCAGTGGAATTTGACGAAACTGGCGCTGCCGGCGGCGTCGATAAACCGGAAAGTGTGTACGCCGAAGCCTTCCATCATCGCGAAGCTGCGCGGAATGGCGCGGTCCGACATCAGCCACATCACCGTGTGGCTGGATTCCGGCACCATGGAGATAAAGTCCCAAAAGGTATCGTGGGCAGATGAGGCCTGGGGTATCTCGTTGTGCGGCTCAGGTTTGACGGCATGAATGAGGTCGGGAAACTTGATCGCATCCTGAATAAAGAACACCGGCATGTTGTTGCCGACCAGGTCGAAATTACCCTCCTCGGTGTAGAACCTCACCGAGAAGCCGCGCACGTCACGCGCCGTATCCATAGAGCCCCGCGAGCCCGCGACAGTGGAGAAGCGCACAAACACCGGGGTTTTCAGGCTGGGGTCCTGCAGAAACCCGGCTTTGGTCAGACCGCTCATCGACTCATACACCTCAAACACGCCATGGGCGCCGGCACCGCGTGCATGCACCACGCGCTCGGGGATGCGTTCATGGTCAAAGTGCATGATCTTTTCGCGCAGGATGTGATCTTCCAGCAGCGTCGGGCCGCGCACACCGGCGCGTAACGAGTTCTGGTTGTCACTGATCAGCAACCCTTGGTTGGTGGTCAGCGATTCACCCGGCAACTCGGCAAGTACGGCGGCCGCCTGCTCGGAGCGGTTGGCATCGGCTGGGGATGGTGCGAGGCCGGTCAGGTTCTCTGAAGCGGGGTCATCGTTAGTGCGCTTGCTCATGGGAACGCTCCTGAAGAATTGAGCGTGGCGAACGCTCGCCTCAAACAGCAGGGTCACGGGCTCCACGCGGTATGTGTGGTGGTCTGGGGGAGCAGGCTTAGGGCAATCGGCGACAAGGCTGATCGCGCACATCAAGCGACTACAGAAAAGCCAGGGGCATGCGGCGGCGGGTCAATTGCTGACGCCTTTCACCACGCGCTCTTTGATACTCAGGCGAAAGCGGGTTTCTTGCGGTTGCAACACATGGGTACGCAAATGCCGGTTGCAGATAAACCAGATTTCGTCACGATCATTGGCAAGCACGAAATACGCATCGCTGGTTTCCGAGGGGTTGTAGAGCCCCATCGCCCGGTAGGCATTGTCTGTTGAGAAACCACTGTCCAACGGCAAGGGCTTGGGTCCGTCGGGCAGTTCCTCGACACGCAGATAAAGGCCCTGCTCAAAGAACATCATGTGGCTGCCTCCGCTGCATCAAGCTTCCATCTAGGCGGTAACTAGACACAGAACATTCGTGGTTTACCGAAGGCACTTTTGCGCCAAATACCGATGTCAGCATCGCCAACAAGCGGGCCATCAGGCTCTGCGGAGCCTGCCAGTAAACTGCCGATTGCGGGGTGAACTTGAGCAGTGCCGGGTTATCCAGGGCTGTTGGCACATTGAAACGTGGCGAATTGAGCTGCCCCAGCCAGATCGAGCCCAGTAGGTATTCGGAACATAAATCTTCCGCGTACAGCTCGCCTCGGCCGGACAAAGACACGCGCTGGCTGCCCGCTGCATCGGCAAATGTCAGATTGAGGCTCAGCATATGCGCTGCAGGAAGGCTGAGTGGATCAGTGGAAAACCACAAGGCGCCACAGTCGTCCATTTCCCAGCGCGACATGCGGCTGCTGAGCAAAACGCCCTGCTCGTCCACAGTGCTGAGCGTGGCAACCGACATACGTTCCATCATGCTGCGCAGCTGCGCGCCGGCTTGGCTCTGAGTATTCACGGACAACTCCTGTACTGGGATAGGCGCGAACCTGGGCGTTGAGCAACTACGTGGAATGCTCGCTGCACGATGTAGCTGGCAAATACTGAGCAGACTGCCTCACGAGAAGCGGTCAGGCCGCAGGTGTCCTAGAACACAAAGATGGCCAACAGGATGATGATGGGGATCGGAATCCCGAGAAATAACAGCAGTAGTGAGCGCATGGCAGTCTCCGGTCATTGAGTAAAAGGGCTGATCAAGCGTCGCGCTGACGGCCGCCTACGGCGCGGCAAAGCTGGCAACGAAAGCGCCGATCAGCAGCGAGATAAACAACCAGATCGCGGCATAAGCAGAAGCTTTGCGGGCGCTATCAGCAGACTCGCGGACACTGGTTTCTGCTTCGTTGAGGGCTGTTTGCAAGCGGGTAAAGGTCTCGCTGACCCGCTGCTCGGCTTCGGGCTGAGTCAGGCCGGTGCGCTGGGCGACAACCTGGCCGACATAGCTGACATCCTCTGCCGGCATCGCGCCGGTGCGCAGCGAATTCATAAAGATGCGCGTGACTTCGCCCATGGCGATCGCCGTTTCTTGTTGCGAGGTCAGCGCACGTTGCTCAGTGCCCAGCGGCGCGGACATGGCGTTAACGTCGCGACGAAACAGGGTGTCGAGGAAGTAGCCAACCGAGCCACTGCTAGTCTCGTCAGTGGCCATTTGCGAGCCTGCCGATACACTGCCGGCAGTCGCCACGATGGCGGTCGTGGCAACACCACCGGCCACCGAGGCACCGGCTTGCACGCCACCGTTGACGATGGCGCCAATCACCGAGGTGAGCAAGGTAGCGGTTGCCAGCGAGGCTATAGCCCAGGCCAGGAAGCCATGCGCGGTATCGCGAAAGAACACCTCGTCGGTGTGCAGCTCAATCCACTTGGTGCGCAGACGACCCGCCAGGTATCCCCCCATGCCGGCGGCCAGCAGTTGGGTCAGGGTAATCCAGATAATCGTGGTCACACCGAACGTCGTGGCACTGACCCCGTCATGAGCCCATGGCGATATCGAAGACAGGCCCAAGCCGGTGCCCAAGATCAGCAGGATCAGCGACAACGCAGCTGCAGCCGCTGCACCAGCAAATATCGCGCCCCATGAAACAGCACTGGCTGAAAGCTGCTGCGTGTCGACAGCCGTTCTCAAAGTGCCGTATGTCGCGTTCTGTTCGCTTGCTGTGTTCATGGCGATCTCGATTGAACCCAACGTCGCGCGAGATTGCAGCGAGCTGGAGACGAGACAATTGCATCGGATAGACGCCACGTCGGTGCGCTATCGCGCAAAGGAAAATTGATATTACCGAGGGCTTTTTCAATATCAGGGGGATATCAATACAGCCCTAAGTCACTTTTCTTCAGCGAAAGATCGAACTGCAAACCGCTCGATGCCGTTGAATGGTGCAACGTACGCGCTTGGGGTGGAGCAAGGAAAACCCAGGCAAAGGGGTTGTCACGCGCAACTACACAGGCTTGAACATGGCACCACTGTTCGACCTTTCCCCACAACTCTGCCGCAATACAACGATAAGCAGTTGGCGTGCGAAGCGAAGCGTGTAGAATCCCGCGCCCCAAAAATGCAGGAGACAACACGTTGGCTATTCACTACACCGCGTCCGCGGAAAATGTCGCATGTGGACGCACCGGCTCGAACCTGAGCAGCACCCAGGATGTCACTCAGGTTTCATGCAAGCTGTGCCTGCGCAGCGTTGAAAAAGGCACTGCCGAACCTGTCCGTAAAACCCCCAGTCTTGCTGAACTTAGAGCCGCCGCAAAAGCGGCGAAGGCTGCTGCCGCAGCGGCTGAAATGGTAAAGCCAACCGCAACCCTGAAACCCCGCGCCGAATGGCAGCAACGCCTGGAGCAACTGCCGGGTAGAAACCGCATCCCGCGCGGGATGGCTCGGCAGGTATTTGTTTAAGCGCGGCGGGCCAATTTCTATCTGTCGCCAACTACTCGCAAACCCCGTGGTGGCGTAAGCCCTTGCTGCGCCACCCTCAAGATATCTGCGCCAGCGTCTTGCGAAAGCGCAGCAGCGCGCCGGCAAAGAACAGCGCGCCGATGGTAATGATTGCCAGGAACTGCGGCCAAACAGTCGAAAACCCGGCGCCGCGATAGAGAATCGCCTGGGCCAGATCGACGAAGTGGGTGGTGGGCGCCACCAGCATGATCTGTTGTACCAGCTCGGGCATGCTCTCGCGCGGTGTGGTGCCGCCGGAAAGGATCTGCAGCGGGATCAGCACCAGAATGATCAACAGGCCCAATTGCGGCATCGAACGCGCGATGGTGCCGAAGAAAATGCCCATTGAGGTGGTCGCGAACAGGTGCAGCAGCGCGCCGCACAAGAACAGCGGCAGCGAGCCGGCAATCGGCACTTGCAGCCAGCCTTGCACCACCAGCAGCAGCGATAGCGCAGTGGCCAGCAGCACCACCAAACCCATCGACCAGACCTTGGCTAGCATGATCTCAGGTGGCGTCACCGGCATCACCAGCAGGTGCTCGATAGTGCCGTGCTCGCGTTCGCGAATCAGTGCCGCGCCCGTGAGAATGATCGACAGCATAGTGATCTGGTTGATCACCTCCATCACCGAGCCGAACCAGCTGCGTGTCAGGTTGGGGTTAAACGCGACACGCACGGCCAATGCGGCCTGCTGCGGCAGATCGGCACGGTAGTGGCGCAAGAACGCGCTGACTTCCTCGGCACCGATCATTTGGATATAGCCCGCACCGGTGAAGGCCATGCTTACCTGTGTGGCATCGACGTTGAGCTGGATCGCGGGGCTATGCCCGGCAAGTACATCGCGCTGGAAATCCGGCGGAATATTGAGGGTGAAGGTGTACTGCCCGGAGTCCATGCCGTGATCCATTTCGCTCAGTTCGATACGTTGTGGCGTACGAAAAAACGGCGACTGGAAAGCATCAATCAAGCGTGCCGAAAGCGGTGAGCGGTCTTCGTCGACCACTGCAATCGAGGCGTTGTGCAGGCTCTCCGGCATGCTCGTAGCAGCGGTAATGATGCCTAGGGTAAAGGCCCAGATAATCAGCAAGAGCAGCGCAGGGTCACGTTGCAGACTGCGCAGTTCCTTGAGCCCCAGGTGGAAGATATTCGCCAGCTGTTCCATCTCAGGCCTCCTGCTTTTTCAGTAGGCTGGTGCACAGTGCCAGCAGGACGGGGATGGTAATCAGCAACGCCATGAAATAGCTGTACAGCTCAGTGAAACCCAGCGCTTTGGAGAACACCCCACGGCTGATGATGAGAAAGTGCGAGGTGGGGTAAATCTGGCCAACCAACGCACCAAAGCCTTCGAGTGACGCCACCGGGTAGATCAGCCCGGAGAACTGGATGGCCGGAATCAGGGTGACGATGGCCGTGCCGAATACCGCAGCAATCTGGCTGCGGGTAAAGGTCGACATCAGCAAGCCCATGGCCGTGGCACAGCTGATGTACAGCAGACCACCGGTTAACAGGGCCAGTAAGCTGCCCTTGAGCGGCACATCGAACACCCACACCGCTGCGATCACCAGCAGCACGAAATTGAGCATGCCCAGGGCGATGTAAGGCAGTTGTTTGCCAAGCAGAAACTCCAGGCGAGTGACCGGTGTGACATACAGGTTGATGATCGAGCCCAGCTCCTTTTCGCGCACCACGCCAAGGGCGGTCAGCATTGCCGGAATCAGCATCAGCAACAGCGGAATCACCGCCGGCACCATGGCATTCAGGCTTTCCACATCCGGGTTGTAGCGGTAGCGCACTTCCAGGGTCGGCAGGCTGCTACGGGTTGACGCACTGTCCTTGCGGGCCAGCTCCTGCAAGTAGCCGGCATGCAGGCCCATCACATAGCCTTTGATGGTTTCGGCGCGCATCGGCATGGCGCCGTCGAGCCACATGCCGATTTGCGGTACGCCACCGCGTTTGAGGTCACGGCCGAAGTTGGCCGGGATTTCCACCGCCAGGCTGATCTCGCCACTGCGCATGCGCCGGTCCAGCTCGTCGTAATCGCGCAGCGGTGCTTGCTCGATGAAATAGCGCGAGCCGGCCAGGTTGAGGGCGTACGCCTGGCTGGTGGTGGTCTGATCGCGGTCGAGCACCGCGTAGGTCAGGTTCTCGACATCCAGGCTGATGCCGTAGCCGATGATGAACAGCAGCAATAGGCTGCCGAGCAACGCCATGCTGCCGCGAATCGGGTCGCGGCGCAGTTCCAGGGCTTCCCGGCGGGTATAGCTGAAAAGACGCAGCAGGCTGAAGCGCTTGCGTTTCAACGTATTGGTCTGCGCTGCTGGAGCCGCCGCTTCTGGTGCGGGCTGTTGTGCTTTTTCGCCGACGGCATCCTGCAGGTAGGCGATAAAAGTCGCCTCCAGGGTTGGCAGGCCACGCTTGGCCATCAGGGCCTTGGGCGTATCGCTGTCGAGCACCTTGCCGGCGTGCATCAAGGAGATGCGGTCGCAACGCAGGGCTTCGTTCATAAAGTGGGTGGAGATAAATATCGTCACGCCGTCATTGCGCGAAAGGTCGAGCATCATCTGCCAGAACACATCACGGGCAATGGGATCGACGCCTGACGTCGGCTCATCGAGGATCAGAATTTCGGGCTTATGGATAACCGCTACAGCCAGTGAAAGACGCTGACGAATACCCAGCGGCAAGCGCTCGGGCAGCTGTTCCATCACGCTGCCAAGGCTGAAACGCTCAGCCATGGCAGTCACCCGCCCTGCTATCTCCGTGGCCGGCACGTGAAACAGCTGGGCGTGCAGCACCAGGTTCTGCCGCACACTCAGCTCGGCATACAGCGAGAATGACTGCGACATATAGCCGACCCGCTTACGCGTGGCCATGTCGCGGGCATTGACCACCTGACCGAACAGCAGGGCTTGCCCTTCGCTGGCGGGCAACAAGCCGGTGAGCATCTTCATGGTGGTGGTTTTGCCGCAGCCGTTAGAGCCGAGAAAGCCGAAGATTTCCCCGCGTTCGATGCGAAAGCCGACGTGGTCAACCGCGACAAAATCGCCGAAGCGCATGCTCAGATCGCGCGCCTCGATGGCAATTTCCTGTTCGCCAGCCGGGCGTGGCGGGATCACCAGTTGCTTATGGTCCTGGCGCTTGGCTTCCGGCATCAGGGCGATAAACGCCTCTTCCAGGCTCGTGCATTGAGTGCGTTGCAGCAGCTCGGCCGGGCTGCCGGTGGCCAATACGGCGCCGTCATCGATGGCCAGCAAATGGTCGAAGCGCTCGGCCTCCTCCATGTACGCAGTGGCTACCAGCACACTCATCTGCGGGCGCTGCCGGCGAATGCGCTCGATCAATTCCCAGAACTGGTTACGCGACAGCGGGTCGACGCCGGTTGTGGGCTCGTCGAGGATCAGCAGGTCAGGGTCGTGGATCAGCGCGCAGCACAGCCCGAGTTTTTGTTTCATGCCGCCGGACAGTTTGCCCGCCGGCCGCTCACCAAACTCACTGAGGCCCGTACTGCGCAGCAGTTCGGCAATGCGGGTTTTACGTTCAGCCTCGCCTTGGCCGAATAGGCGGGCGAAGAAGTCCAGGTTCTCGATCACCGAGAGCGTCGGATAGAGGTTCTTGCCCAGCCCCTGGGGCATATAGGCGATGTGTGGGCAGACTTGCCGGCGGTGAGCGCGGCTGACCATATCGCCGCCGAGCACCTCGATCTGCCCGCTATGGATTTTGCGTGCGCCGGCAATCAGCGCCAGCAGGCTGGACTTGCCAACACCATCCGGGCCGATCAAGCCAACCATGCACTGCGCGGGAATTTCCAGGCTGACGGCCTTGAGGGCGCAGGTTTTGCCGTACTGCAGGCTGACATCCTGCAGCTGCGCGACTGGCGCTGCAGGCGCGCTCACTGCGGAACCTTGATCGCCAGTTCTGCAGGCCACTCAGCCTGTGGGTCAAGCCGCAGATAAGCCACGCCGGGTACGCCGGTTTTCACCTGAGTGAGGTGGCGCTGCAACAGTTCTGGATCAATCCGCGCCTTGACCCGGAACATCAGCTTTTCGCGCTCGCTGGCGGTTTCCACGGTTTTGGGTGTGAACTGGGCGACGCTGGCCACATAGCTGACCTCGGCCGGAATGACATACTGCGGTACGGCATCGATCACCAGGCGAACTTCGGCCCCCAGCGCCACCCGACCAGCCTGCTGCTCCGGCAGGAAAAAGGTCATGTAGACATCGCTCAGGTCGACCAGGTTAAGCACCTTGCCGCCCGCGCCGATTACCTCACCCGGCTCGGCGATGCGGTACTGCACACGCCCTGCCCGCGGCGCCTTGAGCTGGCTGTCCTCGATATCGATCTGTAAGCGCTCGACGCTGGCTTGGGTGGCCTCCACAGCCGACTGCGCCTCAATCACCTGGGACTGTGCGGCGGCAATGCCCGCCTCAGCCGAAATAACCTGGGACTGTGCGGCCGCCAGAGCGGCTTGGGTGCTTTGCAACCGGGCAAGGTCGTCATCCAGTTGCTGCTGCGCCATGGCATTGCGTTTGACCAGGATCGCGCTGCGGGCGTGGCGCTTTTGCGCGGCAGACACTTCCGCCTGACGCTGGCGCACGATGGCCTGCGCGGTGACTTTCTCACTCTCGCGCAGGCGAACCTGGGCACTGGCCGTCAGTTTACTGTTCTGGGCTTGGCGCATTTGCGCCTGGGCCTGCAGCACTTGCGCCTGGAGTACCTGGGTGTCCATACGCGCAATCACTTGCCCGGCCTCGACGAACTCGCCCTCCTCAACCTCAATGCAGGCAATGCGCCCCGGTAACTTGCTGGCCGCGTCGACGTCGGTGGCTTCAATCCGCCCGTTACCGCTGGCGAAGCCATCCCCCAGGCCCTCGGGGCGCAGGGTGTACCAGAGCAGGCCCGCGATAATGGCCACGACGGCAACGCTGGCGGCAGGAAAGATCCATTTTCGGCTGACTGACATAATGACCTTGAGTCTCTAAACAAAGGAATTGGCTACAGCGGTACTCGGCGTCACACCGTGCGGGCTAGGGCTGCTCGAAGCGGCTCAAGCGGCGCCGCAGATGGCTGTTTTCGGCGCGCAAGTGCTCCAGCTCATCAAGTAATTGCAACGCCAGGGCCACACCCGCCCACTCAAGTTGCAGTTCAACCTGTAAGCGCAACGCCCGCTTGGCGACGGACAGTGCATGGCTACTAAACCGCCATTGCGCCGGTGAAGCACCACAGGGTTCGACGATGCCGTGCTCGACAATCTCCAGCAGCACCGCCTGCGGCAGCTCAGCGCACAGGCAGAACTCGTGAATGTCTAATTGCAGGATCTGGCTACTCATCACTGGCTCCACTGCGCGCGCGGATTGAAGGCGGCTTGCTCGGCCAGCTGTGCCCATAGCGCACGCACAGGCTCGTCGGTTTGGGCCGGGATGACGATCTTGAACAATGCATACAGGTCACCCGACTCGCCGGCTTTGTTGCGCAGCCCCTTGCCTTTGATCCGCAGCCGTTGCCCTGCTTGGGTATTGGCGGGTATGCGCAGGTTGATTTTGCCGCTCAGTGTCGGCAGCGTAACTTGGCTGCCCAGCGCGGCCTCCCAGGGCGCCAATGGCACGGTGAGGACCAGGTTGTGCCCCTCTACGTCGAACAGAGGGTGGGGTACAAAATGAATGAGCAAATACAAATCGCCACTTGCGCCGCCACCTACCCCCGGCGCGCCCTGCCCTTTGAGGCGAATGCGTTCGCCATTGCCGACCCCAGGCGGGATTCTCACATTCAAGGTCTTGCTGATCGCCGGCAGAGGCTGACCGTCAGCGCTGTATTGCGGAAGCTGGAAGGCAATGGTCTTGGTGTCATCGCTCAGGGTTTCTTCCAGCAGCAGCGGCAGCGCCATTTCAACGTCCTGGCCTCTGCGCGCGCGAGTGCGGCCGGCGTCCTGGAAACGGCCAGCGCCACCAAATAGCGACTCGAAAAACTCGGAATACTCACTGCCCGCTCGGCTCCCTTCGGAAAAGCCCGCACGGCCTTGCGGTTGCCAGCCCGGTGGCGGCTCGAAGGGGCGGCCTTGCTCGGCGTATTTGCGCAGCTCATCGTACTCGGCGCGTTTTTCCGCGCTTTTCAGCACCTCATAGGCTTCGGCGACATCCTTGAATTTATTTTCCGCATCCGCTTCCTTGCTGACATCGGGGTGGTACTTGCGCGCCAGTTTGCGGTAAGCCGTCTTCACGGCTTTGTCATCTGCTCCCGGCTCAAGCCCGAGCACCTTGTAGTAGTCCTTGAAGTCCATCGAGCCACCTTGGGTCGTCTACCGACACGTTGCTTGCAGCAGTAAACGCTGCTCAGGTGCGAGAGGTTTTGTCAGAGATCAAGAGAGTTGGCATTGCCGGCTCTGGGGCCGTATCCGCTACTGCCGGACAGACCTGAGTGCCGGCGGTACCGGCGAGCATCTCTTCGATCTGCTCCAGCGAACCGATTACCGCACGCTGACCGGTAGCCAGGACGAAGGCCTGCGCGGCGGCGACCTTGGGGCCCATGGAGCCTGCGGCGAACGCGTGCTCACTCAGTTGTTGTGGCGTGACCTTACCGAGGGCGCGTTGCGTGGGTTTGCCCCAGTCGAGGTAGATCGCCGCCACATCGGTGGCAATCACCAGCACATCGGCATGTAACTCACGCGCCAGCAGGCTGCTGCACAGGTCTTTATCGATCACCGCTTCCACGCCATGCAGAACGTTACCCTCCCCCTTGCGCGCCACCGGGATACCCCCGCCGCCGGCCGCAATCACCAGCGCGCCCCGCTCCAACAACCAGCGGATCGCCTGTATGCCGAGCACGCGCAGCGGCTGAGGCGAGGCCACCACGCGGCGGAACGCCGCACCGTCCGCCGCCATGCGCCAGCCCCGTGCAGCAGCGACGCGTAAGGATTCGGCCTGGGTGTAGACCGGCCCGATGGGTTTACTTGGGTGGCCAAAGGCCGGGTCCTGCAGATCCACTTCCACCCGGGTGATCAGCGTGGTGATCGCCCGCGTAGCAGGCAACAAGTTGGCCAGCTCCTGCTCAAGCAGGTAGCCGATCATGCCGTCGGTCTGCGCGCCGAGTACGTCCAGCGGGTAGGCTTCCACGTCAATGTAGGCCGCCGCTTGCAGGGCCAATAGCCCCACCTGCGGGCCGTTGCCATGGGTCAGTACCAGATCGTGGTTGGCGGCCACGCGCGCCAGTTGCCCAGCAGCGCGGCGAATGTTGGCTAACTGGTTTTCCGCTGTGGGCGGCTGATCACGTCGCAGCAAGGCATTACCGCCCAGGGCGACGACGACTTTCATGAGTGGACTCCTGGCAGCGTCATCCGAGGGTCGCTACCAGCACGGCTTTAATGGTGTGCATACGGTTCTCGGCCTGGGTGAAGACGATGGAGGCGTCGGACTCAAACACTTCGTCGGTGACTTCAATCTCGCTCAGGCCATATTTTTCGTGCACCTCGCGGCCCACCTCGGTTTCCAGATTGTGGAAGGCGGGCAGGCAGTGCATGAACTTGCAGCGTGGCTTGCCAGTGGCCTGCATCAGCGCCGTGGTCACCTGATAAGGCATCAGTTTGTCGATGCGCTGCTGCCAAACCGCGTCGTCCTGGCCCATCGAGACCCACACGTCGGTGTAGAGAAAATCTGCGCCAACCACGGCCTTCAACGGGTCGCTTTCCAGGGTGATGTGTGCCCCGGTGCGGCTGGCCAGCTCGCGCATCTGCGCCACCAGTTCGGCAGGTGGCTGCAGATCGGTTGGCGAGCAGATGCGCACATCCATACCCATTTGCGTGCCGCCCACCAACAGCGAACTGCCCATGTTGAAACTGGCGTCGCCCAGGTAGCAGAAGCTCAATTCGTGCAGTGGTTTTTCGCCAAACTCCTGCATGGTCAGCAAGTCGGCGAGGATCTGTGTGGGGTGCATCTCATCGGTCAGGCCGTTCCACACAGGCACCTTGGCGTAAAGCGCCAGCTCCTCAACCACGCTCTGGTGAAAGCCGCGGTACTCGATGCCGTCGTAGTAGCGCCCCAGGACGCGGGCGGTGTCCTTCAGCGATTCCTTGTGGCCCAGCTGCGAGCTGCCGGCATCCAGATAGGTCACGTGCCCGCCTTGGTCGTGCACCGCGACCTCGAAGGCGCAGCGGGTGCGCGTCGAAGGTTTCTCGAAAATCAGCACGATGTTTTTACCCGTAAGGCGCGGCTGTTCGTTGCCCACGGCTTTCGAGCGTTTGAGTTCGGCGGCCAGGTCGAGCAGGTAGCGCACCTCATCGGGGGCGAAATCCTTTAACGCCAGCAGGCTACGGTTGTGCAGGTTAAAGCTCATGGGCTGCTCTCATAGGGGATAGAGGTCAAAGCGCGTCACGCTCAATCGGGCAACTCATGCAATGGCTACCACCGCGACCGCGGCCCAACTCCGAGCCGGGAATGGTGATCACCTCAACACCAGCTTTGCGCAACAGCGTGTTGGTGTGGGTATTGCGGGCGTAGCCCATGACCACGCCCGGAGCCAGCGCCAGCAGGTTATTGCCGTCGTCCCATTGCTCGCGCTCGGACTGCCAGGCGTCGCCGCCGGTGGCCACCGAACGCAGCTTGGCCAGGCCCAGTGCTGCGGCCACAACTTCGAGGAAGGGTTGGCTTTCGCTGCGCACGTCCAGGCTGCCTTCGCGCTCGCCGGGGCGCAGGCTGTGCACGCGAATCGCGTCGACCATTTCGGGGAAGCTAGTCACCAGGTCCACATCGCAAAAGGTAAATACGGTGTCCAGGTGCATGGCCCCGCGCGACTTGGGAATCTGCGCGGCCAGCACGTGGGTGGCTGCGCCCTGGGCAAACAAGGCTCGGGCAAGTTGGCTGACGGCTTGCGGTGAGGTGCGCTCGCCCATGCCGATCAGCACCACGCCATTGCCCAGCGGCATCACATCGCCGCCTTCAAGGGTCGCACCACCATGATCGACATCAGGATCCCCCCACCAGGTTTTCACCTTGCCGGCGAACAACGGATGGAAACGATAAACCGCAGCGGTCAACAGGGTTTCCTGACGCCGAGCCGGCCAGTACATGGGGCACAGCACCACGCCATTACCGATCCAGCAGCTGCTGTCGCGGCTAAACAGCGTGTTGGGCAACGGCGGCAGAAGGAAGTCGTGCGCCGTGGCATAGCGGGCCAGTAGCCCTTCTGGTTCAAACGGCAGTTCGGCACGCGCCAGCCCGCCGATCAGGTGTTCCGCCAGGCGCATGGGCGGCAGTGCTTCTAGCCAGGGCCTTAGTTGCTGGGCCAACTCGCTATCGACAGTGCCCTGGGCGAGCTTGCGGTCCAACAGCCAGGTGCGGGCCTCTGGGTTGGCCATGCTGGTAGCCAGCAGGTCATGCAGTTCCAGAACCTCAACATCGCGGCTGAGCATGGCATTGGTGAAGGCATCGTGATCATTGCGCGCCTGCTCTACCCAGAGCACATCGTCGAACAATAAATCGCGGCAATTGGCCGGCGTCAGGCGCTGTTGCGCCAGCCCCGGGCGGCACACCAGTACACGGCGCAAGCGGCCAATTTCAGAGTGCAAACCTTGGGTCGTCATGACATTGAATTCCTGTTCACAAATGCGCAGATGCAAAATGCAGAGCGCTTACAGCCCGAGTCGACCCATGATCAGCAGCGTCGCCGCTACGCCGGCCAGCACCACCAGAGCGGCCAGAATCGCCCACTCCCAAGGGGTAAATATGCGTTCCTGACGCTGGCGCTTGGCCCAGGCATAGAGCACCACGCCTGGTACATAAAGCAGGGCGCTCAGCAGCAGATATTTGAAGCCGGCGGCGTACAGCAGCCATACGCAGTAGGCCGTGGCCAACGCAGCGATGGGCACATCAGCACGCTGGATGGCTGCTTTGACGCCCTCGCCGCGCCAGGCCAGTAACAGGCCGTAGGCCGCGCTGAACAGGTAGGGCAGCAGAATCATCGCCGTGGACAGCGAGATCAGCGCCAGATAAGACGCCTTGGAGAACAGCGTCAGAATCAGAAACAGCTGCACCATGCCGTTGGTGAGCCACAGGGCATTGGCTGGCACGTGCTTGTCGTTGGTCTGCCCCAGCCACTTCGGCATCACACCACCGCCTGCAGGGCTGAACAGGGATTCCGCCGCCAGTAACATCCAGGCCAGGAAGCCACCGCCCACCGAGACAATCAGACCGACGTAGATCAGCACCGCGCCCCAGGTGCCAACAGCGTTTTCCAACACGCCGGCCATTGATGGGTTTTTCAGGCCAGCCAGGGTCGGCTGGCTGAATACCCCAAGCGACAGCAGCGATACCGACATCAATAGCAGCAGGCAGATCAGAAAGCCGATGACCGTGGCGCGCCCCACGTCTTCACGTTTGCGCGCCCGTGCCGAATACACACTGGCACCTTCAATGCCGATAAACACCCAGACCGTCACCAGCATGGTGCTCTTGACCTGATCAAGCACCGAGCCGAGGCTGGCATCGCCCCAGAAATTCAGGCTGAAGGTTTCCACCTTAAAGGCCATTGCTACCAGCGCGATAAACAGCAGCAGCGGTACGATCTTGGCCAGCGTGACTACCGCATTCAGTACCGCAGCGCCTTGAATACCGCGCAGCACCAACAGGTGGATGACCCATAGCACGATGGAAGCACCCGCGATGGCGGCCGGCGAGTTGCCACTGCCGAACACCGGAAAGAAGAAGCCTAACGCACCGAACGCCGCCACCAGATAACCGACATTGCCGATCAAGGCACTGACCCAGTAACCCCAGGCGGAGTTGAAGCCGACGTACTCACCTGACAGCGCGCGGGCATAGGCGTAGACACCGTTGTCGAGTTCGGGTTTGCGCAGCGAGAGCATCTGGTAGACCCGCACCAACAGCAACATGCCGATACCGGTGATGGTCCAGCCAATCAAAATGGCCCCAGCACCCGCGCCGGCTGCCATGTTCTGCGGCAGGCCGAAGATACCGCTGCCGATGATTGAGCCGACCACTAGGGCCACAAGCAGGCTCAGACCCAGCTTTGGCGGAACTTGAGTGGTTGCCTTGGCTGTTGTTTCAGAAGCTGTTAACGCTGCTACAGGCAACGTGTGGGGGCTGTTCATATCGCCCCGTCCACTTTAGCGTGCACATGGCACAGCGCTTTGACCTTAGCCTGCAGGCTGCTGGCAATAGCCTGTGCCTCAGCCGGGGTGGTGCCATCTTGTAAATGCAGGGTGATGGTCCCGCCGGCACTCGGCTCGCCAGACACGCTAATGGGCTCGCAAACGATACTGAGCGCGGGTTCGTCGGGATGGTGGGCGCCAGGGGCAAGTTCCTTGACGATGTAGCGGTAGACATCGGAGAGAGGCTGGGTCACAGCAAATACCTTTGCAGAGGTTTCCCAGCCGTGGGCTGGCTTTTACTTCTCCCAGTCTGCGCGCGCGCCCCAGCGTCGTCTGTTCGACAGCGCACGCAATAATTTCTGTGCTGTGTTGACGGCCAAATTTAGGTGTTTGACTGCAACGTGTGGATGTAGGCAATCACAACGCAGAGCTTCTGGTTGAGGCTTGCAGCTCACCAATGTCCTTCACCATGCGGCATTGCACTGAGACGATTAGCGCTTTTCTATGGCTGGATACTCGCTAGTAACGCGAGTTAAAAAGAGAAAGGATGTGGTCGTATTAATGACGGAACAGGCAGAGGGTTAGCCATGCAATTCATAGCGACGATCGAAGCCCGGCCGTCGCTAATGGCCAGACGCGGGAACGGAGGTAACCAATCTCCGGGGCGATCCGCACTGTTGCTCTACTTCGTCACTCGCAATGCTTCGAGCACCAAAGCGAAGGCCGGCGAAGGTTGTCTACGACTGGGATAGTAGAGGTGATAGCCGGAAAATGGCTCGCACCAATCCTCCAGCACACGAATCAGCCGGCCCTCTTCAAGGTGCGGAGCGAACTCATCTTCGGGTAGATAGGCAATTCCCAAACCACCGACAGCGGCGTCCGCGATATGGGTCGTCGTGTTGAATACCAACTGCCCTTCGACCCTCACCTTCAGTTTTTTGCCTTTGCGCTCAAACTCCCAGGCATCCACCCCACCGTAGGTAGGAAAGCGGATATCGATGCACCGATGCGCCGCCAGATCGTGCGGATGCATGGGTATGGGGTGCTCGGCAAAGTAGCTGGGTGCAGCCACTGCGGCCATGCGCAGGTCGCCGCCGATGGGCAGCGCAATCATGTCCTGCGCCACCGTGGCGCCGAAGCGCACGCCAGCATCGAAACGCTCAGCCACGATGTCACAGAAGCCATAGTTGATATTGAATTCGAGCTTGATATCCGGATAGGCCGCCAGGACGGGGATCAGCTTGGGTAGCAAGGTCGTCTTGATGATGTTGTCGCCACAGGTGATACGCACCGTGCCTGCCGGCTTGTCGCGCAGCTCGGTCAGGGCATCCAGCTCGGCTTCGATCTCGTCGAAACGATGGCCGATGGCCTCCATCAGTCTTTCACCGGCCACCGTCAGGGAAACGCTACGGGTGGTACGTGTGAGCAGGCGGATCTGCAGCCTTGCCTCCAGTCCGGACACCACCTGACTGACTGCCGACTGGGTAACGCCTAAGTGTGCTGCTGCACGCGTGAAGCTGCCTTCGCGAGCCACTGTCACAAAGGCCTGTAGATCGTTGAAGTTATGTCGAGGCATGCGCCCATCCTCTGATTGAGTAGCAGAGGTTATAGCGGCTTTAAGCATTCATTAGCTAATCAGAGCCTAATTTTTTCACGACAATGCCTTCCACCCATTTGCGTCTTCTCCCGCGAGTGGGGCCAAACAAGCGCCAGAGCCAACTCCGCGACTGATCTTCAACCCATGAAGAGGACCATCCCCATGAACAGACTTTTTGTAGCGCTAGGCCTTCTGCTCAGCTCGATCACAGCTCTAGGAGCCGATATGTCCAACGGTGCTGACAATTTCTTCAAGAGCGACAAGGTGACCATGGAAAAGGTCAGCTTCAACAACCAGTACCAGATGAAGGTGGTGGGTAATCTGTTCATCCCCAAGCGTGCAGATAAATCTGCACGCAGCCCGGCAATCATCGTTGGCCATCCCATGGGCGCGGTGAAGGAGCAGAGTTCCAACCTGTATGCCCAGAAACTGGCGGAGCAAGGCTTCGTGACCCTGGCATTGGACTTGTCGTTCTGGGGCGAGAGCGAGGGCGGCCCGCGCAACGCCGTTCTCCCCGATATGTACGCGGAAGATTTTAGTGCCGCTGTCGATTATCTCGGCACCCAGGCGTTTGTGGATCGCCAGCGCATCGGTGTGCTGGGTATCTGTGGCAGCTTCGTAATCAGTGCAGCCAAGATCGACCCGCGTATGAAGGCGATAGCAACGGTCAGCATGTATGACATGGGGGCCGCCAACCGTAACGGCCTCAAACATTCGCAAACCCTGGAGCAGCGCAAGCAGGCAATCGCTGCAGCGGCCGAGCAGCGCTACGTGGAGTTCACGGGCGGAAAGACGCAATACACCAGCGGCACTGTGCATGAGCTGACGGAAGATACGCACCCGATCCAGCGTGAGTTCTTCGATTTCTATCGCACTGCACGTGGCGCGTTCACCCCGGCGAGCTCCAGCTCCGAGCTGACCACCCACCCGACGCTGACCAGCAATATCAAGTTCATGAACTTCTATCCATTTTCGGACATCGAGACCATCTCCCCACGCCCGATGCTCTTTATCGCTGGCGAGAACGCCCACTCGCGTGAGTTCAGTGAAGAGGCTTTCCGACTGGCAGGCGAACCCGAGGAGCTTTACATCGTCCCTAACGCCGGGCACGTCGACCTGTATGACCGGGTGCAGCTGATTCCTTTCGACAAACTTACCCAGTTCTTCAAGAACAGCCTGAAGTGATCCGCAGGCAGACATCATGACGACCCAACTTGCCGCCCAGCCAAGCGCCATAGCAACTGACCAGCCGCTGCCCCGCCCCAGTCATTGGGGTGGGGTCTTCGCGATGACGCTCTGCGTCTTTGCCCTGATCGCCTCGGAGTTCATGCCCGTCAGTCTGCTCACGCCCCTGGCAACGGATCTTCAGGTCAGCGAAGGCATTGCCGGACAGGGTATCGCCATATCCGGGGCGTTCGCCGTATTGACCAGCCTGTCGATAACCAGGCTGGTCGGGGCCATGGATCGCAAGACGCTCCTGCTTATCCTGACAGTCCTGATGGCGATCTCCGGTGCCGTTGTAGCGCTTGCGCCGAGCTTCACCCTCTACATGGTAGGGCGAGCCTTGTTAGGCGTGGTCATCGGCGGTTTCTGGTCAATGTCGGCGACCACGGCCATGCGCCTGGTGCCCGATGATCAAGTGCCCAAGGCGCTGGCCATCTTCAACGGTGGCAATACCCTGGCCACGGTGATCGCGGCGCCACTGGGCAGCTACCTGGGTTCGGTAATCGGTTGGCGGGGGGCGTTCCTCTGCCTGGTTCCGGTAGCAGTCGTCGCACTGGTCTGGCAGTGGCTCAGTCTGCCGAGCATGAAGGCCCCGGTGCGGAAGAGTCCTGCCCCCTGTGTGTTCAGGCTGCTCAGGACTCGCTCGGTGGCGTTGGGTATGGCGGCTTGCGGCGCCTTCTTCATGGGGCAGTTTGCTCTGTTCACCTACCTGCGGCCCTTCCTCGAAACGGTGACCTTGGTCGACGCCACTACCCTGTCATTGATCCTGCTGTTTATCGGTCTAGCCGGTTTGAGTGGAACCCTGCTGATCGGATCATGGCTGAAAAAGGGCCTATATCGCACGTTGTTTACTATTCCAGTGCTCATGGCGGTCATTGCTCTCGCGTTGATCCCCACCGGCGGCTGGGTCGGTCCAGTGACGATATTGCTGGGCCTGTGGGGGCTGATGGCCACGGCAGCGCCTGTTGGCTGGTGGAGCTGGATTGCACAAGCGATGCCCAATAATGCCGAGGCCGGCGGTGGCCTGATGGTGGCAGTGGTGCAGTTTGCTATTGCTTCGGGCTCAACACTGGGCGGCTGGTTGTTCGACCACAGCGGCTACCAGAGCACCTTTACTGCAAGTGCAGCCATTCTGCTGCTTGGCGCTGCTCTTACCGCTCTGGCCATGCGTGCGCAGGCGGTTCAGCAAGCTGGAGGACAACGTCTTCAAGATGAATAACATCAGCCAACACTTCTGCCTCTCGGGCGTGCGGTTATGCCTGCTGTTAATCCTCAGTGAATGCACATTCGCGGAGACAAATTTGAAGGAGGATCGTATGTGGATGACCATTGGGGAACAGCGCTTCGCAGTCACCCTCGACGATAGCGAGACCTCACGGGCACTTGCACAACTATTACCCCTTACCCTGAACATGAGCGAACTCAACGCCAACGAGAAATATGCAAGCCTGCCGCAACGGCTGCCAACCCGCGCAGTAATACCCGGCACGATCCGCAATGGTGATCTGATGCTGTACGGCACGGATACGTTGGTGATTTTCTACCAGACGTTCGAGTCAACCTACTCCTACACCCGGATTGGTCGTGTCGATAGCCCCGATGAGCTAGCTGAAGCGTTAGGCCGGGGCGATGTGACTATTCACTTTTCTGTGAACTAAGAGCGGCGCAAAGCAAGCACAGTGAAGGTCTACTTTTGGCCGGTTCCTGCCTTCTCCCGGCCAGAAGCGGAAGCTGGCGACAGTGCATCGGGTGCCATGTTGTAGCCATCTGTCGATGGCAGCTTGCTGCAGACTGGTTTGTAGCACCTGTTGACAGCCTGCTGCCCCAGATTGATTAATAGCGGCAGATGAAAGCGCTTTACCGACTTGCCTTAACGTTAGAGAAGAGATTGAAGGCAAACTCGGGCTTTCTTGCGGCCTCTCCGCATGCTCTAACCACTCCAATTTGAATGGATGGTTTTCGCATGCCTGTTCGTCAGACATATCTATGCATGTTAATCCTCGGAACCGCGTTCTGGGGGATTTCGTTTGCCTTCACCAAAGTGGGTGTTGCGGACGGGTCACCCTTCGTATTCCTGGGGTACAAGTTCGCACTCGCTACGCTAGTGCTTTGCGTGATCTTTTTCAGACGGCTGAAACTGATCAACAAAGAAACGCTCCTGGCCGGCGTGGCCATAGGTCTACCCTTGTGTTTGGGTAACATTTTCCAGACTGTCGGGCTTCAGCACACCAGCATCACCAACACCGCCTTCATCACTGGCCTGGATGTATTGCTCATCCCGGTCTTCAAGTGGGCTCTCTTTCGGAAGCGCGTCGAGCCTCGAATCTGGCTCTGCTGCGCCGTCGCGCTGACAGGGCTCTATCTGATCGTTACGAGGGCCGGGCTTACTCTGAATCCAGGTGACATCTGGATCATGTGCTGTGCAGTCTTTTTTGCCGCATATGTGCTCACGGTTGGCTTCTTCTCGCATAAGTACGACTCGATGCTTACGGTCATCACTGCGCTGGCTACCTGCGCTACTGGATGCCTTTTTGCTGCACTTTTCGACGCTAGGGCCGAATGGGCCCCAATGGATTCCTCCTTCTGGGAAGGAGTTCTGTTCTGCGCGTTGCTCGCCACAGCCTTCATGTACGCGGTTCAGAGTGCTGCGCAGAAGTATCTCGAAGAAGAAAAAGTAGCCCTGACCTACCTGTTCGAGCCCATCTTCGCAGCATTCGCGGGAGCGATGCTCCTTGGCGAAACCTTGGATGGAAGAACCCTGGCCGGTGCAGCTCTCATCTTTTCAGCTCTGCTGATCGCCGAGATTGATGTACCCAAGTTCTTATCCCGCCTGCTGCGCGCCCTGTTTGCCCCGTGGGCTAGGCGCCAATGAGTATTTGGATGGAATTCTGTGGAGGCTTTGGTCGGTAGCTGCCGGAGGCAGCATTTGGCCGGTTAGCGACGGCCTGACTTCGACCGTCGCTATACATGGTCAAACCTCGGTCTGCTCTGCCATTTCCAAGGCGTCGTCGACCTCAATCCCAAGATATCGAACGGTGCTCTCCAGCTTCGTATGGCCAAGCAGAAGTTGAACGGCCCGCAAGTTCTTTGTCCTGCGATAGATCAGTGATGCCTTTATACGTCTCATTGTGTGAGTGCCATACATGGCCGGATCAAGGCCAATGGCTTGCACCCAGCCTTTGACGATACGAGCGTATTGACGAGTGGATAGATGGTCTGAGGTGTGCAGCCTGCTCGGGAAAAGGCAGTCCTGGCTACGGAGCTGGGCTTGGTGTATCCAGGCCGCGAGAGCAGACCGTGTTTGCTCAGTAATTTCGAACTGCACTGGTCGCTTCGTTTTCTGCTGCATAACCATTGCTCGTGATGACACATGCTCGCCATGAGCAACGTCGCATACACGGAGCTTGGTTAAGTCGCAGGCTCGAAGCTTGCTGTCGATGGCCAGATCGAACAAAGCCAGATCCCGGGTTCGTTCTGCAAGCTGAAGCCTTACTCGGATGGCCCAGATATCTCTCAGCCGGAGCGGGGTTTTCTGTCCGACCAACTTTCCTTTGTTCCAGGGCCGGCGGGTGCAGGTAGCAGTGATGTTCATGGCAAGTCCTCCACATGTGGGAGGACAAGCATGGCTAGCCTGAGAAGTGGTCGCTAACCGGCCAGAAGCGGTCGATCACATCCGAGCAGGGAAAAGCGGCTATTAAGAATACTCAGCCGCCCATCTCAACGAAATGCCCAAGTGATTTTGAACAGACTGAAGCGATTAATTGCCCACCTCAACAACCTTAGCGTCGGGTGCGTGGTTTTTCACCGACTCGATACCCTTGTCGCGTGAGGCTTCGGAGGCATATGACTGGCTCGTCCCGACTACTTGGTGATTACCCGCCTTAAGGTTGAACATAAACTTGTCAGCCCCGCTGGCCTTACGCTCGTAGCGTGCATCATCAGGCGCATTTTTTTTGACTGACTCGACTCCATTTAGACATCCAGACTTATCCTTGTAGCCCTCGCTGGCCAGAATTGCTTGGCCATTGTTGGCTTTGAGCCGAAAACGAAATTCACCCGCTTTGTCGTTGTATATTTCAAACGTCCCAGACATATAGCTATTCCTTATTTTTGGCTTTCATGAGATCCATCGATATCGCTGCGGTCCAAAAAATGACTGTTTGCCCATTAGAAATATGGTTTCTGTGTGATGCTAGCCAGGCAAAATCGATGCTCCAGCTTCAGTAGAACTGCATGACAAATGCACCATAACCCAAGAGCTAAACCAGATTTTTGAACAGTCAAAGTATAGACACAGATCTCAACACGGCTCGATTTCTTCGTCGAGTGAAGAGCCCAGCTTTTGCAGAGATATCCGAGCGGCTGCTTTTGGCCG
>NZ_FMTL01000008.1 GCF_900099645.1 Pseudomonas peli | reverse complement strand
CGCTGAGTTGTGCCACGGGGCCATCGTCTTCGAAGCTGAAGACACCCGCTGCACCCAGGTCAATCGAGGCGCTGTCGCTGTCGCCATCGCCGTCGGTTACGGTCTGGGTCAGCAGCAGTGCACCTTCAGTCAGGGCCAGTACTTCGCTGTCATCGGCATCGGCGGTGTCGTCGTGCCAGAGGTTGTCCAGCAGCTCCAGGGTCACTTCACCACTGACCGGGTCGATGGTCAGGGTGAAATACGCCACGCCACCGGCGCTGCCGGTAATCACGTTGCCCAGCTGGTTCAGGACGATCTGTTCGCCTTTGCCCAATGGGGCACTGGCGTCCACCGCAAACAGGCCGCTGGGTACATCCGCACCGCTCAGCTGCAGGTTGTATACCGTGCCGTCATCACCTGCCGCGGCGCCATCAGCACCGAACACACTGTCAAACTGCGACTGCACCACCGCTGCGCTCAGCACCGCTGAGGCAATTCCGTCAGCATAGGCGCCGCCCAGGCTGGCCAGGCTCTCGTCTACAACCACGGAACTCAACTCACCTGATTGCTCACTCAGCTGAGCCTGCGGACCGTCGTCATTCACCAGAACGTCAATAAGTACCGTAGGGGATACGTCACCGTCGAGATCAAACATCCGCACAGGGAAGCTTTCGCCAACCTGATCGGCAGCCCCCGTTGCATTCGGATTTGTGTGATTAAGCGTGTTGCTGGTAAGGCTATAAGTCCAGTTACCGGCCGCATCCACAGTGAGTGTGCCGTACAGACCTTGAACGACCCCGCCGCTGGTTACGTTTATCCAGTTACCATTTACATCCAGGATTTCCAGCGCTGACAGACCGTCCGGAGAATTGATGATGATGGTGCCGCTGGCTTGTTCTGAATTGCTGGAGGGGTTACTCCCATTCACCAATCCCTCTTCATCCACAACCGCAGGGCCGGTAATCAAGGTGCCGCTGCCGTCCTCATATTCAATATCAATATCCGGAGTGAAATCCGGAGCATCTGGCGCCTCATCAGCAACCTCAGGCTCAGGATTGGGGAACTCTGGCCCAGTGTTCAGCCCTTCGGTTGGGAAGCCAATGATCGGATCAAGCGCACCGCCGGTTTCACCCAGCAGTACAAACGAATGACCGCCGCCCACACCACCAGCACCGCCGGCACCACCCGCACCTGGGCCCGCAGCAGTTGCTGCACCTTCAAGAGTCGGGTCGACGCCGGCCTCAATTGCGGCCTGCAGTTGCTCAACGTCGGTCAAGTCGCCATCGCTCGGCGCTGCTGGAGGCGTTTCAGCGGTGGGGACTTGTGAATTGGAATTATCGGCGAGCATTTGCTCGTTGAGATTCAGGCTGCTGTCGCGGCCCAGAGTCAGTTGCTGCCCATTGCTCATGGCAACCGCAATAGATCCAGCGGCCCCAGTAACGATTTGTTCCCCCGCAAAAACTCGATCGCCTTCACTGAGCGGCCGACGCGTTCCGTCGCCAGCTACTGCATAGACTTCGCCGATAACTTGGCTGACGACACCAATCAAAGTAGCCATGATTCCATCCTCACTACAACTGCCGACCACCGCCGACACGTATGCCAAAAAAGGTCGAAATACCTTTCAAGGAGAGAACAAAACCACTGGCTGTTGAAACGACGTCACACTCAAAAACAATAACGACAAAAAACTGTCACCCTGACTCACGTCGCCCATTACACCAGCAAGATCCCGCCCCTATTTGCATCTGACCATCTGTTTTAGCCGCGCACGCCACTTAAAAGCACGAAATGCACGGCTTCTGGATGAAAACAATGTGCTGCTTTTATCAGTCTGCATAAGATTTTTTTCTTATATGGCTTGTAACAATTTTTTCTTAGCTACGCTGAAAAGTGTTCTTAGCTGTGATGTTACAGGCGAAGAGTAATCAACAAGACAAAAAAGCCATTTTTTTGGCGACGGAATTAAGCAAGTCTTATAAGGAGAGTTTCCAGATGCGCGCACTCAACCCTCTATGGAGCAGTATCGTGCTGGCAGCGGTCTGTACCCAGGCACAAGGCATCACCTTATCGGAGGCGATCCAGAGCACTCTGGACAACCATCCGGAGGTGCATGCAGGGGCCAATAGCCGCCTTTCATCGGATGAAGAAGTCAAAATTGCCAAAGGCGGTTATCTGCCAACCGTCGACCTGCTGATGGGCTACGGTCGCGAAAATACCGACAGCCCCAGCACACGAGCACTGGGCAACCACAACACTGAAACCCTGAATTACGGCACCTCTGAGCTGCGCCTGCGGCAGATGATCTTTGATGGTTTCAATACGCCCAATGAAGTCGAGCGCACCAAAGCAGTAGTCAACTCACGGGCTTATCGGCTCCTGGGCACATCGGAAAGTCTGGCTCTGCGTACCGTTGAGGTCTATTTGGATCTGCTGATGCGCCGTGAAATGGTCGAGTTGGCACGTAACAACTTACAAGCCCACCAACGTATAAATGATCAAATCAGCCTGCGCAGCCAGCAAGGCGTTGGCAGCACGGCGGACCTGGACCAATCTGAAGCACGTCTGGCCCTGGCAGAGAACAACCTTTACACCGAGCAGGTAAACCTTGCCGATGCCGAAGCCAATTTCTTCAGTGCCGTTGGCCGTATGCCGGACGAGCTGGACTCGCCCGCCTCACTCAAGGGCTCATTGCCAGAGACCTTGGATGGCGCCCGCCAAGCCGTGATTGATAACAACCCGTTCCTGAAGTCCGCACAGGCCGACGTCCAGGCAGCCGAAAAACAATACGAAGTTGCCAAATCAACTTTCTACCCACGTGTTGACCTTGAGTTGGCCACCAATGCCGACAACAACACCCAGGGCGATGAGGGTCATAACAATGGTTGGCGTGCGGCTGTGGTGATGAACTACAACCTGTTCAACGGCATGCGCGACAAAGCACGCCTACAGTCGACTGCACACCAGATTAATGAGTCGATGGACATCCGTAACAACGCCCTACGCGTACTCAACGAAAACCTCTCCCTGGCCTGGAACGCCATGGAAAACGCCCGCCTGCAAACCCCCAAAGCGCGTGATTACGCAGACTACACCGCACGAGTTCGCGAAGCCTATCAACAGCAATTCAGCCTTGGCCAACGCACCCTGCTCGACCTATTGGACAGTGAAAACGAGCTCTTTACCGCTAACCGGCGTTACAGCGAAGTGCGCTTTAGCGAAGAGTTCTCGATGTACCGGGTAACCGCAGCGATGGGTGACTTGTTGCGTCAGCAGCAAGTGGTAGTACCGGCAGAAGCTGTAGCCCTCACTGAAGTGAAGAGCGAGGCCCGTCTGCCGGCAATGAAATAGAACCGGCATAAGGAGTAGTAACCTTGACCACCATGGAACGGCCGGGGTCATCCAGCGATCCGCGTCTTAATCACGACGATCCGCTGCTTGATGGCTTGTTGATTCTTTGCAAACTCCACGGCTGCTCGGCCAGCCGTGGCAGCTTGAGTGCAGGCCTGCCTTTGCCAGAGCAGCGTCTGACTCCTGAGTTACTACCCCGCGCTGCGGCGCGGGCGGGTTTGCAAGGGCGTTTGCTGCAACGCGATCTGGCCAGCATCTCAACCCTCAACCTGCCCGTTCTGCTGCTGTTGAAAAACGGCCGCAGCGCGGTGTTGCGTCAATGGGGCCCGAAGAACCAAGCGCAAATACTGCCCTGCGAAGCCGATGGCGGCGAACAGTGGGTCAGCCGTGAACAACTGGCCAGCGAGTACTGCGGCCAAGCCTTCTTTGCCCGACCACGGCATGAATTGGAAGAAGCACGCTCACCGCTCGTACCGCGTATCGAAGCCTGGTTTCGCGACACACTGAAGCTGTCGCGTTGGTTGTATACCGATGCCATTCTCGCCAGCCTACTGATCAACTTGCTCGGCCTGATGGTGCCGCTGTTCGTCATGCAGACCTATGACCGCGTCGTGCCCAACCAGGCCACCTCAACGCTCTGGGTTCTGGCCATCGGCTTGTTTATTGGCATGGGCTTCGAGTTGCTGCTGAAAATCCTGCGCTCGCACTTGCTCGATACCGCAGGCAAGAAAACCGATGTGGTGCTGTCGGCCACGTTGTTCGAGCGCATCACTGGCATGTCGATGACAGCCCGGCCGGCCACCATAGGCGGCTTTGCCCAGAGCATTCATGATTTTCAGGGTTTGCGTGAATTTCTCACGGCCGTCACCCTCACCAGCCTGATCGACCTGCCCTTCTCATTTCTGATGATTACGGTGATCTGGCTGATCGGCGGCTGGCTGGTGGTCATCCCCTTGCTGGCGTTTCCGATTACCGCGCTGTTCGCCTTTATCATCCAGGCGCGTCTGCGCGATACGGTGGAAAAAAGTCTGCAACTGGCCTCACAACGCCAAGCACTGCTAATCGAAACCCTCGGCGGCCTGGAAACCCTGAAGGCTTGCAGCGCAGAGAGTGAACGCCAGCACCAGTGGGAAAAAACCCATGGTGCCCTCACCCGTCTCGATATTCATGCTCGCTCACTGGCCTCGATCGCCACCAACGGCACACTGTTTCTGCAGCAGTTCGCGGGCATGGCCACCATCATCGCGGGGGTATACATCATCATCGCCGGCCAGCTCAGTGTGGGTGCACTGGTGGCCTGCTACATGCTGGGTAGCCGTATTTTGGCGCCGCTGGGGCAGATCGCTGGACTGATCACCCGCTACCAGCAAGCGCGCCTGACCATGACCAGCACCGATGCGCTGATGGCCCTGCCGCAGGAGCGTCAGGCCAAACAACGACCACTAGACCGCACCCAACTGCATGGGGCACTGGATGTACGCGACGTTACATTCAACTACCCGGGACAAAGTACCCCAGCGCTTGCAGGCGTGAGCCTGCGTCTGACAGCTGGTGAACGTATCGGCATCATCGGCCGCAGCGGCTCTGGCAAGAGCACCTTGGCGCGCCTGGTCATGGCTTTCTACAGCCCTAGCAAAGGGCAAATCCTGCTGGACAATCTCGACCTGCGTCAGCTCGACGTGGCTGACTTACGCCACCAGATTGGTTACGTCGCCCATGACCTACCACTGCTTGCCGGCAGCCTGCGCGATAACCTGACGTTAGGCGCACGCTATGTCAGCGATGCACGCATGCTAGAAGTGGCTGAGCTGACCGGTGTGGTCGATCTGGCCCGGCAACATCCGCAAGGCTTCGACCGCCCTGTGGGTGAGCGAGGCCAGCTGCTTTCCGGTGGTCAGCGTCAAGCCGTGCTGCTAGCGCGCGCGTTACTACTTGATCCACCCATCCTGCTGCTGGATGAACCCACCAGCGCCATGGATAACACCAGCGAGGAAATCCTGCGCAACCGTCTGCAAACCTGGGCCCAGGGTAAAACCATGTTGCTGATCACTCACCGCGCTTCAATGCTCAGCCTAGTCGACCGTCTGGTGGTGCTGGATAACGGCCATATTGTTGCAGACGGCCCGAAAGAAGCAGTAATTGAAGCGCTACGCAAAGGTCGAGTTGGCCCTGCTGCGGTATAGGAACGGTCATGCAAATAAGCACCTCGATTCGCGACTACTTCGCCAGCATGCGCCAGCGCAAGCAGGACACCGAGTTTATGCCGGAAGTCGACGGCGCCATTCTCGAAGACTCGCCGTGGTTCACCCGTATCACCGTCTGGGTGGTGAGCACATGCCTGATCGTGGCGTTGATCTGGGCCAACTTTGCCGTGCTGGAGGAAGTCACTACTGGTGAAGGCAAAGCCATCCCATCCAGCAAGATCCAGGTTATTCAGAACCTGGAAGGCGGCATCGTCAGCGAAATTTTTGTACGCGAAGGACAGATTGTCGAAAAAGGCGCTGTGCTACTGCGCTTAGATGACACGCGCTTTCTCTCCAACCGAGGCGAAGCCGAAGCCGATCGCCTAGCTCTGGTAGCAAGGGTCGAGCGGTTAACCGCAGAAGCTGAAGGACGCCCCATCAGCATGCCGGCGGATATTCTGCGCGAAGCCCCACAACTGGCTGAGGATGAGCTGGCGCTCTATCAATCTCGACAGAATCGCCTGCAAAGCGAACAACGCACTCTCGGCGAACAGCTGCGGCAAAAAACCCAGGAACTGGCCGAATTTCGCGCCAAGGCTCAGCAATACCGCTCCAGTATGGGCCTGCTGCAGCAGGAGCTGAATATGTCGCAACCCCTGGTCGCAACAGGCGCCATTTCCCAGGTGGAAATCCTCCGCCTGCGTCGCAGCTTGGTGGAAATACGCGGCTCATTGGATGCCACCAACTTGGCGATCCCAAGAGCCGAGTCGGCGATGGATGAGATCAAAAGCAAGATTGAAGAATCGGAACTGAGCTTTCGCTCAGACGCTTTCAAGGAGCTCAACGAAATCCGCACCGAACTACAGAAGCTCACCGCTACCAGCGTTGCGATTGATGACCGCGTCAGCCGCACCACCGTGGTATCACCCGTACGCGGAGTGATCAAACAACTCAAGGTCAACACCATCGGCGGCGTCGTTCAACCCGGCAGTGACATGCTGGAAATCGTACCGCTGGATGACAGCCTGCTGATTGAAGCCAAGGTACGCCCGCAGGATGTCGCCTTCCTGCACCCTGGGCAGAAAGCCATGGTCAAATTTACCGCATACGACTACACCATCTACGGTGGACTCAAGGCCAACCTCGAACTGATCAGCGCCGACACCATTACCGATGAGGAAGGCAATAGTTTCTACCTGATCCAGGTACGTACCGATAAGAGCCACCTAGGCAGCGATGAACATCCATTGCTGATCATCCCTGGCATGGTTGCCACGGTCGACATCATCACCGGTGAAAAAAGTGTGCTCGACTACCTGCTCAAACCAGTATTGAAGGCACGCTCGGAAGCCATGCGCGAGCGCTAAAAATGCCTTATCTGACGCCTGATGCATCCGGCTTGCCGTGGTTGCGCTGGAAAGTCTGTTCGCCCATCGCCTCAATCTGCCCCTCAATCAATACCTCAAAGGGTGTGAGCAGCCCATCGAAACAGACTGGAGCCTCAACGATATTCAGGGCAGTCACAATCGCTTCGATGGTTGATAAAGCACCGGGCATCGGCGCTTTGCGCAAGCGATAACGTGACTGCAACCCCTCCGGTAATACAACTCTGGGCAAAGTTGCCAACAATGGATTGAGGTGCAACAGCTTACGGGCTTTGCGCCATGTGCCGTCAGGCACCACCAGCAGCAGCGGCTGCTCACTGTGCTGTTGAGCAAACGTCCGTAACGCTTGCGCATGCTCGCCGGGGAACAACAAACACGCACGATAGCCAGGCGGCTGAAGCAGTGCAGCAAGCGACTCGAAGACCTCACCTACCAGCAACTCAGCATTACTCAGGCCAAGAGCCGCAAGACGTGCGGTATTCAGCGCATGCTTGACCTCACTCGGATGCTGCAGGATCAGCACCCGAGTACGGCTATTTAGACAGGGAATCAGCGCACATAAACAGCGCTCAATCGGACGGGCACAACGTAGGCATTGCGGGCGTGGCATCGGTTTCTCCTCAGCCGCGCAGTTTGCCATAACACATCGAAAATCGGCCCACCTCAGAGGCGAGCCGACAGGCATACGGCCAAATCATCACTCAGCGATTGAAGCGCTCCGCGAGGCTATGCAGATAATCGGCCATATCTTCCAGCTCCTGGCCAATTACTGCGCCCTGGTGCGCCTGCTCGGCACTGCGGTCAGAGAGTTGCGCAATCTGCGTAATCTGTCGGCTGATGTCTTCCGCCACATGGCTTTGCTCTTCGGATGCAGATGCCATTTGCTGGCTCATGCCGGTGATGCGGCTGACGGCTTCACTGATACCGCTTAACGCGGTGCGGACCGACTCGACACTTTCAACGCTCTGATTGGAAATCGCCTCGCCCTTGCCTGCGGTTACCACCGCACGTTCAGCCCCTGCGCGCAGCGACGAAATAATCTGATGAATCTGCTCGGTAGACTCACGCGTACGTGATGCCAATGAACGCACCTCATCGGCCACCACCGCAAAGCCACGTCCCTGCTCACCCGCTCGCGCCGCCTCGATGGCAGCGTTGAGCGCTAGCAAATTGGTTTGCTCAGCAATCGAGGTAATCACATCAGCGACGCTGCCAATAGATTGTGTCGAGTTGGCCAGGTCATTGACGGCCTGACCAATGTCGACCACGGCCTTAGCCATATGCTGCATAGAGTCGAGGCTGCCACTGGCAAGTTGCAGGCCCTGTTTAGCCAGCCGGTCTGCTTCCTCAGCGGCATGCGAGGTGCTCTGCACGTTGTGCGTCACCTCCTGAATGGTTGCTGCCATCTGGTTGATTGCAGTGGCGGACTGATCGGTTTCGCTACGCTGTTGATCAAGCATCAGCGCCCCGGAACGTGACAGGTCGGCCGAGCGCGCCGCATGCTTTTTGACATTGTTGCCGGCATCTTCAATACGTGTCAGTGCGGTCTGAAGTCGTGCGTCCTCACTGATCATCGCCATATCCAATAATGCCTGTGCACCCCGACTGTCGGTATAGGTCAGGGCGACTAGAGCACTGGTAAATGCCTTGGGGTGCTCGGCAAGTGTGTCCCTGATCAAACTGCTTTTTGCGTGCAGTTGATAGGACCCGAGCCCGAACAGCACCGCAAAAATGAAGCCCAAAAGCCAAGTACCACTGAGCACAGCGTGTGAAGCAAGAATCAGCACGCACGCCAGAATCAGTGGCCATGACTGAATGATATCGTAGGTCCAGTACTCCAGTTTTGGCACAGGAGGCTTGCCCTCACGCAGGCGGGCATAGAGTTTTTCAGCTCGGCGTTTCTGCGCTTCATCAGGTAGAGAACGTACCGATTCGTAGCCAGCCACCCGGCCATTTTCATAGATCGGCGTGACGTAAGCGCTAACCCAATAGTAATCACCATTTTTTGCACGATTTTTGACGACGCCCATCCAGGGCTTGCCCTGTTTAATGGTTTCCCACATGTGAGCAAACACACCGGGAGGCATATCGGGATGGCGCACCAGATTGTGCGGCTGACCGAGCAGCTCTTCGCGAGTAAAACCGCTGATCTCGACAAAGGCATCGTTGCAATAGGTGATATTGCTGTTCAGATCGGTGGTGGAAATCAGCCGTTCATTGGCGGGAAACGTTCTTTCCCGTTGAGTCACTGGGAGGTTCTGGCGCATTGGAGCTATCCCTGTCTGAGCTATTTGCACAACTTCAGGTGTAGGTCTAGCACAGCGCTGACAACGCGCTAGCAAATGCTTGTTTTAAAGCAGGCAATTATGATCTGGGACAATTTGCGCAATAAACGTCAGCCGCCCAGACAAAAACTGACCGTCGCTGACGCATGCAAACAGGCACAAAGACCTAACGCCGTGGAGGTACCGACTTGGAGTCGAGGGGATTACTGCGTACAGGGATTGGCTGCAGTTTTGGCCGTTCACACAGGCCAAGGGCAACCAACAAATCAAGCAAGGCATTCTGCAACTTGGTGTTCATACAATAGCCTCCAACCCAAGACATCGACATAGGTGATTGGACACCTCATTCCAGCCTAGTTCAGGCTGATTGAAACTGCTTCAACTCCGTCGTAACAGGTTAAAACAGGACTCGCAGGCCAGCATAAAAGGTACGCCCGGGACCGGGCTCGAAGTAACGTTCGTTGGCGTCGTTGATGCGCAGGTTATCGAAATACTCACGCCCTAGCAGGTTATCGATACCCACGTACGGTTCCACGCTTTGCTCGTTCATCTGATAACGCTTACCGAGGCGCACATTGAACACGGCATTACCGGGAGCAGGCCGGCTATTCGCATCGTCAACATATACCCGCGACTGAGCGCTCACGCCGAGCCGCACATAGGCGCCTTGCTGTTCATAAGCCAGTTCGCTGAAGAGGGTTTGCTGCGGAATACCGGGGATACGCTTGCCGGAAAAATCGCCCGCCGTGGTTTGATACGTCTCAAAACGATAACGATTAAACGCATAGGCCGCAGACCAACGCCAATGATCGGCCAGTTGCCAATCTAGGCTCAACTCCAGACCATCACGGCGTGACTCACCGGCATTGCGATAAAAGTTACGTCCAGGCTGGGCGGGCAGACTAAAGCCCACCAACTCATCTTCAAGCTCAATGCGGTACAGCGATACGGCATAACGCAGCGCAGGCCATTCGCCTTTGATACCCAACTCACGACTAAATGCCTGAGCCGGCTGCAAGGCGCCGTTGAAGCCACCGCCTTGTGGATTACCCAACTCATTGATGGTGGGTGTTTCAAAAGAGCTCGCCAGGCGCGCATAGAGCGATTGTTGCGAGGTGATGCGATAACTCAGTCCGGCGCTGTAATTCCAATCTTCCAGGCTGCGCGAGCCTGAGTCATTGCGATTATCGACCAGATAAAAATCATCCACCGCCAGACGTACCTGGTCATAACGCAGCCCAAGCGTGGCCTGCCACTGCTCGTTCAGGTCGATCTGATCTTCGATAAACAGCCCCTGGCTCAGCGCTGATTCATCTTGTTGTTGGCGCAATTGTCCACGCTCACCAAGCAGGTTGTCATACCGCCGACGATCATCACGTTGCGCCTCTAGCTCAAAGCCTGTGGTGATTTTATGAGGCAGGCCAATCAGCTCACGGTGATGGCTGTACTGCCCACCAACGCCGCTGAAATAGCGTTTGAAGGTCGTCTGCCCGCTGGTGGCAAACCCCAGCTGATTGCCAAACTCGCGGTGCCCTAGGTAACTGCGCAGCTGGTACTCATCAGCCCCCTCAGCGTAGCCATCCCAGACCAGCCCCAAGCGCTGTTGACGAATGTATTCATCGGCATCAAACCGCAGGTTATTCGGCGCTGCCTGACGACGATCCCTTTTTACTTCAGCGGCAGTCAGGCCGCCCGGATCTTCAGCACGGTTGTCGATGGCATTGAAATTCAGGCGCAGACGCCCCGTGGGCGCATACCAGCGCAGCTTGCCGGTGAGGCTGTTGGTGTGCGCCTGGCTGTGTTCGCGATAGCCCTCTAAAACCGTGCTATTGAAGGCGAGCAAACCACTCAGGTTGCTGGCGCTGCCACCAATTTCGCCACGTGTACGCTGATAACCCAGCCCAGCCGAACTGAGGTCCAACTGCATCGTGGGCACTATGGGTGGCTCGCGCGTTTCAATTGCCAGCACGCCGCCTGCGGCATTGCCGTACAGCACCGAAGCCGGGCCACGTAGGACCTCCATTCGTTCAACCAAGCCCAGATCAAGGCCGTCGAGCTCAGTTTGGCCATCGGGCATGGTCAGGGGCACACCATCGACCAGCACGCGAATGCCGCGCACGCCGAAATTGCCCCGTGCGCCAAACCCGCGAATCGCAGGGCGCAGGCCTTGAGCCAGGTTGTAACGATTGAGGCTGAACACGCCGGGCACGCGCGCCAGCAAAGCATCCAGCGTGAGGTTCTGCTCACCGGGCGCAACGCCCGCATCAATAACTGTGACGGCGGCCGGCGTGTTCAACCAGCGCGCAGTGCTACGTGGCGAAGTGATCAGCAATGGCGCCAGTTCAACGGCAGCCTCGCCTGATTCAGCCGCCCTCACAACAGCGCTATCCGCCAGTAGCCAGGCACCGGCGGCAATCGCACAACACGATAGGCGCACGCTGCTCAATACTCCCTATCGGCTTGATCCTTGCGCCGATACGGGAATACATCGATGACCTTGCCGGCACGAATGGCATCTTGCAGACTCTTCCAATAATCGGCGTCATACAGCTCGCCATGCAGCTCGTTGAACAGCTTGCGCTGCTGCATATCGGCAAACAGGAACGGCGGAAACTCCTCGGGGAACACATCCAGCGGCGCCACGGAGTACCAGGGCTCGGACGACATTTCATCCTCGGGGTAACGCGGTGGCGGAATGCGCCGGAAGTTGGCCTCGGTGAGGAAGCAGATCTCGTCGTAGTCGTAGAACACTACGCGGCCATGACGGGTAACGCCGAAGTTTTTAAGCAGCATGTCGCCAGGGAAGATATTGGCTGCGGCTAGCTGCTTGATGGCTAAGCCATAGTCGTCCAGCGCTTCGCGCACCTGAGCTGCACTGGCGCTTTCCACATACAGGTTGAGTGGAGTCATGCGCCGCTCAGTCCAGCAGTGACGTACCAGCACCGTATCGCCCTTCACCTCGACGGTGGACGGCGCGACTTCCAGCAGCTCGGCCAGGCACTCGGGGTCGAACTTACTCAGCGGAAAGCGGAAATCGGCGAACTCCTGGGTATCGGCCATACGCCCTACCCGGTCGACGGTTTTTACCAGCCGGTACTTCTCGATCACCGTATTACGGTCAACGTTTTTCGACGGCGAAAAACGGTCCTTGATGATTTTGAATACGGTATTGAAACCCGGCAGGGTAAACACGCTCATCACCATGCCGCGCACCCCGGGGGCCATGACGAACTTGTCATCGGTGGTGGCCAGGTGATTGATCAGCGCGCGGTAGAACTCCGACTTGCCGTGCTTGTAGAAGCCGATTGAGGTGTACAGCTCGACAATATGCTTGCCGGGCAGAATGCGCTTAAGGAAGCCGACAAACTCCGCCGGATAGCCCACCCTGACCATAAAATAGGAACGGGTGAAGGAGAAGATGATCGACACCTCCGCTTCATCGGTGATCAGCGCATCAATCTGAATACCCTGCCCTTCGCGGTGCAGCAGTGGAATCACCAACGGCCATTGCTCATCGCGGGTGTAGATCCGCCCAACCAGGTACGCGCCTTTGTTGCGATAGAGGCGCGAGGCGAACAGCTCAATGCGCAGGTCCGGGTCCTTGCACACCCAATCCGGCAAATTGGCATGCAGTTGCTTGAGCAGCCGCGCCAGATCGCGCTCCAGGTTTTCATAGCCGACTTCGAAACTGAAATCCTCGAAAATCTGCCGCAGTGCCTGTTCAACATTGCTCTTGGGTTCGTACAGCCGTGTTTGCGGCGCCCGCTCATTCACCCGCAACGCTGGGCGCGTAGTGTGGATAAACATGCAGCCATCGTTGATCTGGTCATGGCTGAACAGCCCGCAAAAGATCGAATTGAACCAGGTTTCCGCCAGCTCGTCGTCGTAGCGCAGGTCGATCTGGGCGATGTAAGCCGACTTCACCAGCGGCCACTGCGCCACATCCAGCAGCACCTGCGCGTCGTACTCCTGACTCAGGCGCGTGCTGACCGCACCGACGCACTCTTCATAGAGGGCAATACGTGCGGCTGAAGCCTGTTGAATTTCCTGCCATTGCGCCTGTTCGAATCGCACCCGCGCGCCATTGGTAATCTGCCTGAACTGCTCACGGTAATCATCGAAGCCGTCGAGGATAAGTGCGGCAATCGCGCTGGCCGGCCATTGCTGTGGCATATACGAACCCCTGCAGATCAAATGCGGATAATCCACCGAGCTTATCCAGTGGCCGCACCAAGTAAAAGCCGGCAATGCCTGAATACAGATTTATCTGCCACGAAATATTGCCATTCGACGGCTTTGAAAGCGCATTTCGAATTGCCTTGGCGTACGCGCCCAGCAACACTGCTCGCCTTTCTTAATATGTGGAGTTCGTTGTGCGTCTTGCCGACCTGATCCGTCTGCTGTTGCTGGCTGCCATCTGGGGCGCCAGCTTTCTGTTTATGCGCATCGTCGCGCCCGTACTGGGCAGCATGCCAACCGCATTTTTCCGCGCCAGCTTGGGCATGCTGGGCTTATTCGCCATTCTGTTACTGATGCGAGTTCGGTGGGACTTCAGCGGCAAACTCAAACACTGCCTGATCCTCGGAGTAATCAACGCCGGCTTGCCCTCAGCCATGTATTGCATGGCTGCACTGGTACTGCCCGCGGGCTACTCCGCGATTCTGAATGCCACCACACCCATGATGGGGGTGCTAATCGGCATGTTGTTCTTTGCTGAAGCCATGACCTGGAGCAAAGCCGCCGGGGTGGCCATCGGCCTGTTCGGGGTAGCAGTGCTGACCCGCACCGGTCCGGTGGAGTTTGATTTACCGCTGCTCTGGGGCGCCGCAGCCTGCCTGGTGGCTACCGCCTGTTACGGTTTTGCCGGCTTTCTAACGCGACGCTGGATCGGCCAGCAAGGCGGCCTGGATAACCGTCTGACCGCCTTTGCCAGCCTCTGTGGTGCCAGCCTGTTTCTACTGCCCTGGTTCGCCGGCTCTCTGGTTGTGCAGCCGCCGGCCAGCTGGGGCGGACTAGAGGTCTGGCTGTCCCTGGCTGGGCTTGGCTTTATCTGCACCGCCTTCGCCTATGTGCTGTATTTTCGCCTGCTCAGCGATATCGGCCCGATCAAGGCCAGCACCACCACCTTCCTGATCCCGCCATTCGGCGTACTCTGGGGCGCCTTGCTGCTGGATGAGCCACTGTCCTGGGCCTACCTGTATGGCGGCGTGCTGATTGCCATCGCGCTTTGGCTGGTGGTACGGCCTAGCGCAACGGTCAAACCCACCTGACTCACTCCCGACACAAAAAAGCCCGCTGTTTAAGCGGGCTTTTTTGCGGCTCAGGTTCAAACCAGGGATCAGCTCAGCCGCGAGGTCGACTTGCGCACGATTTTGATTGAATGCTTGAGCGTCGGCTTGCGTGTGACGCTGATGGCTTTGCGCGAGACCGTATCGATGGTGATGTTCCAAAAACCACTGCTCGGTACGGTGATCTTGGCCGGGAAGGTGTCGAATGCACCACCGTGGTAGGTGTGCCGGCCACCGTTCTTGAAGCTGCGGAAGTTGGCATCGCTCATCAGGCGAATGTTGCAGGTTTGCGAGCATTCGATCACGACGACGTCGTCTTCGTTGAGGTGTTCGCGCTGGTGTATAAATTTCATCTACCGCTCCGCACAGCTGGGTCAGGCCAATCAGGACGCTAGTATGAGTGCCCGGCGCGGCTTGAGCAAAGATTAAGCGGCGTGGTCTGCGCATCCGACGCCTGCCCACCGCCACACATACCACCGCAATCTGGCCGGTGGTAGCATGCGCGCCCCATGCATATTCACGACTTTCACCAACGCCTCACCGATCTCGGTGCCAAGCCCATGCACATCGGGCGGATTACCCGTGCCTGGCTGCGCGGCATGCCGCTGGATACCGGTACGCGCAACCAGAAGACCGAGAACTTCCTGCCGCTGGCGGTACGCAATGCCCTGCCCGAGATAAGCAGCGAACTTGATGGACTGGCGCGCCTCAGCTCTGAACACCCGGCGACGGACGGCTCGGCGCGTTTGCTGGTGGAGTTGGCCGACAAACAGATGGTGGAGAGCGTGCTGCTGCCGCGCGATGGCCTGTGCGTCTCCAGCCAGGTGGGTTGCGCGGTGGGCTGCGTGTTCTGCATGACCGGCAAGAGCGGCCTGCTGCGCCAGCTGAGCACTGCCGAGATCGTCGCCCAAGTGGCCTTGGCCCGGCGCTTTCGAGCGGTGAAAAAAGTGGTGTTTATGGGCATGGGCGAGCCGGCACATAACCTGGATAACGTGCTCGAAGCGATCAACCTGCTCGGCACCGAGGGCGGTATCGGCCAGCGCAATTTGGTGTTCTCTACCGTCGGCGATCCACGGGTGTTCGAGCGTTTGCCACAGCAGCAGGTCAAGCCGGCGCTGGCGCTGTCGCTGCACACAACAGATGCCGAGTTGCGCCAGGCGCTGCTGCCGCGCGCGCCACGCATTGATCCTGAAGAACTGGTGGAACTGGGCGAAACCTATGCGCGGCAGATCGATTACCCAATCCAGTACCAATGGACGCTGCTCAAGGGCATCAACGACAGCCAGGAGGAAATGGACGGCATCCTGCGCCTGCTCAAGGGCAAGTACGCGATCATGAACCTGATCCCCTACAACAGCCTGGAAGCAGACGAGTTTCAGCGCCCCGATGGCGACCGCATCGTGCAGATCGTGCGTTACCTGCACAGCCGCGGCGTGCTGACCAAGGTGCGCAACTCGGCGGGCCAGGACATTGATGGCGGCTGCGGACAATTGCGTGCACGGGCAACCGAGCTGCTGGATCGGCGCAAAAACCGTGCATAAGTAATGACTGAGTTGTTGCATCGCGGCTAAAGCCGCTCCCACACGAAGTAAGCAGCATAAAAAATGCCCGCAGAGCGCGGGCATTTTTGTTTAGCCATCTACTTAGTAGTAGGCATTTTCCTTGATGCTGTGGTCGGTCACGTCACGCACACCTTTGAGCTCGGGAATACGCTCAAGCAGGGTTTTCTCGATGCCTTCCTTGAGCGTCAGGTCAACCTGACCGCAGCCCTGGCAGCCGCCACCGAATTTCAGCACGGCAATACCATCTTCGACCACGTCGATCAGGCTGACTTCGCCACCATGGCTGGCCAGACCCGGATTGATCTCGGTCTGCAGGTAGTAGCTGATGCGCTCGTTGATCGGGCTGTCTTCGTTGACCATTGGCACTTTGGCGTTCGGCGCCTTGATGGTCAGCTGGCCGCCCATACGGTCGGTGGCGTAGTCAACCACGGCGTCTTCCAGAAACGGCTCGCTGACGGCATCGATCCAGGCGGTGAAGCTGGCCAGGCCCAATGCGGTGTCTTCGGCCTTCTGCTCGCCCGGCTTGCAGTAGGCAATGCAGGTTTCGGCGTACTGGGTGCCTGGCTGAGTGATAAATACGCGGATGCCGATGCCCGGGGTGTTCTGCTTGCTCAGCAGGTCAGCCAGATAATCGTGGGCAGCGTCGGTAATGGTAATGGTGCTCATGGCAACTCCTCGCAAACATGGGCGCAGTGTACGCCACTCACCCGCGCCGGCAAAGTCCTAGTGTTTTAGTAGGAATAACAGTCATTCACTAATCGCCAGCCATGCCGCCTATGCGCACAGGAACTGCGCAATCGCATCGGCCGCCGTCTGCATGTGCTGCTGATGGGTGAAGCCCGAGCTTTTTAGCGGCTTGAGGTCATGATCCCCAGCGGTCAACCAGCACAATTTGATCGTTTCAGAGAGTGTGTAGTCCGCCACTGTCTGACGATCCCCCAGGGCATCGCGCTCGCCCTGAATGATCAACGTCGGCGTATGCAACTCGGCTAAGTGCGCGACTCGTGGCTTTTCCGGCTTGCCGACGGCATAAAAGGGATAGCCCAGGCACACCAGCGCATCAGCGCCCAACTCATCAGCCAGCAGGCTGGCCATGCGTCCGCCCATGGACTTGCCGCCAATGGCCAACGGCCCTGCGACCTGTTGGCGCACCTGCCGAACCTGGGTATAGACCTCGCGCCATTGCTCAAGCAGTTTGACCTGGGGGTTGGGCGGGCGTTTCTTGCCGTCCAGACGCCGCGCCGCCATGTAGGCGAACTCGAAGCGCAGTACGGCAACCCCACGTTCAGCAAGGCTTTGCGCCATGTTTTGCATGAACTCGCTGTCCATCGGCGCACCGGCGCCATGGGCCAGAATCAAGGTAGCGCGCGTCTCACCAAGCGGGCGATCCCACAGCCACGCGCCCTCACCCTGCCCCTGCACGTATTGATCCCCGTCAATACCCGCAACCTGCCCTTTGCTCATGCTTGCCTCGCTTAAAGAATCCGTTGGACTGCGACGCAGATCGTACAAGCCCGCAGCCGCTGATTTTCGATGATCTGCCTATAAACCGTGGATGGAAGCCCAGACATGAACACAGCAACCAGTTCCGCCTACAACTACAGGGTGGTTCGCCAATTCGCCATCATGACGGTGGTGTGGGGCATTGTCGGGATGGGGCTCGGCGTATTTATCGCCGCGCAACTGGCCTGGCCCGAACTCAACTTCAACCTGCCGTGGACCAGCTTCGGCCGCCTGCGCCCGCTGCATACCAACGCGGTGATCTTCGCCTTTGGCGGTTGCGCGCTATTCGCCACCAGCTATTACGCCGTACAACGCACCTCGCAGGCTGCCTTGTTCGCACCCAAGCTTGCCGCCTTCACCTTTTGGGGGTGGCAACTGGTGATCGTTCTGGCGGCCATCAGTTTGCCCATGGGCTGGTCCAGCTCCAAGGAATACGCCGAGCTAGAATGGCCGATCGACATTCTGATCACCATCGTCTGGGTCAGCTACGCCATCGTGTTCTTCGGCACGGTGATCAAGCGTAACGTCAGCCATATCTACGTCGGCAACTGGTTCTTCGGCGGATTTATCCTCACCGTTGCACTGCTGCACCTGGTCAACAACCTGGAAGTACCGGTAACCCTGACCAAGTCCTACTCGGCCTATGCCGGGGCCACCGATGCAATGATCCAGTGGTGGTACGGCCACAACGCCGTGGGCTTCTTCCTCACGGCAGGCTTTCTGGGGATGATGTACTACTTCGTACCCAAGCAGGCCGGTCGCCCGGTGTACTCCTACCGGCTGTCCATCGTGCACTTCTGGGCGCTGATTGCCGTGTATATCTGGGCCGGCCCGCATCACCTGCACTACACCGCGCTGCCGGACTGGGCGCAGAGCTTGGGCATGGTGATGTCGCTGATTCTGCTGGCACCCAGCTGGGGCGGCATGATCAACGGCATGATGACCCTCTCAGGTGCCTGGCATAAGCTGCGCACCGACCCGATCCTGCGCTTCCTGGTGGTCTCCCTGGCGTTCTACGGCATGTCGACCTTCGAAGGTCCGATGATGGCGATCAAGACCGTCAACGCCCTGTCCCACTACACCGACTGGACCATCGGCCACGTTCACGCTGGTGCCCTTGGCTGGGTGGCCATGGTGTCCATCGGTTCGCTCTATCACATGCTGCCCAAAGTCTTCGGCCGCGACGAAATGCACAGCATCGCCCTAATCAACGTGCATTTCTGGTTCGCCACCATCGGCACCGTGCTCTACATCGCCTCGATGTGGGTCAACGGCATCGCCCAAGGCCTGATGTGGCGTGCAGTCAACGAAGACGGCACCCTCACTTACTCCTTCGTCGAAGCGCTGGAAGCCAGCCACCCCGGCTTTGTGGTGCGGGTGATCGGCGGTGCGATCTTCTTCGCCGGCATGCTGGTGATGGCCTGGAACGTCTGGCAGACCGTGCGCCATACCAAAGCCGCCGAGATGGACGCCGCCGCGCAGTTTTCGCTTGAGGGAGCCCACTGATGAGACACGAAATACTCGAGAAGAACATCGGCCTGATGGCGCTGATGATGGTGCTGGCGGTGAGCATCGGCGGCCTGACGCAGATCGTCCCGCTGTTCTTCCAGGACGTGACCAATGAGCCGGTGGCGGGCCTAAAACCCTACACCGCGCTGCAGCTGGAAGGCCGTGACATCTACATCCGCGAGGGCTGCGTCGGTTGCCATTCGCAGATGATTCGCCCGTTCCGCGCTGAAACCGAGCGCTACGGCCACTATTCGGTCGCTGGCGAAAGTGTCTACGACCACCCATTCCTTTGGGGATCCAAGCGTACCGGACCAGATCTGGCCCGCGTTGGCGGCCGCTACTCGGATGAATGGCACCGTGCGCACCTCTACAACCCGCGCAACGTGGTGCCGGAATCGAAGATGCCGGCCTACCCCTGGCTGGTAGAAGGCACCCTGAGCGGCCAGGACACCCCGGCCAAAATGAAAGCCCTGCGCCTGGTTGGCGTGCCCTACAGCGACGACGACATCGCAGGCGCGAGTGAGGCTGTCAAAGGCAAGAGTGAAATGGACGCCCTGGTCGCCTACCTGCAAGTGCTCGGCACAGCCGTGAAGAACAAGAGGTAGGCCATGTCATTCGAATTTATTGATACCGGCACCCTACGCGGCATCGGCACTGCACTGGTTCTGCTGTCGTTTGTTTGCGTGACCCTGTGGGCTTACAGCGCTAAACGCCGCACGGCTTTCGATCAGGCCGCCCTGCTGCCCTTTGCCGATGAACCCACACTGGCTGCCCCAAGGAGCAAGACCCCATGAGCACTTTCTGGAGCTGGTACATCACCCTGCTGACCGTGGGCACCCTGCTCGCGTTGTTCTGGTTGATTTTTGCCACCCGTAAAAGCGAAGTTCACAAAAGCCCCACCGATCAAACCATGGGCCATGCCTTCGATGGTATTGAGGAATATGACAACCCACTGCCCAAGTGGTGGTTCATGCTGTTTCTCGGCACGCTGATCTTCTCAATTGGCTATCTGGTGCTATATCCCGGCCTTGGCAGCTGGAAAGGCGTACTGCCCGGATACGAAGGCGGCTGGACGCAGGTCAAGCAATGGCAGCGTGAAGTCGATAAGGCTGATGAGTTGTATGGGCCGATATTCGCCAAATATGCAGCGATGCCCCTGGAAGAAGTGGCTAAAGACGAACAAGCTCTAAAAATGGGCGGACGTATGTTTGCCACCTATTGCTCGGTTTGCCACGGCTCTGACGCCAAGGGTGCCGTGGGCTTCCCTAACCTGACCGACAACCACTGGCGCTGGGGCGGCGAGCCCAGCGTAATCAAAACTACCATCCTCAATGGCCGTATTGGGGCGATGCCGGCCTGGACGGCGGTGATTGGTGAAGACGGGGTGCAACAGGTCGCAGCTTATGTCCGCAAGGACCTGGCAGGCCTGCCATTGCCCACCGACAAGCGCTTTGATCTGGAAAAAGGTGCCGCCATTTTTGCCGCCAACTGCCAGGCTTGCCACGGCGCCAAAGGCACCGGCATGGCCATGCTGGGCGCTCCCGACCTGACCAAGCCGGCTGGCTGGATCTACGGCAGCAGCCTGGTGCAACTGCAGCAGACCATCCGCCATGGCCGTAACGGCCAGATGCCGGCGCAAGAGCAATACCTGGGCAACGACAAAGTGCATCTGCTGGCGGCTTATGTACTGAGCCTGAGCTGGCAACAGCAGACCGTCACTGAGCAGTAATCGCTAAAACCGCACCACCTGGCTGGCGACTGACAGTCGCCAGCCCCTCCCTCCCGCGTTCGGACAACCGTCCGGATCATGCGACCCAAGGTCGCACCCTTCCGACCAAGTGCACTCGCGACGTTCGACTTGAGCTAATCTTGTCGACAGTCGCCACATGTCATAACTCCAAGGCGATTCCCATCTTTGCGCTACGCCTGTTTAGGCGTTTACTGCTCGCGGTTATGCTCTGCATTAGCGACCATGCAGGCTTACCAACAGCCCTGTAAGCCCTATCGCGCCGGCATGTGTCGTTGCAATGAGCACCTGCTTTCTCCATACTTGCCGCCGATTTTTGCCCCTAAAAAATCCATTAACCGTGGAACCCATAATGAGCACAGCAATCAGTCCGACTGCTTATAACTACAAGGTGGTTCGCCAGTTCGCCGTAATGACGGTGATTTGGGGAGTCATTGGCATGAGCCTGGGTGTTTTCATCGCCGCACAGCTGGTGTGGCCTGAACTTAACCTGGGTATGGAATGGACGAGCTTTGGCCGTCTGCGTCCGCTGCACACCAACGCGGTGATTTTCGCCTTCGGTGGTTGCGCGCTGATGGCCACCTCGTTCTACGTGGTGCAACGCACCAGCCAGGCACGCCTGATCTCTGATGGCCTTGCTGCCTTCGTATTCTGGGGCTGGCAAGCCGTGATCGTCGCTGCAGTGATCACTCTGCCGATGGGTTTCACCGGTTCCAAGGAATACGCCGAGCTAGAGTGGCCAATCGATATCCTCCTGGGCATCGTCTGGATCGCTTATGCCGTGGTGTTCTTCGGCACTATCGTCAAACGTCAGACCAAGCATATCTATGTGGGCAACTGGTTCTTCGGGGCCTTTATCCTGGTTACCGCGATGCTGCACATCGTCAACAGCGCGGCCGTTCCGGTTAGCCTGTTCAAGTCTTACTCGGCCTATGCCGGTGCGACTGACGCGATGATCCAATGGTGGTACGGCCACAACGCCGTGGGCTTCTTCCTGACCACCGGCTTCCTGGGGATGATGTACTACTTCGTGCCGAAGCAGGCCGAGCGTCCGATCTACTCGTACCGCCTGTCCATCGTGCACTTCTGGGCGCTGATCACCCTGTACATCTGGGCCGGTCCGCACCACCTGCACTACACCGCATTGCCTGATTGGGCACAGTCCCTGGGCATGGCCATGTCGATCATCCTGCTGGCACCAAGCTGGGGCGGTATGATCAACGGCATGATGAGCCTGTCGGGTGCTTGGCATAAGCTGCGTACCGACCCAATCCTGCGCTTCCTGGTCGTTTCCCTGGCGTTCTACGGCATGTCGACCTTCGAAGGTCCGATGATGGCGATTAAGACCGTCAACGCCCTGTCGCACTACACCGACTGGACCATCGGCCACGTACATGCGGGTGCGCTCGGTTGGGTTGCGATGATCTCTATCGGTGCCCTGTACCACCTGCTGCCTAAAGTCTTTGGTCGCCCGCAGATGCACAGCGTTGGCCTGATCAACGCACACTTCTGGCTGGCCACTATCGGCACTGTGCTGTACATCGCCTCGATGTGGGTCAACGGCATCACCCAGGGCCTGATGTGGCGTGCAGTCAACGAAGACGGCACCCTCACCTATTCCTTCGTTGAAGCGCTGGAAGCCAGCCACCCAGGCTACGTTGTGCGCATGATTGGTGGTGCGTTCTTCGTCGCCGGCATGCTGCTGATGGCGTACAACACCTACCGCACCGTGCGTGCCGCCAAGGCTTCTGAATATGAAGCGGCTGCACAGATTCCTGCCGGAGTAGCGCACTGATGAAACACGAAATCATTGAGAAGAATATTGGCCTGATGGCGCTGCTGATGGTTCTGGCCGTCAGCATCGGTGGCCTGACTCAAATCGTTCCGCTGTTTTTCCAGGACGTTACCAACGAGCCGGTGGAAGGCCTCAAGCCTTACACTGCGCTGCAACTGGAAGGCCGCGATGTGTACATCGCCAACGGCTGTGTCGGCTGCCACTCGCAGATGATTCGTCCGTTCCGTGCCGAAACCGAACGTTATGGCCACTACTCGGTAGCCGGTGAAAGCGTCTGGGATCACCCCTTCCTGTGGGGTTCCAAGCGTACCGGCCCGGACCTGGCTCGCGTCGGCGGTCGTTACTCGGATGAATGGCAGCGTGCGCACTTGTACAACCCGCGCAACGTAGTGCCTGAGTCGAAGATGCCGGCCTACCCTTGGCTGGTCGAGCACAAACTCGACGGCAAGGACACCGCCAAGAAGATGGAAGTCATGCGTGGCTTTGGTATCCCCTACACCGATGAAGACATCGCAGGGGCCAAGGACGCGGTAAAAGGCAAGACCGAAATGGACGCACTGGTGGCGTACCTGCAGGTTCTCGGCACTTCCATCAAGAACAAACGGTAACGCGCGATGGACATCGGGACTATTCGTGGCATAGGCACAGCAGTGGTGTTCATCGCCTTTATTGGCGTGGTGCTCTGGGCCTACAGCAGCAAGCGTAAATCCAGCTTCGACGAGGCCGCCAACCTGCCCTTCGCCGACGATCCCAAACCCAACGAGCGTGACGAGCAATCTTCCAGGAGCAATAACCAATGACCACGTTCTGGAGTTGGTACGTAACCATTCTGTCTCTGGGCACCATCTTTGCCCTGACTTGGCTGATCTTCGGCACCCGCAAGGGCCAGCGCGAAGAAACCACCGAAGAAACTGTCGGCCACTCCTTCGACGGTATCGAAGAGTTCGACAACCCGCTGCCCAAGTGGTGGTTCATGCTGTTTGTTGGCACCATCATCTTCGCCCTCGGCTACCTGGCGCTCTACCCGGGCCTGGGTAACTGGAAAGGTCTGCTGCCAGGCTATGAATACCTCGATACCGAAGCGAAGAAGCCTTTCGCAACGAACATCGAAATTGCTGGTGGTGCCGAGCGCAATGCAGGCTGGACCGGTGTGCATCAGTGGGAAAAGGAAATGGCCAAGGCTGAAAGCCAGTACGGCCCGATCTTTGCCAAATATGCTGCCATGCCGATCGAGCAAGTGGCTCAGGACGAGCAAGCGTTGAAAATGGGCGGCCGCCTGTTTGCCTCCAACTGCTCGGTCTGCCACGGCTCTGATGCCAAGGGCGCATATGGCTTCCCGAACCTGACTGACAATGATTGGTTGTATGGCGGCGAGCCGGAAACCATCAAAACCACCATCATGGCCGGCCGTCAGGCGGCGATGCCAGCGTGGAAGGACAGCATCGGCGAAGAAGGCATCCGTAACGTTGCCGGCTACATTCGCACCCTGTCTGGCTTGAAAAATCCGGAAGGTATCGAAGTTGACCTTGCCGCAGGTCAAAACATTTTCGCGACCAATTGTGCAGTCTGTCATGGCGCTGAAGGTAAGGGCCAACAGGCCATGGGCGCACCTAACCTGACCGACAAAATCTGGCTCTACGGCTCCAGTTTTGCTCAGGTGCAACAAACTCTGCGCTACGGCCGTAACGGCAAGATGCCCGCCCAAGCTGATTTCTTGGGCAACGATAAAGTGCATCTGCTAGCGGCTTACGTGTACAGCCTGTCGCAAGCAAAAATCGAGAAGTAATTCTCCTGCCTGGCAGGCGCGACCGCAGGTCGCACCTGCTGGGCAATCGTCAGGCGTACCATAGCGCAAGAGCCCGTATGACCCCGGCCGGCACGTATCGACCAGGGCAGCCAATCAACCGCCGTGGTACAAACTGATGAGCGCACAGATTCCAGTTAAAGACGTCACCCCTGCCCCGGCCAAGGTCGAAGTTGTTGACCTGTACGCCAACCGCGAAAAAATCTACACCCGCTCCTTCACCGGCATTTTCCGCAACTTGCGTATGCTCGGTGGCGCAGCCCTCTTCCTGTTGTACTTCGGCACCGTATGGTTGACCTGGAACGGCCGTCAGGCCGTCTGGTGGAACCTGCCGGAGCGCAAGTTTTATATCTTTGGCTCGACCTATTGGCCGCAGGATTTCGTCCTGCTCTCCGCGCTGCTGATCATCGCCGCCTTCGGCCTGTTTTTTATTACCGTATTCGCCGGTCGCGTGTGGTGCGGCTACACCTGCCCACAGAGCGTCTTCACCTGGGTATTCATGTGGGCGGAGAAAGTCACTGAAGGTGATCGCAACCAACGCATGAAGCTCGATAAAGCGCCGATGACCACGCAGAAATTTCTCCGCAAGCTGGCTAAACACAGCATCTGGGTTGGCGTGTCACTGGTCACAGCCATCACCTTCGTCGGCTACTTCACGCCAATTCGCGAGCTGATCCCCGAACTGTTCACTTTGCAAGCCGGTGGCTGGGCACTGTTCTGGGTGGGTTTCTTTACCCTTGCGACCTACGGCAACGCCGGCTACCTGCGCGAGCAAGTGTGCATCTACATGTGCCCCTACGCGCGCTTCCAAAGCGTGATGTTCGACCAGGACACCCTGATCGTCTCCTATGACCCACGCCGCGGCGAACACCGTGGCCCACGCAAGCGTGATGCGGACTACAAGGCCGAGGGCCTGGGTGACTGCATCGACTGCAAAATGTGCGTACACGTCTGCCCCACTGGCATCGACATCCGTGACGGCCTACAGATCGAATGCATCGGCTGCGCCGCGTGCGTCGATGCCTGCGACAGCATCATGGAGAAAATGAACTACCCGAAAGGGCTGATCAGTTACACCACCGAGCACAACCTGTCTGGCCAGAAGACCAACCTGGTGCGGCCACGCCTGATCGGTTATGCCATCGCCCTGCTGGCGATGCTCTGCGTGTTCGCCTGGGCTATCGCCGATCGTTCGCTGGTGGAGCTGGATGTACTCAAGGACCGCGTGCTCTACCGCGAGAACGAAGAAGGCCGGATCGAGAACGTCTACACCCTGAAGATCATGAACAAGGCCCAGCACGAGGTCACGTACCTGATCGAAGCCGACGGCCTCGACGGCCTGGTGTACGAAGGCAAGCGCGAAATCAAAGCGATCGCAGGCGAGGTACTGTCGCTACCGGTCGAATTGTCCATCGACCCTGAAAAACTGCCTTCTAGCACCAATGAAATCACCTTCCACCTGCACTCGGTGGATGATCCAAGTATCAAAACCGACGCCGCCAGCCGCTTTATCGGCCCGAGCGTGCGCTGATTAGAGAAGACCATGACTGAGCCCATAGCTGAAAAGAACGCTGAGATCATCAAGCCCTGGTACAAGCAATTCTGGCCCTGGTTCCTGATTGGCCTGTTGGCCTATTCAGTGGTGCAGGGGCTGACCCTGCTGACCATCGCCACGAAGAACCCGCCGGGGCTGATCTCCGATGACTATTACGATGTCGGCAAAGGCATCAACCAGTCACTGGAGCGGGAAAATCACGCTATTCGCCTGAAGCTGCATGCCACCCTGCTGCTCAACGATGAAAACGGCACTGCGACCCTGCAACTGAGCGGCAACAGCCGTCCACAGCAGCTGGTGCTTAACCTGATCTCGCCAACGCAACCCGAACGTGACCGCCGGGTGATTCTGCAGCCGCAGGCCGATGGCAGTTACAGCGGCCAGATGATCGATGCCGTGCAAGGCCGTCGTTTTGTGGAGCTGGTCGGCCAGGAAGGCGGCAAGGACTGGCGCCTGTTTGAAGAAGAAAACGTGAAAAGCGGGCAGAACATCCTCCTCGGGGATGCTCAATAAGCGCACCGATGAGCACGCCAACTCCCTGCTATCACTGTGGCCTGCCGGTTCCTGCCGGCAGCCGTTTCCAGGCTCAGGTACTGGGCGCAACCCGTGAAATGTGTTGTCCGGGCTGTCAGGCAGTGGCTGATGCCATCGTCAGCGGCGGTCTGGAGCACTATTACAAACACCGCAGCGAAAGCGCCGCCAATCCGCAAAGCCTGCCTCAGGCGTTACCGGATGAATTGGCGCTGTACGACCGCCGCGACGTGCAACAACCCTTTGTCGAGCACGACGGCGAACTCAGCGAAACCTGCCTGCTGATCGAAGGGATCAGTTGCGCCGCTTGTGGCTGGCTGATCGAGAAGCACCTGCGCAGCCTGCCGGGTGTCAGCGAGGCGCGCCTCAACTTATCCAACCACCGATTGCAGGTGCGCTGGGCCGACAGTCAACTGCCGCTCAGCGGCCTGCTCAAAACGCTGCGCAAGATCGGGTATGCCGCTCACCCTTGGCAGGCGGATGCCGCCGCTGAACAGCTGCAGCGCGAGAACCGCCGCGCCATGCGCGAACTGGGCGTGGCAGGCATGCTGTGGATGCAGGTGATGATGGCAACCATGGCCACTTGGCCGGAATTCAACATCGACCTCAGCCCCGAGCTGGACAAGATCCTGCGCTGGGTCAGCCTGTTTCTCACCACACCGATAGTCTTCTACTGCTGTGGGCAATTCTTCAGGGGTGCGCTGCGTGACCTGCGCACCCGCCACCTGACCATGGATGTGTCGGTATCCCTGGCGATTGGCGGTGCATATATCGCCGGTATCTGGTCGACGGTGACGGGCCAGGGTGAACTGTATTTCGACGCAGTGGGCATGTTCGCGCTGTTTCTATTGGCCGGCCGCTACCTAGAACGCCGCGCCCGTGAGCGCACAGCAGCCGCCACCGCGCAGCTGGTCAACCTGCTGCCAGCTTCTTGTTTGCGCCTGGATGCAGACGGCCAGAGCCAGCGCATTCTGCTGAGTGAACTGCACATTGGCGATCAAGTGCTGGTCCCCCCCGGCGCCCTGCTACCCGCTGATGGCCGCATTGTTCAGGGCCAGTCGAGCGTGGATGAATCGTTGCTGACCGGTGAATACCTGCCGCAACCGCGTAACACGGGCGACAGCGTCACGGCGGGCACCCTTAACGTCGAAGGCCCGCTGCAGATTGAAGTCCAGGCGCTTGGTGATGCCACACGCCTATCGGCCATCGTTCGACTGCTGGAGCGCGCGCAGAGTGACAAACCACGCCTAGCGGTATTGGCCGACAATGTTGCGCAGTGGTTCCTGCTGATAGTTCTGGTGGTAGCCGCCATCGTCGGTCTGGTTTGGTGGCAACTCGACCCGTCACGCGCGTTCTGGATCGTGCTTTCCTTGCTGGTCGCCACCTGCCCTTGCGCGCTCGCCCTGGCCACGCCCACTGCTCTGACCGCCGCCACGGGTTCCCTGCACAAACTGGGCATGCTGCTGACCCGCGGCCATGTACTCGAAGGACTCAATCAAATTGACACCCTGGTGCTGGACAAGACCGGCACCCTCACCGAAGGTCGCCTGACCCTTGGTGCCATTCATCCTCTACGCGAGCTGGATGCCGACAGCTGCCTCGCATTGGCCGCCGCGCTGGAAAACCGCTCTGAACATCCAATCGCCCGCGCCTTCGGCCAGGCACCAGAAGCCGCCGAAGCGGTCGACAGCCATCCGGGCTTGGGCCTGCAAGGACGGGTTGGCAACCGAGTACTGCGTATTGGCGAAGCCAGTTTCGTCTGTGCGTTGAGTGCTCAGCCCGTGCCAAAGATTGCCAGTGAACATGGCCAATGGCTGCTGCTGGGGGATGAGCAAGGGCCGCTGGCCTGGTTTGTATTGAATGACCGCCTACGTGAAGATGCCCCGCAACTGATCGACATGGCCAAGAGCAAAGGTTGGCAGATCATGCTGTTGTCCGGCGACAGCTCACCCATGGTCGGCGAAGTGGCACGCCAGCTGGGTATAACAGACGCCCGTGGTGGCCTCACGCCAGATGCCAAGCTTGAGGTATTGAAGCAGCTGCACAGCCAAGGCCGTCGGGTACTGATGCTGGGTGACGGGGTTAACGATGTGCCCGTGTTAGCCGCCGCCGACATCAGCGTGGCCATGGGCAGCGCCACCGACCTGGCCAAAACCAGCGCTGATGCCGTGCTCCTATCCAACCGTCTGAGCAGCCTGGTGCAAGCTCTACACATGGCGCAACGAACCCGCCACATCATCATCGAGAACCTCGCCTGGGCCAGCCTGTACAATGGCCTGGTACTGCCCTTCGCCGCCATTGGCTGGATCACTCCGATCTGGGCCGCGCTGGGTATGTCAGTCAGCTCACTGGTGGTGGTGGTAAACGCGCTGCGCCTGACTCGCCTGCCCCGGCAGTAAGCTGTCAAACAGCCCACTAAAACGCTCGGCGAGGTCTTATGCGAAACAACGTGACTGGCAAGATTGCCTGGTGGGTGCGCTTATTAGCCGTAATGCTGGTAAGCCTGCAGCTGTTTATGGCCTACCACTTTGCCACCGCGTTGATCCGTCAGCAGACCACACTCAGCAGCCTGTTTACTGACAGTCTGCCGGATACCCTGATCATGCTTTTCCTTAATGCTCTGTTTGCCTTCGTCGCGCTGACCGGCCGCAGCCCTGACAGACTCTTCCCAGTTGCCAGTCTCGATCTGCGGCAACTCTTGCGCCGGAGCCACTAAGCCATGCCCGCCCTCTATATCCTGATCCCGGTCGCCATTGCCCTGGTCGGCTTTGCCATCTGGCTGTTCTTCTGGGCGGTGGACAGCGGTCAGTACGACGACCTCGACGGCCCGGCTCATAGCATCCTGTTCGACGATGAAGACCCCAAGCACACCGCAGCCGTAAGCCAGCAACAACAAGACCAGCCCAAAGACTCGCAGCAGGACAAGCCCGGTGCTTGAGCTACTGCCGCTGCTGGTTTCAGCGCTGATCCTCGGCCTGCTCGGTGGCGGCCACTGCCTGGGCATGTGCGGCGGCCTGATGGGCGCCCTGACCCTGGCCATCCCACCCGAGCAGCGCGCACAACGCTTTCAGCTACTGCTGGCCTACAACCTGGGACGCATCTTCAGTTACAGCCTGGCCGGCCTGCTGCTGGGGCTGGCGGGCTGGGCATTAGCCAATAGCCCTTTGGTCATGGGCCTGCGAGTAATTGCGGCGTTACTGCTGATCGCCATGGGGCTGTATCTGGCAGGCTGGTGGAGTGGCCTGACCCGTATCGAAGCCCTCGGTCGAGGCCTCTGGCGCTATATCCAACCGCTAACCCGACGCTTTATGCCGGTCACCAGCCTGCCGCGCGCTTTGATACTCGGCAGCCTGTGGGGTTGGCTGCCCTGCGGCCTGGTCTACAGCACCCTGCTGTGGGCCGCCAGCCAAGGTAATGCAGTCGACAGCGCTGCTCTGATGTTTGCTTTTGGTCTCGGCACTCTGCCGGTGCTGCTGGCCACCGGCATGGCCGCCGAACGCCTGACTGCCCTGCTGCGCAAACAAGGCGTGCGTATGGCCGGCGGCATTCTGGTAATCCTTTTTGGTCTGTGGACCCTGCCTGGACCGCACCAGCACTGGTTGATGGGCCACTAAGCGATCAGCGGGCGCTTGATACAAGTCAAAACACCTCAGGCGCACCGCTCATAGACTGCCCGGTATTGATAGCCAAACCGGGAATACCCGCATGCTCAACGCCATCCAGTGGGACAGCTCGCTAATCCGCCGCTACGACCAAGCAGGCCCGCGCTATACATCCTATCCGACGGCTGTGCAGTTCCATGAGCGCATCAGCCAGTTCGACCTGCTGCACGCCCTGCGTGACAGCCGCAAAGCGCTGCGACCGCTGTCGCTGTATGTGCACATCCCGTTCTGCGCGCACATTTGCTACTACTGCGCCTGCAACAAGGTAATCACTAAGGATCGCGGCCGCGCCCAGCCCTATCTGGAAAAACTCGAACGCGAAATCGAGATCATCAGCCGTCACCTCGACCCACAGCAGAAAGTCGAGCAGCTGCACTTCGGCGGCGGCACGCCGACCTTTCTCAGTCACGATGAACTGCGCCACCTGATGAGCCACCTGCGCCAGCACTTCAACCTGCTGGATGACGATAGCGGCGACTACAGCATTGAAATTGACCCGCGCGAAGCCGATTGGTCGACCATGGGCCTGCTCCGTGAGCTGGGTTTCAACCGCGTCAGCCTGGGCGTGCAAGACCTCGACCCTGCCGTACAGCGCGCGGTCAATCGTTTGCAGACCCTGGAGGAAACCCGCGCCATCGTCGAAGCCGCGCGCACCCTGCAGTTCCGCTCGGTGAACATCGACCTGATCTACGGCCTGCCGCTGCAAACACCGGAGCGCTTCGCCCGCACCGTGGCCGAGGTGATTGCCCTGCAACCTGATCGCCTGTCGCTGTTCAACTATGCCCACCTGCCGGAGCGCTTTATGCCGCAGCGGCGGATCAACACCAGCGACCTGCCGAGTCCTGGCGACAAGCTGGCCATGCTGCAGGCCAGCATTGAGCAACTGAGCGCCGCCGGTTACCGCTATATCGGCATGGATCACTTCGCCCTGCCCGACGACGAACTGGCCAGCGCCCAGGAAGATGGCAGCCTGCAACGCAACTTCCAGGGCTACACCACCCACGGTCATTGCGACCTGATTGGCCTGGGGGTTTCATCGATCAGCCAGATTGGCGAACTTTACTGCCAGAACAACAGCGACCTGAGCAAATACCAGGACAGCCTTGGCCACAGCGAACTGGCCACCCTGCGCGGCCTGCACTGCGATGCCGACGACCGCGTGCGCCGGGCGGTGATTCAACAGCTGATCTGTCATTTTCAGCTGCGCTTTGCAGATATCGAGCAGGCCTACGCCATCGATTTTCGCAATTACTTCGCCGAGGTCTGGCCGCAGCTGCAGCAGATGGCCAGTGATGGGTTGATCGAGCTGAATGCCCAGGGCATCGAGGTACGCCCCGCAGGCCGCCTACTGGTGCGCTCGCTGTGCATGCTGTTTGATCGCTATCTTAGCGAGCTAAATCAGCAGCGTTTTTCCCGGGTGATCTAGCAGCCAGCGGACCAAAAAAGCCGGGGTTTATTTCATGACCAGGCTGGCCACTTCCTGCATCTGCTGATCACTGAGGTCCTGCTCGCGCAGGGTCTTGATCAGCGTCGCGTTGGCGCTGCTCAACGCGCCCTGCAGCGAGGCCAGCTCGCCTTGCAGCGTCTCGATCTTTATGCGTTTTGCCTCGGGATCGAGGCTCTGGTCCTGCATGACCTCTTTCAGCTCGTTTCTCTTCGCCTCGATCTGCGCCTTGAGCTCGCGGATTCTCTTAAGCAGATCCTTGACCACGTCCGGCAGGCTGCTCTCATCAATATCGCGGTTCTTCTGTGCCGCAGCAGAACGCGCCTTTCCCTGCTCTGACAGGCTTACCCGCAGACTGTCGCGAAACGCCTGCTTATCCGCCTCGCTGCTCTCTGCAACGCCTTCAGCCGCAGCGCTCTTACGCTCCAGCACAAGGTTCATGCGGGTGCTCAATTGAGTCGATTCCAGACGCATACGAATGCTCCTTGCAGATATTGAAAGCAACCTGGCTTATCGGCCGCACGGGATAAAACTTGAACATTCGATCAGACTGCGCCCTAGTGGCCCTAGCCTGCACCCTGCTGTAACCTTACGGCTATTGTGTGTTTACCCTCAGGATCACCAGCGATGTCCGAAAGCATCAAGTTGCATACCCCACACCAAGCCCATTGCAAGGATTGCAGCCTGGCGAGTCTGTGCCTGCCGCTGTCCCTGAACCTGGAAGACATGGACGCGCTCGACGAAATCGTCAAACGCGGCCGCCCGCTGAAAAAGGGCGAATTCCTGTTCCGCCAGGGCGATGCCTTCAACTCGGTGTTCGCGGTACGTTCCGGCGCACTGAAAACCTTCAGCCTGAGCGACAGCGGCGACGAACAGATCACCGGCTTCCACCTGCCCAGCGAGCTAGTCGGTCTGTCCGGCATGGACAGTGACGCGTACCCGGTGTCAGCAATGGCTCTGGAAACCACCTCAGTGTGCGAAATCCCCTTCGAGCGCCTCGACGAGCTGTCGGTGCAGCTGCCGCAACTGCGCCGCCAGCTGATGCGCATCATGAGCCGTGAGATCCGCGACGATCAGCAGATGATGCTGTTGCTGTCGAAGAAAACCGCCGATGAACGCATCGCCACTTTCCTGGTCAACCTCTCGGCACGCTTCCGCGCACGCGGCTTCTCGGCCAATCAGTTCCGCCTGGCCATGTCGCGTAACGAAATTGGTAACTATTTGGGCCTTGCGGTGGAGACCGTATCGCGGGTATTTACCCGCTTCCAACAGAACAAGCTGCTCGAAGCCGAAGGCAAGGAAGTGCATATCCTCGACCCCATCGAGCTGTGCGCCCTTGCCGGCGGTAACCTCGAGGGCTGATCGACCCGCCCTGAGAACCTAGCCGATGATCTTCGACGAATTCACTATCAAAACCCTGATCCGCCCGGTGCTGGACTTCCCCAAGCCAGGCGTGATCTTTCGCGATATCACCCCGCTGTTTCAGTCGCCACGTGCTCTGCGCATGGTGGCCGACAGCTTTATCCAGCGCTACGTCGAAGCCGATTTCAGCCATATCGGCGCCATGGATGCGCGCGGTTTTCTGATCGGCTCGATCATCGCCTATGAGCTGAATAAACCACTTATCCTGTTCCGCAAGCAAGGCAAGCTGCCCGCAGACGTACTAAGCGAGAGCTACCAGACCGAGTACGGCGAAGCCAAACTGGAAGTCCATGCCGACAGCCTCTGCGAAGGCGACAAGGTGCTGATTTTCGATGACCTGATCGCCACTGGCGGCACCCTGCTGGCCGCCGCACAACTGGTACGGCGCATGGGTGCGAGCATCATCGAAGCCGCCGCGATCATCGATCTGCCCGAACTGGGCGGCTCGCAGAAGCTACAGGACAGCGGTATCCCCACCTTTGCCCTGACCAGCTTCGCCCTCACCGATCAATAACTCTGCTCCACGGCCCTGACGGCAGCGCTGCATGTCCGGGCCAGGCTGCCCCTCGCGAACTGATTCGCTCACCGCTTACACAAGAACCCCACAGACCATGAACGAAACACCCATGAACCCGCCAACCACTCATTGGCGTCTGCGCCTCGGCGCGCTGATGGAAAGCACAGCCATCACCCGCCTGGTCACCGCCCTGATCATCCTCAACGCCGCAATTCTCGGCATCCAGACCTACCCAGACCTGATGACCGAGTGGGGCGAATTGCTGCTGACGCTGGATCAGCTAATTCTCGCGGTATTTATCCTGGAGCTGGCGCTGCGCTTTGTCGCCCGAGGCCTGGGCTTGCTGCGCGATCCGTGGGCGGTATTTGACTGCCTGGTGGTGGGCGTAGCCCTGGTGCCGTCCAGCGGTCCATTCGCCGTGCTGCGTGCGCTGCGCGTGTTGCGGGTGCTGCGGCTGATTTCGATCAACCCGAACATGCGCCGGGTGGTCGAAGCCCTGCTGTCCTCACTGCCGGGCATGAGCAGCATCGCCATGCTGCTCGGCCTGATATTTTACGTGGCGGCGGTGATGGCCACGCAACTGTTCGGCGCGGCCTTCCCCGAATGGTTCGGCAGCCTCGGTGCCAGCCTCTATACCTTGTTCCAGGTGATGACCCTGGAAAGCTGGTCGATGGGCATCGTGCGCCCGGTGATGGAGCAGTTCCCGCTGGCGTGGATGTATTTCCTGCCGTTTATCCTGATTGCCACCTTTATGATGCTCAACCTGTTTATCGCCGTGGTGGTCAATGCCATGCAGACCACCCATGAGCAGGAAGCCAAACTCGCTCCGCCCTCGCCCACCGAGCAATTGCTACTCGATGAACTGCGCGCCCTGCGCACCGAGGTTGCCGAGCTGCGCCAGCAACGCTGAAACCAACACAAGTACCAGTACTGCATCGCGCCGGCCTGGCGCGATGCAGTACTGGCATAGACCGTATTTCCCCCACGCCCCTCTCCCTGCGAGTTCGTGCCCTTAAAGCGCCTGAGCCTGACGAACTGTCCGACAACTATCCATAAGTTGGCGCAATTCCAGCCGCCCTGGCCAGGAATGACCTCGCGCCTAAAACGCCCTCGGCTAAAGATTAATCACGGCCCAAGACAGCCCAGCCTGTCGTCCCAAGCCCTAAAACAAGAGCGGTCGCGAACGCGATCAATATGCCGAGGAGTCGCCCTTATGACAGCCAAAACCAGCACCCCAACCGCCAGCTTTCCCGTGCGCCGCATGGACTTCACCTTCGATGAAAGCCAGAAGTTCTGGTTTGCCGGCGACCCATTCATGAGTCACTTCATGAACAACCTGTCGTCACTGTTTCCCTATGGCGAGAAGTTCTTTGTCGACAGCGTGCGCGCCGTGCGCGAGAAGGTCACCGAGCCGCAGCTGAAGAAGGACATCAGCGCGTTTATCGGCCAGGAAGCCATGCATTCGAAAGAGCACGCGGCCTATAACGACTACGCCGCCGAGCACAATATCGACCTGGAACTGCTGGAACTGCGCATCAAGGTGCTGCTGGAGTGGGTGACCAAGATCACCACCAAGAAGCAGCGCCTGGCCGCCACCTGTGCCCTGGAGCACTTCACCGCGACCATGGCCGAGCAACTGCTGCAACGCGAAGACCTGACCACCCAGATGAATGACCCCAAGCTCTATCAACTGTGGATGTGGCACGCGATTGAAGAGAACGAACACAAGGCGGTCTGCTACGACGTGTACCAGAAGGTCTACGGCGGCTACTTCACGCGCGTTGGCATGATGGCGATTTCCACCGTGATCTTCTTCGGAGTGATTGGCTGGTTCCAGCTGCACCTGCTGCGCAAGGACGGCCAACTGTTCAACTGGCGCAGCTGGGGCAAGGGCCTGAAAACCCTGTTCGGCCCACGCAACGGCTTCCTGACCAAACTGATCCTGCCGTACCTGGACTACTACCGCCCTGGTTTCCACCCGCTGGACCACGATAGCAAAGCGCTGGAAAAACGCTGGCGCCAGCGTCTGGGCTTCAGCTAAGCCCAGCTTGCCAAGGCTGACCGCTAATTCGCGTCAGCCTCGGCACGGCTTTTCAGCGTACGCAATACATGTTCGGCCAGACCGGCACCCGCCTCGCTCATGGTCAGATAAGTACGGTCGGCACCGGCCTGCTGAATGCGCATGGCAATATCCTCATACAGCGCGTGTGACACCACCAACCCGTTAAATCCGCGCTCGCGCAGCTTCTGCGTGGCAATCACCTTGGCCTCTTCATCATTCAGCGCAAGGATCACTGCGTCGATGTTGGGCATCTGCAGGTGCTGCCAGAACATCGGGTCCTCGCCGTCGGCAAACAGCACGCTACGCCCCACCTTGTTGCTCTGCTCGATCACCACCGGGTCGGAATCCAGGCCCACCACCTGATAGTCCTTCTCCCGCAAGTAGTCATAGGCTGCACGTCCGGTACGCCCCATGCCCATTACCAGCACCTGGGAAAGGCCTAGAGAAACCGGCTGTTCATCCGGATGACGGATATTGCGCTCCAGGGCCGTCAGACGTTTAGCCAGGCGCTCGTATAGCGGATGAACAACCCGATTGAGCGGTGCGGAAATCACAAAGGACAGCGCAACGGTAATCGCCAGGGGAATCATCCACTCCGGCAGTACCACGCTGGCCATGATCAGGCCAAACTCGCTGTAGTTGGTCAGGCTGACGCTGCTGAGAAAGGCACTGCGCGCGCGCAGGCGGAACAGCAGAAAAAGAAAGAAGAACAGCACGCCCTTGAGCGGCAACAGCACGGCCATGACTAGGGCAAACTTCAAGGCAGCGGCATCCGGCAGGCCGCCAATGCCGATCTGCAGAAAGAAGCCGACCAGAAAGATTTCCTTGATGCCCCACAGCGAGTTGGCCAGCTCGGTGGCGCGCTTATGTTTGGCCAGCATGGCGCCAAAGGCCAACGCGCCTAACTCGGAACTCAGCCCCAGTTGCTCGAAGCCGTAACCGCCCAGCACCAGCGCAAGTAGCAGGCCGAGCAGCACCATCAGCTCCTCGTGACCGCTGACATCGAGCATCTTAAACAGCAACGGCCGCAGCAGTGGCAAACCGAACAGCAGCAGCGCCCAGGCCGACGGCACTTTGCCGCTGGCCAGGCTCATCACCACCAGGGCAATCAGGTCCTGGATGATCAACACGCCAATCGCCACCCGCCCGTGGAAGGCGCGCAGCTCGCGCTTGCCCTCCAGCACCTTGGCCGCCAGCACCGTGCTGGAAAACGACAAGGCAATGGCCAGCAGCAACCCCTGATCCCAGGGTAGTTCCAGCAGCAACAGAATCGCCGGGAGGAAGATCAGGCTGGAAATAGCGAAATGCAGCAGGCCGCCGCCGATCACCTCACGCCGCACCAAGTTGCCGATTTTCAGCTTGAGGCCCACGGTAAACAGCAACAGCAGCACGCCCAGGTGGGCAATATGATCCAACGCCGCGCTGTCACGCGGGCCAACCCCGATATGCTCGCCAAAACCGGCCAGAGCAAAGCCAGCCCCCAGGTAGCCCACTAGCGGCGGCAGACCAATACCTCGCGCCACCAGCCCCATGACAAAGGCAAAGGCAATCCAGGTGGCTTCAATCATAGAGGGTCCTTAATGGGGCAAACGACAAAACAGCGCGGTAGCACTATGCCGGCCTAGCATAACGCCCATAGATGGCGCCGCATTGACTCGCCTCAGTTGCGGCCGTGTTTACTCAACCGGCAACTTCAACTGCCCCAGGCTTTGCAACACGCTAGCGCCGGTAAACAGCATAACGATCTGCTCTTCAGCCAACGCGCAGATCGCCGCTTGCCGCTCGGGTTGGCCAATGTAGTCCAGCGACAGCTGGAACAGATTGCGGCTGATCAGGTTCGACACCTGCCGCACCACTGCTGAGTTGACCATGTCCGGCAGCAGCTTGAAGGCGATGATGTCCTCGGCCATGTCCGCACCGAATTCATCCATCACTTCCTGCAGGGCCACGCGCAGCACGGCCGAGGCGCCATGCAGTTCGCGTACACCGATGATGAACGCCTCAGGGTTCTGCGCAACGAAATCGAAGAACAACTGCACGGTTTCATGGCATACCCGCCGGCCGCGCTGCAGGTCAATGCCAAACAGCATTGGCGCGCTGGCCTGGGTCGACTGCACCGCTCGCTCGGCCGCTTCGCGGCGCAGGGCGCGCAGCGGTTGGCGCAGCTGGGTGGAGATTTGTCGGATCACCGTCAGACCCAGGTCATCGACATCCTTGAAGTGCCTATAGAAGGTATTGGGATTCAGCCCCGCCTCACGCGCCAACTCGCGCAAGCCCAGGTTGCTCAGGCTGCGACTGGTTGAGGTGAGACGTAACGCGGCCTCCAGTAACAGGGTCTTACCGGGGGCCTCAGTGGCTTTTTCTGCGGCTGGCTGCTGCTCGCTGGCGTCTGCCTGCATGACGAACCCTACCTAAAAGTTGGCTTGTGAGAATGCTGCTTGCTGGCGAGTATACATTTGTCTACCTTGGTATACAGATGTATACGCCAGCAATAAACATAACAGGAGCTTGGCCATGAATGCACCCGTCTCACCCCCTACTGCCACCCGCCACTGCAAGGTGGCCATTATCGGCACAGGCTTCTCTGGCCTGGGTATGGCCATCCGCCTGAAGCAGGCCGGTGAACATGACTTCCTGCTGTTCGAGAAAGAAGCCGGAGTCGGCGGCACCTGGCGGGTGAACAACTACCCGGGCTGCGGTTGTGACGTGCAATCGCACCTGTACTCCTTTTCGTTCGAGCAGAACCCCAACTGGACGCGTATGTTTGCCAAGCAGCCAGAAATCCAGGGTTACCTGGAAGGCTGCTGGAGCAAGTACCGCCTGCAGAACCACACCCAGCTGAACACCGAAATCACCCGCCTGGCCTGGGATGAGCAGCAGGAGCTGTGGCAGATCAGCGACAGCGCCGGCAACAGCTATACCGCGCAGTTCGTGGTCTCGGGCATGGGTGCGTTGTCCACCCCATCGATTCCGGCGCTCAAGGGCCTGGGCGACTTCACCGGCAAGATCTTCCACTCGCAGCAGTGGGACCACAGCTATGACCTTACCGGCAAACGCATTGCGGTAATCGGCACGGGCGCCTCGTCGATTCAGTTCGTACCGCAGATCCAGAAGCAGGTCAGCCAGCTCGATCTGTACCAGCGCACCGCACCGTGGATCATGCCCAAGCCGGACCGCGCCATCAGCGAGCGGGAACGCAATCGCTTCAAACGCTTCCCGCTGCTGCAGAAACTCTGGCGCGGCGCTATCTATGCCCTGCTGGAAAGCCGGGTGATCGGCTTTGCCATGCTGCCCAAGGTGATGACCCTCGCGCAGAAAGTCGGCAAGTGGTACATCAACAAGCAGATCAAGGACCCGATCCTGCGCACCAAGGTCACCCCGGATTACCTGATGGGCTGCAAGCGCGTGCTGATCTCCAACGACTACTTCCCGGCACTGACCCAGCCCAACGTCGACCTGATCACCGATGGCATCGAGGAAATTCGTAGCGGCAGCATCCGCACCGTGGACGGTAAAGAGCGCGAGATCGACGCGATCATCTTCGGCACCGGCTTCACCCCGAGCGATCCGCTACCGCGCGGCGTGGTGTTTGGTCGTGGCGGCGTTGACCTGCTCGATACCTGGCCGGAAGGCCCGCAGGCCTACAAAGGCACGCTGACCGCCGGCTTCCCCAACCTGTTCTTCCTGATGGGGCCGAACACCGGCCTGGGTCACAACTCGATGGTCTATATGATCGAGTCGCAGATCCATTACGTGCTCGGCGCGCTCAAGCTGATTGGTGAGCAAGAGCTGCAAAGCCTGGAAGTCAAACAGACGGTGCAGGACAAATTCAACGGCAAGCTACAAGGCAGCCTGGGTAACACAGTATGGAATGCCGGCGGCTGCACCAGCTGGTACCTGCACCCGGTGAGCGGCCGCAACTGCACCGTGTGGCCCGGTTTTACCTGGCGTTTTCGCCTGCTGACGCGCAACTTTGACCCAGCGGCCTATCATTTCAGCCGTAAACACGCGGCACACCCGGCGCAGACCAGCGCTATCCAATTGACTGCCCAGGAGGCCAGCGCATGAAGTCGTTTGAAAACAAGGTAGCCGCCATCACCGGCGCAGGTTCCGGTATTGGCCGCGCCCTGGCCTTCGGCCTGGCCCGCCAGGGTTGCCAACTCGCGCTCTCCGATGTGAATGCCGAGGGCCTGGCGGAAACCGCCGCCCAGGCGCGCAAGCTCGGGGTCAAGGTCAGCGAAACCCTGGTCAACGTCGCCGACCGTGAAGCGGTGCATGCCTGGGCTGACCAGGTGGTGAGCGAGTTCGGCCGGGTCAACGCGATCTTCAACAACGCCGGCGTGGCCCAGGGCGGCACCGTGGAAGGCAACGACTACGCCGACTACGAGTGGATCATGAACATCAACTTCTGGGGCGTGGTCAACGGCACCAAGGCCTTCCTGCCGCATATCAAGGCATCGGGCAGCGGCCATATCGTCAACGTGTCCAGCGTGTTCGGCCTGTTCGCTCAACCGGGCATGAGCGCCTACAACGCCAGCAAGTTCGCTGTGCGCGGCTTCACCGAGTCGCTGCGCCAGGAGCTGGACATGGCCGATTGCGGCGTATCGGCCAGCTGCGTGCACCCCGGCGGGATCAAGACCAACATCGCCAAGACCGCGCGGATGAACGCCAGCCTGAGCAGCGTTACCGGCCAGGATGCCGACAAGGCACGTCAGCAGTTCAACGACCAGTTGCTGCGCACCACTCCGGAGAAAGCCGCCCAGGTGATCATCAACGGCGTATTGGCAAACAAGCGGCGCATCCTGATAGGCCCGGACGCCTTCGCCCTGGATGGCATGCAGCGCCTATTGCCGGCGTTCTACCAACGCCTGGTGACCGCCTCCATGCGTCTGGCCGCGCGCTTTGCGCCGAAAGGCTCAAGCAAGAAAGTCCAGGCTGCCGTGGAGTAACCGGCTAGTCCACAAGCCCCAGCGCCGCAGGTGTCTGGGGCTTTTTTATGCCTGGCATGCCTGGCAGCCACCCTGGCGTTTGCATGCGCGAGATGCACACCGCGTGCATTCAATTGGCATAACTGTAGTTGGCGCGATAAATTATCAGCACCTGTCCTGTGCCGCTGGAGAACGCCATGACTACGCAAGACCCTTGCGCCGAACTGCTGCTCGACAACCAGCTGTGCTTCGCCCTGTATTCGACCTCGTTACTGCTGACCAAGGTCTACAAGCCACTGCTGCAGGAGCTGGGCCTGACCTACCCGCAATACCTGGCGATGATGGTGCTCTGGGAAGGCGATGGCATCACCGTGGGCGATATCAGCAGCCGCCTGCTGACCGACCCTGGCTCCGTCACCCCGCTGCTCAAGCGCCTGGAAGCCGAAGGTCTGCTCAAGCGCACCCGCAGCAGTGTTGACGAGCGTGTGGTCGAGCTGTTCCTCACCGATAAAGGCCGCGCCCTGCGCGAACAGGCCAAAAGCATCCCCAGCTGCATCCTCACCGCCACCCAGCAATCCGCCGCTGAACTTGGCGCCCTCAAAGCTGAACTGGTCACCCTGCGCAGCAGCCTGCAACAAGCCGTGTAAGCACCTGGGCGACAGGCTTGCAGCCCGCCTCGTCGTCCACATCGCACCACTCTTACCCGTCACTCCCCCGCTCAACTCAACAATTTCGTCCTGCCGCAGCTCTCGAAAAATCGCGCAACCGCCCGCCACTCCTCGCTTATGCCTGAACACAGCAGTGCTTATCGCAAAATGTTCAAAAATATATCTTGCGCGCTAAATTAATGCTCACTAGAGTTCACTCCATCGAACTGATTAGCGCGCAAAACTTTAGTGCTAACCAACTAATTACTGACCAACCAAACAACCCAGCAGCTTGAGGAGAACTGTTATGCAAACCCTGATCACATTCACCATCGCCATCACGCTCTCCGCTGCCGTACTGGCGGACCACAGCCAGCAGCAACAGGATGGCAAAGGCCTGTACCCAGAATGGCTGATCAACCACGACGGCTGATCAACCACAAATACCGCAACACCTGTAACGCGTACCAACCCAAACTGACTTTAGAGGATTACCACCATGTCGATTCAAACCATTGCTTACCGTGCCTACGCAGAAGCCACCGGCGGCCGTGACGGCCGTGCCATCTCCTCCGACGGCGTACTCGACGTCGCCCTGACCACCCCGAAAGAACTTGGCGGTGCCGGCGGTGCGGGCACTAACCCCGAGCAGCTGTTCGCTGCCGGCTACTCGGCCTGTTTCATCGGCGCGATGAAGTTCGTCGCTGGCCGCGACAAGCTGGCGATGCCGGCAGATGCCTCGATTGAAGGTGTCGTAGGTATAGGCGCGATTCCCAACGGTTTCGGCATCGAAGTCGAACTGCGCATCAGCCTGCCGGGCATGGACCGTGAGCAAGCGCAGACCCTGATCGAGCGTGCGCACATCGTCTGCCCTTACTCCAATGCTACCCGCGGCAATATCGACGTCACCCTGACGCTGCTCGACTAAGTCCAAACTACCCACTACCCGGCCGCTGCCAGTCAGCGGCCCGCCCCAGGAGGCCGCACATGAACATCAAACAAGGTTTGTCGATCGCCGTACTCGCCCTTGCCGTCAACAGCGCGTTTGCCGCTGGTAGCCCCGGGGTGGAGCGCAATACTCAAGGTTTCCTCAATGCCCTCGCCGCTGGCGGTGGCAAGCCCCTCGAACAGCTAAGCCCGAAAGATGCCCGCGCCGTATTGGTCGGCGCGCAGGCTGGGGTCAAGGTCGATGTATCCGGCATCAAGGTAACCGACAAGACCATCGAAATTGATGGCCAGTCGATCCAGCTTAAAGTCGTGCGCCCGGCCGATGCCAACGGCACGCTGCCGGTCTTTATGTTCTTCCACGGTGGCGGCTGGGTGCTGGGCGACTACCCGACCCACGAACGCCTGATCCATGACCTGGTGGTGGGCTCTGGCGCGGCGGCGGTGTATGTCGATTACACCCCATCACCCGAAGCCAAGTACCCGACCGCGATCAACCAGGCCTACGCCGCAACCCGATGGGTGGCGCAGAACGGCGCGCAGATTGGTGTCGACGGCAAGCGTCTGGCAGTGGCCGGCAACAGTGTGGGTGGCAATATGGCTGCAGTCGTCAGCCTGATGGCCAAAGATAAAGGCACCCCAGCGATCAAATTCCAGCTGCTGATGTGGCCGGTCACCGACGCCAACTTCAACAACGCCTCCTATAACCAGTTCGCCGACGGTCACTTCCTCAGCAAGAGCCTGATGCAGTGGTTCTGGGATAGCTACACCACCGATCCGAAACAGCGCGCCGAGATCTACGCCGCGCCGTTGCAGGCATCGGTGGAGCAATTGAAAGGCTTGCCGTCAGCCCTGGTGCAAACCGCCGAGTTCGACGTACTGCGTGATGAAGGTGAAGCCTATGCGCGCAAGCTGGATGCGGCGGGGGTCAACGTCACCTCCGTACGCTACAACGGCATGATCCATGACTTTGGTTTGCTCAACGTGATCAGCCAGATACCCGGCACGCAAAGCGCCATGCAGCAAGCCGCCGCCGCGCTGAAAGCCAACCTCAAGTAACCCGCGCTACAATAAAGCGCCCCGACACGCTTAGCGTGCCGGGGCGTTCTGCTGTTCAAGCGGCCTGGCATTGCAGGCTACGCAGCAGGCCTTGCTGCAAAGCCTGGTCGAGCACCTGCTGCAAAAGCGACGCGGCGAAGAATGCCTGCAACGCCGCCATCGATTGCCAGCGGCTTTGCAACAGCCACTGCGCCGCATCATCCGGCAGCTGCTGCACCTCAACATCCAGGCACCCGGGAAGGGTCTGCATGGATTCACCCAAGCCATGCAGGCACACCCCCAACTGCTCGGTGCGTCCCGCCCTGGCATGCAGCACGGCGCTATGACTTAACATCGGCTTGCTCTCCAGAGATACAGGCTCAATAAGGACTGGCAGTCGGCCGCACGATCAGCTCGCTGACATCGATATCCGCTGGCTGTTCAACCGCATAAGCAATGGCGCGGGCAATCGCGTCCGGGGCGATGGCGACCTTGCGGAACGCCTTCATTGCCTCACGGCTCGACTCATCGGAAATGCTCTCGGCCAGCTCCGACTCGACCACGCCCGGCGATACCAGAGTCACGCGAATATCGCCGCCCACCTCCTGGCGCAAGCCTTCGGAGATAGCGCGCACCGCATACTTGGTTGCGCAATACACCGCACCGGTCGGCACCACGCTGTAGGCGCCGATGGAGGCGATATTGACGAACTGACCGCTGCGCTGACGCTGCATCACCGGCAACGCAGCGGCGATGCCGTGCAGCACGCCACGGATGTTCACGTCGATCATGCGGTTCCACTCGTCGACCTTCAGCACATCCAGGCGCGACAGCGGCATGATCCCGGCGTTGTTGATCAACACATCAACGCGGCCGTACTGCGCAAGGGCGGCGTCGACAAATGCCTGGGTGTCGGCCTGGCTGGTTACGTCCAGGCGGCGGTAATCCGCATTACCGCCCGCCTCACGGATTTCGCTGACCAACTGTTCCAGGCGCTCGGTACGCCGTGCGCCGAGCAACAGCCGCGCGCCCTTCTCGGCCAGCAAGCGCGCACAGGCCTCGCCGATACCGCTGCTGGCGCCGGTGATCAGAATGACTTTGTCTTGGACATTCAACATGGCCGAATCCTCTGCTGGTAAGCGGCAAGGATTGCCGCGACAGCAACAGATTCCGTCAGATGGCGTGCTCAGGGTTAGACGATTTCTGGCGAATTATTGCCTAAACCTGCAACACTCAAAATTCATAAAAATCACCCTGCGAAACATACGATCAGTTCAGAGCTGCACTGACCGCCTGTAGAACAGGGCTTATTGCCTATTTCTGGTGAATTATTGCCTGATCCTGCAACGCATTCCGCGCAACGCAGACTTGCCTGAAAAACCGGGATAATCTGCAAGCCAGCAGCAGGAGCCAGCCGATGACATCCCCCACAAACCTCTCAGCTCTCGACGACAACCTGGCGCTACGCCAAGCCGAACTGGCCGCGCTGATCCAGCGCCAGTGCCCGGCGGATGGCCTGCATAGCAGCGCCATTGCCGGCCTCGACCTGGCCTGCGCAACGCAGCCCAGCCTACCCATCCCCACGCTGTACCGGCCTTGCCTGTGCATCATTGCCCAGGGCCGTAAAGATGTGCGCCTCGGTGATGAGCAGTACACCTACGACCCGCTGAACTACCTGGTGGCCTCCGTCACCCTGCCGGTTACCGGCCAGGTGATCGGCGCAACCCCCGAACAGCCTTATCTAAGCCTGCGTTTGGATATTGATCCGGCGCTGATCACCAGCCTAATCGCCGACATCGGCCCCATTGGCGTGCCTAATCCTGGGCCACGTCGGGCGCTGTATCTGGATCGCCTGGATACTCAATTGCTCGACGCGGTATTGCGCCTGCTGCGCCTACTGGAGACCCCGCGCGATATCGCCATGCTTGCGCCGCTGGCCCTGCGTGAAATTTTCTACCGCCTGTTGCACAGCCCGCAGGGCCATCGTCTGCACGAAATTGCCATTGCCGACAGCCAGGGCCAGCGCATCAACCGCGCAATCGAATGGCTGAACCTGAATTTCGACCAGCCCCTGCGCATCGAGGACCTGGCCCGCGAAGTCAACCTCAGCACCTCAACCCTGCACCACCGTTTCAAGGCCGTCACGGCTCTCAGCCCCCTGCAATATCAGAAACAGCTACGCCTGCAGGAAGCGCGGCGCCTGATGCTCTGCGAAGGGCTCGAAGCGGCTTCGGCCAGTTACCGCGTCGGCTATGAAAGCCCCTCGCAGTTCAGCCGCGAATACAGCCGCTTGTTCGGCGCGCCACCGCTGCGCGATCTGGCCCGCTTACGCAGCTCGGCATAGCAGGGCTAAAAAATCTCTGACAGCAGCTCGAAAAAAACGCCCCGACGCTTTTCAAGAGCACCGAGGCGTTTTACTGGGGCCAAGTTAGCGCTTAAGCAGGCAGAACTGGCCAGAATTCATTATCGGCAACAACATCAGGCAGACGCCAAAACGCCCTGTAGCCCAGGCTAATGGGGACTTTTCAGCTTATGAGCTGAGAAAAATATGAATAATTAACGTTAAACCCAACACTTCCTGTGAAAACGGCCTATTATGGCTGAGCTGACTTGTAGTTATCAGCAAAACCGCATAGGTGCTATGAGCACTCTGGCACCGCACTTCGTATCGAATTAAGAGACACACCATGGCAAATCGCGAAACTGGCACCGTCAAATGGTTCAACGATGAGAAAGGCTTCGGCTTCATTACCCCAACTAATGGCGGCGATGACCTCTTCGTTCACTTTAAAGCCATCCAAAGCGACGGTTTCAAAAGCCTGAAAGAAGGCCAGACTGTTACCTACGTGGCCGCTCGCGGTCAGAAAGGTATGCAAGCTGAAGAGGTACAGGTGGCCTAAGCCCCTGTCCTGCTTTAAAACAAACCCCGCGCTCGCGGGGTTTGTTTTATCTGACGGTTGTAAAACCTGCCTTATCTATAAGCCCATCTGCTTGCTGATGATCTCGTTCATGATTTCACGCGAGCCACCACCAATCGACAGAATGCGGTTATCACGGTAAAGCCGCTCCACCAGGCTTTCGCGCATATACCCCATCCCCCCCATGATCTGCACCGCATCGTAGGTAAGTCGATCGGCAATATCAGTGGCAAAATTCTTGGCCATGGATATCTCCTTGATCACGCTTTTACCTGCCGCCATCTTCGCCGCTTGCCGATAGGTAAAGTCGCGCGACACTTCAAGCTGGGTCGCCATCTCCGCAAGACGATGCTTGAGCACCTGGAACTTGCCAATAGGTTTACCGAACGCCTCGCGCTCCTTGGCCCACCTCATCGACTCTTCAAGTGCCAGCTGCGCCGTCATATTGGCCATGATCGCCAGCGATAGCCGCTCGCTCTGGAAATTCGCCATGATGCAGGCAAAGCCCATGTTCTCGGCGCCGATCAGATTGCCTACCGGCACCCTGCAATCATCGAAGAACAACTCCGCCGTATCCGATGCCCACCAGCCCATCTTCTTCAGCTTGCGCCCTACGGTGAAGCCAGGCGTGCCCTTCTCCACCAGCAACAGGCTGACACCACCAAAACCATCACCTCCGGTGCGCACGGCAACCGTGTAGTAATCCGCGCGCACGCCGCTGGTGATAAAGGTTTTACTGCCGCTAACGCGGTAGAAATCGCCATCCCGTACCGCACGGGTTTTCAGATTAGCCACATCCGAGCCACCGGACGGCTCAGTCACCGCAAGCGCCATGATTTTTTCACCGGCCAGGACCTGCGGCACGATGCGCTCGCGCAGCTCCGGCTTGGCCCACTTCACCACAGGCGGCAAACCAATATCCAGGGACCCGAGCCCCGCCACCAAGCCGCCAGAGCCTGAGCGCATCAACTCCTCGCTGGCCGCGACCTTGGCAAAGACATCACCCTCATGGCTGCCACCAAACGCTTCCGGGTAGCCAATACCGAGAATCCCCGCAGCCCCCGCCTTGAGGTAGAGCTCGCGAGGAAACTCCTCGGCTTCTTCCCAATCATTGATGTGCGGCAGAATTTCGCGCTCGACAAAACGCCTGACTGAATCACGCACCAACTGGTGGGATTCATCGAAATATTCCTGGAAGGCAGACATGAGGTATTCCCACTGAGGTTTCAGGGAAATTACCAAGCGCTTGCTTGGTTTACAAGAAGAGGATTACGCCATGCGCAAGGGCAATCAAGCCGCCTACCAGCTGGGTACCTACAACTGGATAGGTCGACGCCCGGCAATCGAATGCGCCAGGGTGCCACCGTCCACCAACTCCAGCTCGCCGCCCAGCGGCATGCCATGGGCAATGCGCGAGGCAATCAGGCCTTTCCCCGCCAGTAGCTGAGCGATGTAATGCGCGGTGGCCTCGCCCTCTACAGTCGGATTGGTGGCCAGAATCACCTCGGTGAAACTGCCGGCAGCAATCCGCGCCAGTAGCTCGGGAATACCAATCGCCTCTGGGCCGAGACCGTCGAGCGGCGACAAATGCCCCTTGAGAACGAAGTAGCGCCCGCGAAACCCGGTGTGCTCGACCGCATACACATCCATCGGCCCTTCGACCACACACAGCAGACTGTCATCGCGCCGCGGGTCCAGACACAGCTGACACACCTCTTCCTCGCTCAGGCTGCGGCACTGCTTGCAGTGGCCAACGCCTTCCATCGCTTGTGTAAGCGCCTGGGCCAGGCGCAAGGCCCCGGAGCGATCACGCTCAAGCATCTGCAAGGCCATACGCTGAGCAGTCTTCTGCCCAACGCCAGGAAGAATGCGCAGAGAATCGATCAGGTGGCGGATCAGCGGGCTGAAACTCATTGGGGAAGTACTCGACGGCTACAACTCTTTCCAACAAAACCCTATAGGGCTATTGAGCCCTGACAGAGCAAGGTACAGGCGGTGTGGGCTGAGGATACCCACACCGGCTCCCAGCGCTGCAATGCAGTGCCGGCGGATGACCGCTTAGAACGGCATTTTGAAGCCTGGAGGCAACTGCATGCCGGCAGTCATACCGGACATCTTGTCCTGGCTGTTCTGCTCAACCTTGCGCACGGCATCATTTACCGCAGCGGCGATCAGGTCTTCGAGGATCTCCTTGTCTTCCTGCATCAGGCTGTCATCCAGGCTGACACGTTTGACGTCGTGACGCCCAGTCATAACCACGCTGACCAGCCCAGCACCGGATTGACCGGTTACTTCGGCGATCGCCAGCTCTTCCTGCATCTTCTGCATTTTTTCCTGCATCTGCTGTGCCTGCTTCATCAGGCCGGCCATGCCACCTTTCATCATGGTGTAAGTCCTCGGTAATTAGGGGTTAACGGGAGTATCCAGGGGTTCAATGCTGTCCGCGCGGATAACCGCAGCGAACTGCTGAATCATTTGTTGAATAACCGGGTCCTGATGGATCGAGGCTTCGGCCTCACGCTGGCGATTGGCTCGCTTGTGCGCCGCAGCCTGCGCAGGTGTTTCCTGCTCAGGCTTGCATAACTCGATCAACACCTTGAGCTCGCGCCCGTGCAACTGATTGAGCGCATCATTCAGGCGCCGCTGCTGGGTTAGGTTGAACAGCGCTGAATGCGCCGGGTCCAGGTGCAACAACCAGTTGTCGCCCTCGACGCTTATCAGAGTGCAGTTAGCGCCGATGCTAGCGGTCATCCCGGACAAGCCGAGCTTCGGGAACAGCTCCAACCAGTCGGCCGCCAGTCCTGTCGCCGGTTGCGCCGCAGGCAAGACCTCTGGCTCGGCAGATGCAGCGCGCTCTACCGCGTCAAAATCATAATCAAACGACTCTGCATCCATCTCGACATAGTCGTAGTCGCCCAGCGGCGGCTCATCGTCATCCGTATCGGCGGACGGAGCCGGCTGCTCAATCAGTTGCGACTCAGGCTCTGCAGCTTGTGGCGGCTCGGCTGTTAGCGTGACGGACTCTGCCGCAGCAACGACAGGCTCTGCGACTTCTGTAACAGGCTCAGCCGTTTGAGCAACAGGCAGATTGACCTGCTCTTCCCAGGGCAGATCCACCACAGGCGCGGATGCTACAGGGGCAGCTGTCGCTTCAGCCAGCGAAGGCTGCGCAGCGGGTCCGCTGACCACTTCCGGTGCGGGCGGCAGGACTGCCACAGGCGCTTCAGGCGCTGCTACCGGCACTACAGGTGCAACTTCAACTACAGGAGTCGGCGGCGCAGGCAGAACCGCAACAGGAATGCTCACCGGTGACGGGATAGCCGCACCGGCCACTGGGTTGGTCGCGGGATCAGCAGTGGCCTGGCTAATCCCCAACGGCTTTAGCGCAACTCTCGGCGTATCGTGGGTATCCGCCGGGCGGAATGCCAACATACGCAACAGCACCATCTCAAAGCCGCTACGTGGGTCGGGCGACAACGGTAAATCGCGTCGCCCAATCAAGCCCATCTGATAATAAAACTGCACATCTTCGCCAGGGAGAACCCTGGCCAGTTCAAGCACTCGCTCACGATCCCCCTGACCGTTATCCACGGCCTCGGGCAGCGCTTGGGCAATGGCCACTCGGTGCAGTACGTTGAGCATCTCGGACAAAACGCCATTCCAGTCAGGCCCCTGCTCAGCCAGATGACGCACAGCCTCAATCAAAGCGCGCGCATCGCCCTCCAGCAGGGCGTGTAGCACACCGTAGACCTGGCCATGGTCGAGGGTGCCAAGCATGGCGCGCACATCGGCGGCCAGCACCTTACCCTCACCAAAAGCAATCGCCTGGTCGGTCAGACTCATGGCATCGCGCATCGAGCCATCGGCCGCACGGCCGAGCAACCAGAGTGCGTCATTTTCGAACGGGATGTTTTCCGCAGCCAAGACATGGGTGAGGTGATCGACCACCCGCTCCGGCGGCATGTTCTTCAGTGAGAACTGCAGGCAGCGCGACAACACCGTGACCGGCAGCTTCTGCGGATCCGTGGTCGCCAGGAGGAATTTGACGTGGGGCGGTGGTTCTTCCAGGGTCTTCAGCAGCGCATTGAAGGAGCTGGTTGAGAGCATGTGTACTTCGTCGATCAGGTAGACCTTGAAGCGTCCACGGCTCGGCGAATACTGCACGTTGTCGAGCAACTCGCGAGTGTCTTCAACCTTGGTACGGCTGGCAGCATCGACTTCGATCAAGTCAATAAAACGCCCCTCATCAATCTCTTTGCAAATCGAGCAAACACCGCAAGGGGTCGAGCTGATGCCGGTCTCGCAATTCAGGCACTTGGCAATAATCCGCGCAATCGTGGTCTTGCCTACACCACGGGTGCCCGTGAACAAATAGGCATGGTGCAGTCGTTGGCTATCGAGCGCATTGATCAGCGCCTTGAGCACATGCGTCTGGCCAACCATTTCGTTGAACGAGCGCGGACGCCACTTGCGTGCAAGAACCTGATAACTCATCGAAACCCGTCACGAGAGGAAAGCAAAAAAGTGGGGCTAATCCTAACGGAGCATGGGGCAAATTGCATCCAATGCGCAGCCTACGAATGGCCAACCTGCAGTATTGCTTGCAAATAAACTGGCGAAAAATTAGCCAGACGGGTATCATCCGCATCGTTCGTACCACGCTGTAAGTCAATCAGGCCTTTTGGCCCCCTCGATGGTTTCCAGGTAAGAGCGCATAACCCACGGGTAATGCCGCACAGCTCTAACCCATATCCCAACCTGCTGACTGATCTGGCCGTCCCGCGCAAGCGCTGACTCAAGCCCGCCTCCGACGTACCGACCCGCACAACGTGTCCGCTGTGGAACTTGTGCGCGCAGTCCAGCTCCTATCTACACATGCAATCGACTACTTACGTCGACAGCCTGGAGCTTTATTTAGCGCAATGACGCGCCTGTTGTTTTAGGAAGTACACAAAAATGAATACCCAACACCAAATTCAGGATGCTATTCGCACCCTATCGAGTGCATTTGCACCTTTTGACTGCCGCATCCTAGCCGCCCGCAAAGGTAGCTTCAGCTTTACCATCGTCAACGATGCAGGCATCGCCAAGCACAGTCAGCGCCTCTATCCCGGCCAGTACAGTGGCGCGCACCTGGAACAAGTCATCGAACGCGCTCGGCAGTCACTGACTGCTTGATTAGCAAGATTCACGAACCATCGAGCATCTAAGGGGTCAGAAGTGATCACCCTCTGGATGGAGCATGGTCATGGACAAGATTAACCGCGAACTCGTTGAGCAACTGTTTACCCCGCTGCGCGTCATATTCAGCCCTCCCCGCCCAGACGGTGGGGTTGTGCTCTCTTTGCTGGATGCAAACGAAGCCACTGCATACAGCCGTGTGCTGAGCGCAGCCCAACTGACCGACACGCAAGCGTTCGCTCAAAGCCTTGAAGATATTCGCCTAGAGCTTGCAATGCGCTCGGGCAGCATTCCTGCAGACATGCGTAAAGCATTAAAGGAACAGGACAGCGTGCTTAGCTACCACACACACTAAAAGCTCTTTGTGCCCTAGTTTCAGTAGGGCCTCCAACGCCTGCATTACCGGGGCCCTCTGAGTGGTTTCAGGAAGCGGTGCAAATGGAGCCGCAGCCAAAGACTCCAATTGCTGCTGACGCAACCAGGAAGCCCAGATAGCGAGCCTTCTTCCTCCCGACTCCCACTCGCCACACAGGCGCCCAACCGACGGCTTAATGCCTTGGAATGCTTCGGTGAAAAGCCGCTGAACTTGCAGCAAAAGCTCGCGCCCACGGATCAACGCTTCGCGCCTACAGCGGGCCTGGGGAGAACGCCGAATTTCCCTGCGATGAAACAACGAACAAACGACGTCAAGTACCACAGCTCGGAAGTAATAGACCGAGTGGAGTGAAAATAGAAGATAAGAAGGGATGCTGGACATCGGTTGTATCACCCCGTGTACCACCGCGTGGTTTGGAGTGAGAAACCTTTACGAATCAACCAGTTTAGTAACTGGAGGCAACCCTACCAGCCACACCTCGGCACACGATGTCACCGCTGCGGCTGCTCCCTTCCAGGCCTGACCGGGTTCACGGCTGATCGTTGCGAGGGGACCGGCAGGGCCACCATAACGCAGCTCGACTGAAGCGAGCCGCGCCATTGTACTGGCTTGAGTTGAAGTTACAACCGTTTCAAGCACTTAGACCATTAAAATGCACGTGACTTAGACACGAAACCGACCAACCAGCTTACTCAAACCATGCGACAACTCAGATAGTCGCTGACTGGCTTCTGCACTCTGCTCAGAGGTTTGAGCCGCCTCATTCGACAGGTCTCGAATGTCACTGATGTTGCGCGCAATTTCTTCAGTAACACTGCTCTGCTCTTCACAGGCAGTAGCGATTTGTGCAGTCATATCATTGATGCGCTGAACAGAATTACTGGTATCAGTCAGCGCCTGATCCACCCCAGCTGCCTGCTCAACACTTTGCCTTGCCTTACTGCTCCCGGAGTGTGTGGCCTTAACCGCATTCTGCACGCCGATTTGAAGGCGCTCGATCATTACCTGGATGTCCTTAGTAGACTCCTGCGTACGCGCCGCTAATGCACGCACCTCATCAGCAACAACCGCAAAACCGCGCCCCTGCTCTCCAGCGCGTGCAGCTTCTATGGCCGCATTGAGGGCTAACAAGTTGGTTTGCTCTGCAATACCTCGAATAACAGCCAATACAGCACCGATATTTGATGCCTCTTGCTCAAGCGCCTGAATGGTCAACGACGCACTTTCCACCTCTTGCGCGAGCTGGCGAATTGAGTTGATCGTGGCACTGACCACTTCTGCACCCTCGCGTGACTGGACCTCCGCACCACGCGCAGCATCAGCTGCATTTTGCGCATTACGCGCGACTTCATTCACTGCTGAGCTCATCTCGGTTGCAGCTGTGCTGACCTGATCGACTGCAGCATGCTCACTACTAATCAACCGATCATTGGCTGCAGCTAATCCAGCAAGATTCTGCGCAGAGCTTTCAACCTCACCGGTAACCCTTCCCACCTCTTTGATTAGCGGTTGTAATTTATCGAGAAAGCGATTGAACGCGTGACTCAGCTTACCGAGCTCATCACTCGACAAGACATCCAGGCGCACTCGGAGATCACCATCGCCATCAGCGATCTGCTCGATACGATTCAAAAGTTTGTGCAGCGGTCCAGTGACCAGAATTGGAAAGCCCACCACCAGCACCAGACAGACCCCTAAACCGATAGCAATAATGACGCCCTGCTGCCAGCTTAATGTCTCACCCAATTTGATAGCGGCAAGCCCTTCAGCATTAGCCGCTGCATCATCCATTTCACCCAACTTATCAATAGCTGTACGCATCGATTCAAACTGTTCTTCACTGCCGCCAAAACTCAACTCGCTGGCAGCTTGGGGGTCACTGGTTGCTAACTGCATTACCTTTTGAGACGTGGCCTTCCATTGCTCGAAACCCTTATCAAACTCTGCAACCAATTGCATTGCCTCTCGACCCGGCTGCATATCTGCGAATTTATGTACTCGCTCGTAAGCCTGCTGCAGATTTTCTGAGTGCGATGCATTCAAAGCCTCAGCATGCGCCCCCGAACCCTCATCAAGTAAGCTGCGCTCAGCAACAAAGGCTTGATAAAGATCACGATCAGCATTTAGAAGCAGGCTGATACCTGGCAAAAACCGATTAGTCAGTTTCGTGCTTGAATCTGCAACCTGGGTAATGCCTCGCATTCCCAAGGCGCCCATCGAAACCAACAAAATCGCCAGCAACATAATCGGTAGCGCAATCTTCCAACGAAACCCTAAATTCGCGAAGGCACGAAGCATGCTGGTTCTCCAAGAGAATTGCCAAGTAGCATCAGCATAGACTACTGACGCCAGATCGGATAAAGCGCCAGTTTCACTTCAACGACCTATGCCGTTCCGCGATACGATCTAAACCACTATCCATACAACCAAGGAGCAGACCATGGCTATAACCAAAGAACAGCTAATCAGCGACATTGCCGAGGCCATAGACACACCGAAAAGCACTGTGCGCGCAGCACTGGAACAGTTAAGTGAAATTGTTAGCGACGCACTGGAGAACAGTGACGAAATCACACTACCGGGTATCGGTAAGCTAAAAGTGAGTGAGCGCCCCGCTCGCACCGGCCGCAACCCTCAAACGGGACAAACCTTGCAAATCGCAGCAAAAAAAGTCGTTAAGTTTGTACCGGCAAAAGCGCTGAGTGACGCCATCAATTGAAGGGCCAGGTGCGCTCGATGAGCGCACCTTGAGTTTCGTAAATATTACTCATAGCCACGCCCTGTTTAGTTGCCTATAAAAGGCTGCCCTGGGCATGGTTTGTTTTCGCGCCACAAAGTAAAACCCCCGACCGTTTTCACGATCGGGGGTTTTGGTATAGGTGCTTGACGATGACCTACTCTC
>NZ_FMTL01000007.1 GCF_900099645.1 Pseudomonas peli | reverse complement strand
TCGATCAACATCTAGCTTCTCGTCAGCGGGAGGCGAATTCTACAGCGTTTCAAACCGCTGTCAACCGCCTCTTTTACCGCCTTCGATCATCTCGACCGAACCCCTTCAGACTCAAACACTACCTCCTGAAGAGGAGGCGAATTCTACGCAGCTTTCGCTGCTTTGCAAGCCCTTTTTAAATCTAACTTCTTGTTTTATAAGAAGTTTAAGGAGCTGCTTACGTCTTAAGAGGTGCGCATTATAGGGGCTGACAAACGAAGGTCAATCGTTTATTGCGCTTTTGTTTCAATACCCATGAAATCAAAGACTGCAGCCAGACAAACCACTAGCGCGCCGCCTGCAGAAACGACAAAGCCGTTGAAGCTGACGCTTCAACGGCTTTGTCGCACCCACTACACCTAGCGCCTTATGACTCTAGCTTAAGCGTAATGCGCGCAAACGCCTTCTTACCGGCCTGACAGATATGCACCGCTCCCACCTTATATATAAAGGAGCGATCCACCACCTCACCATCCACCCGCACACCGCCGGAACCCAAAAGGTCGCGCGCCATAGCAGCGTTCTTCACCAAACCCGCTTTATTAAGGAGCGCAGCAATCGGCATGTCCTCAACAGATAACACCTCGATCTCTGGCAGATCGTCAGGCAGCTCGCCCTCTTTCATGCGATTGCCCGCCGAGCGATGAGCACTGAGCGCCGCCTCTTCGCCATGGAAGCGAGCAACGATCTCTTCGGCCAGTTTGATTTTGATGTCACGTGGGTTGGCGCCCAGCTCGACATCACGCTTGAACTGTTCAATCTCTTCCATGGAGCGAAAGCTAAGCAGCTCGAAATAGCGCCACATCAATGCATCCGGCATGGAGACCAGCTTGTTGTACATGACGCCAGGCGCTTCTTGGATCCCTATATAGTTGCCCAATGACTTGGACATCTTCTTCACGCCATCCAACCCTTCAAGCAACGGCATGGTGACAATGCACTGCGACGCCTGACCATAGGAACGCTGCAACTCGCGCCCCATCAGCAGGTTGAACTTCTGATCCGTACCACCCAGCTCAACATCCGCCTGCAGCGCAACCGAGTCATACCCCTGTACCAGCGGATAGAGGAACTCGTGGATAGCTATCGGCTGATTGGTCGAGTAGCGCTTACTGAAGTCATCGCGTTCAAGCATGCGCGCCACGGTGTACTGCGAGGTGAGGCGAATGAAATCCGCTGGCCCCATTTTGTCCATCCACGTGGAGTTGAAGGCAACCTCGGTTTTTGCGGGATCAAGAATCTTGAATACTTGGGTTTTATAGGTCTCCGCGTTCTCGAGCACCTGATCACGGGTCAACGGCGGACGAGTGGCACTTTTACCGCTGGGATCACCAATCATTCCCGTGAAGTCACCAATCAGGAAGATCACCTGATGGCCTAATTCCTGGAACTGCCGCAGCTTATTAATGAGCACGGTGTGCCCGAGATGCAGATCCGGCGCCGTCGGATCAAAACCGGCCTTAATACGCAGCGGCTGACCACGCTTGAGCTTTTCAATCAGCTCAGCTTCAACCAGAACCTCTTCCGCGCCACGCTTGATCAGCGCCAACTGCTCTTCAACCGACTTCATGACAGGACTCACGACCACTCAAAACAAAAGGGAACCAACCATACAAGATCGCAGACAAATCACAAGTTCTGCCGGCCACCCCACCTACGCTAAGACCGCGTAGCGACAACCGGGGTTGCCTAGCTAGCGATTTGGTTATATTTTATACAGTTACTGCATATTCATCATTTCGTTTATCTATTTCTTTTCATTTTTAAAGTCAAAAAGCCGCCTATGACCTCTCCAACTAAAGCGCCGCCCCTGTATCCAAAAAGCCATATTCTGGCGGCCAGTGGCGTCGCCGCCCTACTGAGCCTAGCCCTACTGGTATTCCCCTCTCGCGAAGTTGAAGCAAAGAAAACCTACCTGAACCTTGAGCTGGACAGCGGCGCTGAATATGCGGAGCTGCAAGACGATGCAGAATCCGCCAACACCCAGGCCCGGCAGTCACCATTCGCCAATACAGCAGCCACCGAGACACCAGAAGAACAGCCAACCGCACAGGCTGTAGAACCCGAACAAACTGACCCGCTACACCATATTGTTCGCGTGGAGAACGGTGACACGCTGTCTACCGTGTTCGCCAAAGTAGGCCTGAGTGCGACCACGCTGCACGCCGTGCTCAACAGCAGTAAAGAAGCCAAGCAGCTGACACGCCTCAAAGTAGGTCAGGCACTTGAGTTCAAACTGAGTGAGGACGGCCAACTCGAAAGCCTGCACAGCAAACTTAGCGACCTCGAAAGCATCGCCCTGGCCAAAAATGACAAAGGCTTCAGCTTCAAGCGTGAGCTGGTCAAACCCGAAGTCCAGACTACCTACAGCCACGGCGTGATCAACAGCTCGCTGTTTCTCTCAGCCAAGCGGGCCGGTCTGTCGCATAGCCTGACCATGGATCTGGCAAACGTATTTGGCTACGACATCGACTTTGCCATGGATATTCGCGAAGGTGACGAGTTCGAGCTGATCTACGAGAAGAAAGTAGTCAACGGCAAGCAGGTTGGGACCGGCAACATCCTCTCCGCACGCTTCACCAACCGCGGCAAGACCTACACAGCCGTGCGTTACACCAACAAACAGGGCAATAGCAGCTATTACAACGCCAATGGCGAGAGCATGCGCAAAGCCTTTATCCGCACCCCGGTGGATTTCGCCCGTATTAGCTCACGCTTTTCCACAGGTCGCCGCCACCCAGTGCTGAACAAGATTCGCGCGCACAAGGGTGTGGATTACGCAGCCCCTCGCGGAACCCCTATCAAAGCTGCCGGTGATGGTCGCATCACCCTGGCAGGCCGCCATGGCGGCTACGGCAACGCTGTCATTATCCAGCACGGTCAACGCTACCGTACCTTGTATGCGCACATGAACGGCTTTGCCAAAGGCATCCGCAGCGGTACTAACGTCAAGCAAGGGCAGATCATCGGCTATATCGGCACCACCGGCCTATCCACCGGACCGCATCTGCACTATGAGTTCCAGGTGAATGGCGTTCACGTTGACCCATTGAGCCAGAAGCTGCCAATGGCCGACCCGATTGCCAGCAGTGAGAAAGCCCGCTTCATGCAGCTGAGCAAACCGCTGATGGCGCAAATGGACAAAGAGAAGTCCACGATGCTTGCCCTCAACAATCAGCGCTAAACCATGCCCCTCTATCTCGGCGTGATGTCCGGTACCAGCCTGGACGGTTTGGACATTGCACTGATTGAACAGACGCACAGCACTCGCTTACTCGGCACCCGCTACCTGCCGATGCCTGAAGAACTGCGCAGCAGCTTACTTAGCCTGTGTGCGCCCGGACCAGATGAGTTAGCCCGCGCCGCGATTGCCGAACAGCATTGGGCCACCCTGGCAGCACAGGGCATCAATGACTTACTTGCGCAGCACGACACGCCCACACACAGCGTTCGCGCCATCGGTAGCCACGGCCAGACCGTGCGCCATGAACCTGCCCGCGGCTTCACAGTCCAGATCGGCAACCCCGCCTTACTCGCGGAGCTGACTGGCATCAGTGTGGTCAGTGACTTTCGCCGCCGCGATGTCGCTGCGGGCGGCCAGGGCGCGCCGCTGGTTCCGGCGTTTCACCAGGCATTGTTCGCCAGCGAGAACAGCACTCGCGCCATCCTGAACATTGGCGGTTTCAGCAACCTCAGCCTGCTTGAAGCCGAGCGCCCGGTGCATGGTTTCGATTGTGGCCCGGGCAATGTGCTGCTGGACGCCTGGATTCAACGTCACCAAGGCCTGACGTACGACCAAGACGGCCAGTGGGCGGCAAGCGGTCAGGTGCAGATGGCACTTCTGCACGCCCTACTCAGCGATCCCTATTTCCAGACTCAAGGCCCTAAAAGCACGGGGCGCGAGCTGTTCAACCTGGCCTGGCTGGATCAGCACCTGCAGAACCTGCCGACGTTTGCTAAGGCTGACGTGCAGGCAACCCTTCTGGAACTGACCGCAATCAGCATTACCGAAGCGCTCAAGGCTGCTCAGCAGCACACCGAGATGCTGCTGGTGTGTGGTGGTGGTGCGCATAACCGCACACTGATGCGCCGCCTGGCGCAGCTGCTGCCTAATAGCAAGGTGAGTAGTACCGATGCGCATGGCGTGCCCGCAGACTGGGTCGAAGCCATGGCCTTTGCCTGGCTGGCGCACTGCTGCCTGGAAGGCATTCCCGCCAACCGGCCAAGCGTCACCGGCGCTCGCGGCCTGCGGGTGCTTGGCGCGATCTACCCCGCCTAATCACTTTTTCAAATCCACTGCGCGCAGAAACGACAACGCCGTACATAAGGCACGGCGTTAGCTTGAACAGCCTGCTACTCAGATCGAGAACGAAGAGCCGCAACCGCAGGTAGTGGTGGCGTTCGGGTTGTTGATGACAAATCGCGAACCTTCCAGACCTTCCTGATAATCCACCTCGGCACCTGCCAGGTACTGGAAGCTCATCGGATCGACCACCAGACTCACGCCTTCGCGCTCGATGATGGTGTCATCCTCGGCCACTTCTTCATCGAAGGTGAAGCCGTACTGGAAGCCGGAACAACCGCCTCCCGTTACAAACACGCGCAATTTCAGACGCGGGTTGCCTTCCTCATCGACCAGGCTCTTCACCTTGTTCGCTGCGCCCTGCGTAAATTGCATAGCGCTGGGGGTGAAGGTTTCGACGCTCATGCTGATTAACTCCCGGCGCTACGCGCCATACTGCATTCTGATCGGCATTATCCGCTTACCCGAGAAAAGCGGTCAACTATTGTGCAGCATCCAGCGTTTCTGGTAATTCCAACGGCCGCGCTTCGTCCTGCAAGCGGCAGAGGCGGCCTTCGATCTGCGCCCCCATGGCCATTTCCATCAACGCGTAATACAGATTGCCGCGCACTCGCGCTCGCGCACCCAACTCAAGGTGACCACTGGCGTGCACATCGCCAATCACCTCACCGTCAATCACGATATGGGGGGCGCGAAGCTCACCTTCAACCCGTCCCTGCACACTGACGCGCACCATGCCTTCGCTTGCCACCAGGTTACCGATGACTTTGCCATCGACCTGCACCGCGCCTTGAAAGCGCAAATCGCCATGCAGCTCGGCACCTACCGCAATCAGGCTGGTCTTGCCCGCGAAACGCTGCACGTCGGTACGCGCCTTGTCTTTATTCCACATAAGGAACAGTTACTCCTCTTTGTTCCACTTGAATGTGCGCAGCAGAGGCTTCTCGCCCTGCACCTCGGCACGCACCTTGATCTCGCGCGGGACAAACCCTTCTGGCAACTTTAGCTCGGCAAACCGCCCAGCTTCAGGAATAGCCTGAAAGTGCTTGAACACGAAGGTAATCGGCTGCTTAGGCAACGCATCAGGCAGGTCCGCAGACAGCGCAGCAAGTTCGAGCGTAACGTCCTGCTCGCCTTGCTTGCCGACGATCGACACATGCAACTGCCCTTCCAGCGGCGCCTCACCTTTGCCCACGCGACTGAGGAGTATCTTGTAGCGGAAAAGCTCAGGGCTGTCCGTGGCCTGCAGCTCAAAGGCCCGGATGCGCAAACCTTCACGACGACTGGCGGGGGCCAATACACCTTTGTAGAAGGCCAGATCCTGCTGCTGTTTATAGATCTGCTCTTCCAGCAGCTTGATACTCAGCCGGCTCTGCTCGTTGGCCTGCTGGCTGAGTTTTTCTGCACTGCTCAATACCGCCACACGCTGCCGCAGCTCTTCGAGGTCACGCAGCAGTTGCTCATCGCGCTCTGATTCGACTGGCTGCCCCACTGTCACGGCAGGTTGCGTGTAATGCTGCCACCAGCTGCCCGCATAAAACGCCAGCGGAATACACAGCACCAGCAGCAGGACGAATACACGCCGGCGCCTGGCGCGCCCGGGATCGCTGAGGCGAACCTCCCAGCCCGCCATCAGGGCAGCATGGCCGCGTGAGATAAGCCCAGGCGCTCATCGAGGCCAAAGAGGATGTTCATGTTCTGCACTGCCTGGCCCGAAGCACCTTTGACCAAGTTGTCGATCACCGAGAGCACCACCACAAGGTCGCCATCCTGTGGACGGTGCACGGCGATCCGACAGACGTTGGCACCGCGCACGCTGCGGGTTTCCGGGTGGCTACCAGCGGGCATCACATCAACGAAAGGCTCGTTGGCATAACGCTGCTCGAACAACGCCTGCAGATCCACCGAGCGGTCGACCACAGTGGCGTAAAGCGTGGCGTGAATACCGCGGATCATCGGCGTCAGGTGCGGCACAAAGGTCAGGCCGACATCCTTACCGGCAGCCCGGCGCAGACCCTGACGGATCTCCGGCAGATGCCGATGACCTTTCACCCCATAAGCCTTCATGCTCTCACCGGCCTCGCTGAACAGCGAACCCACGCTGGCACCGCGCCCGGCACCGCTAACCCCGGATTTGCAGTCAGCAATCACCTGCGTGGTATCAGCCAGCCCGGCCTCAAGCAGCGGAATCAGCGCCAGCTGTGCGGCAGTGGGGTAGCAACCCGGCACGGCGATCAGGCGCGCCTGCTTGATCGCGTCACGGTTAACTTCCGGCAAGCCATAAACTGCTTCCGGCAGCAGATCCGGCGCGCCGTGGGGCTGACCGTACCACTTGGCCCACTCATCGGCGTCCTGCAGGCGGAAGTCGGCGGACAGGTCGATCACCTTGGTTCCAGCGGCCAGCAGCTCACCGGCCAGGGCATGCGCAACACCATGCGGGGTGGCGAAGAACACCACATCGCAGGCGCCCAGGGTAGCAACGTCCGGCACGCTGAACGCCAGGTTGTCGTAATGACCGCGCAGGTTCGGGTACATCTCATCGACACGCATGCCGGCCTCGGAACGCGAGGTAATAACCTCGACCTGCGCTTGCGGGTGTTGCGCCAACAAACGCAACAGCTCGACACCGGTATACCCCGTGCCGCCGACGATTCCGACCTTGATCATCACTTGCCCCTTTGCAATACCAGCAGTGGAAAGCTGCCGATGATACGGCCGCTTCGGCCAGGGGCCAACACTTGAGCGCCGCATGTGATGACGGAGGCGGTCATGCCCACTACTATCGGGGCACTTTCCTGTAACGAGTGCGCACGATGCTCTATCTATGGCTCAAGGCTTTTCACATCATCGCCATGGTCTGCTGGTTCGCCGGCCTGTTTTACCTGCCGCGCCTGTTCGTCTACCACGCCATGAGCACCGACGAAGTCAGCCGCGAACGCTTCTGCATCATGGAGCGCAAGCTCTACCGCGGGATCATGTGGCCATCACTGATTCTTACCGTCGGCCTAGGTCTGTGGCTGCTCAGCCTTAACCCGAGCTACTACTTCAGCCAAGGCTGGATGCACGCCAAACTGAGCCTGGTGGCGCTGCTGGTGGTCTACCAGTTTATGTGCGGCGCCCAGCTCAAGGCCTTTGCCCGTGGCGAGAACCAACGTGGCCATGTGTTCTACCGCTGGTTCAATGAAGCGCCCGTGCTGGCCTTACTCGGCATTGTCATTCTGGTCGTGGTTCGCCCTTTCTAAATACTCCAAGAGGATTACCGCATGTCGCTTCCGGCCCTGCTCGAACAACGCCTGCGCCTACCCGTCGTCGCGGCGCCGATGTTTCTGGTGTCCAACCCGCAACTAGTCTTGGCCTGCTGCAACAGCGGCATCGTCGGCAGCTTTCCAGCCCTCAACCAGCGTGACAGCGCCGGCTTCAAGGCCTGGCTGGAGGATATTGAGGCGGGCCTCGACGCCAACGCCGCGCCCTATGCGGTCAACCTGATCGTGCATGGAACCAACCCGCGCCTGCAGGCGGACCTGGCCATCTGCGTTGAACAGCGCGTGCCCATTGTGATCACCAGCCTCGGCGCGGTGAAGGACGTGGTCGATGCGGTGCACAGCTATGGCGGTTTGGTGTTTCACGACGTGACCACCCGCCGGCATGCTGAGAAAGCCGCCGAAGCCGGCGTCGACGGCCTGATCGCGGTAGCCGCTGGCGCAGGCGGACATGCCGGCACCTGGAGCCCGTTTGCGCTGATCGCCGAGATCCGCCAGTTCTTCGACAAGACCCTGCTGCTGGCTGGTTGCCTCAATCAGGGCCATGAAGTGCTGGCCGCCCAGCTGCTCGGCGCCGACCTCGCTTACCTTGGAACCCGCCTGATTGCCTCCCAGGAAAACGCCGCTTCCGCTGCTTACAAGCAGATGATCCTCGACGCCAAAGCCGCCGACATCATCCACACCCCGGCGGTCTCCGGCGTCCCAGCGAGCTTTATGCGCCAGAGCCTGGAGCTGGCCGGCTACGACCTCAAGCAGCTGCAGAACAAAGGCGAGGTCAACTACGGCGAGAAGCTCAAGCCAATGGACGAAGAAGCCAAGGCCTGGAAAACCGTGTGGTCGGCCGGCCAGGGTGTTGGCACTATCAACGACCTGCCCAGCGTCGAACAGCTGATCGCCCGACTCGACAGCGAATACCGGGCCGCCCTCAAGCAAAGCCTGCAGTTGCAACAACGCTGGGCGCGATGAAGCGACGCAGCCTGATCGGCATTGGGGCGTTCGGGCTACTGGCCGGCTGGGCACTGCGCCCGGATGACCTCGGCCAGCCACACATACCTTACTTTGCGGCACTCAACCAACTGCTGCGACGTGCAGGGGCCGGGCTGCCTTTGCTGGTCGTTGACCTGGACCGGCTCGATCAGAATGCCGAGCTGCTGGCTAGCCAACTCGGTAAGCAACTCCCGCTGCGCTTGGTGGCCAAATCGCTGGCCTCCACCGGCTTGCTCGACTACCTGGCGAAGAAACTCGGCACGCAGCGTTTTATGGTGTTTCACCAGCCACAGATCAATCAGCTGGCAGTCAACTTCCCCCAGTCCGACCTGCTGCTCGGAAAACCCTTGCCCAGCGCTGCGGCCCTGAGCTTCTACCAACAACTGCCGCAGGGCAGCGGCTTTGTCCCGGCCGAGCAGCTGACCTGGCTGATCGACAGCCAAAACCGTCTGCAGGAATACGCAGCTCTGGCCAACGCCCTCAACCAACCGCTACAGATTGCCTTTGAAATCGACATCGGCCTGGCCCGCGGCGGTTTTGCGACTCCCGCAGAACTTGGCGCCGCACTCACCTGGCTGCGTAATACGCCCAACCGGCTACGCGTTCGCGGCTTGATGGGCTATGACGCGCACCTCGCCCATACGCCGTTCTGGACAGACCAAACCAGCGCCTTTACCCAGAGCGCCGCACGCTACCGCGCATTTATCACCAGCGCCGCCGCATTCAGCGAGCTATGGCCGCAACAACCGCTGCTCAATGGCGCTGGCAGCCTGACCTATGCCCTGCACACCCTGCTCGATACGCCGCTGAATGAAGTCGCGGTCGGCTCCGCACTGCTCAAACCCAGTGATTTCGACAGCGACCTGCTGGCCGCCCAACAAGCCGCCCTGTGGATTGCCAGCCCGGTGCTCAAAGCGTTACCCGGGCAGCTACCGTTTCTCGACGGCTCACAGCAACTTCTGCAGCGCTGGAATCCCAATCGCCAGCAGGCTTACTACCTGTATGGCGGGCAATGGCCAGCAGCGCCGGTGTCCCCCGCCGGGCTAAGTTATGACTCCCTATACGGCCGCAGTTCTAACCAAGAACGCCTGATCGGCTCAGCCGGCACAGGCTTACAGGTCGACGACTGGGTGTTTCTCCGCCCACAGCGCTCGGAGGGCCTGTTCGAGTTATTCAACCAACTCGTTCTTCTGCGCAACGGCCGCTTGGTAGGCAGCTGGTCCGCCAGCAGAGCGTGAACCGCCTCTAGACCCAGGCACATTTGCGCGCAGGCGGCTTGTTTACTGGCCTGCAGGGCGGCTAGTCTGTAGCGCAACTCTACCCTGGCACCGACAAGGACGCCGACATGACCCAAGCCCGCTTCAAGATTGTGTTTAACGGCGAGTTGATGCCTGACGTCAGTCTGGAAACAGCCAAAGAAAACCTCGCACGCCTGTTCAAGAGCGACCTGACCCGGATCAACTCGCTGTTTAGCGGCGGCAATGTCGATATCAAGCGCGACCTCAGCGAAAACGAGGCCGACCAGTACCTCAAGGCACTGCAAAGCGCCGGGGCCAAAGTGCGCAAGGAACAGGACCTGGCCGCCAGCCTGAGCCTGGTGGAAACCGATGATCATCGTACGGAAAGCAGCGAAGCCGAAAGCAACGTACTGATGACCTGCCCAAAGTGCGGTCACCAGCAAAGCAAAGCCATCGAATGCTCGGCCTGCGGCATCGTTATCGAGAAATTTATCGCCCGCCAGGCCATGCTCGCAGAAAACCCGCCTGAAGTGGTCAGCGCGGCAGCCACGCCCTACGCCACACCGAAAGCAGCAGTAGCAGAAGCCCTGCCGGAGTTCGGCGAGCTCAAGGCTTTTACCACCGACGGGCGCATCGGTCGTTTGCGCTACCTGGCCTGGTCGATGGTGCTGATGCTGGCCTGCTTGCCGTTGTTCGGCATCGCCGGTGGGTTCTTCGTCGCATCGGAGATTCTCGGCGGTCTGCTGATGGTGGTCGTGGGTATCGCCGTGGCGGTAGTCGGCATCATGATCGGCGTACAGCGCCTGCATGACATCGGCTGGTCGGGCTGGCTGCTGCTGGTCACCCTGGTGCCGATTGTCGGCGGGGTATTCTCCCTGCTGATGTTTATCATCCCCGGCAGCACCGCCGCTAACCGCTTTGGTCCGCCACCACCGCCGAATAGCCGCGCGGTGAAAATCCTCGCCCTGCTCTGGGTGGCCATCATCGTCATCGGTATTGTTGCGGCCATCGCCCTGCCTGCCTATATGGGTTATGCCGACGCCGGCCTGTAAGAACCTGTTCAAAGCCTGCTGCGCGTCGGTCCTGCTGTGTTAAAAACAGGCTCGGAATGCTCATGTACAAAAGTACACTCCGCTTCCTCGCCTGTTTTCGCCTTGCAGGACTCTAGCTCGCGAGCCTTTGTACAGGCTCTAAACTACGCAACCTTGCGCGGTACATGGGGTCGAAAGGCCCCATCACGGAGAACCCTATGACCCGTTACGCGCTTATTACCGGAGCCTCCAGCGGTATTGGCCTAGCCCTGGCCGAAGCCCTGGCTCGACGTGGCCGCAATCTGATTCTGGTGGCGCGCCAGCGCGACGCGCTGGAAAGCATTGCCTGCGAACTGACTCAACGCTTTTCCGTGGAAGTGCTGTTTCGCGTCTGCGACCTTAGCCAGCCACTGCAGGTCAGCGGTCTGCTGCATGAGCTGGAGCAAGGCGAACGCACCATCGACCTGCTGGTAAACAACGCCGGCATCGGCACCTCGGGTGCTTATGTGGCCCAGGACTGGGCCCGCGAGCAGCAACTGATCGAACTGAATATCCTGGCCCTCGCCCGCCTGTGCCACGCCATCGGCACTATCATGGCCGGCCAGGGCAGCGGACAGATTCTCAACGTCGCCTCGGTTGCCGGCTTTCAGCCGGGGCCGGGCATGAGCAACTACTACGCGAGCAAGGCCTACGTGCTGCACTTCTCCGAAGGCCTGCGCGAAGAGCTGAAAGAGTACGGCGTTAAAGTATCCGCACTCTGCCCTGGACCAACCCGCAGTGCGTTTTTCCGCACGGCACGCATGAACAGTGAAGCGCTACAGGGCAGCAAGCTGATGATGAGCGCCGAAGAAGTGGCGCTTATCACCGTCAAGGCGCTGGAGAAGAACCGCGCGATCATCATCCCGGGCTGGCGCAATCGCCTGATTGCGCTCAGCCCTAGATTAGGACCGCGCTGGCTGGTACGGCGAATCAGCGCGCGGCTTAATCGCCAATTCGGCAAGCCAATCTAAAACCTGTTTATGATCTGCTGCGCGTCGGCCCTGCTGCGTTAAAAACAGGCTCGGAATGCTCATTTACATCAGTAAACTCCGCTTCCTCGCCTGTTTTTGCCTTGCATGGCTCTAGCTCGCGAGATCGTAAACCGGTTTACGGGGCCTCACTGGTCATTAGCCCGCATTGACCGTGCGCCCATCCGCCCAGGCACGCAAAGCCGCAAGATCCTCGGCCATCACCACCGACAGCGGCGCGGTGCTTTGAATGCTCTGCAGCAGCAACGCCTGATTGACCGTTTGTTGCTGGGCTTGCGCGGCATACAGGGCACTGACCACCGCCTGCTCGATCTCCGCACCGGAAAAGCCATCACAAGCGGCGGCCAGCTGGCTCAGATCAAACCCCGCCACATCCAGCTCACGCCGCGCCAGGTGAATACGGAAGATGTCGGCCCGCACCTCCGCGTCCGGCAAATCGACAAAGAACAGCTCATCGAAACGGCCCTTGCGCACCAGCTCCGGTGGTAGCCGCGAGATGACGTTAGCGGTCGCCACCATAAACACCGGTGCCTTGCGCTCGGCCATCCAGGTCAAGAGGGTGCCGAGTACGCGCTGGCTGACGCCACCATCGTGATCACCACTGGCCAGGCCTTTCTCGATCTCGTCTATCCACAGCACACAGGGCGCCATCTGCTCGGCGAGCTTCAAGGCTTCACGCAGGTTGCGCTCGGTCTCGCCGAAGAATTTGTTGTACAGGCAGGCAAAGTCCAGACGCAGTAGAGGCAGGCCCCACAGGCCGGCAATAGCCTTGGCGGCCAGGCTCTTGCCGCCGCCCTGCACACCCACCAGCAGCACGCCTTTGGGCAGATCAACGCCTTTGCCTTCAAGAAAGATGCTTTGCCGATCGCCCAACCAGCGCTTGAGGTTGCTCAGCCCACCAACCTCGGCGAAACGCGCGGTGTCGTACTCGAAACTCAACACACCATCGAGATCAAGCAGCTTGAACTTGGTCTTGTTCAGTTCTGGCAGGTCTTCCTGAGTGATCGCGCCGTCATCACAGATCACATTGCGCGCCAGCGCACGGGCTTCGGCATGGCTGAGACCACGGAGGTTTTTCACCACTTGCTGCAAGGTGCGGTTATCGGTGCGCACCCGGGCATTGCGGTTGCGCGCACTCCAGCCGGTGGCTTCCTCGCGCACGATAGCCAGCAACTCCTCCTCGGAAGGCAGAGACAGGCTGAAGCGTGAGGCGTATCGCTGCACCTCAGGCGGCAACTTGCAGGCATGGGACACCAGCACCAGCGTCGGCTTGCTGGGCTCCTCACTCATGGCTATTTCCTTGAGCAGGCGCACCAGTTTGGGGTTGTCCTCTAGAAACGGATGCAGATCGCACAACACATACAGCGTCGGCTGCGTGTCAGCTTTGATCAGACGCAGCGCGGTTTCCGGCTCCAGGGTGGCGCTGTCGACCGGTTCCTGAATGGAATAGCCAACACGCTGCAAGCCTTCGGTCACCGACCACACCTGCAAACCAAGGCTGCGGCGCACGGCCAAGCTGGTCAGAGTTTCCAGCACCCGCGGCTCATCCCAGGATTCGATCAGCACCAGTTTGGTCTTGGAGTCCAGTACCAAGCCCAAATCATGAATATCGTTTTTCACCCACGCTCCTTGTCCACTAAACTCGGGCCTCTTTAAATACCGGCCGGGAGACTGTCCATGGACTGTCTGTTTTGCAAGATCGTCGCTGGTGAAATACCGGCGCGCAAGCTTTATGAAGATGACCAGGTGATTGCCTTTCACGATATCGGCCCACAGGCACCAGTGCACTTTCTAGTTATCCCGAAAAAACACATCAGCACCCTCAATGACCTGAGCGAGGCAGACAAGCCGCTGGCTGGGCATATCCTCTTTACCGCGCAGCGCCTGGCCAAGGAGCAAGGCTGCGAGGAAGGCTTTCGCGTGGTGATGAACTGTAATGACCTGGGCGGCCAGACGGTGCACCACATCCATATGCACGTGCTGGGTCAGCGGCAGATGGCATGGCCACCGGGTTGAGTCGTTCCTTACTCGGCGCACTGACCGTGCTCGCCCTGCTGGTCATCAACACCGCGCAGGCACATACGGTTGGCAGCGTATTCAGCGACGCCTTACCCAAGGGCAAGCAAGGGCCACAGTTGGTAGTGGTGCCTGCCGGACGCTATCTGCTCGGTGATCACAGTGGCCGCGGCAACCATAACGAACGCCCGCTGACGCCGATCGAAATTTCTCAGCCATTTGCCATCGGTCGTTATGAGGTGACGTTCAGCGACTGGCAGCAGTATGCCGAGGCCACCGCGACGCCAATGCCAGATAACGAAGGCTGGGGCCTGTCAGCGCAGCGGCCGGTAATCCATGTGTCCTGGCATCAGGCCGCGGCCTACAGCCAATGGCTCTCAAAGGTCACCGGCCAGCGCTACCGGTTGCCCACCGAAGCCGAATGGGAATATGCCGCCCGCGCCGGCAGCACCAGCTATTACTGGTGGGGCGAGCAGCTCGACAGCCCAGAAACTCGGCCGCGTGCGCATTGCCGTGGCTGCGCCACCTCGCGCCTAATCCAAAGCAAGACCGAACGTGTCGGCCAGTTCGCCGCCAATGCCTTCGGCCTGCATGACACCGCCGGCAATGTCTGGGAGTGGACCGCTTCACGCTTCGCCAGCCCGTTCGATGGCAGCGAGCAACGCAGCGCCGGTTTAATGGATCAGAGCCCCAGGGTGGTTCGTGGCGGCGCCTGGAACAGTGGCCCGACCTATCTGCGCAGCAGCCAACGCGACATGAAGCAGCCCCAGCACAAGGACTACGCTCTTGGTTTTCGCGTGTTGCGCGAACTCTAATGAGGCCGACGTGCGGCAAGGCTGCGACGAAACGTCAACAGACCTTCTCCCGCGCGTGGAGTAAACTGAACGCCGTCATCATCGCCGGAGGTCCTTATGGCCAGCGAACGTCACTTCTCACCCGTTGATCGCCTGCTGCTGCAAGCCGATGCCGCCCTGCGCACGTTGCTGCCTTTTAGCGGTCAACCGACGCGGCCATCGCCGGCCATCGTGCAACCGGAAAGCGAGCTGGATGAGCAGCAAGCACAACACATCGCGGGTTTGATGCGTATCAACCACACGGGCGAAGTCTGCGCTCAGGCGCTCTATCAGGGCCAGGCGCTGACTGCCAAACTGCCGCAGGTGCGCCAGGCCATGGAGCATGCGGCTGATGAAGAAATCGACCACCTGGCCTGGTGCGAACAGCGCATCCGTCAGCTGGGCAGCCAGCCGAGCATCCTCAATCCGCTGTTCTACGGTCTGTCCTTCGGCGTCGGCGCTGCGGCTGGCCTGATCAGCGACCGGGTCAGCCTGGGCTTTGTCGCCGCCACCGAAGATCAGGTGGTCAAGCACCTCGACGATCATCTGCAGCAGCTGCCTGAGGAAGACCAGAAATCCCGCGCGATACTCGAACAGATGCGCGCGGATGAAGAACAACATGCCTGCAACGCTCTTGAGGCCGGCGGCCTGCGCTTCCCGGCGCCGGTGAAGTTCGGCATGAGTCTGTTGGCCAAGGTGATGACCAGCACCACCTACCGCGTTTAAGGCTGAATCGGCGGCACAAAAAAGGGCACTGACGTGCCCTTTTGCATTAACGGCGTTATCGCAGCAGGCTACTCGCCCAACTCGATAATTTCGTAGTCATGGGTGATTTCAACCCCGCCGCGGCCCAGCATGATTGAAGCGGAGCAGTACTTCTCGGCGGACAGCTCAACCGCACGTTTCACCTGAGCCTCCTTCAAACCGCGGCCCTTGACCACGAAATGCAGGTGAATCTTGGTAAACACCTTGGGTTCTTCGGTGGAGCGTTCAGCTTCCAGAAAGGCTTCACAGCTCTCGACCGCCTGGCGGGATTTTTTCAGGATGCTGACCACATCGAAGTTGCTGCAGCCGCCCAGGCCGATCAACACCATTTCCATCGGGCGCACGCCCAGGTTGCGTCCACCGCTCTCCGGCGGGCCATCCATCACCACCGCATGGCCGCTGCCTGACTCTCCGATAAACAGGGCTTCACCGGCCCACTGAATACGCGCTTTCATTACCCAGGCTCCGCTGTTAAAAAGGGAGGCAGCTTAGCACAGCGCTTTTACTCGCCACCCAGCAGTCAGCGTGTAAAAAGTTCCGGGCTGAATGTTAGCCAGGTCGCAAAACAGGACCTCGCTACAGAGGGTTTGTTAAGCTGGCGCCTGATTACTGGCACACTTGTACGGATAACTATTATTAGAACTAGCCGCACAACGGCTCACCTTTATACATTCGGGATTCGGGCATGGTAGCTATTACCCTTACACCTAAAATAAAAAATCTCGACAAGCTTCTCGCACATTGCCACCGCCGTCGTTATACCGCCAAAAGCACCATTATCTACGCGGGCGATCGCTGCGAAACGCTGTTCTTCATCGTCAAAGGGTCGGTCACTATCCTGATCGAAGACGATGATGGTCGTGAAATGATCATTGCTTACCTCAACTCCGGCGACTTTTTCGGAGAAATGGGCCTGTTCGAGAAGGACGGAGCCGAGAAAGAACGCAGTGCCTGGGTGCGCGCCAAGACTGAGTGCGAGGTGGCGGAGCTGAGCTACGCCAAATTCCGCGAACTCACCCAACAAGACCCGGACATTCTCTACGCCCTGGGCAGCCAGATGGCTGAACGCCTGCGCAACACCACGCGCAAAGTGGGCGACCTGGCCTTTCTGGACGTCACCGGTCGCGTTGCGCGCACCCTGCTCGACCTGTGCAAGCAACCCGACGCCATGACTCACCCGGACGGCATGCAGATCAAAATCACCCGCCAGGAAATCGGCCGCATCGTCGGCTGCTCGCGTGAGATGGTCGGCCGCGTGCTCAAGGCTCTGGAAGAACAGGGCCTGGTCAACGTCAAAGGCAAGACCATGGTGGTGTTCGGCACGCGCTGAGTACCAAAGCTGCAGCCATAAAAAAGCCGACGCATGCGTCGGCTTTTTTATGGCTTGATGGTTTCAGTCCACGTCAGGAGCCGCGATCACTCGCTTGCGCTCCGGAAAAAACAGACGCTCTAGCTCAGCCCCCGGATTGTCGGCACGCATAAACGCCTCGCCGACCAGGAAAGCAAACACCTCACTGATTTCCATCAACTCGACATCGGCACGGTTGAGGATGCCGCTCTCGGTCACCACCAGGCGGTCACGGGGAATCCGGGGCAGCAGGTCGAGGGTGGTTTCCAGGCTCAACTCGAAGGTGTGCAGGTTGCGGTTGTTGATCCCCACCAGCGGCGTATCCAGGGTTTTCAGCGCCCGCTCCAGCTCATCGCCGTCGTGCACTTCCACCAGCACATCAAGATCGAAGGCTTTAGCCGTCGCGGCCAGCTCGGCCATCTGCGCGTCTTCCAGGGCCGAGACGATCAACAGCACACAGTCGGCACCCAAGGCGCGGGCTTCAACGATCTGGTACGGATCGATCATGAAATCCTTGCGAATCACCGGCAGTGAACACGCCCCACGGGCTTCCTGCAGGTAACGATCCGCGCCCTGAAAGAAATCGATATCGGTCAGCACTGACAGGCAGGTGGCGCCACCGGCCTGATAACTCTCGGCAATCTCGGCTGGCACGAACTGCTCGCGCAGCACGCCCTTGCTCGGCGAGGCTTTTTTGATTTCAGCGATTACCGCCGGCTGCTTGCGCTTGGCCTGGCTGATCAGCGCCTCGGCAAAGCCGCGCACCGGATCGGCAGCACGGGCTTGCTGCTCAAGCTCGGCCAGCGAAACAACGGCGCGGCGTGCGGCGACTTCTTCAGCCTTACGCGCGAGAATCTTCTCCAGAACGGTTGGAATACTCACCCGGCATTCTCCTCTTTGAATACAGCGGTAAAGGACACCAACTCCTGCAATTTTTCCCAGGCCAGGCCAGTGTGCAAGGCGTCATGAGCCAGCTGCACGCCTTGCTTGAGGCTGCTCGCCAGGTCCGCCGCATACAGCGCCGCACCGGCATTCAGGGCAATCATGTCGGCCGCTTTCTGCCCGGCTTCGGTCTTACGCTTCGTCAGGGCATCACGAATCAGTGCCAACGAGGCCTCAGGGCTTTCCACCGCCAGGCCGACCAAACTCTGGCTCTTCAGCCCGAGGTCTTCCGGCAGCACTTCGTATTCGCTGATCTGGCCGTCCTTCAGCTCAGCGACATGGGTCGCCGACGCCAGACTGAATTCATCCAAGCCATCGCGCGAATGCACCACCAGGATGTGCTGACTGCCGAGGCGCTTGAGTACTTCGGCCAGTGGCCGGCACAGCGCCTGACTGAACACGCCGACCACCTGATGCTTGACCCCGGCCGGATTGGTCAGTGGGCCAAGCATATTGAAGAGGGTACGCAGACCCAGCTCACGACGTGGCACGGCGGCATATTTCATCGCCGAGTGATGCACCTGGGCAAACATAAAGCCGACCCCGACGCTCTCGATACAGCGTGCCACCTGCACGGGCGTCAGACTCAGGTAGATCCCTGCAGTCTCCAGCAGATCAGCACTGCCGCTCTTGCCAGAAACGGCACGATTGCCGTGTTTGGCCACCTTGCCGCCTGCAGCCGCAACCACAAAGCTTGCCGCCGTGGAGACGTTGAAAATATTCGCGCCATCGCCACCGGTGCCGACCACATCCACCACATGATCGAGGGTCTGCAAGTGCACATGGCTGGCCAGCTCACGCATGACCGAAACGGCACCGACGATCTCGTCGATGGTCTCGCTTTTCATGCGCATGCCCATCAGAAAGGCGCCGATCTGCGCATCCGTGCACTGGCCCGTCATGATCTCGCGCATGACATCCTGCATTTCTTCGGTGCTCAGGTCGAGCTGGTTGACCACTCGATTGAGGGCTTCCTTGATGTTCATCAGCGCTGGCCTCCTTGTTGTTTGAGGAAGTTGGCAAACAGCTCGTGGCCCTGTTCGGTGAGAATCGACTCCGGGTGGAACTGCACGCCCTCAATATGCAGGGTCTTGTGGCGCAGCCCCATGATCTCATCCACCGAACCATCTTCATGCTGTGTCCAGGCGGTGATTTCCAGGCAGTCCGGCAAGGTTTCGCGCTTGACCACCAAGGAATGATAGCGGGTCACCGTCAACGGGTTGTTCAGGCCGGCAAAGACGCCCAGATCGCGGTGAAACACCGGGCTGGTCTTGCCATGCATCACCTGGCGCGCACGCACGACATCGCCGCCGAAAGCCTGGCCGATGCTCTGGTGGCCCAGGCACACACCGAGAATCGGCAATTTGCCGGCGAAATGCATAATTGCCTCAATGGACACCCCGGCTTCGGTCGGCGTGCACGGCCCCGGCGAGACCACGATGCGCTCAGGTTTAAGCGCCTCGATCTCGGCAATCGACAGTTCATCATTGCGGATCACATGCACGTCTGCGCCCAGCTCACCCAGGTACTGCACCACGTTGTAGGTAAAGGAGTCGTAGTTATCGATCATCAAAAGCATGGCGGGACTCCTCAGCGCGTGGACGGGTCAGTGACGGTTTGCTCGGCGAGCGCCACAGCACGGAACATGGCGCGACGCTTGTTCAGCGTCTCCTCCCACTCCAGCGCGGGCACCGAGTCGGCCACAATGCCGGCACCGGCCTGCACATGCAGCTCGCCGTCTTTGATCACCGCGGTACGAATGGCGATGGCGGTGTCCATATTGCCGTTCCACGCCAGGTAGCCCACGGCGCCGCCGTAGACACCGCGCTTGACCGGCTCCAGCTCATCGATGATTTCCATCGCGCGAATCTTCGGTGCGCCGGACAAGGTACCCGCCGGCAGAATGGCGCGCAGCGCGTCCATCGCCGTCAGGCCCTCTTTGAGGTGGCCGGTGACGTTGGAGACGATGTGCATGACGTTGGAATAACGCTCAATCACCATCTTCTCGGTCAGTTTGACGCTACCGGTGCTGGCTACCCGGCCGACATCGTTACGGCCCAGGTCGATCAGCATCAGGTGCTCGGCGACTTCCTTGGCATCGGACAGCAGGTCCTCTTCCAGGGCCAGGTCAGCCTCCTCGTTGGCACCACGCGGGCGGGTGCCGGCAATTGGGCGCACGGTGACCAAGCCATCTTCCAGGCGCACCAGCACCTCCGGCGAGCTGCCGACCACGTGAAAGTCGCCAAAGTTGAAGAAGTACATGTAGGGCGTCGGGTTGATGCAACGCAGCGCCCGGTACAGATCAATCGGCGCCGCCTTGAACGGGATCGACATGCGCTGCGAGATCACCACCTGCATGCAGTCGCCCGCGAGGATGTACTCCTTGATCGCCTTGACTGCATTTTCGTAGTCATCGCGCTTGAAGCTGGAGATAAAGTCCGGCTCGGCACCGGCCGGTGCCGCCAGGTCCACGCCCAGGCGCGGGGTAATCGGCTGACGCAGCTTGTGCAGGATTTCCTGCAAGCGCGCTTGGCCCTGCTCCAGCGCATCGGCATCGCTCGGATCAACCAGCACGATGGCGTGCATCTTGCCGGCCAGGTTGTCGAACACCACCACCGCATCGGACACCATCAGCAGGATATCCGGTGTACCCAAGGCATCGGGGTTAACGCCCTTGGCCAATTTGGGCTCGACGTAGCGCACGCTGTCATAGCCAAAGTAACCGACCAGACCACCGTTAAAGCGCGGCAAGCCGGCCAGCGTCGGTACCTTGTAGCGATCTTTGAACTGCTCGACAAAGGCCAGTGGGTCTTCGCAGTGATGACGCTCCACTTCGACACCGTCGACGCTGATGGTCACGTCATGCTCGTACGCACGCAACACGGTGCGTGCCGGCAGGCCAATGATGGAGTAACGCCCCCACTTCTCACCGCCCTGCACGGACTCCAGCAGGTAGGTATTGGCCTCATCAGCCAGCTTCAGATAAATGGACAGCGGGGTGTCGAAATCCACCAGGGTTTCGCAGGCAACAGGAATGCGGTTATAGCCGGCAGCGGCTAAACGCAGGAATTCTTCGCGGGTCATGATCAGCCTCGTGGCTTGAGGTAATTCGGTCGAGTGCAAACGCGCCGCCTAGGCGGCCAAGATCAGATCAGGGGCGCCAGCGCCAACGGGCCAGGGCCTTGATGATTTTCATGTCGGTGCTTGCCGACCAGCGCGTGCAGGTAACCACCACGAAGCTCTCTTATTTCAGGCGGGATTGAAGTTCGGCCACACTAGCGCAGGGCCGGACCCGAATCAACCCGCAAACCCCGGCAAAATCAGGGCTCAGCCGGGCGCAGCAAGCCGCTCAGACAATCCAGCACATGCGCAGGATTCTCCTCGGCAATCGGTCGGCCGTGGTTATAGCCGTAACTCAGCGCCACACAGGGCACGCCGGCTGCTCTGGCCGCCAACACGTCATTGCGCGAGTCACCGACAAACAGCGCGTGCGCAGCGTCCACTCGGGCCAGTTGCAGCACATGCAGCAGCGCTGCAGGGTCGGGTTTCTGCTGAGGGAGGGTGTCGCCGCCAACAATCCAACGAAAATAGCCGCCCAAGCCCTTTTCATCCAACAAGGGCGCAACAAAGCGTTCGGGCTTGTTGGTGACAATCGCCAGCTCCACCCGCTGCTCGCGCAGCCAGTCCAGGGTCGGCCTTACACCGGTATAAACCTGAGTCAGCGCGTGGTTTTCGGCGTAATGCTGCATAAACAGCTCCAGCGCCTGCTCGGCGAGGGCCTCATCTATATGCTCATGTTGCAGCCCGCCCGCCAGGGCGCGGCGTACCAGCACCCGCGGGCCATTACCGACCCAATTACGCACCTGTGCCACACCCGCAGCCGGCCGCCCCAAATCGCGCAAAGTCTTGTCGATGGCTGCGGCCAGGTCCGGTACCGAATCCACCAGGGTGCCGTCCAGATCAAACATCACCAGGCGCGGCAACTCGCCCAGGAACAGCTCGCGCAGCAGACTCATCCGCGAGCCTGAGCCAATTCAGCGCGCATGGCGTCGATCACTGCTTTGTAGTCCGGCTGATTGAAGATCGCCGAGCCGGCGACAAAGGTGTCGGCACCGGCAGCGGCGATTTCGCGGATGTTCTGCACATTCACACCGCCATCGATCTCCAGGCGGATTTCACGGCCAGAGGCATCGATCAGCGCGCGGGCTTGCTTAAGCTTTTCCAGGGTATGGGGAATAAATTTCTGCCCACCGAAGCCTGGGTTGACGCTCATCAGCAGGATCATGTCGACCTTATCCATCACGTGCTTGAGCACATCCAGAGGGGTGGCCGGGTTGAACACCAGACCGGCCTTGCAGCCGCCGTCGCGAATCAACTGCAGCGAGCGGTCGATATGCTCAGAGGCTTCCGGGTGGAAAGTGATGTACGTGGCACCGGCCTCGATAAAGTCGCCGATGATGCGGTCAACCGGCTTGACCATCAGGTGCGCGTCGATCGGCGCGGTGATGCCGTATTTACGCAGCGCGGCGCAGACCATCGGGCCGATGGTCAGGTTGGGCACATAGTGATTGTCCATCACATCGAAGTGCACGATGTCGGCACCGGCGGCGAGCACCTTGTCGACTTCTTCACCCAGGCGGGCGAAATCGGCGGAGAGGATCGACGGGGCAATGGCGAAGGGTTGCATAACGCACCTCGGTGGCATTCACGGAAGGCGCGCATTGTACCCGAGCGGATTCTCGGGCGTCGCTGGGACGATGGTCGGCAGGTGGCGCGGAGGGTGGATGGCGCCTTTTCATCCACCCTACGATAACGCAGATAAGGAAAAACCCGCCGAAGCGGGTCTTTTGTATGAGCGCTGCGGGCTTACGCCAGTTCGTCGAAGCACTCGGCGATGATCGCCAGGCCACGGTCGAGCAGCGCATCTTCAGCGGTCAACGGCACCAGCACGCGCAACACGTTGCCGTAGGTGCCACAGGACAGCAGGATCAAACCCTTCTCACGTGCCTTGGCCACAATCTGCCCGGTCAGCGCGGCGTTGGGTTTGTGCACGTCGCCACCTTCGCACAGCTCCATGGCAATCATGGCGCCCAGGGCGCGCACTTCGCCGATGCTGTTGTGCTTGGCCTGAATGGCTTTGAGGCCAGTGACGAGACGCTCGCCCACTGCTTTGCAGCGATCCAGCAGCTGCTCTTCCTCGAACACTTCCATCACGGCCAGGGCCGCGGCGCAGGCAATCGGGCTGCCGGCGTAGGTGCCACCCAAACCGCCTGGAGCGATGGCGTCCATGTATTCAGCCTTGCCGCACACGCCCGCCACCGGGAAACCGCCTGCTATGGATTTGGCAAAGGTGGTCAGGTCGGCGGCAACGCCCATCTGTTCCATGGCGAAGAAGGTGCCGGTACGGCCGGCACCGGTCTGCACTTCGTCAGCGATCAGCAGGATGCCGTGCTGATCACACAGGGCGCGCAGGCGCAGCATGAAGTCTTTCGGCGCGACGTAGAAACCACCTTCACCCTGCACTGGCTCGATGATGATCGCGGCGATGTCGCGCGGCTCAGCATCGTTCTTGAAGATGCGCTCGATGCTGGCAATCGCGTCATCGCTGCTGACGCCATGCAGTTCACACGGGTACTGAGCGCGGAAGATACCGCCCGGCATCAGGCCCATACCGGCCGAGTACGGCACGACCTTGCCGGTCAGCCCCAGGGTCATCATGGTGCGGCCGTGGTAACCGCCAGTGAAGGCGATCACGCCAGCACGACCGGTGGCAGCGCGGGCGATTTTGATCGAGTTTTCCACGGCTTCGGAGCCGGTGGTGACCAGCAGGGTCTTCTTGGCGAAGTCGCCTGGCACGCGTGCGTTAACTTTCTCGCACAGTTCAACGTACGGCTCGTACGCCAGCACCTGGAAGCAGGTGTGGGTCAGTTTGGTCAGCTGCTCTTGCACCGCTGCCACCACTTTCGGGTGCAGGTGGCCGGTGTTGAGCACGGCGATGCCGCCAGCGAAGTCGATAAACTCGCGGCCTTCAACGTCGGTTACGGTGGCGTTCTTTGCCGATTCAGCAAAGATCGGGTGGATCTGGCCCACGCCGCGCGGAACGGCAGCGGTGCGGCGTTGCATCAGGGATTCGTTGGTCTTGCTCATGCGGTCCTCGTTAGGAGTGCAGGTTGTTCAGGAGGTGGAAAACGCGTTGCGCGTCTTCCACCTTATGGATTCAGGCCACGCTTAGATTCCGAGGCACAGGTATTTGATCTCCAGGTACTCATCCAAACCGTACTTGGAGCCTTCACGGCCCAGGCCGGAGGACTTCATCCCGCCAAACGGCGCGACCTCGGTAGAGATCACCCCGGTGTTGATGCCGACCATGCCGTACTCCAGCGCCTCGGCCACACGGAATACACGGCCCAGATCACGGGCATAGAAGTAGGCGGCCAGACCAAATTCGGTGTCGTTGGCTTGGCGAATCACTTCAGCCTCATCACTAAAGCGAAACAGCGGGGCCAGCGGACCGAAGGTTTCTTCACGGGCCACGGCCATCTCGGCGGTCACACCGGTAACGATGGTTGGTTCAAAGAAATTACCGCCCAAGCTATTGCCGCCCGCCAGCAGGGTCGCGCCCTTTTCCAAGGCGTCGTGCAGGTGGCGCTGCACCTTGGCCACCGCCTCGGCGTTGATCAGCGGGCCGGTGGTGATGCCCTCGTCCATGCCATTACCGACCTTGAGCTTGGCCACTGCGGTTTGCAGCTTGGCGGCAAAGGCTTCATACACGCCGTCCTGAATGTACAGGCGGTTGGCGCATACGCAGGTCTGCCCTGCGTTGCGGTACTTGGAGATGATCGCCCCTTCCACGGCAGCATCCAGGTCGGCGTCGTCGAAGACGATAAACGGTGCGTTGCCGCCCAGTTCCAGTGAGAGTTTCTTCAAGGTCGGCGCGCACTGCTGCATCAGTTTGATGCCCACGCCGGTGGAGCCGGTGAAGCTCAGCTTGCGCACGATGGGGTTGTCGCACAGCTCAGCGCCGACGTCGCGGCTGGCGCCCACGTCCGCCGGGATCACGCTGAGCAAGCCAGCCGGAATGCCTGCTTGCTCGGCCAGTGCTGCCAGCGCCAGCGCGGAGAACGGCGTTTGCGGCGCAGGTTTGAGCACCATCGCACAGCCCACGGCCAGCGCCGGGCCGGCTTTGCGGGTGATCATCGCGCTGGGAAAATTCCACGGGGTGATGGCTGCCGTCACGCCCACGGGTTCTTTTTGCACCAGGATGCGCTTATCGCCGGCATGGGCGGGAATCACATCGCCGTAGGCGCGCTTGGCTTCCTCGGCAAACCATTCGATAAACGAGGCCGCGTAGGCAATCTCACCACGGGCCTCGGCCAAGGGTTTGCCTTGCTCGGCAGTCATGATCCGCGCCAGGTCTTCCTGGTTAGCCATGATCAGGTTGAACCATTGGCGCAGGCGATTGGCCCGCTCCTTGGCCGTCAGGGCCCGCCAAGCCGGTTGCGCGATTTGTGCTGCTTCAATGGCGCGACGGGTTTCGGCGCGGCCCATGTTCGGCACGCTGCCGATCACCTCATCGGTCGCCGGGTTACGGATCTCGGTTCGTGCACCGTTGTCGGCCTCACACCAGTGGCCGTTCACGTAAGCCTGCTGGCGCAGCAGGCTGGGGTTATTTAATTGCAGGCTCATGGGGCTCTCGTGTTCCGGAGGATTCAGGATGGCTGCTGCGTGCGCAGTTTCTCGCTACGGCCACGCAGCCACTCCAGGGTCAGCAACAGCAGGATGGAGAAACCGATCAGCAGGGTCGCCGCAGCGGCAATGGTGGGCGACAGGTTCTCGCGAATGCCGCTGAACATCTGCCGTGGCAGGGTGGCCTGTTCGGGGCCGGCGAGAAACAGGGTCACCACCACCTCATCGAACGAGGTGGCGAAGGCGAACAATGCGCCACTGATTACCCCGGGTGCGATCAGCGGCAAGGTCACCCGGCGAAAGGCGGTCAGCGGCGAAGCACCCAGGCTGGCGGCGGCGCGTACCAGGTTGTAGTTGAAGCCTTGCAGTGTCGCCGACACGGTGATGATGACGAACGGCACGCCGAGCACCGCATGCACCAGGATCAGCCCCAAGTAGCTATTGCCCAACCCCATGGGGGCGAAGAACAGGTAGCTGGCCACCCCGACTATGACCACTGGCGCCACCATCGGCGAGATGACCAGGCTCATCACCAGGGCCTTACCACGAAACTCGCCACGGGTCAGGCCGATGGCGGCAAGCGTACCGAAGAGCATCGCCAGGAGCGTGGCGGCGGGAGCAATTATCAGGCTGTTTTTCAGCGAACGCATCCACTCAGCGGAGGTGAAGAAGTCTTCGTACCAGCGCAGCGAGAAGCCCTGCAACGGGTACACCAGAAAACTGCCGGAGTTGAACGACAGCGGAATGATCACCAGAACAGGCAGGATCAGGAACAGCAGCACCAGCGCACACAGGCTGCGGTGGGTCCAGAACCAGGCACGTTCGATCGGCGATTTGTAGGGGCTCAGCATCTGCATTCTCCAATCATTCTCTAGCGGGGCAACGCCCCTCTCCCGCCCTGCGGGCACACTCGCCCGGAGGAGCGAGGGTCATCAGTTGGCCTGCTGCGCAGGCCTTTTTATCCCAGACGCAGGCGGCTCGCGCCCACCAACCAGCTGTACACCACATAGAGCAGCATGGTGGCCAGCAACAGCAGGCCGCCGAGGGCTGTGGCCATGCCCCAGTTGATGGTGGTGTTGGTGTAGAAGGCGACGAAGTAGCTGATCATCTGGTCGCTCGGGCTGCCCAGCAGGGCCGGGGTGATGTAGTAGCCAATGGACAGAATGAACACCAACAGACAGCCGGCACCGACGCCAGCCAGGGTCTGCGGGAAGTACACCCGCCAGAAGCTGGCGAAGGGATGGCAGCCAAGGGAAATCGCCGCACGCATATAGCTCGGTGAGATGCCCTTCATCACGCTGTAGATCGGCAGAATCATAAACGGCAGCATGATGTGCACCATCGCCACATAGACCCCGGTGCGGTTGAACACCAGCTGCAGCGGCTGGTCGATAATGCCCATGGCCATCAGCGCGCTATTGATCAGCCCGCCCGACTGCAGCAGTACGATCCACGCCGCCACCCGCACCAGGATCGAAGTCCAGAACGGCAGCAACACCAGGATCATCAGCAGGTTGCTGGTGCGGGTCGGCAGGGTGGCCAGCAGGTAGGCCAGCGGATAGGCCAGCACCAGGCAGAGGGCGGTGATCACCAGGCCCATCCAGAAGGTACGGGCGAAAATGTCCAGGTAGATAGCCTGATCCGGGGTAGCCGTGGCCAGTTCGCCAAGGTCGTCAATGCGGTGGTCGAGGGCCGCCAGCAAGTAGTAAGAGGTGAAAGCGCTGTCGTTACGGCGGATCACCTGCCAGTAGGCCGGGTCGCCCCAGCGCTCGTCGAGGCTCTCCAGGGCATTCTTGTAGGAGGCCGGTTCCTGCTTGAACGGCAGCGCACGCCCGGTCTTGGCCATCAGGCTGCGGTAACCGGCCAACTCCATGTTCAGGCGCTTGGACAGATCGCCAATGGTCTGCTGCTTGCGCGCCTCGGCCAGGTCGAGGCTGAGAGCCTTGTAGGCCGCCTCTTCCGGCAGGCCACGGCCATCCCAGGTGGCAATCGCCGCAACGGTACGCGGCAGGCTGCTCACCACCTCGGGGTTTTCCACGCTTTTATAGAGAAGAATGCCAATCGGCAGGATGAACACCACCACGAGGAACACCAACAGCGGCAGGATCAGGCCCTGCGCCTTGAGGCGGTTGATCCGCTCGGCACGCGCCAATTTCTGCTTCAGGGTGAGCCCGGCGAATTCGCTGAGGGGGACGGTTTCAGCCATTGCTAGCTCCGCTAAATCTGGCCGCGCGAGGCGGCAGGAAAAAAGAGACAAGGGGGCGCCCACGGCGCCAGCCCCATCCCCAGACCCTCTCCCGTAGGAGAGGGGGTGTTAGCAACTTACTTGGCGGCCCAGGCGTTGAAGCGCTGTTCCAGCTGTTCGCCGAAATCGGCCCAGAACTCCACGTTCATGGCGACCTGGCCGGCGATGTTTTCCGGGGTGGTCGGCATGTCTGCCAGCAGGCCCTTGTCGAGCAGCGCGACGGCGTTCTTATTGGCCGGGCCGTAGGCGATATTCGACGAGTAGACCTTCTGCTGATCAGGCTGCACGGTGAAGGCAGCGAAGGCCTTGGCCGCATCAAGGTCCTTGGCACCTTTCGGGATAGCCCAGGAGTCGAAGTCGTAGACGCCGCCGTTCCACACCACTTTCAGGTTGCTCTCCTTCTGCACGGCAGCGATGCGGCCGTTATAGGCGGAGCTCATGACCACGTCACCGGAAGCGAGGAACTGCGGCGGCTGAGCGCCGGCCTCCCACCACTGGATGTGCGGTTTGATCTGATCGAGCTTTTTGAAGGCACGATCCTGGCCTTCCTGGGTAGCGAGCACGCCATACACGTCTTTCGCTGCCACGCCGTCAGCCATCAGGGCGAACTCCAGGGTGTACTTAGCACCCTTGCGCAGGCCGCGCTTACCGGGGAATTTGGCTACGTTCCAGAAATCGGCCCAGCCGGTTGGGGCGCTGGCCAGCTTGTCGGCGTTGTAGGCGAGCACTGTCGACCAGACGAAGAAGCCCACGCCGCATGGCTGCACGGCACCGTCGATAAAGTTGGCGGCATCGCCGAACAGGGCCGGGTCGAGTTCCTCAAACAGACCTTCGTCACAGCCGCGCGCCAGCTCCGGCGACTCCACTTCCACCAGACTCCACGACACGCTGTTGGTATCGACCATAGCTTTGACCTTGGCCATCTCACCGTTGTATTCACCGGCGATCACCTTACCTTTACCGGCCGCTTCCCACGGCTGGTAGAAGGCCTTGGTCTGCGCCTCCTTGTTGGCACCACCGAAGGAAATCACCGTCAGATCGGCGGCGGCCGCTTGGCCGGCGCCGGCCAGGCCGAGAGCCAGGGCGCCGAGGCGCAGGTTGCTGTGCAGTTTGCTCATTGTTGTTCTCTCCACTGTGCAGGGTTGTTAAACAGGCTCTGGGGTACTAAAGCACTCACTCCGCCAACAGCGGGTCGAGGGCGCGAACGTGCTCCACATGCCAACCAAGCGGCACCACATCGCCCACACCCATGGTGGGATCGAGCTCGGCGATCGGCTGCTTGACGAAGAAATCGGGCTTGCCGCACACCTCCATACGGATGCGCACGTGGTCGCCCAGGTAGATGAATTCCGCCACGCGCCCGGAGAAGCGGTTGGCGCACTGCTCGCTGGCGTCGTTCAGGCGCACGCGCTCGGGGCGAATCGACAGGGTCACCGGCTCACCCAGCCCACCAACGTTGACCGCCAGCGCCTCGACCTGCTCGCCACGAGGCAGGCCAATCACGCAACGCTCCCCGTCGCGGCTGATCAACTGGCCGCTGAGACGGTTGTTTTCGCCGATAAAGTTGGCAACGAAGGTGTTCTTCGGCGACTCGTAGAGGTCACGAGGCGGGGCGATCTGCTGGATCTCGCCCTGGTGGAACACCGCCACGCGGTCGGACATGGTCAGCGCTTCGCCCTGGTCGTGGGTGACGTAGACCACAGTCACGCCCAGACGCTGGTGGATATGTTTGATTTCCATCTGCATATGCTCGCGCAGCTGCTTGTCCAGCGCGCCAAGCGGCTCGTCCATCAGCACCAGCTGCGGTTCGAACACCAGGGCACGGGCCAGGGCCACGCGCTGCTGCTGCCCGCCGGAGAGCTGCGCCGGATAGCGATTACGGAAGCTGTCGAGCTGGACCATGGACAGGGCTTTTTTCACCCGCTCGGTGCTGTCGGTACGCGACATGCCGCGCACACTCAGAGGGAAGGCCAGGTTCTCGGCCACGGTCATGTGCGGAAACAGCGCGTAGTTCTGGAACACCATGCCGATGTCACGCTTGTGCGGCGGCAGGCGGTTGAGCGAGCGACCGTCGAGCAGAATCTCGCCGGCAGTGGGAGTTTCGAAACCGGCCAGCATCATCAGGCTGGTGGTTTTACCCGAACCGGACGGCCCCAGCAGGGTGAGAAATTCGCCCTTGCGGATATCCAGATTGAGATCTTTGACGATCAGGTTTTCGCCGTCGTAGCTCTTTTGCACACCACGAAAGCTCACCAGTACATCGTTTGCCTGAGACCCGCTCATCGCCACACCCTTGTTGTTGTCTGCACGCTGATGGCACAAGACTAGGGGGATTGAACCGGGGGCATAATCGGGCGGGATGACAACCTGATGTCAGGCGGCAGGAGAACCTGCTGTAGGGATTGCCCTACAAAAACCGGAAGTTGCGACAGCCGCATAGAAACAGTGCACAAGCCACTCCGGCCGGGCCTTGCAGACCGTAGAGCAACACGTCAAACAGCGCGCCAAGCACCGCTTTAGAGCAGTTTGTGCTCCATGGCGTAGCGCACCAGGTCAGCCACAGATTGCAACCCAAGCTTCTGCATCAAACGCGCTTTGTGGGTGCTGACGGTCTTGTTGCTGACGGCCAGGTGCAGGGCAATGTCGTTGACACCCTCACCACGCACCAGCCGCTCGAACACGGAAAACTCACGCTCGGACAGCTGAACATGGGGTGGGCGTGAATCCGTCAGGCCCACCTCAAAGACCATGCGGTCGGCCAGTTCCGGATCAATGTAACGGCCTCCACTGGCCACCTTGCGGATGGCGGCGATCAGCAGCGCCGGATCGCTGTCCTTGGTTGCGTAACCGGCCGCTCCGATCTTCAGCGCACGCGCCGCCATCTGCGCTTCATCGTGCATGGACAGCACCAGAATTGCCGGCGGACGCAGCAGCGCCCGGATCCGCGGAATGGCCTCAAGGCCGTTGACGCCGGGCATGGAAATATCCAGCAGCACCACATCACACTCAACCTTGCGTAAGGTCTCCAGCAACTGCTCGCCATTGCTCGCCTCCCCCACTACCTCAAGGTCGCGCGCCATACCAATCAGCTGCTTGATGCCTTCACGCACGATGGCGTGGTCTTCTGCCACCAATACACGAATCACGTCAGTGCCTCCTCATCCAGCGCCACATGCGCCAGCAGCGTAGTGCCCTCGCCTGGCTGGCTGTCAATCTGTAAACGCCCGCCCAGCATTAATACCCGTTCCTGCATGCCGACCAGGCCGAACGATTGCCCGGCTTTGCGGGGCGCCTGCGCAAAGCCCTTACCGTCGTCAATCACACACAGGCACAGCTCACTCTGCTCCACGCGCAAGTACACCTGCACGCTGTGCGCACCGGCGTGGCGCATCACGTTGGTCAGTGCCTCCTGCAAGATGCGGAACAGGCCAATGGCCTTGGCATCGCTGAGTGGCGGCAGGTGGTCGGGCACCTCCACCAGGCAGGGAATCTGGGTGCGCGCTTCAAAGCGGCGCACCTGCCATTCGATGGCCGAGGCAATGCCTGCATCCAGAATCGGCGGACGCAACGCCGTGGCCACATCGCGGACCAACTGGAACAGATTAGCGATCAGCTTTTTCATGCTGGTCAGACGCTCATCCAGGCCCGCGACCTGACCGGCAAAGGCCAGCTCACACATGGCGGTTTCCAGTTTGAGCACGGTCAGCACCTGGCCGAGCTCGTCGTGCACCTCGCGGGCAATCCGGGCTTTTTCTTCTTCGCGGACGCTTTCCAGGTGGGCCGCCAGTTCGCGCAGGTGGGCACGGGACTCAGCCAACGCTAGCTCGACCTGCTTGTTCTCGGTGATGTCCCAGACGATGCCGTCCCACACCACCCGCCCTTCACCCAAGCTACGCGCTGTGGCCTTGATGTCCGCCCAGCGCAGCTCGCCGTCGCGAGTCAGAATGCGGCCCTGCCATTGCCAATCGCAGTCGCCCAGCAGCGCGGCATCCTGGGTCTGGTGATAGCGCGCTTGATCTTCAGGGTGGACCAGGCTGCGGATGCCACGGTCTTCGCGCTGCAACTCGGCCGCTGGATAGCCCACCAACTCCAGGCTGGCTTCGCTGATGTAGGCAAACTCCACCGGTTGCTCGGCGCTGGCCCGCTCCAGCCGGAACACCAGCCCCGGTACGTTGCCGGCAATCCCTTTTAGGCGCGCTTCGCTTTCCTGCAAGGCGGCCTGTGCGCGGCGCCGTTCGGTGACATCAGTGATAAAAACCACGAGGTATTCCGATTGGTCAAAGCGCAAAAAGCTCAATGACACATCCACCGGCAAGCGGCTGCCATCGGCGCGCTGACAGTCGATCTCAAAGCCAGGCAAAGGCTCCTGGCTGCCACGAGCCTGCCGCCAGAGAGTCAACCAACGGTCCATGCTCAGCGCAGGTTCCAGCTGCACCAGCGGCATGTCGACCAACGCGTCGCGGCCATAGCCCAGCATGCGTTCAGCCGCCAGGTTGGCATAACGCACATGGCTGTCCCAATTGACCCAGAGGATGCCCACGGTGCTGTTATCAATCGAGAACTGGCTCAGCCGTAGCGCCTGCTCGGCAGCCTCGCGCTGGCTGAGCACTGCGCGAGCGCCCAGCAACTGACGCTCCAGGCTGCGGCGCTGCAGTAACAGGTAGCGGACAATCGCGGCCAGCGTCAGCAGGATGAGACCGAGAAACACACTGACGCCTTTCCAGAACGCCAGTGGGTTGCCCAGCTGACGCGTTGACAGGGGAAACCAGCGCGCTTGCAGCTGCTCAAGCTCTCCACCGGGCAACGCTTGCAAGGTGCGCTGGAGAATATCGGCGAGCAGCGGTGCATCGCGGCGACTGCCAATGCGCAGCAACTGCGGCAAGCCAATGTCACCGATGATGCTCAACCCGGCAAACTGGGTTTCACGCAGCAATAAGCTCAGCCGCGCCTCATCCACCACCGCGTAACTGACCTCTTGGCGCAACAACAGATCCAGCGCCTCGCGTTCATTGCCCACCGGCTGCAACTGCACATTGCTGTGCGTCACGCGCAGGTATTCCTGTACGGCACTGGGCGCACGCACGGCGACTTTTTCATCGCGGCCGATTCGGTCAAGGTCCACCGCACTGCTGCCGCGCCGCTCGCCCACGACCAGATGCGGCACGCGCAAGTACGGATCAGAAAAGCGCCAACGCCTTAGGCCTTGCGGGGTTTGTTGCAGACCGGGGGCCAGGTCAACTTCGCCGCGCTGCAGGGCGGCTTCCAGCGCGTCCTGATCGGCAAAACGTAGCCACTGCCCTTGCACACCCATGCCTTGCAGCAGGCGATTCATCAGGTCCACGTTGGCCCCCGATAAGCGCTGCTGGCGACGATCAAATTGCGCCCAGGGCGCCTGCATCACCAGACCAACCCGCAGGGTTTCGTGATCGCTCAGCCACGCCCGCTGCTCCGCGCTAAACGCCGGTCTCAGGGGCAACACATTACTCTCGGCCGCGCACAGCAGCACCGGCCACAGTAAAAGAACAATCAACAGGCGCTTCAACGCAACCACACTCCACAGGGGGGAAACGACCGAGCAGGATCCAGCAACCCCTACCTTACTCCAGTCCTGAAGGGCTTAGAGCTATTCAGCCCTGACAAAGGCACGCCCAGGTATTAGGCTTCAGTGGCCTGCCTCGATAAGGAATGCCTGATGCGCCGCGTTAGCCCCACATGGCCCACCCTGTTCAGCCTGCTCTTAGCACTGCTGCTGGTTCACCCCCTGCAGGCTGAGGAGAGCGACAGCGCCACACCTGAAGCCAGCCCAGAGACTCCCGCCGAGACACCTCGCGCGCCCCTGCCCGAGCGCAGCGAAGTGGACGCAACGGCGCTGGAGCAACGGGTGGAGCAGAAGGAGCAGCAACAGCTGAAGGCGGGCGAGGAACCCTTTCTGGCACTCTGGCTGCCAGCCAACGTGGCCGAGCCCAGCGGCGCGGTGATTATTGTCCCGGGCGATGATGAGAGTGCCGACTGGCCACAAGGCGTCGGCCCCCTGCGCAGCAAATTACCCAATGGTGGCTGGCACAGCTTAAGCCTGACCCTGCCCGACCCCAACAGTGATGCACCGCCAGTGCGCATCGCCGAACCAGCGCCCACCGAAGAGCCCGCCGCCGACGCCGCGCCAACGCCAGCAGAGAACGCGGCCGAGAACAGCCCGGCGGCAGATGAAGCCGCTGCGCAAACCACCGACAGCCCGCTCGACAGCGCCGAAACAGCGGAAACTAAACTGAAAGCCATTGAGGAACAGCGCAAGGCGCATGCCGAGCGGGTTTTGGCACGTATCGAGGCGGCCATCGGCTTTGCCGAACAACAACAAGCCAAGCGCGTTGTGTTGCTCGGTCATGGCAGTGGCGCTTACTGGGCCGCACGCTACCTGGCAGAGCGCAAGCCTGACCAAATCAAAAACTTGCTGCTGGTCGCCGCACAGTTGCCTGCTGGCTACACCCCGCCGCTTGATGAGTTGATCCCACAACTGCAACTGGCCACTGGCGACTTCTACTACAAGGACCTCGCCACCGACCGACAAGCCGCACTCAAACGCTCGCAAGCCAGCAAACGCCAGAAACACCCCAGCTACATACAGATCGCCATGAAAGCGTTGCCGGGCAACCGCGAAGCTGAACAAGAGCAGCTCTACCGTCGAATTCGGGGCTGGCTGACGCTGAAACTGGAGGCAAAGTAGCCTCAGCGAAAACCGTGGCGCTGGCGAATCAAATCATAGGCCTGGTGCAATTCACGGGTTCGTTCAGTGGCTTCGCGCACACGCTCCGGCGTGGCGCCGCTGCCCGCCAGCTTATCCGGGTGGTGGCGACTCAATAAACGCCGGTACGCCTGCTTGATCTGCGCAGGCTCGGCATCGGCAGTTACATTCAATAACGTGAGGGCACGCTGATAGGCGTTGCTGGCCGTCGACACCAGCGGGCCTTGCTGCGGTGCATAAGCGTCACTCAGCTGCGCTTGGGTTGCCGAGGACACCTGCAACCATTTGCCCCAGAGCATGATGAGCTCACGCTCGGCCTGGCTGACCTGGCCATCCACCCAGGCCATCCGCCAGCAGGCACGCAGTAATGTTTCACGACGTGCACGCTGGCGCCGCAGTGGCGCTCGCAGGCTGTCACGGCACACCTTGCCCTGCGCGAAGGCCGCTATCGCCTGACGCTGCCCCTCGGTGTCCAACCCAAGACGCGTCATTTCTGCCCGCGCTTGCTGGATATGCACGGGCAGAACACGGCCGCCACTCTTGGCCAAACGCCCCAGCAAGACGAAAAGTAGCCACTCATCACGCGTCTCAGCGCGACCACCTAAGCGTTCACGCAAGGCTGCCCACGACTCTAGGCGCAGACGCCGATCCACCACCTGCCCGAGCAAACCGCCGAGCATGGCGCCCGGAATACTGGCCACTGCCAGCCCCGCAACCGCCCCCAGCAAGGTCGTAGGCCAAAGCATCTCAGCGCCGCGCCTCTAGCAACTGCTCGACCTGGGCCAAACGTTCATGGGTTCCCACATCCACCCAGCAACCATCAAACCGCTCACCGGTTACCTGTCCGCTTGCCATCGCGGCACGCAACAGCGGTGCCAGCGAAAAGACGCCCGGCTGACAATCACTGAACAGCGCGGGGGATAACACCGCCATGCCGCTATAGGTCAGGCTGTCCTGGCCTGCTTGCGCATCCGTAACCTGTCCTTTCTGCAAACAGAAGTCGCCCTTGACGTGATGGCCAGGGTTCTCGATCAGCACCAGGTGCGCCAGGCCAGATAACGGACGGCGCAACTCGGCAAAGGGGTAGTCGGTGAAGATATCGCCATTGATCAGCACAAACGGCTGATCGCCTAGCAAAGGCAAGGCCTGAAAGATCCCGCCGCCGGTTTCCAACGGTTCACCCTCAGCGGAATAGGCAATGCTGACGCCGAAGCGCGATCCATCACCCAGGTAATCCTCGATCTGCTGCCCCAGCCAGGCATGATTTATCACCAGCTCGGTAAATCCGGCCGCCGCCAACGCGCGCACGTGGTATTCGATCAAGGGCACGCCGCCCGCACGCACCAAGGGCTTAGGGGTATGCAGCGTCAGCGGCCGAAGCCGTTCACCTTTGCCAGCTGCCAGAATCATCGCCTTCATACGGGCTCCCGTCGCAAGCTGCCGAGCAACTCAGCCAATTCAGCCAGCTCCGGCCGACGAGCCAATACCGCATCTATATAAGAGAAGAAACGCGGCACATCACCCAGGTACTTGGGCTTGCCATCACGATGGCAAATACGCGCGAAGATGCCGATCACCTTGAGGTGGCGCTGCACCCCCATCAAGTCGCTGGCTCGCAGAAAATCATCCAACACCGGCTGAACCGGCACACCTGCCTCAAGCGCCTGCTGCCAATACTGCTCCAACCAGTTGCGTACGCGCGCCTCGGGCCAACTGAGGAAGGCATCCTTGAAGAGACAAGTGACGTCATACGTCATTGGGCCATAGACGGCATCCTGAAAATCCAGCACACCCGGATTCGGCTCGCTGAGCATCAAGTTGCGCGGCATGTAGTCACGGTGCACCAGCACCTTGGGCTGGGCCAGCGCGCTGTCGATCAACAACTGACTGGCACGTTGCCAGAGAGCCTGCTGCTGCTCGCTGAATTTGACGCCCAGGTGGCGCTGTACATACCACTCGGGGAAGAGCTGCAGTTCACGGCGCAGCAGAGCGTCATCATAGTGGGGGAGTGGCGTGGTCATCGGCAGTCGCTGAAACGCCAATAGCGCTTGCAGCGCATCAGCAAACAACTCATCAGCATTGTCTTCGTTGATCACATCCAGGTAGGTCTGCCGACCAAGATCGTTGAGCAATAAAAAACCTCGCTCAAGGTCAGCGGCAAGAATCTGCGGCACATTGAGGTGCGCCTCAGCGAGCAAATTCGCCACTTTTACGAACGGCGCGCAGTCTTCCTGCGGCGGCGGCGCATCCATCACGATCAAGCTACGCCCAGCACCTTGCCAGCGAAAATAGCGACGAAAACTGGCGTCACTACTGGCAGAGGTAAGCGTGGCGGCGGGTACAGCGCCCCAACCCTGTTTAACAAACAGCCCAGGCAGCTGCTGATCCAGCCAGTTTTCGAGAAGTTTTAAGCGTACATCTTCATCAGGCATTACAAGGTCTCCGACGGCGCTAGCCGTTGCGCGGGTCATGCTTTATTATCCAGCATCTTTTCAAGCCCATCGAGAGGCGTGCGGCCTCAGGGCCAATGGCGCGCAGGAAGCCCGGAAAAAATAAGATGGCAGTAAAATACCCCGCGTTTCGTAAAAAATTCCCTCTACTGGTCACTGGCAGCCTTCTGGCGCTACAACCTTTAGCCGTTCCTTTTGCTATCGCTGCCGAGCAGTATGATTGCCAGGTTTCCGCCACCGGCGGCTGGGCATGTGCCCCGAAAGCCAGCAATGCTGCACTGCCTGCACGGCCAGTACAACGTGATTCGGTCGCCAGCAGCAACGCTGGTGAAGGCAGCACCGAAGCAGCTGAAGGGAAAACCGCGCAAGCGACCCTAGTGACTGAAAGTCGTGGCAAAGGCCTCGTGTCGCGCAGCGCTGACTACAGCCACCTGGACTGGGTGCCGCGCGAAAACCTCAGCGCTGCTCAGTTGGCTGAAGCCGGCCCTTACTGCGCAGGCGCGTATGTAGAGCCGACGCGCCCAGGCATGGACGACAAAACGCCGATGGATGAGGCACCGATGTTCGTTTCGGCCAAAGCCTCGCGTTATGAGCAAGAAGAGCAAGTCGCCACCCTCGCCGGTGACGTGGTTCTGCGCCAAGCTGGCATGCAGGTCGAGGCGGATGAAGCCAACCTGCGTCAGGCGGAGAACCGTGGCGAGCTGATCGGTAATGTGCGCCTGCGTGACCAGGGCATGTTAGTCGTAGGTGACCGCGCCGAGCTGCAGCTGGACAATGGTGAAGCCAAAGTCGACAACGCCGAATACGTCCTGCACAAGAGCCATATCCGCGGCAACGCGCTCTATGCCAAGCGCGAAGAAAGCGCGATTATCCGCCTGAAAGACGGCACCTATACCAGCTGTGAGCCCGGCAGTAACGCCTGGCACCTGAAGGGCAATAACATCACACTGAACCCGGCCACCGGTTTCGGCACGGCGACCAACGTCACTCTGCGGGTGAAGAATATTCCGGTGTTCTACACACCTTATATCTACTTCCCGATTGATGACCGTCGCCAGTCCGGCTTCCTGCCGCCGAGCATCGGCAGCTCAAGCGATAATGGCCTGACCCTGCAAACGCCGTACTACTTCAACCTTGCGCCAAACTATGACGCAACGCTGTACCCGACCTATATGAGCGATCGCGGCTTGATGATGGAAGGCGAATTCCGCTACCTCACCAAGAACAGCGAAGGTCAGGTTGGCGGCGCGTACCTCGACGACAGTAACGATGATCGTAAGCTACAGTCGGATTACGAAGATCAGCGCTGGATGTACAGCTGGCAGCATAAAACAGGCCTCACCTCGCGCCTACTGGCGGAAGTTGATTACACCGACATCAGCGACCCTTACTACTTCCAGGATCTGGACACTGACCTGGGCGTAAGCGCAACGGGTTATGTCAATCAGCGCGGCACATTGACCTACCGTGGTGACAGTTACACCGCACGCCTGAATGCGCACGCATACGAGCTGGCAAATATCACCGACATCACCCCGTATAACCGTCTGCCGCAACTGACTCTGGATGGCGTACTGCCATTTAAACCCGCAGGCGTTAACTTCAGTTATGGCACGGAATATGTGCGCTTCGACCGTAGCCTGCGCAAAGGCAACTTTATTGATGAAGACGGCGGCCCGCTCAACGCCGATGGAAGCATCGGCACCCCGTGGTATGACACCGTCGTCCAAGGTCTAGCGCGCGCCAATGGCGATCGTCTGCATATCGAGCCGGCAGTTAGCCTCCCATTGAACTGGAGCTGGGGCTATTTCAAGCCACAGGTCAAGTATCTGCAGACCAACTACGATCTGACACTTGATCAGCAAGGCAAGAATACGCTGCTGGCAGAACAGGAATACAAGAGCAGTCAAAGCCGCGGCGTAGGCATGTTCAGCCTGGATAGCGGCCTGTACTTTGACCGCAACACTCAATGGTTCGGCAAGTCCTACCGTCAGACCCTTGAGCCTCGCCTGTTCTACCTCTATGTACCCGAGGAAGACCAGACAGATATTCCGGTCTTTGACACCAGCGAAAGCAACTTCAGCTACTCCTCGCTGTGGCGTGAAAACCGCTTCTCCGGCAAAGACCGTATCGGTGACGAGAACAAGTTGTCTCTGGGCGTAACCAACCGCTGGATTGAGCCCAACGGCTTTGAGCGCCAGCGCTTTAGCATCGGCCAAGCCTTCTACTTTGAAGATCGCCAGGTCCAATTGCCAGGCATTGATTACCGCACTCGCGGTGATGCAACAGCATCGGTATCGCCTTACGCGCTTGAGTACCTGTATCGCTTTAACCGCGACTGGCGCTTCTCGTCGGACTTCAACTGGGATCCAGACAGTGGCAGCACCCGATCGGGTAGCGCCATGTTCCACTACCAGCCAGAAGACAATCCGAACAAGGTGGTCAACGCCGGGTACCGTTACCGCAATGACACTGTACGCTATGACGAAGCCAGTGGTAACTGGGTAGTTGGCGGTGGTGACTACGGTACCCCGGGCAGCCCGAACTACATCAAGGACTACTACAAGATCAGCCAGCACGACTTCTCGGTCATCTGGCCAATCGTGCCGCAGTGGAGCGTGATCTCTCGCTGGCAGTATGACTATGGCCGCGACCGTACACTGGAGGCCTTCGCAGGCTTCGAGTACGACAGCTGCTGCTGGAAACTGCGTCTGATCAACCGTTACTGGATTGACTACGACGAAGTCAGCCTGAACCCGTCACTGAACGACCAGGCTGATCGCGGCATCTTCTTGCAGATCGTACTCAAAGGTCTGGGTGGCGTAGTCGGCAATAAAGTTGAGACTTTCCTCGACCAAGGCATTCAAGGTTATCGTGAACGTGAAGATCAAGCTTTCTGATTGCGTGCGCCCCCTGCTGTTGGGCGCGCTGTTTCTGGGTACCGCGGCAAATGCGGCGGTTCAACCTCTCAACCGCGTTGTAGCGATTGTCGACAATGACGTGGTGATGCAAAGCCAGCTCGACTCACGCTTGCGTGAAGTGCAGCAAACCATCACCCAGCGCGGTGCAGCCCTGCCGCCGGAGCATGTGCTCAGCCAGCAAGTGCTTGAGCGGCTGATCATCGAAAACATCCAGCTACAGATTGGCGAACGTTCTGGCATTCGCATCACTGATGAAGAGCTGAACCAGGCCATTGGCACCATCGCCCAGCGTAATGGCATGAGCATCGAGCAGTTCCGCGCCGCCTTGGCGGCAGATGGCCTCTCGTACACCGATGCCCGTGACCAAGTTCGCCGCGAGATGATCATCAGCCGTGTGCGCCAACGCCGCGTGGCTGAGCGCATCCAGGTCACCGATCAGGAAGTGCAAAACTTCCTCGCCTCAGACATGGGCAAGATGCAGCTGTCGGAAGAATTCCGCCTGGCTAACATCCTGATTCCGGTCACCGAAGCTGCATCTCCGGAAGATATTCAGGCGGCCGAGCGTCAAGCTCGTGAGCTGTACCAGCAGCTGCAACAGGGTGCCGACTTCGCCCAGCTGGCCATTGCACGCTCGGCCAGCGAAACCGCGCTGGAAGGTGGCGAAATGGGCTGGCGTAAAGCCGGGCAGTTGCCACCGCCTTTCGACAGCATGCTTAGCGCCTTGTCGGTAGGCCAGGTGACAGAGCCGATGCGGACTCCCGGCGGCTTTATCATGATCAAGCTACTGGAAAAGCGCGGCGGTGACAGCCAGGTACGCGACGAAGTGAACGTTCGCCATATCCTGATCAAACCCAGCGAAATCCGTAGCGAAGCTGAAACCAAACGCCTGGTTGAACGCCTGTACCAGCGGATCCTGGCAGGGGAAGATTTCGCCGAACTGGCGAAGAATTTCTCCGAAGACCCAGGCTCGGCGCTGAACGGCGGCACCCTGAGCTGGATCGACCCAAATGTACTGGTTCCTGAATTCCGCGAAGTGATGAACAACACGCCAGCTGGCGAGCTGTCCAAACCTTTCAAGAGCCCTTACGGCTGGCATGTTCTCGAAGTCATGGGCCGCCGCGCCACGGACAGCAGCGCACAGTACCGCGAGCAGCAGGCCATGACGGTACTGCGTAACCGCAAGTACGATGAAGAGCTGCAAGCGTGGCTACGCCAGATCCGCGACGAGGCCTACGTCGAAACCAAACTCTGACAGGCGCATCGCGCTCGCGCAGACAACCGAAAAGCCTGGCTGATGCATCTGCAGAGCCAGGCTTTTTTGTGGCCGCTCAAACCTGGCAGCTACTCGCCAGGGCGACGCATAATGCCTCACCGCCCTCGCCACCTGATGGGCTAACCCTTATGGCACAGACGTGAGAGCCCCTCCATGAACACCGCCCGTCTTTTTGCGCTAACACCTGGCGAACCAGCCGGCATAGGCCCCGACCTCTGCCTGCTGCTGGCGCGTCACGCACAGCCGCACGCGCTGATTGCCATCGCCAGTCGCGACTTGTTAGCTGAGCGCGCCCAGCTGCTTGGGTTAAGCATTGACCTGATCAACGTCAGCCCCGGTGCCTGGCCAAGCCAGGCTGCGGCGGCAGGTAGTCTGTACGTCTGGGATACACCACTCGCCGCGGCCGTGGTTGCTGGCCAGCTGAACGCACGTAACGCGCCCTACGTACTGGAAACACTGACCCGCGCCGGCCAGGGCTGCCTCGACGGCCACTTCGCAGGCATGATTACCGCCCCCGTGCACAAGGGCGTGATCAACGAAGGCGGGATTGCCTTCTCCGGGCACACCGAGTTTCTCGCCGAACTGACCCACACCGAGCAGGTGGTGATGATGCTCGCTACCCACGGCCTGCGTGTCGCGTTGGTGACCACACACTTGCCACTCAAGGATGTAGCCGCAGCCATCACCCCAGAGCGTCTCAGTCGCGTCACACGCATTCTCGACCATGACCTGCGCACGAAATTCGGCATCACTGCCCCGCGCATTCTGGTTTGCGGTCTCAACCCGCACGCCGGTGAAGGCGGCCATTTGGGCATGGAAGAAATCGAGGTGATAGAGCCCACCCTGCAGCAGTTACGCAGCGAAGGTATCAACCTGATCGGCCCACTACCCGCCGACACGCTGTTCACTCCCAAACACCTTGAGCACTGCGATGCGGTGTTGGCGATGTACCACGACCAGGGCTTGCCGGTGCTCAAATACAAAGGCTTTGGCGCAGCGGTGAACATCACCTTGGGGCTACCGATTATCCGCACCTCAGTCGATCACGGCACGGCGCTGGACCTGGCGGGTAGCGGCAAAATCGACAGCGGCAGCCTGCAGGTCGCCCTGCAAACGGCCTATGAAATGGCCGCCAGTCAGGTGAAAAGCGCCTGACTGCAACGCCCGGCACGGGGCGTACGCCGCCAATGCTGTTAAACTGTGCGGCTTTCTACCCGCGTTAAATTCGCTTCAAGCCGATGCTTTGAAGCCTGGAGCTGCTGCATGTCCGAATACCAACACCGCGCGCGCAAGCGTTTCGGCCAGAATTTCCTGCATGACGCCGGGGTGATTCACCGCATTCTGCGCGCCATCTTCGCCCGCGAAGGTGAACACATGCTGGAAATCGGCCCAGGCCAGGGCGCATTGACCGAAGGGTTGCTGAGCAGCGGCGCGCAGCTCGACGTGATTGAACTCGACCGCGACTTGGTGCCGATCCTGCAACACCAGTTCGGCAGCAACCCGCGCTTTCGCCTGAACCAGGGCGACGCCCTCAAATTCGATTTCAACCAGCTACAGGCTGCACCACGCAGCCTGCGTGTGGTCGGCAACCTGCCCTACAACATCTCCACGCCACTGATCTTCCACCTGCTGAGCAATGCCGCATTGATTCGCGACATGCACTTTATGCTGCAGAAGGAAGTGGTTGAGCGCATGGCCGCAGTGCCCGGCGGCGGCGACTGGGGCCGGTTGTCGATCATGGTGCAGTACCACTGCCGTGTGGAGCACCTGTTCAATGTCGGTCCTGGCGCGTTCAATCCGCCGCCAAAGGTTGATTCGGCGATCGTCCGCCTGGTGCCACACGAGGTGCTGCCGCACCCGGCCAAGGACCACCACCTGCTTGAGCGTGTGGTGCGCGAAGCCTTTAACCAACGGCGTAAGACACTGCGTAACACCTTGAAGAACTTACTGCCGGCCGATGCCATCGAAGCGGCGGGCGTCGATGGCAGCCTGCGCCCTGAGCAACTGGATCTGGCTGCGTTTGTACGCCTGGCGGACAAACTGGCCGAACACCCCAACGCCGACTGACAGCGGCTAGACTGCTTCTGCCTACCGAGTTAATTACGCATGAGCGATTCGCGTTACAACATCGACGTCAGCGTCGTCACCCGCTACCTGCCGGAGCAATCCCAGCCGGAGCAGAACCGTTTTGCATTCGCCTACACCGTCACGGTGAGCAACAAGGGTGAACTGCCGGCCAAACTGCTCTCGCGGCACTGGGTGATCACCGACGGTGACGGCCGTGTGCAGGAAGTGCGTGGTGCCGGCGTCATCGGCCAACAGCCGCTGATCGAGGCAGGCGCCAGCCACACCTACAGCAGCGGCACGGTGATGGCCACCCGCGTCGGAATCATGCAGGGCAGTTATCAGATGCTCGCCGAAGACGGTAAACGCTTTGACGCACTGATCGCGCCCTTCCGTCTTGCGGTGCCGGGCTCGCTGCACTGATGGCCACCTACGCTGTCGGCGACCTGCAAGGCTGCCTGAAACCGTTGCAATGCCTGCTTGAACGCGTGGCCTTTGATCCAGCGAAGGACAAACTATGGCTGGTCGGTGATCTGGTTAACCGCGGCCCTGAATCTCTGGCAACGCTGCGTTTCCTCTACAGCATCCGCGATGCATTGACCTGCGTATTGGGTAACCACGACCTGCACTTGCTGGCCGTAGCGCACAATATCGAACGGCTGAAGAGAGGCGATACCCTGCGCGAAATCATCGACGCGCCGGATGCGGCTGACCTGCTCGACTGGCTGCGCCAGCAGAAACTCCTGCATTACGATGAAGCCCGCGATACCGCCCTGGTGCATGCGGGCATCCCGCCGCAGTGGAACATGGACAAAGCCCTCCGCCGCGCGGCCGAAGTGGAGGAAGCCCTGCGTGATGACGCGCGCCTGCCGCTGTTTCTCGACGGCATGTACGGCAACGAACCGGCCAAGTGGGACGGCGACCTGCACGGCGTTACGCGCCTGCGGGTCATCACCAACTACTTCACCCGCATGCGCTTCTGCAAAGCCGACGGCACCCTCGACCTGAAAAGCAAGGAAGGCGTCGGCTCAGCACCACCGGGCTACGCCCCCTGGTTCAGCTACAAACAGCGTAAGACCCGTGGCCAACGGATCATCTTCGGCCACTGGGCAGCGCTCGAAGGGCAATCGACTGAACCCGACGTGATCGCCCTGGATACCGGCTGCGTATGGGGGGCGAGCATGACCCTGATGAATATCGATAGCGGCGAAAAATACAGCTGCGACTGTAAGGAGCAAGCATGAGCGAATTCAAACGCATCCCCCCCGAGCAGGCTCAGGCCCTGCGCCAGCAAGGCGCAGTAGTGGTCGACATCCGTGACCCGCAGAGCTTCGCCGCTGGCCACATCAGCGGCTCGCAACACCTCGACAACCACTCACTGCATGCCTTTATCACTCAGGCTGATCTCGATGCGCCGCTGATCGTCACCTGCTACCACGGCAACTCCAGCCAAAGCGCCGCGGCCTATCTGGTCGGCCAGGGCTTTAGTGATGTCTACAGCCTCGATGGTGGTTTCGAGCTGTGGCGTGCAACTTTCCCCAGCGACACCGCACAAGCCGCCGAAGAATAATTTTTTCACCGCACAGGCCGCACCAGCAGCGGCCTGCCGGCCTCCACTGACCAACGGTAATATCCTGTTATCGTTCCCCGCCACTTGACCCCGCTGATTCCGAACTATCCTTTAGCTCAGGCCATCCAAAACAAGGTAGAGCCGGCCAAACGGCATCGGGCCATCGGTATGACTATTTGGTGTTCTGGGGGTTTTACCCGGCTGCATCCGCACCGGAGCTGCCAAGCACCTGACCGACCCCGCACCGGCTCTGCGCATCGAGCGAGGTGAAGTCATGAGCATATTCAGCCACTTCCAACAACGTTTCGAAGCGACTCGCCAGGAGGAGTTTTCCCTCCAGGAGTACCTCGAGCTGTGCAAACAGGATCGCAGCGCCTACGCCTCGGCAGCTGAACGCCTGTTGTTGGCGATCGGTGAGCCGGAACTGCTCGACACCTCAACCGACCCACGGCTCTCGCGAATTTTCTCCAACAAGGTGATTCGCCGCTACCCCGCGTTTGCCGACTTCCACGGCATGGAAGAGTGCATCGACCAGATCGTTTCCTACTTCCGCCACGCCGCCCAAGGCCTCGAAGAGAAGAAGCAGATCCTCTACCTGCTCGGTCCGGTAGGCGGCGGTAAATCTTCGCTGGCGGAAAAGCTCAAGCACCTGATCGAGAAAGTCCCCTTCTATGCCATCAAAGGGTCGCCCGTATTTGAGTCGCCACTGGGCCTGTTCAGCGACGCTGAAGACGGCGCCATCCTCGAAGAGGATTACGGCATCCCCCGGCGCTACCTCAACAGCATCATGTCGCCCTGGGCCACCAAGCGCCTGCAAGAGTTCGGCGGCGATATCAGCCAGTTCCGCGTGGTCAAGCTCTACCCCTCGATCCTCAACCAGATCGCCGTGGCCAAGACCGAGCCGGGCGACGAAAACAATCAGGACATCTCCGCCCTGGTCGGCAAGGTGGATATCCGCAAGCTGGAGGAATACCCGCAGAACGATGCCGACGCCTACAGCTACTCGGGCGCACTGTGCCGGGCCAACCAGGGCCTGATGGAATTCGTCGAGATGTTCAAGGCACCGATCAAGGTGCTGCATCCACTGCTGACGGCCACCCAAGAGGGCAACTACAACAGTACCGAAGGCCTCGGCGCGATCCCTTACAGCGGCATCCTGCTGGCCCACTCCAACGAGTCGGAATGGCACAGCTTCCGCAATAACAAGAACAACGAAGCGTTCATCGACCGTATCTACATCGTCAAGGTGCCGTACTGCCTGCGCGTGTCGGACGAGATCAAGATCTACGACAAACTGCTGATCAACAGCTCCCTGGCCAAGGCCCACTGCGCGCCGGATACGCTGAAAATGCTCGCGCAGTTCTCCACCCTGAGCCGCCTGAAAGAACCGGAAAACTCCAACGTCTACTCGAAGATGCGCGTCTACGACGGCGAAAATCTCAAGGACACCGACCCCAAGGCCAAGTCGATTCAGGAATACCGCGACACCGCCGGGGTGGATGAAGGCATGACCGGTCTGTCGACCCGCTTCGCCTTCAAGATTCTCTCCAAGGTGTTCAACTTCGACCCGCACGAGATCGCCGCCAACCCGGTACACCTTCTGTATGTGCTGGAGCAGCAGATCGAGCAGGAACAGTTCCCCGCCGAAACCCGCGAGCGCTACCTGCGCTTTATCAAGGAGTACCTGGCCCCGCGCTACATCGAGTTTATCGGCAAGGAAATCCAGACCGCTTACCTGGAGTCCTACAGCGAGTACGGGCAGAACATCTTCGACCGCTATGTGCTGTACGCCGACTTCTGGATTCAGGATCAGGAATACCGTGACCCGGAAACCGGCGAGATTCTCAACCGCGTGGCGCTCAACGAGGAACTGGAGAAGATCGAGAAACCCGCTGGCATCAGCAACCCGAAGGATTTCCGCAACGAGATCGTCAACTTCGTGCTGCGCGCCCGCGCCAACAACAATGGCAAGAACCCGACCTGGCTCAGCTACGAGAAGCTGCGCGTGGTGATCGAGAAGAAGATGTTCTCCAACACCGAGGATCTGCTGCCCGTCATCAGCTTCAACGCCAAGGCGAGCAAGGAGGATCAACAGAAACACAACGACTTCGTCACTCGCATGGTCGAGCGCGGCTACACCGACAAGCAGGTGCGCCTGTTGTCCGAGTGGTATCTGCGGGTTCGTAAATCGCAATAGAACGGCCTGGCGCAACCGGCCAGGGAGCAGCGCAGAGCGCGGCAACGCGCTCTGCCAGCGCTTGCGCCTGATGCCTGCAGTGCACGGAGGGCAGTTATGAGCCATGTGATCGACCGCCGCCTGAACGGCAAGAACAAGAGCACGGTAAACCGCCAACGCTTCCTGCGGCGCTACCGTGATCACATCAAGAAGGCAGTGGAAGAGGCGGTCAGCCGCCGCTCCATCACCGACATGGAACACGGCGAACAAATCAGCATTCCCGGCCGCGACATCGACGAGCCGGTATTGCACCATGGCCGTGGCGGTCGCCAGACCACCGTGCACCCCGGCAACCGCGAATTCACCACCGGTGAGAAAATTGCCCGCCCGCAAGGCGGTGGCGGCGGACAAGGCGCGGGCAAAGCCAGCAACTCTGGTGAAGGCATGGATGAGTTTGTCTTCCAGATCACCCAAGAGGAATTCCTCGACTTCATGTTCGAGGATCTGGAGCTGCCCAACCTGATCAAGCGCCACCTGACTGGCAGCGACACCTTCAAGAATGTGCGGGCCGGCATCAGCAATGAGGGCAATCCATCACGCATCAATATCGTCCGCACCCTGCGCTCGGCCCATGCAAGACGCATTGCCCTGTCCGGCAGCAGCCGCAACAAGCTCAAGAGCGCCCAGGCCGAGTTGGAGCGCCTGAAGCTGGAACAGCCAGACAACCTCAGCGATATCCAGGCACTCGAAGAAGAAGTCAGCAAACTGCGGGCGCGGATCAAGCGCGTGCCTTTCCTCGACACCTTCGACCTCAAGTACAACCTGCTGGTCAAACAACCCAACCCCAGCTCGAAAGCGGTGATGTTCTGCCTGATGGACGTATCCGGCTCGATGACCCAATCGACCAAGGACATCGCCAAGCGCTTCTTTATCCTCCTGTACCTGTTCCTCAAGCGGAACTACGACAAGATCGAAGTGGTGTTTATCCGTCACCACACCAGTGCCCGCGAAGTGGACGAGCAGGAGTTCTTCTACTCACGCGAAACCGGCGGCACCATCGTTTCCAGCGCGCTCAAGTTGATGCAGGAGATCATGGCCGAGCGCTACCCGATCAACGAATGGAATATCTACGCCGCCCAGGCGTCGGATGGTGACAACTGGAATGACGACTCGCCGGTGTGCCGGGATATCCTGATCAAGCAGATCATGCCGTTCGTGCAGTACTTCACCTACGTCGAGATCACCCCGCGCGAGCACCAGGCGCTGTGGTTTGAATACGAGCAGGTCAGCGAGGCGTTCGCCGACACCTTTGCCCAGCAGCAGCTGGTCTCGGCCGGCGATATCTACCCGGTATTTCGCGACCTGTTTCAGCGGAGGCTCGTGACATGAGCAACAGCAAAGACAAAAAGCGCCAGCCTATTTCCACTGGCTCGGAGTGGACCTTCGACCTGATCCGCCAGTACGACCGCGAGATCGCGCGCATCGCCGAGCGCTATGCGCTGGACACCTACCCCAACCAGATCGAGGTGATCACCGCCGAGCAGATGATGGACGCCTACGCTTCGGTCGGCATGCCGCTGGGTTACCACCACTGGTCCTACGGCAAGCACTTCCTCAGCACCGAGAAAGGCTACAAGCGCGGGCAGATGGGCCTGGCCTACGAAATCGTGATCAACTCCGACCCGTGCATCGCCTACCTGATGGAAGAGAACACCATCTGCATGCAGGCCCTGGTGATTGCCCACGCCTGCTACGGCCACAATAGCTTCTTCAAGGGCAACTACCTGTTCCGCACCTGGACGGACGCCAGCTCAATCATCGATTACCTGGTGTTCGCCAAGCAGTACATCATGCAGTGCGAGGAGCGCCACGGCATCGACGCCGTGGAAGACCTGCTGGATTCCTGCCATGCCCTGATGAACTACGGCGTCGACCGCTACAAACGCCCCTACCCAATTTCCGCCGAGGAAGAACGGCGGCGCATGAAAGATCGCGAAGAGCACCTGCAAAAGCAGATCAACGACCTCTGGCGCACCATCCCGAAAAGCGCCAGCAAGGGCGACGGCAAGGACAGCAAGCGCTTCCCCGCCGAGCCGCAGGAGAACATCCTCTATTTCCTGGAGAAACACGCGCCACTGCTGGAGCCCTGGCAGCGCGAGATCATTCGCATCGTGCGCAAGATCGCCCAGTACTTCTACCCGCAACGCCAAACGCAGGTGATGAACGAAGGCTGGGCGACCTTCTGGCACTACACCCTGATGAACGACCTGTACGACGAAGGCCTGGTCACCGACGGCTTTATGATGGAGTTTCTGCAGTCGCACACCAGCGTGGTCTACCAACCGCCGTTCGACAGCTCCTACTACAGTGGCATCAACCCCTATGCCTTGGGTTTTGCCATGTACCGCGACATCCGCCGTATCTGCGAAGAGCCCACCGAGGAAGACCGTCGTTGGTTCCCCGACATTGCCGGCAGTGACTGGCTGAGCACCCTGAAGTTCGCCATGACCAGCTTCAAGGATGAGAGCTTTATCCTGCAGTACCTGTCACCCAAGGTGATCCGCGACCTCAAGCTGTTCAGCATTCTCGACGACGACCAGAAGGACGAGCTGTACGTCCCGGCAATCCATGACGAGCCCGGCTATCGGAGCATCCGCGAAACCCTGGCGGCGCAGTACAACCTGGGCAACCGCGAACCCAACGTGCAGATCTGGAGCATTGATCGGCGCGGCGACCGCTCACTGACCCTGCGCCATCAGCAGCATGACCGTAAACCACTGGGTAACTCGACCGAGGAAGTGCTCAAGCACCTGCACCGCCTGTGGGGCTTTAACATTCACCTGGAGATCTATCAGGGCGAACAACTGATCGGCACCCAGCACGTGCCGCCCAAACATGAAAACGAGCATGACAACGACTACCCGCGCCTCGACCTGATGATTCCGCCCATTTGATCGGTTGCGCAGGCCCCATGCCGAACACCAGCATGCGCAGCAGAGCAACCGGGAGTCTGCTGATGCGCCTGTTTACCGTGTTACTGCTGTGCCTGGCCCTGGCGACCTGTAGTAGCCAGCTACCGCGCGCCCAGGTACTGACCCCCGCCAGCACCGAACTGGCAGGTAAGCGCAGCTTCAGCCTGATCGCCGCCGAGCAGGCAGTAGAGGGTGACGTACCCTTTGCCGAGCGCTATGAACAGCTTGAGCAACTGCTGCGCGAAGGCCTGAGCAACCGCGGTTACCAGGCCAGCCCGAGCGCGGAAATTCAGGTCTATTACTGGCTGGCCGTGCAGGACAGCCCACTGGATTTCAAGGTCGACGCAGCCCCGCCTACTCCACTCGGCCCCTACCAGGCGATCCATCGTCTGCGTGATGAAACCGGCACCCTGCGCATCCGCCTGACGACCCCAGAACAGCAAACTCTCTGGGAGGGTCTGGTCAGCACCGGCCTGAGCCCAGCCAAAGACAGCGCCGAACTGCTCGAGCGCGCCACCCAAGCGCTCTTGCAGCAGATTCCCATGGCCAGCCCATAGCGGGTGCAATCCAGTCCCTCAGAACGCCATCCAGCCACAGCACTAACCGGACAACCCCCGCATCCAGCCGTTATGCTCTGCACAACGGAGGATGAACCATGCAGATTTACAAAGTGGGCGGCGCGGTACGCGACCGCCTGTTGGGCCGTGAAGTCAGCGAGATCGACTGGGTAGTGGTCGGCGCCAGTGCCGAACAGATGCTCGAACAGGGCTTTCGTCCGGTCGGCGCGGATTTCCCGGTGTTCCTGCACCCGCAGACCAGCGAGGAATACGCCCTGGCCCGTACCGAACGCAAGAGCGGGCGCGGCTACGGCGGTTTCACCTTCTTCGCCAGTCCGGAAGTCACGCTGGAAGAGGATCTGATCCGCCGTGACCTGACCGTCAACGCCATGGCCGAAGATGATCAGGGCCGACTGATCGACCCCTACGGCGGCCAGCAAGACCTGGCCGCAAAGCTGTTGCGCCATGTCTCCCCGGCCTTTGCCGAAGACCCGCTGCGCGTGCTGCGCGTGGCCCGTTTTGCCGCCCGCTATGCGCCCCTGGGTTTCAGCGTGGCCGTAGAAACCATGGTGCTGATGCGTGAACTGAGCGAATCCGGCGAACTGACGGCGCTGACGCCGGAGCGCAGCTGGAAGGAAATCTCCCGCGCGCTGATGGAACCGCGGCCGGATGTATTTATTCAGGTGTTGCGCGACTGCGGCGCCCTGCGCGTTCTGCTGCCGGAGGTCGACGTGCTGTTCGGCATCCCGCAGTCACCGGCCCATCACCCGGAAATCGACACCGGCGTGCACGTGCTCAGCGTGTTGCGCCAGTGCGCCGAACACCAGCAACCGCTGACGGTGCGTTGGGCCTGCCTGCTGCACGATGTCGGCAAGGGCCTGACCCCCGAGGCCGAGTGGCCACGCCACATCGCCCATGAACACAAGGGCCTGAAACTGATCCGGGCGATCAACCAGCGCTGCAAGGCGCCCAAGGATTGTCAGGAGCTGGCGCTACAGGTCGGCGAGTTCCACACCCACGGCCACCGCGCCCTGGAACTCAAACCCTCGACCTTGCTCAAGCTGCTGCAAGGTTTCGACGTGTTCCGCCGCCCGCAGCGCTTCGAAGAGTTTATCGCGGCCTGTGAAATGGACGCCCGCGGCCGCCTCGGCCTGGAACAACGCGCCTACCCGCAGGCTGACTACCTGCGGGCCGCCATGCACGCCGCCCGTGCAGTGGCCGTGCAACCCCTACTGGCGCAAGGTTTGAAAGGCGCCGAGTTAGGTGAAGCGCTCAACAAAGAGCGCCTGAAGGCACTGACAACATTCAAAGCTGCCGCTTCCGCCAGCCCCACTCCGGACTAAGAAGCCGGGTAAGCGGCTATCAGTTCAGTCGGGGTGAGCGCTTGCTCACGCCAGCTGAAAGCCACCGGCCACAGCTGCTGGTCAATCTGCGCCGCATGCCAGAGTTCGGCAAAGCTGCGCTGCTGCTCAGGGTGCAGAACATCCGGCACCAACAGGGCCAGGGGCCAAAGGACGAAAGCGTTCTTGAGGATTTCTGCTCGCGGCAGGATCAGACCGTCGAAATTGCCGACCCGGTCGCCGTACAGCAGCACGTCGATATCCAGCGGTAGCCCCTTGCGCTCTGGCGCATAGCGGCCGTTATCGGCTTCGATAAACTTCAGCCGGCGGTCCAGCTCGCCCAACGGCAGCTCGCTGTAGCCGGCCACGACCAGATTGAAGAACGGGCCGCTCTTGATGCCCACGGCCTGGCTTTCGAACACCGGCGAGCAGCGCATCTCACTGAGCAGACCATCAAGCGCATCGAGGCCGGCACACAGGTGTGCTTCGCGGCCAATATTGCTGCCCAGACCGAGTAGTACGGGAGTTAGCGACATCCGCGCTCGATCTCCACGCCCACCCCACCACTGGCCGCCGGCACGGCACCGGGCTTGGTCAGCTTGAGGCGCACCCAAGGGATCTGAAACTCAGCCATGAGCAACTCGACCAACCGCTCGGCAAAGGTTTCCACCAGGATAAACTGCGACTCGCTGGCAAACGCCTGAATCCGCTGCGAAACCTTGGCGTAATCCAACGCCTTGTCCAGCTCGTCACCGGCAGCAGCGGGACGGTTATCCCAGCCCAGGTACAGGTCCAGGCGCAAACACTGGCGAATGGTACGCTCCCAGTCGTAGGCACCAATCACCGTATCGACTTCCAGGCCCTCGATAAAAACTGTGTCCAAGCACGCTCTCCGTGGCACGACAAGGCTGTCGCACCTAGTTAGAATCAGGGCTCCCTTGCCCCGGAATGGATACCATGTTTTGGCTGTTGGCGTCCTTCGCCTACCTGCTCGGCTCGTTGTCCTTCGCCATCCTGCTCAGCCGCCTAAGCGGCGGGCCGGACCCACGCGCCAGCGGCTCGGGCAACCCCGGCGCCACCAATATGCTTCGGGTCGCTGGTAAACGCCTGGCTGTCCTCACGCTGATCGGCGACCTGCTCAAGGGCTTGCTTCCGGTGCTGATCGCCAGCCTGCTCAACTTCAATCTGCAACAACAAGCTTGGGTTGGCATGGCCGCCGTTGTCGGCCACCTGTACCCGCTGTACTTCAACTTCCGTGGCGGCAAAGGTGTCGCCACGGCCGCCGGCATGCTCTTGGGGCTTTACCCGCCAGCCGCTTTACTGGCCGTTGCCGCCTGGTTACTGACCTTTGTTCTGACTCGCACCAGCTCGCTGGCTGCACTGATCGCCACACCGCTGACCCTGCCGCTGCTGGCGTGGCAACAACCCGACGCCCTGTTGCCGGTCTGCGCGCTGACCGGACTGATCGTCTGGCGCCACCGCAGCAATTTACGCGATCTGTTCGCCGGCCGTGAGCGGCATTTCTAAATCGAATGAACGAACCCAGCCGGCTTACAGCGCCGGCAGTTGCTCCATCGGCCAGCGTGCCTGCACCTTGATGCTCAAATCCTCATGCTGCCCCGCCAGTAAACGCTGGCAGCCGGCATAGGCGATCATCGCGCCGTTATCGGTGCAGAACGCTGGACGAGCGTAGAACACGCCGCCCTTCAGCTCAGCGAGCATCTTCTCCAGCGACTGCCGCAGCGCCTGGTTGGCACTCACACCGCCGGCGATCACCAGGTTGTTCAACCCGGTTTGCTTGAGGGCACGCTTGCATTTGATAGTGAGGGTGTCGACCACGGCCTGCTGGAACGCCAGGGCGATGTCGCAGCGAGTCTGCTCGGAGTTGTCGCCCGACGCCTGACACTGCTGCCAGGTATTCAGGGTAAAGGTCTTCAGGCCGCTGAAGCTGAACTCCAGCCCCGGGCGGTCAGTCATTGGCCGAGGAAACTTGAAGCGCCCAGGCGTACCGCTCAGCGCCAGACGGGCAATCTCCGGACCACCGGGATACTGCAGCCCCATCAACTTGGCGGTCTTGTCGAATGCCTCGCCCGCCGCATCATCCAGAGACTCGCCGAGCAGCTGGTACTGACCGATGCCATCGACCCGAACCAACTGGGTATGCCCGCCCGACACCAACAAAGCGACGAACGGAAAAGCCGGCGGCTGTTCTTCCAGCATCGGCGCCAGCAGATGGCCTTCCATATGGTGCACACCGAGCGCAGGAATATCCCAGGCGAACGCCAGGGCCTGGGCACAGGACGCCCCGACGAGGAGCGCCCCGACCAGGCCGGGGCCGGCGGTATAGGCAATGGCGTCGATGTCAGTCGCAAAGCAGCCGGCTTCGTTCAACACCTGACGGATCAACGGCAGCATGCGCTTGACGTGATCGCGCGAAGCCAGCTCCGGCACTACGCCGCCATACACACGGTGCAGATCAATCTGGCTGAAGAGCGCATCGGCCAGCAGGCCACGTTCGCTGTCGTAGAGCGCGACACCGGTTTCGTCGCAGGAGGTTTCCAATCCCAGAACCAGCATGGGCAGTGCCTTGTAGTAGTGTGTGCAACTTCGAAGGCGCGCATGATAATGGCCGCTGGCGCGAGCAGGCCAGCGCTTTTCGATCAGAGGCTTTGCATTCCTCGCGATGAGGCGGTAACATCCGCAACCCTTAAAAACCTACGTTCTCCAGCGCCATCTGCCAGGAGTAACGTTACCCCCGGTAATAAAGAAGGTAAGCCCTGGATGCCAGCCGTCAAAGTTAAAGAGAACGAACCCTTCGACGTAGCTCTGCGTCGTTTCAAGCGCTCCTGCGAAAAAGCCGGTGTTCTGGCTGAAGTTCGCAGCCGTGAATTCTACGAAAAGCCAACTTCCGAGCGTAAGCGTAAAGCAGCAGCCGCTGTTAAGCGTCACGCCAAGAAAGTGCAGCGCGAGCAGCGCCGCAGCGTTCGCCTGTACTAATCAGTACAAGCAACGCCTGACACCCGGCCTGGCCGGGTTTCGCTTTTAGACTCCGCGCCACCCCCGGGTGACGATCGGAGTCTTTTAGTTTTTGCCCCACCCTGTTCTGCCCCAGCGCATGACAGTATTCTGAGCGCCTATGGCCGGCCTGATCCCACAGTCTTTTATCGATGATCTGCTCAACCGCACCGACATCGTCGACGTGGTCGCCTCGCGCATCCAGCTGAAAAAAGCCGGCAAAAACTACACCGCCTGCTGCCCCTTCCATAAAGAAAAAACCCCCTCGTTCAGCGTCAGCCCGGACAAACAGTTCTATTACTGCTTTGGCTGCGGCGCCGGCGGCAACGCACTGGGTTTCATCATGGACCACGACCAACTGGACTTCCCCCAGGCAATCGAGGACCTGGCCAAGCGCGCCGGCATGGAAGTGCCTCGCGAGGAAGGCGGACGCAACAACAAACCGCGCCAACCCACCGACTCACCGCTTTACCCGCTGCTGACTGCTGCCGCCGAGTTCTACAAGCAGGCACTGAAAAGCCATCCGCAGCGCAAAGCCGCGATTGAGTACCTCAAGGGCCGCGGCCTGTCCGGCGAGATCGCCCGCGACTTCGGCATGGGCTTCGCCCCGCCCGGCTGGGATAACCTGCTCAAGCACCTGGCCAGCGACAGCCTGCAACAGAAGGCGATGATTGACGCCGGCCTGCTGGTGGAGAATGCCGAAAGCGGCAAACGTTATGACCGCTTCCGCGACCGCATCATGTTCCCGATCCGCGACAGCCGCGGCCGAGTGATTGCCTTCGGCGGCCGGGTGCTGGGTGACGAAAAACCGAAATATCTGAACTCCCCGGAAACCCCGGTATTCCACAAAGGCCAGGAGCTTTACGGCCTGTTCGAGGCACGCAAGCACAACCGCGATCTCGACGAGATCATGGTGGTCGAAGGCTACATGGACGTCATCGCCCTGGCCCAGCAAGGCCTGCGCAACGCCGTCGCCACCCTCGGCACCGCCACCAGCGAAGAACACCTCAAGCGCCTGTTTCGCGTCGTGCCGAGCGTATTGTTCTGCTTCGACGGCGACGCAGCCGGCCGCAACGCCGCCTGGCGCGCCCTGGAGGCGACCTTGTCGAGCCTGCAGGACGGGCGCCGCGCGCGCTTTCTGTTTCTGCCTGACGGCGAAGACCCGGACACCCTGGTACGCAGCGAAGGCACTGACGCCTTCCGCGCACGGATCAACCAGCACGCCCAACCGCTGGCCGACTACTTCTTCCAGCAGCTGAGCGAAGAGGCCGACCCGCGCTCACTGGAAGGCAAGGCGCACCTGATGACCCTGGCCGCGCCACTGATCGACAAGATCCCCGGCAACAACCTGCGCGCCCTGATGCGCCAGCGCCTGAGCGAAATTACCGGCTTGTCCGGCGAAGCCCTGCAGCAAATGGCGCCAACCGCCCGCAGCAGCCAGTCGAGCCAGAGCAGCGCGCCATCAAGTGACTACCCGGATTACCCCGAGATTCCCGACAGCGCCTATTACGATGTCGAGCCAAGCCGCAACGAATACGAAAACCCCAGCCCTGCGCCGGAATTTGAACGCAATAAAGGCAAGGGCAACTGGAAGAAAGATGGCGGCAAGTGGAGCAAGAAGGGCCAGGGTGAGTTCGCTCCACGCGCACCACGCACTGCCGTCAGCGTCGAATCGCCGCACCTGAGCGCCCTGCGCACCCTGCTGCATCACCCGCAACTGGCGCAGAAAGTCGAAGATGTCAGCCACTTCGCCGCCGAAGACGACACTTACGCCCAGCTGCTGGTCGCCCTGCTTGGCGCCCTGCAGAAAAGCCCCAACCTGCGATCACTGCAACTGATCGCACGCTGGCACGGCACCGAACAGGGCCGCCTATTGCGCGCCTTGGCAGAAAAGGAATGGCTGATTTCAGCCGACAACCTTGAACAACAGTTTTTCGACACTATAACTAGTCTAGTAGCCCGCCAACGCGAGCGCAGCCTGGAACATTTGCTGCGCAAAGCCCGTCAAAGCGAGTTGAGCGCAGAAGAGAAAGACCAGCTGCGCAGCTTGCTGAGCCGTAATGCATCACCGGTAATCCCGAGCTCAACTGGCGCTTAGGGGTGTTACTCGGGTATAATCCGCGGCTTGTTTTTTGCCCGCCAAGACCTTCAGTGGATAGGGTGTTATGTCCGGAAAAGCGCAACAGCAGTCTCGTATCAAAGAGTTGATCACCCTGGGTCGTGAGCAGAAGTATCTGACTTACGCAGAGGTCAACGACCACCTACCGGAAGATATTTCTGATCCGGAGCAGGTGGAAGACATCATCCGCATGATTAACGACATGGGGATCCCCGTACACGAGAGTGCTCCGGATGCGGACGCCCTTATGTTGGCCGACGCCGATACCGACGAGGCAGCCGCTGAAGAAGCAGCTGCAGCGCTGGCAGCGGTGGAGACCGATATCGGCCGCACGACGGACCCAGTGCGCATGTACATGCGTGAAATGGGCACCGTGGAACTGCTGACCCGCGAAGGCGAGATCGAAATCGCCAAACGCATCGAGGAAGGCATCCGTGAAGTCATGGGAGCTATCGCCCATTTCCCCGGCACTGTCGACAGCATTCTGGCCGAGTACACCCGTGTCACCACCGATGGTGGTCGCCTGGTTGAAGTCCTCAGCGGCTATATCGATCCGGATGACGGCATTGTTCCCGCTGAAGCGGCTGCGCCTGTTCCAGTTAAAGACGGCGATGCCGCCGAAGAGACTGACGACGACGACGCCGAAGCCAGCGATGACGAGGAAGAAGAAGGCGATGGCGGCCCGGACCCTGAAGAGGCTCTGCGCCGTTTCACCGCGATCGGTGACGCCCTGGAACTCGCCAAGAAAGCCCTGAAAAAGCATGGCCGTAACAGCAAGCAAGGCACTGCCGCGCTGAAAGAAATGGCCGAGCTGTTCATGCCGATCAAGCTGGTACCTAAACAGTACGACGCTCTGGTTGTCCGCGTACGCAGCTCCCTGGAGCGCCTGCGCGCTCAGGAACGCGCCATCATGCAACTCTGCGTGCGTGATGCACGTATGCCGCGCGCCGATTTCCTCAAGCTGTTCCCTGGCAATGAAATCGATGCCGAGTGGTCCGTTGGCCTGGCCAAAGGCAAGGCTAAATACGCCGAAGCCATTGGCAATGTGCAAGCTGACATCCAGCGCTGCCAGCAGAAGCTGACTGCACTGGAAGCCGAGTGCGAACTGACCCTGGCTGAAATCAAGGATATCAACCGTCGCATGTCGATCGGCGAGGCCAAGGCCCGTCGCGCGAAGAAAGAGATGGTTGAAGCGAACTTGCGCCTGGTGATCTCGATTGCCAAGAAGTACACCAACCGCGGTCTGCAGTTCCTCGACCTGATTCAGGAAGGCAACATCGGCCTGATGAAAGCGGTGGACAAGTTCGAATACCGTCGCGGTTACAAGTTCTCGACTTACGCCACCTGGTGGATTCGCCAGGCGATCACCCGCTCGATTGCTGACCAGGCGCGGACCATCCGCATCCCGGTGCACATGATAGAGACAATCAACAAGCTCAACCGTATTTCCCGGCAGATGCTGCAGGAAATGGGTCGTGAACCGACCCCGGAAGAGCTGGGTGAGCGCATGGAAATGCCTGAGGACAAGATCCGCAAGGTACTGAAGATCGCTAAAGAGCCGATCTCCATGGAAACCCCAATCGGTGATGACGAAGACTCTCATCTAGGTGACTTCATCGAAGACTCGACCATGCAGTCGCCAATCGATGTCGCCACCGTTGAGAGCCTTAAAGAAGCGACCCGCGAAGTACTCTCCGGCCTCACCGCGCGTGAAGCCAAAGTACTGCGCATGCGCTTCGGCATCGACATGAATACCGATCACACCCTTGAGGAAGTCGGTAAGCAGTTCGATGTAACCCGCGAGCGGATTCGTCAGATCGAAGCCAAGGCGCTGCGCAAGCTGCGCCACCCGACGAGAAGCGAGCATCTGCGCTCCTTCCTCGACGAGTAACACCAAAACCCCCGGCCCTGCCGGGGGTTTTGCATTCTGGGCAACTACCAAGGCTTGCCAGGCAGGTCTACACTTTTGCTTATTGCCCAGCGAACGAGCCCATCCATGCCGCGTGTTGCAGCCACCCTCCTGTTGTGTTTGGCATGCTGGGCTGCGCCCGTCCTCAGCCTTGAACTGACGCCCACAGAACAGGCCTGGCTGGCTGAAAATCCGCAACTGAGCCTGGGCGTGGACCGTGACTGGCCGCCTTACGAGTTCATCAACGGTGACGAACAGTACCAGGGACTCGCCGCCGACTATGTTCGGCTGATCGAACAGCGCCTGGCCATTACCCTACGCCCGGCTCCCGCGCAGAACTGGAGCGAAGTGCTGGCCGATGCTCGAACCGGCAAGCTGCACCTGCTGCCCAGCCTGATGGCCACCCCCGAGCGCGAGCAGTATCTGACGTTCACACGCCCCTACCTCGACTTCCCGATTGTCATCTTGAGCCAGGAACAAGGTCCGCAACCCAGCAAAATCCGTGACCTACGAGGGCTGCGTGTGGCCGTGGTCGACAGTTACGCCACCCACGAACTGCTGCGCGACAAACACCCCGAGCTGCGCCTCTGGCCACGCCCCAGCGTAGCCGCTGCCTTACAAGCACTGGCCTCCGGACAGGCCGATGCCATGGTCGGTGACCTCGCCTCCAGCATCTGGCACCTTCGCCAACTTAAGCTCGACGGCATTGTCATCAGCGGCCAAACCCCACTCCGCTACCAACTGGCCATGGCCGTACCCAAGGATCAAGCCATCCTGGCCGGGATACTCGACAAACTGCTGGCCGAACTCACACCTAGTGAAATCGCCGAAATTCAGCAGCGCTGGGTGAGTGATCCACTCGACTCTCGACCATTCTGGCGCAGCCTACTGCTGTTTGGCCTTCCAGGCCTGCTGGCAGCCCTGCTGATCATCTTCAGCATCCTGCGCATCAACCATCGGTTGCGCAGTGAAATGCACAACCGCGAACAGCTGGAAAACGAACTACGCAACAGCGAGCAGCATTACCGTGGCCTGGTGGAAAGCCTCAACGCAGTCGCCTGGCAGATGGACCCTAGCAACCTTCGCTACACCTACGTTGCTCCCCAGGCGGAAAAACTCCTCGGCTACCCCGCGCACGATTGGCTAACGCCTGGTTTTGTCGAGCGCGTCTTGCACCCCGACGATGCACGCTGCGCAATCGACTATTGCCGCAGCGAAACCCAAGCTGGGCGTGACCACAGCATGGATTACCGCATGCTCGCTGCCGACGGCCGTGAAGTTTGGGTGCGCGACATTGTCACGCTGTCACCCCTAGATGGCAGCCAGACGCTGCGTGGCCTGCTGATCGACATCACGGAAACCAAACGCACCGAGCAGGCCCTGGCCCTCTCGGAGCAGAAGTTTGCCTCGGTCTTCCACAACTGCCCGGACATCATCGCCCTGCTCAATCAGCACGACGGCCGCCTGCTCGCCGTCAACAAAACCTTCGAACAACAGTTCGGCATCAGCGCCGTCGAGGCCGTCGGCCATACTAGTTCGGAGCTCGGTCTGTGGAGCGAGCAAGGCATCGGCCCGCGCATTCTGGACATGCTGCGCCAAGGCAACGTGCACAACATCGAGAGCGCCTTTCGCCGACGCAACGGCAGCCAGTTCACTGCACTCATCTCCGCGCAACCGGTCACCGTGGATGACACCACTACGCTGGTCGTGGCCGTACGCGACATCAGCGAACTGAAAGACACCCAACAGCGTCTGAAACTCTCCGAAGACAAATTCGCCAAAGCCTTCCATGCCTCACCAGATGGTCTGTTGATCACCCGCTTAAGCGACGGCCAGTTGCTCGATGTCAACGAAGGCTTCAGCCGCATCACCGGCTACAGCATGAACGAGGCAACCGACAGCTCGACCCTGCAACTGGGCATTTGGGACAACCCGGATGACCGCACACGGATGTTCGAGCACGTGCAACGGCACGGATCGGTCCGCGACTTCCGCGCGCTTATTCGCACCCGCAACGGCTCGCTGCGCACCTGCGAGATGTCGGTGCAGCCGATTCCCATTGAAGGCGACACCTGCATGCTGACCATCGCGCGCGACATCACCGAGCGCGAGCAAATGCAGGAAAACCTCAAGCAGGCCGCTACGGTTTTCGAAAGCACGGCCGAAGGCGTGATGATCACCGACCTGCAGCAACGCATTACTGCGGTCAATCGCGCTTTCACCACCATTACCGGCTACAGCGAGGCCGAAGCCCTCGGCCAGTCGCCGCGCCTGCTCGCCTCCGGCAACCACGACAGCGCCTTCTACGCCGCAATGTGGCACAACCTCAGCGCCTCTGGGCATTGGCAGGGTGAAATCTGGAATAAACGCAAGAATGGTGAGCTCTTCCCCGAGTGGCTGACCATCAGCGCGGTACGCGACAGCAATGAGCACATCACCCACTTTGTCGGCGTCTTCGCCGACATCAGTTCACTCAAACATGCCCAGGCCAGCCTCGACCACCAGGCCCACCATGACCCGCTGACCGATCTGCCCAACCGCATGCTGTTCGACGCGCGCCTACGCGCCGCCCTTGAAGATGCCCGCGTCGACAAACGCATGGGCGCAGTGCTGTTTATTGACCTCGACCGCTTCAAAAACATCAACGACAGCCTTGGCCACCCGGTCGGCGACCAACTGCTCAGGAGCATTGCCGAACGCTTGAAAACCCACCTGCGTGATATCGATACGGTGGCTCGCCTGGGCGGTGATGAATTCATCATCCTGCTGCCGGGCCTGCAGCACGCAGAGGACGCCGAGCGGGTCGCGCACAAGCTACTCGAGTGCTTCAGCTTGCCCTTCCGGTTCGACGAACAAGAGCTGTTTATTAGCGCCAGTATTGGCATCAGCCGCTACCCCGACGACGGAGAAGATGTCGCCACCCTGGTGAAAAATGCCGACGCCGCCATGTACCGCTCCAAGGCGCGCGGCCGCAACCGCGTGGAGCGCTACACCCGCGACCTGACCTTCCAGGCCACCGAACGCATGGCCCTTGAGCGCGAATTACGCCGTGCCATCGAACTGGAACAACTGCAGCTTTACTACCAGCCTAAACGTAGCCTGAGTACCAACCGCCTGATCGGCGCCGAAGCCCTGCTGCGCTGGCACCACCCGATTTTTGGTGAGATCCCGCCGGACCGCTTTATACCCCTGGCCGAAGAAACCGGCCTGATCATCGCCCTCGGTGACTGGGTACTGCGCCGGGCCTGCTGGCAAATGCAGCAATGGCAACAACATCACGCACCGTTCGGCCCGCTGTCGGTCAACCTGACTGGCGTTCAACTGCGCCAACCACACCTGCTGACACGCATCTCTAGCCTGCTGGAAGACCACAACCTGGCCCCCGAACTGCTGCAACTGGAAATCACCGAAAGCTTCATCATGAACCAAGCCGAAGAAGCGCTGAACCTGCTGCATCAGCTGAAAAGCCTGGGCATCCAGCTGGCCATCGACGACTTCGGCACCGGCTACTCCTCGCTCAGCTACCTAAAGCGCTTGCCGGTCGACACCCTGAAAATCGACCAATCCTTCGTGCGCGGCCTGCCCAACGACAGCAATGACGTTGCCATTGTGCGCGCCATCATGGCGCTGGGCCGTAGCATGCAACTGACCGTAATCGCCGAAGGGGTGGAAACCAAAGCCCAGGAACTGTTCCTCGCTGCCGAAGGGTGCGAGCAAATCCAAGGTTTCGTTGTAAGCCGCGCGATCCATGCGGACGCCTTCGCACAAAACTTCCTCACCCCGCGCCATTCGGTTGGCGCTGCCGAGAAGGCACCGGTATAATCCGCCCGCCTCTGAGGGCCCATAGCTCAGTTGGTTAGAGCAGAGGACTCATAATCCTTTGGTCCACGGTTCGAGTCCGTGTGGGCCCACCATATGAAACAACGACTTAGGTCAGCCATCGCGCTGGCCTTTTGTCGTTTATGGGCTCGATAAAAAATTTGCGTACCGTTTTGCGTACCGTTTCATTTTTGCTGCTACGGAACGCGACGAGCGCTTTAGCTCGCAGATTGACACCCAGGCAGCACTCCATTGGGCTTGTGCTACCTCCCAAACGGGTACGGGATTAGGTGTTCAGGCCGGAGAAAGGAGCTGCGTATTGCCGGAAGCGGGACACACAGTGAGTATTGCCGTACCACATCTGCCTCACTTGAGCTGTCGCACGGCCCCGCTGCAACAGACGTACTATGTCGCATAAGATGTGAACTCCAATTTAGATGCCGCCTAGTCACTTCTGAGTGACAGGCTTGACCCAATAACGCTCGACGGTCCTCACCGTGACGCCTAACTGACGTGCGATATCAGCTTTAGATAGGCCTTCGGCCTGCAATCGACGAGTCTCATCGCGAGTCGCATCAGCCTTCTGCCCGCGAATTCCTCTCGCTGCATCTTTTGAGGTGACAGGTTCGAAACGCCCCGCACCGAATTTGCTTGCTGTTCGCGCCCAGGTGCTCTTCAACCTCCTGACCAGCCGAACGCGCCTCAGCAACCAAAAGCAGTTGGCTTGGTGATACACCCAGTACTCCACATAGGGCTACCAGCGTATCAATTCTGACTGCGGCCAGCCCCTTTTCGATCTGGCGTAAGTGGGTAGCGTTGACGACTTCAGCACAAGCTTCATGCGTGAGGCCAGCCCGAAGCCTCACATCTCTGACTACCTCGCCCAGCACCTTTTCGTAGCTCATCTATCGCGCCCAGAAAAGGAAGTATCAAGCCACCTTTGACGCGACATATCGTGACGGCATAGCATTACCTTGTTTCGCTACCACCACCGACAGACCACTGTCAATAAACACAAATCAGATTTTCAAATTTCTGGAGAAGCCCATGATCACCACGACAGAAACCACACCTGCAGGCGGCAAGATTCAGCTCAAGATGAACATGGAATCGCTGCAACTCCGCGTGGAGCTGAAATCACTGCTTCAGTTGTTCGGTGCACAAGCGTCCCTGGCAGAGCTTGCGATCACAGAGTTTGGGGACGAACTCCGTGTTGAGGAGGCACAGGAAGCTGGGGGCTCGCTCTACTACTTGCCGCTACGTCTGACTCCAGACTTCATTGATCACATCCTGGATCAACTTTGCCCGAATAGCAGGCCCGCAGCCATTGAGTACTTGAACAAGTATCGCTCTGCATGGAGCAGGGCCGATCACGACACCGCACAGCTGCTGGAGAAAAATGCTGATCTGCGAAGAGCACTACAGCTGTCCAAGAAACAAGATCAGATGGCTCACACTCTCAGGAAAATGCTCTCCTCGCTTCAGAAAAACCGCCAACTGGCGCTCTAATTAAGGGCAGCCATCATGACGACCAAACGTCCAAAAGAGTTCTTAACTCCCACGCCCCAAGAAGTCCTGAACGCAATAACGCTCTGGCAGAGCATGCACGGGGCCCCCAACGGGCAAATTACGCGGGTCGCAAGGATGGAGCGGGAATTCACGACAGCTTTTGGGGGTAGCTTCGGTACCGTCTCGGTAAATCAATTGCCGCAGGCAATTGATCTGCTGTGCAACGTCATTGCCAACATGGAGCGGTTTAGTTTCAGGACTGCCACCGAGAGACTGGAGCTAATCATGGAGCATCTAGTCACGACAATCGGAAAAGGCTCAGGGCGCGCAGGCCTCGCCGATGCAGAAGCCCTGACAAGCGCGCTACAAATCGCGCGACTGGATCCCAACTTCCCTTACACCTACGGCTGGGGTTCAAGAGATGACTGACCTCAGCGCCTTGATTGGGCTTTTACAGGTTACAGGGGTACCTCTGCCCGGCTGCTCCATGTCCGACGAAGAAGCACTCCGCTATGCCCGAAAAAACTTCCCCAATGGAAATTTTTGCCTAGTGCGTGACTGGATGTGGCTCGATATAGAGACCACAGACGCACAACGGCATGCCCTGGAGAAGACACAACGCCAGCCGGCTTTGATCTATGCGCACCAGGTTATCTTCGACAGCGAGCGAAGATGGGATGTCGGCGACTTCGTGAGGACTTCGCTACTGCATCAGTTCAGTGAGGGATTTCATTTCAGAACGCTCAATTCTGTGTACCTGCTACTGGGGCCCGGTACTCGTAAGCCTGCCAGCGCCGATACCATTTCATGCTTGATATAAGCCATGAAGTATCCCGGAGAGCACACGGCTTCAACCCAAAGTTGATCATTGGTCTGTAAGGAGCAGCAATGCGCCCAGTTTCCCCCGAGAATATGCAGAAGCTGCTCAAGGCGCAGGCATACCCTTTCAGCAAACCGGTCACGGCCTATCTCACTGACGCCCATATCGCGGTATGCTGCTGCCTGGGAGTAACGCATCGACATGTCAGGGCTGATCCGCTCGGGGGGCGATTTACCGATGGGCGTCTGATTCGCACCTCAGACATCCTGCGTATCGAACTGGAGGGAGAGTTCTGGGTATTGCATACATACACAGGAAGCTTCTACGTCATCGCCTCGTTCCAGCCAGGTGGATACCAATCCCTGGTGGACTATCAGGCATTTCTACCTCAGGGCTTCTATCCGACGCCTGATCGGCTCCACTGACACAATTCAGAATGAGGCCAGCCGCGACATGAAGCGGCCATAACACCTTCTTCACCTCCATTCCCGGGACCAGCACAGCCCAAATCCTTGCTGGTCTATCCGGGATATCGCAGCCAGCCCCTGACTCACCTTTTCTGGGCCGGCCCGATGTGTAGCAAGCCGATGCCAGGAGCTCTGCTACTCAAGATTGGGGCCCAAAATCTGCGATATGACTACCGTATCGCATGGACGATAGCGGCATAGCTGGCAACCAGTGCTACTGGTAGCCACAGGCAGAAACCGGCCAGTAGCAGCCATTGAGCGCCTACAAAATCAGGGGTGGCTCGGTACTCGATCCGACTTTAAGTCTCATGAAAGGAAATTCAATCAGCCGCACCAGGACTGCCTTGATCTGAGCAGGCGATAACGCAACAGAATTAGGCGTGCCGAAATATCGCCCCTGAAACGATGCATAAACTTGATCTGAAGGCGTTACCCAGTCGTTATCGAGTCAAGAATCGCTGTGCGGCAGGTCTTCAGAATTTCATCTGCCAGCGGCGAATCATCAGGACAGGCTCGCGACAACACCAGGGCGCCCAACGCATGAGCAATGGTTTCAATCATCCGGGCCCGCGCGTGCCGCTGCGCCTCTTCGCTGCGGGCGCTCCCTGCATCAAGCAGGTCGGCCAGCATATTTTCGAGTCCCGTGGCGAACGTCGCCTTGATCGCATCGGGCTGCCGCGCCGCGTCACCGCTCAGCGCGGCTAGTGTGCAACCGCCACTGCGGTCGTCGCGATGCTCACGCGAGAGGTAGTGGCCAATAAAGTCGGCCATATTCACTCCATCCAGCAGCGACGTGGTCTTGGCCACCCCACAGGCGGCCGCTTCGGCCATCAGCTCCGCCTTGGAAGCGAAGTGCCGGTAGAACCCACCATGGGTGAGGCCGGCAGTCGCCATCAGCTCCGCCACGCCTACACCGTCGTAACCGCGCCCTCGAAATAGCCTGCAGGCCGTTTCGACTATGTGGGCCCGATTTGCCTCTACCTGCGCCTTTGTAACCTTCATTCCGGCTCCTCTTTGTGCCGTTATCAGCTCAGCAAGAATACATTGATGTTGGTCATAATCAAAACCCTTGACCATTTTGATTATGACCATCATCATAAACCCCGCCAGTGTCAGATGTCGCTCCGCAGGCAATTCCGATGCCCTACAGACAAAGAGACTTGCTCATCTCATTTTAAGGTAACCCTCATATGTCCCAATCTACTTCGCTCAACACAAACTCCCTGGCGCAGCAGCTGCGCCTGCCTAACGGCAGCCTGTTGCGTAATCGTCTGGCCAAGGCATCCATGAGCGAGGCGTTGGGCACCTATGACAACCGTGCGACCCTGGGGCTGGTCACGCTTTACCGGCGTTGGGCCGCATCCGGCATCGGCCTGATCCTAACTGGTAACGTGATGATCGATCGCCGGGCACTGGGTGAACCGGGCAACGTGGTGATCGAGGACGAAGCGGATCTGCCTGTCCTGCAACAGTGGGCGCGCGCCGCCACCGATCAGGGCGCGGCCATCTGGGTGCAGCTCAACCACCCCGGCAAGCAGTCAACCAAAGGCCTGAACGCACGCAATATCGCGCCATCGGCGGTGCCGTTTCGCGAGGACATGGCGGCGTTTTTCGAGACGCCTGAAGAAGCCACTCATGCAGAAATTCAGGACATCATCGAACGCTTCGGCCGTAGTGCGGCCATCTGCAAGAAAGCCGGTTTCAGCGGTATCGAAATCCATGGCGCGCATGGCTACCTAATCAACCAGTTCCTCTCGCCGCACCACAACCAGCGCACGGATCAATGGGGCGGTTCGCCGGAGAACCGCCGCCGCTTCCTGCTGGCCGTCTACGCCGAGATTCGTCGTCAGGTAGGTGCCGACTTCCCGGTGGCGATCAAGCTCAACTCCGCAGATTTCCAGCACGGCGGCTTTACCGAAGAAGAGTCGCTGGCAACGATTCAGGCACTGGTCGATGCCGGCATCGATCTGATCGAGATATCAGGTGGCACCTACGAAGCCCCAGCTATGAGCGGCGCCCTCCAGGAGCAAAAGAAAGCCTCCAGCGTGGCGCGCGAGGCCTATTTCCTTGAATTCGCCGAAAAAGTCCGCGCTGTGGTGCAAGTCCCGCTGATGCTCACCGGCGGTTTCCGCAGTGCTGCCGGCATGAATGCCGCGCTGGCTTCCGGCGCAGTGGATGTCATTGGCCTAGCGCGGCTGCTGGCGATCGACCCTGACGCACCGGCCTCTCTACTGAGGGGTAAGGACAGCGCACATCAGGTGCGTACCATCAAGACAGGCATCAAGCCGGTCGACCGCATGGGGCTGATGGAGATTCTCTGGTACTCCCTGCAACTCAAGCGAATCGCCAAGGGCGGTGAGCCGCGCGCCAACGAAAGCGGCCTGCTGGCGTTCGTCAAGTCGCTGGCCGTGAGCAGCTGGGGCACTTATCGCACCCGACGCCTGCGTGCGCGCAATTAAGCCGCGCATTCAGCAACAACCCTGATCGCAACTGTTCGCCGAGCGGTTGCCGGAATAGCTCATTCAGAAGGTACTGCCATGACTTCCAACACCCCTATTGCGCTGGTCACCGGCGCTTCATCCGGCATTGGCGAAGCCACGGCCAAGCGGCTGGCGCAGGCCGGCTACAAGGTTTATGGCACCAGCCGGCGCGGAACCCAGGCTGCGCAAAGTGCCGTCACCATGCTGGCTCTCGATGTCACGGATGATGCGTCCGTATCGGCGGCGGTCAGCGAATTGATTCGGCTTGAAGGACGTATCGATCTGCTGGTGAACAATGCCGGTTTCGGCATTGCCCCTGCTGGCGCAGAAGAAAGCTCAATCGAACAGGCCCAGGCGCTCTTCGACACGAACTTCTTTGGCATCGTGCGCATGACCCGCGCCGTGGTCCCGCATATGCGCCGCCAAGGCAGTGGCCGGATTATCAATATCGGCTCGATTCTGGGCGTCGTGCCCATGCCTTACATCGCGTTGTATGCCGCCAGCAAACACGCCGTAGAGGGCTATTCGGAAGCCCTTGATCACGAACTGCGCACGCGCGGCATCCGCGTTGCGGTCATCGAACCGGCCTTTACCAAGACCGCATTCGAAGCGAACACCATCGAACCCGACGCTCCGCTCGACGAGTACCGCATTGTCCGTGCGGGCCTCGCCAAGGTGTTTAGCCAATCGATGGCCAGTGCCGATGATCCGGACGCTGTGGCCAAGGTCGTCGTAAAAGCTGCCAGCGCCGCGCGCCCCAAGCTGCGCTACACCGCTGGTGTCGCTGCTGGCCGTCTGAGCTTGCTGCGCACTTTTGCCCCGGCAGGGATTCTCGATGCCGGTATCCGTAAAAGCCTGCAACTCAATGACTAAGCCACTGCAAACACTGGATGGCCGCAAATATTCCCGGCAGCGCATTCAGTTGGAACCCGGACCAGGCGCGGATCGAAAGACTCGCGCTCTTACGCACCACGCACAGGAGCTCGCACATGAAGCAAACCGTTGAGTTTTTCTTTGATTTCGTCAGCCCTTACAGCTATCTGGCGTACAGCCAGTTGGAAAGCCTACCGGCGGATATCAGCCTACGCCCCATGCATGTTCTGAGCGTTATGAATGCCGTTGGCAATACGCCAACCACTGTCACCTGCTCTGCGAAAGGTCGCTATGCAGCTGCCGATCTCGCGCGCTGGGCACGCCGCTATGGCGTCGCGCTCAAGCGTCCGGATATGCGCGCCATGAACAACGCCGCCTGTGCGCGAGCCGTACTTGCTGCGCCGTCCAGTGAGGTCGCATGGCAGATCACCACTGCGCTGTTCAATGCCTGCTGGCGGGACGGGCAGACCCTGACTACTACCGCCGAAGTGCTCGACGCGCTTGCAGCGGCAGGTATCGAAACGGCGAGCCTGGCTGATCTGATCGATGCATCGGAAACCATTGAGCAGCTTGAAAAAAACAACCGGGAAGCTGCCGAGCGCGGCGTCTTTGGCGCGCCGAGCTTTTTGCTCGGCGAGAGTCTGTTCTTTGGCAATGATCGACTCGATTTTGTTCGCGAACAGTTGGCAGGAGCGTAACCATAATGACTACATCTACTCAGCAACCTTTGGCACTGATTACTGGTGTAGGCCCAGGTGTGGGTTCATCCCTGGTTCGTCGTTTTGCCGCAGGCGGATATCGCGTTGCGATGATCGCTCGGGACACTGCTCGTCTGGCCGAGCTTGAAGCCGAAGTGCCAGGTGCATTTGCAATGCCCTGCGATGTCACTGACGTCACCGCGCTTAAACAGGTGGTTGAGCAGATTGGCGCGCCCCAAGTGATAGTGCACAACGCGGTAGGAGGCTCTTTTGCCCCCTTCCTTGAGACCGACCCGAACACCCTGCGCCGCAACTTCGAAATCAACACCATGGCGCTGTTGAACCTGGCACAAATGGTGGCACCGGCAATGATCGAGGCAGGTGAAGGAGCCATCATCGTCACGGGCAACACTTCTGCGCTGAGGGGTTCACCAAACTTTGCTGGGTTCGCACCCACCAAGGCCGCACAACGTATTCTCGCCGAATCGCTGGCCAGGGATCTGGGACCCAAGGGTATCCACGTTGCTTACCTTGTCATCGATGCCGTAATCGATGTGCCTTGGGCCCGCGAGATGTATAACAAAGCACCGGATGATTTCTTCATCCAACCCAATAGCATCGCCGCTGAAGTCTTTCACTTGGCACATCAGCCTAAGGATGCCTGGACCTTTATCTCCGAAGTGCGTCCATACCGTGAAAAATGGTGAGGACCACTGAAACCGCATAAATTTACCGACAGATGCTCGTCATGACCGGCATCTGTCGGCCAGAAGCGGTCGATCACATCCGAGCAGGGAAAAGCGGCTATTAAGAATACTCAGCCGCCCATCTCAACGAAATGCCCAAGTGATTTTGAAC
>NZ_FMTL01000016.1:2500-4232 GCF_900099645.1 Pseudomonas peli | reverse complement strand
GGTTCCAGTGAGATCTCATCTCGAGGCAAGTTTCCCGCTTAGATGCTTTCAGCGGTTATCTTTTCCGAACATAGCTACCCGGCAATGCCACTGGCGTGACAACCGGAACACCAGAGGTTCGTCCACTCCGGTCCTCTCGTACTAGGAGCAGCCCCTCTCAAATCTCAAACGTCCACGGCAGATAGGGACCGAACTGTCTCACGACGTTCTAAACCCAGCTCGCGTACCACTTTAAATGGCGAACAGCCATACCCTTGGGACCGGCTTCAGCCCCAGGATGTGATGAGCCGACATCGAGGTGCCAAACACCGCCGTCGATATGAACTCTTGGGCGGTATCAGCCTGTTATCCCCGGAGTACCTTTTATCCGTTGAGCGATGGCCCTTCCATACAGAACCACCGGATCACTAAGACCTACTTTCGTACCTGCTCGACGTGTCTGTCTCGCAGTCAAGCGCGCTTTTGCCTTTATACTCTACGACCGATTTCCGACCGGTCTGAGCGCACCTTCGTACTCCTCCGTTACTCTTTAGGAGGAGACCGCCCCAGTCAAACTACCCACCATACACTGTCCTCGATCCGGATAACGGACCAGAGTTAGAACCTCAAGGTTACCAGGGTGGTATTTCAAGGTTGGCTCCACGCGAACTGGCGTCCACGCTTCAAAGCCTCCCACCTATCCTACACAAGTAAACTCAAAGTCCAGTGCAAAGCTATAGTAAAGGTTCACGGGGTCTTTCCGTCTAGCCGCGGATACACTGCATCTTCACAGCGATTTCAATTTCACTGAGTCTCGGGTGGAGACAGCGCCGCCATCGTTACGCCATTCGTGCAGGTCGGAACTTACCCGACAAGGAATTTCGCTACCTTAGGACCGTTATAGTTACGGCCGCCGTTTACCGGGGCTTCGATCAAGAGCTTCGCGTTAGCTAACCCCATCAATTAACCTTCCGGCACCGGGCAGGCGTCACACCCTATACGTCCACTTTCGTGTTTGCAGAGTGCTGTGTTTTTAATAAACAGTCGCAGCGGCCTGGTATCTTCGACCGGCATGGGCTTACGCAGTAAATGCTTCACCCTCACCGGCGCACCTTCTCCCGAAGTTACGGTGCCATTTTGCCTAGTTCCTTCACCCGAGTTCTCTCAAGCGCCTTGGTATTCTCTACCTAACCACCTGTGTCGGTTTGGGGTACGGTTCCTAATTACCTGAAGCTTAGAAGCTTTTCCTGGAAGCATGGCATCAACCACTTCGTCATCTAAAAGATAACTCGTCATCAGTTCTCGGCCTTGATTTCCCGGATTTACCTAAGAAATCAGCCTACCACCTTAAACACGGACAACCAACGCCGTGCTGGCCTAGCCTTCTCCGTCCCTCCATCGCAGTAATTAGAAGTACGGGAATATTAACCCGTTTCCCATCGACTACGCATTTCTGCCTCGCCTTAGGGGCCGACTCACCCTGCGTCGATTAACGTTGCGCAGGAAACCTTGGTCTTTCGGCGTGGGAGTTTTTCACTCCCATTGTCGTTACTCATGTCAGCATTCGCACTTCTGATACCTCCAGCAAGCTTCTCAACTCACCTTCACAGGCTTACAGAACGCTCCTCTACCGCTCAACTTACGTTGAACCCGTAGCTTCGGTGTATGGTTTGAGCCCCGTTACATCTTCCGCGCAGGCCGACTCGACTAGTGAGCTATTACGCTTTCTTTAAAGGGTGGCTGCTTCTAAGCC
>NZ_FMTL01000005.1 GCF_900099645.1 Pseudomonas peli | reverse complement strand
GAACTGAGCGGCGACGATGTACCGAGCGGCCTGTTTGCGGTGGACGCCAGTGCCCCATTGGGCAAAGGCGAACAGATCGTCCTGAACCAGCTGGGTAACGTGATTACCGGCAGTGCCGGTGGCGTGGCGTATTTCACCCTGACCATCGACCCGGTCAGTGGTGAAGTGACCCTGGAGCTGCTGGACAACCTCTGGCACGACGACACCGCCGATGCCGATGACAGCGAAGTACTGGCCCTGACTGAAGGTGCACTGCTGCTGACCCAGACCGTAACCGACGACGATGGCGACAGCGACAGCGCCTCGATTGACCTGGGTGCAGCGGGTGTCTTCAGCTTCGAAGACGATGGCCCCGTGGCTGGCAAGACTGCGGCAGCGGTTGTTCTGGATGATGAGGGTCTGCTTGGCGGCATAAATGGTGGCCCAGGCGATGTTGCCGGCGCTGCTACCAGCACCAATGGGAATTTGGCATTCAATGCCGGTGCCGATGGCCTCAAATCCATCGCGCTCAGCGGTCCGCTGAACTTGGGCTCGGAGGCCGTGACATCCAGCTGGGATGCTCCTTCCAATACCCTGACGATCAGCTCTGTCCGCGGGGCATTGCTGACAGTGGTGCTCACTGACCCAGCCAGCGGCGCCTACACCATCAACTTGTTGAAGCCGCTGATGCACCCCGTGAGCGGCACCGAAGACGATATCACCCTAAACATCGGTTACACGGTGACTGACGGTGATAACGACTCGGCTACTGGTTCATTGGTTGTGACGATCGATGACGATACCCCGACCATTCAGGCCGGGAATATTGGTGTGACTTCCTTTGTCACCTTCCAGGGCACCGATGCGGGCTTTAGCAACTCCTATGGTTACTACAACAAGGCGCCAGACGGTTCACCGCTAGACGGTAAAGTGATTTGGGCCAACGTACATGATCAGTCGGTTGGCGATGTGGCTGATCTCAGTGGCCTGGATCCAGCCAATACCGGCTTCTTTATCATCCCTAATGGCGGAGCCAATGCAGGCCTGGCTAACGGCTCAATTGTGACCTTCGAGTTTGTTGCAGGTCAGTGGCAGGCTCAGCTAGGTGGTGTGCCGCTAGTGGGGGCAGACGGTGCCAATGTGCTGTTCAGTGATGCCAGCCTGAATCCTGGTGGCTCGCATTTGCAGGATACCGGCAACGCAGGTAATCAGAACTGGGAGGACAAAACACTCACCTCGGATTACGACTACAACGATGTCGGCACCAATGTCACCTGGGGTTCTGCACTGCAGGTTGATGAGTCGGCCTTCCATATAGATGCCACGGCTAATTTCAGTGGTGTTTTCAACGTGCAGCCTGGGGCTGATGGCCTGCAAAGCCTGACCTATAAGCTGGCCGTGCAGAATGCCAATTCGGGGTTGGTGGATACCGAGACCAACCAGTCGGTAGTGCTCAGCTTGAATGGTACGGTTATCGAAGGGCGTACCTCGGGTAGCAATCAGTTGGTGTTCACCTTGAGTGTTGATGCCGCTGGCACGGTCAAGCTGGATCAACTGCGAGTCATTGTTCATCCAACAGGCGATCCAGATGAAGCCAAGTTCCTTGGCGCGGGGCATGTCAGCTTGAATGCCGTCGTGACCGATGGAGATGGTGACCAGGCCAGCGCCAGCCTTGATATTGGTAAGGTCATCAGCTTTAAAGATGACGGCCCAAGTGTGCTACCGAATGGCTTGGTGCAACTCGACGACGACGCCCTTGCCAACGGTATCCCGGGCGGCACGAATGATGACGTTGATGCACTAAACGTCAGCGGTACGCTGGGGCTGAACTTCGGTGCTGACGGTGCCGGTACCGTGAAATGGCTGGATTCCGGAGCACCGGGCGGCTTCACCTATCAGGCAAGCCCGGATGGCTCACAACTGTTGGTGAAGCAAGGCGCTACCACAGTGCTGACGCTGACGCTGAATACCGCTAGCGGTGCTTACACCGTCACTCAGAACGCACCAATCCAGCATGCCAATGCTGATTTGGAGAACAACCAGGCCTTTACTCTGAACTATCAGGTAACCGACAAGGACGGCGACAAGGCTGAGGGTACGTTGTCGATCAATGTCGACGATGACACCCCGTTAGCTCGCAATGACGTCGCCAGTGTGGCGGCCAGCCAAGACCAAGACTTCAACGTTGCCTTTGTGCTCGACTCAAGTGGCAGCATCGACAACAGTGCATTCAACACGATGATGAATGCGGTGAAAGCGGCGGGGCAGGAGCTTTTTAATGGCACCAATGGTGATGTGAAAGTCACCATCGTGGCGTTCTCCTCTAACTCAGTGTCTTACCCGCCAGTGACCACCCTGGCCGCCTTTAATGCACAGGTCGACAGCATCATTGCCAATCGTCCGTTCAGCGGCGGTACTGATTTCACTGACGGCATTCAGGAAACTATGGCGACTTACGTGCCTGTTTCGGGCGCAAGCAACCAAGTGTTCTTTATCAGTGACGGCAACCCGAATGAACAAACGGGTACTGGTGGCAATTCCCTGGATGATGTGACTGCCGCTGCCTGGAATAACTTCGTCGACAGCAACAGTATTAATGTCACCACCATTGGGGTGGGCGATGGGATTAATCTGCCGCGGTTGCAGGATGTCGATCTGGATGGTGCTGGCGCACCGATTCTTGTGGGTAACTTCGATGACCTTATCGATACCTTGCTGGGTCAAATTGGCGCATTAGTCAGCGGCAATGTCCTGCTTGGCAGCGACAACGCTGCAGGTGGCGGTGACGATGATAGTTTCGGTGCCGATGGCCCAGGCTACATTCAATCCATCGTGATCAATGGCATTACGTATGTATGGGATGGGGCTGGCGTTATCGATCCGAGCAGCGGGCCGAATATTGTTGGTAGCCAGCTGACTGATATAGCGACTCCTGAAGGTGGCACGCTCGATTTCAACTTCAGCACGGGCGCTTGGACCTACCAGGCCCCCTCGAATGTGCTGGGTGATAAAACTGAGACCTTCACCTACAGCATCGTGGACAAGGACGGCGATACATCGACTGCTACCTTGACGGTTTATGTCGAAGACAGCAGCCCTGTTGAAGGCTACGTCGATGAAGATAACCTGCCTACTGGCATCATTGACCCAGATTCAGTGACCGATGTTGCCACTGGTTCGGTGGCATCGCTGGTGGTGGGGCCGGATGCCGGTGCGCAGTTCACCCTGTCGACTGCGCCAGCGGCTCTTGGCGGTATTACGCCTGCCAGTTCAGGCGGTGTGGCGTTGGTCTACAGTGTGCTCGGCGATACCCTGACCGCTAAAGCGGGTGCAACGGGCCCTGTGGTGTTCACCCTGCAGGTGGCCAGTAATGGCGACTACACGTTCAATCTGGACAAGTCCCTGGATCATCCACTTGATGTAAGCAATGACGCGCAATTGTTGACGCTGGACTTCAGCAGCATTCTGTTGGCCAGCAATGGGGTTAACCCACTGGTGTTGTCTGGTGGCTTCCTGATCCATGTCGAAGATGATATCCCGCTGGTTGATGCAAGCTTGAGTGGCCAGCTGCCGGCAGGGCTCAATACTCAAGATGCACAAACCACCGGAACGAATACCGACACTGCGAGCACTAATTTCAGCGGCGCCTTCTCGGCGGCTTCAAATCATGGTGCTGACGGTCCTGGCGTCGTGTCGTGGAGCTACTCGCTCGGCCTGCTGGTTGCTGAAGGTGCTCTGTCTGGCCTGAGCAGTAACAACCTCACCGTCAAATTGTATGAAAGCGGTGGCGTCATTACTGGTTCGACTGCGGGTAGCGAAGCAGGGGTAAATGCCAGCAACACCGTGTTCACCCTGGTGGTTAACGGCGCTGGGCTGGTGACTCTCAGTCAGTTTGCTGAAATTGATCACAAGCCAGGTGGCGCAATCAGTAATTACGATGTACAGGAAGCTATTCTGGCTTCCAATCTGGTTGGGCTTACCGGTACGGCGAGTATCACTGACTATGACGGTGATACGCACGTTGATAGCGCGGTACTGGATCTGGGCGGCAAGGTGGCTTTCGATGATGACGGTCCCAGTATCAGCTTGGGCTTTGGTACCAGCCCTGTACCGGTACTCAACACCCAGGATTCTCAGACCCTCGGCACGGCGTCAGATACAGGCAGCGCAAGCTTCAGCTCGGCGTTCTCGATCACTGCATCAAGTTATGGCGCAGATGGCGCGGGTGCGGTTGTAACCGCTTACAGCATGACCCTGATTGCGCCAGAAGGAGCCTCGTCTGGCTTGAGCAGCGATGGGGCAACGATCTACCTCTATGAGAACGCTGGGGTGATTACCGGCTCTACCTCAGCGAGCGAGGCAGGCGTGAATGCCAGCAACAGTGTCTTCACCTTGTCGGTGAATGGCACCGGGCAAGTGACCCTGACCCAGCTCAAGGAGATCGACCATAACCCAGGTGGCGCAACCAGCAACTACAGCGCACAAGAAGCCGTACTTGCGAGCAACCTGGTTGGTTTGAAAGCCACCGCCACCATCACTGACGGTGACGGCGATACTGCAACCGCTAGTCAGATACTGGATTTAGGCGGCAAGGTGGCCTTCGATGACGATGGTCCTAGCGTCAGTGCCGCAGCCCCTGCTAATAACAGCCTGCAAGTAGATGAAAGTGACCTGCTGAGTGATGTCACAGCCAATTTTGGCGGCTTGTTCAGTGCTAACTACGGCGCGGATGGTGCAGGTACTACGGTCTATAGCCTGAGTGTCAGTGCATCTGGTGTCGACAGTGGTTTGGATGACTCTGCCAGCGGCAGCAATATCCTGTTGTACAACGAGGCCGGTGTGATCGTGGGCCGTGTAGGCGGTGTTGCCGGTAGTGTTTCTTTCACCGTGTCGGTAAATGCGAGCGGTCAGGTCACACTGGATCAGCAGCGGTCGATTATGCATACGCCGAACACCACTGCCGATCAGGAATCCAGCCTGGCTTCCGATGGCTTGGTGAAGCTGAGCGCTACCGTTACGGATGGCGACGGGGATATCGCCGTAACCACTGTAAACCTGGGCGGTGCTATCAGCTTTAAAGATGATGGCCCTACCACCAGCAGCAATGCCACTGTTCAGCTGGACGATGATGCCCTGGCCAACGGCATCCCGAGCGGCACGGGTGATGACAGTCCAAACTCGGTCAATACCAGCGGTACGCTCAGCCTCAACTTCGGTGCAGATGGTGCAGGGACCGTGCAATGGCTGACCAGCGTTGCACCCAGCAGCTTCAATTATGCGGCAGGTCCTGGGGGCTCGTTGCTGATCAGTCAGGGTGCATCCTTGGTGCTGACTGTAACCATGAACAGCGCCACCGGTGCCTACACCGTGACGCAGAACGCATCGATCCAGCATGCCACGGGCAACGCGGAGAACAACCAGTCCTTTAACTTGACCTATCAAGTCACTGACAAGGATGGCGATACCGCTACTGGCACCTTGGCGATCAACGTCGACGACGATACGCCGTTGGCGCAGAACGATTTCGCCTCGGTAGTCGAAGGCAGCGGTGAGGATTTCAACGTCGCCTTTGTGTTGGACTCCAGCGGCAGCATTAGCAACAGCGAATTCAACACCATGATGAATGCGGTTAAGGCGGCTGGTCAGGCGCTCTTTAACGGCACCAGTGGCGATGTGAAAGTTACTGTCGTGGCGTTCTCCTCGGACTCGCTGGCCTATGCCCCGGTAACCACGCTGGCGGCCTTTAATGCGCAGGTCGACAGCATCATCGCCAGTCGTCCGTTCAGTGGTAACACGGACTTCACGGATGGTATTCAGGAAACCATGGCGGTTTACAGCCCCATCTCGGGCTGGAGCAATCAAGTATTCTTTATCAGTGATGGCAACCCCAACCAGCAGACCGGCACTGGTGGTAACTCATTGAGCGATGCCACGGCGACTGCCTGGAATAACTTTGTTGATAGCAATGGCATCAACGTCACCACTATTGGCGTCGGCGATGGCATCAACAATGCCCGTTTGCAGGACGTCGATCTGGATGGCAGCGGCGCTCCGATCTTGGTTGCTGATTTTGATGACCTGATCGACACCCTGCTGGATCAGATCGCCGGCGGCGATGTCAGTGGCAATGTGCTGCTGGGCAACAACAATGCGGTGGGCGGTGGTGATGATGCGTTCGGTGCCGATGGCGCTGGCCGGATTCAGTCCATCTCAATCAACGGCATTACCTATGTGTGGGACGGCGGCGCCATTATCGACCCCAGCACTGGACCAAACATTGCGGGCAACTCACTAAGCAACATCACAACCGCTATGGGCGGCAAGCTGAGTTTCAGCTTCGCCACCGGAGCCTGGAGCTATGTAGCCCCGGTATCGGTTACTGCCAACTCCAATGAGGTATTCACCTACACCATCCTGGACAAAGACGGCGACCCTTCCAGTGCAAACCTGACGGTGACCATACTCGACGTTAATCAGGCACCCAGTGGCAGCGATGCAACTCTCAGCGTGCTCGAAGACGGCAGCAAAGTATTCTCCGGCGCTGACTTCGGCTTTAGCGACTCGGACGGCGACAGCTTGATGTCGGTGAAAATTACCGCGTTTAGTGGCGCTGGTTCGCTTAGCTATAACGGTGGCGCGGTGCCTGCAGAGATCGCCGTTGGCAATCTTGGTTTGCTGGTGTTCACGCCGGCCGCAAATGCTAACGGCAATGGCTACGCCAATATCACCTTCCAGGTGCGTGACAACGGTGGGGTTGGGAATGGCGGTACGGATCTTGATCCGACGTCGAATCAACTCACTATCAACGTGACACCCGTCAATGATGCACCGGCGGCAACTATCACCAACGCGAGCTACAACGCCACAGAAGGCAGCAGTTTGGTATTGAGTGGTACTGGCATGTCGGTGGGGGATATTGATGGCGGAACAGGGCTGAGGACAGTCACTCTGGCAGTTTCTCAGGGCTCCTTAACTGTCACTGCGGGCAATAGTGGTATTGCCAACCTCAGCGGTAGTGGCACCTCGCAAGTAACATTCAGAGGTACCCTCACGCAGCTGAACAACCTGCTGGGTGGTATCGATACGGGTGGTGGTTCCGCCGGCAGCATCAGCTACAGCGCGGTCAATGCACCTGCGCTGGCCGCGACACTGTTACTGATGATCAACGATGAAGGCCAAGTTGGCGGCGGTGCACTGAGTGTGCTCGATACGGCGACTATCAACATTACAGCGACCGGTGATAGCACTAGTACCAGTGGTGATGCTGTTCGCACTAACGTCGGCAACGTTTCTGTGGCGATACCTGAATGGGCCTTGCTGTGGGACGACAGCGATCCGGATGGCCGCCTGGATATCAGCGGCATCAGCTCGGTCACCGGTGGTGTCGGCTCGCATACGGCCGGCACCAGCTACTATGGTGCGGTGAACTTCAACGACAACAACGGGAATGGGTTCCTCGGCAGTAGCAATTCTGACTTCAACTATACGGCGTCCTCAGGTGGCGGAGATAATAACACCTCCACGGTAACGATCACGCTGGATACCAGCGGCGATCTAGATGGCACAAGCAGTGCTGACATTTTGGTGGATGGTTTGAGCGGCGCCCATACCCTTAATGGCGGTAATGGCAATGACATCCTGATTGGCAACGATGGTAACGATGAGCTCAACGGAGACAACAACAACGACTTGCTGGTCGGAGGCAGTGGCGACGATGCCCTTAACGGTGGCACGGGTACTGATACTGCTGGGTATTTCGATGCCATTAGCGGCGTAACGGTGGACTTGGGTATTGGCACAGCTCAGAACACCGGGGGTGCTGGTTCGGATACGTTGAACTCCATTGAGAACCTTGTCGGTTCGCGTTTTGGCGATGTTCTGACCGGCACCAGCGGCAACAACTCGTTAGTAGGTCTTGACGGTGACGACATCCTGATTGGCAGTGGTGGTAGCGATACGCTGACCGGCGGTCAGGGTGCTGATACCTTTAAATGGCTGCTAGGTAATACAGGCACCACTACGGTGACCGACTTTGCTAAAGGCGTTGACTCACTGGATCTGTCTCAGTTGCTGGTCGGTGAGGATGATACTGCCGGCAGTTTGAGCCAGTACCTGACCTTTGCCTTCAGCACCAACACCACGATAACGGTGGATGCTAATGCTGGAGCTGGTGGCGGAACAGGTCAAACCATTGTGTTGGAGGGGATCAACCTGCAAGCCGCTTATGGCGCCATGGATGCTGCCGGTGTGATATCGGCGATGTTGGGAGATGACAGCCTCAAAGTAACGGTCTGATCTGCGTGCAGATGATTAACCCGCTGCCGTAAAGGCAGCGGGTTTTTTATGTTTTTAGAATGGAGAAGCCAGCGGAATTAGCGCTGCACCTGCAATTGCTTTAAATAGCCCACCACATCCGGCGCACCGGCCAGGCGCAGGCCTTCACCAAGGGCTGTGGCCTCAGTTGAGTGCTTGGGCAACAGGAGAAACTCGGGCGAGCCAGGGCCGCCCAGCAGAGATAGGCGCGCGTAGGGCAGGCCGTTGTCCAATAGCAACGCCATAAAAGCTGGGTCGCTCCAGGCCGTATTGGGCATGCCCAGTACGTGGTAGTGCTGTTGCAGGTTACTGAGCCCTTTATCGCTCAGTCGGTAATGGCTGAGTTCTGCCGGCAGGTTAACCTCCAGCTCACGCCGGCGTGCATAGGCGATGGCGCAGGCGAAGGATTCACTGTGGTGTTCACCCGTCCAGAACACTCGCTCCCCCCGCCAACTGGCTTGGCGCAGGTTGATGGGTTCGCCTGCGAGAAAGCGCGGTAGCGCCAAGCTAATGGTTTTGACGAAGTCTTTGTAACTGATGATGCGCACTTGGCGGCACGGTTCACTGGCAGCGAAGACTTCAAAGCTGGTATGGCAGGCTTGCTGAGGATTGCAGGTCGATAGGCCATCGATCATGCGCAGGTCGAACGAGGTCAATTGCTGTTCTTGCGCTTCAATCACCCGCACCAGCATGGCGTGAGCTTGCGCTTTGTCTTCCTGGACTGGGCCTGAGAGTGCGCTGCGGGGCAGGTCTATCAGACGGTGTAGCTGTGGGCCGTCTTGCCAGCAGATGCTTTCACGCACTTGCGGTAGAGGGCTGAAGGGCAGGCGCAGGTGGCTGGCGCGCTCGAGGATCTGGCGTTGTCCACGGCCGATAAGGCCTAGTCGTTGCGCTAAGGCACCGAGGCGTGAGCTGAGGGTGGAAGGCTGCTCAGACAGACTCATAGCCAGGTACGAACTCCGAAATCACCATTGCCAGTTTGGCAGAGCCCGCGCAGCCCTGCACAGGCATTATCGGCCATGCCGACAGGTTTTTTATGGCCTGCCATTCCGGGAGGCCACGCTTCGGACCGTCGCTGCGCGAGGTAAAAAATAGCTCCCAGCCATTTTTTACCGGGCCGGCACGCGGCGTATGGCAAGATTGCTGCAGTCAGTTGCAAAGGTGCCTCCATGCCCAGTCTGGTGTTTGATATTGCGTTATCGGCCGAGCGCTTACGTGTGGTCTATCAAGGGCGTGCCAACCGGATATTAGTGCAAAGTCGCGATGGACGGAGTGTCAGTGTGCCGGCTCACCATTTTCGGCCATTTCTGACCCATGACGGTGTCTATGGTTCCTTCGAGCTCGAGTTCAGCGCGGCCGGTGAGTTACTCAGCCTACGCCGCTTGGGCTGACAGCACCGTGTGCCTCGCCTATCAGGGGCGCAGCCGGCTATAATCGCGACCTTTGTAACTTTATCGAGCTAAGCCTGCCCATGTATACCCTGGCCCGCGAGCTGCTGTTCAAACTTTCCCCCGAAGCCTCCCATGAACTGTCCATCGACTTGATCGGTGCCGGCGGTCGTCTGGGGCTTAACGGTTTACTGACCAAGAGCCCGGCCGCGCTACCGGTCAAGGTAATGGGGCTGGAATTCCCCAACCCGGTCGGTTTGGCTGCCGGCTTGGACAAGAATGGCGACGCCATTGATGGTTTTGCTCAGTTGGGCTTCGGCTTTGTTGAAATCGGTACAGTAACGCCGCGGCCACAGCCCGGTAACCCCAAGCCACGTCTGTTCCGCTTGCCTGAGGCCGAGGCGATCATCAATCGCATGGGCTTCAACAACCACGGCGTCGATCACCTGCTGGCCCGTGTGCAGGCAGCCAAATACAAGGGCGTGCTGGGCATCAATATCGGCAAGAATTTCGATACGCCGGTCGAGAACGCAGTGGATGACTACCTGCTGTGCCTGGACAAGGTCTATCAGCACGCCAGCTACGTCACCGTTAACGTCAGTTCGCCAAACACCCCAGGCCTTCGCAGCCTGCAGTTTGGCGACTCGCTCAAGCAATTGCTCGAAGCTCTGCGCAAGCGTCAGGAAGATCTGGCTGCACAGTACGGTAAGCGTGTGCCGCTGGCGATCAAGATCGCCCCGGACATGAGTGATGAAGAAACCATCGAAGTAGCCAATGCGTTGGTTGGCGCCGGCATGGATGCGGTGATTGCCACCAACACCACACTGGGTCGCGAAGGGGTGCATGGTCTGGAATGTGCCGATGAGGCGGGCGGCCTGTCCGGCGCACCGGTGCGTGAGAAGAGCACGCACATTGTTAAGGTGTTGGCCAGTGAGTTGAAAGGCCGTTTACCGATCATCGCCGTGGGCGGGATTACCGAAGGCAAGCATGCGGCTGAGAAGATCGCCGCCGGTGCTAGCCTGGTGCAGATTTACTCCGGCTTTATCTACAAGGGCCCAGCATTGATTCGCGAAGCGGTCGATGCGATTGCTGCGCTACCGAGCAAGTCGTAAACAATAAAAATGGCCGGGAGGCATTTTAAACGTCGCGTAGCGATGGCCAGAAGGTTTGCCGCTCATGGAGGGCAGGCAATAAAAAGGGCTCCCTAAAGGAGCCCCTGGGCTCGCGCCCGCCGCTCGGATGGAGCGCGCATGGTGAGTCGGTAGGTTCCTGAATCAGCCGACAGCGTGAAGTTCGTTGAGTCGATGGATGCCGGCTGTGCCGGTCATGCCGTCCCAATTGTCACCGCGGCCTTCGCGCCAGCCGTTTAACCAGGCTTGGCGGACAGAGGGGAGGGTGAATGGACAGAGTTCGCGGGATTTACCACTGATGCCGTATTGATAGCCGCGCAAAAAAGCTCTTTCTAACGGATCACGCTTAAGTCTTCTCATAGGGTGTAGCCCTCAATGTTGACTGTTATGTCCCTTAGACCTTGAAGCAAGGTCAGGCAGAAACGTTCTGCCTACGGAGTCCGCTGCCGGCGTCGCGAGCCTCCTTGCCAGCACCGTTGCAGTGCTGGCCTGGGTAGATTTCTAACCAATGCGCGGGTGCCTGTGAATGACCGTTTCGTCATAAGGCCGTAACGTTTTTGAGGGTCGTGCCATAAGGCATTGCGTTGGATACCCTGTTTTTTCGCTGTAACGCCTATGCTGTGGGCGTATGCGTAAGGTGTACTGGTGTTGTGCTATCGCGAATGAATTGCGATTGAGACTGTTGTTTATTCCGACGAAGGGTCGCGCTTAGACGCTTCGTCACTTATTTTGGCCGTGCCGATTTGTCGGTGCGCCGTTGATTGCCTTAGGCACTGGAAACTCCCATGTCGGATCGTTACGAACTCTTCCTCACCTGCCCCAAAGGCCTCGAAGGCTTGCTGCTTGAAGAAGCCAGCAGCCTCGGCCTTGAAGAGGCACGTGAGCACACCTCGGCCATCCGTGGCATGGCTGACATGGAAACCGCCTACCGTCTGTGCCTCTGGTCGCGTTTGGCCAACCGTGTGCTGCTGGTGCTCAAGCGATACAGCGTGCAGGACGCCCAGAGCCTTTACGAAGGCGTGCTGGAGGTTGATTGGTTTGAGCACCTGGAATCCACCGGCAGCTTGGCTGTGGAATTCAGCGGTAACGGCTCAGGCATCGACAACACCCATTTCGGTGCGTTGAAGGTTAAGGATGCCATCGTCGACAAGCTGCGCCTGAAAGACGGTACGCGGCCTTCGGTGGATAAGATCAACCCCGACCTACGGGTGCACCTGCGTCTGGATCGCGGTGAGGCGATTCTGTCTATCGATCTCTCTGGCCATAGCCTGCACCAGCGCGGTTACCGCCTGCAGCAGGGCGCTGCACCGCTGAAGGAAAACCTCGCAGCCGCCGTATTGATCCGCGCCGGTTGGCCGCGTATCGCGGCAGAAGGCGGCGCACTGGCTGACCCGATGTGCGGTGTTGGCACCTTCTTGGTCGAGGCCGCGATGATCGCCGCCGATATCGCGCCGAATATGACCCGTGAGCAATGGGGCTTCAGCAAGTGGTTGGGCCATGTGCCGGCTTTGTGGAAGAACGTGCATGCCGAGGCCGAAGAGCGCGCAGCAGCGGGCATGGCTAAACCACCCCTGTGGATTCGCGGTTACGAAGCCGACCCACGGCTGATTCAGCCGGCTCGCAATAATATTGAACGCGCAGGCATGAGCGATTGGATCAAGGTCTATCAGGGCGAAGTGGCGACCTTCGAGCCGCGCCCGGATCAGAACCAGAAAGGTTTGGTGATCTGTAACCCACCCTACGGCGAGCGTCTGGGTGATGAAGCCAGCTTGCTGTACCTCTACCAGAACCTCGGCGAGCGCCTGCGTCAGGCGTGCATGGGCTGGGAGGCGGCGGTATTTACCGGTGCGCCAGACCTGGGCAAGCGCATGGGCATCCGCAGCCACAAGCAATACGCCTTCTGGAACGGTGCATTACCGTGCAAGTTGCTGTTGATCAAGGTGCAGCCCGAGCAGTTCGTCACTGGCGAGCGCCGCACCCCTGAGCAGCGCGAACGTGAGCGCGAGCAGGCCGAAGCTGACAAATCCCCGCTGGAGCCGCTGGAGCGCCAGTACAACAAGAACGGCAACCCGATCAAACCAACTCCGGCACCTGCATCGGTGGTCGAACAGGCGCGCCTGAGCGAAGGCGGCCAGATGTTTGCCAACCGCCTGCAGAAGAATCTCAAGCAGCTGGGCAAATGGGCGCGTAAGGAAGGCGTTGAATGCTACCGCCTGTACGACGCCGACATGCCGGAATATTCCATGGCGGTGGATTTGTACGGTGATTGGGTGCACGTGCAGGAATATGCCGCGCCCAAGTCCATTGATCCGGAGAAAGCCAAGGCGCGTATGTTTGACGCTATTGCCGCGATTCCGCAGGCGCTGGGTGTCGACAAAAGCAAGGTGGTGATCAAGCGCCGCGAACGCCAGAGTGGCACCAAGCAATACCAGCGCCAAGCCACCCAGGGGCAGTTTCTGGAAGTCAGCGAAGGCGGCGTGAAGCTGCTGGTCAACCTGACCGATTACTTGGACACCGGCCTGTTCCTCGATCACCGCCCGTTGCGTTTGCGCATTCAGAAAGAGGTCGCCGGTAAGCGCTTCCTCAACCTGTTCTGCTACACCGCTACCGCCACCGTGCATGCAGCAAAGGGTGGCGCGCGCACCACCACCAGCGTTGACCTGTCGAAGACATACTTGGACTGGGCGCGGCGCAATCTGTCGCTCAATGGCTTCTCCGACAAGAACCGTCTGGAGCAGGGCGACGTGATGGCCTGGTTGGCCGAAGACCGTGGAGAATACGAGCTGATCTTTATTGACCCGCCGACCTTCTCCAACTCCAAGCGCATGGAAGGCATCTTCGACGTGCAGCGCGACCATGTGCAGCTGCTCGACCTGGCCATGGCCCGCCTGACCAAAGACGGGGTGCTGTATTTCTCCAATAACTTCCGCAAGTTTGAGCTCGATGAGAGCTTGGCCGCGCGGTATCAAGTGGAAGAAATCAGTGCATCGACTCTGGATCCAGATTTCGCCCGTAACCCGAAAATCCATCGCGCCTGGCGTTTCAGTCTGCGCGGTTGACCCGTGAGCGCGCCTGCTGACAGGCGCGTCGGGTTAAGCCTTGTTGCGGATCAGCGCCCGCAAGGCGAAGCGGTTGGGGTGGCAGGCCTGTGCCACATCGGCAGGCACGGGCAGCGGCTCGTTATTCAGCCAGGCGGCGATCAGCTCACCGGACAGCGGTGCGGTAATCAGGCCGCGTGAGCCGTGCCCGCTGTTGATATACAGGCCTTCGAGCCAGGGGCAGGGCGTATCCGGTACCTGGCGGGCATCCTTGCTCAGCACCGCATAGGCCTCGGCAAAGGCGGTGGTATCGGCCAAAGGGCCGACAATTGGCAGATAATCCGGGCTGGTGCAGCGAAAGGCGGCGCGGCCTTGCAGGTGTTCGGGATCGAGTGCCGCAGCATTTAGTGCGCCGCAAAGCTCGGGCGATATCTCGTCCAATAACTGCAGGTTGCTTGCGTGATCGGCGCTGTTCAGCGTCAGATTATCACTGTTGAAATCAAAGCTCGCCCCCAGGGTGTGTTCATCCTGGCGCGCCGGCGCGACGTAGCCCTCGGCGCATACCACGGTGTTCAATGCGCGACTGGCTGCGGTGGCTGGTAAGCGAGTGATCTGCCCGCGAATGCGTTTAAGCGGTAAGCCTGCGCTTTGGGTAAACCCCTTGATCTCGGTGGCACTGGCCAACACCACCACGCTGGCGCTGGCCAGCAGCTGCTTGTCATTCCAGGCTTGCCAGCTATCACCGTCACGGCGCAGCTCCAAGGCCTCCTGATGCAGTCGCAGTTGGATGTTCGGCTGCTGGCTGAGCAGTGCGCACAGCGCCGGTGGATGCACCCAGCCCGCTTCGGGGTAGAAAAGGCCGCCAGCGGGCAGGGTTATGCCGGCTTTGGCTTCGGCGGCGCTTCTGTCCAGGTTTGTCAGTAGGTCGGCGGGGAAGGCAGCAGCAAGCTGCGCCTGGCGTAGCGCTTCCTTGACATCGAAGGCCAGTTGCAGCACGCCGCAGTTGTCCCAGTCCGTGCCTTTATGCAGCTGTTCCAGTAGCCGGCGGGTATGGCCATAGCCGCTGACGATCAGGCGTGACAGCGTGGTGTGATGGGCCGAGAGCTTGAGGTAGAGCACCCCTTGCGGGTTGCCTGAGGCTTCCTGGGCAATGGCGCCGTGCCGCTCCAGTAGGGTGACCTGCCAGCCGCGTTGGGCCAGGCTGGCGGCAGTAGCGCAGCCGGCAAGGCCTGCGCCGATCACCAGTGCGCTGCGCTCGCCAACCGGCTGCTGTGGGCGGGCAAACCAGGGCTTTTCGGCTGTTTCAGCTGTACCGATAAAGCCGCCTTTTAGCACTTCCCATTTTTTTCCCAGCCCCGGTACGCGCTTCATCTTGAAGCCCGCCTCGTTCAGGCGGCGGCGTACATAACCGGTACTGGTAAAGGTGCCGAGGGTGGTGCTGGCATGGGACAGCCGGGCCAGTTCGGCGAACAACTCCGGCGTCCACATATCCGGGTTTTTCGCCGGCGCAAAGCCGTCGAGAAACCAGGCGTCGACCTGAGCATCCAGTTGCCCAAACAGCTCACGTGCATCGCCAATCAGCAAGGTCAGAACAATGCGCCCGTCGGCAAATACCAGGCGCTGAAAACCTGGGTGCAGCGCCACGTACTGCGCCAGCAGCTGTTCGGCATAAGGCGCCAGTTCTGGCCACAGCGCCAGTGCGCGCTGCAGGTCAGCACAGTTCAGCGGGTACTTTTCCACGCTGACAAAATGCAGGCGCGCAGTTGCCGTGGCGTGCTGCTCGAACAGCTGCCAGGCACAAAGGAAGTTCAGTCCGGTGCCGAAGCCGGTTTCGCCAATGACCAACTGCTGATTGGCCGTCAGCGCGGCGAAGCGTTCCGGCAGCTGGTTGTTGGCGAGAAACACGTAGCGGGTTTCGGCCAGCGCGTTCTCGTTGGAGAAGTACACGTCGGCGAATTGGCTGGACAGCGGCTGGCCCTGCTCATCCCACTCAAGGCGGGCTTGCTGGGATGAGGTCTCTGGGGCGGAGGGCATGCTTGGCTCGGTCACAGGTAGTCGATCGCGACGATGTACCAGGTTTTCTCGCCAGTTGGCGTCTGTACCCGTACTTCGGCGTCCAGGCTTTTGCCGATCAGGGCGCGTGCCAGGGGCGAGTCGATGCTGATCAGGTTGTTTTTCAGGTCCAACTCATCCGGGCCGATGATGCGGTAGCGCGATTCAGCACCGTCCTCATCTTCCAAGGTGACCCAGGCGCCGAAGTAGACCTTATCCGGGGCACTGGGCCGGGCGCTGACCACCTTGAGGTTTTCCAGGCGCTTGGTCAGAAAACGTACGCGGCTGTCTATTTCGCGCAGCATCTTCTTGCCGTAGGTGTATTCGGCATTCTCCGAACGGTCGCCCTGGGCAGCAGCCTCACTGACCGACTGGGTAACCTGAGGACGGCGCACATGCCAAAGCTCATGTAACTCGGCGCGCATGCGGGCCTCGCCCTCGGGGGTGATCAGGGCAGTGCCGGCGGAGCGGGGTGGGCGGTAGCGACTCATAAGAACCTATTTAACGTCTGCTGCGCGTCGGCCCTGCTGCGTTAGAAACAGGCTCGGAAGGCTCATGTACAAAAGTACACTCCGCTTCCTCGCCTGTTTTTGCCTTGCAGGACTCTAGCTCGCAAGACACTAAACAGGTTCTCGGACGGCTGAGAAAGGTGGTGCGCGAGTCTATCAGCCCTCGCGCAGCACCGTCAGCGGGCTGATGTTTAGCGCCCTGCGCGTACCGAGAACGCCAGCCGTGCCCACCAGCAGCGCGCCAATCAACGGCAGCAACAGCAACCAGGGGTGCGGTTGCCAGGTGAGGTCAAAGGCAAAGCGATAGAGCAGAAAGCTGATCAGCTCACAGCCAAAAGCCGCCAGCAGGCCGCTGGATGCGCCAAGCAGACCGAATTCAGCGCGGCGCGCCTTGATCAACAGTTTGCGTTCGGCGCCCAGCGCGCGCAGCAGAGCGCCCTGGCGGATGCGTTCATCCAGGGTGGCTTGCAGCCCGGCGAACAGTACAGCAAGGCCGGCCGCCAGCACGAACAGTAGGACAAACTCGATGGCCAGGGTGACCTGGGCGAGAATGCTGCGCAGTTGTTCCAGCAGCGCCTCGACCTGCAGCAAGGTCACGGCCGGGAAGGCACGCGACAGCTCAACCAGTTGCTTTTCGTACTGCGGCGGCAGGTAGAAACTGGTCAAGTAGGTGACCGGTAGATCCTGCAGGGTGCCGGGCTGGAAGATCATATAGAAGTTGGGCTGGAAGTTATTCCAGTCCACTTCACGCAGGCTGCTGACCACCGCATCTCGGTTAAGGCCGCCGACGCTGAAGCTCAAGCGGTCACCGAGTTTCAGTTGCAGGCTTTCGGCCAGTTCGGACTCCACCGATACGCCCGGCAATTCGCTGGTATTGGCATCCGTCCACCAGTTACCAGCGATCAAGTTGTTATCCGCTGGCAAATCCTCGGCCCATGTCAGGCTTAGGTCGCGGCGAATCGCGCGCTCGCCCTGGGATTCCTTGCTGACGATCTGTCGTACCGGCTCGCCATTGATCATCACCAGTCGACCGGGCACCACGGGGAACAATGGTGCGGGGTGCGGTGATAGTTCATTAAGGCGAGCGGCGAAGGCGTACTTGTCTGCCGGTAGGATATTCAGGGCGAAGTGGTTAGGCGCATTTTCGGGCAGCTGATCTTGCCAGGTGTCGAGCAGTTCGCCACGCAGCAAGGCGATCAGCGCCATTGCCAGAATGATCAGGCCGAAAGCCAGCGACTGTCCGGCTGCAGCAAGTGGGTGACGCAGCAATTGGCCCAGGCCCAGCCGCCAGGGCAGTGACGCGCCGGCCAGCATGCGGCGCAGGCTCTGCAGGCCGAGCAACAGCAGGCCACCGAGCAGCAGCGCGGTAACCAGGCCTCCACCGAGCAGCGCGAAAGTCAGCTGCAGGTCGAGGCTCAAGCGCCACATGATCAAGCCGAGTGCCAGCAAGGCTGCGCCATATACCAGCCAGGAGCTGGCCGGCACCGGCAACAAATCGCGGCGCAGAACGCGCAACGGCGGCACACGGCCGAGTGCGGCCAGTGGCGGCAAGGCGAAGCCTGCGAGGGCGACCAGCCCGGTGGCCATACCAGCCAGCGCGGGCCACAGGCCGCCTGGAGGGATCTGTGCCGGCAGCAAATCCTGCAGCAGGTTGAACAGCGCCAGCTGCGCCAGCCAGCCCAGCAATGCGCCGATCAGGCTGGCGGTAATCCCCAGCAGTGCCAATTGCAGGCTGAACAGGCCGAGTGCCTGGTTCCGGGATAGGCCCAGGCAGCGCAGCAGTGCGCTGGCATCGAAACGCCTGGCGGCAAAGCGTGCTGCCGAAAGGGCAACGGCCACCCCGGCCAGTAGCACGGCGGCCAGGCTGGCGAGGTTCAGATAGCGTTCGGCGCGGCCTAGGGCGCTGCCGACCTGGCGATTGCCATCTTTGGCATCTTCTAGGCGCTGGTTGGGGGCGAGGGTGATGCCCTGGCGATACTGCGCCAACGCGTCTGCTTCGCCGCGCCATAGCTCCTGATAGCGTACGCGGCTGCCCGGTTGTACCACGCCGGTGGCGGCCAGGTCGTCCAGGTGCATCAGCAGATGCGGGGTCAGGCTGTAAAAGTCACCGGCTTCATCCGGGAGAAAGGTCAGTACACGGGTCAGACGCAGGGTTTTGGCGCCGACTTCAACGCTGTCGCCGGGTTTGAGATTGAGGGCAACAAACAGACGGGCCTCGGCCCAGGCTTCACCGGGCTGCGGGCCGGTGCCGATTTGTTCAGCGTCATACAGCGCGGCGGCACTCTTCAGTTCGCCCCGCAGCGGGTAAGCGCTGTCCGCTGCTTTGATGCTGGCCAGCTGGATACCCGCATCGCTGGCCACCACGCTGGAGAATTCCACCAGCTGGGCATGCTCCAGCCCCAATTGTTTACCCGTGCTGATTTGCTCGGGTGCGCTGGGCGAGCTGCCAGTCAGGCGCAGGTCGGCAGCGAGAAATTCAGTCGCGCGCAGCAGCATGCCGTCGTTCAGGCGTGCGCTGAAATAACCGATGGCCGTGCTGGCGGCGACGGCGATCAGCAAGGCGAAAAACAACACACGCAGCTCGCCGGCGCGGGCATCGCGCAGCAACTGACGGCTAGCGAGAGAAAGCAGGCGGGTAAATGGCAGCTGTTTCATCAAGGTTCCACGTGGTCGACCAGGTGACCGCCTTCTAGGCGGATCAGGCGTTGGCAGCGGTGCGCCAGGCGTTCGTCATGGGTGACCAGTACCAGGGTCGCACCGCGCTCCTGGTTCAGTTCGAACAGCAGGTCGCTGATGCGCTCGCCGGTGTGGCTGTCGAGGTTACCGGTGGGCTCGTCGGCAAACAGTACCGCGGGCTCGGCGGCAAAGGCGCGGGCGATGGCTACACGTTGCTGTTCACCGCCGGAGAGCTGGCGTGGGTAGTGAGTCAGGCGTTGGCCCAGGCCGACACGGTCCAGCAGGGTGCGGGCGCGCTGGCGGGCATCGGTATGGCCCTCAAGCTCCAGCGGTAGCATGACGTTTTCCAGGGCATTCAAACTGTCGAGCAACTGGAAGGACTGAAAGACGAAACCGACGTGCTCAGCGCGAACGCGCGCACGCTGATCTTCATCGAGACTGGCCAGGTTGTTACCGGCCAGCACCACGCTGCCACTACTGGGCAGATCGAGACCAGCGAGCAGGCCGAGCAGGGTAGATTTACCCGAACCGGAGCTGCCGACAATCGCCAGGCTGCCACCGGAAACCAGCTCCAGCGACAGATCATGGAGTATGGTTAGCTCGCCTTCCGTGCTGGGGACCACTTTGCTAAGGTTTCGCGCGGTGAGAATACTTGAGCTCATGGAGAATCCAATGCGTAAGTGGTTGATCGGTACTGCCCTGAGCCTGCTGCTGTGGGGGCCTGCGGCGTTCGCGGGTACCGTGCTGGTCGTCGGCGATAGTATCAGCGCGGCTTTTGGCCTGGATACCCGCGAGGGATGGGTCGCTTTGTTGGAAAAACGCCTGGCCGAAGAGGGTTTTGCCCACCAAGTAGTCAATGCGTCGATCAGCGGCGACACCAGCGCAGGCGGCGCCGCACGGCTGCCCGCGCTGCTTACAGAGCATCAGCCGGAGCTGGTGATTATCGAGTTGGGAGGCAATGATGGCCTGCGTGGCCAGCCCCCGGCGCAATTGCAACAAAACCTTGCGGCCATGGTACAGGCATCGCAGCAGAAGGGCGCCAAGGTGCTGATCCTTGGCATGCAGCTACCGCCCAATTACGGTGTGCGCTACATCACTGCGTTCGCTGAGGTGTTCCCCAAGGTGGCGCAGGCGCATGACGCTGCCCTGGTGCCTTTCGTGCTGGAGGGCGTAGGTGGTGTGCCTTCGCTGATGCAAAACGACGGCATTCACCCCACTGCTGAGGCACAACCCAAGCTGCTGGAAAACGTCTGGCCGACCCTTAAACCTTTGCTCTGACGGGCTTTTCTGTACCGTGCCTTTCGGCTAATGTGGCGGCCCCGCACTGGAGCCCTCAATGCCGCGTCCTGCCTGGTCCTTGCATGCCTACCAACTGATCGAGCCCGACGAGCAGCTTGACCTGTTCGCCTGCCGAGAAGTGCGTGTGCACCTGCTGGCGCGTCAGCTTGAGTTAGGTGAGTTTGCCGACCGCACGTTATGCGGCGGTTTGCTGCCCGCGCAACCCGTATGGCGTGATCTGGATAAGACGATGCTGCGCGACAAACGCTTGTGCCCGGCATGCCGGGCCACACTTGAGGCGCAGAAACGCGGTGATCGTCCAGCATTGCCGGTTCGCTGAGCTATCCAAGCAGTTGATCAATCGGTGTACAATCGGTATCAACTTTTACCAACCTTTTTCGTCAGGAATTTCCGGATGTTGTCGCGTGCCTTTACCGTCACTCGTTGCCTGCCGCTTGCCGCTGTATTTGCGGTAGCGTCTGCTAATGCTCTTGAGTTTCCTCTGCCGCCGCCTGGTGAGGATATCGTTGGCGAAGTGCAGGTAATCCAAGCCAAATATGAGGACACCTTTGCCGACTTGGGTGTGGCAAATGATTTGGGTTATTTGGAAATGGTTGTTGCCAATCCGGGTGTTGACCCCTGGCTGCCGGGCGCTGGCAACGAGATTATTTTGCCGACGCGTTACATTCTGCCGCCTGGCCCGCGTGAAGGTATTGTGATCAACCTCGCCGAGTACCGTCTGTACTACTACCCGAAAGGTCGTAACGTGGTTTACACCTATCCACTGGGTATTGGTCGCGAGGGCTGGAGTTCGCCGGTTGCCAATGCGCGCATCACGGCCAAGACGCCAAACCCGGGCTGGACACCGCCTAAATCGATCCGTGAAGAGCATGCTGCCGATGGCGATCCGTTGCCTGCTTACGTGCCGCCAGGTCCGGATAACCCGCTGGGTCCATACAAGATGGGCTTGTCGGTGCCGGGTTACCTGATTCACGGTTCAAACAAGAAGTTTGGTATTGGCATGCGTGTCAGTCATGGCTGCTTCCGCATGCTCAACCACAACGTCTTGAAGCTGGCGTCGATGGTGTCTGTGGGCACGTCGGTGCGCATCATCAACGAGCCATACAAGTTCGGTCGCAGTGGCGGTAAGGTCTACCTGGAAGCCCATGCTCCGCTAGATGATTCGGGCGATGCTTCGGTTGTTGATAAGCACACGGCCGTCATCAATGCGCTGCTGAAAAATGATCAGTTCGCCGACCTGCGTCTGGACTGGGAAATGCTGCGCGAAGTGGTAGCTGCTGAAGATGGCTTGCCGGTTGAAATTGCTCAGCCTGATCAGGCCATGGTGACGACTGAGCCGGCTATCTGACTTCAGCTTGTCCAAAAGCCCGTTATGCGTAATCGCTGACGGGTTTTTTATTGCCTATAAAACGGTAGTCATTTTTGCTGGGCAATAAAAAAGCCGACCCAGAAACTGGGTCGGCTTGTCATAGCCTTGTGAGCTATTACTTGCGGCTGGCTTTTTCCAGCATACGCAGAGCGCGCTCATTGGCTTCGTCAGCAGTTTGCTGAGCCTTCTGAGCAGCAGCCATAGCGTCATCAGCCTTACGGTAGGCTTCGTCGGCACGGGCTTGAGCGCGAGCGGCTGCATCTTCAGTTGCAGTCAGACGAGCTTCAGTTTCTTTGGACATGCTGCTGCAACCGGTAGCCAGAACTGCGGCCAATGCCAGAGCAGAGAATTTCAGAACGTTGTTCATCGTGTTCCCCTTGAGGTGGAGTTTTTCCATAAAAGCAATTTCCTAATGGTAGGAAATTAGCCGGCGTACATACTACCTGTAACTTGTAGTAAGTAAACGGAGGCAAGGCAAGCCGCCAGAGTTTTTTTCTGCTTTATGCATAGCTGGCCACTTATTTGACATGTTTTGGTTAAAAAACAATCAGTTCCGAGGCCTCTTGCAGTCATACGGGAAGCACTGAGGTCAGGCTACAGTCGCGTTGATCACTCTAGGGGCTTGGAGATGATGCCGTAAGTTATCTGATGATGAATCATCCGAAGGATGCCGTGTCTACAAACGTTGCCGACGCCGACATAGACATCGTTCGGATTGCTTGTGTGCCGAAATGACGCGAGGTGCGATCTAAGTTATTGATTCACGTGACCTCGCAGGTTTTTGCCTGATAAGCTCGTGAGTATTGCCTACAACTTAATTGGTGCAGATGCTGCACCACATGACTGTAGGGGCGAAAGCGGGTTGCGCGTTTTAACAGAGGAGTTGCAATGAGCGAGGCGTTGTCCATTCACCATGACCTGGCAGGCCATCAATTCGAGACCACAGTGGATGGTGATCGGGCATACCTGGCTTATATGGACCTTGGGAAGCAAACCCTGGATATCTATCGCACCTTTGTGCCCAATTCGTTACGTGGGCGCGGGATCGCGGCTGCGTTGACCGAGCATGCGCTGCAGTATGCCGAGCTGCTGGGGTATACGGTGATTCCTTCATGTTCCTACGTCGAACGTTACATGGTTCGCCGCCAGCGTCATGCGGATAAAAGCTGATTAATACGCACACGAAAAGGCCAGTCATTGACTGGCCTTTTTTATATCTGTCTTTCGTCTTTGCAATCAGATTTTGGCGATTAGATTTCCAGCGTGCAGGCCACATTCTTTCTGTGTTGCTTCTTCCCACCACCAGCGGCCTTCGCGCTCATGCTGGTTAGGCAGCACCGGGCGCGTGCAAGGCTCGCAACCGATGCTGATAAAGCCGCGTTCGTGCAGGCTGTTGTAGGGCAGTTCGAGCATGCGGATATAGGCCCAGATGTCTTCGCTGCTCATCTGCGCCAACGGGTTGAACTTGAATAGGGTGTTATCTGCTGTAGAAAAGGCACCGTCAATTTCCACTACAGCAACCTGGCTGCGCGTGCCGGGGCTCTGGTCACGGCGCTGACCTGTGGCCCAGGCTTTTACCGTGGCAAGCTTGCGGCGTAGCGGGGCAGTTTTGCGGATGCCGCAGCATTCACCATGGCCGTCCTTATAGAAGCTGAAAAGGCCCTTTTCCTTGACGAAAGGCTCCAGCGCGGCGGCCTCCGGCGAGAGTATGTCGATGCTGATGTTGTAGTGCTCGCGCACCTGATCGATAAAACGGTAAGTCTCCGGATGCAGGCGGCCGGTGTCGAGGCTGAAGACTTTTACGTTCTTGTTGAGTTTCCAGGCCATGTCGACCAGCACCACATCTTCTGCACCGCTGAAAGACAGCCAGAGTTCATCGCCAAAGTGTTCAAAGGCGAGTTTGAGAATGTCTTGAGGCGACTTATTGGCGTAGCTCGCCGCCAGCTCGGCTGCATCGAAGGGTTGGCTCATCGGCTGAATTCCTAGTTATGGTGACGTCGCGCGTCTTTGTTTGGCGATGGTAGCAAAAGCTGGTTATACGACTAAATAACCAAGTGCCGTAGTAGACCTTTTATTTGGGTATAAAGCTCTGCGTTGCAGAGCTTTAGGGGAGCGGCTAGAGTGCCGCCTTCTCAAATAAATCCAAGCTAGGAGTGTCCTGTGGAAATCGCGTGTCTCGACCTGGAAGGCGTGTTGGTCCCGGAAATCTGGATCGCCTTCGCGGAAAAAACTGGCATCGAATCGCTGAAGGCGACCACCCGGGATATTCCGGACTATGACGTGCTGATGAAGCAGCGCCTGCGCATCTTGGACGAACATGGCTTGAAGCTGTCTGACATTCAAGAGGTGATCGCCACACTAAAGCCTCTGGATGGCGCGGTGGAGTTTGTCGACTGGTTGCGTGAACGCTTTCAGGTGGTGATTCTCTCGGACACCTTCTACGAGTTTTCCCAGCCCCTGATGCGTCAGCTGGGTTTCCCGACTCTGCTGTGCCACAAGCTGATCACCGATGAAACGGATCGGGTAGTGGATTACCAACTGCGCCAGAAGGACCCCAAGCGTCAGTCGGTCCTCGCCTTCAAGAGCCTCTACTATCGCGTGATCGCGGCGGGTGACTCGTATAACGACACCACCATGCTTAGTGAAGCCCACGCAGGTATCCTGTTCCATGCGCCGGACAACGTGATTCGCGAATTCCCGCAGTTCCCTGCAGTACACACCTATGAAGACCTCAAGCGTGAGTTCATCAAGGCGTCCAATCGCGAGCTGAGCCTGTAATCAGCTCTCTATTGAAAAGCCCGCATTTGCGGGCTTTTTTGTGGCCTGCCATCCATGGCGGCCCCCTTTCGGGTCGTCGCTGGGCGATGTCAAAAACTTCTCCCGGAAGTTTTTGTGCCTGCCGTCCAGTTCAGTCGCAGAACTGCTCTAGTGTCTCCAGCAGCACTCTGACCTTGGTAATCGATTCCTGGTATTCGGCCTGGCCGTTTGAGTCGGCGACGATGCCACCGCCACCCCAGCAGCTGATCTGTCCGTCCTTGGCCAGCAGGCTGCGAATGGCGATTGAGCTATCCATTTCGCCGCGGACATCCAGATACAGCAGCGAGCCGCAATACAGGGCGCGGCGAGTGTGCTCCAGTTCATCGATGATCTGCATAGCACGGATCTTTGGCGCGCCAGTAATCGAGCCGCCGGGGAAACTGCCGGCGATCAAGTCCAGGGCATCTTTATCCGCTGCCAGCTCGCCGGTCACGGCGCTGACCAAGTGATGCACATTGGGGTAGCTTTCCAGAGCGAAGAGTTCAGGTACCCGCACCGAGCCGACGGTGCAGCTGCGGCCCAGGTCATTACGCAGCAAGTCGACAATCATTAGGTTTTCCGCCCGGTCCTTACTACTGCCCAGCAGGGCGTCGGCCTGCGCTTTATCCCGCTCTGCATCGGTATGGCGAGGACGGGTGCCTTTGATCGGTCGCGTTTCCACCTGGCCTTCGCTGATGCGCAGAAAGCGTTCAGGCGACAGGCTGATGATGGCGCCGCCGTCTGGCAACGTCTGATAACCCGAGAAGGGTGTCGGGCAGGCGGCGCGCAAGGCTTGGTAGGCGGTCCACGGCGAGCCTTGATAGCCCGCGCGGAAGCGTTGCGCATAATTCACTTGATAACAGTCACCGGCCTGAATATAGGCCTGAATCCGCGCAAAACATTGCAGGTACTCGGCTTCGCTGATATCCGACTGAAAATGCTCCAACAGCCTGAAAGGTTGCGGCTCGGGCGTTGTCGATGTTGCGAATAGCTCACTCAGACGTTGGCGTTCGGCCGTGTCCAAGCTTGGGTGAAACATCAGCTGGCTGCGCTGTTGTTGGTGATCGGTTATCAGGGCCCAGGCGTAGAGGCCAAAACGGGCATCGGCCAGATTGAGGTCATCGAGAGCCTGGGCCGGCAGCTGTTCAAGTCTGCGGCCGAAGTCGTAACTCAGGTATCCAATCAATCCGCCGACGAACGGAAGCGGATTATCTGCCGGTGCTTGGCACTCGCCGAGACTGGCAAGGCTCTGGCGTAGGCGTTGCAGGAAAGCGTTGGCCGTTTCGTCAGGTGCTGGTGCCAGCTCTGCCAATGGCCAGGCGCTGATAAGGTCATAGCGTCCACGCTGCGCGGTTGGGCGTCCGGCATCCAGTAAGACGGCACCGGGTGCATGCATGACGCTGCTGAAGTAACGCGAAGGGTCTGCGAGGTAGGGCAGAGCCTGTACAAGGCAAGTAGGCATATGACACTTTCAAGGTGCGCGGACGCCGATTGTAGAACGTCGCCAACATTCATCCTAGAGCTTGCGCGTGGGTTTACTCGGGATGCTTGTGCTCATTAGTATGGAACTGTCCCCGGATGTTCGATGTGACTCATAAAACAATAATTACTACGGGATCAAGGCCATGGATGAAGTAATGGATCCTGCCGCTGGGAGCCTCTTGCGTGCCAAGCTGATGCCACCTCAGGCGTCTGCTGATTATCTGGTCAGGCCGCAGCTGGAATCGGCGCTGTCTGGCAATCCCCATGCGCGTGTGCTGCTATTGGCTGCCCCGGCTGGCTTCGGTAAAACCAGCGCACTGGTTGCGTTAGCCCAGGCGCGGGCACACAGCGGTCAGGCTGTTGCCTGGTTGTCGCTTGGCCCTGGTGACGATGAGCCTTCTCGTTTTCTGCTGCAGCTGATCGAAGCGCTTTCGTGTCTGTTACCAGGCTTTGGTGCAGAAGCTTTGGCTTACCTGCAGAACACCGTGCGTGTTCCGGTATCTGCGGTGATGGAAAGTCTGCTGGTGGACCTGGCGCAGCTGGAAACCCCGCTGCTGCTGGTGCTCGATGATCTGCACCTGATTCAGGACACCGAGTTGCTAAACGCACTTAATCGCCTGATCAAATTTGCCCCTGAAAGTTTTACTCTGGCCATCGGTAGCCGCTCGCAGCCGGCACTTAACCTGGCCACCCTGCGCGCCAAGGATTTGCTGGTGGAGATCGGTGAGCAGGAACTGCGCTTGAGCAAGGCGGAAACCCGCGATTACTTGCAGCGCTGCGGTTTGCAGCTGGATGCCGTGGCGTTTTCGGCGCTTTACAGCCAGACCGAAGGTTGGATGGTGGGCGTGCACTTGGCCAGCCTCTGGCTGCGTCATCAACCCCAGGCCGCTGCACAGATTGCCGACATGGGCACGGATCAGGTCGCTGTGGGTGCGTACCTGCTGCGCAGCGTGTTCGAGCAGTTGCCCGCCGACAAACAGGAACTCCTGCTGGCTCTGGGTGTGGCGCAGCAGCTTAGTGGTGACCTGGCTAATGCCCTGACCGGGCGGCATGACGGCCAGCAGTTGCTGGAAGAACTGGAGGCCATGCAGCTGTTCCTCCTACCGCTGGACCGCGAAAGGCAGTGGTATCGCTTTCATAATCTGTTTGCCGAATTCCTGCGCAGCCGCCTGAAAGAGCGCGACCCGGAGCGTTTCAAGCAGCTGCATTTCAACGCCAGCCTGTGGTTCACCAACCACCATATGCAGAACCTGGCCATTGAGCATGCGTGCCTCGCCGAAGACCCGGAAATGCTCGCGGCGTTGGTCGATGGTTGCGGCCTGGAGTTGATCAACCGCGGCCAGCTCAACCTGATCTACAAATGGCGTCAGCACGTACCGGATGAGATTGCCGAGCGCTTTCCCGTGCTGGTACTCGCCGATGTCTGGACCCGTGCCGCCGAGCTGGGGCTGGTGGAAGCCAACCGCATGCTCGATGAGCTGCTGGAGCGTTGGACGGAAGCCAAGCAGGGCGCGCCGCTGAGCGACAAGTTGTTGGCAACCCTGGCGATCAAGTCGGTTATCGCCTTGCAGAAGGATGACTTGCAGACCTGTATTGCCCTGGCGCGGCGGGTTGAAGTGCAGCTGGGCCAGCACACCGCCTTTCTTGAAGTGGCGATGCTGATCGTCGGTGCGCTGGCCAATGTGATGATCGGCCAGCCGGACCAGGCCAAACGTTTGCTGGCTCTGGCGCAGCAGCGCAATCACTTCCTCGAAGGGCGCTATCTGGATATGCAGTTGGCCAACGTCGAGGTGCTGCTGAGTCTGGAGCAGGGGCAGATCCGTCAGGCCGAGCTGCTGTTCGCCCAGTTGCGCGCGCGGGTAATACCCTGGTTTTCCGATCGATCGCGGGCATTGGCGCTGCCGACCATCACCGAAGCCCTGATTGCCTACAACCAAGGACGCCTGGACGGTATTGAGGAGCGCCTGCGCTGGGCGCTGGCCACGGTTGATGTGATCAATCCGATCGATCTATATGCCCAGGGCATGTTGTGCATGGCCCATGTGCAGCGCATGCAGGATAACCCCAAGGAGGCCTATGCCAGCCTGGTGCTGATGCAGAACCTGGCCGCGCGCAACCAGTCCTGGCGTTTCTATGCCCAAGCGGTTGCCGATGAGGTGGTGCAGATTCTTCAGGAGCCTGCAGCGGACCGCCTCAAGCGCGCCGAGCAACGCCTCAAAACGGTGGACTGGAGCAAGCTTGCAGATCATTACCAGCACATGCGTTTTAACCCCGTGCTGTGGGTGCGCGGGCTGACCCGCATTCGCCTGCAGCAGGCGCGCGGCCATTACAGCGAAGCGCTGCATGAAATCACTCAGCTGCGCGGCATGTTGTTGGATAACTGGCACGGCTTGCATCGCTTGCGACTCGATTTGCTGGCGGCGCTGAGTTATCAGCGTTTGGGTTACCAGGAGCGTGCGCAAAGTTTGCTGGTGCAATGTTTGATTGGTGCCGAGCGCGAAGGGGTGCGTAGCTTGTTTGTCGAGGAGGGCGAAGCTATTCGCTTGTTGCTGCAGCAGCTGGAAGCCGCCGAACGCCAGCCAGCGCTACAGGGGTTTATCCGTGGTTTGCTGGCTATCTGGCCGGGCAACAGTGCGCGGCAATCGCAGGAAGTACTCGAAGAGGGGCTGACCGAGCGCGAGCGTGAGGTGGTCTGCCTGGCGGCTCAGGGCATGTCGAATGACGAGATCGGCCAGCAACTTTCATTAGCTCTCGGCACAGTCAAATGGCACCTGCACAACATTTACGAAAAGCTCAAGGTGCGTAACCGCACACAAGCCATCCGCCGCGCGCGTGAACTGAGTCTTCTTGATCAATGAATAGCCAATCGAAACCCCGTCCGGGCAAGTTACCGTTACTGCGCACCAAGTTGTTTCCTGCTGAGTCCGCCGGCCGCCCGTTGTTGGCCCGCGATGCCTTGCTCGACCGGTTATTCAAGGCGCGCGAGCAGCGTCTGATTCTACTCAGCGCGCCGGCGGGCTTTGGCAAGAGCACGGTGCTGAGTCAGTTTCGTCTGCGCTTGCTGGAGACTGGCGCGCGGGTCGCCTGGTTGTCCTGCGATGAGGCCGACAGCGAGCCACAACGTTTGCTGCATTACCTGATCGCGTCCATTGAGGCGCAACTGCCGGGCTTTGGTGCAAGCACCGCACGACTGTTGCGTGACGACCTGAGTGTGCCGAATGAGCTGCTGATGGATTCGTTTATCGGCGACCTGAAAAAGGTCCAAGGCGATCTGTACTTGATCTTTGATGACTTTCATCGCGTGCGGCATGTCGATCTGGGACCGCTGGTCAATTACTTCGTCAAGCAGGTGCCGGCCAATGTGCGGATGATCGGTAGCACGCGCTACAAACCGCGTTTTCTCGATGAGCAGCCGGTTATTTCGCCCTGGGCGCTGTGGATCAAGGCAGACGAGCTGCGGCTGACTCGAGGCGAGACGGAAGCCTATTTTCATGAGCTTAAGCAGCTGCAGCTGAGCAGTGCCGAGCTGGACTTGCTACACCGGCGTACCGAAGGGTGGATTACGGCCTTGCACCTGGTGGCGCTGGCACTGGCGCGGCAGCCCGAGCGCGCTGCATTTCTCTCAGGGCTGTCAGGCACTGAGCGCAATATCGCTGATTACTTGGCTGAGGACGTGCTTGATCATCTGCCGCAGGATCAGCAGCTGTTTCTCGATCAGACTTCGGTGCTGGATGAGTTCAATGCCGAGTTGTGCAACGCCCTGACCGGTCGCACGGATGGCGCGCAAATGCTCAAGCGCCTGCAAACGGCCCAGCTGTTTATCATCGCGCTGGACGAGCAGGGCGAGTGGTTTCGCTATCACCACTTGTTTGCCGAATTTCTTCAGGGCCGCCTCAGCCGTGCGGGTGATCCAACCCATCTGCTGCATGCCGCCGCTCGTTGGTGTGAAAGCCATGAACTGACCGATAAATCGGTCAAATACGCCCTGCGCGCGCGGGATTACGCATTTGCCGCTGAGTTGCTGGAACGCCAGGGCGCGACGCTGATTGCGGGTAATCAGGTGTACGGCATCCTAGCGATCCTCAAGGATGTGCCCTCGGAGGTCATCCGTGAACATCCGGTGTTCCAGATTTTCTACGCCTGGCAGCTGGCCTTCGAGCAGAAGTACGCCGAGGCCGAAGCGTTAATCGAAGAGGTCAGCACGCGCCTGATGCAGGGGCGTGGCAAGCCGATGCACTTTGGTCTGGCAGTGCTGCTGGCCGTGGCGCAAGTGCTCAAGGCGCTGGTGCTGCTGTATCAGGACAAGCTGGAGGGCGCGCTGAAAGTGGCGCGGCACTGGCTGGCCTTGGTGCCCGATAATCAGCCGATTTTCCGCGCCAGCATGTCCTGCATTCAGGCCGCGGCCTACGCGCTGCTGGGCGAATTCGGTGAGGCGGCCAAATCGATTGCGGTGGCGCGTGACAACCTGGAGCAGGCCGATAGCGAATACCTGCATGCGGTGGTCAGCCTGATTGAGGCACTGATTTGCAAGGAAATGGGCCAGCCCGAGCGCGGCCGCGTCTTGGCTGAAAGTGCGCGCGCGCGGGTCGAGCAGGTATTTGGTCGGCGCAGTCGGGTCGGCGGACCGTTGGCCCTGGCTTATGCGGATTTGCTGTATGAGCAGGATCGGCATGCGGCGATTCTCGCTGAGCTGCCGTTGGCAACCACCTGGCGCGATGTAGCCACGCCGGTTGAGCTGATCAGTCGCGGCAAACTGGTGATGGCCAAGGCGCGGTTCTTTGCTGGCGAGGGTGAGTCGGCCCTGGCTGAGCTGGACGAATGGTTGGCCGGTTTGCATGGTCCTGGGTATGAGCGCGTCTATGCCCTGGGCATGAGCTGCAAGGTGCAGTTTCTACTGTGGCTGCGTAAGCCCAATGAGGCCGAGCGCACCTGCCTGCAGCTGCAGCGCCATCTGGCGGTATTGCCGCCGGGTCGGTATGCCGATGCGGAAACTGTGCAGGTGTTGTCGGAGGCGCGGCTGGCCCTGTGCGAGCGACGTGCTGACAAGGCGCAAGCCATACTCGAAGCCTGCCTGGCCAAACAGACGGCCGAGCATCAGCGTGATCGGCGCTTGCGTCTTTCCTTGTTACTTTCTGTGGCGTACTGGCGCAAAGGTAACAGCGACAAGGCCTTTGCCTTGCTCAAAACCACGCTAGAGGATGCCTGGGCCAGCGGTTACCGGCGCATGTTTCTGGATGACGCACTCTGGTTACTACCGCTCTGGGACGCTTGGCACAGTGCGGAATCCAAGCGAGCCAGCGCCTGGCAAGGACTGGCTGAACAGCTGCGCGAGCAATGCCGTCGGTTGTCTATAGACCTAGAAACTTTCGATGAAAATCAAGATGTTAGCCATCGAGAGCGGGAGATTTTGCGCTTTGTCGCGGCTGGTTTGTCGAACCGTGATATCGCCCAGGCGGTGCATTTGTCTGAGGCCACCATCAAATGGCACCTGCACAACCTGTTCGCCAAGCTGGGTGTGCGCAGCCGCACGCAAGCGGTTTTGAAGGGCAAGAGCCTGGGGTTGTTGAGCGAGGCCTGAGGATTGGCTGCCGGATTTGCGCCAGATGGGCGCTCCATCCCTTGGATGGGCTGGCAGCCAGGGCCTGCACCAGTAGTTTTAACGTCAGGACGAGAAGCATGGTGCTTCACGATTCCAAGCCTGACGCGAATAGGGAAGCAGTGTCAGACCTGGTGAGCGGCGCACGCCGCTGTAGCTGAGACGGACAGGAGTCCAGAGCAGCCTGCCGGGGACAACCCATTAGTGAACTGTGGAGACAATAACAATGAAAACCCTCAAGCAACTGGCCCTGGCCACCGCTGTTCTGGCTGTTCCTTTCATGGCTCAGGCTGAGCTCAAGGCCATGGATGACACTGCTCTGGCAACCGTAACCGGTCAGGACGGCATCAGCATCTCCGGTAGCTTCAACGGCACCATTGGCAGCCTGGTTTACACCGACGGCGACGCTGGCGGCGGTTCGCTGCGTATGGAAACCGTTGCCTTCACCGGCTTCAACATCTCCGACACTGCTCCCGTCAAAGTTGACGTGGTGGAAAACGCCAGTGGCACTCAGCAGCTGCAAATCAGCCTGCCGACCATCACTGGTCAGCTGAGCGTGGGTGCTATCAAAATTGGTGACACAAACGCTGCAAGCATCGGCTCCCTGGCTGTTAACGACATGAACATGGCTGGTACCACCGTAAAAGTCTGGGGCCACTAAGTTCGCTTATTTGTTCCGCGTGATGAAAAGTCTTACCGGCTTCGGCCGGTAGGACTTTTCTCTTGTTGGATAGGAGTGCGGTTGGCTGATGATCGAGATTCTGCTGGGCAGCCTGATCGGTGTGTGGGGCTTTAGCGAGGCGGTGGATACCAAACCGCCGGCGCCGGGTACTGTGCATATCAATCAGCACTTGCTGCCGAATGGGCCTTTGCGTGAGACGGTGACGCTTGAGCCGATGAGCCAGTTGCAGTTTCGCAATGTGATTCGTCAGGCCTATGACTACAGCTGTGGATCGGCTGCGCTGACCTCGCTGCTGGATTATTTCCTTGGCCGTAACCTGCAGGAGCGCCAGGTGATGGAAGGCCTGTTGCAGTTTGGTGAGGCTGACAAAATCGTTGAGCGGCGTGGGTTTTCCCTGCTCGATATGAAGCGCTTTGTCACCGCGTTGGGTTACAAAAGCGGTGGTTTTCGGGCGGGCTTTGCTGATCTCGACGCGCTTGAGCATCCAGCCATCGTGCCGATCGAATATGCCGGCTTCAAACACTTTGTGGTGGTGCGCGATGTGTACAACGACCATGTGTTTGTGGCGGATCCGGCACTTGGCAATATCAGTTTTACCCGTACGCGCTTTGAGGAAATATGGGATCAGAACGTGCTGTTTGTGATTTTCCCCAATGGCAATGAGCCGCCAAATGCCCTTGCCTTGAGCGAGCAGGATTTGCGCATCATCGATGACCGCACCATCAGCTTGCTGGCATTTCGCGAGTTTCCACAGATGACCAAGTTCACCGAGAACCAAGCCACAGAGCTGGGTTCCGAGGGCGATATTCGCTATATCCGACGCAAGTAAAACGCCCGGCATAAGAATAAATATTTGGGGGCTGCGCCATGAGAGTTTTGCATTATGTATGGCTGGCCATGCTGGCTGGGACTGCCAGTTCAGGGGTGCTTGCCGATCCGGCTTCGGTCGATCAGGCACGTGAGGCGCTGAGCAAGCAGGATGACGACGCTGACAGCGCCAAGGCGCTGGAAGAGGTGTTCCAGGCTGCGGAGAAAAGCTACACCCTGCTGAAGAAGGGTGAGCGGACGTTGACCTATGGTTTCGATTATTCGCTGCTGCGCGACACGGTAGTGGAGACTGTGCGCACCGGCAACAACGTGTTCAGCGTGGTCTCTCAGGGCGAAGCGCAGCATACCTTCACCAACTCGTTCACCTTCGACTACGGCGTATGGGACAACCTGACCTTTAGCGTTCGTTTGCCCATGATTGCCAAATATGACACTGAGCGTGATTTGAATGCCTACAGTCTGGGCGATATCTCCGCCAGCCTGCGTTGGCAACCGTGGACATCCTTGCGCGGCAAACCGGTGACCACGTTGTATGCAACCCTGGGCTTGCCAACAGGTAACAGCCCCTATGACATAAATAGCCAAAGTGATCTGGCGACGGGCAGCGGTACTTACAGCCTGGGCGTCGGGGCGAATATGTCCTATGTGATCGATCCGGTCGTGTTATTCGGATCTCTCGGATACACCTACAACATGCCCATCACCGGTATCGGTCAAGTGCGTGGGGGGCGACTACTTGAAGAGGTTGATCCCGGATCCTCATTCTCGCTGAGCATGGGTTTTGCCTATGCACTCTCCTATGACGTGTCGCTGGCGACCTCTTACCAGATGTCGCACTCCTTGAAGCCGACCTTCACTTTCGCGGATGGTGAAGCTGAGGGCAGTGGACAGACCAGCGCGGTAATGAACTTCTCGCTGGGTTTACGAACCTCACCTGAACGCATCGTCAACGTCAGCGCCGGTTTTGGGATGACTGAAGATTCGCCAGATGTGCTGTTGGGCATCTCCATGCCTTTGGATATCAAAGGCCTGAAGGCCCAATAGACGCGAGCGAACCTTCTTATGAACACGCGAATTTCGCTGCTGACGCAGGCGATTTTTTGGGTAGCCTCGCTCTGTTGTGGGCTCGCCCAGGCACAGTTGGCACAGAATCTAACGATTGGTAGCCCTAAGGCTATGGCACTTGGCAACGCAGTTACGGCTGACTTTGTCGGAATCGACTCTGTGCATTACAACCCGGCCGCCTTAAGCAAGTTGAAAGGTCGACAAACGACGGTCAAATTCATCACTGGGATGATGGATATTCGTGCCGATTTTGATGCGCCTGAAGGTTACGGAAGTAACTTTCTTGGTCTCGACAACGACCCGGTTGCCAACTCATCCAGCCGAGCCGGTGCGGCCATGATGTATCTGCCTGGGGTGGGAGGGGCAACGGAGTTGCCCATGCTGTTTGCTCCGTTGGCAGGGTTGTCGATCACGCCTCCAGGCTCCAAATTGACCTTTGCTACCAATATGTACACGCCACAAGCACTGGGTTTTGCCCGTGACGATGACGACCCAGGGCGTTATCAAGGCAAGGAATTGGTTATCCAGCGCCTGACCTACTTTTCACCCTCGCTGGCATATCAGGTTAATGACGAGTTATCACTGGGGTTGTCTATCGGTTTTTCCCATCAGGCGATGGCGCTAAATCAGGATTTTCGTGCGCCTGGCATCCTCACCGGGTTTGTCGGTGTTGCTCAGGATGCGTTGTGCTTGGTTGACAGTAATCCGTTCGAGATTTTCCTGAATATTTGTGGCGGTGAGTTGGGTCCGTTCACTGACATCGCCAATATCGATATCGATATGCAGCAAACCCTTTCACCTACTTGGAACGTCGGATTTCTGTGGGAGCCAAGCGACTGGTTTGCGTTGGGTGCGGTGTATCAAAGTGAGGCCAGGATGCGCTTGAAAGGGCGCTATGTGGTGGATTACTCGGAGAATTGGCAGGGGTTCTGGCAGGGCTTGGACGGCTCATTTATCGGTGCGGTGTTCAATACCCTGACACCGGATGGCTTGTTCGATAAGGAGCAGGGCAACGTTTCCTTGAATATGACCTATCCGGCTCACTTTGCCAGCGGTATCAAGTTCAAGCCGCATGAGCGTTGGCAGATCAACCTGGATGTGAAGTGGACCGACTATGCCGCCTGGGACAAGTTCGAACTGGAGTTCGACCGTCAGCTGGATATTTTGACCATCGCCAGTCTGTTCTCACCTGAGAACGCCACGTCCACCAGCATCATTCTTGATCGTGGTTATGAGTCCGTCTGGAGTTGGGCCGTTGGTGTTGAATATCAGGTCAATGATCGTCTGAGTTTGCGTATGGGGTATGAGCCAAGACCTTCAGCCATTCCCGGCAACAAGGCTGACGTACTGGCACCTCTTGGGGATGCCAAACTCTATGGTCTCGGGGTGGGTTATCAGTGGGATAAGGACACTGTGATCGATCTGGGCTTCAACTACCTGGTCAGTAAACAGGACATCCCGGCGCGTTCCAGTTGCAATATCAACTGCTCATCCATCGACAGTATGGTGTACAACCCCTATGCCGATCTGGATGTTAAAACCAGTGTCAAAGCCTATGTATTGGCATTGACCTATCGCACCACTTTCTAGGGTTCAGTCATGCGTATCGTGCTGATGCTGGTGGGTTTTATGGCAGCTACGCAGGCCAGCGCCAGCGGCCGCTATTTAACCTGGGTGGATGATCAGGGGCGGGTGCACAACAGTTTTGTCGACAATCGCTACGTGGCGCATCAACAGACGGCTACCGGCAATATCCTGCGCAGCGATCAGGCGCGCTTGAATGACGGTGAGGCAGCAGTCTGGCCTGGTAGCAAGAGCACTGGTGAAAGCAAGCGACGCTATTTCACCTGGGTGGACACAAGCGGCAATCTGCAGAACAGCTTCTATGCCGGGCAGCAGGTGCAAGCCGGTGGTAATGAGGTTCTTCTGGGTACGGGTGAGCGCTCCAGTGCCTACATCAGCTCTGATGTATTGGAGGGGCGCGATTTTGCCCGTGACGAGCAGGATGGACGCTACTTCACCTGGGTGGATGAGCAGGGGCGCATGCGTAACTCCAAGGTCCCGCCCAAGGGAGCCAAAGCGCCGACACCCACCTTGCACAATGTGCCGCTGACCCAGGGTAGGGAAGTGACCTTTGACGCTAAACCACACACTTTGCCGGGGCTGGATGGGCAGCCCACTGCCGCGATGCAGGCCTTGCTGGCGGGTACTGAAGAGAAGGTTGAGGGGCGCTATCAGGAGCTAGTCGAGCGTTGCTGTGGGCAATTGAGTGAGGAAGATTTCACCCCTATCAGCGCCGATGAACCACGTTATGAAGAGCTCAATCGCTTTTCCCCCAGCCTGGATTTTCCCATGGGCAAGAGCTACTACGCGGCCCTGAAACTGCCACGCTCGCAGTACGACTTCGGTTTGCGTATTCGCAGCTTCGCCAACAAGCAGGTCGCTTATCCCTCCTTGCTGTTCCTTGATCAGGCCAAGCAGCCGACGCGCCTGGTGAGTGATGCGGTGTATCAGCTGCATGCGGAAACTTGGTATCGCTATGCCTTTATCGAAGGCACTGTGCCGGTAAGAGCCGCCGCCGGTGAGCACTATGTGCTGCTATTGACTACGGATGAAGATCGCAGCCTGCAAACCCTGGATAACAAACCCTTCAAGCGGCCCCTGCAGGCGCTGGCAGTCGATGAGGCTGGTATGCAGACCCATGCACACAGCGATGAAGGCGCATTCGAGTTGGCGATTGTGCGTTAGCGACCCAATCAAACAGCCATAAAAAAGCCCGGACTTGTCCGGGCTTTTTTGTTTGTGCGATCAATCAGATTTGCGCAATCGAGACATGGCCAAACAGCTCTTGCGAGAAGCGCACGCGCTCTTCGGCGGTTTCGACGATGCCTTTTTTCTGCAGTTCGGCGATACGCGCCTCGACTGCGTGGGCGCGGTGGGTGAGGCCGCAGTCGTTGGCGATCTGGATGTTCAGGCCTGGGCGGGCGTTGAGTTCGAGAATCAACGGGCCCTTGTCCTGATCCAGCACCATGTCCACGCCGATATAGCCCAAACCGCAGAGCTCGTAGCAGCCGGCGGCGAGCTTCATAAAGCCGTCCCAGTTAGGCAGTTGCACACCGTCTACCGCATTGGTGGTGTCCGGGTGCTTACTGATCTTGTTGTTCAGCCAGGTGCCGCGCAGGGTCACGCCGGTGGCCAGGTCTACACCGACACCAATAGCGCCCTGGTGCAGGTTGGCCTTGCCGCCGGATTGGCGCGTCGGCAAGCGCAGCATGGCCATCACTGGATAGCCCATCAGCACGATGATGCGAATGTCTGGTACGCCTTCGTAGCTGATGCTCTTGAAGATCTGGTCGGGTGTGACCCGGTATTCGATCAGCGCGCGATCACGGTGACCGCCCAAGGAGTAGAGCCCGGTCAGGATGCTGGAGATCTGATGCTCGATCTCCTCGTGGCTGATGATCTTGCCTGAGACAGTTTTGTACTTCTCTTCAAAGCGATCGGCGATCACTAGGATGCCGTCACCGCCAGCGCCTTGCGCTGGCTTGACCACGAAGTCCGGGCGATCACCGATGATTGCACGCAGGTTATCGATACCTTTTTCGGTATCGATGATGCCGTACATTTCCGGCACATCGATACCCGCTTCGATAGCACGCATTTTGGTGATGATCTTGTCATCGACGATCGGGTACAGGTGCCGTTTGTTGTACTTCAGCACGTAGTCCGCGTTACGCCGATTGATGCCCATGATGCCTTTGGCTTCCAGGGCTTTCCACGTCTTGATCAGACCGAACATGGCATTAGTCCTTGAGGAAGGCTTTGAAGCGGAACAGTTCGGTCAGGCGGTAGCCACGGTAGCGACCCATCGCCAGCATGAAGCCGACCAGAATCATCAGTACGGCCGGGAAGGTGAACACAAAGTAGTTCAGCTCCGGCACGCTCATCAGCAGGTGCGCCAGGGTGGCAGCGAACAGGGTGCCGATGGCGACCTTGAAGGCATGGCCGCCGCCGCGCTCTTCCCAGGTGATCGACAGGCGCTCGATGGTCATGGTCAGAATTACCATTGGGAACAGGGCTACGGACAGGCCGCGTTCCAGGCCCAGCTTATGGCTGAACAAGCTGATCACCGCAATCAGCACCACTACAAAGGTCAGCACCACCGATAGCCTTGGCAGCATCTGCAGCTTCAAGTGCTCGAGGTAGGAGCGTAGCGACAGACCCAGAGCGGTTATCACGGTAAACAAGATAATGCCGAAGCCTAACTGGGTTTCACGGAAAGCCAGGGCAATCAGAACTGGGGTGAAGGTACCCAGAGTTTGCAGGCCACCGAGGTTACGCAGGATCAGAATCACCAGCACGCCAATCGGGATCATCACCATGATCATGAAGGTTTGCTGAGTTTGCAGCGGCAGACCGTACAAGCTGTATTCGAGGAAGTCAGCGTCGGTATTTTCGTCGGTCAGCTTGGCCAGGCGAATGGCGTTCATTTCGCTGTTGTTCAGGCTGAAGCTGACTTGCGCCTGCTTGCCGCCTTCCAGGTTGACCAGGTTGTCATCGCCAATCCACCAGACCAGGCGATCAACAGGCAAGCCTTGCTCGCCGCTTTCTGGGTTAAAATACAGCCAATTCTCGCCGTTGAAGCTGCGTAGCCACAGTTCTGGGTTTTGCTGGATATCCGCAGCCAGGCGAATTGTGTGTACGCGCTCCATTGGCACATGGGCGATGGACAGCAGCAGTTCGATTACTTTGGCTTTGTTCGGGGTGGAGGCATCGCCGCCCAGCAGCAGTTTGACGTTGTCATCATTGCTGTTGTTAACCCGCTTGATGGTCTCGCTGATAAAAGTTTCAACGTCCGCCGAGTGCTGGCGAATAGGTGCGAGCAACGCTTCGGCAGCAATCTTCTCGGCTCCTTCAACCGGGATGCTGTCGCGGAAGATCGGCCCCTTGGCTTTGGCTTGCTCGCCGCTGTAGCGCTTGGTCAGCACCAGGCGGTAGTAGAGAGTTTGCTTGCCACTGGCGCGACGTGCGGACCAGGTGACTTTGCGGTTGCCGTCGGCGCGGTTGATGCTCACGCCGTAGTTATTCGAGATAAAGCTCTCATTCAGGCTGACGTAATCCTGGGCCAACGGCGGCACGAACATCTGCAGCTTTACTGGCTCGCGTGGATTGGCCTGGAACTCGACTTTGGCGTCGATGTTCCACAGGTCATCAGTTTCGTCTTCGGTCATGGGGATGCCGAGGATGAAAATCTGATAAGCCGTGATCAGAACGCCCAGGCTCACGAGGAGTATGACCAGGACTTTCAGATGGAGGGTAAGAGAGCGCATGGGAATTACTCGCCAAGGTTTGCGTCAGGGGCACAAGCAGGTTTACCTGCTGCGTATTTAAGACTCGGATCGACCAGCGCCGAAAAGCGTTTGAGTGCTTCGGAGCCTATCAACAACGGGTATTGGAAAGCACTGCGGTCGGTCAAGTTCACTTCAATTGTGCGTAGGCTGCTGCCCATGCACACATCCATTTCGATCACGGGGCGTGCCGTGTAGGTTTTTTCTTCCTGTGGATCATAGTCGCCTGCGCGGCGTTTGATCTTGCTGATGCGCGCCAGGGGGCGTTCGATCGGGCTGCTATGTGCTTCGTCGATGGCCAGGTAAAAGCGTACCCAGGTTTCGCCATCACGCTTGAAGCGTTTGATGTCGCGAGCACTCAGTGATGCGGTCTTGGCGCCAGTGTCGAGCTTGGCGGCAAGCTTCAGGTCGAGGTCGAATAAGCGGACGTATTCATTAAGCCCATAGACTGTCTTCTCCGCAGCGAAACTCAGGCCGGGAGTAAGTAACAGGCATAGCAGAAGAATGGTGGGCTTTAGTGTCATAAGTCCTGAAGTATGGTGTTGATGAAGGGGCAAGCATATGCAGGTTGCGCAAGCGGCTCTTGATGCGCCTGGGCTTGGAGTCTAGCAGGCAGTCAGAAATTCCTCTGCTCATGTTAAACGGGTGGCATTCTAACATGGGGTTTTTCAGTCGTGACAGGCGCTTATAGGCGTTTATGCAAGTAAGGTCGCGGCTGCAGGCGACTAAAGTAGTGCTGCATACTGTCAACAATAATCTCGGTTTGTTTGACACTTATGTCTTCTGGGCGTAGTTTTCAGGCACTTAATTTGCGCAGTGTCGACAATATGCTTGATGTAATTGAGCCGCTCGAGTCCAGTCAGGAAGATGCTGAAACGCTTTCTGAGCAGGTTTTCCGGCGTATTCAGGCGGCTATCGTCAAGGGCGAGATTGCCCCCGGTAGCAAAATTTCCGAGCCTGAATTGGCGCGCACCTATGGCATTAGCCGTGGCCCGCTGCGTGAAGCGATTCATCGCCTGGAAGGCCAGCGTCTACTGGTGCGCGTACCGCACATTGGCGCGCGGGTGGTATCGCTCAGTCACGCCGAGCTGATCGAACTTTATGAAATTCGTGAGTCCCTGGAAGGTATGGCTTGTCGCCTGGCTGCCGAGCGCATGAGTCAGGCAGAAATTGATGAGCTGCGCGCGGTGCTCGATCTGCATGAGCAAGACGCCGCCTTCAAGGCCGGCGTCGGCTACTACCAGCAGGAAGGCGATTTTGACTTCCATTACCGCATTATCCAGGGCAGCGGTAACAAGACCCTGACCCAGATGCTCTGCGGCGAGCTGTATCAACTGGTGCGTATGTACCGCCTGCAGTTCTCCGCGACGCCCAATCGTCCGCGTCAGGCCTTTGCCGAACACCACCGTATTCTCGATGCCATCGCCGACCGAGACGGCGAATTGGCCGAGTTGTTGATGCGCCGTCATATCGGGGCGTCCAAACGCAATATCGAGCGCCATTTCTCCAGCAGCACAGGAGTGAGCGCACATACAAAGACAGCCAAACCACGAGGTGAGTCATGAGTCAGCTTTCCCCCGGCCAGCGTTTCCGTCAGGCGCTTGCGATTGAGTCGCCCCTGCAGGTGATCGGTGCGATCAATGCCAACCACGCCTTGTTGGCCAAGCGCGCGGGTTTCAAGGCTATTTACCTGTCCGGTGGCGGTGTGGCAGCCGGCTCCCTCGGTTTGCCTGATCTGGGCATCAACACCCTGGATGACGTGCTCACCGATGTACGCCGTATCACCGACGTCTGCGACCTGCCGCTCTTGGTCGACATCGATACCGGCTTTGGCCCTTCGGCTTTTAATATCGAGCGCACCATAAAGAACCTGATCAAGGCCGGCGCAGCCGCCGCGCATATCGAAGATCAGGTGGGTGCCAAGCGTTGTGGTCACCGTCCGGGCAAGGAGATCGTCTCCTGCGAGGAAATGGTCGACCGCGTCCGCGCTGCCGCCGATGCCAAGACCGATCCTGATTTCTTCCTGATTGCCCGCACTGACGCGATTCAAGCCGAAGGTGTGGATGCCGCGATCGAGCGCTGCCAGCGCTACGTGGAAGCCGGTGCCGACGGCATCTTCGCCGAAGCGGCCTATGACCTGCCGACCTACAAGCGCTTCGTCGATGCGCTGAATGTCCCGGTACTGGCCAACATCACCGAGTTCGGCGCCACGCCGTTGTTCACCCGCGACGAACTGGCCTCGGTGGGCGTGGCTATTCAGCTTTACCCACTGTCGGCCTTCCGCGCCGCCAACAAGGCAGCAGAAAGTGTCTACACCTCGATTCGCCAGCACGGCCATCAGAAAGACGTGATCGAGCTGATGCAGACCCGTGCCGAACTCTATGACCGCATCGGCTACCACGCCTTCGAGCAGAAACTCGACGCCCTGTTTGCCGCAAAAAAATAACAACGCATCAACCGGATTTGAGGAGATAAGCATGAGCGCAACCCCGGAAACCACCCCAGGCTTCAAGCCGAAGAAATCCGTGGCCCTCTCTGGCACTGCTGCCGGCAACACTGCCCTGTGCACAGTGGGTCGCACCGGTAATGACCTGCACTACCGTGGCTATGACGTGCTGGACTTTGCCAACCGCTGCGAGTTCGAGGAAATCGCCCACCTGCTGGTGCACGGCAAGCTGCCCAATGCTGCCGAACTGGCCGGCTACAAGGCCAAGCTCAAGGCCCTGCGCGGGTTGCCGGCGGCATTGAAGGTTGCGCTTGAACAATTGCCGCCGTCCGCTCATCCGATGGATGTGATGCGCACGGCTGTTTCGGTGATGGGTTGCGTGTCGCCAGAAAAGGACGACCACAATCACCCTGGCGCTCGTGACATTGCCGACAAGCTGATGGCTTCGCTGGGTTCCGCGCTGCTGTACTGGTACCACTTCAGCCACAACGGCAAGCGCATCGAGGTGGAAACTGACGACGACTCCATCGGCGGGCATTTCCTTCACCTGCTGCATGGCGAGAAGCCGCGTGAATCCTGGGTGCGCGCCATGCACACCTCGCTCAACCTGTATGCCGAGCACGAGTTCAATGCGTCGACTTTCACCTCGCGGGTGATCGCCGGTACTGGCTCGGATATGTACAGCTGCATCGCCGGCGGTATCGGCGCGCTGCGTGGCCCGAAACATGGCGGTGCCAACGAAGTGGCCTTCGAGGTGCAGAAACGCTACGACACCCCGGACGAGGCCGAGGCCGATATCCGTGCGCGGGTCGAAAAGAAGGAAGTGGTGATCGGCTTTGGCCACCCGGTTTACACCGTGGCGGACCCGCGCAACAAGGTGATCAAGGAAGTGGCCCGCGAGCTGTCGGCTGAGCAGGGCAATATGAAGATGTATGACATCGCCGAGCGTCTGGAAACCATCATGTGGGACATCAAGAAGATGTTCCCCAACCTCGATTGGTTCAGCGCCGTCAGTTACCACATGATGGGCGTGCCCACCGCCATGTTCACCCCGTTGTTCGTGATCGCGCGCACCTCCGGCTGGTCCAGCCATGTGATCGAGCAGCGCATCGACGGCAAGATCATTCGTCCGAGCGCCAACTACACAGGCCCTGAAGACCTGAAGTTTGTACCGCTCAAGGACCGCAAATAATGAGCAGCCCAGTGAACACTCAATACCGCAAACCGCTGGCCGGCACGGTGCTGGATTACTTCGACACCCGTGAGGCGGTCGATGCCATCACCCCGGGTGCCTACGCCAAACTGCCCTACACCAGCCGCGTGCTGGCCGAGCAACTGGTACGCCGCTGCGAACCCGCAGCGCTGACTGATGCGCTCAAGCAGCTAATCGAGCGCAAGCAGGACCTGGATTTTCCCTGGTACCCGGCGCGGGTGGTGTGCCACGACATTCTCGGCCAGACCGCTTTGGTCGACCTGGCTGGCCTGCGTGATGCCATCGCCGAACAAGGGGGTGATCCGGCCAAGGTTAATCCGGTGGTGCCGACCCAACTGATCGTCGACCACTCCCTGGCTGTGGAATTCGCCGGCTTTGACCCGGATGCGTTCGAGAAGAACCGTGCCGTCGAGGAGCGCCGCAACGAGGACCGCTTCCACTTTATCGAGTGGACCAAAACGGCGTTCAAGAACGTCGACGTGATCCCGGCCGGCAACGGCATCATGCACCAGATCAACCTGGAGAAAATGAGCCCGGTGATTCAGGCGCGTGGCGGTATTGCGTTTCCGGATACCTGCGTGGGCACCGACTCGCACACTCCGCACGTCGATGCGTTGGGCGTGATCGCCATCGGTGTCGGCGGCCTGGAAGCCGAGACCGTGATGCTCGGCCTGCCGTCGATGATGCGCTTGCCCGATATCGTCGGCGTCAAACTGACTGGCAAGCGTCAGCCTGGGATTACCGCCACCGATATCGTCCTGGCGCTGACCGAGTTTCTGCGCAAGGAGCGCGTGGTTGGGGCCTGGGTCGAGTTCTTCGGCGAGGGCGCAGACAGCCTGTCCATCGGTGACCGTGCAACCATCTCCAACATGTGCCCGGAGTACGGCGCAACGGCGGCGATGTTCTACATCGATCAGCAGACCATCGACTACCTCAAGCTCACCGGGCGTGAGCCGGAGCAGGTGACGCTGGTCGAGCACTACGCCAAAACCACCGGCCTGTGGGCCGATGCGCTGGTCAGTGCTGAATATGAGCGCGTGCTGAGCTTCGACCTGTCGACCGTGGTGCGCAACATGGCCGGCCCGAGCAACCCGCACAAGCGCCTGCCGACCTCGGCGCTGCATGAGCGCGGGATTGCCGACGAGGCCAAGTTGGCCGCTGGCAAGCTGGAGGAGGGTGAGGGCCTGATGCCGGATGGCGCCGTGATCATCGCCGCCATCACCAGCTGTACTAACACCTCCAACCCGCGCAATGTGGTGGCGGCTGGCCTGCTGGCGAAAAAAGCCAACCAGCTGGGATTGCTGCGCAAGCCGTGGGTCAAGACGTCCTTCGCGCCAGGTTCGAAAGTCGCCAAGTTGTACCTGGAAGAGGCTGGGCTGCTGAGCGAGCTGGAACAGCTGGGTTTTGGCATTGTGGCCTACGCCTGCACCACTTGTAATGGCATGTCCGGTGCGCTGGACCCGGTGATTCAGCAGGAAATCATCGACCGCGACCTCTACGCCACCGCAGTGCTCTCCGGTAATCGCAACTTTGATGGGCGCATTCACCCGTATGCCAAGCAGGCGTTCCTGGCCTCGCCACCGCTGGTAGTGGCCTACGCCATTGCCGGCACCGTGCGTTTTGACATTGAGCAAGATGTGCTCGGTCATGACCAGAACGGCAACCCGATCACCCTCAAAGACCTGTGGCCGAGCGACGAAGAGATCGACGCCATCGTCGCCTCCTCGGTGAAGCCTGAGCAGTTCCGGCAGATCTATATCCCGATGTTCGACCTGGGCACTGTCACCGAAGCCGAAAGCCCGCTGTACGACTGGCGCCCGATGAGCACCTATATCCGTCGCCCGCCTTACTGGGAAGGCGCACTGGCCGGTGAGCGCACCCTCAAAGGCATGCTGCCGCTGGCGATCCTGCCGGACAACATCACCACTGATCACCTGTCGCCATCCAACGCCATCCTGCTGGATTCGGCCGCCGGTGAGTACCTGCACAAAATGGGCTTGCCAGAGGAGGACTTCAACTCCTATGCCACCCATCGCGGTGACCACCTGACCGCGCAGCGCGCCACCTTTGCCAACCCGCAGTTGGTCAACGAAATGGCCGTGGTTGACGGTGTCGTGAAGAAGGGTTCGCTGGCCCGCGTTGAACCGGAAGGCAAGGTGATGCGCATGTGGGAAGCGATCGAAACCTACATGAACCGCAAGCAGAACCTGATCATCGTTGCCGGCGCCGACTACGGCCAGGGTAGCTCGCGTGACTGGGCGGCCAAGGGCGTGCGCTTGGCGGGCGTGGAAGTGATCGCGGCCGAAGGGTTCGAGCGTATTCACCGCACCAACCTGGTGGGCATGGGCGTGCTGCCGGTCGAGTTCAAGCCGGGCACCACCCGCCTGACCCTCGGCTTGGACGGCACCGAGACTTACGGCATCCAGGGTGATGTGTCGCCACGCTGCGACCTGACCCTGGTGGTCAATCGCCGCAATGGTGAAGTGGTCAAGGTGCCAGTGACCTGTCGGTTGGACACTGCAGCCGAAGTGCATGTGTACAAGGCCGGTGGTGTTCTGCAGCGTTTCGCCCAGGACTTCCTCGAAGGCGCCGTCGCCTGATTCCGTAGGGTGGATGGCACTTTTCCATCCACCATTTCACGCACCGACGGTGAAGCGTGATCCACCCTACGGCAATTTCACTTTTCAGCCAGGACCAAACCATGGCTCATCTCTCCCAGATTAGAATTCCCGCCACCTATATGCGTGGCGGCACCAGTAAGGGCGTGTTCTTCCGCCTGCAGGACCTGCCGCAAAACTGCCAGGTGCCGGGCGCCGCGCGCGACAAGCTGTTTATGCGTGTGATCGGCAGCCCCGATCCTTATGCGGCGCAGATCGACGGCATGGGCGGCGCAACGTCCTCGACCTCCAAGTGCGTGATCCTGTCGAAAAGCAGTCAGCCGGATCACGACGTTGACTACCTCTATGGCCAGGTTTCGATCGATAAGGCCTTCGTAGACTGGAGCGGCAACTGCGGCAACCTGTCTACCGGTGCCGGGGCATTTGCCATTCATGCCGGTCTGCTTGACCCTGCACGCATCCCGGAAAACGGCGTGTGCGTGGTGCGGATCTGGCAGGCGAATATCCAGAAAACCATCATCGCCCATGTGCCGGTCAGCAATGGTCAGGTGCAGGAAACCGGCGACTTCGAACTGGATGGTGTGACCTTTCCAGCGGCCGAGATCGTGCTGGAGTTCCTCGATCCGTCTGACGACGGCGAGGAGGGTGGCTCGATGTTCCCCACCGGTAACCTGGTGGACGACCTGGACGTGCCGGGTGTTGGCACCTTCAAGGCAACCATGATCACTGCGGGCATTCCGACTGTGTTCGTAAACGCCGAAGATATTGGCTATCAGGGCACTGAGTTGCGCGAGCAAATCAACGGTGACCCTGAACAGCTGGCGCGTTTCGAGAAGATCCGCGTTGCGGGGGCGTTGCGCATGGGGCTGATCAAAACGGCGGATGAGGCACTGACCCGCCAGCACACGCCGAAAATCGCCTTTGTCGCCAAACCCAAGGATTACCTGTCTTCCAGTGGCAAAACGGTGCCTGCGGGCGAGATCGATCTGCTGGTGCGTGCGCTGTCCATGGGCAAGCTGCACCACGCCATGATGGGCACCTGCGCGGTGGCCATCGGCACCGCAGCGGCAATTCCCGGCACCTTGGTCAATCTGGCAGCGGGCGGCAGTGCGCGCGAAGCCGTGCGTTTTGGCCATCCATCCGGCACCTTGCGCGTGGGTGCGCAGGCGGCGCTGGTCGACAGTCAGTGGACGGTAACCAAGGCGATCATGAGTCGCAGCGCACGAATATTGATGGAAGGTTGGGTGCGTGTGCCGGGCGATGCTTTGTAGTATTCATAAATGAGAAAAGGCTCGAAGAGTTCGAGCCTTTTCTTTTAGCTTCAATGAGTTGTGCGAGTTACTTGAGGCGGCGCTCAACACCTTTTTCCACCAAGATCTTCGCGGAGATCTCTTCCACGGAGAAATAGGTGGAGTTGATAAAGTTGATGTTCTCGCGGCGGAACAGGTTTTCCACCTCGCGTACTTCGAACTCGCACTGGGCGAAGCTGGCGTAACGGCTATTGGGCTTGCGTTCGTGGCGAATGGCGGTGAGGCGGTCCGGGTCGATGGTCAGGCCGAACAGCTTGTCCTTGTGCTTTTTCAGCACGGCTGGCAGCTGCAGGCTCTCCATGTCGTCTTCGGTCAGTGGGTAATTGGCGGCACGAATGCCATATTGCATGGCCATATACAGGCAGGTAGGCGTTTTACCACAGCGCGAAACGCCGACCAGAATCAGGTCGGCCTTGTCGTAGTAGTGGGTGCGCGCACCGTCGTCGTTGTCGAGGGCGAAGTTGACTGCCTCAATGCGCTCCATGTAATTCGAGTTATGGCCAATGGAGTGCGATTTGCCGACCGAGTACGAGGAGTGGGAAGTCAGTTCTTGTTCGAGCGGCGCAAGGAAGCTTGCGAAAATATCGATCATGAACCCTTCGGACTCTGCCAGGATGTCACGAATGTCCTGGTTGACGATGGTGTCGAAGATGATCGGGCGAGAGCCGTCTTTCTCGGCGGCGCTATTGATTTGTTGTACCATTGCGCGCGCTTTTTCCACGCTGTCGATGTAGGGGCGCGTGAGCTTGGTAAAGTCGATGGTTTCAAACTGTGCCAGCAGACTTTGGCCCAGGGTTTCGGCGGTGATACCGGTGCCATCGGAGATGAAAAAAGCGGTTCGTTTCATTTGCACCATGGGCCTTAAGCTGAGGACGAATCTTGGCTATCATAGGCCCGCCTTTGCAGGGCCGATCCGGCCTGCATTGTTACTTATTTTCCAGGGCCAGGCCACAATCGTGCCGGCATTTATGCCGCCGAGCTTCCCCAGCCCCTTGAGCTTTTCCAACACCTTAGTGGAGAGATCACCTTGGTAGAGTACGTAGTTTCCCTCGACAAGCTCGGCAATCACGATGTTGAGCACGTAGGGGGCAAGAACGCCTCCCTGGGCGAGATGATCAGCAACCTTGCCGGTGCCGGGGTTTCGGTGCCTGGTGGTTTCGCCACTACAGCCCAGGCCTACCGGGACTTTCTTGAACTGAGCGGTCTGAACGATCAGATTCATGCTGCCCTCGATGCCCTTGATGTTGATGACGTCAACGCGCTGGCCAAAACCGGTGCGCAGATCCGTCAGTGGGTGATGGACGCTGCTTTCCCCGAAGAGTTGAACGCCCAGATCCGCACCGCCTTCGCCGAAATGGCCGGTGGTAACGACAATATGGCCGTTGCCGTGCGCTCCTCGGCCACCGCCGAAGACCTGCCAGATGCCTCGTTTGCTGGTCAGCAGGAAACCTTCCTGAACATTCGTGGTGTGGACAACGTGATCCGCGCTGCCAAAGAGGTATTCGCCTCGCTGTTCAACGACCGCGCTATTGCCTACCGCGTGCACCAGGGCTTCGACCACAAACTGGTCGCTCTGTCTGCTGGCGTGCAGCGCATGGTGCGTTCGGAAACCGGCACTGCCGGCGTGATGTTCACCCTCGATACCGAATCCGGTTTCCGCGACGTGGTGTTTATCACCGGCGCCTACGGCCTCGGCGAAACTGTGGTGCAGGGTGCGGTCAACCCTGACGAATTCTACGTGCACAAGCAAACGCTGGAAGCCGGCCGCCCGGCGATCCTGCGCCGCAATCTGGGCAGCAAAGCCATCAAGATGATCTACGGCGACGAAGCCAAGGCCGGTAAATCGGTCAAGGTGGTCGATGTGGACCGTGCCGAACGTGCGCGCTTCTGCCTGACGGATGCTGAGGTCAGCGAGCTGGCCAAGCAGGCGATGATCATCGAGAAGCACTACGGTCGTCCGATGGACATCGAGTGGGCTAAAGACGGTGATGACGGCAAGCTGTATATCGTCCAGGCGCGCCCTGAAACGGTGAAAAGCCGCACCAACGTCAATGTTATGGAACGCTACCTGCTCAAGGAAACTGGCACCGTGCTGGTGGAAGGTCGTGCTATCGGTCAGAAGATCGGTGCGGGTCGCGTGCGGGTTATCCATGATGTGTCCGAGATGGACAAAGTCCAGCCCGGCGACGTGCTGGTCTCCGACATGACCGACCCGGATTGGGAACCTGTGATGAAGCGTGCTAGCGCTATCGTCACCAACCGTGGCGGCCGTACCTGCCATGCTGCGATCATCGCCCGTGAGCTGGGTATTCCAGCCGTGGTCGGTTGCGGCAACGCCACCCAGGTGCTGAAAGATGGCATGGGTGTGACGGTTTCCTGCGCCGAAGGCGACACCGGCTTTATCTTCGAGGGCGAGCTGGGCTTCGACATTCGCAAGAATTCTGTCGACGCCATGCCCGAGCTGCCATTCAAAATCATGATGAACGTCGGTAACCCCGACCGCGCATTTGACTTCGCTCAGCTGCCGAATGAAGGCGTTGGCTTGGCGCGTCTGGAATTCATCATTAATCGCATGATTGGCGTACACCCGAAAGCGCTGCTGAACTTCGCTGGCTTGCCGCCAGAGATCAAAGACAGCGTCGAGAAACGCATCGCCGGTTACGATGATCCGGTTAATTTCTATGTTGAGAAGCTGGTTGAGGGCATCAGTACCCTGGCTGCTGCGTTCTGGCCGAAGAAGGTCATCGTGCGTCTGTCGGACTTCAAGTCCAACGAATACGCCAACCTGATCGGCGGCAAACTTTACGAGCCGGAAGAAGAGAACCCGATGCTCGGTTTCCGTGGCGCTTCGCGTTACATCAGCGAATCGTTCCGTGACTGCTTTGAGCTGGAGTGCCGTGCGCTGAAGAAAGTGCGCAACGAGATGGGCCTGACCAACGTCGAGATCATGGTGCCGTTCGTGCGTACCCTGGGTGAAGCCAGTCAGGTGGTCGATCTGCTGGCCGCCAACGGTCTGGCCCGTGGTCAGGATGGCCTGAAGGTCATCATGATGTGCGAGTTGCCATCCAACGCGATTCTGGCTGAAGAGTTCCTCGAGTTCTTCGACGGTTTCTCCATCGGCTCCAACGACCTGACTCAGCTGACCCTGGGCCTGGACCGTGACTCGGGCATCGTCGCGCACCTGTTCGATGAGCGTAATCCGGCCGTGAAGAAGCTGCTGAGCAATGCCATCCAGGCCTGTAACAAGGCTGGCAAGTACATCGGCATCTGCGGTCAGGGTCCTTCGGATCACCCGGATCTGGCGCGCTGGCTGATGGAACAGGGCATCGAAAGCGTCTCGCTGAACCCGGATTCGGTGCTTGATACCTGGTTCTTCCTGGCTGAAGGTCAAGCGCCAGCCTGATAGCGCGTTTAAATCTTTGTTCAAGGGCGGGTTGATCCTGCCCTTTTTTGTGCCAGCACATCCTGTGCTTACCCCCTCCGGGCCGTCGCTTGCGACGTGAAAGAATTGCTCCCGGCAATTGGTTGTACCAGAGCGAAGATAGATGCAAAGCAGCAGTGAGCTTTTCCCCGTCACCTTGATCAGTGCAGAGTTTCGGGGCGATTTGAGCGAGGATGTCTATCGTCTCAAACCCGGTAACAGTCCGGACAGCAGTGTCGAGCTGGCACTGACTCGTCTTGGTCGTGCTGGTCATGAACAGGTACGTGGCGTGCCGGTGATTCTGATTCCCGGCAGTTTTTCCAACCGGCGCTTCTGGTATTCCCCCAAATGCATTGGCTTGGGGCCTTACCTGGCGCGCGCCGGTTTTGATGTATGGATTGCCGAAATGCGTGGTCATGGCCTGTCGCCGCGCAATCGTGACTATTCGCGCAACACGGTCAGTGACTACGTGCGCTACGATCTGCCGGCAATTGCTGATTTTGTGCATGAGCAGAATCCGCAGAAGGCTCACTGGTTAGGCCATTCCCTTGGAGGGATTATTCTGGCCGGCGCACTCGGTGGGCAGTATCTGAGTGAAGATAAAATCGCTTCCAGCGTCCTGTTTGGCAGCCAGATCAGCCGGGTTTACTGGCCGTTGAAACTGCCGCCGCTGGAGTGGGGGAGCCGCTTACTACTCAAACGGTTCTCGGTGATTTCCGGGTCGCGGCTCAAGCGTGGTCCGGAGGATGAGCCGATAGGTCTTGCAGTCGAAAGTTTGCGCTGGCACGGCCTGTTCGGCCGCTTTGGTGATGCTGACCGCGATTGGTGGGCGGGGCTGGCCGAGGTGCGTGTTCCGATAATGGCCGTGGCCGCGTTGGGTGACCATCAAGACCCGGTGTGGGCGTGTGAAAAACTGCTCAAGCAATTTGGATCGCCCTTGAGTGAGTTTCTCTGTCTAGGTAAGAAGCATGGTTTCAGCGGTGATTTCGGCCATGTTGAGATGCTGGTTAGCAAAGAAGCGCAACTTGAGGTCTGGCCGTTGGTCGAACAGTGGCTGCGCAAGAGTCCGCAGGTCGCTGCTGAGCTGGCGCAAGCCGAGTTAGCGCGTAACAACGAGGTTTCGCCTGAATAGGCAGGCGCTGGCCGGTGTCCGGCCTTTTACTGAAAGCGTGAATCGATACAGATGGGGCGTGTGGCGTTTGCCCGTTGTGCACCCGTCTGTGGCTCAATGCTGCACAGCAGGGCGTGATTGCTCTGTCAGCTTACTACAACAACTAAGGAGCTTTGCCATGCATTACATCACTCCCGATCTTTGTGACGCCTACCCGGAGCTGGTCCAGGTGGTTGAGCCGATGTTCAGCAACTTCGGTGGCCGTGATTCCTTCGGTGGTGAGATCGTCACCGTCAAGTGCTTCGAGGACAACTCGCTGGTCAAGGAGCAGGTCGACCTGCCGGGCAAAGGCAAAGTGTTGGTGGTGGATGGCGGTGCCTCCATGCGCCGCGCGCTGCTGGGCGATATGCTTGCCGAGAAAGCCGCGAAGAACGGTTGGGAAGGGATTGTGGTGTACGGCTGCGTGCGTGATGTTGATGTGTTGGCGCAGACCGATCTGGGCATTCAGGCCCTGGCCAGTCACCCGATGAAAACCGACAAGCGTGGCATCGGTGACCTCAATGTCGCAGTGACCTTTGGCGGCGTGACCTTCCGCCCGGGTGAGTTTATCTACGCCGACAATAATGGCGTGATCATCTCGCCCTCTGCACTGCAGATGCCGGAGTAGGGCGCTTGCAGGAAACCGTCATGCACGAAGGTGACAACGCGCAATGGGGCCTGGTGCACGCCTTTGTCCTTAATGGTCACGGCGGTGCCCGCAGCATTGCCCGGCAGGAGCTGCATGGCCTCGTCCTAGGCGAGCAGGAAAGCCTCTGGCTGCATTGGGATCGCAGTCATCCGCAGACGCAGACTTGGTTGCGTGCAGAAAGTGGTCTGAGCGCTTTTGCCTGCGACCTGCTGCTGGAAGAGAACACTCGCCCGCGTCTGCTGGCGTTGCCTGAGCAGCAACTGTTGCTGTTCCTGCGTGGCCTGAACCTCAATCCAGGCGCCGAGCCTGAAGACATGGTCTCGGTGCGTATTTTTGCCGATGCGCAGCGCGCGATCTCCCTGCGCTTGCGGCCTTTACACGCAACCGAAGCCTTGATCGAGGATTTGCTGGCGGGCAGGGGGCCGAAAACCTCGGCGGAGCTGATTCTGCGCCTGGCGCATTACCTGACTGACAAGATCGAGCTGCTGGTCGGCGAGTTGTCCGAGCAGGTCGATGATCAGGAAGAGCGTGCCGATGCGCTGGAGAGTCAGGCCCCTGATCATGCCGCGCTACTGCAAATCCGCCGGCGCGCCGCCAGCTTGCGACGTTTTCTGTCGCCACAGCGGGATATCTACGGGCAACTCACAGCCAGTGCTCAGGCCTGGCTGGTCAGAGCCGATAGCAGCTACTGGAACGAGCTGAATAACCGCCTGACGCGCTACCTTGAAGAGCTGGAGTTGAGCCGTGAGCGGGTCAACCTGCTGCTTGAGGCGGAAAATCGGCGCATGGATGAGCGGATGAACCACACCATGTACCGCTTCGGCATCATCACCGGGATTTTCCTGCCAATGAGTTTTCTTACCGGCCTTCTCGGTATCAATGTCGGCGGTATTCCGGGTTCCGAAAGCCCCCATGGCTTTCTGCTGGCGTGTTCGCTGATGGCCGCCGTGGCGCTGGTGCAGTGGCTGCTTTTTCGTCGCTTGCGTTGGATCTGATGTGACTTGCTCTGTACTCGTCTCGTCTAGCCGACACATCCTGTGAGGTGCGCCATGCACGATCCCTTTGAAGAATCACTGCGCGATTTGCTCAAGTCGCCCACCTCGAGTCACGACGATGACGCCTGTCTGCATCGCGTGCTGAAAACCGCCAACCGCCAAGTCGGTGCGGGTGATCTGTTTGCCCTGATGGGGCATTGGGCTGGCGCATTGATGCTGGCTTTGAACAACGGCTCGGCGCATGTGGCGCCGGTCTCGCGTCGTAAAACCACCGATTCAACTGTTAATAAGGCTGACTGAGCATGGAATTTACTCAAGTTCTGGTTGATGCGATGGCCAGCGTTTGGTCCCCGATTGCCGCCTTTATCCCGCGTCTCTTTGGCGCCATGGTGGTGGTGCTGCTGGGTTTTGTGGTCGCTAAGTTCCTCGACACGCTGCTGTCGAAATTGCTCGGCAAGATCGGCCTGGATCGCCTGATGGCGGGCACTGGCCTGACCAAGTTGTTGAGCCGTGCCGGTATTCAGGTGCCGGTGTCGACCCTGATCGGCAAGATCGTCTACTGGTTCGTGTTGTTGATCTTCCTGGTGACCGCCGCCGAGTCGCTGGGCTTGGAGCGAGTTTCTGCGACCCTTGATGTACTGGCTTTGTACCTGCCAAAAGTCTTTGGTGCAGCCCTGGTGTTGCTCGCGGGGGTATTGCTGGCGCAACTGGTCAGCGGTTTGGTGCGCGGTGCCGCAGAAGGCGTCGGGTTGGACTATGCAAGTGGCCTGGGCCGCGTGGCTCAGGGGCTGGTGATCATCATCAGCATTTCGGTGGCGATTGGTCAGCTGGAAGTGAAAACCGATCTGCTCAACAACGTGATCGCCATCGTGCTGATCTCGGTCGGCCTGGCGGTTGCGCTGGCGCTGGGCCTGGGCAGTCGCGACATTGCCAGCCAGATTCTGGCCGGTATTTATGTGCGTGAGTTGTATGAGGTTGGGCAACAAGTGCAGGTAGGTGAGGTCGAAGGGCAGATCGAGGAAATCGGTACGGTCAAAACCACGTTGCTGACGGAAGCCGGTGAACTGGTTTCTGTGGCTAACCGCACCTTGCTCGAGCAGCAGGTAAGCAGCCGCTAAGGCTAATCCCTGTTATTGTATGCGGCCAATCCGCAGCCTGATTTACAGGCTGCGCTGGCTTATGTCCTGACTGTCGGCCCGACTCGTTTTGAATAAAGCCCACTCTGCGTCTCTGCGTTACGACCCCCGCGAACTCTCGGACGAAGAGTTGGTGGCGCGTGCCCACGACGAGTTGTTTCACATAACCCGTGCATACGAAGAACTGATGCGTCGTTACCAGCGCACGTTATTCAATGTCTGCGCGCGTTATTTAGGCAATGACCGTGATGCTGACGATGTTTGTCAGGAGGTCATGCTCAAGGTCTTATATGGCCTGAAGAACTTTGAGGGCAAATCGAAGTTCAAAACCTGGTTGTACAGCATTACTTACAACGAATGTATTACTCAATATCGCAAGGAGCGACGTAAACGTCGCCTTATTGACGCCTTAAGTTTGGACCCGCTTGAAGAAGCATCCGAAGAAAAAGCGCCAAAGCCTGAGGATAAAGGCGGCCTTGATCGTTGGCTGGTGCATGTCAATCCCATTGATCGGGAAATCCTGGTGCTACGTTTTGTCGCAGAACTGGAGTTTCAGGAGATTGCCGACATTATGCACATGGGCCTGAGCGCCACGAAAATGCGTTATAAACGTGCACTTGACCGGCTGCGCGATAAATTTTCGGACAGCGCTGAAACTTATCTTGAATAAAGCCGTCCTAGCTAACGGTTAATTCTGGTAGAATTGCCGGCTGAGTTGTCTTGTGTTCGTCAGACAACTTACTGACCACCAAGATAGGGAACATTAGTAATGAAATTGAAAAACACTTTAGGCGTTGTCATTGGCTCGTTGTTGGCCACTTCCTCCCTCAGCGTTCTGGCTCAGGGTCAAGGCGCTGTCGAAGTGGAGGGTTTTGCCAAGAAGGAAATCTTCGACAGCGCCCGTGACTTCAAAAACAACGGCAACCTGTTCGGCGGCAGCATCGGCTACTACCTGACTGACGACGTTGAACTGCGTCTGGCCTACGACGAAGTGCACAACGCTCGTGGCGAAGATGGCCGCAACATCAAGGGCTCGAACACCGCTCTGGATGCTCTGTACCACTTCAACAACGCTGGCGACGCACTGCGTCCTTACGTTTCTGCAGGTTTCTCGGATCAGAGCATCGGTCAGTCCGGTCGCAATGGTCGTAACGGCTCCACCTTCGCCAACATCGGCGGCGGCGCCAAGTACTACTTCACTGACAACTTCTACGCCCGTGCTGGCGTTGAAGCTCAGTACAACATCGACCAAGGCGACACCGAGTGGGCACCAAGCGTCGGTATCGGCATGAACTTCGGTGGTGGCAGCAAGCCAGCTCCAGTTGCCGTTGCTGCTGTTGAGCCGACTCCAGAGCCGGTTGCTGTTGAAGAGCCGATGGAACTGGTTCGCGTTGAGCTGGACGTTAAGTTCGACTTCGACAAAGCCAGCGTTAAAGAAGAAAGCTACGGCGACATCAAGAACCTGGCTGACTTCATGAAGCAGTACCCACAGACCACCACCGTGGTTGAAGGTCACACTGACTCCAAAGGCAGCGATGCCTACAACCAGAACCTGTCCGAGCGTCGTGCAAGCGCTGTTCGTGACGTGCTGGTTAACCAGTACGGTGTAGACGCTGCTCGCGTTAACGCTGCTGGCTACGGTGAAGCTCGTCCGGTTGCTGACAACGCTACCGACGCTGGCCGCGCTGTTAACCGCCGCGTAGAAGCTGAAGTAGAAGCTCAGATCAAGCAGTAATCGATCTGGCTGTATAGAAAACCCGGCTTCGGCCGGGTTTTTCTTTATGGCCCTTAATCCATGGCGGCCCATAAAGAAAAACCCATGTAAAAAAGCCCGCTGGTGGCAGGCAAGGGGAACTTCGCGAAGCGGTTAGGCGCTGATAGCTGTGAGCTGTATGTCCGGTTGAGCGGCCACCTCGCCAATCACCAGAATGGCCGGGCTTTTCAATTTGAAGTCGTGGGCGGCTTGTTGCATGGCCGCGATGCTGCTGCGGCATTCGCGCTGGTGTGGCAGGGAGGCGTTCTCGATCAAGGCCACCGGCATGTCGGCGCGCATGCCGCCTGCCAGCAGGCTCTCGCGGATTTCTGCCAGTTTGGCCACGCCCATATACACCACCAGCGTTGTGCCGCTCTGAGCCAGAGCAGGCCAGTTGAGACTGCTGTCATCCTGGGTGTGCGCGGTAACCAAGGTGACACCGCGTGCTACGCCGCGCAGTGTCAGAGGGATGCCGCAGTTGGTCGCTCCGGCCAGGCCTGCTGTAATGCCATTGACCATTTCCACCTCGATACCGTGCTCGCTCAGCCAGTCGGCTTCTTCGCTGCCACGGCCGAAGATGCAGGGGTCGCCGCCTTTCAGGCGCACGACGCATTTACCCTGGCGGGCATAACGCAGCATCAGGCGATGGATAAACGCCTGTGGCGTGGAGCGGCAACCGCCGCGCTTGCCTACCGGCACGATCCGCGCGTTGATGCAGTGCTCCAGTACGGCGGGATTGACTAGGTCATCAATCATAACGATCTCGGCCTGGTTCAGGGCTTTAACCGCCTTGAGGGTCAGCAGCTCCGGGTCACCGGGGCCTGCGCCTACCAGCCAGACTTTTGCGCTCATATTGATCTCCTCAAGCCCGTGTGTATCACCAGCAATGGTTTGACTTGGCTACTCAGCAGCCGTGTTGCAACAGTCATTTAGGTGGCCATCAATCTGCTTAATAAAACTCACGCAAAACAAAAAATTGCCGGGAGCAATTTTTGACGTCGCCCCGTGACGGCCCGTAGGGTGGCAGCCATGGATGGCTGGCCACAAAAAAGGCGTCCCGCTAGTCACCTAGCGAGGACGCCTTTGTCCAAGTCCCGTTCTATCGGGAAGTGCAACCTTCTTCGTTGAGGCCGCGCTTTATTAAATTGTGCAATCAGCAATGCAGAGCTTGTGCCAACTTGTATGGTGCGTATTTTAAAGGCTTATCAGCAAGTTACAGCTGTTTTGTGAGGTTTTTACGCACCGTTTAAAGGCATCCCGCGCAGTGTTGGTGCGAAAGTGGCGGCTTTAATGCAGCAGCCCGATCAGCAGGAGCAGATTCAGCAGCAGGGAAAACAAGGCCACGCCGCGCCAGACCAGCAGCGGTTCACGTTCCAGCAGTGGCCGTGGTCGGCTGCTGAGGGATTTTCGTTCCGCCTGCTCCAGGTTGAGCAGCCATTCCTCGGCGGTTTCATAGCGCTGTTTCGGTTCGGCGCTAAGGGCGCGGTTGAGGCTGTCGTCGACCCAGTTGGGTAAATCCGGGCGATAGCGGCTGGCTGGAGTCGGCTGGCCGAAGCGTGGATGTTGGAAGGCTTCAATTTCGCCATAGGGGTAATGCCCGGTAAGCAGAAAATACAGCGCTACGCCTGCGCTGTAGAGATCCTGCTGCGGGCTGGGGGCGACGCCGGTAAAGGCTTCCGGAGCTATATAACTGGGCGTGCCGGGTAGCTCGCAAGATTCATCGCGGGTCAGGCCGGGGCAGTAGGCCAGCCCGAAATCCAGCACGCGCAGCTCGCCGTCATCGCCCCACAGCAGGTTTTCCGGCTTTATATCGCGGTGCAGGATGTTGCGCCGATGCAGCATGCCCAGGGCTTTAATCAGCCGTGGGGCGATGTCCAGCCATTCCGGTAGCCCCAATGGGCCGCTCAGGCGCAGGTGTTCGGCCAGGGTTTGCCCGGCGTATTCGCGCTGCACGTAATACAGACACTGACGCTGCGGCAGCGGGTGCACTTCGACGAAGAAACGCCCGGCCACGCGGCGCAGAAACCATTCTTCAAGCAATAGTGCATGACCGGCTTGCGGCTCATCGCTGCGGTTGGGCGGCAGGGTTTTCAGCAGCCAGCGCCGCGCCTGAGCATCACGCACTCGATACACCATCGATTGGCGCGATTCGGCCAGCAGTCGCTCAATCTGCCAGCCTTCGAAATTCTGCCCTTCACGCAGTTTGGCTGGTAGTGGCCAGTGCTGCAGTTGCGCTAAGGTGTCGGCCAGATCGCTTTGCGGTAATGCCTCAACGCGCAGCAGCAGGGCGCTCGCGTTGTCCTGGCTGCCGGCCAGGTGCGCGGCATTGACCAGCGCACGGCTGGCGGCGGGCAGATCTTGCTCATCATGGAGGATGCGCTGAATGCCCGCGTCGCCGAGGGTGGCCCAGATACCGTCGCTCACCAACACGAAACATTCGCCCTGACGCAGCTCGCCATCCAGGTAATCCATTACCAGATGCTGATCCAGGCCCATAGCGCGCTTGAGTACATGCTGCATGCCGGGTTGTTCCCACACATGGTCTTCGCTGAGGCGCTCAAGCGTGCCGTTCAGCCAGCGGTAGGCACGGCAATCGCCGACGTGCGCCAGGGTAAAACGCCGGCCGCGCAGGATCAGTGCACTCAAGGTGGTCAGCAGCGGCTGACCGCCGCCATTGGCTTGCAGCCAGCGGTTGTGCGCGACCAGCACACGGTCCAGCGATTGGGTGACCGCCCAAGTTTCCGGGGTGGAGTAGTAATCCAGGGCCAGGGCCTGCAGAGTGGCGCGCGCCGCCAGGCCGCCGTCGGCGCATTGGCTAACGCCATCGGCGAGGGCGAACAGGTAGCCCTTGCTGGCCGCCAGGGCCGGAGCCGGGGTGACCACGCGAATGGCGTCCTGATTTTCGCTACGCGGGCCGGTGGCGCTGGCTTCGCCGAAGGTCAGTTGCAAGGCCATGCAGAGGTTCCTGGAGAGGCGACTGAAGAAGCGCTGAGGTAATAATGAATGGCTACAGGGTGGATGAACCGAGCGTCATCCACCCTGCATTTTTGTTATTACACCCGAGCGGCGGTCACTGCGGCGCTGCCCCAGGTGGTGCGCCAGCGCAGCTTGACTCCATAGAGGCCGAACCAGGCGAGTACACCGAGGCTGGCGAACAGCCACAGGCCGAGCTGGTAATCACCGGTCTGCTGCTTGATGGTGCCTAGACCTGCGGCGAGTAGGAAGCCGCCGATGCCGCCGGCCATGCCGATCAGCCCAGTCATTACGCCGATTTCCTTGCGAAAGCGCTGCGGTACCAGTTGGAACACTGCGCCGTTACCTGCGCCAAGGCCGAGCATGGCAGTGACGAATAGGGCCAGCGCGGCGGTCGAACTTTGCAGATTGAAACCCACAGCGGCAATGCTCAAGGACGCCAGGGTGTACATCATCAGCAAGGTGCGGATGCCACCAATACGGTCGGCCAGTGCGCCGCCGAGGGGACGCAACAGGCTGCCGGCACAGACGCAGGCGGCGGTGTAGTAGCCGGCGGTCACCGGGTTCAGGCCGTATTGGTCGTTGAAATAACCGGGCAGGGCGCTGGCCAGGCCAATAAAGCCGCCGAAGGTCACGCTGTAGAAAAACATAAACCACCAGCTGTCGCGGTCACCCAGGGCTTTCAGGTAATCGGCCAGGGCTTTTGGCTTGGGCCGCTCAGGTGCGTTCTTGGCCACCAGAGCGAAGATCAGCAGGGTTGCCAGTAGCGGGATCAGTGCCCAGCCGAATACGTTCTGCCAGCCGAATAGCGCCGCCAAACCCGGGGCAAACAGCGCAGCCAGTACGGTACCGGAGTTACCTGCGCCGGCAATGCCCATGGCCTTGCCCTGGTGCTGCGGCGGATACCACTGCGAGGCCAGCGGTAGAGCGACGGCGAACGCGGCCCCGGCAAAACCGAGGAACAGACCCAGTAACAAGGCATGTTCATAGCTGCTGATGCCGATCTGCCAGGCGCAGAACAACGCCACGATGACAATTACCTGGCCAATCAGGCCGGCGGTTTTGGGTGATAGGCGGTCGGCCAGAAAACCCATCAGCAAACGCAGTATGGCGCCGGCGAGAATCGGCGTGGCGACCATAAGGCCGCGCTGTTGCGCGGTCAGGTCGAGAGCGGTGGCGATCTGCACAGCCAGTGGGCCGAGCACGTACCAGACCATAAAGCTCAGATCGAAATACAGAAACGCGGCGAACAAGGTTGGGGTGTGGCCGGATTTCCAGAAACTTGTATTCATCGAAAACCTCATTCAGCAAAAAAGGGTCCCGGTGGGGTGCGGTAGACCATGGTCGTGGACATGGCGGCCGCACCCCATCGGGGAGGTGGTGTACTTGTGGTACGCCGCCCTGAGGAACAGGGTCTGTTGACGCTTCGACGCGGCTCGCGGCGAAACATCAATAGACCCTCCGCCACAGCTGGGTTGAGAGAGTTACTAGCGCAAGTCCTGGATCGCAGGGCAGGTGCCAGCCCCAAACGCTGGGGCGTAAACGCAAAACGCCGCATAAACCGAGCGCTCTAGGGCGAGGTTTATGCGACGTCTTTGTCGTTTGTTGAGCAGCCGCCATTGGCTACCGGTAACAGGTCTTTAGCAAGAGCTGCGCCAACCGGGCAATCCATGGATTTACGGGGCTTTCAGCTGTTGGATAGCTGCGACTGTGCTGCAAAAGGAGGCGCTGGCGGAGGGCTTGCCCTTGAATAGGGCGCAGAATGTTTTCCCGGTTCCGACAGACCAGGCTTTCTAAGGCAGGCCTCAATCGGCCTTGTGGCGAGTGCGTCAGCTGGTAGGCGTTAGCACGCTGCAGCGTGACTCACCGGGTGTGGCGTCGGCGGCTGCATGTGCAGCCTGGGTCGGTAAGGTAAGGGTCAGAAGGGCTAGAGCGAGTAGGTTGCTCAAAAGCCCGGCGTGGCGGACATGGCTGCGCGTGGTCGGCATAGCAATTCCCCTGCTTTTGTTGTTATGCCTAAGGCGTAGCAGAGGATGTACCAGCTGTCACGGCGGCCGCTAGATAGTTGAGCAATTAATGCTGAATTCGGCAGCTTTGCTGCGATCAAGCGTGATCAGGACGGTAATCACCCGATTTATGCCGATAAGCCCAGGTTACTTGCTCAGCCAGTTGACCTTGCTGAATTTGCCGCTGAAGGTCGCCGGCATCTGCACCACTTTGCCCAGTTTGTAGTTGAAGAACACAAACCCGGACTTGGCCATGGCCACCAGCGTGTTGTCGGCGGGGCGGGTGATGCGGAAAGTAATGTCGCCACCATAAGTGTTGAAATCCATCACGCCGACTTCAAACAGCAACTGATCACGGGCATGAGCCTCAGCGCGGTAGGTGGTAGCGAGGTCCGTGACGATGATGCCGGTGCCGTCTTCCTGGGTTTCTTCGATGCCGAACTCGAACAGAAAACGTGCCCGCGCCTCGGAAATCATCGAGATCATCGAATCGTTGCCCAAGTGGTTGGCCGCATTGATATCGGTCACCCGCACGGTCAGGTGGGTGCTGTAGCAGAACTGGTCTTCGGGGAACTCAAGGGTCAGGCGGGCCATGCCAGCATCCGGTCGTCAGTAAAAGGTGGCGAATGTTAACCCCGTTCGCATCTGTCTGGCAGCCGCTGATGCGCGTTGCAGGTAAAACGGTGATGATCGGCCCATCATCTTCAGGTGCGGAGTTAAGCGCGTATGAACTTCAGGCAATTGAGCATGGGTGGACTGCTGGCGCTGCTGTTACTGGGGGATGTGCAGGCGCAGGGGCTGCGCGATGCCATGAGTGATCGACGCAGTGCCAAAAGTGCCGCGCAGCTGGGTGCTGAACTGTTGGCAGATCTGCCATACGGTCAGCATGAGCGCCAGCGCCTGGACGTTTATCGTCCACTCAATGCGCGCTCGGCGCCCATATTGCTGATGGTGCATGGCGGTGCCTGGGATAAAGGCGATAAGCGTATGGACCGGGTCGTAGAGAACAAGATGGCGCGTTGGTTGCCCCAGGGATACCTGTTTGTGTCGACCAACTATCGCTTATTACCGGATGCCACCCCCCTGCAGCAGGCCGAGGATATTGCCCAGGCGCTGAGCTACGTCCAGCAACATGCAACAGGCTGGGGTGGGGACCCGCAGCGCGTGGTACTGCTGGGGCATTCGGCAGGTGCGCATTTGGTCAGCCTGCTCAGTGCCGCTCCTGAGATTGGCCAGGCTTATGCTGTACAACCCTGGTTGGGCACCGTGGCACTCGACAGTGCGGCGTTTGATGTTGAACGCATTATGCGCGACAGGCACTACCGCCTGTATGACAAGGCGTTTGGCCAGGACCCGGCCTATTGGCGTGCCGCATCGCCCGTGTGGCGTTTGCAGCAAGCAGGCGCGCCAATGCTGGCCGTCTGCTCCAGTAAACGCAAAGAGGCATGCCTCCAGGCGCAGGGATTTGCGGAGCGAGGCCGCGCATTGGATATGCAGGTGACGGTATTGCCACAGGCGTTGTCGCACGGCGAGATCAATGCGCAATTAGGCGTGCCGGGTGCCTACACCGATGCAGTGGAAACCTTCTTCCAGCGCATCGGTGCCACGCCTGCGCCCTAGGCCGCCGGGCGTTGCTGGCGCTGGTAGAGAAACTCCAGCACGGCGGTGCGGTAGGCGTGGTAGTGAGGGTCATTGGCCAGGGTCAGGCGATCCCGCGGGCGCGCCAGCTCGACCTTGACGATATCGCCCACGGTCGCCGCCGGGCCGTTGGTCATCATCACGATGCGATCAGATAGCAGCACGGCCTCATCGACATCGTGGGTCACCATCACCACGGTGCTGTGGGTTTCGCCGACGATGCGCAGCAGTTCGTCCTGCAGGTGTGCGCGGGTCAGGGCATCCAGCGCGCCGAAGGGTTCGTCCATCAGCAGCACCTTGGGCTGCATGGCCAGAGCGCGGGCGATACCGACGCGCTGCTTCATGCCGCCAGAGATTTCATTGGGATGCTTGTAGGTGGCGTGGCTGAGGCCAACCATGTCCAGCGCCGCTTCAGTGCGTTCTTTGAGCTGGGCTTTGCTTTCCTTGCCGGCGAAGACCTTTTCCACCGCCAGGTAGACGTTGCCGTAGCAGGTCATCCAGGGCAGCAGGCTGTGGTTCTGGAACACCACGCCGCGCTCCGGACCGGGGCCGTCGATCTCGCGGCCGTTGCAGATCAGGCCGCCTTCGCTGGCCTCGAGCAGGCCGGCGATCAGATTGAGCACGGTGGATTTACCGCAACCCGAGTGGCCGATCAGGGTGACGAACTCACCCTTGGCAATGCTCAGGTTTACGTCGGTCAGGGCCTGGAAACGACCTTTCTTGGTATCGAAATGCTTGCCGACCTGGGTCAGCTCCACGAATTTATCCATGTTGCGGCTCCTTAAACTGGCGTAATCAGCTACCTGCTTTAACTGGCGTAGTCGAAGCGTTTCGCTAGCAGCAACAGCAGTTGCTCCAAAGCCAGGCCGACCAGGCCGACGATGATGATGGCGATGAGGATGTGTTCGACGTTGAGGTTGTTCCACTCATCCCACACCCAGAAACCCAGGCCCGTGCCGCCGGTGAGCATCTCGGCGGCGACTATCACCAGCCATGCCACGCCAATGGCCAGGCGGATGCCGGTCATCAGGTGCGGCAGCACGGCGGGGAACAGGATGCGTGTGAGCACCTTGAACTCGGACAGCTTGAGCACCCGCGCCACGTTCAGGTAATCCTGCGGCACGCTGGCCACGCCAGCGGCGGTGTTGAGGATGATCGGCCAGATTGAGCTAATGAAAATTACCCAGATCGACGCCGGGCCAGCCGCTTCGAACACCAGCAGGCCGATGGGCAGCCAGGCCAGCGGCGAAACCGGGCGCAGCAGGCTGATGATCGGCGAGAGCATGCCGGCGAGAAAGGCAAAGCGGCCGATGGCAAAGCCCAGCGGGATGCCCACCAGCGCTGCCAGACCAAAGCCGATACCGACGCGGCCCAGCGAATGCAGGATGTTCCAGCCAATGCCCATGTCATTCGGGCCGTTGTCATAGAAGGGGTTGGCAAACAGCTCCAGCGCCGCCGCCCAGGTACTGACCGGGCCAGGCAGGCCCTCGCTCTTGGTCGCAATCAGCGCCCACACGCCGATAAACAGCAGGATGCCGAGCAATGGCGGCACAACCGCCTTGAGCAGGCTGGTCAGCGCCGCTACGCCTGGCAGCACCAGGCGTGGCGCTTTGCGGGTCGGCGCAGCTAACGGCAATGGGGTTTTCAGTGGTGCGTTCATCACGAACCTCCCAATCAGGCTTTAATCGCAAAGGAGTTGGCGTAGGCGGCCGGGTCGGAGCCATTCCACACGTTGCCGTCGATCAGCGTGCTGCTGCGCAACGAGCTGGCCGGCACGGGGATGTTCAGCGCACTGGCGGCTTCCTTGTACAGCGCAACCTGGTTGACCCCGGCGGCGACGGCGGCGTAGTTCGGGTCCTCCTTGATCAAGCCCCAGCGCTTGAACTGGGTCATAAACCACATACCGTCGGAGTGGTACGGGAAGTTCACCGTGCCGTTTTTGCAGAAGGCCATGGCGTGGTCGTCTTTCCAGCTGTTGCCCAGGCCGTCCTCATACTGGCTGAGGAAGCGCGGCTCGATCACCTTGACCGGCGCATTGACGTAGGCTTTGCCGGAAATCAGCTTGGCCGTGCTCTTGCGGTTTTCCTCGCTGGCCTCGATAAACTGGCTGGCGTCCAGCACCGCCATGATCAGTGCGCGGGCCGCGTTGGGGTATTGCTCGATAAAGGCGCGGGTGGTGCCGAGGACCTTCTCCGGGTGATCCGGCCAGATCTGCTGAGTCGTGACGGCGGTGAAGCCAATCTTGTCGGCAATCGCCCGCGCGCCCCAAGGCTCGCCGACGCAGAAGCCGTCCATATTGCCGACGCGCATATTGGCGACCATCTGCGGTGGCGGCACGACGATGGTTTTCACATCGCTCATCGGGTTGATGCCCAGGCTTGCCAGCCAGTAATACAGCCACATGGCGTGGGTGCCGGTGGGGAAGGTCTGGGCGAAGGTCAGCGGGTTGCCGCCTTTTTTCACATGCTCGGCCAGTTGTGCGCCGTTGGTGACGCCGGCCTCTTTGAGCTGTTTGGAGAGGGTGATGGCCTGGCCGTTCTGGTTCAGGCCCATCAGCACGGCCATATCCTTCTGCGGCCCGGCGATACCCAGTTGTGCGCCGTACATCATGCCGTACAGCACGTGGGCGGCATCCAGCTCGCCGGTATTCAGCTTGTCGCGCACACCGGCCCAGGAGGCTTCCTTGCTTGGGGTGATGGTCAGGCCGTATTTCTCGCCAAAGCCTTGAGTAGCGGCGACTACTACCGATGCGCAGTCGGTCAACGGAATAAAGCCGACTTTCAGCGCCGCCTTTTCCGGTGCATCGGAACCGGCGGCCCAGGCTACGCTGCGCAGCGAGGCGGGCGCGCTAAGGCCAAGGGCGGCGACACCGCCGACAGTGCCGGCGACGGCAATCGAGGTTTTCAGGAAATTACGGCGGCTGTGCAGGCTTGGGTGCTTCGAATCACGATCAGTCATAGGTCTGTCCTTTCTGGCCGATAAACCGGCTGAAACAAAAAACGGCGTACGCCAGGCCACCTCAAGGAGGGGACCTGACGGACGCCGTTGTCCGTGATCCGCGGCTCACCGCCGTTGGTGGGCTGCGCAGGAATCTTGTGAGGACAATTGCAAGGGGCTTGCCAGTTTTACTGGGGAGCGGCGGCTAACAAACGCCAGTGCGCGCTGAGAATGGCTCGAACGAGCCTTAGGTTGGCAGGCTTAAACGCTATAAATCATATACTTAAGCGCAATATTGAATGTTGGCTAGAGCAGAGTTTTCTTAGCGTCGTGGCACCCCATGCCGCAGATCAGCAGCGCTCCCAGCCGGCTTATTGAGCCAATGCTGTGCATGGTCAAGCCGCTGCCAAGCGCTTTTGCTTCGCCTTGGTGCCGGGTGAGCCCTGCCTTAGCGGGATAGCGATTTGCCCTGAGCTTCCTCGACAAACTCCTTGAGCCAGCGCAGCACCTCCACCGCCTCCCAGCGCGAGGGGTCGAACATGGCATAGGCCAGGCCCTGATAACCGACTACATCCAGCTGACGGTGATAGCCGGCGCGCTGCAGCAAGGCTTCGATCTCGGCAAAACAGGTGTTGAAGTGCACCCGGGAAAACGGCGTTTTGCCCTCGGTGACGATGCCTTCAAGCTGCAATTCATTGACGGTGCCCCGGACTTTTTCCAAGGGCATGCGGTTTACGCTGTGTTTCAGCTGCAGTACGTCGAGCATCTGGGTACTCCTGTTAACGACTTGTATAGGCCCTTTAGCCGGGCTGAACGGTTGGCTGGATGGCATGATCAAGGGTAATCGAAAAATACTGTACAAATAAACAGTATTCGATAATAGTAAGCCCAAGGCCTTAACCGGCACCTACTCGATCACTCGCGCCATCTGCCCGCAAAGCCAATGGCCACAGGCACTGCAGAGGAGTCACTAACAATGCAACAGATGCTGATGACAATTGTGCTGCTGGGTCTTTTGGCCGGTTGTGCGCAACCGCAGCTTGATCAACCGAGGGCCAATGGCACCTACCTGGTGATCGAGAACGGCCTGGCCTGGGCCGTGCTGGTATCCGACGGCAAGCGTGTGGAAGAGCAGGGCACGGTGGTGGATGTGATCAGGCTACCGAGCGAGAACTCTGCCGTGGCGGCCAGTTATGTGATCGAAACGGCCAATTGCGGCCGTGTGCAGTGGCTGAGCGAACGCTCTGATGCGGCGGATGGCATGACCAACTTGATGTCGCTGCACAGCAACAACCAACTCGGGCAAAGCGGCTGCGTAATTACCAGTGGTCTGAGCAAGGTTTGGACGGTGCTGGATTACTCCGGCTGAAAACTCAAAGTCTGCTGCGCGTCGGCCCTGCGGTGTTAAAAACAGGCTCGGAATGCTCATGTACAAAAGTACACTCCGCTTCCTCGCCTGTTTTTGCCTTGCAGGACTCTAGCTCGCGAGACTTTGAAGAAATTCCAAGGGCACTTTTCAGTGCCTTTATCTGTTACTTACTCGTCGGCCTTGGCCTTCTTGCCGGGTAACAGGCCATCGGCGCGGAACATCGTTTTGATCCCGCGAATCGCCTGACGGATGCGGTCCTGGTTTTCTATCAGGGCAAAGCGCACATGGTCATCGCCATAATCGCCAAAGCCAATGCCAGGGGAGACGCAGACCTTGGCCTCCAGCAGCAGCTTCTTGGCGAACTCCAGCGAACCGAGCTGGGAGTAATGCTCGGGAATTTTCGCCCAGACATACATCGAGGCTTTCGGGTTTTCGACCATCCAGCCCAGCTCGTGCAGGCCTTTGACTAGCAGGTTGCGGCGCTGGCGGTATTGCTCGGCGATATCGCGCACGCATTGCTGATCACCTTCCAGTGCGGCAATCGCCGCCACCTGCAGCGGGGTGAAGGTGCCGTAGTCGTGGTAGCTCTTGATTCGCGCCAGTGCGCTGACCAGCTCCTTGTTGCCGACCATAAAGCCGATGCGCCAGCCGGCCATGTTGTAGCTCTTCGACAGGGTGAAGAACTCCACGGCTATGTCCTTGGCGCCCGGCACCTGCATGATCGACGGGGCTTTCCAGCCGTCGTAGACGATATCGGCGTAGGCCAGGTCGTGAATCACCAGCACGTCGTATTGCTTGGCCAGGGCCACCACACGCTCGAAGAAGTCCAGCTCCACGCACTGCGCGGTGGGGTTGGAGGGGAAGCCGAGGATCATCATTTTTGGCTTGGGAATCGACTCGCGAATCGCCCGCTCCAGTTCGGCGAAGAAATCCACGCCGGGAATCAGCGGCACCGAACGCACCTGGGCGCCAGCGATTACCGCGCCGTAAATATGAATCGGGTAGCTGGGGTTGGGCACCAGTACGGTATCGCCATGATCCAGGGTGGCCAGCATCAGGTGCGCCAGGCCTTCCTTGGAACCGATAGTGACGATGGCTTCGCTTTCAGGGTCTATCTCGACTTCATAGCGATCCTTGTACCAGCGCGAAATGGCGCGACGCAGGCGAGGAATACCGCGTGAGGTGGAGTAGCCGTGGGTGTCTTCACGCTGGGCGACCTGCACCAGCTTTTCGACTATGTGCGGCGGCGTGGCGCCATCCGGGTTGCCCATGCTGAAGTCGATGATGTCTTCGCCACGGCGACGCGCGGCCATCTTCAGTTCGGCAGTGATGTTGAAAACGTAGGGGGGGAGTCGATCAATGCGCGCAAAGCGGCGCGAAGCTTGGTCAGCCATGCTTTCCTCGGATACGTAAGCGCCCGGAACCGTCCGAGCGACGTTGGCCAGTGCGCTGGCCAGGCGGCGAAGATAAGCGCCGAGTCCCCCGGCTGTCCAGTACAGTCAAGCGGCGCTGCGGCATAACAGTGCGCCGGCTCAGCTGCCGAGCATGTCGTGCATGGCGATAATCTGTTCGGCCACCTGGGCCAGCTTCTGCTGGCGGCTCATCGCCTGACGGCGCATCAGGGTATAGGCCTGTTCTTCGTCACAGCTTTTCATCTTCATCAGCAGGCCCTTGGCCAGCTCGATGCGCTTGCGTTCGGCCAGCTGGGCATCACGTGCCTGCAGCTGCGCACGCAGCGCCTGGTCGCTCTCGAAGCGAGCCATGGCTACGTCGAGAATCGGCTGCAGACGCTGGGCGTGGATGCCTTCGACGATATAGGCGCTGACGCCGCTCTGAATCGCCTGGCGCATCACGCCGGGATCGTGCTCGTCGGTGAACATGACAATCGGCCGCGGTTGATCACGGCTGACCAGCACCACCTGTTCCATCACGTCGCGGCTCGGTGATTCGGTGTCGATCAGAATCACGTCAGGCCGAACTGCCTCGACCCGTTCCGGCAAGTCGATGGTCAATCCGGATTCGTCGATGACCTCGAAACCGGCCTCGGTCAGGGCGTTTTTCAGGCGGCCAACCTTCTTTGCGGTGTCATTGATTAGCAGGATGCGCAGCATATTAGCGGCTCTCCTGTTGAGCACTGAGGGGCGCATCGGCCAGGGCGTGTAGGGCAAAGCTGCGTGCGTAAGCTGCTGGGTCGCTGCCGTCCCAGACCTGGCCATCGAGCAACTGGCTGCGGCGCATGTCGCTTGGTATGTCGATGCCGAGCGCTTCGGCAGCCTGGCGGTAGAGGTCGAGTTGCTGCACCTGGCGAGCAATCGCCAGGTAGTCCGGGTCGTCACGCAGCAGGCCCCAGCGGCGGAACTGGGTCATAAACCACATGCCGTCGGACAGGTACGGCTGGTTGACTGCGCCGCCTGCGTGGAAGCGCAGCGGGTGGGCATCCTGCCAGGCATGGCCGAGGCCGTCCTGGTACTGGCCGAGGAAACGCGGCTGAATCGCCGACAGAGGCGCATCGACATACTCGCTACCACTGAGCAGCTGCGCGGTGCTGCGTTGGTTTTCTTCGCTCTCATCGATAAACCGACTGGCTTCCAGCACAGCCATGATCAACGCTCGCGCGCTGTTGGGGTACTGCTCAGCAAACTCACGGGTGCAGCCCAGAACTTTCTCCGGGTGGTCCGGCCAGATGGCCTGGCTGGTGATAAGAGTGCAACCCATCTGCTCATTCACGGCCTGAGCGCACCAGGGTTCGCCGACGCAGAAACCATCGATGCGCATGGCTTTAAGGTGGGCGAGCATCTGCGGTGGCGGTACGACGACGCTGTCCACGTCGTTCAATGGGTGAATGCCTTGGCTGGCCAGCCAGTAATTCAGCCACATGGCGTGGGTGCCGGTGGGGAAGGTCTGGGCGAAGGTCAGTTTTGCGCCAGGCTGGTGCGCGCGTTGCGCCAATGCGCTGCCAGTGCTCACACCGGCGGCTTGCAAGGCGGGCGACAGGTTGATGCTTTGGCCGTTCTGGTTCAGCCCCATCAGCACGGCCATATCGGTGGCTGGTGCACCGCCAAGACCCAGCTGCACGCCATAGATCAGGCCGTAGAGGCTATGCGCTGCATCGAGTTCGCCGCTCAGCAATTTGTCGCGCAGCGTGGCCCAGGAAGCCTGGCGCTGGAGGTTGAGGGTCAGCCCATGCTTCTCGGCGAAGCCCTGGGTGGCGGCGACGATGACCGATGCGGCGTCTGTGAGGGCCATAAAGCCGATGTTCAGCACCGGTTTTTCCGGTGGGTGGCTGCGGCTGATCTCGTGCTCATTCATGGTGCGTTACCTGTGCCCACACAAAAAGGTGCCGTACCAAGCACTGACTTCAGTCAGCGATCAGAACGACACCATTGTCTATTTGAGCCGTTTCCGCCGTTGGAAAGGCTTAGCGGCTTAAGCCAAAGCAAGGCGTATGCCAGTGCAGGGGGCGGGGACGCAGACAGAACAAACCCCGCCGTAGCGGGGTTCGGTTTGGGGCTGGCAGAGCTGGTTTAGCGTTCCAGCATTTGCTTGACTGAACTCTGTGGGATTTGCTGTTTGCGGCCTTCACTGTCGGTGAACTCGATCATGCCGGTATCCTCGTCCAGCTGCGGTTTGCCGTCGCTGGTCAGCATCTGCCCGTCGGTGGTACTGATAATGTATTCACTGCTGCAGCCGGCCAGGCTGAATACGCAGAGTGCGGCAATAATCCAATGCTTCATGAGGCTCTCCTGATGGTCCGTGGTGCGTTGTTGCACCCCCATTTCAGAAGGTAGCTGCTGAGCATTGCCTGGCAAGCCAGGCCGCAATAAAAAAGCCCCGCACTAGGCGAGGCTTTTTTATTGCGGGTAACGCTTAGACCTGAACAGCAGGGATCTGTGCGTTTGCAGCAGCTTCACGGAACTCGGCGATCTGGTCGAAACTCAGGTAGCGGTAAACGTCCGCTGCCATGGTGTCGATTTTCTTCGCGTAGACCATGTATTCCTCAACAGTCGGCAGCTTGCCGGTGATGGCTGCAACTGCCGCCAACTCGGCCGAGGCCAGGTAGACGTTGGCACCATCGCCCAGACGGTTGGGGAAGTTACGGGTAGAGGTCGAAACCACGGTGGAGTTCGCCTCAACGCGTGCCTGGTTACCCATGCACAGCGAGCAGCCCGGCATTTCCATGCGCGCGCCAGCTTTGCCGTAGATGCCGTAGTAGCCTTCTTCGGTCAGCTGATGCTGGTCCATCTTGGTTGGCGGCGACAGCCACAGGCGAGTCGGCAGGGTGCCTTCGACTTTTTCCAGCAACTTACCAGCCGCGCGGAAGTGACCGATGTTGGTCATGCACGAACCGATAAACACTTCGTCGATTTTCTCACCCTGAACGGAGGACAGCAGACGAGCGTCGTCTGGGTCGTTCGGCGCGCAGAGAACCGGCTCGTTGATCTCGGCCAAGTCGATTTCGATGATTTCGGCGTACTCGGCGTCCTTGTCCGCTTCCATCAGCTTCGGATCGGCCAGCCAAGCTTCCATCGCTTGAGCACGACGCTCCATGGTACGGGCATCGCCGTAGCCTTCGCTGATCATCCAGCGCAGCAGGGTGATGTTCGAACGCAGGTACTCGGCAATCGCCTTTTCCGGCAGCTTGATGGTGCAACCGGCAGCGGAGCGCTCGGCAGAGGCGTCGGACAGCTCGAAAGCCTGTTCAACGGTCAGCTCGTCCAGACCTTCGATCTCAAGGATGCGGCCGGAGAAGATGTTCTTCTTGCCTTTCTTCTCGACGGTCAGCAGACCTTTCTGGATGGCCACGTAAGGGATGGCGTGTACTAGGTCACGCAGGGTGATGCCCGGTTGCAGTTTGCCCTTGAAGCGCACCAGTACCGACTCCGGCATGTCCAGCGGCATTACGCCAGTGGCAGCGGCGAAGGCAACCAGACCGGAACCGGCCGGGAAGGAGATGCCGATCGGGAAGCGGGTGTGCGAGTCACCACCGGTACCGACGGTATCCGGCAGCAGCATGCGGTTCAGCCAGCTGTGGATGATGCCGTCGCCAGGACGCAGGGACACGCCGCCACGGGTGCGGATGAAATCCGGCAGGGTGTGGTGGGTGGTGACGTCGATTGGCTTCGGATAAGCAGCGGTGTGGCAGAACGACTGCATCACCAGGTCAGCGGAGAAGCCCAGGCAAGCTAGGTCTTTCAGCTCGTCGCGGGTCATCGGACCAGTGGTGTCCTGGGAGCCGACGGTGGTCATCTTCGGTTCGCAGTAGGTGCCAGGACGCACGCCTTTGCCTTCTGGCAGGCCGCACGCCTTGCCGACCATCTTCTGCGCCAGGGTGAAACCCTTGGTGCTGGCAGCAGGTGGCTCAGGCAGCTTGAACAGGTCGGTTGGGCCCAGGCCCAGTTCGGCACGCGCTTTCTCGGTCAGACCGCGACCGATGATCAGCGGGATACGGCCGCCAGCGCGGACTTCGTCGAGCAGTACTGGGGTCTTCATTTCGAAGGTGGTCAGTACTTCATCGGTGCCGTGCTTGCAGACTTTGCCAGCATGCGGGTACAGGTCGATCACGTCGCCCATGTGCATGTTGGAAACGTCGAATTCGATTGGCAGAGCGCCGGCATCTTCCATGGTGTTGTAGAAGATCGGAGCAATCTTGCTACCGAAGCAGAAACCACCAGCGCGCTTGTTCGGCACGTTAGGGATGTCGTCGCCGAAGAACCACAGCACCGAGTTGGTGGCGGATTTACGCGAGGAGCCGGTACCGACTACGTCACCGACGTAGGCAATCGGGAAACCTTGGCCGCGCATTGCTTCGATCTGCTTCATCGGGCCGGTTACGCCTTGCTCGTCCGGCACGATGCCGTCGCGGGCCATTTTCAGCATGGCCAGGGCGTGCAGCGGGATATCCGGACGCGACCAGGCGTCTGGCGCCGGGGACAGGTCGTCGGTGTTGGTTTCGCCGGTGACCTTGAATACGCGCAGGCTGATCTTGTCGGCCAGAGTTGGGCGGTTCTTGAACCACTCGCCGTCAGCCCAAGATTGCAGTACGGCTTTGGCGTGAACGTTACCGTTCTTAGCTTTCTCTGCAACGTCGTGGAAGGCGTCGAACATCAGCAGGGTGTGCTTCAGTTGCTCGGCAGTCACGGCAGCCAGTTCGCTGTCGTCGAGCAGCTCTACCAGAGTGGCGATGTTGTAACCGCCCTGCATGGTACCGAGCAGTTCAACAGCGTGTTGCTTGCTGATCAGAGGGGAAGTGACTTCGCCTTTGGCAAGGGCAGAGAGGAAACCGGCCTTGACGTAGGCGGCTTCGTCGACGCCTGGCGGCACGCGGTTTGTGATCAGGTCGAGAAGAACAGCTTCTTCGCCGGCTGGCGGGTTTTTCAGCAGCTCGATCAGGCCTGCGGTTTGTTCGGCGTTCAGCGGCTGGGGCACGATACCCTGAGCGGCACGCTCTGCTACATGTTTGCGATAGGCTTCAAGCACAGTTATTACCCTCATCAGTGGTCCCAAAGGGTTGTCCGGGACGCGATCCAGAAAACAACAAACCAGGCGCTTCGTGGCGTTATGGGCCGCTCAGCCGAGGTTACGCTGCTTTCTTGCAGAAGCTGTTTTCAAAGTTTTACGCCGGCAGGACGGGCTGGATGAGGGCTGGTGCAGACACTTGAAGGGTGGCTCAAGGGTCGGCACCAACATCGAACCTGCAGGATTGACTGTGCTCGTGACGCTTTGAAAACAGCTTCCAACGGACGTTGCTGCCTCTAAAAGGCCGGCTGATTCTACTGGAAAGCTTTGAATAAGTTAAGCCAAAGGCCCCGCTTATATAGGGGTGATCTGCCTTAGACAAAGGGCTAAGATGCCAGCCTGTCCGCCAGTGTCCATGCCTTTTGCTATGTCCAACCAACGCATCAAAACCCCTTGTGTCGGCCTGTGCTCCACTGTTTACGGTGATTTGGTCTGCCGTGGCTGCAAGCGCTTTCACCATGAGGTGATCAACTGGAACGGCTACAACGACGAGGAAAAACACGCCGTTTGGCTGCGTTTGGAAGTCTTATTGGTGCAGGTGATGGCGGCCAAGCTGGAAGTTTTCGATGCCGATCGCCTGCGTATGCAGCTGGAACAGCGCAAGATCCGCTTTGTGCCGCAGCAATCACCGTATTGCTGGGCCTATCAACTGATCGCCCGTGGTGCGCGTGTCATCAGTCAGTTGGAGGCCTATGGCATGGTGCTGCTGCCAGAGTTTCGCAGTTGGGGTCTGCCGGAATTGCGCGATGCGATTGATCGCGAGTTCTTTCTGCTGTCCGAGGCGCACTACGAGCGCTACATCGCGCCGCGTTTTCTGCTTGAAGGGCTTGAGATACGAGTCTGAAACCCTCTTTCAAATGAAAAAGCCGCCTGTTCAGGCGGCTTTTTTGTTGCGCGCAGTTGGTTTAACGCTGGGCGACCAGCTCTTCCAGGTGGGCGATGATGTCATCCGGCTTGAGCACCAGGATGTCGCTTTCCAGTGAGTCCAGAATCACCTCGGCGGTGTTGCCGATCAATGCGCCGGAAATACCGGTACGCGCCACAGTGCCAATCACCGTCACACCTGCGTTGAGTCGATGCGCGGTCTGCGGGATCAAGACATCGGCTGGGCCTTCGGCGATATGCAAGCGCTCATCGCTGATTTCGTACTCGGCTTGAAACGCCTTACATTGCTCGCGGTAGCGCGCTTCGATGGTTTCCTTGAGCTGGAAAGTCGGGTCGGCCGCCGAGAGCATCGGTGCCGGATGAGCGCTGATCACGTGCAGCTCAGCCTTGGCCAGGGCGGCAATATCAAAGCCATGGCTGACGATGCTGGTGTGCAGGGTGCGGTGTTCGCCATCGGCATTGCCGACATCGACCGCAGCCAGGATGACGCTACCAGCCCAGGATTTTTCGGTTTTCACCATCAATACTGGCGCCGGGCAGTAGCGCAGCAGTTTCCAGTCATCGGGGGTGAGCAGGGCTTTTTTCAGTGGGTTGTCGGGGAAGTGCTGCTTGACCACCAGGCCGCAGCCTTCGGCCTGTTGCACGTTGATGATGGTCTGGTGCTTATTTTCATCCCAGGCCTGCTGGCTGGAGGTGCTGAACCCTTCGCTGTTGAGCAAGCCAGTAAGATCGCGCAGGTAGCCGGTGTGATCACTTTTCTTGTCGCACACCAGCAGATGCAGGTGAGATTGAGTGACGCCGGCAATCAGTTTGGCGCGTTTCAGGGCCAGGTCTTCCGTGTGATTGGGCTCCATCACCACCAGAATGCTGCGAATAGCTTGCATGATGATCTCCATGTGCAGTCAGTTGTACTGTTTATCACTATAGATCGCTGCCACTGGCTTGATGCTTGACGGGTGTCAATCGAGTGGCTGTTCGCGTGCTCATTCGTATAATGGCCGCGTTCTAGCCTTATCACTCCCGCCTGCCTGGTTTTGTGAATTTATGTATCTGTTAGCCGCAACCGATGATCTGCTGCGTTGTTTTGCTCCTTGTCTGTTGGCATATCGCCGCCTGGTTGCGGAGACGCGCCGATGAACCTGCCAGAAATTCACGAGTTTCTCGGCTGTCGTACGCCGGATGCCTGGATCACTGCCGCCCTGGCTGACCAGCAGACCCTGCTGATTGACCACAAGAACTGCGAATTCAAGGCCGCCAGCACGGCCTTGAGCCTGATGGCCAAGTACAGCACCTATGTTGACCTGCTCAACGCCATGTCGCGTCTGGCCCGTGAGGAGCTGGTGCACCATGAGCAGGTGCTGCGCATCATGAAACGCCGCAAGATCGGCCTGCGCCCAGTATCGGCGGCGCGCTACGCCTCAGGCTTGCGTAAGGTGGTGCGCACCCATGAACCGCACAAGCTGGTGGATACTCTGGTGGTCGGCGCCTTTATCGAAGCGCGTAGCTGTGAGCGTTTCGAGGCCCTGGTGCCGCATCTGGATGAAGAGTTAGGCAAGTTCTACTTCGGTTTGTTGAAAAGTGAAGCGCGGCATTTCCAGAATTACCTGAAGCTGGCGTATCAGTACGGCGATGCACGTGATGTGGGCCAGGCCATTGAGCGGGTGAGGGTGGCCGAGCGCGAGCTGATAGAGTCGCCGGACACTGAGTTTCGCTTCCACAGCGGTGTGCCGCCGCTCTAAAGCAAAAAGCGCCCAGTAGGGCGCTTTTTTGTAGGTGGGTATGTAGTGCTTACTGCTGCACTTTCAGGTCCAGCGACAAGTCGCGTGCGGCCTTGGTGGCCAGAACACCCATCAGCTGGCTGATTTCATCCTGACGGCTGCTGGCGCCTTCGCTACCGCCACCCATCATCACGCTCGGCACTGGTGCTTGAGCCGCTGCTTCGGCCCAGACCTTGTTGATCGCGATCAGCGCATCAAGTTTGGGTTGTAACGCACCGTCCGCCTTGATCACCGCTTCACGGGCATAAGCCTCGGCATCGGCGGTGATCTTCGTCGCGTCGGCGGTGATCGCAGCCTTGTCGCGCAGCAGCTCGGCAGTCTGCTTCTCGATCTCGGCGCGGCCTTTCTCGCGTTCGGCGTTGATACGCGCCAGTTGTTTCTCGGTTTCCGCCTGGGTAGTGCGCTCGATCTGGTCGCGCAGGGTTTCCTGGCGACGTGCTTCCACTTCCTTCTCACCTCGGGCGGTCACCAGCAGCTTCTCTTCCTCTTCCTTCAAGCGGTTCTGCCGCGCCACAGCCAGCTCGGCCAGTGCCTGCTGAACCTTGACCATGCGCTGCTTGTACTGCGGGTTGGGGTCGACGTTGGTGATGCGCGCCTCGACCACTTCCACGCCGTATTTGCGGAACTGCTGCTGCTTGCGTACCGGAATGCCCTTATTGTCCATGACCTTTTCGGTGACGAACTGGCTGACGTTGTTGTCGCCGAACACACCTTGTTCAGTGCCGGCCTGCAGGATTGCGGTTTGCGTGGGCTGGTGGCCGCGTGGGCCGCGAATTTCCTTGCGCTTGATCAGGTACAGGCCGTCATTCAGCTGGTTTTCGAACTCGGCGGCAAACTCGCTGCGCGCACCGGCATAGAAATCGTCGGCACTCATCAGTGAGGCGGTGGCTTGCAGGGTTTCCTTGATGGCAGGAACCAGCGCAGTTTTGATGAAGTTCTCCGGGTTGCGGTATTCCTGAGCGATTTTCAGGAACTGCTCGCCTGCAGGTAGGCGGAAACGCGCGGAGGACTCGACCTTGGCATCGACGTTGCCGAGAAACACGATGGGGAAGGCTTCGATGGTTGCGCCGAGCGAATCGTTGTCGCTGCTGTCGTCGATGGCCAGGGCTTCGGTGAGCACCGATTGCACGCTCAGGGCCTTTTTCCAGGCGGTGGCGCGGCCGAACCATTTGGTGGCGTAGCCAACGTCGTCGACCACTTTCTCTTCACCGAAGATGGTGCGCACGTGGGTGGCAAAACCGGCTTCGTTATAGAAGAACACACTGTTGAAGGTGACGAAACTCACCGCCACCAGTGCGGCGGGGGCGATGGCGTATTTAAAGATATGTTCCTTGCTGAGCAGCATGATCGGTCCCTGATGGCGTTTTGAGGTCGCTGATGCTGATGATCGGCGAATCGTCCGTCAAGTGGGGGCGATCAGCGCTTTGTGCGCGCCGTCAAAGTTTCATGCAGGATCAAGATCGAAGGCACTTTGCTGCAAGCCTTGGCTGTCGATCTGCAGTGCCCAGCCCTGCTTATCCCAGTCGCCCAGCACAATTCGTTGCGCCGCGTGGCCGTTAACCTGCAGTTGATGAGTGGCGGGGCGATGGGTGTGGCCATGAATCAGCGTGCGTACGCCGTGCTCGGCCATGATGCGCGGCGCTTCTTCCGGGGTGACGTCGACAATCTCGCTGGCTTTCATCCGCGTTTGCGTGCGGCTTTCATTGCGCAGCTTGCGCGCCAGTTTTTGTCGGGTGCTGAGCGGCAGGTTGCGCAGGATAAACAGCGAAATCGGGTTGCGCAGCCAGCGGCGCAGCTTCATATAGCCGATGTCCTGAGTGCACAGACTGTCGCCGTGCATCAGCAACACGGGTTCGCCATTCAGTTCGATCACGCTGGGATCGGGCAGCAGGGTGCAGCCGGCTTCACGGCAGAAGGCCTTGCCGAGCAGAAAATCGCGATTGCCATGCATCAGATAGATGCGTGTACCGCGCTCGCTGAGTTGGCGCAGGGCTTGGGCAATCGAACGTTGAAAGGGGGTGATGGCATCGTCGCCGATCCACACTTCAAAGAAGTCGCCGAGGATATACAGCGCCTCAGCCTGGGTCGCGCGCGTCTGGAGGAAATGCAGGAACGTCCGGCTGATGTCCGGGCGCTCCTGTTCAAGATGCAGGTCGGAGATCAGTAAGATCACTCAACGATCTCGGCACGCTCGATGATCACGTCCTCAACCGGTACATCCTGGTGGCCGGATTTGCTGGTGGTGGCAACGGCCTTGATGGCGTTGACCACGTCCATGCCTTCGACCACTTCACCGAACACCGCATAGCCCCAGCCTTGTACGGTTGGTGCGCTGTGGTTAAGGAAGCTGTTGTCACCCACGTTGATAAAGAACTGCGCGGAGGCCGAATGCGGCTCCATGGTACGGGCCATGGCCACGGTGCCGATCTTGTTGGCGACGCCGTTGTTGGCTTCGTTCTTGATCGGGGCGCGGGTGGTTTTCTGCTTCATGCCCGGCTCAAAACCGCCGCCCTGGATCATGAAGTTGCTGATCACGCGGTGGAAAACGGTGTTGTCGTAATGACCTTCTTTGACGTACTGCTTGAAGTTGGCCACGGTTTCCGGGGCTTTGTCTTCGAACAAGTTGAGGGTGATAACGCCGTGGTTGGTGTGCAGCTTGATCATGTAGGTAATCGCTCTGTCGATAAATCCGTGAGCCGCTGAATTTCCAGCAAAGGGCGTTGCAGCGGTTCTTGGGCCTGTCAGGGGGTTGACAGCTTCGGCTATGATAAGCGCTTTGTATAAGTCGGCCTACCCTGAGAGCCTGTTGACGCGTTGCCTGGTGCACGCGAACCGGTTCTGAGCCGCGCCTCGCACTCGCTAAGGACCCCATGAGCAAGCCAGAAACTGTCGCCGCCGCCAACTTTCTTCGTCCTATCGTCCAGGCTGACCTGGATGCTGGCAAACACGCGAAGATTATTACCCGCTTTCCGCCGGAGCCCAATGGCTACCTGCACATCGGTCACGCCAAGTCGATTTGCCTGAACTTCGGCCTGGCCAAGGAGTTTGGTGGCGAGTGCAACCTGCGCTTTGATGACACCAACCCGGCCAAGGAAGACCAGGAATACATCGACGCGATCAAGAGCGACGTGCAGTGGCTGGGCTTTCAGTGGGCGGGCGAGGAGCGTTATGCCTCCAATTATTTCGACCAGCTGCATGCCTGGGCCATTGAACTGATCAAGGCGGGTAAGGCCTTTGTCTGCGACTTGAATGTCGAAGAAATGCGCGCCTACCGCGGCAACCTCACTGAGCCGGGCAAGAACAGCCCGTTTCGTGAGCGCAGCGTCGAGGAAAACCTCGATCTGTTCGCCCGCATGAAAGCTGGTGAATTCGCCGATGGCGCCCGTTCGCTGCGCGCGAAAATCGATATGGCCTCGCCGAACATCAACCTGCGCGACCCGATTCTGTACCGCATTCGCCACGCTCATCACCACCAGACGGGCGACAAGTGGTGCATCTACCCGAGCTATGACTTCACCCACGGTCAGTCGGACGCCATTGAAGGCATCACCCACTCGATCTGCACCCTGGAGTTTGAAGACCACCGCCCGCTGTACGAGTGGTTTCTCGCGCAACTGCCGGTGCCGGCGCAGCCGCGTCAGTACGAGTTCGCCCGGCTGAACCTCAACTACACCATCACCAGCAAGCGCAAGCTCAAGCAGTTGGTCGACGAAAACCACGTCAATGGTTGGGACGACCCGCGCATGTCGACCCTGTCCGGCTTCCGCCGCCGTGGTTATACCCCGGCTTCGATTCGCACTTTCTGCGACATGATCGGCGTCAACCGCGCCGGCGGCGTGGTCGATGTGGGCATGCTCGAGTTCGCCATCCGTGATGACCTGGATGCCAACGCAGGCCGCGCCATGTGCGTGCTCAAGCCGCTGAAAGTGGTGATCACCAATTATCCGGAAGGCAAGGTCGAGAATCTGGAACTGCCGCGCCATCCCAAGCAGGATATGGGCGTTCGTGTATTGCCGTTCAGCCGCGAGATCTATATCGACGCCGGTGACTTTGAAGAAACCCCGCCAGACGGCTTCAAGCGTCTGGTTCCCGGTGGCGAAGCGCGTCTGCGTGGCAGCTATGTGATTCGTGCTGACGAAGCGATCAAGGATGCCGACGGCACTATCGTCGAACTGCGCTGCAGCTACGACGAAAACACCCTGGGCAAGAACCCTGAAGGCCGTAAGGTCAAGGGCGTGATTCACTGGGTGCCGGCGGCTGAAAGCGTTGAGTGCGAAGTGCGCCTGTACGACCGCCTGTTCCGCTCCGCCAACCCGGAGAAGGACGAAGAGGGCGGCAGCTTCCTCGACAATATCAACCCGGATTCGTTGTTGGTGCTCAAGGGCTGTCGCGCCGAGCCATCGTTGGCTGAGGCTGCGCCGGAAGAGCGCTTCCAGTTCGAGCGCGAAGGCTATTTCTGCGCCGATATCAAGGACAGCAAACCGGGTGCGCCGGTATTCAACCGTACCGTAACGCTGCGCGATTCCTGGGCCTAAGGCCCCGTCGCTCTGATTAGAACCGGGCCAGTGCGCTGGCCCTTGGTTTTCCAAGGAACTCCGATGCTCTCGATCTACAACACGCTGACCAAAAGCAAAGACGTCTTCAAACCGCTGGTGGGTAACCAGGTGCGCATGTATGTGTGCGGCATGACGGTTTACGACTTCTGTCATATCGGTCACGCGCGGGTGATGGTGGCGTTTGATGTGGTGACTCGCTGGCTGCGCCATCGCGGCTATGACGTGACCTACGTGCGTAATATCACCGACATCGACGACAAGATCATCAAACGTGCCAATGACAACGGTGAGCCGTTTGAAGCGCTGGTCGAGCGCATGATCGCGGCCATGCATGAGGACGAAGCACGCCTGAATGTGCTGCGTCCGGATCAGGAACCGCGTGCCACCAGCCATATCGCCGGCATGCACCAGATGATCCAGACCTTGATCGACAAGGGTTTTGCCTACGCGCCCGGCAATGGTGACGTGTATTACCGGGTCGGCAAGTTCGTCGGTTACGGCAAGCTGTCGCGCAAGAAGATCGAAGACCTGAAGATCGGCGCGCGCATCGAAGTTGATGAAGCCAAGCAGGACCCGCTGGATTTCGTGCTGTGGAAGGGCGTCAAGCCGGGCGAACCGAGCTGGGAGTCGCCATGGGGCGCCGGTCGTCCGGGCTGGCATATCGAGTGCTCGGTAATGTCGACTTGCTGCTTGGGCGAGACCTTCGACATTCATGGCGGCGGCCCTGATCTGGTGTTCCCGCACCACGAAAACGAGATTGCACAGAGTGAGGCGGCCACCGGCAAGCTCTACGCCAACGCCTGGATGCACGCCGGCGCGGTGCGCGTGGACGGCGAGAAGATGTCCAAGTCCCTGGGCAACTTCTTCACCATTCGTGAGGTGCTGGAAAAATATCACCCGGAAGTGGTGCGCTACCTGCTGGTGTCCAGCCACTACCGCAGTGCAATCAACTACTCCGAAGACAGCCTGCGCGAAGCCAAGGGCGCTCTTGAGCGCTTCTATAACGCGCTCAAGGGCCTGCCTGATGCTGCACCGGCTGGCGGTGATGCCTTTTTCGAGCGCTTTGCGGCGGCCATGGACGATGACTTCAACTCGCCAGAAGCCTGCGCCGTGCTGTTCGAAATGGCCCGTGAGATCAATCGTCTGCGTGAAACCGATCTGCAGGCCGCTGCTGGCTTAGCCGCGCGCTTGAAGGAATTGGCTGGGGTGCTGGGTGTGTTGCAGCTGGAGCCTGAAGCATTCCTGCAGGCCGGTGCTGCCGGTAAGGTCGATGCTGCCGAGGTGGAGGCATTGATTGCTGCACGCCTGCAGGCCCGTGCCGAGAAGAATTGGGGCGAGTCAGACCGTATCCGCGACCAGATCACCGCCATGGGCGTGGTACTGGAAGACGGTAAGGGCGCTACTACCTGGCGCCTGGCGGACTAGATTGATTGCTGTATAAAAAGGCCGCTTTCGAGCGGCCTTTTTTATTGCGTACGGTTTGCTAGTTCCACAGCCAGTTCCACAGGCCCGGCAGCCGAGCGTACTGCTGTGGGTCGCCGAGGGCGCGTCTTAATGCAGCACGTTGCAGGGCATCACGTTGGCCATAGAACGGCTGTTTATCGGTGGCCAGACCCACATCTGCGGCCACATCCAGAAGAATTTGCAGGTATTCCTGCATATGCCGTGCGGTGTAGGGGTTGAGGTCGTGGAAGGTCACGACTACGGGTATCACCCCATCGACTGCCGGCAAGGCACCGACGCTGATCTGCTGCGCGGCCCGCGCCAGCTGGTCACGCAGGTTACTGCGCCGGCGCAGGCTGCCATTGATGCCCCAGGTCTTGCCATCGTTGGCGCTCAAATCGGTTAGCAGTATGCGCAGACCGTGCGTCTGGTAGGCGGCGAATGTGCGCTCGTCGTAGTTCCAGAAGGGTGGTCGCACCAGGCGCGGCGCCGTGCCACTGATGACGGTCAGGTCGGCTACACCGTTTGCCAGCGATTGTTGCAACGCTTCCGGGCTGAGGAAGCGGTGGTTGGCATGGCCTGGAGTTGCCGTGTGAAAACCCAGCAGGTGGCCCTCTCGTTGCTGGCGCTGAAGTAGCGTCTGGCCGTGAACGCTGCCGCCAGCTGCTACGGCGCGGGTTTGGACAAAGAACAGCGCCTTGATCCCTGGCTGGATTGGGTTGTCTGCCAGGGTGTCGAGAATCTGTTCGGTTGGATTGTCGCGGGTATTGCCGCTTGGGCCGTCATCGAAACTCAGGAGAAAACGTATCGGTTCAATCTCGGGGTTTGCTTGTGGCGGTGCAATGCTGCCGCAGGCGCTCAACAGCAGCATGCTGATTAAGGCGCAGGCCAATGGCGCGCTTCGCGCAAAAGCGTCTGTTGGAGTTGCGGGATAACGCATTAGGTTTTGGCTCGCGAAGGGGAAGGATGAGCCTGGTGGCGGTGCTGGAAGAGAGAGGGCACGGGTGAGCGCAGTGCGGACCCGTAAAGGCTACCTAATGGGTTCGACCCTATCTGGGCTGTATAAGTCCATGTCAGGTTGAGAAGGCTGGTTCAGGGCCGGTGTTACAAGAGCTACGACCTAATCTAGCGCGCCGTCAGCCCTGTTTCCCGTAAGCGTTTGTACAGTGTGTTGCGGCTGACCCCTAGGCTGCGCGCCAGGTGCGAGATATTGCCGCCGCAGGCCTGGTACTGGCTGGCCAGATCATCCGCGCTGGTGCTGGCCAAAGGTGGCGGTGGCGTTTGCGTGGCGGCTATTTGCGCAGCTGCTGGCTGCAAATCGGCAAAGAAATCATCCGGCAGATGTTCGGCGCGGATCTGCTGGTCATCGGCCATGGCCAGGGCAATCTGCAAGACGCTGCTCAGTTGGCGCAGGTTGCCGGGCCACGGGTGACGCTCGAACAGGCTCAGCACCTCATGACTCAGTCCCGCCCATTGCTGCGGTTCGCGGTGGTAATCCCAGATGCGCTGGACCATGGCGGCCTTGTCGGTGCGTTCACGCAGCGGCGGCAGCTCCAGATTGAGGCCGCTGATGCGGTAGTAGAGGTCCTGGCGAAATAGCCCGCTTTCCACATCCTGGCGCAGTGGGCGGTTGGTGGCCGAGATCAGACGGATATCTACCGGGTACAGCTCACTGCTACCCAGCGGTTGTACGCAGCGTTCCTGCAATACCCGCAGCAGACGGGCCTGCACGCGCAGCGGCATATCGCCGACTTCGTCGAGAAATAGCGTGCCTTTATGGGCCTTGCGAATCAGACCGATGCTGCCTTTCTGGTTGGCCCCGGTAAACGCGCCTTTTTCATAGCCAAACAGCTCGGACTCCACCAGCTCGGCTGGGATTGCCGCGCAGTTGACTGCGATAAAGGCCTGGTTGGCGCGCGAGCTGGCGTGATGCAGAGCTTTGACGAAAACCTCCTTGCCGACCCCGGTTTCGCCATGCACCAGGATCGGAATGTCTTTTTCCAGTAGGCGCTCGGCTTGGCGCACCGCTTTATCGACGCGCGGGTCCCCAAGGTTGAGCGATGCCAGGGTGAAGTGGTTGCTTGTGGCACTGGCGGGTGGCTGTTGGGTGGGGCGAAAGTCGCGGGCCTGAATTGGCGAAGGCTGCTGCGGGCGTTTGATTTGCGCGTGAAAGCGAAAGCGCCCGCTGGCGCGCAGGTTGAATGGCAGCGCCTCAGGCTGGTTGAGCAGTTGCTGCAGCGGTACGTCGAACAGGTTTTCGATATTCACCTGGGCCAGGCCTACACCCAAAAGGCTGTCGGCACGCCGATTGGCGGATACCACCTGGCCTTGCTCATCGAAAATCAACAGTCCGGCCCAGGGGCTGCTGAGGTTATCCAGGCTGGTGTTGAAACTCAGCTGAAAGTAGCGCTGCTGGAACAGGTTGAGAATCAGGCGGTTCTCCACCGACTGGCTCATCATCTTGACCATGCCCAGGGTGTGCGAGGGCGGCAGGTAGCTGTCGCTCGACACATCCAGCACCGCAATCATCTGACGCTGCTCGTCAAAAATCGGCGAGGCCGAGCCGGTCATAAAGCGGTTGGCTTTGAGGAAATGCTCATCGTGCTGAATATGAACCGCCTGGCCGCAGCTCAGGGCGGTGCCGATGGCATTGGTGCCGGTGTAACGCTCCAGCCAGGTGGCTCCGGCGACAAAGCCGGCGGCGCGGCTCGGTTCGATAAAGCGTTGGTCGCCCCAGGACTGCAGCACCTGACCTTGGTGGTCGGCCAGCATGATCAGGCAATTGGAGTTGGCCAGGATGGTGCCGTAGTAGGGCAGCACTTCCTTGTGGGTGGTGTGCACCAGAGCATGCTGGCTTTCCAGAAGCGCGCTGACTTCACCGCGCTCGGGCTGGCTGAAAATCGGGGTGCTCTGGTGGGTCAGACCGTAGTCACGGCAGCGTGTCCAGGAGTCCTGGATGATGGTCTCGTGAGGCAGGGCAGTGACAGTGTCAGCCATGACAGGTCTCTCGCGCGGGTTCTTGTTGTTATGGGCCACGGTCTGCGCCGGGCTCCTGCAGTGTCGCCGAAGGCTGTTCAATGTCAACGCTGTGACTGTTCAGTTGTTCACTGTGCACTGTTCAAAAGTGTTCAGTGGTGTTGGGGCTGGTTGCCTAAATTCACCTGCAGTTGTTTTAAATCAATGGTTTGCAGGCGCTGAAACGGGTTGGCACGGAACTCGCCTTGTTACTGGGCAGATAACAAGAAAAAGGACTGCCCATGTCACTTACCCTGGAGCATGTCACGCGGATCGTTGATCACCAGCTGTATATCGACGATGCCTGCCTGAGCTTCGAACCCGGCTCCTTCAATGTGCTGCTGGGGCGCACGCTGTCTGGAAAGACCAGCCTGATGCGCCTGATGGCCGGCCTGGACAAGCCCACCAGCGGACGCATCCTGATGAATGGCGCGGACATGACCAATGTCTCGGTGCGCCAGCGCAACGTTTCCATGGTTTATCAGCAGTTCATCAATTACCCGACCCTGACGGTGTTCGAGAACATCGCTTCGCCGCTGCGTCAGGCTGGGGTGACCAAGGCCGAGATTCTGGAAAAGGTCCACGCCACGGCGAAGATGCTGCGTATCGAGGCCTTGCTCAAGCGCTACCCACTGGAGCTGTCCGGTGGTCAACAGCAACGCACGGCGATGGCGCGGGCGCTGGTCAAGGATGCCTCGCTGATTCTGTTCGATGAGCCGCTGGTCAACCTCGACTACAAGCTGCGCGAAGAGCTGCGCCAGGAAATGCGTGAGCTGTTCCAGGCTCGTCACACCATAGCCATTTATGCCACCACTGAGCCCAACGAAGCCCTGGCCCTGGGTGGCACCACCACCATCCTGCATGAAGGGCGGGTGGTGCAGAGCGGCAAGACCGCCGAGGTTTATCACCGTCCGCAGCAGGTGCTGGCCGCAGAGCTGTTTTCCGAGCCGGCGATCAACCTGATGCCGGGGCGCGTCAGCGGCACCGAAGTAAGTTTTGCCGATACCGTACATTTCCCGCTCAACCCGGACTTGCAAGGTATTGCCGAGGGCGAATACCGCTTCGGCGTGCGCCCCAGCCATATCGGCCTGGTGCCGTCTAATGATGACGATCTGGAGCTGGCGGTAACGGTTGAACTGGCCGAAATCAGCGGTTCGGAAACCTTTCTGCATGTGCGCAACGAGCAGTTCGTGCTGGTGCTGCATCTGCCTGGGGTGCATGAATACGACGTGGATACGCCGATCCTCATTTATATCCCCACTCACAAGCTGTTTGTCTTCGCCGCTGATGGGCAGTTGATTCAGGCGCCCAGCCGCCGTCTGGGGAGGGTTGCCTGATGGCCGAGATTCGTTTGCATAACCTGGCCCACAGTTACAGCCTTGCGCCGACTGGCGCGGCCGATTACGCCATCCGCGAAATGAACCATGTGTGGGAGCAGGGCGGCGCCTATGCGCTGCTGGGACCTTCCGGCTGCGGCAAGTCGACCCTGCTGAATATCATTTCTGGCCTGCTTAGCCCGTCCCATGGCGAGGTGCAGTTCGATGGCAAGGTGGTCAATGCGCTGCCGCCGGAGCTGCGCAATATCGCTCAGGTTTTCCAGTTTCCGGTGGTCTACGACACCATGACGGTGTTCGACAACCTGGCCTTCCCCTTGCGCAATCAGGGTATGAACGAGGCAAAGATCCTAACCAAGGTCAATGAAATTGCCGAGGTGCTGGAGCTGCACCCGTTACTGCACAAGCGCGCCCGTAATCTGACTGCTGATGAGAAGCAGAAGGTCTCCATGGGTCGCGGTCTGGTGCGGGATGACGTTTCGGCGATTCTCTTCGATGAGCCGCTGACGGTGATCGACCCGCACCTGAAATGGAAACTGCGGCGCAAGCTCAAGCAGATCCACGAGCAGTTCAATATCACCATGGTCTACGTCACCCATGACCAACTCGAAGCCTCGACCTTCGCCGACAAGATTGCGGTGATGTACGGCGGGCAGATCGTCCAGTTCGGCACGCCGCGTGAGTTGTTCGAGCGCCCCAGCCATACGTTTGTTGGCTACTTCATCGGCAGCCCGGGAATGAACCTGATTGATGTGCTGCCTTATGCCGGCGGTGTGCGCTTCAACAACACCGTGCTGCCGTTGTCACCGGCGCTCAATCGGCGCCTGGCCGAGTTGCCTGGGGCCAAACTGAAAATCGGCATCCGTCCGGAGTTCGTCCATGTCTGGGATGGCCCTAACGAGGATGCGCTGTGCGGCGAGGTGGTGCATGTCGAAGACCTCGGCACCTACAAGATTCTCACCCTAAAACTCGATGGTCAGTCGCTCAAGGTGCGCCTACAGGAAGACCAGCTCGTGCCGCAACAGCAGGTGTACCTGAGCTTTCCAGCGCAGTGGCTGATGCTCTATGCCGATGACGTTCTGGTTGAGGCGCAAGCGCTGGAGGTGCAGCCATGAAGGTGCAGAACAACAAGGCCTGGTGGCTGGTACTGCCGGTGTTTCTGTTGGTGGCGTTCAGCGCCATCGTGCCGATGATGACGGTGGTCAACTACTCGGTGCAGGACATCTTCGACCATTCCACGCGCTATTTCGTTGGCGTCGACTGGTACAAGCAGGTGCTGCAGGACACCCGTCTGCATGACTCGCTGCTGCGCCAGTTCATCTTCTCCGCTTGCGTGCTGCTGATCGAAATTCCCTTGGGCATCGTCATCGCTCTGTGCATGCCGACCAAGGGGCGTATGGCTTCGCTGGTGCTGATCGTGCTGGCGATTCCGCTGCTGATTCCGTGGAACGTGGTTGGCACCATCTGGCAGATCTTCGGTCGCGCCGACATCGGCTTGCTGGGCTGGAGCCTGAACAGCCTGGGCATCAGCTACAACTATGCCTCGAATACCAGCGACGCCTGGGTCACGGTGTTGATCATGGACGTCTGGCACTGGACCTCGCTGGTGGCGCTGCTTTGTTATTCGGGGCTGCGCGCGATTCCCGATGTGTATTACCAGGCCGCGCGTATCGATCGTGCATCCGACTGGGCGGTGTTCCGCCATATCCAGCTGCCCAAGCTGAAGAGCGTGCTGCTGATCGCGGTGATGCTGCGCTTTATGGACAGTTTCATGATCTACACCGAGCCCTTCGTGCTCACCGGCGGCGGGCCGGGCAATGCCACCACCTTCCTCAGCCAGACCCTGACGCAAATGGCCATCGGCCAGTTCGACCTGGGCCCGGCGGCGGCGTTTTCGCTGGTGTACTTCCTGATCATCCTGTTGGTGTCCTGGCTGTTCTACACCGCCATGACCCACAACGATAAGACTCGCTGAGGCCGACCATGACCCTACGCAAGAAGGTGGTACTGGGGCTGTATGTCCTGTTCCTGCTGGTGCCGATCTACTGGCTGCTGAACATGTCGTTCAAGAGCAACACCGAGATCCTTGGAGGCCTGACGCTCTGGCCGCACGGCTTCACCCTGGATAACTACAAGGTGATTTTCACCGATCCGAGCTGGTACGAGGGCTATCTTAACTCGCTGTACTACGTGTGCCTGAATACGGTGATTTCGCTGACGGTGGCGCTGCCGGCAGCCTATGCGTTTTCGCGCTACCGTTTTCTCGGCGACAAGCACCTGTTCTTCTGGCTGCTGACTAACCGTATGGCGCCTCCGGCGGTGTTTTTGCTGCCGTTTTTCCAGTTGTATTCGTCGATCGGCCTGTTCGATACGCATATCGCCGTGGCGCTGGCGCACTGCCTGTTCAACGTGCCGCTGGCGGTGTGGATTCTTGAAGGCTTTATGTCCGGGGTGCCGAAGGAAATTGACGAAACCGCCTATATCGACGGCTACAGCTTCCCGAAATTCTTCGTGAAGATCTTTATCCCGCTGATTGGCTCGGGCATCGGCGTTACCGCGTTCTTCTGCTTCATGTTTTCCTGGGTCGAGCTGCTGCTGGCGCGCACCTTGACCTCGGTGGATGCCAAGCCAATTGCCGCGGTGATGACCCGCACCGTGTCGGCATCGGGGATTGATTGGGGCGTGCTGGCGGCGGCGGGGGTATTGACCATTCTGCCGGGCATGCTGGTGATCTGGTTTGTCCGTAACCATGTGGCCAAGGGCTTTGCCCTGGGCCGGGTATAAGGAGTCGCGACGATGGATTGGATGGCCTGGACGCTGCCGACGGCGTTGTTTTTCGGCTTTATCGGCATGCTGCTGGTCGGCATGACGATCTGGGAGCTGCGTTCGCCCTGCATTGAGCGCAAAGGTTTGTTGCCGATTGCTACCACCCGTGGTGATCGGCTGTTTATCGGTCTGCTTGGTAGTGCCTACCTGCACCTGCTGGTGGTGGGCGCGACCGATTGGAGTGTCTGGATAGCCTCGGTGCTGTCCCTGTTCTGGTTGTTTGCAGTGATGCGTTGGGGCTGAACCGGGCTGCCTTGGCCGCGCCTGTTGGTTGGGCGCGGCCATGACCCGCTTGCCTCATTCCAAACCCTGAGATGGAGGTCTCTATGTTCGACAATAACAACAAAACTCGACATAGCATGGCGCTGGCTGCCCTGCTGACGTTGTCCGGCTTGAGCGGCGCAGCCTGGTCTGATGCCTACGAAGAAGCGGCAAAGAAGTGGATCGGCGAGGAGTTCAATCCCTCGACCCTGACGCCTGAGCAGCAACTCGAAGAGTTGAAGTGGTTTATCAAAGCTGCAGAGCCGTTTCGCGGCATGAGCATCAGCGTGGCCTCGGAAACCATCGCCACCCACGAGTATGAGTCCAAGGTGCTGGCCAAGGCTTTCAGCGAAATCACCGGGATCCAGCTCAAGCACGACCTGATGCAGGAAGGTGATGTCGTCGAGAAGCTGCAAACCCAGATGCAGTCGGACAAGAACATCTACGACGGCTATATCAACGACTCGGACCTGATCGGCACGCACTTCCGTTACGGCAAGGCCGTGGCCATCAGCGACATGATGGAAGGCGAAGGCAAGGCTGTGACCTCGCCGACCCTGGATCTGCAGGACTTTATCGGCATTTCCTTCACCACCGGGCCTGACGGCAAGCTCTATCAACTACCTGATCAGCAGTTCGCCAACCTTTACTGGTTCCGCGCTGACTGGTTCGAGCGTCCGGAGCTGAAGGCCAAGTTCAAGGAAATCTACGGCTACGAGCTGGGTGTGCCGGTCAACTGGTCGGCCTATGAAGACATCGCCGAGTTCTTCTCCGAGAAGGTCAAGGAAATCGATGGCCAGCGCATCTACGGCCATATGGATTACGGCAAGAAGGACCCATCCCTCGGCTGGCGCTTTACCGATGCCTGGTTCTCCATGGCGGGTGGCGGCGACAAGGGCCTGCCTAACGGCTTGCCAGTGGACGAGTGGGGTATTCGCGTCGACGGTTGCCGTCCGGTGGGCTCCAGTGTTGCTCGTGGCGGCGATACCAATGGCCCGGCGGCGGTGTATGCAACCACCAAATATGTCGACTGGATGCGCAAGTACGCGCCGCCAGAAGCCCAGGGCATGACCTTCTCCGAGTCTGGTCCGGTGCCAGCGCAGGGCAGCATCGCCCAGCAGATCTTCTGGTACACCGCTTTTACCGCAGACATGACCAAGCCAGGTTTGCCGGTGGTTAATGAAGACGGCACACCGAAGTGGCGCATGGCGCCTTCACCAAAAGGTCCGTATTGGGAAGAGGGCATGAAACTGGGTTATCAGGACACCGGCTCCTGGACCTTCCTCAAGTCCACTCCGGAGAAACAGCGCCTGGCCGCCTGGCTGTATGCGCAGTTCGTCACCTCGAAAACCGTATCGTTGAAGAAGACCCTGGTCGGCCTGACGCCTATTCGTGAGTCGGACATCAACTCGCAAGCCATGACCGACGTTGCGCCGAAACTGGGCGGCCTGGTGGAGTTCTATCGCAGCCCGGCGCGGGTGCAGTGGACCCCTACCGGCACCAACGTACCGGACTACCCACGTCTGGCTCAGCTGTGGTGGCAATTCATTGCCGAAGCAGCCAGCGGCGACAAGTCGCCACAAGAGGCGCTGGATGGTTTGGCAGCGGCGCAGGACACCATGTTGGGTCGCCTTGAGCGTTCCGGCGTGCTGGGTGAGTGCGGGCCGAAGCTGAACGAGCCGAAAGATCCGCAGTACTGGCTGGATCAACCGGGTGCACCGAAGCCGAAACTGGCCAACGAGAAGCCCAAGGGTGAAACCATCAACTACAACGAACTGCTGAAATCCTGGGAGCAAGCCCGCGACTGATGCTGTGGGTTCAGCTAGGCATAAAAAACGGCACCTTAGGTGCCGTTTTTTTATTTCTGCCAGCGCTGCACTCAGTCGTGCAAATGCTCGGCGGCATGCAGGGTGTTCTCCAGCAGGCAGGCGCGGGTCATTGGACCAACGCCGCCCGGCACCGGAGTAATCCAGCCGGCGCGGGGGAGGGCGGTTTCATAGACCACATCGCCAATCAGCTTGCCGTCGGTCTGACGATTGATGCCGACGTCGATGACGATGGCGCCAGGCTTGATCCACTCGCCGTGAACCAGGCCAGGCTTGCCGGCAGCAACCACGACGATATCGGCCTGGCCGACATGCATCGGCAGGTCTTTGGTGAAGCGGTGGGTCACGGTGACGGTGCAGCCAGCCAGCAATAGTTCCATCGCCATCGGCCGGCCGACGATATTCGAGGCGCCAACCACCACCGCGTGCATGCCGTACAGGTCGACGCCGGTGCTTTGCAGCAGGGTCATGATGCCTTTCGGGGTGCAAGGGCGCAGCAGTGGCATGCGCTGGGCCAGGCGGCCGATGTTGTAGGGGTGGAAGCCGTCAACGTCTTTATCCGGGCGAATGCGCTCCAGTAACAAAGAGGCGTCGAGGTGTTCTGGCAGTGGTAGCTGCACCAGAATGCCGTCGATGCTCGGTTCGTCATTCAGGCGGTCGATCAATGCCATCAGCTCGTCCTGGCCGGTAGTAGCTGGCAGGTCATAGGCCTGCGAGACGAAGCCAACTTCTTCGCAGTCTTTGCGTTTGTGCGAAACGTAGACCTGGGACGCAGGGTCGCTACCGACGAGAATCACTGCCAGCCCGGGTGCGCGCAGGCCTTGCTGGCGGCGTTCGGCGACACGATGGGCGATCTGCTGGCGCAGGCTGGCGGCAATTGCTTTGCCATCGATCAGTTGTGCGGTCATTGCGCTTGGTTAACCATAAAGAAAGGATGGAAAAAGGACGCGCATTCTCGCATGACCGTGCTGTGGGGCAAAGGCGCACGCCACGGTTTTCGCGTAACTCCTTTAAATGGCTGAATTTTTTTAACTTTTCCTGTTGACGGCCTGAAACGGCCTCTATAACATTCGCCCCGCTTGTCGAGCACAGCCAGTCGCTGGGTAAGACGGCAAAGGTCGAAGCTGCAAAGTTTTTTCCGAAGCCGAAAGCTTTAAGTCTGCATTTGCAGATGGATAGGCGCCCGTAGCTCAGCTGGATAGAGCATCCGCCTTCTAAGCGGATGGTCGCAGGTTCGAGTCCTGCCGGGTGCGCCATTTGGCGGTCTTGGCTCAAGCAAAATGCAATATGGTGGGCGTAGCTCAGTTGGTAGAGCGCAGGATTGTGACTCCTGTTGTCGTGGGTTCGATCCCCATCGTCCACCCCATATTCCAAAGCGCCAGGTTAATTCCTGGCGTTTTTGTATAAAGCTTTACCACGCGGACGTGGTGGAATTGGTAGACACACTGGATTTAGGTTCCAGCGCCGCAAGGCGTGAGAGTTCGAGTCTCTCCGTCCGCACCATCTTTTAGCTCCCTCCCGTTTGCCGCCTGCATCTAGGGTGACTTCTGCAAATCGACCCTCTAGAATGCATGCCCTTGATTAGGGGCCGGCAAGCGGCCGGCTTATGTCTGTGCAACGAGGATTATCCATGCAAGTTTCTGTTGAAAGTACCTCTGCTCTCGAGCGCCGTATGACCGTTGGCGTCTCTGTTGAGCGCATCGAGACTGAAGTCAACAAGCGTCTGCAGCAGACTGCCCGTCGTGCCAAGGTCCCTGGTTTCCGTCCTGGCAAAGTGCCAATGAGCGTGATTCGTCAGCGTTATGAAGATGCTGCGCGTCAGGAAGCTCTGGGCGACCTGATCCAATCCACTTTCTACGAAGCCGTTGTTGAGCAGAAGCTCAATCCAGCTGGCGCTCCGGCCGTTGAGCCGAAGTCATTCGAGAAAGGCAAGGATCTGGAATACGTTGCAACCTTCGAAGTGTTCCCGGAATTCACCGTTGGCGGCTTTGAATCCATTGCCATCGAGCGCCTGCAGGCTGACGTAGCTGACGCTGACGTAGACAACATGCTGGAAATCCTGCGCAAGCAGAACACCCGTTTTGAAGTTGCCGAGCGCGCTGCCGAAAATGGTGACCAGCTGAACATTGATTTCGTTGGCAAGATTGACGGCGAAGCCTTCGCTGGCGGCTCGGCCAAGGGCACTCAGCTGGTTCTCGGCTCCGGTCGCATGATCCCTGGCTTTGAAGATGCACTGGTCGGCGCCAAGGCTGGTGAAGAGCGCGTAATCAACCCGACTTTCCCAGCTGATTATCAGAACCTCGATCTGGCAGGTAAAACTGCTGAGTTCACCGTTACCGTTAACAGCATCGCTGCACCTCAGTTGCCTGAGCTGAATGATGACTTCTTCGCCCTGTTCGGCGTGAAAGAAGGCGGCCTGGAAGGCTTCCGCGCTGAAGTGCGCAAGAACATGGAGCGTGAGCTGCGCCAGGCGATCAAATCCAAGGTTAAAAACCAGGTGATGGACGGTCTGCTGGCTGCCAACCCGATCGAAGTGCCGAAAGCACTGATCAGCAATGAAGTGAACCGTCTGCGCGTGCAGGCCGTTCAGCAGTTCGGTGGCAACCTCAAGCCTGAGCAGCTGCCAGCTGAACTGTTCGAAGAGCAAGCCAAGCGTCGTGTTGTGCTGGGTCTGGTCGTGGCTGAAGTGGTCAAGCAGTGTGAGCTGAAGCCGGACGACGCCCGCGTTCGCGAAATGATTCAGGAAATGGCTTCGGCTTACCAAGAGCCTGAGCAGGTTGTTGCCTGGTACTACAAAAACGACCAGCAAATGAACGAAGTACGTTCAGTTGTACTGGAAGAGCAAGTTGTAGATACTGTTTTGCAGAAGGCCAACGTGACCGATAAAGCGGTCTCGTACGAAGAAGCTGTCAAGCCGGTAGAAGCACCTCAAGCCGCCTGATTTCTTTACCTCGTTCGAACACGCCATAAGCCAGCCTCCGCGCTGGCTTATGCGTATTTGTGACATGACTATTTAGGGAGCGAGTGCAGCATGTCCCGCAATCCTTTTATGCATCAAATGTCTGATATCCAAGCTGCTGGCGGCTTGGTGCCAATGGTTGTTGAGCAGTCTGCTCGCGGTGAGCGTGCGTACGACATCTATTCGCGTCTGCTCAAAGAACGCGTGATCTTTCTTGTCGGTCCGGTAGAAGACTACATGGCCAATCTGATCTGCGCGCAATTGCTGTTCCTTGAAGCGGAAAACCCGGACAAGGACATCCATCTGTATATCAACTCTCCGGGCGGTTCGGTGACGGCGGGTATGTCGATCTACGACACCATGCAGTTCATCAAGCCCAACGTGTCCACCACCTGTATTGGTCAGGCGTGCAGCATGGGCGCATTCCTGCTGACCGCTGGCGCCGAGGGCAAGCGTTACTGCCTGCCGAACTCGCGAGTGATGATTCACCAGCCACTGGGCGGCTTCCAAGGCCAGGCGTCGGACATTGAAATTCACGCCAAAGAAATCCTCTTTATCCGTGCGCGCCTGAATACGCTGATGGCGAAGCACAGTGGGCGGACCCTTGAGGAAATCGAGCGCGATACCAATCGTGATAACTTCATGAGCGCCGAAGCCGCTCGTGAGTACGGGTTGATCGACGCTGTGATTGAAAAGCGACCTGCTTAAATATAAGCAGCTCAAAATAGGGCGGGCCGGCTTGTCTGGTCTCCGGCGGGCTTGAAAAAGCCCGCATAAGCCTTCATCTTGTGTTGCAAGCCTATCGGATTTGGATCGAACGAATGACTGACACCCGCAACGGCGAGGACAACGGCAAGCTGCTTTATTGCTCCTTCTGCGGCAAAAGCCAGCATGAAGTGCGCAAATTAATTGCCGGCCCCTCGGTCTTCATCTGCGACGAGTGCGTAGACCTGTGTAATGACATCATCCGCGAGGAGGTGCAGGAAGCCCAGGCCGAGAGCAGTGCGCATAAATTGCCTGCCCCCAAGGAAATCAGCGGCATCCTTGATCAGTATGTGATTGGTCAGGAGCGCGCTAAGAAAATTTTGGCTGTAGCGGTTTATAACCATTACAAGCGCCTCAATCAGCGCGATAAGAAAGATGACATTGAGCTGGGCAAGAGCAACATCTTGCTTATCGGCCCGACAGGTTCAGGTAAGACCTTGTTGGCTGAAACCCTAGCGCGGCTTCTCAATGTACCGTTCACTATTGCAGACGCCACCACACTGACCGAGGCTGGTTATGTGGGTGAGGATGTCGAAAACATCATTCAAAAGCTGTTGCAGAAATGCGACTACGACGTAGAAAAGGCCCAGATGGGTATTGTCTACATCGACGAGATCGACAAAATCTCGCGTAAGTCTGATAACCCTTCGATTACCCGTGATGTATCGGGTGAAGGTGTGCAGCAGGCGCTGCTGAAACTGATTGAAGGCACTGTTGCCTCTGTTCCTCCGCAGGGAGGGCGTAAGCACCCACAGCAAGAGTTTTTGCAGGTTGATACTCGCAATATCCTGTTTATTTGTGGTGGTGCTTTTTCTGGCCTGGAAAAGGTCATTCAAGGCCGTTCTACCAAAGGCGGAATCGGTTTCAATGCCGAGGTTCGCAGTAAGGAAGAAGGCAAGAAAGTTGGCGAGTCACTTCGCGCTGTTGAGCCCGATGACTTGGTCAAGTTCGGCTTGATTCCTGAGTTCGTTGGTCGCTTGCCGGTCATTGCAACCTTGGATGAGCTTGATGAGGCGGCCCTGGTACAGATTCTGACCGAGCCGAAGAATGCCTTGACCAAGCAATATGCCAAGCTGTTTGAAATGGAAGGGGTGGATCTTGAGTTCCGTCCTGATGCGCTTAAGTCGGTTGCCCACAAGGCGCTTGAGCGTAAAACCGGTGCTCGCGGTTTGCGTTCGATTCTCGAAGGTGTGCTGCTCGACACCATGTATGAGATTCCTTCGCAGTCGGACGTCAGTAAAGTGGTTATCGATGAAAGCGTTATCGATGGCACCTCCAAGCCGTTGCTCATTTATGAGAACAACGAGCTGCCAGCTAAGGCTGCGCCTGACGCGTAACAGCGTTGTAACATGTTGAAAGCAAGGGGCCTGCGGGCCCCTTTGCTTTTACTGTGTCGACGCTTGTTTTTTGTTGGGGCAGCCCCCATCTTAGAGTTAAGGGTTATCCCATCCGTTCACGGCCATATGGCCGCCGTAGAGCCGAAATCATGAAGACAACCATCGAATTGCCTCTCTTGCCGTTGCGCGATGTTGTGGTCTATCCGCACATGGTCATTCCGTTATTCGTCGGGCGTGAGAAATCCATTGAAGCGCTTGAAGCTGCAATGACGGGCGAGAAGCAGATTCTGCTTCTCGCGCAGAGAAATCCTGCCGACGATGATCCAGATGAGGCTGGCCTCTATCGGGTTGGTACAGTGGCCACTGTTTTGCAGTTGCTCAAGCTTCCAGACGGCACCGTCAAGGTACTGGTCGAAGGCGAGCAGCGTGGTGAGATTGAGCGTTTTATCGAGGTCGATGGTCACTGCCGTGCTGAAGTGCAGCTGATCGACGAAGTTGATGCCGCGGAGCGTGAGTCTGAGGTTTTCACCCGTAGCTTACTGAGCCAGTTTGAGCAGTATGTTCAACTCGGTAAGAAAGTACCTGCCGAGGTGTTGGCATCGCTGAACGGGATTGATGAGCCGAGCCGTCTAGTCGACACCATGGCGGCACACATGGTGCTGAAGATCGAGCAGAAGCAAGAAATTCTGGAAATTACCGATCTGGCTGCGCGGGTTGAGCATGTTTTGGCGCTGCTGGATGCGGAAATCGACCTGCTGCAGGTTGAGAAGCGCATTCGCGGTCGGGTCAAGAAGCAAATGGAGCGTAGCCAGCGCGAGTACTACCTGAATGAGCAGATGAAGGCCATTCAGAAAGAGCTTGGTGATAGCGAAGAAGGTCACAATGAACTTGATGAGCTGAGAAAGCGCATCGATAACACCGGCCTCACAGCTGAAGCGCTGAACAAAGCCAATGCAGAGCTCAACAAGCTCAAGCAGATGTCGCCGATGTCCGCTGAGGCTACTGTGGTGCGCTCCTACATTGACTGGTTGGTCAATGTGCCATGGAAAGCGCAGAGCAAGGTACGTCTCGATCTGGCACGCGCTGAAAGCATTCTGGATGCGGATCACTATGGTCTGGAAGAGGTCAAGGAGCGCATCCTTGAGTATCTCGCCGTGCAGAAGCGCGTTAAGAAACTCAAAGGCCCGGTATTGTGTCTGGTCGGACCACCTGGTGTGGGTAAAACCTCACTGGCCGAGTCGATTGCCAGTGCCACAAACCGTAAGTTCGTGCGTATGGCGCTCGGTGGTGTGCGTGATGAAGCTGAAATCCGTGGTCATCGCCGCACCTATATTGGCTCCATGCCGGGTCGATTGATTCAAAAGATGACCAAAGTCGGCGTGCGTAACCCGCTGTTCTTGCTCGATGAAATCGACAAAATGGGCCAGGACATGCGCGGTGACCCTGCGTCGGCGCTGCTTGAGGTGCTGGACCCAGAGCAGAATCACAACTTCAACGATCACTATCTGGAGGTCGACTACGACCTGTCCGATGTGATGTTCCTTTGCACGGCTAACTCGATGAATATTCCGGGTCCGCTGCTGGACCGCATGGAAGTGATTCGCTTGCCGGGTTACACCGAAGCCGAGAAGATCAACATCGCGATCAAATACCTGGCGCCTAAACAGGTTCAAGCCAATGGCTTGAAAAAAACCGAGTTGGTATTTGAAGATGCGGCAATTCGCGACATCATTCGCTACTACACCCGCGAAGCAGGTGTGCGCGGCCTGGAACGCCAGATTGCCAAGGTGTGCCGCAAAGTGGTTAAGGAGCACTCCACCGAGAAGCGCTTCCAGGTCACCGTTACGGCCGAGTCGCTGGAGCATTTCCTCGGCGTGCGCAAGCATCGCTACGGTTTGGCCGAGCAGCAGGATCAAATTGGCCAGGTCACCGGTCTTGCTTGGACTCAGGTTGGCGGTGAGCTGCTGACCATCGAGGCAGTCGTGGTCCCTGGTAAAGGTCAGCTGATTAAGACTGGTTCGCTTGGCGATGTAATGCTGGAATCCATCACCGCTGCGCAGACCGTTGTTCGCAGTCGGGCCAAGAGCCTGGGCGTGCCTGTGGACTTCTATGAGAAGCAGGACATCCACATCCACATGCCGGAGGGAGCAACGCCCAAAGATGGCCCCAGCGCAGGCGTTGGTATGTGTACGGCGCTGGTTTCAGCCCTGACACAGATTCCTGTGCGTGCAGATGTGGCCATGACTGGGGAAATTACCCTGCGTGGGCAAGTACTAGCCATCGGTGGTTTGAAAGAAAAACTGCTGGCTGCTCACCGTGGTGGAATCAAGACCGTCATCATTCCGGAAGAGAATGTGCGCGATTTGAAAGAGATTCCGGAGAATATTAAGCAAGACCTGCAGATTAAACCGGTTAAATGGATTGACGAGGTCCTGCAAATTGCGCTGCAATACGCCCCGGAGCCCTTGCCTGATGCGGCTCCCATGGTTGCAAAGGATGAAAAACGCGAGACTGATTCCAAGGAGCGAATTAGCACGCATTAGCCGGAGGGGTTTCTTGACACATTTTTAGAGCCCTTGTTATAAAGCGGCTCTTATCGTGTCGGCAGGCTCTCCGCACCAGCTTCGCTTACATTTAAAAGCAAGAAATAAACTCAACAGAAATTAAGGGGACTTAAGAGTGAACAAGTCGGAACTGATCGATGCCATCGCTGCATCTGCTGATATCCCAAAAGCTGTTGCCGGCCGTGCGCTGGACGCAGTAATTGAATCCGTTACTGGCGCTCTGAAGGCCGGTGATTCCGTAGTACTGGTCGGCTTCGGTACTTTCGCTGTGAAAGAGCGTGCTGCTCGCACTGGCCGCAACCCACAGACTGGTAACCCAATCAGCATCGCTGCTGCCAAGATTCCAGGCTTTAAAGCCGGTAAAGCCCTGAAAGACGCTGTCAACTAAGCCTCTTTCGGTTTTGCCCAGCAGATCAGTTGAATGGCTGATCTGATGCGGGGCGGGATGGTCAGTCGAGCATGGCTCGCTGAGCACGACGAATCAGCTGCTTGAGTTCGATCCGCTTCGCCAGTTACGAGAAGGCGCATCCACTGATGCGCCTTTCTTCTATCCGGATTTTACCCACACTGCGCGACTGCTTTATTTTTACAGTCGTTCTGGGGGACGCATGCTGCAAAACATCAGGGACAATTCACAGGGTTGGATTGCCAAAACCATCATTGGCATTATCGTCGCGCTGCTCGCGCTGACAGGTGTTGATGCCATTTTTACCAGCACCAGCAACAGCCAGAATGCGGCTGAAGTGAACGGCGAGAAGATCACTACTACTGAACTCAGCCAGGCGGTTGAGATGCAGCGTCGTCAATTGCTTCAGCAGTTGGGGCGTGATTTCGATGCGTCCTTGCTGGATGAGAAACTGCTGCGCGAAGCCGCGCTGAATGGCTTGGTTGAGCGTACTTTGTTGCTCGATAGCGCCAAAGACGCGAAGTTTGCCTTCTCGCAACAAGCGTTGGACCAACTGATCCTGAAAACCCCTGAGTTCCTGGTTGATGGCCAGTTCAATGCAGAGCGCTTTGATCAGGTTATCCGTCAGTTGGGCTACAGCCGTTTGCAGTTCCGTCAGATGCTTGAGCAGGAAATGCTCATCGGTCAGTTGCGCGCCGGTTTGGCTAACAGCGGTTTTGTCACTGATGCTCAGGTGCAGGCGTTTGCCGCACTGGAAAAGCAGACACGTGATTTCGCGACCCTGACTCTCAAGGCTGATCTGAACACGGTCACGCTCAGCGATGACGACATCAAGGCCTACTATGACGCTCAGGCCAGTGAGTTCATGACTCCTGAGCAGGTTGTGCTGGAATACGTTGAGCTGAAAAAAGACGCTTTCTTCGATCAGGTTGAAGTCACCGATGAGGCCCTGCAAAGCGCTTATCAAAGTGAAATCGCCAACCTCGCCGAACAGCGCCGTGCTGCGCACATTCTGGTTGAGGTCAACGATAAGCTGAATGACGAACAAGCCCAGGCCAAACTGGTCGCGGTTCAGAAGCGTCTTGAGCAGGGCGAAGACTTCGCCGCGCTGGCCAAAGAAGTCTCCGATGACTCGGGTTCGGCAGGTGAGGGCGGTGATCTGGGCTTTGCCGGCCCAGGCGTGTATGACCCGGCCTTTGAAGAAGCACTGTATGCGCTGGAAGAAAATGCCGTGTCTGCTCCCGTGCGCAGCGAGTTTGGTTGGCACTTGATCAAACTCCTCGGTGTTCAGGCGCCGGAAGTGCCGAGCTTCGCCAGTCTGGAAGAAAAACTGCAGCGCGACCTCAAGGCGCGTCAGGTTGAGCAGCGCTTTGTCGAAGTGTCAAAAGACCTCGAAGATGCCGCGTTTGAGTCATCTGACTTGGCTCAACCCGCTCAAGAACTCGGCCTGGAGGTTAAGACGACCGAAGCGTTCGGTCGCCAGGGCGGCGCTGAAGGTCTGACGGCCAATCGTCAGGTGATTCAGGCGGCATTCAGTGATGAAGTGCTGGAAGACGGTAGCAACAGCAGTGTGATCGAGCTTGATCCGAACACTGTGGTGGTGGTGCGCGTTAAAGAGCACAACAAACCTGAGCAGCTGCCGCTTGAGCAGGTTGCCGATAGCCTCCGCGCCCAGTTGACCAAGGTTCGCGCAAGCGAAGCCGTGAAAGCCAAGGGTGAAGAGCAGCTGGCTGCTTTGCGCGATGGTCAGACGCCGGTTACCCAGGCCGATGCCAAGCAGGGCTGGAATGTGGTCGAAGCGGCCACTCGTAGCCAGGAAGGCGTTGAGCCGGTAGTGCTGCAAGCGCTGTTCCGTATGCCTAAGCCTGAAGCAGCTGACAAGCCGACCTTCACCGGCCTCAGTTTGAGCAACGGTGATTTTATGATCATCCGTCTCAATGGCGTGAGCCAGCCGGAGCAAGCGTTGTCAGATGAGGACAAGGCCATGTACAGCCGCTTCCTCGCCTCACGCGTCGGTCAGCAGGACTTCGAAGCGTTCCGCAAGCAGCTGGAAGAGACAGCGGATATCGAACGTTTCTGATCGATATCACTGAAGAATAAAAAAGGCCGCTTAATTAAGCGGCCTTTTTTATTGCTGCGATTTAACTGCTTACTCTTCCATAGCGCCCATGGCGGTGGTGTTGAAACCGCCGTCAACGTACATGATCTCGCCGCTGACGCCCGAGGCCAGGTCCGAGCAGAGGAAGGCGCCGGCGTTGCCGACTTCTTCGATGGTCACGTTGCGACGCAGTGGGGTCTGCTTCTCGTTAGCGGCGAGCATCTTGCGGAAGCTCTTGATACCGGAGGCCGCCAGGGTTCGGATCGGGCCAGCGGAGATGGCGTTGACGCGAGTGCCTTCTGGACCAAGGCTGCCAGCCAGGTAGCGTACACCGGCTTCCAGGCTGGCCTTGGCCATGCCCATCACGTTGTAGTTAGGCATGGTGCGCTCGGCGCCCAGGTAGGACAGGGTCAGCAGGCTACCATTGCGGCCTTTCATCATTTCGCGGCCGGCTTTGGCCAGAGCGACGAAGCTGTAGGCACTGATGTCGTGAGCGATGCGGAAGCCTTCGCGGGTGGTGACGTCGGTGAAGTCGCCGTCCAGTTGGTCGCCTGGGGCGAAGCCAACGGAGTGCACGATGCAATCCAGGCCGTCCCACTTCTTGCTCAGGGCTTCGAAGACCGAGGCGATTTCCTCATCGTTTGCCACATCGCATGGGAAGCACAGGTCAGCGTTCGAGCCCCAATCAGCGGCAAAGCCTTCAACGCGGCCTTTGAGCTTTTCGTTTTGATAGGTGAAGGCCAGTTCGGCGCCTTCACGGTGCATGGCTGCTGCGATACCGGAGGCAATGGACAGTTTGCTGGCGACGCCAACGATCAGTACGCGCTTGCCGCTTAGAAAACCCATGGGTGTTATTCCTCTTCCTGTCTACAAGAATTAGCCAGCTGGGACCATAAAGGCCGCTTCCAGCAACTGTTGTGTATAGATGTCCTGTGGCGCGGCAAAGACACGTTCAGCCGGGCCTTGTTCGACCACTTTGCCTTGTTTCACCACCATCACCTGGTGGCTAAGGGCCCTGACCACGGCCAGGTCATGGCTGATGAACAAGTAGGTCAGGTTGTATTTGGCCTGAAGCGAACGCAGTAATTCGACCACCTGGCGCTGCACGGTGCGGTCGAGGGCTGAGGTCGGCTCATCCAGCAGGATCAACGCAGGTTTGAGTACCAGGGCGCGGGCGATGGCGATGCGTTGACGCTGGCCACCGGAGAACTCGTGGGGATAGCGGTGACGAGTTTCTGGGTCCAGCCCCACTTCCACCAGTGCGTCGATAATGGCCTGTTCCTGTTCGGCTTCGCTGCCCATGCGATGGATCTGCAGGCCTTCGCCAATAATCTGGCCAACTGACATACGCGGACTGAGGCTGCCGAAGGGGTCCTGAAACACCACCTGCATCTGCCGGCGCAGCGGGCGCACATCCTCTTGCGACAGGCTATCGATCGCCTGGCCCTGGAAGCGGATGCCGCCTTGGCTGCCGAGCAAGCGCAGAATTGCCAAACCCAGGGTAGATTTACCCGAGCCGCTTTCGCCGACGATGCCCAGGGTATGACCTTGCGGCAGGCTGAAGTTGATGCCGTCCACGGCTTTGACATGGTCGACCGTGCGGCGCAGTAGGCCCTTCTTGATCGGGAACCAGACGCGCAGGTTGTCGATTTCCAGCATGGTTTTGCCAGGTGGCTGATCGACAGGGCCACCAGTGGGTTCGGCGCCCAGCAGCTCGCGGGTGTAGGGGTGTTGGGGGTCTTTAAACAGCGTTTCGCAGGCCGCCTGTTCGACGATATGCCCGCGCTGCATCACGCAAACACGATGGGCAATCCGTCGCACTAGGTTGAGGTCGTGGCTGATCAGCAGAGTCGCCATGCCCAGGCGCGCCTGCAGGTCCTTGAGCAGCTCGAGGATTTTCAGCTGCACGGTGACGTCCAGCGCGGTGGTGGGCTCGTCGGCGATCAGCAATTCCGGCTCGTTGGCCAGGGCCATGGCGATCACCACGCGCTGGCGCTGACCGCCTGAGAGTTCGTGTGGGTAAGCCTTCAAGCGCTTGTGCGGCTCGGGAATGCCGACCAGTTCGAGCAGTTCCAGAGTGCGAGCCGTGGCGGCCTTGCCGCGCAGGCCTTTATGCAGGGCCAGTACCTCGTTGATCTGCTTTTCGATGCTGTGCAGCGGGTTGAGCGAGGTCATGGGCTCTTGGAAGACCATGGCGATGCGGTTGCCACGGATGCCGCGCAGTTTGCTCTCGTTCAGTTTGAGCAGGTCTTGCCCGGCGTACTGAATGCTGCCGCTGGGGTGTTGAGCCAGGGGGTAGGGCAGTAGACGCAGGATTGAGTGCGCGGTGACCGATTTGCCCGAGCCGCTTTCGCCCACCAGGGCCAGGGTTTCACCGCGTTTGATGTCGAAGCTGACGCCTTCCAGCACACGCTGTTTCAGGCTGCCGGTGACGAATTCGACAGCCAGGTCGCGGACTTCGATGAGGGTGTTGGAGTCGGTCATGTCATTTCCTCGGATCGAAGGCATCGCGTGCCGCTTCGCCGATAAACACCAGCAGGCTGAGCATCAGGGCGAGCACGGCAAAGGCGCTGATACCGAGCCATGGCGCTTGCAGATTGGATTTGCCCTGGGCCACCAGCTCGCCGAGTGACGGTGCGCCAGGCGGCAGGCCGAAGCCGAGGAAATCCAGCGCGGTGAGGGTGCCGATCGCGCCGGTGAGGATGAACGGCATAAAGGTCATGGTGGAAATCATCGCGTTGGGCAGGATGTGACGGAACATGATCGAACCGTTCTGCATGCCCAGGGCGCGGGCGGCGCGCACGTATTCCAGGTTGCGCCCACGGAGGAACTCGGCGCGCACCACATCCACCAGGCTCATCCAGGAGAACAGCAGCATGATGCCCAGCAGCCACCAGAAGTTCGGTTGCACGAAGCTGGCGAGGATGATCAGCAGATAGAGCACCGGCAGGCCGGACCAGATTTCCAGAAAGCGCTGTCCGGCCAGGTCGACCCAGCCGCCATAGAAGCCCTGCAGGGCGCCGGCAAACACGCCGATCACTGAGCTCGCCAGGGTCAGGATCAGGGCAAACAGCACGGAGATGCGGAAGCCATAAATCACCCGTGCCAGAACATCGCGGCCTTGGTCATCAGTGCCCAGCAGGTTTTCCGCTGAGGGTGGCGCTGGGGCTGGCACTTGCAGGTCGTAATTGATGCTGGAGTAGCTGTAGCGGATCGGCGGCCAGATCATCCAGCCGTCCTTTTCCTTGATCAGCTCTTGGATGTAAGGGCTTTTGTAGTTGGCCTGCAGCGGGAATTCACCGCCGAAGGTGGTTTCCGGGTAGCGCTTGAATACTGGGAAATACAACTCGTTGTCGTAGCCCACCACCAGCGGTTTGTCGTTGGCGATCAGCTCGGCGCCGAGGGTGACGAAAAACAGCGCGAGAAACACCCACAGCGACCACCAGCCGCGTTTGTGCGCTTTGAACAGCTGAAAGCGGCGTTGATTGATTGGGGAAAGTTTCATCTCAACCCTCCCGGCTTTCGAAGTCGATACGCGGATCGACCAAGGTGTAGGTAATGTCGCCGATCAATTTCACCACCAGGCCCAGCAACGTGAAGATAAACAGGGTGCCGAACACCACCGGGTAATCTCGGTTGATCGCGGCCTCGAAGCTCATCAGGCCCAGGCCGTCGAGGGAGAAGATCACCTCGATCAGCAAGGAGCCGGTAAAGAAGATGCCGATAAAGGCGGCCGGGAAGCCGGCGATGATGATCAGCATGGCGTTGCGGAACACATGGCCGTAAAGCACGCGGTTGTTGCTCAGACCCTTGGCGCGAGCGGTGACCACGTACTGTTTGTTGATCTCATCGAGAAAGCTGTTTTTGGTCAGCAGCGTCAGGGTGGCGAAGTTGCCGATTACCAGCGCGGTGACGGGCAGCGCCAGGTGCCAGAAATAGTCGAGCAGCTTGCCGGTAAAGCTCAGCTCGTCGAAGTTGTTCGAGGTCAGCCCGCGCAGCGGGAACCAGTCCCAGTAACTGCCGCCGGCAAACAGCACGATCAGCAGGATGGCGAAGAGGAAGGCCGGGATGGCGTAGCCGACGATGATCATTGAGCTGGTCCAGACGTCGAAGGCGCTGCCGTGGCGAGTGGCCTTGGCGATGCCCAGCGGGATCGACACCAGGTACATGATCAGCGTGCTCCACAATCCCAGGGAGATTGAGACCGGCATCTTCTCGATAATCAGGTCGATGACCTCGGCATCGCGAAAGAAGCTCGAGCCGAAATCCAGTTGCGCATAGCTTTTGAGCATCAGCCAGAAGCGTTCCGGGGCGGATTTATCGAAGCCGTACATGCGCTCGATTTCCGCCACCAGCTCGGGGTCCAGCCCCTGGGCACCGCGGTAGTTGGAACCGGCCACCGAGACTTCGGCACCGCCGCCGGCAATCCGGCTGGTGGCGCCGTCAAAGCCTTCCAGTTTGGCGATCATCTGCTCGACGGGGCCACCGGGGGCGGCCTGGATGATGATGAAGTTGATCAGCAGAATGCCGAACAGCGTGGGGATGATCAGCAGCAGCCGACGAAAGATATACGCCAGCATGTTATTGCTCCACGTCTGCGGTGTTCTGCGCGGCAGCTTCGTCGGCCGCCGCTTCAGGTGATTTCGCGCGGGCCCACCAGGTATGCAGGCCTATGTCGTATTGCGGGGTGACCTTGGGGTGTTCGAAGCGGTTCCAGTAGGCCACGCGCCAGGTTTTGATATGCCAGTTGGGCACCACGTAATGGCCCCACAGCAGTACGCGGTCGAGGGCGCGGGTGTGGGTGATCAGGCTCTGGCGCGAGTCGGCGTTGATCAGACCCTCGACCAGCTTGTCCACTGCCGGGTCTTTCAGGCCGATAAAGTTGCGGCTGCCAGGGTTGTCGGCGCTGCTGGAGTGCCAGTATTCGCGCTGCTCGTTGCCGGGGGAGTTGGACTGACCAAAGCCGCCGACGATCAGGTCAAAGTCGCGCGAACGCAGGCGGTTGATGTACTGGGATACGTCAACGCGGCGGATCACCAGATCGATGCCCAGGTCGGCCAGGTTACGTTTGAACGGCAGCAGGATGCGTTCGAACTCGGTTTGCGCCAGCAGGAACTCGAAGCTCACCGGTTTGCCCGTGCTGTCGAGCATCTTGTCGCCATCCACACGCCAGCCGGCTTCCTGCAGCAGTTGGTAAGCGCGGCGCTGTTGTTCACGGATGATGCCGCTGCCATCGGTGGCCGAAGGCTGGTATTCGTCGGTAAATACCTGCGGCGGAATCTGTGCGCGCAATGGCTCCAGCAGCTTTAGCTCGTCAGCGGAGGGCAGGCCGACGGAGGCCAGTTCGGAGTTGTCGAAGTAGCTGCGTGTGCGCGTGTAGGCGCCGTTGAACAGCTGCCGATTGGCCCATTCGAAATCAAACAGCAGACCCAGGGCTTCACGCACGCGGCGGTCGGTAAACAGCGGGCGGCGGGTGTTGAAGATAAAACCCTGCATGCCGGTGGGGTTGTGGTTGGCGATCTCTTCCTTGATCAGTTGGCCGTTGGCCACAGCGGGGTTGTTGTAGGCGGTGGCCCAGTTCTTTGCACTGATTTCCAGCCAGTAGTCGAATTGCCCTGCCTTGAGCGCTTCCAGAGCGACGGTGTGGTCGCGGTAGTAGTCGATTTCCAGGGTGTCGAAGTTGTAGAAGCCGCGGTTAACCGGCAGATCCTTGCCCCACCAGTCCTTGACTCGCTCATAGCGGATCGAGCGGCCGGCCTGCACGTCCGCCACTTTGTAGGGGCCGCTGCCCAGGGGCACGTCGAGGTTGCCTTTGCTGAAGTCACGCTCGGCCCACCAGTGTTTTGGCAGCACCGGTAGCTGGCCGACGATCAACGGCAACTCACGGTTACCGGCATGCTTGAAGACGAAACGCACGCGGTGGGGGCTTTCGACCTCAACCTTGTCGACGTCGGCGTAGTAACCGCGGTACATCGGCGCGCCTTTGCTCATCAGGGTGTCGAAGCTGAATTTGACGTCTTCGGCGGTCACCGGTTGGCCATCGTGAAAGCGCGCTTCGGGGCGCAGGTAGAAGCGTACCCAGGCGTTGTCCGGAGCTTTCTCGATCTTTTCGGCGATCAGGCCGTACTCGGTAAAAGGCTCATCCAGACCGTGGCGGGTCAGGGTGTCGTAGATCATGCCGATATCGTCGGCTGCCACACCCTTGTTGATAAAGGGATTGAGGCTGTCGAAGCCGCCAAAGCCAGACTGGCGCAGGGTGCCACCTTTGGGCGCATCGGGATTGACGTAGTCGAAGTGCTTGAAGTTGGCCGGATACTTGGGTGGTTCGTCATACAGGGTTTGTGCGTGCTTGGGGGCGGCCAGGGCCAGGCTGGCAACGCCAAGCAGGGCAATGCCGCTGACGTGGATAAACAGGGCGCGCAATGCATGGGTCATTCAGCGTTCTCCATGGATTTCAGCCACCAGGTACGCAGGCCTAGGGTGTAGGGCGGCGTGGTGACGAAGGCAAATCGGTTGCGGTAAGCCAGGCGGTGATAATCGATATACCAGTTCGGGATGCTGTAGTGCTGCCACAACAGTACCCGGTCAAGGGCGCGGGTGGCGGCGATCTGCTCGTCACGGCTCTGCGCCGACAGCAGTTTTTCGATTAGCGCGTCGACCACTGGGTGGGTGACCCCAGCGTAATTCCTGCCGCCTTTGATCTTGGCCTGGGAGGAATGGAAATACAGCGACTGTTCCAGGCCGGGGCTGAGGGTTTGCGGCAGGGTGAGCAGAATCATGTCGAAGTCGTACTGATCGAGGCGCTGTTTGTACTGGGCGCGGTCGACGGTGCGCAGGTTGGCCTGGATGCCAATGCTGGCGAGATTTTCGGTAAAGGGCTGGAGAATGCGTTCAAGGTTTGGGTTGACCAGCAATATTTCAAAGCGCAGCGGCTGCCCCTCACTGTTGAGCAGGCGTTGGCCGGAAGGCTTCCAGCCGGCTTCGGCCAATAGACCGAGGGCGCGGCGCAAGGTTTCCCGCGGGATGCCCCGGCCATCGGTCTGCGGCATGCTGAACGGTTCTTTAAACAGGCGCGCCTGCAACTGCTTGCGGTAGGGCGAGAGCAACAGCCATTCCGCACCTTCCGGTTTGCCGCTGGCCGAGAACTCGCTGTTGGGGTAGTAGCTTTTGGCGCGGGTGTAGGAGCTATTGAACAGGGCGCGGTTGGCCCACTCGAAGTCGAACATCAGGCCCAGGGCTTCGCGTACCTGGCGGTCAGCAAACACCTCGCGGCGGGTGTTCATAAACAGCGCCTGGGTCTGGGTCGGGATCTGGTGGGGGATCTCGGCGCGGATCACTTCGCCACGGCTCAATGCCGGGAAGCGATAGCCGTTGGCCCAGTTCTTCGCCTGCTGTTCGATATAGATGTCGAATTCGCCGGCCTTGAACGCTTCGAAAGCCACATGGCTGTCGCGGTAGAACTCTACGTCGACCCGGTCGAAATTGTATTTGCCGCGGTTGACTGGCAGCTTGGCGCCCCACCAATCCTTGATCCGCTCGAAGCGCAGGCTGCGCCCGGGGCTGACCTGGGTAATGCGGTAGGGCCCGCTGCCCAGCGGCGGCTCATAGGTGGTGGCCTTGAAGTCGCGGCCTTTCCAGTAGTGCTGCGGCAGCACCGGCAGTTCGCCGAGGCGCAGGATCAGCAGGGAGTTGCCGGCCCGCTTTAGAACAAAACGGATGCTGTGGCGATTGAGGATATCGACCCGTTTTACTTCCTGCAGGTTGGTGCGGTACTGCGGGTGACCGTCCTTGAGCAGCAGGCGGTAGGAAAAGGCCACATCATAGGCGGTAATCGGCTTACCGTCGTGAAAGCGCGCCTCGGGACGCAGGTTAAACACCACCCAACTGCGATCATCGCTGTACTCAACCGACTCGGCGATCAGGCCGTAGCTGGAGGCCGGCTCGTCACCGGAAGGATCATAGGCGCCGGTGCCGACCATCAGCGGCGCATTCAGCTCGTTGACCCCGTACTGCAGGAAGTTGGCGGTGCTGATCGGGCTGCTGCCCTTGAATGTGTAGGGGTTGAGCGTGTCGAATGTGCCGTTGGCCATCATCCGCAGTGTGCCGCCCTTGGGGGCTTCCGGGTTGACCCAGGCGAAATGGGTGAAGCTGGCGGGATACTTCAGCTCGCCAAACTGGGCGTAACCATGGCTTTTATACAGAGTGGCCCAGGCAGATGAACTGATGGCCATGCAGAGAAATAACGAGAGGAGGGGACGTATCAAGTGAAATATCCGATCCGTGGCGTCTTATGGGCTGCTGGTCAGGCACATTAACAGCTTGTATCGACTGGAAAAAGGGTAGGCTCGCGGCTAAGCAATAGCGGCACTTTGACTACACTGAATTAACTAATTCCGAGGGCATCATTTTGGTAACAGCCTGCCATGGTTTGCAGTCATGGATTGATCGCTTCAACCAAGCCGAATTACCCGCCCTGGCCGCGGTGGTGCAGGATCTGCACCGTCTTACTCAGGGCGACAAATCTTCTGTGCAGCAATTGGCAGATGTACTGCTACGCGATGCGGCCTTGACCACTAAGGTGCTGCGTATCGGCAATAGTGTGTATTACAACCCATCCCAGGAACCTATTCGCACCATTTCTCGGGCCATCGTGCTGATCGGCTTTGATAACGTGCGCCAGATCGGTCTGTCGGTCAGCCTGATCGATGGTTTGCTGGCACGCAGCTCCCGCGATCAGCTTGCTGAATTGCTGGCGCGCTCGTTTCATGCGGCCGTGCAGGCACGCAATATTGCTGGCTATGTGCTGACTAAAAATGACGAGGAAGTGTTTATCGCCGCCCTGTTGCATAACGTCGGTGAGCTGGCGTTCTGGGGCTGTGCCGGAGATGCGGCGGATGATCTGGCCAGTGCCTTGGCTCAGCCGGGTATCGATGAAGATGAGGTGGTGATGCAACTGCTTGGTACCAGCTTTCGCCAGTTAAGTTTGTCGCTGGTGAAAAGTTGGAACCTCGGCGATACCGTCAGCCTGGCGCACCAGTCGACCAGTCAGAATGATCCGGCGGTCAAAGCCGTGACCCTGGGGGCGAAGATCAGTCAGGCTGCGCTGGATGGCTGGGATACTCCCGCCATGGAAGCGCTGGTCGGTCAGTTGGCCAGTTTTATCGGAGTGACCCCGCAGGAAGCCATGCAGCAGGTGCTGGCCAGTGCCGAGGAAACCGTGAAGATGGCGGCGACCTTCGGCGCTAGCCAGCTGTGCAAACTGATCCCCAATACCGATCCGGAACAGATTCGCTTGCAGCAGGAACAGCGTAAGGCGCGTCTGTTGCAGCCTAATATGCTGATTTTGCAGCAGGCCTTGCAGGATCTAGGCCTGTTGGTTTCAAAGCGTGGTGATCTCGGTCTGGTGCTCGATACGCTGTTCAAGGGGCTGCATCAGGGCGCAGGGTTGGAGCGCATCATGCTGGTGGTACTCGCGGACGGGCAGAGTTGTTTCCGCGCCAAACGGGTGATTGGCGAAGGCACCGAGGGCTGGAGTAATGACTTCGTACTTCCCGTGGCGCAGCAAGAGCAGCCGCATATCTTCAGTTATGCGCTGCGCAATAAAGAAGCGCTCTGGATGGGCGTGCCGGCCAGTTACAACCTCAACGAGCTGGTCACCCAGCCGATTCGCCAGCGCCTGGGGCAGGGCATGTTCTTTATCGCGCCGCTGTTGGCCGGCACTCGCGAAATAGGTCTGCTGTATGCCGACAGCCGGGTATCGGGGCGGGCATTGAAGCATGAGCAGTTTGTCGCCTTTCAGCGCTTTACCCAGTTGACCGGGCGTTGCCTGGAGGCGATGAGCAAGAAGGCGTGATCAGTTTAGGCTGTACAGGGTCAAGGTCTGCCCTGGCTTGAGCGCTTTGCCAGCTTTGGGATTCCAGCTCTGCAGGCTCTTCATCGGCACCTTGAAGCGCTTGGCGATCAGGTACAGCGAGTCACCCTGGCGCACCTTGTAGTAGGTTGCGTTCTGCCGCCGTGGGGCGCTGCCACTGCTGCCGCTTGCACCACTGAGTTGGCTGCCGGCTTGTAGGGTGAGCACTTGACCGACACGCAGGCTGTTGCCGGAAAGCTTATTCCAGCGCTGCACATCCTTGACGGCGACCTGGTGGTTTTTGGCGATCTGCCAGAGGTTGTCACCGTTTTTCACCCGATAGGTACGGCTGGGGGCACTGTGGGCCACGCTGCGTTGGAATACCGGTTCGCGCGCGGGTACACCCGGTTGCGCGGGGATACTCAGCACCTGGCCAATGCGCAGGTTATTGCTTGAAAGCTTGTTGATGTCTTTGAGGGTGTTCACCGTGAGCTGGTGCCGGTTGGCGATGGTGTGCAGGCTGTCACCGGAGCGTACGCGGTATTGCTGCCAGTCCACCTGCTCCTGAGGCTTCATCAAGGACAGGTTGGCGGTCAGCAACTCGGCTTTATCAGTGGGTATCAGCAGGTGCTTAGGGCCGTCGAGGGTAATGCCTTTTTTGAACGCGGGGTTGAGCAGGTACAGCTCGTCTTCATCCAGATCTGCCATGGCGGCGACACGTGCAAGGTCCATGCGCTGAGTGAAGACAACTTTCTCGAAGTAGGGTTCATTGGCAATCGGCGCGAGGCTGACGCCATAGGCTTGCGGCGTCATCACCACTTGCGAGAGGGCCAGTAGCTTGGGCACGTAATTCTGGGTTTCCACTGGCAGCGAGAGGTTCCAGTAATCGGTCGGCAGGCCGAGTTTCTGGTTGCGCTCAATCGCCCGGCTTACACGGCCTTCGCCAGCGTTATAGGCTGCCAGGGCTAACAGCCAGTCGCCGTTGAACATTTCTTTTAGGCGCGTCAGATAGCTGATTGCCGCATCGGTCGAGGCCATTACATCGCGGCGGCCGTCGTACCAGTTGGTTTGGCGCAGGTTGAAGTTGCGCCCGGTGGACGGGATGAACTGCCACAGCCCAACCGCATGAGCATGGGAGTAGGCCAGCGGGTTGTAGGAGCTTTCGATCATCGGCAGCAGTGCCAGCTCCATCGGCATATTGCGCTGCTCCAGGCGCTCAACGATGAAGTGGATATAGGGGCTGCTGCGCTCGCCGGCTTTCTCGATAAACGTAGGGTTGCTGACGAACCACAGGCGCTGTTGCTCGATACGCGGGTTGAGGGTGATGGTGTCCTGCAGTTGATAGCCGTTGCGCACCCGTTCCCAGATGTCTTTTGGTTCGTCGGGCGTAGAGGCGACGCCGCTGTTGAGCCATTCCGGCTCTTGCTCAAGGCCAACCGCACGGTCAGTGTCGCGACCACTGTCAGGGCGGTATTGGTTACTGGTCTGGCAGCCGGCCAGGGTTACGCACATGATCACCACAAGCGTCTGAGCGCTTTGTGCCAATGCCTTTAAATTCAAGGTCTTGCGTGGTGATAAGGGCATTGGCGGCGGTGTGCTTCCCGGCGAAAAGGTCGAGCGATTCTAGGAACCAGCCTGCCCTTGGTCAAGTTTTAACCAGTCTTTTGTGTGGTTGTCGAGGTTTAGAAATGGTCCTTCCAGGCGCGCAATGCCGCGAATACCTGAGCGGGGGTGCGATTTTCAGGCCCGTCACGTTCAGTGATGCGGGCGCCGACCGACGGTTGTGCGCTACGCAGAAAAGGGTTGGTAGCGCGCTCCAGGCCAATCGATGAGGGAAGGCTCATGTGCCCAGCTTCGCGCCATTGGCTGACCTGGGCCAGGCGTTGATTGATGTCTGGATTATCGGGTTCAACAGCCACAGCAAAGCGCAGGTTGCTCAGGGTGTATTCATGGGTACAGAACACCTGAGTCTGTTCGGGGAGGGCGGCCAGGCGGCTGAGCGAGTTGTGCATTTGCTCGGGGCTGCCTTCAAACAAGCGACCACAGCCGCCAGCAAACAGCGTGTCACCACAAAACAGCCAGTGCTGCTCAGGCTGGATATAGGCGATATGCCCAAGTGTGTGTCCCGGCACTTCATATATGTTGAATCGCTGGCCCAGCACTTCAGCCTGGTCGCCGTCGCGCAGCGCCAGGTCGCGACCTGGAATTTTTTCGTTGGCCGGCCCCATTACTCGAGCACCGGTGGCCGCCTTTAGTCGTTCAATGCCGCCGACGTGATCGAAATGATGGTGGGTGATCAGAATATCGCTCAACTGCCAGCCTGGGTTGGCCGCCAGCCAGGCCTCGACCGGCGCGGCGTCACCCGGGTCAACAACCGCGCAGCGACGCTGCTTCAGGTCTTGCAGCAGCCATATATAGTTGTCGGAGAATGCGGGCAGGGCGTCGATTTTTATCATCAGTCGGTCGCTAAGCAGGGTACAAAAGTGCATCTTAGGCGGCAATAGCGGTGCTGGCTATGCAGTACGATCTGCTGCGCGTCGGCCCTGCTGCGTTAAAACAGGCTCGGATGCGAGCCCAGTCGGAATGCTCATGTAAAAAAGTACACTCCGTTTCCTCGCCTGTTCTTGCCTTGCAGGACTCTAGCTCGCGAGGTCGTGAATAGACTCTAAGCTCCAGCTCGGTCGTGAATAATACGGGAGTAGCCCCTTATGTCCGATCACCCTTTTGCCCATGCAGACAGTGAATGGCTTGACCTAATTGCCTCAGCGCGCACTTGGCTGAGTGGCCCACTCGGGCAGTTGCTGCTGGAGCAGGAGCGGCAATTGCTGGAGGAAGAGCTGGCGCGCTTCTTTGGCGGTTACCTGGTGCATTACGGCCCAGCCGCCGAAACGCCGCCGGATGCTCAGCAGATTCAGCGCAGTGTGCGCCTGGGCGCGCCGTTCAAGGGCGTGGAAATTGTTTGTGAGGAGCAATCCTGGCCGCTCACCGAGCATGCTGCCGATGTGGTGGTGGTACAGCACGGCCTGGATTTCAGCCTGTCACCCCACGGTTTGCTCCGTGAGGCGGCGCGCAGCGTACGCCCAGGCGGTCATCTGCTGATCGTGGGTATCAACCCGATGAGCACCTGGGGTATGCGTCATTTCATAACACGCGATGCCTTGCGCCATGCGCGCTGTATCGCGCCCAGTCGGGTCAGTGACTGGTTGCACCTGTTGGGTTTCGCGCTGGAGAAACGCCGCTTCGGGTGCTATCGTCCGCCGCTTTCTTCGCCGGCCTGGCAGGCGCGGTTGGCGGGGCTGGAGCGTTTAGGCGCAGCATGGCAGCCACCCGGTGGCGGTTTTTACGTGCTGGTGGCCCGTAAGCTGGTCGTGGGGCTGCGGCCATTGCGCCAACCTAACCGGCAGCCGGTAGGTAAATTGCTGCCGATGCCCGTGGCCAAAGTCAGCCGCCGCGAAACACCACAGAAATAGCACCGGCCGGACTAATTGAGCGAGAGATTGCAGATACATGAGTGAACAGGTCGAGATCTACACCGACGGCGCCTGCAAAGGTAATCCTGGCGTGGGTGGCTGGGGAGCGTTATTGATTTGCAAGGGTGTAGAGAAGGAGCTGTGGGGCGGTGAGCCCAATACCACCAATAACCGCATGGAATTGATGGCGGCGATCTGCGCCTTGATCGCGCTGACGCGGCCCTGCTCGGTGCGCCTGGTGACTGACTCGCAGTATGTGATGAAAGGCATCCAGGAGTGGATGCCGAACTGGAAGAAGCGTGGCTGGAAGACCGCCGCCAAGGAACCAGTGAAAAACGCCGACCTTTGGCAGGCGCTGGACGAACAGGTCAATCGGCATAACGTTACCTGGCAGTGGGTGCGCGGTCATACCGGCCATCCGGGTAACGAGAAGGCCGATCAACTGGCCAACCGCGGTGTGGATGAAGTGAGGGCAAAGAAGCATGCGTAGCGTCGTACTCGATACCGAAACCACCGGTATGCCGGTGGCCGATGGTCACCGGATCATCGAAATCGGCTGTGTTGAACTGATCGGCCGGCGTCTGACCGGTCGGCATTTCCATGTTTATCTGCAGCCTGATCGCGAAATCGACGAAGGCGCGATTGCGGTGCACGGCATCACCAACGACTTTGTCAAAGACAAGCCGCGCTTCAAGGAAGTCGCCGATGAGTTCTTCGAATTCATCAAGGGCGCGCAGCTGATCATTCACAACGCGGCGTTCGACGTTGGCTTTATCAACAACGAATTCGCCCTGATCAAGCAGGACGACCGCGCCGATATCAGCGAGCACTGCTCGATCCTGGACACCCTGATGATGGCCCGCGAGCGCCATCCAGGGCAGCGCAACAACCTCGATGCGCTGTGCAAACGCTATGGCGTCGACAACTCTGGTCGTGATCTGCACGGCGCTTTGCTCGACGCCGAGATTCTGGCTGACGTCTACCTGACCATGACTGGTGGACAGACCAATCTGTCCCTGGCTGGCGATGGCTCGGAAGGCGACAGCAATGGCCGTCAGCAGCCCAGTGCGATCCGCCGTCTGCCTGCTGAGCGTGCACGTACGCGGGTGATCCAGGCCAGCGCTGCAGAGCTCGCCGAGCACGCGGCGCGTCTGGCGATCATCGAAAAATCTGTAGGTGCGCCGCCGCTCTGGGTGCAAATGGAGCAGCCCAAGGCTGAGGTATAAGAACGTCGCGAGTTATCCACTCGCGACCTTTTCGTACAGCGTCACGCAGAGGGGGTTCCGCCTGGCGGAGCCAGCCTCTACCCTGAGGCGATAGGCAGGCTCAGCCTGTCACACTCAGGGACGCCACAATGTATAAAGACCTCAAGTTCCCCGTCCTGATCGTGCACCGTGACATCAAGGCCGATACTGTGGCCGGTGACCGGGTGCGCGCCATCGCCCAAGAACTGGAGCAGGACGGCTTCAGCATTCTGTCTACCGCCAGCTCCGCCGAGGGGCGCATCGTCGCTTCCACGCACCACGGCCTGGCCTGCATCCTGGTCGCGGCCGAAGGTGCGGGTGAAAACAAGAACCTGCTGCAGGACATGGTTGAGCTGATCCGCATCGCCCGCCGTCGTGCGCCACAGTTGCCGATTTTTGCCCTCGGTGAGCAAGTGACCATCGAGAATGCGCCGGCTGAGGCCATGGTCGATCTCAATCAGTTGCGCGGCATCCTCTATCTGTTTGAAGACACCGTGCCGTTCCTGGCCCGCCAGGTGGCCCGCGCGGCGCGCAATTATCTGGATTGCCTGTTGCCGCCATTCTTCAAGGCGCTGGTGCAGCACACGGCGCAGTCCAACTATTCCTGGCACACACCTGGCCATGGCGGTGGTGTGGCCTATCGCAAAAGCCCGGTGGGGCAGGCGTTTCACCAGTTCTTCGGCGAAAACACCCTGCGTTCCGACCTCTCGGTGTCGGTGCCTGAGTTGGGTTCGTTGCTCGATCACACCGGCCCGCTCGCCGAAGCTGAAGCCCGCGCGGCGCGTAACTTTGGCGCCGATCACACCTATTTCGTGATCAACGGCACCTCGACGGCAAACAAGATCGTCTGGCACAGCATGGTCGGTCGGGATGACCTGGTGCTGGTGGATCGCAACTGCCATAAGTCGATCCTGCATTCGATCATCATGACCGGTGCGATCCCGTTGTACCTGTGCCCAGAACGCAACGAGCTGGGCATCATCGGGCCGATTCCGCTGAGCGAATTCAGCCGTGAATCGATCCAGGCGAAGATCGATGCCAGCCCACTGGCACGCGGTCGTGTGCCGAGCAGCAGCGGGGCGATGGTCAAGCTGGTGGTGGTGACCAACTCGACCTACGACGGCCTTTGCTACAACGCAGAATTGATCAAGCAGACCCTGGGCAACAGCGTTGAAGTGCTGCATTTCGACGAGGCCTGGTATGCCTATGCGGCATTTCATGAGTTCTATGCCGGGCGTTACGGCATGGGCACCGCGCGCACCGAGAATGCGCCGCTGGTGTTTACCACCCACTCTACGCATAAGCTGCTGGCGGCTTTCAGCCAGGCCTCGATGATTCATGTGCAGGATGGCGGTGTGCGCCAATTGGATCGGGATCGCTTCAACGAAGCCTTTATGATGCACATCTCCACCTCGCCGCAGTACGGCATCATCGCCTCGCTGGATGTGGCTTCGGCGATGATGGAAGGCCCGGCAGGGCGCTCGCTGATTCAGGAAACCTTCGATGAAGCCCTGAGTTTCCGCCGCGCCCTGGCCAACCTGAGGCAGAACCTAAGCGTTGATGATTGGTGGTTTAGCATCTGGCAGCCAGCCAAGGCCGAAGGCACCGATGATGTGGTGACTCAGGATTGGCTGCTGCAACCGCAAGCCGACTGGCACGGTTTTGGTGAGGTGGCTGAAGACTATGTGCTGCTTGACCCGATCAAAGTCACGTTGGTCACGCCTGGACTGACCGCCGACGGCAAACTGGACGAGCGGGGCATTCCGGCTGCCGTGGTCAGTAAGTTCCTCTGGGAACGTGGCTTGGTGGTGGAGAAGACCGGTCTGTATTCCTTCCTGGTGCTGTTCTCGATGGGCATTACCAAAGGCAAGTGGAGCACGCTGCTGACCGAGTTGCTGGAGTTCAAGCGCAGCTATGACGCCAACTTGCCGTTAAGCGATGTATTGCCGTCTATCGCCCAGGCTGGCAAGGCGTTTTATCAGGACATGGGGCTGCGTGACCTGTGTGATGCGCTGCATGCCTGCTACCGCGAAAACGCCACGGCCAAGGCACTCAAACGTATGTACACGGTGCTGCCGGAAGTGGCGATCAAACCGGCCGATGCCTACAACCAGCTGGTACGCGGCGAAGTCGAGGCGGTGCCAATTGAGCTGCTGGAGGGGCGGATTGCTGCGGTGATGCTGGTGCCCTATCCGCCAGGTATTCCGCTGATCATGCCAGGCGAGCGTTTTACTGCGCAGACGCGTTCGATCATTGATTACTTGGCCTTTGCCCGTACCTTTGACCGCAGCTTCCCTGGTTTCGATGCCGATGTGCACGGCCTGCAGCGTGAGAATGGCGTCTACACCGTGGACTGCATCAAGGCCTGATCCTGCTCTGGCCTGTACCTTTGCCCGGCGGCACCAGCGATATGCGCTGGTTTGCCGCCAGTCTTTCTCAGTAGATCAAGCGCTTATCGCCGATAAGTAAAAATTGAGCTTAACTTTGATGACGTGGCCTGCGTCACAGTGGCCAGCATCGACATTTGTCGGTTGGTTGTTATAGTTGCTCGATTTTTACCCTAATAAGATTCTACGCGCTCCGCGCCCTTGCTGAGGATGACTGCCGTGTCCGACTACAAAGCCTTTAATGTCGAGTTGGCAGATAAGGTCGCCCACGTGGTGATTAACCGCCCAGAAAAAGTCAACGCGATGAATGCGGACTTCTGGCGCGAGATTATCGAGATCTTCCGCTGGATTGATGACACCGATGAGGTGCGTGCGGTGGTGATCTCCGGCGCGGGCAAACATTTCTCCTCCGGCATTGACCTGATGATGCTCGCGTCGATTGGCAGCCAGCTGGGCTCGGATGTCGGTCGCAATGCCGAAAAGCTGCGGCGCAAGATTCTTGAACTGCAAGCCTCGTTCAACGCTGTAGACAATTGTCGTAAGCCGGTACTTGCAGCCATTCAAGGCTACTGCCTGGGCGGTGCGATTGATCTGATTTCGGCCTGTGACATGCGTTACTCAACGGTCGATGCGCAGTTCTCGATCAAGGAAATCGACATTGGCATGGCCGCCGACGTGGGTACCTTGCAGCGTCTGCCGCGCATCATTGGTGATGGCATGATGCGCGAGCTGGCCTTTACCGGCCGCACCATCGAGGGTGAGGAGGCGCGCAGCATTGGCCTGGTCAATCGTACCTATGCCGATGTCGATGCTTTGCTTGATGGCGTGATGGGTATTGCCCGTGAGATAGCCAGCAAGTCGCCGGTTGCCATCCGTGGTACCAAGGAAATGATTCGCTACATGCGCGATCACCGCGTCGATGATGGCCTGGAATATATCGCCACCTGGAACGCCGCGATGCTGCAATCGGCCGATCTGCGGGTGGCCATGGCCGCTCATATGAGCAAACAGAAACCGGAGTTTGCCGACTGATGTTGCCCTTCCACCTGTCTTTTTTCCTAACGCGGGAGGCGCAATAGCTCATGGTTTCTGGAGCCACGTCGCTTAATCTGGTGCGCGATGAGTTGTTCGCCACCATGGAAGAGGCCGAGTCGAGCCTCGAACACTTTATTGCCGACCGTCACAACGGCAGTCTGTTGCAACAGGCCGTGGAAAACCTGCATCAGGTACGCGGTACGCTGAACCTGATTGAGCTGGCAGGTGCCGAGTTACTGGCTCAGGAAGTGCTGGATCAGGCCACTGATATTCCCGCCGGTGCCGGCGAAGAGCGCGATGCGCAGCTTTCCGCCCTGAGCAACGCATTGCATGTGCTGCGCCGTTATCTGGAAAACGTTGAAGCCCACCGTCAAGAAATGCCGGAGCTGTTGCTGCCAGCGATCAATGATCTCCGTCAGGCCGGCGGTCAGTCCGCCTTGCCAGAAAGCTTTTTCTTTAGCGTGCGCCTCGACCACGCCCGCCCGCGCACTTCGCCGCCCTCAGTTGATGGCGCTGCCCGTGAGAGCGAAGCGCGTCGTTTACGCCACATGTATCAAGTGGGGCTGCTGGGCTTTATTCGTGAGCAGAACCCGCAAGCCAGTCTCAAATTGATGGGGCGTGCACTGAGTCGTCTCGATAGCTTGTTTGCCAACGAGCCGCGCGGTCGCCTGTGCTGGGTCGGTGCTGCGGCTGTTGAGGCGCAGGTCGACGGTCAGCTGCTGGCGCGCAAGTCGCGTAAACAGCTGTTTTCGCGAATTGACCGTGAGCTCAAGCAACTCTTCGTCAATGGGCAATACGAAGCGCCTCGAGGGTTACTCAAAGAATTGCTCTACTTGGTGGCCCTGGCCGACAGTCGTGGGCCGCAAGCGACCGCCCTCAGTGAAGTATTCGGTTTGACGCCGTTACCCTTTACCGATCACCTGCTGGAAGAGGAATACCAGCGCCTGGCAGGTCCCGGGCAGGCCGTAATGCGCTCGCTGAGTTCGGCGATCCGTGAGGAGCTCAACAGCGTCAAGGATATGCTTGACCTGATCGAGCGCGGCACCCTGCAAAGTGACAGTCTCAATAGCTTGCATGCCCTGCTGGGTAAGCTGAGTAAGACCTTGGGTATGGTTGGCCTCAGTTCGGCTGGCAACTCTCTAAACGCTCAACTGCAGACTGTCGCCAGTTGGAGTGAGGAGAGTGCGCCGCAAGCGCAGGAGCTGCATAAATTGGCCGATGCGGTGCTGTACGTCGAAGGCATGGTTGCCAGTCTGGATCGCGGCGAGCGCCGTGAAGTAAGACCCACGCAGGCTCAGCCTGGTGAAGAAGCTGACTCCTTTGCCCTGCACCAGCTCAATGAGGCCCGTATTGTGGTGGTCGACGAGGCCCAAGCCGGGCTGGCTCTGGCCAAGCGGGCAATTACCGCCTACCTCGAATCGGGCGGCGAGCGCATGCATCTGTCGAATGTTCCGTTCAGTTTGCAAGCCGTTCGTGGTGGGCTGTGGTTCCTCGGTCAGGAACGCGCCGCCCAGTTGGTCGGTGCGTGCGCCGATTACATTCAACAGCATATGTTTGACGCGCCGCACATGCCGTCCGAGCAGATGTTGGAAACCCTCGCCGATGCCCTTAGCAGCCTTGAGTACTACCTCGAAGCCGGGGCGGTGATGCGTCCGGAAACCCAGCCCAGCGTGCTTGATCTCGCGGCAGAAAGCGTGCGTGCCCTGGGCATGCCGCTGGAGGTGTGAGCATGCTCCGCTGGCAACCTACACTGCTTGACAGCCAGCAACCTGGTGGTTGGGCAGTTGTGCACTGCAAACAGCATTTTCTAGCAGACAGCAACGGGGTGCTTTTTCCCCGTGAGTGGTTGAAAAAGCAAGATTTACTGATCATCGCAGAGCATGGCTTAGGCCACTTTGATGGCGATGCTGTTTATCTGCTGGAGTTGAGTCAGCCATTCGACGTGCCGGGCTGCGCTTGGCAGAGCCTTCGCCAATTTATGCTGCAAGGCGATGCCGATACCTTCAAGTTGCTCAGCTACGCCACCCAGATTGGCACTTGGGCCAGTCAGCATCGTTTCTGTGGCAGCTGCGGTGGATCGATGCAACATATGCCGGGCGAACGCGCGATGCACTGCGTACGCTGTGAGCTGCATCATTACCCGCGGCTTTCACCCAGCATGATTGTGCTGGTTACTCGCGGCGATGAGGTTCTGCTGGCGCGCTCGCCGCGCTTTGTGTCCGGGGTTTACAGCACTCTGGCAGGCTTCGTGGAGGCGGGGGAGTCGGTCGAGCATTGCGTAGCCCGTGAAGTGCGCGAAGAGGTCGGGGTCGAGATCAAGAACCTGCAGTACCTGGGTAGCCAGGGTTGGCCGTTTCCGCATTCGCTGATGCTGGGCTTCCATGCTGAATACGCCAGTGGCGATATCGTCATGCAGGTCGATGAAATCGAGGATGCGCAGTGGTTCAGTGTGCATGACCTGCCACCACTGCCGGCTTCGCGTTCGATTGCCCGTTATCTGATCGACGTCTATGTAGCGCGTCGTCTAGGCCAGCCCGAACCAGTGCTGCCAGGCTAAGCGCACGGTCAACGCCAAGACCACCAGGATAAATACCGGGCGTATAAACTTCGATCCGCCCTTGATCGCGGTGCGTGCCCCTAGAAACGCACCGACCATCAACGCCAACCCCATGCAGATACCCAGCAGCCAGGCCACTTGTCCGCTGATGATAAACACGGTCAGAGCGCAGATATTGCTGACGAAGTTCATGCTGCGCGCCACGCCGCTGGCCTTGACCAGGTCGAGCGGATAGAGCAGCAGGCTACTGACCGTCCAGAAAGCGCCCGTACCAGGGCCTGCAACCCCATCATAGAAACCCAGGCTGAGGCTTTGTGGCCACTGCCGACCTTTGGCAATCGGCGCTTCGGCAAGCAGCGGCGCATCCGGTGTTTTGCCAAACAGCAGGTACAGGCCGCAGCCAAATACCACGGCGGGTAGCAGCTGGTTCAACCACTCCGACGGCAGCCATTGCGCCATCGCGGCTCCGAGAAGCGCGCCGACGGCCGTGCCAATCAACGCGTTGCGCCATTGGCCGGGGTCAAACAATTTGCGCCGGTAGAAGGTGTAGCTTGCAGCAGCCGAGCCAAAGGTCGAACTGAGTTTGTTGGTGCCCAGAGCAAGGTGCGGCGGTAGGCCGGCCGTGAGCAGCGCTGGGATGGTCAGCAGACCGCCACCGCCGGCAATTGCATCGATAAAGCCAGCAATAAACGCGACCATGGCGAGAATTGCCAGTGTGCTTAGATCAACGCTGAGTTCAAACGGGAAAGCCATTTAAAAACACGTCCTGTGTCTAATTGTGGTGTTCTCTGGCTGTTCTATAGCCAGGTAGCTGCGCATAATGCCGGCAATCTCACGCATAAGGAATGCACGGCAATGCAATACGGCGGACTGGCATGGGCAACGGCATTGCTAGGGTTATTGGCGGCGTTTGTTGCGGCGCGCATCCTGTTCAATCGTCACTGGTTTCTCGGTTGGTTGCGTGGCACCTGCGGCCTGGCATTTCTCGCCTTGGCGGCGCTGATTGGTCTGTTGGCCAACGATTTGCGCAGCTACGCAGCAATTCCTGAAGGTAAGCCGCTGGCGACGTTGAGCTTCAAGGCTGACGGCCCGCTGTATCGCGTCAGTGTGCTGGAGGGCGGTCGTGAGCGCACACTGACCATGGAGGGCGACCTCTGGCAGCTTGATGCGCGATTTCTGCAGTGGAAGGGGCTGGCCGAGTTGATTGGTTTGCAGCCAGGTTATCGCCTGGAAAAGCTCTCGGGGCGTTTTCTTTCCATCGAACAGCAGAGCCTGGCGCAGCATACCCGTGTCGAGCTGGCGCACAGTCCGTATGGCATCGATCTTTGGCGCTGGCTGCGGTTGGGTCAGCATGATCTGTTTATCTTCGACCCACAGGCGCGCCGGGTAACGTACCTGCCGCTTGCCGATGAGGCGGTGTACAGCATCAACCTGACGCCTGCTGGCTTGCTCGCTGAGCCAATGAATCCGGCCGCCAAGCAGGCGCTAAAGGACTGGCAGTAAATTCCAGGCTGCAAAAAAGGGACCCGAGGGTCCCTTTTTTATTGGATTGGCTATCTCAGGAGAGGAAGCCGCCATCCACATTCAATGCCACGCCGGTGGTGTAGCTGGAGGCATCGCTGGCTAGGTACAGCACGGTGCCAGCCATTTCACTCGGATCAGCCACACGCTTGAGCGGGATGCGCTGCAAGGCGACTTTGAGGATGGCATCGTTCTTGGTCAGCGCTGAGGCGAACTTGGTGTCAGTCAGGCCTGGCAGCAGGGCGTTGCAACGAATGCCGAACTGCGCGCATTCCTTGGCGAAGACCTTGGTCATGCTGATGACGGCAGCTTTGGTGACCGAGTAAATACCTTGGAATTCACCCGGCGAGACGCCGTTGATCGAGGCCACGTTGATGATGCTGCCACCACCGTTGGCCTTCATCAGTTTGCCGCCCTCGATGGACATGAAGTAGTAACCACGAATGTTCACATCAACGGTCTTCTGGAACGCGCCCAAGTCGGTGTCGAGCACGTTGCAGAACTGCGGGTTGGTGGCGGCGTTGTTGACCAGTACGTCGAGACGGCCGAATTGCTCTTTGATCTGCGCGAAGACGTTGCTGATTTGCTCCATCTCGCCAATGTGGCAGGCAATTGCCGTGGCCTTACCGCCGTCTGCGATGATGGCATCCGCGACTTTTTGGCAGTCGTCGATCTTGCGGCTCGAAACGATGACGTGAGCGCCTTGTTGGGCCAGCAGTTTGGCAATGGCCTCGCCGATACCACGGCTGGCGCCGGAAACGAAAGCGATCTTGCCGTCGAGGTCGAACAGATGGGTCTTGGACATGGGCTTTTCCTTTCTTATGAGAGGCCTGTTCGGCCGTTTACAGCTGCGATTTATTGATGACCTGCAGGCTCATCTGCTCCAGCAGCTTGTTCATGTGAATGAACTGCGCGAAGCGTTTGTCCTGAGTCTGGCCATGGAAGTAGCGGTAGTAGATCTGCTGCACGATGCCGGCCAGGCGGAACAAGCCGTAGGTGTAGTAGAAGTCGATGCTCTTGATCTCGATACCTGAGCGCTCAGCGTAGTAGTCGGCGAACTGCTGGCGAGTCAGCATGCCAGGGGCGTTGCTCGGCTGGCGGCGCATCATCTGAATTGGCGCCGAGTCGCCTGCTTCGATCCAGTAGGCGAGGGTATTGCCCAGATCCATCAGCGGATCGCCGATGGTGGTCAGCTCCCAGTCCAGTACGCCGATAATTTGGCTTGGGTTCTGCGGGCTGAGGATGACGTTATCGAAGCGGTAGTCGTTATGCACGATACCGGGCTTGTGGTGGTCGGCTGGCATCTTGTCCTTGAGCCAGGCTTTGACCGGTTCCCACAACGGTGCGTCGGGGGTCAGCGCCTTGTCGTAGCGATCACTCCAGCCGCCGATCTGCCGCTGCACATAGCCCTCAGGCTTACCCAGGTCACCCAGGCCGCAGGCTTGATAGTCGACGTTGTGCAGTTCGACCATCTTGTCGATAAAGCTCTTGCACAGCTCGCGGGTCTGCTCGGGGCTGAAGTTCAGCTCCGCTGGCATCTCCGAACGCAGGATGATGCCGTTGACCCGTTCCATGACATAGAACTCGGCACCGATCACCGACTCGTCGGTGCAGTGCACGTAGGCTTTCGGGCAGTAAGGAAAACCGGCGTTGAGCTGATTGAGGATGCGGTACTCGCGGCCCATGTCGTGAGCCGATTTGGCTTTGTGGCCGAAGGGCGGACGACGCAGTACAAATTCCTGGTTGGGGTATTCGAGCAGATAGGTCAAGTTCGAGGCGCCGCCAGGAAACTGGCTGATGCGCGGCTCGCCCGCCAAGCCAGGGATATGCGCCTTGAGGTACTGGTCGATGACCGCGGCGTCGAGTTCTTCGCCTTCGCGGATTCGGGTGGACTGGTCAGTAAGCGCCATGTTTATCCCTTCTGCTTATGATGGGTGCCTAAGATAATTAGCTAATCTAATGCTGCAGCCTGTAGCTCACAAGGAATACCCGCCGTTATAGGCGGGCGTGTTGCTGCTTAATCAAGCTGCCTGATTGGCCATTTAAGTCTGGTTTCTAGCCATAAAAAAACCGGAGTCAATGACTCCGGTTTTTGGTGCAGCGCAGAAGCGTTACCGCTTAAACCGGGAACAGCTCGCCCAGCTTCATGGCCAGCATCATGTCGCCTTCGGCGCGCAGTTTGCCGGACATGAACGCTTGCATACCGTCGGTTTCGCCGCTGGTGATGCCTTTCAGGGTCTCGGTGTCCATGATCAGGGTCACGTTGGCGTTGGCGTTGTCGCCTTTCTCAACGGCGCAGGTGCCGTCCTTGACGATCAGCGCGTAGTTCTCGCCGTCTTCGATGTTGAATTGAAACACCAGGTCCAGGCCTGCAGCGGCACCGGCGTTGAATTTGGACTGCATGGTATTGACGATGTCTGCAACGCTCATGGTTTCTTCCTTTTTCTCAGGTTTTTCTAGCGCCCGTGATGGGTGCAGTGGGCCGAAGCTCAGCGATACGTGATGAGCTCCGGCGCCTTCAACAGCTGTAAATGCACATGGCTGTTGAAGGAAGCCAGGCTCACTTGGCTGCCACGAAACTTAAGGCAGCTAAGTGAGGTGTTAACAATTTGCCAGTTCAGTTCAAACGCCTGTGCAGGCGCGATACCGGTAATGAGGTGCAATAGGGCGGTGATGGTGCCGCCTGAGGTGAATACGGCAATGTTTTGTTTGCTGTCAGCCTGTTCAAGTAGACGGGTAAGGCCGCCCTGAACCTGCTCGACGAAGCCTTGCCAGCTTTGCAGGTCCGGCATGTCGTGCTCACCGGAAATCCAGCGGCCAATCAGCTTGGCGAACAGGCGCTGAAATTCAGCTCGGTTTTGGGCGCCATTGCGCAGAATGTGCAGGGCTTCGGGTTCTTCGCCAAGCATGTCCGGCAGCAGGCTGCGGATTACGGCATCCGCATCAAACTCGTTGAAGGCAGAGTCAATCTCCAGCGATGGTGTGGCAATGCCTGCTTGCTCCAGCTGCTGTAAGGCACTGTTAGCCGTGTGCTGCTGGCGGCGCAGATCACCGCTTACACTGCGGTCAATGCGTATACCCAGTTGAGCAAGGTGCTCGCCCAGCACTTCGGCCTGGCGAATTCCAATGGGCGATAGCACATCGTAATCGTCTGCACCGAAGGAGGCTTGGCCATGTCGAATCAGGTAGATGCTGCCCACGTCCGCTCGATTCCGCTGCGGTGAAAGTTTCGCGAGGGTATGAGGAAGCTCAAGAGCTGTCAACGTAAAAACATACGCTTGTTTGAATTGCATGAATGCGCTGAATGTCTAGACCTTGCTTGCTGGCCGTGAACCCATGGCCTCGGTATGCTTGGGGGCTAATGTGCGCAGTCAGTGAGTGCGCGCAGCCATGGGGAAAAGGGGGAATACGTGGAGTTTTTTGCAGAGTACATCGGCTTTCTGGCCAAGACAGTGACCCTGGTTATTGCCATCGTGGTGGTGCTGGTGACGATTGCCGCTCTGCGTAGCAAAGGCCGTCAGGGCACGGGTCAGTTGCAGGTGAACAAGCTCAATGATTTCTTCAAGCAGCTGCATCAGCGCATGGAACATGCGGTGCTCGATAAAGAGCAACTGAAAGCCGCGAGTAAAGCTGAAGCCAAGGCTGCAAAGCAGGAAAAGAAGGCCGGTGTTCACAAACCGCGCGTTTACGTGCTGGATTTTGATGGCGACATCAAAGCCTCGGCCACCGACAGCCTGCGGCACGAAATCACTGCTTTACTGACTATGGCAACGCCGCAGGATGAAGTGGTGCTGCGCTTGGAAAGTGGTGGTGGCATGGTGCACAGCTATGGGCTGGCCTCTTCACAGTTGGCGCGCATTCGTCAGGCGGGCGTACCGCTGACTGTCTGCATCGACAAGGTCGCTGCCAGCGGTGGCTACATGATGGCCTGCATTGGCGAGAAGATCATTTCCGCGCCGTTCGCCATTCTTGGTTCGATTGGTGTGGTAGCCCAGCTGCCTAACGTGCACCGCCTGCTGAAGAAGCATGACATCGATTTTGAAGTGCTTACCGCCGGTGAATACAAGCGCACCCTTACCGTGTTCGGCGAGAACACCGAAAAGGGCCGGGAGAAGTTCCAGGAAGACCTGGAAACCACCCATGAGTTGTTCAAGGGCTTTGTTGCCCGCTACCGGCCGCAGTTGGATATCGATCAGATTGCCACCGGCGAAGTCTGGCTGGGCCTGGCGGCGCTGGATAAGCAACTGGTCGATGAGCTGAAGACCAGTGACGAATACTTGGCAGAACGCGCCAAGAGCGCCGAGCTGTTTCATTTGCACTATGCCGAGAAGAAAACCCTGCAGGAGCGCGTTGGACTGGCGGGCAGCGTTGCGCTGGATCGCTTCGTTCTGAACTGGTTGAGTCGTTTGAATCAGCAACGCTTCTGGTAATCGGTCCGTCATACAGAGGAAGAACATGAGCAAGTTCAGTGCATTGCAAGCCCGTGAAAGCGCAGCGGGCGGTTTCGAACAGGTGATTGTGCAGCGTGATATCGATGACTTGCCCGCCGGCGAGCTGCTGATTCGGGTCAAGTATTCCTCGCTTAACTACAAAGATGCGTTGTCCGCGAGTGGCAACCGTGGTGTGACCAAAAGCTTTCCACACACACCGGGTATAGACGCCGCGGGCGTAGTGGAGGCTTCCAGTGTGGCTGAATTCAGCGCCGGCGATGAGGTGATCGTCACCGGCTATGACCTGGGGATGAACACCTCTGGCGGGTTGGCTCAGTACATTCGCATTCCCGCCAGCTGGGCGCTGAAACGACCTAAAGGGTTATCGCTGCGCGAGGCCATGGTGCTTGGCACCGCTGGGCTGACGGCTGCGCTGTGTGTCGACAAGCTGGAGCAAAGCGGGCTGACGCCGGATGCCGGCACCGTACTGGTGACGGGTGCCACAGGTGGTGTTGGCAGTGTCGCGGTGGCTTTGTTAACTACCCTGGGTTACCGCGTAGCGGCATCGACTGGCAAGGCAGAGCAGGCGGATTACCTCAAGGCGCTAGGTGCTCAGCAAATTGTGTTGCGTGCCGAACTGCAGGACGGCACCGATAAACCGATGCTCAAAGAGCAGTGGGCTGGCGCAGTGGATTGTGTGGGCGGGGATATTCTGTTCAACGTGGTTAAGTCGCTGCGCTACGGTGCCAGCGTTGCCTGCTGTGGCCTGACGGCTGGGGTCGGTTTCAAGGGCAGTGTGCTGCCCTTTATTCTCCGTGGAGTGAATCTGCTCGGGGTTGATTCGGTTGAGCTGCCGTTGGTGGTTAAGGCGTCGATGTGGGACAAGCTGTCGCTGCAGTGGAAGGTCAAGCTCGATGCACTGGTCACCGAAGTGACGCTTGAGCAACTGCCGGATGCAATTGCGCAGATCCTCGCGGGCAATCAGGTCGGTCGTGTGCTGGTCAATCTGGGTTGAATCGCAATAAACAAAAAAGGCCACCCCAAGGGGTGGCCTTTTGAATTGCCGGCAGAATCAGGCGCGGCGACGGAACAGCGGTAGCGGCTGGTCCGTGGAGGCCTGATAGACCTCGCTGAACTCCTCGAAGGCTTTCAAGGCATCCAGCGGGTCTTTGTCCTCGCGCAGGGCGAAGGCATCGAAGCCTACGCGCAGGTAGGAGAACAGCTGATCGCGCAGCACATCGCCAATGGCACGCACTTCGCCTTTGTAGCCGTAGCGGTTACGCAGCAGGTAGGCGGTGGAGGTGTGGCGTCCATCAGTAAAGGCCGGGAAGTTCAGCGCGATGACCTGGAAGTTATCCAGCTGATCGGCGATTTCCTCTATTTCCTCACCGGCATCCAGCCACACGCCCAAGCCGCCATCGCGGGCCTTAAGCGCGGTGCTGTGCTCGACCCACAGGCCCAGCGGCACGATCAGGTCGTCGCAGTTGGGAATGCCGTCCAGAGTGGCGTCCTTGGGCAGCAGGTGCCAGCTTTCATCGATCAGCTGGCCGTTCTTAATGATTCGCTGCATATACGCGCTCCTTGAACGGGTCGACACCAATACGGCGGAAGGTGTCGAGGAAACTCTCTTCTTCGGTGCGGCGCTCGACATAGACCTTGACGATCTTATCGATCACGTCAGCCATGTCCGCTTCGGCGAAGGATGGGCCGAGGATCTGCGCCAGGCTTGCGTCACGGCCAGCGCTGCCGCCGAGGGACACCTGATAGAACTCCTGACCTTTCTTGTCCACGCCGAGGATGCCGATATGGCCCACGTGGTGGTGACCGCAGGCGTTCATGCAACCCGAGATATTCAGGTCGATATTGCCGATGTCGAACAGGTAATCCAGGTCGTCAAAACGGCGCTGAATGGCTTCGGCAATCGGGATCGACTTGGCGTTGGCCAGCGAGCAGAAGTCGCCGCCCGGGCAGCAGATGATGTCAGTCAGCAGGCCGACGTTCGGCGTGGCGAAACCGTTTTCACGCAGCTCGCCCCACAGGGTGAACAGCTGCGCCTGCTCAACATCCGCGAGGATGATGTTCTGGTTGTGGCTGTTGCGTACTTCGCCAAAGCTGTAGCGGTCGGCCAGGTCAGCAATCGCATCAAACTGCTTGTCGGTGACATCGCCCGGCGCCACGCCGGTTGGCTTGAGCGACAGAGTCACGGCGACATAGCCTGGCTTCTTGTGCGCGAAAGTGTTGCGCTGACGCCAGCGGGCAAAGCCTGGGTGTTCGGCATCCAGGGCAGCCAGAGCGGCATCCTGATCGTCGAGGGCTTTGTAGCTTGGATCGATAAAGTGCGCGGCAACGCGGGCCACTTCGGCTTCGGTCAGGGTGGTCGGGCCATCTTTCAGATGGACCCACTCAGCATTCACGCGCTCGGCGAACACTTCAGGGGTCAACGCCTTGACCAGAATCTTAATGCGCGCCTTGTACTTGTTATCACGACGGCCGTAGCGGTTGTACACACGCAGGATGGCGTCGAGGTAACTGATCAGGTGCTGCCACGGCAGGAATTCGTTGATAAAGCTACCGACGATCGGGGTACGGCCCAGGCCGCCACCAACGGACACACGGAAGCCCAGCTCACCGGCGTCGTTCTGTACCGCTTCCAGGCCGATGTCGTGCACTTCAATCGCGGCACGGTCGCTCACTGCGCCGTTGACGGCAATCTTGAACTTGCGCGGCAGGTGGGTGAACTCGGGGTGGAAGGTCGACCACTGACGAATGATCTCGCACCACGGACGTGGGTCGATGATTTCATCCTTGGCCACACCGGCGAACTGGTCGGTGGTGGTGTTACGGATGCAGTTGCCGCTGGTCTGGATCGCGTGCATCTGTACGGTGGCCAGCTCGGCGAGAATATCGGGCACATCTTCCAGGTCTGGCCAGTTGAACTGGACGTTCTGACGGGTGCTGATGTGCGCGTAGCCCTTGTCGTAGTCACGGGCAATCTTGGCCATCATGCGCACTTGGGCGGACGACATCAGACCGTACGGCACGGCAACGCGCAGCATGGGCGCAAAGCGCTGGATGTACAGGCCATTCTGCAGGCGCAGTGGGCGGAATTCTTCACCGCTCAGTTCACCGGCAAGGTAACGGCGGGTTTGATCGCGATACTGCTTGACGCGGTCTTCGACGATTTTTTGGTCGTACTGGTCGTATACGTACATGGAGTGTCCTGTTATCAGGCTTTTTACAGCTATCAGCGCGCACGGCCGCGCACTCCCTGCGGAGCCGGAGGAAGATACCAGCTCAGGGTTATGCGCAAAAGTGATGTTTGAGTATATGGAAAGAACTTAAAGGGATAAGACAGCCGTTGAACATAGCCCTACGGCTTGAGTAAGCGAGCATGCTGGTCTTAACTGCAGAAGACGATCCACCCATAAACACAACAAGAGGGGTAGTCCATGAGTGAGCACAGTGAGCCGGATAATGCTGACAGCGTGGTCGATGCCAAGGCTATTTTCGCCTTGATTGTGATTTTCGTCGTCACCGCGGTGTTCTGGGTCAGCCAGCAATAAGATTTGGCGCAGCTAAAGCACAAAGTGGGCATTCCTTGACGGATGCCCGCTTTTTTATTGCCCTCACGGCAGGGCTGCGACTCAGTGGCAGGTGAGACTGTCGGCCTGGCGATAGAGCATAAGCAGTTTGCGCGTAATGGACTGCTGAATATCGTCGCGCTCGAAGGTCGATAGCCGCGTCAGGCGACTGACCTGCAGGCGGTGCAGGTGGATATAGGGCATCTGCTGGTCGAACTCACGCAGATCGCCCTTCATCATGATTGGCAGGAAGATATCGCCTGCCTTCTTCTGGTTACTGATGATCTGCGCCAACGCTGGTTTGAACGGCATGGTTTTCGGTGCTGGGCCGCCTTCCTTGATCATCGTAGTCAGCAGCAAGCCAGGCTTGCGCAGGACCACACCGGGCAGCACGCACAGCCCAGTTTTACGGACAGCATGCGCCTCGATGCCATGCAGGGTGTCGTGGAAGGCATAGGGATTGGGCAGCACCACCATCTTGCGGCCCATATCGCTGGGGAAGTGCAGGTCGTAGTTGGTGTACAACTGCCGCGTTGACTCCGAATACACACACAGGCGGTTCTCGAACAGCTTGATAAAGCGTTCCGCCAGTTCGCGCCGGGCGATGCTGTCCAAGTCCCAAATCAGGTCCTGGTTTTGCGGTTTGCTCAGGTCGACTTCCTGGTGTTCCATGTTGCTCATTGCGTTCTCATACCCTGAACTGTCCAAGCAGACGATTGAGCTGCTCAGCCAACTGACCTAAGTGTTGCCCGGCATCGCTGGATTGCTGCGCCGCCAGGGCGTTGTTATGGGCCAGGCTGGCTGCCTGGGTGACGTTCTGATTGATGTCTTCGACCACGTGCGATTGTTGCAGTGTCGCGCTGGCGATGGAAGCGTTCAAACCGCTGAGGTTGCGCAGCCCGCTGGCGATTAACGTCAGGCTGGTTCCGGCCTGACGGGCCTGCTCGATGGTCAGCTGAGAGGCTTGGCTGCTGTCGTTGATCACCTTGACGGCTGCTTCGGAGTTGCCTTGCAGGCGCTCGATCATGACCTGGATTTCCGCTGTGGATTTTTGCGTACGTTGCGCCAGCAGGCGCACCTCATCGGCCACTACGGCAAACCCACGGCCTTGCTCACCGGCGCGGGCGGCTTCGATGGCCGCGTTGAGCGCGAGCAGGTTGGTCTGCTCGGCAATCGAGCGGATAACTTCTAATACGCTGCCTATCTGCGTGCTTTCCTGAGCCAGGGCCTGAATCACCGTTACCGCTTGGTCGATGGTGGCAGATAGCGCATTGATCTGGCGCAGGCTGCCTTCAATGTTCTGCTGACCTTGCAGCGCTTGCTCTTCGGCCGTGTGCACCTCTGTAGCGGCGTGTTCGGCATTTTTCGCCACATCCTGGACGTCATAAGTCACTTCATTGATCGCAGTGGCAACCAGTTCCATTTGCTGCGACTGCTGCTCGCTGTGCTGTTGCGATTGGCCCGCAACCTCACCGAGGTTGCGGGCAGCAGCATCGAGTTGGCCGGCAGAGTCGAGGGAGTGTTTGATCACCTGGCGTAACTTTTCGGTAAACGCATTGAAGTGACGGGACAAAGCGGACAACTCGTCGTTGCCCTGGGTGTCGAGGGTTCGTGTCAGGTCGCCATCACCGCTGGCAATATTGGCCATGGCATCGACCGCGTGCTGCAGTGGCTGGGTGATGCTGCGCACGATCAGCACAATGAGCAGGGCCACCAAGGCAGCAATCACCAGGCCAATCAGCAGGGTTTTCAAGGCCTGGGTGTGAAACTCGGCCTGCACATCATCGACATAAACCCCTGAACCGATGATCCAGCCCCAGGGCTGGAACAGTTGCACATACGACACCTTGGGCACAGGGTCACTGGCACCAGGCTTGGGCCAACGGTAATTGACCTGGCCTGCGCCCTGGCTTTTGCTGAGGGCGACCATTTCATTGAATAGTGCCTTGCCATCCGGGTCTTTAAAACCTGAGAGGTTTTGCCCTTCCAGTTTGGGGTTGGTCGGGTGCATGACCATCACTGGGGTTTGGTCATTAATCCAGAAATACTCCTGGCCGTCGTAGCGCAGGTTACGAATGATCTCTGCAGCCTGTTTCTGCGCCGCTTCACGGGTGATTCCGCCCGCCGCTTCCAGTGCATGGTAATGCTGCAGAATGCCCGCTGCGCTTTGCACCACATGCTGGGTTTTTTCAGATTTGGCGGCATATAGGTCGGCCTCGATCTGCTTGAGTAACAGGGCGCCCTGAATAATCAGCATGACAATGGCAACCACCAGAATCAGCCAAAGACGACGGTTAATAGGCAAGCTGCGCAGGTTATTCATGGTGGGCTCCCTGGTTGTTTAGGCGCGGGGTCGCCTCTTATAGATGATGAGTCTTGCTCGCTACTCTAGACCTTAGGCTAATTGGTGGATAAGTGACGGCTCGGTTGGCGATTGCTTTCATCAGGTCGAGGCCAGTACAGCGTGCTGTAGCCTCAATACTCAGGTTCTCTGCTAGGATTCGCGCGGTGCGGGTTAAGTGTGTGATTTGATTATTTATTCTGCCGGCCGGAACCTTTTAATAACCGGTTGGTAGGAAGCCCACGTGAGTTCGTCATCATAATGTTGCTGTTCGTGCCGGTGCGCACGTATTGAGGAGTGAGGATGGATCTTTGGGTGGCTGTTCAGGCACTGATTTTGGGTATCGTGGAAGGCATTACGGAGTTCTTGCCCATTTCCAGTACCGGACACCAGATTATCGTCGCGGACCTGATTGGTTTTGGCGGTGAGCGGGCGATGGCCTTCAACATCATCATCCAGCTGGGGGCGATTCTCGCTGTGGTCTGGGAGTACCGGCGCAAGATCCTCGACATTGTCATCGGTCTGCCCAAAGAGCAGCAGGCTCAACGGTTTACCGCCAATTTGCTGATCGCCTTTCTGCCGGCCGTGGCGCTGGGTGTGCTGTTCGCCGATCTTATTCATCATTACCTGTTCAACCCGATCACCGTGGCGCTGGCGCTGGTGGTGGGTGGGGTGATCATGCTCTGGGCCGAGCGTCGCACGCACCTGGTGCACGCCGAGAGCGTCGACGACATGACCTGGAAGGACGCGCTTAAGATTGGTTTTGCCCAGTGCCTGGCGATGATTCCGGGTACTTCACGCTCCGGCGCGACGATTATCGGCGGCTTGTTGTTCGGCTTGTCGCGCAAGGCGGCCACCGAGTTTTCCTTCTTCCTTGCCATGCCGACCATGGTCGGTGCTGCGGTCTACTCCGGCTACAAGTACCGCGACCTGTTCCAGGCCAGTGATCTGCCGGTGTTTGCCATTGGTTTTGTCACCTCGTTTATTTTCGCCATGATTGCGGTGCGGGCACTGCTCAGTTTTATCGGTAAGCACAGTTATGCAGCGTTCGCCTGGTACCGCATCGGTTTTGGCTTGTTGATTCTGGCGACCTGGCAGTTACAGTGGATTGACTGGAGCACGGCGCAGGGCTGATTGCTGCCCTTGTATTCGTCGGATGAATAAAGGCGCACCCCAGGGTGCGCCTTTGTCATAGTGGGACTTCACACAGGAGGTGCCATGCACAATACGGCCGATCATTTCCAACTCGATCTCAACGGTATATCCCTTAGTCTTTACTGCGCAGGGCCGGAACAGGGCAAACCTGCGTGGTTATTGCACGGTTTTCCGGAGTGCTGGTATTCCTGGCGTCAGCAGGTTGATCCGTTGGTCGCGGCCGGCTATCGGGTGTTCATGCCTGAGATGCGTGGGTATGGCCGCAGCGAGGCGCCGGCGGACGTGGCGGCCTATGACGTACTGACGCTGTGCGCTGACATACGTGCGGCCATGGATCACTTTGGCCACACTCAGGTGGCAATGGTCGGCCATGATTGGGGCGCAATGGTCGCCTGGTATTTGGCACTGCTTGAGCCCGTGCGGATCAAAGCCCTCATCACTCTGTCGGTGCCTTTTGCCGGGCGGCCTCGTCGCCCAGCCACCGAGATAATGCGTGAGGCCAGTGCCGGGCGATTCAATTACATCCTCTACTTTCAGGAACCTGGCCGCGCCGAACACGAGTTGGACGCTGACATCGACCGCACCTTGCGCCTGCTCATGTATTTCGAGGAGCGAAACCTGTTACTGCAGGACAAGCCTGCCGATGGGCGTTTGTTCGAGGACGACATGCAGGTGGGCGCGCTGCCCGACTGGTGCACAGAGGACGACTTTGCGGTGTATCGCCACACCTTTGCTCAGCACGGTTTACGGGGAGCGTTGAATTGGTACCGCAACTTCGAACGCAACTGGCACGTGACCGAGCCATTACAAGGGCAGACGATCAAACCGCCGACGCTGTTTTTGATCGGTGACCATGACCCGGTAGGCAAACTGGAAGCCTACACCCTGAAGAAGATGCCGGAATGGGTGGGTGACTTACAGCAGCACGTCCTAAAGGACTGTGGGCACTGGATCCAGAACGAACAGGCTGAGCAGGTCAATCAGTATCTGCTTGAGTTTTTGGATAGCCATTTCCCAGGCTGCTAGAGTGCGCGCGGCGTATATCTGGTGAGAGTAATGGGAATGGAACAATGCGGTGTGTTGCGCAGCTGGAATGACGACAAAGGCTTTGGTTTTATCCAGCCGGAGCAGGGCGGGGCTGAGCTTTTTGCGCATATCTCGGCCATGCGCGGCGACAGTCGCCCCGTGGCCGGGGATCAGGTGATGTACGTGCCGGGTAAGGACCCTCAGGGGCGTGCCCGCGCCGAGCATATCCGCGTTGCTGGCGAACTTGCGTTGGACCGTCCGGCGATTCGCCGTAAGCCTCGCGCTGTTAAGCCCACGGTTGAACCATCAGCGAAAGCCAGGGTGCGTCAGGTTTCGTCGGGGCGCAGCCATGAGCCGATTCAGCACCTCGGACCGAAGTTAGTGCTGCTGATGGCGCTGTGTGTGTTGCCTCTAATGGGCGCTTGGCAGCTGTTCCTAACGTCTGGTTTTGTGTGGATGCTGGTTGCTTACCCGCTCGCCAGCCTGATCAGTTTTGTGCAGTACTGGCAGGACAAGTCCAGTGCCCAGCGAGGCCGTTGGCGCACGCCGGAAAAAGCATTGCATTTGGTCGAGTCGCTGGGTGGCTGGCCCGGCGCGTTGATCGCGCAGCAGTGCTTTCGGCACAAAACGCGCAAGCTCTCCTTCCAGCTGGTGGTTTGGCTGATTGTTGCAGCCCATCAGCTGGTATGGATTGACTGGCTGTTGTTGGATGGCCAGCTGTTCGGTGAACTCTTGCGCCGTTACAGCTGATGCAGCGGCGCTAAATCGGTTGGTCCCAGCGGCTGAAGGCGTCGCTGATATGCTCAATCCATGCCCGAACGGCTGGTAGCATGCCGCGCCTGTGGGTGTACACCGCTTGCAGGTGGGCAGCAGGCAGTGCCCAGTCCGGTAGCAGGCGGATCAGTCGTCCATCGGCCAGTTCATCCAAGCACAGGGGCGCGGGCAACATGGTAAATCCGAGGCCGCTCATCGCTGCATGTTTGCGGACGTTGAAGTCCTCGATGGCCAGGCGCGCGTCCAGCACCACTTCCTGCACGCGCCCATTGTCATGCTGCAAACGCAGGTGAATTTTGCGGTCCGCTTCCAGTGCGCCCAGGGCCGGCAGTTTCGCCAGATCGTCAGGTGTGCTGACCCGCGCGTGCTCCAGCAGGGCCGGTGCGGCAACCATAAAGGCCTGCGCGGGCCGCAAGCGCCGGGTGATCAGCGTAGGGTCTTCATCCTCGGCGCTGCGTACGCGCAAGGCGACGTCTACGCCCTCGTTGAGCAGATCAATGCGCCGGTTGGTCTGAATCAGCTCCAACTGCACCTTGGGATAGGCCGCGAGAAAGCTCACCACCAGCTCCGAGAGCAGGGCGATGCCGCCTGGGGCGCTGACCCGAAGACGACCGCGCGGTTCGCTGGTCAGGCTGGCCACGGTTTCCTCAGCCTGTTCGGCTTCCTGCAGCATGGCCTGGCAATGGCGCAGGTAACGCTCACCAATGTCGGTCAATGCCAGTTTGCGCGTGGTGCGTTGCAGCAGGCGCGCGCCGAGGCGATTTTCCAGCTCGGCAATTCGTCGTGACAGGCGGGATTTGGGAATGCCCAGGGTGCGCCCGGCGGCGGCAAAACCGCCGGCTTCTACCACTTTGGCGAAGTAAAACAGGTCATTGAGGTCATGCATGGTTTTATCGTCCTATCGGTGGGACGAACTATCGCATTTGCACGGACTAATCGGCCATTGCTTTCATCGATAGTATCTCCAACATCTTGATCGCCGTGGGGCGATCTCACTTTGGAGATTGTCATGAAACTACTGCACCTCGATTCCAGCATTCTCGGCGACTCGTCTGCCTCCCGCCAACTCAGCCGCGCTGTGGTCGACGCCTGGCTGGCCGCTGAACCTGAAGCTCAGGTGAGCTATCGCGATCTGGCCAGCGATGCGCTGAGCCATCTGTCCGCCGCTAGTCTAGTCGCCGGCGGTACCCCAGCCGAACTGCGCGATGCAGCGCAAAAGCATGAAGTCGAGCTGGCGGAGGACACCCTCAATGAGTTTCTCGCGGCCGACGCCATCGTGATAGGTGCGCCGATGTACAACTTCACCGTGCCGACCCAACTCAAAGCCTGGATCGACCGCGTGGCGGTCGCCGGTAAAACCTTTGCTTACGACGAGAATGGCCCCAAGGGCCTTGCAGGTGGCAAGAAGGTGGTGATCGTGTCCACCGCAGGCGGTATTCATGCGGGCCAACCAAGCGGTCAGGCGCACGAAGAGTATTTGCTGCTGGTGTTGCGCTTCCTCGGCATTACCGATATTGAAATTGTGCGCGCCGAAGGGCTGGCTTACGGTGATGAGCCGCGCGCGAATGCTTTTGCAGCAGCGCACGCCCAGATCGGTGGTTTGTTCGCCTCTGCGTAATAACTGCACCCAACAAAAAGCCCGCTCAGAGAGCGGGCTTTTTTATGCCGGCTAGGAGCCGGTTAGACGATCACGCCCTGGCTGCGCAGGTAGTCATCGTAGGTGCCGCTGAAGTCGGTGATACCGTTGGCTGACAACTCGATGATGCGCGTAGCCAGGGAGCCCACGAACTCGCGGTCGTGGCTAACGAAGATCAGCGTGCCCGGGTAGTTTTCCAGCGCCAGGTTCAGCGCTTCGATGGATTCCATGTCCAAGTGGTTGGTCGGTTCGTCCATCACCAGCACGTTAGGCTTTTGCAGAATCAGCTTGCCGAACAGCATGCGGCCTTGCTCACCACCGGAGATGACTTTTACCGACTTGAGAATCTCGTCGTTGCTGAACAGCATACGACCCAGTGTGCCGCGGATCATCTGCTCGCCGGTGGTCCACTGGCCCATCCAATCGAACAGGCTGACGTCGTCTTCGAAGTCGTGGGCGTGGTCCTGGGCGTAGTAGCCGATTTCCGCGCTGTCGGTCCATTTCACCGCACCGGCATCCGGTGCCAGTTCGCCAACCAGGGTGCGCAGCAGGGTGGTTTTACCAATACCGTTCGGGCCGATGATGGCTACGCGCTCGCCCGCTTCAACCTGGAAGCTGAAGTTCTTGAATAGCTCCTTGCCGTCGAAACCCTTGGCCATTTTCTCGATCATGACGGCCTGGCGGTGCAGCTTCTTGTTCTGTTCGAAGCGAATGAACGGGCTGACACGGCTGGACGGTTTGACCTCGGCCAACTGGATCTTGTCGATCTGCTTGGCACGCGAGGAAGCCTGCTTGGATTTCGAGGCGTTGGCCGAGAAGCGGCTGACGAAGCTTTGCAGCTCGTTGATCTGCGCCTTTTTCTTGGCGTTTTCGGACAGCAACTGCTCGCGCGACTGGGTTGCGGCGGTCATGTATTCATCGTAGTTGCCTGGGAACAGGCGCAGCTCGCCGTAATCCAGGTCCGCCATGTGCGTGCACACGCTGTTCAGGAAGTGACGGTCGTGCGAGATGATGATCATGGTGCTGTTACGCTGGGTCAGGATGTTTTCCAGCCAGCGGATGGTGTTGATGTCCAGGTGGTTAGTCGGTTCGTCCAGCAGCAGCACTTCTGGATCGGAGAACAGCGCCTGGGCCAGCAACACGCGCAGTTTCCAGCCGGGCGCGACTTCGCTCATCGGGCCAAAATGCTGCTCCAACGGAATACCCAGGCCCAGCAGCAACTCACCGGCGCGAGATTCGGCGGTGTAACCGTCCATCTCGGCGAACTCGCCTTCGAGCTCACCGACCTTCATGCCGTCTTCTTCGCTCATTTCCGCCAGGGAATAGATACGGTCGCGTTCGGCTTTGACTTTCCACAGTTCTTCGTGACCCATGATCACAGTGTCGATCACCGTGAATTCTTCATAGGCGAACTGGTCCTGACGCAACTTACCCAGGCGCACGTTCGGCTCCAGCATCACCTGGCCACCGCTCGGCTCTAAATCGTCGCCGAGAATTTTCATAAAGGTCGACTTGCCGCAGCCGTTGGCCCCGATCAGACCGTAACGATTGCCGCCGCCAAACTTGACGGAAACGTTCTCGAACAGGGGCTTAGCCCCGAATTGCATGGTGATGTTAGCGGTGGAAATCAAAGGTCTTACCTATCAATGACTTATGGCTGGCTGAATGAAGTTGATACCAATTTGATACCAATATTCAGCTTTTCCAGTTCGCTCCAATCGGAGCTTGAGTTGATCCAGCGGGCATACGTCGACAACAACATTTGGACGCTATGGCCCAATTGCTGAGAGATGAAAGCGGGGTTCATGCCGGACATTAAGCATATTGTCGCATAGGTGTGACGGCAGTTATATGGCGGCCGGTAGCGGATACCCAAGGCTTTAAGGGTAGGGCGCCACTGGTGATGCACGTTGGAGGTTTGCTTGATGTACTCCTGGCCTTTTGACGGCGGAAACACGTAAGGCGTGGTTTTGACTCGACCAACACCTTGCTGCCGGCGTTCCGCATAGTTTAGGGCGAACCACAATGCCCGCAGCGCACGTTCATTGAGCAGAACGTACCGAGCACTTTTGGTCTTTGTCCGTTCTTCCACCACGCCTAATGCAACTGTGCGACAGACGTGCACCTGTTTCCGATTCCAATCCACCGATTCCCATCGCAGAGCTAGCGCCTCTGATAAGCGCAGGCCTGAGAAAAATAGAAATTCGAACAAGGCTGCATAGATCAGGCTTGGCCAGTGCGAGGTTGAGTAGAGTTTTTCGATTATCCGATTGGCGTCGTCCAAGGTCAGCGGATCTGGATCCTTGCGTGATCTGCGTGGCACTTCCAATGTTTCTGCTGGGTTGCGTTCGATTAGCCCATCACCCAAAGCAGCTTTTAGGATCGTCGAAAGCTTGACGAGTGCGTTCCTTTTTACTCCAGAGGACGTCCATTTCGTCTCAGCAATGATGCGGCGTAGCAGTGTGGTGGTGATCAGATCGATGCGAATTAACGCCAAGTGGGGCATCCAATAGTGGTTCAGCGTGCTTTTGTAGTTCAGCCTGGTTCCTTGAGTGATGTCACGGCTGTCCAACCATAGCTGGGCAAACTCACCAAAACAGGAAAGCCCGCCTGCGGGCACCATCGAGCCTGGGAAAAGCTCTATGTATTTGGCGTCATCCATCAGGCCCATCTTGGAGAGGCGCACTACTTGATCTCTAAGGATGGACGCCGCCGCAATCCCCTTTGGCGTGACGGGATAGGGGAGCGTTTCGCTGCACCGGCGTCCATTCCAGGTGAACCGGATGCGTATGGAGTTTCGGAAAACTTCCACCCCGGTGGGCATATCCATTGACTTTCGAGCCATTCGTCGTATCTCCGCAGGCTATAAATAATGTTTCGACCAATTTTGAGCCAGACGCCCTCTGGGATCTGTTTGCGAGCGCGTTTTGCCTGCAGCGCCCGTTTGGTTGTACCCAGTAACTCAGCCATTTTTTCTTCCGATATCTTGTCGAGATCGCTTGAGTGAGCGTCGGTTGTCATAGCCGCACCTGACTCCATTTCAGGTGTTGTCTAAAAGAGCCTTCTCCAGGCACAGAACGTTTTGAATTTTTTTCCCGACCCATGAACCCCCCCTTCGTCCATCAACGTTTGGTGTGTTTATGGTAGGGGGGAGTTTTTTGAAAATGAGGCGTATCTGTGCCCTAAACAGGGGCTGAACTCCCGGGTCAAAAATTCACTGCGAGTCATTACGAGCGACTGGAGTAGTCGCTTTAAAGTTACTTTTGAACTTTTAGAGTGTTCTTAACCCAGGCCGCTCGAAGCGCGGTACGCATGGGTTTTTGGGTTTTTTCCAGTTGTAAAGGAAGTTCCTACGTTTGATCTGACCATGAGATCTTCGATCTGCAACTGGACGTGGCCTGTGGTTGGCGCCATGAGAGATTTGTGCTGGTAAGAAACGCAGCGACAGCGCGAGTGGTAATCCTTACGCCGCTGCAAGCCGAGTATGGCAAGGCGAATTGCGTGGCCCAGCCACTCTGTGGTGGGCGCTGCCAGGTCTTTTTGAACACCGGCCAGCATAATGCTGCTGGCGCACCTTCTCGTTCAGTAACGCGCAGGGGGCGGAGTTTGTAAAAGGGCTTGGTGTAGTGTGCAAATATTAAATAGAATCAATCTCATTTAGTGTGCATGCAGAGCCTCTCGACATGATTGAAGCAACTTCGCCACCGGAGCACAGCCTAAGCGCCTTGTACCGCGACCATCGAAGCTGGTTGGAGAGTTGGCTGCGGCGCCGCGTGGGCAATGCTTGGGATGCAGCGGACCTGAGCCAGGATACCTTCCTGCGAGTGCTGGCCAGTTCCCAGCAGATCGCCGAGATGCGTGAGCCGCGAGCCTATTTGCTTACCGTGGGCAAGCGCCTGCTAAGCAACCTATATGCGAGGCGCAATTTGGAGCAGGCTTATTTGGATGCGCTGGCGCAGCTACCCGAAGACAGTGTGCCGTCGCCGGAGCAGCGTTGGCTGCTGTTGGAAACCCTGCAGGCCCTGGACGAGTTACTCGACGGCCTGCCGGCTCTGGTACGTCGAGCGTTTCTCTGGAGCCAGCTGGAAGGGCTTGGTTACCGCGAGATCGCCGAACGCCTCAAGGTGTCCGAGCGCACCGTCAAGCGCTACATGGCCCAGGCCTACGAGCATTGCCTGCTGGTGGAACTGTGATGCACGCAGTGCCTTCCAGCGAGGCTCGTGAGGTGGCCCGCGCGGCGGCCCAGTGGCTGGCGCTGCTGGAGTCTGGCGCAGCCAACGAGGACGACCACACCCGCCTGCAAAACTGGCGCAACAGCAGTTGCAGTCATGAGAGTGCCTGGCAAAAGGCGCAGTTGTTGCGCCAGCGTTTCTCTGGCCTGCCAACAGCTCTGGCGATGGCCACGCTGGATCGCCCGGACCCGGCACGGCGCGCGGTGCTGACGCGTGCCCTCGGGCTTGCCGCGCTGGTACCGGCAACCTGGTTGCTGGGCCGGCAGCTGCCGCTGGATGTCTGGCGCGCCGATCTGCAGACCGGTATCGGCGAACACAAACGATTGTCTCTGGCCGACGGCAGCACCTTGCAGCTGAATACCGACAGTGCGGTCAACGCCGACCTGGGCGCTCGCCAACTGACACTGGTGCGCGGAGAGATGGCGCTCAAGGTGCTCGGCAGTGCGGCGCTGACCATCCAGGCGCCTTATGGCCGCCTCAGCGTCGGCCGAAGCGAAGTCTGCGTGCGTCTCACCGAGCGGGATTGCCGGGTGTCGGTAGTCAGCGGTTCGGTACAGGTGCAGCCGTTGCGCGGCCCGCAGTTGGTACTGCGCGAAGGGCAGCAGATCCGCCTGCAAGCGTCCGGTGCCGGTCCTGTGGACGCTTTCGACGCCTTGCTGCCCGGCTGGCGCGAGGGGGTGTTGATGGCGCAGAACCTGCCGTTGGGGGATTTTCTACGCGATCTGAGCCGTTACCGTCAGGGCCTGCTGCGCTGGGATCCTGCGCTGGAAAGCCTGCGGATCACCGGCAGCTTCCGTCTCGACAACACTGATCGTGTGCTTTCACTGCTGGCGGCCAGCCTGCCGCTGGAGGTGCATTCACGCACCCGTTACTGGGTCACCCTGGTCCCGCAAGAAAGTGCCTCTCGGAAAAATATTGGCTGAAGCTTGTCCCTTTGTTTCGCGTCGCTGGTCATTCCAAGTAACCGATCAAAAAACGAGAGCTTCTCCCAATGCCCGCAGTATTGCCTTACCGTTTGCGCCCGATGTCGTCTGCCTTGAGTCCGTTGCTGCGCTGGAGTCTCATGCTGAGCCTGAGCGCCAGTCCGATGTTTGTCCCGGCCAGTTGGGCTGCAGACGCCGACCGGCGCAGTTATCAGGTTCCGGCCGGCCGCTTGGACGCTGCCTTGACTCGCTTCGCCGGCCTGGCTGGGGTCAACCTGTCGGTGGATCCGGCGCTGGTTAGCGGGCGCAGCAGTGACGGCCTGTCCGGCGAATACGGGGTGGAGGAGGGTTTTGCCCGGCTGTTGCTGGGCTCCGGCCTGCAGCTGCAGCCAGTGGGCGAGCAGGCTTACACCCTGACCCCGACCGCGGAAGAGGGCAGCATGCAACTGCCCAGTACCTCGATCCTCGGTGCCCGCGGAGTGGGGAGTGAGCAACCTTACGCAGGTGGCCAGGTGGCCCGGAGCGGTTCTCAGGGCATGCTCGGGGACCAGGACTTCATGGACAGCCCGTTCAGCGTCACGTCCTACACCAAGGAAGCCTTGCAAAACCAGCATGTTCGCACCCTAGGCGATGCCGTGGCTGCTGACCCGTCGGTGCGCACCTCCAACCCGGCCGGTGGGCGTTTCGAGCAGTTCACTGTACGTGGCTTCAGCCTGTTCAACAGTGACGTCTCCTATGGCGGCCTGTACGGCATCCTGCCGACTTACTCCATCGACATGGAAATCGCCGAGCGGGTTGACGTCCTTAAGGGCCCTAGCGCGGTGCTGAACGGCATCGCTCCGCGTGGCAGCATCGGCGGTGGCATCAACATCGTGCCCAAGCGCGCCACAGACGCACCGATCACCCAGGTCACCAGTCTCTATGCCTCGGAGGAGCAGTTTGGTGGCGCCGTGGATATCGGCCGGCGTTTCGGCGAGGACCAGCGTTTCGGCGTGCGTTTCAATGGTGTGCGCCAGTCCGGCGATACGGAATGGGATCACCAGGCGGTCGAGCGCGAAACCGGGGTGCTCGGCCTCGATCTGCGCGAAGAGCGACTGCGTCTGTCTCTGGATATCGGCCATCAGGATCGCTACGCCGATGCGCCGATGGAGCGGGTCGAACTGGCCGCAGGGGTTAAGGTGCCCAAGGCTGAAGATATCGACCGCAACTTTGCTCAACCCTGGACCTATTCGCAAACCAAGGACTCCTTTGGTGCCTTGCGGGGTGAGTACGATGTCAGCGACTCGTTGATGGTCTACGCCGCCTATGGCGCGCGCAAAGGCAACTACGACTTTCTGCGCCATGGCGTCCAGGCCACCCAGGACAATGGCAACTTCACCCTGGTGCCGCGCAGCTTCCGCCGCGATGAAGACGTGAAGACTGCCACCGTTGGCGCCCGCCAGTGGTTCAGCACCGGCTCGGTCAACCACACGCTGAACCTGAGCCTGAACCGCTTCGACATGGATTTCGACAACGCCGGTGAGCGTTACCTGCGCAGCATTGGCAATCTCTATGACCCGGTGGAAGTGGCCTACCCGGGCGCGCCGAACCGCTTCGATACCAGCGCCCACACTGAAGACCGCTTCACCAGCGCGGCCCTGGCCGACACCCTTAGCTTTGCCGAGGATCGTCTGCTGGTGACCCTCGGTACCCGCTTGCAGAGCGTGAAAGTCACCACCTGGAGTGACGGCGAGCGTGATGGTCCGGCGAATGACGAAACCGATACGTCGCCGCTCGTAGGTGTGATGTTCAAGGCCACCGAGCGCCTGTCGCTGTATGCCAACTATGTGGAAGGCCTGACCCAGGGCGAGACCGCGCCGTCCACGGCGAATAACGCCAATACCGTGTTCGCGCCGTACGTCAGCAAGCAGACGGAAATCGGGGCGAAGTACGACCATGGCAACATCGGCATGTCCGCTAGCCTGTTCCATATCGAGCAGCCGGCCTATCAGTTCGACAATCAGGACAACTTCAAACCCAACGGCGAGCTGCGCAACCAGGGGCTTGAACTCAGTATGTTCGGCGAGCCGCTCAAGGGTTTCCGTCTGCTGGGCGGAGTGATGTTCCTCGACAGCGAGCAGAACGACACCACCAATGGCGAGTTCGACGGCAACCATGGCACCGGCGCGCCGGAGATCAACGCCAATCTCGGCGCCGAGTTGGATATCCAAAGCGTCCAGGGCCTGACCCTGACCGCCCGTGCCATCCATACCGGCTCCCAGTACCTAGACTCGGCCAACGAACAGGAAATCGACAGCTGGGAGCGCTACGACCTGGGCGGCCGTTATGCGTTCAAGGTCGGGGGCAAGCCCGTGACCGTGCGGGCCACGGTGGAGAACGTGCTGGATAAGACCTACTGGGCTTCCGCCGCGACCTCGTCCGACAGTGCGGCGGGGCTGACCCTGTCGACTCCCAGGACCGTGTTGCTCTCGACCACCGTGGATTTCTGACGGGTACAGTATGGCGGTGCGCCCTTCCTCATCGATGGGAGGGGCGGAATCGAGTTCTAGTGATTGGACATCGGCTTCAGTAAGCCGTGGATCAGCATGGATGAAAACAGTAAACCTTGCTTTATCTAGCCAGGTCTAAGCCCCTTTGGGTAATACTTTCAATGCTAGTGAAACTGGCCTGCTTTGATTTGCGGTCATCAATAAATCGCTATGGCGAGGTGGCAATAAAGTTCACTTTTGTGAACTTTATTGAGGTGCAGCTTCACACTCAGAGTTCACAAAAGTGAACTCTACGGGCACTTTTGATACTCAGAATCGCACCAGTTTCATATATCCAACCCTCGATCTGAGCTCGTTTTAGGGCTGCCTGCTGGCCGATTTTCGGGCCGGGCTGCCAAGTATTGTGAATCATCAGAAAAACATCGAAGTGTATTAGTTGATGTTTTTGTCAATTCAACCCAAACCCTTATGAGTAAAGGGATCCAGCATTGCCTGATGTTTTTTGGGTGTTATTGCGTTTCATCTCCCACACATCAACATCCCTGCCAAATCGGTGATATTTGGCCCAATAAATAAACATCGTAATCAGGGTTTCGATGTTTACGTTATTTCTGCTCAAGCCCTAGTGAATAGGGGCTTACGGCATGGTCTGATGTTTTTCAGGTGTTACTGCATTACATTTTTCATACGCAGTGACCCTGCCGATAGGTTCGTAATCGGTCAGCTGGGTCATGAAATTCAGTAGAGGATTCGGCTTTTACAACAAAATGATGGCTTTTCAGCCATTTAATGGCTGAATCGCGTGGTCTGTGAGGGTTGTATCTGACCTGATCTGCGTTGGTCGGTGCTATGCCCGCGAACCTAGTATTTGCGGGCACCGGAGCCTGATATTTTGCAGTAGCACCGCTGTTGCATAGGTGCATTAAGAAGGGATATCACGTTGGGCACATTTGAACGGTTCGGGCGGGCACATCTGGCAATGTTCGATAGTGCGTACCTTTAGGCCGACAGAAGCATGGGATTGGGAAGAAGGCGGCCTGGTGTAGCTGGCAAGACAAGTTTGTCGCTTATGGGAGGCAGTAGGTGTGAATCGCCCCGGGTTTTCTAGACACTCTCCAGGCTCAGGAAATAGCGCTTTTCGAACTCTACCGGCGATAGCTGGTTGTTGAAACTATGCCGGCGTTTTGGGTTGTAGAACATCTCGATGTAATCGAACACATCGGCTCTGGCATCCTGCCTGGTGCTGTAGATCTTTCGTCTGATCCGCTCCCGCTTTAGCAACTGGAAGAAGCTTTCTGCCACCGCGTTGTCGTGGCAGTTACCGCGTCGGCTCATGCTTCCAAGCAAGTTGTTGGCTTTTAGGAAACTCTGCCAGTCACCACTGCTGAACTGACTACCCTGGTCTGAGTGAATCATCACTTCCTGCTTGGGCTTACGCCGCCAAACGGCCATCAGCAATGCATCAATAGCCAGATCGCTGGTCATCTGCGGCTTCATCGACCAGCCAATTACCTGCCGTGAAAACAGATCGAGCACCACCGCCAAAAATAACCAACCCTCATAGGTGCGGATGTAGGTTATGTCCGTGACCCAGACTTTGTTGGGT
>NZ_FMTL01000011.1 GCF_900099645.1 Pseudomonas peli | reverse complement strand
GCGTTAGCGATTTCACGTGCCCGCGTTAGCGATTTCACGTGGATAGATTTTGACAATCTGGCTCTACCCCTTGCTGCGCCTAGCGTTGAGGGTGCGTTAGCGATTTCACGTGGATAAGTGCTCTTATCCCAAGGGTTATGCCCAACAAAAAGCCCCGCGTGTGCGGGGCTTGATTCTCTCCGTTGCCGTTATGGCAACCCTGTTTTCTTGAACTGAGGCGGTATGTGCAGCTTCACCGACTTCATCACCAGAAAGCGCGGCGTGTCCTCGATGCCGTCATCCAGCTCGGGGTAGAAAATCCCTACCTCCTTCAGACGCTTCATAAAGTTGTGCCTGAAGTTTCTGACTGCCTGGTCTTCCTTCTTTTTCAGCGCCTTCTCGTCGGTGATTATTTCCTGCGACTTCGTGCCGTAGCTCGATCCGAACTGAGCCATTAGAGCCACCCACGGGATTTTCACCATGCCCTGTCCTTTTGCTTTCAGCAGGAACTGGCGGTAGCAGGCCCAGGTGTAAATATCCATCGCCAGCGGCGACTGGCGAAGGTGGTGCAACACCCGCAAATCTACCGGAACAGGTGCCTTGGTCACGTCCTCGAAAAAGTCGCTGGTCAGCGTCAACGTGCTTTCCCACAAGCTGCGCTCTTCTGGCTTCTTCGGATTCCAGAACAGAAACGCCCGCTTGGCAATCACCATGTTTTCTAGGCCCAGCTCGCTATCAGTGGTGCCGGTGAGTGAAATCATGGAAGAGAACAAGCGGTGAGCCTGCTTCTTCAGTGCCCCGATGTAGTGGCCATCGTTGCTCATGCCCAGCTTGCCCAGGAACTCTGATTGCGACCGGCCCAGCTCAAGCTCTCGGCTCTGTGTCAAAACTGCCTCAGAACAGATCCACGCCAGTAGCGACCGAGGCACCGAACCATAGGGAATCCCGATGCTCGGGCGACCGACTATCGAAAGGGTCACTATCCCGTTTGTGCGCTCGAAATAGCTCTGTTTCGGGTCTGTATGGGGGAGGGTGGCTTGCACCAGTGAGCGCGCCATATAACCCAGCATGCCTGCGCTCTTGGCGTCTTCGTACTCGATGGCCAGGCTCTCGCTGATCATCTTGTCGATTCGTCTGCCGAGCGGCACTATGTCTGTCATACCTGTGTTCCTTCTTGTTGTAGCGCCTCGCGTGCCCATGCCTGGGCTCGCTCGACTGTTCCCTTCGATGTGTTAAGCATCTGCGCTGTCGCACGGATTGAATGCGTCTTTCTGGCCTCGATGATCTTCGCGTACAGCTTCAGGTTTGGCTGACGCGGGCGAAGCCTGCCGGCTTTCTTCGCCTCTGCGATTCCCTGCGCCTGGCGCGCTCTGCGCTGCTCGTAGTCCTTGCGCGAAAACGCGGCCATGAACTCGACCAGCATCTGTGCGACCGCCTTCTGTAGCCATGCCTCTGTGCCTTCGGTGGCCGGCTTCAGCGCCGCATGCGTCACTGGAAGGTCTACCGCTACAACCTGGAGCCCGGCCTGTCCGATCTGGCGCTTTAGCGCCTCCCACATTGGTTGCGGTAGCCGGCTCAGGCGGTCGATGGACTCCACCAGCAGAATGTCACCCTCGCCAGCCTCTGCCAGCAGACGCTGAAGCTCGGCGCGCTCGATGCTCGCCCCTGAAGCGTTCTCGACGTAGTAAGTCGTCACCCTGGCCCCGTGCTCGATGGCAAAGGACTTCAGTTGCTCACGCGCCCGGTTGGCGTCCTGGTCGCGGGTGCTCGCTCGTAGGTATGCACGGATAATCATGCTGCGTTCACCACCTGTTCATGCCGCGATTGGCTGCTGAGCGCACCGCTTGCCGCTGCTCATCTGACAGCGGCGATGCACCCAGGATAAACAAATGCCTTGCTGCCTCGGCTGCAATCGCAGAACCGTACTCCTTGGCCAGCCTTTCCGTTATCTGGTCCCGGCTCTCGTCGCCCAGGTAGACCAGGACGATTTCTTTTAGACGCAGGGGGCCTAGCATGGCGTTTAAGCTCTCTGTGCGGGCACGCTGTAGCTCTTCTTGCAGCGCTGCATTTGCCCGCTCTAGTCGCTCGATCTTTTCGGCCATTGCTGCTTCAGCTGCATCACTGGCCATCTTCTGGCCTCACTGCGCCTTTCAGCTCTTGCCAGGAAATTAGGGTTGCTTCCTCTGCACCGACTTCCTTTGCCGCCCATTCCTGGACTGCTGCAATGTCCGTGTCGTACTCAATGGGCTTAGAAATATCGACTTGCCTTGTGTGTCGGTTTGCTGCTTCTCCGTGCGTGCTCGACATAAAGTGAATGTGATAGCGAGGCATGTTCCTGGTGCTCCTGTCCTTGTTTGGTGTCGCTATTTAACTATGTCCCTGTTTGGGTTGTAAATAGGCATTTAGGGGACATTGCGCACGCTATCCCATTTTGGGTGTACTCAAACGGTCACGGCGCGTTAGCCAGGCATAGAAAAGCCGGGCAATGCCCGGCTTTACGCTGTTTCCTCGAACTACATAGCCCATTCTTGCCAATCTGTGTGCGTAACCGGATGCCCAGCTCCATCGATTATCTCGACTTCGCTATAGCCGCCGCCTGGGGAGACTGCATAACACGCTGCTGTGTTCGCCTCCTTCAGTGTGGGGAAGGTCGCCTCAATAGCGCGTTTACCTTTGCTGTTCCTCACTACCAGTGATACCGGCCCCTGATGATCTTCTGGGAGAATTGTCGTCGCATAGTCGCCGCCAATTGCATCTGGTTGTTTACATATTATCCGCGTAGGTTGCATGACTTATTTCCTATAAAGTAATCAACAGTGCTTCCCTTCCTATGGGGCGCTCCGTTTTTACCGCGAGCTGCTGCTGGGTTGGTGAACTTGTTCACCAATTCTGCGGTAGCCAACAAGCGCAGCGCGTTAGCCGGCCAAAGAAAAGCCGGAGATTGCCCGGCTCTTCGTTACTTAGTGCTTACTTGCTATGTCGATATAGCGTTACAAGCGCCGGGTTTTTCTTTCTGCAATCCATCACAAAGTCATTTGCTTTCGATGCAATGTCCATCATTTCCTGGGTCGTTCCGCCTTCACTCGGCCCGCCCCGTGCTTTTTCATGAAGCGCGGCCCGTGCTTTTTCTGCTTGCTCTAAGCGCTGTTCGTATTCTTTGTAAAACTCCGCTCGTTCTTCCTTGGTATAGAACTCTTCAGCGATCTTCATTGCCGATAGAACGCTGAGCGACTTGCTTATTTCTCCTAGAGAATTGTTCAGCGAATCAAGGCTCTGTTTCAGTTCTTTATCGTCAGGCATTGCACGTCCTTATCATGAGTTGAAGAAAACAGGTTCAGGCGAAAGCCAAATCAGCAGCGAGTCGTACAGCCAGCGCAGGACGAAAGCCCCGAAGCTCAGTGCAACCAGACCCAGCACGATTTCCGTCTTCTGTGGGGATTCCAGGCCCAGGCCGACAAGCGGAATTGCCAGCATCGCCGGCACGCCGACCACGCCCAGGAAAAAACGGATCGGCCCGCGCAGCCACATCAGCACCAGGAAAGCCAGGTGGCGAAAGAAACGGATCACCGGGTTGCCCTTTACGTGCTGCTCTTCCTGCTCAAAGCCGCCGCCACCGCCTGTTTTTGCGGGGGTGTCGTCGTTCGCGGCCTGGCGAGGCTGCGCAAGGCGACCAGTACCAATATCGTAAATCCGTGCCGTCTTCTTCTCGTTCATCTGCTCGATCTCCTATCTGACGCGCCGCTAGCGGCTTGTCGGCTCCTGCCGTTCACCTGGACAAGTCCACCTGACCGGCAGCAGCTCAGTTAATTGCCAGCTCTTCCAGCGGCTTGCCTGCTGCTAGCCACGCTTCCACCCACTTGGGTTTCCTGCCAACTCCCGACCACGTTTGAAACTGATCGTTAGGGTTCCTGTACTTAGGTTCCTGCTTGCCGCCGCCCGATGGTGCCAGCGTGGCAAGGTCTATCCCGTGCGCTTCAGCCAGTTCCTTGATCTTCTTACGCGCCTCTGCGCGTTCCCGGCCTTCTCGTTTCTTCAGTTCCGAGTCAATAGCCTGACGCCATTCTTTCAGCTTATCAGTAGTGGCAATCTGCAATGATGCCAACCAGTCGTCATTCTTCATCGCTGCAATTTTGTCCTGTATCCAGTAAAATGCGCGGCTGTCGGCAAGGACGCCTATTGACATTATCGTTTCTTGTCCGCACCATTTCAATCAAATTTGCAAATTTGATTGTAAATAAACCGCGAAGGAGTGACACATGAAACGAAAAATCTCTGCCTTTCTGGCTGCCGCAACCTCTGTTTTGATCCTCTCCACCGGAACCGCTCAGGCCAACGATGACGCCTGCGGCATGGTTCTTTGCCTGGGCGGTCGAATCCTGGGTGGTGATGGTGGTTCGGAGTGTTCATCTTACGAGAAAAAATACTTCAGTATCATCAAGACCAAAAAAGGTAAGTTCAGCCCAAGCCGAACCGCCAAGGAACGTGATAAACAGCTCAAAAAATGCCCTGGTGGTGATTCTGGAATCGTCTCCAAAATCGGTGACAAGTTCGGCGGCGTTCGCGGCCTATGAAACGCCTGCTGCTTCCTGCTCTCGCGCTCTGCGCCGGCAATGTCTTTGCTGTTGAGTCTGTGGATTTCCCAAACCTGGCGGCGCAATGCGCCCCAGGTGTCCACCTCAATACGCTTTCGGCCATTGTTCGCCATGAGTCCGGGGCCAATCCTTTTGCTATCGGTATCAACGCCAAAGGCGTCCGCCTCCCTCGCCAACCGGCCAACAGGGAAGAGGCTATTGCTACCGCAAATTGGCTAAAGACCAACGGTTATAACTTCGATGGTGGTTTCGGCCAGGTCAACGTCAAGAACCTCGATTGGCTTGGTATGTCGGTCGCTGACCTCTTCGACCCATGCAAGAACCTGGCAGGCGCTGCAAAGGTGATTACCGATTGCTTCAAGCGTGCTGAAGGTCGTTATACCGATCAGCAAGCGGCTCTCCATGCTGCGCTGTCCTGCTACAACACGGGCAATTTCCGCGACGGGTTCTCAAACGGCTATGTGCTCAAAGTAGCCGCAAACGCTACTCTTGACGTGCCGGCCCTAGTACCTGTTGCCAAAGGATCATCGGAGCCCCTGAAGTTGCAGGGCTCCGTCCAACAAGCGCCCACACCCAATGCTGTTAAGCCACTGCCTGACGGTATCGGTGATGCGTTCTCTCGACCCAATGCTGACGCCTTCAGCGCCCCGCCTGAAAAAGCAGGGCGCAGTGATGCTGTGGCCGAGGAAAAGGATTAAATGTTGTTGCTATCAAAATTGCAATTTTGATAGAATACGACCAGTATTAGAAGGGAAGGCCCGGCACCAAAGAAAGCCAACTGTAGGGCCATACAGAATGAAGAAAATACAACAGGAAAGCGTCGATCTGGCTTTCCAGATTGGCGCGGCAAGAAACGTGGTTGTAATAAAGCGCTCCCTCAAGGAGTGGTATTTCACTTTCGAAGCGGACGATCCGGTCACTAAGAAACCGGAAACCTTCGCACTGCTAACACAACGGGGGCAATTGAGACTATGGGCTGATCCGAGAACGCTTTTCGCTTTTCTGCAAGAACGATTCAACGTCCAACACGGCAAATTTCTACTGCAAGAGGAAACACACGATGAAAAAGGCAATCCGTCAAGCACTGGCTAAAGTCACCGCCGCCGCAAACAAAGTTTTTGCTGTTGCGCTGAGCCTCGCTGTAACTACCGAAGTCGCCATGGCTCAGACTGGCGGTCTGGCCAAGGCCAAGGGCGTCATGGAGACGTTCAAGACTGAGCTGACCGACATTATCCCTACCGTCGCGGTTATCGCGCTGCTCGCCCTGGGCATCGGTTACGCGACCAAGTTTGTTGAGAAAGACACCTTCGTTCGCTGGGCTATCGGCATCATCATTGCCGGTTCTGCCGCCCAACTTACCGCCCTGTTCTTCACCTGATAGGTACTGAACATGGAACCTTCTGAACAGGCATCCGTTCCCCTGTTCAAAGGCTGCACCCGCGCACCTACGGTCGCGGGTGTCCCCATGATTCCACTGCTTCTAATGATTATCGTCGTTGCCGCGTGCGCTATGAAAATCAGCTTGTGGTGCTGGGGGCTCGTTTTGCCTTTTTGGTTTGTCATGGCGCAAATCACAAAGACTGACGACAAGGCTTTTCGTATTTGGGGACTCTGGTTCGAAACAAAGTTTCGTAACCGCAACAAAGGCTATTGGGGTGCATCTTCTTATGGCCCCGCTGACTACCGGAAAAGGAGATTCAAACAATGAGTTTGACGCCGGCCACTAAACACCTGCGAAGTGAATCGCCGCTTTCTGGCTTTATTCCATATTCGCACCACGTCACGGATAAAATCATTTCGACTAAATCCGCCGAGTACGTGTCTGTCTGGAAAATAGGTGGCCGGTCGCACACCAGCGCCTCTATTGAAGAAGTCACTACCTGGCGTCGTGACCTGAATAACTTTTTCCGTGGCATCGCTACTGCACACGTTTCTGTTTGGTCACATATCGTTCGTCGCCGGGTCAATGAGTACCCCGACAGCCAGTTTGAAAACTCTTTCTGTGATCAACTTGATCAAAAGTACCGTGCCAGCTTTAGCGGCTACAACCTGATGGTCAATGATCTGTATATCACAGTTGTCTACCGCCCAGTTGTAGACAAGGTGCTTTCGTTCTTTGGTGCCATGGAGAAAGATAGCGTCGATGTTAAAATTGAGCGTCAGCGTGCATGCATCAAAGCCGTCGAAGACATTAACCTTCGTATCAAGCAAAGCCTCGGCAAGTACGATCCTGAGAATTTGGGCATTTATCGCCTGAATGAGAAAGGCGAATTGCTCGACGACAAAGAAGAAGGTGGTTATGCCTACTCTTCCGCGCTGGAGTTCTTATCGTTCCTGGTGAATGGTGAGCATCACCGCATGCCTGTTTGCCGCACTCGCTTCTGTGAGTATATGGGCCGCAATCGTCTGTTCTTCAGCAAGTGGGGCGAAATTGGCGAGATTCGCAACGACGAAACATCTCGTTTTTTTGGTCAGCGTGAAATTTTCGACTATCCAGCTTATACCGAGCCAGGCCAAATCAACAACCTGATGGAAAGTGGCTTTGAGTTTATTCTGACTCAGAGCTTCAGCGCGCTTTCTCGCCATGCGGCCAAGGGCTTCTTGATCCGTCAGCAGAAGAACCTTATCGACTCGGCGGACGTTGCCACCGAGCAAATTGAAGAGATTAACGAGGCTCTTAACCAGCTTATTTCTGGTCACTTCGTTATGGGCGAGCATCACGCTACTATCACCGTATTTGGCGATAGTGGTAATGAAGTGCGTGACAACCTGGCGCAAGTATCCGCCTCGCTCAGTGATCGAAGCATTATCGACACCAAAGTTGACTTAGCACTAGAGGCCGGCTTTTGGGCTCAGCTCCCTGCTAACTTCAGCTATCGCCCGCGCCCCGCGCCGATTACCTCCCTTAATTTCCTCTCGCTGTCTCCGCTGCACAACTTCCTGAGCGGCAAGCCGGCAGGAAATCCGTGGGGGCCAGCCGTGACTATTTTGAAGACTGTCAGCGGTACGCCGCTGTACTTCAATTATCACTACTCCAACCCTGAGCAAAATAGTACCGACAAGAAGCTCCTGGGTAACACCATGATCACCGGGAAGTCTGGTACTGGTAAGACAGTGACTCTCGGTTTTACCCTCGCTCAGTCGCAAAAATTCGGCCCGACTATTTGCGCTTTCGATAAAGATCGAGGCATGGAAGTAATTATTCGTGCGATGGGTGGCCGTTATTTGCCTCTGAAGATGGGCGAGCGCTCGGGTTTCAACCCATTCCAGATGGAGCCTACCCCTGCGAATATCAGTTTCTTGAAGCGATTTGTAAAAACGCTTGTTGCAGCATCTGGCCCGGTAAGCCACCAGGACGAAAAATATATCGACCAGGGCATTAACACCATCATGGCCGATTCGTTCGATAAGCACTTGCGCCGTCTTACGATTCTTGTTCAAAACCTGCCACATGCCATCCATGCTAATGACGATCAGGACGGCCCTGCCAGCGTCCATTCTCGCCTCCTTAAGTGGTGCGAGGGCGGCGAATACGGTTGGATGTTCGACAACCCAACGGACGCGCTCAATCTTTCCACGCACAAGATTTACGGCTTTGACGTTACCGAGTTCCTGGAGCAACCGGATATTCGCGGGCCAGTCATGATGTATCTCATCTATCGCACTGAAAAGATGATCGACGGTCGCCGCTTTATTTATGTGTTCGATGAGTTCTGGAAGCCGCTGGAAGATGAGTATTTCCAAGACTTGGTGAAGAACAAGCAAAAGACCATCCGTAAACAGAATGGCCTTTGCGTTTTCGCTACCCAGGAAGCCGACGATATTGGCAACAGCCCTATCGCCTCTACTCTGGTCGGCCAGTGCGCGACGTTCTTGTTTCTGCCGAATCCTGACGCGGACTACAAGACTTATACCGAGATATTCAAACTCACTGATGCTGAGTTCTCTTTGCTCAAAGGTCTGGCCGAAGATAGCCGCCGCTTCCTGATTAAACAGGGCGGTAACTGTGCCATTGCTGAGTTGAACCTTTATGGTTTTGACGATGAGCTGTTAGTCCTCTCGGGCACTCCTGAAACTGCTGAAATTTCCGAACAGTGCGTTGCAGAGTTCGGTGAAGACCCTAAAGCCTGGCTCCCGCACTTCTTTCAGCGCGCCAGGGCCATGAATGAAAAGGAGACTGTTCAATGAAAATGAAGGCAACAGCACTGGCTTTCGCGGCTGTATTTAGCTGCGCCGCGAATGCACAAATCCCGGTTACTGACGGTGCCTCTATCGCGCAGAACATGGCCAACCAGGTTCAGACCATGGCGCAGTGGGCGCAACAGCTCATGGAAATGCAACAGCAGTACACCGAGCTTCAGCGCCATTGGGAAAAGATGGATGAAATGGAGAAGCTGGTTACTGGCGCTCGCTATCTCGGCGTGCCTAACACCTCTGGCGTAAATGGTCAGATTCCCGGAACCGTGCAGGATATTTATTCCGGTAGCTATGGCACTACCCAAGGGATTATGGATGCCGAGCGAATTAACGGCACTACTTCTACCACTCAGGATGCGCTCAATGAGCGTTACCTGAAGAACGCCGCAGCGGAAAAGGCAGCCGCCATTAACACTTACCAGGGCGCGCAAGAAAGGCTAGCCAATATCAACACGCTTATCTCCAAGATTGATTCTGCTCAAGACCCTAAAGCAATTCAGGACTTGCAGGCGCGTATTGCCGCCGAACAGGCTTTGGTGCAGAACGAAACTACCAAGCTGCAAATGGTTTCCCAGCTCGCATCAGCAGAACAGAAGTTGGTAGAAGACCAGCGCCGCCAGATGAACCGCGACATTCTCAACCCTGATAACACTGGTATGCCGGAGATTAAATGATGATGAAGGGACTTTTTATTGCTGCTGTTGCCGTGCTCCTGGTTGCGTGCAAGACCGAAGAAACAATGACGGTCGATTACTACTTGGCCAATCCTGATGCCCGCAAACAAAAGCTAGTCCAGTGCGCGAATAACCCAGGCGATGAGGCTATTCAAGCCAACTGCGTAAACGCCAAAGAGGCCCAGCATAAGAGCCTCTTTGATCCTGATAACACTGGCATGCCCAGTATCAAGTAAAGCGAGGTCAATTTATGGCATTCTCGTTATTCGCGCCGCTCTTTGAGAAGGTGGATACTGCCACGCAAGCGTTTGTGTCCGATATATCCGCGAATGCTATAGCAACCATCACGCCGTTCGTAACACTTGGCCTGACGCTTGGCTTTATTGCCTACGCCATCCTGATTATTCGCGGCGCGGTGGATATGCCGATTCTCGACTTTCTGGCCCGCTCTCTGCGTATCGGTATTGTCGTTTCGGTGGCGCTTGCTGGTGGCCTTTATCAGTCCCAAATTGCCAGCGCCATTATTGAGCTGCCCAACTCACTTGCGGTCGCATTGATCACCGATCCGACCGAGGGCGCAGGCGCTGCAAGCATTATCGACGTGGCGGCAGGCAAGGGATTCGATGCGGCTGGCCGTGCTTTTCAGCAGTCCAGTTTCTTTTCTACTGACGGCCTGCTGTATGGCATCTTCGGGATAATGATCATTCTGGCAACGGCGGTCATCGTCGCCATTGGTGGTGCGTTTATTCTCCTTGCTAAGCTCGCGCTCGCACTGCTCGCCGGCCTCGGCCCACTTTTCATTGTTGGATTGCTTTGGCAACCAACAAGCCGCTTCTTTGAAATGTGGGTCGCGCAAGTCCTTAACTACGTCCTCCTGGTCGTCCTCTTCTCCGCTGTTTTTGGGCTGATGATGTCGATTTATGGTGGTTACGTTGAGGGCGTCAAGTTTGAAAGCGGCGTCAATGTCGCCTATTCGCTGGGCGGTGCTTTCATTCTGTCGGCTGCAATGGTCTTGATTCTGATGCAGTTGCCCGGCATCGCGGGTGCTTTGGCTGGTGGCGTAGGCATTAGCTATATGTGGGAACTCCGCTCGCTCCGTGGCGGTGCAAGCTCTGTCGGGCGTGGCCTGGCCGGTGCTGGCCGCTCTATCTACGGTCGCGGTGCCAAAGGCGCAGACGGCTCCCGTGGAGCTGCAACAGGCATGGCCCCTGCTGCCATGCGTGGCGCTCAGAAAGCCTATGGCTATTTCAAAGGATCGAAGGCCGCATAAGCAAAAATATGCGCCCTGGATGGGGCGCTTTCTTATCAATCAAAATTGCAAATTTGATTTAAAAGGGGTAGGCTTGCTTTCAGCAAAGCCAATGGGGATTTCATTGTGAAAAACATCGTTACAGCTCTTCTCGTCGCTCTCATCGTTTCCGGTTGCGCCTCTGCGCCGGAGCCCAAGCAGCCAGACGAATCAAACCGCCAGCCGATCAACAAGACCATGCCCGCTGAAGTACAAGGAGCAATCAAATGACCACGGAGCAAAAACCGCTTACTGGCAAAGAGGAAATTAACCTCTATCTCACTGAGTCGGCATCATTGGAACGTGACCTGCTTGCGGAAAAGGAAAAGTCCAAGCGCACCGCCTGGCGCGTTGCCGGTGCGTCTATGGCTATGGCGTTTCTTGGTCTGGTAGCAGGCATCGCCGGCTTGAGCCAGGAAGCCCCCATTCCAACTGTCCTTCGCGTCGATAACACCACGGGCGCAGTCGAGGCCGTTACTGTTCAGCGCGAGTCCGAGGTTAGCTATGGCGAAGCCGTGGACTCCTATTTCCTGAACAAGTACGTGCTCAACCGCGAGGGTTACGAGTACAAGACTATCCAAAGCATGTACGAAACAACCCGCCTCATGAGCGGGCAAGACGCCTGGTTGAGCTACAACGCCACTTATTCCGGGCCGAATGCTCGGGATGCGGTACTCAATAACCGGACTGAAATTATCGTCAAGGTTCGCTCCATCGCCAGCAACTCCGATACCGGCATCGCCACTGTGCGTTACACCACTCAGAAGAAGCACACCAATGGCCGCATTGAGCCGGTAGAACATTGGATTGCAACTGTCGGTTACACCTACGTTCGCGCAATCATGACGACCGAAGAGCGCCGCATTAACCCGCTCGGCTTCGTCGTGAACACCTTCCGCGCTGACCCTGAAGTCGTGCGTAACTGAGGTGGCCACCATGAAAGCATTTAACCTGATCCCGCTTTTCCTGGCTGCTGCCGTATCGTGCCAGGCTCTCGCCCTGGACTATCCGGTCAAGTCGTCCTTTGACCATCGCGTCCGCTCCACCACGTACAACCCGCTTGACGTGGTGCAACTGGATACCGTCATCGGCATTGCCACGCACATTGAACTTGAGCCTGGCGAGCAATACGTCACCCACGCTTTTGGCGATTCCGCGTCTTACTCCTTTGCCAACTCTGGCAATCATGTATTTATCAAGCCATCGGCTGAGCAAGCCGATACCAACCTGATAATCATCACGGACAAGCGCACGTACAAGTTCCGCCTGATCTTCCAGCCTACGCGAGAAGCCAAAGCCGTTTACAGCCTGTCTTTTTACTACCCTGATACCGCTCGCCAGCAAGCCCTGGAAGAGCTGCGTAAGCAGGCGGTGGCTGATGGCTTCAATAAGCCGCCTCGCGGCACTTTCAACACCAACTATGCGATGGCCGGCGACCTCGATATTGCCCCAGTTCATACCTGGGACAACAACGAGTTCACTTACTTCAAATTCCCCGGAAACGTCGATCTGCCCGGCATCTATCTAGTGGATGCAGACGGCAATGAAAGCATGGTCAACCGCAACACTATTGGCGAAGCCAATGGCGTTTATTCCGTTCACAAGGTCCACGCCAAGTGGATGCTTCGTCTAGGTGATCGCGCCTTGGCTGTTTACAACGATGCCTATGACCCTATCGGCGTTGAGAACAAAAGTGGCACGCAATCGCCGGCTGTGAAGCGTGTAGTAATTGGGGGTGATGAGTAATGGCTAAAAAAGACGTAATCGACGCTGGCGAAGAGTTTGACCGCATCGACGGCGAGCGCGGCGCTTCTCGCTTGGGCGAACAACGAAAACCTACTCCCCAGGGTGCCAAGCTGTTCCTGGTTGTCGTCATCGCCGCTGTTCTTGGCGCTGGTGGCTTTGTAACCTGGAAGGCCATGGGGATCATGGAAAACGCTAACGCTGGCGAATCTGAAGCTGTCGAACCGCAAGTCGCCTTGAACAAGGCAGGTGCTGATTGGCAGCCAAAGCCCATCATGCCCGAGCCTGAGCCTGAGCCATCCAACGAGGCAGATGCTGCCGCCGCTGCTGTTGTTGCCGCATCTACTCCAGCGCCCGCACAGGGCACTGCGCCTCAACAACGCCCCGAAGGCCCGACGCCTGAAGAGCTAATTCGTATGCGCCGACTCGCGCCTAACCTCAATACGAATACCAGCGGCAACCAGCAGAGCCAGGCCCAGGCCCAGCCCGGCACCTCGCCCAGCTCTGGAAGTGGAAGCGGCCCACTCGCTGACAATCTTCAGCCCGTCCGCCTCAGCGGTGCGCGTGCTGGCGTGCTCAAGAACCGCGACATGCTGATAACCCAGGGCTCGATGCTGGATTGCCAGCTCGAAACCAAGATCGTTTCAACTGTGCCGGGCATGACTACCTGCTACACGACTCGGGATATTTACTCGACCAATGGCCGTGTTGTTCTCCTGGATCGTGGCTCCAAGGTCGTTGGCCAGTACCAGGGCGGCATGACTCAGGGGCAGGCAAGAATCTTCGTCCTATGGACTCGGGTTGAGACGCCTACAGGCGTCATCATCAACCTCGATTCGCCTGGCACTGGCCCGCTGGGTGAAGGCGGTCTAGGTGGTTGGGTCGATACCCACTTTTGGGAGCGCTTCAAGGGCGCAATCATGCTGAGCATGATTGGCGACATTGGTAATTTCCTGTCTAACAAGGCTTCCCAGGGCAACGCTGACAATCAAATTACGTTCGAAGAAACCTCTGACGCTGGCCAGGATATGGCTTCCATCGCTCTAGAAAACTCTATCAACATTCCGCCGACCCTGTACAAAAACCAGGGCGAGCGGTTGCAAATCTTCGTTGCACGCGACCTTGATTTCAGCGGGGTATATAGCCTTGAACGCAGCAACTAGCGTAGTCCTTGGCCGCGACACTACTGTTAATCAGCTCATGCGGCCCATCGGGCCGCACCTGGAGCGTGACGATGTAGTCGAGGTCACTATCAACCGTCCTGGCGAGCTGTGGGCAAAAACCTTTCATGGTTGGGAGCCTGTCAAGGTGCCTGAGCTGACCATGCCCTATCTCAAGAGCCTGGCGAACGCCATCGCCGTGTTTAACGGCATTTCCCTGGCCAGCATCACGTCTGTGGTGCTGCCAGGTGGGCAGCGCGGCCAGATTGTCCTGCCGCCTGCTTGCATTGACGACACGCTGTCGCTTTCCATCCGTAAGCATTCGTTGGTGGTCAAGACGCTCGATGAGCTGGACGCCGAGGGCGCTTTCGAGTCCTTCGATGACGTGAGTTTCAACAAGCCCACGGCTGCCGAGGCGGCAGCCCTGGTGCAGAAGCGCGATTTCACCCGCCTAACGCCTGCTGAGGCCGAGCTGTTGGCCTTGAAGCGCGAAGGCCGTATGCGTGACTTCCTCGACCTGTGCGTCCAGTCTCACCGAAACATCATCATCGCCGGCAAGACTGGATCGGGTAAAACCACGTTCGCCCGCTCGCTCATTGAGCGCGTGCCGAACAGTGAACGCCTCGTCACCATCGAGGACGTTCACGAATTGTTCCTGGAGAATCACCCGAACCGCGTCCACATGATTTACGGGTACGGCAAGGGGCGCGTCTCGGCGGTCGAAGCGCTGCGCTCCTGCATGCGTCAGTCGCCTGATCGAATCTTTCTCGCTGAGCTGCGCGGCGATGAAGCCTGGGAGTACCTGGGCAGTCTCAACACTGCGCACCCTGGTTCGATCACCACAACGCACGCGAATAACGCTATCCAGACTTTCCAGCGCGTCGGCACCCTGATCAAACAGTCTGAGGTCGGGCGCGTGCTCGATCTGGATATGATCAATCGGACGCTCTTCAGCACTATTGACGTGGTGCTGTACTTCTCCGACCGGAAGCTCTGCGAAGTGTTCTATGACCCCGTGTTTGCCAAAGAGCAAATGCGCTGACGGAAAGGAAGCCGTTCGCCTTTGGCCTAACGGTTGCGCCACCTGCTTAGTGGTGGGCCGCTCGGGGCATCCGAGCACCATTTCTCATTGTGAGGTATTCGCTGTGGATATTACGCACCAGGAACCGGAAGCCAGCAAATTCGCGTCCGCTCTCGCTATAGCCTACATGGCCATCAAGCAGTTTTTCATGGTCGGCCTCGTTGTCCCTGCGGTCGGGGCCGCTGTTTTTATCTGCTTGACCTCTGGCTTCTCCTTTACTGAAGCATCACGCTGGCTTGTCGAAGAACAGGCAGCCGCCCAGCAGCTCGGCGCTGCCACCCTGCCCGATCACCTTCTAGTTAAAACCTGTGCTACTCCTTTGCGGGAGGTCGGCGCTGTGCCCCCCCTCAAGGCTGTTGTGTGCGACGAATGGATTACCACTGAAATACCCGTTGAAGCTGCCGCCGCAACGACCGCCCGAGGATTTGCCATGTTCTACCTGTTCTTTGTACTGGCTGGCGGCATCCTCGTAATGCTCATTTCCCCGCCCAACTCAGCGCGAGTCCGCAAGCATGCGCTTTTCCTGAACTCAGTAATCGCCAGGTTCGATGCCAAAGGAGGCAACCGTGAATAATCCTGCTCTCGATACAAACCAAGTTCGCGCCCTTCACGTCCTCGGCCAAACCTTGGCGCAAATTCGCTCTATCGCCCGTTCTCAGGCAGAACCGGGCGAACGCCTGGCCTCGATAGCCGAACTTGCCGACGCCATCCATAACGTACCGATGACCGTCGCTCACCCTGCTCGCTACGATTCCGCCGAACTGGGTAACGCCATTCGCGCCGTTGCTGCTCTTCATCGCAAGCAAGGCCCGGCAGCATCTGCCGCCTCGCTCGCGGTCAATGTCCATTTGGTAGAGGGCGAAAAACAATGATCCCGTGTGCATCGTGTTTCGTTTGGGAGTTTGCCGGTATGTTTGGCCCCGAGCTTCAGCAAAGGGCTGTGGCTGTATTGGCTTCTGAGCTGACTTTCCCTCTGCTCTATTCTGCTTTGACGCTTACCGGCCTGTTTTACGTTGCTTTGTTGCTCAAGCAGCGTTCTTCCCTGCGCAAAAAAAAGGCGGTGCGATAGAATCGCCCGCCTGCTCTTTCGGTCGGCGGCGGGCTTGAGTTCTCCCCGGACTCTCCCAGGTGTTCCCCCCCTCTGCTGTTACTCTGTGACGCCGTGCCCGCCGACCATCTTCTAGCCCGCCCGTGATGATCAACTCTCGCGGGCGTTTTTTATGCTTTAACGCTTTCAATAACTTCAAGCATGCTGAAATTAGCGTCACTGTTTGAGCCGTACAGGAATGCAGCCAGGGCCAGCGCCCCGTGCCCTTCCTGGGCAAACTGACCAGTACGAAAGCCCTGGATCACTGCGCGGCTAACATCTTTTTCATTGGCGCGAGCCTCATAGAACGATTTAAGCCAGTTTTCGAGCTTTTCGCTGGCGTCCTTGTCCATACAGTCCAACACCATTTTTGGGCTCCTGCCGGACTCGAAAACTAACTTATATGCGTTGTCCAGCGCCAACAGAAAGGCGTCGTGGTTCGGGTCTTTCAGTGCTGCACTGAGGTAGGCGCTAATGGTTTCTTCGTCGTCCAGATGTGCCGACACGTCAAACACTTGAATAGTCATGGTTTTACTCCTTGCCCAGCTCAACCGCGTGCCGGGTCTGTCTTATTACTGCCTGGGCTTTCGGGACGTATGTTTTATTAACGAGCCCGATGGTTGCCATATCCTCAACGGTAAGTGTTCGCCGTAGTTGCATCAATTCACTTCGCTTATTACGCCATTCTTCGATTTGCTCCTGGTCTGGTACTCCACCCTTCTTTTCCGCGTATATGCACGCGGAAAAATGGCTTATGAGGATTCCAAGGGCATGCTCCGTCCTGTCGTACTCAGCCCATTTTTCGGCTTCGGTCATGGTCTATCTCCCTGTTTTTTTGGGGCGGGAAACATCAGCTAATACGCTACTAGATATTGTGTTTCCTCTCCCCTCCCCTTCTGCCTGTTACCAGGTACAGAACATCGAAGCCCAGGGCATCCAGCCTGCGAAGCATTGCGGCATCTGGCGTTGTTGCGCCCGACTCATAGTGCAACCAGGTGCGCCGGCTGCATCCCGCCCGAACTGCTGCGGCCGTGCCGCTTAAATCCAGCCTGGCCGCTTCGCTGCTTAGCCTCTGCCCTATGGCCTTTTTCGCTTCCTCGTCCTCGATGGCGCGCCGCTCTTTCTGCTGCGCGCTGACTGCCTTGGCGAATGCGGCTTTGTCTATGTTCATCTGCCGCGCTCGGCCTGCCGCTGCTGCTTGCCTGCGTTCTCCCGTGCTCGATCCTGCTTACCTGGCTCTTCGCGCTGTGAGCCCTTCTGTGGCGTGCTGCTGGCCTTCTCCTGGGCTGCGCCCTTCCCCTTAGCTGCCTGAGCCCCTGACGGCCCTTTGGCGCGTTTCTGCGCCTCATCCGGTGCCTTGGTCTTGCCGCCTACCTGCTTGCCTGCCTCTACGTGCTTGCGCGCCTGCTCCTTCAGCTCCTGGAGTTTTGCTTTCTCAACCGGCGAGCGGTGCAGCTTGTACGAAAGATCGAGGGCGGCATGCTTCACGTTCTCGCGGCTGATCGCCTTGGGCAGCTCTGCAACGCTGTTGGTGTAAATCCTTGCATCATGCCTGGCCCTGGATATGGCCACGTAGTAAACGTCCTTTGCTGTGGTCATGCTCTTTGTCTGAGCGTCGATCAACACGCGGTCTGCTGTTAAACCCTGGCTGCTGTGAACTGTCGTCGCGTAGGCATAGTCAACGTGCAGCGGCTTGTCTGTTGAAAGCTCGATGCTGCGGTGCGCGCTTCTGAGCGTCACCATGCCGTTTGTTACTCGCTCGACGGTGAAGCGGTCGCCGTTGGCCACGTCGAGGCGTGCATCGTTTCTGGTAATCCGAACCTTGTCGCCTGGCGCAAGCTCCGCCCGCTCTGGCTGGTAAACCGATAGCTGCTTGTGCTGCATCGGGTTGATTGCCAGGCGCTCGCCCGCTTCTGTGCTCAGTACCAGGCGATTGCCTGGCCCCGTGTCCTCGACCTTATAAATCTCCCCACGCTTCAGCCCGCTTTTGGGGTAGTCGCGTTCCGGCTGGATCACGTCGCCAACATGGTAATACTTGGAAAACCGCCGCTCGGCCTGTGTCGTGTCGCGGCGAATTAGGGTGTCGAACTCGATGCCCTTATTCAGCGTGCCGATGCCTTCGCGCACAGCCTGGTTAATTTCCCGGCGCGCTTCGTTGGTGCCTGAAACGATGATGGTTTTCTCGCGCTCCGTTGGCGTCATCGACACATAGTCTTTCGCCACGGTCAGCCGGCGCTCTTTGTCGTTCTCGACCTCGACAATGGAGCTGATTTTGCTCAACGACTCAGCGGCCTTTCCTCGCGCCGATAGCTCGACCGCTTCTTTCAGCAGCGGGTCTTTCTGGCGCTGAATCTCGTCCATCTTCGCGGTGGCCATGCCTGCCGCCTGGAGCTGGTCGAATGGTCGGCCCGCTTCGATGGCCTTCGTTTGCGCCGTGTCGCCCATCAGCACGACGCGAGCCCCGGCCTTCTCTGCCAGCCTCAAGAGTTGGTCCATCTGCCGCGCCGGCACAACGCCTGCTTCGTCCACTACCAGGACGGTGCGCTCGCTTATGTTCTTCTCCTTGGCCTTGAGAAACGATGCCAGGGTGTTCGACTCGACGCCCAGCTCCCGCAACGCTTTAACCTGGCTCCCGTAGGGTGCCAGTGCGCGCACTTCGTAGCCGCTTGCCTCGATCATCTGCTTTGCAGTGTCCAGCATGTGGCTTTTCCCGGTGCCGGCGTAACCTTGCACGCCGATTACCCGGTCATGGGTCGTTGTGATCAGCTCGGCGGCGCTGCGCTGCCCGTTGTTGAGGTTTGTAGCCTCCAGCGTGGCCTTTGCAGCCTCTGGCTGCATGATGGGCTGCATAGCCCCTCGACCGTCGCGCTCGATGCTGTGAATGCGCTTCTCGCGCTCCAGCGCGGTCTGAGTCGTGTACTGCGGTTCTGTCTCTACCAGGCTCTTGCGCTCGATGGCGGTATCCACCCGCTCGCGTGCTGCTGCCGGGCTCATGCCCTTGGCCTCCAGCTCAGCCACCCAAGCCTCCCGGCTCTGTCCTCGATCACCTGCCAGGGCGTTCTCTGCCGGTCGATACATGGTCTGTTCCCTGACCAGGTAGCCGCGCTCTGTCTGCCGCTTTATCTCGCCCTCAATGTCCTTGAGCGTCGCGCCGGCCATACCATGCTTGATCGCGGTGTCGATCAGCTTGCTTTCGGTCATGACGGCCTGGCGCTCGGTCAAATGGTTGACCGCGTACCGCACGGCGCGCTGCGCCGCCACGTCTGCCGCAAATTCTCCCGGCGTGCTCTGCCGGCTTACTTCCGGGCCTTTGTCCCGGCCAGCCCATTCCTTGCTCTTGAAGTCAATTCCAAGCTCCTTTGCCCGCTCCTGCCAGTCCTTGAAAACTGCCTCACGCTCGGCGCTAGTCTTCGGTGCCCTGCTCTGCATGGTCGCCGCCTGCTTTTCCGCGGCTGATGCTGTTTCCCGCGTCAGTCCCTGCTTAGCCAGCCGTTCCTCAATCTGCGCGCTGCGCTGGCTGAAGCCTTCAAGCTGCTGGCGTGTCATGTGCCCCAGCTCAAACATGCCGTCGCGCTCATGCCTGATGCTGTATCCCTGTTTCGCCAGCTCGCTAGCCAGCTCGGCGCGGTAGACCGCACCCAGGTACTTAGTCATTTTGATAATTTCGTCGTTCTTCAGTGCCCGCCACTGGCCATCGCTGCGCTTGGTCATGTTCAGCACAACGGCATGCGTGTGCAGTTGCGGGTCTTTCTCGCGGCTCGTCTCATGGCGGAATTTGGCGACAACCAGGTTGCCGGTGTTCTCTACCATCGTCTTGCCGTCAACTTTCCTGCGCGCCTGGGCGCGTTCCTCTGCCGCCTCGATGGCTTTCGTAACCGCTCGATCATGCGCCTTGATAATCTCGCCATCGCCGGCGACCAGGGCTTGCAGCGACACGCTTTTCGGCGCTGAGAAAGTTAGGTCAATGCCGATACGTGCGTTGCTGTCCTTGCGGGTGTCCGTCCGTATGATCTGCTGCCCTGGCTTGATTTCCCCGGCTAGCAGTTCCTTGAATCGCTCGCTATCGACCGGGCCGGTTAGGCCCAGGTCTTTAGCGCCTTCCCCTTGCCACTCCATAGAATCGCCTTCCTTGGCGTAGTAATCGTCGGCACCGTCGCCGTAGTAGCTCGCTGCTGCGCCGATGTTTTGCCGAGTCATTACCTTGTGGCTGAGCATTAGGCTACGCGCTCCATAAATGGCTCGTTGATCTTCTTGAAGTTCAGCGGCTCCAGCTTGAACCGTGCAACGGGGAAGTCGCCAGCCAGCGCCAGGAATCCGGTTAATTCCGGCAGGCTTGCGATTTCAGAGGGCGTCACAATGCTCTCCATCTTCACGTCTTCGGCCTTCGTCCTGCTGGTCTTCTCGCCCATGTTCTTGCTGTAGCGGTCGCGCTCTACTTCGTGCTGGCCCAGCGCCTTGCTCATATCCTCGCAAGTGCGCGGGTCTGTTTTCGATCCGCCCAGGACTGCCAGGGAACGGAAGCAAGAGCGCAGCGTTTGCGCTGAGTCTCGCCCGTAAATGTCGTCAAGCTGTGCCGTGGACTGGAGCCCAGCGACTACCCGTAGCCCGTGCTTGCGCCCCTTGGTCAACGCTGCTTCCAGCGATGCCAGTTTTTCCAGCGACGCCAGTTCGTCGATGAACGCCCAAACGCGCCTGTTCTCGTCTTCCGGCATCGAGAGAATCGACACAAATACCGCGTCAATCCATGCTGAAATCAGCGGTTTCAACGCTTCCGCCATATCCTCGCGCCAGGTGATGTACAGGTTTCCTGTGTCGTTCTCCAGCCAGTTGCGTAGCGAGAAATCGCCTGCCGGCATGTTCAAATGCTCTGGCAGTTTGTCTGACAGTACGAAGCGGGCCGAGGTCAGCGCCTTACTCGCTTCGCTCGATCCGGCGAACAACGATTCAGCGGTTGTTCCTACCAGGAACTCGCGCAGGTCTTCCGGTGGTGCAATCGTCGTCCAGCGGAATAGTTCGGCAACCGATGGCTGGCCTATTGTCTTCAGCTTGCGTGCCGTCTCGCGCAGCAGCAGACGCCCATAAGCGCACCACTCTTCAGCGTCTGCCGTCTGGCCTCGCGGCACCAGGGAAAGTGCATATCGGTGGAAGTCGTAGTCTGCTCGTATTTCATTGAAGAACGACCATCCCTTTGTCCTGGAGTCGTATGGATTCAATACAACGTCACCAGGTCGCCCGAACTTTGAATACATATCGCCGTTTGGGTCTAGGAAAATTGCGCGGTCGCCGCGCTTCAGAGCGGTATATGCAAGTTCTCGCATCAACACCGACTTACCGGAGCCCGTTGCACCCTGAACAAGCAAGTGCAAGTTTTCAACTTTCGTCGGTAATGGAATTTCTGCGATAGTTACTTGTGCTTTCTTTTTCTCACGGGTTTTAGATTTCAGCGCGCTTAAACTCGATGTTTTTGTGCCCCGTAAAAACTTCCTAAATGGCGCACCGCCGAACTCGCTTTTACCGAGTTGCGCCATCAGCCATATTAGAAATATGGCCATCACCACACCGCCAATTACTGCGCCAAGCAATATAGGCTTTTCGTGCGTGTGCTTCATCAGCTCCCATGCTGATTTCCATTTCGGCTCTGTTAGCACTTCTGTTTTCTTGACTGCCATAGTCCAGAAAACAGCAGGCATTAACAGGAAAAGTATTAAACCAAACTGCCTACGCTCTTCGTCTCTCATTTATTTGAACTCCATACGTCATAACCCAGGCGCGCTATTTCCTTCTGCGCCAGGTCGTTTTTAGCGCCTGCCAGTTGCCGCAAAGTCAGCAGCATTTCCAGCATCACGCCCCCCATTCCTTGCAGGCCGTCGCCGCCTTTCGTCTCTCCTGGTGCTCGATCAGCCACCCGCTCGACCGCCCGCCTGAGCATTTGCAGCTCGTCCAACACGGCGTCTTCCTTCTCCAGCCGCTGCCGTAGGTATGTACCCAAAGGCACCTCGGCAGCCATCGCCTGCGCCTCGTAAATAGCCTGTTTTTCGATGCTCAGTCGCACCCTGATAGGTTCGCCTAGTCTCATTTTTCACCTGTGGCGCGTTTGTGGCACATAAAACCCAGTAAAACCGGGGCTTACAGCTTACATTGTGGCCGTCACGCGCCACAACTGAAAAAAGAGAAACACCAAAAAAGCCTTGAGAATCAAGGCTTTGCGCGCACCTGCAAGGTGCGTATGGTGTATCGCTTTTTCCGTTAAGGATAAGGAACCAAAAGACCCTCATACAACGCCTTTCTTTAAGGGGAAAGCCGTCAAGAGGGTCATTTCTTCTGCTATCGGCTTGCCCGATAGCAATTCGGTAGCAGTCGAATAGCTCAAAAGTAGCACATAGGTAGCAGCCAGATAGCAGCAGATAGCAAAAAAATAGCACTTGCATAGCTGAAAAGTAGCAGTTACAGTCTCGGCAGCTCACAGAGGCTGAAACCATGACAGACACCGACCAGCTCAAGACCATGATTTCCGGGTTGGCTACCAAAACCGTCTACGGCCAGCTTGAACCGCTGATGCCGGAAATCGACAGAAGAATCAGGGAAGGCGTGCCGCGAGCTGAGATTCACAAGCTCATCACGGCGCAAGGTATCGAGATTTCAGAGGGTACGTTTTACAACTACCTGCACCGATACCGGAAACGGAATGCCAAAACTGCAACACCAAGCAAGGCCGCAATTAAACCAAACTTGGAACAACCGCAGAACGGCAATTCTGCACCAGTACCACAAGAACCAAAGCCCGACACTTCGTTGCAGGCTGAAGTCAAAGATGAGGCCGAACCCTCATTAGATGAAATGCTGAAAAACGAACAAAGCCGGGAAGAGTTCACCAATCAGTTTATGACTCAACGTCCGATCAGAAGGAAAAAACCATGACGACGAAAGTAGCAGTAGTAAGCCTGTCCGGTAACGTGGGCAAATCGACCATTGCAAAACACTTGCTGTTGCCTCGTATGCCGGGCGCAGAGTTTATTTCCGTCGAGTCGATCAATGCCGATGAAGGCGGCGGCGATATGGTTCGCGGTGATCAGTTCGGCCAGCTCCAGGAAGAACTGATGATGATGGATTCCGCCGTGGTCGATGTAGGCGCGTCCAACGTGGAAGACTTCGTGAAACTCATGCAGCAATATCGCGGCTCTCATGAAGAGTTCGATTTGTTCGTTGTCCCAACTGTCAAAGACAGCAAGCAAATCAAAGACACTATCGCCACTATCCAGGCACTGAAGGCGATGGGTATTCCGGCCAAGAAAATCCGCGTGGTATTCAACAAGCTGGAAGCGACGGAAACCGTCGAAGATACGTTCTACCCGCTGATTCAGTATCACGAGCACAGCAAGGCGTTTACCCTGCGCCTGAACGCTGCCGTGGACTACAGCGAGCTTTACCAGAAGCTGCGCGTCCACAAGACCAGCATCCCGGAGCTGATCGCTGACACCACGGACTACAAGGCCAAGATGCGCGAGGCCAAAGACCAGGACGAAAAAATGCACTGCGTCGCCATGGTATCCATGCGCCGCCTGGCTCTGTCCGCACAAGAAAACCTCGATGCGGTCTATGCCGCGCTGACCAAGTAAAGGGGGCACCATGGGCGCGCCACAAACCACCCGCGAAGCACTGATGGCCGAACTCCTGGGCGACGTTGGCGCGCTGCTCGACAAGGCCGAATCGCTGCAAAACGCCCTGCCCGCCGTGGCGGACGTTGCAGCGACTCAGATTCACCTGGCCGGCGAGGCCGCAAGCAAGAACATCAAGGCCGAGGCCGAACAGTTCCGCGTCATGCTCGCCCGCGAGCGCGAGGCGCTGACCAAGCCCGTGCAAGAGGCATCCGAGCAAACGCGCCTTGCCGCTGATGTGGTCGAAGGCGCTGGCCGACGCCTTGCCATGCTCGCCCTGGGCCTTGGCCTGGCGGCGGGTGCTCTGGCCGGGGCCATCGCCGGCATTGCCGCTGCCTCGATCTTCATCGGCTGACCGCCGACCAGCCACCAGGGCGGCCCCGTGCCGCCCTTTTTCATCGCGTTAAATTGGATTGCGCAATCCAAAACCATACCCGCTTTTAGCGCCAGGATGGCGCAAGGCTAGGGTTGCCTGTAGGGGGCCGCTTGCGGCAGTCCGTAGGACCGAGCGATAGCGAGCCCGGAAGGGAATCCCGGTTTTCGCCTTGGCGAAAAAGCCCCAACGCTTTGGATTGTGCAATCCAAAATCACCCCTTATTATTGGATTGCGCAATCCAAAAGGTAAAGCCATGCACGCCCCAACTCATGAAGCCTATGCCGAACTGCAAACCGCGTTCGATCACTTCAACAAGGCGCTTTTCTCGGGCGTCCTGGAACTGCCCCTGTTCACCCTCCAGCGCGAGCGGCGCACTTACGGTTACTGCTCACGCCAGCGGTTTGTCTCTCGTAGTAGCGGCGCGCTGGTCGATGAAATCGCCATGAATCCGGCCTATTTCGCCGTGCGCTCGATCCGCGAAACGCTGTCCACCCTCGCCCATGAGATGGTTCATCAATGGCAGTTCCACCACGGCAAACCAGGCCGGCGCGGCTATCACAACACCGAATGGGGCGCGAAAATGGAAGCGGTCGGGCTGATGCCGTCGAACACGGGCAAACCAGGCGGCAAGAAAACCGGCGAGCAAATGACGCATTACATTATCGACGGCGGGCTATTCGACCAGGCTTGCCAGGCTCTGCTGACCGAGGAATTTACCCTGTCCTGGCTCGATCGCTACCCAGCCGAGCGCCCCGCGCCGCCCCGCCTCCCACTGCCGCGCAAGCCACTTGAGCCCGGCGCTGATCCTGAAGACCTGGACGATGACGACGCCCAAGGGATCGAGGGCGGCGGTGATGATCTGGTGATGGTGCCCGGCGTTGTGCTCCCGCCCCTGGAGCCCGTCAACAAGTCCAACCGGGTCAAATACTACTGCGACGAATGCAAGGCCCAGGCATGGGGCAAGCCAGGCTTGCACCTGTTCTGCGGCGGGCGCACTCAAACGCGGGGGGAAGAATTGATAGCCCTGACGCATGGCCCCGTGGCCATGCGGCCAATCGACTAGCGCGGCCAGCGCCCGCCCAGGTAAAGCAGGCCATTCAAGGCCAGCACCACAACGCCCAGGACGGCGTACAACCACGACACGCCGGGCGTGAACAGCCCGGCCCAAACTAGCACCAGGGAAGCCACGCCGCACACTGTCCGGGCGATGCAGCCCGCCAGGCGGCAAGCTGCCAGGAATCGCGGCGTAGGCTCGCGCACAAGCCGCACAATCCGCGCCCTGAACGGCCACACTGCAAGCCAGGCGACCGCCAGCGCGGCCACCAGGTAAAGCCCCCCGTCATTCATCGTCGCCCCCCAGCTCAAAACCTAGCGTCATCTGCTGCGCGCCCGAGTATCCGCGCAGCCATGAATTGCGCATTGCTGGGTGTGAGTATGGGCACGAATAGACCGGCTCGCCCCGGCGCGCTGCCTCGGCCCCCGCCTCTCTGACTGTGGGGTGTGGGTTGTTCTGCCTTCGTCCGTCCTGTTTATCGTCCATCCGTCGCGCCTCGATCTGGCCACACGGCAGGCGCTCGCGCTGCCGCCTTGGAACGCGAAAAGGCCGGCGACGCGCAAGGTAAAAAGCGCGTCAGCCGGCCTTAGTGGGGCTGCACCTGGTGCATTAGCAGTCGGTGCACAGAAAAAGCCGCTCTTCCCTGCTGCGCGGGTCGTGGGCATGCGGGCCGCAATTCATGGTGCAAACCTTCGTCCCTGGATCAAACGCGGCCAGCGCGTCCGGGTCGGCACGCGGCCACTCAATGGGCGCTTGTGCCTCTGCCTGCGCCGGCTTCACTTTTGGCGTTTTCGATTTCATCCGGTGCCGCTCCCCTGCTCGGTTAAATTTTCACCCTGGCCAGGCCATCCAGCCCCAGGCTGTTGCGCACCTGGCGCAATAGCGCGCCGTCTGGTGCTTGGTCATCCCGGCCAGCAGCCCACAAGGCAATCAGGCGGGATTTCCAGTAACGCCCCTGCCTGTCCTTGAACCTGGCCAGCGCCTCGCGCTGCTCCTGCGTCAACTCTTCACCCATGATTGCCTCCAGCTTGCCGCCTTCAAGTGCCGGGCGGTTCACCCGCCCGGCCTCCATGGTTTAGCCCGACACTACCGCGCACATATCGCGGAAGGTTTCGGCCATGCCGCGTGCGTGGAAGTCGGCCAGCGCGGTGTTTTGGCCGCTGTTGCGGTCGTAGCCGGTGACAGTCCAAAGGGCAACCGAGTCGCCGCCTTGGCTGACGTGGGTTTGTGTCACGTCAAAGCGGTGGAACGCTTTCAGCGCGTCGGCGGTCGGGAAGTAGAACACGGTGGCGGGTACGTTTTGCATGGTGTATCTCCTGCAAGGGGTTGGCCCGGAGCGGTTGCCGCCGCTCGGTTCGGGCATCGGAACCACTGCGGTTCCGATAGGTGACATTATGCCGACCTTTGCCCATGCCGTCAACACTTGTAAACACTATTTAAGCAAATAAATTGCCCTGCGCCTGCTGGCATTCCTTGCGCCCTATCGGCATTGCACGCCACGGCCTGCGGATCACAAAAAGTTCATAGCGCCCCAGGTTGTAGACGTTCCAGCCCGTCACCTCTGGCGAGTAGGTCAGCCGGTGCAATAGTCGCCCGCCTTCCAGGTCATAGCCGTTGAAATACGCCTTCGCCCGTAACGGGTTGCCCTGTTGATCAAGGACGCGGCAAGCGAAGTGCAGCCCGTAGGGCGTGGCCGTCACTTGCTCTATGACGCACTCACACGGTGAACAGTTGTCGCGGATCACGTCGCCAGGGCGCGGCACCTCGTCAATCGGCGGTAGCCCAGGGTTTCGGATTTCCATTAGGTGGGCGTAGCTCTCGGGGCTCTCGGCCTTTAGCTTCGCCTCAAACTCGGCCAGGCGCTCGGGGGTCATTCGTGCGGCTCCGTCTGCTCGATGGTAGCCAGGCCCGACTGGCGGGCCTGGACTGGTGGTTACTCGCTCGCCAGCTTGTCCAGCTCGGCGCGCACGCACTTACCCGCGTAAATACCCGAGTTGGTCAACTGTCGCACCCAGGCACCACGCAAAGGCGACCACTTGAAGGCGTGACGCTTGAGCACGGCGCGCGCGTTCTCGGCGGGCTTTCCGTCAAACTCAAACATCACCCGGTTTTCTTCGGTGTCCTCGCGGTAGCGGTAGCCGTTGCCGTCCAGCTCGACCGCCTCACGGGCGCGGCGCTGCTCTAGCTCCTGAATGCGCTTTTTGATCCGGGCCGCGTTGGCGTTGTTGTTGGTCAGCGCGTAGGACGGGAAGCCGACACGCCCGGCGAAGTCCGGCGCAATGGCCTGCTGTGCAGCGGCTTCGCTGAAGCCCAGGGCGACCAGCGCCGGGATTTGCTTGTCTGGCGTCTTGCCTGCGCGAATCGCCTTGTTTGCCGCCTTCATGCGCTCTTGATTGGCCTCTACGGTGGCCAGCTCTGCGCGCAGCTTGTCGAGTGCGTCCGGGTCGTCGCTGGAAATGCCGCCAGTGCCAACGGCTGCGGCCTTCTCGGCGTAGTGCTTGGCCTTGTCGCTCTCTTCGCAAGACTTGCGCATTGCTCGATCACTGCGGGCCAGCGCGCCACGGTGGCGGCTTTCCGAGTGATGGCCTACCAGAATCGGCTGGCCCATGACGATGCCGTCAACGGCGCGGCGGCTGGCTTCCCATGCTGCGGTGCTGGCCTGTTCGGCCTTCTCGGCGCGGGACTCGAAACGCTCGCGGCGGTTCTGCTGTTTCTGCTCGTATGCGTTCATGCTCTTTGCTCCTGGAGCGGAGCCCGGTTGCCGGGCTCCTGGTGGGTGGGTGAATTAGTGGATGGTCACGCGGTCGGGGTTGCGGGCGGTGATCGCCTGCCCGGCCTGGCCGATTTCCACGCCTCGGCGCATGTACGCCGGCACGCGGTCAAGTTCCGAAAAATTCACGTCCCAAAGGGCGTTAGAGCGGGGGGTTTTGATCGCTTGTTTTTTCATGTGTAGAACTCCTGCAAGGTTGGCCCGGAGCGGTTGCCGCCGCTCGGTTCGGGCATCGGAACCACTGCGGTTCCGATAGGTGACATTATCCAGATTTCCGGCTATTCCGTCAACACTTGTAAACACTATTTTTGCACATAATAAAGCCCGCGCTTGGCGGGCTTGTGGTCACTGCGGCAGGCGTCTAGCCGTGATGCTCGGCGGCTTCTGACTCATAACCCGCGTCCCAGCTTGCAGCGGCATAGCTGCCGTATTGGTAGGGGTTTTCCCATTGGGCGCAAGTGTAAAACGCCCGTTTTCCTTCCTCGTAAAACTGGTCATCCACGCTCGCGCACTCCCTGGAAGCGGCGAGCCTTTCGGCTCGCCTGGTGGATCAGCCTACCCACTGAATCTGTGGGTTTTCCTGTGCTTGGCGCACCTTCTCCATAATCTCGGCGTGCCGCATGGTGTACACGTCCTGGAACGTCCAGTAGGTGCCACCAATGCGCGCATAAATGGCCGTCACGTTGCCGTTTGTGTGCTCGCTCATCTTGAAAGATTCGCAACCGTCGGCGCGCACCCAGCCGACCGGGGGCAGGACGTTTAGGGCATAGTCGAAGTCTTCGGCGTCGATCTTGCGCGGCTCGGTTTTGCTCTGCGCCTCGATCTGCGCGCACACCTCGGCATAGTCCGCAACAATCGCCCCAGGGTGGCGGGCCTGCACTTGCTCCAGCGTCTCGCCGCTGATCTGCGAAACGGTCACGCCGTCGCGCTCAACTGCGAAGTCGATAGCCCAGGGCTGGCCAGGTACATAAAACACTTTATCCATGGTTTGAACTCCTGCAAGGTTGGCCCGGAGCGGTTGCCGCCGCTCGGTTCGGGCACCGGAACCACTGCGGTTCCGATAGGTGACATTATCCAGATTTCCGGCTATGCCGTCAACACTTGTAAACACTATTTATTCACCCCGGACGACTTGACGCCGCCGCTCTAGAGTGATGCTGGATGGTGGGGGGAAGAGCGGTAATAAACGCTTTTCAGCGCGACCGCTTGCGGTCGCTTCAAGCTCT
>NZ_FMTL01000003.1 GCF_900099645.1 Pseudomonas peli | reverse complement strand
CGGCCAGAAGCGGTCGATCACATCCGAGCAGGGAAAAGCGGCTATTAAGAATACTCAGCCGCCCATCTCAACGAAATGCCCAAGTGATTTTGAACAGACTGAAGCGATTAATTGCCCACCTCAACAACCTTAGCGTCGGGTGCGTGGTTTTTCACCGACTCGATACCCTTGTCGCGTGAGGCTTCGGAGGCATATGACTGGCTCGTCCCGACTACTTGGTGATTACCCGCCTTAAGGTTGAACATAAACTTGTCAGCCCCGCTGGCCTTACGCTCGTAGCGTGCATCATCAGGCGCATTTTTTTTGACTGACTCGACTCCATTTAGACATCCAGACTTATCCTTGTAGCCCTCGCTGGCCAGAATTGCTTGGCCATTGTTGGCTTTGAGCCGAAAACGAAATTCACCCGCTTTGTCGTTGTATATTTCAAACGTCCCAGACATATAGCTATTCCTTATTTTTGGCTTTCATGAGATCCATCGATATCGCTGCGGTCCAAAAAATGACTGTTTGCCCATTAGAAATATGGTTTCTGTGTGATGCTAGCCAGGCAAAATCGATGCTCCAGCTTCAGTAGAACTGCATGACAAATGCACCATAACCCAAGAGCTAAACCAGATTTTTGAACAGTCAAAGTATAGACACAGATCTCAACACGGCTCGATTTCTTCGTCGAGTGAAGAGCCCAGCTTTTGCAGAGATATCCGAGCGGCTGCTTTTGGCCGGTTGCCGCCTGTCGTGACGGACTCTTCCTAGGTGCTCAGGCGAGCAAATGAGTGCAAATGGCTGGTCAGATGAGTGCAATTGCATATTGGCAATAGCAACAGACAGCCCCATCCGCACGAAAGCTGTTTGCCCCGATGACATAGCCTAACAGCGACATCCTGGGCGTGTCGCAAGCTCGCGCCGCGATAAGTATCTTGTGTCGCATGCGCTAGCCGCGATACCCCCGCATGTCGCAGACTCGATTTGCGACTCTCTGGGAGTGTCGTCGGGCAACGGTGCGATACACCGAGTCTGTCGCCAACACGCGCTGCGATACGCTGACCATGTCGCATGCAGGTAGCTGCGATACAGCCAGCATGTCGCAGCTGCGGTTTGCGACACACTTACTGTGCCGCATGCGGCATTAACAGAGCCTGATCAGGCACCGCAAGCAGCCGGAAGTGTCACCATCACAGCCACATCTGGCGCAAAGAATGGCCAAACTGGCATTGCTTTTATTAGTTATATTTCGACATAAAAACAATATAAATCAATTACTTATATTATAAATACGCAACCAAAATCTCGACCAATGGCAAGCATTTTTGAAAGCATCGTTTTTTGATGCATCTCCGCTAGCGAGCTTCGTGCCACCGAGCTCGCCCCTTCAGCGCCATAGGCGCTGGCTGCTTTTTGATTTTGATGACAAAAGGCTTGCGCGCGCTTTTGCTCCACGCGCACGCTGAATGAAGATGAAGCGTATCGCGTGAGTGAGAGCGCGCCCTCTTACTCGCGGCGCGAGTAAGAGGGCGTTGGGGCAGTTCGGACGGAACGAGAAAAAACGAAGCGAAGGCGTAGTGCATTTCAGTTCAGGCCGAACTGACACAACGCCATTCGCGCAGCGGCTTAGCTTTGTCATCAAAACAACAAAAAGAGATGACGACCATGCAACCAACAACCTTGAAGCGGTACCAAACCCGAGCACGCAATTTTTATCAGCATCGCTGCGGCGAGGCTGATCCATCTTCGGCGCAGATCTGCGCGGCTTTGCTTGCCTGCGCAGATAACTATTGCCCCAACTCATTTAGCACGCTCAAAAATTCGCTGATGAACGATCAGCTTGCTCGTGGCAACAGCGACACAGCAACAGCAACAGCAATCAGAAAGCTGATCAATCCGGTCACAGCGCCTAATAGCAAGATGACCCGAAAATCCAAGCTGAAACAGATTCGTAAAGTCCCCTTCGAAGACTTCAAAGCACTGTACAAGCACCTTCATGCCGGGGCTAATCTCGATGAAGCCGCCTCGCTTGTCCTGGCGTACTGGATAGGCGTGCGTCCTTGTGAGATGCGCACGATCTCTGTCACAGGAAACCAGGTGAAAATCATCGGTGGCAAAAAATCCGCCGAGTTGCATCGTGGCGCTGACCGAACCCTGGTGATCGACAAACCCAAGATTCTGAAATTGATTGAATGGGCCGCTCATAGGATGTCGAAATGCCCGCGCACTAACACGGCGATTCGAGATCGATTTCGTCGAGAGGCACGGACGCTATGGTCGAGGCGCAAACAGGTTCCGACACTGAAGAGCTTTCGACACCAAATCGGCTCCATTCTGAAAGCGTCCGGAGAAAGCCCGGAAACCATGGCGTACATCATGGGGCATCAGTCAACAGAGTCGATCAGTGTCTACGGCGATGGTCGTTCTGGTGCAGACCGACAAAGCTACCTCAGGCCGGTAGAGGGTCTAGACCTTTCGAAGGTGCGAAAACCCAAGAATCCACCGCGATACGGTGCTGGGAGAGTTATTGGTCGGATTGAGTTTCCAGCATCCACTCGTGACTGGCTTCCAGGCAAGTCCATCGCACCTAACTCCAGGGGTACCTAGCCTCTGTATAGGGGATCCCTACTTTGGTACATGAAAAAAGAGTCCATCGCCGTCCACTCAGTCATCTGCGAGGCGTACTTGATTGCGACCATTGTTCTTTGCTGCGTACAGGGCCCGATCAGCCATTTCCATTAGTTCATCAGCAGTGCGCTCGTGGCTAGAAGCAATGCCAGCGCTGAGGCTCACATGAAAATCCGATTGCTCGCCAGCAAAGCTGATGCTTGAAAACTGCTGGCGAATTTCGTCAAGAATGCTCACAGCCTGCTCGCCATTACAATCTGGCAGCACAGCCATGAACTCTTCCCCGCCGTAACGTCCAAGGCTGTCGACTCGACGCAAGCGTTGGCGCAACAAGTTGGCAAGTGCACGTATTACATTGTCGCCAACAGCATGTCCGTGGGTGTCGTTCACCTTCTTGAAATGATCGATATCCAGCATTACTACGCTGGCTGGTTTACCACTGCGTAGTGCACGCTCTTGCTCGATAGCCACTTGCTCCTTGATATCAGCATGCTTTAGCAACCCGGTCAGGCTATCGCGGGAGAGTGCGTTACTGAGCAGGCGAGCGCGTTGGGCGCGGGCAAAAACTGTGGCTATCAGACTGTTATCTGAAATCGGCTTGGTAACAAAGTCGTCCCCCGCTCTGATTAAAACGCTCATCTGGAGCGCGATATCGGTTTCAGCGGACAGATAAATGATGGGCACTCGCAACCAGTCGTCATTGAAGCGAACCACCTGTGCAAGCTCAGGCCCAGAACACCCAGGCATGTTGACGTCCAGCACCAACACTTCAGGATGAAAGCGGGCCATAGCGTCGAACAATTGCAAAGGATCGTTGACGACTTCAACCAGCATGTTGGCCCCACTCAACACCAAACGGTATCGACTGGATAACTCGCGATCATCGTCAACGATTAATACTCGATAGGGCTCACCACTCTGCTGGTTGAAACATCGCTCCAGGCGATTTTCCAGCTTGGCCACGTCAACAGGTTTGCTGAAGAACCCCATTGCACCAATGCGCGCAGCTTGTAATTGGGTGTAAAAATCGTTCTGGGTGGTAAGTACCAGAAGCGGCAATGAGTGCTCTAAGCGCTGCTGCAGTGCTGCTGCGTAATCCAATCCTGTCTGTTGGCTGTCGCCTAAATTAACATCAATGATCAGTGCGTCCGGCAGCTGTTCAACCAAGGCCGCATCGAGTGCAGCGGTGGTTAGGAAATGTGATGCCTGATAGCCGAAGGTATTAAGTGTTAAGCGGATAACGTCGCCAACCTTCAGCTCATCTTCGAGAATATAAACCCTGTAAGCACCATCGCGATTAGCCCCAACACTGGGCGTTTTTAACACAGGTGCGACTGAAGCTTGAGAAACCTGCTCAACACTAGCCAGTTGCTGTAGTTCGTTTACCAGCCCCTGCAAACCTTGCCGCTGAAGCTCCAAACTGCTAAGCCATTGTTGCGTCTGCTGCTCCAGCAACCTGGCACGGGCACCCAGGTCACTGAAACCGAAAGTCCCAGCACTGCCTGCAAGCTTGTGTAAGTGATCGCGCAGCTCAGTTAACCGCTGCAGTTGCTCGCTCGGGTCGGCGCACGCCTGTAGCTGCAACGCTTTATCTGCCAATTGCGGCAGTTCTTCGCGTAATCGCTGTGAGAACTGCTCACCCAGTTGTTGCAGATGCGCCTGCAAATCCGCCATTTGCTGTTGTCGTTTATCCACGAGACTGACTCCAAATTGCACGAATTTGAGTCGCCAGCTGCATCGGATCAAAAGGCTTGATGATGACGTCACGCGCACCAAGACTCCGATAGTGCTCTATCTCATTTGGCTGAACCTTGGCCGTCATAAAGGCAACAGGGATCTGCGTGATGTCGACCATCCTGCCAAGTTCCTGAAGTGTTTGCGGGCCATCCATACCCGGCATCATGACATCCAGCAGAATAAAATCAGGAGCAAATCCTTCAACTTGGTCGAGGGCATCCTGACCACAACTACAGCTCAACACCGTAAAGCCACCGACCGCTTCCAGTGCCACCTTGGCGACTGCCTGGATGGATGGGTCATCCTCGACATGAAGAATTCGTTTGAGGTCAGGCATATCCATTCTCCTTGGTCGGCAACAGTCGAGCCAGAATATCAAGGAAGTCTTGAGCCTCCGTTCTGGACTTTGCGAGCGCCGCTTCAACGCGGCTTAGTTGTTCCGTTGACAGCTCTGTAGAGGACAGAACCACTATCGGTAGTCCAGGGCAAAGTTGGTGAATCTCCTCTATAAGCTCAAGACCACTTCCATCAGGCAAATTCAAATCCAGTAACACCAAATCCAGACTGCCAGCTATTAAACGCTGACGGGCTTCGTTCAAAGTGGCTACGCCAATAAATTCCGCCAGGTGGCGGCCCTGCTCGGCAATCACCGTACGCAAGTCGGCATCATCCTCAACATGCAGAATGCGTGGCTTTTCATGCATACCACTAAGCGCCCTACGCAAGCCGCCCAATAGCCGCGCGGGATCAATCGGCTTATCCAGCCAGTCAACCACATGCAGCCCCCCCTGCAAGCTCAGCTGGCCTTGTTCGTTGGCAGCCGAGATCACTAAGATAGGCAGATCACGAGCGCTAGAATTGCGATGTAACTCCTGGATGAACTCCACGCCATTGCCATCTGGCATACGTAAATCCAAGGTAATCGCGGCTACCGGTTCGCGCTCAAGTAGCTCCCGGGCTACGGCCAGACTATGTGCCAGCAATACACGGTAGCCAGCCCCCTGTAGCAGCATTTGCAGTAGCCGTGCAATATCGGCCTCATCCTCTACAACCAAAATAGTTGGGCGTTGTAGATCGGGGGCTGGCGTATGGGTCATTAAAACTGGCAGCTCAAACCAAAAGGTGCTGCCATGCCCCTCCTGTGAGTCAAAGCCGATGTGACCACCCATGCGCTCAATCAGTTCTTTGCTGATGGCGAGCCCCAGCCCAGTACCGCCTTTCTGCCGTTGATCGCCACTTTCGGCCTGAGAGAACTTATGGAAGATATGGCTGCGGAAATGCTCGGGAATACCACTGCCTTGGTCCGTCACGCTGACCCGCACACGGCCATCACGCAACGTCGTATGCAAGCGGACCTGACCACCGAACGGGGAAAACTTGATGGCATTTGAAAGAAAGTTGGATAACACCTGCTGCAAGCGCAGGGCATCAGCCCTAACTTGGAGCATCGGTATAGGGTCCAGGTGCAGTTCTACCTGATGCTGGCTGGCATAGGACTGATTGCAACTCACGGCCTCTTCTAGCTCTGCGGCGAGTGCCAAGTTACTCAGTTCGAAACTGAGCTTGCCTGCAGCAAGCTTGTCCATGTCCAACAGGTCGTTAATCAGATGGCTAAGGCGCTGACTGTTCTGCTGAGCGATTTCCAACATCGGCCTCATGGAGTCTGGAACAACCCCTAACGCACCGCCATTAACCAAGCCCAGCGAGCCTGAAATAGATGTCAACGGTGTCCGCAGTTCGTGGCTGACTGTAGAAACAAAATCGTTCTTCAGTTGTTCAATGCGTTTCTGTTCGCTGAGATCCATGGCTGTGCCACTGGCACGCATCATCTGCCCGTCACTTGAATACTGGATCAGCGCCCGTATCAACACCGGCAAGCTATGGCCGTCAAGCGTCAATAAGCGACATTCATGATTCAGGTATTTCTCGGCTTCGCCCGGCGAGGGCTGCAGCTGGTCTTGCAGCACAGGCAGATCGTCGGGATGAACCATTTGTGCCCAATCGTTGAACGGCGGTTGGGGTCCTTCCTCTGGATAACCAAGCATCTGCCACGTGCGGGGCGAGGCATAAAAGCTTGCACTCACCATATCCAAATCCCACCAACCATCATGGCCGCCCTGCAGTACACGTTGCAGCCGTACCTCGCTGCTGCGCAACTGAACGGTCATGTCACTAGCCAGCGCAAGTGCTTGCTGCTGGCCCTGAGCCAGTGTTCGGGTGAGGAAAAACAGCAGCACACTAATGATGCCGCCAAGCAGCAGGAGAAGATCTTGTCCCTGATTCAAGCGCTGGAAAAAACCTGGCTGGGGGTAGAAGGCCAAAGTCCAAGTCTGACCAAACAGTTGCAGCGTTGTGTGACTTAATGCTGTATTGCCCGATTCAACACGCGGATCGCTGACGAAAAGCTGTTGCTCGGGATCAACTTTGGCCCCGGAGAACAAGGCAAAATCGATCTGCAACTGACGTCCGTCAAGAATCCCCCTCATCAAATCGCTCACGCGGTACGGGCTGTAAACAAACCCGCGCAAGGCGTCGAAGCGCTCATTTTCGTTAGTTAATGGCTGACCTGAACGATAAACCGGTACGTACATCAGCACCCCGGCCTTCGCCGGTCCGGTGCTGTCTTGTAGCAGGGTCACTTTGCCACTGAGCTGCGCTTTACCCGTTTCAGCGGCTTGGCGCATGGCTGCTCTACGCATGGGTTCGGAGTACATATCGAAGCCGAAGGCTACGAGGTTAGGCCCACTAAACGGCTCCAGAAACAGGATGGATGTATAAAATTCACGCCGGCCAGGGGGGCGCACAGAAAAATCAGAAAACCCCTCGCTGCGCACATCGGCCTCAAAATCGGCCAGTTGGCCAGGGCGGATTACCTGGCTAAAGCCCAGCCCCTGGATGCCGGGATAGTTAGCATCCAAGTCAAGACGCTGCACATAGTGCCGCCAGTCTTCACGACTGACCGACTCACTGGCTTCGAACAGGCCTGCACCACCCAATAAAATCTGTCGATGGTTCTGCATGCGTTTTTCGATAGCTTCTACCACCTCGCCAGTGAGCTGCTGAAAGTGCAGCTCAGCTGCCGCTTTCTGACTAGTGTGCAGGCCATACCAAGCCCCCGCCGTTGCGAGCAAACCGCAGAGCAGCACCACAAGCGGCATCATGCGCGGGCGCTGGGATAGGAGCCTTTCGAGTGAACTCATAATTCGTCTTCCTGATGGTGCAGTGGCAGCTCAATCCAGAACGTACTTCCCTGTTGCGGTTCACTGACAAAGCCAATAGTGCCACCCATGCGCTCTATCAGCTCTTTACTGATGGCCAAGCCAAGACCGGTACCGCCTTTTTGCCTGCTGTCGCTCGCGTCGGCCTGGGAAAATTTCTTGAAAATGCGAGCTGTGAAATCCGCGGGTATTCCAGGCCCCTGGTCACTCACCAGAATGCGCACAGACTGCCCCGCAAGCTCGCTGTAAAGGCGAACCTCCCCTTGTGCTGGAGAAAATTTCAGCGCATTGGACAGCAGATTGCTCAGCACCTGTTGCAGACGCTGAGCGTCAGCCAGCACCTGCAGGTCTGGGCAATTGGAATGCAGTAGGCGAACGCCAAGATGCTGAGCGAAGCCCTGATGGCTGGCGTCGCACTCTGCCAACAACTCATCCAGCTTGATCGGTTGCAGATCAAAGCTCATTTTCCCAGCAATCAGCTTGTCCATATCCAGCAGGTCATCAATCAACTGACGTAAGCGGCGACTGTTGCCCTCCGCAATCGCCAGCATGTCTTTGATGGCATCAGGCACTGCGCCGAGGGCACCACCGTTGATAAGACCAAGTGAGCCGGTAATAGAAGTCAGCGGTGTACGCAGCTCGTGACTGACAGTGGACACAAACTCATCCTTTAACCGCTCAAGATGCTTGCGCTCGCTGATGTCGCTGATAAAGCCATGCCATATGACGCTGCCGTCGGCACCGCGTTGTGGCGCAGCTCGTCCTTCAACCCAGATAAGCCCCTTAGTGGGGTGGAGAACCCGGTACTCCTGATGCCATAGCTCAAGATTGGCGGCAGAGGTGGCAATGCTGTCACTTATCCCCTGCAAATCATCGGAATCAATCAGGGCAAATGCGGCAGTAGCATCGTTCGCAACTGCCTCCGGCGAAAGCCCGTAAATACTTTCAATGCCTTGGCTGGCATAGGGGAAACAGCTGCGACCGTCTTCGAATAGTTGGAACTGATAGACCACGCCCGGCAATTGAGCACTAAGCAGCTGTAAGCGCTGCAGCGCTTCTTCGCGATAACTCAGATCATGAACAATGCACAGATAGCCTAGATCGAACTTGTCCTCCAGGCAGACGGGAGAAAGGTTCAACAACACCGGTACCGTATGGCCGGAGGCATGTCGCATCTGCACTTCATGCAGTTGGCTCTGGCTGCTGCCTTGAGCAGGTATTGAACGCAGTGCATCACGGGTCAACTGGCGATCATTTAGCGGCAGGAGCAATTCAAGCTCTCGCCCGAGCAGGCCATCTGCGCTGTAGCCCAGCAAGTTTGCAACACCTGGGCTGGCTTGTTGAATCAAGCCAGCAGGGTCGACCACCAGCACCGCAGTACCCGCGCTGCCCAGAATGGCTTTGTGAACGGCAGCTTGCTCGCGCTGATGACGCGACTGCAGCCGCAACTCGAAGAGTTGTACCGTTTGTTGCGCAAGCAGCTTCAAGCTCTGTCGCTGCTGCTCATTGAGCTGACGCGGCTGCCGGTCAATCACACACAAAGTGCCAAGGTTATGCCCATGCCCATCGCTGAGCGGCATACCGGCATAGAAGCGAATATCAGGGTCGCTGGTGACCAATGGGTTATCGCTAAAGCGTGGGTCGAGCAGCGCATTTTCGATTTCAAAAAGCTCGTCACGATTGATCGCATGGGCACAGAAAGCCAGCTCCCGTGGTGTCTCGCTCGCCCCCAACCCGACACGGCTCTTGAACCACTGACGCTCGGCATCAACAAGTGAAATCAGCGCAATCGGGGTATTACAGATCTGCGCCGCCAATGTAGTGATGTTGTCGAACATGGCTTCGGCAGGTGTGTCCAGCAGCTCGAATGCAAGCAAAGCTGCAAGTCGACTGGGCTCATTAAGCGGGGCCTGAGGGTGCCCTGGATGCTTGCTCATAAATTGGCCCGCTGCGTCGAGGTTGTATGGAGGGGGAGTTCAAACCAGAAGGTACTGCCCTGACCTTTGACGGAGTCAAAACCGATACGTCCGTGCATGCGTTCTAGCAACTCCTTGCTAATCGCCAAGCCAAGACCTGTGCCACCTTTCTGTCGGCGGTCACTGGCATCTGCCTGGGAAAATTTGCTGAAAATTCGGGCCTTAAAATCATCATCAATACCCGCCCCTTGATCCTGGACACTGACCCTGACCTGATCGGCATGCTCCTCGACCAACAGCCTTACCTGAGTACCCGGCGGAGAGAACTTGGCTGCATTGGATAGCAGATTAGCCAGCACCTGGGCCAGGCGCTGCTCATCCACCACAACACGCACACTGCGGGGAGGTCCCACCAGATGCAACGAGACCTGATGTTGATCTGCATAGGGCTGATTATGCGCCACGGCCTCTTCGAGCAACGGCCATAGCCACTGATCGCGCAGCTCAACGCGAATCTTACCGGCCATGAGCTTTTCCATGTCCAGTAAATCATCAATCAACGCCTGCAAACGCAGGCTGTTGGCATGGGCGATTTGCAGCAGTTGCTGCATGGCGTGAGGTACCTCACCCAGCACCCCACCGTTAATCAGCCCCAGCGCACCAGCGATGGCAGTCAGTGGTGTGCGTAATTCATGGCTGACACTGGCCGTAAACTCGCTCTGCAGGCGTTGTAGACGCAACCGCTCCCGCATGTCCTGCACATGCAGAATGCACACCTCATCAGCACCACCCAAAGAGCCAAGAATCGCAGCACTGCACTCAACTGGAATCTGCAGATACTGCGCATCAACCAAGGTCAAAAACCAGCTGTTGTTATGACCTGGGCGAATAGCCGAGACATGTACAGAGAGCGACTCATGCTCAGTAGGCAGGCAATATGAGTGGAGTGGGCGATGCAGCAGTTGCTCTACGGGCAATTGCAATAACCGACTAAACGCCTGGTTCACGGCAAGCAGCACACCTTCAGCCGACATCAGCACCATACCTTGCGGAGCTAATTCAAACGCCTGAAGAAAATCTCGTTGGCTTTGATTGAGCGCCAACAACAGGTTGGCTCGGCGTTGCTGCGTGTGCAGGGCAAAACCAATTAACCCGGCCACGGTAAAAGCTAATCCCCAACCGAGTATTCGCAACCCGATAAAGGTTTTCCTCGCAGGGTTCAGGGACGCAGCCTGAAGTTGCCACTGGGCGCCAGCCAAGGAAACAGGTAGCCCCACAGCGTCTTGATTGGCAGCCTTAGCCGCCTGATCTGCTGGCGTAAACGTCACAGCTATACCGCGCTTGCGGGCTATAGACTCGACTTCAGCGGCCAGTTGTTCGAAATCGATAACGGTACTGATCAGCCCCCAGTAGCTTTGGTCATTTAGAAAAACCGGTACTCGGTAGATCAACCCTTGCCCCCCCTGAAGCAGAGGCAGCGGCCCTACCAGATGTGGCTTACGGCTGGCGATGACACGTTGAATGGCCGGCCATTGCGCAGCCAGATCCGGGTAATAAAGCCCCAGTGCAGACTCATTACCTGCCAGCGGGTAGAGAAAATCAATGCGGTTACTTGGTGCCAAGCCTATGTTGCGAATATGCCGCCCCTGCTCAAAGAGACCGCGCAGCCAGGGCTGTAATTCAGCTTCATCGATGCGCCCCTGCTTGGCGGGAATGTAGCTGGCAAGACCGGTAGCCAGATGCAGGGTGGCGTTTAGTTCAGCCAGTAGTACTGCCCGGACTTCATAGGCATGGGCCAGCAGGCGTTGCTGCTCAAGTTCGTGCTGACGCAGGCTGTACTGCCGTAACAGCAGTTCCACACCCAGGCCAAGAATCAGCAGAATGGCCAGGCTGCTCAACATACCCGTGATCAACCTGCGCGGGCTGTGATCACTCATAGGGAAGGCTCCACGGGCAGTTCAATCCAGAACGTGCTGCCCTGACCTTCTACCGAGTCGAAACCGATCTGCCCACCCATTTGTTCAATCAGTTGCTTGCTGATGGCCAGCCCCAACCCGGTACCACCCTTCTGCCTCGTATCGGTTGCATCCGCCTGAGAAAACTTGCTGAAGATTCGCTGACGAAACGCTTGAGGTATACCAGGGCCCTGGTCGCTTACGCTGACCTGTACATAATCATTCTTGCTTGCAACAGCGACCTCAACGGCGCTGCCCTCTGGAGAAAACTTGGCCGCATTGGACAACAGATTGGCCAACACCTGCCCCAACCGCTGACGGTCTACCCGAACCTGTAGATCACCTGCTGGCTGAAGTAACTGCAACTGGACACGATACTGCTCAGCATAGGGCTGGTTCTGTTCAATAGCCGCTTCGAGTAGCTTTTGCAGAGGCTGTAGGCGTATATCGAAGGTCATTTTGCCGGCTATGAGCTTGTCCATATCCAGCAGGTCATTGATCAATTCGCCAAGACGCTGGCTATTACCCTGAGCGATACGCAGCATGTCCTGCATCACAACAGGCACCTCACCCAAAGCGCCACCGTTTATCAGGCCCAGGGCACCTGCGATGGCGGTCAGTGGCGTGCGCAGCTCATGGCTGACTGTAGAAACAAACTCATTTTTCATTTGCTCGATGCGCTTGCGCTCGCTGATGTCGCGGATTACGGCAATAAAACGAAGCCCGCCCTGATAGGTAATCTGCGACACCGCCAGCTCCATAACGAACTGTTCGCCACTCTGGCGCTGGGCCGGTAGCTCTTTGGGTCTACCCAGAATGCCCGCGACACCACTCTGCAGATAGGTCGCTAGGTCGTCATACTTGGTTCGGTAATAAGCAGACGTGAGTAAGTTGGCGCTCTGCCCTCTTACATCCTCCAGGCGATAACCGAAAATGCGCTCAGCGGCTGGGTTAAAGGTCTCTATTAACCCCTGCTCGTTAATCGTGATGATTGCATCAATAACGTTATCAAGCAGAGTGCCCAGGTATTCCTCACGCTCGCGAAGTGCTTTTTCGGCCTCGACCCGCTCACTGAAGTTCTGAATTTGCGATACGAAATGCAAAGGCTGACCTAGGGCGTCGCGCACCAGTGACACGCTCAGCAAAATCCAAATTACCCGACCTTGTCTATCCAGGTAGCGTTTTTCCAGTTGGTAGTCGTTGATCTCGCCATTGAGCAGCCGCTGCAAAAGCTGCAGGTCAGTCTCAAGGTCATCGGGATGGGTGATGTGCTGGTAGTCCAGCTGAAGAAGCTCACTGCGGCTGTAACCCAGCATTGCGCAGAGTGCATCGTTGACCTCAAGCCAACGGCCATCCAAGCCCACCATGGCCATACCCTGAGGCGCGGTATTGAATGCCCCGCTGAAACGCTGCTGGCTAACGCACAAAGCATCCTCTGCCTGCTTGCGGTCACTGATATCCCAGACGAATCCGGACACCCAGAGCAACGCCCCCCCTTGGTCGTACTCACCGCGCCCTTTCTCTCGCACCCATACGCTGTGGCCATCCGCGTGCTGCAACCTATAGGTCAATTCGAACGTCTCTTTTCGTTCGATAGCGCCGACGGCCTGATAGGTAATATGCAGGTCATCCGGGTGGATCACACTCGCATACGTTCTAACTCGATTATCGATAAAGTCGCTGGCCGGAAAGCCGGACAGTTCAGCAACCTCGTCACTCATAAAGCGCATGGTCCACTCGGAATCATTCTCACACCGGTAAACCATGCCAGGCAGGTTGGCAACCAAGCCACGAAAGCGGCTTTCACTTTTCTGCAGCGAACGTGTTGCGGCTTGAAGCTCACTGATATCACTGGCAATACCCAAAAATCCGGTGATTTGACCGTGCTGATCGAACATGGCACTGACGGTCAGGTTAACTTGGCGCTGACTGTCATCCTTGCACTGGTAAGTCCACTGCCGGGTTTCGGGTTCGCCGCTGCGGGCCTGGTGGACAAACACCTCAAACCCGCTGATCGCCATCCCAAGTTGCTCGCTTAACTGCAGGCCACGCTGCTCAACCTCACCAGCAAGGTGAAACAGTGCTGGCGTATGCAAACCAACAACCTCGTCAGCGCTGTAGCCGAGCAGACGTTCGGCACCACGATTGAACAGGGTAATCCGGCCAGCCGGATTAGTAGCGATCACGCTGACCCCTGTAGCTGAATCGAGTACTGCTTGCAGGAAGGCGCGCGCCTGATAAATCGCCTCTTGCTGTTCACGCACTTCCGTGATGTCAGCATGCGTGCCATACATCATCAGCGGTTCGCCATCGGCACTCCAACTGACGACGCAACCGCGATCATGCACCCAGACCCAATGTCCGTCCTTATGGCGCATTCGGCACTGGCAGTCGTAATAGGGTGTTTCACCGCGAAAATGAGCTTGAAGCAGCTCACCTGACTGCTCCAGATCATCTGGGTGGGCATGGCTCAACCAGGTGTTAATGTCGATGGGGGCGAGCTCATCCAAGCGATAGCCGATGATCTCCGCCCAGCGTTCGTTGAATACGGTCGCACCGGATTGCACGTTCCATTCCCAGGTGCCGATATTGGTACCTGCAATGATGCTCTGCAAACGCTCGCCTTGGCTCTTTAGGGTGAACTCAGCCATAGCTTGCTCGGTAACATCTTGTACGGTACCGACCAGGCGCACCAAACGCCCCTCAGCGTCGGGTTGCAGCCGCGCTAATTCCTGCACCCAACGCACCTCGCCATTTGGGCGAATAATGCGGTGGCGAACATTATGCTCACCTCCCGCATTTACCCGAGCCTCTGATGCTTCGACGATGGCTACATCCTCAGGATGCACACAGCGTTTAAAGCCCTCAACGCTAGGGGTGAAATGCTCAATGTCATAACCGAAAATCTCATAGATAGGCGCTGACCAATACAGACTGCCATCATCAAGATTGGCCTCCCAATGCCCGAGGCGAGCGATACGCTGCGACTCATCCAAGCGTTGCAGCAAGACCTGGCGGGCATGCTCCTGCTGTTGACGCTCCAGCACGGCACCAACCCAGCGAGCAAAAAGGCGGAGAAACTCCAACTCCGCGTCGTCGAATGGCACTTTACGAGGCTCAGTTGAGCAAAACGCCAGCGTACCGAAGACACGATCACTGACTACAACTGCAATTCCGATATAGGTTTCCAAACTAAACGCGGGGTAACAGGGATGGTGCGCATACTCGCTGTTGCCCATATGGTCGATAGCCAATACATCACGGCCAGCTAGGGTGAGGCTGCAGTATGTTTCGCCCAGACTGAAGTGCTGGCCATCTTGTAGCGTGCCCGGCGGAGAAAACTGCGCCAGGACATGATAGTCCTCGCCTTCAATCTGACTGATGAGTCCCAGCGGGGTACCATAAAAATCAGCGCCCAGCTGCAAAGCAGCGCGCAGTTGCTGCTGATTATCCAAATGAGCCAGTGCAGCAATTTGGTTAAGTGCGCTTAACGCATATTGTTGCCGCTGCAGACTTTGCTGGGTTTGCTGACGCTGAATATCGCGACGCAACGCCTCAATCAGCTGACCCAGCGTTGCCAGAAGAGGCTTGAGCTGTTCAGCGAATTCATCAACATAACCACCTGGACGGTTTGCAATACCCAGCATCCCAACCATCTGACCGTTAGCGAACAACGGAAACCCCGCGAAAGCCTCCAAAGGTGGATGACCAGGCGGCAACCCACCACGCCGGGGATCTTCGCTGGGGGTATTTGTGATCAGTGCCATGGCATCACGAATTACACGACCGAATAACGTGTCGAGGTTATGAAACTCCATTCCCTGATCTGCACGCTCAGAATAAAAATCAGCGCTGGCCTGATCCCAGGCGATATTGCTGATGGCATAAGTGCGCAGGTACGGCAGGCCTTGCAGATCTTGGAGTACCTCACCGATAAATCCGAACTGACTTTCAGTGACGGCCAAGACGCGATTAAGCAATGTATTAAAACTGTCGCGCTGATTATCCGTCTGGATATATTCAGCCTGAGCCCAGGTAATCAACCCTAACAACTCACGGGCTTGCTCACTTTCTCGGTGACGTTCCTCTAGGTCAGCCTGATGAATGAGCGACTGTTGCCGGGTGTTATAGCGAGCGGCACAGAACATCAACAGCAAAAGGCCAAGAGCTGCCAACCATGCAACTGACCATCTAATGAACAGCTGCCTTTTATCACTGAGGTGCTGCTCGTAGGACTGGGCTACGCGCAAGCTCGCGGGCTCGTTCTCAGAGTGCTGCACCGATAACTCAGACTCAAGGCTGTTGGGCTGATCACTCTGAATGATCAGGCGCTGCTCGGCCTGCTTGGAATGCTGCCAGAGGGCATCCCATTCACTTATGGTCTGCCAATACAAGCCCACAAACAACAGTGTCAGGCAAAGGCTGCCGCCTAGCACAATAAAAAAAGTAAGCGACTTGGGTTTGCTCATTATGTGCCACGCACCTATCAATTCAGGCCAACAAGCCGACGTAAACGAGCTAGTTTGGATGGATCTGCCTGACCGATAAGCTCGGTAGCGGCAAGATGCATGAGTATGGCTTCACGCCGCGTATTGATCGCCGGTAGCGCATAGCAAGCGCCAATAAGGTCCCGCAAAGGGATAGGTAATCGCCAGTGTGCCTTCAGGCGCCCCGCCAACTCGCTGCTGCTATTGGCCAGAGCGTGGCTTAAGTCTTCCAGAGATAAGCTGTGCCCTTTATCACGCCAGAGTTGGGCCTGCCCCAACACACAAAGCTCACCCATACGATGCAACAGCGCCGCACTGTGCAGCGACGCAGGATCAATACGACAGGCCGCAGCCAAATCCGCTACGCGCTTGCACAAAGACTGGGTCTGTCCGAACTGCTCCTGGGCAATCAAAACCAGCTCGGGGTCCTGTAGCTCAGCCTCAGGCCGAAGGGTTAGCCCAAGCGCAATATTCAAGCTGGTGGCGACACCGAGTGTCTGCAAAGCCTCGTGCACACTCATACAGGCTGAGCCGCCATTGCTGTACTGAGCACCATTGGCGGCAGCCAAAAGACGCGCGGTGATGGCAGGCTCCTCACGCGCAATTTCGTACAGTCCGCGCAACTCTGCCGGCTGCTTGCCAAGCGCGACGAGCCTGGCAAAGCTGCTCGCTTGCAACGGCATATCAAGTTTTTCGCTTGTTTGCTCAGCCAGAAAATCCGTAAAACGCTCAACCGCAGGTGCGACAGCGGGGCTCAACGAACTGGTGGCAGGTAATAAACGATCCAAGCAAGCCAGAACCTTGGGTACCTGAAAGGGCTTGCTGATAAACGCGCTCACCCGTAGCGACCGCACCTCCAGCACACTGTCACGATCTGCACGCCCGGTAATCATGACAAGAGGCACCTGAGTATCCTGCCTGCGGATTCGCTCAAGCAAACGAGTGCCAGGCCCGTCAGGGAGGTTCCAGTCGCAAATCACCAGATCCGCAGGGTTGCTCTGCCACTCATCCAAAGCAGCGTTTACGCTTGTTTTGCAGCTAATTTGCGCCTGCGGGCGGAGGCTGTGAACGATTTGACGCAAGAGGTCAGCAATCCAGACATCGTCTTCGAGAATCATCACATGCATCTGTCACTCCTACAGCCTTCATCCAATAAGGCAAGCGCAGCATTTTTTGTTATGTCTGTAGCTATGTATAGCCCCCAGCACCTGCTTAGGCTAATAATAAATTTACTTAAACGCTCGCTCTAAAATTAAAACCCGGAGCAATCAGAGCAAACTCATGACAAGAAACATGAGCACACTTAGTCAAAACCAAAAAACTCATCAACGATTTTTATACGCCCAAATCTGCCTAAACACTACCATCACACTGATACATCAAACATATTCTTTAAAATCTTGTCGCTAAAAACAATTAGCTCACGCAATAAATCAACAAGGCTTTCATCAGCCAGCAGATATAACTGCGATTCTTCGTCATCATGAATCAGGCGATGCTCAAGCTCCCCGGCGAACGTTGAAAGCAGCTGTGCCCCCATGGTGCCACACGTACCTCTCATAGCATGAAGCACAGCTGCTGCACCAACAGGGTCTCGATGCTTGGAAAAATCACTTAGCCGCTCAAGTTGATTTAATTGCGAAGCTGCAAAGCTATTCAATACATTTTTTATCAAACCTAGATTGCCACCAAATCGAAATTTGATAAATTCAAACGACTCGACAACAGAACCATAATCTACCTCTCGCAACGACATAAGTGACGCCGCCCCGCCACTGATTAAATGTCCCTGCAACCTAGCCACAGATTTAACCAACCCAATAGGAACAGCTAAATAACCTTCACCTAGCGCACTTGGCGATTTACTTTCCATTGCATAGCCACTGCATTCCAATACGACTCATAAAAACCCGAAAGAAAAACCAAGAGACTATTTAAAACCAAACTTACCAGAATGAAGCAAGGCAACAAACTCCTCAAAAGCTATAGGCTTTGAATATAAATACCCCTGCATAATACGGCAACCTAATGACTGCAAGGCAGATACCTGCTCCAGTGTTTCAACACCCTCGGCCACCAACTCCAACTCAAACGCTTGAGAAATCCTAACAATCGCATCAACGATTACCGCATCACTCTTATCGATCAACATGTCACGCACGAAACCTTGATCGATTTTTAAAACATCCAACGGGAAACTCTTAAGGTAAGTGAGACTGGAATAACCCGTACCAAAGTCATCAAGCGCAATACGAACCCCTAAAGCTCTCAATGATGACAGCAACTGCTGGGTTCGCTGTATGTTCTTAGCAAGTACGCCTTCGGTAATTTCCAACTCAAGAAAGCACGATTTAAGACCTGACACCTGCAGAGATTCCTGCACCATCTGCAAGAATGACTCCTCTCGAAACTGCACAGCCGATATATTGACGCTAACAATAATATTGGCGCCTTGATCTATAAGCGATTTAGCATCAAAACACGCCTGCTGCAGCACATACTTTCCTAACGGAATGATCAAGCCGGTTTCTTCAGCTAAGGGGATAAACTCTGCCGGCGAAATTAACTCATCATCTTCACCACGCCAGCGCAACAAAGCTTCCATACCAACAATCTTGTTCTCATCAGCAATTACTTTTGCTTGATAAAAAACCTCAAAAACTCGTGCATCCAAGGCACTGCGCATGTGTTGTTCAAGCAGATGGCGCCCACGTATAGACTGCTCAATATCTGCAGAAAAAAAGCGGTAGCGATTACGCCCATCGATTTTTGCTTGGTACATTGCGGCATCAGCATGGCGATATAATGATTCAGCATCATTTGCATCATCCGGATATAGGCTTATTCCGATGCTGACACTCAAGTCATAGCGACTCCCTTTAATTGAGAATGGTGAGTTAATCGCAACTAAAAGCCGCTCAGCAAAATCACTTACAGCATCGAAATTGGTAATCTCAGGCAAAAGAACAACAAACTCATCACCACCCTGCCTGCTCACTGTATCCAAACTTCTTGACACTTCATCTAAACGATCTGCAACATCCTTAAGCAAATCATCGCCCACTGAATGGCCTAACGAATCATTAAGCAATTTAAAATTATCCAAATCCAGCAAGAGCATAGCCACGCGAGTATTGTTGCGGCGCGCTTTCTGCAAAGCCTGCTCAGTTCGATCCTGAAGTAGCGCGCGATTTGGAAGCCCTGTTAAAGCGTCATGATTAGCGAGTCTTTTAGCCGCTTCGTGCAGAGCAAGGTGAACCTTTATGTGCGCCCGAGCCACTTGAGCATTAAGGGGTTTGGCGATCAAAGCGTCACAGACAAGCTTGCACGTAACGCTTCACTCTCAACTCTAGTAGATGGGTCGGTAATAGCGACTCCATCACCCGCATGCAGCAACACCGCATGAATGGGAAAGCCCAGCCACTGCAGACCAGCAAAAGCCTTGTGTTGGCCGTATCAGTCATTTTTGTAATTAGGAACGCTACAGAGGCTCTACAGCCACCCGCCTTATTCGACCTGAGATCATAGGATCAAAAGTCCTATGGTCCTTTCAGGCAAAAAAATGCCGGTCACTTGACCGGCCTCTTTGCTATCTCGCTGCAGCTGCGCTGATTATCCAGTCGTCAACCTCATGCTGAAGCCAGCGGCTTGCTCGGCCTATCTTGACCTGTTTCGGGAAGTCACCCTCTCGGATACGGCAGTAGATAGTTTTACGACTCAATCCGACTTTGCGGCTAACCGCATTGAAGTCCAGAAGGATCATCTCAGACATAACCCACCTCCCAGAAAGAGAGGCTGGTGGATTCATGTGGGCACTGCGGTGGTAATGCGTTCCTCATAGCTGACTGCTCTGCCGGATCTTGCCTTCAAGGCATTAGTTCTACTTTTCCAATTCCGCTGCGCATCAAGTAGACAACGTCACAGCAGCAAACCTAGAGGCTCCGGATAACCTCACACCTGTATATTTCCACAGCAACCAAGGCCGCGCAACAAAATACTTGACTTTCCTGAAACTTATCTATTTTCGAACAAATCCAGCTGCTCAGCCTGATGCTCATCCTCATCAGGACTATCGAGCAGGCGGCTAAGCACGGCATCGAAAGCCTCCATGGTCGGGCGCATCTGAGGCAATTTCGCTTCAGGGTTATTGCGATAGTGCGTAACGACAACACCTGTTTGTCCGTGTGACTGCAACGCGTCACTATCGAAATCCTTGATGCCGTTACGCTGCATGAACTGTGTGCATGTGCGCCGAATATCACGTGGGCTAAATTTTGGAATGGGCTGGCCGTTCATTTTGGCGTGGTCAGTAGCAAACCACTCGCTCACAGCATGAGACAAACTGGACGCGTGAATCGGCTTTTGTCCACCAACACTCCAGGGGTATACGGCCCCTGGAGACTGCAGGGCACGAACCTGTTCGAGTACCTGCAAGGCCCTGCGGCTTAAGGGAACGAAGTGTGCACGTTTTTTACTGCCACGCCCTTTGCTATCGATGATCTTCAAATACTTCTTTTGAAGGTTGTAGCTGGTCCAGGGCTCACGGATAAACTGGAGGGGACGCTGCCCTGCAGTAGCAAAAGCAAAGTGAAAGACACGCGCCATAATTGCACCAACCGAATCGACCTTGGTGATGGTGTACCAAAACTGCTTCAGCTCCTTATCAGTCAAGGAGCGCTCGCCAGGCTTTGAAGTGTTCGGGACAGTCACTGGATCCGCAGGATTCATCTGAAGTCCGTAGCTTTTAGCACTGCTTCGGTCGATATGATGCTCAGCTTTCAAGCCAAAATTGAAAGCAGCTACAAGAAACGAACGAACCTTGCCCGTCTGACGCCCAGCTCCCCTGTCCCAGATTGGTTTCAGCAGAAGATTCACATGCTCCGGCCTGACATCCTTGGCCTTCATATTCATGATGTCGAGCCGTTCCTCTTGGCCTTCCTTGCTCACGGCTACAACTTTCTCGCCTTCCAGATCCTTAGACAGCACACGCTCGAACTCCTTGATCTGCGCAGCTGAAACACCATCACGGCGACGGTCTTCAATGTAATCCCGAAACAATTCGGACAAAGTGCCTTTTGACGCCTCTATTGCAGCAAGTCGCTGCTGCTCATGCAGCTGGCGCTGGCGTTCTGCTTGCTCGACCTCTTCCTCGGCAGCACATCTGGCTAGGTAAGCCTTAATGTCGCCATGCTCTGCCGCGATCTTTGCGTAACGTACCGCTTGCTCGCGAAGTTCAGTAAGTAAGAGGCCGGGGCTCTTGGGTGTTTTCTTGAAGACCCCTAGCTTGATCTTCTGGCCCCCGCCATCGCGGCGGCGGTAGTACCCTTCAACAGCTCCTGAAGCACGGCACTCGAACAAGATTGATCCACTACCTCGGCCTGGCAGTGAATCGGTTGCAGTCTGACCAGGCTTAAGCGCCTTCAGCTCCACATCTGTCAGAAATTTCCTACTACTCGCCTTACCCGATGCCTCTGCCATTTCTGCGTACCGTTTTGCGTACCGTTTCTTAGGGCATGACCGGCCATACCCAGAACCAAGGGGAAACACCTAACCCCTTGAATTTAGGATAACGCGCTAAATCGGCTTTTTTCGGGAGACGCTGGGAAACGACCAGAAACGTGCTTTTTACTGTCTCATAATCCTTTGGTCCACGGTTCGAGTCCGTGTGGGCCCACCAAATAAAAAGCCGCGCACTGCGCGGCTTTTGCGTTTCTACCTGTATCGACTTCATATCTACTCTTCAACCATTTTGCCTCTCCACAAACGCAGTAAACGCTTGCAAGGGCAGCGGCTTGCTGAACAGGTAGCCCTGAAACTGCATGCAGCCGTTACTGAGCAAAACCTGCTGCTGCGCGTCGGTTTCTACACCTTCGGCAATCACGTTCATGCCCATGCTTTGTGCCAGGGCGATAACGGTGCGCACGATGGTTTGGCTGCTGGTGTCGGTGAGCAGGTCGCAGACGAATGAGCGGTCGATTTTCAGGGTGTTGAGGGGCAAGCGTTTGAGGTGACTGAGGGACGAGAAGCCGGTGCCGAAGTCGTCCAGGGAGAAGCGCACGCCGCGCTCGACCAGGGCGTTCATCTTCCGCAGCAGGTCGTCGATGTCTTGCACGATCAGGGTTTCGGTCAGTTCCAAGTCGAGGCGGCGGGCGTCGATGGCGTGCTCGTCGATCAGCCGCAGTATGTCCGCCACAAAATTGCTTTGGCGAAACTGCTTCTGGCTGATATTCACCGCCAAACCGATGTCGGCGTAGCGTGGGTCGTCCTTCCAACAGCGCAGCTGGCGAACAGCCTGCTCCAGCACCCATTGGCCGATGGGGATGATCATCCCGGTCTTTTCTGCATGGTCAATAAACTCGCCGGGACCGAGCAAGCCGCGCACGGGGTGTTGCCAGCGGATCAACACTTCGGCGCCAATGACCTTGCCAGTGCTGTCGAGCTGAGGCTGGTAGTGCAGCACAAACTGCTGCTCGCGCAGTGCTACGTCGAGGTCGCTGTCGAGCATCGAGCATCGAGCGTTCAACGGTATCGCTTTGCAGAATGTGCAACAGCACAAACAGCATCAGCATGGCGGCAATGCCCTGCACCCAGGAGCCGCTGATCCGTACCTCATCCGGAAGGTGATAAGCCGTTGTCGGGCTCCAGGATGAAGAGGCCAGGGCGGTAAACAAACTCAGGCAGAGCAAGGCAACGCCATAGCGCAACCAGATCGGCTCATCGCGAAAAGCCATCAGCGCAGCGACGGCAATCGGCAGCAGGTACAGATGCGTGGCGCGCGGCGCGGCGGCGGTGTGCGGGTCCATCAACAGGGTGGTGCCAACGATCACCAAAATGATCACGCCGAACAGCAACATATTGGCCTGGCGCACCTGGTTGCGCAGCGTCAGGGTGAACACACCGATGCCGCAAAGGATCATCGCCAGGTCCATCAAGGCAACCCCCCACTGCCCACGCAGGCTGAAGAAGATGCCCCAGAAGCTGCCCACCAGCAGCAAGACCAGGCTGGCCCGCATGCGCATACGGCGCTCGCGGCGCTGCCCAATCAGGGCTAGATCGGGGGAGTACCAGAGTTTGATCACCTGCTTGAGAAAGGCAGACAGAACGGTCATTAAAAGTCCCTGTTTGACCCGTTACTTCGCCAAGGAAGTCGCCCGCGGGCATGCCGACGCAGCGATTAATCGATGGGCCGATCTGAGTGTAGACGGCGTAACAGAGGCGCTATGACCGATTACCATGCAGCGACGTTACTCGCCGACATGCTCGGCACTGTGCCGACCAACCACGCAGTTACGGCCCTGCTCTTTACCGCGATACAGGCGCTGGTCGGCGCAGCGGTAAAGCTGCTCGGCGCTACTGCCATCGGCGGGCCACTCGGCAAGGCCGAAGGTGGCGGACAAGGGAATGTCCTGGCTGCCATAACGCATCGGTTGGCTACACAGTTGCGCACGCAGGTTTTCCACCAAGGGTTCGGCGCCGCGGCCATCGGTGTTGCGCAGCAGCAGGCCAAACTCTTCACCCCCCAGGCGACCCAGCGTATCGGTGGACCGCAGCCGATGGCTGAGGCTGTTGCAGATGTGCCGCAGCGCTTGATCGCCAGCATCGTGGCCGTACTGGTCATTCACCGCCTTGAAATAGTCGATATCCAATACCACCAGCACCAGCTTGGCCTGGCTGCGTTTCGCCTCGCGGATGCTCTGCTCCAGGCTTTGTTGGAAGCTGCCACGGCTGGCCACACCAGTCAGCGCATCGGTGCGCGCCATATGCTGCAACTTTTGGTAGGCAGTGGCGCGCCGGGCTTCGTAGAGGTAGACGAAGACCAGAATCATCACACCGCAAAACACGGCGTTACCCAGGTCGATCAGGCTTTCGGCATCGCGCTGAACCGGGTAGGTGTACAGGTACAGCAGGCAAGCGCCGATCACAAAAGGCAGTGACAGCAAGCTGCCGCGCTTGAGCCCGAGCAGCAGGTAGGACAGCACAGGAATGCTGTAGACCCAGACAAAGGCGGTTTTCGAGGCGTTGGGGATAACGATGATGTACAGCAGAAAGCTGAAGGTCGGCACCAGGTAAAGGTAGATCCAGGGCAATAGGTTGCGCACCCGGACAATCCGCCAGGCGCCCCACAGTAACGTTGCGGTGGCAACCAACTCGAAACTGGCGAACAGGTAGTTACCGGCCATAAATTGCAGCGCGCAGAACACTCCGAGGGTCAGCCCGGTACTGGCAAAGATCATACGGATCAACGAACGCTGACCAACGTCCTGCAAGTCGTCGACGGCGGCGTTGCTGTCACTGCCCGGTTTGGTTCGCGGTCGAAAAAACATGGCCCGGCGCTGCATGGGTGGCGGTTTGATGGCTCACTGTGCCTCAACTGCCAGGGCCTTGACCAGATAGGCAACGTGCGAACCGCCGATCACGGGCGGTTGACTTGCCCGCCAAAGCCCTTAAAGTGCCGCCCCATGCACACGCACATTTGCCCAATTTCCGCGTTTTATTACGCCCTGCCCCCTCTCACCAGGCGGTAGATGCGTTGTTGCATGTCCGAACCGCCTGAGGCGGCCCGGATAGCACACCCCCACTCCAGTCTCCTCAGGCCTTTGCCTTAACCAGGAGACACTTATGCCCAGTAACACCTTTGATCTACTCGACCAGCTCGCTGCCCGTGGTTTTATCCACCAAAGCACCGACCTCGATGGCCTGCGCCTGGCGCTCAGCCAGGGCCCGATCACCTTTTACCTCGGTTTCGATGCCACGGCGGACAGCCTGCACGTCGGCCATTTGCAAGCCTTGATGCTGATGCGCCACCTGCAACACGCCGGGCACAAACCGATCCTGCTGATCGGCGGCGCCACCACACGCATCGGCGACCCAAGCTTTCGCGACAGCAGCCGGCCGGTGCTGACGGAAGCGCAGATTCTGCACAACATCGCCGGGATTACCGGCTGCTTTGCCCGCTACATCCAGCTGGGCGATGGCCCCGGCGACGGCCTGGTGGTGGACAACGCCGACTGGCTGGACGGTATCGGCTACCTGCAGTTTCTCGACCAGGTCGGCCGGCACTTTTCCATCAACCGCCTGCTGACCTTCGACGCCGTGCGCAACCGCCTGGAGCGTGAACATTCGCTGAGCTTTCAGGAGTTTGGCTACACCCTGCTGCAGGCCCACGACTTCACTGAGCTGGCGCGCCGGCACAATTGCACCCTGCAACTGGGTGGTGCCGACCAGTGGGCCAATATCATCAATGGCGTGGAACTGGGCCGGCGCCAGGGCAGCCAGCCGCTGTTCGGCCTGACCATGCCGCTGCTGACCACCCGTGACGGGCGCAAGATGGGCAAATCCGCCAGCGGCGCGGTGTGGCTGAATGGCGACAAGCTCTCGCCGTATGACTTCTGGCAGTTCTGGCGCAATTGCGATGACGCTGACGTGGGGCGCTTTCTCGCCCTGTTCAGTGAACTACCGCTGGATGAGGTAGCGCGCTTGAGCGCTCTCGAAGGCGCCGAGCTGAACCAGGCGAAAATCATCCTGGCCAACGCCACCACTGCCCTAGCCCATGGTGAGCAGGCCGCACGCGACGCCGCAGCCACCGCCCTGGCGCTGTTCACGGCGCAGGAAACGGATACCGAACTACCGCAGCTAAGCGTTAGCGCGGAGGATCTGGCCGGCGGTCTCAGCCTCACCGACCTGCTGCTGCGCCATAACTTGCAGCCCTCACGCAGCGCAGTACGCCGCCTGGCGAGCGGCGGCGGTCTGCTGTTGAATGGCGAACGCCAGAGCAACCCGGACCAGCCGTTGCAAGCCTGGCAGCTGGGCCGCCGGCTAAGCCTGGGCAAGAAGCGTCATTACCTGCTGCAGGCGCGGTGACGCAGAGCTGCGGCTGATCGTGCACATGGCACTCGACACTTACCGGCGACGTACATAGCGCCTCCGGTTGCCCCCTGCGCGCAGCGCCACCCATAATCGGCCGCACCTGATTCTGGATGTACTGCGCCCATGGCCATTGCCCGCGACGACCTCGACCAACACGGCCTGATCATTGGTGTTTCGCCCGAGCGCTTCCGCGCCGTGGCCATGCCGCTGTTGTTCGACCACCTGAACGCGCAATGCGAGGGCACCATCGCGGTCAACCGCCAGGCGCGGATTGTCTGGATCAACGACAAGTACGCCGAAAAGGTTGGCATTAGCGACCCGCGCAGCGTGCTCGGCAAAGAGATCGAAGACGTGCTGCCAGCCAGCCGCTTGCGCGAAGTGGTGGAAAGCGGCCAGCCGAGTATGCTCGACCTGATGGCCTTCGGCAGCGAACACTTTGTGGTCACCCGTATTCCGTTGCGCGATGAGGACGGCACCCTGGTCGGCGCGCTGGGCTTTGTGCTGTTCGACCGCGCCCGTCACCTCAAGCCGTTGATGGCCAAATTCAATACCCTGCAGAGCCAGCTGGTCGCCACCCAGCACGAATTGGCCAAGGCGCGCCGCGCGCGTTACACCATTGCTGGATTTATCGGCGCCAGCACGGCGGCCAGCGAAGTCAAACGCCAAGCCCGCCGCGCCGCACAACTGGACGCCACGGTGCTGCTGCGCGGCGAAACCGGCACCGGCAAGGAGCTGCTGGCCCAAGGCATCCACAACCTGTCGCCACGGGCCAACGGGCCGTTTGTCGCGGTCAACGTCGCGGCCATTCCGGAAACCCTGGTCGAGGCCGAGCTGTTCGGCACCGCGCCCGGCGCCTTTACCGGCGCAGATCGCAAGGCGCGTATCGGCAAGTTCGAGGTGGCCAACGGCGGCACGCTGTTTCTCGATGAAATCGGCGATCTACCGCTGCCGCTGCAAGCCAAGCTGCTGCGCGTATTGCAGGAGCAGGAGGTTGAGCCGCTGGGCTCCAATCAGGTCAAACCGTTGAATGTGCGAGTGATCGCTGCCACGCACATTGATCTAGAGGCCAAAGTCGCCGCCGGGCAGTTCCGCGACGACCTCTACTACCGCCTAAACGTGCTGACCCTGCGTGTACCGCCGCTGCGTGAGCGCCGCGAAGATATTCCGGCGCTGCTGGAACACCTGCTCGACGATATCGCCAACCGCTCCACTCAGGCCCCGCTGGAAGTCAGCGACGACGCCCTCGCCCTGCTGAGCGCGCAACCCTGGCGCGGCAATGTGCGCGAGCTGCGCAACCTGCTGGAGCGCGCGCAATTGGATGTCGATGGGCGCCTGAATGCGTCGGCTGCGCGGGCGCTGCTGGTTGATCCGGTGACGCCCTCGGCGCACACCCCTGCACCGCAGCCAGCGACCAGCGTGTCGCAAACATTGGCGGAGCAACTGGCACAGGCCGAACGCCAGGCGCTGATCGACGCCCTTCAGGCCACAGCCGGCAACCGCCAACAGGCTGCGCAACGCCTTGGAATTTCCCGCGCAGGGCTGTATGCCAAGCTGGCGCTGCATGGGCTGGGTAAGCACGACTAAGCCAGTCGCGCGGCTCCCAAAGCGGACGCAATTCACTGTAGGAACGGTGGGGTGCCTAACCCTTGGCCGCGATGTTTCTGAACATGCCAAAGATCGCGGGCAAGGAACTAGGCGTCCCCCGCGCCTAAAAAAGCGAAAGTCCATAATTTTGGACTTTAAGCCCATCGAGCAATCCAAAAATTTGGACTGATTCCAAAAATAAAGACACATCGTTCTCCCCCGGCAACCACGCCAAACCGCCTAAGCCCGACGCAACCCATCAAGCACAAGCCTTTCAGCCACCTAGACCAAAGTCGTAGCCCCGTCTGGCACAGCTTTCGCTCTAGTCTGCCCAACGTTTTGTCTCGCTGCCTGGCTTAACGAGCAAGCTCATCAGCGTCGCCATAGAGCGGTGCTTAAAACAACAACAAAAGGAACCAGCCATGGGTACCCTCGGTATTCTGATTTCCCTCGCATTGTTGATGTACCTCGCCTATCGCGGCATCAACGTGCTGATCCTCGCCCCTCTGCTCGCGTTGCTGGCCTTGCTGTTTGCCGGTGACATCCACCTGCTGCTGCCCACCTACACGCAAGTGTTTATGAAGGCCATGGGTGGCTACGTGATTCAGTTCTTTCCGCTGTTTCTGCTGGGCGCGCTGTTCGGCAAGTTGATGGACGACTCGGGATCGGCCCGCGCCATCGCCCAGGGCATCGTCGCGAAAGTCGGCAGCGAGCGGGCGATCCTGGCCATCGTGCTGGCATGCGGCATCCTCACTTACGGCGGCGTGTCGCTGTTCGTGGTGGCCTTTGCGGTGTACCCGATTGGCGCGGCGTTGTTCCGTGAAGCGGGCATTCCCAAGCGCCTGATCCCCGGCGCCATCGCCCTCGGCTCGTTCACCTTCACCATGACCGCGCTGCCCGGCACCCCGGCGATTCAGAACGCCATCCCCAACCCGTTTTTCGGTACCGACGCCTTCGCCGCGCCGGGCCTGGGGGTGATCGCCGGGCTGATCATGTTCGGCCTCGGCACCTGGTGGCTTACCGCACAGTCGCGCAAGCTGATGGCGGCGGGCGAAGGCTATGGCGCGCACCGTGATGACCCGGTCGCCGAGGACAACCGGGCGATCCCGGGTTTCTGGCTGGCGCTGCTGCCGATCTTCGTGGTGATCGTGTTGAACTTCCTGATGGCCAAGCAGATTCTGCCGAGCATCGATACCAGCTACCTGGCCAAGCCGGAATTCGGCGGCCTGCAAGACGCCAAATCGCTGATCGGCATCTGGGCGATCATCGTCGCCCTGAGCGCGGCCATCCTGTTGTTAATCGCCATGCACTGGCAGCGCTGGATGGACCTGAAGAAGAGCGTCAACGACGGCGCCTTCGGCTCCATGCTGCCCATCCTCAACACCGCAGCTGAAGTGGGTTATGGCACGGTGATCGCCTCGCTGGCGGGCTTTGTGATCATTCGCGACCTGGTGCTCGGCGTCTCCGATAACCCGCTGATCTCCGAAGCGGTGGCGGTGAATATCCTCGCCGGCATCACCGGTTCGGCGTCTGGCGGTATGTCGATTGCGCTGAAAACCCTCGGCGAGCAGTACCTGACCATGGCCAACGCCGCCGGCATCAGCCCAGAGCTGCTGCACCGCGTCGCGGCCATGGCCTCTGGCTGCATGGACACCCTGCCGCACAACGGCGCGGTGATCTCACTGCTGGCGATCTGCAAGCTGACGCACCGTGAGTCGTACAAATTTATCTTCGTTAACACCGTGGCGTTCCCGATGGTGGCGCTGGTGGTCGTCATCACCCTGGGCACGCTGTTCGGTAGTTTCTGACGGGCCTGGCATGGCGCCCCTGTGCGCCATGCCGCCCCTACTCAATGTTGTTTAATCGCTTTCGAGTACCCGCTATGAGCAAGATCATGACCGCCGCCGCTGCGGTGGCGAGCATCCCGGACAACGCCAACCTGGCCACGGGCGGCTTCGTCGGCATCGGTTTCGCCGAGGAAATCGCCATCGCCCTGGAGCAGCGCTTTCTCGCTGAACAGGCACCGCGCGACCTGACCCTGGTGTATGCCGCCGGCCAAGGCGATGGCAAGGGCCGCGGCCTTAACCACTTGGCACATGAAGGCCTGGTACGCCGGGTGATCGGCGGCCACTGGGGCCTGGTACCGGGGCTGCAGAAGCTGGCGGTGGAGAACCGCATCGAGGCCTACAACCTGCCGCAGGGGGTGATCTCCCAGCTGTTTCGCGACATCGCCGCCGGCAAGCCGGGGCAGCTGTCGCGGGTCGGTTTGGGCACTTACGTCGACCCGCGCCACGGTGGTGGCAAGCTCAATGCGCGCACCACCACCGAGCTGGTGCGGCTAATGCCCATCGACGGCGAGGACTACCTGTTCTACCCGACATTCCCCATTCACGTGGCGGTGGTGCGCGCCACCAGCGCCGACCCCGACGGTAACCTGAGCTTTGAACGTGAAGCGCTGACCATCGAGAGCCTGGCCATCGCCATGGCCGCACGCAACTCGGGCGGGTTGGTGATTGCACAGGTCGAACGCATCGTCGAACGCGGTTCGCTAAATGCCCGCGAGGTGAAGATCCCCGGGATTCTGGTCGACTGCGTGGTGCTGGCCGAGCCGGCCAATCATCAGCAAACCTTTGCCACCGCCTACAACCCGGCCTTCGCCGGCGAAACCCGCGTGCCGATGGACAGCCTGAAAGCCATGCCGCTGGATGTGCGCAAACTGATCGCCCGCCGCGCGGCACTGGAGCTGAAAGCCGGTGCAGTGGTCAACCTGGGCATCGGCATGCCCGAAGGTGTGGCCGGGGTAGCGGCCGAGGAAGGCGTGATCGAGCGCCTGACCCTGACCGCCGAACCCGGCGTTATCGGCGGCATCCCCGCCTCGGGGCTGGATTTTGGCGCGGCGAGCAACCACAGCTCGCTGCTCGACCAGCCCTACCAGTTCGACTTCTACGACGGCGGCGGTCTGGATATCGCCTTTCTCGGCCTGGCTCAGGCCGATGCGGCCGGCAACCTCAACGTGTCCAAGTTCGGCTCACGCCTGGCCGGAGCGGGCGGTTTCATAAATATCAGCCAAAACGCCAAGCAAGTGGTGTTCCTCGGTACCTTCAGCGCAGGGCCGCAGGATATCCGCATCGAGGATGGCCAACTGCGCATCATCAAGGATGGCGAGCTGTGCAAGTTCGTCGCCGAAGTCGAGCACCGCACCTTCGCCGGCCACCAGGCTGCCGAGCGCGGCCAGCCGGTGCTGTATGTCACCGAACGCTGCGTGTTCCGCCTGACCCTGGACGGCCTGGAGCTGATCGAAGTGGCGCCGGGGGTGGATATCCAGCGCGACATCCTCGACCGCATGGACTTCACCCCCATCGTGCGCACGCCGCAACTGATGGATGCACGGCTGTTTCTGCCGTCGCCGATCGGCCTGAGCGAGCAACTGAACGCTGATTAACATTTGAGTGTGAGTTTACGGGCCCGCTGGGCCCGTTTTTTTTGCCCGGATTTTGCTGTACATCTTAGGTGTGGACCACGCCTCACCGGTCCACCGTGGGTGGCAGAGACGAATACCAAGGGTGGAAATAAACCGCGCTATCCACCCTACGCTCGCTCACCCAACTTATGCCGCGCCGCATACAGGCACACCAACTCCATCGCCACGGTGGCACCGGCCAGAGCGGTGACTTCAGCGTGATCGTAAGGCGGCGACACTTCCACCACATCCATGCCAACCAGATTGATCCCACGCAGGGCACGGAGAATTTCCAGCGCCTGATGGGTACTCAGGCCGCCGCACACCGGCGTGCCGGTGCCGGGGGCAAAGGCCGGGTCGAGGCAGTCGATATCAAAGGTCAGGTACACCGGGTTATCACCGACCCGCGCGCGGATCTGCGCGGCAATCTGCTCCGGCGTGCTGCGGTGCACCTGGCGTGCATCCAGCACCTGAAAGCCCATCACATCGTCATTGGTGGTACGCAGGCCGATCTGCACCGAACGCGATGGATCGACCAGCCCTTCGCGAGCGGCGTGATAGAACATGGTGCCGTGGCTGACGCCTTGCTCGCTGCCGTCGAGATCCGGCCAGGTGTCGCTGTGCGCATCGAAGTGCACCAATGACAGCGCGCCGTGTTTACGCGCATGAGCCTTGAGCAGCGGGTAGCTGATGAAGTGGTCGCCGCCCAGGGTGAGCATGGCGCAACCGGCCTGAACGATATGCTCGGCGTGCGCCTCGATGGCGGCCGGAATTTTGTGCGGCAGGGCGTGATCGAAATTGCAGTCGCCGTAGTCGATTACCGCCAGGTGGTCGAAGGGGTCGAACTCCCACGGATAATGCCGTTCCCAGGCGCTGGTGATCGACGCCGCGCGAATCGCCCGCGGGCCGAAGCGGGTGCCGGGGCGGTTGGTGGTGGCGGTGTCGAACGGCACGCCGCTGACCACCAGATCCACGCCTGCTAGGTCACGGCTATAACGCCGGCGCATAAAACTGGTGACGCCCGCATAGGTCGGCTCGGAGAAAGTGCCGTAGAGGCTGTCGCGGGTGAAGGCCAGGTCGTTACCGTTGAATGCTTCCATTGCCTTGTCCTCAATACTGACTGCGGAAAGTGGTCCAGATACGCGTGCGCTCACGCTGTTGGCGCAGCGGCATCAATTGCTCGGCAAACAGCCGCGCACGCACCGCTTCACCGGGGTAGATATCGGCATCGCCGCTGATCGCCGGGTCGACCAGCGCCGTGGCGGCCTGGTTGGCATTGGCGAAAAACACGTTGTTGGTCAGCTCGGCGATGGCCTCAGGGCGCAGCATGTAATCGATAAAGGCGTGGGCGGCCTTGGGGTGCGGCGCATCGGCCGGAATGGCCATGGTGTCGAACCACAGAAGCGTACCTTCACGCGGGATGCGGTACTGCACCTCGAACGGCTGCTTGGCCTCAGCGGCGTTGGCTGCGGCCATGTAGGCGTCGCCGTTGTAGGTCAGCGCCAGGCAAATTTCGCCCTTGGCCAGGTCATTGATATGCCGGCCGGCGCCGACGTAACGCAGGTTCGGTTGCAGTTGGGTGAGCAGCTGCACCACTGCATCGAGATCGGCGCGCTCGCTGCTGTAAGGGTCTTTGCCGAGGTAATTGAGGGCAATGCTGATCACTTCCTGCGGCGAGTCGATCACCGCGATGCCGCAATCCTTGAGCTTACTGGCGTACTCGGGCTTGAACAGCAGATCCAGGCTGTTCAGCGGCACGCCGGGCAAGCGCTGCTCCAACGCCTGGCGGTTAAAGCCCACACCAACCGTGCCCCAGGTGTACGGCAGGCCGAACTGGTTGCCGGGGTCGGCACTGGCGAGCTTGCTCAGCAGCGCCGGATCGAGGTTCTCCAGGTGCGGCAGTTGCGTGCGGTCCAGCGGTTGCACAGCTTTGGCCTGAATCGCCCGCGCCAGGCCGCTGGAGGCCGGGAAAACCACGTCATAACCGCTGCCGCCAGTCAGCAGTTTGCTGTCCAGGGCTTCGGCACTGTCGAAGATGTCGTATTTGACCGTGATCCCGGTTTCATCCTTAAAGCGCTGCAGGGCTTGCTCCGGCAGGTAGGCGGACCAGCTGTACAGGTTCAGGGCTTTCTCTTCGGCCTGAGCGGCGAAGGCGCAACACAGCAGCAGCGGAACAAGGGCCTGACGCATGGAAATGACCTCGGTAAAGGGATGAGCTGGGCACAGCTTGCCTGCCGGTTTGCTTAGCTTAAATATGAAGTGTTCTACTCTGGCATCGACATTTATCAATGTTAGGTGCCGTCATGCTCAGCCAGTTACGCGACCTCGACCTGCAGTTGCTGCGCCTGTTCGTCACCGTGGTGGAGTGCGGCGGTTTCAGTGCCGCCCAAGGCGAACTGGGGATTGGTCAATCGACCATCAGCACGCAGATGGCCAAGCTGGAAACCCGCTTAGGCTTTCGCCTCTGCGAGCGCGGCAAGGGCGGCTTTCGCCTGACGCCCAAGGGCGAACAGGTGCTCAGCGCCACGCGCAAACTGTTCAGCGCCATCGACACTTTCAAGGGTGAAGCCCAAGGCATGGCCGACAAGCTCTTGGGCGAGCTGCGCATCGGCCTGTCGGAAGGGCTGGCAGCCAGTGTGCTGGAGCAAGTGGCCGAGGCCATTGGCAACTTTCGCGGGCGTAACCAGGCGGTGCAGATCGAGCTGCTCACCGCCATGCCGGCCGAGCTGGAACGCCGCCTGCTGCAGGGCCAGCTACACGTGGCGATTGGCTATTTCTCTGGTAACCAGACCGCGCTCGATTATCAGCCGCTGTTTCGTGAGCGCCAGGTGCTGTTCTGCGCTGCCGGCCACACACTGTTCAATCGCCCGCAGATTCGCCTGGAAGACCTGCAGCAGGCTGATCGGGTCCAGCACCCTTATCGCTTTGTGCAGGTGCACGAACCGTTACAGAGCAGCACCAGCTCGGCGCAAACCGAGCAGGTTGATGGTGCCCTGGCGTTTATCCTCTCCGGGCGGCATATCGGCTACCTGCCCGAACATATTGCCGAGCCTTGGCAGGTCCGTGGGCGCCTGAGGGCAATCGAAGCTGACAGCCTCGGTTTTGATGTGCAGTTTCACCTGACCAGCCACCGCGGCCAGCACCCCGGCGATGCGCAGCGAGCGTTTGTCGAGGACCTGCTGCGGGCTTTCGGCGTCAGCCCACCCGCCTGCCCTTAATGCCTAGGCGCGTGCTCACGTGCAGACGCCTGTTGCAACTGCGTACTCAAGCGGTCAATCGCAGCAATCGTCTGGCTGATATCGTGGTGGATGCTCGGCACGCCGAGGCACGGCCAGGGCGATGCATCAGCCGATAGCGGCTCGGCCTCCAGTTGCAGCTGTGGGTCAAAGAGATCGTGGGTCAGGGGAAGCAGGTGCATGACAGGCTCCTTGCCGGACAACCCGGCGTGACGGTTGAGGTCAGGAGGCAGTAAACAAGTGGCCAATCGGCCGAGGGGCAGATCTAGTTGCTATGACCTCAGCATCGGCGACCGACGTGACAGGTTGATGACCGCGCGGAGCCTGCCGGTTCAGACTCCACCGTGAAGCCGTCGACGTCAACCCGCCAGCGGCCCGGTGGTCGTGTGCAACAGCGGCGGCATCGGGCAATCCAGCAGGTCAGCCACGGCACGCAGCAACTCGGCCTCGGCCACCTCGATGCGCCCGTCATGCTCGATGCAGCGCGCCATGGCCTTGAGCAGACGCGGCTTCTGCAAGGGCTGCAGCTGGTTGAGCCGTTTGAGCGCAGCCTCCAGGGCTTTCAGATCGCACTGCGTTGCCGGCAACAGGTTGAGCACGGTGTATGGCAATTCGCTCGCCGCCTTTGCCAACGCTGCTTGCGCCTGATCCGTCGGAACAGTGCCGGCATGGGCCAGAAACGACAGCAACACCTGCGCGTCATCCAACACTTCCAGCAGGTGGAAATGCCCACTGAGCCGCCGACTGGGAGCCAAGTTGCGCTCGACGATGCGCAGCAAGGTCCATTCCAGCAGCTCAACCTGGCCATCGGCACGAATCAGCCGCGCCATCACCGCACACAACCCAGCCGCCTGCTCGGCGCCCAGCTGCTTGAGCGCCGGCATGGCCAGGTCCAGCAGGGTCAGCCGCTGGTTGCCTGGCAGCTGCCGCAGCGGTTGTTCCAGCGCCTGCACATGCTCCATCAGCTCGGCGCTGAGCAGTGGCTTGAGCATCTGCAGTTGCTGGTCACGCAAGGGCGCCGTTGGCGCCAGCAGCAAACCATAAAGTAAGGCCTGGGCGCCGCTGCCGTGGTGCGCCGCCTGACGCAGCGCCGGGTGCAATTCATCCAGCACTTTATGCGCCTGCTGCAGGTGGGCCGCACGTGGCTCGCCAATGCTGGCGATGGCCGCCGTGGCCGAGGCGGCGCTAAAGCCGGTCAGGGCCTGATCCCAGCCCTGGGCCACAGCAGGTTGGTTTGCCGTGGCATTGGTAGGCAGCAGACTGAGGATCGAGACATCCGGGTAGCGCCCATCCCACTCCGGCGTGACGCGACGAATCCGCTCTTCCAGTGGCGGATGGGTCGCCAGCATGCCCTCCAGCGCCCTGCTGATACCGGCGGCGAAGTACATATGACTGAACTCGGCCGCATGCCCGGCGCGCAATTGCGAACCGTACTGGTTGCCCCCGATCTTCTGCAGCGCTCCGGCAATGCTCTGCGGATTGCGGGTGAACTGCACGGCCGAAGCATCGGCGAGAAACTCGCGCTGTCGACTTACGGCAGCCTTGATCAAGCTGCCGAAGAACGTCCCGGCATAGCCCAACAGCCACAAGGTAGCGCCGACCGCAATGATCGCTGCCGCCGAATTGTTACGGCTGGAACGCGAACTGCCACGGGAGCTGCTGCGCAGCAGAAACCCACCGATAAGCCCCAGCAGCAGAATGCCGTGCAGCACTGCGACCAAGCGTGTGTTGAGGCGCATATCGCCGTGGAAAATATGGCTGAACTCGTGGGCAATCACCCCCTGCAGCTCTTCACGCGAGAGCAGGCTGATTGCCCCGCGGGTAATCCCGATCACCGCATCCTGCGGCGTCAAGCCGGCGGCAAAGGCATTGATCCCCACATCATCCAGCACATACACCGGCGGCACCGGGGTGCCCGAGGCCAGAGCCATCTCCTCTACCACATTAAGCAGGCGCTGTTCTTCCAGGCTCTGCGGCGCGAGGTTGATCAAACGCCCACCCAGCCGTTCGGCCACCGCCTGACCGCCACGGCTGAGCTGCAAGCTCTTGTAGAGGCTGCCCAGCAGCACCACACCGATTACGGCCAGGGCGACCATCGCCACCTGCGGCCCGCTGGGCAGTAACGTGCGCGGACCATCCAGCATGCCCAGAGACTGTGGGTCAGGACCGAATACCTGCCAGACCACACCCAACGCCAAGCTGGTCAGGCCGATCAGACTGAGTACTGCCAGTATCATCAGGACCAGCAAACGCCCGCTGTTACGTCGGGCGCGATCCTGTTGCTCGAAGAAGTTCATCCCTGGGGATCCTTAGAACGACACCTTCGGCGCTTCCTGAATCGCCGCACTGTCGGCGAACTCCAACAGGCTGGCGTCCTGGGCGTGGCCAAAGCTGGCGGCCAGCAGCACCGGTGGGAATGCCTGCTTGTAGGTGTTGTAAGCCATTACCGCATCGTTGAACGCCTGGCGGGCAAAGGCCACCTTGTTCTCGGTGCTGCTCAACTCTTCACTGAGCTGCTGCATATTCGCCGAGGCCTTGAGATCCGGGTAAGCCTCAAGCGTCACGTTCAAGCGACCCAAGGCACTGTTGAGCAGCCCTTCCGCGCCGCCCAGCTGCGCCATGCTCTGCGCATTGCCCGGCTGCGCGGATGCGGCCTTGAGCCCGGTCACGGCGTTGTTGCGCGCGGCAATCACCGCCTCCAGCGTCTCGCGCTCATGCGCCATATAACCCTTGGCGGTTTCCACCAGATTGGGGATCAGGTCATAACGGCGTTTGAGCTGCACCTCGATCTGCGCAAAGGCGTTCTGGAAGCGATTACGCAGGGTCACCAACTGGTTGTAGATGCCAATCACGTAAAAAATCAGTGCCGCGAGAACCGCCAGGAAAATCAGCGTGGAAATGGACATGGGGAAATCCTTATCAGCATGCGAAAGAACGCAGATGGTAGCGGAAAAGCGGTGAAGCGACTGCTCACCGCTGCACGCGGGTCGCACACCCAGGGCAGGCACGCGACCAATCCAAGTGATGCCTTGTCATATCGCCCGGTTATGAGGCAGAAAACCCTTGGCAAAGTAGACCGACCGGTCTATATATTTAGCCTATGAAAAAGATCTCGACCCGCGACAAGCTCATTCACGCCATGGCCGACGCCTTGCAACGCAAGGGGCTGCATGGCGTTGGTCTGAATGAGCTTTTGGACATTGCCGGCGCGCCCAAGGGCAGCCTCTATCACCACTTCCCCGGCGGTAAAAGCGAGCTGGCAGTGGCCGCAATTGACCACATCAGCCGCACTATCGACAGCCTGTTTGCCCAACTTTTCAGCCAACGAAGCGACCCACTCAAGGCCATGCACCACTGGTTGCAAGGTGCACTGCAGCAGCTGGAGAACAGCCAGTTTGAGCGTGGCTGCCCGCTGGCCACCATCGCGCTGGAAAGCGGCCCGGAGGATGTAGAAATCCGCGCCGCTCTGCAGCGCAGCTTCACCGCTGTGCGCCAGGCACTGAGCCAGCAACTGCACGCCTACGGTTACCCCAGCGAACAGGCCGACAACCTCGCCGCGCTGTTTGTCGCGCTGTATGAAGGCGGGCTGCTGCAAGCCCGCGTGGCCGGCAGCAGCGAGCCGCTCAAGCGCGCCGCCACTGCCCTGTTCAACCTGACCCACGAACAGCTTCCGGGAGGAGTCCGCCCATGAATACCCCAGCCATTCTTAGCGAGACCGTGCAGTTGCCAGCACTCGACGGTTACCCGCTGACCGCCACGCTGTATCACGCCCCGGAACCGGTCGCGCAGCTGGTGATTGCCGGCGCCACCGGCGTGCCCCAGGGTTTCTACCGACGTTTTGCCGAATATGCCGCGCAGCGCGGTTACAGCACCCTGACCCTCGATTATCGCGGCATCGGTCAATCGAAACCGGCCAGCCTGCGCGGCTTTGCTATGGATTACCTGGATTGGGCGCACCTCGATCTGGCGGCCGCTGTCGACCAACACCGCCACCCACAACGACCGCTGTATATGGTCGGTCACTCCTTTGGCGGACATGCCTTTGGCCTGCTGCCGAACCATGATCAGGTCCAGGGGTTCTACACCTTCGGCACCGGTGCTGGCTGGCACGGCTGGATGCCCAAGACCGAGCAGCTGCGCGTGCTGACTATGTGGCGCCTGATTGGCCCATTGATGACCCGTTACAAAGGCTACCTGGCCTGGAGCACCCTGGGCATGGGCGAGGATTTGCCGCTGGGGGTCTACACCCAGTGGAAGCGCTGGTGCCGCTACCCGCGCTACTTCTTCGAGGACCCGCAGATGCCGGGCCTGGCCGAACGCTTTGCCAAGGTCAGCACGCCGATCATTGCCGCCAATGCCCTGGATGACCTGTGGGCCCCGCCCGCCTCGCGCGATGCCTTTATGGCGGCTTACAGCGCCGCGCCCTATCAAGCGCGCACCATCGATTCAGCCGCCAGCATCGGCGCCATTGGCCATATGGGCTACTTCCGTCCTGCGGCGCAGGCGTTGTGGGATGAAACACTGAACTGGTTCGCCGCGTTGCAGGCGCAGCGCCAAGCCGCCTGACGAGCCCACAACACAGAAGGTATCGCTGATGAGCATGGTTCCCGAGGGCTTTACCCGATTGTTTCGCAGCAGCCCCTTTCTCGATTTGCTGGGGCCCATATACAACCAGCGCACCGATAAGGGCCTGGTGATTGGCTTATGGGCCGAAGAGAAACACTGCAACGCCCGCGGTCTGGTGCATGGCGGCGTGCTCAGCAGCCTGGCCGACGTAGCACTGGGCTATAACAGCGCCTTCGCCGAGGAACCGCCCACGCCAATCGTCACCAGCAGCCTGACCATCGACTACGCCGGCATCGCCAAACGCGGCGACTGGATAACCCTGGAAACCGATGTGCAAAAGGTCGGCAAAAGCCTGGCGTTTGCCAATTGCTACGTTGTGGTTGAGTCAGTGCGGATTGCCCGTGCCAGCGCGGTATTCAGCGTGGTCACACAGTAGGTTCGGTAGGTCGAGAAGGGTTCTGCGGTTTGGCGAACGCCATAAAAAAGAAAACCCCGCATTGCGGGGTCTTTGCAGACTGTTTGCTGACATCCTTGATCTGCTTGCCGTCCTGGCAGCTGTCCCACGTATCCTTGTTGCTAAAGTGCGCTTCCTGCGCGACGTCCACGGGGAGCAGATTAGCCAGTGCGAGGAACTCGGCATAGTGGCGATCTACAGCACGCCGTGTAAGCCATAGCCTACACAACCGCTTCTTGAGTAAAACCGAGCAAACGCTCGGCTTTATTTTGTGACGCAGGTCTTGTTAGACTCGATCTTGTCTTACAAAAACAACAGACCCCGTCAACGGCGGTCACTGGGGCCACACATGCGCTCATTGCTTTTCGCCATCGGCTGCCTGACAGCCACCCTCAGCTCACTGGCATCCGCCAACGGGCAAAACCAGCTTTCTGATCCCAAGGCCGCGACGCAGTTATTCTGGAGTCAGCTGTATGGCCAGGGTGGCAGCACACTGTATTGCGGCAAAGCCTTCACGGAAGAAAGCGGCCAACTCAAAGCCAGCCCGATATACAGCAGCAAACAGCTGAAAAGCTCGCTGCGCTGCATCACCGACCGTCAGTGCGGGATCATGAATCCGCGTTACGTCTTCATGGCTTCGGACCTGCACAACCTCTACCCAGCACTCACCCGCGTGGAACTGGTTCGGCGCAATGCGCAGTTCGGTGAGCTAGATGACAGCGTGCCGAGCAAGTTCGACGACATCGGCTGCGACATGAAAACCAGCTTCCAGCTAGTGGAGCCGCGCGATGAAGCCAAGGGCAATGTGGCCCGGGCGATTTTCTATATGCACGTGGAATATGCCCTACCGATTGTTGGTCAGGTGCAGGTGTACAAGAAGTGGCACCAGATGGACCCACCCGATGCCGAGGAAAAAGCGCGCAACGACAAGATTGCCAGCCTGCAAGGCACGCGTAACCGCTTTATCGACAATCCGGAACTGGTTGAGCAGTTGATCAATAACTGAGAGCCCCGCACACAGCCGCTGAGCACTGATCCCAGGCACAAAAAAACCGGCACTTAGGCCGGTTTTTTTGTCATACCGAACGCCTTAGAACTGCGCAGCATCCAGCAGGTACAGCGACTCGCTACCGGCTTTGACCGAAGCGGTCAGCGAGTGGATACGCGGCAACAAGCGGGCGAAGAAGAAGCGCGCGGTACCTAGCTTGCTCACGTAGAACTCGTCCTGATCCTGCTTGGCCAGCGCGGTACGGGCCATCAACGCCCACATGTAGGCGTAGGCGGTATAACCGAACACTTGCAGGTACTCGACCGAGGCGGCGCCGACTTCATTCGGGTTGGCCTTGGCGCGCTCCAGCAGGTCGCTGGTCATCAGTTCCAGGTTGGCGATGGCGTCTTTCAGCGGGTTGACGAACTCGGCCAGCGAGGCGTCGGCGCTGTCGGTGAAGGCTTTGATCTCTTCAGCGAAGTGCTTGTAGAACGCACCGCCGCTGCCGACCACTTTACGGCCAACCAGGTCGAGCGCCTGAATGCCGTTGGTGCCTTCGTAGATCTGAGTGATGCGGCAGTCGCGGATCAGCTGCTCTTGGCCCCACTCGCGGATAAAGCCGTGACCGCCAAAGATCTGCTGGCCGTGCACGGTGGTTTCCAGCGCCATGTCGGTGAGGAAGGCTTTGGCCACGGGCGTCAGCAGGGCGACCAGTTCTTCGGCGCGCTTGCGGGTGGTGGCGTCTTCGCTGTACTTGGCGGTGTCCAATTGCATAGCCACATAGCTGGAGAAGGCACGGCCGCCTTCGTTCAGGGCTTTCATGGTCAGCAGCATGCGGCGCACGTCGGGATGCACGATGATCGGATCAGCGGCTTTGTCTTTAGCCACCGGGCCGGTCGGCGCACGGCTCTGGATACGGTCGCGGGCGTATTCCACAGCATTCTGGTAGCTGCGCTCACCCAGGGAAAGGCCCTGAATGCCGACGCCCAGACGCTCGTAGTTCATCATGGTGAACATCGCTGCGAGGCCTTTGTTCGGCGCATCGACGATCCAGCCGGTGGCGCCGTCGAAGTTCATCACGCAGGTGGCCGAGGCCTTGATGCCCATCTTGTGTTCGATCGAGCCGCAGGACAGGGCGTTTTTCTCACCCAGCGAACCGTCGTCATTGACCATGACTTTCGGCACCAGGAACAGCGAGATGCCTTTCGGGCCAGCCGGTGCGTCCGGCAGCTTGGCCAACACCAGGTGGATGATGTTTTCGGTCAGGTCGTGCTCACCGCCGGTGATGAAAATTTTGGTGCCGCTGATCTTGAAGCTGCCGTCAGCTTGCGGCTCGGCCTTGGTGCGAATGATGCCCAGGTCAGTGCCGGCGTGCGGCTCGGTCAGGCACATGGAGCCCGCCCAAACGCCGGAGTACATGTTCGGCAGGTATTTTTCTTTCAGCTCTTCGCTGGCGTGGGCGTTGATCGACAGGCAAGCACCGGCGGTCAGCATCGGGTACAGGCCGAAGGACAGGTTGGCCGAGTTGACCATTTCCTCGACCTGGGCCGAAATCACCTTGGGCATGCCCATGCCGCCGAATACCGGGTCACCACCAACACCAACCCAGCCGCCATCGGCATAAGTCTGGTAAGCCTCAGGGAAGCCGGCTGGGGTTTTCACCGCACCATCGGCCCAGGAGCAACCTTCTTCGTCACCGCTGCGGTTCAACGGAGCAATGACGCCGCCGGTGACCTTGCCCGCTTCTTCGAGAATGGCCGCAGCCGTGTCTTCATCAACCACTTCAGCCAGGGCCGGCAACTGGGCCCACAGCTTGGAAACTTCAAACACTTCATTGAGCACGAAGCGCATATCGCGCAGGGGAGCTTTGTAGTCGGCCATGGGGTAAATCCTCGAGCGAAGCAACAGGTATACAGATGTGCAGAAAGTCTAACCGAACAACTTTTTAGACACATAGCGTCGCGTACAGACCGAACAGTCACAACCCATTCAGTCGGCCACACACAGTAAAAACCCGCCAAGTGGCGGGCCTTTACCTACACGTACCGTCCGTCAGAGCGCGAAATGCTCGGCGGGCAAACGCATCAAGCATTCACTGCCGGCTTCGGCACCGGCCAGGTGAGTCGCGGTACGCGGCAACAAGCGCTTGAAGTAAAACTCGCAGGTGGCCAACTTGGCCTGATAGAACGCAGCATCACTCGCGCCCGCCGCCAACTGCTGCTCGGCGACCAGCGCCATGCGCAACCAGAAGTAGGCCAGGATGACGTAGCCGGAGTACATCAGGTAGTCCATCGACGCCGCCCCGACTTCGTCCGGGTTCTTCATGGCCGCCATGCCAATTTTCTGAGTCAGTGTGCCCCACTGCTGATTCAGCGTGGCCAGCTGAGCGACATAGCCCTTGAGCTGCGGATGCTCGGCCTGCACTTCGCAGAATTTATGCACGATTTTGGTAAACCCGCGCAGCAACTTACCCTGGCTACTCAGCACCTTGCGCCCCAACAGGTCGAGCGCCTGGATACCGTTAGTGCCTTCGTAGATCAGGGCAATGCGGCAGTCGCGAACCAGCTGCTCCATGCCCCACTCGCGGATAAACCCGTGGCCACCGAATACCTGCATGCCATGGTTGGTCACCTCCAGGCCGGTTTCGGTCATAAAGGCTTTGCAGATCGGAGTCAGGAAGGCCAGCAGGTTCTCGGCTTCCTCACGCTGTTCGGCACTGGTACCGCTGTGGGCTTGATCGATCAGCTGTGCGGTGAAATAGGCCAGCGCACGGTTGCCTTCGTTGAACGCCTTCATGGTCAGCAGCATGCGCCGCACATCAGGGTGCACGATGATCGGGTCGGCGGCCTTATCCGGGGCTTTCGGCCCGGTCAGCGCACGCATCTGCAGGCGATCAGTCGCGTACTTGATCGCGCCCTGGAAGCTGGTTTCACCCAGACACAGCCCCTGCATACCGGTGCCAAGGCGCGCATGGTTCATCATGGTGAACATGCAGTTAAGGCCTTTGTTGGCCTCGCCAATCAGGTAACCGGTGGCGCTGTCGAAGTTCATCACGCAGGTGGCAGACGCCTTGATGCCCATCTTGTGTTCGATCGAGCCGCAGCTGACGCCATTGCGCGCCCCGGCCTGACCTTCAGCATCGGGCAGGAACTTGGGCACGATAAACAGCGAGATGCCTTTGGTGCCCGCCGGCGCGTCAGGCAGCTTGGCCAAGACCAGGTGCACGATGTTTTCACTCATATCGTGCTCGCCAGCCGAGATAAATATCTTGCTGCCGGTCACCGCATAGCTGCCATCGGCCTGAGGCACGGCGCGGGTTTTAATCAGCCCCAGGTCGGTGCCGCAGTGGGCTTCAGTCAGGCACATGGTGCCAGTCCAACGGCCTTCGGTGAGTTTGCTCAGGTAAGTCTGTTTCTGTGCTTCAGTGCCATGGGCGTGAATGGCCGACATCGCGCCGTGGGTCAGGCCCGGGTACATGCCCCAGGACAGGTTACTGGAACCCACCATCTCACTGATGATTAACCCCAATGAAGACGGTAACCCTTGGCCACCATAGGCCGTATCAGCGGAGAGTCCATTCCAGCCGCCCTCCACATACTGAGCAAAGGCTTCCTTGAAACCCGCAGGCGTGGTCACCACGCCATTGTTAATCTGGCACTCTTCTTCATCGCCTGAGCGATTCAATGGCGCCAGCACCTGCTCACAGAATTTGGCGCCCTCGGCCAGAATGGCGCTGACCATGTCCGGGGTGGCATCGCTGGCACCCATCACGGCATAGCTCGCGTGAAAATCGAAAACTTCGTCGATCAGAAACTGCATATCGCGCTGGGGGGCTTTGTACTCGGGCATGCTGGGTTCTCCGTCAGCTAGAGCGTGGGTTAGCGCACTACGCTACGGCTCATGCGGCGCGCCAACAATCACCGTGCAAATGCTGAATACACTGCCATTAGCCGGCGCGTTTAACCCCGCACGTTAACCAGCTTGACCGCACCGCGACGCTGGCCGTAACTGCGTACACAGTTACGGCCGGCGCCCTTGGCGTTATACAACGCCTGGTCAGCGGCCTTGAGCACCTCATCCGGATTACGCTGTTCCACCCCGCGTTCGGCCACGCCCATGCTGACCGTCACCGACACCTGATTGGCAGCACTGCCAGCCCGCCGCGCCCGACCTTGCTTGTCGTCCCGCGGGCGCTGCTGTTTGTCGCGCAACTGAATGCGGTAGGTCTCAATGGCCTGGCGCACCACTTCAAGGTGGGGCAGGCACTCTTCAAGCGTTTTGCCAGGGAACACCAGGGTGAATTCCTCGCCGCCATAGCGGTAGGCCTTGCCCCCGCCACCGATCTTGCGCAGCTGAGCGGCGACCAGGCGCAGGACCTGATCACCGACATCGTGACCATGGGTGTCGTTGAATTTCTTGAAGTGATCGACGTCGGCCATGGCGATCACATAACTGCGGCCCAAGCGCTGCAAGCGCTCATTCAGTGCACGTCGTCCCGGCAGGCCCGTAAGCTCGTCACGGAAGGCCATCTGATAGGCCTCGTGAGCCAAGGCTGCCACCAATATCAGCATGACCTGACTGCTCATCACATTCAGCGCATTGGGCTGGATAAAGGTGTTCGGCAACATCCATAGCACGCCGCACAAGCCAAGCAGCTGGGCCGCATGCAACGGCCTTGGCGCCCGCAGGTACTGCACTGCCAGGAGGATCAGGCCGAGGATAAACACCGGATAAGCCAGCTGCACCAGCGTCAACCACTCAACCTGCAACGCCGGCCAGCGCACACGCGATAACCAATGCAGCAGCGCATCGGGAAAGCGCTGCGCCAGGCCCACCGCCACCGCACCGACTGCCAGCAGAACCGCTGCACGGGCAATCAGGTCCTGCAGCAGATGGGTACGTTCCAGCCAGGCCGCGTAGAGGCTGTAGAGCAGCGGCAACAACAGGCTGCACAGATGGAAGATCAGCGCCGCATCACTGCGCACCTGCCCTGTGGCACGAAAATGATCAACCTGGGTATCCAGCAGGAAGTAAGCGAGGTACAGCGTCAGCAGCAGAAACACTTCGCGTTGGCGGCCATACACCAGGCAAAAGGCGCCGCCGAGTAACAGCAGGAGGGTGGGCAGCACGTTGAACAGCGAGGTGAAGAACTCGCTCAGCACAGCCAACCGCGCCAACAGCACACCGCCAAGCAGCAGCAGCAGCGACGGCAGAAAATGACTGAAGCGCACAGCAGCAAGACGCGACAAGACAGGCTCCACACCACGATAAAAGTGGATAACGTCGCGCAGTTTGCCTGTAACGCGCGCGTTGCGCATGGAACCTAACGACAAATCGACAAGCGAGCTGGCGCGTTTTATTTGCCCCATAAAAAAACCGCCGCCCAAGGGCAGCGGTTTCTTTGACCTAATCGGACGAAGGCTTAGTAGCCCAGGGCGAAGTTCTCTTCAGCCATGTCCATCAGGTTGTTGGCGCCAGACAGCATCGCCTCTACGTGCATACGGGTACGCGGCAGAATACGGGCGAAGTAGAAGTTGGCGGTCTGCAGCTTGGCTTTGTAGAACGCCTCGTCTTCAGCACCGGCAGCAATCTTCTCAGCAGCCAGGCGAGCCATGTCGGCCCAGAAGTAAGCCAGGCAGGCATAACCGGAGTACATCAGGTAATCCACCGAAGCGGCACCGACTTCTTCACGGTCTTTCATAGCGGCCATGCCCACTTTCATGGTGATGTCGCCCCACTCTTTGTTCAGCTTGGCCAACGGCTCAACCAAGCCTTTGATGGCGTCGTTAGCTTCGTTGGTCTGGCAGAACTTGTGCACGATCTTGGTGAAGTTCTTCAGCGCGCCGCCTTGAGTCATCAGAATCTTACGACCCAGCAGGTCGAGTGCCTGAATACCAGTGGTGCCTTCGTACATCATCGAGATACGGCAGTCGCGAACGTTCTGCTCCATGCCCCACTCGGCGATAAAGCCGTGGCCACCGTAGATCTGCATGCCGTGGTTGGCGGCTTCGAAGCCGACTTCAGTCATGAAGGCTTTGGCGATTGGCGTCAGGAAGGCCAGCAGTTCGTCTGCGGCTTTCTTCTCGGCTTCGTCTTTGCTGTATTTGACGATGTCCACTTGCTTGGCAGTGAAGTACACCATCGCACGGTTGCCTTCAGCGAAGGCTTTCATGGTCAGCAGCATGCGACGTACGTCCGGGTGGACGATGATCGGGTCAGCGGCTTTGTCCGGCGCTTTCGGGCCAGTCAACGAACGCATCTGCAGACGCTCGCGAGCGTACTTCAGACCACCCTGGAAACCGATTTCAGCGTGAGCCAGACCTTGCAGAGCAGTACCCAGACGAGCCGTGTTCATAAAGGTGAACATGCAGTTCAGGCCTTTGTTGGCTGGGCCGATCAGGAAACCGGTGGCGCCGTCAAAGTTCATCACGCAGGTAGCGTTACCGTGGATGCCCATCTTGTGCTCGATCGAGCCACAGGAAACGGCATTCCGTGCGCCAACAGAGCCGTCAGCGTTGACCGAGAACTTCGGCACGATGAACAGCGAAATACCTTTGGTGCCTTGCGGCGCATCGGGCAGGCGGGCCAGAACGATGTGGACGATGTTATCGGCCATGTCGTGTTCGCCAGCGGAGATGAAGATCTTGGTGCCGGACACTTTGTAGGTGCCGTCAGCTTGCGGCTCAGCCTTGGTGCGCAGCATGCCCAAGTCGGTGCCGCAATGTGGCTCGGTCAGGCACATGGTGCCAGTCCACTCGCCGGAAACCAGCTTGGTCAGGTAGGTGTGCTTCTGATCATCGGTGCCGTGTTCGGCAATGGTGTTCATCGCACCGTGCGACAGGCCTGGGTACATGCCCCACGACCAGTTGGACGAACCCACCATTTCGCTCAGCACCAGACCCAGCGACTCAGGCAGGCCTTGGCCGCCATGGTCAGCGTCGTGCGCCAGGCTCGGCCAGCCGCCTTCAACATACTGCTGATAGGCTTCTTTAAAGCCGGTAGGGGTTTTCACGCCTTCCGGGGACCAGGTGCAACCTTCGGTGTCACCTACACGATTCAGTGGCGACAGCACTTGCTCACAGAACTTGGCGCCTTCTTCAAGGATGGCGTCAACCATGTCCGGAGTAGCGTCCTGGCAGCCAGGCAGGCTCTGATAATGCGCTTCGTAACCGAGCAGTTCGTCGCGTACGAAACGGATATCACGCAAGGGGGCCTTGTAATCAGGCATAGCGGTTAACCTCTGCGGTGGATTCTTAGTGTGTAGGTGACCGGGTATTCGGTCGGTTTCGGGAGCAATCCCGGCGCTCGCCTGCCCCTTGGCAATCGAGCTAATCAAACAATCGTTTGAAACATACGTTTATGCCTATTTAATGTCAAGCACCCCACGTGCCGTTCAGGCCACCAGATCGACAATCGGGGCCGGCGCCTGCAACCCGCTGAGCTGCTTGTACAGATCAAGACTAGGGGATGGTGGCAAATCCTGCTGGGCGGGCGCGGTTGATTTCTCTTCCTCGTCCGACGGCGGCTCTTCCTCTTTGCTGCGTTGCTCGGCACGCGCCTCACGGGCGGCCTCAACCTCACTGCGCTGCTGTTGTGCCAGCTCGACACGGGCCTCGGCCATCTGCAACTGAGCTTGCGCGGCCACCTGACGATCCTGCGCAGAGGGCTCTGCGGGCGCCAGTGCAGCACGGATGACAACCTCCATCTTGCGCAAGGTGGCTTCCGGGTCGTTCGGAATGGGGCTGGTGTCGATGCCGACCTCACCACCCACCGCGTAGCGTTTGCCATCCGGGCCGCGTTCATAGGTGTAGCTCGGCGCGCCGGCATAGCGGCCACCGACGGCGGCATGCGCCTGCTCGTGGGTGCGCACTTCCTGATCACGGCTGACCAGCTTGGCGATTTCCAGTTGCTCAAGACGCTGCTGAGGGCTGGGCTCGCCTTCGCGGCTTTTCGCGTTTTCGGGATTGGTCGAGGCGTCGGCAGGTTTATCCGCTTCTTCACGCGCCGAAGCCGACTGCTCATCGGCCAGTGGCTGGGCGGCGGTTACCGGCGACTGAGCGGCGCGGGTGATGTCCGGGGATACATCAGGGGAAATATTGGACGCAAGAAGACGGGCCGGCAGTAACGTGGCTGCAGGCGCAGGATAAGACGATGCGCCGCCAATCTGCATGCAATGACTCCTCGCCCCGCAGTTGCTGCCTCATTACCAGGCATGAGAACGCTCGGGGCGGGCGACTCAGGCCGTTGTATCGATCAGGGTACCGAGCACTTCGTCAGCGGTTTTGACCACCTTGGCGCCGGCTTCCGCCTCATTTTGGCCTTGGCGCAAAGCGACCAGGCTTTCCGCCAGATCAGGGCGCGACTGCTCGGCCGAACTCGGCGAAGGGTTAACCTGATTAGCTGGCGGCGCAGAAGTTGGCTGCGGTTGCGGACCCAGCGCATTGCTGGCGATATCCGCCGCAGCCTGATCGACCCGGCGCTGGCCAGACTGAATGGTGCTGATGCCCGAGTTGAAGGCGCTTCCTGAAATTTCCATGTCCAAGCTCCCGCTATGGCAAACCACTAACAGCTTCAATTGAAGCAGAAGTTGCTCGAAAAACGTACAAGCAAAAAGCTATGGCACTTGGCCTGCTTATAGCGCGCGGTGCAATAGATCGAGGTTGAGGTAGCCAGAAACCGCAGCCGGCGTGGCTTCGGCCAGGCGCGGAACATAGCCCAGACAGGGGGCTGATAGCCGTTCGGCTAGGGTGGCTAGATTGTCCTCAAGCCGGGAGGTCTGAGGATCGACCAGATTGGCCACCCAGCCCTCCAGCAGAAGGCCGTCACGCAGGATGGCCTCGGCAGTGAGCAGCGCCTGATTGATGCAGCCCAGGCGCACGCCGACCACCAGAATCACCGGCAACTGCAAAGCAATCGCCAGGTCCGACAGGGCTTCCTGACCGGCCAACGGCACCCGCCAACCGCCCGCCCCTTCGACCAAAGTAAAGTCCGCCTGCTTGTCCAGAATTGCCTGTACCGGCCCCTGCAACGCGGCAACATCCAGCAATACACTCACCTCGCGCGCCGCCAGATGCGGGGCAATCGCCGGCTCGAAGGCCAGCGGATTGACCTCTTCATAGCGCAGCGCCAGGGTGCACTCACCGAGCAATGCCAGGGCGTCGTCGTTGCGCAGGCCATCCACTGTGCGCACGCAGCCGGATGCCACCGGTTTGGCCGCAGCAGTCGACAGCCCCGCCATTCGTGCCGCGTGCAGCAGCCCGGCGGCGATGGTGGTTTTGCCGATTTCGGTGTCGGTGCCTGTAACGAAAAATGCTTGGCTCATAGCGATCTCTGACGAGGGGTATTGGCTACGTTCTGAAGTAACTCTGGGCAAGCGGGTTATCTCAACCCTTGCGCAATATGCCGTAGACCACCTGATAGGTCGCTGGCAGGCCTTGTGGCTGACGGAACTGCTCATAGGCGTTAAGCAGCGCCAGCATGCGCGCTCGCCCCGTCAAACCGCCGGGCCGACCGGGGTTGAGGTTGTGCGCGCCCAGGGCTTTCAGTTCATGGGTGAGGCTGCGCACATCCGGGTAGTAAAGGGTTTCCGGGGTGGTTTGCAGGCTTACACAGGTCAACCCGCTACCAGCGCACAGGCGCTGGTAATCCTCGAAACGGCGGAAACGGTTGACGTGGACAAAGCCATCCACCGCTTGCCAGCTGTCGCGCAGCTCCTGCAGGGTGCCGACACACAAGCTGCTAAACGCAAGCACACCACCAGGGCGCAGGACCCGTGCGGCCTCAATGAGCACCGCGGAAAAATCCGCACACCATTGCAAGGCCAGGCTGGAAAACAGCAGCTCGCAAGACGCATCGCGCAACGGCAGGCGCTCGGCATCGCCGGCAATAAACTGCTGCGCGCCACCCAGCGGCCGAGCGTGCTGCAGCATGCCTTCGGCGATATCTACAGCTACGCCCTGGCTGGCCGGAAAACGCTCGCTCAGCGCGCGACTGAAATAACCGGTACCGCTACCCAGATCGAGCCAACGCACCGGACTGATCGCTGCCGGCAACTGCGCCAGCAACTGCTGACCCACGTTGCGCTGCAGAGCCGCCACGCTGTCGTAGCTTTGCGCCGCGCGGGAGAAGGATGCCGCCACCTGGCGCTTGTCCGGCAGGCCGCCGAGAGGATCATTGGCCAGATCAGTCATCACCGGCCTCGTGCAGAAAGGCCTGAATCGCCGCGGCAATTTCATGCGGCCGCTCCAGGGCAAAGGCGTGGCTGGCGTTATCAATCAGGCCGACTTCGACATCTGGCAACAACTCCAGCAAGGCCTGCGCGGCACTTGCAGGAACCAGTGCATCGGCGCCGGCGAACAGATGCAACTGTGGGCCGGCAAAGGTCTGTAACGAGGTCCGCGTATCCAGATTGGCAAGCAGATCCAGCACGGCCAACAGTGTGGCGGACTGTGGTTGCGGTGCCGCGCCGAGCAACTGCCGCGACAGGCCACGGGCATCCGCAGCGCCTTGGGCGCAAAGCAGGGAGAAACGCTTCAGGGTAGCGGACGCATCAGCAGCGCAGCCCTGACGAAAAACCTTAAACGTCTCGGCGGGCATAGCCGCAGACCAGCTTGGCTCGGCGACAAAACGCAGGTTACTGGCCAGGGTCAGCAGACCGCTGCAACGTTCACCCCGACGCGCTGCCAGCTCAGCGGCAAGCATGCCGCCGAGGGACCAGCCGCCAAGCCAGGCGTCCTCTGGCAGGTTGGCGTCGAGTTCGTCCAGCCAGTCGACTGGGTCGCTAGAAACCAATAAAGGGAGCGGTTCGACCTGCACCTGCAAGCGCGGATCGAGGCCGCGTAAGGCCTCGGCCAGCGGCTGCAAGGGCGCAGTGCCCAGCCCCCAGCCGGGAAGCAAAATCAGTCGATCACGCATGTACGGCCGCCTCACCACCCAGCAGCGGCCAGCATTCGGCCAAAGCCTCCAGCAGCAGCTCCAACTGTTCCAGGCTGTGTGCGGCGGACAAGGTTACGCGCAAACGTGCACTGCCGGCGGGTACGGTTGGCGGACGAATCGCCGTCACCAGCAGGCCGCGCTCGCGCAGCATCTGTGACAGTTGCATCGCACGGCCACTGTCGCCTATCAGAATCGGCTGAATCGGCGTGGCGCTGTCCATCAGCTCAAGACCGATGGCCTGTGCGCCTTCACGGAAGCGCTTGATCAGGGCGTTCAGGTGCTCACGCCGCCAGTGCTCGCTGCGCAGCAATTCCAGGCTTTGCAGGGTGGCGCAAGCCAACGCCGGCGGCTGACTGGTGGTGTAAATATAGGGGCGGGCGAACTGCACCAAGGCTTCGATCAGGTCGTCACTGCCGGCGACAAATGCACCAGCCGTACCGAAGGCCTTGCCCAGGGTGCCGACCAGCACCTGCACATCATCCAGGCCCAGGCCGAAGTGCTCGACAATGCCACCGCCGGAGGCGCCCAGTGGACCAAAACCGTGGGCATCATCGACCATCACCCAGGCATTGGCACGGCGCGCTTCGGCGCACAGTGAAGGCAGATCAGCCAGATCGCCGTCCATGCTGAATACGCCGTCGGTGACGATCAGGGTATTGCCGATGACCTTGCGCAGGCGATTGGCCAGACTGACGCCATCGTTATGCAGGTAACGGGAAAACCGCGCGCCGCTGAGCAGGCCGGCATCCAGCAGGGACGCGTGGTTAAGGCGATCCTCCAGCACGCTATCGCCCTGCCCGACCAGCGCGGTGACCGCACCGAGGTTGGCCATATAACCGGTGGAAAACAGCAAGGCGCGAGGTCTTCCGGTGAACTCGGCCAGTGCTTCTTCGAGCTGGTGATGTGGGGTGCTATGACCGATCACCAGATGCGAGGCACCGCCGCCCACACCCCATTTCTCCGCGCCGGCGCGCCAGGCTTCGATCACCTGCGGATGATTGGCCAGGCCGAGGTAGTCGTTGGAACAGAAGGCCAGCAGCTGCCGACCATCGACCTGCACCAGCGGCCCCTGCGGTGATTCGAGCAAGGGGCGTTGGCGATAGAGGTTGGCGGTGCGCCGTTCGGCAAGGCGGGCGGACAGATCGAAGGGCATGCAAGCCTCAGCAAGGAGCTTGGAAGTAGGAGCGGGCCATGCCCGCGAAAGGTTCGCAACCTTCGCGGGCATGGCCCGCTCCTACCGGTTCGAAGGGATTAGACCGCGGCGTTATAGAACAGCTTGAAATCGCGCTGTTCGACCAGAGCCTGCTCGATGGCGGCCTGGTGCACTTCGTCAGCATGTTCTTCGCGCTCTTCCGGCTTGATGCCGAGGCGGGCGAACAGCTGCATGTCTTGGTTGGCTTGCGGGTTGGCGGTGGTCAGCAATTTCTCACCGTAGAAGATCGAGTTGGCGCCGGCGAAGAACGCCAGGGCCTGCATCTGCTCATTCATCGCCTCGCGGCCAGCGGACAAGCGCACATGCGACTGCGGCATCATGATCCGCGCGACGGCGAGCATGCGGATAAAGTCGAACGGATCGACATCCTGCTCATCAGCCAGCGGCGTGCCTTTGACTTTCACCAGCATGTTGATCGGCACCGACTCCGGGTGCTCCGGCAGGTTGGCCAGCTGAATCAACAGGCCAGCGCGGTCGTCCAGCGACTCGCCCATGCCGAGGATGCCACCGGAGCAGATCTTCATTCCCGAATCACGCACATAGGCCAGGGTTTCCAGGCGATCGGCATAAGTGCGGGTGGTGATGATGTTGCCGTAGAACTCCGGTGAGGTGTCGAGGTTGTGGTTGTAGTAGTCGAGGCCGGCGGCGGCCAGGGCCTGGGTCTGTTCTTTATCCAGCTTGCCCAGGGTCATGCAGGTTTCCAGGCCTAGGGCTTTAACGCCCTCGACCATTTTCAGCACGTAGGGCATGTCTTTGGCCGACGGGTGCTTCCACGCCGCACCCATGCAGAAACGGGTGGAGCCAATGGCCTTGGCCTCGGCGGCGGCCTCCAGCACTTTCTGCACTTCCAGCAGCTTTTCCTTTTCCAGGCCGGTGTTGTAGTGGCCGGATTGCGGGCAGTACTTGCAGTCTTCTGGGCAGGCACCCGTCTTGATCGACAGCAGGGTCGAAACCTGCACGCGGTTCTGGTCGAAATGCGCGCGGTGCACGGTCTGCGCCTGGAACAGCAGGTCGTTGAACGGTTGCTCGAAGAGCGCCTTGACCTCATGCAGAGTCCAGTCGTGACGCAGGTTGGCGGCGGTAGTGGCGCTCATCGGTAATTCCTTATTGTTGGCGGCGTCCTGCTAGATTCAGCGGACGCGACACGGATGTTCGGCATAGTTATGGAAGGCGTATGCGCTGTCAACCCGACTCACAGCACCCGGTTTACAACTGGTTAAAAAGCAAGCAAATCTGCCTGCTCTGCGATGAAGCCGCAGACGCCGCGCTGGCCATCTGCACCAGCTGCGAAGCCGAGCTGCCCTGGCTTGGCGGGCATTGCCAGGTCTGCGCTCTGCCGCTGCCCAGCCAAGGCTTGGTATGCGGGGCCTGCCTGAAGAAGCCGCCGAGTTTTAGCAAAGTCGAAGTGCCTTGGCGCTACGCCTTCCCCATCGACAGCCTGATCACCCGGTTCAAGCATCAGGCCAAGTGGCCATTGGGACGTCTGCTCGGTGAGCTTTTGTCACATCACCTGCAACATGCCTTCGATGAAGGACTGCCTAAGCCTGACCTGCTGCTGCCTGTGCCCCTGGCCAATAAACGCCAACGCCAACGGGGCTTCAACCAGGCTGGCCTGCTGGCTGAATGGCTGAGCGCCAGCCTACAACTGCCGCAACAGGCACACTGGCTGCAGAGGGTGATCGACACACCGGCGCAACAGCAGCTGGATGCGGCCACCCGTAAACGCAACCTGCGTAAAGCCTTCGCCTTGGCGCCGAACAGTGCAGTCAGCGGCCTGCATGTGGCGCTGGTCGATGATGTACTGACCACCGGCGCCACCGCCGAAAGCCTGGCGCGCCTATTGAAGAAGGCCGGCGCGGCGCGGGTTGATGTGTACTGCCTGGCGCGCACACCGAAGCCAGGCGACTGAGTAATGAGTTGCAGGAAAGAGCCTGTTCAAAGGCTCGCGAGCTAGAGCCATGCAAGGCGCTACGTAGTAACAGCCTCCGGCTGGTCAAAACGGCGAGGAAGCGGAGTTTACTGGTGTAAATGAGCATTCCGAGCCTGTTTTTAACGCAGCAGGGCCGACGCGCAGCAGACTTTGGACAGGCTCAAAGCGGTACACTTTGCGGCCCACCTGCTGGAGTCACCCATGTCCCATCCATTTGCCGCACTCACACCCGACCTGGTGCTGGATGCCGTGGAGAGCATCGGCTACCTCAGCGACGCCCGCGTACTGGCGCTGAACAGCTATGAAAATCGCGTCTATCAGGTGGGCATCGAGGACGAGACACCGCTGATCGCCAAGTTCTACCGTCCGGACCGCTGGACCGATGAAGCCATTCGCGAAGAGCACAGTTTCACCTTCGAGCTGGCCGAATGCGAAGTACCGGTGGTTGCGCCACTGGTGCGCGACGGCGAAACCCTGTTCTGTTACCAGGGCTTTCGCTTCGCCCTGTTTCCGCGCCGAGGCGGCCGGGCGCCGGAGCCTGGCAACCTCGACCAGCTGTATCGCCTCGGCCAACTGCTTGGCCGCCTGCATGCGGTCGGCTCACTCAAGCCGTTTGCCCACCGTGAGGCCTTGCAGGTGAGCAACTTCGGCCATGCATCGCTGGCCACCCTGCTCGATGGCAACTTTATTCCACGCAGCCTGCTGCCGGCCTACGAATCGGTGGCGCGGGATCTGCTCAAGCGCCTGGATACGCTGTTCGCCGCTCACCCAGTACAGGCGATTCGTCTGCATGGCGACTGCCACCCGGGCAATCTGCTGTGCCGCGACGAGACCTTCCATATGGTCGACCTCGACGACTGCCGTATGGGCCCCGCAGTGCAGGATTTGTGGATGATGCTGGCTGGCGACCGCCACGAGCGCCTCGGCCAGCTGTCGGAGCTGATGGACGGCTATCAGGAGTTTCACGATTTCAACCCGCGCGAGCTGCCGCTGATCGAAGGCCTGCGCACCCTGCGCCTGATGCATTACAGCGCCTGGCTGGCACGCCGCTGGGACGACCCGGCCTTCCCCATGAGCTTCCCCTGGTTTGGCAGCGAGCGTTACTGGGGCGATCAGATCCTGATCCTGCGTGAGCAGCTGTCGGCGTTGGATGAAGAGCCGCTAAAGCTGTTTTGATGCCAAGCGCATAGCCTGGATGCAGTCCGGGCTACGGTGCTGACCACTACAGTTAGCCCTGTCGCCGTAACGTCTTTGTTACAGCCAAGTGGCCTAGGGCGCCGAAGAAAATCCTGGCCATCCAGACAAGCCCTCGCCGCGCCGACTAGAATCGCAAGCCTCTCGTTAGCAGCCTAAGCAAGGACCCTGCATGGCCACCGCCAACCCGCGCCGCGGGTATATTCTCGGCCTGACCGCCTACATCATCTGGGGCCTGTTCCCGCTCTATTTCAAAGCTATCCAGAGCGTGCCTGCGCTGGAAATCATCGTCCATCGCGCACTCTGGTCCGCGCTGTTCGGCGCGCTGTTGCTGCTGGTGTGGAAGCACCCCGGTTGGCTGCGCGAGCTGCTCAATAATCCCAAACGCTTTGCCGTACTGGCCTTGAGCGGTGTGCTGATCGCCAGCAACTGGCTGGTGTATGTGTGGGCGGTAAATAACGAGCGCATGCTCGAAGCCAGCCTGGGCTACTACATCAACCCGCTGGTCAACGTGCTGCTGGGCATGCTGATTCTCGGCGAGCGTCTGCGTCGCCTGCAGTGGCTGGCCGTGGCCCTGGCCGCGCTGGGTGTGCTGCAACAGTTGTGGCAGGTCGGCAGCATTCCCTGGGTATCCCTGGTGCTGGCGCTGACCTTCGGTTTCTACGGGCTGATTCGCAAGCAGGCGCCGGTGGCTGCCCTGCCCGGCCTGGTCGTGGAAACCTGGCTGCTGCTACCACTAGCACTGGGCTGGCTGCTGATGCACCCAGTAGCGATGAGCACCCAGGCCGATTTCTGGAGCACCCCGGAAGCCCTCTGGCTGATCGCCGCCGGACCGATCACCTTGGTGCCGCTGGTGTGTTTCAACGCCGCCGCCCGCCATCTGCCCTACACCACCCTGGGCTTTCTGCAGTACCTGGCGCCAACCCTAGTGCTGCTGCAGGCGATCTTCCTGTTCGGGGAACATTTCGACCCAAGCAAACTGCTGGCGTTTATCTGCATATGGACGGGGCTGGCGATCTACAGCGTGGATGCCTGGCTGAGCCTGCGCAAACGCCAGGCTGACTAAAAAACAACCAGCACCCTGTAACGCCCGAGGCCGCTGGTCTGCAGCCAGTTGCCCCCGGCTTATCCACAGAAGCATCCCCGGCCTTTGTGCACAACCAGTTGCTAAGTGCTTAAAAAATAAGCACTTAGCAAAAAGCCCCGGGGCACTAGGCAGTGCTCCGGGGCTCCTCATGCTACGCACAGAGTTATCCACATGGATCGTGGATAAACAGCGGCTCTAGCTGGCTGTTGAAACGTGGGCGAGGCAGGCAAGACAAGGCAAAAACAGGCGAGGAAGCGGAGTTTGCTGGTGCAAATGAGCATTCCGAGCCTGTTTTTAACGCCGGATTGCCAACGCAGGTAGTTTCAACGGCCTGCTAGTCTTCAACCTGCAGCTTCAGTTCCACCATCAGATCATCAGCCAGGGTTTCCAGGTGCGTCTGCAACTGCTCCAGGCTCAGGCTCTGCGGCACGCCCAGCACAGCCTGGGCCTGGAAGAGCAGCTCGCCGCTCATCGGCGCGGGCACCACTTCGGTGTTCAGGCTTTCCAGGTTGACCCCATGACTGCTGAGCAGGCGGGTGATATCGCGCACGATGCCCGGACGATCATTGCCCACCAGCTCCAGGCGAATGGCCTGCCAAACCGTTACCGGCTCGGTGCCGCCTGCGGCGATCTGCACACGGATGCCATGGGCCTGCAATTCCTCCAGCGCTGTGACCAGGCCGGAATGCGCGTCCAGCGGCACATCCACCCGCAGGATCCCGGCGAACTGCCCGGCCATGCGCGACATGCGGCTTTCCAGCCAGTTACCACCGTGCTCGCTGATGCACTGGGCGATACGCTCGACCAGCCCCGGCTGATCCTGGGCAATAACCGTCAATACCAGATGGTCCATGAACAACTCCTTATACGAGGCTTATTTGAGCGCCAGCCAATAGGTAAAAAACACCTCATCACGCACATAACCCAGGCGTTCGTAGAGGGCTTGTCCTGGCAGATTGCTCTTTGCCGTCTCCAACTGCAAACCGCATGAGCCTGTGGCCTCGGCATGGGCGCGAGCGGCATTCATCAGCGCTTCGCCAACACCCTGGCGGCGCACCTGCTCACTGACGTAAAGGTCACTCAGTAGCCAGGCTGGCTGCAGCGCCAGCGAAGAGAAAAAGGCATAGAGCTGGACGAAGCCTTGCGCCGCACCTTGCGCATCACGGGCCAGCAGAATGACCGAATCGTTGTTGCGCAGGCGCGCGGCGAGAAAATCCCGCACCTGCGACTGAGGTTTGGCCACCTCATAAAAGCGCAGATACGCGCCAAACAGCTCGGCCAGTTCGTCCAGATCTGCGGCAGTGGCTGCCTGTATATGCATGGTGATCACTCTCCAGAACGGTGGAGCAGCAGTATAGGCAGGCGCGCCTGTAGCAGTAGATCGATAAACACGCGCAATAAACTGTGTACTGTTTTTTATATTTTATGAAACAATATTGAGAGTTAACCGCGACAATAAGCCACACACAGTGACTGCAAAGCACTTCTTGGTCGCAGAGCGACGCGCACCCACTGATTTTCCCCGGATCTTGATGTAGTATGCCGCGCCTCGGACTACATGACGTATTTCCCATGTCCGACGCGGCTATTGAGTAGAGCTGAGCAGAGTGAGGCAAGTGATGACTGAACGCGTTCAAGTAGGCAGCCTGCAGGTTGCCAAAGTGCTGTTCGACTTCGTGAATAACGAAGCCATCCCCGGTACCGGCATCGCTGCCGACAAGTTCTGGGCGGGTGCCGAAGCGGTCATCAATGACCTGGCCCCGAAAAACCGTGCGCTGCTCGCCAAACGCGATGCGATTCAGGCGCAGATCGACGGCTGGCACCAGGCCCGCGCAGGCCAGGCCCATGACGCCGCTGCCTACAAAGCCTTCCTTGAGGAAATCGGTTACCTGCTGCCAGAGCCGGCTGACTTCCAGGCCACCACGCAGAACGTCGACGAAGAAATCGCCCGTCTGGCCGGCCCGCAGCTGGTAGTGCCGGTGATGAACGCGCGTTTCGCCCTCAACGCTTCCAACGCCCGCTGGGGTTCGCTGTACGACGCCCTATACGGCACCGACGTGATCAGCGAAGAAGGCGGCGCCGAGAAAGGCCGTGGCTACAACAAGGTTCGTGGTGACAAGGTCATCGCCTTCGCCCGCGCCTTCCTCGACGAAGCCGCGCCGCTGGCTGCTGGCTCCCATGTCGACTCCACCGGTTACCGAATCGAAGCCGGCAAGCTGGTTGTCAGCCTCAAAGGCGGCAGCAACAGCGGCCTGCGTGACGACGCGCAACTGGTTGGTTTCCAGGGCGCTAGCGATGCGCCTATCGCCGTACTGCTCAAGCACAACGGCCTGCATTTCGAAATCCAGATCGACGCCAACACCCCGGTCGGCCAGACCGATGCTGCCGGCGTTAAAGACGTGCTGATGGAAGCTGCGCTGACCACCATCATGGACTGCGAAGATTCCGTAGCGGCCGTCGATGCCGACGACAAAGTGGTGATCTACAAGAACTGGCTCGGCCTGATGAAGGGCGACCTGGCGGAAGAAGTGGTCAAAGGCGGCCAGACCTTCACCCGCACCATGAACCCGGATCGCGTCTACACCAAGACTGACGGTAGCGAACTGACCCTGCATGGTCGCAGCCTGCTGTTTGTGCGTAACGTCGGCCACCTGATGACCAACCCGGCGATTCTCGATGCCCAAGGCAACGAAATCCCGGAAGGCATCCAGGACGCGCTGTTCACCAGCCTGATTGCCATCCACAACCTGAATGGCAACACCAGCCGCAAGAACACCCGCACCGGTTCGGTCTACATCGTTAAGCCGAAGATGCACGGTCCGGAAGAAGTGGCCTTCACCACCGAAATCTTCGGTCGCGTTGAAGATGTCCTTGGCCTGACTCGCAACACCCTGAAAGTCGGCATCATGGACGAAGAGCGCCGCACCACCGTCAACCTGAAAGCCTGTATCAAGGCTGCCAGCGAGCGCGTGGTGTTTATCAACACCGGCTTCCTCGACCGCACCGGTGACGAAATCCACACCTCCATGGAAGCTGGCGCCGTGGTGCGTAAAGCCGCCATGAAGTCCGAGAAGTGGATCAGCGCCTACGAGAACTGGAACGTCGACATCGGCCTGGCCACCGGCCTGCAAGGTCGCGCGCAGATCGGTAAAGGCATGTGGGCCATGCCCGACCTGATGGCCGGCATGCTTGAGCAGAAGATCGCTCACCCACTGGCCGGCGCCAACACCGCCTGGGTGCCGTCGCCGACCGCCGCCGCGCTGCACGCGCTGCACTACCACAAGGTCGACGTGTTCGCCCGTCAGGCCGAACTGGCCAAGCGTGAGCGCGCGTCCATCGACGACATCCTGAGCATCCCGCTGGCCAAGGACACCAACTGGTCGGCTGACGAGATCCAGAACGAACTGGACAACAACTCCCAGGGCATCCTTGGTTATGTAGTGCGCTGGATCGACCAGGGCGTCGGCTGCTCCAAGGTGCCGGATATCAATGACGTCGGCCTGATGGAAGACCGCGCTACCCTGCGCATCTCCAGCCAGCTGCTGGCCAACTGGCTGCGTCATGGCATCGCCACTGAAGAGCAGATCGTTGCCAGCCTCAAGCGCATGGCACCGGTGGTTGACCGTCAGAACGCAGCTGATCCGCTGTACCGTCCGCTGGCACCGAACTTCGACAGCAACATCGCCTTCCAGGCCGCCCTGGAACTGGTGGTCGAAGGCGCCAAGCAGCCGAACGGCTACACCGAGCCGGTCCTGCACCGCCGCCGCCGCGAGTTCAAAGCCGCCAACGGCCTGTAATCCGCAGCTGTAGCCACATAAAAAACCGCCCTTCAGGGCGGTTTTTTATTATTGGCCGCCAGCAAAGCACAGGCACAGTGACTTGCATCAGGCTGGCGGCCTCGCTTTTGTTCGACAATTTCAAGCAGATACTCACTTTATTGGCTATAGGAATAGGCATGCCAGCCGAAACCATAATATAGCCATAACGGAATATGACTAAAAAATGACCGAAAAGCGGCATTACGCCACTATGTGAACTCGGTATACTCCGCGCCCCTCTTTGGGTACATCTGCCATGTTGAAAAATCTCTCGCTGACACTAAAGTTCTTACTGCTGCCCGCCATTGCCTTGCTGGGTCTGCTGCTGTTCGTGGGCTACACCTCGCTACAACTGGCAAACAACGATGTGCGCCTGGTCACCCTGGAAACCAATAGCTTCCCTACCCTGGAGAAGGCCGATGCGGTGATCTTCCAGTACTCACGTTTACCGGGCCTGCTTAATAGCGCAGTCGCCGCCGGAGAGCTGGAAACCCTCGATGAAGCGCGCAAAGTCCTGACTGACATTGCGGACATGCAGCAGGAACTGCAGACCCTGGTCACCCAAGCGGACCGCCGCCAGGAACTGGACGCCTGGCGGAGCGCCATACAGCGTTACGCGGACAACGCCCTGCCCGCTTCGGAGCAGCTGATTAAAGGCAGCGCCAGCTTTGAAGACCTGGCGCCCAACCTGGGCCGCATGGCCAGTGACTTGGGTGAAGCGCAAAAACTCGGCAATGCGTTCCGTACCCATGCATATGAAGACTTTCAGGAAACCCTGGCGCAAACCCGCACGGACAACGCCACCACCACCCGCGTGGGCTTTGCTCTGTCAGCCATTCTGGTACTGCTAATCAGCATTGCTTCAGTGCTGGTAATTCGCGGCACCATGACCAACGTGCGTGGCGTGATCACCTCACTACAGGCAATCGCCCGGGGTGATGGCGACCTGACTCGCCGAGTGAATGTCGACTCCAATGATGAAATCGGTGAAATGATTCAGCTGTTCAACAGCTTTATCGACAAGCTGCAAGGCACCATCCGCCAGATCATCGAAGCTGCCAGCCCGCTCGCCGGCATGTCCCAGGAACTGTACCGGCTGACTCAAGACTCCAAGGAAAACTCACGTTCGCAGCAAGGCCATACCGACTCGATCAGCCGTGACATTCTGACGATGACCAACAGCATCCAGGAGGTCGCCCATCGCTCGCAACAGGCCTCCGAAGAAGCGGGGGCGGCCTCGCAGCAGGCTGACCAGGCGCGCAAGAACATCGGCAGCCTGTCGAGCAGTATCAGCGACCTGGGCAGCAGCGTAATGGGCGCGGTCAGTGCCATGCAGCAGCTGGAAGAGGAAACCCAGCAAGTGGGCTCAGTGCTGACCGTGATTCGCAGCATTGCCGAACAAACCAACCTGCTGGCACTCAACGCCGCCATCGAGGCCGCACGTGCCGGCGAGCAGGGCCGTGGTTTTGCCGTAGTGGCCGATGAAGTGCGCAACCTGGCCTCGAAAACCGCCGCCTCCACCGCCGAAATCCAGAACATCATCCTGCGCCTGCAGAACAGCGCCAACGGCGTGCTCAGCGTGATGACCGCCAATGGTGAGAAAGCTCAGGCGAGCATCGAGCGCTCCGTACAGGCCACCCAGATACTCGAAGCGATTGCCGGCGCTGTCGGCCATATCAACCAGCTGAATGCCGGTATTGCACAGTTCACCCAGGAACAAATCGGTCTTTCCAGTTCCATCCAGCAAGACACACAAGTGTTGCAGCAGGACGCACAAGCAACCGCTCAAGGTGCAGAAGCAACGGCTCGTCTCGGCGAGCAGTTGGTCAGCACAGGGGATCATCTGCGCGCGGCGACAGCCCAATTCCGCGTTTAACCTGAACACAGGAGCATCACTGCATGTTTAAAGTCCGCCTGCTTCCCTTGGCCATCTGCCTGGCCGCTGCCCCAGCCTTCGCGCTGGAGCAGGGCGAACACCGCTTCAATACCTTTGGCACGGTCGGCATCACCCACCTTGGTGGCGAGGATGATGGCCGCAGTTACGGCATCACCGGCCAGACTACGGACTCCTGGCGCGGCGATCAGCTGTCCAAGTTTGGTGCGCAAGTCAATTACGGCATCACCGACAGCATTGGCGCAACACTGCAACTGACCGCCAAGCCAGCACAGGATGAATGGAAAGCCAATGTAGAGTGGGCGTACTTCTCCTGGCAGGCCAATGACAATCTGATGCTGCGTGTCGGTCGCCTACGCACCCCGGTATACATGTATTCGGAAAGTATCGATGTGGGCTTCAGCTACCCATGGCTGCGCCTGCCTGATGAAGTGTACAGCCAGGTCCAACTGTCCAACTACGAGGGTCTGGACGCGGTTTACAACCTGCCACTTTCCTTCGGTTCAATGGCCTTCCAGGTCGCCGGTGGTCAGGCGAAGAATCGCGACATCTTCGCCTTTGATGGCATGCATGACATCGACTACGAGAAAGTCTTTGGCGCCAATATCAGCCTGGCCACCAATGACTTCGGCACGCTGCGCGTGGGTTATGTAGAAGCCGATATCTCAACTGAAATTGAAGACACCGTATTACTGGGTGGAGCACCTAGAGCCGTATCGTTTCAAAGCTTGGACAAACAGAAAGGAAAATTCACGTCTCTAGGTTACCAATACGACAACGGTACCTGGCTAACCAGTAACGAATGGACCTCACGCGTTATTGAGGCAGACGGTTCAGGCAGTGTCGACGCCTTCTACCTCATGGGGGGGCGCCGCTTTGGCGAATTCCTGACTCATGTTACCTACGCACAACTGGATGACGATGCTGGGCGGCAAAACTCTTGGACTCTGGGTCTGAACTACAACCTACTGCCTAACGTAGTTTTGAAAAGCGAATTCAAACGCGTGGATACTTCAGGCGGTTACGACGGTGTATTTGTCCGTACACCTCAAGAAGCGTTCGAAAACAACATTAATCAAAACGGCATCCCAAGTCTGAATGTTCCCGCAGGGGTAGCAGGCAGCCCAGCCCGCAACTTTGACGGTGACATCATCAGCGTCGGCGTCGACTTCGTATTCTGAGGAGAGCATTGATGAAGCATTCCATTCAAACGCTCTGCGTCGCCGTGTGCCTCAGCGTTAGCGCGCTGGCTCAGGCCGAAGTCGCAGTAATCGTTAATCCGGGCGCGGCCAAGGCTCCAAGCCAGGCAGACGTCAGCAACATCTTTCTGGGCAAAGACAAATCCATGAAAGGCGTTGACCACAAGGATTGGTCTGCAACCAAGGACAAGTTCTACAGTGCAGTGACCAACAAGAGTGAATCACAGCTCAAATCATACTGGTCTGGACTCGTTTTCACCGGCAAGGGCCAACCGCTACCAAGCGTTGGCGGCGACGCTGATGTCATCGCCAAGGTGGCCGCTGAAGCCGATGCGATTGGCTATGTAGATGCCGCCGCAGTGAATGACAGTGTGAAGGTTCTCTTTACCCTGCCTTAATCATTGCAGCATCGTCATCAGAGCCCTTGGATTGAAAAATCCAAGGGCTTTTTTATGCCTCTTACACAGGGCACCCAACGCCTAGACTTACGTCCAATGGCCTACCCCACAGCGCCAGTCGATCATGCTCATAGAGCAAACCGTGAGGCCACCCATGAGCAGCGCAGATGCAATCGCCCAAGCCGGCAAAACGGCGGTGCTGCAGAACATCCATGGCACCATGGCCTTTCTGCAGAAATTTCCGCCGTTTAATCAGATGGATACCGCTCACCTGGCGTATCTGGTGGAGAACTGTCAGCTGCGGTTTTATGGCGAAGGTGAAACAATCATCAAGCCGACCGACGGCCCGGTTGAGCACTTCTATATTGTCAAACAGGGCCGCGTGCATGGCGAACGCCCGCATTCCGCACGACGCGGCACGGAAACCACCTTCGAGATAACCAGCGGTGAATGCTTCCCGCTGGCTGCGCTGATAGGTGAACGCGCCACTCGCACCGAACACCTGGCCGCCGAAGACACCTTCTGCCTGCTGCTGAACAAGCCGGCGTTTATCAAGCTGTTCTCATTGTCCAACCCGTTGCGCGACTTTGCCTTGCGCGGTGTCAGCAGCCTGCTCGATCAGGTCAACCAGCAGGTGCAGATGCGCGCAGTGGAAACCCTTGGCGCGCAGTATTCGCTCGACACCCGCCTCGGCCAGCTGGCCATGCGCACCCCGATCAGCTGCAGCCCGGACATGCCACTGCGTGATGCGGTCAAGCTGATGCACGAGCAGCAGGTCGGCAGCATTGTGATCGTTGATCCCAAACTGAAACCACTGGGCATTTTTACCCTGCGCGACCTGCGTCGCGTGGTGGCTGACGGTGTCGATCTGGCGCAGCCCATCGACTGCCTGATGACGCAATCACCCTTTGATCTGCCACCGGATGCCAGCGCCTTCGATGCGGCGATGGCCATGACGGAGCGGCATATCGCCCACGTCTGCCTGGTTGAGCGTGGCCAGCTATGCGGGGTGATTTCCGAGCGGGATCTGTTCAGCCTGCAGCGGGTCGATCTGGTGCATCTGGCGCGCACCATTCGCCACGCCGGGCGGGTGGAAACCCTGGCGGCGCTGCGCAGCGATGTGCGCCAACTGGTCGACAGCATGCTCGCTCACGGCGCCAGCTCGACGCAGATCACCCAGCTGATCACCCTGCTCAACGACCATACTGTCAGCCGGGTGATCGAGCTGACGTTGGAAGACCTGGGCGACCCTAACATACCGTTCACCTGGCTGGTATTCGGCAGCGAAGGCCGCAGCGAACAGACGCTGCACACCGATCAGGACAACGGCATCCTCTTCGAAGCCGCCGATGCAGCCGAAGCTGCGGCCATACGCAGCCGCCTGCTGCCGCTGGCCCAGGAGATCAACCAACGCCTGGCGCAGTGTGGCTTTACTCTGTGCAAGGGCAACATCATGGCCGGCAACCCCGAGCTGTGCCTGTCGCGCCACGAGTGGTCACGGCGCTTCAGCAGTTTTGTTCAGGAAGCCACGCCGGAGAACCTGCTAGCTTCGAGCATCTATTTCGACCTGCGTGCCGTGTGGGGCGCAACCAAAGGTTGCGATCACCTGCGCGAAGGCCTGCTGCAGCAGGTGGCCGGCAATAGCCTGTTTCAGCGCATGCTGGCGGAAAACGCCCTGCGCCAGCGACCGCCGGTGGGCATGTTCCGTGACTTTGTGGTCGCCCGCAGCGGTGCTGAGAAGGACACCCTAGACCTTAAAGTGCAGGGCCTGACGCCCTTTGTTGATGGCGCCCGCCTGTTGGCCCTGGCCCATGGCGTGAACGCCTGTAACACCCTGGAGCGCCTGCGCGCGCTGATTCAGCAGGGGGTGATCGAAGCCCAGGATGGCGCCGCCTATGAAGAGGCCTACCACTACATTCAGCAGGCACGGATGCAGCAGCACCAGCTGCAGGCACGCGATGGCCTGCCCTACTCCAACCGCGTCGACCCCGATCACCTCAACCACCTCGACCGGCGCATCCTGCGTGAATCGTTCCGCCAGGCACAGCGCCTGCAGAGCAGCCTGGCGCAGAGGTATCAGTTATGAGCAAGTTCACCTGGTTTACCGGGCAACGACCGGCCCTGACGCAAGCACAACTCACGCGCCGACAGGCGCTGGCCGAGACCTCCTGCCTTAACGATGGTCCGCTGAATGAGCAGCGCCTAGTGGTGCTGGACCTGGAAACCAGCGGACTGAATATGCGCCGTGATCAAGTCCTGTCCATTGGTGCGGTGGTAATCGATCAGGGCGCCATCGACCTTGGTCAGCAATTCGAATGCACCTTGCTCCGCGAAGGCCACCAGGCCAGCGCCAGCACGCTGATCCATGGCATCGCACCCAGCGAAATCGCCAATGGCGAGGAGCCCGCCGAAGCCCTGCTGAGCTTTATGGAGTTTGTCGGCGACAGTCCGTTGCTGGCCTTTCATGCCGAGTTCGACCAGCGCATGCTGGCCCGCGCGCTCAAGCAGAGCCTGGGCTACCGCTTGCAGCATGCCTTCTTCGATGTCGCCGAAATCGCCCCACTGGTCTGCCCCAAGGCAAAACTGCCGCACGCAGGCCTAGACGACTGGACGCAGCATTTCGGCCTGCAGGTGCAACAACGTCACCACGCCAGCGCCGACGCGCTAGTGACTGCAGAGCTGGCGCTGATTTTGTTCAGCAAGGCGCGCCAGCAGCGCCTCGACAACCTGCCGGCACTGCTGCAGCAACTCAACAGCCGTCGTCGCCAGCGCGCGCACTCGATGTAAGAGCAGCGCCTACAGATCGCGCATCAGCAGGCCATATTCCAGCTGCACCTCAGGCGGCACCGGCAGGTAGAGCACATGGCCGTCGCCCGGCGCGACTGCCACAGCATGGCCCTTGCTGTTTTCCAGCTGCTCGAGGGTAAAGCGCAGATTACCCTGGGGCGTCATCAGCTCCAGACCATCGCCAACGGCAAAGCGGTTTTTTACCCGCACCTCGGCCAGTTCGCCACGCCGCTCGCCGGTCAGTTCACCGACAAACTGCTGCTGTTCGGACACCGAGCTGCCGCGCTCATAGTTCTGATATTCATCGTGCACATGGCGGCGCAGAAAACCCTCGGTGTAGCCGCGATGGGCCAGGGACTCCAGGGTCGTCATCAGGGATTTATCGAAGGGCCTGCCGGCCACCGCATCATCGATGGCCTTGCGGTACACCTGAGCGGTGCGCGCCACGTAATAGTGGGATTTGGTACGGCCCTCGATCTTCAGCGAATGCACGCCCATCTGCACCAGACGCTCGACATGCTGCACCGCGCGCAGGTCCTTGGAGTTCATGATGTAGGTGCCGTGCTCATCTTCAAAGGCGGCCATCTGCTCGCCAGGGCGACTGGCATCTTCCAGCAGAAACAGCTGCTCTGTGGGCGCACCCACGCCTAAGGTCGGTTCGACAATCTGCACCACCTCGCCCAGTTCGTTCTCGCCGGCAAGAGTGGCCTGGTACTGCCAGCGACAGGCATTGGTGCAGCTACCCTGGTTGGGATCGCGCTTGTTGATATAACCCGACAGCAGGCAGCGTCCGGAATAAGCCATGCACAGCGCACCGTGGACAAACACCTCCAGTTCCATGCCCGGCACCTCACTGCGGATCTCGGCGATCTCCTCCAGCGACAGCTCGCGCGACAGAATCACCCGGCTCAAGCCCTGCTGCTGCCAGAACCTCACGCTGGCCCAGTTCACCGCATTGGCCTGCACCGACAGGTGAATCGGCATTTGTGGGAAGTGCTCGCGCACCAGCATGATCAACCCGGGGTCGGACATGATCAGCGCATCCGGCCCCATCAGCACCACCGGCAGCAGGTCACGCAGAAAGGTCTTCAGCTTGGCGTTATGCGGCGCGATGTTGACCACCACATAGAACTGCTTGCCCTGGGCATGGGCCTCGCGGATACCCGCCTCCAGATTGGCGTGGTCGAACTCATTATTGCGCACCCGCAGGCTGTAACGCGGCTGCCCGGCGTACACCGCATCCGCGCCATAGGCGAAGGCGTAACGCATGTTCTTCAGGGTGCCGGCTGGCGAGAGCAGCTCGGGGTAACGCGGAGTCGGTGCCATGGATAAAGCGCTCAGCCAACAGGGCCGGTCACTCTAGCGCGGCAGCGGCCAGCGGCTATTGATCTGCATCTATGTCACTGCGGTGTCATGGCATAGCGCAACCACCCATCGCGGCAGCGCATCGGCTGATTGCAGCGCAGGGGGCGGCGCTGTCATCATATGCGAATAATTCTTGATTTGTTTCCTATCTCCTATTGCGAGGTCCGCGTGTCGGCCGGCGATTCCACCCACCAGCAAGTTGTCGGTCTGTTCTATCGCGATCACCGTGACTGGCTGCTCGGCTGGCTGCGCAAAAGCCTGTACAGCCCGGAACGCGCCGAAGACCTCAGCCAGGACACCTTTGTCCGCCTGCTCGGCCGCAGTGATCTGGATCAGGCCCGCGAGCCGCGCGCGATGCTGACCACCATCGCTAAAGGTCTGCTGATCGATCACTTCCGCCGCAGCGCGTTGGAACGTGCCTACCTCGAAGAACTCGGGCAACAGCAGCAGGACGTGCAACCCAGCGCCGAAGAACAGGCGCTGGCCCTGGACGCGCTGCGCGAGATCGACCGCTTGCTTGGTGAGCTGTCGAGCAACGCCCGCGCGGCCTTTCTGCATAACCGCCTGGATGGCATGGGCCACGCGGAAATTGCCGAGCACCTCGGCGTGTCAGTATCCCGCGTGCGCCAGTACCTGGCTCAGGGCCTGCGTCAGTGCTACATCGCCCTTTACGGAGCACCGCAATGAGCGCGGTATCGGCGCAGGTGCTGGATGCCGCCATCGAATGGCAACTGTGCCTGGACTCCGGCACGGTCAACGCCGAACAGCAGCACGCGTTCGCCGCATGGTTGGCGGCGCACCCCGACCATGCGCGGGTCTGGCAACAACTCAATGGCCTGGATATCCGCCTGGCGTCAGCCGCCGCCGCACCGGCGCGCCAGGCCTTGCTGCACAGTGCGCGCAGCAAAGGTTTGCGTCGTATGGGCGGCACCGCGCTCGGCCTTCTGCTGAGCAGCGCGCTGGTGCTCGGCCTGTTGGCGCAGCAACGCCCGCTCGGCGATTACCTGGCCGATGAACACACCGGCCGTGGCGAACAGCGCGAACTGCTGCTGAGCGACCACAGCCTGGTGCGCCTGAACAGCGCCAGCGCCGTGGACATCGAATTCAGCGACAGCCAGCGCGCAGTGCGCCTGCACAGCGGTGAAATCCTGGTGCAGACCGCTCACGGCGATTCACGCCCCTTTGTAGTGCTTACCGAACACGGCAGCCTGCGCGCTCTCGGCACGCGCTTTCTGGTGCGCCGTGAGGGCAACAGCACACGCCTGACCGTGCTGCATTCGGCCGTAGCCGCGCACCCGGCAGAAGGCAGCAGCGAACGAATTATCCACAGCGGCGAACAAGTGCTGATGCAACGCCAGCGCCTGGGCGGCGTGCTGCCTGCACCACTCAGCGCTGCGGCCTGGAGCCACGGCATGCTGGTGGCGGACAACCTGCGCCTGGCCGACCTGCTCGACGCCCTGGGCGAATACCGCAGAGGCTACCTGGGCCTCGACTCAAGCCTGGCCGACCTGCGCATCAGCGGCAGCTTCCCCTTGCACGACAGTGACAAGGCCCTGGCTGCCCTGCCGCCGAGTTTGCCCGTGCGTATTGAGCGCGTTGGCAACTGGTGGACCCGGGTTGTACCCGCTGCGCAGTAGGTGTCGCGCTGCGCAGCCGGTTGATACACAGGGCGTTGGTAAATTATTTTTAACGAGCCCTGTCACTTTTTCATTCTGCTTCGGCAACAGGTCATTGAGATACATTCCCGCTTAGGAGAGTTTCGTAATGACCCGCGCCCTGCCCCTGTTTCGCCCCGGCCTGCTGGCCGCTGCCATCAGCCTTGCCAGCGTCTGCGCTCCCGCCCTGGCGGATAGCTACCAACTGCCGGCCGCACCGTTGGCCAGCACCCTGACGCAGATAGCCAGCCAGGCCAGCATCGTGCTGAGCATCGACCCCGCGCTGACCGCAGGCAAACAATCAGCCCCGGTGGCAGGTGACTACGACGCCCTCGAAGCACTGCACCAGGCGCTGCGTGGCAGTGGCCTGCAGTTGCAGCAGAACAGTGCAGGCACCTACAACCTGGCACCCGCGCCGCAAGCGGCCGTGGCGTTGCCGGATGTCACCGTGACCAGCCAAGTCGTCAACGAAGGCAGCGCAGCGTCCGGCTACCGCAGCGATACCGCGCAAAATATCGGCGCCCTCGGCGATATGAGTTTGCAGGACGCACCCTACTCGGTCAGCGTGGTGTCCAAGGAGCTGTTGCAGAACATCCAGGCCACGTCCAGCGATGACGTGTTCAAGCTCAGTCCGGCCACCCAGTTCACTTCACCCGTCAGCGCCGGATATGCCAGCGCGGTGAGCATGCGCGGTTTTAGCGGGTCCGGTAATTTGAGCATCGCCAACGATGGCCTGCGTTTCAGCAACAGTTATGACGGCGGCAATTTCATCGAAGAGATGGAGCGGCTGGAAATCCTTACTGGCCTCAGCGGTTTTCTCTACGGCCCGGCCAGCCCTGGTGGCCTGGTCAACTACGCGCTCAAGCGCCCGACCTATGAGCGCTATAACAGCGTGACCCTGGGCAATGCCGGCGGCGAGAACTACTATCTGCACGGCGACTTCGGCGGCCAGATCGACGATGCCGGCGTCTTTGCCTACCGCGTCAACATGCTGACTCAAGATGGCGAAACCGCCCTCGACCTGCAGAAGCGCCGCCGCGAAATGATCAGCGTCGCACTGGACTGGAATGTCAGCGACGATTTGCAGATCCAGTTCGATGCCTCGCACAAGAAGACCGAGATACGCGGACTGAGCAGCTACTGGTACTTCGGTGATCAGAGCCTGCGCCCGGACGCTAAGGACCTCGACAACGACAAGCTGTACAGCCAGAAGTGGGCCTTCTCCGACAGCGAGCACGGACGTGTCGGCAGCCGCTTCAACTGGCGTCTGGACGATGTCTTCACCCTGCGCGGCGCCTTGTCCTACAGCGAGTACACCGAGGAATACACCTACACCGGCCCTACGGTGTACAGCACCGGTAACTACACCCAGCCGCTGTACGCGTTTGCCCCGGTAGATAACGAAGAAACCTCCGGCTACCTGTTCCTCGACGCCGCCTTTGCAACGGGCGCTATCGAGCACAAGACCACCCTCGGCTATCAGGGCAACGTCGCGCGCGTACGCAACTACGAAGACCACATTCCCTACCCAGGCCCGCAATACAACGACGTAGTCGGTACACCGAAACCCTTCAATCAGACCCCACAGGTCGACAAGCCCGGCTATTCGATCGGCAACGGCGACCAGCGCCTGTCTTCGCGCACCCAGTCGGACAACTTCCTGATCGGCGACGTGATCACCCTCAACGAGCGGTGGTCGAGCATCCTTGGCCTGACTCACACCACGATCAAGACCTACAGCAACGACTTCATCTGGGCCGAAGCCTTCGGCTATGGCGAAACCACCAGCGACTATAAAGAGTCGGAAACCTCGCCCAATGTCTCGCTGATTTACAAGCCAGTGCCGTGGCTGACTACTTATGCCAGCTATATCGAAGGCCTGCAGGCCGGCGGCATCGCCCCGAGCACCGCACTCAACGCTGGCCAGGCCATGGCCCCACTGGTCAGCGAGCAGTATGAAATAGGCGTAAAAGCCACCGTCGGCGAAACCCTGCTGACCCTGGCCCTGTTCAATATCGACAAGCCCAACACCTACACCAATGGTGCCGGCGTGTTCGTCCAGGACGGTCGCCAGGAGAACAACGGTCTGGAGTTTGGTATCACCGGCAAAGTACTGCCAGAACTGACCCTGGTCGGTGGCGTGACCCTGCTTGATCCGCAGGTGAAGGACTCCGGCGCCGCCACCAGCGAAGGGCAGAAACCCACCGACGTTGCCTCCCAGCTGGCCAAGCTGTATGCCGAGTACGACATCAATGCTGTACCGGGCTTGGCGCTGACCGGTGGTACTTACTACACCGGCAAGCAGTACAGCGACGAAGCCAACCAGCACAGCCTGCCCTCATTCACCACCTTCGATGCCGGCGCACGTTACCGCGCACAGCTGAGCAGCGACAACACCCTGACCCTACGCACCAACATCAGCAACCTGGCGAACAAGGAATACTGGCTAAGCAGCCATTACCTGGGCGCGCCGCGCACCCTGACCTTCTCAGCTCAGCTGGAATTCTGATCACACCGCAACACACCTACGCCGCCATACCGGGCGGCGTAGGCATTTCTGGATATGCCGATGAAAAGCACCACCATCCGCCGTTGGTCCCTGGTGCACACCTGGACCAGCCTGATCTGCACTCTGTTTCTGTTGCTGCTGGCCCTAACCGGCCTGCCGCTGATCTTTCACCACGAGCTGGAGCACCTGCTCGGCGAAGCGCCAGAGCTGCGCGAGCTGCCGGCCGAGACGCCACACCTGAGCCTGCAGCAGCTGGTCGAAGCGGCCGAGCGTCATCGGCCGGGGGAAGTGGTGCAGTACTTCGGCTTCGAGGACGACGAGCCCAACGGCGTGGTGGCAATTACCGCCGCCACGGCAGGCACCGAGCCGAATTCCTCGCACACTTTTATGCTCGATGCACGTAGCGGCGAGGCGGTGGAGATGCCAGCGGCCAATGGCGGCATCCTGATGGTCATTCTGCGCCTGCATGTGGATATGTTCGCCGGCCTGCCTGGCAAGCTGTTGCTGGCGTTTATGGGCGTGCTGTTCGTGGTAGCGATCATCTCCGGCGTGGTGCTTTACGCACCCTTTATGCGCCGGCTGAAATTCGCCGAAGTGCGCCATGAGAAATCCACCCGTACACGCTGGCTCGACCTGCACAACCTGATCGGCATCGTCACCCTGACCTGGGCGCTGGTGGTGGGCGTGACCGGGGTAATCAGCGCGTGCGCCGATCTGCTAATCAGCGCCTGGCGTACCGAAGCCCTGGCCGCGATGGTCGCGCCTTACCGCGACGCGCCGCCGTTAACCGAGCGTGCACCAGTCAATCAGGTGCTGACTATCGCTGCGCAGGCCACGCCGGGTATGCAGCCAGACTTTATCGCCTTCCCCGGCACGCGCTTTTCCAGCGAGCACCACTACAGCGTGTTTATGAAGGGCAATACGCACCTCACCGCCCACCTGTGGACGCCGGTGCTGATTGATGCGCGCAGCCTGGAAGTCACCGCTATCGGCCAACGGCCCTGGTATATGGATGCGCTGTCGATGTCGCAGCCGCTGCATTTTGGCGACTACGGCGGCATGCCGATGAAAGTGCTCTGGGCGGTGCTCGATGTGCTGAGCATCATCGTGCTCGGCAGCGGCCTGTACCTCTGGTGGGTACGCCGGCGAACCCCGGCGACGCAACGTGAGCGCGCGGAGACCCCAGCATGAATTGGCGCCAATCGACCTTCACCCTGCCGCTGCTGATCGGCCTGCTCAGCGCTATCGGCCTGATCAGTGCGCTACTGGGTGATGGCGGCTGGGATGCCGTGGCCTGGCTGGGCCTGGGCCTGCCGGCCGTTCTCGGCTGCTGGCCACTGCTGCAACGCAGCGAAATCCGGCGCCCGTAGCCCTGAACGAGGCCAGGGCTAGCCCGGTGATTAGCGAAGGGACTTGACGATGCTGCGGACTGCTACTGGCAGACGTGCCGGTAGAGCGCATCCTCTTTAGCGACGACCTTCAACTGATCCAGCAGCGGCTTTTTCTCTGCGTCCAAGGGCAGCAGCTCTGCCGTGCTGCAATTGAGCAGATGCGCCTGATGGCTGACATGGTCGATGTGCTGCTTTTCAAAGCGGTACAGGTTAAAGGCGCTGATTACGCCACCCTCTGTTTCCTGGCGCTGCACGCTTTTGCTGTCGAGCACGGTGAACGCCTTGGTCATCGGCCAGTAAAACGTCCAGGGCCGCCAGAACACCTCGCCGTTTTCACTGGCTACCAACACCGACTCCGCCGGCTGACGCTGCAGCTGGTGCTCGAACCAGGAATACTCGTAGTAAATCTGGTAGCTCAGCATGCCCAAACCGCCAAACGCCGGAATGATCCACTTGGGCAAGCGGTTGCGTGTCAGTTTGCGCAGCAGCATGGCAATACCAGCCGCCCCCAGCCCTGAAACCACGATGGCAAGTATTGTCCACAACATGTACTGACTCCCGATAATAAAAACTGCCTGGCGCAGTTGATGACGCTGCACCGCGACGCGCCAGAAGGTGTGCGCCATGGATAGCTGGAAATAAAACGGGCCTCCTAAGGAGGCCCGCTGGCAAGACCCTGATCAAACATGATCCGGGGTGATTATGCTCAGTGGCTCAATGCGCCACCAGCACCTTTGGGAGTACGCACGCTTTCCACCAACTCCTGAATCTCCTTCGGCGGCGCTACGGTCGCAAGCGACACGGCGTAGGCGACAGCGAAGTTGATGACCGCACCGACGGTACCGATGGACAGCGGCGAGATGCCGAACATCCAGTTCTCCGGAGTATTGGCGAGGGTCGCAGTGCCAGGAATGAAGAACCAACCCAGGTACAGGAAGATGTAAACGACGGTGAACACCAGGCCTACCAGCATGCCGGCAATCGCGCCCTTGTCGTTTACCCGCTTGGAGAAGATCCCCATCATCAGCGCAGGGAACAGCGTGGCCGCGGCTATACCGAAGGCCAACGCCACCACCTGCGCCGCAAAGCCTGGCGGATTGAGCCCCAGCCAAGTGGCCAGCAAGATAGCCGCCGCCATAGAGAGCCGCGCAGCGCGCATTTCGTTCTTCTCGCTGATCTTCGGATTTATCAGCGTCTTGATCAGGTCATGACTCACTGCCGAAGAAATGGCCAGCAACAGACCGGCAGCCGTGGACAACGCAGCCGCAATGGCACCTGCCGCGATCAGACCAACAACCCAGCTAGGCAGGTTGGCGATTTCCGGGTTGGCCAAAACCAGAATGTCGTTGTTAACGGTCAGCTCATTGCCTTTCCAGCCGCGAGTTTCAGCAGTTGGGGTGAAGGCTGGAGCGGCATCGTTGTACAGCTGGATACGACCGTCAGTGTTCTTGTCTTCCCAGGTGATCAGACCGGTTTTCTCCCAGTTCTTCACCCACTCAGGACGCTCTTCATACGCCAGCGCTGGAGCCTCGACACCTTGTGGATAGACGGTGGTCAGCAGGTTCAGGCGCGCCATAGACGCCACAGCCGGAGCTGTGAGGTACAGCAGAGCGATAAAGATCAGGGTCCAGCCAGCCGACCAACGTGCGTCAGCGACTTTCGGCACGGTGAAGAAGCGAATGATTACGTGCGGCAGACCGGCCGTACCAATCATCAGCGACATGGTGAAGAGCACCATGTTCAGCTTGTTGGTGACATCCGCGGTGTAGTCGGTAAAGCCCAGACCCGCTACGACTTCATTGAGCTTCTGTAGCAGCGGTACACCTGACTCAGTGTGCTCGCTGAACATGCCGAACATCGGAATCGGATTACCCGTCAGTTGCAGGGAGATGAATACCGCCGGGATGGTGTAGGCGATGATCAACACCACGTACTGCGCCACCTGGGTGTAGGTAATGCCCTTCATCCCGCCGAACACCGCGTAGCAGAACACCACGCCAGCAGCGATCCAGATACCGGTGGAGTTGCTCACTTCGAGGAAGCGCGAGAACGCCACGCCAGCACCAGCCATCTGACCGATCACGTAAGTAACGCAGATAATGATCAGGCAGACCACTGCAGCCAGGCGTGCGCCGTTGCTGTAGAAGCGATCGCCGATAAAGTCCGGCACAGTGAACTTGCCGAATTTGCGCAGGTACGGCGCCAACAGCATGGCCAGCAGCACATAGCCACCGGTCCAGCCCATCAGGAAAGTTGAGTTGGCATAACCACCGGCAGCAATCAGGCCCGCCATGGAAATAAACGAAGCCGCGGACATCCAGTCGGCTGCAGTCGCCATGCCGTTGGTAATGGGGTGAACGCCACCGCCGGCGACATAGAACTCTTTAGTCGATCCGGCACGGGCCCAGAACGCGATGCCGAAGTAGAGCGCAAAGGAGGCGCCCACAAACAGCAGGTTTATTGCAAACTGGCTCATGGATTATTCCTCGACACCGAATTGTTTATCGAGTCTGTTCATTTTCCAGGCGTAAAAGAAAATGAGTCCGATAAAGGCAATGATCGAACCTTGCTGGGCGAACCAGAAGCCAAGGTCAGTACCGCCGACAGAGATACCTGCCAGCATGGGTCGAAGAAGTATGGCGAAGCCGAAAGACACCAGGGCCCAGACAATCAGGCTCCAGGTAATCAGCCGAACATTCGCCTTCCAGTACGCTGCAGCGTTAGCTTGATCAGAAGTCATAAACTCCTCCGGTTATTGTTATTCTCATGCACCTTCAAGCTAGCAGCAGGCCACTAGTGCCGACAGATAGACATTGGTATTAGCCGTCTAGCATCGTTCCTCAAAACAGAATTTATCCATATATAACAATCAGTAGCTGGCAGACTGAAAGAATCAACAACAGCACCAAGACGTTAGTCGAACGAGATAACAGCTACACCCTACTCAACACCTTCGCACAACGCCTGCAGCGCTCCTGCAAACTCGCCGTAATCCAACGCTTAGCCGTCATAACCCGATACGATCAGTCCTTCATCCGGAATTAACAGCAATAAACCCTCAGGTTTGATGCTGTAGAACGCCCCAGGCGCCTGCATTGCCGTATGAATACGTATAGCCAAACGCGCATCAATGCCGGCACACCAAAGCGGCGGCCAGCCACCCTCACTGGTAAAACCATCAGGCACCGGCGTCTCCTGCCAAGGTTCATAGCTGTAGTACGAGGAACCGTATCCACGCGCCTGCCGGGCTGATTCAAGAAAAGCTGCTCCCTCTTGCAACAACCGTTTACGGGTATACCCAGACAAGCGGAATACGGCAGCACCACACCCCTCACGCCCACCACTTTCACCACTGAGCAACACGACACTACTGGGTTCGATACCCACTGGCAGAGCATCAATAGTGAACTGACGCTCGGCAACCTTGTAGCTCAGGTACAGGCACAGCAATAGACCGAAAAACAGATGAAGACTGAACAACAGGGTGTTGCCGAATATGCCGGCAACCCGCCGTAGCACTGTGGGCACAGCCATGGCCTAATCCTCAGCAAAAAAATAGAACAGCCACAAGCTCAACAATGCCAAAGCACCTATGCGCGCCCACACCAGGTAGTACGGCACCTGCACCGACGTCAGCAAGGCGTACTGCAAGTCTTGCAGCAGCAGGGCAATAGCCGCTGCCGGGGTGAACAAGCCATTGAATGGCCAGGACGGCAGCAGTCCCCCCAGCAGCACACAGCCTAGGTAAGCCCCGTTCAGTCCCAACAAAAAACCTTGCAACCTGGCATTAGTGCGACTCAAGGTCGTCGACATATACGGCTCTCCACTTGGGCAACCCCTGATGGCGGCAAGGGGCGCGCAAAGAGGAGCGCGATCCGCCGCGCCAGCACATGCCCGGCACGCGACTCTTCGCGTAAACCGATATGCCCGCTCATCGCACATACCACAGACGAAAGAAGCCAAATGCCAGCAGCAGCCCCACCTGGCCCAGCGCCGTGCAGAGGCTGAGAAAGGACTGCACTTCAAGGTTCTGTGGGGCGTTGGCCAAGCCAGTCAGGCTCTTCCAGAAGGCTTCTGGCAATAGCACCAGGCTCAATTGCGCCATGGGTTGACCGGTCAACTGCAGGCCTTTGATCAGGTCAAACTGGCCGCAGAACATCAGGCCCAGCAGCACCATAAAGGCCACCGCCAACCCCAGAGCGAAACAAGCAGAGAACTGCATCAGTAAACGCATCATGTTCAACTCCCACGCAGGTAAAAAGTGGCGCAAGCTGAACCTGCGCCGCAGGGTTTAGCGATCGCTGATAGGGCTGGCCAGTGGCAGGCGACCGACGCCGTACCAGTCGAGTTTGCGGGTCAGCACCATCACCCCGGCGAGCACACCGAACACCAGTACCGAGCCCATCAGCAAGGCGTAGTCCTCAGCCCCAAGCAGGCCAAACAACATGCCGTAGAGCAGCGCCAGCAACGCACCAAAGCCCACTCCGCGCAGGGCGCTGTGCAGCACGTAACTGACGTAGAAACCAATCAGCAGCACACAGGCGGTCGCGGCAATGCCGTAGGCCAGGGCAAAACTCAGGTGCTCGGACAGCGACAGCAGCAACAGGTAGAACAGCGCCAGCGACATGCCCACCAAGGCGTATTGCACCGGGTGTACGGCCATGCGTTTGAGCACTTCAAAGAGGAAGAACACGGCGAAGGTCAGGCCGATAAACAGCAGCGCATATTTGATCGCCCGCTCGGTCTTCAGGTACTGGTCCACCGGGTCGACAAAGCTCACGCCAAAGTTGCGCGCGGTCAGCGCATTGCAGCTGTCGCCTTGCACGCAATCAGCCAATGCTTCTTCCAGGTTGGTGGCGAAGAAACTGGTCTGCCAGTGCGCTTTGAATCCGGCGGCCGAAACCTCACGGCTGCTCGGCAGGTATTCCCCAACAAAGCTCGGGTGCGGCCAGCCGGAGGTCAGCTCAACCCGGCTGTCACGCCCCACCGGGGTGATGCTCAGCTGCTCGGTACCCTGCAGTTTGAGGTTGAAGGCGAACTCCAGCACTTGCCCACCCTGGGTATCCAGCAGCGGCAGCGGCGCATGCACACCTGCACCGAAGCGCTCTTCAGCGCTGCCCGGGGCGAAGCTCAGGTTCATGCCGTTGAAGCGCAGTTGCAGGTCATTGCTGATGCCCCGCACATCGCTGATGCCGACCGAGAGGAACGGCCGGTCAAACTGGTACAAACCCAGCTCATCACCCAACCCCAGACGCGCCGGTAGCTTAAAGGCACCACTGATCTGGTTGTCGCTGCGGTACAGCAGCGCTTTATAGATGCCGCGTGCACGCTCCTCGGTGTTTACCTGGCCATTGAGCACAAAGCGCTCTGGCAAGAAGTACAACCGGCCACGGCTCTTCTGCTCTTCCAGGTAACGCTCGCCAGTCTTGGCGTGGGTTTTCCACTGGTTCCACACCTTGGTGTAAGGCATTACCAGAATCGGCCCGGTCAGCTGCTGGCGGTAGCTGGAACTGCGCGCGATGTCCTGCAGCACCTCGGCACGTTGATACTGCCGCTCGCTCACCAGCCCGCCAATCATCGACAGCGGGATCAGCAATAACAAAATCAGCAGGGCAATGGCGCCCAGCTTGAAACCCAGAATGCGGCTCATGGTGCAACTCTCCGATACGGTTTAGGTGGGCAGAGTCTGGGTGGCGCAAATGGTGGCTTTATGGAGGGCAGATGGAGAGTATGTGGAGATGCGGAGCAGACACCCAGCAGGCCAATAGACAGTCATCCGGGAAATGCGTAGCGTGCCGCTGAACGCCACTTAAGGATGAACGGCCATGACCCAGCACAACCCCTACGCTACCCCGAAAACCAGCGTCGCCGACGCAGAATCCCTGGTGTCCGACGAGCAGATTGCAGCCTTACCCATCTCGGATAAATGGAAGCAGCGCTTTAGCGCGATCCACCATGCCGGCGGCATCAAGATGCCCAGGTTCAAGCAGCTGCCCGCCGAGGAGCGGCGCAAGGCTTTCAGCTTCAACTTTCTGGCTTTCTTCTTCGGGCCGATCTACTACGCCATCAAGGGCATGTGGAAAAAGGGTCTGGCGCTGTTCGTCGTCTGCGCAGCGGTAGTGATCATCCTCGGCATCGGCCTGGACTACCTCGGCTACAGCCAAATCGCCAACGCGCTGGGCTACGGCATCAGCGCGGTATTCGCCACGCGCGCCAATATCGATTACTACAAGAAGATGCTGCTGAACGATAACGGCTGGTGGTAAGCGCCTAACTCAACAGCATCAGGAGAATGACGTGACGGAGTATGTCGCTGAGGTGATCTGGCAACGCGGTGAGCAGGACTTTCTTGGTAACCGCTACAGCCGCAAGCATCTGCTGCGTTTTGATGGAGGTCAGGAGGTCGCCGGTTCGTCCTCACCGCATGTAGTTCCGCTGCCAATGTCGGGTGCAAGCGCCGTCGATCCCGAGGAAGCCTTCGTCGCTTCGCTGGCCAGCTGCCATATGCTCTGGTTCCTCTCCATCGCCGCCAAGCGCCGCTTCTGCGTCGATGACTACCGTGATAATGCCAGTGGGTTGATGCAGGAAAATGCTGCCGGCAAGCTGTTTATCGCCCAGGTGACTCTGCGTCCTGCGGTCAGCTTCTCTGGTGAGCGCCTACCCAGCCGCGAACAGATTGAGCAGATGCACCACCAAGCCCATGAAGAGTGCTTTATTGCCAACTCAGTGAAATCTGAGGTGCGCTGCGAGCCACGTTTTATTGAGTGACAACCCACCGACCGTATCGTTGGCTGAACACGATGCGGATTAACGCAACAGCGGCTAGCGGGAGATAGGGCATGAACCCAACTGCATACGGCTGCCCCGATGGACAGCCACTGTTCTACTTCCATGGCGTACCGGGCGCAGCGGTTGAGGCGGCGATGCTGCATCAGGCTGCCTTGGCGCACGGCATCAAGCTGCTGGTGGTGGAGCGCAATCTGCCCGGCGAACTCGGCAGCGCGGCTTATCTGCAACAACTGGCGCAACAGATCAGTGATCACGCCGCTGGCCAGCCGATTCGCCTGCTTGGTTTTTCCATCGGTGCCTGCCTGGCGTTGCGTGTCGCCGCACTGATGGGTGAGCAAGTAGCTGAGGTCTATTTGCTATCGGCCGCCGCACCTCTGGAAATCCCCAGCAATAGCGTCGGCATGGGCGCGGGCCGTTATACCTTCCTTTGGGCGCAGCATTACCCAAGGCTGTTCCGGGCCTTTGCCGGGTATCAGGCGCTGCTGGCGAAAGTCAGCCCGCGCCTGCTGCTGAAGTTACTCTTCAACGGCGCTGGCGGCAAAGACGCCGAATTACTGCATCAAGCCGACACCCAGGCCTGGCTGGCAGACATTCAGCGCGCGTGTTTCAAACATGGCACTAGCCGCTATCAGCGCGACGTAAAACTTTACGTCGAGCCCTGGGCTGCAGAGCTGGATAGCGTCACGGCGGCGGTCAACCTGTGGCATGGCGACACAGATAATTGGGCGCCCATTGCCATGTCCATTTACCTGCAGGAGCATCTGCGCAATGCCAATGCGGTGATCCGCTGCGCCGAACAAGCGCACTACGGCTGCCTGCTGGAGAACGCTCAAGCCGTGATGGCGACGGTGCAGCTGAACAGTTCAGCAACCCACGCGCCAGGCTGATAGCGCACAGCTCCCTCGACTAATAACAACCCAAGGATGGCACCATGAAAAAGCTCGCACTGCCGCTGATCACCCTGCTGGCCTTCAGCGCCTACACCTTCTACGTGATGCTGCACGCAGAGCAATCGCTGCTGCAATTTGGCATTCAGTTGATGTCCAGCCCTGACACCGCCCAGGTGGTGATCGACCTGTATATCCTCGCGGCGCTGGCCTGCATCTGGATGTACCGCGACGGCCGCCAACGGGGCAAGTCGCTGGCCTACCTACTGCCATTCTTTGCCCTGACTTCGCTGTTTGTCTCAATCGGACCGTTGCTGTATCTGGTGCTCAAAGCGCTCGATACAGCGAGCAAAGCGCCACAGAATAGCGCCTCGACTACAGCTTGACTGGACGGAGCAGCCCGAAGAACCGGGCTGCCAAACGCTTAGAAGTTCAGATTGAAATTGCCAGTGCCGAAGATGCCAACAAGACCAATCACGATCAGATAAATCGCCACGATGTAGTTCAACAGGCGCGGCATCACCAGAATCAGAATGCCAGCGATCAGCGAAATCAGTGGAGTAAGGGCAAGGGTCATCGTCGTCACCTGAGGATTATTGAAAGGCCAGTATGCGCGCCACAACCAAAGCGCACAGCACTATCCACCCACAGGGCCGTGACCCGCCCAGCACTCAGTTAAACAACCGCGTATTGAAGGCCCTTTATGAGCAACGCCAGCTTGTTAACCTCACTGCTGCAGTACAAGGCCTGGGCCAATCAGGAACTCTTTGCTGAGCTGCAGCGACTTGACCCGCTCACCCAGCAAAGCGAGCTGCACGCCGCCCTGCGCATCCTCAATCACATCTATGTGGTCGAGCGAATATTTGTCGCCAACCTGCAAGGCATCAACCACAGCTACTGCGCCACCAACACCGCGGAAACGCCCACGCTGGATGCGCTGCAGCAGGCGGTGCAAGAAACGGATCGCTGGTATCTGGACTATGCCGCAAGACTAAACGCCGAACAGTTGGCCGAGCGCCTGCTTTTCAACTTCGTCGATGGTGATGCGGGCTGCATGAGCCGCGAGGAAATGCTCGCGCATATCGTCACCCACGGCGGCTACCACCGTGGCGCGGTCGGCCAAATCATGGCGCAGCTGCAACTGGCGCCGCCGCGGGATATCTACACGCGCTTTCTGCATGCGGATCAGCCGCAGCGTCGCGCAGTGAGCTAACGCGGCAAGTGCTATTCGCCGCGAATATACTGTTCCAGCTGCTGGATCAGGCTGGCCTGTTCGGCGATGGTGTGTTTAACCAGGTCGCCGATCGACAGCAAGCCGATCAATTCGCCTTCGGCGATTACCGGCAGGTGGCGCAGGTGGCGGTCGGTCATCAGCTGCATGCAGTGCTGAGAGGTGTCGCGCGGCCCGACGGTCAGGACATCTGCGGTCATAATTTCGCTGATCTGGGTGCTAAATGCCGAGCGTTGTAGCAGCTCGATTTTACGTGCGTAGTCACGCTCGCTGACGATGCCGACCAGGCGGCCCTTGTCCAGTACTACCAGCGCACCGATGCCTTTTTCAGCCAGCAATTTGACTGCGTCGAGCACTGTGGTGTCCGGGCTAACGCTGTAGATCGCGGCATGTGGCTTGGCCCTGAGTATCTCGGCTACGGTTTTCATGCAGTGACTCCATTCTGGTCTTGTTGGCAGTAAAGGTCGCGCGTGGGTTGTTGCTATGAGGATAGCCAACCCGACAACAGGGATCAGAGCATCTGCCTGGCGGTTGCGCAACCTTGCTTAGCCACAGACGTCAGCAAGGAGCAGGCCAAGATGTGCCACTAATCACTGGTTGCCGCCGGCAAACGCAGGCGCACTTCTACGCCGCCGCTGACATTGCCGATGTGCAGTTCGCCGCCATGCAGCTGCACCACCTCCTCGACAAAATTCAGCCCCAAACCGGTGCTCTTGCGTCCACTGCCGGGGCGCGGCAGGGAATAGAAGCGTTCACTCAAACGCGCCAAGGCGTAGTCCGGTATCGGCTCACCCTGGTTGAACAGGCGCAGTTCAATCTGCTCACCGACGCACTCGGCCGTAAACCGCAGCTGACCCTGCGGCGGAGTGAAATCCAGGGCATTGTCGAGCAGGTTGACCAGCGCCTGGCGCAGTAGAAAACGTTCACCACGGAGTGCAAGGCTGGCTTCAATCCTATTCTCGACCTGCACAGCAGCGGCTTCTATTCGCGCCATCTGCGCCTGTAAAAGCGACGTGACCAGTGCTTGCAGCGGCACCGCGACCTGTTCCTCCAGGCCCTGGCGCTGCTCAACCTGCGCCAGGTGCAGCAGGCGCTCTATCAGCTGCTGCATGCGTGCGCTTTCCTGATCGATATTGGCGACAAAACGCTGTCGCTGTGGCGCAGGCATTTCACCATCGAGCAACTCCGCCGCGCCACGAATCGCTGCCAGGGGGCTTTTCAGTTCGTGGGTCAGGGTGTGTACGTAGCGCTCGACATAGGCCTTGCCTTCCAGCTCGGTGCGCATGCGCTCGATCGCTTCGGCCAGTTGCGCCAGCTCACCGCCGCGCACGCTGGGCAGTTCGGCACGTTGACCGGCACTAACCGCCTGGGCGTAACGGGTCAGCTTGCGCAGGGCTGCGCTGAGCCACCAGGACAGCAGTGCGCCAATCAACAGGCCGAGCACAATCAACCCACCACCGAGCCAGGCCAGGCGCTGTTCGGAGCGTTCGATATAGGGCTGCAGCGTGCGATTGGGTTTGGCCACCGAGACCACGCCGATAATCTGCGCGCCGTCCATGATCGGCGCAGCGACATACATCACCGAGGAGTCAGGATCGTTCGGGTCTTCCTTGGTCGAGCGCGCACCGTATTCACCGCGCAGGGTACGCAGCACATCGTTCCAGCGCGAATAATCCTGGCCTACCGCCGCGCCTGTGGAGTCGAGCAAGACAATGCCCTTGGCGTCGGTGACATAGATGCGATGGTTGACCTGAGTTTTCTCCACGCCCCAGATCTGCGCCTGCGGTTGACGCTGACCATAGGCTTGCAACAAGGCGGGCAGGCGGCTCTGTTGCAGGCGACCGGCCTTGACCTCGTCACGCAGAATCTCGGCCAACAGGTTGGCGGTATCGACCAGGGTTTCTTCGGTGCTTTGCCTTACGCCGGGGCGGATTTCGTCCATCACCGTGCTCAGCACAAACCAGCCCGCCAGCCCGACAAACAGGAAGTACACCAAAAAGATGCGTATCCCCAACGGCATCAGGCGTGCCTCGGCGAGTAGCTGTAACCCAGGCCGCGATGAGTCTGGATCGGCTCCGCCTCAGCGGCCACCAGGCGCAACTTGGCGCGCAGGCTTTTGATATGGCTGTCGATGGTGCGCTCGTAGCCGACATCGGCGGCCACGCCCAGGCCGTCGAGCAACTGCTCGCGGGAGAACACCCGCTCGGGTTGCGCCAGCAGGCTTTGCAGCAAACGGAATTCGTGGCGGGTCAGGCTCAGTAGCTGGCCGTGATAGTGGATCTGCACCCGCTCGATATCCAGCTGGAATGGAGCGCAGGCCGGGCTGGTGGCAGGTGCTTCACGCGGCGCTATGCGTTTGAGAATGGCCTTGACCCGCGCGGCGACTTCCCGGGGGCTAAAGGGTTTGACCACGTAATCGTCGGCACCGATTTCCAGGCCCACCACGCGGTCGATTTCCTCGCTGCGGGCCGTAAGGAAGATCACCGGCACCTCGGAGAAGCGCCGCAGCCGTTTGCAGGCCTCGAAACCGCTGATATCCGGCAGGCCGACATCGAGAATCAGCAAGTCCGCCGGACTGCGCTGCTGTTCGGCCAGGGCCTGCTCGGCCAGGCTCAGCCAGGTGGTGGTGAAGCCTTCGCTTTGCAGGGCGAAGATCAAGGTGTCGGCGATCGCGGCTTCGTCTTCGACAATCAGAATATGCGGCATGGGCGTCCTGCTCGTGGCAACTCGGCGGGGAGCCTGCGGCAGGCAGCCGATAGCGTCAAGATCGGACGAAACCGGCGGACAAACTGTGCGTTGTCCGCCCTACGCCGACCTGGCCTTAATCCAGCTTGAAGCGCGCAGTGTTCTGCGCCAACGCCTGACTCCCCTGACGCAGTTGTTCGGCGGCGTTGCTGACTGCTTGCGCACCTTCAAGCAAGGCGCTGGCGGCATGATCAACCTGCTGGATATTGCCGCTGACTTCATCGGCCGTTGCCGCCTGCTGCTCGGCGGCAGTGGCGATCTGCGCCAGACGGTCAGTGACAAGTTGCACCGATTCGACGATGGCATTGAGGTCCTCGCCCATGGCCAGCACACTACCGACATCGCCTTCGGCCTGGCGCACGGCATCTTCCATCTGGGTGACCGACTGGCCGACCACCCGGTGCAGGTTGGCCACCGTGTCGGCGATTTCCGCGGTGGAGTTCTGCGTGCGCTGCGACAGGCTACGCACCTCATCGGCGACGACGGCAAAGCCGCGGCCCTGATCGCCAGCACGCGCTGCTTCGATGGCCGCATTGAGCGCGAGCAGGTTGGTCTGCTCAGCGATGCCCTTGATCACATCCACAACCCGAGTGATTTGCGCCGTCTGCTCTCGCAGCTGTTGCAACGTGGTGGCACTGTCGCCGAGGCGGCTGCTGAGCTGGCGCATGCTCTGGCTGGTGCGCGCGCTGCGCTGGTTGCTCTGGTTAGCGATCTCGCGGGTCTGGTTGGCTTCTACCGCCGCCTGCTCGCAGCTTTGCGCAACGCTTTGCGCGGTGGCAGCCATTTCAGTGGCGGCCGCCGCAATCTGGCTCATCTGTGCCTGCTGCTGCTCCACTGACACCAGGGCATTACGCGCCTCGCCGTTGAGCAGTTGCACGGTGCCGCCCAATTGCTGGCTCTGTTGATTGACCCCCAGCATGGAATCGCGCAACTGGCCGACGGCGGTATTCAGGGCCTGGGCGATATTCGCCAGGTCATCCTCGCCATGCACTTGCATGCGCACACGCAGATCACCATCGCGCAAGCCTTCAGCGGCCTGAATGATCCCAGCAGTGCTGCGCCGGATCGACGCGTTAAGGCAGAACAACACATACAGCGCCAGCAATGTCAGAACGCTGAACACACCAATGACTTGAGCCATGGCGCTCAGCGCCTTGCTCCGATAATCACCCAAACTGGCAACAAACTGCTGATACAACGCCGTTTGCAGCTTCAGCAGTTGGCCCTGAAGAGCATCCGCGCGCTGTACAAATTGATCCGGGGTCAAGGCCATAGGGCTGGCTTCAAACATGTCGCGATCGATGCCCGCGAGGAAGGCTTCATAGCCCTTCAGTGCCTCATCATAAGGCCCCTGCAACTGGCGCATGGCATGCGGCGCCTCAAGGGTGAGCGTGGCCTGTGCCTTCAGCAGCTGACTGCGTGATTCATCCAGGCTACGGCGTAGGTCGCGGATCAGTACGCGGCTCTGTAACGTGAAGTGCTGCGACACCACCGCGCCATAACCTTGACTGGTGAAGCTGCCAAGCTGCTCGAGCAGGCGCGGCAAGGTGTAGGTCAGCTGCTCCATCATCAGGTACGTGTCGAGCTTCGGGTCAAGGATCAACCCACTGTCGGTGGCCACCTGCTCGCGCAGGGCCAGCAGGCTCAGCAGGTTCTTTTGGTAACGCTCAAGCGCATCGGGCAGGGCCAGTTTACCCAGCACATCGATACTCAGTTCGGCCTGGCCGGTTGTAAGGCTCTGCAAATGTTGACGGGACTGATCACTCAGCAGCTCTGACTGAAGCGGCTGTTCCAAGGCTTGCAAGGCGGGCTCAAGGCCGCTGGCATGCTCACGCAGCAGCGCTTCGGCGGCTTTCTCTGTGCCCTTCCAGCGCGACAGCAACGTGCGCTGCTCAATCAACGCCTGCTGCACGCCAGCCATGCCCTGCAGTGCATTGATGCCCTCTACCTCATTGGCAATGGAGGTGAGCCGCTCCTGGTAATTACTGCTTATCACCCATAAGGCAAAAACCAGTGGCATCGCGAACAAGACAAACACCAGCTGAAACTTGCGCGCGAAGCTGAAACGCTCCAGCAGCCGCACACCTGGTTTGAGTACTCCAGTCATACACACCTCAACCTGTTGAGCACGCCAACTACAGGGGCGCGCCAAAGCGAAACTTCAAGCAAGAAGTACGCCCAAGCCGCGTGCCTGCGGACAGTCATAGGTAATGAGCATAGTTGAGTGACCGGGCTACGACCCGCTATCCGCTCGACACGCGAGCCGTGGCACCCAAGGCACTACCTGGAAATGCCGCTCCAGAGTTCCTCGACATTACGAAAGCCCCACTCCTCAGCAGACTCACGGCCAACAATCTTGTCGCGACCGACCAGCTTGCTGAGGTCGAGGGTTTCCTGCGGGATTGGGGTTTTCGAGCGGGCCGAAAAGAACACCTTCACCCGCGGTGCAAGCAAGGATTTGGCTTGCTGCTCCAGCACCAAGCCAATGCGCCCGCTTTCCAGCCGCACCAGCGAACCCACGGGGTAAATACCCACGGTTTTGACAAAAGCCTGGAACACTACAGGGTCAAAATGGCCTTTCCATTCGGCCATCTTGCGGATGGATTCGGCTGGGTCCCAGCCACGCTTGTAGGGGCGATCAGACGTGATGGCGTCATACACATCGCACACTGCGCCCATGCGCGCATACAAGCTGATCTGCTCACCGGCCAGGCGGTGCGGATAACCGCTGCCATCGACTTTTTCGTGGTGGTGCAAGCACACATCCAGCACCAGCGCGCTGACCTGCTTGCTGGCAATCAGCATGCGCGAACCGGCTTCAGGATGATCGCGCACGGTGGCAAATTCATTGTCAGTGAGCTTACCGGGTTTGTTCAGCACCTCATTGGGGATCGCCATCTTGCCGATGTCATGCAGCAGCCCGGCCAACCCAGCCTCACGCACCTGGCCCTCGTTGAGCCCCAGGTTGCGAGCCAAAGCAATCATCAGCGCGCAGACCGCCACCGAATGCATGTAGGTGTATTCGTCGGCGTTTTTCAGCCGCGCCAGGCTGATCAGCGCATTGGGATGACGCATGATCGAATCGGAAATTTCCTCAACCAACTCCCCGGCCTGTTCAAACTGCAAGGCCTGGCCCATGCGCGCATCGCTAAACATGCTGACCACTGCAGCCTTGGAGCGCTCGCAGAGCCTGGCCGCGCGCTGCAACTCATCTTCCATCGACACCGCCAGATTGACTGGTGGGGTCTGTACCGCCGCCAAGAGTGCGGCCTCGGCTTCGGCGGCAACCTCTTCGGGGCTGACACTCACGGTGCCAACCTCGACATCCAATCCCTTGCTGACATCAATCCAAAGCTCGCCAATGCTGCTGGCCTTGATCCGCTGCAGGTCTTTTTCAGAATTGAGAAGGAACTTGGATTTCCAGAAGGGGTGGTCCATCCATGCGCCACAGAACTCGTGGATATACATACCGACTCGCACGTCGGTCACAGCGATGCACTTCAACATGGATGGCACTCGAACAGAAAAATAACCCGGTTATTGTCAGACAAGAATAGATGAACAATAGCCAGCATTATGCGGACTTGGAACAACTAATGGCCATAGGACATCGGTCGCAGATCAGTGGCTTGGAAGCCTTGACACGACTGCTTATCATTGCCGCTCAAGCGCACCCTAAGGAGCTGCCATGCGCCGTTTGTTGACCGGTCTGAGCGTCATTTTCCTGCTGCTGTTTAACACGCTGATTCTGATCGGCCCGCTGCTGCTGATCGCCCTCGGTAAGTTCGTCCTGCCGGGCAAAGCGCTTAAGACTGCAAGCTCACGCGGGGTGATGTGGGTGGCGGAAACCTGGGCGGAAATCAACAAGCTGATCTTTGCCGCCCTACTGCCCGTGCGCTGGGATATTCGCGGCAGCGCTGACCTGCGCCCAAGCACCTCCTACCTGGTTATAAGTAACCATCAGTCGTGGGTGGATATTCCAGCACTGGTGCAGTGCCTTCAACCGCAAGACCCCGTACTTCAAGTTCTTCCTCAAGCAGGAACTGATCTGGGTACCCTTCCTCGGCCTGGCGTTCTGGGCATTGGACTACCCCTTTATGAAGCGCTATTCCAAAGCGTTTCTCGCCAAGCACCCGCATATGCAGGGCAAGGACCTGGAAATCACCAAGCAGGCCTGCGAAAAGTTCAAGGACCTGCCGGTGACCGTGGTCAACTACCTCGAAGGCACTCGATTCACCCCGGCCAAGCAGGCGCAACAGGGTTCGCCCTTCCAGTACTTGCTCAAGCCCAAGGCCGGCGGCGTGGCTTTTGTGCTGGCGGCGCTGGGTGAGCAGCTTGATACGGTGCTGGACGTGACCCTGGTCTACCCCGGTGCGCGTATTCCAGGCTTCTGGGCGCTGATCAGCGGGCAGGTGGACAAGGTGATCGTCGATATCCAGACCCGCGAGCTGGACCCGGCGCTGTGGCAGGGCGACTACGAAAATGATCCGACCTTCCGCCAGTTTGTGCAGAACTGGGTGAACACACTCTGGGAAGACAAGGATGCGCGAATAGCGCAGATTCGCACTGAGCTGAGCACGCCAACGCACGGCTAGGGTTGGCCTACTGCGGCAGGTCGCGGCGAATCATCCAGTGTTCCGGCGGTGGCATCAGGCGGCTGATGTCGAACTGCGGCAAGCTAGCCTGATCGAGCATCTGGATCATCGGGCTGACCTGCTGGGCATGCGGCTGATCTTCCAGCACCCGGACCGCCAGATCGACAGCAATCCGCGCCTGTATCACCGGTGAATCCGTGGGCGCAGCAACAATAAAGCCGTCGCGAATCTGCTCGATAATCCGTTCGGTGGTGTAGGTCGCCAGTACCTGCGCCCGGTAGTTTTGCCCGGAGGTCTGCACCAGCTGGGCGGCAAACCCGGCAGCTTCGGCGTTGCCCAGCAGGTAATCGAGGTGCGGATGCGTCTTCAGCAGCCCGCGCACCAGCTGCGCCTGGCTGGCGCGATCGACCGGGGCATAGCCACCATGCTCCACGCGCATACGACCTGCCTGCTCGGCCTCGCGCAGCGACCGCTCAAGATCCTCGACCCAACCCGCGCCCTGCGGCCCGGGTAACCAGCCAAGGCTGAACGACCCAGCAGGACGATGCTGCTCGATGTAACCCAGCGCAGCCTTGAGCATGTCGGCAAAGTCCACGCTCGAATTGGCACTCAACCCCGGGCAATCACTGCCGTTCACCAGATCAATCACCGGTTTACCCTGCTCGACCAGCGTGGCGATAGCCCCGCAGAGGGCCTGGGCGTTGATCGCGGCGATGATGTAGGCATCGGCATTTTGTTGCCGGCATTGTTCCAGCTGCTGGGCCTGCACCTGAGGATTTTCATAGCCACCGGCTTCATAGATGCCAAGGCGAACGCCCTGTCGGGTGGCCTCTTCATCCAAACCCCAGGCCACACCCCACCAATAGCGATCCTTGCCATGGGGCAACAGCGCACAGATGCGCCAGGGCTTGGCCGCTTGCGCCAAGGGTTGGTAGGGCTGTACCTGGCCATCCGCCTGCACGGACACAGGGAACCAGTCAGCAGCCGAGACCAGGCCTGACGTGCACAACAAACAGAGGGTTAAAACGATTACCCGCATGAACTCCGGCCCTGGAAAGTGCGCACTGAGCAGCCGTGCCGTGCACTTACTGTAGCCAATTTTACGGGTCTAACGAGGGCGCAATACTGCGCTGAAGGCGGGCACTTGAGTGCCCGCCGAGGTGCACCTATTGATCAAGCGGCGCTGAACAGCTTGTGCGGGTCGATGACGAATTTCTTCGGCACACCAGCATCGAACTCGCCGTAACCGCGCGGCGCGTCGTCCAGACTGATCACCTGCACGCCGACCACTTCGGCGATATTGATGCGGTCCCACATGATCGCCTGCATCAGCTGGCGGTTGTACTTCATCACCGGGGTCTGGCCGGTATGGAAGCTGTGGGATTTGGCCCAGCCGAGGCCGAAGCGGATGCTCAGGGAACCGATCTTCGCCGCCGCGTCCACCGCGCCCGGATCTTCGGTGACATACAGGCCGGGAATACCGATCTTACCGGCGACCCGAACCACGCCCATCAGCGAGTTGAGCACCGTGGCCGGCGCTTCGTGTTGCACGCCTGCGTGACCGTGACCACGAGCCTCGAAACCCACCGCATCCACCGCACAATCGACTTCCGGTTCGCCCAGTAACGCAGCGATCTGTTCGTGCAGCGGAGTGTCTTTGGACAGGTCAGCAATCTCGAAACCCACCGCCTTGGCATGCGCCAGACGCACCGGGTTGACGTCACCGACAATCACCACTGCCGCGCCCAGCAAGCGTGCCGAGGCAGCCGCAGCCAGACCGACCGGGCCAGCACCGGCGATATACACGGTGCTGCCAGGGCCGACACCCGCCGTTACGGCGCCGTGGTAGCCGGTGGGCAGGATGTCAGAGAGGCAGGTCAGGTCGCGGATCTTCTCCATGGCCCTGTCGCGATCCGGCAGTTTCAGCAGGTTGAAATCGGCATATGGCACCATGGCGTATTCGGCCTGACCGCCGGTCCAGTCGCCCATGTCGACATAACCGTAGGCACCGCCGGCACGCGCCGGGTTGACCGACAGGCACACCCCTGTGTGTTGCTCTTTGCACGAACGGCAGCGGCCGCAGGCCACGTTGAACGGTACCGAGACCAGATCACCAATTTTCAGGTTCTCCACATCGCGGCCCTTCTCGATCACCTCACCGGTGATTTCGTGGCCCAGTACCAGCCCGGTTTGCGCCGTGGTGCGGCCGCGCACCATGTGCTGGTCGGAGCCACAGATATTCGTGGAGACCACGCGCAGGATCACTGCGTGCTCGATCTTGCGACCGCGCGGGTCCTGCATTTTCGGATAGTCGATTTTCTGCACTTCGACCTTGCCAGCGCCGAGATAGACGACGCCACGATTACCAGACATACGTATTTCTCCTTTCTTGTTGTGAATACAAAGGCGCGGCCAACGGTCGCGCGGCCTTGTACTGGAGCTTGTGTCTGTTGCCGGGCGGGACCCAGGGTTTGGCAGTCGGTGACCCACCCGTAGCGGGGATTCAGCAGTTGCGGTTTAGGCGTGCAGCACCACCGTGCGGCCGTCATTGAGGAAGACGCGGCGTTCAAGGTGATAACCGATGGCCTTGGCCAGGGTCTGGCACTCGATATCGCGGCCCTTGGCGATCAGGTCTTCGGGGTAGTGGGCATGGTCCACCGACTCCACGCCCTGGGCGATGATCGGCCCTTCGTCGAGGTCGTTGTTAATGTAGTGGGCAGTGGCGCCGACCAGCTTGACGCCCTTCTCATAGGCCTGGTGATAGGGCTTGGCGCCTTTGAAACCGGGCAGCAGCGAGTGGTGGATATTGATCGCCCAGCCATCCAGCTGGCGGCACAGCTCTGGCGACAGCACCTGCATATAGCGAGCGAGGACTACCAGCTCGGCGCCGCTGTCCTCGATCACCTGCAGCACCTTGCGCTCCTGCGCCGGCTTGTCTTTCGGGTCGAGCGAGAAGTGGTAATAGGGAATGTCGTGCCAGCGCGCCAGCGGCTCCAGATCCGGGTGGTTAGACACCACCGCCACCACGTCCATGGCCAGGTGGCCGATACGCTGGCGATAGAGCAGGTCGTTCAGGCAATGGTCGGCCTTGCTGACCATCAGCACCACCTTGGCGCGGTAGCCCGGCGGGGTCAGTTCGACCTGCATGCCGAAGGCGCTCAAGCGATCGTTCAAACCGGCGCGAAAGGCCAGTTCATCGAAGTCATCCGGCTGGCGGAATTCCACACGGATAAAGAAGCGCGCCGACAGGCGATCATCGAAGGAATGGTGCTCGGTGACGTAGCAGCGCTGCTCGAACAGAAAGCGCGTCACCGCATCCACCGTGCCGAGCACGCTCGGGCAGTGGGCGGTGAGAATCCAGGTATCGGGGGTGCGGCTCATGGTAAGGGGCTCCGCTCAATGGCTCCCCTCTTCCATTCATGGGAGAGGGGCTGGGGGAGAGGGTAAAGCGGCCCTCTCCCTAACCCTCTCCCGCAAGCGTGAGAGGGGACAGTGCGTGCAAGCTTCAGGCCTTGATCGCCAAGCCAAACTCGGCGCTGGCGTCCTGCAGCCACAGCCAGAAGTAATCGGAGAAGCTGCGGCGGATCAGCAGTTCCCAGGTGTCTTCGGCAGTGTGGCGGATCACCAGCTGCGACTTGGCGAAGTGCGTACCCACCGCCTTGCCGGCCGGGAAGTTGCTCGGGTGCACGTCATAGCTGGTGGACTTCATCAGCACTTCGCGCACCTTCGGCCCAGTCAACTCCAGCAGGGTCTGCCCGCCGCTAACGTTGACGATCGAGATGTGCTGGCCCTCCAGCGCCTCGCGCAGCTTCTGCTCGACCGCGAACTCGCTGCCGCTCGGCACAATCAGCAGCCATTCATCGGGGGCCAGCCATTGCAGCGAGGTGTCGCCGGCCGCCACCAGGGTCAGTGCCACCGGCAGTTCCAGGCCCAGGGCCTTGTGTACACCGCCGGCAAACGCCGGGTCCTTGGCGTCGCCACGCAGGGTCAGGTGCCCGAGCAGCTTCTTCTCGCGCACCGTCACCCCGGCTCTGGCCGAGCCTTTACCTGCCAGCTGTTCAAGGCCAGCGTGGAACAGAGGTGATTCGGCATGTGCCGCAGCCGGGCGTTGCTGATAAACGTTGATCAAATTAGACATTCTGGCGATCCCCTTTCGGGTCATAGAACACGGAGCTGACGATTTCGGCTTCGATCAGGCTGCCATCGGCCAGCGGTGCGAACACCCGCTCACCCATGCGTTTGAGGCCGCCCTTGACCACACCCATGGCGAAGGAATAGCCCAGCGCCACGCTCATGTAGCTGGAGGTGACGTGGCCGACCATCTGCATCGGGACGGTCTGTTTCGGGTCGAACACCAGTTGCGCGCCTTCCGGCAGCACCTTGTTGGGGTCGACGGGTTTGAGCCCGATCAGCTGCTTGCGGTCTTCGCGCAGGCTGTCTTCGCGGTTCATGCCGCGCCAGCCGATCCACGAGAACGGTTTGGTTCGCCCTACGCACCAGCCCATGTTGAGGTCGTCTGGGGTGACCGAACCGTCGGTGTCCTGACCGACGATGATGAAGCCCTTCTCAGCACGCAGTTCGTGCATGGTCTCGGTGCCGTAAGGCGTCAGACCGTGCTTCTTACCGGCTTCGATGATCTTTTCCCACACACCCAGGGCGTAGTCGGCCTGCACGTTGACTTCGTAGCTCAGCTCACCGGTGAAAGAGATGCGGAACACCCGCGCAGGCACACCGCCAACCTGGCCTTCCTTCCACGTCATAAACGGGAAGGCGTCCTTGTCCAGGTCGATGTCGGTGACCTCGGCCAGCAGCTTGCGGCTGTTGGGGCCGGACAGGGTCATGGTTGCCCAGTGGTCGGTAACCGAGGTGAAGTACACCTTCAGCTCCGGCCACTCGGTCTGGTGGTAGATTTCCAACCACTCCATCACCCGTGCGGCGCCGCCGGTGGTGGTGGTCATCAGAAAATGGTTGTCGGCCAGGCAGGCGGTCACACCGTCGTCGAAGACCATGCCGTCTTCCTTGCACATCAGACCGTAGCGCGCCTTGCCCACATCCAGTTTGGTCCAGGCGTTGCTGTACACGCGGTTGAGAAACTCGCGGGCATCCGGGCCTTGAATATCGATCTTGCCCAGCGTCGAGGCGTCCAAAATGCCGACTGCGTTACGCACGGCCAGGCACTCGCGGGCTACGGCGGCATGCAGATCTTCACCGGCTTTGGGGAAGTACCACGGGCGCTTCCACTGACCCACGTCCTCGAACTCGGCACCGTTTTGCAGGTGCCAGCTTTGCATCGCGGTGTAACGTTTGGGCTCGAACAGCGCGCCACAGTGACGGCCGGCCACCGCACCGAAGGTCACCGGCGTGTAGTTCGGGCGGAACATAGTGGTGCCCATCTGCGGGATGCTGATGCCCAGCGAACGGGCGGCAATCGCCAGGCCGTTGATATTGCCCAGCTTGCCCTGATCGGTGCCGAAGCCCAGCGCGGTGTAGCGTTTGACGTGCTCGACCGACTCAAAGCCCTCGCGGGTGGCCAACTCGATACCGGCAGCGGTAACGTCATTCTGCAGGTCGACAAACTGTTTGGGCGCACGCGCCGTCGGCTTGTCGTGCGGCACCTGGAACAGCGCCAGGGAAGGTTCTTCCAGACGGACAGCGACCTGCGGCAGGCTGGCGGAAACCGCCTTGAAGCCGGCTTCGGCAGCCGCCGACACACCCGCCTCGAAACCATCGGCCAGGGCATCGCCCAGGCCGAATACGCCATTCACCGCACCGGCGCACAGGCGCTTCTGGAAGCCACCCTCGCCTGGCACAAAGGCCAGAATATCTTCACGCCAGGTCGGCCGGCCGCCCAGGTGCGAAGCCAGGTGCACCACCGGGCTGTAGCCTCCGGAGCTGACGATCAGGTCGCAGTCGAGCACTTCGCCGGGGCTGCTGACCTTATGGCTTTGCACATCGATGGCGCAGATGCGTGCAGCGGTCACCCGCTTGCTGCCGGCGGCTTCCACCACGGCGCTGCCGGTAAGGATGCGCACGCCGCGCTTGCGCGCTTCTTCCACCCAACTGCCGCGCGGGTTGCTGCGTGCATCGGCGACGGCCACCACCTGCAGGCCGGCGTCGAGCCAGTCGAGCACCACGCGGTAGGCGTAATCATTGTTGGTCGACAGCACCAGCTGCTTGCCCGGGGCCACACCATAACGGCGCACGTAGGTGGACACCGCATCGGCGAGCATATTGCCCGGCACGTCGTTGTTGGCGTACACCAGCGGCCGCTCGTGGGCACCGGTGGCCAGCACCACACGCGTGGCACGCACGCGGTGCATGCGCTGACGAACCATACCGAGTGGCGCAATTTCACCAAGGTGATCGGTCAGGCGCTGGTGAATGGTGAGGAAGTTGTGGTCGTGGTAACCGTTGACCGTGGAACGCGGCAGCAGAGTCACTTCAGGCATGCCAGACAGCTCGGTAATCACCTGCGCGGCCCAGTCGGCGGCCGGTTTGCCGTCGAGGGTTTCGCGAGTGCTGAGCAGGCTGCCGCCGAACTCTTCCTGCTCATCGGCCAGGATTACCCGTGCACCGCTGCGCGCAGCCGCCAGCGCTGCCGCCAGGCCCGCCGGGCCGGCACCGACCACCAGCACGTCGCAGTGCTGGTTCATGTAGTCGTAGCTGTCCGGGTCCACGGCGGTTGGCGCACGGCCAAGACCTGCGGCCTTACGGATGTATTTCTCGTAGGTCAGCCAGAGGTTCTGCGGGTACATAAAGGTTTTGTAGTAGAACCCCGGCGGCATCATCTTGCCGCCGACCTTGCCGAGAATGCCCATCAGGTCGGTGTTCACACTCGGCCAGCCGTTGGTGCTGCTGGCGACCAGACCGGCATACAGCGCCTGCTGGGTGGCGCGCACGTTGGGGATCTGCGCCGCTTCGGTGCTGCCAATCTGCAGCACGGCGTTCGGCTCTTCGGCGCCAGCAGCAACGATGCCGCGCGGCCGCGAGTACTTGAAGCTGCGCCCGACGATATCCACGCCATTGGCCAGCAAGGCGGCAGCCAGGGTGTCACCGGCAAAGCCTTGATAGCTCTGCCCGTTGAAGCTGAATGTCAAAGGCTGGCTGCGGTCAACGCGGCCGCCGCTGGCAAGACGATTGACCTGGCTCATGCCGTTACTCCTTGGTCGCTGGCCTTTTTCTCGGCGGTGCCAGCAGCAGTAACGCTGGGCTTCTCGCCGATCTTGTAGGTTTCGAGAATTTCGTAGGTCACCGTGTGACGGGTGGCGTTGAAGTACTTGCGGCAACCAGCCGAATGCACCCACAGCTCGTGGTGGATGCCGCGCGGGTTATCGCGGAAGAACAGGTATTCACCCCACTCGGCATCGGTGCAGGCAGTCGGGTCCAGCGGGCGCGGAATATGCGCCTGGCCCTTGGCGTGGAACTCCTCTTCGGAGCGCAGTTCGCCGCAGTGAGGGCAGAAGATATGCAACATGGGTAAGCCCTCTTAGTGAGCCACGGCAGCAGCGCCGTGCTCGTCGATCAGTGCGCCGGTGTGGAAACGGTCCATGGAGAACGGCTTGGCCAGCGGGTGCATTTCGCCCTTGGCCAGGCTGGCCGCGAACACGTGACCCGAACCCGGCGTGGCCTTGAAGCCGCCGGTGCCCCACCCGCAGTTGAAGAACAGATTGGGCACCGGGGTCTTGGAAATGATCGGGCAGGCGTCCGGCGAGGTGTCGACGATGCCGCCCCACTGACGGTTCATGCGTACCCGCGAGAGCACCGGGAACATCTCAACGATGGCCTGCAGGGTGTGTTCGATGGTGCCGTAAGAGCCGCGCTGACCGTAGCCGTTGTAGCCGTCGATACCGGCACCAATGACCAGGTCGCCCTTGTCGGACTGACTGATGTAACCGTGCACGGCGTTGGACATGATCACGCTGTCGATGACCGGTTTGATCGGCTCGGATACCAGCGCCTGCAGCGGGTGGGATTCCAGCGGCAGACGGAAACCCGCGAGGCCGGCCATGTGCCCGGAGTTACCCGCAGTGACTACACCGACGCGCTTGCCGCCAATAAAGCCCTTGTTGGTTTCCACACCGATGCACACGCCGTTTTCCTTGCGGAAGCCGATCACCTCGGTCTGCTGGATCAGGTCCACGCCCGAGGCATCGGCAGCACGGGCATAGCCCCAGGCCACGGCGTCGTGACGGGCCACGCCACCACGGCGCTGCACGGTGGAGCCCAGCACCGGGTAACGGGTGTTCTTGCTGCAATCGAGGTACGGAATCTCTGCGGCCACCTGCTTGGCATCCAGCAGTTCGCCGTCCACCCCGTTGAGGCGGTTGGCGCTGACGCGGCGCTCGGAGTCACGCATGTCCTGCAGGGTGTGACAGAGGTTGTAGACGCCGCGCTGGCTGAACATGACGTTGTAGTTGAGGTCCTGGGACAGGCCTTCCCACAGTTTCATCGCGTGCTCGTAGAGGTGCGCCGACTCATCCCAGAGGTAGTTGGAGCGTACGATGGTGGTGTTGCGTGCGGTGTTACCGCCGCCCAGCCAGCCCTTCTCGATCACCGCGACGTTCTTCACGCCAAACTCTTTCGCCAGGTAATAGGCCGTGGCCAGACCGTGACCGCCACCGCCGACGATGATCACGTCGTACACCGGCTTGGGCGTTGGGTTACGCCACATGCGCTGCCAGTTTTCGTGGTGGCTGAACGCGTGCTTGAACAGGCCGAAGCCGGAATAACGTTGCATAAAGGTGCTCCCTAAATTGAAGCCTGGGATGAATCATCGAGCGGGATGAAGTGCAAGGCGGCCGGAGCGCGGCAAGCAAGACATACCTGTAGGTAGGCGCAGCTTGCGAGCACCGGGCAACGCAGCAATTCGCCCGCGCAGATATTCATCAACGGTAGACCGGGTAATCGGCACACAGACCTGCTGCCAAGGTCGCCACCTGCGCTTCCACATCGGCATCGCCGAGGTGGTCGAGGATGTTGCAGATCCAACCGGCCAGCTCGATGCTCTGCGCCTCTTTGAGGCCGCGCGTGGTGATCGCTGGCGTACCGATACGCAGGCCCGAGGTGACAAATGGCGATTGCGGGTCGTTCGGCACGGCGTTCTTGTTAACCGTGATGCCGGCACGCCCCAAGGCAGCATCGGCGTCTTTACCGGTCAGGCCCTGACGGATCAGGCTGACCAGGAACAGGTGGTTGTCGGTGCCGCCGGAGACCACGTCATAGCCGCGCTCGATAAACACCTTGGCCATGGCCTGGGCATTTTTGATCACCTGCGCTTGGTATTCCTTGAAGCCAGGCTCCATGGCTTCCTTGAAGCACACAGCCTTGGCCGCAATCACATGCATCAGTGGGCCGCCCTGGGCACCGGGGAAGACCGCCGAATTGAGTTTCTTCTCGATATCAGGATTAGCCTTGGCCAGGATCAAGCCACCACGCGGACCGCGCAGAGTCTTGTGGGTGGTGGTAGTGACCACATCGGCAAAGGGAATCGGGTTGGGGTACAGGCCTGCGGCGACCAGGCCGGCGACGTGGGCCATGTCGACAAACAGCAGCGCCCCGACCTTGTCGGCGATGGCGCGGAAACGCGGGAAATCCAGGGTTTTCGAATAGGCCGAGAAACCGGCGACGATCATCTTCGGCTGGCATTCAACGGCCAGGCGCTCGACTTCGTCGTAATCGATCAGTCCAGTGGCAGTGTCGATGCCGTACTGCACGGCGTTGTACAGCTTGCCCGAGGACGACACCTTGGCGCCGTGGGTCAGGTGGCCGCCGTGGGCCAGGCTCATGCCGAGGATGGTATCGCCGGCATTGATCAGCGCCAGGTACACCGCGCTGTTGGCGGACGAACCGGAGTGCGGCTGCACGTTGGCGTAATCGGCGCCGAACAGTTTCTTGGCACGGTCGATGGCCAGCTGCTCGACCACGTCTACATGCTCGCAACCGCCGTAGTAACGCTTGCCCGGATAGCCTTCGGCGTACTTGTTGGTCAGGCCGCTGCCCTGCGCTTCCATAACCCGCTGGCTGGTGTAGTTTTCCGAGGCGATCAGCTCGATATGGTGCTCCTGACGGCGCTCCTCGGCGTTTATGGCGCTGAGCAATTCATCGTCGTAGCCTTGAATCTGGTCGTTCTTGCTGAACATCACTGATCTCCTGCGGCACCGGGGTGTGGCGCATCTGTGTCGTAAGCGGGCTGAGCCCTTGTGAGCCGATGGTATGACTGGCCCTGATCGGTCAGATGCCTAGGCACGCCACGGGGGATTGCGTTTGCGACATGCACGCGTCGCAATTGCGCAGGCCTTATAGGCGACAGCGCGCTGCGGCTTCGCCTGTATGGCAGAGGATGTCGCCCCCGTATCTGCACGCAGGCGTGACCGCGGATACAGTAGAAGCATCCCAAACGGCTTAGCGTTAGCGCCCACAAGGAAGCTCCCATGCCCGATCTCTCGCAACAATTCGCCAGCGACAACTACTCCGGCATCTGCCCGGAAGCCTGGGCAGCCATGGCCGAAGCCAACCAAGGCCACCAGCGCGCCTATGGCGACGACGAATGGACCGCACGCGCCGCCGACCATTTCCGCCGCCTGTTTGAAACCGACTGCGAAGTGTTCTTCGCCTTCAACGGCACGGCGGCCAACTCCCTGGCCCTGGCGTCGTTGTGCCAGAGCTACCACAGCGTGATCTGCTCGGAGACCGCCCACGTCGAAACCGACGAATGCGGCGCGCCGGAGTTCTTCTCCAACGGCTCCAAGCTGCTGCTGGCCAAGACCGAAAACGGCAAACTGACGCCCGAGGCGATCCGCGAGATCGCCCTCAAACGCCAGGACATCCATTACCCCAAGCCACGGGTGGTGACCCTGACTCAGGCCACGGAAGTAGGCACCGTTTACAGCCCAGATGAGGTGCGGGCGATCAGCGCGGTGTGCCGCGAACTGGGCCTGCACCTGCACATGGACGGCGCGCGCTTCTCCAATGCCTGCGCCTTTCTCGGCTGCAGCCCGGCCGACCTGACCTGGAAGGCCGGCGTCGATGTGCTGTGTTTTGGCGGCACCAAAAACGGCATGGCCGTGGGTGAGGCCATTCTGTTCTTCAATAAAGATTTGGCCGAAGACTTCGACTACCGCTGCAAGCAAGCCGGTCAGCTGGCCTCGAAGATGCGCTACCTGTCCGCACCCTGGGTCGGCATCCTGCAGAACGATGCCTGGCTGAAATACGCCCAGCACGCCAACCGCTGCGCGCAGCTGCTCGCCGAGTTGGTCAGCGATATTCCGGGGGTCAGCCTGATGTTCCCGGTGCAGGCCAACGGCGTGTTTTTGCAGATGTCGGAACCGGCGCTGGAAATCCTGCGCGGCCTGGGCTGGCGCTTCTACACCTTTATCGGGGCTGGCGGCGCACGCTTTATGTGCTCCTGGGACACCGACGAAGCGCGGGTGCGCCAGCTGGCAGGGGATATTCGCCAGGCGATGACGGCCAGCTAAGCAAGACGCTCACGATGCGGGCTGATGCAGGCGGCCACTGACGCCTGCATCAGCCCCAACCATCAGGAAGGACGGGGAACCAGCGCCGGCAGCAAGGTGCGCGAGATCGCCTCGCGCACATTCGGCAACAGCGTCGCGCTGCCACCGAGCAACTCCTCCACCAGACGCCGCAGGGCCAGCGCGCGCTCCGGGCTCAGGCCGCTGACGGCATGTTCGCACGCCTGCTCGGCAGTGACCCCGGGTGGAATCGACAACCCTAGCGCCACCAGGCGTTCGCGTAGGTCCTCCTGATCAATCAGGTCGGCGTGCATCATGCTCAATTCCTCCAATGGTGGCGTGCTAGCGCAGCACGCCCTCTTCCAATAGCAACTTGAAGATAGCCTCCGCGCCCGCTTGCGGCGAGACATCCTTGAGCACCTGTCCGCCACCGCCGGATGCCTTGGCCGTAGCCGCCTTCATACGCTCCGCGCCGGTCTTGGCCTTGATCACCTTAAGGCGCTTGGGCCGGGGCTTGGCCGGTTGCAGCTGGGCGCTGGCAAACAGTGGATCGGCAACCAACTCCACCTCTTCGCCCGTCAGCAGGCCACGGCGTGCCGGGCCGAAGGCGCTTTGCCGGGCGGTAGGCGCGGCGTTATCCACGCTGGCGACAAACGGCAGACGCACCTGCAAGCGCCGGCGCTGTCCGCGCGGCAAGGCTTGCAGCACCTGCGCCACACCATTGCTGACCTGCTCCACCGCCGCCAGCCCGACCACCAGTGGCCAGCCGAGCTGTTCCGCCAGCAGGTAAGGCAGCATGCCCGAGCCTTCGCCGGTTTCCGCCTGGCTGCCGGTCAACACCAGCTGCGCGCTGGAGTCGGCCAGGTACTCGGCCAGCACCGGCAGCGCATCGCTGTGCGCCGGTTGTTCGAGAATCTTGATCTGCTCAAGGCCCATTCCCAGGTAAGCACGCAGCGCCTCCTGCTGCGGGTCTCCGGCATGCAGCACCTGCAAACGCTCACCGGCCAGACGCAAACCCAGCTCGACCGCGCGGGCATCCTGCTCGGCGCGACGTGGGCGCCCGGAGGTGGGGTGAGCGCCTACGGAAACCAGCGTAACTACCTGCAAATCAGTCATGGAGCAGCTCCATAGGGTGGAAGACGCTGTGCTCTTCCACCATCGCAGTGTGGTGGTTACTGGTGGATGGGTGAAGCGTCATCCACCCTACAGTTTGCTTAGGCAGCATCACGTTCTGCTCCCTGCCGATGGGCGGCGACCCGCTCGATCAGCGCTTGCAAGATCGCAGCGGACTCACCGATTACCGAAAGATCAGCGCGTTTGATCATGTCGCAGGTCGGGTCGAGGTTGATCGCCACCACTTTGTCGCAGGCACCGATGCCTTGCAGATGCTGGATCGCCCCGGAAATCCCCACGGCCACGTAAACCCGCGCCGTGACCCAGATGCCGGACGCGCCGACCTGGCGTTCGCGGCCCATAAAGCCATCGTCCACTGCCACCCGTGAGGCGCCTTCGGTGGCGCCCAGCGCCGCAGCGGCCTGATGGAACAGCGTCCAATCCTTCACGCCGTTGCCGCCGGAGAGAATAAATTCGGCCTCGGCCATGGGGATCTGCGCCGGGTCGACTGCCACCGCGCCCAAATCCTGAATCCGTGGCAAATGGCTGACCAGTGCTTCACTCAGCGCCAGCGGCCGTACTTCGTGACGGGTTTCGCTGACCGGTTCGGCGCATTCCACCGCCGCCAGAATCAGGCGTGGCGCTTGTTGCACCAGGTCTTCCCGACCGGCACCCGCACGCCCGCTGGCCATGCCATCGGCCACCTGCCAAACCCGCGTGGCCGGGCGTTCACCCAGTTTGGCGGCCAGACGCCGGCCCAGTTCTCCACCACCGCTGCGGCTGTCGGGCAGCAACCAGTGGCGCGGCGAAAGTTGCCGTTCTACTGCGCCGAGGGCCAGCACTCGCGCTTCCGGGGCGTAGCCGTCGAAACCCTCGCCATCGAACTGCAGCAGACGATCCACGCCGTTGCTATCGAAGGCGCTTTCCTTGTGCTCGCCAAAGATCACCGCGACCACCGCACCGTCGCTGCCGGCCAGCTTGTGCGCCAGGCCGAGCAGGTCCTTGTCATGGGCGCTCAGGCGGCCGCCGACCATATCCGGCACCACAGCGATATAGAACGCCGGTTGCTCGATAGCGCGTAGCGGCAACTGCACCACGGCACTGGCCGTCGAACGCTTGGCCGTGCCGCCTTGCTGCGCGCCAGAGCGATCGATACGTTTAAGACCATTGGGGCCGATAAAACCCACTGCATGGGGATTCTTGCGTAGCACCCCGGCGGCGCTGAGCCAGCTAGCGACGGCCGGTTGCGCGGCGGCATGCAGCGGATGCAGGCGGTTACGGGCGATCCATTCGGCCCGTGGATCACGGCGGATCAGGTCGCTCATGGGCTTACCTCGGCTGCTTCACGCGGGACGGATGCAGGCTTCTTCACCTCGACCACGCCCTCGATCAATACATCGGCCACCAGCTCGGCAATATCCTTGACCTCCGGACGCGGACCGACCACGCCTTCGAGCATCGCGGTGCACTGCGGGCAACCCACGGCGACCAGCTCGGCGGCCGTTTCCTTGATATCAACCATGCGCATATCAGGGATACGCTGCTTGCCGGGGATATCGGTGATCGGCGCACCGCCGCCACCGCCGCAGCAACGGGAGCGGAAACCCGAGCGCTGCATCTCTTTCACTTCAATGCCGATGGCATTCAGGACATTACGCGGCGCTTCATACTCGCCGTTGTAGCGGCCCAGGTAGCAGGGGTCGTGGTAGGTGACCGAGCCGCCTTTGTGGGTGCCAAGGTTGAGTTTCTGGCCAGTGATCAGCTCATCCATATAGGTGCTGTGGTGCAGCACCGAATAGCGACCGCCCAGCTCGCCGTATTCGTTTTTCAGCACATGAAAGCTGTGCGGGTCGCAGGTGACGATGCGCTTGAATTTGTACTTGGCCAAGGTGGCGATATTGCGTTTGGCCAGCAGCTGAAAGGTCGCTTCATCACCCAGACGCCGGGCCACGTCGCCGCTGTCGCGTTCTTCCAGGCCGAGCACAGCGAAGTCGACCTTGGCGGCTTTCAGCACTTTGACAAAGGCGCGCAGGGTGCGCTGGTTGCGCATATCGAAGGCACCGTCGCCGACCCAGAACAACACATCGACGTTCTGCTTATCGCCCATCAACGGCAGGTTCAAATCCGCCGCCCAGTTCAACCGGCCACCCGGTGCGAAACCGCCGGGGTTGTCGGTGGCGATCAGGTTATCCAGCACCTCGGCGCCCTTGTTCGGCGTCGCGCCTTTCTCCAGCGTGAGATGGCGGCGCATATCGACGATGGCGTCGACGTGCTCGATCATCATCGGGCATTCCTCGACGCAGGCGCGACAAGTAGTGCACGACCACAGCGTCTCGGCATCGACCAGCGCCTTGCCATTCAGATTAACGATCGGCAGGTGTGGGCCGCCACCGTGTTCGCCCACTGGTTTTCCTGGGTAAGGCGAACCAGCAAACTTGGCATCGGTACCGCCGGCCAGACCGACCACCATGTCCTGAATCAGCTTTTTCGGGTTGAGCGGCTGTCCGGCGGCGAAGGCCGGGCAGGCCGCCTCGCACTTACCGCACTGCACGCAGGCATCGAAGCCGAGCAGCTGGTTCCAGGTGAAGTCCGTGGGTTTTTCCACGCCCAGCGGGGTTTTCGGATCATTCAGATTCAGGGCTTTGAGGCCGGTCGAGCGACCACCGCCAAAGCGTTCACTGCGGCGGTGCCAGGCCAGGTGCAGGGCGCCGGCGAAGGCGTGCTTCATCGGCCCACCCCAGGTCATGCCGAAGAATAGCTCGGACACACCCCAGGCCACGCCGACGGTCAGCAGCAGTGCCAGCACCCAGCCGCCAAAGTCTGCAGGCAGAATCCCGGCCACCGGCAAGGTGGCGATAAAGAAGCTGCCGGCAAACATCAGCAGGCTTTTCGGCAGACGCATCCACGGGCCTTTCGACAAACGCGATGGCGGGTCGAGGCGGCGTTTGGCGACAAACAGTGCGCCGACAAACATCAACGCCGTCGCCGCCAGCAGGGCGAAGCCGAGGATGCGACTCTGCAGGCCAAACCCGTGCACCAGAATCGCCAGCATCGCGGCCAGGACAAAGCCGCCCGCCGTAGCCACGTGGGTGTTGGCGATGTATTTATCGCGGGCCACCACATGGTGCAGGTCGACCATATAACGGCGTGGCATGGCCAGCAGCCCGCCCAGCCAATCGACCTGAGCCGGACGGCCACGGCGCCACATCAAAAAGCGCTTCACCGCGCCAATAACCGCAAGGGCCAGGGCAGCGAAGAGCAGGATGGGGAGTAGGGTGTTCAACATGTGAGGCTCCCACCGCCAATGTCAGGGGATGATGCATTTCAGTCCCCTCTCCCCTCCGGGGAGAGGGTTAGGGTGAGGGGCTGGCCTGTGAGACCGCTCCCCTCACCCCAGCCCTCTCCCCAAGAGGGAGAGGGAGCTAGACCGGGTCAAACCATCGATGTTGTGCTGGACTCAGAAATCCTTGCACAACCGCAGCGCGTCATAGATCGCTGCATGGGTGTTGCGCTGGGCTACGCAGTCGCCGATGCGGAACAGCAGATAGCCGTCACCCTTCTCAGCTAAACAAGGTTGCGGCTTGATCGCGAACAGCGCTTCCACATCGGTCTGGCCCTTGTTGCGTGAGCCATCCTTGAGCGCGTAGTACAGGCGCTCATCTGGACGCACGCCGTTTTCCACCACCACTTGGTCGACCACCCGCTCCTCTTTCGCCCCGGTGTATTCGTTCTCCAGCACCGCCACCAGCTTGTCGCCTTCGCGGTAGACCTTCTCCAGCATCATGTCGCCGGTCATGATCACTTCTTTCGGGTACATGCTGCGGTAGTAAGTCGGGAACGTGGTGCCGCCCATGGCTACGCCCGGCTTGATGTCGTCGGTGACGATCTCGACCTTGGCGCCCTTCTCGGCGATAAAGTCGGCCACCGACATGCCGCCGAATTCGCAAATGGTGTCGTACACCAGCACGTTATTGCCCGGTGCAACGGTGCCATCGAGGACGTCCCAGCTGCTCACAACCAGGCCTTCGGCGGCGCCCCAATGTTCGTTTTGCTCGATAAACGGGTGACCGCCGTTGGCCAGCACGACGATGTCTGGGCGCAGGTCGAGGATGCTCGCTTCATCAGCACCAGTACCCAGGCGCAGGTCGATATTCAGGCGGGCCAACTCCAGCTGGAACCAACGGGTAATGCCGGCCATCTGGTCGCGCTGCGGTGCCTTGGCGGCTAAAGTGATTTGCCCGCCGAGGCTGTCTTTCTTCTCGAACAGGGTCACATCGTGGCCACGCTCGGCAGCCACGCGCGCCGCTTCCATCCCGGCCGGGCCACCGCCAACAATCACCACCTTGCGCTTCGGTCCGCTGGTTTTCTCGATGATATGCGGCAGGCCCATGTATTCGCGGCTGGTCGCGGCGTTCTGGATGCACAGCACATCCAGACCTTGATACTGGCGGTCGATGCAATAGTTGGCACCGACGCACTGCTTGATCTGGTCGACCTGGCCCATCTTGATCTTGGCGATCAGGTGCGGGTCAGCGATGTGCGCGCGGGTCATGCCGACCATGTCGACGTAGCCGCCTTCGAGGATGCGCGTGGCTTGGTTCGGGTCTTTGATGTTCTGCGCGTGCAGCACCGGCACCTTGACCACTTCCTTGATCCCGGCGGCCAGGTGCAGAAACGGCTCCGGCGGGTAACTCATGTTGGGGATAACGTTGGCCAGGGTGTTGTGGGTGTCGGCACCAGAGCCAACCACGCCGATAAAGTCGATCAGGCCGGTGGCATCGTAATAGGCGGCGATCTGCTTCATGTCCTCGTGGGACAGGCCGTCCGGGTGGAACTCGTCACCGGAGATACGCAGGCCCACGCAGAAATCGGGACCGACCTCGGCGCGCACCGCTTTGATCACTTCCAGGCCGAACTTCATCCGGCCCTCAAAGGTGCCACCCCATTCGTCAGTGCGCTTGTTCACCCGTGGCGACCAGAATTGGTCGATCATGTGCTGGTGCACGGCCGACAGCTCTACGCCGTCCAGGCCGCCGGCTTTGGCCCGAGCCGCTGCCTTGGCGAAGTCACCGATGACGCGCCACATTTCCTCCGGCTCGATGGTCTTGCAGGTGGCACGGTGTACCGGTTCGCGGATACCGGACGGCGACATCAGGGTTGGCCAGTCGAAACCATCCCAGCGCGAGCGACGGCCCATGTGGGTAATCTGGATCATGATCTTGGCGCCATGCTTGTGCATGGCATCCGCCAGATTCTGGAAGTGCGGAATGATCCGGTCAGTCGACAGGTTCACCGAGCTCCACCAGCCGTGCGGGCTGTCGATGGAGACCACCGAGGAGCCACCGCAGATCGCCAGGCCGACGCCACCCTTGGCCTTCTCTTCGTAATACTTAACGTAACGCTCAGTGGTCATGCCGCCGTCGGTGGCCATGACCTCGGCGTGCGCGGTGGACACGATGCGGTTACGAATAGTCAGCTTGCCGATCTGGATCGGCTGGAACATTGCTTCGAAAGCCATGACTCGATCCTCGACTTAGCGTGGCTTGACGATAAACAGGCCATCGTCGTGGCCCTCTTCGGAACCGCCATAGACCTGCTCGGCCACGGTGCGCAGTGTGCTGCCCTGGGCCTGGAGAATCTGATCCATGGCGCCGGCAAACCAGCCGGTGAACATGTAGTCGACCTTGCGCCCGCATTTGCCGTAGACGTAGACGAAGGCCGAGTGCTTGAGCTTCACCGAGGCGGTGCCGGCGGCCAAATCGATGGCTTCAATCTCGAACAGCCCCCAGCCGCGTTGCGACAGGCGCTTCATGTAGTGCTCGAACACCGCCACGCCAGACAGGCCATGGCACTCGGCCTCTTTCTCGCACCAGTGCCAGGCAGACTTGTAGCCGGCCTTGTAGAGGATCTCTGCATAGGCCTCAGCGCCCAGTACCTCTTCGATACCAATGTGGTTGTTAACGAAGAAATGCCGCGGCACATAGAGCATCGGTAGCGCGTCAGTGGTCCAGACGCCGGTTTCGTCGTCGACCTGGATAGGCATTTCGGGTGCGTGGGTGGCCATGTGTTCAGTGCTCCAGAATTCGTTGTCTTGCGTATTTGAAAAGTGCCGATGAATGCCTGTGGAGCCGTAGCGAGCGCGCCGAGAGCAAGGAGACCCGCAGCGACAAGCGAGAGCAGTACGCATGTACGGCGAGCTTGCCGCGAGGACGCGACGCAGCTATCGGTGGGCGCAGTAGGCTCCGCAGGTATTCATCACTCGCCCCAGACGTCCGCCAAAACCCTTACCCAGTTCTCGCCCATGATCTTGCGCACCACACGCTCGGAATGGCCGCGCTTGAGCAGGGTCTCGGTGAGGTTGGGGAATTCGCCGACGGTGCGGATGCCCAGCGGGTTGATGATCTTGCCGAAGCTGGTCAGGCGGCGGGCGTAGCCCTTGTCGTGGGTCAGGTACTCGAAGAAGTCCTGGCCATGGCCCTGGGTGAAGTCGGTGCCGATGCCGATGGCGTCTTCACCAACGATGTTCATCACGTACTCGATGGCCTCGGCGTAGTCGTCGATGGTCGAGTCGATGCCTTTGGCCAGGAACGGCGCGAACATGGTCACGCCGACGAAGCCGCCGTGGTCGGCGATAAATTTCAGCTCGGCATCGGACTTGTTGCGCGGGTGCTCTTTCAGCCCCGACGGCAGGCAGTGGGAATAGGTGACCGGCTTTTTCGATTCGAGGATGACTTCCTCGGAAGTCTTCGAACCCACATGCGAGAGGTCGCACATGATGCCGACGCGGTTCATCTCGGCAACGATCTCGCGGCCGAAGCCGGACAGCCCGCCGTCACGCTCGTAACAGCCGGTGCCGACCAGGTTCTGGGTGTTGTAGCACATCTGCACAATGCCCACGCCGAGCTGCTTGAACACCTCGACGTAACCGATCTGATCTTCGAACGCATGGGCGTTCTGGAAGCCGAAAAGGATGCCGGTCTTGCCCTGCGCCTTGGCGGTACGAATGTCGGCGGTGGTGCGCACGGGCATCACCAGGTCGCTGTTTTCGCGGATCAGCTTCTGGCTGGCGGCGATGTTGTTCACCGTCGCCTGGAAGCCTTCCCACACCGACACGGTGCAGTTGGCGGCGGTGAGGCCGCCTTTGCGCATGTCTTCGAACAGTTCGCGGTTCCACTTGGCGATGATCAGCCCGTCAATAACGATGCTGTCGGCGTGTAATTCGGCTGGGCTCATCAGGCAGTCCCCTTTTAGCGGTGTCGCCAAACCCGTTGTTGGCGCTTTGGACTGAGCATATCCCCGGGGGCTTGGGCGACCCGGTGCAAAAACGACTGGGGTATTGCCGAAAGCGTCAAAGCCGGGTCGCCTATGGATAAGCCACCGAGTGAGCGGCCCCCGACTGCACTGCCGGGCGTGCGGAAAGGTCGCGAGGGGAAGAAAAACGAAACCGCAGAAAGCACAAAGGGGAGCCTAGGCTCCCCTCTAATTGGGTGTGTGCTTTATTTTTATTATTTAGCGACTGTTATTGTTGTTTTATCGCTGTTTGTTGCGTCATCGCTTTCGGTGATTCCAAGTGGAACCAAGGGCAAACGTATTTTTTTGGTTACTGATACAGCAATCGCCATTGCCAAAACCCCTGCAATGATCCAACCGGCACACCGAGCTACCTCAAGGTAGTTTTATTCTTTTCGGCCTGGTTGCGGGAAAACCCGAATCACATACCCTTTCCAAAAAAATCTGTTTGCGACTCGTGGGTACTCTTGTTTTTGTTGTGCCTTGAGTCGATACGATAGTTCTGCTGATGCTTGTTATTGTTTTTGTGCAGGAAACAAAGCATTCAGCGTGCCAACTTTAAAAATTACTTATAAATCAATGGTATATGAAAATAGCAGACAGCCAAACTGACACAAGCAGTCACCATTCTGGGGTGCTGCTACTCGTTTGTGTTCCCGTTGCTGGCTGAGCGGTAACACTTGTGCGCAGGTAATGGCGCACATTGGCGGGGCTAAAAAAATGCCCGCAGCAGACTGCGGGCAGCAAAGCGGCCATGAAGGCCTGAGTGTGGAGCCGTTCCGGCGGGCGACCAACCCGCCAGCTCCGTTACTCGGCGGCAACCCCTTTCAGGTAGGGCGCAGGCGCGGCGCCGAGGTTGTTGAGCAGACGCTCGCTGTACCAGTCGATAAAGTTGACCACACCAAACTCGTAGGTTTTCGAGTACGGGCCGGGCTGGTAAGCGGTGGAGTTGATGCCGCGCTGGTTTTCTTCGGCCAGACGGCGGTCCTGATCATTGGTGGCGTCCCACACCTGACGCAGGCGCGCCACGTCGTAGTCGACGCCTTCCACGGCATCCTTGTGCACCAGCCATTTGGTGGTGACCATGGTTTCCTGGGCACTGATCGGCCACACGGTGAAGACAATCATGTGATCGCCCATGCAGTGGTTCCACGAGTGCGGCAGGTGCAGGATGCGCATCGAGCCCAAGTCGGGATCGGTGATACGACCCATGAGTTTCTTGCAGCCCTGCTTGCCGTCCATGGTCATGGACACAGTGCCCTTGAGCAGCGGCATGCGCACGATGCGGTTGCGCAGACCAAAGCTGGCATGGGCGTAGGGAATATTGTCTTTGTCCCAGCGACCCGTGCACTCCGCCACCTGATCCTTGAACGCCTGGGTGGCGCGCGGGTCGGTAACGTCATCCCACTCCAGCAGGGTATTGAGCAGCTCGGGGTGCGAGCCGTTGCAGTGGTAGCACTCGCGGTTGTTCTCCAGCACCAGCTTCCAGTTGGCCTTTTCCATCAAGGTGGTTTGCACGGCCACCTTGGTGTTTTCCATGTCGTACGGCTCCATGTAATGAGCCAGCGTACTGAGGAACTCATCAATGGCCGGTGGGTTTTCCGCCAGGGAAATAAAGATGTAACCACCGGCCACTTTGCAGTTGACCGGTTTCAGGCTGTAGTCCTTGAGGTCGAAATCCGCGCCCATTTCGGTGCCAGCAAACAGCAGGCGACCGTCGAGTTCGTAGGTCCACTGGTGATAAGGGCACACCAGCTTGGCCACCTTGCCTTTGTCACTGGTGCACAGGCGCGAGCCACGGTGACGGCAGACGTTATGGAAGGCATGCACCACACCATCGGCCCCGCGAATCACCATGATCGGGTTATCGCCGATCTGCAGGGTGAGGTAGTTACCCTTGGCCGGGATCTCACTGGTCATGCCGGCAATCAGCCATTCCTTGTGGAAGATCTCCTGCATATCGATCTTGAACAGGCGCTCATCGTTGTAGAACGGCTGCGGCAGCGAAAAGGTGCGCTCGCGGCTTTGCAGCATCTCGGCGGTGGCCTTGCGTGCAGGCTCCAGCGGATCGCCCAGGCTCAGGGTGGAAGTGACGTCCATCGGTAACTCCTCAATGGCGACTCGCTCGGCGAGTTGCCGCAATAAAGTGGCTAGTCGGTATCACGCAAGGTGGCGTCATTGCCCCGTTCTACGCCCGCCGATGGCGACTGGATGAAAGAGGAATTCGCTCGTGACCTTTTTGCTTCGGCTGGCTGCGAGTGTGGCGCTGAGCGTGGGCCAAACCTTGTCTATGGACGACATGGTCACATCCGTTTCCGACGCGGCAAACCAAGGCCTGCGCGGCAGGTCGCGATAAGCATGTAAATGTCGCTGGCAGATAAATGAGCCCATCCGCCAGTGCGCACAATCCGCCCCATATAAGGCCGATGCCCGGCCGCGCGGAGAGACGTCCATGACGACGAACGACTTCCTCAACCCCATTACCACCCAGACCTGGAGCAATGGCCGCCACCTAGTACGCTGCGTCAAAGTCATCCAGGAAACCTGGGACGTGCGCACGTTCTGCTTTATGGCCGATCAGCCGGTGCTGTACTTCTTCAAACCAGGACAATTCGTCACCCTGGAACTGGAAATCGACGGCCAGCCGGTGATGCGCTCCTACACCATCTCCAGCTCGCCTTCCGTACCCTACAGCTTTTCCATCACCATCAAGCGAGTGCCTGGCGGCAAGGTCTCCAACTGGCTGCATGACAACCTGCAGGAAGGCCAGGAACTGCCGGTTCACGGCCCGGCCGGGCTGTTCAATGCCATCGACTTTCCCGCCGACAAGGTGCTCTACCTCAGCGGCGGCGTCGGCATCACGCCGGTGATGTCGATGGCGCGCTGGTTTTACGACACCAACGCCAATGTCGACATGGTGTTTGTGCACAGCGCGCGCTCACCGAAGGACATCATCTACCACCGCGAGCTGGAGCATATGGCCGCGCGGATCAACAACTTCAGCCTGCATGTGATTTGCGAGAAGCATGGGCTGGGTGAGGCTTGGGCCGGTTATCGCGGCTACCTCAACCAGAAGATGCTGGAGCTGATTGCCCCGGATTATCTGGATCGGGAAATCTTCTGCTGCGGCCCGACGCCGTACATGAATGCGGTCAAACGCCTGCTGGAAAGCAATGGCTTCGACATGCAGCACTACCACGAGGAGTCCTTTGGCGCGACGCCGGCGGATGTCCGCGAAGAAGCCAAGGAGCTCGCCGCCGAAGCCGCCGAAGCCCCCGCCGTGCCGGCTGCCGAACAGAATCAGGTGGCATTCACCAGCACCGGCAAGAGCATCCGCGTCGACCCAGGCGAAACCGTACACGCCGCCGCGGCCAAGCTTGGCCTGCATATCCCCAAAGCCTGCGGCATGGGCATTTGCGGCACCTGCAAGGTAATGAAAACCTCAGGCGAGGTGAGCATGGAGCACAACGGCGGGATCACCGACGAAGATGTCGCCGAGGGCTACATCCTGTCCTGCTGCAGCGTGCCGCAGGGTGATGTCGCGATCGAGTACTAAGCACCGCGTATCGCACCGTCGCGCACACAGCAAAACGCCGCACTCGCCTTCAAGGCCAGTGCGGCGTTTTGTTTTGTGGGAGGGCTGGGCGGCACTCCGCTTCAGCCGCGACAAGCGATTAACAGCTCGCCGCTAAAGCGCCTCCCACACAGCGTGTAGGAGCCAGATCCCTGCCAAGCAAAAGCATCGCAAGCAAGCTGGCTCCTACAGGTTATTCAGCGAGGCTTAGAGCCTAACACTGGCGAAGGTCGACTCCCCCTGCGCCCGCGTCAGCGCGGCCATAGCCGAGGATGGCGATGGGCGCATGAGGTCTTCCGGCATTGGCAGCAGCGCCACCACATTGCCGCCCTGCTGGCCCGCGCGTTCGTCGCGCGGCGGGATGCCAAAGTATTCGCGGTAGCACTTGGAGAAGTGCGGGGTAGAAACAAAGCCGCAGACCGAAGCCACTTCGATAATCGACATGCTGGTCTGCTTGAGCAGTTGGCGCGCACGTATCAGGCGCAGCTTGAGGTAGTAGCGCGACGGCGAGCAGTGCAGGTACTTCTGGAACAGGCGCTCCAGCTGGCGGCGCGACACATCGACATACAGCGCCAGCTGATCGAGGTCGATTGGCTCTTCCAGGTTGGCTTCCATCAGCGCGACGATTTCCTGCAGCTTCGGCTGGTTGGTGCCAAGCATGTGCTTGAGCGGCACGCGCTGGTGATCCTGCTCGTTGCGGATGCGCTCGTAGATAAACATTTCAGAAATTGCCGCTGCCAGTTCGCGGCCATGCTCGCGGCCGATCACGTGCAGCATCATGTCCATCGGCGCAGTGCCGCCGGAGCTGGTGTGGCGGTTGCGGTCAATCGAGAACAGGCGGGTGCTGACTGCTGCGCGGGGGAAGGCTTCCTGCATCGAGGCCAAACATTCCCAATGCACGCTGCAATCGAAACCATCGAGCAGCCCGGCCTTGGCCAGCGCCCAGCTACCGGTACATACCGCACCCAGTTGCGCGCCATGGCGGGCCTGGCTTTGCAGCCACTGCACGTGCTCGCGGGTGACGCTGTGCTGAATGTCCACACCGCCGCAAACGATCACCGCATCCAAACGCGGCGCCGTAGCCAAACTGGCATCCGGGGTGATCTGCAGGCCATCACTAGCGCAGACCGGCAGGCCGCTTTGGCTGAGGGTGTGCCAGCGGTACAACTCCTTACCGGACAGCTGGTTGGCCATCCGCAGCGGCTCGACGGCAGACGCCAGGGAAATCAAGGTGAAGTTGTCGAGCAGGAGAAAGCCGATGGACTGCGGAGCACGGCTCTGGGGTTGTGCCCCTTGAGTGAACTGTGACATCAGGTAAACCCTCACGCGAAGCAAAGCACGGTAGTGAGCCCCTCTATACGGTGGCTCTTTTTATGGTTCTGGGACTGCATAACGCCAGATCGACCACCAGCACAACGCAAAGGCCGTGCCTAAATTGATTGGGCGTTCAATTAAAAACAGATGGGTCGGCCCAACGCTAGTGACACTAGGCGTTGGCAGGAGCGACAGAAGCATTCTGATTACGACCGCAAACGCCCATTCGGCGGGCGCTTGAGCATTTCGGTAGCACTGCCAGGCGGGTGCTTTGTCACCCCGCTACGCAGGGTAAAAACGGCGCGGTAACGGACCAACGGTCAGGCCGTATTCAGCAGCGTTGCGCTGCCCTTTTCCGCTGCACCAAACAGCCACGCACCACAAATGTGCGCAATGCGCAGCACGCACCTGATTGAACGCACAGCGCCTGATTTACGATCTTGCGAGCTAGAGTCCTGCAAGGCAAAAACAGGCGAGGAAGCGGAGTGTGCTTTTGCACATGAGCATTCCGAGCCTGTTTTTAACGCAGCAGGGCCGACGCGCAGCTAATCGTAAACAGGTGCTCAACATTCAACAGCGCTAACTGCCAACCCGCCGCGCGAGGTTTCCTTGTACTTGTCATGCATATCGGCGCCGGTGTCGCGCATGGTGCGGATCACCCGGTCCAGTGAGATAAAGTGCTCGCCGTCGCCACGCAGGGCCATCTGCGCCGCGTTGATCGCCTTCACCGCAGCAATCGCATTGCGCTCTATGCACGGCACCTGCACCAGGCCACCGACCGGGTCACAGGTCAGGCCGAGGTTGTGTTCCAGGCCGATTTCGGCGGCGTTTTCCACCTGCCCAGGGGTAGCCCCGAGAATCTCTGCCAAGCCTGCCGCGGCCATGGCGCAGGCCGAACCGACCTCGCCCTGACAACCGACCTCAGCGCCGGAGATCGACGCGTTCTTCTTGCACAGGATGCCGATGGCGGCAGCAGCTAGCAGGTAATCCACCACATTGGCCTCGGTCACCGACGGGCTGAAGCGCACGTAATAATGCAGCACCGCCGGGATGATCCCCGCCGCACCATTGGTCGGTGCTGTGACCATGCGCCCGCCGGCGGCGTTTTCCTCATTCACCGCCAGGGCGAACAGGTTGACCCACTCCATACCGCTGAGGGTCGAGCCGATCACGTTGGGCTTGCTCATTTCCTGCAGGCTGCGGTGCAGCTTGGCGGCGCGGCGCTTCACATTCAGCCCACCAGGCAAGGTGCCCTCGTGCTGCAAGCCTTGCTCGACACAATCGCGCATGGCCTGCCACAGACGCATCAGCCCGCTGCGGATTTCGGCCTCACTGCGCCAGGCTTTCTCGTTGGCCATCATCAGCTCGGAAACCCGCAGGCCATGAGCCTTGCACAGGCTTAGCAGCTCCTCCGCGCTATTGAAGTCATACGGTAGCTGCGTGTGATCCTGATCCAGCTGACCGCTGGCGGCCTGCTCGGCGTCCACCACGAAACCGCCGCCCACCGAGTAATAGGTGTTTTCGTGCAGCAGGCTGCCATCTGCGGCAAACGCACTGAGGGTCATGGCGTTGGGGTGATACGGAAGGTTTTCGTCCAGCAACAGCATGTCGCGCGACCAGTCGAAGCCGATGCTGACCCGCCCACCGAGCGGCAACTGCCCACTGGCCAGCAGCTGCGCGATACGCGGTTCGATGCTGCTCGGGTCGACCTGATCCGGCCATTCGCCCATCAGCCCCATAATCACCGCACGGTCGCTGCCGTGGCCAACACCGGTGGCCGATAGCGAACCGTACAGACGCACCTGCAGCCGCGCCGTACGTTCCAGCAAACGCCGCTCGGCCAATGCGCCGCTAAACAGCGCCGCCGCACGCATCGGTCCGACGGTATGCGAACTGGACGGCCCAATGCCGATCTTGAACAGGTCAAACACGCTGATAGCCACACCACTCTCCTGCACGATTGCTACATGCAGGCATGATCAGGATTTCCCCACGCTACCGCCGCTCCACACCGACCCGCCCATATCTAAATCCGTCAGCGCCGCAAACGAACGCGACGTGTGCGACAGCGCGCAGTTTCAAGCGCCGCTGCAGCAATTCACGACAGCAGCGTTCTACTTGCGACTTCACGCATAGGCAGCGAAGGAAATCTGTCGGCATGATCGCCGCGCCCATGGACCGGCCAGCTGCATTCGCCTGCCACCCGTGGCCCGACTGCGCGCTTCTACGCGTGCCCTGTCACTGCAACCGGGAGAGGCTTGATGACACGCAACAAACGCTGGCTGCTGGCCGCCACCTTCTGCACCACCCCGCTGCTGGCCCAGGCCGCAGAGCCGGCGCAGTGCGGGCTGATTCGCTTCGCCGATGTCGGTTGGACCGACATCACCGTGACCACCGCCGTCACGCGGCAGGTATTCAGTGAATTGGGCTACCGCACCCAGGTCAAACGCTTGTCCGTGCCCGACACCTACAAAGCCATGCAGGACGGCAAGATCGACGTGTTCCTCGGCAACTGGATGCCGAGCATGGAAAACGACATCAAACCCTACGCCGCCAACGGCTCGGTAAAGACCCTCGGCGCCAACCTCATCGGTGCCAAATACACCCTGGCGGTTAACCAGACGGCGTATGACGGCGGCGTGAAAAACTTCGCCGATCTCGCGCGCTTCAGTAAAGAGCTGGGCGGCAAACTCTACGGAATCGAACCGGGCAACGATGGCAACAAGCTGATCCAGTCAATGATCGACAAGAACGCTTTCGGCCTGAGCGGGTTCAGCCTGGTGGAGTCCAGCGAGAACGGCATGCTGGCCCAGGTCAAACGCGCCGAGCACCTCAAACAGTGGGTGGTATTTCTCGGCTGGGCGCCGCACCCGATGAACAACCAGTTGCAGATGCATTACCTGGACGGCGGTGATGAGTTCTTCGGCCCCAACTACGGCGGCGCCACGGTGTACACCAACGTGCGCGCAGGCCTGGCCGAACAGTGTCCGAATGTCACCCAGCTGCTGAAAAATCTGCGCTTCAGCCTGGAGATGGAAAGCTACCTGATGGGCGCCATCCTCAACAAAAACACCAACCCGCGACGCGAGGCCAAAGCCTGGTTGAAGGCTAATCCGCAGACGCGGGCGAGCTGGCTGGAAGGCGTCACACGATTGAACGGTCAATCAATAAAAACCGCCGAAAACCTCGCCAGTGGAAATTAATTTGTCATTTTTTCCGAACAGCGCGCAGCCCCCAGCGCATAGTACCTGTGGCCATTTGAAACGCTGCAAACCACGGCCGCTGTGGCTTGCAGCCTTGGCAACGGAACAAACAAGTCTGTTATGGTTTTTAAAGCGTCTGTCGCCGCGCAACACGTCAGAGTCGCAAACCGACAATTGCGACAGGCCGAAGACTATATCGTTGAGTCAGCCGATTTCGTCGCTGTCGCCTTAGCAGGGTCGACAGACCGGGCGCCCACAGCCCCGGACCGAAGAATATATAAGTGCTGGCTCACCACGTGATGGGTGCCAGCCCAACAAGAAATTTCGGATGTACGCGCGCCTCGGGTCGAGGTGTGTAAAACCCAAGGATGGGACTTCGTAACACTGCCAGAGGGTTTGGAACGCGGTTTGCAGCACGGCACAGCAAGGTTGACTCAACAGTACGCCCCCATAGCGTCCATTGCCCACAAGGCAACCGGAGCGTTGCAGCGGTTGTGCCTGAGCACCCTGAATGTGTTGCGCGGCAAGGCACGGCCCCGACCCCGGAACCCAGTAAACCCACACAGGCAAGAACAGTCGGCATCACCGTACGTACGCCAGCTGGCGTAGGCGCGGTTCCGCAGCACTGATCTGGATGTCTACTGAAGGGGAATCATCCCATGCAGTCTGGAAAAATCGTCGTCGAAAACCTCTACAAGGTGTTCGGCGCAGAGCCACAAGAAGCCATTGACCTGCTCAAACAGGGCTGGAGCAAGGAACGAATTCTTGCGGAGAAAGGCGCGGTAATCGGCGTCAGCGACGTGTCTTTCAGCGTCGAGGAAGGTGAAATTTTCGTGCTGATGGGCCTCTCCGGCTCTGGCAAATCCACCCTGATTCGCCTGATCAACCGCCTGGTTGAACCCAGCGGCGGCAATGTCTACATCGACGGCCAGAACGTCGCCAAGATGCCCAAGGCGGAGCTTATCGATCTGCGCCGCCGCGACATGAGCATGGTCTTCCAGTCCTTCGCCCTGATGCCTTCGCGCAGCGTGCTGGACAACGCCGCCTTCGGCCTGGAAGTGGCCGGCAAGAGCAAGAAGGTGCGCGAAGAGCGCGCCATGCAAGTACTCAAGCAGGTTGGCCTGGACACCTTTGCGCACAAGATGCCGCATGAGCTGTCCGGCGGCATGCAACAGCGCGTCGGCCTGGCCCGCGCCCTGGCGGTTGACCCGTCAATGATCATCATGGACGAGGCGTTTTCCGCCCTCGACCCGCTCAAGCGCCGCGAGATGCAAGACGTGCTGCTGGAGCTGCAAAAGACCGACCGCCGCACCATCATCTTCGTCTCCCACGACATCGAAGAGGCCATGCGCATCGGCACCCGCATCGGCATCATGGAAGGCGGCAAACTGGTTCAGGTTGGCACCCCGCAGGAGCTGATCGACAACCCCGCCAACGATTACGTGCGCAACTTCTTCAATACCGTCGACACCAACCGCTACCTCACCGCCGGCCAGCTGATGGCCAACAGCGTGCCGATCTACGTGCACAACGGCAAAGCGCCGGATGCGCAGAAGGTCTGCCAGGAGCTGCAGGCACTGGACAAGCACTACGCCTTTGTCGTCGACGAGCAGAACAACTTCCAGGGCTCTATCAGCCTGGAAAAAATCGCCCTACTCGTCGAAGGCGGCGCGACATGCAGCCTTGACGCGAACGTACTCAAGCATATCAACCCCGTTTCCGAAGGCACCCCGCTGGATCAGGTGATTGAACGCCTGGTGGACAACGAAGGGCCTATCCCGGTGATTGACGCGCACGGCCACTACAGCGGCGCCATCAGTAAAGGTCGCCTGTTGACCCGCCTGCAGGGAGAGTCCCATGAGTGAGAAACAGCTCGACCTGGGCAGCTGGGTCAACGACGTGGTGCAGCACCTGCTGGACAACTACAGCGATGGCTTCGACAGCATCGGCGCCGTGGTCAATGGCTTCTCCGAAGGCATCGAATGGCTGCTGATGCTGCCACCGGCCTGGCTGCTGATTGCCATCTTTATCGGCCTCGGCCTGTGGCGCATCGGCTACAAGTTCGCCATCTTCACCGCCATCTCCTTCGTGCTGATCGTACTCACCGGTTTCTGGGAACAGACCGTGGTAACCCTCGGCCTGACCTTCTCGGCCACGCTGATCAGCCTACTACTCGGCATCCCGCTGGGCATCTGGGCCGCGCGCAGCGAGCGGGTAGCGACCATCATCCGACCGATTCTCGACTTTATGCAGACCATGCCGGCGTTCGTTTACCTGATTCCCGCCGCCATGCTGTTCGGCCTCGGTCGTGTGCCGGGGATCATCGCCACGGTGATCTTCGCCATGCCCCCGGCGGTACGCCTGACCAACCTGGGCATCCGCCAGGTGAATAAAGAGATCATCGAAGCCGGCCAATCCTTCGGCTGCACGCCGCGTCAGCTACTGTTCAAGGTCCAGCTGCCCAACGCCATGCCGTCGATCATGGCCGGGGTCAACCAGACCATCATGATGGCCCTGTCGATGGTGATCATTGCCTCGATGGTCGGCGCCGGCGGCCTGGGTAACGACGTACTGGCGAGTATTCAGCGCCTGGACATCGGCCTCGGTTTCGAAAGCGGCATGGCCGTGGTGCTGCTGGCGATCATTCTCGACCGCATCACCGAAAGCTTCGGCACCCCACAAACCGCCAAGCGCAGCAGTCTGTTCAGTTGGTTCAGCGGCAAGCTTCAACGCCAGTAATCTAAATTTAACCATCACAGGGAATCGCAGATGAAGACGATTAAACAGCTCGCAGGTGTCGGTCTGCTCTCCGTGGCCATGCTGCAAAGCGCCTGGGCGCAAGAGCCGGAGAGTTGCAAGATGGTGCGCTTCGCCGAAATCGGTTGGGCCGACATCGCCGCTACCACTGGCGTAGCCATGACCCTCAGCGAAGGCCTGGGCTACCAGACGCGCAAAATCATGGCCTCCGTACCCATCGCCTTTACCGGCGTGCAAAAAGGCCAGATCGACGTATTCCTCGGTTACTGGGCACCCTCGATGGACGCCGTGATCGAACCCTTCACCAAGGATGGCGGCGTCAAAGTACTGCCCAAAGCCAACCTTGAAGGTGCCAAGTACACCCTCGCCGTCCCGACCTACGCCGCTGAAGCCGGGCTGAAAAGCTTTGCCGACATCGCCAAGTTCAAGGACCAGCTGGGCGGCAAGATCTTCGGCATCGAGCCCGGCAATGACGGCAACCTGCTGATTGACGGCATGATCAAGAGCAACCAGTTCGGCCTCGGCGAATTCAAGATGGTCGAGTCCAGCGAAGCCGGCATGCTGGTTCAGCTGCAACGCGCAGTGAAAAAGAATGAACCCGCCGTGTTCCTCGGCTGGGCACCGCACCCGATGAACACCCAGTTCGACATCACCTACCTGGAAGGTGGCGATGACGTATTCGGCCCCGACTTCGGCGCCGCCAAGGTCTACACCGTCGTGCCGCCAGATTACGAAGCACGCTGCGCCAACGTCGGCAAACTACTGAACAACCTGCAGTTCACCGTGGAAATTGAAAGCCAGCTGATGGAAAAGGTCCTGGATAAACAGAACCCGACCGAAGTCGCCAAAGAGTGGATCAAAGCCAACCCGGCGATCCTCGATCAGTGGCTGGCCGGCGTTACCACCTACGACGGCCAGGACGGCGTTGCAGCGGTGAAAAAACACCTCGGCCTGTAAGCCACAACGCGCCGCCTCCTTTACCCGCGGGCGGCGCGGTTAGTTCAAGCACCTGAATCAGCACCACACCCGCGAGGCCACATGGCCATCGCCGGGTTTGCTGCACTCCGGATTTAACACGCAATACCGTACGACCCAGCTAGGCCCGCAAGAAGAACGCGCCAGTAACTCACTGAACTGCCACTCTCACTGACGGAGCACACCCTATGCGAAACCTGAAAAACCTCTGCCTGCAAAGCCTTGGCGTCGCCGCCCTGGCCCTCGGCATGAGCAGCGCCATGGCGGCGGACAAAGCCACCCTGAAAATCGGCTACGTAAACGGTTGGGACGACAGCGTCGCCGCCACTCATGTAGCCGGTGAAATCCTCCAGAGCAAACTCGGTTACACCGTCGAGCTGAAGCCTGTAGAACCCGCCATCATGTGGCAGGGCGTAGCCCGTGGTGACCTCGACGCCACCCTCTCCGCATGGCTGCCCGCCACCCACGGCGAATACTTTGCAAAACTCAAAGACAAGGTCGAAGTGCTCGGCACCAACTACGCCGGCGCGAAAATCGGCCTGATCGTGCCCGACTACGTCCAAGCCAAAACCATCGCCGACCTGCAAACCTACGCCAAAGATTTCGACGGCAAAATCACCGGCATCGACGCCGGCGCCGGCGTCATGCGCCGCGCCGAAGACGCGATCAAGGAATACGCCCTCACCGACATCAAACTGATGCCAAGCTCCGGCCCAGGCATGGCCACCGCCCTGACCCGCGCCGAAAAGGACAAGAAAGCCATTGTCGTCACTGGCTGGATCCCACACTGGATGTTCGCCAAATGGAACCTGCGCTTCCTCGAAGACCCGAAAAAAGTCTTCGGCGATGACGAACACGTCGACACCGTCGCCAACCCCAGCATCAACAGCAAAGCCCCAGAAGCCGCTGCCTTCCTGAAGAAATTCTCCTGGAGCGGTGAAGAAGTCGGCGCCGTCATGCTCGCTATCCGCGACGGCGCAAAACCGGAAGACGCTGCCAAAGACTGGATCAGCAAAAACCCAGAGCGCGTCGCCGAGTGGCTTAAATAAGCCAAGGCTGCACCTCTATATATAAAGCGGGCTACGGCCCGCTTTTTTGTGGGCGCGAAATGGTGGCGGAGAATTTTCTAGACAGTGAGATGGGGGGCTAGATAGGGTTGGGGCATGGTGGCTGAGTAATGGCCCGACGGTCGCTTGGGGACGGCATAATCCTGCTGGATTGCGACATATAACGCGGATATAGAAGGATTGCAGTAGGCAGAAGGGCGTTATACGACAGATAAGCGCGACACTGGTATGTCGCATAATTAATAGTTAGATTTTTCAGGAGAGTTCAACAGTGGCCTTTGAAGCACCAATAGTTAGCCTTGGAAAGTTCCTTTACGACGCCATAAAAGAAACAAAAAATGATGTTGATTCTGGAGATATGGTAGAGCTTAAAAAGGAAGAAGCCCGACAAGAAATATCCATGAGAATGGCCGAGCGGCAAGCAAAAGTTGCTCAAGAACTTGCTATCGCTGAACGCATCCGTGATGCAGAAGAAGTCGAAATAGAGGAATACTACGACAATTCAAAAGAAGGGAGTGGCGGCTTAAGTGCAAGCGAGTCCGGAGTATCCCTGGGAGTCAATGGAAAATCAGGGTTTGTCTCAAAACGAGTATTTCGCTTTAAAGGTATTGAAGAGAAAACCATTGAAATTGTGGAATCAAAAATCTAACACCTGGTTCAAACCGTTCGCTGCGCTCACTGGGACGGGCTAAAGCCCGCACCCTAACCAAACGTTAGATATTTATGCCAATAATCGAGTTGTTCACAAATGCGTCGACTTGGACAAATGAGAACCAGGGCGTTCTCACTGTCGCACTTTTTATCGTCACCGTTATTTTTGGCTGGTTTAGCGGTATTTTTTCAGCTCTGCGTCGGAAGCCAAAATTCAAAATAGAAACTATTCCCGGCCCAACGTTCAGCTGCACATATTTAACTGGAAACAAGCACAACGGATATGATGAACATCAAACGGCCATTGCTATATATTTATATATCTCAAATGTTGGCGCTGCACCATCAAGCATTCACAAAATCAGAATTGCTTACCACTGGAACCTAACGCCATGGAGTTTTATTTGGTTGAAAAACACCATTGGCTGGTTTTGGATTGAGCACCAAGCAGTAGCAATTACTGATTTTCAGGCAAGAATCGGAGATAGCATAAAAGTCTACCCATTCCTGACACAGAAAAATTATCTGTCACCCGCCAAGCCAGAAACCTTTCTCGAAGTAGGAAAGTCCAAAAATGGTGTTGTCTACTTTGAGCAACCCGAGAGCTGGGGCGGTTGCTTCCCCAAATCCGACAAGCAGCACGTAAAAGTCAAAATAGAAATCACCGATGTATTTGGTCGCCGTCATAAAGCCACAGTTAAAATCCCGGCAGTATCACTAGAAGAAGCCCGGAAATACAATCCAGAGTTTGGAGATACGCTTTTCAACATTCAAAGTACAGAACCATCCAGCAATGAAGTTTAAATATCTGACGGCTGGTTCAAACCGTTTGCTGCACTCACTGGGGCGGGTTAAAGCCCGCCCCTTAACAAAACGTCAGTCCCTATGAAAAACAGATCAGGTGGCTCAAGAAACTACCGAATCATCACCGCAGTGTTCGGACTATTCTTCGTCGTACTTGCGGTCGCAATTGTCGTCGTGTCTGACCATAGTGCCGGCCCCCTGCTTGCCGCTGCGGTCATTAGCGCCTTGGGCATTGATGCCATTGCCAGCGCATTTCGCAACAAGCCTTCGCTGCTTTCCCGTATCGGCCCATTACCGTGACGGCAATGGGTATGAGGCCCAAGAAGTTAAAGGGTCGGGGGATTTATTTTTGATCTACTCAAAGCCATCAAACCGCTAGATTGCTTCTCAAAACCGCTTTTTGTATCCCCCATTAACCAACCTGGCCTTAAACCATGAACCGCCGCAAGAAAATCAAACAGCTACTAGAAGCTCACGCCAAAAAGGCCAACGCCAAATTGGCACCCAAGAAAAAATCCACCTATATCAGCAAAGCCGACCGTTTAAAGCTGGCTGCCGAAGCCAACCCGGAAGCCACCATTACCCCTGAGAACTGAGTGCGCTTTCCTACCTCAGCCGTAACCGAGAGAACACACCATGATCACCTGCCATATCCGCTATGTGCTCGACCCGCGCAAACTCAAGGAATTCGAGCATTACGGCAAGCTGTGGATTGCCCTGGTGGCGAAGTTTGGCGGTACGCATCACGGTTACTTTCTGCCATCGGAAGGTGCCAACAATATCGGCCTGGCGATGTTCAGCTTTCCCAGCCTCGCGGAGTACGAACAGTATCGGCTGAAGTCCTTTGCCGACGCCGAGTGCCTGGCGGCCTTTAACTATGCGGAAGAGACCCAGTGCATCATCAGCTACGAGCGCACCTTCTTCCGCCCGGTATTCGATGCCTGACTGAACCTTAATTGCCGAGTTAAGCGCCATGTCCCAGCTCGCCCACTTCCAGTTGATGGCCCGCTATAACGCGTGGATGAATGACAAGCTCTACGTAGCCGCCGGCCAGCTGTCGCCGCAGGCGCTGAGTGAGGATCGCGGGGCGTTTTTCCCGTCCATCCTCGCCACCCTTAACCATATTGCGGTGGCCGATATCATCTGGCTCAAGCGCTTTGCCGAACACCCAGCCTGCTCTGAACTGCGTGAAGTGATCAGCGATCTGCAGCGGCCAGCGGCGCTGGATCAGCTGCTATTCGACACCTTCGCGCCGCTACATGCTTTGCGCAGCCGGCTGGATGGGCATATCAGCGACTTGGTGGCAGCGCTGACCGAGCCGGACCTGGAGCATGTGCTGGCCTACGGCAATATGAAGGGCGTGCCGGCGCAGCGGCCGTACGCCAGCCTGATGCTGCATTTCTTCAATCATCAGACTCACCATCGCGGCCAGGCCAGCGCCCTGCTCCATCAGGCTGGTCAGGATATCGGCGTGACCGATTTACTGGCGCTGATTGCCGACGTTGAGCCGCGCTAATGCGCTCAGCAATCCGCCAGAGCCACGACAGCCGATGAAGCCACTCGCCCTGCTGCTGGTTTATCTCCCGCGCGTCGCCTTTCGCCGCGCGGCGCAGGCGCAGCTGGGTGCGTGTTTGCCGGCGACCACGTCGACAGTGATATGGGCCAGAACCCTGGAGGTGCAGAGTGAACTGCAACGCACGCAGGTAAGCCATTCGCCTGGGGTAAATCTGCTGCTGCGTTATATGCAGTGGGATTACGCGCTGTACCGCGCCCTGCAGGAGCAGGGCATTAGCCCGCAGCAGGCCGGCGAGTGGATCGAGCAGATCAACTGGCAGATCTTCGCTCCGGCCAGCGCCATGGCGTTCAAGGTGTCGCGCCTGCGCAGCAGCCGCTTGCAGGCACGCATCAAATGGCTGCTCGACGCGCTATTCAGCCTGGTGTTTACCCGGCCTTTTCGCCGCAGCAATCTGCCCGCCGCCGCTGGCGTGGCCTTTGATGTGCAGGTGTGTCCGCTGGCCAGTTACCTGCGCGAGCAGGGTGCGCCGGAGCTGACCCACTTTGCCGCGTGCAGCCTGGATTACCGTATGGCAGCAGATTGGGGCGTGACTCTGCAGCGCACGCAAACCCTCGCTGGCGGCGCGACCTACTGCGATTTTCGCTTTAGCGTGCCACCGGTTCAGCTGATTGCTCGCGAAGGCGCGGGCGTCGATAAAACCGCCGCCGATCATCCTGGAATCTAGCGCCGTCGGCCCTCGCGCAGCGGCATGCCCCTGACCGACAGGTCATCTCTGGAACGTCATGTTTGATTGATCGTTCAACAATAACCGGCCTAGACTGCGCGCATTCCGGGGACGCCCCCATCGATGGAGAAGCAGATGCCCAAGGTCGGAATGCAACCGATCCGCCGCTCGCAATTGATCGCGGCCACCCTCGAAGCGGTTGATCAGGTCGGCATGAGCGATGCCAGCATCGCCTATATCGCGCGGATCGCCGGGGTCTCCAACGGCATCATCAGCCACTATTTCCGCGACAAGAACGGCCTGCTCGACGCCACCATGCGCCACCTGATGCAGGCGCTTAGCGATGCCGTGCGCGAACGCCGCGCCAGCCTGCCGCCGGACCAGCCGCGCGAACACCTGCGGGCAATGATTGAAGGCAACTTCGATGACAGCCAGGTCAACGGCCCGGCGATGAAAACCTGGCTGGCGTTCTGGGCCACCAGCATGCACCAGCCGGCGCTGCGGCGTTTGCAGCGGGTCAACGATCACCGCCTGTATTCCAACCTGTGTGGGCAATTCAGCCGGGTATTGCCGCAGGAGCAGGCGCGCAGCGCTGCCCGTGGTCTGGCGGCATTGATCGATGGTTTGTGGCTACGCGGGGCGCTGTCCGGCGAGGGCTTCGACACCCGCCAGGCGATTGAAATCGCCTACGAATACCTCGACCTGCAACTGCTCAAGGCGCAATAGCCGCCCCCTCTTTCAACAACCCGAATACCGCCGCCGACACGCCCGGCGTGTCGCGTTTGGCTGTGCCCTGTCGTTGTTATTGATTGATCGTTCAATTAAGATAATTTAGCCTTGCGTCTATATTGCCTACACCGACGACCTGCGCCAGGCGGCTCGCGTCGACCACCGCACACGAGGAACGCGCCATGCCCCGCTTCGACGAACAGCAGCTCTTTATTGGCGGCCGTTATGTAACGGCCAGCAGTGGCGAGACCTTCGACAGCATCAACCCCGCCACCGGCGAAGTACTGGCCCGCGTGCAGCGTGCCAGCAAAGCGGACGTGGAACTGGCCGTGGCCAGCGCCACCGAAGGCCAAAAGGTGTGGGCGGCGATGACCGCCATGCAGCGTTCGCGCATCCTGCGCAAGGCAGTCGACATCCTGCGCGAGCGCAACGATGAGCTGGCCGAGCTGGAAACCCTCGACACCGGCAAGCCGCTCTCCGAAACCCGCTATGTCGATATCGTCACTGGCGCCGACGTGCTGGAGTATTACGCCGGCTTGATCCCGGCCATCGAAGGCGAGCAGATCCCGCTGCGCGACACCAGTTTCGTCTACACCCGCCGCGAGCCACTGGGCGTGGTCGCCGGTATTGGCGCGTGGAACTACCCGATCCAGATCGCTCTGTGGAAATCCGCCCCAGCCCTGGCCGCTGGCAACGCGATGATCTTCAAACCCAGCGAAATCACCTCGCTGAGCGCATTGAAACTGGCGGAAATCTACAGCGCCGCCGGCCTGCCGGATGGCGTGTTTAACGTGCTGACCGGCAGCGGCCGTGAAGTTGGCCAGTGGCTGACCGAGCATCCGGGCATCGAGAAGATTTCCTTCACCGGCGGCACCGTGACCGGCAAGAAGGTCATGGCCAGCGCCTCCAGCTCGTCGCTCAAGGAAGTGACCATGGAGCTGGGCGGCAAGTCGCCACTGATCATCTTCGAGGACGCCGACCTCGACCGGGCCGCCGATATTGCGGTGATGGCCAACTTCTACAGCTCGGGCCAGGTCTGCACCAACGGCACCCGCGTATTTGTGCCGCGCATGCTGCAGGCACGCTTCGAGGCCAAGGTGCTGGAGCGGGTCAAACGCATCCGCCTCGGCGATCCGCTGAATGACGCCACCAACTTCGGCCCGCTGGTCAGCGCGGCGCATATGGACAGCGTGCTCGGCTATATCGAAAAAGGCCGCAGCGAAGGCGCGCGCCTGCTGATCGGTGGCAACCGCGTGACCGAGGGCGACTACGCCAAAGGCGCCTATGTCGCGCCGACGGTATTCACCGACTGCAACGACGGCATGACCATCGTCCGTGAGGAAATCTTCGGCCCGGTGATGAGCATCCTGGTGTACGACAGCGAAGAGGAAGTGATCCGCCGCGCCAACGCCACCGAGTACGGCCTGGCCGCCGGCGTGGTAACCCGCGACCTGAACCGCGCTCACCGAGTGATCCACAAGCTGGAAGCTGGCATCTGCTGGATCAACACCTGGGGCGAGTCGCCTGCGGAAATGCCGGTGGGCGGTTACAAGCAATCCGGCGTCGGCCGCGAGAACGGCCTGACCACCCTGGCGCACTACACGCGGATCAAATCGGTACAGGTTGAGCTGGGCGGTTACACCTCGGTGTTCTGACCCGCCCACGGATTGATCGCCGCCCCGTAGCCCGGATGCAATCCGGGAACAGTCACCGCGTTTTCCCCGGAGTGCATCCGGGCTACAGGAGCTTTTATGCCCCAGGAATTCGACTACATCATCATCGGCGCCGGCTCGGCCGGTAACGTGCTGGCCACCCGGCTGACTGAAGACGCCGACGTCAGCGTGCTGCTGCTGGAAGCCGGCGGCCCGGATTACCGCCTGGATTTCCGCACCCAGATGCCCGCCGCCCTGGCCTTCCCGCTGCAAGGTCGGCGCTACAACTGGGCCTACCTGACCGAACCCGAACCGCACATGAACAACCGCCGCATGGAGTGCGGGCGCGGCAAGGGCCTGGGCGGCTCGTCCCTGATCAACGGCATGTGCTACATCCGCGGCAACGCCAAGGATTACGACGGCTGGGCCGAGGAAAAGGGCCTGGAAGACTGGAGCTATCTGGATTGCCTGCCGTATTTCCGCAAGGCGGAAACCCGTGATATCGGCGCCAATGCCTACCATGGCGGCGATGGCCCTGTGTCGGTAACCACCCCTAAAAACGGCAATAACCCGCTGTTCCACGCCATGATCGAAGCCGGCGTGCAGGCCGGTTATCCGCGCACCGACGACCTCAACGGTTACCAGCAGGAAGGCTTCGGCCCGATGGACCGTACCGTCACGCCCAAGGGCCGCCGCTCCAGCACCGCACGCGGCTATCTCGACCAGGCCCGCGAACGGCCAAACCTGACCATCATTACTCACGCCCTCACTGACCGCATTCTGTTCAGCGGCAAACGAGCCAGCGGCGTGGCATATCTGCAGGGCGATAACGACACACCGATCACCGTCAACGCGCGCCGCGAAGTGCTGCTGTGTGGCGGCGCGATTGCCTCGCCGCAGGTGCTGCAACGCTCCGGCGTAGGCCCGGCGGCGCTGCTGCGCGAGCTGGACATCCCCTTGGTGCACGACCTGCCTGGCGTCGGCCAGAACCTGCAGGATCACCTGGAGGTGTACCTGCAATACGCCTGCAAGCAACCGGTGTCGCTGTACCCGGCGCTGCAATGGTGGAATCAGCCGATGATCGGTGCCAATTGGCTGTTCCTCGGCAAAGGCATCGGCGCCAGCAACCAGTTCGAGGCCGGCGGCTTTATCCGCTCAAGTAGCGAGTTCGAGTGGCCGAATATCCAGTACCACTTCCTGCCGGTGGCGATTAACTACAACGGCAGCAACGCGGTTAAAGAACACGGTTTCCAGGCACACATGGGCTCCATGCGCTCGCCAAGCCGTGGACGCATTCAGGTCAAATCCAAAGACCCGCGCCAGCACCCGAGCATCCTCTTCAACTACATGGCGCACGAGCAGGACTGGCGCGAGTTCCGCGACGGCATCCGCATCACCCGCGAAATCATGGCGCAATCCGCCCTGGACCCGTATCGCGGACGTGAGATCAGCCCCGGCGCCGAGCTGCAAACCGACGCCGAACTGGACGCCTTTATCCGCGAACATGCAGAAACGGCCTACCATCCGTCGTGTTCCTGCAAGATGGGTGAAGACGATATGGCGGTGGTCGACGGCCAGGGCCGCGTACATGGCGTGCAGGGCCTGCGCGTGGTGGATGCGTCGATCATGCCGCTGATCGTCACCGGCAATCTGAATGCACCAACCATCATGATGGCCGAGAAGATCGCCGACAAAATCCGTGGCCGCGCCCCGCTGCCACGCAGCAGCGCGCCGTATTTCGTCGCCGGCAACGCGGCGGTGCGCGGCACGGCGCAGCGCTCTGCCTAACGCTGCGCGCCACACCCAGACGCCGCAGTGGTTTCGCCTCTGCGGCGTTTGTCTATATATGCCCAGCGCGGCGTGATCTGCAGCCCATCGCGGCGGCCTTTAGCCCGGCGAAACCACGCGCTGCTTGAAGCTGCGGGCGAAGGGCGTCGATAATGCGCAGTTTTCAACCAGCGCCTTTGTGCGCCGCCGCCCCCCACGGCCGACCGAGCAGACCATGAAAGACAGCATTCGCCACCTGATCCAGCAAGCCCTGACCCGCCTCACCGCCGACGGCGTGCTGCCGGAAGGCCTGAGCCCGGCCATTCAGGTGGAGAACACCAAAGACAAGACCCACGGCGACTTTGCCAGCAATATCGCCATGATGCTGGCCAAGCCCGCCGGCATGAAGCCGCGTGACCTGGCCGAGAAGCTGATCGCCGCGCTGCCGAGCGATGCTGCGATCAGCAAGGTCGAGATCGCCGGCCCGGGCTTCCTCAATTTCTATCAGAACACCCAAGCCCTGGCCGCGCGCCTGGACGCCCTGCTGGCCGACGCCAAGCTTGGCGTACGCAAGGCTGGCCCAGCGCAGCGCGTGGTGGTCGACCTGTCGGCGCCCAACCTGGCCAAAGAGATGCACGTCGGCCATCTGCGCTCGACCATCATCGGTGACGGCGTGGCGCGGGTGCTGGAGTTCCTCGGCGACGACGTGATCCGCCAGAACCACGTGGGCGACTGGGGCACCCAGTTCGGCATGCTGCTGGCCTTTATGCAGGAAAACCCGGAGGCCGCCGAAAGCGAGCTGGCGGATCTGGAAGGTTTCTACCGCGCGGCGAAGAAGCGCTTCGACGAATCCCCTGAGTTCGCCGAGCGTGCCCGCGAGCTGGTGGTGCAGCTGCAAGCCGGTGACGCCGAATGTCTGCGCCTGTGGCACCGCTTCAACGATATTTCCCTGAGCCACTGCCAGGCGCTGTATGACCGCCTTGGCGTGAAGCTGAGCATGGCCGACGTGAAAGGCGAGAGTGCCTACAACGACGACCTGGCCAACGTGGTCGCCGACCTCAAGGCCAAGGGCCTGCTCAGCGAAAGCGACGGCGCGCAGTGCGTGTTTATGGACGAGTTCAAGAACGCCGAAGGCAACCCGCTGCCGCTGATCGTGCAGAAGGCCGGTGGTGGTTACCTGTACGCCACCACCGACCTGGCCGCTACCCGCTACCGCGCCAATGCGTTGAAAGCCGACCGCGCGCTGTACTTCGTCGACCAGCGCCAGGCCCTGCACTTCCAGATGGTCTTCACCGCCGCGCGCCTGGCCGGCTTCGTCCCTGCCAACATGCAGTTGGAGCACATGGGCTTCGGCACCATGAACGGCGCCGATGGCCGCCCGTTCAAAACCCGCGACGGCGGCACCGTGAAGCTGGTCGACCTGCTCGATGAGGCCGAAGAGCGCGCCTACGCCCTGGTCAAAGGCAAGAACCCCGAACTGGACGAAGCCGAGCTGCGGCAGATCGCCCGCGCCGTGGGCATCGGTGCAGTGAAATACGCCGACCTGTCCAAGCACCGCACCAGCGACTACCGCTTCAACTTCGAGCTGATGCTGAGTTTTGAGGGCAACACCGCGCCTTACCTGCTGTACGCCTACACCCGTGTGGCCAGCGTGTTCCGCAAGCTGGGCAAGGGTTTCGAGCAGATCGAAGGCAGCCTCGACCTGCAGGCCGCCCATGAAATCGAACTGGCCGGCAAGCTCGCGCAGTTCGCGGAAGTGCTCGCCAGCGTCGCCGACAAGGGCGAACCGCACCTGCTCTGCGCCTATCTGTACGACCTGGCCGGGCTGTTCTCGAGCTTCTACGAGAACTGCCCGATCCTCTCCACCGAGGACATCGCAGCGCGCAACAGCCGCCTACGCTTGGCCGCACTGACCGCGCGCACGCTCAAGCAGGGCCTGGAACTGCTCGGCCTGGAAACCCTGGAGCGCATGTAAGTGGCCGCCAAGAAAAAGCCCGCCGCCAAACGCGGCGCCAGCCGTTACCAAGCGCCGGCGAAAAAACCGGTGCCGGGTTGGTTCTGGCTGGTCTGCGGCCTGGTGATCGGCGGCTTTATGGTGTTTCTGTTCAGCCTCGAACCGGGTCGCGATGAGATCAAGCGCAACAAGGTCGAACAGGCGCGCGTCACTCAGGCCAATAAAGCGGCGGCGGCCAAGCCTGCCAGCAACGAGCCGGCCAAGCCCAAGTACGACTTCTATACCCTGCTACCGGAATCGGAAGTGATCCTGCCGCCGCAAAGCATCGAGCCCGTCGCACCGCCCGCGCAGAAGCCGGTCACCCCGGAAGAAGCCGCGAAGATCGACGCCGCCCGCGCCGAAGCCGCACTTAACGGCCAGGTGCCACCGCCGCCGCCGGTGGTCGCCAAAGGTCCGGTCAGCTCGCAGTTCTTCCTTCAGGCTGGCTCGTTCCGCCGCAAGGACGACGCCGACAGCCTGCGCGCGCAGATCATCCTGCTCGGGCAAAGCGTGCAGGTGGAATCCGGCACCGTGCGCGAGGAAACCTGGCACCGCGTGCTGGTCGGCCCCTTCGCCACCCGCGAACAGCTCGGCCAGGCGCAGAAAACTCTGTCCGCCAGCGGCTTCAGCAATCTGTTGTTACAGCAGCGCCAGGCGCAATAAACCGCGTAATTTCAGGCCCTGCGGCGCGCTCTGACGACTATTTGTCGGACAGCATGCGCTACAGGGCTTGAAGCGGGCTGCCGCTGCCCCCACTTCATTCGGCATTGGGCACTTTCGCCCCGCTGCGTGGAGACTCTCCCCTTGACCACCATCGTTTCAGTGCGCCGCAACGGCAAAGTCGTCATGGGCGGCGACGGCCAGGTGTCCCTCGGCAATACCGTGATGAAAGGCAACGCGAAAAAAGTTCGCCGCCTGTACCACGGCCAGGTGCTGGCCGGTTTTGCCGGCGCCACCGCTGACGCATTTACCCTGTTTGAACGCTTTGAAGGCCAGCTGGAAAAGCATCAAGGCCATCTGGTGCGCGCCGCCGTTGAACTGGCCAAAGACTGGCGCACCGACCGCTCGCTGAGCCGCCTGGAAGCCATGCTGGCAGTGGCTAACAAGGACGCCTCGCTGATCATCACCGGCAACGGCGATGTGGTTGAGCCCGAGCATGGCCTGATCGCCATGGGCTCCGGCGGCGGTTTCGCCCAGGCCGCGGCCATGGCCCTGCTGCAGAAAACCGATTTGAGTGCCCGTGAAATCACCGAAACCGCGCTGAACATTGCCGGCTCCATTTGTGTCTTCACTAACCAAACCCTGACTATCGAAGAAGAAGACTGCGCCGAGTAAGCGCGCCTTCTTCTGGAGTAAACCCGCATGTCCATGACGCCCCGCGAAATCGTTCACGAACTCAACCGCCACATCATCGGTCAGGACGACGCCAAGCGCGCCGTGGCCATTGCCCTGCGCAACCGCTGGCGGCGCATGCAGCTGCCGGTTGAGCTGCGCGCCGAAGTGACGCCCAAGAATATCCTGATGATCGGCCCGACCGGCGTCGGTAAAACCGAAATCGCCCGCCGCCTGGCCAAGCTGGCCAACGCACCGTTTATCAAGGTGGAAGCAACCAAGTTCACCGAAGTCGGTTATGTCGGCCGCGATGTCGAGTCGATCATCCGTGACCTCGCCGATGCGGCAATCAAGATGCTGCGCGAGCAGGAGATGGTCAAAGTTCGTCACCGCGCCGAAGATGCCGCTGAAGAGCGCATCCTCGATGCCCTGCTGCCACCGGCCCGCACCGGTTTCAGCGAAGAAGCCGCACCGGGCAACGACTCCAACACCCGCCAGCTGTTCCGCAAGCGCCTGCGCGAGGGTCAGCTGGATGACAAGGACATCGAGATCGAAGTGGCCGACGCTCCGGCCGGCATCGAAATCATGACCCCGCCAGGCATGGAAGAGATGACCAACCAGCTGCAAAGCCTGTTTTCCAACATGGGCAAGGGCAAGAAGAAGAGCCGCAAGCTCAAGGTCAAGGAAGCCCTGAAAATGGTGCGCGATGAAGAAGCCGCGCGTCTGGTCAACGAGGAAGAACTCAAGGCCCAGGCCCTGGAAGCCGTGGAACAGAACGGCATCGTGTTTATCGACGAGATTGACAAAGTGGCCAAACGCGGTAACACCGGCGGTGCCGACGTGTCCCGCGAAGGTGTGCAGCGCGACCTACTGCCGCTGATCGAAGGCTGCACGGTTAACACCAAGCTGGGCATGGTGAAAACCGACCACATCCTGTTTATCGCCTCCGGCGCGTTCCACCTGAGCAAGCCGAGCGACCTGGTGCCCGAGCTGCAAGGCCGCCTGCCGATTCGCGTCGAGCTTAAAGCCCTGACCCCGCAGGATTTCGAGCGCATTCTCACCGAGCCGCACGCCTCGCTCACCGAGCAATACGCCGCCCTGCTGAACACCGAAGGCCTGGGCATCCAGTTCGTTGCCGAAGGTATCAAGCGCATCGCCGAGATTGCCTATCAGGTCAACGAAAAGACCGAGAACATCGGCGCGCGCCGCCTGCACACCCTGCTCGAACGCCTGTTGGAGGAAGTCTCTTTCAGCGCTGGCGACCTGGCTGGCCAGCAGAACGGTACGCCGATCGTGATCGACGCGGCCTACGTCAACAGCCACCTCGGCGAGCTGGCGCAGGACGAAGACCTGTCGCGCTATATCCTGTAACGCGCCCGCCCGAAGCCCGGATGCAATCCGGGCTTCGGAGCAACCCAGGAAGCAATCATGCGCATCCCTACCGCGATAAAACTGCACAAAGCCTCGAAAACCCTGGAGCTGCATTACGGGGCGGACGAGCGCTACACCCTGCCCGCCGAGTTCCTGCGCGTGCACTCGCCGTCGGCGGAAGTGCAGGGCCACGGCAAACCGATCCTGCAGACCGGCAAGCTCGGCGTCGGCCTGAACAAGATCGAGCCAGCAGGCAATTACGCCCTCAAACTGACCTTCGATGACGGCCACGACAGCGGCCTGTTCACCTGGGATTATCTGGAACAGCTGTCCCTGCGCCAGACTGAACTGTGGAACGATTACCTCGCCACCCTCGCCGCCGCCGGCAAGTCCCGCGATCCCAGCGAGAGCGTGGTCAAGCTGATGCTCTGAAGTGTCCAGGCGATATACCGTCAGGAATTGACTCAGGTGCTTCAGCTATTTCCTCACGCCCGCACCACCAAGCGGCAATCTGCGCAGCGCAGCAGCCCGTCTAGCTCGTTGATCCTGGCGGGTTAGAGCGCATTTTCTAATCCTTCCCTGCATACTCATCATGCATTCGGCCTGGATCGCGGCCGGCTTGCACAAATTCTCAAACTCGGGTAACCAAGTAGTTGGAAGTTTCTCGCGCCAGGCAGCCCCTGCGACGAGGACGATTGCGGAGCGATCCGCCCTTGGTAATCCGGGCAATACCTGGCCCTTAGCCCTGTGTCGCCGAGCACAGCAGTACGCCGGTATTTCGTCTCAGGACAATGGAGCGTTGTAGATGACAGATAAGAATAATGATGACCTGAAACACCAGGCCTCCGAGAACACGCTGGGCCTTAACCCGGTGATCGGCATCCGCGGTAAAGACCTACTTAGCTCCGCCCGAGTCGTACTCAAGCAAGCCCTCAAGCAACCCCTGCACAGCGCCAAACACCTCGCCCACTTCAGCATGGAGCTGAAGAACGTGATGCTCGGCCAATCCGACCTCACCCCCGCCGATGGCGACCGGCGCTTTGCCGACCCCGCCTGGAGCCAGAATCCGCTGTACCGCCGCTACCTGCAGACCTACCTGGCCTGGCGCAAGGAGCTGCATGACTGGGTCGAGCACAGCAACCTGTCCGAACAGGATGCCAGCCGTGGCCACTTCGTGATCAATCTGATGACCGAAGCCATGGCCCCCAGCAACAGCATGGCCAACCCGGCCGCTGTTAAGCGCTTCTTCGAAACCGGCGGCAAGAGCCTGCTCGACGGCCTGTCGCACTTGGCCCAGGACATCGTCAACAACGGTGGCATGCCCAGCCAGGTCAACATGAACGCCTTCGAGGTCGGTAAAAGCCTGGCCACCACCGATGGCGCAGTGATTTTCCGCAACGACCTGCTGGAACTGATCCAGTACAAGCCGATCACCGAGCAGGTACACGAACGCCCCCTGCTGGTAGTACCACCACAGATCAACAAGTTCTACGTGTTCGACCTGTCGCCGGAGAAGAGCGTGGCGCGCTTCCTGCTGCGCAATGGCGTGCAAACCTTCGTGGTGAGCTGGCGCAACCCGACCAAGGCACACCGCGAGTGGGGCCTGTCGACCTATATCGAAGCACTGAAAGAAGCCATCGACGTGGTCACCGCCGTCACCGGCAGCAAAGACATCAACATGCTCGGCGCCTGCTCCGGCGGCCTGACCACCACCTCGCTGTTGGGCCATTACGCCGCGCTGGGTGAGAAGAAGGTGCATGCACTGACCCTGCTGGTCAGCGTGCTGGATAACCGTCTGGAAACCGATGTGGCGCTGTTCGCCGACGAAAAAAGTCTGGAGCTGGCCAAGCGCCGCTCCTATCAGGCCGGTGTGCTGGAAGGCAGCGACATGGCTAAAGTGTTCGCCTGGATGCGCCCCAACGACCTGATCTGGAACTACTGGGTCAACAACTACCTGCTCGGTAACGAGCCGCCGGTGTTCGATATCCTCTACTGGAACAACGACACCACGCGCCTGCCCGCGGCCCTGCATGGCGAGTTTATCGACATGTTTACCTCCAACCCGCTGATCCGCGCGGGCGCACTGGAAGTCTGCGGCACACCGATCGACCTCAAGCAGGTTACCAGCGACCTCTATTGCGTGGCCGGCACCACCGATCACATTACGCCGTGGGAGTCGTGCTACAAATCGGCCAATCTGTTCGGCGGCAATGTCGAGTTCGTGCTGTCCAACAGCGGGCACATTCAGAGCATTCTCAACCCGCCGGGTAACCCGAAAGCACGCTACATGACCAACACCCAGATGCATGCGGACCCGAAAACCTGGCAAGCCAGTTCGACCAAGCACGCCGACTCCTGGTGGCTGCATTGGCAAGTCTGGCTGGGCGAGCGCTCCGGCGCGCACAAGAAGGCACCGACGCAGCTGGGCAACAAAAAATACCCGGCCGGCGAAGCAGCTCCAGGCACCTACGTGCACGAGCGTTGATCACCTGCGCACTGCGCATACTGCCCGCGGCACTGGAGGTGTCGCTCGCCCACCCGCTGATTGGCGCGGGTGAGGCGAACCAGGCTTAGCCCTGGTATTTCTGGAAAAGACCCGGAGGGTCTGATCCAGCGTTTTAATTGATAGGGCTTTTGCGCATGTCGCTACCTTTCGTATTCCGCACCATTGAACTGGACGGCCAGACCATCCGCACCGCGGTTCGCCCCGGTAACGGCGAGATGACTCCGCTGCTGATCTTTAACGGCATCGGCGCCAACCTGGAGCTGGTCATGCCGTTCGTGCGCGCCCTGGACCCCGGCCTGGAGGTCATCGCCTTCGACGTACCCGGTGTCGGCGGCTCCTCCACGCCCAGCACACCCTACCGCTTCCCTGGCCTGGCCAAACTGGCCGCACGCATGCTCGATTACCTCGACTACGGTCAGGTCAATGCGATTGGCGTGTCATGGGGCGGAGCCCTGGCGCAGCAGTTTGCCCATGATTACCCCGAGCGCTGCAAGAAGCTGATCCTCGCCGCCACCTCAGCCGGCGCGGTGATGGTGCCTGGCAAACCCAAGGTGCTCTGGTGCATGGCCAGCCCGCGGCGTTATGTGCAACCGTCCTACGGCGTGCAGATTGCCCCGGAAATCTACGGCGGCGCATTCCGCCGCGACCCGAAACTGGCCCTGGCGCATGCCAGTAAAGTCCGTTCGGGCGGCAAGATGGGCTACTACTGGCAGCTGTTCGCCGGCCTCGGCTGGACCAGCATCCACTGGCTGCACAAGATTCGCCAACCGACGCTGGTGATGGCCGGCGATGATGACCCGCTCATCCCGCTGGTGAACATGCGTCTGCTGGCCTGGCGCATCCCCAACTCGGAACTGCACGTGATCGACGACGGCCACCTGTTCCTGGTAACCCGCGCCGAAGCTGTAGCGCCGATCATCATGAAGTTTCTTGAGGAAGAACGGCAGCGCGCGATCATGCACCCACAACCCGCGCCAGCCCGCACGCTCGGCTAAGCGCACTCATGCTGGGCGAGCACGTCAACAACACGCACCGGGGCTGTGCCGAAGCACAGTGCTTGACCCACTTTCGGGCACGTTGTATTACCTGAGAATTAGCGCGCGGCAGTCTGGAACGCCCATGCGCGCGCATTGGTATAAGCCTTGCTGCTTATCAAGTCTCATGGTTTGACGACGGAGTGTTGCCCAATGCGAGACCAACCTGCCAAACGTGCCCTGCCCGTACGCAGCAGCGCGATGAATGCCCAAAACGCAGTGGTCGGTCTGCGCGGCCGCGACCTGCTGTCCACCCTGCGCGGCCTGGCGCTGCAAGGGATCAAACAACCCATTCACAGTGCCCGCCATGTCGCCGCACTGGGCGGTCAACTCGGTCGCGTGCTGCTGGGTGACAAGCCGTTCAAGGTCAACCCGCAGGACCCGCGTTTCGCCGACCCGACCTGGCGTGATAACCCGATCTACAGCCGCAGCCTGCAAGCCTACCTGGCCTGCCAGAAGCAGTTGAACAGCTGGATCGACGAAAGCAACCTGGACACCGACGACCGTGCCCGTGCGCGCTTTGTCGCCACCCTGCTCGGCGATGCCCTGGCGCCCAGCAACACCCTGCTCAACCCGCAAGTCATCAAAGAGCTGTTCAACAGTGGCGGCAGCAGCCTGTTCAAGGGCGTGAGTCACCTGTTCGATGACTTGGTCAATAACGACGGCATGCCCAGCCAGGTCAGCAAACACGCCTTCGAAGTCGGCCGCAACCTGGCCACCACCAGCGGTGCCGTGGTGTTTCGCAGTGAACTGCTGGAGCTGATCCAGTACAAGCCGATGAGCGAAAAGCAGTACGCCAAGCCGCTGCTGATCGTGCCGCCGCAAATCAACAAGTTCTATATTTTCGACCTTTCCAGCGAAAAGAGTTTCGTCCAATACGCGCTGAAGAACGGCCTGCAAACTTTCGTCATCAGCTGGCGTAACCCCGACCCACGGCACCGCGAATGGGGCCTGTCGAGTTACGTAGAAGCACTGGAAAAAGCCATCGACGCCTGCCGTGAAATAACCGGCAGCAAGGACGTTAACCTGCTCGGCGCCTGCGCCGGTGGCCTGACCATTGCGGCACTGCAAGGCCATCTGCAGGCCAAGCGCCAGTTGCGCAAAGTGGCCAGCGCCACCTACATGGTCAGCATGCTCGACAGCCAGATCGACAGCCCGGCCATGCTGTTTGCCGACGAGCTGACCCTCGAAGCCGCCAAACGCCGCTCCTACCAGCAGGGCGTGCTAGACGGTCGTGATATGGCGCGGGTGTTCGCCTGGATGCGCCCCAACGACCTGATCTGGAATTACTGGATCAACAACTACCTGCTCGGCAAGCAGCCGCCGGCCTTCGACATTCTCTACTGGAACAACGACAACACCCGCCTACCCGCTGCTTTACACGGCGACCTGATCGACTTCTTCAAGCACAACCCCCTGACCCACCCACGCGGCCTGGAAGTCTGCGGTACACCCGTCGATCTGCAGAAGGTTACGGTCGACAGTTTCAGCGTCGCTGGGATCAATGACCACATCACCCCCTGGGATGCGGTGTACCGCTCGACGCTGCTGCTGGGCGGTGATCGGCGCTTTATTCTGTCCAACAGCGGGCATATCCAGAGCATTCTCAACCCACCGGGTAATCCGAAGTCCAATTACCTGGAGAACCCCAAGCTCACTGGTGACCCACGCGCCTGGTACCACGATGCCGAGCACGTGCAAGGCAGTTGGTGGCCGGTGTGGCTGAACTGGATGCAAGAGCGTTCGGGTGAACAACAGGACACCCTGATGGCGCTTGGTAACCAGCACTACCCAGCCATGGAAGCTGCGCCCGGCACCTATGTGCATGTGCGCTAAACCACCCAAACATGCCTGATCAGACTGGCCGCAAACCCATGCGGCCAGGTATCGTCAGCCTTCCCGCGGCCAGAATAAGAAGACCGGATGAAAACCCGCGACAGAATCCTTGAATGTGCCCTGCTGCTGTTCAACCAGAAGGGCGAGCCGAATGTCTCCACCCTGGAAATCGCCAACGAACTGGGCATCAGCCCGGGCAACCTCTACTACCACTTCCATGGCAAAGAACCGCTGATCCTCGGTCTGTTCGAGCGCTTTCAGGCCGAACTCGCGCCGTTGCTTTCACCGCCCGAAGACGTGCAGCTGGATATGGAAGACTATTGGCTGTTTCTGCACCTGATTGTCGAACGTCTGGCGCACTACCGCTTCCTGTTCCAGGACCTGTCCAACCTGACCAGCCGTCTGCCAAAACTGGAACGCGGCATGCGGCACTGGCTCAACAACCTGAAACGCGCGCTGGCCGAACTGCTCGCCCAACTGCAACTTGATGGCCAGCTGCAAAGCGATACCCAGTCACTGGGCCAATTGGTCGAGCAAATCACCCTGACCCTGCTGTTTTCCCTGGACTACCAACGCATCATCGGTCGCGAAGGCGAGAGTCGCCTGGTGGTGTATCAGGTGATGATGCTGGTGGCTCCACACCTGGCTGAAGAGTCACGCTACGCCGCCGAACACCTGGCGCAGCGCTACCTAGAAGATTAACGCGAATGCATAAACGCAAACGCCCGGCACGAGGCCGGGCGTTTGCGTTGACTGCTGCGCGTCTTACGACTGGGCGGCAGGTGTTACAGGTGCAGCAGGTGCAGCGGCCGGTGCAGGTGCAGCAGCGGCGGCCGGAGCAACAGCGGGCTTCGCGGCGACCGGCTTGGCTGGTGCCTTGGCAGCGGGTTTAGCCGCTGGCTTGGCGGCTGGCTTAGCAGCAGCTTTGGCAGCAGGTTTAGCCGCTGGTTTGGCTGCAGCCTTGACGGCCGGTTTAGCCGCTGGCTTGGCGGCTGCTTTAGCGGCCGGCTTGGCTGCTGGCTTAGCAGCTGGTTTGGCCGCTACTTTCTTCACAGCAGGCTTGACCGACTTGACCGAAACACCGGTCAGTTGCTCGATCTGCTTGGTCAGGCTTTCAACTTTGGCGTTGAGCGCTTTCACTTCATTGCGGCTCGGAACACCGAGACGCGAAATGGCATTGTTCAGACGCTTGTCGAAGGCTTCTTCCAGCTCGCCCCACTTGCCAATAGCCTTGTCTTTGACCTCATCAACTTTCGATTTGGCAGTGTCCACTTTCGAACCCACAGTGGTCTTCACTGCGCCAACTTGCTTGTCGACTTCGGTCTTGGCTTGCTTCTCAGCTTTTTCGCCATCCTTGACCAGCGTGTCGAACAGCTTGTTGCCGTCCTTGCTGACCTTGGAGTAGGCACCCAAACCAGCCAGCCAGATTTGACGCGAGTATTTTTCTACTTCGCCAATCCAGGAAGTGGTTTGCTTTTCGGTTTTCTTTTTGACAGCCATCCTGCTCTCCTTACTTGGTACGCGCGACGTGCTCGAGCAACGCGCTCAGCTCATCCAGCTTAGCAGACAGTACTTCAACATCCTGCTTGGACGGGATACCCATGCGATTCAGGGCGCTGGCAACACGGTTATCGAAGGCCTTCTCGATTTTGTCGAGCTGTACTTCGAACTTGCCTTTCACGCTGCTGACATTGCTGGTGACAGTGGTCTTAACGCTGTCGATCTGGCTGTTGGCGGCTTCAACTTGTTCGTTGACCAGTTTTTTGCCTTGTTTTTCAACGCCTTCGCCGCTTTTCACGAGTTCTTTGAAGTACTCGGAACCTTCTTGACCGGCTTTGGCGTATGCGCCCAGACCTGCCAGCCAGATTTTGCGGGCGTAAACTTTCGCGTCGCTCAGCACAGTGCTGGTTTCTTCAACGACGGCTTTCTTTTTAACGGCAACTTTCGACATGGTGCACCTCACTCTAAGTGTTTCGAGGAAACGCCCACGGAATGCAGGCTTAGGTGCACGGTATCGATGAAAATTAGAAACCGCATACTAAGCATGCGGAAAATTGCAGGAGCCATGCTCAACAAGAGAGCAGCAACGGCCGTAAACCTCAGGCCTGCAGATTCTTGTCCAGCACCTCTTCGATCTCGCGTTTGATGCTGCCGCTCATCGCCGACAGCAACAGCCCCAGGCTGAGCTGTACGCGCACACTGTGGTCATGCACCTCAATACGCCCATCCGCGCCGCTGCGCTTGAACTCCAGCGTGTCGCCATTCCAGCGGTAACGCACATCGTATTCGCGAGCCAGGCGCTCGGCCAGTTGCTCGGCTTTTTCCCGGGCGACTTCGCGCCCCAGGGTGTGGGGACGTTCTACGGTGATTTTGGCCATGGCATTTCTCCTCGCCCGTTAACTGCGACCTTACGTCGCTGCGACTATAGCAAGGCTACAGACCGCAAGCTGCACACGACGTCAGCGCTCAGTCCGTTGCAGAACTTTGTTGTTCGCCGCCGCACGGCCCAAACCCAGCGGGGCTTTTTGGGTTTAGAATGACCGCCACTTTAGATGCAGCCTCTGTGTTTTAGGAAAGGCCACGATGAACGATCCGCGCAAGAGCAGCGACAGCGAACCCACCACGCACTTCGGTTTCCAGAGCGTGCCGGAAAGCCAGAAGGCGGAAAAAGTCGCCGAAGTCTTTCACTCGGTCGCGGCCAAGTACGACCTGATGAACGACGTGCTGTCTGGCGGCATGCACCGCTTGTGGAAGCGCTTCACCATCGAACTGTCTGGCGTGCGCAGCGGCAATCGGGTGCTGGATATTGCTGGCGGCACGGGCGATCTGACCCGCAAGTTTTCCAGCCTGGTCGGTCCGACTGGCGAAGTGGTGTTGGCCGACATCAACGAATCGATGCTGCGCGTCGGCCGTGATCGCCTGCTCGATAAGGGCGTGGCCGGCAACGTCAGCTTCGTCCAGGCCGATGCGGAGAAGCTGCCGTTCCCGGACAACCATTTCGACGTGGTGACCATCGCCTTCGGCCTGCGCAACGTGACGCACAAAGAAGACGCCATCCGTTCGATGCTGCGCGTGCTCAAGCCGGGCGGTCGCCTGCTGATCCTGGAGTTCTCCAAGCCGTCCAGTCCGCTGCTGTCGAAGTTCTACGACGCCTACTCGTTCAAATTCATGCCGCTGGCCGGCAAACTGATCACCAACGACGCCGAAAGCTACCGCTACCTGGCCGAGTCGATCCGTATGCACCCGGATCAGGACACCCTCAAGGCGATGATGGTTGAAGCTGGTTTCGAGCGCGTGACCTTCCACAATATGACCGGCGGCATCGTCGCCCTGCACCGCGGCATCAAGCCCTAATGCTGCTGACCGGGCTGCTGGCCGGCGTCGAAATCGGCCTCAATCGCGTGCTGGCCATGGACAGCACCGCGCTGCCGCGCCTGGCGCGCTTAAGCGGCCGGGTGATTGCCGTGGAGTGCGCCGCGCCAAATCTGAAGCTGTTTATTCTGCCTAGCGCCAACGGCATGCAACTGGCCGCGCAATGGGCCGGCGATGCTGATTGTCACTTGCGCGCCCCCGCCGCCAGCCTGTTGCGCCTGGCCGTGAGCCGCGACAAGACCAGCATCCTGCATAGCCCGGACGTCAGCCTGGATGGCGACAGCGCCGCCCTGCTGGAGCTGGCCGGCATCCTTCAGGACCTTGAGCTGGACTGGGAGTACGAACTGTCGCGCTGGCTCGGCCCAGTCGGCAGCCAGCTGCTCGGTGGCCATCTGCGCAGCCGGATGAACTGGAGCAGCCAGGCGCTCGACAGCCTGCGCCTGAACCTGGCCGATTACCTCAGTGAAGAATCCCGCAGCCTGGTCGGCCAGCGCGAAGCCGATGCGCGCTTCGCCGAACTGGACCACCTCAAGCTATCCCTCGACCGACTCGACGCGCGCATCGAGCGCCTCGCCCAACGCCATAAGCCCATCGCATGAAGCTGCTTGCCGTTCGTCGTCTGTTGCGTATCCAGCGCGTAGTCATTCGCTACCAGCTGGACGACCTGTTATTCGCCCTGCCGCTGCCTTTCTGGGCTCGCTTACTGCGCGATGTGCTGCCTTGGCGCTGGCTGCCGCGCCGTAACCTGCTGCTGTCGCGCGGCGCACGTCTGCGTCTGGCGCTGGAAGAACTGGGGCCGATCTTTATCAAGTTCGGCCAACTGCTTTCCACCCGCCGCGACCTGTTGCCCACTGATATCGCTGACGAGCTGGCCAAGCTGCAGGATCAGGTACCGCCCTTCGACCCGGCCAAAGCGCTGGCACTGATCGAATCCCAATTGGGCGCAAAGGTCGGTGAAGTGTTTGCCCGCTTTGATACGCAACCGCTGGCATCGGCCTCGGTCGCCCAGGTGCATGCCGCGCAGCTGAAAAGCGGCGAAGAGGTGGTGGTCAAAGTCATCCGTCCAGGCTTGAAACCGGTCATTGAGCAGGACATCGCCTGGCTATTCCTACTGGCCAAAGTGGCCGAGCGCGCCTCCGCGGATGCGCGTCGTCTGCGCCCGGTGGAAGTGGTCAGCGATTACGAAAAGACCATTTACGACGAACTCGACCTGCTGCGCGAAGCGGCCAACGCCAGCCAGCTGCGGCGCAACTTCGAAGGCTCGCCGCTGCTCTATGTGCCGCAGGTGTACTGGGACTATTGCCGGCCGAAGGTGCTGGTCATGGAGCGCATCTACGGCATTCAGGTTACCGACCTGGAAACCCTGGCCGATCAGCGCACCGATATGAAACTGCTAGCCGAACGCGGCGTGGAGATTTTCTTCACCCAGGTGTTCCGCGACAGTTTCTTCCATGCCGACATGCACCCCGGCAACATCTTCGTCAGCACGCGCACGCCATGGAACCCGCAATACATCGCGATCGACTGCGGCATCATCGGCAGCCTCACCGCTGAAGATCAGGACTACCTGGCGCGCAACCTGATCGCCTTCTTCAAGCGCGATTACCGTCGCGTGGCACAGCTGCATATCGATTCCGGCTGGGTGCCGGCGGAAACCAAGATCAATGATTTCGAGGCGGCAATCCGTACCGTCTGCGAGCCGATCTTCGAAAAACCACTGAAGGACATCTCCTTCGGTCAGGTGCTGCTGCGCCTGTTCCAGACCGCGCGCCGATTCAATATGGAAGTGCAACCGCAGCTGGTGCTGCTGCAGAAAACCCTGCTCAACATCGAAGGCCTGGGCCGCCAGCTCTATCCCGATCTGGACCTGTGGAGCACCGCACAGCCCTTCCTTGAGCGCTGGATGCGTGAGCGCATCAGCCCGCTGCAGCTGCTGCGCAACCTGCAACTGCAGGCCGAGCAGGTGCCGCACCTGTCGCAAATTGCCCGTGAAACCCTGGAACGCCTCAATCAGCAACCGGTCAGCCACCAGGAACAACCCGTGGCGGGCCGCCAATGGCCTGCACGCTTGCTCGGCGCAGCGCTGATCGGCGGAGCTGCTTCTCAGGGCCTGGCGCTGAGCCTGATCGCCTGGCCGAGCTGGCTAATGCTGGCGGGCGGCCTCTATCTGGTGCTGCGCCGATAGCCACACCGGTTAGGCACTGGCACACTAGCTTTTGAATCAGACAGCCCGAGATGGGCGGAACTTGCAATGACTGACTGGCTCGACGACATCAATTGGAACAGCGACGGCCTGGTACCGGCCATCGCCCAGGACCACAAGACCGGCCGCGTGCTGATGATGGCCTGGATGAACCGTGAGGCGCTGACCCTGACGGCCACCGAACAACGTGCCATCTACTGGTCACGCTCGCGCGGCAAACTCTGGCGTAAGGGCGAAGAATCCGGGCATGTGCAGAAACTGCATGAAATGCGCCTGGACTGCGACGCTGACGTGATCATCCTCATGGTTGAACAGCTGGGCGGTATCGCCTGCCACACCGGCCGCGAAAGCTGCTTTTACCGGGTGTTTGAGAACGGCACCTGGAAAATCGTCGAAGCGGTACTGAAAGACCCGCATGCCATCTACAGTGCAGGACATACCCATGAGTGACTCGGCCATGACTGATACCCTGAGCCGCCTGGCCGAGGTGCTGGAGTCGCGCAAAGGCGCTGCCGCCGACAGCTCGTATGTCGCCAGCCTGTACCACAAGGGCCTGAACAAGATTCTGGAAAAGGTCGGTGAGGAGTCGGTGGAAACCATCCTCGCGGCCAAAGATGCAGCCGTCAGCGGCGACTGCAGCGATGTGATTTATGAAACCGCCGACCTGTGGTTCCACAGCCTGGTTATGCTTGCCGCCCTCGGCCAGCACCCCCAGGCGGTATTGGACGAGTTGGACCGGCGCTTTGGCCTCTCCGGGCACGCGGAAAAAGCCGCGCGCTCGCAAGACTGATTAAACCTTCACTTTCGGAGTACGCATTATGGGATTCGGTGGCATTAGCATCTGGCAACTCCTGATCATCCTGCTGATCGTGGTCATGCTGTTCGGCACCAAGCGCCTCAAGGGCCTGGGTTCTGACCTGGGCGACGCGATCAAGGGCTTCCGTAAGTCGATGGACAACGGCGACGCTGAGAAGCCGGCCCCTGCCGTGGACGAGCCGAAAGGTCAGACCATCGACGCTCAGGCGCGCAAGGTCGAAGAACCGGCGAAAAAAGACTAAGCCATGTTTGATATCGGCTTTACCGAACTGCTGCTGGTCGGCATCGTCGCCCTGGTGGTGCTGGGGCCTGATCGCCTGCCCGGCGCAGTGCGCACGGCCGGTTTGTGGATCGGCCGGATCAAACGCAGCTTCAGCGCGATCAAGGCTGAGGTCGAGCGTGAGATCGGCGCGGATGAAATCCGCCGACAGCTGCATAACGAGCAGATCCTTGAGCTGGAGCGGGAAATGAACGCGATTAAGCAAAGCCTCAACGCACCGCATACCAGCATCACCGAACCGAGCCCTGCCGCTGCACCCGCCGCAAAGCCGACCGCAGCTACCGATAGCACCCGCCAGGATAAAAGCCCGCAGCCATGAGCCAACGACCGGACAGCGATCAGGAAATGCCCCTGATCTCGCACCTGACCGAACTGCGCACGCGCCTGCTCCGGATTGTTGCAGCGATACTGCTGCTGTTTGCAGGGCTGTTCTATTTTTCCCAGGACATCTACGCGCTGGTTGCCGCACCGCTGCGCGCTTATCTGCCGGAAGGTGCGACGATGATCGCCACCGGAGTGGCCTCGCCATTCCTCACGCCGTTCAAGTTGACCATGATGGTCGCGCTATTCCTGTCGATGCCGATCATCCTGCATCAGATCTGGGGTTTTATCGCACCAGGGCTATACAAGCACGAGAAGCGCATTGCTGTTCCCCTATTGGTTTCCAGCATCCTGCTGTTCTATGCGGGCATGGCCTTCGCCTACTTCGTGGTGTTCCCGATCATGTTCGGCTTCTTCGCCAGCGTGACCCCGGAAGGCGTAGAGATGATGACCGATATCGGTCAGTACCTGGATTTCGTCCTGACCCTGTTCTTTGCCTTCGGCGTCGCCTTTGAGATCCCGATTGCCACCTTTCTGCTGATCTGGGTCGGCATCGTCGATGTCGAGACCCTACGCAAAAGCCGCCCCTATGTGATCGTTGGCTGCTTTGTCGTCGGCATGCTGCTGACCCCACCTGATGTGTTCTCACAAACCCTGCTGGCCGTACCGATGTGGATGCTCTTCGAAGTCGGTCTGCTGTGCGGCAGCATGGTCAAGCGCCGTGACGACGAGGAAGCCGCGGCGGCAGAGGAAAACGACAGTTCGTCCAACGACCAACCGCCCGCTGCACAACCGTGAACCTGCTGCTGCTGGAAGACGGCGACTTTATCGCCGCCGACCGCGTGCTGCTCAGCGGCCGTCGCCTCAAGCATCTGCATGAAGTGCACCGCGCCGAAGCCGGCGACAGCCTGCGTGTCGGTCACCTGAATGGTTTGATGGGCAGTGGACAGCTGCTGCGTCTGGACGCCGAGCAAGCTGAACTAGCGGTGCAGCTCGACCAGCCACCGCCTGAGAAACTGCCACTGACCCTGCTGCTCGCCTTGCCCCGGCCGAAGATGCTGCGGCGCGTGTTACAAACCGTCAGCAGTATGGGCGTGCCTCGGCTGATTCTGCTGAACAGCTACCGGGTGGAAAAAAGCTTCTGGCAGACGCCTTTCCTCGAACCCGCAGCGATTCGCGAACAGCTGATTCTCGGCCTGGAACAGGCCCGCGATACCGTGCTGCCGGAAGTCGTTATCGAGAAGCGCTTCAAGCCCTTTGTCGAAGATCAGCTGCCTGGCATCGCTGCCGGCACAGTGGGCTTGGTCGGCCATCCCGGCGACTTCCCAGCCTGCCCGCGCGCAGTCGAACAGCCTGTGACGCTGGCCATCGGCCCGGAAGGCGGCTGGATTCCCTACGAAGTAGAAAAGCTCACCGAAGCCGGCCTGCAACCGGTGCAGCTGGGCGCGCGAATTCTGCGGGTGGAAACAGCAGTGACTGCATTACTGGCGCGCCTGTTCTAACCCTGATCTAGCAGTTGATGCCAATGCGCCGGCAGTAGCTGACCCTTGAGCGCTGGCGCTTCAACCAACTGAACATCACGCGGCTGCAGCGGCTCACCACAATCCGAACACACCAGCACGCCTTGCATCGGCTGGCCACAGCTGCGGTGGATGTGCCGGATCGGCGCGCCTTCCGCACCGCTCATATGGCGGTCGCCCCAATGCACCAGTGCCATGATGGCCGGATACAGATCACGGCCCTTGGCGCTCAGGCAGTACTCCTCACGCAACGGCCGCTGCTGATACGCCACCTTGTCCAACACGCCCGCTTCAGCCAGTTTTTTCAGGCGATCGGCCAGCACATGCCGGGTAATCCCCAGGCGTTTCTCAAACGCATCGAAACGACGAATACCGAGAAAACTCTCGCGCAGCACCAACAGCGTCCAGCGATCACCCACCACCGATAGGGTGCGGGCCAGCGAGCAGGGTTGCTGCTCCAGTTCTTCCCAACGCATAAGCCAACCTCTAACAGCAATGGCTCACGATAGCTTGACAGGTTCCAAAATGGAACCGACTATCAGACAAGGTTCCAAAATAGAACTGACGGAGACTGCAATGAGCGAACGTAAAGCAATTCTGGTCGTCGGCGCTGGTGACGCCACCGGCGGCGCCATCGCCAAACGCTTCGCCCGCGAGGGTTATGTCGCATGCGTGGCACGACGCAATGCCGAGAAACTCTTGCCATTGGTGGCGGAAATTGAAGCCGCCGGTGGCAGTGCGCGGGCCTTTGGCTGTGATGCACGCGTCGAGGAGCAGGTGGTCGAGCTGTTCGCCACCATTGAGCGCGAGGTCGGCCCGCTGCATGCGGTGGTATTCAACATCGGCGCCAACGTGCAGTTTTCCATCACCGAAACCACCGAGCGGGTCTACCGCAAGGTCTGGGAAATGGCCGCGCTGGCCGGTTTTCTCACCGGCCGTGAAGCCGCCAAAGTGATGCTGCTGCGTGGCCAGGGCACGATCATCTTTACCGGCGCCACCGCTTCCTTGCGCGGCCGGGCCAACTTCTCTGCCTTCGCCAGCGCCAAGTTCGCCTTGCGCGCGCTGGCTCAAAGCATGGCCCGCGAACTCGGCCCCAAGGGCATTCATGTCGCCCACCCGATTATCGACGGGGCCATCGATACCGCGTTTATCCGCGACACCTTTCCGCAGCTATACCAGCTCAAGGATCAGGACGGTATTCTCAATCCCGACCACATCGCTGACACCTACTGGCAGATCCATTGCCAGCCTCGTGATTGCTGGGTGCATGAGCTGGATCTGCGGCCATGGTCTGAGACGTTCTAACGACTGCGCGCTCGCCCAATAACAGAATCTCCCAAAGGAGCATGCAATGAGCAAAACCCTGGAATTCTTTTTCGATTTCGGCAGCCCAGCCAGCTACCTGGCCTGGACCCAGGTGCCGCGAATCGCCCGCGAAGCCGGCGCGCAGCTTATCTGGCGACCGATGTTGCTCGGTGGCGTATTCAAAGCCACCGGCAACCAGTCGCCGGTCATGATCCCGAGCAAGGGCGCCTGGATGCTCAGGGACCTCGCACGCTTTGCCAGCCGCTATGGCGTGCCAATGGCCTTCAATCCGCACTTCCCGATCAACACCCTCACCCTGATGCGCGGCGCAGCAGGTTATCAGGGCAGCGAACGCTTCGAGCACTATGTGAAAACCCTCTTCGAAGCGCTGTGGGTGCAACAGAAAAACCTCAGCAAGCCCGAGGTCGTGGCCGAGGTATTGAGCAACGCGGGTTTCGACCTGAGTGAGTTTGAGCAACTGGTCAGCGATGAAGCGGTGAAGGAACGCCTCAAGGCCACCACTGAAGAAGCGATCAAGCGCGGCGTGTTTGGCGCACCGACGTTCTTCATCGGCCAGGAGATGCACTTCGGCCAGGACCGCCTGGACTTTGTCGCCGAAGCCCTTGCGCGCTAGCAGCGCCGCTAGCTCTCCAGCAGAAAGGTCACCGGCCCGTCATTGACCAGATGCACCTGCATATCGGCACCGAACCGGCCAGTGGCAACCTGCGAGTGTTTGCCGCGGGCCTGGGTAACCAGTAGGTCGAACAGCTCCGCGCCCAGCGCCGGTGCTGCGGCACTGGAAAAGCTTGGGCGCAGGCCGCTCTTGGTGTCGGCGGCCAGGGTGAATTGCGACACCAGCAGCAAGCCGCCGCCACTATCGCTGAGCGACAGGTTCATCTTGCCAGCCGCATCGCTGAACACGCGGTAGTTGAGCAGCTTGTGCAGAATTTTCTCGACACTGGCCGGGGTGTCCTGCGGCTCGACGCCCACCAGCGCCAGCAGGCCCTGATCAATCGCGCCAACTACCTCACCCGCCACTTCTACTCGGGCGCCACGCACCCGTTGAATCAGTGCCTTCATGCTTCGTCCGGAGACAGGTTGAGTAGGCGCCGCGCCAGGTCGTCCGCCGCACGCACCAGGGCATCGGTAATGCCGACTTCTGCGGCCGAATGCCCCGCATCACGGATGATCTGCAGCTCGCTGTTAGGCCAGGCCTGGTGCAGCGCCCAGGCGTTGTCCAGTGGGCAGATCACGTCATAGCGGCCGTGTACGATCACCCCGGGCAAGTGGGCAATCTTCGGCATGTCGCGCAGCAGCTGATCGGTTTCGAGGAAGGCGTTATTGACGAAGTAATGGCATTCGATGCGGGCAATCGACAGCGCGCGGTGGGCGTCACTGAAACGGTCGACCACCTGCGGATTGGGGCGCAGGGTGGCAGTACGCCCTTCCCAGGTCGACCAAGCTTTGGCGGCATGCATCTGGGCTATCTGATCCGGGCCGGTCAGGCGTTTGTAGAAGGCCTGTACCAGATCACCGCGCTCATCCGCTGGGATCGGCGCGAGGTAATCCTCCCAGTAATCGGGGAACAGGCGGCTCGCCCCTTCCTGGTAGAACCACTGAATTTCCTGCGGGCGACACAGAAAGATGCCGCGCAGAATCAGCCCATGCACGCGCTGCGGATGAGCCTGAGCATAAGCCAGCGCCAGGGTCGAACCCCATGAGCCGCCGAACAGCACCCATTTGTCGATGCCGAGGTGCTCGCGGATCTGCTCCATGTCAGCGATCAGTGCCTGAGTGGTGTTGTTCTCCAGGCTGGCGTGCGGTGTGGAACGGCCGCAGCCACGCTGATCGAAGGTGACAATACGGTACAGGTTGGGGTCGAAATAGCGCCGGCTCGCCGCGTCGCAGCCGGCGCCCGGGCCGCCATGAATGAACACCACAGGTAGACCATCCGGCGAACCACTCTCGTCGACATACAGCACGTGCGGCGCCTGCACCGCCAGCTCATGACGGGCGTAGGGTTTAATCTCCGGATACAAGGTCTGCATGGCATGCTCCTGACTTGACCTGAATAATGCGCGGCGTAACGTCGACGGCCTTGCGCCGAACACCCACGGGCGCAACCGCTTTAAGCTCTGCCGGGCATCATAACCATGAAAAAGGAGTTCAGCATGCCAACACGGATATTTGCCTTAGCTTTCCTACTGTTTTGCACCCTGCTCGCCGGTTGCGGTGCCAAAGATGATCCGCAGGCCGCGCTGGAAGCAGCCTTGCAGCAACTGCAGGACAATCTGGAAGCGAAGAAGAACAACGCGGTACTCGACCAGCTGCACCCACAGTTCTCGGCCCAAGGCGAATTTGACCGTGAGTGGGCGCAGCGCACCATGTTGCTGCTGTTTATGCGCCACAAGAACATCAAGGTGCTGGCCCTGAGCAAGAACAGCTACCTCGACACGACCTACCGCGAAAAAGGCCACACCGAAGCACAGGTCGCCCTGGCCGGTGCAGAGAGTCTGATCCCCGACAGTGCACGTCACTACAACGTGAAGATGGAGTGGTGGCTTGAAGGCGATGAATGGAAGCTGGCGCGGCTGAACTGGCAATAACCGCCCGCAGACAAACTGCGGGCGGCTAACAGAGTTACCAGTCTAAGCTGAGCCCAAGGTTAATGCCGTGCTGGCGGTCTGAAGTGCCACGGAAGTTATAGCCCGCGCTCAGCTTTAACTCATTCCCGAGCACATGCTGTACCCCGAGGCTGGCCAAGGTCTGTCCATTGGCTGGCGTATGCCCCTGCAGTTCGAATTGATTGCCCGACACGGAGTTAAGCCCCATTTTCAAGTCACGCCGGTCGTCCTCGAACTCGCGTTCACGGGCGACCTCGGCATACAGCTGGGTGCTGTTGCTCAATTGATAATTAAGCTGCAGGCCTATACCCAAGCGGCGACTGTCACGCTGCTGATCGCCAAAGTTGAGTGCCGTGGAACTGTTGCCCTGCTCGGCATAACCATCGACATCCACCCGTGCCAGATCGGCACTGATAAAGGGGCTGACACGCCAGTCAGTGCCGGCATTGGCCAGGTCATAACCAATTCGCGCAGACAGCGCATAGAGCTTGCCATCGGTATCGCCTTTCTCGCGGCGCTCGGCAATCCCCAGAGCAAACTGACGATTGAGGTCGCTGTAGTCCAGCTGCCCCAGACTCAGGCTGGCATCAGCCCACAGACGCTCCTTTTGGTACTGGGAAAAGGCGCTGAGCAAATAGCTGCGCAGGTCGTACTCGGAATCGTTGTCGCTTTCCAATTGCTGATGCTGTAAGCCCAGCGAGAGGCCGAAGCGCCAGTTTTCATCGAAGCGGTAACTACCGCCCAGGTGGACGCCCAAGCCATCACTGTCACCACCACTCGTGACAGCATCACGCTGAAACTGCTGACGCATGCCGCTGGCCATGACAAAACTACGCCACTGGCCCTGAGCCTGCCAAAGGCCGCGATCTGTCTGCCACTCACTGCGCAATTGCTGCTGATGGGCATTCAGGCTGGCCATCGCCATTTCCGGCAGCAGGGACACTTCCCAGGGCGCGCCCAGTATCGAAAAAATATAATCCGCACTGATCTGTTGCACGGCTGCAGTCGGGTGCACCCCGTCATTGAACATCAAGCGGTCAGGGTTGGGCGTGAGCCCTGTGATGCCCCAGGTCGGATCGGCCAGGCAACTACTGCCGCTGAAGCAGACATCAGTCTGCGCCACCAAGGGGTCGAAGCCGAAAGAGGCCAGTTCAGCCTTCACCTCGGTAAGCAACCCGCGGAAATTGAGGCGAATGACGTTGCCGCCCAATGCAGCCAACTGAGTACCCAACTCATCGTTGAGCAGCCCTGATGCATTCGACCAGGCCGCGCGGAAGCCGGTGGCGAAACCCGCAGGCGTCAAGCCGACGTCAGGTAGATCGGAGACAATGATGGTGCGTGCACCTGCAGCCTGAAGAGCCGCTACCCCCGCGACCAAATCAGCCGCTGCAGCCGCAGCGCTTGCCTGGTCAGTCACAACAAACTGCAGCACATCGTTGCCACCACCATTGATGTAGAACAACGCATCGGGATCAACGCGTGGCACATCTACCAGATACCCATTACGAGTACGACTGATGCCGCCGCCAGCATCGACCACAGAACCATTGGCCGCGGTGATCGAACTCAGGATCTGATCAGTGCGATAGCCGCCCACGGCATAGTTGGTGCCATCGGCGTTACCAGTCAGGATCTGCGGCAGAATGGGTGTCGAGGGCAGCGCCTGTAGGCCTAGCAGGGAAGCCAAACGCTGGGTGGCAACCGTGTCGAAGTACTCGCGGTTATTGCCTAAGTAGTTCGGTCCAGTGCGGTTGGTAAAGCGCACCCCTCCAGTCGGGTTCCCCCCCAGTAAAGGGCTACCCAGATCCGGAAACTGCCCACTGTCGCTCAAGGAATCGCCAAAAATGATCAACTGCGAATAAGGCATGGCTTGTGACGCTGCAGACAGACTCGCCAGCAGCACAGCAGCGCTCAAGGCTTTCAATGGATGACTCATGGGGTTCCCCTTCTTATTGTGATGCCCTACACAGGCAAGCGAAGGAGACTAATGAGAACCCGCGCACGCGGCTCTCACCCAAACGGGTAAATAGAAAGCCTATTCAGCGGTTGAATAGCGCTATATCACCCAGGGAATAAACATTCTGCTGCGCTGCATATAGTCGCGGTATGCCTCGCCAAACTGCTGCAGACATTCAGCTTCGTCGCGCTTGGCAGTCAGCCAGAGTGTCAGGCTGGCCAGCAGCGCCAGAACCAGGCTCAGGCCATTGGGCTGCTTGCAGGCCACGCCCCAGGCCAACAATAGCAGCGAGGCGTACAACGGGTGGCGGATGTGACTGTAGATGCCGCTGGTCACCAGCTGCGAGGTGCGTTCGAAGGCAAACAGCTCGGCATCCGTGCGCTGCTCGTTCGGGCGCCCCATGCGGCGCAATTGATAAAGACCGGGAAACAGCACCAGCAGCGAAGCGAATAGCAGGACCCAGGACACCAGCTGATGAGTGGAAAAACGGTCGACAAACCACTGCGGCCCGTTGAGCACCAGTAACGCCAGGATCGCCTCCCAGGCAAAAAAACGGTAGAAGCCGTGGGACTTGGGCCGCTGCAATGCCCGCCAGGACAGCGCCACCAACACCAGCGTCCCCAGCGCAAAAGCGCCCCCTTGCAACCACGCCATAGAACCTCTCCAATTTTGCTCGCTGGCCTGCCAAACCCAGGCACTGCGTGACTTGCAGCCCCTCTGTTACACTGCCGACCTCTTTGCCTCGGCCGCCCGCAATGGATCGCACTCAACTGCACAGCCTGCTGCCCCATCAAGGCCCAGCTCTCTGGCTGGACGACCTGTTGGCGCATGACAGCCTGAGCATTCAGGGCCTGAGTGCCTGGCGCTATCTAGATGCCTTCGGCCCAGCGGCCTCGCCCTGCCTGCTGTTCGAGGCAGCGGCCCAGTTGTGCGCCGCGCATGGTGCCTTATACGGCGACAGCAATGCCATTGAAATGGCCCTGGTCGGCAAGCTCTCGCAGCTGCAGCTGCACCACGAGCCAGCTCAGCGCAGTGGCGCATTGCAGGTCAGTGCCCAGCAGGAGGCGCTAAGCCCGGCAGGTGCGCTGTATGCCTTCAGCATCCACAGCGACGAACATCTGCTGCTCGACGGCAAACTGCTGCTGGTGTTGATCCATGCTTGAGCTGCGCAATGTCGTCCACAGCTACCCAGGCACCAGCCGCGCGGCGCTGCAGGGTATCGACCTGCAGCTGCAGGCCGGCGAATGCCTGGGCCTGCTGGGCAGCAATGGCGCCGGCAAAACCACCTTACTGTCGCTGCTGAGCGGCGTGCTGGCGTTGCAGCAGGGTGAGCTGCGCTGGGAGGGCCAACCCAGGCTCGGCCTAGTGCCGCAACAGCTGGCCTTCTATGCCGGGCTCAAGGTGTGCGAGAACCTCGAACTGTTTGCCGACCTGTATCGCCTGCGCGGTGCCGAACGCCGGCAGCGCCTGCAGCAATGCATCGATATTTGTGCACTGGAAGACAAGCTGACGCGGCGCAGCGAGCAGCTGTCCGGCGGCGAACAGCGGCGGCTGAATTTCGCCATCGGCCTGCTGCAACCCGCTGATCTCTATTTATTCGATGAAGCTACCGTGGGCGTCGACGCCGCGAGTCGCCAACAGCTGCTGGCTGCCGTGGAGCAGCTGACCGCCGATGGTAAGGCGGTGATCTACACCAGCCACTATCTGGAAGAAGTCGAGCGGGTCGCCCAGCGCATTCTGCTGCTGCACGAAGGCCAGGTACGCCTGGATCTGGACAAACGTCAGTTGCTCGGTGACGACCACGGTCTGCTGCTGGAATGGCCGGACGCCATACCGGCAGGCCTTAACCAACTGCTCGCGAGCCTGCAACTGACGGGCGAAGTGCTACCCAAGGGCCTGCGTATCGCATCCCTGAATGGCCAACAGCTGCTGGCGATCACCGAATTTGTTACTGCGCAGGATGGCCTGCCCAACCTGCTGCGCTTCGGTCGCCCGTCGCTCGAGCAGTTCTACCTGCGCCTGAACGGAGGCCGGCTATGAGGCTCTGGGCGCTGGTACGCAAAGAAGTGCGGCTGCTGCTGCGCGACCCGCATGCGTTGGCCGTGCTGTTTATTATGCCGACGCTGTTTCTGCTGCTGATGGCCGGGGCAATGTCCAGCTATATGCAGGATAAGCCACCTGCGCTACGCCTGCTTATCGACGCACCACAGGGCGACGCCAGCCAGTTCTTCCGCGACGCTCTGCAGGCGCAACTGGCGGACAGTACGCTGCTCACAAACAGCGACGAACGTCTGGCCCGCGTGCGCCTGCCCGCAGACTTCGCTGACACGCTGCTGGACAGCCCACATCAAGGGCCGAGCCTGAGCTACCCGGCACAGTTCGACAAACTCTCGCGCCAGCGCCTGCAAAGCGCGGTGAGCATCGCCTTGGCGCAGACCCGGCTGCTGGCCTATCTGGAAGACAGCGGCGTAGTTGATGCCGAACTCAGCCGTGCTGAACGTTTGAAAGTGGTGCAGCAGCGCACCCAGAGCCAGATCAATGAACAGGAACAACTGGCCAGCGGCGACCTCAGCGGCCGCGCCAATGCCACTCAACTGAGCGTGCCGGCCTGGCTGATTTTCGGCATGTTCTTCGTCGTGCTGCCCATGGCCGGTGGCTTTCAGCGCGAACAACAAAGCGGCACCCTGCTGCGCCTGCGCTGCCTCGGGCTGAACCTTGGCACCCTGGTGTTGAGCAAACTGCTGCCGTACTTCGCCATCAACCTGCTGCAGTTCGCTCTGCTGCTGAGTATTGGCGTCTACGGCCTGCCACTGCTTGGTCTGCCGGCGCTTAGCCTGCCCGGTAGCGCCGTGGCGTATCCGCTGCTGGCCATCAGTGTGGCGCTTGCCACCTGCAGTTTGGGCCTGTTGCTCGCCGCGTTGGCGCGCAGCAGCGAACAGGCACTGCTGCTCGGCGGCGGCATCAATATCCTGCTGGCCGCAATTGGCGGGATCATGGTGCCGAAAAGTGTGATGCCGGCGGCCATGGCCCAACTGGCGGAAATCTCCCCCATGAGCTGGGCGCTGGACGCCTTCCTCACCCTGCTGGTGGGCCACGGCTCACTGGCCGACATCGCCCCCTACTGCGCGCGCCTGCTGCTGTTTGCAGCCGTATGCGGCATGGCTGGGCTGCTTCTGTTCACCCGACGAGTACAGCGCACGCAATGGACCACTCACTACTAGAACAACAACTCAAACAACTGCTGATTCGCGAGTGCGACAAGGAAGACGATATCGACTGGCAAAGCATCAGCGATGACGAGCCACTGTTCGGCGGCAAAAGCCGTATTGCCATGGACAGCCTGGATGCTCTGCAAGTATCCCTGGCGCTGCAGCAGCACTACGGTGTGCGCATTGAGGGTGCCAAGGACGGTCGACGCATCCTCGGCACTATCGCCAGCATCGCCGCCTACATCAGGCAGCAGCAGTGACCCCCATCTACCTGCAACGCGCCGCCCTGCACTGCGCCCTGGGTGATGACCTGCACCATGCCGCCCAGGCCCTACAACGCGGCCAGGCACCTCAGGGCGAGCCCTTCGTACTGCATGAAGTGCAGGAACCGCGCACGTACCTTTATGCAGCTAAAACTGGCGAAAGTCTGAGTGAGCGCCTGGATCGCCTGCTGGCTGAGACCCTCGGCGTCCCACCGCAAACACTCGACGACTGCCTGCTGATTGTCGCCAGCACCAGCCTGGATATCAGTGAGCTGGAAGCCCTGACCACCGAACGCCAGGGCTTTTGCCCAGATGACTCAACATCCCTCAACATGCTGGCCCACCAACTACGCCAGCGTTGGGGGTTTGCCGCTGCCTTTACCCTCAACACCGCCTGCACCAGCGCGGCTAATGGCCTGTTGTACGGCGCCCGCCTGATCAACGCAGGCCAGTATGCCCGCACCCTGGTGCTGAGTTTCGAGACACCCAGCGCTATCGCTATGCAGGGATTCGGCGCGCTGATGCTGACCAGCGCCAGCGGTAAATACCGCCCCTTCCACCCTGAACGCGATGGCCTTTTGCTGGGCGAAGCCTATGCCGCAGCGCTGCTCAGCCACGAACCCGGTGACGCACCGTTGGCGCGCCTGCTCGGTGGTTTCAGTGCGTGCGACACCAGCAGCCTGACCACCACCCGCGAAGATGGCAGCCATATCCACTGGGTCATGCAACAGGCGCTCAACAGTGCCGGCTGCTCGGCGGCGCAGATCAATCTGGTGAAACTGCACGGCACCGCCACCAGCGCCAACGATGAAGCCGAAAGCAACGGCATGCGCCGGCTGTATGGCGAACAGATGCCGGCCCTGAGCCTGCTTAAACCCTGGCTCGGCCACACCCTGGGGGCCTGCGGCCTGAGTGAAAGCCTGCTGTTGCTCAAAACCCTGCAGCTGGGCGCACTTCCAGCCGTGGACTACGCCAGCGAAGCCCTGCTGCCCTTTAGCGCAGAACCGCAAGCCTTGGCGGCCGACAGCCTGCTGCTGACCAACTTCTTCGGTTTTGGCGGCAATAATGCCAGCCTGGTTTTACAAGGCTGCGCTCAGGGAGATTTAGCATGCCGGTAATCGCTGCCTGTGAGATCCACGGCCTGGCCAGCATGGATGATAAACAGCTGAAGACCGCCCTCGGGCAGTGGCTCGACAGCCCGCCACGGCGTATCGACCGGCTGATTCTGCAATGCCTGCTGGCCGCCGCACCGCTGAAAAGCCATGTGCGCAGCAACTGCGGCCTGTACCTGGCTTCGGCGCACCCGGCGCGGGCCACCATGGGCGCGTTACTGGAGGCCGTGTGCGTGCAGCACAAGCAGCCCAAGCCTTTCGAGTTCGTGAACAGCGTGAGCAATGCCGCCGGATTTCATATCGCCCAACAGCTGAGCCTCGAGGGGCCAAACCTGTTTATCGGTGCTGGCGCACAGGTCTGGATGCAACTACAGGCCCTGGCCAATCTGGATTTGCAGGACGGCCTCATCGAGCAGGCGTTGCTGCTGGTCTGCGATGAGCACGGGGATTTCTGTGTGCAGGCGGTGCTGCTAGAAGGTGCAACTGCTGGCGCTTACGCCAACAGTTTTGCCGAGTTAAGTGCAGATACCGAAGTGCTGCGTATCAAGCTGTAAGGCGGATGACGCCGCGTTCATCCACCAGCGGCGTTGAACAGTGGATCGATACAGCGCGATCCACTCTAGCGCTTGCTCCAAGCCGCCAGCTCTTTCATCAACCCGCGTTCCTGCAGGGCAATGCCACGCAGACTCTCGGCGATGGGCGCGAAATTGGGCGTCTCGCCCTTGTTGCGGCTGGCGCGCACGCAAGCCGAGGCAAATTGACGCCACTGGTCGCCGATGGCGGTCAGCTGCGCCGAGGCCTCCTGCAGGTTGTTGTCGCCCAGCTTCTCGCCAGCCTCCTGCAAAAAGCTCGCATACATAAAGCGGAAACCCGCGCCGCCGGTGCCGATTTCTTCCTGCATACGCACAATATGGGTCAGGTACAGGCGGTTGTACTTGCTCTGCGCGGGATGGAGCTTGTCGATCTGCTTGGCCAGGTGCTGAATACCGCGAATACCGATCCACGGCAGCGGCATGCCATCGAGAATCCGTGTGGTGGACAGCACGCTCTGGCGGATCAGTTTGTTCCAGTCCTGCTCCAGCGGCACATCATCGAGCCAGTACATCAGCCCCTTGGCGGCCAGCGCCCCTTTGGCAAAACGCGCCTTCTGCAGGTCTTCGGCGGCGCAGCGCACGGGCGCTTCGAACACCGGATCGCTGATCAGGTAGTCATTGCCCTCGCGGCCATAGGCCAGCAGGTTGTGCGCATTGAAGTGAAAACGCATCTCCGGCGGGAAATACGGCAGCCAGAACACCGAACTCTGCAGCCCGGCCAGACGGCCACTGTCCAACGCTGCATCCAGCTCACGACGGCCCTGCTCGGGATCGCCGAAGGTGCGCGTGTGCAGCTTCGCCCCCAGGCGTTTGCTCAGGGTCTTGATCAGGTGTTTAGGCGGCATGCGGTAGGCAATCAGCGGCATGCCGCTGAGTTTGACGATCGGCAGGTAGGCAAACGCCAGGCCCGAGGCCAGACCGAACGCCATCGGCTCGCTCATCGGCAAACCGGCATGGGTCAACAGACTGGCCATCACCCCGCTTTCGCAGTGGGCGCTCTGTTGATGCTGAAAACTGCTCATGCCAAATCCTTTTGATAGGTGATCAGCTGCTCAACAGGCAGGCCGAAGGCGTCCGCATAACGCGCCAGGATGGCTGCCGACAGTGTCTTGTAAATCGCCGGGCGAAAGTGCCGCCGAATGCGCCACTGCCATAGCCCAGTAATCTGCGCCAACGCTGGCTCATCCAGGCGGTAGCGGTACATCAGGCACTTCAGCGGCGACAGCTCACCGCGCTGCCAGCCCGCCTCAGCCTCGGCTTCCTGCTCCTGCAGTTCGGCTACGGCCAGCTGAGTGGCAAAAGCTTCCGGCTCCCAGCCATCGCTCTGCGCGCCCTGGTAATGGCCGCTGGCATCCACGGCATAAACCAGCTTGCAATGGCCGCCGTAAGTGGAGCTGTGGTCCTGAGGAACCTCATCGAGCTTCATGTGTTGTCACCGTCCTGGCCAACCACTGTCAACTGCATAAAGGCGCTGGAGAAGCGCCCACTTTCCGGCACATAGCAGAGCAAACGCTGGCCGCTGCGCAGGCTACCTGAATTGAACAACTCATCAAGCATGATAAAGATCGACGCGGCGCCGGTATTGCCCTTGCGGGTCAGGTTGGTAAACCAGCGTTCCTGCGGGATTGGCAAGCCGGCATTGGCCAGGCCTACGGAGAGGCGCTCGCGAAAGAATTCGGAGGAGTAGTGCGGGAGGAAATAATCCACCGCATCGGCCTGCAGCTCGCGGCGCGCCATGATGCGCTTCAGCGTCTCTTCCACGGTGTATTTGACGATGTTGTCGTTCAGCAGTTTGACATCCTGCTTGATCGCCATCAGCGAGCGGCGGTTGCGCTCGCCGCCGTCATAGCGGCTCCAGCCCTGCAGCTGACCGTCGACCATCTCCGCGCCGGCGTACATGCACGGTGGCATCTGGTCGGCAAAGGAGAAGATGTCGATCCAGTCGATGCGCAAGCTCAGGCCTGTGCGGTTCGGCTGGCCTTGCAGCAGCACGGCACCCGCGCCATCGGAGAGCATCCAGCGTAGAAAGTCCTTCTCGAAGGCAATTTCCGGGTGGGTTTCCAGCTCGTCGAGGCGGCTCTCGTACTCGGCGTTGAAATTGCTCGCCTGCATCAGAGTCGACGCCACTTCCGAGCCGCAGGCTACGGCGTTGCGGCTTTCGCCATTGGCCACGCTCATCCAGGCGTATTTCAGCGCGGTCATGCCGCACAGGCAAATACCGGCGGTGGACACCACTTCGCACGGCGGATTGCCCAGCTCGCCTTGCACCATCACCGCATGGCCCGGCATGACCTGATCCGGCGAAGCGCTGCTGGCCACCAGGCAATCAAGGTCATCCAGCTGGAAATCGCCACCGAGCAGTCCCCGAATCGCCGCCGCACTGACCTGAGCATTGTTCATGCTCGGCGCGCCGGTCTGCGGGTCGATCACATAGTGACGCTGCACAATGCCATTGCTGCGCAAAATCAGCTTGCGCGCCCGCGAGGGTTTGCCGCCGACCAGGCCCAGGCGTGCTTCCATCTGCTCGTTGTCGACCGGCTCATGGGGCAGGAAGGCGCTGATGCGGTTGATATATACGGGTTGTACCACGGGACTTCCTCGGGTCACTTCACTCGCCAGACGGGCCGGCAAAGTAAGCCTTCTCACGCTGGGTGCGCTCTTTTAACAGCGGCGCCAACAATTTTTTAAGCAAGGCACTGAGCGGCACGACCGTGACAATCAGGCACAACAGAAAGACGATATACACCACCAGCCCGGCGCCACGCCGACGGCTCTGCTGCGGGCCTAAAGCGGCCAGCAAGCGGCTCCATAACTGGAAGCTGCGATTGCCGACCCTCTCACTGGCGATCAGCTTTTCATCTACTCGCACCGCACCAAGCCCGGTCAGCATGGGTTGCTCAATCGGCAGGCTGTCAGCCGTTAAGCGTTGCCTCATGGCCACGCCAAAGCGGCTGGTGGCGCTAATTTGCGCCTCATCGATACCGGCGCGCGGCACCCAGCTGTAGGGCTTCTGCCGTCCGGTAAACAGCCACAAGGGCGTTGCTAGAAAGCTCGCCGCTGTTCCGCAAGCGTCCGTCAGGGCGATATTGTCCACCAGCCGCGCGCCCAGTTCAGTGAGCTGCTTCTTGACCTTCTCTTGAGCCATCAGCCACATGTTGCGGCAGCCGATCAGCGTCACCACCGGCGTGTCCTTGAGCAGCTTCGCCGCCTCAGGGGAGGCCAGAAAAGCCGTCATCGGTTGCGAGGGCGACAAGAACCACACCTGATAGGCGAGGATCACCAGGTCATAACGCTTGTTCGCATCGACCGCCAACGGCAGCAATGGCTGCGGGCGCATCAACACGGTTTCCGGAAAAATCCGGAAAAAGCCGAGAAACGGCCAAGGAAACGGGTAAGGTTGCGCGGGTTGCAGCGTGAGAAAATCCAGCTGAATATCGCGGCATTGCTGTAAAGGTCCGCATACCGATTGTGCCAACCTGTCTAGCTGGCCGGTTTGCGAAAAATGAACGATCAAGACCTGACGCATCGCCAGCCACTTCCTGCGAAATGCCCGGATTATGCCACAGAGAATTCTTCAAACCGTAAAGAAGGCCGGCTATCAGACTGGCCTTTTGCTGCTACTGGTCAGCTCAGCGGCCCAGGCTGGCGACATCTTGGTCACAGTCGGCGGCATACAGGCCACAGGCCCCGTGTACGCAGCACTGGTGAGCGGCGAGCAAAACCGCTGGCCCGAACAACCACTGCGCCAGCAACGGAGTGACGAAGGCGAGCTGCGTTTGGATAGCGTGCCGCCCGGCCGCTACGCCATCCAGGTGTTCCAGGACAGCAATGGCAACGGCCTGCTCGACCAAGGCCGGCGGGGCATTCCACTTGAGCCGGTGGGTTTATCCAGCAACCCACCGCTGCTCAATGGCAAACCGACCCCAGCTGATAGCGTGTTTGAACACGGCACGGCGGACACTCAGTTGCATATCCGCCTGCAGAGCCCGAAAGCCAAGCAATAAGCGGCGCTTAACGCTGCAAGGCCATCTCGGCATCCGTCCGCCGCCAGATGAGTGCGCGAGTGTCGTAGCCACGGCTGCGCGCTTCCTCAAGCAGAGTGGCGCGACGTTGCGCACTGATGTCCTGATCGCGCGTCAGCAGCCAGAGGTACTCGCGATTGGGGTGCCCAACCAGCGCAGCCTGGTAATCGTCATCCAGGTACAGCACCCAATACTCGCCCTTGGTCAGCCCTGGCAGCAGGGTGCTGGCCCAGTTGTCGAAACGCACCCAGAGCTTATTGGTTTCGCCCGGCACCTGCGCCACGGCCTGACCTTGCACCTGCTGCACATCGCCGTCATACGTGCGGCAACGGTTGGTCACGCCAATCGCGCCATCATCCTGCAGCGTATAGATCGCTTCAGACTGCGCGCAGTTGCGCTGAAAGAACATCGGCAAACGCGCCTGCTCGTACCAAGTGCCTTGGTAACGCTGCAGGTCGACCTGCTCTACCGTCTTTGGCGGCACCACGCCCGTGCCGGAGTTGGCGCAACCCACCAACAACGCTGCTGCGGCCAACGCCGCCAGCAGGCGCATCACTTCAGCCCCTTGCCGGAGAACATCATGACCTTGTCGCCAGCGTACTGGACGCTGATAAAGCGCTGTTCATCGCCCCAGGTGCAGCTGGACATACCCAACGCGCCGGCGCATTCGCCGGGACTGCCCAGCAGGCTCTCAACCTCATCCTTGCTCATGCCCGCCTTGAGCTGGGTGTAATTGTCCTGATTGATCTTGTTGCAGGCGGCCAGCAGCAGGCAACCGGCGAGTAGTGCGACGACACGCAGAGACATGGGGAAACTCCTGAGGAAAGAACCAAGACCAGCTTGGCATAGCAATACCGAGCATGCCTGCTTGGATGCTAGAAGCGCGAGCCAGGTTCCAACAGAAAGGCAGATTCCTCGGCGCTGGAGGTACGCCCGAGAATCAGGTTGCGGTGGGGAAAGCGGCCAAAACGCGCGATTACTCGCTGATGACGCTCGGCAAAATCCAGATAACCGGCAAACAGCTGGCGTTCGGCCGTAACGGCTTGCTCGAGTAAAGCCTCAAACAGCTGCACCGCCTGATCCTGCAGCGCCAGCTCTTCGGCGTGCTCCAATACCAGGTAGGCAAATACCCGCTGGATTGGTGGCAGTTGCTGATCCCAGCCCTGGGCCAACCCGTGCAGAGCCAACGGTCGAGCCAGCAGATCCCCAGCAAAAGCGCGCGGGGTATCGCGAAAGATCATCCGTGGCAGCTGATCGAGCAACAGCAAGTTTGCCAGCCAGCCTTCAGGTTCGTGCTGCCAGTCTTGCAGCTGGTTACTCAGAGCTTGCTCAACCAGCCCACCAAACTGCTCGCGCGCCTGGTCATCCTGGCTGTCCTGCTTGCCGAACCACAGCGCGGTACGACTGGCAGCCACCTCGACAGCCGTAACGCCAGCGCCGCGGCCGGCCGCACCGAACCACCAGTCGAGTAACGGCTGCCAGGGCGCGCTCATCGCTTACTCGCGGTGATAGGCGCTGATGCGCAGCACTTCTTCCTTAGAACCCAGGAAGACGGCGACGCGCTGGTGCAGGGAAGTCGGCTGAATATCGAGAATGCGCTGGGAGCCGTTGGTGGCCACGCCGCCAGCCTGCTCGATGATCATCGACATCGGGTTGGCTTCGTACATCAGGCGCAGCTTGCCCGGCTTCTCTGGCTCACGGCTGTCGCGCGGATACATGAACACGCCGCCACGGGTGAGGATGCGATGCACGTCGGCCACCATCGAGGCAATCCAACGCATGTTGTAATTCTTGCCCAGCGGGCCTTCTTCGCCCGCCAGCAACTCGCTGACGTAGCGCTGCACCGGCGCCTCCCAGTGGCGCTGGTTGGACATGTTGATGGCGAATTCCTTGGTCGACTCCGGCACCTTGATGTTGTCGTGGGTCAGCACAAAGCTGCCCAGCTCACGGTCCAGGGTAAAGCCTTTAACGCCATCACCAAGGGTCAGCAGCAGCATGGTCTGCGGGCCATAGATCGCGTAACCAGCCGCCACCTGCTCGGTACCCGGCTGCAGGAAGGCTTCCTCACCGAGGTCGCCTTCATCACCATTGCGATCCGGGCAACGCAACACCGAGAAGATGGTGCCGACCGAAACGTTGACATCAATGTTGCTGGAGCCGTCCAGCGGATCGAAAACCAGCAGGTAAGCGCCTTTCGGGTACTTACCGGGAATCTGGTAGGCATTGTCCATTTCTTCGGACGCCATGCCAGCCAGGTGACCGCCCCACTCGTTGGCTTCCAACAGGATTTCGTTGGAAATCACGTCGAGTTTCTTCTGCACTTCGCCCTGCACGTTCTCGGTGCCCATGCTGCCCAACACGCCGCCCAGTGCACCCTTGGATACCTGATGGCTGATTTCCTTACAGGCCCGTGCGACCACTTCAATAAGGAAACGCAGATCGGCCGGGGTGTTGTTGCAACGGGTCTGCTCGATCAGGTAGCGGCTGAGGGTAACGCGGGACATGGATGGCTCCGGGAAGGAAGAAAAATCGCGCGCAGTTTACCCTTTTAGCGGGGAAAGCGCTTTAGCACTGGATGGAAGGAGTTGCCGGACCATCAGGCCAGACTGCAGACCCTATTGCGCCCCGCATGCTTGGCTTGATACAGCGCGTCATCGGCCACGTGCAGCAATTCATCGAGCACCAAGCCTTGCTCCGGCCACAGCGCCAGGCCGGCCGAAAGGGTCACATAGCGTGCGCCCCCCCGCGTTGGCAAGGGGTGTGCGGCCAAATCACGGCAGATGGTTTCTAGACGCGCGCGGGCTTCGTGGGCATCGGCACGCGGCAGGATCAGCAGGAACTCTTCGCCACCGATACGGAATACCGCGTCCGAGCTGCGCAGATTCTCCAGCAGGTGCTGGGCCACGCCCTTGAGCACGTCGTCGCCTTCGAGGTGGCCGTGCTCGTCGTTAAGCTGTTTGAAATGATCCAGGTCGATCAGCGCCAGAGAAATCGGCGTGCGCTCGCGCTGTGCAACGGCCAACTCGCGGGTAAAAAACTCATCCAGATAACGCCGGTTGTAAAGCCCGGTCAGCGGGTCACACAGCGCCTGTTCCTGCAGTTGCTCATGCAGGTTGGTGATGGTGCGCAGGCGCTCCTCGCTGAGGGCCAGGGCTTCGGCCAGCTTTAACTCACTGAGGTGGCGCTGAGTAACATCACGCAGGTAGAGCATCTGCCCGAGCACCACGGTGCCGCGATGTGTCACCCGCTCGATGGCGCGAATACGCACTTCGAAATACCGCGCCGAGTTGGCCAGGGTCAACAAGCGGTCATGCTCACCTTGATCCTGCTGACTGAGCAGCTGCTGCAAATCTGCCCCGAGAATCGGCCAATCCTCCAATTGCCGGCCCTGCCAGCCACTGCGCAGATTGGCGAGTTTCAAGGCGGCTGGATTGGCCTCGATCACGCGCAATTGCGCATCAACCGCCAGCACCGGATCGAGCAAGGCATCCAACAGGAGGTGGCGGGCCACCGGCAGTAGGTCAAACAACCTTACGCCAACGATCAGCCAGGCAAACGCCACCAGGGTAAAGGCGAAACTGAAGGGCGTCGGATCGAAGCCAAAGAGCATCCAGCCAAACACCACATAACTGATATTGGCAACCCAGGGCACCGCCGTGACGAACACAAACGCCAGGTAATGACGGCGATGCACGCCATAACTGACGATGGCCGCGCGCAACACCACACCCATGCAGAAGGTCATAAACAGGTAAACGTAAGCAGCGGCAGCGTAGAACAGCGGCCCGTGCTGATAGCGAATCGGCGCGCCTGGTTCATCGCTCAGTGGCGCCGTACCCGCGCCGTAGAACAGGCCGTGCCAGGGGTTGCTCAGGGCCATCAGCCAGATCAGCACCGGCACCACGGCCAACCCCAGGGTGCTACGCAGCGGCAGCGGTTGACGCACGCTGTTGACGTATTGCCAGAGGAAAATGGCCCAGAAGGTGGGCACCACCAGAATGCCCGGCCAGGCCATGGTGGCCCAGAACACTTTGCACTGTGGGCCTTGCGCAGCCATTTCCAGGCTGGCGGCAATCATCCACCAGAGGCTCGCCAAGTGCAGCACGATAAAGCTCTCGCGCCCCGGGAAATAGCGCTGCCGCGTGACCCAGCGGGCCAGCAAGAGCACCCCGATGCAGACCAGACCGGTGAGAATGACCGGGGCACTGAGCGCCCAGCCAGAATTACCGCAGGCATTCATCGGGTAGGTTCTGCCGAAAGAAGCAGCTGAGCGAATCGGTCAGAGCGAACGCGAAAACGCACAGGCGCGCCCACAAAACGGGGCAAAGTCGAGATACGCAAGGGCCTTCCTGACCTCAAACGCTAATCAATTTAAGGTGCCAACCATACTGCAAAAATCGTTAGCCAGCTGGCCTTTATTTCACCAACAGTCGCTATTCAGCGCTCGGCCGGCGCAACAGGCTGACCGCCATCAGCGCCAATAAGCCCACCCCAATTAGCAGCACCAGCCACAAACCCCAGCGTTTCCAGTCACTCTCACCCGCTGCGGCCTGCTCTTGCTGCGCCAGATTCTCAGCCTGCAACTGCGCCTCAGCGATGCCCAGCTGTTGTAGGCGCTCTGGTTCATAACCCGGAATCAGAGTGGTCAGCGGCAAGGCCGCCGACTGCGCTCCCGCTCGCCCCAACGCCAGCCGATAAGGCGGGCTGCCACGTTGGAGGAACACCAGCTGGGTGGCGCGCACCGCCACCTTTATCTGTGGCGGCTCGACACCCAAACCGCCGCCCCGCTCATCCACCTGTAAACGCAGCTGCTGTACCGGCCAGCCCGGCAAGAGCAATTCGTCCTGACGGATTTCCGCACCATTTTCCGGCAACCGGTACAGCAGGCCCTGCGCCAGTGATTGCCAAGCGCCCTTGGCTTCATGGCGACCACTGACGCGAATCGGCGCCAGGCTATTGGCCTGACTGAGTTCGACATGCAGACGCTCCAGGGGCAAGGCCAAGGGCAACTGCCACTGGTATTCGCCATCCGGGCTGCGCGTTGCTGCCAGCGGCTGTGACCACACCAGCGGCGCGGGCACGCTGTCACTGCGTTGACTGAGCAGACTCGCGGCCGTCAGCTGCGGCGCCTGTTGCGGGCTTTGCCAGAGCAGACGCACATAGCGCGCCTTAAGCCCTGGCAGCTCGACCTGGCGCTGCTCGACACGCTCACCATCAAACGACAGGCGCGCCAGCTGGCCACTGCCCCAGGACTGCCAGTCTTGCAGGTCATCACTGGCCTCGATGCTGAAGCGCTGAAAACCGTCCTGAGCGCCGCTCCAATCCAGCTGCAAGCGCACCAGCGGCTCGTCCATTGCGCTGGCATCCAGCAGCCAGCCGCGCAGCAGAGCCGGCTTGGCGGCTGCATCTGGCTCATCAAGCAGCTCGATCAAGGTGCCGCTGGTACTGCGCTGTACCCGCAAACTTGGCGAGGCCGCGTTGTCGCCCTGTTCGGCGTACAGCGGAAACCACTTCACCGCCTGCTCCTGCTGGCTGTCGCGCGACTCGCCCTGCCCTGCCACCAAGGCGTAAGCCAGTGCTTGGGCTTCGGCGTTAAACACCCGCAGATCACGCAAATCGCCATAGCGCGCAGCGAAATGCAGTGCCATCGGCACATCCAGGCGATACCAGGGGCCTTCGCCACTGAGGCTCAGCGGTAATTGCACGGCATAGTCGCCTGGCTGCTCCTTCGCCAAGGCTGACGCGCTGCACAGCAGGCTGAGCAAAATAGTGCTGATTAAACGACTGATCATGCTGGCTCCTGCGGCTGATCCGCATCCGCTTTGCGTGCTGGCAAGGGCGCAAAATAGCCCACCACCAACAGCAATACACCCACCCCGATAAACGACACGATGCGCTCCAGGCCACCGCGATTACCCAGCTCGACGAAGAACAGCTTGGCCACCACCAGCGCGATCAGCGCCGCGCCAATCAGCCACAGCTCGCGACGGCCAAGGCGATTGCCGAGGACCATCAACGGCAGCGCGATCAGCGTCCAGACAATCGACAGCCCCGCCTGCACCAGCATCGAATCAAGCAGCGCATCCAGTTGATAAGGCACACCGCCCCAATGATGTGCGGTGCGCATCACCATGGCAGTCAGCAACGCGAACAGCGAGGCGCCGGCCACGCCCTGAGTCAGCCACTGACTGCGCAGACTCTCGACACCCAGCTCGGCCAGGCCCAGGCGCGCCCAGGCGAATACCGCGCCAAGGGCAAACAGCAAACCCAGTTCCAGCGGGTTGAGCAGCGGCAGATAGGCCAGCGGTTCAGCCTCCCCAGCGCTGACGACATTGGCCAGCCAGAACCAGCCGAGCATCAGCAGCGCCAACGGCGCCGACGCCAACACGCGGTATTCGCGCGGGTAAGCGGCCACCGGCCAAGGCCAGCGACGCGGCAGCGCCATCAGCCAGAGGTAGGCACTCGGCAGCAGCGCCCAACCCAGCCAACGCCAGGCGTTGTAATACTCCGACAGCGCCAACAGCAGGTAACGCAGCTCCAGCGCCAGCACGCCCAGCAGCAACCAGCAGCCGAGTACATGGGCAGCGCTCAGCGCCCCCGCCGGCAACTGCGCAGCCAAGCGTCGCAGGGCCCAGAAGTGCACAGCAAACAGCAGCGCCCAGGCCAGCCAGCCGAACTGCGCTGCCGGATGGTAATGCAGGTGCCAGGCGTGCAGCAGCACCACGCCGGCCAGCGGTGTCAGCAGGCCGCACAGCAGCGCAAGTTCGGCCCAGCGCGTGCGCGGGGCGAGAAATGCCGCCAGGGCGACGCTGGCTGCCAGCACCGCCAGCAAAGCACTGGCCTGCCACTCCGGCGCAACAAATCGCACCACTTCGCTGCTTAGCGCCAACGCCCACCAGGCCGCACCCCACACCAGCAGCAACTGCGCCAGGCCCAGCAAACTGAAATTGCCAAGAGCGCTGGGCGCCTCGCGCCGCGCCAGTTGCTGCAAGCGCCAGGCGCCGACCAACGCAGCGACACCGAGCACCAGCGGCGTCCAGAAATCCATATGCGCCAGTGGGCGAATGCCCTCGGCCGATAGCTGGCCGAACAGCAGCGGGCTGACTGCAAGGAACACCAGTCCCGCCAGCACCTGCAACAGCAGACCGAAGATAAAGCTGGCGCGCTGCTGCAGATGCAAACTGAGCCAGATGATCAGCAGCCCGCTACCGCCCCACACCGCGCTCGCCGTGGCCCAGGGTAGGACGAACAGCACCGCCAGATTTAGGAACACCAGACCCACCAGCAGCACCACGGATAGCCCGCGCAGCAGACGACGGTCGTTACCCACCTGCGGATCACGCGCGGCCAGCAGCATGCCTGCGATCAGGCCGAAACCGATCAAGGACGAAGTCAGCAAGCCCTGCCAACCAGCAGAGAAGCCGCCCATGCCGGTGGCCGCATTGCCGGCCATGTCCAGCATAAACACCACACCACCTAGCAATTGCACGGCAAAGGCGCTGAACAGAAAGCTCCGTGCCTGAATACGCAAGCCCAGCCACAGCGTCAGCAAGCCGGCCAGCGCCCAGCTGATCGCCGTGCCCTGGGCGGCAAACAGCAGTGGTGCAAGCAGATAGAGAAAGGCCAGCCCGGCGCAGGCCAGTACCGGCAATCCGCGCACCTCCCAGCTGCTGGCGTATTGCGTGTTCTGGCGCAGCTGCCAGTAGCTGAACAGCAAAGCCACGCCGAGCATCAACGCACCCAGCGGCGCACCGTCCAGCAGCGTCAGTTCACCGCCACGTAAGCCGATGACGAACGCCAGCGCCGCGCCCATCTGCAGCAGCAGGGCGAATGCCCGTGCCAGGCTGCGTTGCTGGCGCAGGCCGAGCCAGAAGATGCCCGCGCCTTCCACCGCCCAGGCGGCCGAAGTCCAGCGCGCATCAAGGCCCAAGGGAATCGCCAAACTGCCGAATACCACGCCCAACGCGAGGCAGGTTTCCACCAGCAACACGGCACGATCACCGCTGCGACCGACCAGCAGCCGCGCCAGCACTAAATAGAAAAGCCCAAGCGCCAACGCACTGAACGCTGCGGCAAACTCGATGTGCTGCACCAGGGCGAACTGCAGACCAAAGCCCACCAGCGGCGGGCCGAACAGCACGGTGGCGTCGATGTAGTCGCCTTTACGTGCCGCCCAGCGCAGCAGTTCATCAGGGTTCTCGGGCGCATCCAGGGCTTCACGCAGCTTGCGCCGGGCAAACAGCAGGCCGATGGCCACATACATCAGGAAGAACAGAATCAGGAACGGCTCAGTGCTCCACAGCAGCTCTGGCTTATAGGAGCGGATGCCCCAGGCGAAGCCGATGCCGAAGGTGCCGACAAAGCCGATCAGGTTGAGCAGCCGCCAGGCCTTGAACCAGGCAATGGCAAAGATCCCGGCATTGAGCAGGGCGAAATAGCTGAACAGCGCCACATGGTTGCCGCTGCCGGTGCTGGTCAGGATCGGCGCGGCGAAACCGCCCAGAGCCGCTGCAGCCGCAAGGCCCAGGGCATCCTGTTTGAGCGCCAGAATCGCCGAAAAAACCGTGACCAGCACCAGCAGACCCAGCGCCACGCCAGGATCCAACAGCGGGTGTAAGCGCATCGCGGCAAACACCGTCAGATACAGCACGGCAACGCCGGTGCCTTGCAGCATCAGGGCATAGTTTGGGTTACGCAGACGCAACCACCAACCGAGGCCGAGCAAGGCCACCGCACTGGCGGCGACACTGGCGTAGCGAAATTCCACCGGCACCACCACACCTTCGGTGGCGTAGCGCAGCAGGAAGGCCAGGCCGAGAAACAACAGCACCACACCGACGCGCAGCACCGTATTGCCGCCCAGCAGCCAGTCCTTCGCCGCAGTAAAGCCTCGCTCCAGCAGCGTTGGCTGACGCGGTTCGACAGGTTTCCATGGCTTAGCGGGAGGCGGCTTGATCGGCGCGGCGGCCAGTTCGGCCGTAGCCTGCATGGGTGCGACAGGCTCAGGAGCAGGCTCGGGCAGGACAAAATCCAGGGTCCAATCCAGTTCAGGCTGGGCCGCTTGGGCACTGCCGATAGGTTCAGGTGCAGGCTCGGCAACGGAGCTGATCGGTTCCGAAACAGGCGGTGCCTCGGCAGCTGGCGTGGCAGCCTGCTCCAACTTGAGCAAGCGCTCATACAGCGCCGCAGTACCTTGCTCGAAGCGCTGCGAAAACGCCTTGAGCTGCGCTGTCAGCGCAGCATTCTCGCGCGCCAAACCCTGCAGTTTGAGCGCCTGGCCAAGGCCCAAACCTATCAGAGCGCCCAGCAGTGACGCCGTCAGCGTCTCATCCGCCAACGCCCCGAGCACCAACCCCACCAGCATGAAGATCCATTGCATGCAGCGCGTTCCTATATCAGCTAAACCCGAACATCCTGTTGCCCGGCACCCGGCGCACACTGCGCAGCAGTATAGGAGCCCGACCGGTGCATACCCAGAGAGACGAATGCCGCACGCATCACAGCACAACAAGAAACTCGGAGCGACGCTGCCGCACAAACGATGACCAGCCGGCAGATAGTCATTCACAAACGCCGCCAGGCCGCTATCATCGCGCGCCGAACCACTGATGCATGCCTGCCCCGATGAAAAACAACCTGATTGCCGCCGCCGAACTCGACCGCCTGGAAACCTGGGCTAAATACACCGCCGACATGTGCCACAGCTGCATGTCCAGCTGCTGCACGCTGCCGGTTGAAGCGCGCCTGAATGACCTGATCCGCATCGGCGTGGTTGATGAGTTCGAACGCAGCGAGCCGCTGAAGAACATCGCCAAGCGCCTGCAGAAAGACGGCATCGTCGAACGCTTCCATCAGAAGTCGGGCATCTTCACCCTGACCCGCATGAGCAACAACGACTGCTACTACCTCGATCGCAAAACCCGCCTGTGCACCATCTACGAGAAGCGTCCGGACACCTGCCGCAACCACCCGAAGATCGGCCCACGTCCCGGCTACTGCGCCTACAAGCCGAAGAGCTAAGCAACAGCATTGAGCTGCCGCGACGCCTCGGGCAAGCTGGCAGGCATGCACAACGCCGACTTCCCCGATGACGCCCAACAGACCGAGCGCACCCGCGCCACGGTGATGCGCTATCACTACAGCTGGAAAGACCGCGACCTCGACGCGGTGATGGCGCTGTATCACCCGGATATCCAGTACCACGACTTCTTCCAGCAGCGCTGCATGGGCTTTGCCGAGCTGCGCGAGTATGTGCGCAACAACCTGCCGCGCCAGCCTGGCGAAGCACTGGAGCACACCGACCGCATCCGCATCGACGGCCATACCGCGTTTATCCAGTACCGCATCAGCCTGCACGGCAGTGGCGGCCTGCTGGCGTTCCGCACCGGCGAGGCGATTACCGTGCGTGACGGGCTGATCTGGCGCATCCATGAATACGCCACGCTGATGCGCGAAGAGCGCGAGCTATCCGCCGCCAGTGATTCCCGCCCGGCCCTTAGCCGCCTCGGCCTCAGTGCCCGCCAGCTGGGGCTATTGGCGCAGGACCTGGAAGACTACATGCAGCGCGCCCAGGCCTACCTCGACCCGCAACTGAGCCTGCCGCAGGTGGCAACCGCCACCGGCTACAGCCGCAACCAGATCTCCCACCTGCTCAACCAGGTGCTCGGCCAGAGCTTCTACCGCTACATTAACCACAAGCGCTTGCAGCACCTGCTCGCCAGCCTGGACGCCGGCAACGACCTGCTGCGCATCGATGAGCTGGCCTTCGCCGCTGGGTTCAATTCGCTCTCAGCGTTCTACAGTTGCTTCCGCCGGCACACCGGCTTGTCGCCCAAGGCCTACCTCAAACAAATTTCCTTGCGGGCACGCACACAAGACAAGCCCTGATCGACCTCCTAGTCTCTGCGCATCGCATAGTGATTGACTGCCGGAGATCGACGATGAGCCCATGGCGCTCCCTCAGCCTGTGGATGGATCAGCTGACCGAACCGCTGACCGCCCGCCCCGCGCTGACCGAAGACCTGCACGCCGATGTGGCAATCATCGGCGCGGGCTACACCGGCCTGTGGACCGCCTATTACCTCAAGCGCCAGGCGCCACACCTGCGCATCGTCATCCTCGAAGGCGAGATTGCCGGCTTCGGCGCTTCCGGGCGCAACGGCGGCTGGCTGATGGGCAACCTGCTCGGCCAGGACAACCTGCTCGCCGACCAACCCAGCGCCGCGCGCCAAAGTGCCTATGCCCTGCTGCATGGCATTCCTGATGAAGTCGCCAGTGTGCTGCAGGACGAGCAGATCGCCTGCGATTACCGTAAGGCCGGCGTACTGTATTGTGCCGCGCGCTACCCCGAGCAGCTGACCAGCCTGCGTCAACACCTGGCCGAATTGCGTGCCCTGGGCCTGGACGAAACCGACTACCGCTGGCTGACGCCCTTCGACCTGGGCAAACAGCTGCAGCTGGCCAACGCCTTTGGCGCCATCTACACCCCGCACTGCGCCACCATTCAACCCGCCAAGCTGGTGCGCGGCCTGGCGCGCTGCGTTACCGCCATGGGCGTCGAGCTGTATGAACAGAGCCGAGTGACCGACTGGCAAACCGGCCTGGTGCGCACCGCCACTGGCAGCGTACGCGCTGACTGGATCGTCCCGGCCGTGGAAGGTTACGCCGCCAGTTTGCCGCCGCTAGGCAACCATCAGCTGCCGGTACAGAGCCTGCTGGTGGCCACCGAGCCACTGCCCAAGGAAGTTTGGGCCGATATCGGCCTGGAGCGCGGTCAGGCCTTCAGCGAGAACAGCCGCCAGGTGACCTATGGCCAGCGCAGCGCCGACGACCGTTTGGTATTCGGCGCCCGCGGCGGTTACCGCTTTGGCGGCCGCCTGCGCACCGATTTCAACCTCAGTGAGGACGAGCGCGACCTGCGCCGCTACCTGTTTGGCGAACTCTTCCCGCAACTCAAGCAGGTGCGCATCACCCACGCCTGGGGCGGCAACCTGGGCATGGCGCGGCGCTTTCGCCCGCACATGCTGGTGGACCGCAGCAACGGCATCGCCTTGTCCGGCGGTTACGGTGGCGAAGGCGTGGGCGCCAGCAACCTCGGCGGGCGCACTCTGGCCGACCTGATTCTCGACCAGCAGAGCGAGCTGACCCGCCAGCCCTGGGTGCTCGGCGACCAGCCGATCAACCGCCTGCCGCGCTGGGAGCCGGAACCGCTGCGCTGGCTCGGCTACAACGCGATCATCCAGAGCTTTGTGCATGAGGACCGCGTACTGGCCAACCCAGACAGCGCGCCCTGGCGGCGCCAGCTGGCCAGCAGCCTGGCCGGCACCATGGAAAAATTCATGCGTTAACGGAGAGTTTCATGAGCATCGAACACTTCAAGAACACCGCCCACCTGCCCCTGAGCGATGCCACGCCGGTGGCCGTGCCGCTCGGCGAGCCCGTGGCGATCACCAGCAGCCAGGGCATCGAGCATGCGGACGGCGTCGCCGCCGGTATCTGGGAATGCACACCCGGGCGTTGGCGCCGGCAGATCGCCCAGCAGGAGTTTTGCCACTTTATCGCCGGGCGCTGCACCTTCACCCCAGATGGCGGCGAGCCCATGCAGATCCAAGCTGGCGACGCCCTGTTGCTGCCCGCCAACACCTTCGGCGTGTGGGACATCATGGAAACCGTGCGCAAAAGCTTCGTTCTGCTCAAGTAACCCGGCCCAACGCAGGCCCTGCTCCACCCTATTCAACTGCCGCTTCGACAACACCGATAAAAACGATGAGGTATTCCCATGCTGAAAAAACTGCTTCCCCTGCTGCTGCTCAGCAGCATCAGCCAGGCCGCGGAAACCGTGCGCATCTACAACTGGACGGACTACATCGCCCCCGACACCCTCAAGCAATTCGAGCAAAGCAGCGGCATCAGCAGCCACTACGATGTGTACGACAGCAATGAAACCCTCGACGCCAAACTGATGGCAGGGCGCTCGGGCTATGACGTGGTGTTCCCGTCCAACCACTACATGGCCCGGCAGACTCAGGGCGGCGCGCTGAAGAAACTCGACAAGAGCCGCCTGCCCGGCTGGAACAACCTCAACCCGATCCTGATGAAGGCCCTGGAAACCAACGACCCTGGTAACCAGTACGGCTTTCCCTACCTATGGGGCAGCACCGGCATCGGCTACAACATGGCCAAGGTGCGTGAATTGCTCGGCGAGGACGTGCCGCTCGACTCCTGGGACCTGATCTTCAAGCCCGAATACCTGGCCAAGCTCAGCCAGTGCGGTGTAGCGATTCTCGACAACGGCCCGGAGCTGTTGCCCATCGCCCTGCATTACCTGGGGCTGCCACACCACAGCCAGAACCTTGAGGACTACAAAAAGGCCGAAGCACTGCTGCTGGAGATGCGCAAGAACGTGCGCTACTTCCACTCCTCCAAGTACGTCGGCGACCTGGCCAATGGCGACATTTGCATGGCCGTGGGCTTCTCTGGCGACATCATGCAAGCCGGCAACCGCGCCGCCGAAGCGAACAACGGCATCCGTATCAACTACGTGATCCCCAAGGAAGGCACGCCGATCTGGTTCGACATGGTCACCATGCCCGCCGACAGTAACAACGAGCAGGCCGCCTACGCCTTTATGAACTACCTGCTGCAGCCCCAGGTCATCGCACAGATCACCAATCACGTGCAGTACGCCAACGGCAACAGCGCTGCCGACAGCCTGGTTGACCCCAAGCTGAAAGCCGATGCCACCGTTTACCCACCGCAAGAGGCGATGAACAACCTCTACGCTCTGGAAGCCATGCCGCTGAAGATTGACCGTGTGCGCACGCGCATCTGGAGCAAGGTGAAAAGCGGGATTTAACCGAGGGCAGCGTAACGAGCCCATAAAAAGCCCCCGCCAGCCAGGCTGACGGGGGCTTTTTCATGCGTCTTACAGCTCGACAGCAGGCTGCTCCCGCTCACGTTGAGCCAGTTCAGTCACATCGATCTTGGGCTTGATCAGGCTGAAATCTATCAGGCTCTTCGGCTGCTCGGGATTGCCAATCAGCAGCGGTAACGGCCTGAACGCATCACTCACCAGGCTTTTGTGCGGCTCGTACATATCAAACCGCAGGCCCGCCAGGTCCGCCCATGTATGGATAAAGTGCGACGAACTGTAGGGCCGTGACAGCGCCGTGGTGAAATCCCGGGGTTGCTGCGTGCGCCACTGGGGCGAGTTCCAGAGAATAAACGGCACGGTGTACATCGGGCTGGTCGGCGCGGCCTCATTACGCCCCAGCACATCGACCTTGGGCGCATCGAACACCGCCTCGCCATGGTCCGCCAGGTACAGCAGAAAGCCATTCGGTTCCTGCCCAGCCAGGCGCTTGATCAGGCTGGCCACTACATGGTCGTTGTACAACACCGCGTTGTCGTAACTGTTATAGGTTGGCAGTTGATCATCCGTGACATTCGCCGGCACACCCGTACGGTCGTTGAAACGCGCGAACTCCGGCGGATAGCGGTACTGGTAGCTCATGTGCGTGCCCAGCAGGTGCACCACCACAAACTTGCGCGGGGCCGGGTCGGCCAGCACCTGGGCAAAGGGTTCCAGCACATCCCCGTCGTACTGGCGGGCATTCTGCTCACGGTTGTTGTTCAGGTAAACCTGCTCATCCGCCTGCTTGGAAAAAGTCGTGAGCATGGTGTTGCGCTTGGTCATGGTCTGCTGGTTGGTGATCCAGTAAGTTTTGTAACCCGCCTGCTTCATCAGGTTGAGCACCGAGGGCGTGGTCAGGTAGCGCTCCGGGTGCTCCTGATCGGCAAAGGTCAGAACCTGCTGCAAGGCCTCGATGGTGTAAGGCCGTGGCGTGACCACGTTATCGAATACCTGCAACTGGTCACGCAGCGCATCAAGCTCCGGGGTGGTATCACGCGGGTAGCCATATAGGCTCATGCGCTGGCGATTGGTCGACTCGCCAATCACCAACACCAAGGTGGCCGGCTGCCCAGCATGGGCGTCCTGTAAGTTGCTTAAGGGCGCAATGCTGGCGTTCTCCGCTAGCAAGACCTGCATATTGGCCAGCTGCTCACGGTAATTTTTGTAGCCCACCGCCAACTGCCAGGGCGTCGCCGTTTCAATGCGTTGGGTAAAATTATCGAAGCCCGCCTGCCAGCTGTCGTGCTTACTGAACTGACGCAACGCCGGGTAACCCAGCGACACAAACAAAGCCAGAGCCGCCGCGAACACCGCGCCCGGGCGAGATAAATACACCGGCCGCACCTGGCGCCACAGCCACCACCCGCCCAGACCGTAAGCGAAAAATGCCAATAGCATCCACCAGGAGAAGTACTGAATCAGGTATTCGCGGCTCTCATTCAGGTTCGACTCGAACATGATGAAAATTACGCTTTGGGAGAACTCCTGCCCGTAAATCAGAAAGTAACCAAAGCTGCCCAGCGAACACAGCCATAGCACTGCCCCAATCACCGCAGCCAGCTGACGCGAGCGCGCCGGCCACAGCAGCAACGGCACCAGCCACAAGGCACTGGCAAGCAACGCCTGACGAAAGCCAGAAAACCCCGCCGTACCGGTCAGCTGGATCAACAACTGGGTCACGCCGGAGAAGTACCAGAAAAACACAAACGCCCAACCCAGCCCGGCCCAATCGACCCGCTGGCGCGCCGCTCCTGTCAACACTGCAGACATAGCAACCTCATGGCAGCCCAATAGTGGTGCCTGTTATGCCAGACAGACTGTGAAAAACTCGTCAAACCTTGCGCGCAAACTCAACATACGTCCAGTAGACCATCCGAAAACAAAAAGCCCCCGCAGGCTCGCGCCGGCGGGGGCTTTTCAGTTAGCTAGAACTGTTATCAGTTCTTGGCTTTTTTGGCAGCGCGGGTGCGCTCGCCTTCGTCGAGGATCTTCTTACGCAGACGAATCGACTTCGGCGTAACTTCGCACAGCTCGTCGTCCTGGATGAATTCCAGCGCCTGCTCCAGGGTGAAGCGAACAGGCGGAACCAGGGCGATGGTTTCGTCTTTGCCGGAAGCACGCATGTTGTCGAGCTTCTTGCCTTTGGTTGGGTTAACGCCCATGTCGTTGTCACGGCTGTTCAGGCCAACGATCTGACCGTTGTAGATTTCCTGGCCGTGCTCGACGAACAGCTTGCCACGCGCCTGCAGGGTTTCCAGGGAGTAGGTCAACGCTTTACCGGTTTCTACCGAGACCAGTACACCGTTCTGACGGCCGGACATGTCGCCGGACTTCATGGTGTCGTAGCGATCGAAGATCGAGGTCAGGATGCCAGCACCGTTGGTCAGGGTCAGGAACTGGTTACGGAAACCGATCAGACCGCGAGCAGGGATGTTGTATTCCAGACGTACACGGCCTTTGCCATCCGGCACCATGTTGGTCAGGTCGCCCTTACGCAGGCCCATCTCTTCCATGACCTTGCCCTGGGATTCTTCCGGGGTGTCGATGGTGACGTTTTCGAACGGTTCCTGCTTCACGCCGTCCACAACGCGGATGATCACTTCTGGACGGCCTACACCCATTTCGAAGCCTTCGCGACGCATGGTTTCGATCAGTACCGAGAGGTGCAGCTCACCACGGCCGGAGACCTTGAACTTGTCAGCGCTGTCGCCTTCTTCAACACGCAGGGCCACGTTGTACAGCAGCTCTTTGTCCAGACGCTCTTTGATGTTGCGGCTGGTGACGAACTTGCCTTCTTTACCGCAGAACGGCGAATCGTTGACCTGGAAGGTCATGGAGACGGTCGGCTCGTCGACGGTCAGCGGGGTCATCGCTTCGACATGGTTGATGTCGCACAGGGTGTCGGAGATGAACAGCGAGTCCATGCCGCTGACGCAGACGATGTCACCGGCGGTGGCTTCTTCAACGTCGATGCGGTGCAGGCCGTGGTGACCCATCAGCTTGAGGATACGACCGTTACGCTTCTTGCCGTCGGCGTCGATGGCGATCACCGGGGTGTTCGGCTTGACGCGACCACGGGCGATACGGCCAACGCCGATGATGCCGAGGAAGCTGTTGTAGTCCAGTGCGGAGATTTGCATCTGGAACGGACCATCAACGTCAACAGCCGGGGACGGCACGTTGTCGACGATGGACTGGTACAGCGGGGTCATGTCTTCAGCCATGTCGGTGTGATCCAGACCGGCAATGCCGTTCAGGGCCGAGGCGTAGACGACTTTGAAGTCCAACTGCTCTTCGGTGGCACCGAGGTTGTCGAACAGATCGAAGATCTGGTCCAGAACCCAGTCCGGACGCGCGCCTGGACGGTCAACCTTGTTGATGACCACGATTGGACGCAGGCCGGCTTCGAAGGCCTTCTTAGTCACGAAGCGGGTTTGCGGCATCGGACCATCTTGGGCGTCAACCAGCAGCAGCACGGAGTCAACCATCGACATTACGCGCTCAACTTCACCGCCGAAGTCGGCGTGGCCGGGGGTATCCACGATGTTGATGTGGTAGCCGTTCCAGTTGATCGCGGTGTTCTTGGCGAGAATGGTAATGCCGCGCTCTTTTTCCTGGTCGTTGCTGTCCATTACGCGCTCGTCGTTGAGCTCGTTACGCTCAAGGGTGCCGGACTGGCGCAGGAGTTTGTCTACCAGGGTGGTCTTACCATGGTCAACGTGGGCAATGATGGCGATGTTGCGTAGATTTTCGATCACGTGTGTATCTCGATCAGAGGATTCGGTGTGCCGCTTAGTCTAGGCGGCGAGTATTAACTAATTGCGATTTCTGCCAGGCGGCGCGAGCGTGTTAATCACGCCGCCTGTAGGTCGGGAGGGCGATGGCGGATGCTGCCGCCATTCAACCCGGGCGTTTTATGCCGGACGATAAACGCGCACATTGGCATGCCCCTCACTCAGCAGATGGTGGGCGTGCAAACGACTCATCACACCTTTATCGCAATACAACAGGTACTGACGCGCCTCATCCAACGCCTTGAACGAACTGTTCAGGGCGTAGAACGGCAGCGCCATGACCTCGACGCCAGGCAGGGCGAGTGGCTCGTCCTCGGCAGCATCGGGGTGACGAATATCAATGATCACGTGGTTGGCCAGCGCTTCGCTGACCTCCTCGATCTGCACGTCCTTGCCCAACTCGTCGATCACTTTGTCGATCGGCAGCAAGGTCGCGCGTTCCAGGGCGCGCTCGAGAATGGCCATGTCGAACTGGCTCTCTTCATGCTCGATGCGCAGCTTCTTTGCCCGGGTGGTCGGGTTGACCGAGATAACCCCGCAATATTCCGGCATGTGCTTGGCGAACTCAGCTGTGCCAATGCGCGTGGCGGTGTCGATGATGTCTTGCTTATGGCTGGCCAGCAGCGGGCGCAGCACCAGCATGTCGGTGGCCGAATCGATCACCGCGAGGTTCGGCAGGGTCTGGCTCGACACCTGGGAGATCGCCTCGCCGGTAACCAGCGCATCAATCTGCAAGCGCTCAGCCATGCGCGTGGAGGCGCGCAGCATCATGCGCTTGAGGATGACCCCCATCTGGCTGTTATCAACCTTGCCGAGAATCTCGCCCAGCACTTCCTCAAACGGCACGCTGATAAACAGGACGCGCTGCGAGCTGCCGAACTTCTGCCACAGGTAATGCGCCACTTCCATCACGCCCAGCTCATGAGCGCGCCCGCCTAGATTAAAGAAGCAGAAGTGGGTGACCAGGCCGCGGCGCATCATCTGGTAGGCGGCAACGGTGGAGTCGAAGCCACCGCTCATCAGCACCAGGGTCTGCTCCAGCGAGCCCAGCGGGTAACCGCCCAGGCCTTCGTGCTGGTGATGAATAACGAAGAGGCGCTGATCGCGAATCTCCATGCGCACCACCACGTCCGGGTCTTTCAGCGAGATGCCGGCCGCGCCGCACTGTTGGCGCAACTGGCTGCCAACATAGCGCTCGACATCCATGGAGCTGAAACTGTGCTTACCCGCACGCTTGCAGCGCACGGAGAAGATTTTACCTGGCAGCTGATCGGCGAAGTGCCGCTTGCACTTTTCCAGCACGTCATCGAAGTCACCCAACGGGTATTCGTCGACCTGCAGAAAATGGGTAATGCCCGGCGTGCAGCTTAAACGCTCAATCATCGCCTGTAGGGTTTTCGGTTCACTGATCTGGGTTTCGACTTCAAGGTTGTCCCACACACCGCTGACCTGCAGTTGGGGATCGAACTCACGCAAAACCGAACGAATGTTCTTCGCCAGCTGCCGGATAAAGTGCTTACGCACCGGCCGACTTTTGATGGTGATTTCTGGGAAGACTTTAACAATCAGTTTCATGAAAACAGGGGGTGCCGAGGCCGCGAAAAAACAGGGGCGCGGATTATAGCGGAAATTGCTCACGCTTTGATCAAAAATCCTCACCCACGCAAAAAACGCACCATTAATGTGCGCGCAACAAATATAGCGACCCATAACAGTGCAAATATTTATCAGGCAGCGCTACGCAACCCCCGCCAGCCCTGAGTTTCAGGGCTTACACCCATTCCTGTGCACTGGCATGCAATTTGCTCCCTTGTGAGGCAGGATGCCCTGGCGGAGTATGCCGCGGCCGTACCGTACTATTGAGGGCTCACGATTCGAGCCTTATCCACCTGGAGGACAGCATGTCGAAGTCGATTCAACTTATTAAAGAACACGACGTGAAGTGGGTTGACCTGCGCTTCACCGACACCAAGGGCAAACAGCACCACGTGACCATGCCGGCACGCGATGCGCTGGACGACGAATTCTTCGAAGTCGGCAAAATGTTCGACGGCTCCTCCATCCACGGCTGGAAAGGCATCGAAGCCTCCGACATGATCCTGCTGCCGGTTGACGAAACCGCCGTACTGGATCCGTTCACCGAAGAACCAACCCTGATCATCGTGTGCGACATCATCGAGCCAAGCACCATGCAGGGCTACGACCGTGACCCACGCTCGATCGCCAAGCGCGCTGAAGAGTTCCTGAAAACCACCGGCATCGGCGACACCGTATTCGTCGGCCCAGAGCCTGAGTTCTTCATCTTCGACGAAGTGAAGTTCAAGTCCGACATCTCCGGCTCCATGTTCAAGATCTACTCCGAACAAGGCTCCTGGAACACCGACGCTGACATCGAAGGCGGCAACAAGGGCCATCGCCCAGCCGTTAAAGGTGGCTACTTCCCAGTTCCGCCGTGCGACCACGACCACGAAATCCGTACTGCCATGTGTAATGCCATGGAAGAAATGGGCCTGGTCATCGAAGTTCACCACCACGAAGTGGCGACTGCCGGCCAGAACGAAATTGGTGTGAAGTTCAACACCCTGGTGGCCAAGGCTGACGAAGTTCAGACCCTGAAGTACTGCGTACACAACGTGGCCGATGCCTATGGCAAAACCGCGACCTTCATGCCGAAGCCACTGTACGGTGACAACGGTTCGGGTATGCACGTACACATGTCCATCTCCAAAGATGGCAAGAACACCTTCTCCGGCGAAGGCTATGCCGGCCTGTCCGATACCGCCCTGTACTTCATCGGCGGCATCATCAAGCACGGTAAGGCCCTGAACGGCTTCACCAACCCGTCGACCAACTCCTACAAGCGTCTGGTCCCAGGTTTCGAAGCTCCGGTAATGCTGGCTTACTCGGCGCGTAACCGTTCGGCTTCGATCCGTATTCCATACGTGTCCAGCCCGAAAGCTCGCCGTATCGAAGCACGCTTCCCGGATCCGGCTGCCAACCCATACCTGGCATTCGCTGCACTGCTGATGGCCGGTATCGACGGTATCCAGAACAAGATCCACCCTGGCGATGCTGCCGACAAGAACCTGTACGACCTGCCGCCAGAAGAAGGCAAGCTGATCCCACAAGTGTGCGGCAGCCTGAAAGAAGCCCTGGAAGAGCTGGACAAGGGCCGTGCGTTCCTGACCAAAGGCGGCGTGTTCTCCGACGACTTCATCGATGCCTACATCGAGCTGAAGTCCGAAGAAGAAATCAAAGTACGCACCTTCGTACACCCGCTGGAATACGACCTGTACTACAGCGTCTAAGCCCGCACGCAATACAAAAGGCCACCTTCGGGTGGCCTTTTTGCGTTTGGCGCCTGGCACAAGCCACCTTTCAGCCCGTAGTTTTCTGCGCTGGTACACGCCCAGCCATCAACATGCTTGCCAGCGCGCGCTACCAGTGCAAGGCTTAGGGCACCTTACTAGGGAGAGTCCGGTATGCGCCCTCTACTTATTTGCCTGCTACTGGGCCTGGCATTGCCGGCCAGTGCGCAGATCTACAAATACACCGATGCCAGTGGCAATACGGTATTCACCGACCAGCCGCCCGAAGGCCAGGCGACGCAGAATGTCGAGCTGCCGAAAACCAACAGCGTGTCGATGCCCGTCCCGAGCCAGCCCACCACAACCACCACAGACCCTGTCGACAAAGCCGCGCCTTACAGCACCCTGCAGCTGACCGGTATCCCGGATGACGAGGCCATGCGTGCGAACAATGGCACCTTCAGCGTGGGCGTGGACATCCAGCCACGCCTGGCCAGCAACCATCGCCTGCGCCTGCTGCTCGACGGCAAGCCACACGGTCAACCGAGTAACGTACCGCGCCTGCAAATCAGCAATGCCGACCGTGGCGAGCACAGCCTGGCTGTGGAAGTCCTCAGTGGCGAACAATCAATCCAGCAGAGCGCCACTGCCACCTTTACCGTGCAGCGAGTCAACACCAGCAGCCCGGCCCTTCGCCCACCACCTCCGCCACCGAAACCAAAACCTAAGCCAGCCACCTGACTATGCGCAATCTGCTGTTTTGCAGCCTGATGCTGCTCGCATTGCCTGCCCTCGCGCAGGTCTACACCTATATAGATGCCGAAGGGAATCGCGTCTTCACCGACAAACCGCGGTCCGGCGATGCCGAGCGTGTCGAACTGGCGCCCAGCAACTCGATGCCGACCACCCAAACGCAAACCGCGCCAGTTATTGAAGCGCCACCAGAACCCAGCCAGCGCTACAGCCTGCTGCGTATTCTGGTGCCGCAGCCTGACGCGACCATCCGCGACAGCGCGGGCAACCTAATTGTCAGCGTCAACAGCGAACCGAAACTCTTCCCCCAGCACAGCTATCGACTGCTGCTGAATGGCACTCAGGTCGGCGAAGCAGGCAGCAGCCCGGTCTTCCCGCTGGAGAATATCGACCGCGGCACGCACCAGTTGGCGGTGGAAATCATCGACCAGCAGGGCCGCATCATCGAACGCACCCCCACTCAGCCGTTCCACATGCTGCGCATCTCCCTGGCGCAGAAACGCATGGTGACACCCTGCAAGAAGGCCGATTACGGCGTGCGCCCGGAGTGTCCGCTCAAGGACAAACCGCCGGAAAAGAAAGACATTCCCCTCGTCCCGTTTATCTAATCTCGCATTACGCACCAAAGCAGTGCGCATATTGATCAGCGTTTCTATACTCTCCCTGTTTTGGGTCGCCGCGCGCGACCCGGCTGCGCTGAAAAGCAGCTAATTCCCGGCATCCCACGGCCAAACACGCTTCTTTTCGGGGCTTTGGTTTGCTTCTTGCATTTTCCAGCTGCATTGCTGGAACCCAAGGGTCTGCTGACATCCCATATGATCATCAACGACGCACTGCACCGCCTGCTGCTGGACAACCTGACCACTGCCACGCTGTTGCTCAACGACGACCTGCGCCTTGAGTACATGAACCCGGCAGCGGAGATGCTCCTGGCCGTCAGTGGTCAGCGCAGTCACGGGCAATTCATCAGCGAGCTGTTTACCGAATCCAGCGAAGCGCTGAGCGCCCTGCGCCAGGCCGTTCAACACGCTCATCCGTTCAACAAGCGCGAAGCAGTGGTGACTTCAGTCAGCGGCCAGACCCTGACCGTCGACTACGCCGTGACACCGGTGCTCAGCAAAGGCGAAACCCTGCTGCTGCTGGAAGTGCACCCACGCGACCGCCTGCTGCGCATCACCAAAGAAGAAGCGCAGCTGTCCAAGCAGGAAACCACCAAATTGCTGGTGCGCGGCCTGGCCCATGAGATCAAAAACCCGTTGGGTGGCATTCGCGGCGCCGCGCAATTACTGGCGCGCGAACTGCCCGAAGAAAGCCTCAAGGATTACACCAATGTGATCATCGAGGAGGCCGACCGCCTGCGTAATCTGGTCGACCGCATGCTCGGTTCGAACAAGCTACCGTCCCTGGCGATGACCAACGTGCACGAAGTGCTAGAGCGTGTCGGCAGCTTGGTGGAAGCGGAAAGCCAAGGCAGCATCATTTTGGTGCGCGATTACGACCCGAGCATTCCTGATGTGCTGATCGACCGCGAGCAGATGATCCAGGCGGTGCTGAATATCGTGCGCAACGCCATGCAGGCGCTGTCCGGGCAAAGCGATCTACGCCTGGGCCGCATCACCCTGCGCACCCGTGCGCTGCGCCAGTTCACCATCGGTCATTGTCGCCACCGCCTGGTGACCAAGATCGAAATCATCGACAACGGCCCCGGCATTCCGCCAGAGCTGCAAGAAACCATCTTCTACCCCATGGTCAGTGGTCGGGCCGACGGCACCGGCCTTGGCCTGGCCATTACCCAGAACATAATCAGTCAGCACCAAGGCCTGATCGAGTGCGAGAGCCATCCGGGTCATACCGTGTTCTCGATCTTCCTGCCGCTGGAACAAGGAGTATCACCGTCATGAGTCGCAGTGAAACCGTCTGGATTGTCGATGACGACCGCTCCATCCGCTGGGTCCTGGAAAAGGCCCTGCAACAGGAAGGTATGACTACCCAGAGCTTCGACAGCGCCGATGGCGTGCTTAGCCGCCTGAGCCGTCAGCAACCCGATGTGATCATTTCCGATATTCGTATGCCAGGGGCCAGCGGCCTTGATCTGCTGGCGCGCATCCGCGAGCTGTACCCGCGCCTGCCGGTGATCATCATGACCGCGCATTCCGACCTGGACAGCGCCGTGGCGTCCTACCAGGGCGGCGCGTTCGAGTACCTGCCCAAGCCATTCGATGTCGACGAGGCGGTGTCGCTGGTCAAGCGCGCCAATATGCATGCGCAGGAGCAGCAGAGCCTGGCCGTGCCGGTCGAGCAGCCGCGTACGCCGGAGATCATCGGTGAAGCACCGGCTATGCAGGAGGTGTTCCGCGCCATCGGCCGTCTTTCGCACTCCAATATCACCGTGCTGATCAACGGCGAATCCGGCACCGGCAAGGAGCTGGTCGCCCACGCCCTGCATCGCCACAGCCCGCGCGCGGCCTCGCCGTTTATCGCGTTGAACATGGCAGCGATCCCCAAAGACCTGATGGAGTCCGAGCTGTTCGGTCATGAAAAAGGCGCCTTTACCGGCGCGGCTAATCAGCGTCGTGGGCGTTTCGAGCAGGCTGACGGTGGCACACTGTTTCTCGATGAAATTGGCGACATGCCGGCCGACACCCAGACCCGTCTGCTGCGCGTGCTGGCGGATGGCGAGTTTTACCGGGTGGGTGGCCACACCCCGGTCAAAGTGGACGTGCGCATCATCGCCGCCACCCACCAGAACCTGGAAAGCCTGGTGCAGGCCGGCAAGTTCCGCGAAGACCTGTTCCACCGCCTAAACGTGATCCGTATCCATATTCCACGGCTGTCGGATCGCCGCGAAGATATCCCCACGTTGGCCCGGCACTTCCTGAGCCGCGCCGCGCTGGAGCTGGCAGTCGAACCCAAGCTGCTGAAAAGCGAAACCGAAGACTATCTGCAGCAGCTGCCGTGGCCGGGCAACGTGCGCCAGCTGGAGAACACCTGCCGCTGGATCACCGTCATGGCCTCGGGCCGTGAGGTGCATGTCGACGACCTGCCGCCCGAATTGCTTAGCCAGCCGCAGGAAAGCGCGCCGGTCAGCAACTGGGAACAGGCGCTGCGCCAGTGGGCCGATCAGGCCCTGGGCCGTGGTCAGTCCAGCCTGCTGGATACCGCCGTACCAGCGTTCGAGCGGATCATGATCGAGACCGCGCTCAAGCACACCGCCGGCCGCCGCCGCGACGCCGCCGTGCTGCTGGGCTGGGGCCGCAATACCCTGACGCGCAAGATCAAGGAACTGGGCATGAACGTCGAAAGCGCGGATGACGAAGACAGCGACGACTGAGGCCTCGCGGCTAACTCGATCCAAGCAAGGCCGCCGCACAGGCGGCCTTGTTATTTCAGCGATACAGCTCGCGGCGGTAGATCACCGGGGCTGAGCCCTTGTATATCCCAAAACTGGCCAGGCCTCGTGCTGCCGAACGGGTTGTCCCGTCCCAGGGGTACTGCAACCAGCTGGGCGCGGACGGATAACTGACCTGCACCGAACCATCGTTGCCGCTACCTGGCGCACTCATTAGCACCTGACGTTGAGTTGGATTCAGCGGCCAAGCCAGGCTGGCTGTGGTTTCCCCCGCGGCCAGATTGCCACTGAATTGATCCAGCTGCGCCGCCCCTAGGCTGACAGCCGTGGTGCAGGTGTCCAACCCTTCAGGCTGAAAGCTGCCGTTTGCGTTAGCCTGCCAACTCTCCAGCACCACCGGCAGACTCAGCCCCTGCAGTTCCGAGCCATGCGCGTTGCCCAGGCGCAAGCGGCCCAGACGCACTTCGCTGCCGGGGCTATTGGTAAAGTCATAGCTAAAGTCTTGGCAGCCGCCCCCAGCACCGATACAAACCCCATCACTGTCAGTTAAGGCTGCCGCAACAAAACGCTGCTGCACACTGGCCGTAAACGGATAGTCATCGCTGCTCGGCAGCTCCGCCGATTTATAGAGCAGCTGTTGATTGCTCCAGCGAAAACTCTGTTTACCATCCCCATCCCCCGCACCCTCTTGTGTGAGGTTGGCCGTCCCTTGGCTGGCAAGGCGCGCATCAAGTCCAACTACCCAGGTAGTCGAAATAAACGCACCGGCATTCGGTACTGCCAGACGCCAAAAGTCACCACGATCATAGTTACTCGTGACGTTGCCGCTTCTGTTGTAACCAGTAACCATCAAGGTCGGCTCATTGCCTGAAGTAAAACCCATGGGCTGCCCTTGATAACTGAAGGTACTGCCACAACTCGGCGTCAGGCTGGCGCTGCCGGCCGCGCCAAGATACGCCGGAATAAAACGCCCAACCAGACCACTGCTGCCGCCACTGACCGTCTCACCAAAATAACCGTTAGCCGGTGGCGTGGCCGTCAACCTAAACACACCAACTTCAGAAATAGATTGGTTTTCCACGGTAGTTTCATTGCCCACGAGATGGGCATAACTGCTGATCCCAAGCACACCGTTGCTACCACCAGCAGGCGCTTGAACTTGGCTATTCAAGGCAATGTTGTTCTGACGATAGTTAGGTGTAACGAGATTGTTACTCAGGTCTGCTGCCGTAAGTGGCTCAGTATCACTTTGCCAGGCTACTGCCTTGATGCGCATGCTGAACGGATCGCCAGCACGTACACCACCCGGGAACACAGGACACGATATGTTTGCAGCACAACTGCCCGCAGCATCAGTCTCCAGCAACAATCCATAGGGCTTGCTTACAAACTGATCAACACCCGTCATCAGCAATCCGTCATCGTCAGAGTCGTCATTGCCAATGTAGCGAGCACTGAGCGTCACCAGCCCAGCATCGTCGTAACGCACAGTAAGTGGTGCGCTGGCGTTCGCATCAAAATTCAAGTCGAGCGCAGCGGTACCTCCCACCAAGCTCACGCCATTAACGACAACAGGCTCGGTTCCACTGTCAGGGTCGGTGTACGTAGAGCTAAATTGGACATTGCGCTTACCACTTGCAAAGCCTGGAACACAGGCCTGACTGGCATTATCTTTGCGCACAGCTCGAATGGTTGCGTCAGCTTGCCGCGCTGCCAGCAAATTGGGGACATCCAACAAAAAACCGCTGTCTGCAAAGGTAATTGAACAACTGTTCGAAGCCCCCCCCAACTGGCATCGGGAAATGTTGCTAGCAACCGGCTTTACTTCTACAACATCCAGCAAAAACGTGCCTGCAGTTCTCTTATTGAACTGCACAGTACCTGTACCACCTGAGAAACTGGCGAATCCAACAGCCTGTTCGTCTAAACGGAGGGTCGCACTAACGCCTCCGGTATATAACGAAGTGCAAAGACTGTCGACGCACGCCTGCAGCGTTAGGGTCTCTGGGTTACAGGTTAACCCTGCGCCATCATGGTTAATTCGAATATGATCAATCACCACACAGGGATGTGTCGCAACCACGTCAGCCAAAACAGCAGCATTACTAATTTCAAAATTGTAAACCCGCACACTATCGAAAGTACCATCGGCCGAGTTTAGCGTTCCATTTTGACCGATCACGGAACTGCGATTATCACCAACAAATAACGTACCTAAATTACTGGGCAGAATGCCATTAGTAGTTGTCTGCGCGACCCTCGCGAGCACGCCATCCACGTAAATCCGAAGAACGGTCTGGTTTGTACCTGGTGCAAATCGCCAAGTAACAGCAATATGTTTCCAAGCATTGGCATTCACCGTTTGTGGGAGTGTGTCTACAGTTGCAAGACCTCCCGCACTATCACTCATCACAAAACGCAACGTGCGATTAGCGCGCTTAGTCAGAAAAAACCAACGATTGTTTTGAGTAGTTGCATCCAACAGCTGATGATCACGAACACTCCAAGCATTATTCCCCCGATACCAGAAGGTAATTGAACCGCTGTTACCAATGGCTGCATCGATATCAAGATTGGTATTTACCGCATTGCTGGTGCCATTGGTATTTGCCGCAATGCGAACCCCCCGGCATATGTAGCCATCGGCCTCAGAAGAAGCACTTCCAACGGCCTGCCCATGGAACGCATTACCGGACCAATCAATAACTTCGTTGACTGTGCCATTGAGCACACCCTCCTCAAAACGGTACTCAGCCAAACGAGCGGGCTCCCCCGAAGGGATAAACCAGCGAATAGCTGTGCCGGAGTAGCTATATTCACTATTAAGGGAGTAGAGCGTGAAGTCGGAGTTATCGATTTCAACACCAATAGTGGCACTCACACCACTGGCATTACCTGTACCGTATTGAAAAACAAACTCACCTGACTCATAGAGAATGGCTTGAAAGCTATAGGCCCCACCAAAGTTGAAGTGTGGAACACTTTCCCAAGAAACCACCAACCTGCGATTAGGTGCAGTGCCTTTTGTCTGATATCGCACAGTGCCACCCAACCGCGGGTTGATATCATCCCAATACAACAACATCAGGCGATCGGCCTGTGTACCTGCTGAACAGCCTGAGCAAGCGGGGGGCGTAGTAGTTATTGGCAGATCAGTATTATTAAATTGCCGATGGAACTGCGTATCGGCACCAAATTGCAGAGCCCCATTGGCATGTACACGAACCTGGGTGTAATTAACGCCGGCAAAGCGGAAGGTAAAACCAATATTGATAACTTGTTTGTCATCATCACGAGGAAAACCAGTCTGCGTTTGGTCCCAGACAATATTGGTATTAGCAGACTCCCACGCATAGTTCGTGGACTGAAATGCATAAGTCGCGGCCATTGCCTGAAAAGGAAGAAGAGCAAAAAGTACGAGCAGCAGTCCAACGTGAGACAGCGCATACGCCATCCGTCTAAAGCCGCGAAGCCCGTCCTCAAGGCCCATCTTCATACCCCATTCTCCAACCCAAATAGTGTGCTCACCTTGTTGGCGCACGACTCACCAACAACCGACACCTGCACCTTCACGGCTCAACGTTCCATGACGGCTGCCATCTGACGATACGCATAATCAGCGCACTGCTGCTGGTCAGGGTATCGCCGCTGGCAAAGCTGACCTGGCCACTACAGGTGTTACTGCCAGCCGTCCAGGTCCCCTGGCAAGGCGCAAATGTCGCGCTTGGCAGGGTGTAACTGACTGCCAGCGCATTGCCACTCAACAGCAGCAGCCCGACAACTAAGCAACGCAGGTACATGTTCATGGTCGCTCCACCACCGAGGTTATCTCCCGATAGGCATAGTCCGGGTTACCCGGCTGGCCATGTTCAGCCCGGGCCGTAATGCTGAAGAACTGCACAGCCAGGCGGTCTTCTTCGGGAATATCCACCGCTGCCGATGGGGTGCAGGTCACCGCAACCTGAAAACCACCGAGTGCGAAATTCGTACAGCCCTGGCCAGCCAGCACCCGGACAATGCCGTACTCAATCCCTGCGCGCGCGGCCTGATAGGCGCGCGCCTGCTGGATGGCCAGGCTGGTGGTGGCATTCTGGGTCACCGCCAGGCGCGCCATCGCGGCGATCACCAACGCCACGATGATGATCAGAAACATTGCCGCTACCAGGCCAAAGCCGGCCTCATTTCGTTCAGGGCGCATTGTCGACATGAACCTGCTGCAAAAGGCTGATGGTTTCGCCGTTGGTGCTCAGCGTCAGTCGAATTGTCACCAGACCACTGCGAATATTGGTGCCTGGCGTGTAGGTGAAACTGCTGTTGGCGCAATCCACCTTATCGACCACGGGAGCAGCAGTGCTGTAGTCATAGCTGGCGGCCAGCGAGTCGAACTCGCCACGCCATAACCGACCATTGCTGCAGCGATAGCCCACCACCTGATCGGCGAGGAAGAAACGGTGCTGCGGTGAGGCATAACGAAAGCGAAAGCCGCTGATGGCCGCATCCGTCAGGTACAGCTCAGTGCCCTGCACACTGATGCTGACACGTGGGCTGATCACCGAGGGGGCGCCTGCCGCCGGCGTCCAGACGTTATTGCCGGCCCCGGCACTGCCAACGTTGTAGATCACCATCCACAGATTGGCCGGCAAGGCCAGTTCATTGAGTTGCAACGGCCCGGCAAAGGGAATGGTACAGGGCGAAGCAGCACACACCGGCGGGTCCTGTAGCACACCGCCCGCCAGATTGGCGCGATAACGCCCACCCGACGGTGCCCGCAACAACTCCAGCACCCCGCCATTGATACGCACCGAGTTAGGCACTGCCAGGCGCACGTCGCGGGCCATGCGATTGACCGCCGTGGCGGCCAGATCGACCAGTTCGGCGCGGCGGCTCTGGTCGACAAAGCCCTGCATCGGCCGCGACATCACCGTGCCAATCATCACCGCCACCAACCCCGAGAGGGCGATCACCATCACCAACTCGACCAAGGTAAAGCCATGGCCGGTATAAGCCACCCGCACGGGCGTACGGGACGCTGAAAGAGTGCAGGCGAGCCGGCGCATCAGTAGTTGGTCCTGAAGCCGTCGAGGCTTAGGGTTTGCCCACCCGGATCACTGACCGTGACGCGTATGCGGGTTGCCGGTGTTCCATCCAACGTCACCGTGGTATCGACGCCGACAGCCACCTGATAACCCGGCAAAATCGCATTGCCATTGATGTCCTGTGCCGCTTGCGCGGCCTGCGCAGCAGCCGGTAAGTCGGCATAAGCACGAGCACTGATGGCTTCCAGATAGGCCTCGGCCAGGGCAAGGCTCTGCTGACGCAGCATCGGATCGGCCGAGCGCCCGGTAATACTGGCCATGGCTGAAAACATGGCGGCGGCGGCAATGCCGATCACCACAATGGTGATCACCAGCTCAACCAGTGTCATCCCGCGCTGCCGAGACCAGCGGCAACCCCGCACAGACTCTCGCCCGTTCACGGTGTGGTCCCGATAAAGCCGGTAACCGGGTTGACGTTCAGAACAAAGGCACCGTTGCCCAGATTGGCAGTGTTAGCCGCACCGGCAGCGCCGCCCAGGGAATTGAAGGTGATATCCAGAGCAGTCGTCATCGTCACGCTCTCCGGCTTGCTGGCGGCATAGTTACCACCCGATGGGTTAGCCACTGCACTACCGGCGGCCAACTGACCGCAGACCTGCGCATAGGTCAGCGCATAGCCCGTGTTATTGATCTGGGTGCGAATCGGACAGCCACTGGCCACTGCCAGCTTCTGCCCGTAGCGCACTGCCGCCAGACTTTCTTCAAAAAACAGGCGTTCATCGAACACCTGCCGATCAAAGAAACGCGGCCCTACCACGGCTGCGAGAATGCCGATCAGCACAATGACCATCAGCAACTCGACCAGGGTAAAGCCGCGCACAGGGTTTAGCAGCCAGTGGTAGTACGGACAATAGTCGGAGCCACCGTCGCAGTGGCTGCGGTATAAACCACCTGACATGCAGTCGCAGTAGTTGCACCTTTCGCCTGCACAGTGGTTGTGGTGGCTGCGGTCGTAACAACAAAATCGCCCGTATTGGTGTTATCAGTAGCACTGGTACCTGTGATATTCGCCGCCACTACGATACCTGCAGCACTGGCATAGCCATTCGAAATGGCCACAGAAGCTCCCTCCAGAGTAACAGTCCCTGGATTCGTACCAGCCGCCAGAAATGCCGAGCGCGTGATTGCACTGGCTGATTTCATGGAGCCTTCAACACCCTGGATGGTTGCGCGGCGAGCATCGGCACCGAAATCCGCAAACCGCGGCAACGCAAACGCCGCCAGGATGCCCAGAATCACAATCACCATAATCAGCTCGATCAGGGTAAAACCGCTTTGTTGCTTCTTCATCAGATAGGTCCTCTAACAGCAATTGATCAACGTACGTAAGTCGTGACGACAGTGCCCGTTGCGGAGTTGTAGACGATCCGGTCACCTGTGGTGGCACTCACTGGCGGGTCGAGTTGATAGGTGTAAGTACAGGTTGTACCGGCAGTTGTGGCCACGTAATCCACCGGAGCAGTCGGTGTCGAGGCAGTGCCAACAGTCGGAGCAGATCCCTGCAGAATCGCGTTCCACAGCTGCACGCAGTTGAGCGCACCACCGGTTCCGATTGGCCAGCCGCTGGCGTTCACATCCACCAGGCCGTCGCCGTATCCAGTTACATCCGTATCAGGAGTCGTATCCGAGCCGTTGGAGCGATTCACTTCCCACTGCGAACGAACCAGCAGAACAGCTGAAGCCAATGCACCGCCGGCACCTTTGACGGCACCTTCATGAGCATCCTTGGAGACGTTGATAAAACGCGGCAGCGCCACAGCGGCAAGAATGCCGAGTATGACGATGACGACAACCAATTCGATCAGGGTAAAGCCTTTACTGTTCTTCATTGCTTCCTCTCAGTCACTTCAATACCCCGCTGCAGACAACTCCGTCGCGGGTACTGCCTCAAGCTCCAGGGTAAAAGATGCTTGTAATGATTGTGACGCAGCTGGCGGGCCAGCTGAAACCACCAACAACCGCCACGCACGCACCTCACCCTGTGTTCTTGTCCACCCGTCGGCAAAGCTGGCTTGGTAAAGAACCCAAGCGTGGTCTGGTAACCAATACCAGCAACCGCCCTGAGGCGCAGCCTCTCCCGTCAATTCACCGCAATAGTTGTCCTGCTGCCAACGCAACAGGGCAAACGGATTTCTCTTGCGCCAGCTACTGTCCAGAGGACGCCCCTGTGCATGATGCTCGGCACTCAGGCTGGCGAGACTAGAGGCCAGGTACTCACGGGTGGCCTGCTGCGCACGCCGCTCGCTGACCTGGGCAATCTTCCAGGCCAGCGCCAGCAGCACGGCCACCAGCAGTACACCGCCAATAGTCCACACGAGCCGCCGCGCCAGGCGCACGTGCTCTTCCAATTGGTACTCACCCTTCAACGACCACCCTTGGCCGCCGAAGCCAGTTCCCACATCGGCAGAAACACACCCAACGCCAGCACCAGCACCATGATGCCCATGGCCACAATCAGAATAGGCTCGATGGCATCGGCCAGTTGCTTGAGGTCGTAGTCCACTTCCTGCTCGTAGAAATCCGCCACCTCGACAAACAGGTCGTCCAGCGCGCCGGTTTCTTCGCCCACGGCCATCATCTGCAGCACCAACGGGGTAAACAGGCCGCTGGCAGACGCGGTGCGGGTAAGGGCTTCGCCACGCTCAATGCCTTCACGCATGGCCAGAATCGCTTGGCCGATGTAGCGGTTACCCACGCTGGCGCTGTTGATCGACAGGGTCTGCAGCAAGGGCACGCCGGCGCGGTACATCATCGCGAAAGTCCGGGTGAAGCGCGCCAGGGCGATCCGCTCGAAGATGCCGCCAACAATCGGCAGGCGGAGTTTGATCTGGTCCCACTTCAGGGCACCGGCATCGGTCTCGATCCATTTGAAAAAGCCAAACAGGCTGCCACCGAACAGCAGCGCCAGCAGCCACCAGAAATCCTGGAAGAATTGCGAGGTGCCGATCAGGATCTGCGTAGCCCAAGGCAGGTCCGCCTTGAACTGGGCAAACACCTTGGAGAAGGCCGGAATCACGAACAGGTTGATCACTACCAGCGCCACCGCCATGGCCGACAGCACGAACAGCGGATAACGCGTGGCCTGCTTGATGCGCTTGCGGGTTTCGCGCTCCAGTTCCAGATAGACCGACAGCTGGCGGAAAGCCTGATCGAGCTGACCGGTGTTTTCCCCGACGCTGATCATGCTGACAAACAGGGTGTTGAACACCTTGGGATGGGCGTTAAGCGCCACGGCCATGCCCTGCCCGCCTTCCAGATCGCTGCGCACCGCCTGAAGCACTTCGCGCAGGTAAAGGTTGCGACTGGATTCGGCCAGACCACCAATCGCACGGATGATCGGCACGCCAGCCTTGCTCAGGCTGTACATCTGCCGGCAGAAGATAATCAGCTCTTCCAGGTCGACATGTTTGCGCCGCAGGCTTTCCTTGAGCTGGGCGAACACGTCGCTGTCACTCGCCTGTGCCTGCTCCTCGATGGTCAGCGGAGTAATGCGTTCGGCCAACAGTTCACTGGCCAGGCTGTCAGCAGAACCGGCCTCGCGGCTGCCGATGATTTTGCCGCCCTGGGCATCACGACCGGTAAAGCGATACAGGCTCACCGCCCTGCCTCCTGGCGCCATATGCTCGCCATCAGGCCACCCCTTCATCGGTCAGGGTGGCACAGACTTTTAGCACTTCATCCACGCTGGTGACCCCAGCCAAGGCGTAGTCCAGCGCACAGGCGGCGAGCGGCCGGTAGTGGGCACTGGTTTGGGCCGCTTCGGCAAAGCCTTGCGGGTCATTGCGGCGCAGGGCGGCGATCATGCCGTCATCCATTTCCAACAATTCATACACCCCCACGCGACCGGCATAACCGGTGTTGTGGCACTGGTGACACCCGGCGCCACGCTTGAAGCTGCGCCCGAGCAGCGGCGCTTTGTAGAGGTTTTCCAGCCAGACCAGCTGACGGGCATCCGGGGTGTGATCCTGCATGCAGTTCTCGCACACCCGGCGTACCAGGCGCTGGGCCAATACGGCATTCAGCGAGGTGGCGACGAGAAACGGCTCGGCGCCCATGTCGATCAGGCGCATGGCCGAGGTCAGGGCATCGTTGGTGTGCAGGGTCGAGAGCACCAAGTGACCGGTGAGTGCCGCTCGCAGGCCGATTTCGGCAGTTTCCTGGTCACGCATCTCACCGATCAGCACGATGTCCGGATCCTGACGCAGCGCGGCGCGCAGCACGCGGGCAAAGCTCAGGTCGATCTTGGCGTTGACCTGCACCTGGTTGATGCGTGGCAGGCGGTATTCCACCGGGTCTTCCACGGTGATGATCTTTTTCTCCGGACTGTTCAGCTCCGACAGCCCGGCATACAGCGTGGTGGTCTTACCCGAACCCGTCGGCCCGGTCACCAGCACCAGGCCAAACGGGCGTTGCAGCAGGCGACGGAAGCGCACCAGCATGTCGGGCGGCATGCCGCTGGCTTCCAGGGTGGACACCCCGCCGGTTTGATCGAGCAGACGCATGACCACTGACTCGCCGTACTGCACGGGCATGGTCGAGACCCGCACATCGATGTTGTGGCCTTTAACGCGGATATTGAAACGGCCGTCTTGGGGCAGGCGCTTTTCGGAAATATCCAGCCCGGACATGATCTTCAGGCGCATCACCAGGGCCGAAGCCACGCGCGCCTCCTTCATCACCTGCTCATTGAGCACGCCGTCGATGCGCTGACGAATGCGTACCACGCCTTCGTCGGGCTCGATGTGGATGTCCGACGCCTTCATCTGCACGGCGTCTTCAAACAGGGTTTGCAGCAGGCGCACCACCGGCGCTTCGGTGTTGCTGTCAGCGCCGAGTTTGGACAGGTCGAAGTCGCTGTCCTTGAGTTCACCTTCCAGCTCACCGGCAATCGAGGCAATTTCACTGGTGCGCCGGTACACCGTATCCAGCGTCGCCAGCAGCTCGGCCTCACGGACCACCGCCGGGCGCACGCGGACCTTGAGGATGCGGTCCATTTCATCCAGGGCAAACAGGTCGAGCGGGTCGGACATGCCCACCAGCAGGCCATCGCCTTCGCGTGACAACACCAGCGCGCGGAACCGTCGGGCCATGGCCTCCGGCAGTTTTTGCACCAACTCCTGGTCGAACTTGAAGTGTTTGAGATCGATAAACGGGATCTTCATCTGCTCGGACAAGGCGGTGAGCAGGCGCACCTCATCGACAAAGCCCATATCCACTACTGTGCGGCCCAGTTTGGAGCCCGTGCGTTTCTGATCCTGCAGGGCCAGTTGCAGCTGCGCATCGCTGAGCAAACCGGCCTGGATCAGCAGGTCACCGAGGCGCACCTTGCGCTGGCGAACATCATCCTGACTCATCAAAGGCCTCCAAGCGCCTTGGCGCGTTCACTGACGAAGCGTCGAGTGCTGTCGTCCAGGTCTGTGCCCAGGAGGGCCAGACGATAATGGCGGCCAGCTTCGGCCGGTTGATCGAGCTGCTCAAGGGCAATCGCCAGCCCGAGTTGCCAGGTTGACTGGCTGGGCCGCAGGGCGAGCAGACGCCGGTACAAGTCGGCACTGTTTTGCCATTGGTCGGTCTGTTGATAGCTGGCGGCCAGCAACGCAAAGTAAGTCGGTTCCTGTTCGAGGCGCGGCGGGTTCTGCTCCAGCGTCGCCACAGCGCGACGGGTATCACCGGCCTGCAATTGCGCGCGTGCCAGTATCAGGCGTAGCTCACTGTCATCGGGCAGTTGCGCCAGTTGCGCGGGCAGCCAGTCGAGGAGACGCTGCTGATCGTCGGCCGCCAGATAGGCGCGGGCCAACCAGCGCAGCACTTGTGGGTCATGGCCACGGGTGTTCTGCAGGGTTTCAAGCAGGCTGATCGCGCGAGGGTGGTCGCCTGCCTGCAAGGCCTGACGCGCCAAGGTCAGGGTGTCGGGCTGGTACGCGGCAATCTTCACCTGCGGCGCAGCAACGGGTGCTATGGGTTGTACTGCGGGTGGAGGTGGCGAGGCGGCAACAGGCGTCGGTAATGGCGCACTGACCCACGCCGGCAGTGGCGCTTCACTGTGCGCGTTTTCGGCTTCGGCCGGGGGCAGGTTATCCAGTGCCAAAGGGGCATCAATCGCCTCAACAGGCGTATTCAGAGGCACGTCTATCCAAAGCATCCAGCGGTCACCTGCCGCTTCAAGGCGGTCAGACACTGCCAAGCTATTGCCCAGGCCGACCAGCAGGACTTGCACATCCGTACCCGAGTTCTCCACTCGCCAGGAAATGCTCCGGCCATCGCGCTGCAACCGCCCCTGCTGCAGTTCACCGGCCAGCTGGGTATCTTTCAGGCGCAGGCTGACAGCGCCACTTTCTTCGTTACGCTGATAGGCCACGCTGCGATCCAGCAGCAGCTGCAGCACCAAGCCACGGCCATCATGTTGCGGCAGCACGTCGAGTATCTGCACCGGCGACGGTACCGCCGAAGCGGGCGCCACGGGCGGCGTTACGGTGGACACCTCAGGCGCTGCACTGAGCAGCCGATCAACCAACAGGCCAAGTAGGACAGCGAGCACGGCCACCACCGCCAGCACGACAACGCTGCGGCGCAGACGCTCATATCGGTCGCGGCGGGTCACAGCGGTTTCATCCACCGCGTACAGCCCATCCAACTGCAGCCGTTCACTGGGTGCGGCGCGCCGGGTTTCCAGGTCACGCAGCATGTCGTTCACCAGGCTCATAGCAGCCACTCCCGCCAGTGCGCCAGCCAGGGCCACGCGCCCACAACCAACACAATCGACAACACACCGACCAGCATGCCCCACCCCAACCAGGGGGAGCGCCGATGCAGGAAAGGTTGCGCACCTTCAGTATCGCGCCGGGCGCGTTTGACATGGCTGACACGCACCTGCCGCACCCCCTCACCGAAGGCCACCATCAAGGCTTTATGCGCCAGGATATTGAGCAATCGTGGAATACCGCCGCTGCCCTGTACCAAGCACCGCACTGCGGGCATTTCAAACAGCGACTCGCCACGATAGCCGGCCACCGCCAGACGTTCGCTCAAGTAACGGCTGGTGTCTTTGACATCCAACGCACGCAGTTGATAGGAAAAGGTGATGCGCTGGCGCAGCTGACGAAACTCCGGACGCGCCAGGGTCGCATCCAGCTCGGGCTGGCCGAACAGCACCACCTGCAGCAGTTTGGCCCGCTCGGTTTCCAGGTTGGTCAGCAGACGCAGTGCTTCCAGAGTCGCGGTAGGCAGTGCCTGGGCCTCGTCAATCAGTAGCACCGTGCTTTTGCCTGCGGCGGCCAGCTCAATCAGCCGTCGGTGCAAGGCCTCCAGCACCGCCTGGGTATCCAGCTCTTCAATACCTTCAATGCCCAGCTCACGCGCCAAGGCCTGGCGCAAGCCCGTCGGGCTCATGCCCGGATTGGGCAAATAGGCCAGCTGAAAGCGCTCAGCGTCGAGCTCATTGAGCAACGTGCGGCAGAGTAACGTCTTGCCGGTGCCCACTTCCCCTGTGACTTTGATAAACCCTTCACCTTCACCGAGAGCCACGCGCAGCAGGTTGAGGCACGCCTGATAGGGCGCCAGCTGCACCAGAAAACCGGTGTTCGGGGTCAGCGCGAAAGGCTTTTCGTGCAGACCAAAGAAGGCTTCATACATCGGCCTATCTCAGCTCTTTGAAGGTTTGCGCACTCTTGCGCAGCTCATTCAGCCAGACCTCATCACTGACCACCTGCGGCCGCATGAGAATCACCAGCTCGCTCTGCTGCAGTGCTTTGCGCTGCTGCTTGAACAGGTTGCCGACGATCGGCAGGGTGCTGGCCCAGGGAATGCTGGCATCGGTGTTTTCGTTGTTGTTCTGCAGCAGGCCGCCAATCACCACCACCTGGCCACTGCGGGCACGCACGATGGAGTCCGACTGGCGCGTGGTGGACAACGCCAGCGGCAGGTTGAATACATTGTCTTCGCCCAGGGTGATGGTCTTGTTCTGATCACGCACACGGCTGACGGTCGGCCGCACATGCAGGGTCACGGTGTCGTTCTGATCGATCTGCGGCGTAACGTCGAGGGAGATACCGGAGAAGAATGGCGTCAGGGTGATGTCCTGGGTCGGCTCAGTAACCCCGCCCACCGTGGCCGTGGAACCGGTGGAGGAGACGTTGGTGACAAAGAATTCGTCAGTCCCCACCTTGATCACCGCTTTCTGGTTATTCAACGTGGAGATACGCGGGCTAGAGAGCACACGTACCTCACCTTGCGTCTCCAGCAACTCGATCAGCCCGGTGAAATCCCCCAGGGTCAGGGCAATGCCGAATACACCATTGACCCCAGTTGGGCCACTCAGCGCCGCAGCCCCCAGGTTACTGCTGACATCGCCACCAATCTGGTCCCAGCTGATGCCGGCCTGGAAGCCGTCGGAGAGCTGCACCTCGAGGATCTTGGTCTCCAGAATCACCTGCCGCTGCAGGTTGATCTGCGCCTGCTCAAGAAAGCGCGCGACGTTTTCCTGAGCAGCGCTGTGCGCCCGCACCACCAGCAGACTGGCCTGCGGATTGACCATCACGCTGCTGTTGCTGTCACCCGCCACGATCATTTCCACCACCTGGCGCACTTCATTCCAGAAGTCGACATTGCTGGAAGTGCTGACCTGGCTGGCGTTGAGGGTGGTCACAGTATTGCTGTTGCCGCTGGTGTTGGTGCTGTTGCTGACGCCGCTGCCCGCGTTGTTGTTACTGGTGCTTTCCACCTGCCCGGAGCTGACCCGTGTATCGGTCTGGCCGATACGCTGCAGGTTGAGGTAGTTGATGTCGTAACTGCGGGTAATCACCTGATTGGGCAGGATCTGGTAGCCATAGCTGGTACGGCGGAAGTCATAACCGTAACTGTCGCGCACCGCTGCGAGCACTTCATCGAGGGTGACGCGGCGCAGACTGAAGGTAATGGTGCCGCTCACGTCCGGATGCACCACCAGGTTCTGCCCAGCACCCTCCATCAGGCTGAGAAAGAACTCACGCGCCGGCATGTCCTTGGCCGCCACATCAAAGCGCGGGCCACTGCTGAAGCCGCTGCCCAGCGGCGGGATCAACGCGGCCTGCACGGCCAGCGGCGGCATCACCTTGGGGGCGGCCTGAGCCTGCTTGAGGCTGTCATCCAGCAACTTGCCGCTCTGCTCATAGAGTTGCGCGTCACCATCCTTGAAGGTCTGGCAGGCCACAAGCAGACAGCTCAGGCTCAACAGACAGACACTGGGCAAAAATCTGATCATGGGCATCATCGGCTCGGTTGCATAACGGGTTCAGCCAGGCGCAGCAGCTGTTGCTGGCCCTGGCGCTCAATCAATACGGACTGCGCATGGATGGCCAGCACCCGGGCATCGGCATAGCGCTCGCCGACTCGCAGGTTCTGTCCACCAATCACTGCGCGGCTGCCCTGGGCACCACGCACGATGGCTTGCAATATCAGCGGGCTGTCGCCACTGGCCGCGGCGGCAGGCAACAGCTCGCGCGGTGGCTGGGTCGGGTCGATACCCACATTGTCGGCCAGCGCCGCACTGCTCAATAGCAGACTCAGTAACAGGACTTTAGACACCGACCCACCCCGCATGCCGACTCAATGTGTAGAGTTTCAGACGGATGCTGGCCTTGCTCGGGCCCGCCTCGCCAACCTGATAATCCAGGCTGTCCCAGTTGAGTTGCCAACCGCTGGCGTGCACTGCTTGCAGGTAGTTCAACAGGTCGAAATAACCACCTTCCAGCTGCAGCTCCAAGCCATGTTTATAGAGTGTCACCGCTGGGGTAGGCGGCGCTTTGTCAGCGCTTACCGGCGCCGCAGCCGGCTCGGCAGGAGCCAACTGTACCGGCTCACTGAAACTACTCATGCCCAGCACACGCAGCTGCGGTTGTTTGCGCAGCAGCTCTTGCAGCACCGTTTGCATTTTCTGCGGGGTGATCAGCTCTGCGGTGTGCTGATCAATCTGCTGGATGAGCCCATCACGATTCGCCGCTGCAGCGCTGAGGGCGTTGAGGTATTGCCGATTAGGATCAGCCTCTGTGCGTCGCTGCAATTCCAACCGAGCACTCTCGGCCTCAGCACGACGACCTTCGGCCACTTGCCAATCACTCTGCTGCTTGGCCAGGCGCATGCTCAACGGGTCGCCGATCAACAGCACATAGAGCACTCCGAGAAGGCCCAGCGCCACACCGTACGTCAGCCAGCGCTCGCGCGCGGCCATACCCTGCCAGCGCTGCAGCCACTTATTCATCGCCGGCCTCCTTATCCTTCAGCTGGGACGAGAGGTCAAAATGCAGCAGTTGATCGTCACCGCGCTGCACATCGAAACGCGCGAACTCACGCCCGCTGAATACGGCACTCTGCCCCAGACGCTGCAAGTACGCCGGCAGCAACTCCTGGTCCTGGCTACGCCCCTGCAGACGAATATGCCGCCCCCCCTCGTGCAGGCTGATGCCGTTCAGCCACAAACCACTTGAGGGATGTTGCTCGGTCAGCGCCGCCAACGGTGCAACAAATCCGGCACTGCGTTGGCTGCCAAGCAGCTGCAAGTAAGCGACCAGTCGCTGCAACTCACGGTTGCCCTGCTCGCGCGCAGCCAGCTCCTCGGGTAATCGCTCATCCAGCGTTGGCTCGATAAAACTGCCAAGAGCCGATGCCAATTGGGCCTCTTCTTGCTGTGCTTGCAGCTGCTTCTCGGCCAGACGCTGTGCGCCGTGATGCAGCTGCCAAGCCTGCCAACTGGCATGGCCTAGGCACAGCAACAACACGACGCCTAAGCCCAGCAACATCTGCGCGGGACGCGGTCCACTCTGTTGTGTACGTTCAAGCTGATACAGGTTGAGGTTTTGCATCAGCCAACCTCCTGCCGCAGCGCCGCACCTACGGCGCCCATGCAATAGGCTTGCTCCTGCTCGGATAATTCTGCGCTGGCTTGGCCCGGAAACAGCTCACGCAAATCCAGTGCCTGCAGCTTAACCGCCAAGCCGTTGGACAAGGCTTGCAGGGCTGCGGCGCCATTGCGCTTCATGGGCAACAGCAGCAGCCGGTTGATGTACCCCTTACCGAGCTGACTTTCGTAGTAATCGAGCGAACGCTGAATCTCCAGGGTCATCGCTGAGAACTCCGGGTCTGCCTGGTCGAGGCCCTGCTCGATGCGCCGCGCCATATATAAATCGGCGCCATGCTGAACAGCGATCAGCCCTTCACTGGAGCGTAAACGCAGCAGCGCCAGGCTCATGCCCTCGCTGCCAGCAAGCACGCCCAGATTGCGGAACGCCATTTCGGTGACATCAATGCTGCCCAGGCGCAGACCCGCCTCGTTGCACATGGCCCCCAAGGCGTGCATCCGCGCCTTATTCAGGACGGCGCAATAAGCCATACGTGAGCGTCCACGGTAGGCATCTTCGGGCAGATTGAACGCATCGACGACGACGTTCTCAAGCGGCTCACTGATCAGCTCCTTGACTCGCCAACGCATCGCATCACGCAATTCAGTGGCAGGTACATCAGGACTGTCGAGCAGCAGCATCTGGTAAGTCGCAGGGTGCAACAGCAGGTTGACCGGCATGCCGGCAAAGCCCAGCTCATTGACCAAGCGTTTGAGCAAGGCAGGCTGTTCAACACTTGTGGCCTCATGGAATTGGCATTCCAGCAGGCGCGGCGGCTGGCCGGGCTCACGTAGCACGCGTGCCAGTGCAATACCTTCAGGACTGGTTTCGATGCCCAGCAAACCATTGGCGACTTTTATCTTTCTTTTAGCAAACCACGCCAACTGTAATCCCCACCACCCATAGCGACCTAGGCAATCCTGCCGGCCGCACAGTTTAGAATAGCTGTTCAGGCGCGCCCCTGATGCTGATCAATGCCTCTGCTGCAACGCCTGGAACTGTGCCTCGACTGCCCCTCACCCAAACATATGAAATCAACACCTTCGCCAGCCATATAGCAACGCCAGTTGCTAAACAACGCTGCACAGCCACGCGACATCAAAAGGCCATACATTAGTTGAAGACTGTATAACACAAAGCATAGGCCTCGACCCCGTGCTGCGCCCATCCCCGCCAAGGCCTTCGCCATGAACGCGGCGGGAAATGCGCCAAAGCAATGCACATCCACCACCCCGATGCACAGCTATGATTCATCCCCGCCAGCCCTAGCTGTCATCGGCAACAACGGCCGCCAGACTCTGAGCCTCTATTTACTAGGCCTGTAGCCAACGTAATAAAACTGGCACACAGCCTGCATAGACTCAAGCAATCCCAGTTTTGGGGACCTTGGTACAGGCAGGCCGGGGATTCCCCTCTTTTATTGCTCCATCAGGCTGACCACCAGCCGCCAGCGCCCGTCCACCTCTTCAGCGTGCCATTCACTGCGCAAAGGACGGGCCGCCACCACCTTCAAGACCAAATCCCTTCGCTCACGCTGCAAACGCCAGTTGGCCAAGCGCCCCTGTACTTCTAACTGGCCTTGCTGCTCGCGCCCAAAACTCTGCAAGCGCAGGATCACCACACCGCCCACATGCTCCTCATGCGGCACCGGCTCAACGTTGAACCAGAACTCCAGCCGCTGCTCCAGCACGTCAACACGCTCAAGCCACAATGGGTCAGGCTGGAACATCCGGCCAATCATCAAACCAATCAAAAATCCAAACACACCCAATGAAGCAATTACCCGCACCCACGGACGGGGGCGCGGGTCTGTAGAATGCTGCTCGTCTTCAAGCTCGGAGCCGCGCATGTTTCACGTCATCCTTTTTCAACCGGAAATACCGCCCAATACCGGCAACATTATCAGGCTCTGCGCCAACAGCGGCTGCCACCTGCACCTGATCGAGCCGCTGGGCTTCGAACTGGATGACAAACGCCTGCGCCGCGCCGGGCTGGATTATCACGAATACGCCACCCTGCAGCGCCACGCCGACCTGGCCAGCTGCCTGGCAAGTATCGGTCAGCCGCGCGTGTTCGCCTTTACCACCAAGGGCTCGCAGGCATTCCACGACGTTAGCTACCAGCCTGGCGATGCTTTCCTGTTTGGCCCGGAAAGCCGCGGCCTGCCTCAGGAGATTCGCGACAGCCTGCCGCCTGAACAACGCCTGCGCCTGCCGATGCGCGAAGGCTGCCGTAGCCTGAACCTGTCCAATACCGTCGCCGTGGCCGTCTATGAAGCCTGGCGTCAGCAGGGATTTGCCGACGCCCAGTAACGCGTATAAAAAATTGCCGGGAGCAATTTTTAACGTCGCGGAGCGACGGCCCGCAGGGTAGCCGCCAAGGATGGCAGGCCATAAAAAAACGCCCCGTAGGGCGTTTTTTGTTGCAACCGCAAACCTTAGTGCGCGGTGGCCGCTTCGCCGGCTTGCTGCATGCGCTGCAGCTCCTGAGCGTAGAGGGCGTCGAAATTCACCGGCGCCAGCATCAACGCCGGGAACGAGCCACGCACAACCAGGCTGTCCAGAGTTTCGCGGGCATACGGGAAGAGGATGTTCGGGCAGAACGCACCCAGGGTATGGCTCATGGACGCCGCATCCAGCCCCTTGATCAGGAAGATGCCGGCCTGCTGAACTTCAGCGATAAAGGCGGTTTCTTCGCCAGTTTTCACGGTTACCGAGAGGGTCAGCACCACTTCGTGGAAGTCGCCATCCAGCGCCTTCTGACGGGTGTTGAGGTCCATGGCAACGCTAGGCGCCCACTCCTGACGGAAAATTTCCGGGCTCTTCGGCGCTTCGAAGGACAGGTCACGTACATAGATACGCTGCAGGGAGAACTGTGGATTTTGTTCGCCCTGAGCGGCGCCGTTGCTAGCTTGTTCTGTCATGGCAAAGCCTTCTTGTCGTTAGGTACGGGTAAACAGGGAATTAAGCCTTGAGCAGCGCGTCGAGCTTGCCCGCGCGCTCCAGGGCGTAAAGATCATCGCAACCACCCACATGGGTGTCGCCGATCCAGATCTGCGGCACCGAGGTCTGGCGCGCCTTGCGGGTCATTTCAGCACGCACATCCGGTTTGCCATCAACCTTAATCTCGTTAAAGGCCACGCCTTTGTGCGTCAGCAGTTGTTTGGCGCGGATGCAGTACGGGCACCAATCGCTGGAATAGATGACGACAGGCTGCATCTCACTTCACCAATGGCAGGTTGTCGCCACGCCAGCTGGCAATCCCGCCAGACAGCTTGGCCGCGGTGAAGCCGGCCTTTTTCAGGTCACGGCAAACGCCGCCGCTGTGCTGGCCCATGGCATCAACCACGATGATGGTTTTGGCCTTGTGTTTGTCCAGCTCAACCATACGAGCGGCGAATTTTTCGAACGGAATATTCAGTGCACCGACGATATGCCCAGCGGAAAAGTCCTTCTGCCCGCGGATATCCAACACCACGCCCTGCTCGCTGTTGACCAGGGCAGTCAGCTCGCGACTGCTCAGGCTCTGTCCGCCCTTGCGCGCTTCGGTAAAGATCAGCAGCGCGAGCAGAGTTGCGAACAAACCGCTCAGGACATAGTGGGTAGTGGCAAATTCAATCAAGTTGGCAAGCATTGTGCGGTTCCGGGGCGGTAAAATGTCGGCCAGTATACACAGCCGCACAGGTCGGCCAAACCCCGCCCGGCGGTGACGTTTTCCATACTTGGCCGTAAAATGCCCAGCCTTGTTTCCCGCCCATCGACCCAGAGCGAACCAGCTTTATGAGCGCTACGCCCAAACCCCTGGTACTGATCATCCTCGATGGCTTCGGCCACAGTGACAGCCCCGAATCCAACGCCATCATGGCCGCCAACACGCCGGTCTATGACCACCTGCGCGCCACCCAGCCCCACGGCCTGATCTCGGGTTCAGGCATGGATGTCGGCCTGCCAGACGGGCAAATGGGCAATTCCGAGGTCGGCCACATGAACCTCGGTGCCGGTCGCGTGGTGTATCAAGACTTCACCCGAGTGACCAAAGCCATTCGTGATGGCGAGTTCTTCACCAATCCAACCATCACCACTGCCGTCGATAAAGCCATCAGCGCTGGCAAAGCCGTGCATATCCTCGGGCTGCTCTCCGATGGCGGCGTACACAGCCACCAGGATCATCTGGTGGCCATGGCCGAACTCGCCGTTCAGCGCGGTGCCGAAAAAATCTACCTGCACGCCTTCCTCGACGGCCGTGACACCCCACCGAAAAGCGCACAGCCGTCCATTGAACTGCTTGACGCCACCTTCGCCAAACTCGGCAAGGGCCGCATCGCCAGCCTCAGCGGCCGCTACTTCGCGATGGACCGCGACAACCGCTGGGACCGCGTCGAGCAGGCCTACGGGTTGCTGGTCGACGGTCACGGCCAGTTCAACGCTGCCACTGCAGTGGAAGGCCTGAATGCTGCCTACGAGCGTGGCGAAAGCGATGAATTCGTCAAAGCAACGACCATTGGCGAGCCCGTGCGGATGGAAGACGGCGACGCCTTAGTCTTTATGAACTTCCGCGCCGACCGCGCACGCGAGCTGACCCGCGCCTTTGTCGAGCCGGGCTTCAAAGAGTTCGAGCGCCCGCGCGTGCCGCAACTGGCCGGCTTCGTCATGCTCACCCAGTACGCCGCAAGCATCCCGACGCCCAGCGCCTACAAGCCGGAAGCCCTGACCAACGTACTCGGCGAATACCTGGCGAATAACGGCAAGACCCAACTGCGCATCGCCGAAACCGAAAAATATGCCCACGTCACCTTCTTCTTCTCCGGCGGTCGTGAAGAGCCCTTTGCCGGTGAAGAGCGCATCCTGATCCCGTCACCGAACGTCGCCACCTATGACCTGCAGCCGCAGATGAGCGCGCCGGAAGTTACCGACAAGATCGTCGATGCCATCGAAAACCAGCGTTATGACGTGATCATCGTCAACTACGCCAACGGCGACATGGTCGGCCACACCGGCGTGTTTTCCGCTGCCGTGGCCGCCGTGGAGTGCCTGGACGGCTGCGTCGGCCGCATCGTCGCCGCGCTGGATAAAGTCGGCGGCGAAGCGCTGATCACTGCCGACCACGGAAACGTCGAGCAGATGGCGGATGAAAGCACCGGCCAGGCGCACACCGCACACACCTGCGAGCCCGTGCCCTTCATCTATGTTGGCAAACGCCCGGCGACAATCCGTTCAGGCGGTGTACTGGCCGACGTGGCCCCGACCCTGCTGACGCTGATGGGTTTGCCAGTACCCACGGAAATGACCGGCACCAGCATCGTTGAGCTGAACTAAGCAACTGCCCGCAGCCAGGTGCAATGCCTGGCCTGCGGGCCGTCGCAACGTGACGTTAACCATGGCTCCCGGCCATTTTTTAGGCATACTAGGCGCGTTCTTAATTCAGGTGCCGCCCGCCCCATGTTTCGTGCCCTCGCCGTTATTTTCCTGACCCTCCTGCTGACGCCTGCGATCGCCGACGAGAAGAGCGATGCGCAGAAGCAACTGGATGCCGCGCGCGCCGATGTCGCCGAGCTGAAGCAACTGCTGGAGAAGCTGCAGCAGGAAAAATCCGGCGTGCAGAAAGATCTGAAGAAAACCGAAAGCGAGATGGGCCAGCTGGAGAAGCAGGTCAAAGGCCTGCAGCAGGACCTGAAGAAGAGCGAAGAGGAAATCCAGCGCCTCGATACCGAGAAAAAAAAACTTGAGGGCGCGCGCCTTGAACAGCAACGCCTGATCGGCATCCAGGCCCGCGCCGCTTACCAGAGCGGGCGCCAGGAGTACGTCAAGCTGCTCCTCAACCAGCAGAACCCAGAAAAGTTCTCACGCACCCTGACCTACTACGACTACCTCAGCGAAGCGCGCATGGAACAACTTGCGACCTTCAATGAAACCCTGCGCCAGCTGGCTAACGTCGAGCAGGATATCGCCAACCAGCAGAACCAGTTACTGGAGCAGAAAAGTGCCCTGGATGGCCGCCGCGAACAGCTCGCCAGCGTGCGCAAAGAGCGTCAACTGGCGTTGGCCAAACTGAACAAGGAGTTTTCCGCCCGCGACCAGAAGCTCAAGGCGCGCGAGCAGGAACAAGCCAACCTGACCCGCGTGCTGAAAACCATTGAAGAAACCCTTGCCCGCCAGGCCCGTGAAGCTGAAGCCGCGCGTCAACAAGCCCTGCTCGCCGAACGTGAACAATCGCGCAACAGCTCTAATACCGTACCGACAGGTCCACTGGTAAGTTCTGGCGCCAGCTTCGGCGGCCCATTTGCCAAAGCCCGCGGCAAATTGCCCTGGCCGGTAAACGGTCGCCTGGTGGCTCGCTACGGCACACCGCGTGGCGGCGATGCCCGTACCAAATGGGACGGTGTGCTGATCGGCGCTTCCGCTGGCAGCCAGGTTCATGCCGTGCATGGCGGGCGCGTGGTGTTTGCCGACTGGTTGCGTGGCGCCGGGCTTCTGGTCATTCTCGACCATGGCAACGGCTACCTGAGCCTCTATGGGCATAACCAGAGCCTGCTCAAAGACGCCGGGGATGTGGTCAAAGCCGGCGAAGCCATCGCTACCGTTGGCAACAGCGGTGGCCAGGAAACCTCAGCACTGTATTTCGCAATTCGCCAGCAGGGCCGCCCGATTGACCCCGCTCAATGGTGCCGCGCACAAGGATAAGTGCTGCGATTACCGATTCAGGACAGGAGTAAGTTCGACATGCCGCATCTGTTCCGCCTCACCGCCCTCGCGCTGGCTGTTACCCTGCTGGGTAGCACTGCCGCCTTTGCCGCGCCAGCCGAAGTACCGGCCACCGCCAACGACAGCGCGCCACTGCCGCTGGACGACCTGCGCACCTTTGCCGAGGTGATGGATCGCATCAAGTCCGCCTATGTTGAGCCGGTCACGGACAAAACCCTGCTGGAAAACGCGATCAAGGGCATGCTCAGCAACCTTGACCCGCACTCGGCTTACCTGGAGCCGGAAGCCTTCCGCGACTTGCAGGAGAGCACCAGCGGCGAATTCGGCGGCCTGGGCATTGAGCTCGGCACCGAGGATGGCTTCCTCAAGGTGGTCTCGCCGATTGATGACACCCCAGCCTCTGCGGCCGGCATCCAACCAGGCGACCTGATCGTGAAGATCGACGGCCAGCCAACCAAGGGCCTATCGCTGATGGAAGCCGTGGAGAAGATGCGCGGCAAAGCTGGCAGTGACATCGAACTGACCTTAGTGCGTGAAGGCGGCAAGCCCTTCGATGTTGAACTGACACGCGCCGTGATCAAGGTCAGAAGCGTGAAGAGCCAGCTGCTTGACGATGGCTACGGCTACATACGCATCACCCAATTCCAGGTCAACAGCGGCGAAGAAGTCGGCAAGGCCCTGGCTAAACTGCGCAAAGACAACGGCAAGAAGCTGCGCGGCCTGGTGCTCGACCTGCGCAACAACCCCGGCGGCGTGCTGCAGGCGGCCGTGGAAGTCACCGACCACTTCCTCAAGAAAGGCCTGATCGTCTACACCGAAGGACGCATCGCCAACTCCGAACTGCGCTTCAATGCCGACCCAGCCGACGCCAGCGAAGGCGTGCCCCTGGTCGTGCTGATCAACGGTGGCAGCGCCTCGGCCTCCGAAATCGTCGCCGGTGCCCTGCAGGATCACAAGCGTGGCGTGCTGATGGGCACTGATAGCTTCGGCAAGGGCTCGGTACAGACCGTGCTGCCACTGAACAATGACCGCGCCCTGAAGCTCACCACGGCGTTGTACTTCACGCCTAACGGCCGCTCGATTCAGGCTCAAGGCATCGTGCCGGACATCGAAGTGGCGCGCGCCAAGCTGACCCGCGAACAGGGCGACGAAACCATCAAGGAAGCCGACCTGCAAGGTCACCTGGGCAATGGCAACGGCGGCGCCGATAAGCCAAGCAAAGGCAAGACCAGCGCGCCGATACGCCCACAGGATGACGACTACCAGCTCAGCCAAGCCCTCAACCTGCTCAAGGGCCTGAGCGTCACCCGCGGCGACTAGGTTTCACCTGTAGAGACACAGCGCTAAAAAAAGCCCGACTTTGATTACTCAAGGTCGGGCTTTTTAATAACGCCTGCGACTACAGGTAGTTATTGGTCATCTCGTCAATAAAGCCTTCGGCGCGCAGTTCATCCAATGCTTTCTGCAGACGCTGCACCACCTCATCCGGGGTGTCCTTGTTAAGCGCCAGGTACAGCTCAGCCTCGTTAAAGCGCAGCGCGGTATTCAGACCACTGACGCCCTCCTGCTTGGCCAGATAGCGCCCCACGGGATCAGTGGTAGCCCACAGGTCGATCTTGCCGCTGAGCAGCTTCTTGATGTTCTCCTGATCACGCAGCGCATTGACCGGACTCAGCCCCTGGCTTTCCAGATGCTGGCTAACCGCGTCATTTTTGTAGGCGCCAATTTGATACTGCGCTGCATCTTTGAGGCTAGCGACACTGACGTTATTACCCGGCGCCGCCAGCAGCACCCAACCGGTTTTAGCCAATGGCCCCACCCACTTGAACAGAGGCTGACGTTCAGCAGTGAACGTGGTGGAGAACAAGCCGTAGTTGGGTTTGTCCAAGGTCAGGCGGTACAAGCGGTCCCAAGGGAAGCGCAGGGTCAGCGTGTAGTTGATGCCGGCACGCTTGAACATCGCCCGGATAATCTCGGCACTGATGCCGTCGATACCGTCATCACGGGCAAAGTTCTTGTCATCCACCGCCATGTTGAACGGCGGGAAGTTCTCGGTCAGCAACACCACTTTGTAATCGGCTGGAAGCTCTGCACGGGCAGCACAGGCACTCAGGACAAGCCCGAACAACAGGCTGGCTTTCAGGGTTTTCAACATAGGTCATTCCGCTCGCATGAATTGTGATTATGGCTAGCGGCATCCTTGCTCGGGCGGGTGCCCGGCGACGTATGGTACGTAGCGTCAACCATCCATGGCCGCGGGCCGGTTTGTGACCGGCCCACTGGTTTTGCGTATTACAGGTAGTTGTTCAGAATATCGTCGACAAAACCTTCGCTACGCATCTTGTCCAGCTCGGCTTGCAGCTTCTGCACAACTTCATCCGGCACTTCTTTATTAAGCGCCAGATACAACTCTGCACTATCGAAACGCAGAATGGTTTTCAGCCCGGAGATACCCTCCTGCTTGGCCAGGTAGCGGCCGGCGGGGTCGCCGGTGGCCCACAGATCAATCTGGCCGGCCATCAGCTTCTTGGCGTTTTCCGTGTCGCGCAGAGCGGTAATCGGCTCCAGACCTTTTTCCACCAAGTGCTCGGCAATCGCGTCGCCCTTGTAAGCGCCAACCTTGTACTGTTTGGCATCGTCCAGGCTGTTCAGGGTAATACTGCTATCGGCCTTGCCGAGCAGCACCCAGTCATCCGGACCAATCGGGCCAACCCACTTGAACAGCGCCTCACGCTCCGGCAAGCGCGCCGCAACAAACACGCCATAGCCAGGCTTTTCCAGCGCTAACTTGTAAATGCGGTCCCAAGGGAAGCGCAGGGTCATGTTGTATTGAATGCCGGCACGTTTGAACATCTCACGGATGATGTCCACGGCAATGCCGTCAATATTGTCTTCCTGAGCGAAGTTCTTGCCGTTGATCGCCATGTTGTAAGGCGGAAAATTCTCGGTCAGTAGAACCATGCGGTAGTTCGGGTCAATTTCGGCCCGAGCACTGCCCGCAAGCACCATAACTGTGCCGGCAAGGGCGGCTAGTAAGTGTTTAAACATGATGTCTCACATCGATAGTTGGGCTGAGCATGCAAGCATACCCAGCGTGTCCGGCTAAGCCCAGCCCAGGTTTGCCGCGGGGATCGACAGCAGCGGGTTAAAGATAACCGTCTTTGATAGCGGTCAATCCACCTTGAGCGCGCATATCGTCCAACGCTTTTTGCAACTTCTGCACCACATCATCGGGTGTCTCTTTATTCAGCGCCAAGTACAGGTCAGCACTGTTAAAGCGATGTACCACCTTGAGCGCACCCAGTGGCGACTGCTTAGCCATGTAGCGCCCGCCGACTTCATCGGTGGCCCAAAGGTCGATCACGCCTTTCTCCAACTTGTTGAGGTTTTCCTTGTCCTGCAGACTGGTTTGTACCGGCACGCCACGGTCGATCAGAAACTGTGAAATCGCATCATTGCGATAACCGCCGATCTTGTAGGCACCGGCCTGATCCAGGCTGTTCAACGTAATGCTGCTGTCAGCCTTGGCCAGCAACACCCAGTCGCTCACGGCAATCGGCCCAACCCATTTGAACAACGATTCACGATCCGGCGTACGAATCGTGGAAAACACCCCATACCCTTTGTTCTCTAATGCCTGCTTGTACTGACGATCCCACGGGAAGCGCAGGATCATCTGGCACTCAAGCTGCGCCTTGCTGCACAGCGCCCGCACCGTGTCGCTGCTGATGCCCTGTACATCAGCATCCTTGGCGAAGTTGCCGCCGTTAGCCGCCATGCTGAACGGCGGCAGGTTTTCAGTAAGCAGAACCAGAGGCTCCGCACGAGCCAGACTGACGGCACACAACAGCCACACTGCGGTGAATAGCCGGATAGCGGACATAAGAACTCCGTGTTTGGAAATGCCATTTATAGAAAGAGGGGCGCTGCGGGATGCTGAATGTGTCAACCCGAACGCAGACAATCTGATTTTAGCGGGCGAGTCGACATTTTGCTGTCGACTCGCCCGCAGCAGTGGTCAGCAGGGCTGCCTGTTGATAGGCCCAAACCAGCGGCCACATGTAGACATCGCAGAGCTAGCCGTTAAATTGCTTCGTTTTTAAATGAGTGGGGGCACGCGGGCGTATTTGTAGCTCCGCCTAGCGGCGGCACATGATGAGGTTTGGGGGTGTCTACGCAACTAGGGACCATAAAGGCGCGATTACATCTGAGGGTGCGCGAGCTTATTAGCTAACAGATGCGGAGCCGCGTGATGACTCAAAGTAACTCGGGCGCGGGAACAGCTCTGTGCGTATTCGATCCAGCTTATCGCGCATTTTTGCGATGTCTGAGCGGTCGTCAGTCGTGTCGTTGATGCAGATGCATAGATGACGCCCGAGCGAGTCAAGCAGCGACGCCACCCGGTCATTCTCCACATCATCGGTGAACAGGTAGCGGCACTGCTCCCAGTCAATATCTGCTCGCCCATGGGTCGCACACCAATCAAGGTATAAATTAGCCAGGATGCTTTGACCTGTCCTACGCCTGAATTTTTCCTGACGGACCTCGTCGAAAATATCAGGGTGCGCCGCTTCAAGCTCCATCATCCAGCTCTTACGAATGCCTTTGGGGGCGTGCTCAGGGATGAACGCGATGCTCGATGCACCATAGTTTTTTTGCATCCAGTGCCGCGCGTTACTGGCATCGTTATGACCCGACAGCTGTAGATCGGCATCACTGGTTGGAATAGCCTCTCGGGTTAAGAACACCATAGCGCCAACCGCGCTGAAAAAGTCTTTGGGCTGAACATGCCGGGTTAGCATTTGATCATCGTTGAATGAAACGAAGTGTTCCGCTAGGTCGGGGATATGGTGCAGCGCCGATTCGATCGCCCGGGATGAGAATGTCGGAAGATAGCGCGCATCCAGAATCTGCGAATGGTCAACGATGCGCAGCCGAGGGTGCTCCGCGATAAAGCCCGGTACTTGCTGATCGGTGACAATAAAGATGTTGCCGTCTATGCCCCAGAACTGCTCCATCGAGCGAAGCAAAAACAACAAATCGTCGTTATCTCGATAGCGGCCCTCGCCGTTGGCAAAGGGCAGAAAGTCTTGGTGCGGTTCACCTGAGTGATATTCACGCTTGGCCCGCCAATTAGCGTCGCCTCCATCAACCCAAGTAATAACAGCATCAACTTGCATGTCTAATCCAGCTTTGATTCAGGGCAGTCACAACAATCGTCATACGCGCACGGCAAACGTACGGCATTGAGTGCGATGCGCAGCGGTTTGAACAGCCCTTACGGGAAACGGCTTACGGGGTGACGCTGGCGCACAACTCGTTGCCCCTTCGCACAAGGTAGCAACGCTCACTGACCTGCCAACTCGCTGACAGGGCTGCCGGCCAGCGAGGTTTAGCGCACGACAATCCCGCGAGCGGCCATGTAGGCTTTGGCTTCCGGCACGGTGTATTCACCGAAGTGGAAGATGCTCGCCGCCAGTACGGCCGCTGCTTTGCCTTCGATGATGCCGTCAGCCAGGTGCTGCAGGTTGCCGACGCCACCGGAGGCGATCACCGGGATGCCAACCATTTCACTGATGGCGCGGGTCACGCCCAGGTCGTAGCCGCTTTTAACGCCATCCTGATCCATGCTGGTCAGGAGGATTTCGCCGGCGCCGAGGTCTTCCATCTTCTTGGCCCAGAGCACCGCATCAAGGCCGGTGGGCTTGCGCCCGCCATGAGTGAAGATTTCCCAGCGCGGCGCTTCGCCCGGCTTGGAAACTTTCTTCGCGTCGATGGCCACGACAATGCACTGCGAGCCGAAGCGTGAGGCCGCTTCACCGACAAACTCCGGGGTAAACACAGCAGCGGTGTTAATCGACACCTTGTCCGCGCCGGCATTCAGCAGGTTGCGGATGTCCTGCACGGTGCGCACGCCGCCACCGACAGTCAGCGGGATAAACACCTGGCTGGCCATGCGCTCGACGGTGTGCAGCGTGGTGTCGCGGCCGTCGACGCTGGCGGTGATGTCGAGAAAGGTAATCTCGTCAGCACCCTGTTCGTCGTAACGCCGGGCGATTTCCACCGGGTCACCGGCGTCGCGGATATTCTCGAACTGGACACCCTTGACCACGCGGCCGTTGTCCACGTCGAGGCAGGGGATGATGCGTTTAGCCAGTGCCATATCGGTATTTCCGTAGGGTATCGCGGGGCCGCCCAGGCGGCGCGCACCGCCAGAGCAGACGAATCAGCCCTTGAAGTTGTCGCAGAAGGTCTGCGCTTCAGCCACATCCAAGGTGCCTTCATAGATGGCACGGCCGGTGATGGCGCCGATGATGCCGGGCGAACGCGCCAGCAGCAGCTTCTCGATATCGCCCAGGTTATGAATGCCGCCGGAGGCGATCACCGGGATACGGCTGGCCGCCGCCAGGGCCGCCGTAGCTTCGATGTTGCAGCCCTGCATCATGCCGTCTTTAGCGATGTCGGTATAAACGATGGCCGAGACACCATCAGCCTCGAAACGCTTGGCCAAATCAGTGGCCTGCACGGTCGACACTTCCGCCCAGCCGTCGGTGGCGACGAAGCCATCTTTGGCGTCCAGGCCGACGATCACTTTGCCGGGGAAGGCTTTGCAGGCATCGGTGACAAACTGCGGATCTTTCACCGCCTTGGTGCCGATGATCACGTAGCTGACGCCAGCGCGTACGTAGTGCTCGATGGTTTCCAGGGTGCGGATGCCACCGCCAATCTGGATCGGCAGGGTCGGGTAGCGCTTGGCGATGGCCGTGACCACTTCGCCGTTGACCGGCTGACCTTCGAAGGCACCGTTGAGGTCAACCAGGTGCAGACGGCGGCAACCTCCCTCAACCCACTTGGCCGCCATGCTCACCGGGTCATCGGAAAACACCGTTGAGTCTTCCATGCGGCCTTGGCGCAGACGCACGCAGGCGCCGTCCTTCAGATCGATAGCGGGGATAATCAGCATCGGTTGAACCTGCTCAAGTCGTGTGAATTCGGTGGGTCAGCTCTTTTCGAGTGCCCAGAGGTCGCTTTCGATGCTCTCGAACCGTTCTTTCAGGTGAGTCTGCACATCAAAAATCGCCCGGTTGTAGTAGTGCGGTGCAATCTCGCGGGCAAACAGTTCGAGCACCTCAGCGGCCTCGAAACTGCCCAGCTCCAGCTCAAAGCGCTCGGCCATGAACCGTTTGAGCGCCAGGCAGGCTTCACGCTCCTGCTCGGCACTCAAGGTCATGATCGGCGGTTTCGCCTTGCCTCGGCTCATTTACCAGCGGCCATCCCAGGCGGCGAAGTTCTGCAGCAGCTGCAGGCCATGGGTATGGCTCTTTTCCGGGTGGAACTGCACGGCAAAACGCGAGCCTTCAGCCAGCGCCGCGGCGAAGTCCTTGCCGTAATGGCCACGACCGACCACCTGCTTGGGGTTGCCAGCCTCGATGTAATAGCTATGCACGAAGTAGAAACGCGCCAGGTCCGGAATGTTGTGCCACAGCGGGTGTTTGACCGACTGCGCCACCTCGTTCCAGCCCATGTGTGGCACCTTCAGCGGCTCGCCGTCTTCAACCATGTCCTTGCCGAAGAAGCGCACTTTGCCGGGGAACAGACCAATGCAATCGACGCCATCGTTCTCTTCGCTGTGCTCCAGCAGCGCCTGCATGCCCACACAGATGCCGAGAAACGGCCGATCCGCGCTGACTTCACGCACCAGGCTGTCGAAGCCCAAGCGCTTGATCTCGGCCATGCAATCGCGGATCGCGCCCACACCGGGGAATACCACGCGGTCGGCTTCGCGAATCACCTGGGCATCACTGGTCACCAGCACCTTGCCGGCACCGACGTGCTCCAGGGCCTTGGCCACCGAGTGCAGGTTGCCCATGCCGTAGTCGATTACTGCAACTGTCTGCATTTACAGGCAGCCCTTGGTCGACGGCATCTGCCCGGCCATACGCTCGTCCAGCGTCACCGCCATGCGCAGCGCGCGGCCGAACGCTTTGAACACGGTTTCGATCTGGTGGTGGGTGTTGGTGCCGCGCAGGTTGTCGATGTGCAGGCTGACCAGGGCGTGGTTGACGAAGCCCTGGAAGAACTCCTGGAACAGGTCCACGTCGAAACCGCCAACCACCGCGCGGGTGAATGGCACGTGCATCTGCAGGCCTGGACGGCCAGAGAAGTCGATCACCACGCGCGACAGCGCTTCATCCAGCGGCACGTAGGAATGGCCGTAACGAGTCATGCCCTTCTTGTCGCCGATGGCCTGGGTAAAGGCCTGCCCAAGAGTGATGCCAACGTCTTCCACGGTGTGGTGGTCATCGATATGCAGGTCGCCCTTGCACTGGATATCCAGATCGATCAGGCCGTGACGGGCGATCTGATCGAGCATGTGCTCAAGGAACGGTACGCCAATATCGAACTTGGCCTTACCAGTCCCATCCAGGTTGATCGAGACCTTGATCTGGGTCTCCAGGGTATTGCGCTCGACGGATGCCGTACGTTCGGCCATCACCAGCTCCAGAAATTGCCCACGGAAAAAGGCTGGCATTATAGGCGGGCATCCGCCTGGGCGGCTACCGGCGGCGATCAGAGGCACAGACTATTGGCCCAACCGAAGCCTCGCAGCCTGCGCGAGCGCGTGGGGAAACTCACCCCGAGCAGGGAACCGGCCCCCAACTTGCCTATCCAACTGCCAGAGCAGACGGTTAGAAAGCCCAGGTGCGACGGGCCCGACCAGAGCCAGCCACGCTACGCACCTGCAAAAGCCGCTTGCAAAATCACCGCTTAAACGGGACTGTCGGCGGTCATGGTAAAAACGCTGGCGCTATACTCGCCGGCTCGAATTGCAGCTCTTCACCATCCCGTTTCGAAACAAGGATTCGCACATGAAAGCGCTCGGCAAAATTCTCGGCCTGTTTTTTCTCGGGCTCTTGCTGATCATCGTGGCGCTGGGCTTTGCCCTTACCCACCTGTTCGATCCCAACGATTACAAAGATGAAATTCGCCAGCTTGCCCGCGACAAGGCCAACCTGGAGCTGACCCTCAAGGGCGATATCGGCTGGAGCCTGTTCCCCTGGCTCGGCCTGGAGCTGACCGACGCCACCCTCGCGAGCGTCAGCACTCCGGACAAACCGTTCGCCGATCTGCGCCTGCTCGGCCTGTCGGTACGCGTGCTGCCGCTGCTGCACAAAGAAGTGCAGATGAGCGACATCCGCATTGATGGCCTCAACCTCAACCTGCAGCGCGACGAGAAAGGCCGCAGCAACTGGGAAGATGTCGGCAAACCGGCCAGTGCCACGACTGCAACACCCGACGCCCAAGCACCGAGCACCGATAGCGCACAGACCGACAGCCCAGCCACCGAGCCAGGCGAAAGCAGCCAGCCGTTGAAACTGGATATCGACAGCCTGATCGTCAACAGCGCGCGCATCGACTACCACGACGCACAGAAAGGCCAGCAATTCAGCGCCGAGAGCATCCAGCTGACCACCGGCGCGATACGCGAAGGCGCGAGCATCCCGGTCAAACTCAGCGCCTTCTTCGGCCTCAACAAACCGGTACTGCGCGCACGCAGCGAGCTGCAAGGCGAACTGCGCTTCGACCGCGCGCTCAAGCGCTATCAACTGGAAGACGCCAAGTTCTCCGGGGAGGTCTCCGGCGAGCCCTTCGACGGCCAGACCCTGACCTACTCGGCACAGGGCCAGCTTTTAGTTGATCTGGCCGCTCAAGTTGCCGAATGGAACGGCCTGAAGCTCTCCGGCAACCAGTTGCGCGCCCTCGGCGAGTTGAAAGTCCGCGACCTCGACAAGCAGCCAAAACTCAGCGGCGGCCTGTCGATTGCCCCACTCAACCTGCGCGAGTTCCTCGCCACCATCGGCCAGAAACTGCCGCCGATGAATGACGACAAGACCCTCAACCAATTTGAACTGGTCACCCGCCTCAGCGGCACCGATAACAGCCTGACCTTCGAAGACCTCAAGCTGACCCTGGATGACAGCCACTTCAGCGGGCAACTGGCGGTAGCCGACTTCGCCAAACAGACCCTGCGCGTGCAACTCAAGGGCGACCAACTGAACCTCGACCGTTACCTGCCCGCGCCCTCCAAGGATGCCAAGGACGCTGGCGCCGCCCGCAAAGCCGAGGTCAAAGCCAGCGTCGCCAGTGCCGGACAGAGTGGCAGCACACCATTACCCGACGCACCGACCCAGCACGCCTGGAGCAGCAGCGAAGTACTGCCGATCGAGACACTGCGCAAGCTCGACATGCAGCTCGATATTGGCCTGGACCAGCTCACAGCTCAGCAACAAGCGATCAATAACTTCAGCGTCAAGGCACAGAGCAAAGGCGGCCTGCTGACGCTGCAGGATGTGCGCGGCAACATCGGTAACGGCAGCTTCGACGCCAAGGCCAGCATCGACGTGCGCCCGGCCGTGCCGCTGCTTAGCGTGCAGAAAAACCTCAGCAGCATCCCGGTTGAGCCGTTCCTGAAAAAGCCCGATCAGCCGTCACCGGTCAAAGGCCTGCTGGACCTCAACACCAACCTGACCACCAGCGGCAACAGCCAGCGCGCCTGGATCGACGGACTGACGGGCGAGGCCAGCTTCCTACTCAACGACGGCGTGCTGGTCGACGCCAACCTGGAACAGCAACTGTGCCGCGGCATCGCCACGCTCAACCGCAAATCCCTGAGCAGCGACCCACGCGGCAAGGACACACCCTTCGAGACCCTGCAAGGCAGCCTGATTCTGCGCAACGGTGTGGCCCACAACCCCGACCTCAAGGCCGTTATTCCGGGCCTGGCGGTCAGCGGCAATGGCGATTTGGACCTGCGTATCCTCGGCCTCGACTACCGCGCCGGCATCACCATCACTGGCGATCAACGCGAAATGCCTGACCCGGCCTGCCAGGTCAACGAGCGCTATGTCGGTATCGAATGGCCAGTACGCTGCCGTGGCCCGCTGGAGATGGGCGGCAAGGCCTGCCGCCTGGACCAGGACGGTCTGGGTAAGGTCGCCGCCAAACTCGCCGGCAACAAGCTCAATGAGAAGATTGAAGAAAAACTCGGCGATAAAGTCAGCCCCGAGCTGAAAGATGCACTCAAAGGCCTGTTCAACCGATGAGCCCCGAGCAATTTTCTGACGCAGTACTGAATTGGTACGACAGCCACGGGCGCAAGGATCTGCCCTGGCAACAGGGCATAACGCCTTACCGTGTCTGGGTCTCGGAGATCATGCTGCAGCAAACCCAGGTCAGCACCGTGCTCGGTTATTTCGACCGTTTTATGGCCGCATTGCCGACGGTAAATGACCTGGCCGCAGCACCGGAAGACGAAGTGCTGCACCTGTGGGCAGGCCTCGGTTACTACACTCGCGCGCGCAACCTGCAAAAGACCGCGCAGATCGTGATGCGCGAACATGCCGGCGACTTCCCCTGCGATGTCGACCAGCTCACCGAACTTCCCGGCATCGGCCGCTCTACCGCCGGAGCCATCGCCAGCCTGAGCATGGGCCTGCGTGCACCGATCCTCGACGGTAACGTCAAACGCGTCCTGGCGCGCTACGTGGCGCAGGAAGGCTATCCCGGCGAGCCAAAGGTGGCGAAACAGCTGTGGGATGTAGCCGAGCGCTATACCCCGCACGCCAGAGTCAACCATTACACCCAGGCGATGATGGATCTAGGCGCCACCCTGTGTACCCGCAGCAAACCCAGCTGCCTGTTATGCCCGCTGAAAAGTGGCTGCCAGGCGCACCTACTCGGCCTGGAAATCCGCTACCCAATCCCTAAGCCGCGCAAGGCGCTGCCGCAGAAACGCACGCTGATGCCGATCTTCGCCAACCGCAACGGCGAGGTGCTGCTTTACCGGCGCCCTTCAAGCGGCCTCTGGGGCGGCTTGTGGAGCCTGCCAGAGCTGGAGCATGCGAATGCTATCAACAGCTTGGCCAGCCAACACGGTTTGCAGCTCGGCGCACAACGCGAGCTGAGCGGCCTGACCCACACCTTCAGCCACTTTCAGCTGGCCATAGAGCCCTGGCTGGTGCAGGTCGACGCCGCGCCTGCTGCCGTGGCCGAGGTTGACTGGCTCTGGTATAACCTCGCCACCCCGCCGCGCCTGGGCCTCGCCGCCCCAGTGAAGAAACTGCTGAAGCGCGCGGCCGATGCACTCGCAGCAAATACTGGAGAAACGCCATGACCCGCACCGTACAGTGCCGCAAACACAAGCAGGAACTCCCCGGCCTGGACCGCCCGCCCTACCCAGGTGCCAAAGGTGAGGACATCTTCAACAACGTATCCAAGCAAGCCTGGGACGAATGGCAGAAGCACCAGACCCTGCTGATCAACGAACGTCGCCTGAACATGATGAACGCCGAAGACCGCAAATTCCTCCAGGTCGAGATGGACAAATTCCTCTCCGGCGAGGAATACGCCCAAGCCGACGGCTACGTACCGCCCAGCGCGTAACAGCTGCACATTGGCCAGCAGCAACAAACACTCCTGCTGGCCATCACACCCCCGCAAAACCTCCGTTCGCAGCTAACCGCCCGTAATAATTAAATATTTTTCAAACTCACGCTTGACACCCACCCTTCAAATCCGTCTAATAGCGCCCCGTTGGCCCAGGTAGCTCAGTCGGTAGAGCAGGGGATTGAAAATCCCCGTGTCGGCGGTTCGATTCCGTCCCTGGGCACCATAAATACCGAGAAACCCCAAGTGAAGTTAAATTCCTTGGGGTTTTTTCTTGCCTGAAATTTACCGGGCAACCGCTGAATTAGCCCCACTGAAATTGTGCACGCGCGACAGCCAACTGCAGCCAAGCGACAGCGTGACCGAGCAAGCACGCCCTGGCCGGTAAACGGCTTGGCGGTCAGCGAAACGCTATGCTAGCTTGACGCCTCGCCAGGAAGGCCACGCAACGCCTGAGCGCACCCGAAGAATAAGAGGACACTCCATGGCCGAGGCCACGCCCGCGCTGGAAATACGCGACCTGCATAAACGCTACGGCGACCTTGAGGTGCTCAAGGGCATCTCCCTCACCGCTCGCGACGGCGATGTGATTTCCATCCTCGGTTCTTCCGGCTCCGGCAAGTCGACCTTCCTGCGCTGCATCAATTTGCTGGAAAACCCGCACAAGGGACAGATCATTGTCGCCGGCGAGGAACTCAAGCTCAAAGCCGCGAAGAATGGTGATTTGATCGCCGCCGACAACCGCCAGATCAATCGCCTGCGCAGCGAGATCGGCTTTGTCTTCCAGAATTTCAATCTGTGGCCACACATGAGCGTGCTCGACAACATCATCGAAGCGCCCCGCCGTGTGCTCGGCAAGAGCAAGGCCGAAGCCATCGAGATGGCCGAAGCGCTGCTGGCCAAGGTCGGCATTGCCGACAAGCGTCACGTTTACCCGAATCAGCTTTCCGGCGGCCAGCAGCAACGTGCAGCAATTGCCCGCACCCTGGCCATGCAGCCAAAAGTCATCCTGTTCGATGAGCCGACCTCGGCCCTCGACCCGGAGATGGTACAAGAAGTGCTTAATGTGATCCGCGCACTCGCTGAAGAAGGCCGCACCATGCTACTGGTCACCCATGAGATGGGCTTTGCCCGTCAGGTATCCAGCGAAGTGGTGTTTCTGCATCAGGGCCTGGTTGAAGAACAGGGCTCCCCGGCGCAGGTGTTCGACAACCCCAACTCGGCGCGCTGCAAACAATTCATGTCCAGCAATCACTGAAAACACGGAGCAACTACGCATGCAGAACTATAAGAAGATCCTGCTGGCCGCGGCCGCTACACTGGCCTTCGGCACCAGCGCCGTCGCCGCAGACAAGCTGAAAATCGGTACCGAAGGTGCTTACCCACCGTTCAACTTGATCGATGCCAGTGGCCAGGTCGGCGGTTTTGACGTGGAAATCGGCCAGGCCCTGTGCGCCAAAATGAAGGTCGAGTGCGAAGTGGTCACCTCCGACTGGGACGGCATCATCCCTGCTCTGAACGCGAAGAAATTCGACTTCCTGATCGCCTCCATGTCGATCACCGAAGAGCGCAAAGTGGCGGTGGACTTCACCGACCCCTACTACACCAACAAGTTGCAGTTCATCGCCCCGAAAGGCGGCGACTTCAAGACTGATAAAGCCAGCCTGAAAGGCAAAGTGATCGGCGCTCAGCGCGCCACCATCGCCGGCACCTGGCTGGAAGACAACCTCAATGGCGTGGTAGACATCAAGCTGTATGACACTCAGGAAAACGCCTACCTCGACCTGTCCTCGGGCCGTCTCGATGGCGTGCTGGCTGACACCTTCGTTAACTGGGAATGGCTGAAGAGCGACGCTGGCAAGAGCTTCGAATTCAAGGGCGACCCGGTATTCGACAACGACAAGATCGGCATTGCCGTTCGCAAGGGTGATGCCCTGCGCGACAAGCTGAACGCCGCACTGGCCGAGATCGTGGCTGACGGCACCTACAAGAAGATCAACGACAAGTACTTCCCGTTCAGCATCTACTAAGCTGCCGGCACTGCGTCGCCCGCCCGGGCGGCGCAGGCTTCTGAGCCCCTATGAATTTCGACCTCTACGGATTCGGCCCGGCCCTGGCTGCTGGCACCCTGATGACCATCAAGCTGGCGCTTAGCGCGCTGTGCCTGGGTCTGGTGCTCGGCTTGCTTGGCGCCCTCGCCAAGACTTCCCCGTACAAGCCGCTGCAATGGCTTGGCGGTACTTACTCGACCATCGTGCGCGGGATTCCCGAGCTGCTTTGGGTGTTGCTGATCTACTTCGGCACCGTGCAACTGATGCGCAACCTGGCGGACCTGCTCGGCATCGAAAGCCTTGAGCTGAACGCCTTCGCCGCCGGCACCATTGCCCTCGGCATCTGCTTCGGCGCGTACGCCACCGAAGTGTTTCGCGGCGCGATCCTGGCCATCCCCAAAGGCCACCGTGAAGCCGGCCAAGCGCTGGGCATGTCCAAACCACGGATCTTCTGGCGGCTGATCCTGCCGCAGATGTGGCGCATCGCCCTGCCCGGTCTGGGCAACCTGTTTATGATTCTGATGAAGGACACCGCACTGGTATCGGTGATCGGCCTTGAAGAAATCATGCGCCGCTCGCAAATCGCCGTGACCGCTAGCAAGGAGCCCTTCACCTTTTATATGGTGGCGGCCTTTATCTACCTCGGCCTGACCGTCCTCGCGATGATCGGCATGCACTTCCTTGAAAAACGCTCCAGCCGTGGCTTTGTCAGGAGCGCGTCATGAGAAAGATCTCTGAAATCGCGGCCTGGTCGGTTGCCGTTGCGCTTATTGCCTATGCGTTGTGGAGCGGCCTAACTGCCCTTAACTGGGACGTGATCATCAAGTGGCTGCCGCGGCTGTCTGAAGGCGCCCTGCTGACCCTGGAGCTGGTGGCCATCGCGGTTCTCGCCGGGTTGATTCTCGCCCTGCCGATGGGCATCGCCCGCGCGTCGCGGCACTGGTATGTGCGCGCCCTGCCCTATGGCTATATTTTCTTCTTCCGCGGCACACCACTGTTGGTGCAACTGTTCCTGGTGTACTACGGTCTGGCACAGTTCGATGCAGTGCGCGAAGGCCCGCTCTGGCCCTATCTGCGCTCACCTTACTGGTGCGCGGTGCTGACCATGACCCTGCACACCGCCGCCTATATCGCTGAGATCCTGCGCGGCGCGATTCAGGCCGTGCCGCCGGGCGAGATCGAAGCCGCTCGTGCGCTGGGCATGTCGCGCGCCAAGACGATGTTCTATATCGTCCTGCCACGCGCCGCGCGTATCGGCCTGCCGGCCTACAGCAACGAAGTAATCCTGATGCTCAAGGCTAGCGCCCTGGCCAGCACCGTGACCCTGCTAGAGCTGACCGGCATGGCCCGAACCATCATCGCTCGCACCTATCTGCCGGTGGAGATCTTCTTTGCTGCGGGGATGTTCTACCTGCTGATCGCCTTCCTGCTGGTGCGCGGCTTCAAGCTGCTGGAACGCTGGCTGCGCGTCGACGCCTGCCAGGGCCGCTGATTGCCTGAGGGCTCGCACCCTCAGGCACCGCCACCATGCCAACCACAACTCCCGCCCAGATCCTGCAAGACGTTGCCCTCTTACAGCGCTTTCAAGAACTCGACAGCTTTCTGAGCGCGCATCAGACGCTATGGCGGCCACGGCCATTTGTGCATTACCCCGCACTCCCCTGGGAAGCCGAGCACCCGAAGCTGGCAGCCTGGCTCAGGGCACAAAGCCTGGAGCATGCCGAAGCCGCACATAACCAGCCCCACCTGCTGAAAGCACCTGCGCCCTTCCTGCAACTGGCCGCCCAGGCTTACGAACTAAGCCAGATCGGTGAACTGCCACAGTCACCCGCGACGGTATTGCCTGCGCGCTTTAGCAGCGATGTACCGGGGCGCAAATGGCAACAGATTGATGCCTTCGCCCGCAGCCTGAGTTTTAGCCATACACCGCAACACTGGCTGGACTGGTGCGCCGGCAAAGGCCACCTTGGCCGCATGCTGGCACACACGGGCGGCAGCCTGACCTGCCTGGAATACAACCCACAGCTGGTCAGCAGCGGCCAACAGCTCAGCCATAAACTCGGCATCGCCGCGCAGCATATCGAGCAGGATGTGCTGGCCGCCGACGCCGCGAAGCAACTGCAGGCGCAGCACACCCCCGTAGCGCTGCATGCCTGCGGCGAACTGCATACGCGCCTGCTGCAACTGGCCAGCCAGGCCGGCTGCAGGCACGTGGCCGTGGCGCCCTGCTGCTACAACCGCATCAGCACTGCGAGCTATCAGCCACTTTCGGCAAGCGCCCAGGCCTCATCACTGCAACTGTCTATCGACGATCTCGGCCTCCCCCTGAGCGAAACCGTCACTGCAGGCGCCCGCGTTCGTCGGCAGCGCGATCAGTCCATGGCCTGGCGCCTGGCCTTCGATCTGTTGCAGCGCCAACTTCGTGGTATCGACGAGTACTTGCCAACGCCATCCCTGCCGCCAGCCTGGCTCGACAAATCGTTTGCCAATTACTGCCAAGACCTCGCCGCACTTAAACAGCTACCCACCCCCGCGAAACAAAACTGGCAACAGCTCGAACAACAAGGCTGGCAACGCCTGGCCGAGGTGCGCAATCTGGAACTGCTGCGCGGATTATTCCGCCGCCCACTGGAACTCTGGCTACTGCTCGACCGCGCCCTCTACTTGCAGGAACACGGCTACACCGTGCGCCTTGGCACCTTTTGCAGTCGCCAACAGAGCCCGAGAAACCTGCTACTGCTGGCAGAACGCCAGCAAAACTTGCCCACAGCATCTGTGGATAACTCTGTTGACAGAATCTGAGCAAACCGCGCAAAAGCCCGCCCCAGCTGAACATTGCTAAGCTGCGCATTTTTTAATCTGAAAATATAGCTTGTAAAAACATAGACTTAGCCAATACCGCGAACCAGCGCACAAAGTCTGCGCACGTCCGTGCCAAATGCCCTGCTTATGTGCATAACGATTTAGCTACTGATAACAATGCCTGCACAGAACTACGCTCAGACGGCTTTACTCAGCCAAATGAATGGATATAATGGCGACCCTCAAAGGCCGGTATAGCTCAGCTGGTAGAGCAACTGACTTGTAATCAGTAGGTCCCGGGTTCGATTCCTGGTGCCGGCACCATATAAAGAAAGCCTCGCAGTGATGCGGGGCTTTTTTTTGCCGAAAAAATACTGCAGCTTGCTCACCTAGACGCGGCTTGCAACACTGCCCGCAATGTTAACCGGCCACCTGAGCAACGGAAGGTATAAGCCTGTGCGTATCCTGATCACCGGCGGCGCCGGCTTTATTGGCTCGGCACTGATTCGTCATCTGCTGAATCACACCGGGCATCGGGTGCTTAACCTCGACAAGCTGACCTATGCCGGCAACCTCGAGTCGTTGGCCAGTGTTGCCAATCATCCCGGCTATCGCTTCATGCAGGCCGACATTGCCGACAGTGCAGCCGTCAGCCAGGCACTGGCTGAATTTCAGCCGGACGCGATCATGCACTTGGCGGCTGAATCGCACGTCGATCGCTCCATCGACGGCCCGGCAGCGTTTATCCAAACCAATATCGTCGGCACCTATACGCTGCTCGAAGCCACGCGTAGTTATTGGATGCAGCTGGAGCCGGCACGCAAAGCCGCGTTTCGCTTTCACCATATCTCGACCGATGAAGTGTATGGCGACCTGCACGGTGTAGATGATCTTTTCACCGAGGCCACGGCCTACGCACCCAGCTCGCCCTACTCGGCGAGTAAGGCCGCGTCGGATCATCTGGTGCGCGCCTGGCAACGCACCTATGGCTTGCCAGTCCTGCTGACCAACTGCTCGAACAACTACGGCCCTTACCACTTCCCGGAAAAACTGATCCCGCTGATGATCCTCAATGCTCTGGATGGCAAGCCGCTACCGGTTTACGGCAACGGCCAGCAGGTGCGTGACTGGCTGTATGTGGAAGACCATGCCCGCGCACTGTTAACGGTGGTGAGCGAGGGCAAGGTCGGCGAGACCTACAATATCGGCGGGCATAACGAGCAGAAGAACCTGCATGTGGTGGAGAGCATTTGCGCGTTATTGGACGAGTTGTGCCCACGCCAGAACGGCTCCTATAAAGAGCAGATCAGTTTCGTCACTGACCGTCCAGGTCATGATCTGCGCTATGCCATCGATGCCAGCAAGATCGAACGCGAGCTGGGCTGGAAACCTGAGGAAACCTTCGCCAGCGGCCTGCGCAAAACCGTGCTCTGGTACCTGAATAATCTCGACTGGTGCCGCCGCGTGCAGGATGGCAGCTACCAGCGCGAACGCCTCGGCGCACTATAAGGAGCAGCACAATGAAAGGCATCATTCTCGCCGGTGGCTCCGGCAGTCGCCTGCACCCCATAACCCTAGGGGTGTCCAAACAGCTGCTGCCGATATACGACAAACCGATGATCTACTACCCGATATCCGTGCTGATGCTCGCGGGTGTGCGCGAAATTCTGATTATCTCCACCCCCCAGGACTTGCCGAATTTCCGCAAGATGCTCGGTGATGGCAGCCAGTTTGGTGTGCGTTTCGAGTACATCGAACAACCCTCACCCGACGGTCTGGCCCAGGCCTTTATTCTGGGCGAAGAATTTATCGGCAAGGATTCGGTGTGCCTGATCCTTGGCGACAACATTTTCCATGGCCAGCACTTCACCGAAAAACTTCTGCGCGCTGCCGCTGAGCCATCAGGGGCTACGGTTTTCGGCTACTGGGTCAAGGACCCGCAGCGCTTTGGCGTGATCGAGTTCGACACTCAGGGCAAGGCCATCTCCATTGAGGAAAAGCCCGTCATACCGAAGTCCAGTTACGCGGTGACTGGCCTGTATTTTTACGACAACGATGTGATTGAAATTGCCAAAGCGGTCCAACCCTCGCCGCGTGGCGAGCTGGAAATCACCGACGTCAACAATGCTTATCTGCAACGTGGCGATCTGCGGGTCGAGCGTTTCGGCCGTGGCTTCGCCTGGCTCGACACCGGCACCCACGACAGCCTGCTGGACGCTTCGCAATACGTGCAGACCATCGAACACCGTCAGGGCCTGAAAGTCGCCTGCCTGGAAGAAATCGCTTACCAGCAGGGCTGGATTGATCGTCAGCAACTACTGGCGCAGGCCACTATTTTCGGCAAGACCGGCTACGGCCAGTACCTGTTCAAACTGGCTGAGGAATGAGCATGCAGGCGATCAAGACCGAGCTGCCCGGCGTGATCATCCTCGAACCCAGGGTGTTCGGCGATCAGCGCGGGTTTTTCTTCGAGAGTTTCAACGCCCGAGACTTTGCCGATGCCACCGGCCTGCAGTGCGCGTTCGTTCAGGACAACCATTCGCGCTCAGCCAAAGGGGTGCTGCGTGGCCTGCATTATCAGGTGCAACAGACACAGGGCAAATTGGTGCGGGTCATCGCCGGCGAAGTCTATGACGTGGCAGTGGATCTACGCCGCAGCTCTCCCACCTTCGGCCGCTGGGTTGGCGTGCACCTGTCCGCCGAAAACAGTCGGCAGTTGTGGGTGCCGGAAGGGTTTGCCCATGGCTTTGTGGTGCTCAGTCAGTTCGCCGAGTTTCTCTACAAAACCACCGACTACTATGCGCCGGAACATGAGCGCTGCATCCGCTGGGATGACCCAACACTGGCCATTGACTGGCCGCTGGAAGGCTCACCGCAACTGTCAGCCAAGGATCAGGCCGGCGCCAGCTTCGTCGATGCGCAGGTCTTCCCATGAAAGTTCTCCTGCTCGGCCGGCATGGCCAGGTCAGCCAGGAACTGCAGCGCGCCCTGCACGGTGCCGCCGAGTTGACGGTACTGGGCCGCGAGCAGCTGGACCTGGCTCAGCCGGAGCGGATTCGCCAGCAGGTTCAGCACCTAAGCCCCGAGCTGATCATCAATGCCGCCGCGCACACCGCGGTCGATCAGGCCGAGAGCGAGCCGGAGCTGGCCTTCGCGATCAACGCCACGGCGCCGGGCATCCTCGCCGAGGCAGCCGCTGAACTGAGTGTTCCGCTGATCCATTACTCCACCGACTATGTATTCGATGGCAGCCTGGCCGAGCCTTACCGCGAAAACGACGCCACCAACCCGCTGAGCGTATACGGGCGTAGCAAACTGGCGGGCGAGCAGGCGATTCAGGCCGTGGGCGGTATGCACCTGATTCTGCGCACCAGCTGGGTTTACTCGCAGCACGGCAAGAACTTTCTGCTGACCATGCAACGTCTGCTGCAGGAACGCGAACGCTTATCCGTGGTGGACGACCAGATCGGCGCGCCCACTTGGGCCGGCACGATTTCGCAAGCCACGGCGCAGCTGATCACGCAGTGGCGTAGCGGCCATCCAGGCCCGTGGGGGGTCTATCACCTGACCGCACAAGGCGAAACCAGCTGGTTCGGTTTTGCCCGCGCGATTGCTACGCACCTGCACAGCCAAGGCAAAACCGTGGCGACGCTGCACCCCATACCCAGCAGCGCCTATCCAACCCCCGCACAGCGCCCACTTAATTCGCGCCTGGACTGCAACCGTTTGCAGCAGGATTGGCAGGTGCAACTGCCGACCTGGCAAGCCGCGCTGGAGCAGTGCCTAGCTCATCGCTAAGCCCTGAAGCGCTGGATCTGTTGCTGCAAACCCGTGGCCAATTGCGCCAGATCGCGGCTGGCAATCGAGCTTTGCTCGGCACCGTTGACCACATCACCGATGCTGTCATTGAGGCTGCTGATGTTCTCGCTGATCTCATTCGCCACTGCCGTTTGCTGTTCCGTGGCGGCGGAAATCTGCACATTGCCGTCAGCGATACCTTCAATGGCGAGGGCAATATGATTGAGCACCTCACCCGCCTCACGGGCACGGCTGACACTGTTTTGCGCCTGCTCGCGCGACAGCTGCATCGCACTGACCGCACTGCGTGCGCCGCCTTGCAGGGCATCGATCATGCTGCGGATCGATTCGGTGGCTTTCTGCGTATTACTCGCCAGGCTGCGCACCTCATCAGCCACCACGGCAAAGCCGCGCCCGGCTTCACCAGCGCGCGCCGCCTCAATCGCGGCATTCAGCGCCAGCAGGTTGGTTTGCTCGGCAATGCTCTGGATCACCCCAAGCACCTTGCTGATTTCATCGCTCTGGCTGTGCAGGGTGTCGATCACCTCACCGGCTTTTTCCACCGAGGTCGACAGCCCCTGAATCGATGTGAGGTTGGACTGCACCAACTCGCTGCCCTGGCGCGCTTCCTTATTCGCGTCTGCGGCATTGCTGGCAGTGGCCTGCGCATTGCGCGCGACCTCCTGCACCGCAACGCTCATCTGGTGCACGGCGGTGGCCACCATGCTGGTTTGGTCGCCTTGGGCCGTGGCGGCCTGACTGACCTGAGCACTGATCGCACTCATTTCCTCGGACGCCGCCGCCAGTTGCGTAGCGGTGTCGGTCAAATGGCGGATCAACGCCTGCTGGTGCTCCAGCATGGCATTGAAGGCCCGCGCGGTATCGGACACCTCATCACGGCCACGGGTGTCAGCACGTAGGGTCAAGTTGGACGATTCCTGCACTTCGCTGATCACGCTGCGCAAACCGGACAGCGGGCGAATGATCGACAGACTGATCATCACGGCGGCCACCAGCACCAGCACCAGCGCAACGGCACCGATCAACAGGAAGGTATTACGGATGGCCAGGTACTGTGCCGTGGTCTCGACGTTGAGCCGCTCACCCTCGCTCAGCTGCAAACTGATCAACCCTTCCAGCTCGCCCCCCAGCGGATCGAAGGTGTCATACAGGGTGCGGTTGAACGAGGCGGCTTCGGCCGCCAGTAACTGGCCATTTGCGAGTTGCCCCAGGTACAGGTCCGCCAGTTGCTGGACCTTCAACAGGAGTGGCTTGGTGCGCTCGACCCGACTACTTTCATCACGGGTCAGTCGAGTGGCGATGTACTCGGCCCAGGCTTTGTCGCCACGGCTGCGGGCATCACTGAATGCCTTGCGCAATGCGGCTTCATCGAACACCCCAGCGCGGTATTTATGCAACGCATCAACCATCGCCACCGCGTAGGCATCCGACACCACCTTGAGCTGGCTGATCGGCTGCATGCGGTCGGTAAACAACTCGTCAAAACTGTCATTCAGCTTGCTGGCATTGGACAACGCCATGCTGATCACCACAATCAGCACCAGCAGCGGCACCACCGCCAACAGCAGCAACCTCGCCCGTACCGTCAATTGAGCCAGCATCAGGGTATCTCCAGGACTAAAGCGCAGCCGTCCATGCAGGGCGCAAGCGGGCGGCACCATTACTCCAGGGCGATGCCAAACGGCTTGAGTATTGACCCATATTGGCGAGCTTGCCCACTTATTGCATAACCGCCACTCTGAACTGATCACCCTGTACGAGTAAGCGCATGCCCACCGTTCATCCTCACCCGCGTCGTCCGCGTTGGCGCAGCCTGGCAGTCCTCGCCCTGCTGTTGACGCCCCTGTTGTGGCCGCTGCAGCAGCTGGCCGAGCGTTACTACAGCGGCGTGCTGGTCGAGCAGAACCGCCAGACCCTCGACCTCTACGTGGCCAACCTGCTCGGTACGCTGCGCCGCTACGAGGTACTCCCCCCCATTCTCGGCGATCTGCCGGCCCTGCGCCTGGCCCTGCAGCAGCCGACTGAGCGCACCCTGCTGGAAAACGCCAATCGCCTGCTTGACCAGGTGCGCGGGCAGACCGGCGCCGACGTGATCTACCTGATGGACCCCAACGGCAAGACCCTGGCAGCCTCCAACTGGGAGCAGGCCGACTCCTTCGTCGATCGCAACTTCGCCTTCCGCCCGTATTTTCGCGAAGCCATCGCCGGCCGCCCCGGACGTTTCTTCGGCCTCGGCACCACCTCGGGCAAGCGCGGCTACTACTTCGCCGCCGCCGTGCGCGACGGTGAGCGCAACCTCGGCGCGCTGGTGGTCAAGGTCGACCTCGACCACACCGAAACCCTCTGGGGCAACACCCCGGAACAACTGCTGGTGACCGATGCCAATGGCGTGGTGATCCTCACGTCCAACAGCCAGTGGCGCTTTACCGCCAGTCGCCCGCTGGACGCCGCCGAACGCGCCGCAATCGCTGCCAACCTGCCCTACCCGACCCAGGCGCCACCGCCGATCAAGCTGGATGCGCAAAACTGGATTCGCCAGGACCGCGAACTCAAGGAAACCGGCTGGACCGTCAGTATTCTCGCCCCGCGCAGCCTGCTCGACCGCCCGGTACGTACAGCCTTGGTGGCCGGCGGCGGCATGCTGCTGTTGTTGATGCTGCTGCTTGGCCTGCTGATGCAGCGCCGCCGTCACTACCTGGAGCGCATCGCCCTCGACAGCCAGGCCCGTCAACAGTTGGAGCAGCGGGTGCTGGAGCGCACCCTCGATCTGGAACGCCTCAATAGCCGGCTGAAGCAGGAAGTGCTGGAGCGCGAACAAGCCCAGCAGGAGCTGGTGCAAGCGCAGGATGAACTGGTGCAGGCCAGCAAACTCTCAGCCCTAGGCACCATGAGCGCGAGCATCAGCCATGAGCTCAATCAGCCGCTGGCAGCCATCCGCAGTTACGCCGACAACGCCGGGGTGCTGCTTGACCACCAGCGCGGCGACGAAGCCCGCGCCAACCTCAAGCTGATCAGCAAACTGACCGAGCGCATGGCCTCAATCATCGCCCACCTGCGCGCATTCGCCCGCCGCGACCGCCACGCCCCGGAAAGCGTGGCCCTGCAGCCGGCCATCGACGATGCCCTGGCCCTATTGGCCAAGCGTCGCCAAGCCATGCAGGTCGAGCTAACCCGTGACCTGCCGGACGCCACCCTGTGGGTGCAGGCTGGCGAAACCCGCCTGCGCCAGGTGCTCGGCAACCTGCTGGCCAATGCCCTCGACGCGTTGAGCGAAGTGCCGCAGCCACGCCGCCTGTGGCTAAGTGCCGAACTTACCGCCGAAGGCGTCGATCTACACCTGCGGGACAATGGCCCCGGCTTTAGCCAGGAGGCGCTGCAACGCGCCCGCGAGCCATTCTTCACCACCAAAACCAGCGCTCAGGGCCTCGGCCTCGGCCTGGCTATTTGCGATACCCTGATGCGCGCCCTGGGCGGCGAACTGCTGTTCGCCAACCACCCCGATGGCGGCGCTCAACTGACCCTGCGCCTGCGCGCCGCGGATCAGGGCATCAAAACCCAGTCGCCAGAGGACTTTGTTGTATGAGCATGATTGACTCCCGCACCCAGGTGCTGCTGATCGACGACGACCCGCACCTGCGTCAGGCGCTGAGCCAGACTCTCGACCTTGCAGGGCTCAAGGTCAGCAGCCTGGCCGACGCCCATGGCGTCGCCGCGCGCATCGAGCGCGACTGGCCGGGCGTGGTAGTCAGCGATATCCGCATGCCCGGCATCGACGGCCTGCAACTGCTGCAACAACTGCAGGAACAAGACCCGGAACTGCCGGTGCTGCTGATCACGGGGCACGGCGATGTGCCGCTGGCCGTGCAGGCCATGCGCGCCGGGGCCTATGACTTCTTGGAAAAACCTTTCGCCAGCGACGACCTGCTCGACAGCGTGCGCCGCGCCCTGGCTGTGCGGCGCCTGGTACTGGATAACCGCAGCCTGCGCATGGCCCTGGCCGATCGCCACACCCTGTCGGCGCGTTTAGTGGGGCAATCCCCGGCCATGCAACGCCTGCGTGAACAGATTGGCGCCCTTGCCGGAATCAACAGCGATGTGCTGATCCTCGGGGAAACCGGCGCCGGCAAGGAAGTAGTGGCGCGCGCGCTGCACGATCTATCCAGCCGCCGCGCCGGGCCGTTCGTGGCGATCAACGCCGGCGCCCTGGCCGAATCGGTGGTGGAAAGCGAGCTGTTCGGCCACGAGCAGGGCGCCTTTACCGGCGCGCAAAAGCGCCGCATCGGCAAGTTCGAATTCGCCAATGGCGGCACGCTATTCCTCGATGAAATCGAAAGCATGAGCCTGGAAGTCCAGGTCAAGCTGTTGCGCCTGCTGCAGGAGCGCGTGGTCGAGCGCCTCGGTGGCAATCAGTTGATTCCTCTGGATATCCGGGTGATTGCCGCGACCAAGGAAGACCTGCGCCAGGCCGCCGACCAGGGACGTTTCCGCGCCGACCTGTATTACCGCCTGAATGTCGCGCCACTGCGTATCCCGGCCCTGCGCGAGCGCGGTGAAGATGCGCTGCTGCTGTTCCAGCACTTTGCCGAAGCCGCCAGTAGCCGCCACGGCCTGGCTGAACGCAGCCTGCAGCCGAGTCAGCGCGCGGCGCTGCTGCGCCATCCGTGGCCAGGCAACGTGCGTGAGCTGCAGAACGCGGCAGAACGCTTCGCGCTCGGTTTGGAGCTGGATCTCGACCTGCAGGCCCAGGCGGCTGCACCGATGTTCGATGAAGAGAGCAACAGCGGCGGCTTAAATGCCCAAGTAGAAGCCTTTGAACGCAGCCTGATCAGCGCCGAACTGAGCCGCTCGCACAGCTCGCTGCGCAGCCTCGCCGAAGCACTGGGCGTGCCGCGTAAAACCCTGCACGACAAGCTGCGCAAACATGGCCTGAGTTTCGCCGACGCTGGCGGAAGCTCGCCAGACAGCCTCGACTAGCTGGCGGATTTCCGCCAAAAGCTGCGTATAACGCCTACGCCGCCTCGCTGAAAATCTCCGGCAATAACCCGTCAAGCCTTGCCGCTGCTGCGTTTCATCACGCCCGCAGCGGCCATTTCAGCGCCTGGCATGGCGGTTGCTCTAGCCTCCTGCAGGCGACTCACCCAAGTACACCTCTAGGCAATCTGCCAGACGCCCGTCATTTTTTGATAGGCCGCCTAGACTTGAGCCTGTTCGCCCGACTTGTAGCGCTACGGCGCATCACGCTATACAAAAACAAGAGGAAAGACTCCATGTTCAAACTGACTGCCAAGGCGCTCGCGTGCGCCCTGTCGCTGAGCATCGCCGGCCTGGCTCAAGCGGCCGATCCGATCGTGATCAAGTTCTCCCACGTGGTCGCCGACCACACCCCTAAAGGCCAGGGTGCCGCGCTGTTCAAGAAGCTCGCCGAAGAGCGTCTGGGCGACAAGGTCAAGGTCGAGGTTTACCCGAACTCCTCGCTGTTCGGTGACGGCAAGGAAATGGAAGCGCTGTTGCTCGGTGACGTGCAGCTGATCGCCCCATCGTTGGCCAAGTTCGAGCATTACACCAAGCAAATCCAGATTTTCGACCTACCGTTCCTGTTCAACGACATGGCCGCCGTTGACCGCTTCCAGCTCAGCCCGGAAGGTCAGGCGCTGCTGAAATCCATGGAAGAGAAAAACATCACCGGTCTGGCCTACTGGCACAACGGCCTCAAGCAGCTGTCCGCCAACAAGGCGCTGCGTGAGCCGAAAGACGCCCGCGGCCTGAAATTCCGCGTACAGGCTTCTGCCGTACTGGAAGAGCAGTTCAAGGCTGTGCGCGCCAACCCACGCAAAATGAGCTTCGCCGAGGTTTACCAAGGCCTGCAGACTGGCGTGGTCAACGGTGCCGAGAACCCCTACTCGAACATCTACAGCCAGAAAATGCATGAAGTGCAGAAATTCATCACCGAATCCAACCACGGTGTTCTGGACTACATGCTGATCACCAACACCAAGTTCTGGAACGGCCTGCCTGCCGATGTTCGCAGCGAGCTGGACAAGATCATCGTGGAAGTGACCGCCGAAGTGAACAAGCAGGCTGACGCCCTCAACGAAGGCGACAAGCAGCGCATCCTCGAAGCCAAAACCACCGAGATCATTACCCTGACCCCAGAGCAGCGTAATGAATGGCGCGATGCCATGAAGCCGGTGTGGAGCAAGTTCGAAGCGGAAATCGGTGCCGACCTGATCAAGGCTGCCGACGCAGCCAACCAGTAAGGCGGAACAGGCTACGGCCTGCACCCAACCACAGCGCAGCCTTGCTGCTGCGCGATTGGCCGAATACCCAGGCACCCCTTGCCGGCTGCCTGGGTACGCTGCCCCTCACCACTGGAGACTCTATTGATGAACGCCTTGCGGCGCGTCTGGGACCACTTCGAGGAAGGCTTTATCGCGTTCCTGCTGGCCGCCATGACGCTGGTGACCTTCGTCTACGTGATCCTCAACAACCTCTACACGCTGTTCTACAACCTGGCGGATCGCTGGGAAGGCAGCAGCGAGTTTTTCTTCGCCATTGGCGACAGCATTCTCGGCATGGCCCAGTCGATGACCTGGAGCATTGCCCTGACCAAGGCGCTGTTCGCCTGGTTGATCTTCTTTGGCCTGGCCTACGGTGTGCGCACCGCCGGTCATATCGGCGTGGATGCGCTGGTGAAACTGGCCAGCAAACCGGTGCAGCGGGTTATCGGCCTGATCGCATGCACGGCCTGCCTGGGTTATGCCGGGCTGATCGCCGTGGCCAGCTTCGATTGGGTGAAAACCCTGTTCACCGCCGGCATCGGCGCCGAGGACCTCGGTCACTACGGCATCATGCAATGGCACATTACTGCCATCGTGCCGTTCGGCTACGCCATGGTGTTTATCCGCTTCTTTGAAATCTTCGTGCGCATCCTGCGCAACCAGCAGACCGGCCTCGGCCTGGCCGATGAAGCCGCCGACGCGCTGAAGATCAATGAGCATGAGGAGCACAAGCAATGACCATTCTGTTCCTCTTTGTCCTGCTGTTTCTGCTGATGTTTATCGGCGTGCCGATTGCCGCTTCGCTGGGCCTGGCCGGCTCGGTGACCATCATGCTGTTCAGCCCAGACTCGGTACGTTCACTGGCGATCAAGCTGTTCGAAACCTCTGAGCACTACACCCTGCTGGCGATTCCGTTCTTCCTGCTGTCCGGTGCGTTTATGACCACTGGCGGTGTGGCCAAGCGCCTGATCGATTTCGCCAACGCCTGCGTCGGCCATATCCGTGGCGGCCTCGCTATCTCGGCGGTCTTGGCGTGCATGCTGTTCGCGGCGCTGTCCGGCTCCTCCCCAGCCACCGTGGCTGCAGTGGGTTCGATTGCCATCGCTGGCATGGTGCGCTCGGGTTACCCGCAGGCGTTCGGCGCCGGTATCGTGTGTAACGCCGGTACCCTGGGCATCCTGATTCCGCCGTCGATCGTCATGGTGGTGTACGCCGCCGCGACCGAGCAATCGGTGGGCAAGCTGTTTATGGCCGGTGTTGTACCGGGCCTGCTGTTGGGCGTAATCCTGATGGTGGCGATCTATATCGTCGCGCGGAAGATGAATCTGCCCGCCATGCCACGTGCCACTTTCCATGAATTCATCACCGCTGCACGCAAGGCCATCTGGGGCCTGCTGCTGATGGTGATCATCCTCGGCGGCATCTACACCGGCATGTTCACCCCGACAGAAGCAGCCGCAGTGGCGGCAGTCTACGCCGGCTTCGTCGCGCTGTTCGTGTACAAGGACATGACCATCCGCGAGTGCCCGAAGGTGCTGCTGGAGTCCGGCAAGCTGACCATCATGCTGATGTTCATCATCGCCAACGCCATGCTCTTCGCCCACGTGCTGACCACTGAGCAGATCCCGCAGACCATTACCGCCTGGGTAGTGGACATGGGCCTGCAGCCGTGGCAGTTCCTGCTGGTGGTGAACATCGTGCTGCTGGTAGCAGGCGCCTTTATGGAGCCGTCGGCGATCATCCTGATCCTCGCGCCAATCCTTTTCCCGATTGCCGTGCAACTGGGCATCGACCCGATCCACCTGGGCATCATCATGGTGGTGAACATGGAAATCGGATTGATCACACCGCCAGTGGGGCTAAATCTGTTCGTCACCTCGGCAGTGACCGGTATGCCGCTGACAGCCGTGGTCAAAGCCGCCTGGCCATGGCTGATGCTGCTGCTCAGCTTCCTGATTGTGATCACCTACGTGCCTTCAATCTCTCTGGCACTGCCGAACTGGCTGGGCATGACCTGACAGCGACTCCGTGTGTACTTCCCTACACACTTTTAGCCCGGCCTCAGTGCCGGGCTTTTTTTGCTCGCGTTTTTTGTCAGGCGAATTGGCGCCATGCGCCATGGCCAGGTTCACGCCGTGCGGCGTAACCCAGCCTCGGCGGAACACACATCACTGGGCTAGAGAGTTAAACCCTTGCCAACTCTGGCAGGTCACCAGACAAACCCAGGGCCTGGCGCACGAACAGCGCCTTGGCTTCCGGCAGGTCGTCGACCCAGTTGAGGCCGCTGTTGCGCAGCCAGCGCACGGGCAGCGGATCAGCCTGGAACAGCCGCTCGAAGCCTTCCATCGCCGCCATCATCGCCAAGTTGTGCGGCATGCGCCGACGCTCGTAGCGGCTCAGCACCTTTACATCACTCAGACGCTCGCCACGTTGCATGGCGTGCAGCAACACCTCAGCCAATACCGCGACATCAAGAAAGCCCAGGTTGACGCCCTGCCCGGCCAACGGGTGGATGCTGTGCGCGGCATCGCCAATCAGTGCCAGGCCATCCTCGACATAACGCTTGGCGTGCCGCTGACGCAAAGGAATACACAGGCGCGGGTCAGCTTGCAGCACTTCACCTAGACGATGCTCGAAGGCAAAACCGAGGGCGCGGCGGAAACACGCATCATCCAGGGCCATCAACCGCTCAGCTTCTGCCGGGGTCACCGACCAGACAATCGAGCACCAATGTTCGCCTGCTGGGCCAGCCAGCGGCAGAAAAGCCAGCGGACCGTCATCAGTAAAGCGCTGCCAGGCAGTGGCCTGGTGCGGCTTGGCGCAGCGCACGCTGGTGACAATGGCGTGGTGCAAGTAATCCCATTCACGGGTGGCGCAACCTGCCAGGCGGCGTACCGCTGAGTTGGCCCCATCCGCCGCGATAACCAGCGGCGCACGCAGCTCACGCCCATCATTGAGGCTCAATAACCAGCCCTCGCCCGAGCGACGCAGCTGCTCCAGACGCGCGCCGGGGAGCAAGCCAATCGAGCTGTCATGCAGGCGCTCAAGCAGCGCGTCCTGCACCACACGGTTCTCGACAATATGGCCGAGCGATTCGGCATGCACGCTGGCCGCGCTGAAGTGAATCTGCCCGGTACCGGAACCATCCCACACCTGCATCTCGCCATAGGGGCAGACACGCCGCGCGGCGATGCCTTCCCACACGCCCAGGCGTTCAAGAATGCGTTGGCTGGCAACCGACAGCGCGCTAACTCGGGGCTCGAAGGCGGCCTGTGGATCAAAGGGTTTGACGCTCAGCGGGCTGCCATCGACCAGCAGGATTTCCAGGCCCTGATCCTGCAGGGCCAGCGCCAGGGCGCTGCCCACCATGCCTGCGCCTACGATGATCAGATCCGCTTGCATCACATATTCCTTGTTCAGGCTGCCTGACGAGCGCGCGGTTTTAGTCGCACGTAGAGAGTTTTATGCACCCGCGCCACCAAGGTACCGCTGCCATCGCGCACTTCTACATGCAGCTCGGGGTGGTACTTGTCACCGTCTGCGGTGTGCTGGCGAATATCGTCAAGCAGTCCTTGGTCGATGCTGAAGTCGGCGTACACCGGGCCTTTGCCGGGGGCGATAAAGTCGATGCGCGCGGCCTTGTCCCAGACAATAAAATCGCGCCCGAGGTTTTCCATGATCATCAGCATGAAGAACGGGTCGGTCATCGAATACAGACTGCCGCCGAACTGGGTGCCAACATAGTTGCGGTTATACCAGCCCAGGCCCATCTTCACCTGCACCTGACGGAAGTCCGCGCTGATCTGTCGCACCCGCACGCCAGCTCCCAGGTAGGGCGGATACAGGTTCATCGCCCAACGCAGCAGCCGCGCCTTGCGCGCCAATTTATTTGCCGACATGAATCAATGCTCCGAGCGGGTGCCGAGGCCCATGGCCTGGCGGGCAAACCAGCGTTTCGCCGGAGGAAGAAGATCGAGGCCAAGCAAACCAAGGTTACGCCCGGCGGCCAACAGCGGCTGGCCGGTGCTGAACAGGCGGGTGACCTGATCAGAGAAGCCGACAGTCAATTGCTGATCCATCTGCTGGCTATTAAGGTAGCCCTGTAGCGTGGCCAGATCGCCCAACGGCGCATCACTGGCCAACAACGTTTCCGCCAGCACCTGGGTGTCGCGCAGCGAGAGGTTGTAGCCCTGCCCAGCAATCGGGTGCAGGCTATGCGCGGCATTGCCGAGCACCACCAGATGCTGGCGCACCTGTTCTTTGGCAGCCGTCAGCGCCAGCGGGTAGAGGTGCCGCGCGCCGATCTGGCGCAGACTGCCCAAACGATAGCCGAAAGCGTGCTGCAACTCGGCGAGAAACGCTGCATCGCCCAGTTCTGAAAGCCTTTCGGCTTCCAGGGTGGCACGGGTCCAGACCAGCGCGCAGCGGTTATCCGCCAGCGGCAACAGGGCCATTGGCCCTTCTTCGGTAAAGCGCTCAAAGGCCAGGCCGTTGTGCGCCTCCTGCGGGCTGACGTTAGCGATCAGCGCGCTCTGCCCATATGGCGTAGTACTGACGGCGATCCCCAGCTGCTCACGCAAACCGGAGCGACCGCCCTCGGCGAGAATCGCCAGGTTGCATTCAAGCTCGCTGCCATCATCCAGGGTCAGGCGGTAGCCATCGGCCAAAGCTTGCATGCGGGTGACCTGCGCCGGGCTGCGCCAGCTCACCACCTGCTGATCCAGGGCCTGCCAAAGGCATTCGCCGAGCCAGGCGTTTTCCACCACATAGCCGAGCGCCGGCACGCCTTCTTCTTCGGCACTTAGGCGCGCAGCGGCGAAACGGCCACGGTCGGAGACATGAATTTGCTTGATCGGCTCGGCACGCTGACTGATCTGCTGCCACAGGCCGAGGCGCTGATAAATCTGCTGCGAGCCAAACGACAACGCAGTGGAGCGCGCATCGTAGCTAGGCTGATAGCCAGTGCCCGGAGTGAACGGCTCGATCAGGCAAATGCGCCAGCCGCGCTGCTTGGCTTCGGCCTGCAGGGCCACGGCCAGGCTAGCGCCGACCAGGCCACCGCCGATAATCGCAATGTCGACGCGTGACATGTTCTAGGCCGCCACGCTGCGTGCGGCGGCCATCAGCGCTTCGATCTCGGCGACGGTTTTCGGCACGCCACTGGTGAGGATTTCGCAACCGGTCTTGGTCACCACCACGTCGTCTTCAATACGCACGCCGATGCCGCGCCATTTCTTCGCCACGTCCTGATTGTCCACGGCGATATAGATGCCTGGCTCGACGGTCATGGCCATGCCGACTTCCAGCTCGCGCCATTCGCCGCCGACCTTGTACTCGCCCACATCATGCACATCCATCCCCAGCCAGTGGCCGGCGCGGTGCATATAGAAGGGCTTGTAAGCCTCAGTGGCGATCAGCTCAGCGACATCGCCCTGCAGCAAGCCGAGTTCCACCAGACCGGCGGTAATCACCTGCACCGTGGCTTCATGAGCCTGGTTCCAGTGCTTGCCGGGGCCGATTTCCTTGAACGCGGCTTCCTGGGAGGCCAGCACCAACTCGTAGATGGCTTTCTGTTCAGGGGAAAACGTGCCGCTGACAGGGAAGGTGCGGGTGATGTCACTGGCGTAGCAGTCGATCTCGCAACCGGCGTCGATCAGCACCAGGTCACCGTCTTTCAGCGGCGCGTCATTCTCACGATAATGCAGGATGCAGGCGTTCTTGCCGGCCGCAACGATGGAGCCATAAGCTGGCATCTTCGCTCCGCCCTTGCGGAACTCGTAATCCAGCTCGGCTTCCAGGTGGTACTCGAACAAGCCGGCACGGCTGGCCTGCATGGCGCGCACATGAGCGCGGGCGCTGATTTCCGCCGCCTCTTTCATCACTTTGACCTCGGCAGCCGACTTGTACAGGCGCAGGTCATGCAGCAAGTGTTCGAGGGTGATGAATTCATTGGGCGGCGTCGCACCCTGCCGCGCTTTGGAGCGGATCACGTTGATCCACTCCATCAGCTGACGGTCGAACTCATGGTTAGTACCCATGGAGGAGTAGACCCGATCACGACCCTCAATCAGCCCCGGCAGGATGTCGTCGATGTCACCAATCGGGAACGCGTCATCCGCGCCGTACTGGCTGATTGCGCCATCCTGGCCAGCACGCAGGCCGTCCCACAGTTCGCGTAGCGGGTCACGCTCGCGACAGAACAGCACATACTCGCCATGTTCGCGCCCGGGAATCAGCGCGATTACCGCTTCCGGCTCGGGAAAGCCGGAGAGGTACTGAAAGTCGCTGTCCTGGCGGTAGATATGCTCAACATCGCGGTTGCGGATATACACCGGCGCCGCCGGCAGAATCGCGATGCTGTTGGGTTCCATCTGCGCCATCAGCGCCTTGCGCCGACGGGCGTATTCCGACTTAGGGATGCTGATCATGGGCAGATTGAGTCCACTTCTATTGCATGAAAATCAATGCAGCGACGGCTTCGCCGCGGCAACCACTGGCTTGGCGCACTCGCTGAACAGCAGCAGCGGCGCAACGCGCAGATACTCCATCACTTCCATGTAATCGTTTTCGCCATCATCGGACTCGTCCAGGGCGTTCTGCACCTGGGAAATGGCCGAGAGGTCCTGCAGCACTTCCATGGCTTCGGCGCTCAGGGCGCTGTCACGGGCAGTCAGACCGAAGCCGCCGAGGAAGCCCTGGCACCATTGTCCCAGAGCCACGGCACGCTCGCTAAGCGGCGCATCGTCGCTGGGCAACAACAGCATCACGGTAACGTCGTTGCTGGTCAGTTCGTTCTTGACCATTTCCTGCAGGCCAATCAGCGCCTGGCGTACGGTGTCTTCTGGCGCCGCGCCGAGCAGCTCGGCGGCATCCACCAGCCAGGAGTCGATTTCAAAGCCCGCACCAGCACAGCTGCGACCGAGCAGCAGACCATGCAACTCGGCTGGGGAAATGGTGTAACCGCTGCTGGCAAGCAGGGCGGCAAACGCGGAGTACGGAGAATTTGAAGTTGGCATAGATAACTAGGCGCAAAGCTGCGCGATCACTAGAATGGAGGCCTTGTATCCTAGCACCGGCAGGCGTGCCAAGACTATGCAAGCGGCTCGACGGAGCCCGCTCAGCCAGCGCAAAAATTGCCGCGCCGTGATCCATGGGTGAATTGCATCAATCTCTGGCGCACTGAACTGCCCCACACTGGCAAACAACTGTGCCGCGCACCGTTCGGCACTGTCGAAGACGCCGCAAAGACGCTATTTTTCACCTGCCAGCCCACTCACCTAGTAAGAGTAGAGAACCATGGAAGACGTCGACCTGCAGGCTCTTACGACCAAGCTGGACTTGCTGATCCAGCGTGTCGAACAGCTCAAGGCGCAAAACCGACAGCTTCTGACGAGCGAAAAGGCCTGGCGCGAAGAACGCGCCCATTTAATTGAAAAGAACGAAATGGCCCGGCACAAGGTCGAATCCATGATTTCGCGCCTCAAAGCCCTGGAGCAGGATTAATGACCCAGTCGAACACCTTGACCGTCCAGATTCTGGACAAAGAATATTGCATCGCCTGCCCAAGCGATGAACGCAGCAACCTGGAAAGCGCCGCGCGCTACCTGGATGGCAAGATGCGGGAGATCCGCTCGAGCGGCAAAGTCATCGGTGCTGACCGCGTTGCGGTCATGGCTGCCCTGAACATCACCCACGATCTGCTACACAAACAGCAACACCTTGATCAGCAGGCCGGGGCCAACCGCGATCAGGTGCGTAGCCTGCTCAATCGGGTCGACAGCGCTCTGGCTCGGGATGCCGATGAGCAAGGCAGCTGATTGCGCGCCGACGCTTTCGGGTATACTGCCCGCAGCTCCCTGGAGTGTGCGCCAGTTGGTGATGTCCCTGAGCCGATTCGCACAACCCCGGAGGTTGCACGTTGAGACCGGTGTGCATGTCCGCTTGACGGAAAGCCTTAACGTCTCCTGCAACCTCCACCTTGAACTTTCGGGTTCAAGGGCTAAGCCGACAGCGGCACGTCGGGGAGTCACTTCTTCCAGCCCATTGCCCTCCTGCGGCAATCGCTACAGCAACACCCCATGCTCGACACTTCCACACTAAGCCGTGCGCAATTGCGCCGCCACTTGCGTGGGCAACGTCGGTCGCTCAGCCGCCATGCTCAGCACCAAGCCGCCCAAGGCCTGTATAAACAGCTGGCGCAGCACCCGCTGTTTCGCCGCGCACGACATATTGCCTTATACCTACCGAATGACGGCGAGATCGACCCGCGCCCCCTGTTGCGAGCCGCACAGCAACGAGGCAAAGCCACCTATTTACCAGTGCTCAGCCCTTGGCCGCGCAGCAAGATGGTGTTCCAACGCATCCGCGCCAAGCAGCGCCTGCAAAAGAATCGCTTTGGCATTGATGAACCCCGGCGCAATCGCAAACAGCAACGCAAGGTCTGGGCGCTGGATTTGGTGTTGCTGCCATTGGTCGGCTTCGACCGACACGGCGCGCGCCTGGGTATGGGCGGTGGATTCTATGACCGAAGCCTGGCGTATCGCGCATTGCGCAAAAATTGGCACAAACCGACATTACTGGGCTTGGCGCATGAATGTCAGCAGGTGGATCGACTGGCCATGGCCAGCTGGGATGTGCCGTTGCAAGGCACCGTCACGAATAAGGCGTGGTATTGATGGGATAAGGCCGTACCGCGTTCCCTGCGGTACATGAGCACCTCAGCCAGCCACTTTAGACTGCACGACCGGCGCAGGCTGGCGCTCCCACAGGCTCTGGGTGTAACCGGTAGTGACCACACCCAGGCTGAACAGTATTACCAAAATCAACAACACATCGGGTTTACGTTTCATCGAATGCCTCCCCCTTAAAGGCATAACGCACGCTGTATACGCGGCGATTATTTTTATAGGTCCAACAGCGTCTGCCATCCACATTCGCCGGGTGCAAAACTGCAACACGCCGAATACCACCCGGCAAACAGCACCTGACCGCTAACGGACCGAACCACAGGAGCAAAGTTCATGCCTTATTGGCTAATGAAGTCAGAACCCGACGAACTCTCGATCCACGACCTGCAGCGCCTGAAGCAGGCACGCTGGGATGGCGTGCGCAATTACCAGGCGCGCAACTTTCTGCGCGGCATGCAGCCGGGTGATCTGTTCTTCTTTTATCACTCCAGCTGCCCGGAGCCGGGCATTGCCGGCATCGCTCGCATCGCTTCGGCGCACTACCCGGACCCGACTGCACTCGAGCCCCAGAGCCATTACTACGATGCCAAGGCCAGTGCCGCCAAGAACCCCTGGAGCGCAGTCGATGTGGTGTTTGTCGAGACGTTCAAGCGGGTGATCCCGCTGGCGCAGCTGAAAGCGCAGAGTGCACTGCTGGCGTTGCCGCTGGTGCAGAAGGGCAGCCGCCTTTCTGTGATGCCCGTCAGTGACGAGGAATGGGCAGCGGTGCTGGCGCTGCGCTGAAAAGGCGCTGCACCAGCCGAGCATGGGCTTATTGAATAATCAGGTTGTTGAATAGCAAGTCTTCCACCAACGGCTTGCCTTCTTCCTGTGTCAGCACTTCCTGCACCTGCTTAAGCGCCTCGGCACGCAAGGTCTCACGTGCGCCTGGGGCCGACATGGCCGCTTCTGTTTGCTGGGAGAACAACATGACCAGTTGATTACGGATCAGCGGGTCGTGGTGTTTAACCTTGGCCTCAATATCCGCCCCCGTCACGCGCAGGGAAATATCGGCCTTGAAGAACTTGAGCTTCGGCCCTTCACCAAAATTCCCCACCAACGCCGGGAACAGCGACACGTAAGCCACCACCGGAGCAGCAGCCTCACCCTCCTTGGCTTCTTTCTCCTCATTGGCCTGAGCCAGCAATGGCAGGAACAGCGCTAGCAGCAATGCGATCCAGACTTTCACAGGCAGTATTCCTCAACAGTTCAGCCCTTAGCATAGCCACAGTCAGGCGGCAGCCCAAGCCCTAAGCTTATGCATTGCTATCAGGCGCAGGCATGCTTGTTGACCGGATATCGCCCGCACCTACACTGCATGGCCATCAACCGCAGAGGAAAAGCCCGATGAAAGCCGTGCTGTGCAAAGCCTTCGGCCCCGCCGAAACCCTAGTACTGGAAGAAATCGCCAGCCCCGAAGCGAAGAAGAATGAAGTGCTGCTGCAAGTGCATGCGGCAGGGGTCAACTTCCCCGACACCCTGATCATCGAAGGCAAGTACCAGTTCAAGCCGCCCTTCCCGTTCTCTCCGGGTGGCGAGGCCGCTGGCGTAGTCACGGCCGTTGGTGAAAAAGTCAACCACCTGAAAGTCGGCGACCGGGTGATGGCACTCACAGGCTGGGGCAGCTTTGCCGAAGAGGTCGCGGTGCCTGGCTACAACGTCATGCCGATTCCGCCGAGCATGGATTTCGCCAGCGCGGCCGCCTTCGGCATGACCTACGGCACCTCGATGCACGCCCTCAAGCAGCGCGCCAACCTGCAACCAGGTGAAACCCTGCTGGTACTCGGCGCATCCGGTGGCGTTGGCCTGGCGGCCGTGGAAATCGGCAAGGCCATGGGTGCCAAGGTAATTGCCGCTGCCAGCAGCGCGGAAAAACTCGAAGTAGCCAAGGCCGCGGGCGCCGATGAGCTGATCAACTACAGCGAAAGCAACCTTAAGGATGAAGTAAAGCGCCTGACGGGCGGCCAGGGCGCAGACGTGATCTATGACCCGGTGGGTGGCGATCTATTCGATGCCGCCATCCGCTCCATCGCTTGGAACGGTCGCCTGTTGGTCGTGGGTTTTGCCAGCGGGCGCATCCCCGAATTGCCGGTTAACCTGACCCTGCTCAAGGGCGCGGCCGTGGTCGGCGTGTTCTGGGGCTCGTTTGCCCAGCGTCAGCCGCAGGACAATGCGGCCAACTTCCAGCAGCTGTTTGCCTGGCACGCCGAAGGCAAACTCAAGCCGCTGGTATCGCAGACCTTCCCACTGGAGCAAGCGGCGGAGGCGATCAACACCCTCGGCCAGCGCAAGGCTGTTGGTAAAGTCGTCGTCAGCGTACGCTAAACCTCACGCGTAGCAAAAGGCCGCCCATCAGGCGGCCTTTTTTATGCGCAGGCTTCAGCCGCGCGGCGCATAGGCGAATACATCCGCGCGCATCTGATGGGCATCCATACCGGCCTCCACCAGCGCATCCAGGGTGGCGTATACCATCGCCGGAGAACCGCTGGCGTAGACATGCAACGCCTTAAGACTGGGGAAATCTTCACGTACTGCTTCGTGCAGCAGGCCGCAACGACCCTGCCAGCCGCACTGGTCGCTGACCACCTGATGCAGAAATAGATTCGGCACCTGCTGCCACTGCGCCCAGTGCTCCAGTTCGTAGAAGTCGTCCGGACGGCGCGCCCCCCAGTACAAGTGCACCGGGTGAGCAAAGCCAGTGGCGCAGCAGTGCTCGATCAAGCTGTGCATCTGCGACATGCCAGTACCGGCGGCAATCAGCACCAGCGGCCCATCCGGTAACTCGGCCAGGTGGGTGTCGCCGAACGGCAGCTTCACCCGTACCAGGCCGCTATGGCGCAGCTGGGCGATCAGCGCAACCGTGGCCTCATCGCGAGCCAGCACATGCAATTCCAGCTCACGCCCACGTTGCGGCGCCGAAGCCAGGGAGAAGGCTGCGTAATCGTCACCATCACGCTGCAGCAGCAGGTATTGTCCTGCGTGGTAGCGCGGCACCTTGCCGGCAGGCGCCTGCAGGCGCAGACGAAAGACATCACCGCCCACGTCATCACACGCGACCACCTGGCAGGCCAGCTCACGCACCTGCAGCTCGCCAGGGGCCAGCACACCATCCCAGTGCAGCACACAGTCTTCCAGCGGTTCGGCCAGGCAGGTGAACAGCTCACCTTGACTCAGCTCAACCCCGCCCTGCTGCACACGGCCTTCAACCAGCAGCGCCGCGCAGATATGGCAATTACCATTGCGGCAGCTCTGCGGGCAGTCATACCCAAGCCGCCGTGCCGCATAGAGGATGCGTTCGTGGGGCTGCACGTCAAGTACCGCGCCTGAAGGGTTCAGGGTGACTTTCATCAATCAATTCCCAACTCAGACCACAGCGCGTCGACACGCTGCTTGATCGCATCATCCTGAACGATAGCCCGGCCCCACTCGCGCGTCGTCTCGCCCGGCCACTTGTGGGTGGCGTCCAGGCCCATCTTGCTGCCCAGGCCGGATACCGGCGAGGCGAAGTCGAGGTAGTCGATCGGCGTATTATCGATCATCACCGTGTCGCGCTTGGGGTCCATGCGCGTGGTGATGGCCCAGATCACGTCGTTCCAGTCACGGGCGTTGATGTCGTCGTCGGTGACGATGACGAACTTGGTGTACATGAACTGTCGCAGGAACGACCACACACCGAGCATTACGCGCTTGGCGTGGCCGGGGTACTGCTTCTTGATGGTCACCACCGCCATGCGATACGAGCAGCCTTCCGGCGGCAGGTAGAAGTCGATGATCTCGGGAAACTGCTTCTGCAGGATCGGCACGAACACTTCGTTCAGCGCCACGCCGAGAATCGCCGGCTCATCCGGCGGACGACCGGTGTAGGTGCTGTGGTAGATCGGTTTTTGCCGGCGGGTGATGCGCTCGACGGTAAACACCGGGAAGGTGTCGACTTCGTTGTAATAGCCGGTGTGATCACCATAAGGGCCTTCCGGCGCGGTTTCGCCCGGATGAATCACCCCCTCGAGAACGATTTCAGCGCTAGCCGGCACCTGCAAATCGCTGCCGCGCGCCTTGATCAGCTCGGTGCGGTGGCCTCGCAACAAACCGGCAAACGCGTATTCAGACAGCGTATCGGGAACAGGTGTCACCGCGCCCAGGATGGTGGCCGGATCAGCACCCAGCGCCACACACACAGGATAAGGACGACCCGGGTACTTCAGGCACCACTCGCGAAAGTCCAGCGCGCCGCCGCGGTGGCTGAGCCAGCGCATGATCAGCTTGTTGCGACCAATCACCTGCTGGCGATAAATACCGAGGTTTTGCCGCTCTTTGTTCGGCCCTTTGGTGATGGTCAGGCCCCAGGTAATCAACGGGCCGACATCACCTGGCCAGCATGTCTGCACGGGCAGCTTGCTGAGGTCGACGTCGTCGCCCTCCTCGATCACTTCCTGGCACGGCGCATCCTTCAGCACCTTAGGCGCCATGCTCAGCACCTTCTTGTAGATCGGCAGCTTGTTCCAGGCATCCTTGAGGCCTTTCGGCGGCTCGGGTTCCTTGAGAAAAGCCAACAACTTGCCGATTTCACGCAGCTCGCTGACTTCCTCGGCCCCCATACCCAAGGCCACGCGCTTGGGCGTGCCGAACAGGTTGCCGAGTACCGGCACATCAAACCCTGTGGGGTTTTCGAACAGCAACGCCGGCCCGCCTTTACGCAGGGTACGGTCACAGATTTCGGTCATTTCCAGCACAGGGGAAACCGGCGTTTGGATGCGCTTAAGCTCACCACGCGCTTCCAGGCCGCGAATAAAGTCGCGCAGATCACGATACTGCATGCAAATGCCTCGTTTCGGGCCGAGCAATAGGGGGACAAAGTTTAGCGCCGAACTGGGTCTTTCAGAAGGGAAAGCCAGCTTCCAGACACACAAAAGCCGGGCTTACCCGGCTTTTGTTATAAAGCGAAGAACGCCTTACTTACGCTTCATCGACTGGAAGAACTCTTCGTTCGTCTTGGTCGCTTTCAGCTTGTCGGTGAGGAACTCGATGGCGGCAATCTCATCCATCGGGTGCAGCAGCTTGCGCAGAATCCACATACGCTGCAGTTCGTCATCGGCGGTCAACAGTTCTTCGCGACGGGTGCCGGCGCGGTTGATGTTGATCGCAGGGAATACACGCTTCTCAGCGATACGACGGTCCAGTGGCAGTTCCATGTTGCCGGTGCCTTTGAACTCTTCGTAGATCACTTCATCCATCTTCGAGCCGGTTTCCACCAACGCGGTGGCGATGATGGTCAGCGAACCGCCTTCCTCGATGTTACGCGCGGCGCCGAAGAAGCGTTTCGGCTTCTCCAGGGCGTGGGCGTCGACACCACCGGTGAGTACCTTGCCGGAGCTTGGGATCACGGTGTTGTAGGCACGCGCCAAACGGGTGATGGAGTCGAGCAGAATGACCACATCCTTCTTGTGCTCGACCAGGCGCTTGGCCTTCTCGATCACCATTTCGGCAACCTGCACGTGGCGGGTTGGCGGCTCATCGAAGGTTGAGGCAACCACTTCGCCGCGCACGGTGCGCTGCATCTCGGTCACTTCTTCCGGGCGCTCGTCGATCAGCAGAACGATCAAGTGGCACTCGGGATTGTTGCGCGCGATGTTCGCAGCGATGTTCTGCAGCATGATGGTCTTACCGGCTTTCGGCGGTGCGACGATCAGGCCGCGCTGGCCTTTACCGATTGGAGCGCAGAGGTCGATCACCCGGCCGGTGATGTCCTCGGTGGAGCCGTTACCGGCTTCCATGACCAGACGCTTGGTGGGGAACAGCGGCGTCAGGTTTTCGAACAGGATCTTGTTCTTGGCGTTTTCCGGGCGGTCGTAGTTGATCGTGTCAACCTTGAGCAGCGCGAAGTAACGCTCGCCTTCTTTCGGCGGGCGAATCTTGCCGACGATGGTATCGCCAGTACGCAAGTTGAAGCGGCGGATCTGGCTCGGCGAGACGTAGATGTCATCGGGGCCAGCGAGGTAAGAGGCATCCGCAGAGCGGAGAAAGCCGAAACCGTCCTGGAGAATCTCCAGCACGCCATCACCGGAGATTTCCTCACCGCTTTTAGCGTGTTTTTTCAACAGGGAGAAAATCACGTCCTGCTTGCGCGAACGGGCCATGTTTTCCAGGCCTTGTTGTTCAGCGAGTTCCAGCAGTTCGGTAATCGGCTTTTGCTTGAGTTCGGTCAGATTCATAGGAATGACGTAATCATGAAGGAGGGGAATAAGCTATTTAGCTTGGGAGGCCGCGCCGCTGAGAAGGCGACTTGATCGCCTGCTTGTATATCGAAAGATTCGAATAGGAATGCGTCGGCGACGGCTTGCAGGGGGCTACATAGGAAATGCAGCGAGGCCGAATGTAACACCGGTTTTATTCATACGTCTAGCGCCCAGACAGAAAAAAGCCCCGCAATGTGCAGGGCTTTCAGGGCTTGTTGCCGTCTCAGCGCAACTTAGATGTTGCTATCGAGGAAGGCTGCCAGTTGCGACTTGGACAGTGCGCCAACTTTGGTGGCTTCAACATTGCCGTTCTTGAACAGCATCAGCGTCGGGATGCCACGCACACCGAACTTCGGCGGGGTGTCCTGGTTTTCATCGATGTTCAGCTTGCAGACTTTCAGTTTGCCCTGATAGGTCTGGGCGATCTCATCGAGCACCGGTGCGATCATTTTGCACGGGCCGCACCACTCAGCCCAGTAGTCGACCAGCACCGGACCCTCGGCCTGGAGAACATCCTGGTCGAAACTGGCATCGCTGACATTGGTGATGAATTCGCTCATGGAAAGTCTCCGAGTTCGTAAGCAAAAGATGGGCGACATCATAGCCCGGCTTTTCCCACACAGGAAGGCGGTGGCAATTGAGCTTCTCTATGGCCTGGTCACCAGCCAGCCGCGCAAAGGCCTGCGTCACAATTTATTCAGACGGCCGGCAAGCCCTGGCCGGCCGCCGCACGAGCCCTAGTGCAGCCGGCTTGGCCTGTGCCTGCGACATCAGTATGCGTTGGCGGGGCCAGCCTATCGTGGCACGATGGCGCGGTTCCGCATTGAGATCGTTCTGCCATGCCGCATACCCCTGCCGAGTCTTTTCCTTTGATTGCAGCTATCGACCTGGGCTCCAACAGCTTCCATATGGTGCTGGCCAAAGCCGATCATGGCGAGATCCGCATCCTCGAACGCCTCGGCGACAAGGTCCAGTTGGCCGCTGGCATCGACGAGCAGCGCCTGCTCAGCGAAGAAGCCATGCAGCGCGGGCTCGATTGCTTGCGCCGCTTCGCCCAGCTGACCGCCAGCCTGCCGGAAGGCGCAGTGCGCGTGGTGGGCACCAATGCCCTGCGTGAGGCGCGCAACCGTGGCGAATTTATCCGCCGCGCCGAAGAAATTCTCGGCCACCCGGTGGAAGTCATCTCCGGGCGTGAAGAAGCGCGCCTGATCTACCTCGGCGTATCGCACAGCATCGCAGACACCCCTGGCAAGCGTCTGGTTGCCGATATTGGCGGCGGCAGCACCGAGTTCATCATCGGCCAGCGCTTCGAACCACTGCTGCGCGAAAGCCTGCAGATGGGCTGCGTCAGCTTTACTCAGCGCTTCTTCAAGGACGGCAAGATCACCCCGGCGCGTTACGCCCAGGCCTACACGGCGGCGCGACTGGAGATCATGGGCATTGAGCACGCTCTGCGCCGCCTGGGCTGGGAAGATGCGGTGGGGGCATCCGGTACCATAAAAGCCATCGGCCTGACCATTCAAGCGGCGGGCCTTGGCGCAGGCGAAGTGAACGCCCAGGGCCTGGCCTGGCTGAAACGCAAAGTATTCAAGGCTGGTGAGGTGGAAAAGCTCGACCTCGATGGCATCAAGCCAGATCGCCGAGGCATCTTCCCGGCGGGCCTGGCGATTCTCGAAGCAATCTTCGATGCCTGTGATATCCAGCGCATGAGCCATTCCGAAGGCGCGCTGCGTGAAGGCGTGCTGTACGACCTGCTGGGTCGCCATCAGCATGAAGACGTGCGTGAACGCACGCTGAGCTCGCTGATGGAGCGCTACCACGTCGACCTGGAGCAGGCCGCACGGGTCGAAAGCAAGGCACTCTCGGCACTGGAGAAGGTCGCAGGGGATTGGCAGCTGGAAGACGACTGGCACCGCGAGTTGCTCAGCTGGGCGGCCAAGGTGCATGAAGTCGGCCTGGATATTGCCCACTACCAGTACCACAAGCACGGCGCTTACCTAGTCGAGCACTCAGACCTATCCGGCTTCTCGCGACAGGATCAGCAGATGCTCGCGCTCTTGGTGCGCGGCCATCGACGCAACATCCCCAAGGACAAGTTTGCCGAGTTCGGCGCCGAGGGCATGAAACTGATCCGCCTCTGCGTGCTGCTGCGCTTTGCCATCCTGTTCCACCACATCCGTGGTACTCAGGAAATGCCCAACGTGCAGCTAAAAGCGGCCGAACAGCGCCTGGATATTCAGTTCCCTGAAGGCTGGCTGGAGAGCAACCCGCTGACCCAGGCAGATTTCACCCAGGAAGCGGAGTGGCTCAAGCGCATCGGGATTGAACTGAGTGTGAGCTGATACTCACGGCCCTCGCCCATAGTGTGAGAGGGCCATTCAGATAGATGTGGCAGCCTTGCTTAGCGCGCGCTGATCAGCGGTGCAGTCAGTTTCTCCAGTAGGCCAGCCTGAGCGCTGCGCGGATTCTGGTTGCCGCTGGGGCTGACACGCAGATAACGCCCGTCCGGCTGCAGCACCCAGGCCTGGGTGTTGTCGGTCAGATAGCTTTCCAGCTCCTTCTTGACCCGCAGAATCAGCTTCTTGCCTTCCACCGGGAAGCAAGTCTCGACGCGCTTGTCGAGGTTGCGCTCCATCCAGTCGGCACTCGATAGGTAGATCTTCTCCTCGCCGCCATTGGAGAAATAGAACACCCGCGTGTGCTCCAGGAAACGGCCAATGATCGAGCGCACCTGAATGTTGTGCGAGACCCCGACAATCCCTGGACGCAAGCAGCACATACCGCGCACCACCAGGTCGATCTTCACCCCAGTCTGGCTGGCCTTGTACAGCGCGCGGATGATCTTCGGATCAGTCAGCGAGTTGAACTTGGCGATGATATGCGCCGGCTTACCCTCGGCCGCCAGCGCGGTTTCGCGGGCGATCATGTCGAGCAGGGTCTTTTTCAGGGTAAACGGCGCGTGCAGCAGCTTCTTCATGCGCAGGGTCTTACCCATGCCAATCAGCTGACTGAACAGCTTGGAGACGTCCTCGCACAGCGCCATATCGGCGGTCAGCAGGCTGTAGTCGGTGTACAGTTTGGCGTTGCCGGCGTGGTAGTTACCGGTGCCGAGGTGGGCGTAGCGGACGATATCGCCACTCTCGCGGCGCAGAATCAGCATCATCTTGGCGTGGGTTTTAAAGCCCACCACACCGTAGATCACCACCGCGCCAGCGGCCTGCAGGCGGCTAGCAAGCTGCAGGTTGGACTCTTCATCAAAGCGCGCCCGTAGCTCGATCACGGCGGTGACTTCCTTGCCGTTGCGCGCGGCTTCCACCAGCGCATCGACGATCTCCGAGTTGGCACCGGAGCGGTATAGCGTCTGCTTGATTGCCAGTACGTGCGGGTCTTTCGCCGCCTGACGCAGCAGATCGACCACTGGGGTGAACGACTCGAAGGGGTGCAGCAGCAGAATGTCCTGCTTACTGACCACACTGAAAATGTTCTCGGCGTTCTGCAACAGCTTGGGGATCACCGGGGTAAACGGGGTGTATTGCAGCTCCGGATGACTTTCCAGGCCGGTGATGCTGAACAGGCGGGTCAGGTTGACCGGACCATTGACCCGGTACAACTCGGCCTCGGTCAGGCTGAACTGCTTGAGCAGGTAATCGAGCAGCGGCCGTGGGCAGGTGTCGACCACTTCCAGGCGCACCGCATCGCCATAACGACGGCTGAACAGCTCACCGCGCAGGGCACGGGCCAGGTCTTCGACGTCCTCGGTGTCCACCGACAGGTCGGCGTTACGGGTCAGGCGGAACTGGTAGCAGCCCTTGACCTTCATGCCCTGGAACAGGTCATCGGCATGGGCGTGGATCATCGAGGAGAGGAACACGAAGTTGTCGCCAGGGCCACCGACGTCTTCCGGAACCTTGATGATGCGTGGCAGCAGGCGCGGCGCCGGGATGATCGCCAGACCAGAGTCGCGGCCGAAGGCGTCGATACCTTCCAGCTCGACGATAAAGTTCAGGCTCTTGTTCACCAGCAACGGGAACGGGTGCGTTGGATCGAGGCCGATCGGGGTGATGATCGGCGCGATCTCATCACGGAAATAGCGGCGCACCCAGGCCTTGTGCTTGGCCGTCCAGAAGCGCCGACGGATAAAGTTGACGTTGTGCTTGGCCAGCGCCGGGAACAGGGTGTCGTTAAGAATGGCGTACTGACGATCCACCTGCTCGTGCACCAGCTCGGCAATCCGCGCCAGCGCCTGATGCGGCTGCAGGCCATCGGCGCCGGCTTGTTCACGGGCGAAGTTGATCTGCTTCTTCAGCCCAGCCACGCGGATCTCGAAGAACTCATCGAGGTTGCTGGAGAAGATCAGCAGGAACTTCAACCGCTCCAGCAACGGATAGGACTCATCCAGCGCCTGTTCCAGCACGCGGATATTGAATTGCAGCTGCGACAGCTCGCGGTGAATGTACAGGCTGCTGTCATCCAGGTTATGGATCACCACAGGCGCCGGGGCGACCGGCACTGGGGCTTCGATGACAGGCACTTCCACGGCTACAACCTCGTCGACGACCGGCTGGGCATCTTGCAATTCAGGGGTACTGAGTCCTTCGGTGTTCATTACAAAGTCCTGGCGGGGCTATTGCCCCTGCTTCAGCAGTTCTGCCGCGCGCACGGCGAAATAAGTCAGGATGCCATCGGCACCCGCACGTTTGAAGGCAGTCAGTGATTCAAGAATCACCGCCTCGCCCAACCAACCATTCTGGATAGCCGCCATATGCATGGCGTACTCACCGCTGACCTGATAGACAAAGGTCGGCACCTTGAATTCCGCTTTGACCCGCCAGAGGATGTCCAGATAGGGCATGCCCGGCTTGACCATCACCATATCCGCGCCTTCGGCCAGATCGGCCGCTACTTCATGCAGCGCTTCGTCGCCATTGGCCGGGTCCATCTGGTAGCTGGCCTTGTTGGCCTTGCCCAGATTGGCCGCCGAACCCACTGCATCGCGGAACGGGCCGTAGTAGGCACTGGCGTACTTGGCCGAGTAGGCCATGATGCGCACATTGCTGTGATCGGCCAGTTCCAGCGCCTCGCGGATCGCCTGCACGCGGCCATCCATCATGTCCGAGGGCGCCACCACCTGAGCACCGGCCGCTGCATGTGACAGTGCCTGTTTGACCAGCGCATCAACGGTCACGTCGTTCTGCACATAGCCGTCGGCATCGAGGATGCCGTCCTGACCGTGCGTGGTGAACGGGTCCAGCGCCACGTCGCTGATCACCCCCAACTCGGGAAACTTGGCGCGCAGGGCGCGGATGGCGCGCTGGGCGATGCCGTCCGGGTTCCAGGCTTCTTCAGCCAGCAGGGATTTCTTCTCCAGCGGAGTCACCGGGAACAGCGCCAGCGCCGGAATGCCCAGAGCCATCCAGTGCTCGGCTTCCTTGAGCAGCAGGTCGATGGACAGGCGCTCGACGCCGGGCATCGAGGCAATCGCTTCGCGGCGGTTTTCGCCGTCGAGGACGAACACCGGCAGAATCAGGTCATCGACACTCAGGCGGTTTTCACGCACCAGACGCCGGGAAAAATCATCACGGCGGTTGCGACGCAGGCGAGTGGCGGGAAACAGACGATTGGCGGGGGTAAAGCTCACGGCAGGCTCCGAAGCCCGTAGCGACGGGCGAGTGTGACAGTTATAAGCGGCCATTATGACCAAAGTATGACAACGCACGACAGCGCTGCGACCGCTTGCCGCAAGCCCAACAAGCATAGCGCCGCGACCGACGCGAGGATATGCCGGAAAAGCAGGGAGATAGTCTGAATAGCAAGGCTTAAACGCATAACGGTGGAGCAAGCCTGCGCCTCTCCACCGTTATCGGGCCCAGCAGCGGTTTATGCCTAAGCAGGCACGGGAGTATCTCCGCGCGGGGTCCAGAACAGCGCACCGACACTGAGCAGGCTATAGGCCAGCAGTAGCGCCCAAAGCAGTGGCTGAGCGGTCAACAGGCCAAGCTGCAGGGCCAGCCAGACCGCCGGCAGGTTGAGCAGCAGACGAAGCATTTCCCAGCGCCTGGCCGTCGGCCGGTTTTCCAGCCAGCTGCCGATAATCATCAGCCCCACGGCCATCCAGACGATGCCCAGTAGCGCCTGCATCAGGCTCAGTGTGTCGCCCATGCCCAGCAGCACGGTGCCGGCCACTACATACAGACTGAACTGCACGCCGGCATAGAGCTTCTGCGCCAGGCTCAGCGGCACATCGAATTTGACGAACTGGCTGAGGTCCGGCTTGCTCTGCGGGTACTTGGCCGCCACATCGGCCGGGCGCCAGCCGGTGCGCATAAACCAGATGCGCAGCTTGTCCCACCAGGACTCAGCCCGTACCGCGTCCCGCCACAGCGCGACATAGAACTGCGCATTGGCCCACAGCGGGTTCCAGCTGGCCAGCGGCGTGGTCACGCCAAAGATCACCGGTTCTTCATCCAGTTCCTCCTGAAAGGTGCCGAACAACCGATCCCAGAGAATGAACACTCCGCCGTAATTGCGATCCATATACACGGCATTCTGCGCATGGTGCACACGGTGGTTGGACGGCGTGATGAAGAACCACTCGAACCAGCCCAGTTTGGGGATATGCCGGGTGTGCACCCAGAACTGATACAGCAGGTTCAACGCAGCCACGGTGAGGAATACCAGCGGCGGCACGCCAATCAGCGCCATCGGCAGGTAGAAGATCCAGCCGAAGATGAAGCCGGTACTGGTCTGCCGCAACGCGGTGGAGAGGTTGTAGTCCTCACTCTGGTGATGCACCGAATGCGCGGCCCAGAGCACGTTGCGTTCATGGCCCAGACGGTGGTTCCAGTAGTAACAGAAGTCGTAGAAGACGAAGGCAAACAGCCAGACCCACAGGCTGCTGGCCGACAACTCGAACACACCGAAGTGCTGCCAGGCCGGGGTGTAAGTGAGTAACCCGACGGCCTTGGTCAGCAGACCCACGGTAGTCGACAGCACCCCGGCGCTGAGGCTGTTGATGGCGTCGGAGAAGCGGTAGGTGCTGACCCCGCGCCAGCGGTCGAGCAGCAGCTCCAGAGCGATCAAGGCAAAGAAGAACGGTACGGCATAGAGGATGTAATTCATGGTTTCACCGGTTGCATAGAATCGCCATATCGCTGCACGAGGCTAACGGCTAGGATTGCTCAATAAATCCTAGCCCAGCGCCACATCCGCCTCGCGGCGCACCATGCCAACCTGGGTGGCATATGGCGACATTAGGGTTCAGGCGACGACACGACTCAATTCGGTACAGCTGGTTATTCAGGAGAATTTGATGAACAAGAAAGTCGCGGTGATTCTTTCCGGCTGTGGCGTCTACGACGGCGCGGAAATCCATGAAAGCGTGATCACCCTGCTGCGCCTCGATCAACGCGGCGCGCAGGTGCAGTGCTTTGCCCCCAACGTGCCGCAGCTGCACGTGGTCGATCACTACAGTGGCGACGAAATGGACGACACGCGCAACGTACTGGTTGAATCGGCGCGCATCGCCCGCGGCAAGATCAAGGACGTCAAGGAGTTGCATGTCGGCGACTTTGATGCGCTGATCCTGCCAGGCGGCTTCGGCGTGGCAAAAAACCTCTCCGATTTCGCCATCAGCGGCGCCAACTGCACCGTGCAGCCCGATGTACTGAGCGCCACCCAGGCCTTCGTCAAGGCCGGCAAGCCAGTGGGCTTGATGTGCATTGCCCCGGCACTGGCGGCAAAAATCTTCGGCGCGGGCGTGATCTGCACCATCGGCAAGGACCATGAAACCGCCGCTGCCGTGGTGCAGATGGGTGCCGAGCACCATGAGTGCGAAGTCAGCGAGATTGTCGAAGATGCCGAACGCAAGCTGGTGACCACCCCGGCCTATATGTCCGCCCAGTCGATCAGTGAGGCCGCCTCGGGGATCAACAAGCTGGTTGATCGGGTGCTGGAGCTCAGCCAACCAGCCTAAATCTTCGACCTGATCAGCCACCGACCAGGCCGATAGCAAGCCAATCACGCCAATGCGCGCGGTACTCCGGCCGCGCCACTGGTCACAGCGGCCTCAGTGCGGCAGGTTGAGTATCCCTTTGCCTAGGCACGATCTCCAATGAGTAACCCACCTTTCGAGCTCACCGCCGAGCTTCAGCAAGCGGTTAGCAGCTTCTTCCAACGTATCCCGTTTAATCAGATGCTCGGTATCGAGCTGGACGAGCTGAGCGCCCAGCGCGTGACCATGCACCTGCCGATGAAGCCCGAGCTGATCGGCAACTTCGTCCACGGCATTCTGCATGGCGGGGTGATTTCTTCGCTGCTGGATGTAGCCGGCGGTGCCATGGCGCTGATTGGCGCCTTCGATAAGCACCAGCACCTGTCCAGCGCCGAACGCATGGCGCGGCTGTCCAAGCTCGGCACCATCGACCTGCGCATCGACTACCTGCGCCCCGGCCGTGGCCAGCGCTTTACCGCCAGCGCCGTGCTGCTGCGTACCGGCAACAAGGTAGCGGTGGTGCGCAGCGAACTGCACAGCGATGACGGCACCTTGGTCGCCGTCGGTACTGGCACTTATCTGTGCGGCTAAAAAGCTAACGGCGCTGCAAACGCGTAAGAATGCGATCCAATGAATTGGCAAACGCCTGCTTGTCGCGCTCACCATAAGGCGGCTGACCGCCACCCACCTGGCCCAGCTCGCGCAACTCGGTGAACAGGTTACGCACGGCCAGTTTGTCGCCCATGTTGCGCTCATCGAACTCGCGGCCACGCGGGTCGAGGGCAGCCACGCCCTTCTTCACCAAGCGGTCGGCCAGCGGTACGTCGCTGCAGATCACCAGCTCACCCGGCAGCGCATGTTCCACCAGGTAGTCATCCGCTGCATCCGGACCGCTGGGCACCACAATCAGCCGCACACAGCTGTAGGCCGGTTTGACCTGCGCCTGCCCCGCCACCAACAGCACCTCGATGCGTCGCTTCAAGGCGAACTTCACCACCTGATCCTTGGCCGCCTTGGGGCAGGCATCGGCATCAATCCAGACTCGCATCACCCTGCACTCTCCAGAGGCACTAAAGCCGGCATGTTAAGCCATGCCGGCCACCACGGAGCTTTACGCCTGAGACAAACGGCGCCGCTCGCCCAGCCAGCTGCGCCCGTACAGCAGCGTAATGGCTGCCAGCGCCGCAGCCTGGGCCGCCAGGCTGTAGGCATCGTCGTGAATACCCAGCCAGTCGAACTCGAAGAATGCCACCGGCCGCGTACCGAGCACTCCAGCTTCCTGCAGCGCCGCGACGCCATGGCCAGCGAATACCACCGAGAGCACACAGAGCAACACCGCATTGACACCGAAGAAGGTCGCCAGCGGCAGTTTGCGTGAGCCGCGCAGAATCACCCAGGCCAGCCCCAGCAGCAGAACCAAAGCCGCCGCCGCACCCGCCAGCACCATGCCGTGGCCTTGCGGACCGGCCTGCAGCCAGAGGGTTTCGTAGAACAGGATGACTTCGAACAACTCGCGGTACACCGAGAAGAACGCCAGCACAGCAAAGCCGAAACGCCCGCCACCGCCGACCAGGCTGCTCTTGATGTAATCCTGCCAGGCCGCCGCATGCCGGCGGTCATGCATCCACACGCCGAGCCAGAGCACCATCACGCTGGCAAACAGCGCAGTCACGCCTTCCAGCAGTTCACGCTGCGCACCGCTGACATCGATCAAATACGCCGCCAACGCCCAGGTGCCCGCGCCAGCCAGCAGCGCCAGGCCCCAGCCGATATGCACGCTGCGCACCGCCTGTTGCTGGCCAGTGTTGCGCAGGAAAGCCAGAATCGCCGCCAGCACCAGAATCGCCTCCAGTCCTTCACGCAGCAGAATCAGCAGGCTGGAGAAGAAACTCAGTGAGTCCGACAAGCCATCGCTGTCGAGCAACGCGGCAGACGTCGCCAGCTCGGCCTTGGCCTGCTCCAGCCGCTGCGCCGCCAGGGGTACCGACAGGCCATCCTGCAGCGCCTGGCGGTAAGCCATCAGCGCACGCTCGGTGGTCTTGCGCTGCACCGAGTCGAGGTTATCGAGGGCGCTTTCGACCAGCTCGAAGCCCTCCAGGTAAGCGCCAACGGACAGATCATAGGCCTGCTCGTGATCGCCCGCCCGGTAGGCTGCCAGGCTCTGCTCCAAGGTGGCGCGAGTGTGCTCGATCAACTGCAGTGGGCCGCGCTGCTGCAGCGGAGGCTGGGCACGCTGGACGCGGAAGCGTGCAGCAGCCTCATCACCCTGCGCTGCCGCCACTTCATCCGGGGTTGTGCCGGCCAACACCGCCACCGTGAACGGCGCGCCGGCGGCAACCGGCTCGGCACTGAAGCCAGCGATATAGCTGGCCAGGTCCCAGCGCTGCCGCTCATCCAACTGATCGGCAAAAGCCGCCATATCGGTGCCTTCGATGCCCAGACCGATGGTGTTGAACAGGTCATACAGACTCAACCGGTTGAGCCGCGCCAGGTCGCGCAGGTTGGCTGGTGGCGGCTCCAGGCCAATACCGGCCGGCCCATCACCCACGCCGCTGTCGCCGTGGCACACGCTGCAGTGCTGGGCAAACAGCGGCGCGCCACGGCTAGGATCGGGGGTGATAGCTGGGGTCTGACTGACGCCATAAGCGCTGGCCAAGGTCGCGGCCAACTGCCGGGCCTGCAGGGCAACCTGGCCGCCGTCGACACGCCCCTCAATGCCCTGGCGCAGACTGGCAACACCCTGCTGCAATTCGGCTTGCTCGTTACGCGCTGGCAGCGCAACGATCAGCCCTTCCAGTACAGTAAGAAACTCAAGCTGCTCACGGTACTCACCGGAGTCGATCACCTGACCATTGGCCACGGTGGCCGGGTAGTCAGCGCCCAAGTAACCGAGCAGATGCAACGCTTGCGCCGCGCCGTCAATGGGCTCGGCCATAACAGCCAGGCTGCAGAATGCCAACACAGGCACCAGCAACCAGCTGCAGAAACGTAATACGAAAGTCATATAGGAGTGGATCCCAAATACGAATGGATGACATTCGATTGTTACCCTCCTAATGATTTTCCTCAACCTTTGATCGACCATGGCCTGCGACGGATCGTCGCAAGGATGCAGGAGTGATGCGATGACGTTTTGGCAACGCCTGGAAGAACCAGCGCATGTCGTGGTCTGCGGTGCCAGCCGGGGAATCGGCCTGGCCCTCACCGCGCAGCTGCTGGCGCGCGCTGATATTGCTGAAGTGTGGGCCATCGCCCGCCACGCCAACCAGGCCCCCGGCTTGCTTGAGCTGCAAGCGCAATACGGCCAACGCCTGCGCTGCCTGGATGTGGACGTGTGCGATGAACAGGCGCTGAGCGCGATGGCCATGCATTTACGTGCCGCCATGCCACGCCTGCACCTGTTGCTGTGTACCGTTGGTGTGCTGCAGGACGGCGCAGCGAAAGCCGAGAAAGGTCTAAGCCAGATCAGTCTTGAAGGGCTACTGGCAACCTTTCAACGCAACAGCTTTGCGCCGATTCTGCTGCTCAAGCACCTGCTGCCGCTGCTGCGTGGTCAGCACGCCTGCACCGTAGCGGCACTGTCGGCACGGGTCGGTTCGATTGGCGACAACCGCCTCGGCGGCTGGTACAGCTACCGTGCCAGCAAGGCCGCGCTGAACCAACTGCTGCACACCGCGAGCATCGAGTTGAGCCGTCTCAACCCCAACAGTTGCGTGCTCAGCCTGCACCCTGGCACCACCGACACCGAACTGTCGAAACCCTTTCAGGCCAATGTGCCAGCCGACAAACTGTTTACCCCAAACTACTCAGCCGGATGCCTGCTTGCGCAGATCGAACAGCACGGTCCGGCGCAAACTGGCACGTTCTGGGGCTGGGACGGCCAGCCAATTCCCTGGTAGCTATACCAGCGAAGATCAGACCGGCGCGCGCCGCACGCTGGCCAGCAGTGCCGCCGCGCCGACAAACAGCGCGCCGAATGTGCGGTTCATCAGCTTCTGCTGACGTGGCGAACGCAGCGCGCCCAACACCCGGGCAGCCAGACCGGTGTAACCGGCCATAACAATCAGGTCGACGCAGATCATGGTCACCCCCATCACCAGGTACTGCATCAGCAGCGGTGCCTGCGGGTTAAGGAACTGCGGCAGCACCGCGAGCATAAAGACGATCGCCTTGGGGTTGCTGAAGTTCACCAGAAAGCCGCGCAGCACCAGGGTCAGCGGCCGGCCTATGGGGCGCTCGGTCTGCGCGGCCATATCACTGGGCAGCGCCTGCCACTGGCGATAGCCGAGGTAGACCAGGTAGACCACGCCAAACCATTTGATCAGGCTGAAAGCCAGCTCCGACGCCGCCAGAATCGCCCCTACACCGGCGGCTACGATGGCAATCTGCAACACCAACCCCAGCTGCAGCCCCAGAGCATTCCAGTAGCCGCGCAAAAACCCGTATTGCAGCCCGGCTGACATCGAGGCAATCGCCCCGGCACCCGGCGACAGGCTGATGACCCAACAGGCCACAAAGAACGCAAGCCAGGTTTCCAGTGCCATGGCATTTCTCCATCAAACAAATGCGAAATAAAAAGGGGTAGGCCTTAGCCTACCCCTTGTCGATTGCCTCGCCCAGCCTGTGGCTTAGTTTGGCAAGTCCTTGCGCAACTGCACCGGTTCCGCCTCTTCTTCCTTGCGTGCACGAGCACGAGCGGTACGCATACGGATATTGACGGCTTCCACCGCCAGCGAGAAGGCCATGGCGAAGTACACATAACCCTTCGGCACATGCACCTCGAAGGCTTCGGCGATCAACACGGTACCGACCACGATGAGGAACGACAGGGCAAGAATTTTCAGGCTCGGGTGCTTGTCGATAAAGTCGCTGATAGTGCCAGCCGACAGCATCATCACGATCACCGAAATCACAATGGCTGCGACCATGACGGGCACGTTGTCGACCAAACCGACGGCGGTGATGACCGAGTCAAGGGAGAACACGATGTCGATGATCGCGATCTGCACGATGATCCCCATAAAGCCGTAGGTCTTGCCACCCACGGCTTGGGCTTCTTCTTCGCCTTCCAGGCTGTGGAAGATCTCCGCAGTACTCTTCCACAACAGGAACAGACCACCGAAGAACAGAATCAGATCACGGCCGGAGAAGCCCTGATCGAACACATGGAACAGATCGGCCGTCAGGCGCATCACCCAGCTGATCGACAGCAGCAGCAGAATCCGCGTGCCCATCGCCAGGGCCAGGCCGAAGAAGCGCGCCTTGGGTTGCTGATGCTTGGGCAGACGGCTGACCAGGATCGAGATAAAGATGATGTTGTCGATGCCCAGGACAATTTCCAGGGCGGTCAGGGTCAGAAACGCGACCCAGAGTTCAGGGCTGGCTAGCCATTCCATAGGAATCAGTTCTCGCTCTTACGTTCAGGGGGGAGTTCGCCATTGCGCCAGCGGCGCACGGCTTTTTGAAAAAACAGGCTATTGGGAATCTGCACCCAGGCACCAGGCGCATCACCGCTGAGATCTTCCAGGGTGGTATAGAACAGGTTGATCGCCATCACTCTGCCGCGCACCCCGGGCTTGTCGGCGCTTTCCAGCACTTCGACACAGTCACCGATACGAAACGGCCCCATGGCGAAGATCAACAACGCGCAGAACATGTTGGACAACACGCTCCAGATGGCGAAAAAGGCCACTGCAGCGACGGCGGCAAAACCGGTCAGTGCGGTCCACAGCACCTGCGCGGAAACGCCCAGACGCTCCAGCACCAACATGAATGCGCTACCGAGAATCAGCCAGCGCAGCAGACCGCGCAGCGGCATCAGCAACTCGGCCGGCAACTGCGGGTAGCGGTTACCGAGGCGGGTGATGCCACGGGTGAGAATGCGCTGAAACAACCAGGCCAGCAGCACAATCAGGATTACCTGACCGGTGCGCAGCAACGGCTCTTGCCAGGTCATCAGCCATTCCAGCGTCGGCAGGGTGATGTTCAACTGGCGGCCTCCAGCTCGGCTTGCAGAGCTTCGAGGGTTTCCAGCGCGAGCATCCAGCTTTCTTCAAGATCGGCTTCGCGACTTTTCAGCTTGGCCTGTTCGGCCAAGGCATCACGCAGCTCGTCCTTGCGCGCGGCCTCGTAGATGCCGCTGTCGCCCAGGCGCGCTTCAACGGCAGCGAGCTTCTCGTGCAACTGGCCCAGTTCTTTCTCCAGCTTGTCGGCTTCGCGCTTATGCGGCGCCAATTGCTGACGCAAAGCCGCTGCGGCCTGGCGCTGCACACGTTTGTCGGATTTGTCCGGGTTGCTTTCACCACTGCTGGTCGGCGCCTGCCGCGTGCGGTAGTCCACCAGCCAGCGTGCGTAGTCTTCCAGGTCACCGTCAAACGGCTGCACCTGACCATCGGCGACCAGCAGGAACTCGTCAGTGGTGCTTTTCAGCAGATGGCGATCGTGCGACACCACCACCACTGCGCCGGAAAACTCCTGCAGCGCCATGGTCAGCGCCAGGCGCATTTCCAGGTCGAGGTGGTTGGTCGGTTCATCGAGCAGCAGCAGGTTGGGTTTGCCCCAGGCAATCAGCGCCAGGGCAAGGCGGGCTTTCTCACCGCCGGAGAAATTCAGCACCGGCTCGTCGCAACGCGGGCCGCGGAAGTCGAAACCACCGAGGAAGTCGCGCAGGGTCTGCTCACGCTCGGTCGGGGCCAGGCGCTGGAAGTGCAGCAATGGGCTGGCCTTGTCATCCAGGGCATCGAGCTGATGCTGGGCGAAGTAGCCGACCACCAGGTTCTCACCGCGCTGCAGATGGCCACTGATGGGCTGCAGTTCGTTCGACAGGTTTTTGATCAGGGTCGACTTACCCGCCCCGTTCGGTCCGAGCAGGCCCAAGCGCGCGCCGGGAGACAGGTTCAGTTTGACCTTCTCCAGCACCACCTTGTCGCCATAACCCAGGCGGCCTTCGCTCAGACTGAGCAGCGGGCTGGAGATCTTGTCGGCCTCGCGGAAACTGAAGTCGAAGGGCGAATCAACATGCGCGGCCGACAGCTCTTCCATGCGTTCCAGCGCTTTGATCCGGCTCTGCGCCTGACGCGCCTTGGTGGCCTGGGCCTTGAAGCGGGCGATGTACTTTTCCATGTGCGCGCGCTGCGCCTGCTGCTTCTCGTACGCCTGTTGCTGCTGCGCCAGACGCTCGGCACGGGTGCGCTCGAAGGCCGAATAGCCGCCGCGATAGAGGGTCAGCTTCTGCTGGTCGAGGTGAGCAACGTGGTCCACTACGGCATCCAGGAAATCGCGGTCATGGGAGATCAGCAGCAAGGTACCGGGGTAACCTTTCAGCCAGCTTTCCAGCCAGAGAATCGCGTCGAGGTCGAGGTGGTTGGTCGGCTCATCGAGCAACAGCAAATCAGACGGGCACATCAACGCCTGCGCCAGGTTCAGGCGCATGCGCCAGCCACCGGAGAAGTCGCCGACGCGGCGATCCATCTGCGCACTGTCAAAGCCCAGACCGGCTAGCAGCTTGCGCGCACGGGCATCGGCGCTGTAGCCGTCGAGGGTGTCCAGCTCGGTGTGCAGACGCGCCACGGCGGCACCGTCATGCGCAGCTTCGGCCACAGCCAGTTCGGCCTGCACCTTGCGCAGTTGCAGGTCGCCATCGAGTACATAATCCACCGCCTGGCGCTCGACCGCGTCGATCTCCTGGCGCATATGCGCCACACGCCAATCGGCGGGGATCAGGCAATCGCCCGCGTCCGCACTCAGCTCGCCACGAAACAGGGCAAACAGGCTGGATTTGCCGGCGCCGTTGGCGCCGATCAGGCCGGCTTTGTGGCCGGGGTGCAGGGTCATCTCAGCGTCTTCTAGCAGACGCTGAGGGCCACGCTGTAAAGTCAGGTTCTGGAGTCGGATCATAATGGCGGCGGAGTCTACCAGAGTCCCTTTAGAGAAACCCGGAAAGCACCATGCCTACTGACCTGTGGCGATTCGCCGAAGCACTGTATCAACGCCCTGGCGTCGAGGCCGCGTGCCTGCTGTTGCAAACGCAAGGGGCGGACGTGTGCCTGCTGCTTTGCGCCGCCTGGCTGGAACGCCGGCAGATTATCTGCACCAACGAGCGCAGCGATGCGTTAGGCAATATCGCGCAACCCTGGCAACAGCAGGTAGTAGTGCCGCTGCGCCAATTGCGCCAAAGCTGGCGCGAGCAAGCGCAGAGCGATCATGCCCTGGCGCAATTACGTGAACAGATCAAACAGCTGGAGCTGACCGCAGAGCGCGAGCAGTTGGAACGCTTGACAGCCTGTACTCAGAACTGGTCAAGCAACGCGGCGAACGCGCCGCTGAATTGGCTGGAAAAACTGGCTCCCCAGCAGTGCAACCGCGATGCGCTGCAAACGCTGCGCATCGCGGCGGCACACCTCAGCGCTTAAACAGCGCTGGGCGGAGTGCTGCCGTTGCTTCCGGCAGGTGCGGCAGATGCGGCAGGCGCTTCGGCAGCCACTGGTTTGACAGCAGCGGGCTTGGCGGCAGCTTTCTTCACAACCGGCTTGGCTGCAGGTTTTGCAGCTGGCTTGGCCGCAGGCTTACTGGCGGGTTTAGCCGCCGGAGCCTTTTTCACCGCAGGTTTAGCCGCTGCCTTGGCAGGCTGTGCCACCGGCTTGCTAGCGTCAGGTTTGGCCGCGCTGGCTGCTGGTTTTTTCGCCGCAGGTTTGGCGGGTGCCTTGGCTGCAGGCTTAGCCGCGACGGGAGCCTGGCTGACAGCCTTGGCCGGTGCTTTGGCAGCCGGTTTGGCGGGCGCTTTAGCCGGGGCCTTGGCAGCTGGCGCAGCAGCTTTAGTGGCAGGTTTAGCCGCTGGCTTGCTGGCAGCGGGCTTGGCCGGGGCTTTAGTTGCAGCTGGCTTGGCAGCCGGTTTGACCACTGCGGCCTTAGCGGAACGGCTATCGAGCGCTTTGCCCACGGCTTCTTTAACCTTACCAACGCCCTGGGCGAGTTTCAGGCTTTCCTGTGCGTCGCGCTTAAGGCTGGCGATGTAAGTACGGGTTTCACTTTGGCGGTCTTTCAGGGTATCGAGCAATTGCTCCAGCTCAGCCACGGCTTCTTTACCTTTGGCCTGCGCCTTGGCTTTGCCGGCTACCGCTGAATCCTGCATTTTACTGCGGGCTTTATGCAGTTTTTCCTGGGCCTTGCCGCGTTGCTTTTCCAACTTGGCGAGCAACTTTTCGGCATCAACCAAGGCACGCGTGCAGGCATCTTCAAGATGCTCAAGCAGGCTGCTGGAAAGTTGCTGCAGCAGGTGCAGCGGGGTACTCACTGATTTCTTCTTTGCATTCTTTGTTGCCGACATGACACGCCTCCTGGCGGATGAAGATGGCGTCATACTAGACCTCCTTTTGTCCGCCTTGCCACCTCGCCGCACCTGGCTGGCATAATCGGCGCATCTTCGCCGGAGAACCCCTATGCCACGTTTTGCCCTGTTATTGCTCTGCCTGCTCGCGCCCTTGTCTCAAGCAGACGAGCACGCCCACGACCTGGCTTACAGCTTGGGGGTAAAACTCGGCGAGCGACTGCGCTACGAAGTACCGGATCTGGAACTGCAAGCGCTGCTCGATGGCCTGCGCCAGGCTTACCGCAATGAGCCGCTGGCAGTGGATGCCAAACGCATCGAAAGCCTGCTGGCCGAGCATGAAGCGCAACTGGCTAACGCGCCTGAGCGCGTTGAAAAAGCCAAGACGGCCGAACAGCGCTTTCTCGCCATGGAAAAAGCCAAGGCCGGTGTACGCGTACTGCAGGATGGCGTATTGATGCAGGAGCTGCGCGCCGGCAATGGCCGCAAACCAGGCCCGAAGGATCGTATTCAGGTGCGCTATATCGGCTTCTTGGCGGATGGCAGCCAGTTTGATGAAAGTCAGACTGCGCAGTGGTTTCGCTTGGACAGCGTGATCGCTGGATGGCGCAGTGCACTGCAGCAGATGCCAGTCGGCGCACAATGGCGTTTGGTGATTCCATCGGCGCAGGCGTATGGCGAAGAAGGTGCGGGGGATTTGATTCCACCCTACTCGCCCCTGGTGTTCGAGCTGGAATTGCTCGACACCAAGGAGTAACGCGCCGGCGTATCAGAGGGCAGGCGTGGCCTGTTCCTGATGGGCGTTGTGCAGGACTTCAATCAAGCAGTCCTCCAGCTCAAACCGCTCGTGCAACAACTGCCCTAAGCGTTTCAGCTCGTCGATCAGCGAGACCGAGTCATGGCAATCGCCATTATCACAGCGGTCGTTGAACGCCAGCGCCACTTCGGTGATGACCTCAATTCGCGGGTAAATCTGCTTGGCAAGATCGAGGCCACGCTGGTCACCAAAGGCCTTGGCTTCGCTGGTCAACTGTTCGTACACCTCGAAATGGCCAGCGGACACATAGTCAACCAGGATTTCGCAGAAGTGCTGCAGCGGCTCTGCGTTGGCGCTCGGAGCTTGCGGCGAACTGTTGATGGCCGCGTAGGCACTCACCAATTCCTTGCGCTCTTGCAGCCAGCGGTCGATCAGCAGGTGAACTCCACCCCAACGTTCCTGGGCGTTCTGACAACTCTCGAGCATGATGACCTCTACTTCCCTATTGCTATTAGTGTTGTACGCCCGCATCGAGACAGTTTTTTGTCAGTCCGTGCAAGGTCTGGGAAGACAGCCGTGAAACGGCAACTTTCCGGCGGTATCTGTGAGCCAGATTATTCCCGCCGGCCTGGGCCTTCAAGGTAGCGCCGGAGAAAATTTCATACAAGCGTTTAACCGGCGACTATTCGGCTTTACCCGCCACTGCGGGCTTGTAAAAGCTCAGGGTGACCTGGCCAAGATCAATGCCCCACTTCGACATACGTGCACGGTTGAGCATCACCTGGCCATCCATCAGGAACATCCAGTCATCAAAATCAACCACATAGGTTGAATCATCGACCTTCAGCCGCAGTTTGTAACGCCAGTGCAGGGCGTTGCCGGCCACCTCACCGACAGCCTCGCCAACCACATCGTCTGCCGTGCCACGCCAGCTGCCGTCAGCCTGTTTTTTAAGGGTCCAGACGCGCCGCTCGGTGCTGCCATCGCTGTAGGTAAAGCGCTCATCCAGCACGCCTACATCGCCCTCCCAGGTGCCGGTCATGGCTACATGGAAACGTTTGACCACTTCGCCGGAGCGGTTCTGGAACATCCCCCAGGCCTGCATATCACCCTTGAAGTACTCGCTCAGCTCCAGGCGCGGCTGCTCATTGGCGTAATCACTCACCTGCGGGCCGGCGCACCCTAGCAACAGCGCCATCAGACACCCCATCAACAACGTTCGCATAAGCACCTCGGGCAACAGTTATTCAGTTTTCAACGGGCAAGGCCGGCGTGCACAAACGTGCGTCGAGCAAGCGTAGGCCTTCCTGATACAGGCTATTGCTGCGCTCCAGCTCACCCAGTTGCGCCAAGAGACGAGCCAGCTCGGCACATGTTTCCGGGTGACGCTGAAAGGCCAGACTGGTTTCCAGATAATCCTTGGCCTTGCCCCATAATTGACTGTGCAGGCACAACCGCCCCAACGTCAGCAACAACCCGGCATCCTGCGGGTGTTGCTTCAGCCAAGCTTCGGCGGTTTGCAGCTGCTTGCCCAAGTCGCTGCCTCGCAGCAAGCCGTACAGGCGCACCAGAGCGGTGTCGTAGTGCTGTTTCAAGTAAGGGCGCAGCAGCGCTTCAGCCTCAGCTTCCGCACCCAACAAACGCAGTTGCTCGGCGTAAATCGCCAGCAGTTCGGGCTCCTGATGCTGTGCGGTTGGCATGGCCTGCCATGCGTGCTGCAACGCCAGCAGTGCGGCAGGCGCCTCGCCATCAGCCGTCTGCGCAGCTTGCAACAAGCGGCCACGCCAGGCCTGACGCTCAAGCTCGCTCAACTCGGCATTGCCCAGGGCTTTCTCCTTGCGCAACTCTGGCAGCAGGCCGAGCAACGCTGACCAATCGCCCGCCTGCAGATACAGCTGCTGCAGCTGACGCAAGACTAGGTGATGGTGCGGATGGCGCGAGCGCATGGCCTGCAGGGTGTCCAGCGCATCCGCCGTCTGGCCGCGCGCCAGCTGTAATTCGGCGTGCTGCAGCGCAATCGCCAGCTCAGCCTGCGGCTGGCGATTGAGCGCCTGCTCCAACAAGTCATCGCTGTCACTGTGATGCCCCAGCTGATGCGCAGCCTGCGCGGCACCGAGGTAGTAGCTCAACGGTTGCGGCGAGTCGTTGGCCGCCTGTTTAAGATGACGCAAAGCACGTGCCCAGCGACCTTCGGCAAGATCGAGAAAGCCCTGCTCAGACGCCAGCCGCACGCGACGACGTTTGTGCAAGCGTGACCACGGGTTGAGCAGGCCCCCCGATGTCACCAGCAACCTCACGCTCAATCGCAGCAGATAAACCAGCAGCCAGAGCGCCAGCGCAAGAGCGACAAATGCCCACAGGCTGGACTCATATCGAAAGCCCTGGAAAGCAATCAGTACATAGCCCTTGTGCTCCGCCAGCGGCAGACCGAACAGCACCAGACTGGCGACGCCAACAACCAGCGCCAGGATCAACAGCAACCAATAGAAGCGCTTCATTGCAGCGCCTCCTGCAGTTGCGCCTCAACATCATCGGTGGCTGCAGCGGCGGGCTCAGCTTCGACCTGCGGCTGACTGCGCGCGGCCTGCTTGGCCTGGAGATAGGCTTGCACGGCATTCAGCGTCTGGCTGAGGTCCGGCGGCGTCACTGCAATCGGGCGCTCGGCTAATTCATCAATGCGCGCACGCAGGGCGCGGCTGTTGGGGTTGTCCACATCGAAGTGCGCGTCCAGCACCTCACGCGCCTGCTGCAGGGCTTGCTGGTACACCGCCGTCTGACCGTGCAGTGCGCCCCACTGCGCCTGCTCCAGCGCCAGACTAAGGGCCAGACGCACCTGGGTCAGGCTCTGCCCGGCGAGCACAGGGCGGATATTACGGTCGGCGTTGAAATCGATACGGAAGTATTCCGACAAGGTCTGCAGGCCGCGCTGCCACCATTGCGGCTCCATGACACCTTCGTCAGCCAGCTCGCTGAGCACACCGCCCTCACCGCTGAAACTCGGGGCTAGGGCATTGAGTTGTGCCACCTGATCGCGCAGAGCGCCCAGTTGCAGAAACAGCCCGGTACGGTCTGGGTTGGCGGTCGAGCGCAACGCTTGCAGGCTCTTGGCTAATTGCTCGCGAGCAGCAAATGCGGCGGGATCATCCTGTTCGTGGAGGATTTCATTGGCAGCCTGCACCAGCGCGGTGGCGCTGTTGATGTCCTGCAACGCGGACAGGCGCAGGCTGGCCAGACGCAGCAGATGCTCGGCCTCGGCCAGGCGCCAATCCTGCCGGCTGGCACCCAGCACGGTTTCCAGGCGCTGGTTCAGTAGCTGCTGATCGCCCTGCAGCTGTGCCAGCAGGCGGCGACGGGTTTCCAGCTCCTCGACACTGGGCAGCTGATCGAGGCGAGCCTCTAATTGCTTACTCGTCTGCGCCAGGCTTTGCGCTTCACTACGCGCGTCCTGCAACTGGCCTTGCTGTTGTTGCTCGCGAGCGTCCAGCGCCTGCAACTGCCAAAGCCCCCAACCGCCTGCACCGGCACCGGCCGCCGCAACCAGTAAAGCCAACAGTGCCAGGCCGTTGCCACGCGAAGCGGGTTTGCCCGCAACCGCTGCGGGTGTAACGGGTTTCGCCGCAGCCTGCAAAGGCTCGGACGGCTGTTGGTTCACATCATGATCCTGCGGGGCTTGCTCTTTCGGAGTAGTTGCTTCGCTCACGTATCCATCCTTTGCGTCAGAGATCGGGGCAGGTTGCGCCTGCAAGGCTGCCAGCAACGCCGCGGCACTCGCGCCGCGGCAGTCCACAACAAATTGTGCACCTGCCGCACGGGCTATTTCGGCCACTCGCGGGCTGGGTACAAACAAGGGCAGCTGGGCCAGCTCAGCCCAAGCTTCAGCGGCAAGCTCGCGCAAATGCACAAAGCCCTGTCCACTGCTGACCACCAGCGCGTTCAGGCGTTCAGCCTGAATGCGTTCGGCGAGCGCAGCCGGCGGGTAATCCGGCAGCACCCGGCGATACAGTGGCAGATAGTCCACCTGCACGCCTTGGCCGCGCAAGCGCTCGGCCAGTAACTCTCGGCCACCCTCGCCACGCAGGATCAACACCCGTGGACTGGCGGTCGCCGTCAACGCCTGCTGCAGTTGCGGCAAAGCGAGCAGCGCCTCGCTGTCATCGGCCTGCTCTGGATAGTGCACCTGCAGGCTTCGCTCACGGAGAATTTGCGCAGTGGCTGCACCGACGCTGAACCAGGGCTGCTCGGCAGACACTGGCGTTTGGTAGCGATCCAACAGATCAAGCGCCAGCCGCGCCGCCGGCTTGCTCACCACGATCACCGCGCTATAGCGCTGCAGATCGGCAAGCGTGGCGCGCTGTTCAGCACTCTCGCTCAGCGCCTCGATGGCCAACAACGGCAAGCTGCTGCTGTAGATGCCCTGCTCGGCCAAGGTAGCCGCCAGCGCAGCCGATTCCTGGGCCGGTCGCGTCAGCAGCACACGCCAGCCCGTCACTCGGCAGCGGCCTCGCCGTAAACAGCTTGCAGAATGGCCGCAGCACCCTGGGCCAGCAAGGCTTCAGCCACCTGTACACCCAGCTGTTCGGCTTGCGCTAGCGGGGCACGGTTTTCTGCCCGCAGCAGTAAACCGCCATCCGGCTGACCGACCAGGCCGCGCAGCCACAGCTGCTCGCCTTCCAGCACTGCGTAACAGGCGATTGGCACTTGGCAGCCGCCATTCAGGTGCTTGTTCAAGGCGCGCTCGGCGGTCACCCGCAGCGCGGTATCGCGGTGATGCAGAGGCGCCAGCAGGGCATGGATCTCGCTGTCGGCCGTGCGGCATTCGATACCTACCGCGCCCTGACCACCCGCTGGCAAGCTGTCTTCAGCGCTAATCGAGGAACGGATGCGCGCTTCGAACCCCAGGCGAATCAGTCCGGCTGCGGCCAGGATAATGGCGTCGTACTCACCGGCATCCAGCTTGGCCAGACGGGTGTTGACGTTGCCACGCAGAAACTGGATTTTCAGATCCGGACGGCGCGCCAGCAGCTGGGCCTGACGGCGCAGACTGGAGGTGCCGACCACGCTGCCTGCGGGCAAGGCATCGAGGCTGGCATAGGTGTTGGACACGAAGGCATCGCGCGGATCTTCCCGCTCGCAGATGCAGTAAAGGCCCAGGCCTTCGGGGAAGTCCATGGGCACATCCTTCATCGAATGCACGGCGATGTCGGCCTGGTTCTCCAGCATCGCGGTTTCCAGCTCTTTGACGAATAGGCCCTTGCCACCGATTTTCGCCAGCGGCGCGTCGAGCAGCTTGTCGCCACGGCTGACCATGGGCACCAGGCTGACCTTGAGGCCAGGGTGCGCCTGTTCCAGGCGGGCTTTGACGTGTTCGGCCTGCCACAGGGCCAGGGCACTTTTACGGGTGGCAATGCGGATTTCGCGAGACATGGGCAATTCCAGAAAACGAACTGCCGGGGATAATAACAGGCTGGCCCAGATCAGGCCTGCGACCCGGAGTCATCCGGATCGCCTGAGCAGCCTCAGAGGTTGTGCATCAGCTTACGCACCCCAGCCACGTGCCGGCGGCTGACAATCAGCGCTTCCTCATTCATACCCTTGAGGAACAGCTGGAAATGCCCAAGCGGCGTGCGTTGCAGACGTTCAATGCGCTCACGAGCCACCAGCGCATTGCGGTGAATGCGCACAAAGCGATCACCAAACTCGTCTTCCAAGGCTTTCAGCGGCTCATCCAGCAGTACTTCGCCGCCCGCATGACGCAGGGTTACGTATTTGTGGTCGGCAATAAAGTAGATCACCTGATCCAGCGGAATCAGCTCGATGCCTTTGCGGGTGCGTGCACTGATATGGCTGCGCGGGCCGCCACCGCTGTCCACGGCAGGACGGGTCAGGGCGGCGAGTTGCACACGGTTGGGCCGCTCGGCCTTCTTCAGCGCCTCACTGAGGCTTTCGGCGCGCACAGGTTTGACCAGATAGCCCACGGCGCTGACCTGAAAAGCTTCCAGGGCAAATTCATCATGAGCGGTACAGAAAATCACGGCTGGCGGCGCCTCGCGCTCACACAGCCTTGCTGCCACCTGCAAGCCATCAAGGCCCGGCATGCGGATATCCAGCAACACCACATCCGGCCTCAGGCTGTCGATCAGGCTCAGGGCCTCCTCGCCGTTGCTGGCTGCGGGTTCAAGCACGCGATAGCCATCGAGTTCGCCCACCATGCGGCTTAGGCGCTCTCGGGCCAGGGGTTCATCATCGACAATCAGGACATTCATAATGCACGGGCTTCCTGCTTGGGTCTCGCACAAGGATAGCGTAGACAAGTGAAGTGGCGTCCGTCACGGCGCTCTACGCTGAGACTGGCCCGCGGCCCGAAAAGTGCCACCAGCCGCGCATCGATATTGGTCAGCGCCTGATGGGTACCGCGCGACGGCGGCTCCTCGCCTATTTGTTCGTATGGATTGCTCACGCACAGCTGGAATACCCCATCGTGATAACTTGCTTCGACCCGCACCAGACCGCCCTCAATGCGCGGCTGAATGCCGTAGATCAAGGCGTTTTCCAGTAAAGGCTGCAACGTCAGTTGTGGAATGGGCAGATCGTCCGGCACATCAACAATCTCCCACTGCAACTGTAGACGCTCGCCGAGCCGATAGCGCTCAATCGATAAATATCGTTGCGCTAGCTCCAGCTCTTCACGCCAGGGCACCAGACTGCCGGGCTTGGCCAGGCTGGCGCGGAACAGGTCGGAGAGATCGAGTACCGCCTGCTCGGCCTTGTACGGGTCGACCACTACCAGGCTGGCGATGCTGTTCAGGCTGTTGAACAGAAAGTGCGGGCGAATCCGCGCCTGCAACGATTCGATGCGCGCGCGCAGCTCGGCCTGCTCCTGCTTGCGCCACTGGCTCTGCAGGTAGAAATAGCGCAGCAGCAACGCCGACATGATCAGGCTGATCAAGGCATGGCGCAGATACAGATTGACCTCACCGGCACGCGGCAGCGGCCCGCCCAGCTCGTAATAGTCCGCCACGGCAGTACAGATCAGACTCAGGGTGACCACAATAGCGCAGCACAAGGCGCCGGCTGTGGCTGCCGGCATGCGCGCCATCAGCGGACGCAAACGGCACAGCACGGCGGCCGAGAGCAGCACAATCCACTGCACAAACAGCGACGTCAGCGCCAGGCGCACCCAATCGAAACCCGGGAGCATCGGCTCGGACAACACCAGCACCAGCACGAGCAACTCGGCCAACAGCACCATGCTCAGCAGGGCTTCTGGCTGGCAAAGCTCGGGCACGAAGAAGTCATCGACCAGTGGTGGTTGTTTTTCTGATAAAGCGCTTTTTATTTTCATCGCCGCAGTTTCCGCGTGAGCCGCCCCAGCAGCAAGATAGACAGCTGCGACCGGGCAAAATAAAGCACCGAAATGCGCCCGCCGCGATAAAACTGTGAACGGCGCAACATTGCCCTAGTGCAGCCTAGCTGCGCCCACCGACAAAGCGACGCGGCGAATTTGCCGGCCAGCCTGTTATTATCGGCGCACTTTTCCGTCTTGCCGGTCGCCCCAGCGCGGCCAGCCCGTTTTAGCGCACCAGCCGAGCGAAGCCCATGAGCACTGAAAAAACCAACCAATCCTGGGGCGGCCGCTTCAGCGAGCCCGTCGATGCCTTTGTTGCCCGCTTTACCGCCTCCGTCGAATTCGACAAGCGCCTGTATCGCCACGACATCATGGGTTCCATCGCCCACGCCACCATGCTGGCCAAGGTCGGCGTGCTGAATGATGCCGAGCGCGACGCCATCGTCGACGGCCTAACGCAGATTCAGAGCGAGATCGAAGCCGGCCAGTTCGACTGGCGCGTCGACCTGGAAGACGTGCACATGAACATCGAAGCGCGCCTGACCGACCGCATCGGTGTCACCGGCAAGAAGCTGCACACCGGCCGTAGCCGCAACGACCAGGTGGCTACCGATATCCGCCTGTGGCTGCGCGACGAGATCGACCTGATCCTGGCCGAGATCACCCGCCTGCAGCAGGGCTTGCTGGAGCAGGCCGAGCGTGAAGCCGAGACCATCATGCCGGGCTTCACCCACCTGCAAACCGCTCAGCCAGTGACCTTCGGCCACCACCTGTTGGCCTGGTTCGAAATGCTCAGCCGCGACTACGAGCGCCTGGTCGATTGCCGCAAGCGCACCAACCGCATGCCGTTGGGCTCGGCGGCGCTGGCCGGCACCACCTACCCGATTCAGCGCGAAGTCACCGCGCAGTTGTTGGGTTTCGACGCCGTTGGCGGCAACTCGCTGGATGGCGTGTCGGATCGCGATTTCGCCATCGAATTCTGCGCCGCCGCCTCGATTGCCATGATGCACCTGTCGCGTTTCTCCGAAGAGCTGGTGCTGTGGACCAGTGCGCAGTTCCAATTTATCGACCTGCCGGATCGCTTCTGCACGGGCAGCTCGATCATGCCGCAAAAGAAAAACCCCGACGTACCCGAGCTGGTGCGCGGCAAGACTGGCCGGGTATTCGGCGCGCTGATGGGCCTGCTGACCCTGATGAAAGGCCAGCCGCTGGCCTACAACAAGGACAACCAGGAAGACAAAGAACCGCTGTTCGACGCCGCCGACACCTTGCGCGACTCGCTGCGCGCCTTTGCCGACATGATCCCGGCGATCAAGCCCAAGCATGCAATCATGCGTGAAGCGGCGCTGCGCGGCTTCTCCACCGCCACTGATCTGGCCGACTACCTGGTGCGCAAGGGTCTGCCGTTCCGCGATTGCCACGAAATCGTCGGTCATGCGGTGAAGTACGGTGTCGAGTCCGGCAAGGATCTGGCCGAGATGAGCCTGGAAGAACTGCGCCAGTTCAGCGAACAGATCGAACAGGACGTGTTTGCCGTGCTGACCCTGGAAGGCTCGGTCAATGCTCGCGACCATATCGGCGGCACCGCACCGAATCAGGTAAGAGCAGCGGTGGCGCGCGGCCAGGCCCTACTCGCCTTGCGCTAAACCCTACGGGCGCGACCCCGTCGCGCCCTTATTCGCTGCCGGCATAAGACCTGAACTGACAATGCCAAAAAAACAGCGTCAATTTGCAAACAGCCCTGCAAAATGCGAACAAACCCGCCGCCGGCCGCTGGCGTACTCTTTCCTGCAGGCCAAATACTTTCCTCCACGCCGCCAGACACTCGTCTGCGCACTGGAGAAAGCCATGAAAATCTTCCAACGCTTACTCGCAAGCATCGGCACGCTCACCCTCGCCGCCTGTGTCAGCGCTACACCCATCGTTATTCCCAGCCAGGCAAGCTGGCACTGGCAACTCAGCGGCAAACTGAAAATCCCCGAGCGCCAGGTCTACGACATTGACCTGTTCGACACCTCAACGACCACCATCACCAACCTGAAAGGCCAGGGCCGTATCGTGGTCTGCTATTTCAGCGCGGGTAGCTGGGAAGACTGGCGCAGTGATGCCGCCCAATACCCTAAAGAAGCACTGGGTGCACAACTGGACGGCTGGCCGGGCGAACGCTGGCTGGATATCCGCCACCCCGCTGTTCGCACACTCATGGCCAAACGCATACGTTTGGCGGCCGAAAAAGGTTGTGATGCTGTCGAACCGGACAATGTGGACGGCTACAGCAACGGCAATGGCCTGGGGTTGAGTGAGGCAAACCAGATCGACTACAACCGCTGGTTAAGCCAGCAAGCGCATGAGCATAACCTGGCAATTGCATTGAAAAATGCAGTCGAGTTGATCCCCGCCCTGGTCGATGACTTTGACTTTGCCCTCAACGAAAGTTGCTATGCCTACAAGGAGTGCGAGGCGTACCGTTTATTCAGGCAGCAGGGCAAAGCTGTTTTCATCGCGGAATACCGCTCTTACAACAGCAACATGTGCAGCAAAGCTTCCGCCTCTGGTTACCAATTGCAGTTCTTCAAGCGCGCCTTGAACGCCGTGGGCTTACCCTGCAAGTAATAGTCCCCCGCGAAAAACGGCGTACCGACAGCTAGCGTCGCACTCCCATATGCGGTGATCACACGATCACCGCAACCCACCCCGCTGAATGTGCGTGCCCCCGAATATCAGCCTTGACGCTGGCGATGACCGCCCGCAAAAGCAATTCATACCTGCTCTGCCTGCACCCGGTCACTCGCCTTTACGCCCACACATGGCACACTGTAGGCCCCACCAAGGAGCCGCGCATGAGCGAGCAAGACGACGAAGATTTTGCCCAGGACACCCTGATCCAGGCCATCGAAAACCAGTTGGAAGCCGGCGAACCGGCCTTCGTCCAGGCTGTGCTGAACAAGCTGAGTCTGGTCGGTTACGAGCGCGACGAGATTATCGAGCTGATGGCCCTGGTGCTGGCCGATGAAATCGACGTCATGCTGCGCGATGACCGCCCCTTCGATCTCGCCCGCTATGAGCAAGGCCTGCGCGCCCTGCCCGAGTTGCCCGAACAGGCACCGTAATCAGCGCCGAAAAATTTACCCCACAGCACGCCAACTTCTGGCAGCATCAGGTCACAGCAGACTGCCTGGTGCTTCACTACACTGCTTCGCAGGCTGCCTATTGTTTCAGCCGATTTACCGCAGCGGGTGCTGCAGCCGCCGGCCGCAGCTCACTAAAACAAGAAGCTGGAGTACTTATGGCCTTTACCCCTGAACTGATTGCCGAACTGGAAATCCTCGCGCTGTTTAACCTGGGCACCACTCAGGAAGGAATCAAGGTTCACCACACTGCCACCCCCTCGGCGATTGCCGCTGCCCAACGCCTGCATGACAAAGGCCTGATCAACCAGCCAGACGGCGGTTATCTGACCAGCCTGGGGCTCGACGCCGCCGAACACGCGCAAGTTCTGCTGACCATTCTCAATGTGACTGAAGCGGCCTAAGAAGCACCTGAAGACCTCGCCCACTGGCCCAACCGAAACGGCTTCTAAGACAACCCAGCCTGCGTCGCAACGGCTTTCTCAAGCTGCCCGTGACGCAGGCGATAACCCTGTATCCGCCGCCGTCCGCCAGCCGCCTGGCCAGGCATGATCACGCACCGCCCTGCAGAGCCTGAGCATGAGCCGTACCGAGGAAATTCGCCCAGACATTGAAGACGGTATCGACCGCAAGGTACTGACGCAGCTGCGTGCGCGCTTCCTCAAACTCAACCAGGGCCGCCTGCAACGGGCCATGCAGGCGTTGTCGACGCGCCAGCAACTGGTGCTGAAGCTGTTACCACTGCTGTTCCACGTCAATCACCCGTTGCTGCCGGGCTACGTGTCCGGCCTGACCCCAGCCGGCCTCAGCGGCTTTGAACCGGATGACGAACTGTTGTCCGAGGCGCAGCGCTTGACCCGCTCGTTCGCCTACAAGCCCTACCGCGGCAAACAGACACTGCCAATCCACGGCCTATTTTTGATGGGCAGTCTGGGCACCGTGGCTCAGGCTGAGCAAAGCGACATGGACCTGTGGGTATGCCACGCCAGCGACCTGAGCCAGCAACAGCTGCATGAGTTGAACAAGAAGTGCGCGCTACTGGAAAGCTGGGCGGCCACCTTCGGCGCCGAAGCGCATTTCTTCCTGATTGATCCCGCGCGTTTCACCCAGGGCGAACGCGAGGCACAACTGACCTCGGACGACTGCGGCACCACCCAACATTACTTGCTGCTCGACGAGTTCTACCGCACCGCCATCTGGCTAGGCGGGCGCACGCCGCTGTGGTGGCTGGTGCCGGTGTATGAAGAGCAGCGCTATCAGCACTACACGAGCACCCTGCTGGCCAAGCGTTTTATCCGCGCCGAGGACGTGCTCGACCTCGGCCACCTGGCGCGCATTCCGCCGGAAGAATTTATCGGCGCCGGCATGTGGCAATTGTTCAAGGGCATCGAGTCGCCATACAAGTCGGTGCTCAAGCTGCTGCTGACTGAGGTTTACGCCAGTGAACACCCCAAGGTCGAGTGCCTGTCGCTGCGCTTCAAGCAGGCGGTATTCGCCAATCGCCTGGATGTCGATGAGCTAGACCCCTATATCGTGGTCTACCGGCGCCTGGAGGAATACCTCAAGGCCCGTGGCGAGCATGAGCGCCTGGAGTTGATCCGCCGCTGCCTGTACCTCAAGGTCGACAAGAAGCTCAGCCGCCCACCGCGCAACAACCGCAAAAGCTGGCAACGCCTGCTGCTGGAGCGTCTGACCCGCGACTGGAACTGGGATAGCCGCCAACTGGCGATGCTCGACAGCCGCAGCCAGTGGAAGGTGCGCCAGGTCAGTGCCGAGCGGCGCATGCTGGTCAACGAGCTGACCTACAGCTACCGCTTTCTCTCGGAATTCGCCCGCAGCGAACACGCCGGCAGCTCGCTCAACAGCCGCGATTTAGGCATCCTCGGCCGCCGCCTGTATGCCGCCTTCGAGCGCAAGGCCGGCAAGATCGAATTTATCAACCCGGGCATTGCCCCGGACCTCGCCGAAGACACCCTGACCCTGGCGCAGAACCCCAGCCCGGATGAGCCCAATGAAACCCTCTGGGCGCTCTACAGCGGCAGCGTCAACGCTCAAGACCTGGAAGACTTTTCACCGCTCAAACGCTCGCGCGAGCTGGTTGAACTGCTCGCCTGGTGCCAACGCAATGGGGTGATCGACAACAGCACACGGTTATCCTTGCACCCAGGCGCCAGCGACCTGACCGAGTACGAGCTGTCCAACCTGCTCAACAGCCTGCAGCAGGTGGTGCCGCTGCCTCTGCCGGCAGTCGATGAAGCCGCGCTGCTCAGCGCCAGCGTACCCGGCGAGGTGCTGCTGTTGGTCAACGTCGGCATCGACCCGCTCAAGCAGTTCAGCCAGATGAACATGCACATGACCACCGAGCGCACTGATGCGCTGGGCTACTCCGGGGTACGCGAGAACCTGATTCTGACCATCGACCAGGTCACCCTGAACAGCTGGAACGAGCTGCTGGTGACCCGCTATGACGGCCCACATGCGCTGCTCGACTGCCTACGCGACTTCCTCAACGCCCTGCCCACCCGCGGCAGGAAGCCGAACCTACGCGTACGCTGTTTCTGCCGCAACCGCGCCACGGCGATTGCCGAGCGGGTGGAAGAGCTGTTCCGCGAAACCCTGGGGAGCTTCAGCAGCGATCAGGCCAACCGCTACCTGCTGCAGATCAAACAGCAGTATCACCTGCTTGAATTGAAGCCTGGCCATGTCAGCCACACCAGCCTGAAAGACCTACCCACCCTGATCGAGCACCTGGGTGAGGAGCTGCCCGGCTACAGCGAACTGCACCTGGACCGCAGCGCTCTGGAAGGGGAAGACCTGGCGCTGATTCTCCCCGTGGGTCGGCCGCAGTGCATTCAAGTGTTCTACCGGTTGAATGAAGCCAGCGCCACGGCTGAACTGAGCGTGCTTGATGAGCACAACGCCCTTTGGTGCCAGCAGATGCCGTTCCGCGATGAGCAGAGCCTGCTGACCCCGCTGCAACGTTTTCTGCAATCGGTGCTGTACCGGCGCAACGCCTTGCTGCCGCTGGATAACCTGCCGGCGCACCAGCCGCTGGAAGTGCTGTATTACCAGGTGCTACCGGACGCGCCTTTGCGCGCACAGCGTTTGGAGCGCCGGCCGCCGCCACTGTCACCGATCAGCCACCCATTCTATGACGTACAGGCCATCGTCGAGCCTGGCGATGGCAAGCGCTCACACGTCACCCTGTACTGTAATCACCGCGAATTTTCCGAGCTGGAGTACGCTGGCGACCTATACGCCGCCGTGGCTCAGCACATCCTTGCGCAGCGCCGTGATGGTGCGCGCTACCCCTGCTACATCACCGACCTTGATCTGTCGGCAGTGCTGGGCGAAGGGCACATGCAGAGCGTGCATTACCTGCGCTACAAGATCCGCCTGGAGGCGGCGCTGAATCAAGCCCTGCAAAAGGCCTGACCGGCCTACTCAAGCGCGACTGTATTCACCCGCCGCTTCCGGCTGATATTCCACCGCCAGCAGGGTCAGTTTGAGCACTTTGCCGCCGGGCGCGGCCCAGTCGATATGCTGCCCCACGGACAGCCCCAGCAGGGCCGTGCCGACCGGCGCCAGCACCGACACACAGCCTTCGCCGCCGGCGTCCTGCGGGTAAACCAGGGTCAGGTGGTAATCCTTGCCGCTGCTTTCCTCACGGCAATGCACCCGCGAATTCATGGTCACCACCCCGGCCGGCACCTCGTCATGGCCAACCACATCGGCGCGGTCCAGTTCGGCCTGCAACGCGATGGCACTGGGGCCGAAGTCGTCCAGGCTGTCGAGCAGATGCTCCAGGCGCTGCAGGTCAAGACGGGTGATGGTGAGCGAAGGTGCGCTGGTCATGGTGCGGGTATGTCCCCTTTACGGATCGTGAAAAAAGCAAAACCCCATCACTAAGACGGGGTTTTGCTAGGTTTGAGCTGACCGTACCACAGCTAGTCAAATAAACAAGACCGCCCGGTCAAGGTGCCGCGCTACGCTGTTGCAAGCGCGATTCAGCAGCCGCGCAGATGCTGCGTTTGCCCGCCATATCGGCTTTGCCCCAGTCGAGAATCTCCTGCAGCGTACGGCCACAGCCCAGGCAAATATCCTGATCATCCAGACAACACTGGCGACGGCAGGGCGAGGCGACCTCCTGGCCCGCGCCGTCAGAGTTCTTCGAACTCAAGGTCGGCACCGGATTGTTCCAGGGTGATACGCGCCAGCATTTCGCCCAGCTGCTCGTCGCTGCTATCGCAGATCCAACGCTCGCTGGCCTGGTCGTAATCGAAGTGGAAGCCGCCCGAACGCGCCGCCAGCCAGAGCTGACGCAGCGGCTCCTGGCGGCTGAAGATCAGCTGAGTGCCGTTTTCAAAACGCACAGTCAGCACCCCAGCGGAGTTTTCCAAGTCGAGGTCCAGGTCGCTGTCATCGAAGATATCTTCCACCGCCTGCTGGGTGGCATCGACCAGATCGTGAAAGCGGGCTTCGGTCAAACTCATTGCGACTTACCTCAAAAAATTCAGCGACTGCAAAAGTCTTGGGCTGCGGTGATTAATGGTCTTTCAAGCTACGGCGATATTCGCCTGGGCTTTGCCCGGTCCAACGGCGAAACGCGCGGGCCAGCGAGCCAGGCTCACTGAAGCCAACCAGGAAGGCGATTTCTGCCAGTTCCAGCGCCGGGTCGCGCAGGTAATGCAACACCAGTTGCTGACGGGTTTCATCCACCAACTGGTTGAAGGATAACCCGGCTTCGCGCAAACGCCGCTGCAGGGTACGCGGACTGAGCGCCAAACGCGCGGCGATTTGCTGCAGGTCGGCGCCCACTTCCGGCAGCTGGCGGGACAATTCCAGGCGCGCGCGATCAAGCACGCTATGGCCCTGCTGGATCTCGCCAAGCAGGCGATCAGCATAGGCATCGAGCATCAAGCGCACCTGCGCATCGGCCTGACCGAGGGGCGTGGCGAGCAGGCGCTTAGGGAATACCAGGGCGTTATCGGCCTGATCGAACAGCACCGGGCAGCGGAAAATTCGCTGGTACTCGGAGCTATCCGCCGGGGCCGAATGCTGGAAGCGTACCTCGGTCGGCGGAATATCCAGGCCACTGATCCAGTGGCCGAAGGTTACCCAACCGGCCAGAGTTTCTTCGCTGAGCTGACGTTTCTGTTGCGGCAACAACGGCTGCCAACTGTGCGCCACCTGCGGCTCCAGCCCTGCGCGCGGCGGCTCATCGGCAAGATCAACCTGGCCCAGGTTACCGACCAGCGCGGCATAGCGCGCTTGGCGATGCAACGCGTCGGCAAGGGTCGCGCAGCTCATGATCAGATAACCCAACACGCCGTAATAACCGGGACGCACCGCCTCACCCAGGTGCAGGCCCAGTTGCTCATCACCGGTCAACCGCACGCCATGGCCGAGCAGCTCTAGATAAGTGCTGGCGGCAATGCGCTGATCTCGCTGAGCGAGGATCTGCGGGCTGAGCTGCACCCGTTCCAGCAGCTCAGCGCTGTCGACACCCTGGCGCGCCAGGTAATCGAGCAAACCTTGCAGGTAGGCAACGGAAACCGAGCTGCTCGTGGGTACGGGGTTGTCCATCCAGTCTCCTGATCGCTGGCGATGGGTGCAAAGCGAGGGTCTGTTCCCGTTTCGTTCGCGGCCGCGCCGAAGCCTGTTTTAGCGCGAGGCAAGGCACGAGACACGAAGTTTGGTTGTTCCAAATGAGTGTCGAGAAACGCAGTATCGCGCTAAAACTAGCCCGGCCCTTCGGGTTGCGCGAAAAATCTCGCCATGCGGTGTTGGAGGACTTGGCAAGGGAACACCATTACCTACGTCCTCCGCCTAGCCTGGCGAGATTTTTCGTGGCAACGCGGCTCGTGACGAAATGGGAACAGACCCTAGCGCCAAAGATACAGGCAAAGCCCCGCCCGACGGGAACCCCGGCGCATAGGCAAGGCGCCGGGGGGTCGGTATACTCCGGCGCAATCATGCTTTATTACAAGGATTCCACCATGAAGCGGTTATTTACTGCCTTTATCGCGATGCTTGCCGTCAGCGCCCTGCTCGCTGGCTGCGGCCAGAAAGGCCCGCTGTACCTGCCGGAAGAAAGCCAGCCAGCGCCTGCGCAAACCGAATAAGGACAGCTCATGAACGCCTTCAACTACCGCGACGGTGCGCTGTTCGCGGAAGGCGTGGCGTTGTCCGCCATCGCCCAACGCTTCGGTACGCCGACCTACGTTTACTCGCGTGCGCACATCGAAGCGCAGTACCGCGCCTATGCCGATGCCCTGCAGGGCATGCCGCACCTGGTGTGTTTTGCGGTGAAAGCCAACTCTAATATCGGCGTGCTGAATGTCCTGGCGCGCCTAGGTGCCGGTTTCGACATCGTCTCCCGTGGCGAGCTGGAACGCGTACTCAGCGCCGGTGGCGAGCCGAGCAAGATCGTCTTCTCCGGCGTTGGCAAGAGTTGTGACGACATGCGCCGCGCTCTGGAAGTCGGCGTGCACTGCTTCAACGTCGAATCCACTGACGAGCTGGAGCGCCTGCAACTGGTTGCCGCCGAGCTGGGCAAGACGGCGGCGATCTCGCTGCGGGTCAACCCGGACGTCGACGCCGGCACCCACCCGTATATCTCCACAGGCCTTAAAGAAAACAAATTCGGCATCGATATCGAGCAGGCCCCGGCCGTTTACGCCCGCGCCGCTGCGCTGCCGAACCTGCAGGTCGTTGGTGTCGATTGCCATATCGGCTCGCAGCTGACCACGTTGCCGCCGTTTCTCGATGCCCTCGACCGTTTGCTCGCGCTGATCGATCAACTCGCCGCAGACGGCATCCGCATCAAGCACCTGGACCTGGGTGGCGGTCTCGGCGTGCAGTACCGCGACGAGCAGCCGCCACTGGCTGGTGATTACATCAAGGCCGTACGTGAACGCATTGCTGGCCGCGACCTGGCACTGGTGTTCGAGCCGGGCCGTTCGATCGTCGCCAACGCTGGCGTGCTGCTGACCCAGGTCGAGTACCTCAAGCACACCGAGCACAAGGACTTCGCCATCGTCGATGCGGCGATGAACGACCTGATCCGCCCGGCCCTGTACCAGGCCTGGATGGAGGTGGTGGCCGTGCAGCCACGCGATGGCGCGACGCGCAACTACGACATCGTCGGGCCGATCTGCGAGACCGGCGATTTCCTCGCCAAGGATCGCCAGCTGGCACTGGCCGAAGGCGACCTGCTGGCCGTGCGCTCGGCCGGTGCCTACGGTTTTGTCATGAGCTCCAACTACAACACCCGCGGCCGCGCCGCCGAGGTGATGGTGGATGGTGATCAGGCCTTCGAAGTGCGTCGCCGTGAGACGCTCAGCGAACTCTTTGCGGGCGAAAGCCGCCTGCCGGAGTAGTGGCGATGTTATTGCGCTTTACCAAGATGCACGGCCTCGGCAATGACTTTATGGTCCTCGACCTGGTCAGCCAGCACGCGCATATTCAGCCGAAAAACGCCAAGCAGTGGGGCGACCGCCACACCGGCGTGGGCTTCGATCAGCTATTGCTGGTCGAGCCGCCAAGCAACCCGGACGTGGATTTCCGCTACCGCATTTTCAATGCCGACGGCTCGGAAGTGGAGCAGTGCGGTAACGGTGCGCGCTGCTTCGCCCGCTTCGTGCTGGACAAGCGCCTGACGGTGAAGAAGCAGATGCGCGTGGAAACCAAGGGCGGCATCATCGAACTGGACGTGCGCAACGACGGGCAGATCAGTGTCAACATGGGCGCACCGCGCCTGGTGCCAGCCGAGATCCCGTTCCAGGCCGAACAGCAAGCACTGAGCTACAGCGTGGCCGTCGACGGTCAGACCGTTGAGCTGGCTGCCGTATCCATGGGCAACCCGCATGCCGTGCTGCGCGTCGACAACGTCGATAACGCACCGGTGCATAGCCTGGGGGCAAAACTCGAACACCATTCGCGCTTTCCGCAGCGGGTGAACGTCGGTTTCCTGCAAGTGGTCGACCGCCAACGCGCCAAGCTGCGCGTCTGGGAACGTGGCGCCGGGGAAACCCAGGCCTGCGGTACCGGCGCCTGCGCAGCGGCAGTGGCGGCAATCAGCCAGGGCTGGATGGACTCACCGGTGCAGATCGAACTGCCCGGCGGCAAACTGAGCATCGAGTGGGCAGGTCCTGGCCAGCCCGTTATGATGACCGGACCCGCAGTACGTGTGTACGAAGGACAGGTTCGCCTATGACCGACAAGCAGGATTCACCCAAGCCACTGGATTCGGACACGGTTGCCGCTTATCTGCGTCTGCATCCGGAATTCTTTATCGACCACGACGAGTTGATCCCCGAGCTGCGCATTCCGCACCAGCGCGGCGATACCGTATCGTTGGTCGAGCGCCAGGTGAAACTGCTGCGCGAGCGCAATATCGAAATGCGCCACCGCCTCTCGCAACTGATGGACGTGGCCCGCGACAACGATCGTTTGTTCGACAAGACCCGCCGCCTGGTGCTCGACCTGCTCGATGCCAACAGCCTGGAAGAAGTGGTCAGTTGCGTCGAAGACAGCCTGCGCCGCGAGTTTCAGGTGCCTTTTGTCAGCTTGATTCTGTTCAGCGATACGCCCATACCGGTCGGACGTTCAGTCAGCAGCGCTGAAGCGCATCAAGCCATCGGCGGCCTGCTGGCTGGTGGCAAAACCATTTGCGGTGTGCTGCGCGAGCATGAGCTGAACTTCCTGTTCGGCAACGAAGACGGTGCCCAGGTGGGCTCAGCGGCGGTGGTCAGCATCAGCCATCAGGGCCTGCATGGTGTGCTGGCGATTGGCAGCGCCGATCCGCAGCATTACAAAAGCTCGCTGGGCACGCTGTTCCTCGGTTACATCGCCGAAGTACTGGCTCGCGTCGCTCCAGGCTTTGCCACACCTTTGCGCTCGGTGCGCTAGCGCTAAACATTGCACCGACCGCACCGCAGGGAGCTTCCATGCAAGACCTCTTGGACGCCTACCTTGAACACCTGCGCAGCGAACGTCAGCTATCCCCGCACACCCTGATTGGCTATCGCCACGACCTCAGTACGCTGTTGGCGCTCTGCACCCAAGAGCAGATAGACAGCTGGCGTGCGCTCGATACCCCACGCCTACGCCGCATGGTCGGTCGCCTGCACATGCAGGGCCAGTCCAGCCGCAGCCTGGCGCGCCTGCTCTCGGCCACCCGTGGCCTCTATCGTTACCTGATTCGTGAAGGCCACTGCGACAGCGATCCAGCCAGCGGGCTGACGCCGCCCAAGGGCGAGCGCCGCTTGCCAAAGACCCTGGACGCTGACCGCACCGCACAACTGCTCGACGGCGCCTTGGAAGATGACTTTATCGCCCGCCGCGATCAGGCCATGCTGGAGCTGTTCTACTCGTCAGGCTTGCGTCTGTCGGAGCTGGTGAGCCTCAACCTCGACGGCCTCGACCTGCCCGCCGGATTGGTAAGGGTTATCGGCAAGGGCAACAAGACCCGCGAGCTGCCGCTTGGGCGCATGGCACGTGAAGCGATGCAGCAGTGGCTGCCACTCCGGGCGCTGGCGAACCCGAGCGACGGCGCGGTTTTTATCAGCCAGCAGGGTCGGCGCATCGGTCCTCGCGCGGTGCAACTGCGCGTGCGCCAGGCCGGTGTGCGTGAGCTGGGCCAGCACCTGCACCCGCATATGCTGCGCCACAGCTTCGCCAGCCATATGCTCGAATCATCCCAGGACCTGCGCGCTGTGCAGGAGCTGCTCGGCCATGCCGACATCGCCACCACCCAGGTTTATACCCACCTGGATTTCCAGCACCTGGCCACTGTTTATGACCAGGCCCACCCAAGGGCTAAACGCAAAGGCAACACAGAATGAGCATTCAGCTGATCACTTTCGACCTCGACGACACTCTGTGGGATGTCACCCCAGTGATGCAGGACGCCGAAGCGGCGCTGCGCAACTGGCTGGCGATGCATGCGCCGCGCCTGGGCGCGGTGCCGGTGGAGCATCTGTGGTCGATTCGCGCCACCTTGCTGCAGGCCGAGCCGATGCTCAAGCATCGCCTCAGCGAACTGCGCCGGCGCATTCTGCTGCATGCCCTAACAGACGCTGGCTATGCAAACTCGGATGCGCAGGCGCTGGCCGAAGCGGGCTTTCAGGTATTTCTCGCCGCGCGCCATCAGGTCGAACTGTTTGCCGAGGTGCATCCAACCCTTGAAGCCTTGGCCAATCGCTTCCAGCTCGGGGTCATCACCAACGGTAATGCCGACGTGCGCCGCCTTGGCCTGGCCGACTACTTCCAGTTCGCCCTGTGCGCCGAGGAGCTGGGAGTCGGTAAGCCCGATCCGAAGCCCTTCGAGGAAGCGCTCAAGCGCGCCGGGATAGCCGCCGAACACGCGGTACATATCGGCGATCACCCCAGCGATGACATCGCCGGAGCCAAGGCCGCCGGGCTGCGGGCGATTTGGTTCAACCCGCAGGGTAAGACCTGGAGCGACGCGATTACGCCTGATGGCGAGATCCGCAGTTTGGCCGAGCTGCCGGCGCTGCTGCACAGCTGGGCATAGGCTGCAGACGCGCGGCGCTGGCCGACGATGAACGGTGGATGGATAAAGCGCCATCCACCCTACAAAGCCATCTGCCTGCCTTAACAAGGCATCGCGCACAAAAAAACCCGCACGCGGATGGCATGCGGGCTTTTTGTTTTACAGCAGGCCCTTAGATAGGGCGGCTGCCGTACTTGCTGTCCGGCTTTTTGGGCGGATCAGAGACCACATTCGGCTCGACTTCCTGCACCTTGCCACCACGGGAGAGGAACTCTTCCATGGCGCGGGCCAGCGCATCACGCTCTTTCTGCTTGGCTTCGATGCTCGGCAGTTCTTCTACGTCGACGGCGGCTTTGGCTTTTTTGCTTTTGCTGGCAGGTACTACTTCGTCATCACCATCGCCATCATCGCTGCTGTCGCCATCATCGGCGGCAGCCAGCTCCTCGCCTTCGTCTTCGTCAGCGCCTTCTAATTCGTCGTGTTCCAGATCTTCGTCGCTCATGTTCCAACCTCATGACTTGCGAAAAGCAGAGTAGTTATAGCCCAGCTGCGTCAGCTTTCTAACGTCGCTGATAAAAATTCCAGTGGCCTTGCCTTGGGCTGAGCGCTGCGCGTCGGCGAACTGCGCTCAACGGCGCGCATTCTAGGGTCTGTTGCCGCTCCATCACAACCGCGCGCACGCTGAAAAACCACAACCTTTAGTGGGCATTCAGAAAAAACAAAGGGCGCCCTAAGGCGCCCTTGTTGAAACCCTAGGAAATCAACGCTTGGTGAATTCCGGGTAGGCTTCCATACCGCATTCGGCGATGTCCACGCCTTCGTACTCTTCTTCCTCGGTAACGCGCAGGCCGATCACCAGTTTGATGATGGACCAGACGATCAGGCTGCAGACGAAGACCCAGGCGAAGATCGAGCCGATACCCAGCAGCTGAGCACCGAGGGTGGCGTCGCTGTTAGTCAGGCAGACCGCCAGCAGGCCCCAGATACCGACCACACCGTGAACGGAGATGGCACCGACTGGATCGTCGAGCTTGAGTTTATCCAGACCAAGGATCGAGAACACCACCAGCACGCCACCAACGCCACCGATCAGGGTTGCTTGCAGGGCAGTCGGGGTCAGCGGCTCGGCAGTGATAGCTACCAGGCCAGCCAGGGCACCGTTAAGGGCCATGGTCAAGTCAGCCTTGCCGAACAGGATGCGCGCCACGATCAGCGCCGCAATCAAGCCACCGGCAGCCGCCATGTTGGTGTTCACAAACACGTTGGCTACAGCGTTGGCGTCTTCGATGGTGCTCATCTTCAGCTGCGAGCCACCGTTGAAGCCGAACCAGCCCATCCACAGGATGAAAGTACCCAGCGCTGCCATCGGCAGGTTGGCACCCGGAATGGCGTTGACCTGGCCATTCGGGCCGTACTTGCCTTTACGGGCGCCGAGCAGCAGTACGCCAGCCAGGGCAGCAGTTGCGCCGGCCAAGTGCACTACGCCGGAACCGGCGAAGTCAAGGAAGCCAGCTTCGTTGAGGAAGCCCGAACCCCATTTCCAGAAGCCCTGTACCGGGTAGATGAAACCGGTCATGACCACGGCGAAAGCCAGGAAGGCAAACAGCTTCATGCGCTCAGCAACGGCACCGGAAACGATCGACATACAGGTCGCGGCAAATACCACCTGGAAGAAGAAGTCCGAACGCGCCGAGTAGTAAGGGGCATCGTCACCGCCGGCCAGAACCGACTCAACGCTGTTTTCGTCACCAATCAGGAAACCCAAGCTTGGCAGGATGCCGCCTTCCGGGCTGGAGTACATGATGTGGTAGCCGATCACCAGGTACATGATGCTCGCCACTGCGTACAGGGCGATGTTCTTGGTAAGAATTTCAGTGGTGTTCTTGGCGCGCACCAGGCCGGATTCGAGCATGGCAAAACCCGCTGCCATCCACATGACCAGAGCACCGCAAACCAGAAAGTAAAACGTGTCAAAACCGTACTGCAATGCAGTCAATGCTGTGTTGTCCATGGTCCACCTCTTGCCGTCGCGCTTTATAGCGCTGTTCGGTTAAGGCGCCCGGGTTGGCCCCGGGCGCGCTCCGTGTGCTTACAGGTTGTAGCCGCGCTCGTTGTGCTCGGAGAGGTCAAGACCAACCGATTCAGCTTCTTCACTGACCCGCAGGCCCATCACCAGATCCAGCACCTTGAGGATGACGAAGGTGACGATGCCGGTGTAAACCACGGTAACCAGCACACCCACGATCTGGATCCAAACCTGGCCGCCGATGTCTTCCACCGAACCGAAGCCGCCCAGGGCCGGTGCAGCGAACACGCCGGTGAGGATGGCGCCGACGATGCCGCCGATACCGTGCACGCCAAAGGCGTCCAGGGAGTCGTCGTAGCCCAGCTTGCGCTTGAGGCTGGTGGCGCAGAAGAAACAGATCACGCCAGACGCCAGACCGATCACCAGTGCGCCCATCGGGCCGGCAGTACCGGCGGCCGGGGTAATGGCGACGAGGCCTGCAACCACACCGGAAGCGATGCCCAGGGCACTCGGCTTACCATGAGTGACCCACTCGGCGAACATCCAGCCCAGGGCAGCAGCAGCGGTTGCAATCTGAGTCACCAGCATGGCCATACCAGCGGTGCCGTTGGCAGCGATAGCTGAGCCGGCGTTGAAGCCGAACCAGCCGATCCACAGCATGGCCGCACCGATCAGGGTGTAACCCAGGTTGTGTGGCGCCATCGGAGTGGTCGGATAACCCTTGCGCTTGCCCAGCACCAGACAGGCCACGAGACCGGCGATACCGGCGTTGATGTGCACCACGGTGCCACCGGCGAAGTCCAGCACGCCTTCATCCCACAGGAAAGCGCCGTCGCCGGACCAGACCATGTGGCACATCGGGGCGTAAACCAGGGTGAACCAAACACCCATGAAGATCAGCATCGCGGAGAACTTCATGCGCTCGGCGAAGGCACCGACGATCAGGGCCGGGGTGATAATGGCGAAGGTCATCTGGAAGACGATAAACACGCTTTCCGGGAAGGCGCCAATCAGGCTATCCGGCGTCAGACCACTGAGGAAGGCCTTGTTCAGACCGCCGATAAAGGAGTTGAAGTTGGTGACGCCCTTCTCCATACCTGTGGTGTCGAAGGCCAAGCTGTAGCCATATACAACCCAAAGAATACTGATCAGGCCGGTGATGGCGAAGCACTGCATCATCACCGACAAGACGTTCTTCGAACGCACCATGCCGGCATAGAAAAGCGCCAGACCAGGGATGGTCATGAACAGCACCAGCGCAGTGGCAGTCAGCATCCATGCTGTGTCACCGCTGTTCAACACAACCTCGTCAGCCAGGGCCAGGCCTGGAAAAACGAGGGACAAAAGGGCTCCTAGCCCTGCGATTTTTCGCAGAGTCATGGTTTAACTCCTGGGGCGTGGGGTTCGTTCGGAGGCTTAAACTGCGTCGGTGCCGGTTTCGCCGGTACGGATGCGGATCGCCTGTTCCAGGTTTACAACGAAAATCTTGCCGTCACCGATCTTGCCGGTGTTAGCAGCTTTGGTGATGGCTTCGATGACGCGATCGAGTTGATCGTCAGCGATGGCCACGTCGATTTTCACTTTTGGCAAGAAATCGACCACGTATTCAGCACCGCGATACAGCTCGGTATGGCCTTTCTGGCGACCGAAGCCTTTGACTTCAGTGACGGTGATACCCTGCACGCCGATCTCCGACAGTGACTCACGGACGTCGTCCAGCTTGAACGGCTTGATGATGGCAGTGACTAGCTTCATGTAACTCTCTCCCGTGTAAGGTGGACATGCCCCAGGAATTGCGAACCCGGGCCAAGTCTAAGCGCAGTGCCTGGCTTTTGTAATGCATCGCCGCCCTGATCCAGCAGCACCGATACTCACCAACCGCTCCCGACGAAGCACTTCCCCGCTTCGCCTGACGCACCGGAACTGCATCGGTGCATGCGTCGCAAGAGACAAAGCAGAAAGCTTGCCAGATCAGGTAAAACCGATTTATTTCATGCAGTTACCCGGCAAACGGGCGTTTTAGCCCGGTACTAGCCAACCGCCAGCGCACAACAACGGTGCAACAGCCCGCCAAGCAGCGCGCGAAAACCGTGCAGAACCCGCCAGCCCCGTTCCAAGCCCGCCCGGCAAGCCCGATAAAGCTGCGTGCTACACTGCCGCCATCTGTAAACGGAACCTCATCATGCTGCCACCTAAAGCCCTACTAGACGCCCTGACCACCCACGCCTCGCGCCTGTTCAACGGTGACGCGCCCTTGCCGCGCGGCGAGTTCGAAGCCCAGTTCAAAGTGCTGCTGCAAAGCGCCTTCAGCAAACTCGACTTGGTCAGCCGCGACGAATTCGACAGCCAGATGGTCGTGCTCGCCCGCACCCGCGCCCGCCTGGAAGCTCTCGAAGCCAAGGTCGCCGAAATGGAAGCACGCAGCGCAGACGCCCCAGCCACCCGCGAGTAGCACCCGCAGCGGATGCATCAGCCGATCAAGGAGTGATCGATGTCCCTGGCCATAGTCCACAGCCGCGCCCAAGTGGGTGTTGAAGCCCCCGCCGTCACCGTCGAAGCCCACTTGGCCAACGGCCTGCCCTCGCTGGCCCTGGTCGGTTTGCCGGAAACCGCCGTCAAGGAAAGCAAGGACCGGGTACGCAGCGCCATCCTCAATTGCGCCTTCGAGTTCCCGCCCAGGCGGATTACCTTGAATCTGGCACCGGCCGATTTACCCAAGGACGGCGGGCGCTTCGACCTGGCGATTGCCCTCGGTATTCTCGCCGCCAGCGGACAGGTGCCAAGTAGCGCACTGGAGCCGCTTGAGTGCCTGGGTGAACTAGCACTGTCCGGGGCGATTCGTCCTGTACAAGGCGTCTTGCCCGCCGCGCTGGCCGCCCGCGCCGCCGGACGCACCTTAGTAGTGCCTAAGGCCAATGCCGAGGAAGCCAGCCTGGCGTCCGGCCTCACGGTGATTGCCGTCGAGCACCTACTGGAGTTCGCCGCCCACCTCAATGGCCAAACGCCGATTGCCCCCTATCAGGCCCAGGGCTTGCTGCGCCAAGTGCTGCCCTATCCCGATCTGGCCGAGGTGCAAGGACAGATCGCCGCCAAACGCGCGCTGCTGGTAGCGGCGGCTGGTTCGCACAACCTTCTATTCACCGGGCCACCCGGCACGGGAAAAACCCTGCTGGCCAGCCGCCTGCCCGGCTTGTTGCCGCCGCTGGATGAACAGGAGGCACTGGAAGTCGCCGCAATTCATTCCGTAGCCAGCCACGTTCCGCTTAGCGCCTGGCCGCAACGCCCCTTCAGAACCCCGCACCACAGTGCCTCCGGTCCCGCGCTGGTCGGTGGCGGCAGTCGCCCGCAACCGGGTGAAATCACTTTGGCTCATCACGGCGTTTTATTCCTCGATGAGCTCCCCGAATTTGACCGCAAGGTTTTGGAGGTGCTGCGTGAGCCCCTGGAAAGTGGCCAGATCGTGATTGCTCGGGCACGCGACAAAGTGCGTTTTCCTGCGCGCTTTCAGCTGGTGGCGGCGATGAATCCGTGCCCCTGCGGGCATTTGGGCGATCCATCCGGGCGCTGCCGCTGTTCCACTGAACAGATCCAGCGCTACCGCGGCAAACTCTCCGGCCCGTTGCTCGACCGCATCGATCTGCACCTCAGCGTGCCGCGGGAAACCACACGACTGAACGCTGACGCCAAGCCCGGCCCAAGCAGCGCCGAACTCGCCGAGCAGGTGGTGCAGGCACGCCAGCAGCAACTGGCTCGCCAGGGCTGCGCCAATGCCCACCTCGATCTCAATGGCGTGCAGCAACATTGCAGCCTGCAGGGCGAAGACCGCCAGTGGCTGGAAAATGCCTGCGAGCGCCTGGGAATGAGCCTGCGTGCAGCACACCGCGTATTGAAAGTGGCACGCACCCTGGCCGACTTGGACAGTGCTGCACATATTCGCCGCAGCCACTTAGGTGAAGCCCTGCAGTACCGACCCAGCATCAGCGGGGCCTGAATCGCAGCCATAAAAAAGCCCCGCATACGGGGCTTCTTAATATGCAGTTGGAACGCTTACTGGTCGCGGCGGGCTACCTGCTCGCGACAGGCCTCACCGAACGCCTTAAAGATTTTCACCGAATGCGGGTTCTGCGCCGCCTGCCATTCCGGGTGCCATTGCACCGCCAGGGTGAACTGCTCGGCGCCCGGCAGGTGAATCGCCTCGACCAGACCGTCCTCGGCATGGGCCAGCGCCTCGACGCCCTCACCCAGCTGATCCAGCGCCTGGCCGTGCAGCGAGTTGACCGGGAACTCGGCCTCACCCATCAGCTCGGCAAACCAGCTACCCGGCAGCGCGCGCACGCTGTGGCTGTCGGCGTATTGCACCTCCACCGGAGCACTGGTGTCTTCGCGGTGGTCATTCATGCCCGGGACTTCGTAGACCTTCTGGTGGATATTGCCGCCCAGGGCCACGTTGATTTCCTGCATGCCACGGCAGATCGCGAACAGCGGCAGACCACGGGCCAATGCACCGCGAATCAGTGGAATATCAAACAGATCACGGTCCTTATCCTGACCCTTAGTCGGGGTCAGGTTTTCCTGACCGTAGAGGGCCGGATCGATATTGCTGCCCGCACCGGTCAGGTACACGCCATCGACCATCGACAGGTACTGCTCGATGTCATCCGCGCCGCAGCAGCTGGGCGCCAGCAGCGGCACACAGCCCGACAGTTCGACCAGCGGGGTTATGTATTTGTGGGTCATGACTTGATAGGCATGCCCTTTGCGCTCTTGAGCGCCCATGGACATCAGGACAACCGGTTTACGCGCGCCTGGGCGCTGTTTCGTATTGTTGTTGGACATACATCACCTTGGGGCAGCCGGGATTGGCTGCCGTTGTTGTGCAGAAGGGCTGACGGTTGTCGCGCACCTTCTGTTTTACGGCTGATTGCGCCTGTCTAGCTGGCCGCCGCAGCGGCATCAAATGCGCGAGAAGCGCTCATCTGGCAGCCACAATCCTGAAGCCAGTCTGCCAAAGCCGTAAAATATGTCAAACAAATACGCTTATATTGTTAATAAATCAGACCGCAAGCAGCAGACAGCTCAATCTAAAATCGCATTAACCCTATGTTTTAAAAGCGATAATACGAATAAGCTAACAAAGGATAGTCCAATATTTTTTACGCTCTACGCGTCACCCGCTAACGTGCCCGACTTCCCACCCGCTCAACCACCGGCAGCTGCATAGCCGCCACATCGGCTACCAGATAATCGCGCAAACGGCGAAAGCGCTCCTGGCCTCGCCGCGCTTTTGGCCATACCAGGTAGTAGCTGCAGCCACTGGGCACCGCGCTGGGCCAGGGTAGGCCGAGCCGGCCCTGCGCGACATCCTCGGCGACCATCACCAGATCACCAATCGATACGCCATAGCCACGCGCCGCGGCCACCATGCCCAGCTCCAGGGTGTCGAAGACCTGGCCGCCTTTGAGCGGCACCTGATCCGCCAGGCCCATGGCCTGCAACCACTGTCGCCAGTCGCGGCGATCCGGGGTGGGATGCAGCAGTTCGGCGGCCTGCAAGCGCGGCAGATCCCAGGGTTGCTCGCTCAAGGCTTCTGGCGCGCAGACCGGAATCAACCATTCGGCAAACAGCTCGGTGCTTTCCCATTCCTCCGGGAAATCGCCCTGACTGAGCAATACGGCGCAGTCGAACGGCTCATGCAGAAAGTCCACCTTGTCCACGTCCATCCAGGCGCTGGTCAGTTGCACCTCACTGGCGCTGAGCAGACGATAGCGCGACAGGCGCGCCAGCAACCAGCGCATGGTCAGCGTCGACGGGGCTTTCAGGCGAAGCACCGCGTCGTCGACACGCAAGGTGTTACAGGCGCGTTCCAACGCCTCGAAGCCATCGCGCAGCCCCGGCAGCAACATCCGCGCCGTTTCGGTGAGTTGCAGGCTGCGGCCCCGACGCTCGAACAAGCGGCAGGCAAAGTGTTCCTCTAGGGTGCGCACATGCCGGCTGACCGCACTCTGAGTGATCGCCAGCTCTTCGGCGGCGCGGGTAAAGGAGCTGTGCCGTGCCGCCGCCTCGAAGGCGCGCAGGGCATACAGCGGTGGCAGGCGCTGGCTCATGCACCCAACCCATGAGTAATAGTCATGCCTGTCATCGCTATTATCCTTTTGTGCTGCCACGGCTGGCTTATGAGAATAGGCGCATTCTCTGCCTGCGCGGATCACCCGAGCAAGCCTTCTAACTGAGTAGAACTCATCATGCTGCATCCGCTTCGTGGCGAACTGCGCGCCATCCTGAAACTTGCCGGGCCGCTGATTGCTGCGCAACTGGCGCATGTGCTGATGGTGTTTACCGACACTGTGATGATGGGCCTGCTCGGCCCCGCCACCCTGGCCGCTGGCGGCCTGGGCGCAGCCAGTTACTCCTTTGTCTCAATCTTTTGCGTGGGGGTGATTGCCTCGGTCGGCAACCTGGTGGCCATCCGTCATGGCGCGCAGGACGCGGCCGGCGTCACCCGGCTGACGCAGAACGGCCTGTGGCTCGGCTGGGGCCTGGCGTTGTTGGCTGGCCTGGCGCTGTGGAACCTGGGCCCAGCATTACTGTATTTCGGCCAGAAGCCGGAGAACGTCAGCGGCGGCATGCAGTTTCTCTCCACCCTGGTGTTTGCCCTGCCTGGCTATATGAGCTTTATGGCGCTGCGTGGCTTTACCAGCGCCATCGGCCGCCCCGGCCCGGTAATGGCCATCAGCATTGGCGGCGCGCTGGCCAACTTCGTCCTCAACTATGCACTGATCAAGGGCTGGTTCGGCCTGCCGCCACTGGGCCTGGCCGGAATCGGCCTAGTGACCGCCGTGGTGATGAATGTCATGGCGCTGCTGCTGGCTTGGCATGTGCTGCACCACAGTGCCTACAGCCCTTATCCACTGTGGCGCGGCTTGTTGCGGCCGGTGTGGGGCGAGCTGAAAGAGCTGCTGCGTCTGGGCCTGCCGATTGGCGGCACCTATGCGGTGGAATCAGGCCTGTTTGCCTTTGCCGCACTGTGCATGGGCGCGCTGGGCAGCACGCAACTGGCGGCGCACCAGATCGCAATCATGTCGGTGTACGTGGCGTTTATGGTGCCAGTGGGAATTTCCTATGCGGTGACCTTCCGTATCGGTCAGCACTTTGGTGCCGGCCGCCTGCTGCAGGCACGCCAAGCCGGTCGCCTGGGCCTTGGCCTCGGTGCGCTGTGCATGCTCGGTTTCGCCTGCCTGTTCTGGCTGGGGCCGCATTGGGTAGTGGGGCTGTTTCTCGACCACAGCGACAGCGCCTATGCCGAGGTGGTGAGCCTGGCCGTGGCACTGCTGGCGATTGCTGCCTGGTTCGAGTTCTTCGATGGCATCCAGACCATCGCCATGGGCGCAATTCGCGGCCTCAAGGACGCCAAGACCACCTTCTGGGTTGGCCTCGGCTGCTACTGGGCAGTTGGCGCGCCGCTGGCCTGGGCTCTAGCCTTCCCCCTGGGCTGGGGCGCAGAAGGCGTTTGGTGGGGATTAGCCGGCGGCCTGGCCTGCGCCGCCATCGGCCTGACCCTGGGCTTTGAATGGAAAACAGCGCGCCAGCTGCAACCGGCGGCCGCAGCCTTTACGCCACAGCCTAAGCGCCTGGTTTCTTGAAGCGATAGAACAGATTCGGCTCGCTAACCAGATAGAGCACGCCCTGGTTATCCATGGCGATGCCTTCGCCCTGCGGTACGCTGCGTTTGAGGCCGTTACGTCCACCAAGCAGCGACAGGCTGCTGATCGGTTTGCCCTCGACATTCAGCTCCAGCACCAGGCGTGACTCGTCGGACAGCGCCAGCAAATGCCCGCTGCGCTCATCAAATTGCAGGCTGGAGAGATCACGTACAAATAGCCCAGCGTCACGCTGCTGATCATCCACCACGTGCACGGCAAAGGGGCTCTGTGGGTCTCGCTGAGGAAAACCGTGAATCTCATAGATGCGCATCGGATCGCGCTCTTTGGCAACAAACAGACGCTGCCCAGCCGAATCGTAGGCCAAGCCCTCAAACCCCTTGTTGCCATTCAGGCCAATGCTTAACGAGAACTGCTGAGCCTGGTCGGCATGCAACTCGGTGGTGGCATCATCCACCCGCACCTTGATCAGGCGCTGCTTACGCTCATCAGTGATCACATACAGGCCTGGGCTGATGTACTCAACCGCTTCAGCATCGCCAAAACCATGCAAGTCGATACGCCTTAGCAGTTCACCATCCAGCGATAACTCAAGCAGCTGCGGCTTCTGGTTGGTCACGGTGAACAGGCTGTTGCGGTCTGGGTCGAAGGTCAGCGCCGAGACATCATCGTTCAGGCCCTCGATCACGCGGGCCTCAAGGTCCACCTGATAATCCGCCAACAGCATGGAGCCCTGCTGTCCGCTACCGGCTTGCTGCCACTGCTGCACATTGAACCAAGCCCGTTCGAACAAACGGTACTCCTGCGCAAACAAGCCCAGCAGCAGCAAGGACAGCGCGACAAGGCTCAGCAGCAGACGTTTCAGGGTGAAATGATCTCGCATGACGCTTCACTCTCAACAGTAACGGGTGGCACAACGGCGTCAGCCCGAAGCAGGGCTTCGGGCTGACATGGGCACATGATCGAGTGATTTACTTGACCAGTTCGAGGTACTCGACATCGATTTCGCGGCTGGTCAGGTCACGATCCACTTCACCACTGATCTTGACCACGGCCTTTTCAGAAATGGCCTGGGCAGGCCAATGCTCGTCGTCGATTTCGACATTGATGGTGCCGCTGGCGTCTTTGAACTCATAGAGCTCATCCTGCAGACGCTTGACGATCTGCCCTTGCAGCACCACCGGTGTATCGTCGGCAGCGTCCAATGCGGCCGCTACGGTGGTGACCTGAGTGGTGGCGCCTGGGCCGGTATAACCGGTGGCCATGGCGGCGGTGGAGAACAGTGGAGCCAGCAGCAGAGCCAAGGTGAAACGCTTCATGGGGTAACCCTCTAATCAGTTAGGTGATGGGGCCAGAGTAGAGGGCCTAGCTGAAGCCAGGCTTAATCGGTGCTTAAGCCAAACTTAATCCGCAACAGCGGGCTGTTCGGCCACCGGGTCCTTGCGCAGGACGTAGAACAGGTTGGGCTCGCTGACGATATAGATATTACCGGCCGCATCCATGGTCACCCCTTCGGCCTGCTCAATGCCGCCATGCAGGCCATTCATGCCGCGACTCAGGCTGATAAAACTGACGGGCTCGCCCAGAGCATCCACCTCCAGCAGCAGGCTGGATTCATCGGAAAGCACCAACGCATGCCCAGTCCGAGGATCGTAGGTCAGTGAAGAAATATCACGCAGAAACAGGTGCCCGGAACTCATCGGCTCAAGGGTGCCCGTGGCCCCGTCCTCGCCTGGAAACGGCAGACTGAACAACCCCAGCGGACCACGCTCCTTACCCAGCAGCACGCGCTCATTGCGCGAATCCCAGGCAATGCCCTCGAAGCCCTTATTGCCGGCATCAATAAAGCCCAGGTCGAACGACGGTAGATCGGCAAACTCCAGGCGGCGTGTCAGGGCGCTGAGTTTGAAGGTGGTCAAGGTGCGCTTGCGCTCATCGATAATCGCCAGGCGGCCGTCGGACAGCATCTCCACCCCTTCGGGATTGGCGAAGCCGAGCAGATCGATACGCCGGAGCACCTGACCATCCAGGGTCAGCTCGATCAACTGTGGGTATTTCCCGGTCACGGTAAACAGGGTGTCGCTTTCCGCGCTGTAGGTCAGCCCGGACACCTCGTCGTCTTCCAGCCCTTGCAGTGGTTTGCCTTGCAGCACGGCCCGGTAACCCGGCAGCCAGATGCTCTGCTGCTGTTCGGCAACGCCCACCTGTTGCTGCTGAACCCAGAAGGACAGGCGATCGTCCAAATGGCGGTAATTCATCGCCAGTGATGTCACCACCAGCAGACACAACATCCCAACCAACCAGCGCACACGCACCAGCCGAGCAATCCAGATCGACATCGCACACAACTCAGCAGAACGATGGCTATCAGACTAGAGAGCAACCCTTAAGTTTCTATGACGCCACCCGACCAACAGGCACCTCCAGGTGCCTGCGTACACGGCCAGATGACCTAGAGCGCGCGACTGGCGAAACGACTGTGGCTAACCAGTTCCAGCACCAGCTCGTCGCCCTTGTGCAACGGGCCGACACCCACTGGCGTACCGGTGAGGATCACATCACCCGGCTGCAGGCTGAAGTGGCCGCAGATGTGCTGGATCATCGGCAGAATTGGGTTAAGCATGTCACGGCTGTTGCCGTCCTGCCGCACTTCACCGTTGATCGCCAGGCGGATGCCGATATCGGCAAGGTCTTCAACGGCATCACCCGGCACGAACGGCGCCAGCACGCAGGCACCGTCGAAGGATTTGGCGGTTTCCCAGGGATAGCCCTTGGCCTTGAGCGTGGCCTGTAGGTCGCGCAGCGTCAGGTCCAACGCCGGGGCGAAGCCGGAAATGGCATCACGTACTTCTTCAGCGTTCGGCGTGCGCGACAGCGGCTTGCCGATCAGCACGGCGATTTCTGCCTCGTAATGCACGTCACCCTTACCTTCAACCAGGGTAAAACCGTCATCCAGCGGCACCACGCAACTGCCCGCTTTGATAAACAGCAAGGGCTCGGTCGGAACCGGGTTATTCAGTTCTTTGGCATGCTCGGCGTAGTTACGGCCGATGCACACAACCTTGCCCATGGGAAAGTGGATATGGGTGCCATCGACATACTGATGCTGGTAGCTCATAAGCAACTCCTGATGGGAATGCATGACGCCGCTCGTTGTGCGAGCAGACGGCGTAGAGCGGTAGCCCCGCCCTACGCTCTGAATCGTTGATCTCCCATGGTGGACGACCTTTCACGGGCTGTCGTTTCGACTAAAGACTTAATTCAGCTTGCTGAAAGCGTTGCGAGCGAAGGCCAGGCAGGGCGGCGGAGTCGGGAAAAAAGCGGAGTTGGCTTGTGCCAATGAGCATTTTTCCTGACTTCGCCAACGCAGCATGGCGCGCGTAGCCCGCAGCAGCTTTCAGAGCGGGAAGATCTTGCCCGGGTTCATGATGCCGTTCGGGTCGAACACCGCCTTGATCGCCTTCATATAACCAATCTCGGCTTCCGAGCGGCTGTAGGTCAGGTAATCGCGCTTGGTCATGCCCACACCGTGTTCGGCGCTGATCGAGCCGTTGTACTTCTGCACGGTCTCAAACACCCACTTGTTGACGGTGGCGCACTTGGCGAAGAACTCGTCCTTGGACAGGCTCTCTGGTTTCAAGATATTCAGGTGCAGGTTGCCGTCACCGATATGGCCGAACCAGACGATTTCGAAGTCCGGGTAGTGTTCACCGACGATGGCGTCGATATCGTGCAGAAATGCCGGCACTTTCGACACAGTGACCGAGATGTCGTTCTTGTACGGCGTCCAGTGGCTGATGGTTTCCGAGATGTACTCGCGCAGCTTCCACAGGTTCTGCAGCTGCTGCTCGCTCTGGCTCATCACGCCATCCAGCACCCAGCCCTGCTCGACGCAATGCTCGAAGGTGGCCAGGGCCGCTTCGGCGACTTCCTCGGTGGTGGCTTCGAATTCCAGCAGGGCGTAGAACGGGCAATCGGTTTCAAAAGCTGCCGGCACGTCGCCACGGGCCATAATCTTGGCCAAAGCCTTGTCGGAGAAGAACTCGAAGGCGGTCAGGTCCAGCTTGTTCTGGAAGGCATGCAGCACCGGCATGATCGAGTCGAAGTCCGGGGTACCGAGCACCATCGCGGTGAGGTTCTTCGGCGCACGGTCCAGGCGCATGGTGGCCTCGACGACAAAGCCCAGGGTGCCTTCGGCGCCGATAAACAGCTGACGCATGTCGTAGCCGGTGGCGTTCTTGATCAGGTCCTTGTTCAGCTCCAGCAGTTCGCCGGTGCCAGTCACAACCTTGAGGCCAGCCACCCAGTTGCGGGTCATGCCGTAGCGAATCACCTTGATGCCGCCGGCATTGGTGCCGATATTGCCGCCAATCTGGCTGGAACCGGCCGACGCGAAGTCCACCGGGTAATACAGGCCCTTGTCCTCGGCGAACATCTGCAGCTGTTTGGTCACCACGCCCGGCTGACACACGGCGGTGCGGTCAAATTCGTTGAAGTCGAGAATCTGGTTCATATAGTCGAAGGCCACGACCACTTCACCATTGGCCGCCACGGCGCCAGCGGACAAGCCGGTACGACCACCGGACGGCACCAGCGCGACCTTGTGCTGATTGGCCCAGCGAACGATGGCCTGCACCTGCTCGATGCTCTTGGGGAAGGCAATCGCCAGCGGCGCTGGGGCGAAGTGCTTGGTCCAGTCCTTGCCGTAGGCGTTGAGGGAATCGGCATCGGTAAGCACCTTGCCGGGCTCAACCAGGGTCTTCAGCTCTTCGATCAGCGCAGGGTTGGTCATCTACGGAACTCTCAAACGATTCATGGTCACCCTGAGCACGCTTCATCTGCCAGGGTAGGTGTTTCGCGGGGCTCGTATGCTAGCATACGCCCCCCGTGAATCGTGCCTCTGCGCCGATCTGCGGGTGCGGTCAGCACCTTCGCTGACCCTTCCCTGACACCATTTGTGGGACAACAGGTACTCCGATGAGCAAGACCTCTCTCGACAAGAGCAAGATCAAGTTCCTTCTTCTTGAAGGCGTCCACCAGAATGCAGTGGACACCCTGAAGGCCGCTGGTTACACCAACATCGAGTACCTCAAGGGCGCACTCTCCGACGACGAGCTGAAAGAAAAGATCGCCGACGCGCACTTTATCGGTATCCGCTCGCGCACCCAGCTGACTGCCGAAGTCTTCGACTGCGCCAAGCGCCTGGTGGCTGTGGGCTGCTTCTGCATTGGCACCAACCAGGTTGACCTCGACGCCGCCCGCGAGCGCGGTATCGCCGTGTTCAACGCACCGTATTCGAACACCCGCTCGGTGGCCGAACTGGTACTGGCTCAGGCCATCCTGCTGCTGCGCGGCATCCCCGAGAAGAACGCCTCCTGCCACCGTGGTGGCTGGATCAAATCGGCGGCCAACTCCTTCGAAATCCGCGGTAAAAAGCTGGGTATCGTCGGTTACGGCTCGATCGGCACCCAGCTCTCGGTACTCGCCGAAGCCATGGGCATGCAGGTGTTCTTCTACGACACCGTGACCAAGCTGCCGCTGGGCAACGCCACCCAGATCGCCAGGCTGCACGACCTGCTGGGCATGTGCGACATCGTGTCGCTGCATGTGCCTGAGCTGCCATCCACCCAGTGGATGATCGGCGAGAAGGAAATCCGCGCGATGAAAAAGGGCGGCATCCTGATCAACGCCGCACGCGGCACCGTGGTCGAGCTGGATCACCTGGCCGCCGCGATCAAGGACGAACACCTGATCGGCGCAGCCATCGACGTGTTCCCGGTCGAGCCGAAGTCCAACGACGAAGAGTTCGAAAGCCCGCTGCGCGGCCTGGACCGCGTAATCCTCACTCCGCATATCGGCGGTTCGACTGCCGAAGCGCAGGCCAATATCGGCCTGGAAGTGGCCGAGAAACTGGTCAAGTACAGCGACAACGGTACCTCGGTGTCTTCGGTCAACTTCCCCGAAGTGGCCCTGCCGGCACACCCAGGCAAGCACCGTCTGCTGCACATCCACGCCAACATCCCGGGTGTGATGAGCGAGATCAACAACGTGTTTGCTGAAAACGGCATCAACATCTCCGGCCAGTTCCTGCAGACCAACGACAAGGTCGGCTACGTGGTCATCGACGTCGACGCCGATTACTCCGATCTGGCGCTGGAGAAGCTGCAGCACGTTAAAGGCACCATCCGTAGCCGCGTACTGTTCTAAGCGCTGCCGCGATACGAAAAAGGGAAGCTTCGGCTTCCCTTTTTCGTATGGCCTGCCATCCATGGCGGCCACCCTTCGGGCCGTCGCTACGCGACGTTAAAAATGGCTCCCGACCATTTTTTGCACGCGGGGCTGACTATCCTTCCAGCTCTCGCAACGCCGCCTCCGCCGCCGCCAGCTCCTCTTCGCTAAACACCTGCACCCCAGCCCGACGCAAAGCCGCAGCGGTTACGCCTTCACCGGCGACCTTGGTGCCGCTGAAGCTGCCGTCATAGTTCTCCCGGTTACCGCACGAGGGGCTGCGCGCCTTGAGCAGTGCCAGTCGGATGTCATGCTGCGCCACCAAGGCCAGAGCCTGCTGTGCGCCGTCAACAAAAGCCGCCGTGACATCCTCGCCATTCACTGTCAGCACAGGCAATTGCCCATCAAGTACTTTTGCCCCCTGACCGCCAGCTATTTCCGCTGGCGCGCGCGGGGTCGGCAGGCCACCGGCGACTTCCGGACACAGCGGCACAATGCGCCCCTCCTGCTGCCAGCGTTCCAGCAGGCTGAACGGGCCATGGGCGCCGCCGTCATAACGTACGCGCTGGCCCAACAGGCAACGGCTCACCAGAATCTTCTGCATCACTTTCTCTCATTAGTCACCCGCCGTAACACCGTCAGGTTACTGCGCTTGCTGGCCGCCGATCAAAGGGACGGGCTGCCAGGCAGATTGCCAAGCACATCACGCCGGCAGCGCCATTCGCGCGCAACGACGGCCTATCCTTCGGCGGGAAGCAACGCGGTCCGATGGCGCGCGCCCCAGGCCCGGCACAGACTCTCGGCACTCTAGTCGAGGACACGTCCATGCATCGCCCACTTCGCACCCTTGCCCTATCACTCGCTGCCGGCTTTATGGCCTTCGCCCTGCAGAGCCAGGCGGCCTTGCTGCCGATGGATAACCAGAGCTTGAGCGAGATCAGCGGTCAGGCCGGCATCAGCATCCGTGCCGACGTGCTGGCGACGATCAACCGGATCAGTTGGAATGACGATGGCGGCAGTGCGTCTCTGCGCAACGTGAAAATCGACAACGGCTGCCTCACCCCCGCCAGCTGCCCGAACGGCTCTGGCGGCAGCTTCGCCTTCGGCGCGGCGCAACTGGGGCTGACCCTGCCAATCTTCGGCGTCAACCTGCCCACCTTGAAAATCGATGTGGTGTCCAATGGCAGCGGCCAACAGCAACTGCAACTAACCCTCCCCGACCTCACCACCATCAATGATCAACTGGTGGCCAGCGGTATCCCGGCGCAACGTATTCGCGTGCGGGTGGCGGCTGATATGTACGTCGGCGAAAGCCGTCTGGGCAGCATCGAGATGCGCGACATCACTGATCTGCGGGGGACCTTCAAGGTCTGGGGCCACTAAGAACCTCCTCACGATCTGCTGCGCGTCGGCCCTGCAGCGTTAAAAACAGGCTCGGAATGCTCATGTACAAAAGTACACTCCGCTTCCTCGCCTGTTTTTGCCTTGCATGGCCCTAGCTCGCGAGATCGTGAACAGGTTCTAGCCAATCTTGACTAGAACGGCCCATTGCCCCGCCGGCGAAACCAGCCGGTCAACGACAGTCGATCACGGCTGGCCGGCAAGACCTCATGGGGCATGTCGGCGGATAGAAACAACAGCAGGCTACCCGCTTGCGGCAATACGTCGCGAGTCTCGCCATTCGGTAGATACAGGCGCAGCGCGCCGCCTTGTTCGGCCTGCCAATCCTCATTGAGGTAGAACACCGCGGACACCGCGCGGCGATCGTCATCGCGAAAGCGGTCCACGTGCTTCTGGTAGAACGCCCCCGGCGGATACAGGGCGAAATGCCCCTCAAAATCCTCCAGCCCCAGGTACAAGCCCTGGTTCAGCGCCACGCGCAGCTCATCAAACGCCTGTAGATATTGATCACAGGCCTCAGCCTGACCGGCTTCCAGCCACTGAATATGATCGCCGCGCACCCCTTCGCGGATCTGCTGCTGCGCGCCACGGCCGACGCCGGCGGGTGCCAATGCACCGTGTGCGGCACGTTTACGGCACTCTTCGGCCAGGTCGAGGGTCAGAGAGGGGGCAATAAACTGCGGCTGCAGCGACCACCCCTGTTCGGCCAGGTCGTCAACGATGCGGGTCAGGAGCGCGGTATGGGTATCGGTCGTCATGCCGGCGATTCTACCAGCGCCCTGCCGAGCCTCGACAAGCGTCAGCATGCCGCAGAAAATAGCCGCCCCTGAATGGAGTCCCTAATGCGCGCCCTTTCCGTTGTACTGACCCTGCTGCTCAGCCTGCCCGCCCTGGCCGACGATTACCTGCAGCTGTATCAGGCGGCCGGCTGGCCGCAACAGCGCATGCACTTCAGCGATGCCCTGCAGGCCGCCCAGGAACGCTACCGCAACAGCCTGCCGCCGGCGGTGCATCAGGCATTGGTGAACAACAGCAACCAGCGCTTTGCCGCTGCGGCCGTGGATCAGCGCGCGCAACAAGGCCTACGTGACAACCTAGGCGAGCCTGGCAGCGCCCTGCAGTTTTTCCAGTCACCACTGGGGCGCAAGATTGTCGATGCCGAATTGCTCGCCACCCGCAGCGATCAACTGGCGCGCTACGCCAACGGCCTGCCGCGCAGTGAGGCCAGCGCCACCCGCCGCCTGCTGATTCGCCACCTGGCCCAGGCCCTGCCGGCGCGGGAAGCCGGTGCCGAAGTCAGCCTGGCCCTGGCCGGTGTAGCCGCCGACAGCCTCAGCCAGATGCTCCCCGGTCTGCTCGGGGGCGACAGCGCCCAGGCCATGCTTAATGGCCAGCGCCAGCGGTTGATGGAGCAAATCGGGGCGGATCTGGATAACACCCTGCTGCACGTCTACCGCGAGCTGAGCGACCCGGAGCTGGAAGAGTTCGTCAGTTTCGCCCAGTCCGATGCCGGTAAGGCTTACTACCAGGCCGCCCTGGCGGCGATCCGCAGCGGCCTGGCGGTTGGCCAGAGCAGCGCAGCGCTGGCTCCGGCGCCGCGCGGTATCTGATTAGCTCAACCGCTGGCTAAGAAACTCGAAATAGCGCTGGCGCAAGGCCGGCGTTTCGTTGCCCAGGTGATGCCGTGCCTCGGGCAGACGCAGCATCTGCGGGTCAGCGAACTTGTCCTGCAGCACCCGCAGGTTGTAGCGCCAGGCCACCGTCATGTCGGCTTCCCCCTGAATGATCAGAGGGCTGCGCGTACTGCGCGGCGCGGCTTCGATGTGCGGTACCCACCGGCTGAGCGCACCAACCCAGGCGGTCGGCAAATTGCGCGGCTGCAGCGGATCCTGGTGGTGAACGAAATCGATAAACTCGGCATCGCTGGAATTGACGCTGAAACGCCGGGGAATCTCGCTAACAAAGCGCTTCATGATGCGGTAACTGAACTGTGACCAGCCCCAGGCGCGTGGCCGCACCAGTGGGGCCAGCAGAATGGTTTCGCCGATGTCCGGCCCCGGTGCGCCGGTCAGCAGGTAATCAATCAGAATCGCCCCGCCCGTACTCTGCCCGCACAAGTGCCAGGGCTGCGGCAACGCCAGGGCTGCCGCTTCGGCCAGCACCGCGCGCAACACCGTTTGATACTCGCTGAACGCACCGATGCTCGCCCGCGCACCGCTGGACAAGCCATGACCCGGCAAGTCGAAGGCCAGTACGGCAAAACCCATTCCAAGAGCCCATTCGATCACATGGCGATACAGTCCAACGTGGTCGTAATAGCCATGCAGCAGCACCAGCGTGGCGCGCGGCTGCTCAGGCCACCAAGCCTGCACAGCAATCTGGTAACCGGCGGCCTGCAGCGTACCCATGCGGGTGTGCGTCGCCCAAGTATCGCTGAAGCCGTAAAACTGCCGGTAGGCCTGTTCGGCCGGTAAAAGCGCAGCGGCTGCGGCCAAGGGTCGCAGACTGGCAAGCAGGTTTTCGGGCTGAAACGGCTCTGGCATAGGGCTTCCATCAAACTTACGGAGTAATCACAGGCCATCCTGGGCCGCGCAATCAGGTTGCGGATATTCAGCTGTCGCGCCAGTCATGGCAAGCTGCGCGCCTGTTTGCCGAAGGCTGCTCATGACTCGACCCACGCGCAAGACCCTACTCGCCAGCCTACTGATTCTGTTCTGGGCAGCCGCCATGCTGGCCGCCTACTGGTGGTACGAAGCACGCTACCTGCGCAGCTTCAGTGAACAAACCGCGCTGTTCTATGGTGAACAACTGCGTCTGCCCGACGAGCTGGCCGGCCCTGGGCCAATTCGCCTGGTGCATTTTTGGGACCCCGCCTGCCCGTGCAATGTTGGCAATCAACAGCACCTGGCCGAATTGATCGAACGCTTCGGCGCCCAGGACGTTACCTTCTATGCCGTACAAAAACCCGGCACCAACGGTCAACTGCCCAGCACCCTGAGCGCCCTGCAACCCCTTGCTGAACTGGCTGGCAGCGCGCAAATCCCCGCCAGCCCGGCGGTGGCGATCTGGGACCGCAATGGCCAACTGGCCTACTTCGGCCCCTACAGCGAAGGCGCTACCTGCACCTCCAGCAACAGTTTTATCGAGCCGATTCTCGACGCCTTGGTCGCCAATCGCCCGGTCAACGCCAGCAATACCCTAGCGGTGGGCTGTTTCTGCGACTGGCACGCCACTGACTAGCGCAGACCATCCGGGGTAAAGCGCTGAAAGATCTGCTGCGCTTCACCACTGGCCTGCAGTTGCTTGAGTTGATGATCAAACTGCGAGATCAGCCGTTCACCACGCGGCGAGCCCCTACTGACCAGCAGATAGAACGCTTTGCTTGCGACCAGTGGCATATGCCGCAACTGCTCATGGCCCTGATAAATACCCAGCGCCAGGCCGCCATACAACGGCTCAATCTCGCTGGGGAAGAAGTCGCAACGTTGGCGCTGCAGCATATCCAGGTTCTGCTGAATGCTGGGGAAGCGCTTGATCGGCTCGCCCAAGCCAAACGGCTGGTAGTTGTAGCCAATCACTCCGCACACCCGATAGGGCTGCAGGTTCTGCAGCAAGGCGGGCAACGGCACTTCGGCAAAGCGCTGCGCGGAGTAGAACAGCCCCAGACGCGCTTCATACAACTGCGCGCTGTAATAGGCATAGGCCGCACGCTCCGCGTTGTAGCTGGCATCCCAGGTCAGCTCGCAGCGGCCCTTTTCAGCAAAGTCTGCCAGCTCCTGCTGCACCCGCGCCCAAGGCATGTAGTGCACTTCATAGGGCAGCTGCAAACGCTGCAGAATCGCCAGCACCAGGGTGCTGGCCGACCCAGTCAGACGGCTGCGGTCCACCTCGCCATCGCTGCGCTGCCAATAGGTGTAGGGTGGCCACTCGTTACTGTCGCCCAAGCAGATCTGCACTGGCGGCGTTGCGGCCAGACAGGGCAGCCCGATCAGGGTAAACCAGGCACCGACTAGCACCCGCTGCATAAGCATGACCTCCTTGCATGCCTATGAGGCTAGATCAGTCTGAGACCAGCACGGTACCCACTGACCGCCGGCGACATGCACTGAGCCCTACATGTTTACCGAATAAAATTGTACAAATGAAATACCATGTACAACTTATCGCCATAGAAAAGCCCTGCGCATCCACGGACGGCTGCCATACTTGATCCGAATACCACGCTACTTTTTAGGTCTTTCGCCATGCCTAGCCGTCTTTCACCCTTAGAGCTGCACTACCGTAAAGCGGACCGCATCATGCTGATGGTGCTGTGGCTGATGTTTCTTTACTCGCTGGGTCTGGCGCTCTGGCACGGTACCTGGGGCCAAGCCTTGCTGGTGGGCGGTGGAACAGCGGCGGTGATGACCGTACTGCAGCAGCTGATTGCCGGGCGACGTCTGCTGCGCTGTGCGATTGGTGCGGCGTTTATGGTGATGTCCGCACTGCACATCAACCAGGCGGGCGGCATGCTGGAAATGCACTTCGGTATTTTCGTGTTGCTGGCGTTTCTGGTGTATTACCGCGACTGGCTGCCGATCGTGGTGGCGGCTGCAGTGATTGCAGTTCACCACCTGGGCTTCTATGCCCTGCAAACCCAAGGGTTCAGCGTCACGGTGGTGGCGCAAGGCAGCTGGCCCATCATCTTCTTGCATGCGTTCTACGTGGTGCTGGAAAGCGCGATCCTGATTTACCTCGCCCTGCAAACCCATGCCGAAGCCGTGGAGGGGGCCGCCCTGATGCAAACCGCCGAACAACTCACCGAAAATGACGACGCCATTGACCTGAGCTACCGCAGCAATGCTGAAGGCAAGGTCAGCAAGCGCTTTAACCGCTTCCTCGACACACTGGATGAGCTGGTTGGCGAAGTAATCAAAGACACCCAGGGCCTGCAAACGATGGGCGACAACCTGGCGCAAGCCACTGGTCATCTGCGCAGTGGCGCCGATCGCCAGCAGGGTGAAATCGTCTACATGAGCTCAGCCATGCAGCAGATGAGCAGCGCCATTGATGAAGTGGCCGGGCATGCCGATGGGGCTGCCAGTGCCGCGCAAACGGCCAACCAGCAAGCCGCCGAGGGCAGCCGTTCGGTCAATCACGTACGCAGCGAGATCGGCAAGCTGGCCGCTCAGATCGACGTCACCGAAGGTGAAGTGCAGGCGTTGGCCAACCAATCTGAACAGATCGGTAAGGTGCTGGAAGTGATCCGTTCGATTGCCGAACAGACCAACCTGCTGGCCCTCAACGCCGCCATCGAAGCTGCTCGCGCCGGTGATCAGGGCCGTGGCTTTGCTGTGGTCGCCGACGAGGTGCGTAACCTGGCGCAGAAGACCGCCCTGTCAACCGCTGAAATTCAGCAGATCATCAGCCGCTTGCAACAAGGCAGCCGCCAGGCCGCCGAAGCCATGCAGCAGAGCCGCGACAGCGTGCGCAGTTGTGTACAGGACAGCCAGGCCACTGCCGATCTGCTCGGCGCGGTGGCGCAGGACATCAGTTCAATCACTCAGATGAACGAGCTGATTGCCGCCGCCACCCACCAGCAGGCGGCCGTCAGCGCGGAGGTCAGCCAGCACCTGACAAGCGTGCAACAGGTCGCGGAACAAAACCTCAGTGATGCTGAAGCCCTGAGTCACGATGGCCAGCAACTCAGCCACTTGTCTGAGCGATTGAGCGACCTGAGCCGGCGCTTCCGCGTCAGCCGCTAGTGCGGTAAGCCTGCGGGGTCGCGCCCTGCCAGCGCTTGAACGCCCGATAGAACGGTGACAGCTCGGCAAAGCCGCAGGCGCGGGCCACTTCACGGATGGCCAGGCCGCTTTCCAGCAGAGCCTGCGCACGCAGGCGACGCACCTCATCGTGCAGCTGGCGAAAGCTCTGCTGCTGTTCGGTCAACGCCCGCTGCAGCCCGCTGACGCTGTAACCCAGCGCGGTGGCGCAGCGGGGCAGGTCGCACAGCTGTACGCCCAGGTTGACCTCCAGCCAATAGCGCACGCGGTTGAGCAGCTGGTTTTCTTCCAGCTCAGCCAGCTCCACTTCCGCCTGCGCCCAGAGCACCGCGAACAACCGCGGGTTGGCGCTGCGCGAGGGCCGGCTGAGCCAGGCGCGCGGGAAGATCAGCGCATCATGCGCCTGGGCAAAACGCGGCAGCAGGCCGAACAGCCGGCGATGCTCGCTCAGGCGGCGCGGGGCCGGGTGGCGAAACTCCACGCCATCGAGCGCAAAGCCGCCGTCATTGACGCTGGCGAGCATTTTCTGCAGCAGCAGCGCCAGGCACTCCATCTGCTGGCGCAACGAACCCACGCCACGGTAATTGAGGTCGAAGATCAGCCGCGCCTGCTCGCCCTCCAGCTCCAGGCGCGCGGCAAAACCGCCGGAGAGGATGTGCTGAAAGCGCACAAAACTCTCCAATGCCTGGCCCAGGTCACGGCTGGCCAGCAGCAGGTAACCCACCACATCCATCGGCCGTGGCTGCATGGTTTCACCTAGGTGCAGACCGATGTCAGGATCACCGCTGATGCCCGCCAGCGCCTGCCAGAAGCGCGGCGCATTATCGTGGTCCTCGCGGGCATTGAGCAGCGGTGGCGCCAGTACTACGCCCTGATAGGCCTGGCGATAGGTGTCGGTGGGGTCCAGCCCCAACCCCGCCAAAGCTTCGTAGAGCAGCCGGCGCAAGGTTGAAGAATGGGTCAACGCGCTGGCAATGCTGTTGTGCGGATCGTGTGGCATAGCGGCCTCTTGGATTGACCAAAGACTTTCACTCTTGCGGTATTAGGTCAATGCCTGCGCAGTCGGCAGTGCGCACAATGGCCAGGCTGATAAAACCTATAACAAGGAAAACCCCATGAAACGCACCCTGACTGCCCTGGCTCTGATCGTCGCGGCCTCTGCCGCCGGCGCTTACTGGTACATCGACAGCAAGCAGCCGCAACGTGACGGCGAGCTGCAACTGAGCCACCTCCAGGCCGCAGTCACGGTGGATTACGACGAACGCGGCGTGCCGCATATCCAGGCGCAGAACGAGGCCGATATGTACCGCGCGCTCGGTTATGTGCACGCCCAGGACCGTCTGTTTCAGATGGAAATCCTCCGGCGCCTGGCCCGTGGCGAGCTGGCCGAGGTGCTCGGCAGCAAGCTAGTCGACACCGACCGCCTGTTCCGCACCCTGGGCATCCGCGAACACGCCGACCGTTACGCCGCGAAGATGGACATGAACGCCCCAGCCAGCAAAGCGCTGCAGGCTTATCTGGATGGCATAAACCAATACCAGGCCAACCACCCGGCGCCGATCGAGTTCGATGTGCTGGGCATTGAAAAACGCCCGTTCAACGTCGCCGATACCCTCAGCGTCGCCGGCTATATGGCCTACAGCTTTGCTGCCGCCTTCCGCACCGAGCCAGTGCTGACGCACATCCGCGATCAGCTGGGCGCCGATTACCTCAAGGCCTTTGACCTCGACTGGCACCCGCAGGGCGTGGTCGGGCAAAACCTCGCTGCCGGCGACTGGCAGGACCTCAATGCCATCGCCGAGTTGAGCCACGCCGCGCTGCTGGATGCCGGCCTGCCGCAGTTCGAGGGCAGCAACGCCTGGGCGATCTCCGGCAGCCGCACCGCCAGCGGCAAACCGCTGCTGGCTGGCGACCCGCATATCCGCTTTGCCGTGCCGTCGGTGTGGTACGAGGCCAACCTGAGTTATCCCGGTTTCAGCCTGTACGGCCATCACCAGGCGCTTAACCCAGTGGCCTCACTGGGCCACAACCGTGACTTTGCCTGGAGCATCACCATGTTCCAGAACGACGACCTCGACCTGATCGCCGAGAAAACCAACCCGGACAACCCCAACCAGGTCTGGTACCGCGGCCAGTGGGTCGAGCTGCAAAGCCGTGAGGAGCTGATCAGCGTCAAGGATGCCGAGCCAGTGCGCCTGACCATCCGCCGCTCGCCGCACGGCCCGATCATCAACAGCGCCCTGGGTGAAACCGTCGGCAGCACGCCGATTGCCATGTGGTGGGCCTTCCTCGAGACCGAAAACCCGATCCTCGATGGCTTCTATCAGCTCAATCGCGCCACCACGCTGGAGCAAGCACGTGTCGCCGCTGAGCACATCGAAGCGCCCGGGCTTAACGTGGTATGGGCCAATGCCACAGGCGATATCGGCTGGTGGGCGGCGGCGAAACTGCCGCGCCGCCCGGCCGGGATCAACCCGAGCTTTATCCTCGACGGCAGCAACGGCGAAGCGGACAAAGACGGCTACTACCCGTTCAGCGCCAACCCGCAGGAGGAGAACCCGGAACACGGCTATATCCTCTCCGCCAACTACCAGCCCGTGTCACCGACCGGCATGGCGATTCCGGGTTACTACAACCTGGCCGATCGCGGCCAGCGCCTGGACGAACGCCTGCGCGACGACAGCGTGAAATGGGATGTGCATAACAGCCAGGCGCTGCAACTGGAGCCCGGCACCGGCTACCCGCAACGCCTGCTCGCCCCGCTGGCAGCTGACCTGCAGGCCGCCGCCACTGGCAGCGAAGAGCAGGGGCTGGTCGAGCAGCTGCTCAGCTGGGATGGCCAGCACAACCTCGACGCCACTGCCGCCACGCTGTTCAACCAACTGGTGTACCAGCTGGCACGTGAAGCCATGGCCGACGAGCTGAGCGACGCCTTCTTCGCCAACCTGCTGCAAACCCGCGCGCTCGACAGCGCCCTGCCGCGCCTGGCCGCCGATGCCAGTTCGCCCTGGTGGGACAAACGCGGCAGCGATGCCGTGGAAAGCCGCGCCGATACCGTCAAAGTCGCCTGGCAGGCCAGCCTTGCCCACCTGCGCAGCACCCTCGGAGACGATAGCGCGAAATGGGCCTGGGGCAGCGCGCACACCCTGACTCACAGCCACCCGCTGGGCCAGCAGAAACCGCTGGATAAACTGTTCAACGTCGGCGCCTTTGCCGCACCGGGCGGCCATGAAACGCCGAACAACCTCTCGCAACCGGTCGGCCCTGCGCCCTGGTCGGTGGTGTACGGCCCCTCGACCCGCCGCCTGATCGATATGGCAGACGCCAACACAGCCCTGGGCATCAACCCGGTGGGCCAGAGTGGCGTACTGTTTGATCAGCACTACAAGGACCAAGCCGAACGCTATATTCGAGGTGAGTACGTGCCGATGCACCTGGATGCCGAAGCGATCAAAGCCAACAGTCGCAGCCAGCTGATTCTGCGCCCATAAGCCAAGGAGAACGGCGATGAAACGTCTGTTACTGCTTCTTCTGCTCATCCTGCTCGGCCTGGTAGCCGTGGTGGTCGGCCGCACCCTGCTGCTACCGGCTGCCGCATTCAACAGCGCGCCGGTCAGTCTGCCCGAAGGGCTGGATGGTCAACGCGCTGCCGAAAGTCTGGCGGCTGCCATTCGTCTGCCGACCCTGTCGCATCAGATCGGCGCACCGGCCAGCAAACTGGCCACCAGCGACGCCGCGTTCGCCGAGCTGCGCGAATGGCTGGCACAGCGCTACCCACAGGTCACCGCCAACACCGAGCCGCTCGCCACTGGCAGCCCGAGCATCCTGCTGCGCTGGCCGGGCAAGGACGCTCAATTACCCGCTGCCCTGCTGATGGCGCACCAGGACGTGGTGCCCGTCGCACCGGGCACTGAAGCGCTGTGGACCCATCCGCCATTCTCCGGGGCGATTGCCGAGGGTTTTGTCTGGGGCCGTGGCGCCATCGACAGCAAAGGCTCGATGGTGGCGATTCTCGAAGCGGTGGAAACCCTGATCGCCCAGGGTTTCCAGCCACAACGCGATGTGCTACTGGCCTTCGGTCACGATGAAGAAATCGGCGGCCACCAGGGCAACCGACGCATCGCCGCGCAGTTGCAGGAACAGGGCAAACGCCTGGCTTGGGTCAGCGATGAAGGCGGCTTTGTGGTGCGCGGGCAAATCCCCGGCGTCAGCCAGGACGTAGCTGTGGTCGGCATTGCGGAAAAGGGCTACGTCAGCCTGACCCTGCAAGCCAACGCCCAGGGTGGTCATTCCTCACAGCCGCCCGCCTTTGATGAAACCGCCATCGGCCGTCTCAGCCAAGCCCTGCAACGGGTGGGCGATGCGCCCTTCCAGCGCGGCTTCGACGGCCCCACTGGCGACCTGCTGGCCAGCTTCACCCCAGCGCAATCCTTCGGCTACCGACTGATCTTCGCCAACCTCTGGCTGTTCGGCCCGCTGGTGGAACAACAACTGGCCGCCTCGCCGGCCGGTGCAGCGCAGCTGCAAACCTCACTATCGCCGACCCTGCTGCGCGCCGGGATCAAGGAAAACGTACTGCCGCCCAGCGCCCGCGCCACCCTCAACCTGCGCATCCACCCGCGCGACAGCATCGCCAGCGTGGCCGAACATGTACGCAGCGCCGTGGCGGATGAACAGATTCAGGTCAAAGTCATGCCCGGCGGGCGCGAGCCTTCGGCGGTATCCGATGTCAGAGGCGAGGCCTATCAACAGTTCGCCGAGGTGATCCGCCAGAGTTTCGGCAATACCCTGGTCAGCCCCAACCTCACCGTCGGCGGCACTGATTCGCGCTATTACGAGCCGCTGACCGACAACGTCTTCCGCTTCAGCCCACTGCTGATGGAGCGCGACGACCTACCGCGTATGCACGGCACTAACGAACGCGTGGCGATCGATACGTTGGCCAATGCCAGCGGCTTCTACTACCGCCTGCTGCAAAGCCTGAACACCTCGGCCAACTAGACCCAGACCACACGAGGGGCGCAATGCCCCTTGCACGTGCGTTAGGGCGGACAACGCGAAGCGAGTCCACCTTATGCTCACTTGAGCCCCCCAGTGGATACAGGCAGACTGCCGGCAGGACACTGCCACCCAGCGGGGCACGATATGGACGTTGTAAAAAGCCTCAAACCCGGCAAGAACGGCAGCAAACACTTTGTCGAACGCTACGACGCCGAACAGCAGTTCAGCTACACCACCGTCGAACTGATCGTCGAACGCAAACATAAACCACCCAAACCCGCACCCAACCGCCCAAATAACCAGCGGCGTTGGTATTCGTGCGCGTCGGTTTTCACGAGAAAGATATGCAATTGGCGGTAAAGCAGGCCGGTGGTAAGTGGCAGCCTGAACAGAAAGCCTGGTTGCTGAGTTACAAAGCAGCAGTCGAGCCTGGGCTACAAGAACGGATCATCAATCGCTGATGGTCAGATTTGGATACTTATTGCCAGCGGTGGAAACAGTGTGCAGATATGGTTATGTCGTCTAATTGTAGTTATGCCCTCATTTAAAAAATAACCGCCACTTAACGCACTTAAAAGGAACTCAAGTGAAATATTTAAAAATTTCTCTAATAGCAATAACAGCAAGCAGCACTCTTGGCTGCGCATCAAACAAAAACATAGATACGAGCCACTTGGTTCTTGTAAAAGAAAATCATGCGACAATAGCTAAACACGGCAATAGCTACACCCTTGACAGTTACATCATATTATTTCAGCAACCGTACTATATCACTGTCAAACGCAACGACAAAAAACCAATTTCTTTGGCCGAAGCATCCGAAATAGCAGAAGAATACATTCAGCCAAGGGGATGCACTGAGCCAATTGCTCGTCGCCCCGACCTTAATAAATCAAACGCCGATAAAACCCAATGGCTTATTGGAGTTGAATGCTAACGGATATTGAACGCATAACAAATGGTTCAAACCGTTAGCTTCGCTCACTGGGACGGGCTATAAGCCCGCCCCTTAACCAAACGTTAGACTTCATAATTATCGACACCTAGAAAACTCATGAAAATTTATCTTTTACATTTAGCCGCTCTTATTACCTCATGCACTTCAATGACAACCACAACTGGCGAGCCAGGAATTTCAATGGGGGACAGTTACGAAAAGGTGCTTGCAAGTCTCAAACCAAACAATAATATAACGAAAACCATCGAAGGCGGCGGCATTCGTGCAGAAGGCTATTCGACAATGACAAAAGACTGCAGAGTTAAATATTTTATTTTTCAAGGTGACGACGGCTTACAGCAAGTTAATTATGAGCCAGCGCAAAACCTTTCAGTGGCAAACAAATGTCGCTAACAAATAACTCTTCGTGGCCGATTGCAGAACTTACTTGCAATGCAAGCCTAACAACAGGTTAAAATCGCTCGCTTCGCTCACTGTGATCCTCTCAATTAAATACCCGCGAAGACAATGAAATTTAGCGCATCTGAAAAATACAAACAGCAAGAAAAGCGAAAGACTATTTACGCCACGATATTTGTCTTTGCTTTAATAGCAGTGTTTATATTCATGCTAACGAACAGTGACGACTTATCAAACAAGGTCATCGCTGTAATCGGCATATTCTTTCTTGCTAAACATTTACCGCACGCGTATCGAGGCTTAAAAAATAAAGATACTTCATACCCCGATGTAGAAATCCTTGAATCCCAACAGAAACTCGAAATATCGCACAAAGGCTCTGTTGTGAGCATCCCGCTAGCGGATATCGAAAGTCTTCGAGTTCAGAGCATTAAAGGCAATGTCAAATCGCTGCTGCTGACCACACGCTCTTTCAGCAACCTACGCTTTGAAGGGTATGAAAATTTAGCGAAAATGGCTGAGATTCTTAAGAAATACACGCCGGTAGGCAAAATCAAAAACGCCACGTGGTATCACCGCTAAAAACTGCATCAAACCCTTCACCGCCTCAATGAGATGATTTAAAGCTCAGCCATTGAGCAAACGTATGGGGCTGCATGCCTGACCGATCAGCAGTGCAGGCTGCAGCCACCACCACTTCCCGCCGAAAACCCGGATAATGACCGCCATTCGTTTAGTCCGTATTCTGGTAATCCCGCATGGAAATCAAGGTCAAGTTTCTCGACAACCTCCGACTTGAAGCCAAGTTCGATGACTTCACGGTGGTGGCTGACCAGCCCATCCGCTACAAGGGCGATGGCTCGGCGCCGGGGCCGTTTGATTACTTCCTGGCCTCCTCGGCGCTGTGTGCCGCTTACTTTGTGAAGCTGTATTGCGATACACGCAACATCCCCACCGACAACATCCGCCTGTCGCAGAACAACATCGTTGACCCGGAAAACCGCTACCAGCAGATCTTCAAGATTCAGGTCGAGTTGCCGGCAGATATCTCCGAGAAGGATCGCCTGGGCATTCTGCGCTCCATCGACCGTTGCACGGTGAAGAAGGTGGTGCAGGCCGGGCCAGAGTTCGTGATCGAGGAAGTGGAAAACCTCGATGCCGATGCCCAGGCATTGTTGATCCCAGCGCTGACGGCCGGTGAAGGCACGCGCATCCTCGGCAAGGACCTGCCGCTGGAAGAAACCATCGCCAATATGTCGGGCATCATGGCCAAGCTCGGCATGAAGATTGAGATCGCCTCGTGGCGCAATATCGTGCCCAACGTGTGGTCGCTGCATATCCGCGATGCGCATTCGCCGATGTGTTTTACCAACGGCAAAGGCGCGACCAAGGAAGGCGCACTGGCGTCGGCGCTGGGCGAGTTTATCGAGCGGCTGAACTGTAACTTCTTCTACAACGATCAGTTCTGGGGCGAGGAGATCGCCAATGCGGCGTTCGTGCATTACCCGGACGAGCGCTGGTTCAAACCGGGGCCCAAGGATGCGTTGCCAGCGGAGATTCTCGACGATTACTGCCTGGCGATTTACAACCCGGACGACGAGCTGCGCGGCTCGCACCTGTACGACACCAACTCGGGCAATACGCTGCGCGGCATCTGCTCGCTGCCGTTTGTACGTCAGTCCGATGGCGAGGTGGTGTACTTCCCGTCCAACCTGATCGAGAACCTGTTCCTGAGCAACGGCATGAGCGCCGGCAACACCCTTGCTGAGGCGCAGGTGCAGTGCCTGTCGGAGATTTTCGAGCGTGCAGTTAAACGCGAAATCCTCGAAGGTGAGCTGTGCCTGCCCGACGTGCCAGCCGAGGTGTTGGCCAAGTATCCGGCCATCGTCGCCGGTATTCAGGGCCTCGAAGCTCAGGGCTTCCCGGTATTGGTGAAGGACGCTTCCCTGGGCGGCGAATTCCCGGTGATGTGTGTGACCCTGATGAACCCACGCACTGGCGGCGTATTCGCCTCGTTCGGCGCGCACCCAAGCTTTGAAGTGGCGCTGGAGCGCAGCCTGACTGAATTGCTGCAGGGCCGTAGCTTCGAGGGCCTGAATGATCTGCCGCCGCCGACCTTTGAAAGCCAGGCGCTGATGGAGCCGAATAACTTCGTCGAGCATTTCATCGACTCCAGCGGCGTGGTGTCGTGGCGCTTCTTCAGCGCTAAAGCCGATTACGAATTCGTCGAGTGGGACTTCTCCAGCGAAGGCGAACAGGCCAACGCCGAGGAAGCCGCGACCCTGTTCGGTATTCTCGAGGCCATGGGCAAAGAAGCCTATATGGCGGTGTACGAACACCTGGGCGCCACGGCCTGCCGCATCCTGGTGCCAGGCTATTCCGAGATTTACCCGGTTGAGGACCTGATCTGGGACAACACCAACAAAGCGCTGCTGTTCCGCGCGGACATCCTCAACCTGCACAGCCTGAATGATCGCGGCTTGAAATCCCTGCTGCGCAATCTGGAGAACACTGATGTCGACGATTACACCGACATCACCACGCTGATCGGGGTCGAGTTCGACGACAACACGGTGTGGGGCCAGCTGACCATTCTTGAGTTGAAGCTGCTGATCCACCTGGCACTGAAGAAGTACGACGACGCCAAGGAGCTGACAGAGACCTTCCTGCAGTACAACGACAACACCGTCGAGCGCGGCCTGTTCTATCAGGCGCTGAATGCCGCGCTGGAAGTGCAGCTGGACGATGAGCTGGAGATGAGCGACTTCGAACCGAACTTCCGCCGCATGTTTGGCAATGAGCGCATCGACGCGGTACTCGGCTCGCTGGATGGCAGCGTGCGCTTCTACGGCCTGACGCCGACCAATATGCAGCTGGAAGGGCTGGACCGTCACCTGCGCTTGATCGAAAGCTACAAGAAGCTGCATGCCGCGCGGGCCCAGGCAGTGCAGGGCTGACAGCTTGAATAACCTGCAAGGTGGCGCAGCTCGCGGAGCTGCCCGACGTGCTCAGACGGATTGAGGTGCAAGATGCTGCAATCAGCAGATGAGGTGTCACGGGTGATCGAGATGGCCTGGGAAGATCGCACCCCATTCGAGGCCATTGAGGTGCAGTTTGGCCTGCCCGAAGCGCAGGTGATCGCCTTGATGCGGCGCCACCTCAAACCGAGCAGCTTCAAGCTATGGCGTGAACGGGTCAGTGGTCGGCAGACCAAGCACCTGCAGCTGCGTGACCCGCAGGTGTCACGGGCGTATTGCCCAAGCCAATACAAGCCGCGTTAACGCCTAACCAGCCGCCTTAAGGGGCCGCGGCCAGCATGGCCTGGTTACGCCCAGCGTGCTTGGCCTTGTAGAGCAGGCGATCAACCTGTTCGAGGAAGGCCTGGGGCGCGTCGACCGGGCCCGGTGTCAGGGTGCCTACACCGAGGCTCAGGGTCAGCCATGCACTGACGCGCGAATGCGCGTGGTGAATCTGCTGCTCATGAATCAGCTGGCGGCAGCGCTCGGCAACCTGGGCAGCCGCCTGGGCATCGGTTTCCGGCAGCAGCAGAACAAACTCCTCACCGCCATAGCGGGCCATCAGGTCACGCGGGCGCACAGCGGCGGCGCTCAAGGCCCGAGCAACGCCTTTCAGGCAATCATCGCCCTGGATATGCCCGTAGTGATCGTTGTATTCCTTGAAGTAGTCGATATCCAGCAGGATCAGTGACAGCGGCTGACCGGTGCGCTGCGCGTTGCTCCACTCCACCTGTAAGCGGCTGTCGAACATGCGTCGGTTGGCCACGCCGGTGAGGCCGTCGAGGTATGACAGCTCTTCCAACTGTTGCTGCAATTGCTGCAGCTGCTGTTCGGTCTGCTTACGCTCGCTGATGTCGAACATAAAGCCAATCAGCGACTCGACCTCACCCGCGTCATTACGCAGCACATGCACCACATCGCGAATCCACACATAACCGCCATCTCGGGTCAGGGCGCGGTAGTCGGCCTCATGGTCGGTGCCCGCCTGGGACTGCGACACACAAAAGGCCACAACGCTGTCGCGGTCTTCAGGATGCATACGCTCTGCCCAGTCGTTGGCACTGACCCAACTGGCCTGCGGCCAACCGAGCAGGGTTTCGATCTGCGGGCCGATATAGGCGAAGGTCATGCTGGCCCAGTCGATCTTCCAGGGGATGGCCTTGGTCGACTCCAGCAGGGTCTTGTACACCGCGCTTTCGGTGCTGTTCGAGTCGGTCATGGCAGGCAATCCGGACGGCTGATGGCTGAGGTTTTAACCAAGATCAGCGGGCGGCGCAATACTGGCCGGACTGACTGGTCAGTGCTGCCGCAGAATGCACAAGGGCCGCTAATGCGGCCCTTGTGGGTTACTCCGAGGTGCGATCAGGCATGCACCTGGGATGGGTCACGACGGCTGTCGGGGCCGTTCATCAACGCGGCACCGGTGGTTTCATCCATCGCCTGCTGCAGGGCCTTCTTGCGCTTCTCTTCGGCACGGTGGGCGAAGAACCACACCAGGAAGGTGGCGAAGGACACCGCCAGCAGGATCAGGCTGGCCACGGCGTTGATTTCCGGCTTCACGCCCAGACGCACGGCAGAGAAGACTTCCATCGGCAGGGTGGTCGAACCCGGCCCGGAAACGAAGCTGGCGAGTACCAGATCGTCCAGCGACAGGGCGAAGGACATCATGCCGCCGGCCGCCAACGAAGGCGCAATCATCGGGATGGTGATCAGGAAGAACACCTTCCACGGTTTGGCGCCCAGGTCCATGGCCGCCTCTTCGATGGACAGGTCCAGCTCACGCAAGCGCGACGACACCACCACGGCCACATAGGCAGAACAGAAGGTGGTGTGGGCGATCCAGATGGTCAGCACGCCACGCTCGGCAGGCCAGCCGATCAGCTGGGCCATCGCCACGAACAGCAGCAACAGCGACAGACCGGTGATCACCTCAGGCATTACCAGCGGCGCGGTGACCAGGCCACCGAACAGCGTGCGACCCTTGAAGCGGGTGACGCGGGTCAGCACGAAGGCGGCCATGGTGCCCAGCGCTACGGCGGCAATCGCGGTGTAGCAGGCGATTTCCAACGAGCGCATGACCGAGTTCATCAGCTGGGTGTTGTCCAGCAGCCCCATGTACCACTTCAGCGACCAGCCGCCCCACACCGTTACCAGCCGCGAGGCGTTGAACGAGTAGATGACCAGAATCAGCATGGGCAGGTAGATAAAGGTCAGGCCGGCCCACAGCATGAAGTTGGAGAAACTGAAACGCTTCATGGTCGACCCTCCATCTCTTTCGCTTGGTTACGGTTAAACAGGATGATGGGCACGATCAGGATCGCCAGCATCACCACCGCCAAGGCAGAGGCTACAGGCCAGTCGCGGTTGTTGAAGAACTCTTGCCACAGCACCTTACCAATCATCAGGGTTTCAGGGCCGCCCAGCAGTTCCGGAATCACGAACTCACCCACCACCGGGATAAACACCAGCATGCAGCCGGCGATGATGCCGTTCTTGGCCAACGGCACGGTGATTTTCCAGAAGCTGTTATAGGTGCTCGAACCCAGATCCGCGGCCGCTTCCAACAAGCTCTGGTCGTGTTTCACCAGGTTGGCGAACAACGGCAGAATCATGAAGGGTAGGTACGAATAAACGATACCGATGTACACCGCCAGATTGGTGTTGAGGATCTGCAGTGGCTCGTTGATCAACCCCAACCACATCAGGAAACCATTGAGCAGGCCGTTGTTGCTGAGAATACCCATCCAGGCGTACACGCGGATCAGGATGGCCGTCCAGGTCGGCATCATGATCAGCAGCAACAGGACCATCTGCTTGTCCTTGTCGGCGCGGGCAATCGCATACGCCATCGGGAAGCCGATGACCAAACACAACAAGGTGCTGACCGCAGCCATTTTCAGGGAGCCTAGGTAAGCAGCCAGGTACAACGCATCTTCGCTGAGGAAGATGTAGTTACCCAGGTTGAGTACCAGGGTGAATTTGTTTTCCACCCAGGTGTACACGTCGGTGTACGGCGGGATGGCCACGTCGGCTTCGGCGAAGCTGATCTTCAGAACAATGAAGAACGGCAACATAAAGAACAGGAACAGCCAGAGGAACGGCACCCCGATAACCAGGTGCCGGCCCTTGGGCATACGGCGGCTGATGCTTCGGATAATGTTCATGAGCGCAATGCCACCCCGCTATCGTCCTCCCACCAGACGAACACTTCATCGTCCCAGGTAGGTCGGGCGCCACGCCGCTCGGCGTTGGCAACGAAGGATTGCACCACTTTGCCGCTTGGCAGCAGCACGTGGAATACCGAGTGGCCGCCGAGGTAGGCGATGTCATGCACGGTGCCGCGCGACCAGTTGTATTCGCAGGTCGGTTGCTCGGTGGTGACGATCAACTTCTCCGGACGAATCGCGTAGGTGATGCTCTTATCCTGCACCGAGGTGCTGACGCCGTGGCCAACGTAGATGTTGCGTTCCAGATCCGGGCTGGCGATCAGTGCATGGCCTTCCATGTCCTCGACCACCTGGCCTTCGAACAGGTTGACGTTGCCGATAAATTCGCAGACCAGGCGGCTGGTCGGGGTTTCGTAGATGTCCACCGGGCTGCCGATTTGGGCGATCCAGCCCAGGTGCATGATGGCAATGCGCTGGGCCATGGTCATGGCCTCTTCCTGGTCGTGGGTCACCATGACGCAGGTTACGCCGACGCGCTCGATGATCTCGACAAGCTCAAGCTGCATCTGCGAGCGCAGCTTCTTGTCCAAAGCACCCATAGGTTCGTCGAGCAGCAACAGTTTCGGGCGCTTGGCCAGCGAACGGGCCAGAGCCACACGCTGACGTTGACCACCAGACAATTGGTGCGGCTTGCGCTTGGCGTACTGGGTCATGTGCACCAGTTTGAGCATCTCGTCGACGCGGGCGTCGATTTCAGCCTTAGGCAGTTTGTCCTGCTTGAGACCGAAGGCGATGTTGTCAGCCACGCTCATGTGCGGGAACAGCGCGTAGGACTGGAACATCATGTTGATTGGCCGCTCGTAGGGCGGCAGGTCGGTGATGTCGACACCGTCCAGAATGATGCGCCCTTCTGTCGGTCGCTCGAAGCCGGCGAGCATGCGCAGCAGGGTCGATTTACCCGAGCCGGAGCCGCCGAGCAGGGCGAAGATTTCGCCTTTGTTGATGGTCAGCGAAACGTCATCAACGGCGATGGTTTCATCAAATTTCTTGGTTACGCGCTCGATCTTGACCAGCACCTCTTTCGGTTGCTGATCACCCTCGAGAACCTTTTTATAGGCACTGGAAGCAACTGCCATTACCAAAACTCCCGCAAATAATGGGTCGTGGACCCGAATAAAATCTGCCGCGCATCACGCAGCGGGCCGTACGGTCAGGCAAAGCCTGCCGTACGCTGTGTTTCAGCTTCCGCTTACTGGCCTGACTTGATCTTCGACCAGGCGCGCGTCATCGCACGCTGGATCTTCGGAGGCAGCTCAGCAGAGATATAGAGACGGTCCAACACGGCTTGCGCTGGATAGACCGACGGATCATTACGCACTTCCTGGTCCATCAGTTCGCCCGCCTTGAGGTTCGGGTTGGCGTAACCCACATAGTCACTGACCTTGGCGATCACCGCAGGGTCCAGCAAGTAGTTGATGAAGGCATGCGCTTCCTTGACGTTCTTCGCATCGGTCGGAATGGCCATCAGGTCGAACCACAGGTTGGCGCCTTCCTTGGGAATACTGTAGGCAATCTCGATGCCTTTACCGGCTTCTTCAGCGCGCGCCGCTGCTTGGAATACATCGCCGGAATAACCGAACGCTACACAGATGTCGCCGTTGGCCAGGTCGCCAATGTACTTCGAGGAATGGAAGTAGGTGACGTAAGGACGCACGGCCATCAGCTTGGCTTCGGCTTTCTGATAGTCCTCAGCATTGGTGCTGCGTGGGTCAAGGCCCAGGTAGTTAAGGACGGCCGGGAACATCTCGTCGGGCGAATCCATGAAGGCCACGCCGCAGGCGTTGAGCTTCTTCAGGTTCTCTGGCTCGAAGAGCATGGACCAGGAGTCGATCTCGTCGACGCCGAGTACTTCTTTGACCTTGGCCACGTTATAGCCAATGCCATTGGTGCCCCACAGGTACGGCACCGAATACAGGTTGCCAGGATCGTTGACCTCCAGCTGCTTGAGCAGCGCGGGATCAAGATTCTGCCAGTTCGGCAGCAGACTGCGGTCGAGCTTCTGGAACGCGCCCGCCTTGATCTGCTTGCCGAGGAAATGGTTGGACGGCACCACGATGTCGTAGCCGGAACGGCCCGCCAGCAGTTTGCCTTCCAGGGTTTCATTGGAGTCGAACACGTCATACATGGCTTTGATGCCAGTAGCCTTCTGGAAGTCGGCCAGGGTGGTTTCGCCGATGTAGTCAGACCAGTTGTAGACATTGACTACGGGTTCAGCGGCTTGCACGGCGCTGATGCTGACGGCGGCGGCCAGCAGGCCAGCCAGAAGTGGGGTACGACGCATAGAAGCTTCCTTATTGTTGTGGGTGAATGCGGCGGAGCAACCCGCCGCACACCGTTAGGGCTATGGCATTACTTACCCGATTTGATCTTGGTCCAGCTGCGGTTCATCGCGCGTTGCGCGTTAGCTGGCAGATCCGGGAAGGTGTAGATCTTGGCCATGGTGGCCGCGTCCGGGTAAATGCCCGGGTCGTTGCGCAGCACTTCGTCAACCAGCGGGGTGGCCGCCGCGTTGCCGTTCGGGAACTGCACGAAGTTGGTGATGTTGGCCATCACGTCTGGCTTCATCAGGTAGTTGAGGAACACGTGAGCGGCTTCGACGTTTTTCGCATCAGCCGGGATGGCCATCATGTCGAAGAAGCTACCAGCACCTTCTTTCGGGATGCTGTAGGAGATGTTCACGCCGTTCTTGGCTTCTTCAGCACGGGACTTGGACTGGTACAGGTCGCCCGAGTAGCCGATGGCCACACAGATGTTGCCGTTGGCCAGGTCACCGATGTACTTGGAGCTGTGGAAGTAGGAGGTCGAGGAACGGATCGAAAGGAACAGTTCTTCGGCTTTCTTCAGCTCGGCAGCATTGGTGCTATCGGATTTGAAGCCCAGGTAGTTGAGGGCAGCAGGGAGGATTTCGGTCGGTGAATCGAGGAAGGACACACCGCAGTCTTTCAGCTTGGCGATGTTTTCTGGTTTGAACACCAGGTCCCAGGAATTGACCGGTGCGTCTTCGCCCAGGGCCGCTTTAACCTTGTCGACGTTGTAACCGATGCCGATGGTGCCCCACATGTAAGGGATCGAGTACTGATTGCCCGGATCGCTTGGGTCGAGGGCCTTGAGCAGGCTCTTGTCGAGGTTTTCCCAGTTTGGCAGCTTGGACTTATCCAGCTTCTGGAACACACCGGCCTTGATCTGCTTGGCCAGGAATGGGTTGGACGGTACCACGATGTCGTAACCGGAGCTGCCGGCCAGCAGTTTGGCTTCCAGGGTTTCGTTGCTGTCAAAGACGTCGTAGACGACCTTGATACCGGTTTCCTTCTGGAAGTTGTCGAGGGTGTCTTCTGCGATGTAGTCGGACCAGTTGTAAACGTGCAGGACCTTGTCATCCGCGTGTGCGGCACTCACTACGGCCCCAGCAAGGGACAACGCGAGAAGGGTTTTGCCGAATGTGTTCATGCGTACAGCTCCTGTTGTTGTAGTCGTTTTCCGGAAGATGCGCAGCCATCTGCAGCACCTTCCGGTGAGCCTGAGCTACGCATTGGCGCAGTCTGGCAAGGTCACCACCCGTTGACAACTTTCAGACGTAAGCATCTGAAACCAAAGGTAATTGAACCTTAAACCAGCACCTCTGCGGCAGTCAGGTCGAGGCATTTACGGGCCTTTTCAACCAGTTCGTCGATTTCCGCGTGGCTGATTACCAGCGGCGGCGAGATGATCATGGTGTCGCCCACGGCGCGCATGATCAGCCCGTTATTAAAGCAGTGACCGCGGCAGATCATGCCAACGCCGACATCTCCGGCAAAACGTTGACGGCTGGCCTTGTCCTGCACCAACTCAATGGCGCCCAACATGCCAACGCCACGCACTTCACCCACCAGCGGGTGATCAGCCAGTTCACGCAAACGCTTTTGCAAATACGGTGCCGTTTCTGCCTTGACGCGCTCAACAATCTTTTCTTCGCGCAGAATGCGCAGGTTTTCCAGCGCCACAGCCGCCGCAACCGGGTGCCCGGAATAAGTGAAGCCGTGGTTGAAGTCACCGCCCTGGTTGAGTACCTCGACGATATCGTCGCGCACGATCAGCCCGCCCATGGGGATGTAGCCACTGGTCAGGCCTTTGGCGATGGTCATCATGTGCGGCGTATTACCGAAGTAATCGCTACCGAACCACTCGCCGGTACGGCCAAAACCGCAGATCACTTCATCGGCAACAAACAGAATGTCGTACTTGGCGAGGATCTCGCGGATACGCGGCCAGTAGCTGTCCGGCGGGATGATCACGCCGCCCGCGCCCTGGATCGGCTCGGCAATAAAGGCGGCGACATTCTCTTCGCCGACTTCGAGGATCTTCTGCTCCAGCCGGTCAGCGGCCCAGATGCCGAACGCTTCGGGGCTCATATCGCCGCCTTCACCGAACCAGTACGGCTGCGGGATGTGCACGATGCCCGGAATCGGCAGGTCGCCCTGCTCATGCATGTACTTCATGCCGCCCAGGCTAGCGCCAGCCACGGTGGAGCCGTGGTAACCGTTAACCCGGCTGATAATGACCTTCTTGTTTGGCTGCCCCTTGATCGCCCAGTAATGGCGCACCATCCGCAGCATGGTGTCGTTGCCTTCCGAACCTGAACCGGTAAAGAACACGTGGTTCATGCCGGCCGGAGCCAGCTCAGAAATCGCCTTGGCCAGCTCCAGCGCGGGCGGCGTGGCGGTCTGGAAGAACATGTTGTAGTAGGGCAGCTCTTGCATCTGTTTCGCAGCCGCGTCTGCCAGTTCCTTGCGACCATAACCAATCGCCACACACCAGAGCCCGGCCATGGCATCGAGGATTTTGTTGCCCTCGCTGTCCCACAGGTACACCCCGTCGGCCTTGGTGATGATGCGCGGCCCATTTTCCGCCAGCTGTTTGAAATCGCTGAACGGCGCGAGGTGGTGTTCGCGGCTCATGGCCTGCCACTCGCGGGTTTTCGGGTTGGTCACTTGACTGTTCATAACAACACCTTGATTACACAGGCTGCGTATTGCCGCAGCCTCAGAAAATTCTTGGTGGCGGCTTGCACAGGGATCACCCACGCCAGCCGCCTGAGGGTTACACCGACAGCAGCAGGAACTCACGTTCCCAGGAGCTGATGACCCGCTTGTAGTTTTCGTGCTCGGCGCGCTTCACCGCGACGTAGCCGCGCATGAATTTTTCACCCAGGAACTTCTCTGCATCCTTACAGGCTTCCATACGTTCCAGCGCGTGCTCGATGGTGATCGGCAGGCGCAGGTTACGGCGCTCATAAGCGCGGCCTTTGACCGGCGCGCTTGGCTTGAAGTCGCCGACCATGCCCATGTAGCCACACAGCAGCGAAGCCGCCAGCACCAGATAAGGGTTGGCGTCGGCACCGGCCAGACGGTTTTCCACGCGACGGTTCTGCGGCGTGGCTTCCGGTACGCGCAGGCCCACGGTACGGTTCTCTTCGCCCCACTCGACGTTCACCGGCGCCGAGGTATCCGGCAGGAAGCGGCGGAACGAGTTGACGTTAGGTGCGAACAGCGGCAGCAGCTCGGGGATGTATTTCTGCAGGCCACCGATGTGCAGCATGAACAGTTCGCTCATGCTGCCATCCGGGTTGGAGAACAGATTCTTGCCGGTTTTGATGTCAACCACGCTCTGGTGGATGTGCATCGCGCTGCCTGGCTGATCAGTGATCGGCTTGGCCATAAAGGTCGCGGCCACATCGTGCTTGAGCGCCGCTTCACGCATGGTGCGCTTAAACACGGTGATCTGGTCGGCCAGGTGCAGGGCCTCGCCATGACGGAAGTTGATTTCCATCTGCGCCGGGCCGTCTTCGTGAATCAGCGTGTCGAGGTCCAGGCCTTGGATTTCACACCAGTCGTAGACGTCTTCAAACAGCGGATCGAATTCGTTAGCGGCATCGATGGAAAACGACTGACGGCCCACTTCCGGACGCCCGGAACGGCCCATCGGCGCGACCAGAGGGAAGTCCGGGTCACTGTTGCGCTTGGTCAGGTAGAACTCCATTTCCGGCGCGACGATTGGCTTCCAGCCCTTGTCCGCGTAGAGCTTGAGCACATTCTTGAGAATGTTGCGCGGCGACAGCTCGATCGGGTTGCCCTGCTTATCAAAGGTGTCGTGAATCACCATCGCAGTCGGCTCAATGGCCCAGGGCACGAGGAATACGGCGTTCTCGTCCGGGCGGCAGAACATATCGATGTCCGCTTCGTCGAGCAGGTCGTAATAGATGTCGTCCTCGACGTAGTCGCCGGTTACGGTCTGCAGCAGCACACTCTCGGGGAGGCGCATGCCCTTCTCGTCGAGGAACTTGTTGGTCGGCGAAATCTTGCCACGGGCAATGCCGGTAAGATCGCTGATCAGGCATTCAACTTCGGTGATTTTGCGTTCTTTCAGCCAGCTCGAGAGCTGGTCTAATTTGGTGCTCATAGAGACCTCAGGGTTGGTTAGAGCCGACTTATATATAGTCGGCTCAGCGTTGCCCCGCCGTCTTCCTGCAAGCCTCACCAAAGGCCTGGAAGATGGCGAGATAATTCGGGTTGGATCGTACCTGCCATTCAGGGTGCCATTGCACCCCCAATGCGAAGCTTTTGGCACCTTCGACGGAGAAGGCTTCGATCAACCCGTCAGGCGCCAGTGCTTCTACGCGAAGGCCCGGCGCCAGACGCTGAACGCCCTGGCCATGAATGGAATTGACTTGAATCTCGTCCGACAAGCCGATGCCGGCGAGCAGCCCGCCCGGCTGCACATGCAGCGCGTGACGCAGGCCATATTGCTGTTCTGCGGGCAGGTCACTCGGCTCGCGGTGATCCATAAGCCCAGCAACCTCGTGTACACGCTGGTGCAGCGCGCCACCGAAGGCCACATTCATCTCCTGAAAGCCACGGCAAATGCCGAGCACCGGGATACCGGCGGCAATTGCTGCTTTAATCAAGGGAAGGGTTGTACTGTCACGCGCCGGGTCATGGGCTGTGCCGGGTTCGCTGGCGTCGCCAGCGTAGTGGTGCGGTTCGACGTTGGATGGCGAGCCGGTAAAAACCAGGCCATCGAGGTGCTGCAGCAGGTAAGCCTGATCCAGTTGCTCACCCAGTGCAGGAATGATCACTGGCATACCGCCAACCACCTGTACGATGGCCTGCAAGTATTTATCGCCTGCGGTGTGGTAGATGTTGTGCCCGATCTGCTTGGTGCAGGCACTAACGCCGATAATCGGCTGGCGCGACATGAGACACCCGTTTTATTGCTGTTATGGGTTTCGACCGAGCTTAGCCTTGTTCATTTTTTTTCACAATAGTCATGTAAAAAATTGAACACACCCGACTGAGCACCCCGGCAGGCAAGGCTTTGAGGAGGGCTGCACTGCCCTGTAATGCCCTAAAACTGGCCATAAAGCACCCTTTTGGGGCAAAATGCGCCTCTCTTGACAGCACCAGGTGTTTAAGATTGACTCACACCTGTGCAGTTGCATGATTGATATTTTTAACAAAAAAGGTGTTGCATCATGTCGGTACCCCCGCGTGCCGTTCAGCTTAACGAAGCGAACGCGTTCCTTAAGAAACATCCTGAGGTCCTGTTCGTCGACCTTCTGATCGCAGATATGAATGGTGTGGTGCGCGGCAAGCGTATCGAGCGTGCGAGCCTGCATAAGGTTTACGAGCGCGGCATTAATCTCCCGGCGTCCCTATTCGCCCTCGATATCAACGGCTCAACAGTGGAAAGCACTGGCCTGGGTCTGGATATCGGTGACGCTGACCGGGTCTGCTTTCCCATCCCCAACACCCTGAGCAATGAGCCTTGGCAGAAGCGCCCAACTGCGCAACTGTTGATGACCATGCACGAAATGGAAGGCGAGCCGTTCTTTGCCGACCCACGGGAAGTGTTGCGTCAGGTGGTGGCGAAGTTCGACGAACTGGGCCTTACGATTTGCGCAGCCTTTGAACTTGAGTTCTACCTGATCGACCAAGCCAACGTGAACGGCCGGCCGCAGCCACCGCTGTCTCCGCTGTCAGGCAAGCGTCCACAGTCGACCCAGGTGTACCTGATTGACGACCTCGACGAATACGCCGAGTGCCTGCAGGACATCCTTGAAGGCGCCAAAGAGCAGGGCATCCCTGCTGACGCCATCGTCAAGGAAAGCGCCCCGGCGCAGTTCGAAGTGAACCTGCACCACGTGGCAGACCCGATCAAGGCCTGCGACCACGCGCTGCTGCTCAAGCGCCTGGTGAAAAACATCGCTTACGACCATGAGATGGACACCACCTTCATGGCCAAACCGTACCCCAACCAGGCGGGTAACGGTCTGCATGTGCACATTTCGATTCTCGACAAGCAGGGCAACAATATCTTCGCCTGCGATGACCCCGAGCAGAATGACGCCTTGCGCCATGCCATCGGCGGCGTATTGGAAACCATGCCAGCGTCAATGGCCTTCCTCTGCCCGAACGTCAACTCCTACCGTCGTTTCGGCGCGCAGTACTACGTGCCGAACTCACCGTGCTGGGGCATTGACAACCGTACGGTGGCCTTGCGTGTGCCGAACGACACAGCCGACGCGGTGCGCATCGAACATCGCGTTGCCGGTGCCGATGCCAACCCGTACCTGCTGATGTCAGCCGTGCTGGCGGGCGTTCACCATGGCTTGACCAACAAGATCGAGCCAAACGCCCCCGTAGAAGGCAACTCCTACGAGCAGAACGAGCAGAGCCTGCCGAATAACCTGCGCGATGCTCTGCGCGAGCTGGACGACAGTGAAGTGCTGGCCCGCTACATCGACCCGAAATACATCGACATCTTCGTCGCCTGTAAGGAAAGCGAGTTGGCCGAGTTTGAAAACTCGATCTCCGACCTCGAATACAACTGGTACTTGCACACGGTTTGATGCAACACCCAACGCCGGCCATTGAGCCGGCGTTTTTTATGGCCCTGGCCATTTTATTCCGCGCGTTGCGCAGCCCTGCCGCTTATTCACGCCCCGGCGTGATGACGGGCAGGTTGCGCCGCGCGTTTCAGCTGACGCGACATCACCCTACTCAGGAGACCTCCATGCCTCGCCTGTTTGCCGCATTGCTACTTGCCCTGACGCCTATGCTGGCCAGCGCCGAAGAGGTGATTCGCGTCTACAACTGGAACGACTACATCGCACCGCAGGTGCTGAAAGACTTCGAGGCCGAAACCGGCATCCGCGTCGACTACCACACCTACAGCACCGCTGAAGAGTTGGCGGCGGTGCTGGCAACCGGTGAAGCCATTGATGTTGCCGTGCCGTCGCACGACGCCCTGCCAGCGATGATCAAGAACGGCACCCTGCAACCGCTGGATTTCAGCCTGCTGCCCAACCGCAAACACCTCGACAAGCAGCTACTCAGCACCCTGGTCGCCCTCGACCCCGCCAATCGCCATGCAGTGCCCTACCTATGGGGCGCGGTCGGGCTGGCGATCAACACGCCGCAGGCCGAAGCAGCCTTTGGCGGCCCACTGCCCAATAGCTGGAGCCTGCTATTTGATGCGGAGCAAAGTGCGCGCCTCGCCAGTTGCGGCATCAGTGTGCTGGACGCTCCTGACGAGACCCTGACCCTGCTACTCAACTATCAGGGCCGCAGCCTGGCGCGCAGCGCGCCGAGCCGTATCGAACGTTCCAGCCGTGTCTTGGATGGTTTGCGGCCGAACCTGCGCTACGTCGACAGCGAGCGCTATATCGAGGATCTCAACCAGGGCAAGTTATGTGTGGCCATGGCCTGGGTCGGTGATGCCCTGGCCGCCGCGGATGCCGGGCAGCCCGTGCGCTTTTTAGTGCCGGATGAAGGCTCGATCCTGTTTATCGACAACCTGGTGATTCCCAGCAGCGCCACGCGCGTCGACCTGGCGCATCGCTTTATCGATTACCTGATGCAGCCCAAGGTGGCGGCACTGATCACCGCCGAAACCCTGTACCCCAGTGGCAATGCTGATTCGCGCGAGTTTCTTGACGAAGCCCTGCGCAACCAGCCCGACCTCTACCCGGACCGCGACACCAAACGCCGCTTGCATCCGCTGGAAACCCTGCCAGAAAAGCACAGCGCAACGCGCGACGCCATGTGGACGCGCTTTCGGGATGGCAGTTGAGTGATGCGAAAAGAGCCCGGGGATGATCCGGGCTCCTGAAAAAGCCGACAGCAACGCGGCCGTTACTTGACCAGCTGACGCCAGGCTTTCAGCGAACCAATGGTCAGCAGCTGCGCCTTGCGCGCCTCTAGCACGTCCGGATCGATGGACTGATTGGCCAGCTCCACCAACTTGTTGAGCTCGCCATACAGGCGATCGACCTCTGGCACCTCCAGCACACCACGCGCCAGGTGCAACCAAACCAGCAGGCGCTCGATACGTGGCAGCTGCTCGGCAAGGTCTTCCGGCTGCTGCACATAACGCCGCAGCTGCAAGGCCTCGCCTTCATCCGCAACCAGAGTCGGCAGCCAGTTGCCCAAGGGCGCTGCGCCCTGACGATTGCCCCGGTTGTTACGCTCCACCGTCCAGCTGCGCGCCAACAACCAGCGCGATAGGTTCAGCGAAAACAGCCCCCAGCGATTACCCTGCAACTCGGCAGCGAACAACGCCGGTGCATTCTTGCGCAGACTGTCATTGTCCTGCCCGGCCAGAACACGTGGGCGCCACTCCAACAACAGGGCATCCAATAGCTCGCGCAGCGCATGACTGCTGGCGCGCGGCGCCGCCTGGCCCAGACTGCCGAGCAATGCACGCAGACCGATCAGTTGCTCCAGCCAATCCGCCAGCAAACGCCAGTGGCCATTGAAGCGGTACTGTTCGGCCAGGCGTTGGCTGCTGCCCAGGAGGTGCCAGGCCAGTGCCGCAACGCTGTCATCCAGACTGGTTTGCGCAGTCAGGCACGGCGCCGGCAGATTCAGGCTATAGCTGCCGGCATCGAACAGGCGATAACCGCGCTCGGCCTTGCTGATATCGCAGGGCATCAGCGCCAAGTCGGCCGCCAACTCAGCGGCCAGCTCCAGCAATGCCTCAGGCTCACCTTGGCGCAGCTCAAGCTCCAGCTCGCAGATTTCCTCTTCGCCTTCGCCGGCAATCACCTTGCCTAGGTCCAGTGCGGCTTCGATCACCACCTTGGCTTTGCCGCGACCCCAGGCGATTTCCGCCTTCTCACGGATAAAGTCCGTGGTGAAGATCGGCATCAGCTGTTTCTTGTCCAGGTCGGCCAAGGCCGCCGGCCAGCAGCTGTCATCAAGTTTTTTCAGGTCCAGCTTGGCCTTGGCCAGGTTCCAGTCCCACTCATTGCGCTCGGACAAACCGGCCACGCTCTGCCCGCGGGTTTTCAGGGTCTGGATAAACTGCTCGCCGTCACGGCGCACGCGCAGGGCGACCTTGGCCGCCGCGAGGTCACGCTCGGGGGTATCGAAGTACTGATTGAACAGTTCGCGCTGCTCCCAACCACTCTTGTTGCGCTTCTTCAGCAACGGGTGATCACGCAGGGCGGCCAGGGTTTCACGGCTAACCCGCAGTTTGATTTCGGTTTCTTTGTTCATGATGGTGGGAATCAACGCCTACTATGAAATTGTGACAGTCCGATTACATGCGCTGGCGAGCCTGCGGACTGATCCGTATACTTGCCGCCTTCTTAACGCCGGGGTTCACCCTATGCCAGTCAATCCATTTGCCAGCCTGTTTGGCCGTTCACCGATTGGGCCGATGCAAAAACACTTTGCTAAAGCCCACGAGTGCGCAGCCAATCTTGTGCCTTTCTTCGAAGCCGTGATGGTTGAAGATTGGGCCAAGGTGGAACAGGTACAACAGGAAATGGCCAGCCTCGAACATGAGGCCGACAAGCTCAAGAAAAGCGTGCGTTTGCACCTGCCCAAGAGCCTGTTCCTGCCCGTACCGCGCTCGGATCTGCTTGAGCTGCTGAGTGTACAGGACAAAGTCGCCAACCGCGCCAAGGACATCGCCGGCCTTATGCTGGGCCGCGAAATGGCCATTCCACAGGCTCTGCAGCCGCTGATGCGGGCCTTTGTGCAGCGTACTGTAGATGCCAGCGCACAAGCGCTGAAAGCCATGAACGAGCTCGACGAGCTGCTGGAAACCGGCTTTGGTGGCCGTGAAGCGGCGCTGGTCGAATCCATGGTCATGGAGCTGGAACAGATCGAACGTGACACAGACAAGATGCAGATCGACGTCCGCCGTGCACTGTTCAAACTGGAAAAGGACCTTCCTGCTGTCGATGTGATGTTTCTCTACAAGATCATCGAATGGATCGGCGACGTAGCCGACCGTGCCGAACGTGTCGGCAACCGACTGGAACAACTGCTGGCGCGCTAAGCGCCAGTGTCCTTTCTGGAATCTACGGATTAATTATTTATGTCTCTGATTGCGGACTACGGTCTCCTTCTCTTGGTGCTCGCCTGTCTTTTTGGCTTTTTCATGGCCTGGGGCGTGGGCGCCAATGACGTGGCCAACGCCATGGGTACCTCGGTGGGCTCCAAAGCCCTAACCATCAAACAGGCGATCTGTATCGCCATGGTTTTCGAATTCTGCGGGGCCTATCTGGCCGGCGGTGAGGTAACCGAAACCATCAAGAACGGTATTGTTGATGCCGAAGCGATCACGCCTGACCTGATGGTACTGGGCATGATGTCCGCGCTGCTGGCGGCCGGCACCTGGCTACTGATTGCCACCAGCCGTGGCTGGCCTGTCTCCACCACGCACTCGATTGTCGGCGCGGTGATTGGCTTTGCTGCCGTTGGTGTATCGATGGAAGCCGTGCAGTGGGCTGCCGTCGGCCCAATCGTGGCCAGCTGGGTAGTGACTCCTGTGCTCTCGGGCCTAGTCGCGTTCGGCCTGTTTATGAGCGTGCAGAAGCTGATCATCAATACCGATAATCCCTTCCTGAATGCCAAGCGCTTCGTGCCGCTGTATATGTTCCTGACCGGTTTTATGGTCGCGATCATGACCCTGACGAAAGGCCTCAAGCACATCGGCCTGGAGCTCAACAGCAACCAGAATCTGATGCTGGCTGCCGGCGTTGGCGTACTGGTGATGCTGCTGGGTATCGCTCTGCTCAGCCGGATCACAGTCGATGAAGAAGCTGACAAAGACTTCCACTACGCCAGTGTGGAGAAAGTCTTCGCCGTATTGATGGTCTTTACCGCCTGCGCCATGGCCTTCGCTCACGGCGCCAACGATGTGGCCAACGCAGTCGGCCCACTGGCGGCAATTGTCGGGGTCATCCAATCCGGCGGCGACCTGACTATCGGCTCGAAGTCTGCCGTACCTGGCTGGGTATTGCTGCTCGGCGCTGTAGGTATCGTGATCGGTCTGGCCACCTACGGCTACAAGGTGATCGCGACCATCGGCAAGGAAATCACCGAGCTGACTCCAAGCCGCGGTTTTGCTGCTGAACTGGCCACCGCCTCTACCGTGGTCGGCGCATCGGCCATCGGCTTACCGGTGTCTACCACCCACACCCTGGTCGGTGCGGTATTGGGCATTGGTATCGCACGCGGTATCGGCGCGCTGAATCTGGGCGTGATCGGTTCGATCTTTATGTCGTGGATCATCACCCTGCCAGCGGGCGCGGCACTATCGATTTTCTTCTTCTTCATCATGCGCGGTATCTTCCTCTAAATACCCGCTGCACGGTTTTATCTGCGCAGGCGATGGCCCTATGATGGGCCTCGCTTGCGGAGATGACCGATGCCCCTGCCTTCTTTCAAAGACCAATTCGCCGCCCTGATCGCCGCTCCATCGGTGAGCTGCACGCAGGCGCATTGGGACCAGTCCAACCGCGCCGTTATTGAGCTGCTAGCAAGCTGGCTCGGCGACCTCGGTTTCGCCTGCGATGTGCAGCAAGTCGCCCACGGCAAATTCAATCTGCTTGCCAGCTATGGCAGCGGCCCAGGCGGCCTGGTGCTGGCCGGGCACAGCGACACTGTGCCATTCGACGCCGCACTGTGGCAGACCGATCCGCTCAAGCTCACCGAAATCGATGGCCGCTGGGTGGGCCTCGGCAGTTGCGACATGAAGGGCTTTTTCGCCCTGATCATCGAAGCCGTGCAACCCTTGCTGACGCAGCGTTTCCAACAGCCGCTGCTGATTCTCGCCACCTGCGATGAAGAAAGCTCGATGTCCGGGGCCCGCGCCCTGGCGCAAGCCGGACAGCCGCTGGGCCGTGCGGCAGTGATCGGCGAGCCGACCGGCCTCAAGCCCATCCGCCTGCACAAGGGCATTATGATGGAGCGCATCGATATTCTTGGGCAAAGCGGCCACTCTTCCGACCCGAGCCTCGGCCACAGCGCCCTGGAAGCCATGCAGGACGTGATGATCGAGCTGCGCGGCCTGCGTGCGCAGTGGCAGCGCGAGTACAACAATCCGCAATTCAGCGTGCCCACGCCGACCCTGAACTTCGGCTGCATCCACGGCGGCGACAACCCCAACCGCATCTGTGGTCAGTGCTCGCTGGAATTCGACCTGCGCCCGCTGCCGGGCATGCAGCCAGAAGCCCTGCGCGCGGCAATCCGGCACAAGCTGCAACCGCTGGCTGAGCAGCATCAGGTGAAGATCGATTTCGCCCCGCTGTTCCCCAGCGTGCCGCCCTTCGAGCAAAACGCCGACAGTGAGCTGGTGCGCATTGCCGAGCGCCTGACCGGACACAGCGCCACAGCGGTGGCATTTGCCACCGAAGCGCCTTATCTTCAGCAGCTTGGCTGCGAAACCCTGGTACTCGGCCCTGGCGATATCGACTGCGCCCACCAGCCTGGCGAGTACCTGGAAATGTCACGTTTGCAGCCTACTGTGCGTCTGCTGCAGCAACTGATCGAACATTACTGCCTACAAGCCAAACAACCTGAGTCATCCGGAGGAGAGAACGCGTGAAGCTGCCCCAACTGCGACGATAAAACCGCTGCTCTCGGCTGCCGCCTGGCGCGACCTTGCGCCCTTCCCATGCGTTCCGTATTCGACACAGGTTCTTCAAGCAATGCACGACCACGTCAACTGGCTCCGCCACGCTTCGCCCTATATCAATGCCCACCGCGACTGCACCTTTGTGGTGATGCTGCCGGGCGAGGGTGTTGCTCACCCGAATTTCGGCAATATCGTCCACGACCTGGTGCTGCTGCACAGCCTCGGCGTACGCCTGGTACTGGTGCATGGCTCGCGCCCGCAAATCGAGGCACGCCTGGCCAACAACGGTCTGACTCCACGCTTTCACCGCGACCTGCGGATCACCGACAGCCCGACCCTGGAATGCGTGATCGATGCCGTCGGCCAGCTGCGCATCGCCATTGAGGCACGCCTGTCGATGGACATGGCGCGCTCGCCGATGCAGGGCTCGCGCCTGCGCATCACCAGCGGCAACTTCGTCACTGCGCGGCCGATTGGCGTAGTCGATGGCGTCGACTATCACCACACCGGCGAAGTGCGTCGCATCGACCGCAAAGGCATCAATCGCCAGCTGGATGAGCGCAGCATCGTGTTGCTGTCGCCACTGGGTTATTCGCCTACCGGGGAGATCTTCAACCTCGCCTGCGAAGACGTCGCCACCCGCGCCGCCATCGACCTGGACGCCGACAAGCTGCTGCTGTTCGGCGCCGAGTGCGGCCTGCTCGACGAAGCCGGCAAGCTGGTGCGTGAACTGCGCCCGCAGCAGGTGCCCGCGCACCTGCTGCGCCTGGGCAGCAGCTACCAGGCTGAACTGCTGGATGCCGCCGCCGAAGCCTGCAAAGCCGGAGTACGCCGCAGCCATATCGTCAGTTATGCGGAAGACGGGGCATTGCTTAGCGAGCTGTTTACCCGCACCGGCAACGGCACTCTGGTGGCGCAGGAGCAGTTTGAATCGCTGCGCGAAGCGACAATCGAGGATGTTGGCGGGCTGATGGAGCTGATCACCCCGCTGGAAGACCAGGGCATTCTGGTGCGCCGCTCACGCGAGGTGCTGGAGCGTGAGATCGAGCAGTTCAGCATCGTCGAACGTGAAGGGCTGATCATCGCCTGCGCCGCGCTGTACCAGATTGCCGACTCGGATTTCGGCGAGCTGGCATGCCTGGCCGTCAACCCGGCCTACCGCCATGGCGGACGAGGGGATGAGTTGCTCGAACGCATCGAAGAACGCGCCCGCGCCCAGGGCCTGAAAACACTCTTCGTACTCACCACGCGCACCGCCCACTGGTTCCGCGAACGCGGCTTTATGCCCAGCAGCGTCGACCGCCTGCCGGCTGCGCGCGCCTCGCTGTACAACTACCAGCGCAACTCGCAGGTGTTTGAAAAGGCGCTCTGAACGAGCTGTGGTGGAAATTGAAAAGAGCGCTTAGAGCGCCCTTTTTGGTAGATGGGGTGGCAGATAGAGACTGAGATAGGCATCGAACACCCGCATGCCTTCCTCAGCCATGCGCGGGGTGATGGCGCCGTGCAGCTGCACCGAGCGGGCATACACGCGGTCGCCCAGCTCCATGGCCAGGGCGAACACATCGACATCCTCCGGCAGCTGCGGCAGCGGGAAGTGGTGATCGAACAACTGCTGCATCAACTGGCCCAGCTCGATATCGTGCTGACGATCCGCCTGGGTCACTTCCGCCAGGCCGTGCTGCGCCAAAATCAACTGGCGCGCGGCGGCATCGGCGGCATAGATCGCCAGCATGCGCTGCTCCACTAAACGCGACAGGTCACGCCAGTCGCGCAGTTGCGCATGTTCAATCGGTTCCTGCAGGCAGGCGCGAAACGCGCTGTGGATATCCGCAGTCAGCCCTTCCAGTAAGGCGGGCACACTGGCGAAGAAGTGGTACACCGAAGACGGCGGAATTTGCGCGCGCTCAGCCACGCTGTAGATCGACAGGCTGGCCACGCCCTGCTCGGCCAGCAACTCACGGGCAGCAGCCAGAATGCCGGCGATGCGACTCTGGCTACTGGCGCGGGGTTTGCGAACTACAGGGGAGCGTGACATGGCGAGACTCGGAGCTTGGAAATAGGGCGGATGACATTTCGCCGCCTACCCTACACCGAACCCATAGCCCGGATAAAATCCGGGAACGCTTTTCATGGCAAGAAATGCTGCGAATGACCTCCGGCAGAGCGGTAGCCATACGAGGTAGATCGGGGTTAGAAGGGTGGATAACGCTTTTTTCATCCACCGATGCAGCGGTGGATGGGTGGAGCGTCCGCTAGGAGCTCCGCCCACCCCAGGACTCAGGCGCGCGCGCCGCGCACCCCTTCAGCCAACGCCGCACACAGGCTCAGCACACCGTCTACAGCCTGCTCGTTGCTGCTGGCATTGGCGATCTGGTCGATCAATGCCGAACCGACCACCACGCCTTCGGCCAGACGTGCGATGGTCGCCGCATGCTCCGGGGTGCGGATGCCAAAACCGATGCACAGCGGCAGGTCAGTGTGACGACGCAGGCGGGTGACCGCTTGTTCAACGTGGTCCAGGGTGGCTGAGCCGGCACCGGTCACACCGGCAACCGACACGTAGTAGACAAAGCCAGAGCTGCCGTTCAGCACTTTCGGCAGGCGTTTGTCGTCGGTGGTCGGTGTGGTCAGACGGATAAAGTCCAGGCCCGCCGCCTGCGCTGGGTCGCACAGGTCAGCGTTATGCTCGGGCGGCAGGTCGACCACGATCAAGCCATCGACGCCGGCGTCTTTGGCTTCGGCAATAAACCGCGCCACGCCGTATTTGTGGATTGGGTTGAAGTAGCCCATCAGCACCAGCGGGGTCACCTGTTCGCCTTCGCGGAACTCACGAACCATCTGCAGGGTTTTCGCCAGGTCCTGACCGTTGTCCAAGGCGCGAATATTGGCCAGTTGTATCGCCGGGCCATCGGCCATTGGATCGGTGAAGGGCATACCCAGCTCAATCACATCCGCGCCGGCGGCAGGCAGACCCTTGAGGATGGCCAGCGAGGTGTCGTAGTTCGGGTCGCCACCGGTGACGAAGGTCACCAGGGCCGCGCGGTTCTGTTGTTTCAGCTCGGCAAAGCGGCTTTGCAGGCGGCTCATGCGTGCTTCTCCTGTTGTTCCATGTGGTGCACGATGGTTTGCATGTCCTTGTCGCCGCGGCCGGAAAGGTTAATCACCATCAGGTGATCCTTGGGCAGCTTCGGCGCGCGCTTGAACACTTCCGCCAGGGCGTGAGCGGTTTCCAGAGCGGGGATGATGCCCTCCTGACGGCAGCAGATGTGGAAGGCTTCCAGGGCTTCGGTGTCGGTCACCGAGGTGTATTCGACGCGGCCGACTTCATGCAACCAGGCGTGTTCCGGGCCGATGCCGGGGTAATCGAGGCCGGCGGAAATCGAGTGGGCGTCGATGATCTGGCCATCGTCACTCTGCAGCAGGAAGGTACGGTTGCCGTGCAGCACGCCCGGTACGCCGCCGTTGAGGCTGGCCGCGTGTTTGCCGGTTTCGATGCCATGGCCAGCTGCTTCCACGCCGATGATTTTCACGTCTTTGTCATCGAGGAAGGGGTGGAACAGGCCGATGGCATTCGAGCCACCGCCGATGCAGGCGATCAAGCTGTCCGGCAGGCGACCTTCCTGAGCGAGCATCTGGTCACGGGTTTCCTTGCCGATCACGGCCTGGAAGTCACGGACCATCGCCGGGTAAGGGTGCGGGCCGGCCACGGTGCCGATCATGTAGAAGGTGGTGTCGACGTTGGTCACCCAGTCACGCAGGGCTTCGTTCATCGCATCTTTCAAGGTGCCAGTACCGGCGACTACAGGCACCACGGTGGCGCCCATCAGCTTCATGCGCAGTACGTTGGCGTTCTGCCGGTGGATGTCGGTGCTGCCCATAAAGATCACGCACTCCATGCCGAAGCGCGCTGCGACGGTGGCAGTCGCCACACCGTGCATGCCGGCGCCAGTCTCGGCGATGATGCGTTTTTTGCCCATGCGTTTGGCCAACAGCACCTGACCGATGCAGTTGTTGATCTTGTGCGCGCCGGTGTGGTTCAGCTCTTCACGCTTGAAGTAGATCTTCGCGCCACCGCACATCTCGGTCAGGCGCTCGGCGAAATACAGCGGGCTCGGACGGCCGACGAAATCACGCTGAAAGTAGGCCAGCTCCTTCTGGAACTCGGGGTCGAGCTTGGCTTTCTCATACTCATCGGCCAGGTCGTGGATCAGCGGCATTAGGGTTTCGGCAACATATTGGCCGCCGAACGAGCCGAACAGGCCGTTGGCATCAGGACCAGCGCGGAAGGAAGTCATGGCGTTCTCCTCAGAAAATTCGGGCGCGCTTGGCAGGCCATGGGCCTGCTTCTACGGCAATGGACACAGGATAAAGCTGTGGCGTGCGTGGCAAAAGCGATAAGATTGCCGCAACCTGTTAGGAAAACTCACAGATGGTCCAAGACCTCCCGCCACTTAATGCCTTGCGCGCCTTCGAAGCGGCTGCCCGATTGAACAGCGTCAGCCAGGCAGCTAACGAACTGAACGTCACTCATGGCGCAGTCAGCCGGCAAGTGCGCAGCCTGGAAGAGCACCTGGGCGTGGCCTTGTTCAGCAAGGAAGGTCGCGGCCTTAAACTCACAGATGCGGGCATTCGTCTGCGTGATGTCAGCGCCGATCTGTTCAGCCGCCTGCGCAGCACCTGCGCCGAGCTGCAACAGGGCCAGGCCGATGCGCCGTTTGTGCTGGCCTGCCCGGGCAGCCTGTTGGCGCGCTGGTTTATTCCGCGCCTAGACCGGCTCAACCGCGAGCTGCCAGAACTGCGCCTGCAGCTGTCCGCCAGCGAAGGTGACCTGGACCCGCGCCGCAGCGGCGTGGACGCCACGCTGTGGTTCGCCGAACCGCCGTGGCCGGCGGATATGCAGGTGTTCGAGCTGACCGCCGAGCGCATCGGCCCGGTGCTCAGCCCGCGTTATGCGCAGTTCGCGGCACTGCATCAGGCCCCCGCCGCCGCCCTGCTCGGCGAGCCCTTGCTGCACACCAGCTCGCGCCCGCAAGCCTGGCCCAGCTGGGCCGTCAGTAACGGGCTGGATTCCAGCGCGCTGAAGCTCGGCCAGGGTTTCGAGCATCTTTATTACTTGCTGGAAGCCGCCGCCGCAGGCCTCGGCGTGGCCATCGCACCGCAGCAACTGGTCGCCGATGATCTGACCGCCGGTCGTCTGGTCGCGCCCTGGGGCTTTGTCGAAACCAGCGCACGCTTGGCGCTTTGGGTGCCAATACGCAGCCGCGATAACCGCGCCGAACGCCTGGCGCAGTGGCTGCGCAAGGAACTGGAGCGTTAGCAGCCGTCACCGGCAACCGGGCAGACCAAGTGCGACTAATCTGAACTTTAGCGTTCAGGGGTGGGACTCAATTAGATGACCCACCTGTTCAACCACCTGGGAGAGCTGCAATGTCCGATCATCACACCTACAAGAAAATCGAAATCGTCGGTTCCTCGAAAGTCAGCATCGAAGATGCCATCGAAAATGCCCTGGCCGAATGCGCCAAGTCGGTGCGCAACATGGACTGGTTCGAGGTAGTGGAAACTCGCGGGCACATCGTGGATGGCAAGGTCGGCCATTACCAGGTCACCCTGAAAATCGGCTTCCGCCTGAGCAATAGCTGAGTCCATACGCATGCGGTCATGCCACACATGGCCGCAGATGTAACCGCCCCACGAACCTTGTCCCTTGGAATCTGCAGAATAAGCCCCACTATCTAACTCAGGTATTGGCGCTTTGTGGCGCCCGAACGAACGGATAACCCACAGGCAGCCCGATGAGCGCACTCGCACAGAGCAAATTCTCCACCCTGGACCTCGCCCCGATTCGCGATGACGGTAACGCCGCCCAGGCCCTGCACAATTCCCTGGCGCTGGCGCAGCATGTCGAACGCCTGGGCTTCGAGCGTTTCTGGGTGGCCGAACACCACAATATGGATGGCATCGCCAGTTCAGCCACCGCCGTGCTGCTCGGCTACCTGGCAGCTGGCACGTCGAAGATTCGCTTGGGCTCCGGCGGGGTAATGCTGCCCAACCATGCGCCGCTGGTGATCGCCGAGCAGTTCGGCACCCTGGCCACGCTCTATCCCGGCCGCATCGAGCTGGGCCTGGGCCGTGCACCTGGGGCCGATCACTTCACCGCCCAGGCGCTTCGCCGCGACCGGATTGGCAACGCCGATGACTTCCCGGCGGATGTTGCAGAGCTGCAGCGCTACCTTGGGCCACGCACGCCGGATCAGCGGGTGATCGCCATGCCTGGCAGCGACACCAATGTGCCAATCTGGCTGCTCGGCTCCAGCCTGTTCAGCGCCCAGCTGGCTGGTGAGAGGGGCCTGCCTTACGCCTTCGCCTCGCACTTCGCGCCGCGCTATATGCATGAGGCGATTCGCGTCTACCGCAATCACTTCAAGCCCTCTGAGGTGCTCGACAAACCCTATGTAATGCTCGGCGTACCGCTGATCGCTGCCGACACAGATGAACAGGCTGAATACCTGGCCACCTCGGCCTACCAGCGCATCCTCGCGCTGATTCGCGGCCAGAGTCTGGTGCAGAGGCCGCCCGTTACCAGCATGCAGGGCTTGTGGTTGCCGCATGAAAAAGAAGCAGTGAGCAGCTTCCTCGGCATGGCGATGATCGGCGGCCCGGACAAGGTGCGCGCACGCCTGGAAGTGCTACTGGAACAGACCGGTGCCGATGAACTGATTTTCACCTGCGACCTGTACGACTTTGCCGACCGACTGCATGCGTTCGAGCTGGTCGCGCAACTGCGTTAACCGACTGGCGGGACTTATTTTTCGAACTTGTGCCACCTCAGCCTGCTCTCAACCTTGTAACCCATGCACTGGAGAACTCGGATGAAGAAGACAGCATCAGCCCACTGGCAAGGTGGCATCAAGGACGGCAAAGGTACGATCTCGACCCAGAGCGGCGCCCTGAAAAGCGCGCCCTATGGCTTCAACACCCGCTTCGAAGATCAGCCGGGCACCAACCCGGAGGAACTGCTGGGCGCCGCTCACGCCGGCTGCTTTTCCATGGCGCTGTCCAAGGAGCTGGGCGAAGCCGGAATGACCGCTGAGAGTATCGACACACAAGCGGAAGTCACCCTGGACAAAGCCGACGGCGGTTTTTCCATCACCGCCGTGCATCTGACGCTCAAGGCGCGCATCCCCGGCGCCGACCGCGCGGCCTTCGAGAAAGCCGTAGAAACCGCCAAGAATGGCTGTCCGGTGTCCAAGGTGCTGAACGCCGAGATCACCCTAGAAGCGGTGCTCGACAGCTGATCAGAAGGTGCCGCAGCGTAAAACCTTACCGCGCGCCAGCACATTGCGTTGCTCGTCATACAGCCAGGCCTGCGCTTTCATCTGCATAGGTCTGGCTTCCAACCGGTAGCGCTGGCCGGCCACGAAATTGTCATGCCGCACGCGAATCTCACAGGTCACCTGACGCGGCTCATAGGCGCCATCCAGGCCACCGCCGCCGTTCACCTCGAACTGAAAGCGCGCCTGCAGCTCATGAGCACCAGCAGGCACCTGAAAGTAACGACCATCGTTGAGGCGCTGGCCATCAAGGCGATCGGCCATCAACAGGGTGCCGGCATTACTGCGCAGGTCCACCCAGGCTTGGCTCGGATCAGGCGCAGGCACGGGAGAGGCGCAGGCGCTGAGCACCAGCACACCGCCAAGCAAAGCCAGGTAACGCATGGGACACCTCCATAAATCGCAACGACAGTTAGCCTACGCCGATCCCGTGCTGGAGGCAGCAGCGCCGATGCGCTAGCGTGACAGCCTGTTTACTCACGGGTACTGATCCATGTTCGACGCTCTGCTCTGGCGCTGGGTTCCGCTGGCCGCTGCGCTGCTGCTGAACGGCTGCAGCACCCTGGACTACTACAGCCATCTGGCCGGCGGGCAACTGCACCTGCTGCAGGCGCGCGAACCGATTGCCGAGCTGCTGGAGAACCCGACTGCCGACCCCGAACTCAAGCAACGCCTGGCCCTGGCTCAACAGGCGCGGGATTTCGCCAGCGCCCAGCTGAGCCTGCCCGACAATGACAGCTACCGCCTGTACGCCGATATTCAGCGGCCGTTTGTAGTGTGGAATGTGTTTGCCACCCCGGAATTTTCCCTATCGCCCGAGCTGTATTGTTTTCCCATCGCCGGTTGCGTGGCCTATCGCGGCTTCTACAGCCAAGGCCGCGCACGTGGTTCGGCAGCACTGCTGAAACAGCAGGGCCTGGACACCTACCTGGGCGGCGTCGAGGCGTATTCCACCCTCGGCTGGTTCGATGACCCGATTCTCAACACCATGCTGCGCTGGAGCGATGAGCGCCTGGTGGCGGTGATCTTCCACGAACTGGCGCACCAGCAGCTGTATGTGGCTAACGACACCGCGTTCAACGAATCATTCGCCAGCTTTGTCGAGCGTGAAGGCCTAAGCCAATGGCGCATCAAACAGGGGCTGCCGCCTAACGATCCGCAGGGCGAACAACAGCGCGAGCAATTTATCGCCCTGGTGCTGGCCAGCCGAGCTCGCCTGCAGCAGCTTTATGCCAGCGACCTGCCGCCCGCGCAGATGCGCAGTGGCAAGCAGGCCGAGATCGCCCGCCTGCGCGCCGAATACCATGCACTCAGCAAACGCGAGTGGGGCGGTAGCGGGCGTTACGACGACTGGATCAACGCGCCGATAAACAACGCCAAGCTGCTGCCGTTTGGCCTCTATGATCAATGGGTGCCGGCCTTCGCCGCGCTGTTTGAACACGTTGAGCGCGATTGGCCGCGCTTTTATCAGCGTGTCGCCGCCTTGGGCGAGTTGCCCGAACGCGAACGGCATCAGGCGCTGATGGACTTATCTGCGGGCTCTTAGAACTTACGTACCGAGTTCCCACTCCAACATCAGTAGTTTCTGTTCACGCAAAAGGAGCGATGCAATGAACAAATTCACCCTAGCCGTGCTGCTTGGCCTACTCAGCACCAGCGTGTTGGCCGCACCCAAGCCCTGCGAAGAGCTGCGTGCGGAGATCGAAGTGAAAATCCAGGCCGCCGGCGTTGCCAGCTACACCCTGGAAATCGTGCCCAACGAAGACGCCCAAGACCCCAATATGGTGGTCGGCAGCTGCGACGGCGGCACCAAGAAGATCATCTACCAGAAAAACGGCTAATCCTCGTATGCGGGCTGCCTGATCCAGGCAGCCCGCATACGACACTTACCGCACAAACGCCTGGTGCAACTCGGTCAGGCTGTGGAAGTGATAGGTCGGCGCTTCGGCCTGCAACTCGGCAAAGCTGCCAAAGCCATAGCCCACCGCTGCCGCATCCAGGCCATTACGTCGCGCGCCGATCAGGTCGTGCTTACGATCCCCGATCATCAGTGTGCTCTGCACCGGCAATTGTTCTTTTTCCAGCAGGTGGGCGATCAGCTCAACCTTGTCGGTACGCGTGCCGTCCAGTTCGCTGCCGTAGATCACCTTGAAGTGCTTCGCGAAACCAAAGTGCTTAGCAATTTGCTCGGCAAACACCGTCGGTTTGCTGGTGGCGATATACAGCGTGCGCTGCTGGTTCTGCAGCAGCTGCAACAGTTCGCCCACGCCGTCGAATAGCTGGTTTTCATACAACCCGACCTCGCGGAAGCGCTCGCGGTAATGGTTCACCGCCTGCCAGGCGGTGGCCTCGTCGAACTGGTAGGTCTGCATAAAACACTGCAGCAGCGGTGGGCCGATAAAGTGCTCCAGCGCCTGTAAGTCAGGCTCCTCAATGCCCAACTTGGCCAGCGCATGCTGTACCGAGCGGGTAATCCCCTCACGCGGATCAGTCAGTGTGCCGTCGAGGTCAAACAGGATGTTCTGGTAATGCATGACAGGTTCGCTCATCAGCCGGCATAACCTTCCAGCAGATGCTGGTCCTTTAGCCGCACGTAGTTGGCCGCGCTGTAGCCGAAGTAACTGCGCTCCTTGTCTGTCAGTGGCCGCGCCTGTTTCACCGGGCTGCCGACGTACAGGTAACCGCTTTCCAACACTTTGCCCGGCGGCACCAGGGAGCCTGCACCGATCACCACCTCATCCTGCACCACAGCACCGTCCATGATGATGCTGCCCATGCCGACCAGAATGCGGTTACCCAGGCTGCAACCGTGCAAAGTGACATTGTGGCCGATGGTCACCTCGTCGCCGATATTCAGCGGAAAACCCTGCGGGTTGAACGGCCCGGCATGGGTGATGTGCAACACGCTGCCGTCCTGCACACTGCTGCGCTCACCGATGCGGATGCTGTGCATGTCGCCACGGATCACCACCAGCGGCCACACCGAGCTGTCGGTGCCAATCTCCACATCGCCCAGCACCACCGCCGAGGCATCGACAAATACCCGCTCGCCAAGCTGCGGGGTGAACTGCTGGTAAGTACGAATCGCCACGATAGAAACCTCTTAAGCTGCGTCTGGCCTTGATTGTAATTAAGATGGCACCCATGTTCAGGACAACTGCGCTGCTTTATGACGCCCGCTGTCCATTCAAGCCTGCCCCTGGGAGCCTTTTGCGCCCGCCAGGGTCACAGCTGCAAACCCATTTCGTAACAGGTGACCTGTCGTGACTGCCACTAACCCGCTGCTGCAAGCCTTCGATCTGCCCCCCTACAGCGCCATCCGTCCGGAGCATGTCGAGCCCGCCGTCGAACAGATTCTGGCCGACAACCGCGCGGCCATGAGCCGTCTGCTGGAACAACAGGCCGCTGACCCAAGCTGGGACGGCCTGGTGCTGGCCCTGGACGAACTGGGCGCGCGCCTGGGCCAGGCCTGGAGCCCGGTCAGCCACCTGAACGCCGTGTGCAACAGCCCCGAGCTGCGCGCCGCCTACGAGGCCTGTCTGCCCAAGCTGTCCGAATACTGGACCGAAATCGGCCAGAACCAGCCGCTGTTTCAGGCCTATCAGGCGCTGGCCGAGAGCCACGCAGCCGCTGGCTTCGACGTAGCACAGCAGACCATCCTCGAACATGCCCTGCGCGATTTCCGCCTGTCCGGTATCGACCTGCCGGCCGAGCAGCAGAAGCGCTACGGCGAGATCCAGATGAAGCTCTCCGAGCTGGCCAGCAAGTTCTCCAACCAGCTGCTGGATGCCACTCAGGCCTGGACCAAGCACGTCACCGACGAGGCCGCTCTGGATGGCCTGACCGAGTCAGCCAAGGCGCAGATGAAGCAGGCTGCCGAGGCCAAGAGCCTGGACGGATGGCTGATCAGCCTAGAATTCCCCAGCTATTTTGCGGTGATGACCTACGCCAACGACCGCGCGCTGCGTGAAGAGCTATATGCCGCTTACTGCACCCGTGCCTCCGACCAGGGGCCGAATGCCGGGCAGAACGACAATGGCCCGGTGATGCAGGAGATTCTCGCCTTGCGTCAGGAACTGGCCAAGCTGCTGGGTTTCGGCAACTACGCAGAACTGAGCCTGGCCAGCAAAATGGCTGAAACCACCGATCAGGTGCTGAGCTTCCTGCGTGATCTGGGCGTACGCGGCAAGCCGTTTGCGGAACAAGACCTGCGCGAACTGCAAGCCTTCGCCGCTGAACAGGGCTGCAACGAGCTGCAAAGCTGGGACGTCGGCTACTACAGCGAGAAACTGCGCGAGCAGCGCTACAGCATTTCCCAGGAAATCCTGCGCGCCTACTTCCCCATCGACAAGGTGCTGACCGGCCTGTTCGCCATCGTCGAGAAACTCTACGGCATCCAGATCAACGAGCTGTCCGGCTTCGACACCTGGCACCCGGATGTGCGCCTGTTTGAAATCACTGAAAACGGCGCGCACGTCGGGCGTTTCTTCTTCGACCTCTACGCCCGCGCCAACAAACGCGGCGGTGCGTGGATGGACGGCGCGCGTGACAAACGCCGCACGGCCGATGGCACGCTGATCAGCCCAGTGGCCAATTTGGTGTGCAACTTCACCCCAGCCGTTGGCGGCAAGCCGGCGCTGCTGACCCACGATGAAGTCACCACCCTGTTCCACGAATTCGGCCACGGCCTCCACCACCTGCTGACCCGCGTCGAACACGCCGGAGCATCCGGCATCAACGGCGTGGCCTGGGATGCGGTGGAGCTGCCGAGCCAGTTTATGGAGAACTGGTGCTGGGAGCCGGAAGGCCTGGCGCTGATCTCCGGACACTACGAGACCGGTGAACCGCTGCCACAGGACCTGCTGGACAAGATGCTGGCGGCGAAGAACTTCCAGTCCGGGCTGATGATGGTGCGGCAAATCGAGTTCAGCCTGTTCGACTTCGAACTGCACGCCACCCACGGCGACGGCCGCAGCGTGCTGGACGTGCTCGAAGGCATCCGCCAGGAAGTCTCGGTGCTGCGTCCACCCGCCTACAACCGCTTCCCCAATAGCTTTGCGCACATCTTCGCCGGCGGTTACGCGGCCGGTTACTACAGCTACAAATGGGCCGAAGTGCTGAGCGCCGATGCCTTCTCCAAGTTTGAGGAAGAAGGCGTATTCAACAGCGCCACTGGGCAAGCCTTCCGTGAAGCCATCTTGGCGCGCGGCGGCTCGCAGGCACCGATGGTGCTGTTTGTGGATTTCCGTGGCCGCGAGCCGTCGATCGACGCGCTGCTGCGCCACCTTGGTTTGAGCCAGGAGGCCGCATGACAGATGCACCTGTGAATATCAGCGCAAAACGCTTTATCGCCGGCGCGGTCTGCCCGGCGTGCAGCGAAATGGACAAGATCCAGATGTGGAACGTGGACGGCGTGCCGCACCGCGAGTGCATTGGCTGCGGCTACGCCGACACCCTGGACGAACGCGGCAACTCGGTGCCGCGTGAACTGCCCACACGGGTCAATATCAGCGCCCTGAAACCCAAGGTTGCCGACCCCAAAGTGCAAGTCGTGCAGTTCTTTCCTAACCCCAAACTTAAGAAATAGCTGGGTGGCCGCCAGGGATGGCCGGCCATGAAGCCACTGCGCCAACTCAGGGCGCAGCGACCTCACTCTGCTGCAGGTTGCGCTCAAGCATGCGCTGATAATCGCCACTGGCGCGCAACTGCGCCAAGCCCTGATTGAACTGCGCGATGATCACCGCCGCCTGCGGGTGGCTGCGCGGTACGATCAGGTGCAGGGTGCTGCGGTTGATGGCGCTGTTGGAGCGACGAAAGCGTTCTAAAGGCACACCGCTCAATTGCAACGCGGTCTCGCCCAGGCGTCGATCCGAGATAAAAAAATCATCGCGGTCCATCAACAACAAACGGGCGCACTCATTCAATCCGGTAGGGGAATGCCGGCGTAACTGCCCATCATCCAGCAACTGCTGAATGATGGGTGGCGGCTGCCAACCCAGCGGGTAGCAGAGTCGCAACCCTTGCATACTGGGGACATCATCGAGCTCGATTACCTCACCTGCCCGGCTGAAAATATACTGCTCGGCGGTAAACAACGGCTCCGAGTAGAGAAACACCTCTTCACGCTGCGCAGTGCGGACATACGGGAATGTCGCGTCGTAATCGCCTTGCAGGGTTTTCAGGTAACCGCGCTTCCAAGGCTGCCAGTCCAGGCTGCTGGCGATGCTGCTGCGCTGCAACGCCGCACGCACCAACTGCGTCAGCATGCCACCTGCAGGCAGCGCCTTGCCGGTAAAGGGCGCGTAGTCATCGCCGGTGACTAGGCGCAACGGCGCCGCCAGGACGCTGGTGCAGAGCGCCAGGCTTAAGAACAAACAGATAAGTGTTCGAATGCGCATTGCGCCTCAACCTTAGCGGTCAGCACCGCGGCGGATCGCAAAACTCAGTAATTGCTTTCGCAGTGTAGGCGTTCAGACGGATTACACGGCAGCCTACCGCAACGTCAGCGGCGGTATTGACGGATCATGCCCAGCAGAAAAAACATCATCCCCAGCCCAAATACCAACAACGCGATGATCGGCCCCCAATGACCGACCAAAGCTTGCAAACCCTCCAGTAGCAAACTGCTCAAGTATGTCTTACGCCCTGAAGAGTTGGGTACATAAATACCCTGCAACCAGGTTTCGTAGGCACCGTATAAGGGCAGCAAACACAATGGCAACAGCAGCAGGCATAACCAGAAGCCCACATTGCTGGAACCAAATAAAGCTCTGCTACGGTAGCCTTCTTGAATCAACTTGAAGCTACAAACCGCGGCATAGGCCACGCCGGCAATAAGCAGATAACGCTGATAGCTACCGGGGCTTCTCCACAGACCAAGGCTGGCGAAACCTCCCAACGGCAAAAAAAGCACGGCCCATATCGTCAGAAAAACATACTTCATACGGTCCTTAGAAAAGCGAAAATTGAGTGGAGCCGTCTGCTGCGAATGGCTGCGGCGTTGCTATTAAAGACGTTGTGGCCAACCGCTCAGCCAAACCAGCCGCCCGCTCGGCGCGGGTGGCCACGGCTTCGCTTAAACGCGCCGGCAAACCCCAGATTTCCACCTTGTGTTTGGCGCGGGTGATGCCGGTGTAGAACAGGCTACGGGTCAGCAGGGGGCTGGGCAGTTCGGGCAGCATCAGCAGCACTTCACTGAACTCCGAGCCCTGGCTCTTGTGCACGGTCATGGCGAAGGCGCTGTCGTGGCTGGGCAGGCGGGCCGGGGCGAAGGGGCGGTAGCCGTCTTCGCCTTCAAAAAAGACGCGCAGGCCGTATTCAGTGTGCAGGCAGATGCCGATATCGCCGTTGAACAGGCCGAGGGCGTAGTCGTTCTGCCGCACCATGATCGGCCGGCCGACATACCAGCGCTCGCGGCTGGCCACCTGGCTGCGGCGTTTGATGCGGGCCTCCAGGGCTTCGTTGATGCCGGCTACGCCCCAGGCGCCTTCGCGCTGGGCGCAAAGCGCGCGGAAGGCATTGAACGCGGCGAAGGCGGCGGCGGGGTCGGCGCTTTTGGCGGCGCTGATATAGGGCGCGTAGCCCTGATCCAGACGTTCCAGCAGCTCGTTGGGCGTCGGCTGGGCATTCCAGGCCAGATCACTGCGATCTTCCTTGAGCAGGTTCAGCGTACCGCTGACATCGCCGCCGTTAATGCGCCGCGCCAGCTCACCGATGCCGCTGTCGCCGGCAAAGCGGTGGCTGTGGGTCAGCAGCACCACGGCGTCGCCGAGCTGCGAGTTAGGTTGGCTAACCGGCACCTGCTGGCCGGTGATGCGTTGCAGTTCGCTCGCCGCCTGAGCATCAAAGCCACGGCCCTCGCAGAGTTCGGCAAACACCGCACCTGCTTCCACGGCGCAGAGTTGATCCTTGTCGCCGAGCAGGATCAATCGTGCAGTGGGCGGCAGTGCATCGAGCAGTTTGGCCATCAGCGCCAGGTCGACCATCGAGGCTTCGTCCACCACCAGCACATCCAGCGCTAGGGGGTTGGCCGCGTGATGCCGCACCTGCGGGCTGTCGCCCCGACTGCCGAGCAGGCGGTGCAAGGTGCACGCCTCATCCGGCAAGGCGGCTTTGATCGCCTCGCTGACCGGCAACTCGGCTTTGGCATTACGGATCGCTTCGGCCATTCGCGCCGCGGCCTTGCCCGTAGGCGCGGCCAGGCCGATAGCCAGATTTTCGCAGCCGGGTTGCTCTAATAGCGCGGCGAGCAAACGCACTACGGTGGTGGTTTTGCCGGTGCCGGGACCGCCGGAGATCACTGCCAGCTTGCGCCGCACCGCTTGCGCAGCTGCCAGTCGCTGCCAGTCCGGTTGTTGCGCATTGAACGCAAACAGCCGGGTCAGGCTCTCGCTCAATTGCGCCTCATCCACCGCAGGCAGATCGTCGGCGCGCTGCAGCAAATGGGTCGCCAACTGGCGTTCGTAGGCCTGGTAGCGCGCCAGATAGAGGCGGCCGTGTTCAAGAATCAGCGGGGTGAAATCACCGTCGCCGCCCACCAGGAGTGAGGCTTGCAGCTGCACCTGCCAGTCGGCCAGCGCCGGCAGGCGGAAATCCTGTTCGGGCCAGGGTCGCTGCCCCGCCAGACGCACCAGCGGTAGGCAGACATCGCCCTTGTCCAGAGCCATACATAGCAGCGCAGCCGAGGCCAAAACCACAGGTGAGGCCGCCGGATCAAGGCGCTGCAGGCTGTCGACCAAAGCGCGTTCCAGCGGGCCGAAGGGCAGATCGTTAAGCATCACGCGCCCTCCGCAAACAGGTTATCCAGGGCATCCAGTAACCCATCACTGGGCCGCGAGAAATACACCCCAGCGTTCGGCATACCGCGCAGAAACAGGTAGTAGGCACCGCCCAGCTGCTCATTCTGGAAGTCATCCAGACGCTGACGCAGAAAGCGCCGCAGCGCCACCAGGTAGATCAGGTATTGCAGGTAGTAATGCTCGGCGGCCAGGGCCTGCAGCAGGCGTTCGCCGCCGTAGTAGCTGGCGTCCGGGCCGAGCCAGTTGGATTTGTAGTCGGCGATATACCAGCGCCCATCGTGTTCGAAGGTCAGGTCGATAAAGCCCTTGAGAAAGCCCTTGAGGCTGTCGAATTCCAGCCGCGCCGCCGCCTCGCGCATGGGCGCGGCCAGACCATGGGCCGGGTCGCAGAGAATCGCCCGCAGGCGCTGCACATCCAGCCCGGCCAGGGGGAAGATAAAACCCAGTTCCGGCAAGCGCCGCACCGGGTTGAGGCCGGCGAGGGTCAGGCCATTGCCATCCAGATCGGCGTCGATCACCTGTTGCAGGTGAGTCAGCGCCACCGCCTGCCAGTCGCTGCTGATGCCATGGCCGCTTAGCCCTGGCTCAATCAGCTCAGCCAGCGCAGCTTTGCCCCGCGCCCAATCTTCCAGAATCGCATGCAAGCAGGTACCAGCCCGCGCGCCACGGGGGAAGGCGAAGAAGCCGGTGCCCGGCTCGCTGGCATCCGGCAGCACCAGGCCATCGCGGTCTGGCGCTTCCATATGCATACCGGCGGCCAACCCGGAGAAGCTGCCGACACGCCAGGCGCTGTGCAGGCTGCGCTGCAGGGTGGCGAGTTGCTGCGGGGCCGGGGCGCGTTGCTCGCCGGCGGCGCTGGCCTCGCTGTCACGCAACGGCTGAAGGGTCATCTGGCCCTGGCTGCTGGCGATCAGCTGTTCGAGTTCGGCCCGTAGCCCATGCGGACTCAGGCTTTGCAGATGGCCGGCCAGCTCGGCCAGGGCATCTTCACCCGGCAATTGGCGGCCATGCAGCAGCCAGGCCAGGGCGCTGCTGTGCAGGCCGCTGTCGCCAAGGGTGCCGTCTTTTCTGGGCTTGCAGTCCACTGGGCCCCAGTGCAGCCACAGGCGATCACGGGCGCGGGTCAGGGCAACATAGGTCAGGCGCAGTTTCTCGGCGAAACGCTCATGGCGGGCGCGTTCGCGGTGCGTGTCGATCTGCTCGCCGCCCAGGTCCAGCAGCGGTGTGCCGTCGTCGGCGTGGCAGCTGATGTCTTCGCTCTGGCGCAGCAGCGCGCCGTCCCACAGGTAGGGGCAGAACACCAGCGGGTATTCCAGCCCCTTGGAGGTGTGGATGGTGACGATCTGCACCCGTTCGGCATCGCTTTCCAGGCGCAGCAGGGCGTCCTCGCCATGGGCCTCGGCGCTGCGTTGGGCGTTAAACCAGGCGAGCAACTGCTCCAGACCGGGGCGTTGCAGGCTCTCGGTTTGCAGCAGCTCGGCCAGGTGCAGCAGGTTGGTCAGGCGGCGCTCGCCATCCACCAGGGCCAGCAGGCGCTGGGCAACCTGCTGCTCATCCAGCCAGGCGCGGAAGGCACGCATAAAACCTTGTTGCTGCCAGAGCTGGTGGTAACGCTCGGCATCTTCGCGCTCGCGGTCCCAGGACTGGGCATCCTCGGCACAAGCAGCCAGCACCTGGGCACTGCGGCCCAGCAGACGGCTGGCCAGGGCATAACGCAACGCGCCTTCACGGCCCGGCTCGGCATAAGCAGCCAGCACGGCGGACAGCTCATCCGCCTCTTCGCTGTGCCAGACGTTCTCCTTGCCGCGGCGCACGCTGGGCACGCCACGGGCCGCCAGTTCTGCAGCCACCTCACTGGCCTGACGGTGGCTGGCGACCAGCACAGCAATATCGCCGCCCTTAAGTGGAATCTGTTCGCCCTGATCGTCGAAATAGGCCTGGCCCTGACTGCTGGCACTAAGCACCGCAGCGACACGCCGCGCCGTATCTCGCGCCACCAAGGTGCCCGCCTCACCTTTGCCCAGATAGTCGTTATCCAGCCAGACCAGCGCCAGCGGCGCGTCCGCCTCGCCCTCCATGGGTGGCAGCACCAGCTGCGGGCGCGGGCGATCGCTGGCCCCGACCTGCTGATAGGCCAGGCCTTTTTCGGCGAACGGCATGGGGCGGTCGAACAGCTGGTTAAGCGCGGCGATCAGCTCAGGTGTGGAGCGATGGTTGGTGGCCAGGCTGTATTGCCGCGCGGCTTCGCTGCGGGCTTTTAAATACGTGGCTAAGTCGGCACCGCGAAACGCGTAGATGGCCTGCTTGGGGTCGCCGACAAAACACAGATCGCCAGCGTCCTGATAGATGCGATGAAACACCCAGTACTGCACCGGGTCGGTGTCTTGAAATTCGTCGATCAGCGCTACCGGATATTGCGTACGCAAGGTGCCGGCCAGGTGTTCGCCCCCCTCGCCTTGCAGCGCCTGCTGCAACTTGTTGAGCAGATCATCGAAGGCCAGCAGACGCTGCGCTGCCTTGCGCGCCGGCAGTTGCTCGTTGAGCTGGCCGATCAGACGCACCTGCAGGTCGATCAGCCGTTGTTCGGCCTCGGGCTGCGCCGAATCCAGCGCATCGCAGAGTTCCTGCAGCGCAGCAGCCAGGGGATTGGCCGGTGCTTCGCAGCCCTTTTTGCTGGCCTTGTTTAACCCTTCGCGGGCCAGCCGGCGGTGCGACTCGGTCTTGCTGAACAGCGCTGCCGCATCGCTGAAATAACCATCAAGCTCAGCCTGCCAAACGCCCAGCTTGGCCGGGTTGCACATATTGCTCTTAAAGCCGTCGAAGGCCTTGAGCTGCGCCAGCCAGGCGGCGCTTTCACTCAGCCAGCAGCGCTGCGCCTGCTGCCAGGCGGCGCGCAGGGCGCTCATCTCGCTGCTGGCACCGGGTTGCGGCTCGATACGCAGATAGGGCTTGCCCAAGTGATTGCGCAGACGCTTGCGCAGGCTCTGCGGGGTGATTTTCTGCTGCACCAGAAACGCCGCCCATTCTGGCTCGGCGGCGGCCAGCTCATGCCGCCAGAGGTCGGCAAGCAGGGCGTCGATAATCTCGCGGTCGTCGTGGGTCAGCTCGTTGTCAAAATCACCACCGGCCTCGAACGCAGCATCCTGCAATGCGCGCTGACAGAAACCGTGAATGGTAAAGATCGCCGCCTCATCGAAGCCATGCACCGCCAGCAGCAAACGCCGATGGCTGGCCGCGTCCGGATACTGGGCACGCAGATCATTGAGCAACTTATCGTCGCCTGGGCCGTTGTCATACACCGCCAGCAGCTCGGCCAAGCGTTTACGAATGCGCTCGCGCAGCTCAGCGGTGGCGGCAGTGGTAAAGGTCACCACTAGAATCTGGCTGACGCTGAGCTGCTTCTCCAGCAGCAGACGGGCGTACAGCGCCGTCAGGGTCCAGGTCTTGCCAGTACCGGCACTGGCCTCGATCAGCGAGCGGCCGGTGAAGCTGTCCTGCAGCAGGTTCAGGCTAGCGCTGCTCATGCTTCGTCCTCGTCACTACCCTGCAGGGCATCCAACGCCGGGCCGTAGAGTTGTTCGGCCAGCGCCTCGAAGCGTTCGTCCAATGCCTCGCGGTCGCGAAAGGCCAGGGCATTCCAGGGGTCTTGGCCTTCGCCGGTCATATGGTCGTTGCCTTGCCACATCAACCGCGCTTCGCTGCGGGCAGCGTCAATCGGTTCCTTGCGCCCGGGGTTGCGCCATTTGCGGGCAAAACCGTGGCTGCATTTGGCAAACAGTGGCAGCGGCTCGCACAGCGCGCTTTTGTACGCCTCCAGCCAGGGTAAGAGCAGCTCACTGGCATTCGCCAACGCGCCCAGACGCCATTCGCTTTTCGGTGAGAGCAGGCGGCTGTCGCGGCTGATTTCGGGGGTGGCAGCGCAGTTGAGCAGCAGGTGACGCAACCAGAACGGCGCCAGCTCCCAGGCGCCGAGATCACGCAGGCGGTAATCAAACAACCCCCCACTGGTCACGCCATCCAGCCAGCCGTGGATGCGCACACCCGCCAGCTCGATATCGACCAACAGCGGTTGCGGCGCGTCATCCGGGCGCTCGTCAAACAGGGTTGGCGCAAAGGCGCGGATTGGCCCGCGAATCTGCCCCCAGTGCGCCTGGCCCAGTTCGCCCACTGGCAGCCAGCCGGACGCCGCAGCTACGGCGCGCTCCTGGCGTTCACTCCAACCGTTCTCGATAGCCTGCAACGCCAGCTGCCGCAGGCCATGCTGACTGGTCCACTCGACGCTAAAGGGCTCGTCGCCGGCCAGGGTTTCCTCGCTCTGCGCCAGTCGCAGGCCAAGGCGTTGTTCCAGCAGGTAGCGCGCCGGGTGTTTGAAACAGTGAATCAGCTGGCTGGGTTCGATAGAGAGCGGAACGCCGCCCGGCAAATCTTCATCCGGCTTATCCAACGGACTGGCAAAGGGTGCGGGGGCTTGCACCGCCTGACTCAAACGCTGCGCAGCGTGGAACCAGGGCGCGGCAAAGCCGGCATGGCGGTTGCCGGCGAAGTTACCCGGCGCGAAGGGTTGCAATGGATGGTGGTGAGTAACCCTTGCGCTGGCCGGGCCGTTGCCATCTACCGCCGTGAGGTCGACCACATCCAGCAATTCGCTGACCAAAACCGAAGGCGGCAGCTCGGCGTTGCTGCGCGGGTCGCGGCCGACGTAGCTCAGGTATAGGCCGCCACGGGCCGAGAGCAGGGTTTCCAGCAGCAGGTAACGGTCGTCCAGACGGCGTGCGCGGTCGCCACGGCGGGGTTTCTGGCTGATCAGGTCAAAGCCCGCTGCCGGGGTGCGGCGCGGCAAGGCGCCGTCATCCAGGCCAAGCAGGCAGACCAGTCGGAACGGCAGGCTGCGCATCGGCACCATGGTGCAGAAGGTCACCGCACCCGTGAGAAAGCCCGAGGCGGCGCTGCCCTGCTCCAAGGCGGCGGTCAGTTGCTGGCGGATCAGCGCCAGCTCAATCGGCCGCTCGAACCCCGAGGCGTCGCCCTGTTCCTTGAGCGCCGCGCTGGCCTTGGACAGCAGCAACAAGGTCTCGCCGGCCTCACGCTCATCAAACAGCTGATCGATCAGTCCTTGCAGGGATTCGGCCCATTCGCCCAGGGCGCGCGGCCGTTGCAGGCTCTGCGCCAGCGCGGCCAAACGCTCGACAAAACCGGCCAAGCGCCCGAGCAGTTGTGCGCGGCCACCTTCCAGCGCATCCAGCGGCCAACTGTCACCCAGCAACGGTGCAGCCAGACCGGCCAGCTGCGGCGGCGCGGCAAAGCCCAGCAGCAGGCGGTCCAGCCCTTGTCGCCAGGTAAAGGCTGCGTCGGCAGGCAGGCCCAGTTGCTCGCGGTGCGTTTCATCACGGCCCCAGCGCACGCCCGCGTCGCGCAGCCAGTCGCGCAGCAGCGGTAAATCTTCGGCTTCGATACCTGCGCGGCGGGCAATAGACGGCTGTTCCAGCCAGGCGAGGATTTCCTCGGCAGCAAAGCGGCTGTCCGGCAGCGCCAGCAGGTTGAGAAAGGCTTCGATCAGCGGAATTTCTGCGCGCAGGCTGCGGTCAGCCAGGCTGAACGGCACGCGAGGCACACCCTCGCGCGGGGCGAACACCGCTTCGATATAGGGCGCATACCGCTCGATATCCGGGGTCAGCACCACCACCTGATCGGGCGTCAGCGCGGGGTCGGCGGCAAAGCGGGCAAGCAGTTGGTCATGCAGGATTTCCACTTCGCGCAGCGGCGAGTGGGCGACGTGCAGCTCCAGCGAGCGGTCGTCTTCGCGCAGCAACAGGCGCTCATCGGCTTGGCGTGTACGCAGGCGCAGGATGTCGTTCTGCAGCGCCTGTAACAGGCTGGCGTCGTGCAGGTCAGCATCCTCGGAATACAGGCCGATTTCCTGACTGCCCTCGCTGGAGGCCAGGCTAAACAGGCTGTCGAAGAAATCGCGACCCTGCTTGCCCAGGCTGGCCAGCAGCGGATGGCCGACATCCAGATACCAATCGTCCGGACTGAGCTCAGACTGCCTGGCCAACTCACGAATATCGCGAATCTCGCCCCAGGCTTCGCGGCACGGGTTGAGGGCGAAAACAATCACCTGGGTATGCCGCGCCAGGCCTTCCAATACCCGCATATGGTGCGGCGGCAGCGAACTGATGCCGAACACCAGCACGCGCTCGGGCAGCCCGGCGATGGGCGTGGCGTCATACAAGCGGGTGAGCAGCTCTTCCAGCAACCGCGCGCGGTGTGGATGGCCGTCTTTGGTCAGCTCGCGCCAGAGCAGCGCCTGCCAGGCTTCATCCGGGCCGAGATCGAGCAAGTCGTTGCGCTCCCAGGCGGCCAGCCAGTCGTCGCGATACAGCAGGTATTGGTCGAATACGTCAGCGATCTTCACGGCCAATGACAGCCTGCGGCGCTCATCGCCACCGTCCAGGTAATGCGCCAGACGCGGTGCTTCAGCCAGCTGGGCCGGCTCGCACAGCCAGTCATACAAGCGCCAGCTCAGGCTGCTGGGACTGAATGCCGACTGCTCCGGCAGTTGCCCCAGGCACAGGCGCGAGAGGTCCCAGACGAACTTGGCCGGCAGCTGCACCTCCAGCTGCATGGCAATGCCCTGCTTGCGCGCCAGCTCCAGGGTCAGCCAGCGCCCCATGCCCTGACTCGGCACCACCACCAGCGCCGGCGCAAAGGGCTCACGCATCGGCGTGGCGAGCAGGGCGGTGGCCAGCTCGCCAAGGGTTTCCAGGTCAGGGGCGTGATAAAGCGTGAGCATCAGAGGGGGCGCTTCCGTTCAGTAGCGGGCAAGAACCTGCTCACGACCTGCTGCGCGTCGGCCTGGCGGCGTTAAAAACAGCCTCGGATGCTCATTTACAGCTCGTAAACTCCGCTTCCTCGGCCGTTTTTGCCTTGCCCGGCTCTAGCTCGCTAGATCGTAAACAGGTTCTAAGGTTATCAGCTCACGCAGCTTGACGGGATTACGCGACAGCCTGTGTCGCTCGCTGGCGCGCAGCGCCAACCCCAGCTAAAGCTAAACATAGGGCTTTAGCCTTCATAACAAGTAAAAACCACGCGTCACGCTGCAACCGGGCTGACGCGCCAGGGAGCAGCACCATGCTCACCCTGCTGAATCTTCTGTCTGCCGTCGCCTTGCTGATCTGGGGCACCCATATCGTCCGTACCGGCATCCTGCGGGTGTATGGCTCGCACCTGCGCAAGGTGCTTAGCCATAACGTCAGCAAGCGGCCGCTGGCCTTTGCTGCCGGCATCGGCGTGACCGCGCTGGTGCAGAGCAGCAATGCCACCGCGCTGCTGGTCACTTCGTTTGTCGCTCAGGGACTGATGGCGCTGACTCCCGCGCTGGCAATCATGCTCGGTGCGGATATCGGCACGGCGCTGATGGCGCGGGTACTGACCCTCGACCTGAGCTGGCTGAGCCCGCTGCTGATCTTTCTCGGCGTGGTGTTCTTTCTCTCGCGCAAACAGACCCGCGCCGGCCAGCTTGGCCGCGTGGCCATCGGCCTGGGGCTGATGCTGCTGGCACTCGAGTTGATCGTCGCCGCTGCCACGCCAATCACCCAGGAGCAGGGCATCCGCGTGCTGTTTGCCTCGCTGACTGGCGACCTGCTGTTGGATGCGCTGGTCGGCGCGCTGTTTGCGCTGACTTCCTATTCCAGCCTGGCAGCCGTGCTGCTCACAGCAACCCTGACTGGCGCCGGTTTGATTAGCCTGCCGGTGGCCATCGGCCTGGTGATTGGCGCCAATATCGGCAGCGGCGTGCTGGCCTTTCTCACGAGCAGCCTGCAAACCCCAGCCGGGCGACGCGTGGCCCTGGGCAGCCTGCTGTACAAACTGATCGGCCTGCTGCTGGTGATGCCGTTTCTCGATCCGCTGGCCAACTGGCTAGACAGCCTGAACTGGCGCCCCGAGGAGCTGGTGATCGGCTTTCACCTGCTCTACAACAGCCTACGCTGCCTGCTGATGCTGCCCACAGTCGGGCTAATGGCACGCTTCTGTAATTGGCTGCTGCCGGATCGCCCGGACGAAAACGGCGTCGCCCGCCCGCGCCATCTCGACCCCACCGCGCTGGCCACTCCCAGCCTGGCGCTGGCCAATGCGGTGCGCGAAACCCTGCGCATCGGCGACCTGATCGAAACCATGCTCAACCACCTGCTGGAAGTTTTGCGCGGCGGGCAAACCGCTTTGGGCAAAGAGCTGCGCCGCCTGGATGACGATGTCGATGCGCTCTATAGCGCGGTCAAACTCTACCTGGCGCAGGTGCCACGCGAGGTGCTGAGTGAGCACGACAGCCGGCGCTGGGCGGAGATCATCGAGCTGGCTGTTAACCTGGAGCAGGCCGGCGACATCATCGAACGCATGCTCGGCAAAGTGCAGGATCAGAAAACTGCGCAGCGCCATTCCTTCTCGGACAGCGGCCTGGAAGAACTCACCGCCCTGCACGCCCAGCTGCTGGCCAACCTGCGCCTAGGCCTCTCGGTGTTTCTCTCTGCCGACAAAGAAAGCGCGCGCCAGCTGCTGCGCGAAAAACGCCGCTTCCGCGCTCAGGAACGCCGCCTAGCACACGCCCATGTCAGCCGCCTGCACCATCAGGTGGTGCAAAGCATCGAAACCAGCGCCCTGCACATGGAGCTGATCGCCGACATGAAGCGCCTCAACTCACTGTTCTGCGCCAGCGCCTATGTGGTGCTGGAAAGCAGCGAGACAGGGGCCTTGCATCAGGAAGACAACGGTGCGGATTAAGACGCACAAGAAAATTGGTCTATACCACCAAACCTTAGTTGGGTTGAGGCAACCCGACGCATAGGCTTTAAGTTGGAGTGCGGCATTGCAACAGTTCTGCCATCAATGACCGCTAATACTGCTCAACTCCAACAACAAAAGAGCGCCTTCCCTATGAAAACCCTCACCTCCCTGGTCGTTGGTCTAGGCCTGGCTTTTAGTGCCAGTCACGCCAGCGCCTGGTCGCAACCTACGCACAAAAACATCGTCAAGGACGCCCTGGCCTTCCTCAACTCGGCCCATGCCACGCCCGAGATGAAACGCGCCTACCAGTTCTACGTCGGCGCAGCCGGCAGCGAAGCCCGTGCGGGGGAAATCCTCGGCCAGGCGGCCTATGACGTTGACGATTTCCAGGACACCCGCCTGGGCGGCTGGTGGGTCGGCTATGAGCACGCGCCGGTTTATGGTGCCGCCGCTTCGCTGGTCAACTACACGTCGTACTGGCACTTTATCAACATGGCCCGCCAGGGTGACGCCCACGGCAACGACCACGGTGGCTACGACTACCGCTACCGCAAGGTAGATGGCAGCTGGAGCGGCGACGTTGACTGGTACGCCATGGTTTACCTGTACAACCGCGAGCTGAAGAAAAGCGACTTCGACACCACCGAAGCGCATTACCGTCAGGGCACTTCCTCCAACTGGCAGACGCACTACGGTGACTTCCAAACGGCAGCCTTCCAGCCCATCGATAATCTGGCCAAATACTGGTTCGATCAGTTCAAGAACGCGCCCTCGCTGCAAACCATCGGTTACTCGCTGCACACCACCGGCGATGTCGCGCAGCCGCACCATGCCTGGGTTACGTCGGGCAATGGCCACTCCGGCTGGGAAGGCTGGGTGGATGATCACTACTTCAGCGAGGGCCTGAACAATATGGCGGCAGTGGCCAACCGCGTCGGCAGTTACGATCCGCAAAAGCCGATCCGCGATCTGCTGACCCAGACCGCGCAGGTTGCCTAGCAGCGTCCCGAGCCGCTGTATGACACCAGCTACGCTACGCGCCTGCGAGTGGCCAAGGAGTTGATTCCGGAGTCCATCGCCCTCACCGTCAGCGTGCTGACCAAGGGTGCCAACACCTTCTACGGCCAGGGTGGCCTGTAAGGTGCGCGCGATCATCCAGCGCAGTTTGCTGGTACTGGGGCTGACCGGCATCTGCCTGTCAGCCCTGGGCAGCCAGGACATGCGCATCAACGGTGAACGCCTGCCCGGCAAGAGCATCGGCCTGCTGGAGCAGGCCATGACCCGGGTCAAATTCAATACCGACCTGCGCCTGCTGCGCACGGGTCTGGCAGAAAACCACCTACTGGCCCGCGAGGTGGAAGCCGAGCTGAGTACCAAGTACAGCGGTGACCTGGATGCGCTGGTCGAGCGCGAAGCCGCCAACCTGATTGAGCAGGTCTACGGCCGCCAGTTCGATCACGATGTACGGCCCTTTCTGCGCCAGCCACAGGCGCTGAGCAGCGCCCGCCTGCGCCAAGTACTAACCGCGCCAACCCAAGGCATGGTGCTCGATAGCCTGCAACTGAGTCCCCAACAGCAAGCCGACGCCGCACAGGTGCAACTGATCAGTTGGCAATTCCCCGGTCAGGCCGAACAACGCCTGAACCTGCTGGAGCTGTATCAAGGCGACAACGTACAAGGCCGGGTGGAGCTGCAGCAGGGCAACCTGGTGTACCTGGCCGAACAGGTGCGTCAGCAGGCGCTGCGTGACTACCTCTGGTATCAGCTCGGAGAGAAAGGCTTCAGCGCGGACGAACAGGCCGGCATCCGCCAGTTGGTGCGCGACAAACTCGTCCGCCACAAGTACCTGCATCAACTTGGCCTGCACAACGACTTCCACCATGAAACCGCCAGCCTGCGCGAACGCGCCAGCCGAGTCAGCGATGCGGACGCCGAGGCCTACTACCAGCGCAACCTGCAGCTCTACCTCAACGTTGCCCAGGTGCAAGCCAGCCATATCCGCCTGGCTGATCAAGCCAGTGCCGACCGGGTATATGCCGAACTGCAACAGGATCTGAGCTTCGATGAAGCCGTGCGCCGTTACTCACTGGCGGATACCAAGAACAACACACCACCCGGCGACCTCGGCCTGATTCGCCCGCAGGATGCGCAGCTGGATTTTCTGCGCAAGACCGCCCTGTTGCAGAAGGCGAACAGCGTTTCCCAACCGATGCTAATCGACGGCGCCTTCGAAATCGTGCAGGTGCGTAGCCGTGAGGATAAGCAACTGCCGCTTAGTGATCCGAGCGTGCGCTATGAGGTCAACCAGGCCGTCGCCAAGGAGCAGCTGACTCAAGCCTTCCAGGCTCGCGTCGACGCCCTGCTGGCCAACGCCAAGGTAGAAGGACTATGAAGGCCTGGCTCGGCATCGGCCTGCTCGGCGTGATCACGGCGGTGGCCATCGTCGTTGTGCGCACGCCCCAGGCCGACACCGCGCCTGCCGCTGCAGCACAGGCTGCAGCGCCGATCAGCCCGCCCATCCGCTTGCCCGATATGCCCGCCGCCCTGCCGGCACAGCAACCTGTAGCAATCCCAGCGCCTGCAGAAAAATCGGTGGAAGAACCGCCCAGCGAACCACAACTGAATGCCCAGGAAGCACAGATGCTGATCCAGCTAATGGCCGACCAAGGCGACCCACGCAGCCCAGCCCTGGGCCAACTCAAACCCCGCCAACCCGCATCCGCCGCACAGCTGGCCGAACCGACGCAGTACAGCGCCTTCGAAGACCAGCAAACCCGCGACCAGATCATGGCCTACGCCAGCGGCGTGCAGCAGATCCCCACCATCCGCGAACGCATCGAACAAGCCGCGCAGTCCGGCGAACGCAACCAAACCGAACTCGACGAAGCCCGCGCCGCGTTGGAGCAATTGGAAATGCTGCAGAGCAAACTGCAGAGGGAAAGGCCGGAGTTGTTGCCTGGCGGCAATGCGAAACCGGCCTCGCCTTGAAGCAAACCACCACAGATAGCAAAGGCAGCCGGAGCTGCCTTTTTTGTTAACCGACGCTGGGCAAAGATCAGCCGCTTAGGCTTCTAGCTTACGCCGGCGACGCTGCAACCAGACCACCAGGGCGAACACCAGGAAGCCAGGAATCCACATCAGCTCTTTGGTCCAGCGATCCGTTGGCGCGCGCACCTTGAGGATTTCCTGATCGAACTCCAGGCCCGCTTCAGCCGCCGGACTGCCGAAGGTGACGCTGTCGACCAGCACCTTGCCGCCCTCTTCATAGATCAGCAGGCCGAGCTTCTCCAGGCGCTCTTCACCCGTGGCGCCTTCCGGCACCGGCAGCAGCAGGCTGAATTCGCGGGCATCGCCGACCGCATCCTCACCTTTGATGCGCAAACGCAGCTGGCTGCCATCGGCTACATCACCCAGGGCCTGGGCCAGTTGCGCGGGCGGGATGTCGCGGTAAGGGTCGTGCACCATGTCCATCCAGAAGCCCGGACGGAACAGGGTGAACGCCACCAGCAACAGCAGCAGGTTCTCGTACCAGCGGCTGCGCACCAGGAAGTAACCCTGGCTGCCGGCGGCGAAGATCAGCATGGCGACAGTGGCGATGATAAAGATCAGCACCCCGTGCCAGAAATCCACGTCGATCAGCAGCAGGTCAGTGTTGAAGATAAACAGGAACGGCAGCACCGCTGTGCGCAGGCTGTAGTAGAAGGCCTCCAGACCAGTCTTGATCGGATCACCCTTGGACACCGCGGCAGCAGCGAACGAGGCCAGGCCAACCGGCGGTGTCACGTCGGCCATGATGCCGAAGTAGAAGACGAACAGGTGCACGGCAATCAGCGGCACGATCAGGCCATTCTGCTGCCCGAGGGTCACGATCACCGGCACCAGCAGGCTGGATACCACAATGTAGTTGGCAGTGGTCGGCAAGCCCATGCCCAGCACCAGGCTGAAGATCGCCGTCAGCACCAGCATCAGCAGCAGGTTGCCCATCGACAACAGCTCGACCAGATCGGCCAGCACCAGGCCCACTCCGGTTTGCGACACCGCGCCGACGATGATGCCCGCCGCCGCCGTGGCAATACCGATACCGATCATATTGCGCGCACCAGCAATTAGGCCTTCACGCAGGTCAATCACGCCGTCCATAAACGAGCCGTGGGCATGCGTGCCATCGGTGCGCAGCCAGCTCAGCAGCGGACGCTGAGTCAGCAGGATGATCACCAGCATGACGCTGCCCCAGAAGGCCGACAGGCCGGGAGACAGACGCTCGATCATCAGGCACCAGACCAGCACCACCACCGGCAGCAGAAAGTGCAAACCGGAAAGCAGTACGGCGCGGGTTTGCGGCAGTTTGTCGAGCGGTGCGTCCGGGTCTTCCTCCGGCAGTACCGGTACGCTGGCGGCGATTTTCAGCAGGCCCAGGTAGACCAGAGCCAGCAGCGCGCCGATACCCGGCAGGGCATATTCACCCAGCGCTGGCTTGAGCCAGCCGAGGCCGTAATACACCGCCAGCGACAGGCCGCTGATCAGCGCTGCACCGAAGGCGAAGCCGGTCAGGCGGCGCAGCCAGGGCTTGGGCTGATTGCCGCCCACTGGTTGCAGGCCGAGCTTCAGCGCTTCCAGATGGACGATATACAGCAGGGCGATATAGGAAATCGTCGCCGGCAGGAAGGCGTGTTTGATGATCTCGACATAGGGCATGCCGATGTACTCGACCATCAGAAAGGCCGCCGCGCCCATCACCGGCGGCATGATCTGGCCATTCACCGACGAGGCCACTTCCACCGCGCCGGCCTTCTCAGCCGAAAAACCGGTGCGCTTCATCATCGGAATGGTGAAGGTGCCGGTGGTCACTACGTTGGCAATCGACGAGCCGGAAATCAGACCGGTCAGCCCCGACGCCACCACGGCCGCCTTGGCCGGGCCACCGCGGAAGTGACCGAGCATGCTGAAAGCCAGCTGAATAAAGTAATGCCCCGCACCTGCGCGCTCGAGCAGCGCGCCGAACAGCACAAAGAGAAATACGAAGCTGGTGGACACGCCAAGAGCAATGCCGAACACCCCTTCAGTGGTGATCCACTGGTGGTTGGCCATGGCATTGAAGCTGACCCCACGGTGCGCCAGCATCCCCGGCATATACGGCCCGGCCAGGCTGTAAACGAGGAACAGCAGGGCGATGATCGCCAAGGGCGGCCCCAGGGCGCGGCGCGTAGCTTCCAGCAACAGTGGGATGCCGATACAGGCCGTCACTAGGTCAGCCGTGGTCAGGCTGCCGGGCCGTAAAGCCAGCTGTTGATAGAAAATAAACAGGTAGGCGGCGCTGGCTGCAGCGACCAAGCCCAAGGCGATATCCAGCAGCGGCACGCGATCACGCGGCGATTTGCGAAAAGCCGGGTAGGCGAGAAACGCCAACAACAGGGCAAACGCCAGGTGGATAGCGCGGGTTTCGGTGTCGTTGAACACACCAATACCGAACACAAACGGCAGCGGCGAGGCGATCCACAGTTGAAACAGCGACCAGAGCAGAGCCAGGCCGGTGATCACCTGCGCCATGGCCCCAAGCGGGGAACGCGCACCGACATCCTGGGCAATCAGTTCTTCGGTGGACAGTTGCTTGTCATGCATGGGTTGAACCTGCATTCGAGAGTACGGAAAACGGCAAAACCCGCAGCCTTGCAGCTGCGGGTTTGCTTATCTGAAAACACTAGCCCGTTAAAGCGGGCAGCGTGGGCTGCTTACAACCAGCCGCGCTCTTTGTAATAACGCACGGCGCCTTCGTGCAGCGGGGCGCTGAGGCCGACTTTGATCATGTCTGCTTCTTTCAGGTCGGCAAATGCAGGGTGCAGACGCTTGAAGCGATCAATGTTGTCGAAGACCGATTTAACCAGCTGGTAAACCACTTCCGGGCTGGCATTGGCCGAGGTGGAAAGCACCGCCTTGCCGCCAATCGAAGGGGTTGGCGCATCGCTGCCCTTGTAAACGCCGCCTGGGATATCGGCTTTGGTGTAGTAGCTCTTCTCGGCCAGCAGCTTGTCGATTTCCGCACCGGTCACCGGCACCAGTACCGCGTCGGTGGTGGTGGTGGCTTCCTGGATCGCGCCATTCGGATGGCCAACGAAGTAGGTCATCGCGTCGATATTGTTGTCGCCCAGGGCAGAAGCCTGCTCAGCCGGCTTCAGCTCGGCGGCCAGGGAGAAGGCGGAACGATCCCAGCCCTTGACCTGCATGATCTCTTCCAGGGTGTCGCGCTGACCGGAACCTGGGTTGCCGATGTTTACGCGCTTGCCTTTGAGGTCATCGAAGCTGGCGATGTTGGCATCACGGCGGGCGAGGATGGTGAACACCTCACTCTGCAGCGAGAACACCGCACGGATGTCCTCCATGGCGCCTTCTTTCTCGAACGGCGCAACGCCCTTCATGGCCTTGAACTGGTGATCTGACTGCATGATGCCGAAATTGAATTCGCCACTGCGGATGCCGTTGACGTTGGCCACGCCGCCGCCGCTGGCTGGCGCGTTGCACTTGATACCGTGCTCAGCCGCACCGCGATTGAGGAAACGGCAGATCGATTGACCGGCAACGTAATAAACGCCGGTTTGACCACCGGTGCCGATGGTGACGAATTTCTCTTCGGCCTGTACGGCGCTGCTCAGGGTAATACCTGCGAGTGCAGCGGACAGGGCCCATGCCAGGGATTTACCTTTCATGGGAGTTCTCCTTTTCTGTTTATTTTTAAGCCGAACGCACCTTTTGAGTGCGTCCATAGAGCAAGAGTCTAACCGCTCAGCCACAGGTTGCACGGAGTAATACCCGCTCCCCTGGTAACCAAGTGTTAGCGAGGGTCTGTTGCCGTTTCGTTCGCGGCGGCGCGAATGGAACAAACCCTAGACGTCTTAACGCTACCTTCAGGCCACAGCTTTGGGCAGAATCAAGCCATGCCCAAGAACCCACTCGACTCACTCCACACCTCGGTTAGCGCCAGCATCACTCTGGCGGTGCTGCATGCCGCCAGCCGCCTGGGCGTTGATCGCGCTCAATTGATGAGCGCCTGCGAACTGCACGACAGCCAACTCAGCGACCCCGATGCGCGCGTGCCTTTCGCCACTCAGGAACAACTGTGGCAACACCTCAGCCGTATCGAACATGCGGAACCCGGCCTGGCCCTGGGCTGCAACCTCGCCCCTGGCCCGTTCAGCGTGCTCGGTTACCTCTTGCAGAGTAGTCCGACCCTCGGCGACGCGCTGGCCGCCGGGCTGCGCTATCAGCGCCTAGTGGGCGAGGGCGGCGAAGTACAACTGCGCGAACAAGGCGAGGAGCTGCAGCTGCTCTACCGCCCGCTGCATCCCGAGCTGCCGGCCACCCGCACCCGCGTCCTGGCGCTGATGGCCTGCTGGGTGCAGATGCTGCACCCGCTGCTGGATAACTGGCAGCTGCTGCGCGCGCAGTTTGTTCACCCCGAACCGCCGACGCTGGACAGCTACCGCGAGACTTTCGCCTGCCCGCTGCAATTTGCCGCCAGTGATTACGGCATCGTTCTGCCGCGCAGCCTGGCCAAAGCGCCGCTGATCCAGGCCAACCCGCCATTGCAAAACCTGCTGCGCCAGCATGCCGAAGCCCTGCTCGCACGTCTGCCCAGCGAAGGGCTAAGCGCCCGTGTGGTCGCCCTGCTCGGTGAACAACTGGCGCGCGGCGAGCCGGACCGCAGCGAGCTGGCGCGCCATCTGCACCTGAGCGAACGCACCCTGCAACGGCGCCTGGCCGATGAAGGCTGCAACTACCAGCAACTGCTGAATGACACCCGCCAGCAACTGGCCGAACAACACCTCAGCACCGGCGACTTACCCGCCGCAGAAATCGCCCTGCTGCTGGGCTACTCGGAACCCAGCGTGTTCTTTCGCGCGTTTCGCCAATGGACTGGGTTAACGCCAGGCGAGTATCGGGCGCGGCAGAAAGCGCAATAACCGCAGGCTAAATCCCCTGCACTCGTAAAAACGCCAGAAACGCTTCGCGCGAGCTATAGCGTGGGCTAAAGCCGAAGTTCTGTTTCAGCCGGCGGTTACTCAGCACCGGGCGATAACGCAGAAAATCCACTTGCTCAGGACCGTAGGGGCTTAAGCCCAGTGGCTTTAGCACGTGCAACGCGGCGCGGATCAGCCAGGCTGGCAGGGCGCGGTAGGGTTTGTTAAGCAGTTCGGCGATTTCCTTGAGCGATAGCGCGCCATCGCCGGCCAGGTTGAAGATGCCGGCGCTCTGCTGGCGCAGGCCGCGGCAGATGATGTCCACCACATCCTGATCCCAGATAAATACGAAGCGGCTATCGCTGCCGCGAATACCCAGCACTGACGGCTTTTTGAACAGCTCGGTGATCTGGTTGTTCACCTGTTTGCCAAGAATGGTGCCGGGGCGCAGCACCAGCTGCTTGAGGTGCGGGTGCTGCGTGCGGGCCTCGGCCAGCAGCATCTCCACTTCACGTTTGTGCTTGGCGTAGGCGAACTGTGCATGGCCGCGCAGCGGCTGGTCTTCATCCAGCCACTCGGCATTCTGTGGATCATAGCCGTAGGCGGCGCCGGAGCTGGTAACGATCAACTGTTCGACGCCATGGGCCGCAGCCGCCTGGATCAACGATTGGGTACCGCCGACATCGATGGCATGCAGCTGTTCTTCGCTCATGCCTAGCGGCGGTGTGACCACCGAGGCCAGATGAACGATCGCCTGCGGCCGCCAAGTGGCGACACAACTCGCCACGGCGGCTGAGTTGCTGGTATCAAGCAGTACCGGTTCGATATTCAGTTTTAGCCCCGCGCGGCTTTGCGGGCGGATATCAGCGGCAATCAGCGTCCACTGCGGGTGCTGTATGGCCAATTGGTTAAGCAGCTGCTGGCCAATATAGCCAGCGGCGCCGGTGATCAAAACACGCATTTCCCTCTCCGTACCCAGCACCGCACAAAGGTGCGAGTGCTGCATTTCTAACGACTGTGATACCCCATTACAGGCTATCCAGCGGGTTGCGCGGAGGCAGTGGCAAGGCTGGCCAAACAGCGTGGCGAAAGGCGACAGATGCGTGTGCCCTGGCCGGCTGGGCGCGCTATGCTCTGCGCCCCGCCATTTGCCCAGGTATGCCGCCATGAGCCAAGCCGAACAGAATCTGCGTATCGACTACATCGAGTTCGCCGCCGTCGACCTGCCGGCGCTCAAGCATTTTTATGAACAGGTCTTTGGCTGGCGCTTTACCGACTACGGCCCGCACTACAGCAGCTTTACCGACGGGCGCATGAAGGGCGGCTTTACCACTGACAGCGCAGCGGGTAGCGGGCCGCTGGTGGTGATCTACGCCACGGATCTGCAGGCTGTGTGCACCCAGGTGGCGGCGGCAGGTGGGCAGATCACTCAGGAAATTTTCAGCTTCCCCGGCGGGCGACGCTTCGAGTTCAGCGATCCCAGTGGTAATCGTCTGGCCGTGTGGTCGGAGTAATCGGACGTCCCATGCAAGCAGTGAAACAACAGGTGTTCAAACTGATCGCCCTGATTCAGCGCAATCCGGGGATGGTGGCGATCTTTGGCTTTGCCTCGGGGTTGGCGAGCTTTCTGCTGGTCGAGCGGCATGCCGGACTGGCGCAGGTGCTGGCGCTGGTGATGCTGGTCAGCTGGTTGTGGCTGATTCTGGAAAACATCCTGCGCGAGCGCATCGCCCAGTGGTTCGGTTTCGAGTTACCGCCGCCGCTGCTGCGCTATGCCACGCAGATGATCCACCAGGAGAGCCTGTTCTTCGTTCTGCCGTTCTTCTTTATCACCACCACCTGGAACAGCGGCCAGTTGCTGTTCAGCGGCCTATTGGCTTGCGCGGCGCTGATTTCGATCATTGATCCGCTGTACTACAAGTGGCTGGCGCCTAAGCGCTGGCTGTTTCTCGCCTATCACACCCTGGCGCTGTTCGCGGTGCTGCTCACCGCGCTGCCGATCATCTTCAAACTGACCACCCCGCAGAGCTATCAGCTGGCACTGGCGGCGGCGGTATTGCTGTCGTTTCCCTCGCTGTTCGCGATCATCACCGTGCGCCGTTGGTGGCGTGGCCTGCTGTTGGTGGGCATGACCCTGGCCATCGGCGCAGGCGGCTGGTTGGCGCGCACCTGGGTGCCACCGGCGACCTTGTGGCTAACCGAGGTGGCGGTCACCAGTGAATTCGACAACCAGAACCGCGCGCCGGGCGAAAGCATCAAGGAACTGAGCGTGGCGCAGCTGCGCAGTCAGGGCCTGTTCGCCTACACCGCGATCAACGCACCGCGTGGGCTGAATGAGCGGATTTATCACGTCTGGCGTCGCGATGGCGGCGAGGTCGAGCGCATCGCCCTGGATATCCACGGCGGGCGCAAGGAAGGCTACCGCGCCTGGACCCACAAACAGAACTTCCCCGCCGACGCCGTAGGCCGCTGGCAGGTGCAGGTACTGACCGAAGCCGGGCAGATGATTGGGGTGCTGCGGTTTAAGGTGGTGGAGTAGCGGCTTAGCGGTGGGTGCCTTTTATTCCCTCTCCCGTTTACGGGAGAGGGTTAGGGAGAGGGCTTGGTGTTTTTTCACCCTCTCCCCCAGCCCCTCTCCCACACGTGGGAGAGGGGAGCTAAATGCTTAGCCGAAGAACCAGTAGCAGACGAAGATCGCCGCCACCACGCCAGCAAACTCAGCCAGCAGCGCACAGCCCACGGCGTGGCGCACACGCTGGATGCCCACCGCACCGAAGTACACTGCCAGCACGTAGAAGGTGGTTTCCGTGCTGCCCTGAATGGTCGCGGCGACCAGCGCGGGAAAGCTGTCGACGCCCTGGGTCTGCATGGTTTCGATCAGCATGGCGCGCGCTGCGCTGCCGGAGAACGGCTTGACCAGCGCGGTGGGCAGTGCTTCGACAAAGCGCGTATCCCAACCGAACACCTCGACCAGCCAACGAATGCCGTCGAGGCCGAATTCCAAGGCGCCGGACGCACGCAATACGCCAATCGCGCAGAGCATCGCCACCAGGTAGGGCAGCAGGCTCTTGGCCACGTCGAAGCCTTCTTTGGCGCCTTCGACAAACTCCTCGTACACCGCCACCTTCTTCAGCGCGCCGAGCAGCAGAAACAGCATGATGATGCCGAACAGGGTGAGGTTGCCGGCCAGCGACGACAGGGCCGCCAGCGCCGTGGCGGACATGGTCGCCAGCACGGCCATAAAGCTGCCGAGCAGCAGCGCGCCGGGGATCAGGTACGCCAGCACCACCGGGTCCCAGAGGCGCAGGCGCTGCATCAGCGCCACCGACAGCAGGCCGACCAGGGTAGAAGCACTGGTGGCCAGCAGGATCGGCAGAAACACCAAAGTCGGATCGGGAGCACCTTGCTGGGCGCGGTACATAAAGATGGTCACCGGCAGCAGGGTCAGCGACGAGGCGTTAAGCACCAGAAACAGGATTTGCGCATTACTCGCCGTGGTGCTGCTGGGGTTGAGCGTTTGCAGGGCGCGCATGGCTTTCAGGCCAATCGGCGTGGCGGCGTTATCCAGGCCCAGGCCATTGGCGGCGAAGTTCATGGTGATCAGGCCGAGGGCCGGATGGCCGCGCGGTACTTCCGGCATCAACCGCGCAAACAGTGGGCCGAGCATGCGCGCCAGAGCATCGACCAGGCCGGCTTTTTCAGCGATACGCAGCAGGCCGAGCCACAAGGTCAGGGTGCCGAACAGCAGCACCATGACCTCGACCGACAGCTTGGCCATGGCAAACAGGCTTTCGACCATGGCAGCGAACACCGCCGGGTCGTCACCGAGCAACCAGCGCGACAGGCCGGCAATGGCCGCCACCACGAAAAACCCCAGCCACAGCCAATTGAGCATGCCGTCTCTCCCCCAGATCAATGGGCGGGATGATAGCGCGGCTTATACAGCGGCTTATACAAAGGAGATGGAGAGAGTCTTTTTACGAGCTTGCGAGCTAGAGTCCTGCAAGGCAAAAACAGACGAGAAACGTAGCGCAGCGGAGTAACAGCCAACGGCTGGCCCGTAGGGTGAGCGCAGCGAATCAAGCGAAGTGTACTGTTGTACATGAGCATTACTCGTTCTACTCGCCCTCCGGGCCGCGCTAAAGCGCGTTAGCCGCAAGCGGCTTACCGAGCCTGTTTTTAACGCAGCAGGGCCGACGCGCAGCAGATCGTAAAGAGACTCTTAGTACCAGTTCGGGTCACTTCTCAGCTGCTCTTGAAGCAACTGCTGAGTCGCTTCATCCGGTTCGCCGAGCCAGCGCAGGGTAGCGTGCTGGCTGGGTGCCTTGTCCGTCGGCAGGCCGTCGGGCAGCTGCACATAGAGTGCGTAGGCGTCCTCCTTGTCCCAGCTGAAGGCGACGTAGAGGCGCTGATTGAAGCAGTTGTGCGCTTCACACAGCTGGCCGACCAGGTACTTGTCGCCGTCGTCATCCAGGCCCTGCATGGGGCTGGCGATGCCGCTGAGGTTCATCACCCACTCCGGCAAACGGCTTTCGTCTTCCACCAGTTCTTGCCAGGTCTCCTGATAGGCAGGGTCACTGGCGAGCAGTTCATTGAGGCGGAATTGGCCATCGGTATCCGCGGCCAAAGCCGCCGCACTGCCGCCCAGCAAGAGGGCGGCAAGCAGCGTCTTGATGGTCATAGCGGCTCCTCTATCCACGTGGGCGACGGCCCATGATGAACGAGACGACAAACATCACCAGGAACACCACGAAGAGAATTTTCGCGATACCCGTGGCGGTGCCGGCGATACCACCGAAGCCCAGGACTGCAGCGATGATGGCGATAATCAGAAAGGTAATGGCCCAACTCAGCATGGCAATACTCCTTGTTTACTCAGTGTGCGCCGTGGCGCGGTAAGACCCGGTGTGGCGCAAACCACACCGGACCGGGCTTACTGCATGGACTGTTTCAGGGTACGCATACGGTCATGGTTGGCGCGCACTTTCGGCATTTCTGCAGTCAGTAGAGCCTGTACATCTGGCTCGGCGCTTTCCAGAGCATCCTCGAAGGCATGCAGGATGCGGTCTTCGGCTTCTTCCAACTGCGACACGTAGGTGGCTTCGGTGTCGCTGACCAGGGTCGCTTTGGTATCGGCGTAAACCTGACGCAGCTTGCCGACAAAGGTGCCGCCGCTGGCCGGGACTTCCTGGTTGGCAGCAACTTTTACCGACAGCGCGCGGATCAGCTCACTCTTGCTCTGCGACATGTCACGGAACAGCACCTGCAGGCGCACGTCCTTCACTTCATCGTGGGCGTGCTGGTAGAAGCGCTGGCCGTCACGGGTGATTTCGATCAGTTCGTTAAGTTGCTCTGTTTTATCAGTCATGGTGGATCTCCTATGAGTTGTAGCGGCTGCCAAGGCAGCCTCAGACAACAGGCCGCGACCGGTATGGCCGACGCCCGGATGAATTAGCTATCGATGCGCAGAGCATCGGCGTCAACGCCGCGCACGCCACGGATGTTGCGGGCGGTTTCAATCGCCAGTTGCTTCTCGGCATTGCTCAGCACGGTGCCGCTGAGGCTGACCATGCCCTTTTGGGTGTCGACGGAAATATCCAGACCGTCGAGGTTACGGCTGTAGATAAAGCTGGATTTCACCTTGCTGGTGATCCACGCATCGCTGATCACCGCAGCGGTGTCATCGGCGGCGTTCTGCGCCTTGGCAGCGGTGCTGTCAGTGGCGCTGACGCTCAGCTGATTGTTCACTGCACGCACGCCATCGGTGTTGGCCGCCAAACGACCAGCCAGTTCCTTGGCTTCAGCGGTCTGCGCGTTACCGGTCAGGCTGACTTTGCCGTTGTCCGCATTAACGTTGATATCCAGACCTTCGGTATTGCTGTTCCACAGCAGCTTGGATTTCACCGTGGCGACCAGGGTCGCGTCGTCAAAACGCTGCGACAGGTTCGGCTCGGCGCTGGCCTTGGCTTCAAAGGCCGGGTCGAGGGTCAGCTGGTTGTCGACCTTTTTCACCCCTTCGATACCCAGGGCAATCTGCTCAGCCAGGTCGCGCTCAACATCGGTTTCCACCTTACCGGTCAGCTTGGCGCTGCCGTTCTCCACATCCACATCGATGGTGAAGGGGTTGAGGTGGCGGTTAAGGGCAAACGCGGTCCAGATCGAGCCTTCCTGGCGTGCCTCGCTCAGCTCGCGGCTGGCATCGCCCTCGGCAGCATAGGCAGCGAAAGGCGCCAGACCGATCAGGCCGGCGGTCGCAGTGGCCAGGGCCAGAGTTTTCAATTGATGCATGGCAGTTCCTCCAATGGATAACGATCAAGCAGACGGCCGTTTGTCGCCGTCGTTACTGATAGATCGCAAGCCGCATGCCAGCTTTTTCAATCTTAATAAATTCTTATAAATCAGTTACTTAAACTTGATTAGCGCACACGCAAAGCTTGCAGCTTGCATGATCGCCACAGAACAGCCGTGCAACTTGCACGACGCGCCGCGGACTAACCCTGTGCACGCAATGACTGCGTGCGGGATAAGAAGGAGATGGCTATGCACGCAAGCACGGAAGAACACAGCCTGGGGCGCATTTTGCTGGTGGATGACGAGACCGCCATCCTGCGCACCTTCCGCTACTGCCTGGAAGATCAGGGTTATCAGGTGAGTACCGCGAGCAGCGCAGCACAGGCCGATGCCCTGCTGCTGCGTCAGGTTTTCGATCTGTGCTTTCTCGATCTGCGCCTGGGCGCAGACGACGGCCTGGAGGTGCTGGCGCAGATGCGTCTGCAGGCGCCCTGGATGCGTGTAGTGATCGTCACCGCGCACTCGGCGGTAGACACTGCGGTGGATGCCATTCAGGCCGGCGCGGCGGATTATCTGGTCAAGCCCTGCAGCCCGGAGCAGCTGCGCCTGGCCGCCGCCAAGCAGCTGGAAGCGCGCCAACTGGTTGAACGCCTGGAGCGTTTGGAAGGCTATGTGCGCAAGCCCGGCGATGGCCTCGACTCGCAGAGTCCGGCGCTGATGGCGGTGCTGCAGACGGCCAAGCAGGTGGCTGATACCGACGCCAACATCCTGATTCTCGGCGAGTCCGGCACCGGCAAGGGTGAGCTGGCGCAAGCCATTCACCGCTGGAGCAAGCGCGCGAAGAAATCCTGCATCACCATCAACTGCCCGTCGCTGAGCGCCGAGCTGATGGAAAGCGAGCTGTTCGGGCATAACCGCGGCGCCTTTACCGGTGCCAGCGAAAGTACCCTGGGGCGGGTCAACCAGGCCGATGGTGGCAGCCTGTTCCTCGATGAGATCGGTGACTTCCCACTGGCGCTGCAGCCCAAGCTGCTGCGTTTTATTCAGGACAAGCAATACGAACGCATCGGCGACCCGGTGACCCGCCAGGCCGATGTAAGGATTCTCGCGGCCACCAACCTCAACCTGGATGAAATGGTCCAGCAAGGGCGCTTCCGTGAAGACCTGCTGTATCGCCTAAACGTCATCACCCTGACCCTGCCGCCGCTGCGCGAGCGTCGCGAGGACATCCTCGACCTGGCCGAGCGTTTCCTCGCGCGTTTTGTCGTCGAGTACGCCCGGCCGGCACGCAACTTCAGCGAGGAAGCGCGCGAGGCGCTGCTCACCTACGCCTGGCCGGGCAATATCCGCGAGCTGCGCAACGTGATTGAGCGCGCCAGCATCATCTGCAGCGAAGAACTGGTGCAGGTCAGCCACCTCGGGCTGAACGCCCAGGCCAACCCATGTGCACCACAAATCGGTGACCAGCTGAGCCTGGAAGCCCTTGAAAAAGCCCATATCAGCGCCGTGATGGCCAACAGCGACAGCCTCGACCAGGCGGCGAAAACCCTCGGCATCGATGCCTCAACCCTGTACCGCAAACGCAAGCAGCTCAGCCTGTGAACCTGCGCAGCCGGCTGTTTATCAGCAGCAGTGCGCTGCTTACCGTCGCCTTGGTCGGGTTGTTATTGGGGATGTTCAGCGTGCTACAGCTGACCCAGGTGCAGAGCCAGGCGATGACCCGCAACCTGCAGATCATCGATGCCAGCCTGGGCCTGCGTCAGGAGCTGGGCAAACAGGTGATTCTGCTGCTCGCCGAGGACCTCGACCGCGAGGCCCTGAAAACCTCCGATCAGCAGTTCAAACGCTGGCTACAGCGCGCCGCCGAAAGCGCCACCGATGACAGCGACCGTCAGGCGGTTGCCGAAATTGAGCGCGCCTACGCCAGCTTTGATGACCTGCTGGCCAAGCCCTTGACCGTGCGCCGTGAGTTGCTCAGCAATGACAGCTTCGGCCGGGCCATTGAGGCCCTGCGCGACCGGATCAACGCCGTGCAGATGCGTTACGTCAGCGCCGTGGAACAGGAAGAAGCACGCGCCCGTGAACGTGCCTGGCTGATCGCCGGGCTGCTTGGGCTGATCGGCCTGGCCGTGTTGGTGATCGGATTTGTCACCGCGCACAGCATCGCCCAGCGCTTCGGCCGGCCCATCGAGGCATTGGCGCGGGCCGCCGACCAGATTGGCCAGGGCGATTTTCAGGTCACCCTGCCCCTGACCCCGGTGGCGGAAATGTCCGCCCTGAGCCAGCGCTTCGGCCTGATGGCCGAGGCCCTGCGCGAGTTCAAGAGCAGCGATGTGGCCGCCCTGCAGGCCGAGCAACAGCGCCTGCAAGCGGTGCTCGACAGCATCGACGACGGCCTGCTGATCTTCGATTGCGCAGGCCGGGTCGAGCACGTCAACCCGGTGGCCCTGCGCCAGTTGAGCTGGGGTGCCGAGCAGCTCGGGCAGACCCTCGACGTGGCCCTGAATCGCGCCGATCTGGCCGAGCAGTTGCACAAGGTACTGCAGGGCGAAAGCCTGGATGAGGTGCTGGACGATGTGCAGACCGAGGTCGATGGCGAGCAACGTGTGTTGGCCTACAGCCTGTCTGGTGTTCATCACAGCGAAGGGCGCTTTATGTGCGCGGTGATGGTGCTGCGCGATGTCACCGAGCAGCGCGCCTTTGAACGGGTGCGCAGCGAGTTCGTGCTGCGCGCCTCACATGAGCTGCGTACGCCGGTGACCGGCATGCTGATGGCGTTCGGCCTGCTGCAGGAGCGCCTGCAGTTTGCCGCAGAATCCCGTGAAGCCGACCTACTGAATACCGTGGATGAGGAAATGCACCGCCTGCTGCGCCTGATCAACGATCTGCTGAATTTCTCGCGCTACCAGAATGGCCTGCAGACCCTGGAGCTTTCTAACTGTGCCCTAGGCACGCTGCTGCAACAGACCCAGCAACGCTTCACCACCCAGGCCGACGAGCTGCAGATCAGCCTGGCCTGTGAAGTGCACGGCGATCTGCCGGACGTGCAGATCGATCCGCTGCAGATCGAGCGGGTGCTCGATAACCTGATCGGCAACGCCCTACGCCACAGCCACCCCGGCGGGCAGATCCGCCTGCAGGCACGGCAGCAGGATGATCGGGTGGTGCTCAGTGTGGAAGACAACGGCGAGGGCATTCCCTATCGCCAGCAGGCGCGAATCTTCGAGCCCTTCGTGCAGGTCAGCCGTAAGAAAGGCGGCGCCGGCCTCGGCCTCGCGCTGTGCAAGGAAATCATCCAGCTGCATGGCGGACAGATCGGCGTGCATTCACGCGCCGGTCAGGGTGCGCAGTTTTATGTGGCGTTGCCGGTTTAAGGCTTCGATTACACGCAATCAGCCTGGCTGATGCAGATTGCCTGTGAGCCGACGCAGGCCGACACTGGGCGCTCCACACATGAGGAGCGCTGTCATGCCCAGCATCAACCCAAGCCCTGCCCAACTGGCTGCCTTTAGCGCTGCAGTAGCCGACGATACGCCATTGCTGATGCTCAACCTGCTGCGCTTTCAGGCCCAGGCCAGCTACTCCAGCGGCAGCAGCCATATCCCCTGCAGCGGGCGCGAAGCCTATGCACGCTACAGCCAAACGGCGTTGCGCAAAGTGCGCGGGGTGGGGGGTGAGGTGCAGGTCATGGCCGCCGCACAGGCGGCCCTGATTGCCCCGGAGGGTGAACAGTGGGATGAACTGCTGTTGGTACGCTACCCCTCCAAGGCGGCCTTTCTCAGCATGCTTGCCGATCCGGAGTACCGCGCGGCCACCGAACACCGCACGGCCGCCCTGGCCGACTCACGCCTGATCGCCACCACGCCGCGTTAAACGCGTGGTGGCAAGCCCGGCTAGTGCCCTGACGCTTCCTTGATCAGCGGCACTTCCTTGCCCTCGGCATCGAACAGTTTGCCGCCTTTGAAGTAATCGCCATCGTTCAGTGCGGCAATATCCTGGTAACGCAGGGTGCGCTCGTGGCCGGCCACGAAGACCGATTGCTGGTCCGAGTTGCCGGTTTTGAAGTGGTTGAAGGCCAGGTTGAGCACAATCGCCATGATCGCCGCCGAGCTGATGCCCGAATGGAAAATGGTTTCGAACCAGGCCGGGAAGTGGTGGTAGAAGGTCGGCGCAGCAATCGGGATCATGCCGAAACCGATCGAAGTGGCGACGATGATCAGGTTCATGTTGTTGCGGTAATCAACTTTGGACAGGGTACGGATACCGCTGGCCGCCACGGTGCCGAACAGCACCACGCCCGCACCGCCGAGCACCGCCGTGGGCACGGCAGCGACCAGACGGCCCATCACCGGCAGCAGGCCGAGGGTCACCAGAATCAAGCCGGCCGAGGCCACTACATAGCGGCTTTTCACTCCGGTCACCGCCACCAGGCCGACGTTCTGGGCAAAGGCACTCTGGGTGAACGAGCCAAAGATCGGCGCAAACACGCTGGAGATCATGTCCGCACGCAGGCCGTTGCCCAGGCGCTTGGAGTCGACCTTGGTTTCGATGATGTCACCGACCGCCAGGATGTCCGCCGAGGTTTCCACCAAGGTGACAATGATCACGATCAGCATCGAAATGATGGCCGCGACATGGAAGGTCGGCATGCCGAAATGGAATGGACTGGGCAGCGCCACCATCGGCCCTTCAGTCACCTTGGAAAAATCCGCCATACCCAGGGCCACGGCCACCAGGGTGCCGATGACCATGGCCAGCAGGATCGACAGGCGCGAGATGCTCGAACTGCCCAGCTTGCTCAACAGCAGCACGGTGACCAGGGTCAGCGCGGCCAGACCGATATTGGCCATGCTACCGAAATCCGCCGCGGCACTGTTACCGCCCATGGCCCAGCGCGCCGCCACCGGCATCAGCGTCAGGCCAATGATGGTGATGACAATGCCATTGACCAGCGGCGGGAAGAATTTGGTGATGCGTGAGAACACCGGCGTGATCAGCAAGCCGATCAGCGACGCCGCGATTACCGCGCCGAACACTGCCGGGAGACCGCCGGCACCATCGCTGCCGATAATCGCGATCATGGTCGCCACACCGGCAAAGGACACGCCCTGCACCAGCGGCAGCTGCGAGCCGAAGAACGGCAGGCCGAGGGTTTGCAGCAGGGTCGCCAGGCCACCGGCAAACAATGAGGCGGCAATCAGCAGACCAATATCCGCCGGCGACAGTCCAGCCGCCTGACCGACAATCAACGGAACCGCGACAATCCCGCCGTACATGGTCAGCACATGCTGCAGGCCATAGGCGAGGTTGGCACCGATACCGAGGTTTTCGTCTTCCGGACGCTGCGCGGAGGACGGCGTAACAGGTGAAGTCGTCATGCTGAGTTACTCGCTGTTGTTCTTGTCCGACTAATGTAGACAAACCAAAAAGCTCTTGGCTACAACTTTGTATACATTTTCAGACAAAAGAGCATCGGCAGAACGATTATCGAATGCACAGTCTAGAAACGAACATGCACACATAAAAAACCGCCGAAACACACGTTGTTTCGGCGGTCGTTTATCACCAACGCTGCGGGCCTCGGTTTAGAGCGTTGCGGCCAGCACTACCAAAAGCGCCGCTGTTTCAGCATCCGGCTCGCCGTCATAGCGTGCCGGGCGGTATTTCATCTGAAAGGCCGCGATGACATTGCGCGTGGCTTGATCCAGCTCACCATGCAGCGGCACCGCGTAGCCCTGCCGCATCAATTGCTCTTGAAACCATTGCACGCTTGGCAGACTGGCGCTGAACAGCGCCTGCTGACGCGCCACAGCCTTGGCATCCGGCCAAGGCATCAGACCGGCATCGGCCAAGCGTTTCCAGGGGAACAGCGGACCGGGGTCAACCTTGCGCTGCGGCGCGACATCACTGTGCGCCAGGATGCTGCCAGGCGGCAGTTGGTGGCGTTGCATGATGTCTTTAAGCAGCTCGATCAGCGCGTCGATCTGCGCCGGAGCAAAGGGCTGCCAGTAACGGCCGCTGGGCGTGTCATAAAACCCCTGATTAACCAGCTCGATGCCAATCGTGGTGCCATTGAGCCAGGTCCGCCCCTGCCACTGGCTGTCACCGGCATGCCAGGCACGGCGGTTCTCGTCGACCAGGCGGTAGATGGTCGGCGGGGCTTCGCCGATCAGGTAATGACTGCTGACGTCGGTCTCGGTCAGCAATTGCAGCGAGCGCGCCATGTCGGTAGAGGTGTAGTGCAGCACGATGTACTGCACGCGGCTGTTCTGCCCAGTGGCGGTATAGCTGTCATCGATGCGCAGGCCGCTGCTACAGCCGGCCAGCCATAGCACCAGAATACTTAAACAGAGAGCTTTCATGGGCTGATATGCAACACGCTTTGCAGGTTATCCAGCAGCATATCGACGCTGAGCATGATCAACAGCATGCCCATCAACCGCTCCACTGCGGTCAACCCGCGAGGTCCGAGAAACCGCTGCAGCCATGAAGCCTGCAGCAAAATGAATGCAGTCGCCGCCCAGGCCAACACGACGGCGGCATAGAGCTCCCAAAGCTCACCCTCGTGGGTATTGCGCAGGGTCATCAACACCGCCAGGGCGGAAGGCCCGGCAACCGCCGGAGTGGCCAGTGGCACCAGCATGGGCTCGCCATCCGGCACATCACCCAATACCCCTTGCGGACCAGGGAAGATCAGGCGCATGGCGATCACAAACAGGATGATACCGCCGGCAATCGCAGTTGCCTCCCGCGACAGCCCCAGCGCGCTGAGCACTTTGTCACCAAAGGTAAGAAACAGCAGCAACAACGCCAGCGCAAACAGCAACTCACGTGCTGCAACCCATAGGCGACGTTTGGCCGGTACGTTTTTCAATGCGGCGATAAAGATGGCGATATTGCCGAAGGGATCGGTGACCAGAAAGATCAACGCAGCGATGCCGAAAATATCCATAGTGACTCCTCAACTGATCGGCAGAGTTTAGGGCCTGTTGCCGTTGCAATGCGAACGCGCCTTATTGTGCGCAGGCATGGGGCCTAGCAAGCATGGCGGTCGTGCTGAGTCACATTCGCCACCGAGCACCACAGCCACACGCTCAACCAGCGCCCTGCGGTTAGCTGTCGGCGTAGAAAAGACCTTTGATCCGGCAGATTTGCCGCGCTGGTCTATTGCCCGGGCAAGACACAATTGGCGCTGCTAGACTGGAAGCTGTACAAATATGGATATCTTGTACAGTTTTTGTATTGCTTAGGAGGCCAGCACCATGCGCGCACTGCTGTGGTTCAAACAGGATCTACGCCTTGATGACCACCCCGCCTTACAGGCGGGCCTAACGGCTGAATGCCTGTTACCGGTGTATGTGCTGGACCCAGCACTGCTGCAACTCAACGCGTTTGGCATGCGCCGCATGGGCGTCCATCGTGCGCGCTTTCTGCTGGAAAGCCTGGTGGCGCTGGAAGGTGAATTGCGCCAACGCGGCTCACATCTGCTGCTGGTAATCGGCGAGGCGGAGCAGGTGATCCCGCAACTGGTGGCCCAGTTTAATCTGGATCAGGTGCTGACCCTGGAGGAAATCGCGCCAGACGAACGTGCCCAGGTGGCCCGCGTCGCCCGACAACTCGGCGATGTCACGTTGCAACAGGCGCCCGCCAACAATCTGTTGCGCCCAGATGAACTCCCCTTCAGTGTCGATCAGCTGCCACATGTGTTCAGCCGCTTCCGCAGCCTAGTGGAAGAGCGCCTGCAGGTATTCCAACCGCGCCATGCGCCCGACCGCTTACCGGTGCTACCAGATGGTGCACTGGCGTTGATGCAGCCGCTGCCGACCTTGTCGCAGCTGGGCCTCGGCGAACCGCTCAGCGTGGCCGCCAGTGCGTTCCCATTCGCCGGCGGCGAACCCGCGGCGCTGGGCCGGTTACGCGACTACTTGTGGAAAACCCAGGCGGTACGGCAATACAAAGACACGCGCAACGGCATGATAGGCAGTGAGTACTCCTCAAAATTCTCACCCTGGTTGGCCAACGGCAGCCTCTCGGCACGCCGCGTGGTGGCCGAACTGCGTCGGCATGAAGCGCAGTTCAAACGCAATGATTCGACCTATTGGCTATGGGTCGAAATGCTCTGGCGCGACTTCTTCCGCTGGACCCTGCTTCGCCATGGCAGCGCACTGTTCAAGGCGGGCGGCCTGAAAGCCACTGAACGGGCACCGCAGCAGCTGGACCAGCGCTTTCATGACTGGTCACGCGGTCGCACGGGCATGCCGCTAGTGGATGCCAATATGCGCGAACTGGCCGCCACCGGCTTTATGTCCAATCGCGGTCGTCAGGTGGTCGCCAGCTACCTGATCAATGATTTACAGCAGGACTGGCGCCACGGCGCGGCCTGGTTTGAAGAGCATCTGATCGATTACGACCCGGCCAGCAACTGGGGTAACTGGGCCTACCTGGCCGGCGTGGGCAACGACCCACGGCACAACCGTGTCTTCAATGCCCTGCGCCAGGCCCGTGAATATGACCCTGAAGCGCAGTACGTCAGCCTCTGGCTACCGGAACTGCGTGACGTGCCGCAAGCGCTGCGCCATACGCCTTTCTTACTTGCGGGCGGACACCTGCGCAGCCTTGGCTACCCGCAGTTGGACAGCATTCCGGAGAGCTGGAAGCCTTACCTGCACGCAGTGGCCTGAATCGGCTCAGTTCAGTTCAACCCGATTGCGCCCGCCGCTCTTGGCGCGATACAGCGCCTGATCGGCCCGCTCGAAGACCTTGTCGCTGTCTTCTCCACTGGCAAAGGCCGTCAGACCGGCCGACAGGGTGATGGTCACGCGCTCTCCCCGAAAGTGAAAAGGGCACTGCTCCACGCCATCCAGCAGGGTTTGCAACAGCTGGTGACCGCCCTCTAACGGGGTGGAAGGAATCAGCAGAACAAATTCCTCACCGCCAAAACGGGCAATAAAGTCTGTCTTGCGCAAACGTTTGGCCAACTCACCGGCGATGATCTTCAATACTTTGTCGCCCGCCAGATGACCGTAGCCATCGTTGATCCGCTTGAAGTGGTCAATATCCAGTACCGCCAGCAGCAACTCGCCGCCATAGCGTTTCCAGCGTGCCATCTCCAGCTCAAGGCGCTCACTCCAGCCGGCACGGTTGGGTAGGCCGGTGAGCGGGTCGATCAGGGCTTTCTGCCGCTGCTCTTCGAGGTGATCGCGGAAGCTCTGCGCTTCCTGCTCCATATCGGCAACCTTCTGGGTCAGGCTTTGCAACCGCTGCGCCACGGCCTCTTCATGGCCATCACGTTGCTTCTGGTGCTCGCTGACCGTGCTGAGTAAGCCATCCAGACGAGCTTCCAGAGATTGCTTGAGCGTCGGTAGATCAACCGCATCCTGCACACTGGCCTGCAAACCGCTGACCTGATCGCGCAGCTCCTGATTGAACGTGCGCGCACTCTCCGCCGACTCGCTGTAGCCCTCGTGAGCCTCGCTGAGGGTGCTGAGAAACGATGCCAGACGCTCATTGAGCTGCTTGAGGTAGCTGGCAAACTCACGCTGACCGCTGTCAGTAACGGCCAAGACCAGCACAGCCAGATCGTCCAGCACCGACACCAGCTCATACCAGTTCAAACCACCCTGCACGCGCTGACGCAACACCTCACCCTGCGGCCGATGACGCTCCGGCAAGTCCAACTCATCGAGCAAGCCCATCAGGCTATCGCCAATATGCGGCCCTACAGCGCTGTAACCCGGCTCGGGAATTTCTGGCAGCGCATACGCCGGGTCCCCAGAGGCCTGGGCAGGCATAGCTGACACGGGCGTCACGGCGACGATGGACGTTACGGCAGCAAGTGATGGCGTAGGGGCGGGATTTGGCGTGACCGGCGCCACAACCGCAGCCGCTTCACTGCTGGCCTTCAGCATTGGTTCAACCGCCTGCGCAAGAGGCTCAGGCTGTGCGACAGCGTTTGGAACAGGGACAACGGGCGGCGCATCATCAGCGGTTGCCGGCTCGCTATCGGCGGAGCTAACGGGTGCAGCGTCCTTGCCCCCAAACAAGCGCTGGAGGAACCCCGGACGGGCCTGGGTAGCCTCGTCATCAAGCGCGGCCAAGGCTTGCTGCTGCAGGCTGCTCAACTCACTCAGCAGTGCCGGCAGCTCACGCGGTTGGCTGGCACGCTCTTCAATGCGCTTGGCAAACTGCTTGAGCGCTTTGCGCACTTCGCGCGGAGGCTCCAGAGCAAGCAATTGATCAGTCAGGCTGGTGACGCCGGAGATGTTCTGTTCGACGCGATCCTGGCGGCGCTTTTCCGAATCCAGCACGGCTTTTTCCAGCCGAGGAATCAGCCCCGACAGACCGGCGTCAATATCATCGCGACGCAGAATGTCGCGCAGCTCCTGCATGCACTGGTCAACCGACTTGTCACTGCCTTCGGCGGCCAGCGAACTGCGCACCAGGCCACGTCGTAGCAGATCGAGCCGGGCATCCCAACGGCGTTCTAGCTTTTCTTGTTGTTCCAGGCTTTCCAGGTACTTGCTTTTCCAGCGCTGGGCATCGTCAGTCATGGTTGCAGTCCACGTTTAAGGCTCACTCAGCATAGGCGTTGCGGGCCCATAGAGTGAAGTGGGCAAACGAATTTGCACGGCCACGGGCAAGTGATCGGAAATAGGCTGCGACAGCACTTCACAGCGCTCCAGGGGTAACTCCGGGCTGAGCAGAATGTGGTCCAGGCAGCGCTGCGGCCTCCAGCTTGGAAAAGTCGCCTCGATCTGCGGAGCAACCAGGCCAAGGTCGCGCAGCGGCGAATGCAGCAGCAAATCATTGGCATGGGTGTTCATATCGCCCATCAGCACCATGTGCCGATAGTCACTGAGCAGTTCGCGGATATAAGCCAGCTGACGGGTACGAGTACGCGCGCCAAGGGACAGGTGCATCATCACCACGGCAATCGCGTCCGGTCCTTCACCGATGCGCAGCAACATCGCGCCGCGGCCGGGTGGGCCGGGCAGCGGGTGGTCTTCCAGCAAACTGGGACGCAAACGACTGAGCACACCGTTGCTATGCTGCGCGAAACGGCCAAGGTTACGGTTGAGTTGCTGGTACCAGTAAGGGAAGGCGCCGAGATGCGCGAGGTGCTCGACCTGATTGACGTAGCCCGAGCGCAGGCTGCCGCCATCGACCTCCTGAAGCGCGACCAAGTCGAAATCACCAAGCAAATCGCCAATCCGTTGCAGATTGCCGCTGCGCCCGGCATGCGGCAACAGATGCTGCCAGCTGCGTGTCAGGTAGTGGTGATAACGCTGGGTGCTGATGCCGACCTGAATGTTGAAACTGAGCAACCGCAGGCTGCCATTTTGCGGCCAGTCGTCGGCTGGCGCACAACGCGGATTGACCTGTGGATCGCACAGGTCAATCGCCCGTCTGGCCGGCCAGCGCCTGAGCATTACGCGTTATCCGCGCACGCCGATTACTGCGCGGCGCGTTCTTTGGCGATCAGATGATCCGCCACTTGCAGGGTTTGCTGCGGGCCGCCCGAACTGCTGATGTCAAAACGGTATTTGCCGTTGACGATCATCACCGGAACACCAGTGATCTGGTAAGCCATGGCGAGTTTCTTGGCCTTTTCCAGCTGGCTCTTCACGCCAAACGAATTGTAGGTTTTGAGGAAGGCGTCCTTGTCGATGCCTTCGGCAGCCAGGAAGTCGGCCATTTCTTCCGGGGTGGCGAGCTTCTTGCCCTGTACGTGGATGGCGTCAAACACTGCGGCATGCACCTTGTGCTCGGCTTTCATCGCTTCCAGGGTGATAAACATCTGACCGTGTACGTTCCACATGCCACCGAACATGGCCGGAATGCGGACGAAGTTGACGTCATCCGGCAGGGTGTCGATCCATGGGTTGATGGTTTCTTCAAATTTGTAGCAATGGCCACAGCCGTACCAGAACAGCTCAACCACTTCGATCTTGCCGGGCTTGGCAACCGGTACTGGATTGCTTAGCTCAACATACTGCTTGCCCGCTTCAATTGGCTCGGCATGAGCGCTCAAGCCAAACAGGCTGGCGGTGACGAGAGTGGCACTGAGGATCAGGTTACGCATGCATTACTCCTTGGCTATAAACGGCGCGTGATGGCGAACCGGAGTTCGACCTGCGAAGCAAACTGGGGTTCCGTGCATTGTAGCGATGCCCACAATGAAAAAGGGTGGCCTGGGCCACCCTAATTTCATCACAACATGTCGCAGAATTCGCGAATCAATGCAGACCTTGGATAAAGCTGGAAACCGCTTCGATATCCTTGTTGCTCAGCTTGGCCGCGATGGAGCGCATGATCATGGTGTCACCATCGTTGGTGCGGTTGCCTTCACGGAAATCCGTCAGCTGCTTGGCAATGTAGGTTGCATGCTGGCCACCCAGTTGCGGGAAACCGGCGGCGTCCAGGCCAGCACCGTTCGGCGAATGGCAGCCAGTGCAGGCCGGCATGCCTTCATCCAATTTGCCGCCCCGGAACAGCTCGCCGCCCCGCGCGACCAATTTCGGGTCAGCGGCGCCCACGCTCATTTGCTGGCTAGCAAAGTAAGCCGAGATGTCCTGCAGATCCTGATCACTCAGGTTATCCAGCAAACCGGTCATTTCCACAATTGGACGGGCACCCGATTTGATGTCCTTCAGCTGCTTGAGCAAGTAGCGCTCGCCTTGCCCAGCCAGTTTCGGGAAGTTCGGTGCAGCACTGTTGCCATCGGCACCATGGCACGCACCACACACAACCACCTTACCCTGGCCAGCTTCAGCATTGCCTGCAGCATGTGCGAAGCCAGTGAGGCCCAGGGTCAACAGCAGACTCACGAGTACTTTGTTCATCAGCTAATCCAATTTGCGACTAAGAAAAAGAGTTTGTGCCCAGGCCTACTCGGACATCAGTTTGATGACCGCTTGGTAATCCTCGGCCGAGCAATCCATGCACAGGCCGCGAGGCGGCATGGCATTTAGACCATTGGTGACGCTCAGTACCAGCGCATCCATGCCCTTGGCCAGACGCGGCTCCCATGCAGCTTTATCACCACGCTTGGGAGCAGTTGGGATGGCGCCGCTATGGCACACACCGCACGCACGGGCGTAGACGGCTTCCGGGTCCTGTGCAGCTTGAGCACTCAACGACAGCATCAACGCACTGGCTGCAATCAGCAATTTTTTCATCAGATCAACCTCATCAGGGAGGGGAACGTACTGCTTTCTATGGGCAGATGATCTAAATCGTTCCCGTGAACACTTATCCAAAAACGGGAGAAAGCGCACACAAAATCTGCGCCATTATATACTGGCGTCATTGAAACGGAAACGACGCAGCTTGCCCGCTATGCGGCAACAGGCAGGCTGCGCGCAAATGTCGCAAGGGCATCGCGCCTGTAACGCCACTCTATGCCCGCCCTCACGGATACCCAGATGCAAGCCAAAAACCCCATTATCGGTCTGTGCCAACAGGCTACTTTCCTTATCAGCGCGGCCAAAGTTGACCAGTGCCCTGAAGATTTCGGCCATGAAGTGGCCTTCGCCGGGCGCTCCAACGCCGGTAAATCCAGCGCGCTGAACACCCTTACCCACGCCAGTCTGGCACGTACCTCGAAGACGCCGGGGCGCACCCAGCTGCTCAACTTCTTCAAACTTGACGAAGAGCGCCGCCTGGTCGACTTGCCGGGTTACGGGTATGCCAAGGTGCCGATCCCGTTGAAACTGCACTGGCAGAAACACCTGGAAGCCTACCTAGGTAGCCGCGAATGCTTGCGCGGGTTGATGTTGATGATGGACATCCGCAAACCGCTGACCGAGTTCGATATCCTCATGCTGGATTGGTCGGTTGCCAGCGAAATGCCCATGCACATCCTGCTGACCAAGGCCGATAAGCTGGCTTTTGGTGCAGCTAAGAACACCTTGCTCAAGGTTCGCCAGGATATTCAAAAGGGCTGGGGTGATCGCGTCAGCATCCAATTATTCTCGGCGCCCAAGCGCATTGGCATCGAAGACGCTCAGGAAGTGCTGGCGCAATGGATGCAGCTGGGCGAATTTGCCCTGCCGGATGATGAAGAGCTCGATGCCTGATTGACGCAGCCAAGGGCAGCAGCCCTGGGTTAGCAGGCAAAAAAAACCCCGAAACTTCTTATGGGGGAGGGAAGTTTCGGGGTTCAACATCCGAACCGCTAGGGCGGGGTCCAGAATCTGCCAACACTTAACACAACAAAGGAGCATCGAATGGTTGTCTAGGCCATTCATAAACTCTGAGTGGTTAAGCCGAGGCAAAGTTCAGGATCGTGGCGTAATTAATTAGTTATAAGCGGGGCCGTATTGATACTCATACGCCTTTAGCGCCCGCCATGCGGGCGCTGCAGCCAAATTACAGCGCGCGAATCAATGGGCTTCATCCCAGTTATCGCCCACACCCACTTCCACCAGCAACGGCACATCCAGCGCGGCGGCATTGCCCATCAGCGGCTTGATCTGCTCGCTGACCTGCTCGACCAGATCCTCACGCACTTCCAGCACCAGTTCGTCGTGCACCTGCAGGATGACTTTGGCATCCAGGCCGGATTCGCTCAGCCAGTTATCCACGGTGACCATCGCACGCTTGATGATGTCCGCCGCCGTGCCCTGCATCGGCGCGTTGATCGCGGTGCGCTCGGCGCCTTTACGCAGCGCCTGGTTCTTCGCGTGGATATCCGGCAGGTACAGGCGACGGCCGAACAGGGTTTCGACAAAACCCTGCTCGGAGGCCTGCTCGCGGGTGCGTTCCATATAAGCCAGTACGCCGGGGTAACGGGCGAAATACACATCGATATAGGCCTGCGCCTGTTTGCGGTCGCAGCCGATCTGCTTAGCCAGGCCGAACGCGCTCATGCCGTAGATCAGACCGAAGTTGATCGCCTTGGCGCTGCGGCGCTGATCACTGGTGACCTCCTCCAACGGCACGCCGAACACTTCGGCGGCGGTGGCCTTGTGCACATCGCGGCCATGGCGGAAGGCATCCAGCAGGCTTTCGTCCTTGGCCAGGTGGGCCATGATGCGCAGCTCGATCTGCGAATAGTCCGCCGCCAGCAGCTTGTAGCCCTTCGGCGCGACAAAGGCCTGGCGAATACGCCGACCTTCAGCAGTGCGGATCGGGATGTTCTGCAGGTTTGGGTCGGTGGACGACAGGCGCCCAGTGGCCGCTACCGCCTGGTGGTAGCTGGTGTGGATACGTCCGGTGCGCGGGTTGATCTGCTCTGGCAGACGGTCGGTGTAGGTACTTTTCAGTTTGCTTAAGGAACGGTACTGCATCAGGACCTTGGGCAGCTCGAAGTCCTGCTCGGCCAGCTCAGCGAGCACCGCTTCGGCGGTGGAGGCCTGACCCTTGGCGGTTTTGCTAAGCACCGGCAAACCGAGTTTCTCGTAGAGGATCACCCCGAGCTGCTTGGGCGAGGCCAGATTGAACTCTTCACCAGCAATCTCGAAGGCCTGACGCTCCAGGGCCACCAGCTTTTCGCCCAATTCGTTGCTTTGTAGGCCGAGCAGGTTGGCATCCACCAGCGCCCCCTGGCGTTCGATACGCGCCAGCACCGGCACCAGTGGCATTTCGATTTCCTGCAGCACCTTGGCCAGGCTCGGCTCGGCCGACAGTTTGCTCCACAGGTGCTGGTGCAGACGCAGGGTCACGTCAGCATCTTCGGCGGCATAGGGTGCAGCCTGGGCCAGGTCGATCTGGTCGAAGGTCAGCTGCTTGGCGCCTTTGCCGGCGATGTCCTCAAAACGGATATTGCTGTGATCCAGGTACTTGAACGCCAGGCTGTCCATATCGTGACGGGTGGCGGTGGAGTCCAGCACATAGGATTCGAGCATGGTGTCGAAGGCCACGCCCTGCACCGCAATCGGCGTCGAGGCATTGGCGAGGATATTGATGTCGTACTTGGCGTGCTGACCGACCTTGGCCTTGTTCGGGTCTTCCAGGATCGGCTTCAGCGCCTTGAGCACCGCATCGCGGTCGAGCTGGGTCGGTACACCCATATAGGAATGCGCGACCGGGATATAGGCTGCTTCGCCGGCCTTGACCGCAAAGGACAGGCCGACCAACTGGGCCTTTTGTGCGTCCAGGCCGGTGGTTTCAGTGTCGAACGCGATCAGCTCGGCGTTGCGCAGTTTCTCCAGCCACTGATCGAACTGCGCCTGATCGAGGATGCACTGGTAATCGCCCAACGCTGCCGCGGCGGGCAACTCGGCAACAACCACCCCGGCAGTCGGTGCATCAGCGGCCACTGGAGCTGGCGCGACTACAGCGGCGGCACTGGCGCTAGGAGCCAGAGTAAACAAGTCATCGGTAGGCGCTGCGACCGGGGCTTTGACCGCCGGGGCCGGATTGCTGCGCAGCAGTTCATCACGCCAGGTCTTGAATTCCAGCTCGGCGTACAGCTCCATCAGCGCCGGCACATCCATCTCGCTTGGGTGCAGCGAGTCGATGGCAATATTCAGCGGTACATCCAGCTTGATGGTCGCCAGCGCGTAGGACAGATACGCCATGTCCTTATGCTCGGTGAGCTTGGCCGGCAGGGTCTTGGCCCCACGAATCGGCAATTCCGGCACTTTGTCGAGATTGGCGTAGAGCACATCCAGACCGCCGCCGACGCCGACCAGCAAGCCCAGCGCGGTCTTCTCGCCCACGCCTGGCACGCCGGGAATGTTGTCGACCTTATCGCCCATCAGCGCCAGGTAGTCGATGATCAGCTCAGGACCGACACCGAATTTCGCTTTCACGCCATCGATGTCATAGACGCTACCGGTCATGGTGTTGACCAGCGTAACGTGCGGGCAGACTAGCTGCGCCATGTCCTTGTCGCCGGTGGAGATCACCACGTCACGGCCCTCGGCTGCGCACTGGCGGGCCAGGGTGCCGATCACGTCATCGGCCTCAACGCCCTCGACACACAGCAGCGGGTAGCCCATGGCCTTGACGCTGGCGTGCAGCGGCTCGACCTGGACGCGCAACTCATCGGGCATCGACGGGCGATTGGCCTTGTACTCGGCGAACATTTCATCGCGGAAGGTCCCTCCCTTGGCGTCGAACACCACGGCAAACGGGCTTTTCGGGTACTGCTTGCGCAGGCTCTTGAGCATGTTCAGCACGCCCTTCACCGCACCGGTGGGCAAGCCCTTGGAGGTGGTCAGCGGCGGCAGGGCGTGGAAGGCACGGTAAAGGTAAGACGAACCGTCAACCAGAACGAGAGGGGCTTGGCTCATGAGCAGGATCAACCTTTTCGGCGGGGGCGGCGGTAGAATGGCCGCACCATTGGAATCAAAGGGACAAGGTTATCATGCGCGCACTCAATCGCCTGTTGCTCGCCAGCCTGCTGGCATTCACCACCCTGGTCGCCCACGCCGAAGATCCGGTTTCGGCCGACCCGGATGTAACCATTCGCCAGGACGGCGACCGCACCATCCATGAATACCGGGTCAACGGTTTTCTCTACGCGGTCAAGGTCATCCCTAAAGGCGGCAAACCGTACTTCCTGGTACGCGCCGATGGCAGCGATGGCAACTTCGTCCGCTCGGACAGCCCGGATATGTTGATTCCGGCCTGGGAAATTTTCAGCTGGTAAGAAGGCAGTTCTGCAATGTCGGTGTTTACCCCGCTTGAGCGTCACGAGCTCGAGGCGTTTCTCGCCCCCTATGGCCTGGGTCGCTTGCGCGACTTCCAGGGCATTGCTGCGGGCAGCGAGAACAGCAATTTCTTCGTCAGCCTGGAGCAGGGCGAATTCGTTCTGACCCTGATCGAGCGCGGCCCAAGCGCCGACTTGCCCTTCTTTATAGAACTGCTGGACGTGCTGCACGACGCCGGCCTGCCGGTGCCCTACGCCCTGCGTACGACCAGCGGCGAAGCGCTGCGCAGCCTGGCGGCAAAACCGGCGCTGCTGCAACCGCGCCTGGCCGGCAAGCATGTACATGAAGCCAACCCGCATCACTGTCAGGAAGTCGGTGCGCTGCTGGCGCGCATCCACCTGGCCACGCGCAATCAGCCGCTGCCGCGCAAGAGTGATCGGGGGCTGGACTGGATGCTCGCCGAAGGGCCAAGCCTGGCCCTGAAGTTGCCTGATGAACAGGTGCCACTGCTGCGTGATGCACTGGCGGAGATCCACACGCTGAAGCCGCGCATCCTCGCCTTGCCGCAGGCCAACCTGCATGCCGACCTGTTCCGCGACAACGTGCTGTTCGACGGTAACCACCTGGCCGGAGTGATCGACTTCTACAACGCCTGTTCGGGGCCGATGCTCTATGACTTGGCGATTGCCCTGAACGACTGGTGCTCGCGGGATGACGGCAGCCTCGACAGCAAGCGCGCGCAGGCACTGCTAGGCGCCTACGCTGGTTTACGACCCTTTACCGCGGCCGAAGCTGAACTGTGGCCGGCCATGCTGCGCATCGCCTGTGTGCGCTTCTGGCTGTCACGCCTGATCGCTGCCGAATCCTTCGCCGGCCAAGAAGTGCTGATCCACGACCCGGCAGAATTCCAGCGCCGCCTGGCCCAGCGTCAGCAGGTTGAGCTGGCGCTACCGTTCGCCTTCTAAAGTCCGGGCGCTGATTACAGCGCCTCGAGACACCCGGCCAATTCGCCCGCCATGTTTTCCAGCAGGGCTTCGTAGCCGCCAGCATCCACTGGCAAAGCGCCGCCCATAGCGTCTAACTCAGCCAAGGTGACCGGCAGGCCGGCGGTCAGGGTTTGCGCCAGGCGCGGGCGAAACGGCGGCTCGCTGAACACACAACTCGGGCCGGCCTGCTGCAAGCGTTCGCGCATGGCAGCCACGTGCTGGGCACCGGGCTGCACCTCGCCGAGCACACTGAATACCCCGGCGTGCTTGAGGCCATAGGCTGCCTCGAAGTAGTCGTAGGCTTCGTGGAAAACGAAGTAGGGCTTGCCAGCCAGGCCGTTCAGGCGACTTTTCAGGCGCTGATCCAGAGCATCCAGACGCTCGCCGAATGCCTTGGCATTGGCCTGGTAACGCGCGGCATTGGCCGGGTCGGCTTGCGCCAGGTCGGTGGCGATCTTGCCGGCAATCACCCGGGCATTGGCCGGCAGCAACCAGAGGTGCGCGTCCAGGCTGCCGGGGCGGTGGGCGTGGTCATGCTGGTCAGCGGCATGCGCGTGATCTGCGTGATCTGCGTGATCTGCGTGATCTGCGTGATCATCCTCATGCTCGGCGTGTTGCGCATCGCTGTCGCCAAAATGACGCAAGGACATACCTGGAACATCCTGCACCGCCACACTCGGCTTATCGCGGCCAGCCAGCACGCGCGGCAGGAAGCTTTCCAGATCCGGGCCGATCCAGTACAGCAGGTCGGCTTCGCGCACGCTGCGCACATCGGAGGGGCGCAGCGCATAGTGGTGCGGTGAAGCGCCAGGCGGCAGCAGTACATCAGGCTGGCCAACGCCATCCTGCACAGCAGCGGCAATCAGCTGCAGCGGCTTGATGCTGGTCAGTACGCGCACATCGGCGTGAACCGCGAAACTCAGGGGAAAAGTGATAAACAACAGGGCAAAAGCCGGAAAAAGACGCAACACGGAGAGCACTCAAGCGGGAAGGAACGGGTAATATAATAACGTCTCTCACCTTATTCGTCGTTGCCCATGACTCAAGCGCCCCTGGCCTCACGCCCACACGACCATTCTCATTGCGTCAGCCATGCCCTGGCCGAGGCGGAAAGCATCTGCACGCGCCAGGGGCTGCGCCTGACCACCTTACGTAAACGCGTGCTGGAACTGGTCTGGGCCAGCCACAAACCGCTGGGCGCCTACGACATTCTCGGCGTGTTGAGCGACGAAGACGGCCGCCGCGCCGCGCCGCCGACGGTGTACCGCGCCCTGGATTTCCTGCTGGAAAACGGCCTGGTGCACCGCATCGCCTCGCTTAACGCCTTTGTCGGCTGCAGCCACCCGGAACACGCTCACCAGGGCCAGTTCCTGATCTGCCGAAGCTGCAATGCGGCCATCGAGCTGGAACAGGCCACGATCAGCGACGCCATTATCAGCAGCGCGGCCGGTGTCGGCTTTGCCGTGGAAAGCCAGACAGTGGAAGTGGTCGGCCTCTGCGCGGGCTGCCAGGAGCCGACATGAGCGACGCCCTGATCCGCCTCAACGGAGTGGGCGTGACCTTCGCCGGGCAGCATGTGCTGCAGGATGTACAGCTCAGCGTGAAACCTGGGGAAATCGTCACCCTGATCGGCCCCAACGGCGCCGGTAAAACCACCCTGGTGCGCGCTGTACTCGGCCTGCTCAAGCCGGACAGCGGCAGCGTCTGGCGCAAGCCCAAACTGCGCGTCGGCTATATGCCGCAGAAGCTGCATGTCGATGCCACCCTGCCGCTCTCGGTGCTGCGTTTTCTGCGCCTGGTGCCGGGCGTCAGCCGCACGGATGTGCAAGCAGCGCTGGCCGAAGTGGGCGCGGAACAGGTAATCGACAGCCCGCTGCAAAGCATCTCCGGCGGCGAACTGCAGCGCGTGCTGCTAGCACGTGCCCTGCTGCGCAAGCCAGAACTGTTGGTGCTGGATGAGCCGGTACAGGGCGTCGACGTTGCCGGCCAGGCTGAGTTGTACCGCTTGATCACCCAACTGCGCGATCGCCATGGTTGCGGCGTGCTGATGGTCTCCCACGACCTGCACCTGGTGATGAGCACCACTGATCAGGTGGTCTGCCTCAACCGTCACGTCTGCTGTTCTGGGCACCCGGAGCAGGTCAGCTTCGATCCGGCCTTTGTCGAGCTGTTCGGCGAGGACGCCAAGAGCCTGGCCGTCTACACCCACCACCATGACCATGAGCACGATCTGCATGGCGCGGTAGTTACCGAAACACCTGCGGGCCTGAGCATCAAAGGCCCGGTAAAACCGCATATTCACGGAGATGGCTGCAAGCATGGCTGATTTTCTGCTCAACGCCCTGCTCGCCGGCCTCGCCCTGGCGCTAGTCGCCGGCCCGCTGGGTTCCTTTGTGGTGTGGCGGCGCATGGCTTATTTCGGCGACACCCTGTCGCATGCCGCGTTGCTCGGCGTGGCCCTCGGCCTGATGCTCGACGTCAGCCCGACCCTGGCGGTGACCGTCGGCTGCGTGCTCCTGGCGGTCTTGCTGGTGACCCTGCAAAGCCGCCAGCCGCTGGCCTCCGACACTCTGCTCGGCATCCTCGCCCACAGCACCTTGTCGCTGGGCCTGGTGGTGCTGAGCTTTATGCAGGATGTACGCATCGACCTGATGGGCTATCTATTCGGCGACCTGCTGGCGGTCGGCCCCACTGATCTCGCCTGGATCATCGGCGGCAGCGCCCTGGTGCTGGTGCTGCTGGCCCTGCTGTGGCGGCCGTTGCTGGCGATTACCGTGCATGAAGAGCTGGCCAAGGTCGAAGGCCTGCCGGTGGCGGCAATTCGCCTGAGCCTGATGTTGTTGATCGCGGTGGTGATCGCCGTGGCGATGAAGATCGTCGGCGTGCTGCTGATCACCTCCCTGCTGATCATTCCGGCCGCTGCCGCCCAGCGCCATGCGCGCACCCCGGAACAGATGGCGTTCGGCGCCAGCCTACTGGGCATCGTCGCGGTATGCGCAGGGCTGAGCCTGTCCTGGTTTCAGGACACGCCGGCCGGGCCGTCCATCGTGGTCAGCGCCGCGGCATTGTTTCTACTGAGTTTTGCCCTTCCCAGACGCACCGCCTGAAAAATTGGTTGTGTCAGGCGGCGCAGTGTAAACTTGCGCGTTTTTTGCACAATTCGAGACGCGCAGTCATGAAATCGTTCGTTTTCCGTGGTTTTGCCCTGAGCCTGGTTCTGCTGCTGGCCGGCTGCCAAAGTGCGCCGCAGCAACCGGCCAACTTGCCGGTGGATGACCTGGTCAGCGCCTTTCGCCAGCTCGATCAGAGCCTGGCCAGCGGCGACCTGAGCAGCGCCGAAAGCCAGCTTGGCAGCCTGCAGCAACGCGCCGCCGGCGATACCCGTCTGGAGCAATACCAGCGCCAACTCGCCGAAGCCCATCTGCAACAGGGCCAGAAAGCCCTGCAGGCCGGTGATCTGGATAACGCCACCAAAGCCCTGAGCCGCGCTCGCAGCCTGATGCCGCAGGCGCCGGCACTGACCACCGGCCTGGATGGCGCCATCGCCCAGGCCCGTGAAGCCGAACTGGCCGCTGCCGAACAACGTCGCCGTGCCGCCGAGCAAGCGGCTGCCCAGGCCGAAGCCGCCCGCCTGGAGCAAGCGCGTCAGTTGCGCCTGGCGGCCGAGCGGCAGGCCGCCGCGATTCAGGCCACTCAGCTGCCGAATACCCCGCCAGCCGAAGAGCCCGCACCTGCCAAGCCGCAGGCGAGGCTGATCAACCCGGCCGCCGCCAGCAGCGTGATTGGCATGCCGATGCTGGATAATCAGGACAACGAGCGCCTGCGCAGCCTGCTCGACGGTGTGGCGGCGGATATGGTCGCGTTCAACTGCGCGGTGCGCATCGAAGTGCGCCAAGCCAAGGATTTCCCCTGGGTCGCCTCCCTGCTCAATGCGCGGATCAAGCGCCTGGACCCAAGTTTCAGCCCGCGCATAAGCCAGGTGATCAAGCCCGCTCAGGTGCCGCAGCTGGTGCTTAGCCCGCAGCGTTAACCACGTTGCGCTGCGATCACGACCGGGCTTGCCCGGTCGTTTGCATTGGCGCTGGCTACACTGCCCAGAGCAGTCAGCCATCTAATGCAATTTAGCTATAACCATAGGTCTACAAAGATTTTTGCGACCTAAACAGCGCCGGGTAGACTAGCCGCCGTTTCGGCCTACCCGGCAGCCCGAAAAACCCAAAAGGTTTATCCCGTGATCAATTTTCACCAGGTCCACAAGGCGTATCGCGTCAGTGGTCAGGACATCCCCGCGTTGCAACCGAGCGATCTGCAGATTGCCCGGGGCGAAGTGTTCGGCATCATCGGTCACTCCGGCGCCGGTAAAAGTACTCTGCTGCGCCTGATCAACCGCCTGGAGCAGCCTTCCGGCGGGCGTATCGAGATCGACGGCGAAGACGTTACCGCGCTCGATGCTACAGGCCTGCGGCGCTTCCGCCAGCAGGTCGGAATGATCTTCCAGCACTTCAATCTGCTGTCTTCCAAGACCGTCGCCGACAACGTCGCTCTGCCGCTGAAACTGGCCGGCGAGCTGCCGCGCAGTGCGATTAACGCCCGCGTGACTGAGTTGCTGGCCCGGGTCGGCCTGCAGGATCACGCCAACAAATACCCGGCGCAGCTCTCCGGTGGACAGAAACAGCGCGTCGGCATTGCCCGCGCCCTGGCCACCGAACCGAAGATTCTGCTGTGCGACGAAGCTACCAGCGCCCTCGACCCGCAGACCACCGCCTCGGTTTTGCAGCTGCTGGCCGAGATCAACCGCGAGCTGAACCTGACCATCGTGTTGATCACCCACGAGATGGACGTGATCCGCCGCGTCTGCGACCGCGTTGCCGTCATGGATGCCGGCGTTATCGTCGAATCCGGCCCGGTGGCCGAAGTGTTTCTGCATCCGCAGCACGCCACCACCAAGCGCTTCGTGCAGGAAGCCGAGCAGATCGACGAGAACGAACAGCGTGACGATTTTGCCCATGTCGCCGGGCGCATCCTGCGCCTGACCTTCCAGGGCGAGGCAACCTACGCGCCGCTGCTGGGCACCGTGGCCCGCGAAACCGGAGTGGATTACAGCATCCTCGCGGGACGTATCGACCGCATCAAGGACACCCCCTACGGCCAGCTGACCCTGGCCCTGACCGGCGGCGATCTCGACGCTGCGCTGGTGCGTTTCGAAGCCGCCGACGTGCATCTGGAGGTGCTGCGCTAATGGAAGCCTTACTGACTCGCCTGCTACCCAACGTTGATTGGGCGGAAATCGGCTACGCCAGCCTGGACACCCTGAGCATGCTCGGCGGCTCCATGCTGTTTACTGTGCTGCTCGGCCTACCGCTGGGTGTGCTGCTGTTTCTCACCAGCCCACGGCAGATGTTCGAGCAGAAGGCCTTCTACGGCTTCCTGTCGCTGCTGGTGAACATTCTTCGTTCGGTGCCGTTCGTGATCCTGCTGATCGTGATGATCCCCTTCACGGTGATCGTCACCGGCACCTCGCTGGGCGTCGCCGGCGCCATCCCGCCGCTGGTAGTCGGGGCCACGCCGTTCTTCGCGCGCCTGGTGGAAACCGCACTGCGTGAAGTCGACCGCGGCATTATCGAAGCGACCCAGGCCATGGGCGCAACCACCCGGCAGATCGTGGTCAACGCACTGCTGCCCGAGGCACTGCCGGGGATTATCGCGGCCATCACCGTAACGGCGATCACCTTGGTGTCCTACACCGCCATGAGCGGCCTGATTGGCGGCGGCGGCCTCGGCGACCTGGCCGTGCGTTACGGCTATCAGCGTTATCAGCCGGACGTGATGGCGGTGACGGTGATCCTGCTGCTGGTGCTGGTACAGATTCTACAAACCGTCGGCGACAAGCTGGTGGTGCACTTTTCCAGAAAATAAGGTGTCCCACGGGGCACAAAAAATAGCGGAATACCGGTTACCTGCCGGACTCCGCACACATCCCACAAGGAGCTTTACGATGAAAAAACTGATCGCTGCATTCGCTGCCCTGGCAGCTTTTTCTGCCCAGGCCGAAAGCCTAAGCGTCGCGGCCACTGCCGTACCGCACGCGGAAATCCTCGAGTTCGTTAAGCCGGCCCTGGCCAAAGAAGGCGTTGAGCTGAACATCAAGGTCTTCACTGACTACGTGCAGCCGAACGTGCAAGTTGCCGAGCAGCGCCTGGATGCCAACTTCTTCCAGCACCAGCCGTACCTGGATGAATTCAACAAGAGCCGTGGCACCGAGCTGGTCAGCGTTGCCGGCGTGCACGTCGAGCCCTTCGGCGCCTACTCCAGCCAGCACAAAACCCTCGCCGACCTGCCGCAAGGCGCCAACGTGGTGATCCCTAACGACGCCACCAACGGCGGCCGTGCCCTGCTGCTGCTGCAAAAGGCCGGGCTTATCACCCTGAAGCCGGAAGCGGGCATCCTCGCCACGCCAAAAGATATCGTCGAGAACCCGAAAACCATCAAGGTGCGTGAGCTGGAAGCGGCTACTCTGCCGCGCGTGCTGACCCAGGTCGACCTGGCGCTGATCAACACCAACTACGCCCTGGAAGCCAAGCTCAACCCGACCAAGGATGCACTGATCATCGAAGGTAACGACTCGCCGTACGTCAACATTCTGGTTGCGCGTGCCGACAACAAGGACAACGCCGCCCTGCAGAAACTGGCCAAGGCGCTGAACAGCGCCGAAGTGAAAGCCTTTATCGCTGAGAAGTATCAAGGCGCTGTGGTTCCAGCGTTCTAAGACGCCGCGTTAGCTGCACCCTCTGCCAAACCCCGCCTCGTGCGGGGTTTGTCGTTTAGGGCCGGGCAGCAGCTTCGCGCAGGCACTCAAGCAGGCAATCCAGCGCCGGCTGACGCTGAGCGCGGCGCAATATCGCCACCAGTTCGCGGTGGAAGGTCAGCTCGCCCAGCTCAATCACCCGTAACTGTGTTGGCCGCTGCAGCCACAGACCAGCACGCGGAATCAGTGACACACCAAGCCCGCACTCGACCATCCGTACGATGGCCTCCAGCTCATCCAGTTCCAGCGCTTCCTGCACCACCAGACGCTGCTCGCGGAGGAACTGGTTGACCCGTCGCCCGCCAAACGAGCGTCGGTCGTAACGCACGAACGGCTGCTCGGCAAGGATCTGCAACGGATCATCCGCCGTTACGCCGAGCGGGGTGATCAGCACAAACGGCTCGCGCGCCAAGCTGATCTGCAGCAGTTCCTTGGGCAGCTCGAAGGGCGGTTTGATCAACAGCGCCAGGTCCAGTTCGCCGGCATCGATCTGGCTCAGCAGGTTCAAGGACACCCCCGGCACCAGCTTCAGCTCGAGCCGTGGGGCTGCCGCGCGGAAACGCGGCAAGGCTTCGGGCAGCAGACCCGTCTGCAAGGTGGCAATCGCGCCGACCTTGAGCTCGCCCTGCCACTCAGCCGCGCTGGTCGGCAGGGCCATCTGCGCATACAGCCCGAGCATCTGCTCCGCCAGCGGCAAGGCATGACGACCGGCCGCATTGAGCACCGCCGAGCGTCCACTGCGCTCGAACAGGCGGACGCCCAGCCCCTGCTCCAGCACACGCATCTGCGCGCTCACCGCCGACTGAGTCAGGCCAACCTGCTGACCCGCCGCCGCGAAGGTGCCATGCCGCGCCACCGCCACAAAGGTTTTCAACTCGCGCAGCATCGACGCCTCGAATGATCAATTTTGTTTGTGCTTGCGAGCAAGGATATTCGCTTTTAATCAGAATCGCTGTTGCTGAGAATCAGCAGACCACCCTTTCAAGGAACTTCAGCATGGCTCTCGCCCCCTTTCACCTGGCTATTCCCGTCTACGACCTGGCTGCCGCACGGCATTTCTATGGCGAGGTGTTCGGCTGCGCGGAGGGTCGCAGCAGTGCGCACTGGGTAGATTTCGACTTCTTCGGCCACCAGCTGGTGATCCACCAGGCGCCGAAGATGGCCTACCAGGAAGCGGCACACAGCAACCCGGTGGACGGCCACGACGTGCCGGTGCCGCATTTCGGTGTGGTGCTGGGCTGGGAGGATTGGCAGGTACTGGCGGCGCGGCTACAGGCCAAGGGCACGCCATTTGTGATCGAACCCTATGTGCGCTTCGCCGGCCAGGTCGGAGAGCAGGCCACGTTGTTCCTGCTCGACCCGTGCGGCAACGCCCTGGAGTTCAAGGCGTTCAAGGACATCAGCCAGCTCTTTGCCAAATAGCGCGTTATGGACGATCAAGCAGGCCGGGCAACTGCGCTGCCAGCTTGGCGTTGTTGATCGGTGCGCGGATAAAGCCGCGTTGCTTGCCGTCCGGGCCGATGATCACTAGGTTGCCGCTGTGATCGACGGTGTAGTTTTCCTTGCTGGTATCAGCCGGGATATACGGAATGCTGACGCCGTTGGCGAGCTTCTGCAGAGTCGCCTGCTCGCCAGTCAGGCCAATAAAACCCGCATCGAAATAATCCAGGTACTTCTTCAGTTGCTCCGGTGTGTCGCGATTGGGGTCAACCGTGACCAGCACGATGCGCAACTTGGCCAGGGTTTCCGGTGGTAGCTGACCTTGCAGTTGGCGCAACTGGGCGAGGGTGGCCGGGCAGATATCCGGGCAGAAGGTGTAACCGAAGAACAGCAGGCTCCACTGGTCCTTGAGCTGATCAACCGCCACCACCTGGCCATCCTGATTGGTCAGGCTTAGCTCCGGCAGGCTGCGACTTTGTGGCAGCAGGACGATGCCGGCATCGAGCAGAACGGTGGGATCACCCTGGCCCTTGCTGGTCAGCACCTTATTGACGGTCAGGCCCAGCACCAGGGCGACGATGGCAACGAGAACAAAAACGGTGATCTGGGTTCGGGTCATGGCACCAACGATTACAGGTTTAACAGCAGATAGTGGTCGACCAGCAGGGCGATAAACAGCGCGAAAAGATACCAGATGCTGTACTTGAAGGTGCTGATCGCCGCATGCGGTTTGCTGTCACGGTACAGCACCACCGCCCAGTACAGAAAGCGCCCGCCCAGCAGCACGGCGCAGGCGAGATAGAGCAGCCCGCTCATATGGATGGCATAAGGCAGCAGGGTCACGGCAAACATCACCAGGGTGTACAGCAGGATATGCACCTTGGTGTAGTGCTCGCCGTGGGTCACCGGCAGCATGGGGATATCGGCCTTGGCGTATTCCTCCTTGCGGTGGATGGCCAGGGCCCAGAAATGCGGTGGCGTCCAGGCGAAGATGATCAACACCAGCAGCAGCGGCTCGGCGCTAACATGCCCGGTAACCGCGACCCAGCCGAGCAGCGGTGGCGCTGCACCGGCTAGCCCGCCGATCACAATGTTCTGCGGCGTGGCACGTTTGAGAAAGCCGGTGTAGAGCACCGCGTAACCGAGCAAGGAGGCCAGGGTCAGCCAGGCCGCCAGCTCGTTGGTAAAGGTCAGCAGCAGGGCCATTCCGGCTACGGCCAGCAGCAGAGCAAAGCCCAGCGCCGCGGTCGGCGACAAACGCCCGGCCGTCACCGGCCGCTTGTGGGTACGCGCCATAATCGAGTCGATACGCCGGTCGACCACATGATTGACCGCCGCCGCCGCTCCGGCGCATAGGCCGATGCCCAGATTGCCAAAGATCAGCACCTGCCAGGCTACGCCCGCCCGTGTGGCGAGAAACATGCCGACCAAAGAGGTGATCAGCATCAGCACCACCACCCGCGGCTTGGTCAGCTCCAGGTAGTCGCGCCAGCTGGCGTGGGCTTGGTGTTCGCGCGCTAGAGTAGCCATAGGGTCTCTCCTCGATTGTTCTTGTTATTTGCCGGGCAGCGCGACAAAACCAGCCTGCGCGCTTGTCACCGGGGATGCCAGCCGTACGCCGCTGCGCAGCCGATAATTGATCAGCACCAGGGTTAGCAGCAGCGCCGCGCCACCGAGGTTATGCGCCACTGCCACCAGCAGCGGCAGATGAAACACCACGTTGCTGATGCCCAGGCTGATCTGCACCGCCAACGCCAGCACCAGCAGCCCGGCCAAGCGCGCCAGGCCATGGCGCTTGAGTTGCCAGGCCAACAGCAGCAGCACCAGGGTCACCAGCAGCGCGCCGATGCGGTGGGTCATATGAATGGCGGTGCGTGCGTCACTGTCGAGCTGACCGCCGAGGTAGTTGGGGCCGATATGCTGGGTCAGGTGAAAGCCGTTGGCGAAGTCCATCGCCGGCCACCATTCGCCGTGGCAGGTCGGCAAATCGACGCAAGCGACCGCCGCGTAGTTGCTGCTGACCCAGCCACCGAGGGCGATCTGCCCGATCACCAGCAGCAGGCCGAGCGCCGCCAGGCTGCGCAGTCGCGCGGGAAGATTGGCCAAGGCGGCCGCCTTACCGGATAGCCGCAGCGTTAAAAGAAACAACAGGCTGAGGGTGGCGAAACCACCAAGCAAATGCGCAGTCACCACTTGCGGCCAAAGCTTGAGCGTTACCGTCCACATGCCGAATGCTGCTTGCAGCGTCACCAAGCCCAACAAGAACAGGGGCAGCTTGAGTGGTTGATCTACCTCGCCACGGCGGCGCAGCGCCTGTACCGCCAAGCCGAGAATCACCAAACCCAGGGCGCCGGCAAAATAGCGGTGGATCATCTCGTACCAGCCCTTGGCGACTTCGACCGGCGCTTCGGGGAAACGCGCCTCGGCCAAGGTCTGTTTATGCTCACTCATCGGCACGCCGATAAAGCCGTAGCAACCAGGCCAGTCCGGACAACCGAGGCCGGCGTGGGTCAAGCGGGTATAGGCACCGAGCAGCACCACCACGACCGCCAACACAGTGGCGAACAGGGCGAAACGGTAACCGGGCTTGCTCATCATCAGTCCTTAGCCGTGGGCAGCATTAACCAATTTGCGAGATTTTCAGCAGGTGCCGCAGGTCGTTGAGAATCGCCTTGCCCTTGCTGGTGGCGTCATAACGCAACACCAGGTTGCCGCGCGGGTCGACAATCCACAGCTGCGCGCCGGAGGCGGAGCCGGCGGTTTTGCCGTAGGCATCCAGCTGCAGCTGATAGCGCGCCAGTTGCGGGTATTCGCGGCGCAGCTGGGCGTCATAGTCGCCAGCGATGGGCTGGGCAGTGGCCAAACCATGCGCAGCGCGGCTGACATCACGGTTTAGGCCGATATGCACCTGGCGGGCGAGGAACACCAGCTCCTTGCAGGCGGTATCGCAGACATCCGGTACGGTCACCAGCAGTTGCCAGCGCTGTTCATCGGCACCGACCACGCCGAGGTCGGCGCGGGTCTGCCCGGTGCCGATCAGTTCGCCGTGGTAGCTGCGAGTTTCCGGCACCCAGAAGCGCCACTGATACATGGCGCTGGCGAGGATCATCGGGCCGATAACTACGGCCAGAATCAGGATCAGTTGCAGCCGCCCACGGCGACGCTGGCTGGGCGACACTTCAGGCAGGGCGATGGCTGGGTTCATGGCGAGTCTCCCGCGCGTTAGATAGACCTAAATAGATAAACAGGCAGAGCAAGGCCGCCGCCAGGGCGAACCATTGCACGGCATAACCGAGATGTTTGTCGGGGCTCATGGCGATAACCGGCCAATCACTTTGAAATGACGCGGGGCCAGGCTTGAGGCGCACCTCATAGCTCAGGCCACCACGCCCCAGTTGCTGCCAGAGGTCATCCGGCTTGACCTCGCTGACCACCTGCGGCCAGCCTGCAGTCGGTTGCGCACCCTGCAGCTGAAACGCTTCGCCCAGCGGCACATACACCGTGGCTTGCAGACGCAGCGGCGTATCCGGGGTGGCGAAGGTTGGGCTGATGCGCCGATCCGGCCAGGGCAGCCAGCCGCGATTGAGCAACAGCCAGAGACCGCTGGTTTGGTCATAGAAGGGTTGCAGCACTTCCACGCCAACCTTCCCGTCGCGGGTGCGGTTGTCTAGCAGCAGGGTATGCCGCGCATCGAAAAAGCCCTGCAGCTGCACACGTTGGTAAGCCGGATTGGGCAGGCGCTCCAGCTCATCGATGCTGATCGGTGCGGCCAGTTGCTGAGCCTGATGTGCGGCCAACAGCTCGCGCTTTTCTTCGGCACGTGCCAGCTGCCAGAAGCCTAGGGCGAGCAGGCAGGGAAACAGCAGCAGCACCAGTACGCTGGGCAGCCAGCCAGGACGGAAGGTGCTCATGGCAACCTCCCTAAAGCCCTGCACAAGCTGGCTATACTGCAGCTGAAGCGCATTTCCCTTCCCCCGAAGTTCCGCTTGGGAGTCACGCATGCTCAAAGCCGCGATCGTCCTGTTACTACTGGCTACTCTGGTCAGCCTATTCAGTGGCCTGTTCTTTCTGGTCAAGGACGAAGGTAGAACCTCCCGTGTGGTCAACGCGCTGACAGTACGCGTGAGCCTCACTGCCTTGACCGTCGCACTTATTGCCTGGGGTTTCTACAGTGGCCAACTGGTCTCGCATGTCACCTGGTAAGGCTCGTCACAGCACATAAACGAAGACGAACAAACCAATCCACACCACATCGACAAAGTGCCAGTACCAGGCTGCCGCCTCGAAGCCGAAGTGTTGCTCGGGGCTGAAATGGCCGCGAATAACCCGAATCAACATAATGCTCAGCATCAGCGCGCCCAGGGTTACGTGGGCGCCGTGGAAGCCGGTGAGCATAAAGAAGGTCGCGCCGTAGATGCCCGAACCCAGGGTCAGGCCCAGTTCGGTGTAAGCGTGGATATATTCCTCGACCTGCAACACCAGAAAGGCAATGCCGAGAATCACTGTTAGCGCCAGCCAAAGGGTCAGCGGCTTGCGGTGGTTCTTGCGCAGCGCGTGGTGGGCGAAGGTCAGGGTAAAACTGGAAGTGACCAGCAGAATGGTGTTGATCAGCGGCAATCCCCAGGCGCTGATGGTGCCACTCGGCGCCGGATAGAGTTTCGGGTCAGGCGTATTGAGCAGCGGCCAGGTGTATTCGAAGCCCGGCCAGAGCATATTGCTCACCCCTTTGTCGCCCTCACCGCCGAGCCAGGGACCAGCCCAGGTGCGCACGTAAAACAGCACGCCGAAGAAGGCGGCAAAGAACATCACCTCGGAGAAAATAAACCAGCTCATGCCCCAGCGGAACGAGCGGTCCATTTGTGGGCTGTACATGCCAGAGCGGCTTTCCTTGATTACATTGCCGAACCAGCCGAACAGCATATAGGCGAGAAACAGGCCGCCGATAAAGAAGATCAGCGGGCCGTTGGAGTCGGCGCGATCGGCCTTCATGTCGTTGAACCAGGTGCCTACGCCGTACACCGAGAACAGCATGCCCAGAGTGGCGATGATCGGCCACTTGCTCTGGGCCGGGACGTAATAGCTTTCGTGAGTTTCGTGACTCGACATTTATTGTTCTCCTTATGGAGCCGCCCGGGTAAGGGTCGCTTGTGCCACCGGCGGTTTGCGCACGGTGATATCAAACAAGGTGTAGGCCAGGGTCAGGTGGCGAACATCTGCCGGTAAGTCTCTATCGACGATAAACCGCACTGGCATTTCGATACGCTCACCGGGTTGCAGCACCTGCTGGGTAAAGCAAAAACACTCGGTCTTGTGGAAGTAGGCAGCGGCTTTGGACGGCGCCACACTGGGGATCGCCTGCGCGGTCATCGGCTTGTCGGTGGGGTTATAGGCGACAAACAGCATCTGCGTGCTGTCACCCGGATGCACCAGAACCTCGTCGGCCTGAGGACCGAACTCCCAGACCATCTCGGCGGCGTTGGTGGCGAGAAACTGCACCCGCACCTGGCGCGACTCATCGGTGCTTTGCAGCCCAGCCTCATAGGCACCGGCGGTTTTGCCGTTGATGCCAAAGGCCTGGCACATCACGTCATAGATCGGCACCAGAGCGAAGCCGAAGCCGAACATGCCGACCACCACCAGTGACAGGCGGATAACCAGGTGGCGGGTCGACAGGGCTTCGCTCATCGGTCGGCGTCCTTACTTCACTTCAGGTGGCGTGGTGAAGGTGTGATAGGGCGCTGGCGACGGCACTGTCCATTCCAACCCTTCGGCACCGTCCCAAGGCTTGGCCGCAGCAGGCTTGCCGCCACGGATGCACTTGATGACGATAAACAGGAACAGCAACTGAGTGGCGCCGAACATAAAGGCGCCGATGCTCGAGACCATGTTGAAGTTGGCGAACATCATGTTGTAGTCCGGGATACGTCGCGGCATGCCGGCCAGACCAACAAAGTGCATCGGGAAGAACGCCATGTTCATGCCGATAAAGCTCATCCAGAAATGCAGCTTGCCGAGGGTTTCGTCATACATATGCCCGGTCCACTTCGGCAGCCAGTAGTAGGCCGAGGCGAAGATGCCGAAGATCGCACCAGGCACCAGCACATAGTGGAAATGCGCCACCACGAAGTAGGTGTCGTGGTACTGGAAGTCCGCCGGGGCGATGGCCAGCATCAGGCCGGAAAAGCCACCGATGGTGAATAGGATGACGAAGGCCACCGAAAACAGCATGGGCGTTTCAAAGGTCATCGAGCCGCGCCACATGGTGCTGGCCCAGTTGAACACCTTCACCCCAGTCGGCACGGCGATCAGCATGGTCGCGTACATAAAGAACAGCTCACCGGTCAGGGGGATGCCGACGGTAAACATGTGGTGCGCCCAGACGATAAACGACAGGAAGGCGATGCTCGCCGTCGCATAAACCATCGAGGTGTAGCCAAACAGCGGCTTACGGGCGAAGGCCGGGATGATCGCACTGACCGCGCCGAACGCCGGCAGGATCATGATGTACACCTCGGGGTGACCGAAGAACCAGAACACGTGCTGGAACAGCACTGGGTCACCGCCACCAGCGGCACTGAAGAAGCTAGTGCCGAAGTGGATGTCCATCAGCATCATGGTCACGCAACCGGCCAGTACCGGCATTACCGCGATCAGCAGGAAGGCAGTGATCAGCCAGGTCCAGACGAACAGCGGCATCTTCATCAGGGTCATGCCGGGGGCGCGCAGGTTGAGGATGGTGGCGACCACGTTGATCGCGCCCATGATCGAACTGATACCCATCAGGTGCACGGCGAAGATAAAGAAGGTCACCGACTCCGGCGCGTAGGTGGTCGACAGCGGTGCATAGAAGGTCCAGCCGAAGTTCGGTCCGCCGCCCTCCATAAACAATGTGCTGATCAACATGCCGAACGCAGCAGGCAGCAGCCAGAAGCTGAAGTTGTTCATCCGTGGCAGGGCCATGTCCGGCGCGCCGATCATCAGCGGAATCATCCAGTTGGCCAGGCCAACAAACGCCGGCATCACTGCACCGAAGACCATGATCAGGCCGTGCATGGTGGTCATCTGGTTGAAGAATTCCGGCTGCACGATCTGCAGGCCCGGCTGAAACAGCTCGGCACGAATCACCATGGCCATGCTGCCACCCAGCAGGAACATGGCGAAGCTGAACCACAGGTACATGGTGCCGATGTCTTTGTGGTTGGTGGTCAACACCCAGCGCATCAGGCCTTTGGCAGGGCCGTGGTGATGGTCATGTCCGGCATGACCGTGGCCAGCGTGGCCCGGATCGATCACTGCACTCATGTCCTTACTCCTGAGCCTGTTTGAACGCGAGGATGTCTTTCGGCGTAACCATGTCGCCTACCGCATTGCCCCAGGCATTGCGCTCGTAGGTAATGATCGCGGCGATATCGACTTCCGAGAGTTGCTTGCCAAAAGCGGCCATCGAAGTACCCGACTTGCCGTTGACCACGATGCCGATATGACCGGCCGCAGGTCCCATGGCAATCGCCGAGCCTTTGAGTGCAGGGAACATCGGCGGCAGGCCTTCACCGGTTGGCTGGTGGCAGGATGCGCAGTTGGTCTGGTAGGACTTCTCGCCACGCGCCATCAACTCGTCCATGGTCCACTCTTTAGTGGTCAGCTCACGTTCGGCAGCCGCTGCAACCTTGCGCTCGGCGAGCCAGGTGGCGTAGTCCTCTTTCGACTTGGCTTCTACCACCACGGGCATAAAACCGTGATCCTTGCCGCACAACTCGGTGCACTGGCCACGGTAGATGCCCGGCTCGTCGATACGTGTCCAGGATTCGTTGATAAAACCAGGGATGGCGTCCTTCTTCACCGCAAGTGCCGGCACCCACCAGGAGTGAATCACGTCGGCGGCGGTGATCAGAAAGCGCACTTTGGTGCCGACCGGCACCACCAGCGGCTCGTCCACCTCGAGCAGGTAGTGCTCGCCCTTGGTGGCCTTGTTGTTGATTTGATCCTTGGGCGTGGTCAGGTTGCTGAAGAACTCGACATCTTCACCCAGGTATTTGTAATGCCATTTCCATTGATAACCCGTGACCTGAATATCCAGCTCGGACTCGCTGGAGTCATAGATCTCGATCAGGGTCTTGGTCGCCGGTATCGCCATCAGCACCAGAATCACCAACGGCACGACCGTCCAGAGAATCTCGACCGTGGTGCTTTCATGGAAGTGCGCGGGCTGCTGGCCTGTTGAGCGACGGTGGACGAGCATCGACCAGAACATCGCGCCGAACACGATCACGCCGATGACGACGCAGATCCAGAAGATGGTCATGTGCAAATCAAATACTGAGCGGCTGACCTCGGTGGCACCGGGCGTCATATTGATGCCCCAGCTGGCGTGTGCCGAGCTGAATACCAACCACAACAGGAGGCCCATCCAGACTCGTGGATGTCGCATCATTGCGGGTTCCCCTTAATTGTTCTTGTTATCCCGCCGAATCGGTCAGTGGCTCAGCAAGCGCAGATCTTTACGGTGAAAATGCCTGCGAGGACTGTCCATGCCAGAGCCGATTCGGAGTTATCAGGTACTGCCTTTCGAATTCGAGTATAGACACGGACTTACACCTGGCAACGCGAAAGCCGAAATGAGCCATGTACTGCAGACCACACGCTAAAGACCACGGCTGACGCGGGATCGGCGGAGGTTGGCGCTGCGACATATAGCCGACTCGCATAACTGTTTAATAATTATGACAATCGGGTCTTAGCCAAGACGCTCAGCCAGCTAAGGTTCTCGCCCATGTCCTCATTTCAGGAGCAGTCATGAACATCGCCGCTTTGCACGTACTGATTCAGCGTGCGCACCAACACGAAGCCAGCACGGGTCAGCTGGCCAGTCAGATGCAAGCCCACCTGGGTCAATTGCACCCCTCCATTCGCCTGCCCAATGAAGACACCCAAGGCGTGTTGCAGCGTTTTGTCAGCGCGTATATCGAACAAGTGCCAGAACTGTTGCAGGCGGCCCATGAGGTATCGCTTGAAGCAGGAATCGAGGCGCAGATCAAACCGGTGCTCAAGGTGGCTGAGCAGTTTTTTCTGCAACCGCCAGCGCTGATGGCCGGCCATGAGGGGCTGGAGGGATTACTCGACGAGGCCTATCTGGCCCATCGCTTGGTCGAGGAAGTGAATGATCGCTATATCGCCCACTTGGGCACGCCGTTGATTCCGCTGGATACCACAGTGGCCAATCTGATCGCCCACCAATTGATTGGCGAGGCCTTTGCCAACCAATTGGACGAGGCCGTGCACCATGCGGTCGACGGCATGCTCGACGAGGCCAGCTTTGCCCATGACTCAGTGCAAGCCTACCGCGAACGCCTAAACAACCCGCAGACAGATGCGGCCTGGAAGCGCTGGCCATGCCTATCTCGGCAGCTCGGTGTGGAGCTGCAGCTGAATGAAACCCGCGCGACGGGTTGACTGGCCTTAAACCCAGCGCGCGTTTGCCTAGGCAGGTGGTTATTCAACAGCCTGCTAGCTGTTCGGCAGATAGCGCGCACGGGGGGTGGCCATGGGCAGCGGGCCCTCGCCAATCAAGCGAAACTCACCTTTCACCGCGTCGTACGCTTTGATCTCGCTGGTCTCGATGTCGTACACCCAGCCGTGAATAAACAATTGGCCGCTGGCCACCCGCGCCGCCACAGACGGGTGGGTGCACAGGTGATTGAGCTGAGCCACCACGTTCTCCTCGGTGAGAATGCCCAGCCTGTCATGGCCTTCACAGCCGCAGTTCGCCTCGACTACCTTGAGCGCCACTTCGCTGTGACGCAGCCAGGCTTTCACCGTCGGCATACTCTCCAGGGTTTCGGGGGCCAACACGGCCTTCATCGCACCGCAGTCAGAGTGGCCACAGACGATGATGTGTTGCACGCCAAGCGCAAGCACTGCGTACTCGATGGCGGTGGACACCCCACCCATCATCTGGCCGTAAGCCGGCACCACGTTACCAACGTTGCGGTTGACGAACAGGTCGCCCGGCGAGCTTTGAGTGATCAACTCCGGCACCACCCGCGAGTCGGCGCAGGTGATAAACATCGCGCGTGGGTTCTGCGCAGTGGCGAGCTTTTTGAACAGGTCTTCCTGCTGCGGAAAGATTTCGCTGCGAAAGCGCTTGAAACCATCAACGATGGTCTGCAGGGCTTCCTCGGCACTCTCAGTGCCTGTGCGACCTTGCAGCGGAATCAACTGATGCTTGTATGGCATGTTTGCGACCTCTGAACCTGAAAAAACCTGCTAAAGCGACAGCCAAGCAGGCTGGCAAGTCACATGCCAAGTGTTACTGCCCTGAACCCTCACGGCAATCTTTAACGGTACCTGCCCATTAGAGCAGCGCCAGCTGACCACCCGGCGGACAGAAGCGCGTGCAGTCCAGATTGAACCCCTCACGTCGATTCAGGCCCAGGCGCTTGCTGGCCAGGGCAAAGCGTTGCGCGAGCAGTTCAGCAAACGCCCCTTCACCCCGAAAACGCAGACCGAAGCGGCTGTCATACAGCGCACCTCCACGGCTCTGCCGGATCAGGCTGAGCACATGCTCAGCGCGCTGCGGGTAGTGCGCCTGCAACCACTCCTCGAATAACGGTGCCACTTCGCGCGGCAGACGCAGCAGCATGTAATTGGCGCTCTGCGCGCCAGCGTCCTTGGCCGCTGCCAGCAAGTGCTCCAGCTCCATATCGTTGATCATCGGGATCATTGGCGAGCACAGCACGCCGACCGGAATACGGTTATCACGCAACACACGGATCGCCCGCAAACGCGCCGCAGGTGCCGCTGCACGTGGCTCCATGATGCGTTTGAGTTCGTCATCCAGGGTGGTCAGGCTGATCATCACCGCCACCAGCCGCTGCTGCGCCAGCTCAGTAAGCAGATCAAGGTCACGCAGAATCAAGGCACCCTTGGTGATGATGGTCACGGGATGACGGTAGTCGAGCAGCACCTTGAGGCTGTTGCGGGTCAGCAGGTGCTGGCGTTCGATCGGTTGATAGGGATCGGTATTGGAACCCAGGTTGATCGGCGCGCAGACATAGCCAGGCTTGCTCAGCTGCTGTTCGAGCAGGGCCACGGCATTGGTCTTGGCGATCAGCTTGGTTTCGAAATCCAGCCCCGGCGAAAAATCCCAGTAAGCGTGGCTGGGCCTGGCGTAACAATAAATGCAGCCATGTTCACAGCCACGGTAGGGATTGAGCGAGCGGTCAAACGGCAGGTCTGGCGACTGGTTGCGGGTGATGATGCTTTTTGCGGTTTCGCTGCGCACCTCGGTCGCCCGACTGGGCGGCACCTCCTGAAACCAGCCGTCATCGCTGGCGATAATGCGCTGCGGGGCAAAGCGGTTATGCGGATTACTGGCGGTACCGCGACCGCGCGGCGGCAGAGAAACGGACATGGCTGACTCCATAAATTACTGTATATAAATACAGTAATTTATATGTACCACCAAGCACCGACCATCCGCCCGACCTTTCCCGGGATATGAATCAGCCAACCACCAGTAGCAACAGCAGCGGCAAACTGACCGCTGCCAGCAGGGTTTGCAGGGTGATGATGCCGGCCATCAATTGGCTGTCACCGCCCAACTGTCGGGTTAATACATAGGCTGTAGGTGCAGTTGGCAGAGCAAAGAACAGCACCAATACGGTGCTTTCCATCGCCGGCAACTGCAGACCGTAGGCCACCGCCCAGGCCAGCATCGGCATGCCCAGCAGACGCAGCAGGCTGTTCCACCCCAGGGCCGGAATCTCACCACCCAACTGTTCAGGTTTCAGCGCCGCACCAACGCAAAGCAGGCCCAGCGGTAGGCTGGCGGCAGCCAACAGACTGAGCAGCCGATCACTGCCGCCCGGTAGACCGAGACCGCTGAGGTTGACCAGCGCGCCGCCCAGGCAGGCGAGGATCAACGGATTCTTCAGAATCGGCAGCAACAGGCTGCGCGCACTGACGCCACGCTCGGCGGTCAGCGACCAGACGGACAGCACATTCACCGTCGGCACCATCAGGGCGAGCATGATGGCCGCCAGGGTCAGGCCGTCCTGACCAAACAGGCTGCCCACCGCTGCCAGGCCGAGGTAGGTGTTGAACCGCAGAATGCCTTGGCTGAACGCGCCAAAACGTCCTGCTGGCCAGCCCCGTATGCGCCGTACCAGCAACAGCGCCAGCCAGGCGATGCCCAGCGCCAGCAGCACGGCCAGACCCAGGCGCGGCAACGCTGGATTATCCAGTGGCGCCGTCGCCAGGCTGCTGAACAGCAGCGCCGGGAACAGCATGAAATAGTTCAGCCGCTCAGCACCCGGCCAGAACGCCTCATTGGGGAACGCCCAGCGGCGCAGGTAATACCCAGCGACGATTAAGGCAAACAACGGCCACAAGGCCAACAGCAACTCCAGCACGGCAACCTCCAGCCACAGCTAAGCCGCCATCTTGAGCAGCCAACAGGGGTGACGCAAGGATGATATCGGGATTAGGCTGGCTTACCTGCCCTTTGCGATGAGGACACGCCATGCCTGCTATTCATCAAGGTGGCTGCCAGTGCGGCGCATTGCGCTATCAGTTCGCGGCGCCACTGCAGGACATTGCCCACTGCCATTGCTCGATCTGCCGACGCAGTACAGGGGGCATAGTTACCACCTGGGTTACCGTGCCGCTGGCGAGCTTTCGCTGGCTGGCCGGCACACCGCGTGAGTACGCCTCATCGCCCAGTTGCACGCGTTATTTCTGTGGGCAATGCGGCGCGCATCTGGCGTTGTTCACCCGGCTCAGTCCGGAGACCCTGGATGTGACCGTGGCGACGCTGGACGAACCGGAGCAGGCCCCGGCGGATCGACATATCTGGGTGCAAAGCCGTCTGCCGTGGCTGCACCTCGACCTGCAGCTGCCCGAGGAAGATCAGGAACTCATGGACTAGGGCAACTGCAGACCGCCGCCGGCTTTGTGCAGCGTGCGCAGATGCTTGCCCAGTTGCGTCAGGTTGGCTTCAGTGGCCTGTAATTCGGCCAGGTGCGCCGGCTCCAGCAGGGTGCGCACTTCCTGGTCGAGATTGTCGCTGAGCTGGCGCAGTTGCTGCTGACGCGCCTGGCTTTCGGTTTCCAGGCGCTGCCATTCGGCGCGCTGTGGCAGGCCGTAGCCACCTTCGAGCAACTCGGCCGGGCGACTGAGGAAACCGCTGTTGGCGAGGATCTGCTGCAGCGCGCCGCCGGCCTTGTTCACCGTGGGATCAACGCCATCACGGCCGCTGAGGTAGCGGCGCTTGAGTTCATCCTGAGCCAATAACAGTTGCCGACGCAGTGCCGCCTGTTCGAGCAACAACAGCGCCGCGCTGGTGCGCAGATCGGCGCGGTCGAACCAGGGTTGGCGCTTCTCGGCTGGCTGGGTCAGCCAGTCCTCAACCTGCGTTTGCTCAATCGGCAGCTGCGCCTGAAGCACGCTGAACATGGCCTGGTAACGGTCACGGAACGAGTCGAAGCGATAACCCAGACGCAGGGCTTCGGCGGAGTCGTTCAGCACATTGCGGTCGGCCAAATCGCGCGCCACCAGCGTATCGAGCAAGCCGTTGGGCATGATGCTGTCGAGCGCGTGCAGACGCGGGTGCTGGCTGCCGCTGCGCAGCAGCTTGAGGGTTTCCACGGCGCAGTTGTTGGAGATAAACCAGTAGTTGCCGTCATAACTCCAGTGCTGCTCGGCAGCGCGGGTCACCAGTTGTTCGAGCTGCACACGGTCCAGTTTGAGCGGCACCGAGGCCAGGCTGCGCAGCTCGACCTTGGTGTATTCCTCGATCACCTGCTCCAGCGGCAGAACGAACAGCCGCGAGGGATAAACCCCAGTCAGACCATCCCAACTCGATAGCTGCACGTCGCCGACAAAGGCGCGGTAGGACAGCACCAGATGCTCCTGCAGATCCAACCGGCAATCCGGCCCACGCGGCCGCCCAGGCGCGCAGATGACCAGGCGCAGCATGCTGTGGCCCCAGCGGCTGGCCAGTGCATCGTTGGCTTCGGCCAGCAGGTAATCGACCTGATAAACCCGCTGCGGATCGATGCTGCCCAGCGGTTGGCGGGCAAAGTCCCGCCCGGCATTCAAGTAAGCCAAGCCTTCAGCACAAGGCTGCTGGCTCGCCGGCGTCCAGGCGAAATGCGCGCTCAGGTAACGCGCCAGCGAGGGCCGGCGACAGGCATAGCTGGGGTCGAGGAGGAAGTACTCCATGTTGACGGCGATAAACTCGCGCGGGTTGCTCAGCTCATAGTTATCCGGGCTGCGCGCGACCTGATGATTGTCCGGCTCGCGCGCACCATGACGCCCTACCTGCTGTGGCCAGCCGGCCAGGTCCAGCAGCAGCGGATCATCGCTCAGGGTGAAGCGCCGCGTGGTTTGCCCGCGGCAGTGATCCGGCAAGCCAACGGCTCCAAGACTCTGTTCGCGTTGGCGACACTGGCGCTGCAACTGCCGATCCTCCGGCGGCCAGAGCTGGGCACGGTCATATAGATGGGTGATTTCATGCAGCACGGTCGCCAGCAACTCTTGGCGCACGCTGCCATGGGTACGATTGGTTAGGGTGGTGGCGCTGCTGCCGTCACTTAACCCTGGCAGCAACGCGGCATTCAGTTCGATGCCGCTGAACCGCCCGGCGCGGCCATACACCTGCGCAGGCAAGCTACGCCAACGCACACTGACGCGGCGGTCGAGTTGCTGCTTGAGGCGTGGTGGCAAAGCAGCCAAGGCGTCTTGCAGCAGTTGCTGGCTAGCCTGGCGCTCAGCAGGGCTGAGCTCGGCGTCCGCTAGCTGCAGGCGCAACTCAGCCTGGCTGCAGGTGCTGGCCAGTAACGCCAGCCCGAGCAGCCAGGTACGCGGCCAACTCACAGCGCCAGGATGGCTTCGGCCAATACCAGGTCGGAAGCGCCTTGCGCCTCAGGCACTTGGCTGCGGATGGTGCTTATAGCGGCTTCCAGCTGAGCGCCGCGGATCTGCCCTTGGCTGGCGACGAAACTGGCCGCATCGTCACGCGCCGCGAGCACGACTTTCGAGTCGCGCACCGAGGTGGTGGTATCTGAGGTGAAGTCGAAGGTGCGATCCAGCGCGCGTACGATGATATTGCTGGTCGCTACCAGGGTTTGCGCCTGTGCAGTGGCACTGAACAGAACAACTGCAACTACGGCACTGAGCAAGATAGGGCGCATATACATCTCCAATAATCAGCCATCACGTCGTTTGGACTGGCTTAGACGAGCAGTGTGCCACACAGTTCCGCCAGCGCTTCTGGCTAAGCGCTGGCAGCACACACACTCAGAGGCTAAGGATGGCCGTCGCCAACTGCATATCGTCGCCCTGTAACGTCGGCACCTGCTGACGGATATGTTGCAGAGCGGCCTCCAGGCGCGCCCCACGGATGTCGCCCTGGCTGGCAACAAACGCGGCAGCATCGTCGCGCGCGGCCAAGACGATCTTATCGTCGGTAAAGGAAGACGACACATCGGAACTCGCCTCCGAGGTCGCCCCGACCGCACCCACCACCGCATCAGTGGTGACCACAAAGCTGGTGGCGCTAGCCGTGCCGGTCAACGCCAGTAATGCCGCAAGGCTCAAGGTCTTTATCGCATTCATATCCACGCTCCTGAAAAGGCCCAACAGACAGGCTGGGTTCAGTGTAGACCTTGACGATGCGGGTTGGTTGCCAGGCAATTTATCTCCAGAACGGCTTTGCCAGCTCCACCTGTCGTTGCGCCTCAGTAATACCTGCATCGGCCAGCTGACGACTATCGAGGCGCGCCAATTGGCTTCGAGTCCGCAGATTACGCTGCCAGCCACAGAGCGCGGCATAGACACGCAACCAGAGCGGTTGATTTACCCGAGCCGTTGCGTTGGATGGGTGTTTGAGCGTGCGTTCCATGGCGCAATTCCTTGTCAGAGACAGAAGAGGGCAGTCCATGGTGCGCGCAAGCTGACAGCAGGGTCAGAGACAGCACCTGAAAATTGTTATGGCGCAGTAAGCTTTTTATAAGAACTGTACCGCTTAACAGCACAGCAGACTGTTGCAGCTACGCAATTGCTTCAGCGCTTTCCACGGCACATAAAAAGAAAGCCCCAACACGCAGGGCGCTGGAGCTTTCAAAAATCCCATTAAGGGAGGAGCAGAAATCGGTGTCTGGCAGCAGTTAACGCCAGAAGGGCTTGCTCAGTTCAGCGTGACGCTGTGCTTCGCTGATACCGGCGTCTGCGAGCAGACGGGAGTCCAGACGAGCCAGCTGGCGGCGGCTAACAACGCGGCGCTGCCATTGCAGAACAGAAGCCAGCATGCGCAGCGGCAGAGCGCTGGAGCCGGTGGATTGGCTGTGATCGAAAAACAGGTCGGAACTGAGGGTACGTTCCATGGTGGTCATCCTTCCGCTTGTGGCGGGTCAGTGGTGTGTTGCGATGGGAGAATTATTGCCGTTGCCCCCACTTCGCTGTAGCCACAGCTGAATGAAATTGCAGCACAAATAGATAGTTTGCTTTGTAACTGTTTGACCTGTTTTACACTCAGCTGTACTGGCCATAAGTGCTTTAGCCTAAAAACGGTACGAAAGCAGATGAAAGACCTGCGGTTAATATTGAATTTCAGTGAAACCATATAGGTACAGTTTCAAATTGCACTTATGTGACAGCTGACCTGTTTTTCAGATTTTGCCTTGAGAAAAACACTTTTCTGATCGAGTGGACAGAAAAAAGCCCGGCTATTGAGCCGGGCTTTTTCTACAGCGTCGCAGCGAGGATTAGTCGACCGCTTTAACCATGTCTTCGATGACTTTCTTGGCGTCGCCGAAAACCATCATGGTCTTGTCCAGGTAGAACAGTTCGTTGTCCAGGCCGGCGTAGCCGCTGGCCATCGAGCGCTTGTTGACGATCACGGTCTTGGCTTTATAAGCCTCGAGGATCGGCATGCCGGCGATCGGCGACTTCGGATCGTTCTTCGCCGCCGGGTTGACCACGTCGTTGGCACCGAGCACCAGCACCACGTCGGCCTGGCCGAACTCGGAGTTGATGTCATCCATCTCGAACACCTGCTCGTAAGGCACTTCAGCCTCAGCCAGCAGTACGTTCATGTGGCCAGGCATACGACCGGCAACCGGGTGGATCGCGTATTTCACGGTCACGCCACGGTGGGTCAGCTTCTCAGCCAACTCCATCAACGCGTGCTGGGCACGGGCTACTGCCAGGCCGTAACCCGGAACGATGATCACAGTGTCGGCGTTGGTCAGCAGGAAAGCCGCATCGTCGGACGAGCCAGACTTAACCGGACGCGCTTCCTGAGCACCGGCAGGGCCAGCTGCTTCAGCCGCGCCACCGAAACCACCGAGGATCACGTTGAAGAACGAACGGTTCATCGCCTTGCACATGATGTACGAGAGGATCGCGCCCGAAGAACCTACCAACGAACCGGCAATGATCAGCATCGAGTTGTTCAGCGAGAAGCCGATACCAGCAGCCGCCCAGCCCGAGTAGCTGTTGAGCATCGACACGACGACCGGCATGTCCGCGCCGCCAATCGGGATAATGATCAGCACGCCGATGACGAAGGCCAGGGCCAGCAGGATGGCGAAGGCGGTGATATCACCGGTGAAGGTGTACACCAAGCCCAAGCCCAGAATCGCCAGACCGATGGCCAGATTCACCCAGTGTTGGCCCTTGAACTGTACCGGGGCGCCCTGGAACAGGCGGAACTTGTACTTGCCCGAGAGTTTACCGAAGGCGATCACCGAACCGGAGAAGGTGATGGCACCGATGGCCGCACCGAGGAACAGCTCCAGACGGTTACCGGCCGGAATCGCATCGCCCAGCGCCGCAACGATACCCAGCGACTGCGGTTCAACGACAGCGGCAATGGCGATAAACACCGCTGCCAGGCCGATCATGCTGTGCATGAAGGCGACCAGTTCCGGCATCTTGGTCATTTCCACGCGCTTGGCCATGATCGAACCGGCAGTACCGCCGACCAACAGGCCAACAATCACGTAGCCAATGCCCTGGGTGGCGATTTCCGCACCCAGCTTGTAGATCAGGCCTACGGTGGTGAGCACGGCAATGCCCATACCGATCATGCCGAACAGGTTGCCGCGACGCGACGTTGTCGGGTGCGACAGACCTTTAAGCGCCTGGATAAAGCAGATCGAGGCGACGAGGTAGAGAACAGTGATCAGATTCATGCTCATCAGTGCTTCTCCACCTGCGCCTTAGGCGCTTTCTTCTTGAACATTTCCAGCATGCGCCGGGTTACCAGGAAGCCACCGAACACGTTAACCGCAGCCAGAGCCACCGCCAGGGTGCCCATGGTCTTGCCGAGCGGAGTCACGGTCAGCGCGGCAGCCAACATGGCGCCGACGATAACGATGGCGGAAATCGCGTTGGTCACTGCCATCAACGGGGTGTGCAGGGCCGGTGTCACGTTCCATACCACGTGGTAGCCCACGTAAATGGCCAGCACGAAGATGATCAGGTTGTAGATGCCGTCAGAAATCATATCCATGAGCGGTGCTCCCCTTAGCCGTTAGTGCGCACGACGTTGCCGTCACGGCACATCAGGCACGCAGCGACGATGTCGTCTTCAAGGTTGAGGTGGAACTTGCCTTCGCCGTCGATAACCAGCTTGAGGAAGTCCAGCAGATTGCGTGCGTACAGCGCCGAAGCATCAGCCGGCACCAGGGCTGCCAGGTTGCTGTGGCCGACGATGGTCACGCCATGCTGCACCACCACCTGTTCAGCGACGGTCAGCGGGCAGTTGCCGCCTTGCGCTGCAGCCAGGTCGATGATCACCGAGCCAGGCTTCATTTCCGCCACGGTGGCGGCATGCAGCAGGGTCGGTGCCTTGCGGCCCGGGATCAGTGCAGTGGTGATGACGATATCAGCCTGCTTGGCGCGCTCATGCACCGCCTTGGCCTGACGCTCCATCCACGAAGCCGGCATCGGCCGCGCGTAGCCGCCAACACCCTGGGCGCATTCGCGCTCTTCATCGGTCTCGAATGGCACATCGACGAACTTGGCGCCGAGCGACTCAATCTGCTCCTTCACCGCCGGACGCACGTCCGAAGCCTCGATCACCGCACCCAGGCGCTTGGCCGTGGCGATGGCCTGCAGGCCAGCTACACCAGCGCCGAGAATCAGAATACGCGCGGCCTTCACGGTACCGGCAGCGGTCATCAACATCGGCATAAAGCGCGGGTAGTGATGCGCGGCCAGCAGCACAGCCTTGTAGCCGGCGATGTTGGCCTGCGAGCTGAGCACGTCCAGGCTCTGCGCGCGGGACGTGCGCGGGGCAGCTTCCAGGGCGAAGGCGGTCACGCCGCGAGCATTGATGCGCGCGATGGTCTCGTTGCTGAACGGATTGAGCATGCCCACCAATACGGCACCGGCTTTCATGTGCGCCAGCTCAGCATCGGTTGGGGCAACCACTTTCAGCACCAGATCGGCACCAAAAGCAGCAGCGTCGTTGCCGATAGCCGCGCCAACCGCTTCATAGGCGCTGTCCGGAATGCTCGCGCTAACGCCAGCACCGGTCTGAACAGTCACCTGATGGCCTTGGCCGATCAGCTTCTTGATGGTTTCGGGAGTTGCGGCAACGCGCGTCTCACCAGCATGGGTTTCGAGAGGAACACCGATGTGCACTTCAATTCTCCTGCGTGATCTTTTTGGTGAACCGGCGCACTGCGGGTGGCACGCGGGCATTAGGGAGGATCAGCACAAACCCGCTCAGGCTTCAGTTGCACAATGGCGGGGCGCGGCATTTTGCAGGCGATAGCCATTGCCTTCAAGGCGTTATGAAGTAAAACCTTGCGATAACTACAAGTCACTGCATGACCTTATAGGCAGCCAATTCCTTGCAAGCCTTTTGGATAAAGGCCTGCAGCGTTTTCGCTGGGATAAATCGAGACCGATGCATTCTTGAAACAAATACAGCGCCATCAGATCAACGGCGTTGCCGTTATTCGCGCAGTAAACCCCTGTTTCAGTGGGCTGCAGCGGTGTTTGTGTGCAAAAAATGCAACACCCTGTACCTGCTGTAGGCAGCGAAAGTGTAGCCATCCAGATAGCTGACTACGGGGTCAACATGCATCCGGCGCGCACTCTAGACGGCCGGTCTCGGGAGGTAACGTATTTTACGACCAGTTGCCGCCGAAGCCTTGACGGTCTTTTTCGCCAACAACCTGACAGGCTGTTGTCTATTTCAGGCCATGGGTCAAAGCATAAGCGTGTGCCTCGCGCACCAGCCAATCCCGCAAGAGCATAAGGGCTGCTGACTCCAACTTGCGCTCCGGAATCATCAGGTAATACGCCTTGTCCGTCGGCAGACTGAGTGGCGCAGCAATCACCAAGCGCCCCTCATCCAACTCACGGCGAATCAGAAACGGCGGTATCAGCGCCACACCCATCTCATGCATGGCCGCCTGGGCCAACATGGAGAACAGCTCATAACGCGGCCCGGTCATATCGCGCACGTTACTCACCCCCTGGGCATTGAACCACTGGCGCCAAGCGTAGGGCCGCGTGGTCTGCTGCAGCAGCGGCAGACTGGCGATCTGCTCGACACTGAGCGCCGCCTGCCCCGCCAGCAAGGCAGGGCTGCACACCGGCATCGGGTTTTCGCTCATCAGCAGGTGGGCCTGGGTACCGGACCAATCGCCATCACCGAAGTACACCGCCGCGTCGAACTCGGTATCGGCAAACAGAAAGGGCCGCGTGCGGTTGGTCAGGTTGACCGTGATCTCGGGATGCAGGCGCTGAAAATCCTTCAAACGCGGTAGCAACCATTGCGTGCCGAAGGTCGGCACCACCGCCAGTTCGATGCTCATCGCGCCCTGCTGGCCCATCACCGCCAGGGTGTCGCGCTCCACGGCATCAAGCTGACCGGCCACGCGCCGCGCATAGGACTGCCCCGCCTCCGTCAGCACCACGCCACGGCGCGAACGGCGGAACAGCTCGATGTTAAGGAAAGCCTCCAGCGCGGCTATCTGCCGGCACACAGCGCCCTGAGTCAGGCTCAGTTCCTGCGCCGCCTTGGTAAAACTCTGGTGCCGAGCAGCGGACTCGAACGCGATAAGGGCGGCGGTGCTGGGAATCTTGCGGCGCATCTGTGCGTCACCCTCACTTTGATCGGTTAAATAGGCCGACTAAAGCTATCCTGAAGTGAGCAAATTGCACAACTGCGTGCGCAATACTCGTTTGCCTGCCTGCCACAAGCGGCCTAGGATCAATCCACTCACCGGCGAGCGCAGCGCGGCTGCGCAGATACCCGCCCTATCACTGTCTGATTTCGAGGTTTTCGCGATGGCCAAGGCAAGCTTCAACTGGATCGACCCGCTGCTGCTCGACCAGCAACTGACCGAAGAAGAGCGCATGGTGCGTGACAGCGCCCAGCAGTTTGCCGCCGACAAGCTGGCCCCGCGCGTACTTGAAGCCTTCCGCCATGAGCAGACCGACCCGAAAATCTTCCGTGAAATGGGCGATACCGGCCTGCTCGGCGCCACCATCCCCGCTGAGTACGGCGGCAGCGGCCTGAACTACGTGTGCTACGGCCTGATTGCCCGCGAAGTCGAGCGCATCGACTCCGGCTACCGCTCGATGATGAGCGTGCAGTCGTCGCTGGTGATGGTGCCGATCTATGAATTCGGCAACGAAGCGACCAAGCAGAAGTACCTGCCCAAACTGGCCAGCGGCGAATACATCGGCTGCTTCGGCCTCACCGAGCCGGATCACGGCTCCGACCCAGGCTCAATGATCACCCGCGCGAAGAAGGTCGACGGCGGCTACCGCCTGACCGGCGCGAAGATGTGGATCACCAACAGCCCAATCGCCGATGTGTTTGTGGTCTGGGCCAAGGATGACGCGGGCGAGATTCGCGGCTTTGTCCTGGAAAAAGGCTGGCAGGGCCTGAGCACTCCGGCGATTCACGGCAAGGTTGGCCTGCGTGCGTCGATCACCGGTGAAATCGTCATGGACAACGTGTTCTGCCCGGAAGAAAACGCCTTCCCCGACGTGCGTGGCCTGAAAGGCCCGTTCACCTGCCTCAACTCCGCCCGTTACGGCATCAGCTGGGGCGCGCTGGGTGCGGCCGAGTTCTGCTGGCACACCGCCCGTCAGTACACCCTCGACCGCAAGCAGTTCGGCCGCCCGCTGGCGCAAACCCAGCTGATCCAGAAGAAACTCGCCGACATGCAGACCGAGATCACCATGGCCCTGCAAGGCTGCCTGCGCCTGGGCCGGATGAAGGACGAAGGCACCGCTGCGGTGGAAATCACCTCGATGATGAAACGCAACAGCTGCGGCAAGTCCCTGGATATCGCGCGCATGGCCCGCGACATGCTCGGCGGCAACGGCATCAGCGACGAGTACGGCGTGGCCCGCCACCTGGTCAACCTGGAAGTGGTCAACACCTATGAAGGCACCCACGACGTCCACGCGCTGATCCTCGGCCGCGCGCAGACCGGCCTGCAGGCGTTCTTCTAAACCGCTTCGGAGGATGGGTTAACCGCGCAGCGGCGTAACCCATCACTCGGCCGATGGGTATCGCTGCGCTCAACCTGCACGGCCCGACCCATCCTACGTTTCCACTTTCGAGATATCCCTATGCCCGGCGCACTCTCGCATATCCGCGTACTCGACCTGTCCCGCGTACTCGCCGGGCCCTGGGCCGGGCAGATTCTCGGTGACCTCGGTGCCGAGGTGATCAAGGTCGAGCGCCCCGGCAGCGGCGACGACACCCGCCATTGGGGCCCGCCCTATGTGAAAGATGCCGAAGGCAATGACTCGCGCGAGGCGGCCTACTTCCAGAGCGCCAACCGTAACAAACAGTCGGTGACCCTGGATTTCACCCAGCCCGAAGGCCAGCGCCTGGTGCGTGAGCTGGTGCAGAACTGCGACGTGCTGCTGGAGAACTTCAAGGTCGGTGGCCTGGCGGCTTACGGTCTCGATTACACCTCACTGAAAGCCATCAACCCACGGCTGATCTACTGCTCCATCACAGGCTTCGGGCAAAACGGGCCCTACGCCAAGCGAGCAGGTTATGACTTTATGATCCAGGGCCTCGGCGGGCTGATGAGCCTGACCGGCAAGCCCGACGGCGAGGAGGGCGCCGGCCCCATAAAGGTCGGCGTCGCCCTCACCGATATTCTCACCGGCCTGTACGCCACGGTCGGCGTGCTGGCGGCACTCAACCAACGTGAACAATCCGGCCTCGGTCAGCATATCGACGTCGCACTGCTCGACGTGCAGGTGGCCTGCCTGGCCAATCAGGCGATGAACTACCTGAACACCGGCGTCGCGCCCAAACGCCTGGGCAACGCTCACCCGAATATCGTGCCTTATCAGGATTTCCCCTCGGCCGACGGCAACTTCATTATCGCCGTGGGTAACGACGGACAATTCCGCAAGCTGTGCGAGGTTGCCGGCCTGACGGCGCTGGCCGATGACCCGCGTTTTTCTTCAAACAAGGCGCGTGTCGCCCATCGCGTCGAGCTGATCCCACTGCTGCGTCAGGCCACGGTGTTCAAGACCACTGCCGAATGGGTGACGCTGCTGGAAGCCGCCGGCGTACCGTGTGGGCCGATCAACGACCTGGCCCAGGTATTCGCCGACCCACAAGTACAAGCGCGCGGCCTACGCCTCGACCTGCCCAACAGCCTGGGCAGCAGCACCCCGCAGGTCGCCAGCCCGCTGCGCCTGTCCGAGACCCCGGTGGAATACCGCAACGCACCACCCCTGCTCGGCGAACATACCGAGCAGGTACTCACCCGACACCTGGGCCTAAGCCCGGAACAGATAGCCACCTTGCGTGAAGCTGGGGTGCTGTAGAGCGCGCTAACCCGGCTGCCCATCCACGCGCGAAGTGCAGAACATCACCGCGTAGTAGCGTACGAACAGGGCAAAGGCCGCGATCCACAACAGGCTGGAAAGCCCCAGTCCAGCAGCGGGCGCAAACGGCACCAGCAGCACCCGTGCCAAAACCGCCAGCTGAAGACTGGCAAACGCCCAGCCCATCGCGACCGGCGGCTGCAACGGCCGACCGGTATGCCCAAGGCTGACCCGCGCCAGCATCGCCAGAATCGCCCCGCCGACCGTGCCTAATGCCATGGCGTGATAGGCCAAGCTGGCATTGCTCAGCCAGCCGGCATGCCAGGTCGCCAGGGCCAGTAACGCCAGCGGCAACCAGGCATAGGCCAGATGCAATGACCAGAGCAGCGGTACGCGCCAGATCCCGGCGTCGTACCAGTGCCATAAACGCACACCATGCAGCGCAACCAGAGCCAGCAACAGCGGCAGCAGCCATAGCGACGGTTGCAATGCCAAGCCGCTGGCAAACAGCAGCGCCAGGCTTAGCGACAACAGCAGCACCAGCAGATCCAGGCGCGGCCGCGGTGCAGCAGGCTCCGCTCGATTAAGGCCACGTTGGGTAAAGAACGGAATCACCCGCCCACCGATGATGCTCACCAGCGCAGCAATCAGCCACAACCCGGCCAATGCACCGCGCCGCTGCACAGCGTCTTCACCCAGCGCCAGCCCATACAGCAGCAGCCACTCGCAGCTAGCCATCAGCAACAGCACAACCACCAGCGGGTAGTTGCGCCACTGGCGCACCGTCCATAGTTGCCGTCCCAGCAACAACGCCAGCAGCGGTAGAAAGGGCAATTGCAGCGCCAGCAACAGTGGCAACGGCGCACCGAACAGCCAGGCCAGTCGCGCCAGCAACCACAAGCCGAACAACGCCGCCAGCGGCCAACCGCTCAGGCCTGGCCGCCCCGTCCAGTTCTGCACGGCGGTGAGCAGAAAGCCGGCAATGATCGCCACTGCAAAACCGAACGGCAGTTCATGCCGATGCCAAGCCAAGCTACCGCCCACCGGCTGCCAACCCGGCAGATAGCCCAGTAATGCCGCCGCCCACAGACCGATTGCCAGCACGGCAAACAGCGCGCCACCGAGAAAGAACGGGCGAAAACCCAGCCGCCACAGTGGCGCAATGGCCAGTTCCTGCTGGCGATCACGCAACTGCACAGCAGGGCTCCTGTTGCGTGCGCAGATGTTGCTGCGCGGCCAGGCGCAGCACATAACCGAGCTTAAGCAGGCCTGGGCCAATGATCGTCAGCGCGTGCGCCGTAACCAGGCTGCCCATGCTCAGCTGCGCCTCCAGGCCATAGGCGCCCAGCAGGCCGCTAAGCAAAAGCAGCACGCCGGCCAGCAGCATGCGGTTCGCCAGTTGCAATGCCCGCGATGGGCAGGATAGATACGCCAACATAATCACCTCCTAGGCCGCGTTATTAACTGTCCAGCGCGCTGGCCGGACCAAAGAACTCGTAATGACTCTGCGCCGCCGGCACGCCGAGGCTGTGCAGATGCCGTTTGACCTGTGCCATAAACGGCTTGGGGCCGAGGAAGTAGGCATCCAGATCACGCTGCTCAGGCAGCCATTGCTCCAACTGCTCGAGGCTGAGCAAGCCTTCGGCATCACCCTGATCGCCTGCACGCGGCTCGCTATAGCACACGTAATGGCGCAGCTGCGGACGCTCAGCACGCTGCGCATCGACCCAGTCACGGAAGGCATGCACACCGGCGTGACGCGCGCAGTGGATAAAGTGAATATCGCGGCCCGTGTCGCGCGCCGCTTCCAGCATGCTCAGCGCCGGAGTGATACCGACGCCAGCGGTGATCAGCACCAGCGGCTTGGCCGACTCGCGCAGGACGAAATTCCCCGCTGGGGCGAACAGCTCCAGGCTGTCGCCGACCTGCAGCTGGTCATGCAGGTAATTGGAGACCTTGCCGCCGACCTCGCGCTTCACGCTGATGCGGTACTCGCGGCCATTGCTCAAGGCCGACAGCGAGTAGTTGCGGCGCTGCTCGCCACCGTCCAGCAGCAGGCGCAGGCCGATGTACTGGCCGGGCTGGAATGCCGCCAGCGCGCCACCGTCGGCCGGCACCAGGTACAGCGAGACGATCTCCTCGCTCTCCTGCACCTTGCGGCTCAGGCGGAAACTGCGCGCCCCGCGCCAGCCACCCTCGGCAGTGGCGTTGGCGCTATACGCGGCCTCTTCGGCACCGATGAGGATGTCCGCCAGTTGCCCATAAGCCACGGCCCAGGCCTCGATCACCGCATCGGTGGCGATCTCTTCACCAAGCACTTCACGAATCGCCCGCAACAGGCAGCTGCCGACAATCGGGTAATGCTCGGGCAGGATCTGCAGCGACACATGCTTGTTGACGATCTGCCCAACCAACGGCCCCAGCGCCTCCAACCGGTCGATATGCCGGGCGTACATCAGCACCGCATTGGCCAGGGCCCGCTGTTGGCCGCCGCTGGCCTGGTGCGCCTGATTGAACAGCGCGCGCACCTCGGGGTACTCGCTCAGCATCATCTGGTAGAAGTGCCGAGTCAGTGCTTCACCGCCACTTTCCAGCAGCGGTACGGTGGCTTTGATCAGGGCGTTTTGGGCAGGGGTCAACATAGGGCTTCCTCGTCAGGGCGACACGCTGCACTTGCGCAGCGCTTCGGTTCATATCACCCTGACTACTACAGGAAGCGTGCCAATTATTTTTAATATATAAATCATAGACTTATAAATACTTGTGTCTTTATGACAGCAAGCATTCCGAGTCTTAATGACAACTAGTGTGTCCTTATGACAGCAAATCCACTGCTTACCGCCCTGATTCCCCTGGTCGCCGATCTGTCCCGCGAACTGCCAGAAGCCGAGCGCTATCGCCGCCTGCTACAGGCGCTGCGGCAGCTGCTGCCGTGCGACGCCGTGGCGCTGCTCAAGCTCGACGGCGATGTGCTGATTCCGCTGGCCGTTGAAGGGCTGAGCGCCGACACTCTCGGCCGGCGCTTCAAGCTCGACGAACACCCGCGCCTGCAGGCGCTGCTGGCGCAACGCGGGCCGACCCGCTTTGCCACCGACTGCGAGATGCCCGATCCCTATGACGGTCTGGTCGACGGCCATCGCGGCCACCTGCCCGTGCATGACTGCCTCGGCTGTCCGCTGTATGTGCAGGACCAGCCCTGGGGTCTGCTGACCCTCGACTCGCTCGATCCGGCGAGCTTCGGCCGGGTCGATCTCGACAACCTGCAGGCTTTCGCCAGCCTGGCCGCTGCTACCGTGATGGCCAGCGAACGGATCAACGCACTGCTGCAACGCGCTGAGGATCAGCACCAGTTGGCCGAGGCTTATAAGCAGGCCGCCGTCCAGCAACGCCCGCGTGAACTGATCGGCCAGAGCGCCGTGCACAAACGACTGGCGGCGGAGATTACGCTGGTCGGCAACAGTGAACTGAGCGTGCTGATCAGCGGTGAAACTGGGGTCGGCAAGGAGCTAGTTGCCGAAGCCCTGCACGCCGCATCCCCGCGCGCAGCCAAGCCGCTGATCAGCCTCAACTGCGCGGCGCTGCCCGATAACCTGGTGGAAAGCGAACTGTTCGGCCACGTGCGCGGGTCCTTTACCGGCGCGCACAACGAGCGCCGCGGCAAGTTCGAACTGGCCGATGGCGGCAGCCTGTTTCTCGATGAAATCGGCGAGCTGCCGCTGGCCGCGCAAGCCAAGCTGCTGCGCGTGCTGCAGAGCGGCCAGCTGCAACGGGTCGGTGCCGATCAGGAGCAGCGGGTCAACGTACGCGTGCTGGCCGCCAGCAACCGCGACCTGGCCGAGGAGGTGCGCGCCGGGCGTTTTCGCGCCGACCTCTACCACCGCCTCAGCGTCTACCCGCTGAAAGTGCCGGCGCTGCGCGAACGCGGCCGTGATGTACTGCTGCTGGCCGGCTACTTCCTCGAAGAAAACCGTGCCCGCCTGGGCCTACGCAGCCTGCGCCTGACGGCCGACGCTCAGGCCAGCCTGCTGGCGTACAACTGGCCGGGTAACGTGCGCGAACTCGAACACCTGATCGGCCGCGCCGCGCTCAAGGCACTGGCCGGCTGCAGCGAGCGCCCACGCATCCTCAGCATTGACAGCACCCATCTGGACTTGCCGAGCAGCCAGCCAACAGCAGCACCTGCGACTCAACGCACAGCAGAGCCACACAGCCAACTGCTGCTGCGCGAAGCCCTCGACGCCTACCAGAAACAGCTGATCAGCCAGGCGCTGGAGCGCCATCAACACAAATGGGCCCCCGCCGCCCGCGAGCTGGGCATCGACCGCGCCAACCTGATCCGCCTGGCCAAGCGCCTGGGCCTGTCCCATTAATCGCCCAGCAGCCGTCAGTGAGTCCCACAACGGCCGTTTGGTGGCTAATCTTGAGGGAGTGGCACACGTTCAGCACGCTGATGCTGCAACCCAGCGCCATCAATAGGTAAATGCAATTTGCTGCCCACACACCACGGGTAGCTAATGGCCAGTATTTAGCGACTTCCTTTGGAAAGCCCCATGGCCGACGAAGCCAAACCAGACCGTATCAAAGTTGACGCTGCGCAACTGACCATCGGCATGTACGTGGTGGAGCTGGACCGGCCCTGGACAGACACCACCTTCCTCTTTCAAGGCTTTCGCATCCGCCAGCAGCTGGACATACGCCTGCTGCAGGAAGTCTGCAGCTACGTCTGGGTGGATGCTCGGCAATCTGTAACGGTACACGATCAGGTCACGGCCAATATCGCCCAGCCCGAAGCCCTGCAACCGGCCATCGCCAAGGTCGATTTCAACCTGGAAATGCTCCAGGCCGCTCCCACCTGGAGCGCTGCACGCGACGAGTCGTTGCGAATTCTGCAAGCGGTCAAGCTCGGCCAGGAGCTGGATGTTGAAGCGGTCAAAGCTGTCATCAAAGACTGTGTTGAAAGCATCCTGCGCAACCCGGCGGCGATGCTCTGGCTGGCGCGCATCAAGAACAGCGACGAATACACCGCCGAGCACTCGCTGCGTGTGTCCATCCTTTCGATTGCCCTGGCCAAGGAACTGGGTCTGCCGGTCTATCAGCTTGAGCAAATCGGCGTATGCGGCATGCTCCACGATGTCGGCAAGATCAAGGTGCCCAACGAAATCCTCAACAAACCCGGCGCGCTGACCGCCGAAGAGCTGTGCATCATGCAGAGCCATGCCGCCGAGGGCCGCAAACTGCTGATGAGTAACCAGCAGGTCACTGCCGCCACCGTCGACGTCGCCTACTCGCACCATGAACGCCTGGATGGACAGGGTTACCCACGCGGCCTGGATGCCAGCAAGATCCCTTATTTCGCCAAGATCATCGCGGTGGCCGACAGCTATGACGCGATCAACAGCGACCGCGTGTACAGCAAGGGCAAATCCAGCCTGGAGTCACTGCGCATCCTGCTGGAAGCGGTCAACAGCCATTTCGACGAAGAGATTGTGGGCTGCTTTATCCGCATGGTCGGCATCTACCCGCCAGGGGAAATCGTCGAGCTGACCAATGGCGAAGTCGGCATCATCATCGGCTGCCCACCTGGCAACAAACTCAAACCCAGGGTACTGCGCGTGCTCGACGGGCAGAAGCAACCCTGCAAGGAAAGCATCATAGACCTGGGCAAAACCGCCAAGGACCCCAGCGGCAAACCCTACCGCATCCATGAGGTGCATAGCAGCGGCGCCTTTGGCATTGATATAGAGGCATACCGACGCAAAGGCTTGGTGATCCCAAACACACTCTGAGAGTCGCCACGGTATCGCCGGGCGTCGCTCATCACAGCCACTGAGCAACTGCTGCCTGCGGCTCGACAGTTCTTCGTGCATGTTCTAGCGTCGCAGCTTCCACACTCTGCCAATGGTTTCTATGCGCCCGATTCTGCTCGCTATGTTTGCCCTCTTGCTGCCGATGATGGCGGCCGCCACTGAACCCACAAACGTCATCTACCTGACGGCTTTCGCGGTGGACAATCCGGCAGACAGCCAACAGCGTGAGCGTGCGGCGCAGTTAGATGAGGCGCTCCTTCGGGCGCTGCAGGCTCGCCAGATTCAGGTCAAGCCCGTCAGCCAGCAGGCGGCATTGCCGACCCACGGCTGGTTAGTGCAAGGGCAAGTGTCCAGCGAAGCCGGTCGGCGCCTGGTACGCACGGTTGTTGGCTTCGGCGCAGGTGCCAGCAATGTTGAAGCGCATGTCTGGATCAGTGACCTTGCCGCCGAAAAACAGCAGCAACTGGCAGCCCAGGACCGCTCCAAACGCCTGCCGGGTGCGCTGGTTACGCGCAACCCTCAGCTGGCAGCGGCAAAATTCCTGCTGGAACGTCGTGCACTGAACCGCAACATTGATGAAGTGGCGGCCGATCTGGCGGACGACATCAACAAAGCATTGGCCAACGCGCACTGAGTGGCAGGCCCAGGGCGGTTCTGCCAACAAGCCTCTGCAAACGGCCTCAGCTCTCGAAGCACTGAACGCCTGTGGTGCCTGGATTCAGCACATCGACAGAACGCGCGCCACATCAGGCAATGGCGTGCAGCGATTGAGCAGACGGATCGATATGGCCAAACAATGAACCGATCTTTCAACATCGGATCACTGGCAGGGCTCAAAAGACGGCAGCGCGCATAATCGTTCAGGCAAAAAAAGGGCCTAGGTTTTCACCTAAGCCCTTGCTTTATATGGCGCACCAGGCGGGATTCGAACCCACGACCCCTGCCTTCGGAGGGCAGTACTCTATCCAGCTGAGCTACTGGTGCAGCGCGGGCGCAATCATACGCATGTCGCTGGCGGGCGTCCATGCTGCTGCCTTGTTCGTGATTCTGCACGCTAAGCGACCGCCAGCTGTTAATTCGTATAAATCCCTTGAATAAGGGCAATATTCCGTTAATTTTTTCGAACAGGCTATTGCCCTTTACCCCTCTTGACCCTAGGATTCGTTTGAGATTTCAAACGCTCTTGCTGAAATTGTGCGCGGCGCACCCCATGCCCGCCCACGGCCAGCACCAGCCCTACAGATTAGGCCCAGCTGCGCTGCAGTACGGCACATTCGATGACACGTACCGATGCCAGGGTGTCGGAATTTAGGAGACTGCCATGCAACTGAAAGACACCCAGCTGTTCCGTCAGCAGGCTTATATCGACGGCACTTGGCTGGACGCCGACAACGGCCAGACCATCAAGGTCAACAACCCGGCCACCGGCGAAATCATCGGTACCGTACCGAAAATGGGCGCAGCGGAAACCCGTCGCGCCATCGAAGCCGCCGACCGTGCGCTGCCAGCCTGGCGTGCCCTGACCGCCAAAGAACGCTCGAATAAACTGCGCCGCTGGTTTGAACTGCTGATCGAGAACCAGGACGACCTCGGCCGCCTGATGACTCTGGAGCAGGGCAAGCCGCTGGCCGAAGCCAAGGGCGAGATTGCCTACGCTGCATCCTTTATTGAGTGGTTCGCCGAAGAAGCCAAGCGCGTGTATGGCGACGTGATCCCTGGCCACCAGCCGGACAAGCGCCTGATCGTGATCAAGCAGCCGATCGGCGTCACTGCCGCCATCACCCCGTGGAACTTCCCGGCGGCGATGATCACCCGTAAAGCCGGCCCGGCCCTGGCCGCCGGTTGCACCATGGTGATCAAGCCGGCCTCGCAGACGCCGTTCTCCGCCCTGGCCCTGGTTGAACTGGCGCACCGCGCCGGCATCCCGAAAGGCGTATTGAGCGTGGTCACCGGCAGTGCCGGCGAAGTCGGCGGCGAGCTGACCAGCAACCCGATCGTGCGCAAGCTGAGTTTTACCGGCTCGACCGAAATCGGTCGCCAGCTGATGGCCGAATGCGCCAAGGACATCAAGAAGGTCTCGCTGGAACTGGGCGGCAACGCGCCGTTTATCGTGTTCGACGACGCCGACCTGGATAAAGCCGTCGAAGGCGCGCTGATTTCCAAATATCGCAACAACGGTCAGACCTGCGTCTGCGCCAACCGCCTGTACATTCAGGACGGCGTGTACGACGCCTTCGCCGAGAAACTGGCCGCCGCCGTGGCCAAGCTGCAGATCGGCAACGGTCTGGATGAAGGCACCACCACTGGCCCGCTGATCGACGAAAAGGCCATGGCCAAGGTTCAGGAACACATTGAGGACGCCGTCAGCAAAGGTGCGCGCCTGCTCGCCGGCGGCAAGCCACACGCTCTGGGTGGCAGCTTCTTCGAGCCGACCATTCTGGTCGACGTGCCGAAGAACGCCGCCGTGGCCAAGGAAGAAACCTTCGGCCCGCTGGCGCCGCTGTTCCGCTTCAAGGACGAGGCCGAAGTGATCGCCATGTCCAACGACACCGAATTCGGCCTGGCCTCGTATTTCTATGCCCGCGACCTGGGTCGCGTGTTCCGTGTGGCGGAAGCCCTGGAATACGGTATGGTCGGCGTCAACACCGGGTTGATCTCCAATGAAGTCGCGCCATTCGGTGGCGTGAAAGCCTCGGGCCTCGGCCGCGAAGGCTCGAAGTACGGCATTGAGGATTACCTGGAAATCAAATACCTCTGCCTGGGCATCTAACCCGGCGAAGTAACCCCGCAGAGGCGCACGAGAGCGCTGCGCCTTCTGCGTTTATATGGACATAGCTGTGCCCGGGCGTACTGTGGCAGTCGATCATCGAATACTGCCAAGCCGCACCGGTGACACATCCTTGAACCACGCCGAGATTAACCGGCGAATGAGGACATCATGAGCAAGACCAACGAATCTTTGATGCAACGCCGCACCGCTGCAGTTCCACGTGGCGTGGGCCAGATCCACCCGATCTTTGCCGAGTCGGCGAAGAACGCCACCGTGACCGACGTTGAGGGCCGCGAGTTTATCGACTTCGCCGGCGGCATCGCGGTGCTCAACACCGGACACCTGCACCCAAAAGTGGTGGCGGCGGTGCAAGAGCAACTGACCAAACTGACCCACACCTGCTTCCAGGTGCTGGCGTACGAACCGTACGTTGAACTGTGCGAGAAAGTTAACGCACGCGTGCCAGGCGACTTCGCCAAGAAGACTCTGCTGGTCACCACCGGCTCCGAAGCCGTGGAAAACTCGATCAAAATCGCCCGTGCTGCCACCGGCCGTGCCGGCGTGATCGCCTTCACCGGCGGTTACCACGGCCGCACCATGATGACCCTGGGTCTGACCGGTAAAGTCGTGCCGTACTCGGCCGGCATGGGCCTGATGCCCGGCGGTATCTTCCGCGCCCAGTACCCGTGTGAACTGCACGGCGTGAGCACCGATGACGCCATCGCCAGCATCGAGCGCATCTTCAAGAACGATGCTGAGCCGCGCGACATCGCCGCGATCATCATCGAGCCAGTGCAGGGCGAGGGCGGTTTCTACGTCGCGCCAAAAGATTTCATGCTGCGCCTGCGCGCCTTGTGTGATCAGCACGGCATCCTGCTGATTGCCGACGAAGTGCAGACCGGTGCCGGGCGTACCGGCACCTTCTTCGCCATGGAACAGATGGGCGTTGCAGCCGACCTGACCACCTTTGCCAAATCCATCGCCGGCGGTTTCCCGGTGGCGGGCGTGTGCGGCAAAGCGGAATACATGGACGCCATCGCTCCAGGCGGCCTCGGCGGCACCTACGCCGGCAGCCCGATTGCCTGCGCCGCGGCCCTGGCCGTCATGGAGGTGTTCGAGGAAGAGCAACTGCTGGATCGCTGTAAAGCAGTGGGCGAGCGTCTGGTCACTGGCCTCAAAGCCATTCAAGCCAAGCACAACAGCATCGGCGAAGTGCGTGCCCTGGGCGCGATGATCGCCATGGAACTGTGCGAAGGCGGCGACGTGCACAAACCCAACGCCGCGCTGACTGGGCAGATTGTTGCCAAAGCGCGCGAGAAGGGTTTGATCCTGCTGTCGTGTGGTACTTACGGCAACGTCTTGCGCGTGCTGGTGCCGTTGACCGCTGAAGATGCGCTGCTCGACCGTGGTCTGGCGATCATCGCCGAGTGCTTCGACGAACTGGCGTAAGCCCGCAGCGCTCACACAAAAGACCCGCCTCGGCGGGTCTTTTGCGTTCTGCATCTGCCCCGGTGATCAAACAGTCAGCACGGCGCTATTCGCCAGTGCACAAGCACCCCAGGCAGCATCCCTCCTTTACTGTCCCTGAAGCATTTAAAAAGCGCCTTGTAGGACAACCAGACCGCTCTATTGCGGTATTTTCAGGCAAACTTACAAAGTTGACTAAAGACTCAGCATTTCGTCGGGCGACGCTGGTTTTAAAGTAACCAACCCGTACACTGCGCGCCGCCATATCGATGGCGCCATTATTTTGCCATCACGCTTTTCCCTGAGGTTTTCATGACTGCCCTGGCCAACGCTCCGGAGATTCTGATCGCCGAAGCAGACCCCTGGACTGCCGATCTGCTCGTGCAACTGGTACTCGATGTACGCGCCGATGCGCGAGTTATAAGAGTCACCGACGGTGAGGCAGCGCTGGCCAAATGCAAACGCCGTCTGCCGGCGCTGGTGATTGCCGATGGCGACCTGCCGGGCCTGGATGGTCTGGAATTGCTGCGCCAGTTGCGCCGCCATCCACGCACTCCGGCGCTGCCGTTTATCCTGATCAGCAGTCGCCTGGATGCCAGCAGCGTGCGCGCTGCGCGGCCACTGGCACCGGCGGCCTACCTGGCCAAGCCGTTTAATGCCGAACAACTGCGCCAGCGCCTGCTCGGCATTCTTGGCAGCGCCGCCGCCAGCGCAACAGCGATAGCGGCACCCTTGCTGGTCGACAGCCTGGATGATTACCTCAATGCGGTGCGCGAAGAAGGTCAGGGCGCGCCGTTGCTGGCCTCGGTACGCGACTCGGTGAGCCAGTGCCTCAATGGTGACGACAGCGATCTGCGTGAGCTGGAAGAGGTGTTTGCCCGTGATCCGCAGATCACCGCGCGGCTGATCGCCGCCGCCAATAGCGCTGCCCAGCACCAGGGCGCACCCTGCCAGACCCTCAGCCAGGCACTGCCGCGTCTGGGCCTGGCGCGTACGCTGAATCTGGTATTGGGCATGGCCGTACAACGCAATGCACTGCTCAGTGATCCGCGCCTCGCAGAGCTGGCCAGCAGCGCCTGGGACAGCGCACAACGCAGCGCCGAACTGGCGCGCTGGCTGGCAGATGAGCTGCAACTGGATGCCGAGCTGTGCTTTACCGTCGCGCTGCTGCACAACATCGGCGAGCTGGCCCTGCTGCGCAGCCTGCAGGATTGGCAGGACGCTGGCGGCGTATTGCGCGATGAGGATATTCACCAGAGCTTCCAGCAACGCGCCGCCAGCTTCGGCTCGGCGCTGCGCATCCGCTGGCGTCTGCCGTTTGGCCTGCGTGAGCTGATCGCGGCGTTCTACAACCTCGGCAGCGGAGTGTTTAGCCGCGAGGCGCTGGTGCTCAATCTGGTCTGCCAGGTGCTGCGCCTGCGCAGTAACCAGTCACCGAAAGAGCTACGCGATGAACGTTGTGTGCGCATGCTGCGCTTGGACCTCAGCCTGCTGGAACGCATGCCTCTGGCTGCCGCTGCCTGACAGCAGTCGTCGCGATCACGGATCAAGCCAGGATCTCGGCCAGCAGGTCAAAGACGATACGAATGCGCCGCGCAGTGCGCAGCTCGCGGTGGGTAACCAGCCAGATTGGCAGCGGGAAGCCGGCGACATCCTCCAATACATGAACCATGCCCGGGGTTTCCCGCGCGATCTCCTCCATGATTGCGCCAATGCCCAGGCCCTGGCGGACCATTTCCCAGTAGGTCACGGAATTATCTGCATAACTGCGAAAGTTCGCGCTGCTCAGCTGCAGGCCTTTAGAACGCATGTGCTGCAGGTAATGGCCGGCGCGGTCCATGCCAATAAAGTCGTGTTGTACCGCCTCCTCGGCGGTACGCGGCAGGCCATGTTCGCGCACCCAGCTTTCGGACGCGTAGAAGCAGGCGGAACTCTGCCGGACCAACCGACCAATCAGCTCCGGTTGCTCGGGGCGCACATGGCGGATGGCGATATCGGCCTCGCGGCGCAGCAGGTCGCTGAAACCGTCAGAAGCCACCACCTCGACCTGGATGCCGGGTGCCGCCTGACGGATCTGCAGGAGAATCTTTGGCATCAGGTACGCCGCCACCGCGTCACTGGTGGCCACGGACACCACACCCTCCACCTCTTCCGAGCGCCCGGCCGCGGCCAGGCCCAGTTCATGTGCCGCCGCGCCCATTACGCGCGCATGGCCCAACAGCTCCTGTCCCGTGGTGGTCAGCGCCATGGTTTTGCCAACCCGCTCAAACAGCGTCACGCCCAGCGCCAGCTCCAGGGCTGCGACCTGGCGACTGAGGGTCGGTTGCGACTGCCCGAGTTTACGCGCGGCCGCCGACAACGAGCCGGTTTCCGCCGTCTCGAGAAAGGCGCGCAACTGGTTCCAGTCGACCTTATCCATACGTAAATGCATATGTTGTCTGCAATTTATCGCAATACCCCGTGATGATGCGCAAGGATAGCATCAGCACTGTGTTGGCTTTCGCCTTACATCCATGCACAGGACGCGCACCATGCACTCACCCATCACCACAGCCGTCGACCCTTGCTCTGCAGCTGCAGCACAGGCTGCCATGGCCGAAAAGGCACGCTTCTGGAACCGGATTGCGCGTAAATACGCGAACGATCCAATTGCGGATCAGGCCGGTTACGAGCGGACGTTGCAGCGCGTACAAGCCTTGCTGTCTAGGGAGCATGAGGTGCTGGAAATCGGTTGTGGCACGGGCACCACCGCTCTGCGTCTGGCGCCTGCTACGCGGCGGCTGGTGGCCACCGATGTCGCCGAACAGATGATTGCCATTGCAGGCGAGAAGCTCGCCAGCCAACCCATGCCACAGCTGCACTTCAAAGTAGCCGACGCCGACGCACCTGCGGCCGAACAGGGCACCTACGACGCCGTGCTGGCGTTCAACCTGCTGCATCTCGTGGCAGACCTGCCGCAGGCGCTGAGTTCAGCCATCAACGCCTTGAAACCAGGCGGCTTACTGATCTCGAAGACACCCTGCCTGAATGAAATGAACCCACTGATCCCCAAGCTGGCCCTGCCGCTGCTGCGCGCCATCGGCAAAGCGCCGCCAGTGCTGTGCTTCGACGCCCGCCAGCTCCAGGCGGCCATGACTCAGCAAGGCCTGGAAATTCTGTCCGTCGAGCGCCATGGCAGCAAGAGCAAGGATTGGCGGGTATTTATCATGGCGCGCAAGCCACGATTATAAAAGTAAGTGCGCGGCATATTTAGTTCCATGAACAAAGTAGGCTGATTCACGGGCTCATATATATAAGTCATCTCAGAAGTTTCAATGCAGCCTAGTTGGCGGCCTGTACTTTTGACGTTGAACTGTTGCCAATAATTAGGAATTTTATTATGAAAAACTATGCTTTAGTTTTCCTTTTTGGTTCCCATCTTGCTTTGAGTGGCTGCGCAACTACAAGTAGCCAGCTCGGCCATAGCGCAGTTGCAACTCAATCTCCGCAGCCCTCTCAGGCAGGCGCAGACTACAGTGCCTCAGCGGAGAGTTCCGATGCTGGCTTAACAACACGAGGCGCGGTTGAAACAGCTCAAGATATTACACAGACTGCTCGCGAAGCCAAATCTACTGTGTATGAAGTTAAGCGAACCATAAATGAACTTAAAGGCTTAATGGAGGGATGGTAATTTAATCGCCGGCTCCGCCTCATTATTTACTGTGCTCGCCATATATATGGCGCCTCCTTTAATTCCTAGGCGCGTCAGTGCGCATAGGACGCTTGCTTGGGAGAACACTATTAATACAGTGAAAGAATTTAGTTACAAACCTGGACCTGCTGGTCCGTCCCTCTGTTGCACCCATAAAAAACATTGGAGCTTGCTATGTACCTTCGCTCAATCACCGCACTAACCACCGCGTTCCTACTGTCCGGCTGCGCCGCCACCATCAACCAAAGCGGCCTGGAACAACGCACGGCCCAGGCCATCGGCCAACCCGTCGGGCAGTTCAGCATCACCGAGCGCACCGAGGAAACCGGCGGGCGCATCAACTACAACGTCAGCACCAAGAACGGCGGTACTTATCGCTGCTACATGTATTCCGCCACCGGTTTTCAGAAGGCCATGAGCTTTGGCATGACGCCACATTCGGACGCTATCTGCACGCCTATGGCCGGTACGCCAGCCATTAGCGGGCAACGCAGCAACAGCTCCGGCAGCACCTGCAACGCCCTGCTGCAAGCGGCAGGTCGCTGCTGATTGCTCAGATTTCCCGCTGAGCGCTGGCGCAGTCGAGCGCTCAGCGGGAAGTGCACTCGCTCGTAGTTATGATTTGAGCGGTCAACCATTTGGATGTTGATGCCATGAAAGAACGGTTCGCTTATCTGCCTCTACTGTTAGCCGTGCTGATACAGGCAGAGGCCCGCGCAGAAGGGCGCTGCCCGGATGGCTATTTCCCGATTGGTGGCGGTAGCGCCGGCTGGGAAGGTTGCGCACCGATGGGGCCTGGAGCCGATGGCGCGCAAGAACCGGAACCCCAGCTGGAAACACGCTGGGGCGCGGTCGCGACAGCTGATGGAGCCTTAGGTGTTGCAGCCGGTCAGGAATCCCAAGAAAGCGCCGAGCAGCATGCGCTGGCTCATTGCCAAACCCACTCCGAGGGCAAGGTCTGTAAGGTTCTTATCGCCTACTACAACCAGTGCGTCGCAGTCGCCTGGGGCGATGGCGGCAGTCTTTGGGCACGCTCGCCTGATGTTTATGATGCGGAAGATATGGCGCTAAGTAATTGCCAGCAGAAAACCACTAACTGCGATATCTACTACTCAGCCTGCAGTTATGCCGAACGCATCCAGTGATACGACTCACTTCACGTCGCCTGTTGATACTGCAGAACGTATGGGTAACGCGGCGTGTTATGGGCCATTGTTTAATCAAGGCGCCAGTGTCGTATTTCACCCCAGCAGACCGGCTTTTGAGCGGCTTACCCAAGCAGGAGCAAATCATTTGAAAGCACTCGCAACCCTGCTCTCCATTGCCGTGTCGCTGCCACTCACGGCTATGGCCTGCCCGATTGGCATGCAGTACGACGGTTATGGCTGCAGCCCGCCGTATCAATACAGCATGGACGACTGGATTCGCGAGAGAAACGATTACCTGGATTCACTAGGGCCGAAGAACCCTGCACCGGTAGTCTCTATGAGCGCCGAAGAAGTAGCCGAGATGCAAAGACTGCAAGCCGAAAAGGAGCAGCGCGATGCGGCAATGGCTCAGGAACTTGCTCAGGGGGTCTGGTTTTCCACGTCCAGTGACACACCTGAAGGCAAACTTTGCGTGGCAACCTTTGCCAAATTCACCCGCGCAGACAATGGCAAAAGCGGAGGCATGGTCAGCATTCTCGGCTTTCAACAACCCAAACCGGATGCCTGGCTGATCTTTTACGGCAGCGGCCTGCCCACCCCAAAAAAGGTAAAGAAGATAACGCTCACGCTGCAGCAAGACGATGAACCGGCGCAGACCGTAGAGGTGTTCAGTTACAGGTATGAAAGAAAGATTGGCGCGATCGCGCTTGCCGTACCTGGCTTGCCCGCAGCGCTGGAAGGCATGCGTGACAAACAGCGCTTTGTATTATCGATAGACGGCGAAACCTTGATGACCCTGGCGTGGGCAGATGCGGCACCTGTCATTCAGCAACTTCAGCAATGCGCGCAATAACTCAGCCAAAAGACAGGACTGAAGAATGAAATTACGAGCCCTGGCAATAGGTGTGCTGACCATCCTCACCCTTGCTGGCTGCGCCAGCGGCCAAAATGTCCATCTGTACACGCCGGAAGAACAAGCGGGGATGACCGCAGATGGCGCTATTGCCACGATGCTGACGCCATCCGAGTTGCAGGAATACTTCAGCCATGCGGGTAAAGCGGCCAAACCCACAGGCCATGTGTCCTACTGCAATGCCGGTGCACTGAGTGGTTCCGCCAGAAGCAACGCACTCAAAACCGTGGACGGGGTTTGTGGTGGCACAGGGCAATACACCATTGTTCGCGCTGTACCAATGCTCGATGCCGTAAGCACTGCCGTGGGCACCAGCTGCACGCGCTCGGAGATGATCATTTTCAGGTGCGACGGCCAGCAACCCAGTGGCAAGTAGCATGAGTGTGGCCGGCAGCACGCTGTAAATGCTCTCAACGACGGTCGAGGGCCAGCTGCATCTGCACATCGCCCTGAGTGCTGTCGCTGAGCTGGGTCAGCGGTTGTGGATGACCAATGCAGTAGCCCTGGGCATAGTCGAGCCCCAACGCTTGCACGCAGTCTAACGTGGCCTGGGTCTCGACAAACTCGGCCACCGTACTCAAGCCCAGCTGGCTGGCGATCTGCTGCATCGAACCGACCATGGCTTGGTTGATCGGGTCACTCTCGATACCGCGGATAAAACTGCCGTCGATCTTGACGATATCCAGCGGCAGATGGCGCAGGTAAGCGTAGGAGGCAAAGCCGCTGCCGAAGTCATCCAGCGCTACTTTCAGGCCCAGGCTGCGCAACTGCTTGATCCACTGCGCAGACACCCCCAGCTCGCCCAACGCGACCATCTCGGTCACTTCGATGCACAGCTTGTGCGCCGGCAAGTTGTGCCGCAGCAGCTCGCTGTGGAGCATCTCGTGGAAGTGCGCGTTGAGCAGCGAGCTGGCAGTCAGGTTGAAATTCACCTGAGCCAATTGCTGCACATGCCGTGGGTTGTCCGCCAGCCATTGCAGCAGGCGCATCACCACCCAGCGGTCGATGGCACCGAGAAAGCCGTAGCGCTCGGCGGCACCGAGAAACTGCCCCGGGCTGATCCACTCACCACTGTGCGGGTCGTGGTAGCGCAGCAGCACTTCATAGCGCAGGCCATCGCTGGCGTTCTGCAGCGCCATTACCGGCTGATAGAACAGCTCGAAATGGCCCAGTTCGATGGCCTCACGCAGGCGGGTGATCCATTGCAGCTGGCGCTGATGCTCCAGCAGCACGCCATCGGCCGGGTTGAACTGCTGCACGCGGTTGCGACCGAGGTGCTTGGCCAGCTGGCTGGCGCTGTCGGCCCAGTTCAATGCGGTTTCCCAGTCGCTGACGCCGCTGTCCAGCTCCAGCAGGCCGATGCTGGACTGCACGCGGAATGGTCGGCCCTGCCAGCTGAAGACGAATTGCTCAACGCAGTGGCGCAGATTTTCTGCATGTTCCAGAGCGGCCTCGTTGTTGATTTCACGCAACAGCACCGCGAATTCATCGCCCCCAATGCGCGCCAGTTCGGCATGCCGCGGCAGTTGGTGTCGTAAGTGGCCAGACAGTTGGCGCAGCAGCTGATCACCCGCCGAATGCCCGCACAGGTCATTGACCTGCTTGAACTGATCCAGGTCCAGGCACAACAAATGGCTGTAGCGCGGCGTGCTCTGGCCTTTGAGGCTTTCACGCAGCAGGCGCTCCAACTCGCGGCGGTTGAGCAGGCCGGTCAGCGAGTCATGTGCAGCCAGGTACTGCAGGCGCTCTTCCAGCGCGCGGCGCTCACTGAGGTCGACCACGATGCCTTCGATGCAATCCTGGGTCGGGCGCAGGTGCAACGACAGGTATACCCAATGGCTCTGCCCGTCGAGGCCATGAATCTGACATTCCTGGCTGGTGGCCGGTTGCTCGTTGTGCAGTTGCGCCACGTACTCGGCCCACTGTTCGGTGCCCAACAGCTGCTGCATGGACAGCTCGCGGCTGTCCTGTGCCAGCCCCAATAGCGCGGTAAAACTGGGGTTGGCTTCAATCAGGGCGCCGCTGCGGGTGCACCGGAAAATGCCCTCACCACTGCTGCTGAACAACGCCTGGTACTGCTCCAGATTGCCCAGCGCCTGAGCCTTGCTTTGCAACAAGGCACGGCGGATATGCTCCAGTTGCTTATCGAGGATGGCGCCAAACAGCAGCATGCTCAGCACTGGCAGGTAGGCATGCATGTAGTTAAACCCCGGCGGCAAGGGAATCACTCCCGTGCGGCCGAGGGGCACCAACAGCATCAGCAACAGGGCCGAACTCCAGCACAGCAGGTAACCGATGGCATAAGGCCGCCGCTGGTACACGCCGAGAATCAACAAGAGCAGCTGGAACATGCCGTTAAACAGGATCAGCACATTCAGTGCCTGGTAGGAGCGGAAGTGGCCATAGCTGACGATGGTCCAACCGCACACCAGCAGGGTCACAGCAAATAGCACGTTGCGCAGATGGCGCACACGGCCCAACTCCAGTTTCAGCGAGCTGGCGAGAAACAGGCTGCTGAAGATCAACATGCCAGGGTTGGCCAAATTGGCCATCTGAGCCGACAACCACACCCACTGCGGCGCCAGCAGGCTGATGATGCCGTGCATGCTGGCGTTGTACAGCGCCACGCTGGCCACCGTCAGGCAGAACCACACCAGCTGCGTTTCGCGCAACGCGCTGTATTTCACCAGGAAGAACAGGGTCAGGCTGAGCAGCGCACCCAATAGCAAGCCGCTGCGCATCCAGTGTTCGGCCAGCAATAGCGGGCTTTGTTCGGCCGCCACCAGCTGCATCGGCACACTCACCGCCGAACCGCTTTGCACCCGCAGTAACAAGGTATGAGGACCTTCGCCAAGACGCGGCAGGTTGAGCAGAAAATGTGGTGAGGGCGCGCCACGCAAAAGAAAATCGCGGTGGTCACCGCTGTAGAAGGGCGCGATCAACCGCTCACGGTCGTATAGCCAGACTTCGATGTCGTCGAGAAAAGGCCGGTCGATCATCAGGTCAAGACGTTCGGCCACCGGTGCATCAAGGCGAAACGCCAACCACCAGGCGCTGGCGGAGTAACCCAGGCGCGGCACGCCATCCATTCGCGTGCCTTCGCGGTCAATTCGCTGCTGCACTTCGGCCGCGGTCAAATTGCCACTGGGGTCTTCCAGCACCAAACTGGCGGGCACTTCTACCGGCCGCGTGAGCTGTTCGTTGCTCAGCACCAACAATGGCAGCTCAGCAAACGCCGAAGCGCTGCCCAGTGCAAAGCAGAGCAATGCAGCCAGCAAAGGAAGGTTGAGCAAACGGAGCATCCTGGCGCCTCAATAAACTGCGAGGTGCGCCAAGGCTCAGGGTGAACACAGCTCGCCGGCTAGAGCGAGTTGACGCTCGTGAATTCTAGCTGAGAACTGGCGATTTGATTGCGCTGACGGTCTCACTCAGCTCCAGTAGCAGCCCGGTAATTTGCTCGGCACTCATGTTGAAGGGGTCAAAACGGTCGCTGGAGGAATATTTCAGAAACAGCTCGCGGTTGGCCTGCTTCGCACCAGCCCAGCCCATGCTCCAGTTGCCGTAACGGCGCATGCTGATTTCCGCGTAATCGAGGATGGTCAGGTCCTTGTGCCGACTGTCATCTGCCAATCGGTTGTACAGGGCGTTCACCTCTGCACGCGGGCCTTCCAGCGCCTGCAGGAAGATATCCGCATTGCAACAGAGGATGCCGGTCAGTCCTTTGCCTGGATTGTTGCGCTGTGAACTGTCGAGAATCTCGCGGATCAGCTCGGAAGAAACGCCGTGACTGGCACGGCTGGCGTAGGTGAGGCGCACAAGCATGGTGATCTCCTTTAGCGCGGAAGCAGGGTCCGGGCCAGAATCAGGGTGCCCACGCCCCAGGTGGCGTTGAGCAGAAAGCCAATCAAAAAGCGGCCCGGCAACTGCGCCGGATCAACCCCCATACCCTTGAGCGGAAACACCACCAGCAGGGCAACAGTAGTCAGGGCGATACCACCAAACAGCAGGGCCTTGATCCAGGGTTGTGGCTTGTGTGCATCCCAGCGCAACACCAGCAGCATCACCACCGCCCAGACACCGCCCCAGAAGGATGCCGAAAGCAATGACGGCACTCCCAGCGGCGCCGTTGGAGTCAAGTTGAACGGCGCAAACGGCACCACAGCCAAGGCATGCAACACGCCCAAAACCGGCTGATGAAAAAACGGCACGGCCAAGAAACCCGCTACAAAGAACAAGCTAAGACGTAGCATCGACACATCCCTTGCTGAGAACTATCAGCCGATACTGCCCTATCTGTATAAGATTTGTATAACTAATTGCGTAACATTCTTCTGCCTACACGCGTAACAAAAGCCCTCGGGCACTCTCTATAGTGGCTACTTAGCGGCTGACATAATCAACCGACGCATCAGCATCAAGGAAACAGACACCGTGCATGCCATGCTTCCCTTGCTCGACCAACTGGCGTTTCCGGCCATCCGCCGTGGCCAGCTGGAAGCACTGCAGATCAACCTGACCTACCGCTGCAACCAGCGCTGCCTGCATTGCCACGTCAATGCCGGGCCGACCCGCACCGAGGCCATGACCGATGAAAGCCTGGCCCTGCTGCATCAGGTGATCGACGCCCACCCTGTGCACACCCTAGACCTCACCGGAGGCGCGCCGGAGATGCACCCGCGTTTTCGCGAGATCGTCAGCCACGCGCGCCGCGAAGGCCTGCGGGTGATCGATCGCTGCAACCTGACCATCCTCAGTGAACCGGGCTATGAAGACCTGGCGCAGTTTCTCGCCGACCAGGGCGTGGAAATCAGTGCTTCGCTGCCTTGTTACTCACGCGATAACGTCGACAAGCAGCGCGGCGATGGTGTGTTCGATGCCAGCATCAAGGGCCTGCAGCAACTCAATGCCCTAGGCTACGGCCAGCCGGGTAGCGGCCTGATCCTCAACCTGGTGTACAACCCGCAAGGGCCGAGCCTGCCGCCACCGCAAGCGGCGCTGGAAGCCGATTACAAACGCCACCTGGTCGAGGACTTCGGCATCGTCTTCAACCACCTGCTGACCATCACCAACCAGCCGATTGCGCGCTTTGGCAGCACCCTGGTCAGCAAGGGCCAGTTCAACGGCTATATGCAGCTGCTGCGCGACAGCTACCGGCCGGAAAACCTCGAACCCTTGATGTGCCGCAGCCTGGTCAGCGTCGATTGGCAGGGCTACCTGTACGACTGCGATTTCAACCAGATGCTCGATCTGCCGCTGCAACTGCCAGAGGTGATCGGCCGTGATCGGCCGCACCTGCGCGATCTGCTCGATGCAACGCTGGCCGGCAACCCCATCGTGACCCGTGATCATTGTTATGCCTGCACCGCCGGCCAGGGCTCCAGCTGCGGCGGCTCGTTAACTTCCTAAGGATCAATCCATGCAACCAACCAGTCTCACCGGGCTGTTCTTCTGGGGTTTTCTGCTGGTCTATGGCGCGCTGATGCTGGCCTTGTCGCCACGCGCCGTAACCCTGGGCGGGTTCTTTAATGGCGAGGACAACCAAGGCCGCAGCGCCAGCCCGTGGTTGATCACCTCCAGCATCTTTATCAGCTGGATCTTCGCCAAATCGGTGACCAATGCCGCTAATCTGGGTGCCACTTATGGCCTGGTCGGCGGCTTGGCCTATGCCATGTACTGGCTGTCAATTCCGCTCACTGGCTTTGTCATCTACCGCCTGCGTCGGCGCTTTGCGGCGACCGGCCTGGTCAGCTTCCTGAGCAGTCACTACGGCCGTGGCGCAGCGCTGGCGTTTTCCGCCGCGATTCTGATTCGTCTATTTAACGAGGTGTGGAGCAACACCGCTGTGGTCGGCGGTTATTACGGTGACTCCGGCAGCTTCGAGTTTATTGCCTCGGCCTTGCTGTTTACCGCCGTGACCCTGGCGTACAGCCTGCGCGGCGGGCTGCGCAGCTCGATCCTTACCGACGCGGCGCAAGCGGCGATCTTCGTGATTGCCCTGGTCTGGGTGCTCGGCCTGGTGCTGCCGCAGCATTCGCCGACTGAGCTGGCCAGCACCAGCAATTGGGCGCTGAATGCCGGGGTCGACCTGCTGCTGGTCGCCAGTCTGCAGGCCTTCAGCTACGGCTTCCATGATCCGGTACTGACAGATAGGGGCTTTATCAGCGAAGAGAAGGCCATGCGCCGCTCCTTCGTGATTGCCGGGGTGCTGGGTTTTATCGCCATCCTCGCCTTCAGCCTAATCGGCGTGCACGCCCAACTTACCGGCCTGGCCGCCTCCGACAACGTACCCGCCGCCCTGGCCAAGAGCCTGGGCATCGGCGCGCTGCTGGTGATGACCGTGGTGATGGTTTCCGCTGCTGGTTCGACCCTGGATTCGACCTTCTCCAGTCTGGCCAAACTGGCCGGGCGCGAGTTGCCGAAGCTGGCCGGGCGCGACCTCGGACAGAAAGCCATTGGCGTCGGCATGGCGGTGATGGTGGTGTTCGCACTGCTCGGTAACCTGCCAATGATCGCAGGCACCGATATTCTCAAGGCCACCACCATCAGCGGCACCATGGTCATCGGCCTGGCCCCGGTATTCGTCCTGCACGGCCTGACCACTCCGACGCGGCTGGGCTTTCACCTGAGCTTCTGGACCGGCCTGGGCCTGGGCGTCGCCCTGACCCTGAACTGGATTCCACAGAGCTGGGCCATCGGCGACGGCAAATATGCGTTGCTGCTCGGCACCAACCTGTATGGCCTTGGGCTGTGTGTACTCGGCTATCTGCTGCCCGGTTGGTTGCTGCAGCGCAAAGCAGGCAAAGCCTGATGCGCGCCGGCCGCGACTGCCCGCTGGACTATCGCCTGACGCGGGATGCCTTTAGCGGTGAGCCGCTATTCGAGTGCGACACCCTCTATGTGGTCGGCGGCCTGTATGGCAATCGCCAGGCCCTGGCCGCCCTGCAACGGCGCCTAGCCGCCGAACCACAGGCGCGTGTGGTGTTTAACGGCGACGCGCACTGGTTTGACCGCGACCCGCAGATTTTCCAGCAGATTGAGCAGGGCATCAGCGCCCATCTGGCCCTGCGCGGCAATGTCGAAACCGAACTCGGTCGTGCCGACGACAGCGGTGCCGGCTGCGGCTGCGCCTACCCGATGACAGTGGATGAGGCAGTGGTCGAGCGCTCCAATGCCATCCAGCTGGAATTGAACAGAACCGTGCAGGGTTTGCCCGGTATGGCCGGACGCCTGGCTGCAAGGCCGAGCACAGCGTTGGTCAGCGTGGCCGGCCAGCGCGTAGCGATCAGCCATGGCGACGAGCAATCCCTGGCCGGTTGGAGCTGCTCGCGGGAATCGCTCAGCGAGCCGGAGCGTCAGCAGCAACTGGATGCCTGGTTTACCGCCAACAGGGTGCAGGTGCTCGCCACCAGCCATACCTGCTCGGCGGTGGCCTTGAACCTGGAGCATGGCGCGCTGATCAATAACGGCGCGGCCGGACTGCCGAACTTTGCCGGCGGCCGCTATGGCCTGCTCAGTCGCATCGCCACCACGCCACACCCGGCGGCCCTTTACCGTTGCCAGCGTGACGGCCTGTTTATCGAAGCGCTGCCGCTGAACTACGACCACACTTCTTTTCTCGCCGACTTCGACCGCCAGTGGCCTGCCCATAGCCCGGCGGTGTTGTCCTATCGTTCGCGGGTGCTCGGCCAACTGACCGACCGCCCAGAGACTGCTCTGCTGGCCGGTTTTAGCCTGTGCCAAAGCCTGTGCGCCTTGGAGGCGCTGACTGATGGATAGCCGCAAACTCGCCCTGATGGGCCTGATCCTCGCGCTGCTGGGCAGCTTCTTTGTCTTCGATATCGGCCAGTACCTCAACCTGGAAGCACTCAAGGCGCAGCAAGCGGCGCTGAATGCTCGAGTGGCCGCGCAGCCCTGGCTAGCGGCGGGGCTGTTCTTTATCGCTTACGTCGCGGTCACGGCGCTGTCGCTGCCCGGCGCGGCTTTGATGACCTTGCTGGCCGGCGCACTGTTCGGTCTGCTCGAAGGCTTTGTGCTGGTGTCATTCGCCTCGACGATGGGCGCGACCTTGGCCATGCTCAGCAGCCGTTTCCTGCTGCGCGATTGGGTGCAAAGCCGCTTCGGCCAGCGCCTGGCAGGTATTGATGCGGGCATCGAACGTGAAGGCGCGTTCTACCTGTTCGCTCTGCGCCTGGTGCCGCTGTTTCCGTTCTTTCTGATCAACCTGGCCATGGGCCTGACCCGCCTGCCGGCGCGCACCTACTGGTGGGTCAGCCAGCTCGGCATGCTGCCGGGCACACTGGTGTTCGTAAATGCCGGCCGCGAACTGGGCCAGCTGGACTCCCTGGCGGGCATCCTCTCGCCGGGGCTGCTGGGTGCCTTCGTGCTGCTCGGGGTATTCCCGCTGATCGCGCGCAAGCTGCTCGGCCTGATCCAGGCGCGGCGAGTGTATGCCGGCTGGCAAAAACCCAAGACCTTCGACCGCAACCTGCTGGTGATCGGCGCCGGTGCCGGTGGCCTGGTCAGCGCCTATATCGCCGCGGCGGTTAAGGCCAAAGTCAGCCTGATCGAAAAACACCAGATGGGCGGCGACTGCCTGAACACCGGCTGTGTGCCATCCAAGGCGCTGCTGCGTTCGGCCAAGCTGGCCAATGAACTGAAAAAGGGCTCGGCATTGGGCTTTACCGGCGTGCAGGGCACGGTGGATTTCCCGGCCGTGATGCAGCGCATCCAGCGGGTGATTGCCGACATCGAACCGCATGATTCGGTGGAGCGCTACACCGGCCTGGGCGTCGAAGTGATTCAGGGCGAAGCGAAGATCCTCTCGCCCTGGAGCGTGGAAGTGAATGGCCAGACCCTGACCAGCCGCAACCTGATCATCGCTGCCGGGGCGCGGCCGCTGGTGCCGAAGATTCCTGGCCTGGAGCAGGTGCAGAGTTACACATCGGACAGCATCTGGAGCCTGCGTGAACAGCCGCGTTGGCTACTGGTGCTCGGCGGCGGGCCGATTGGCTGCGAGCTGGCCCAGGCCTTCCAGCGCCTCGGCAGCCAGGTGATTCAGGTGGAGCTGGCCGAACGCCTGCTGCCGCGCGAGGATGCCGACGCCAGCGAGTTGGTACTGAATAGCCTGCGTGCCGACGGCGTGGATGTGCGCCTGCAACACCGCGCCGAACGCTTTGAAGTGGTGAATGGCGAACAACGCATGGTCGCCCGCCGCGTGGACACCGGCGAGGAGGTGACCATCGCCTTCGACGGTCTGCTGCTGGCCCTCGGCCGGGTGGCCAATGTCAGCGGCTACGGCGTCGAGGAACTGGGCCTAACGGTGCGGCCTAACGGCACCCTGGAAACCGACGAATACCTGGCGACACGCTTCCCCAATATCTATGCGGTGGGCGATGTCACCGGGCCGTACCAGTTCACCCATGTGGCGGCGCACCAAGCCTGGTATGCGGCGGTCAATGCGCTGTTCTCAGGTTTCAAGCGCTTCAAGGTGGATTACCGGGTGATTCCTGCCTGCACCTTTACCGACCCCGAAGTCGCCCGCGTCGGCCTCTCCGAAGGCGAAGCCAAGGCGCAGAACATTGCCTACGAGGTGACCCGCTACGGCATCGACGACCTCGACCGGGCCATCGCCGACGAGGCTGCCCACGGCTTTGTCAAAGTGCTGACCGTGCCGGGCAAGGACCAGATTCTCGGGGTGACCATCGTCGGCGAGCACGCCGGGGAGCTGCTTGCCGAATACGTGCTGGCGATGAAGCATGGCCTGGGCCTGAACAAGATTCTCGGCACCATTCACACCTACCCGACCATGGCTGAAGCCAACAAATACGCAGCCGGCGAATGGAAGCGCGCCCATGCTCCGCAAGGCCTGCTGCGCCTGGTCGAGCGTTTCCATACCTGGCGCCGCAGCTGATGCGTAGGTTACTGCTGGCCCTGCTGATGCTGACGCCGCTGGCGCAAGCCGAAAACCAACTGACGCCCTGGACGGCTGGCCCGCCCAACGGCGAATGGTCAGCGCCCTGGCGCCTGGCGGATATTCCCAAGCTCAAACCGTCCGCGCGTACGCTGGTCGAGCAGGACGGTCAGCAGGTGCTGCGCATCCAGGCCGATGCCGCCGCCGGTGGCCTGTTGCACCCGCTGGATTTGCCCGGCGATCAGCCCTGGCAACTGAGCTGGCAGTGGCGCACCGAGCGCAAACTGGAACAGGCGCGCTTCGCCACACGTGAAGGTGACGACTACGCCGCGCGGGTTTATGTGCTGCTGGATTACCCGTTGGATTCGTTGAGCTTTGTCACTCGGCAGAAGCTGCGCCTGGCGCGTACGTTCTTTGATCCCGACCTGCCGGCGGCAACCCTCAGCTATGTCTGGGACAACCGCGCGACACCCGGCACCCACGCGCGCAGCGCCTACACCGAGACGGTGGAAATGCACGTGCTGCGTGGCCCGGAAGCGCCACTGGGGCAATGGCTCAGCGAGTCCCGCGACCTGAATGCCGATGCCACCGCTGCCTTTGGCAGCGCACCGCGCAGGATTCTTGGTGTGGTGTTTGCCGCCGACAGCGACAATACCGGCGAATCCGCCGAGAGCTATTTCGCCGTGCCGCAGTTGCAGCGCTAACGGGCCGCGGCGCAAGCCCGTACCATTAGCGCACACCGATTACCTGACGGACGTCCGCGTGTGAGCACTCATTACGACCTTCTATTGATCGGCGCCGGCCACGCCCACCTCGGCGTGCTGCGGCGCTGGGCCCTGGTCGAGCGGCCGCCGGGGCGCATTGCGCTGCTCAGTGCCGGTCCGGTGGCCTGGTATTCCGGCATGCTACCGGGGCTGCTGGCTGGGCGGCATCGGCCAGAGGATTGCCAGGTCGAGCTGCAGGCACTGTGCCGCGCGGCAAAGGTCGAGTTGATTGTCAGCCCGCTGGAAAGCCTGTCCGCCGCACAGCAACAGGTGCAACTGGCCAATGGGCAGACCTTGAATGGCAGCTGGCTGTCGCTGAATGTCGGCGCGCAGGTCTCTGCACCTGCGCAGCACGGTGATGCCATGCAGGTGCTGGCAGTAAAACCCTTCGCGGCATTTCTTGATGGTTGGCAACGCTGGCAGGCCGAGCCTCAGCCCTTGGCGATTCTCGGCGGCGGCGCGGCGGGAGTTGAACTGGCGCTGGCCTTGGCCGGGAAGGTGCCGCAACTGGCGCTGTTCTGTGCCGGCCATCTGCTCGATGGTTTGTCTGCTGGCGTGCGTCTGCGTGCCCTCGGCCATCTGCGTCAGCGTGGTGTGTGGGTGCGCGAGGATTGCCCAATCAGCCGCATCGAGGACGACTGCCTGTTCAGCGGCGACGAACCGGTCTGGCGCGGTCAACGGCTGCTGTTGGCCAGCGGCGCCCAGGCTTTTGCCTGGCCGGCGCACAGCGGGCTGGGCTGCGATGAGCAGGGCTTTGTATTGATTGCGCCGACGCTGCAGAGCTACACCCACCCGACGATTTTCGCCGTGGGCGACTGCGCCAGCCTGCCCGGCGCACGCAAAAGCGGGGTGTACGCGGTGCGCCAGGGGCCGGTGCTGGCGAACAACCTCAGCGCCGCCTTGCGCGGCCTGCCCCTCAAACGCTACCGGCCGCAACGGCAGAGCTTAGCGCTGCTGGCGACCGGTGACGGCGGTGCCCTGTTGGACTGGCATGGACACAGTGCCGGCGGGCGTTTCTACGGGCGCTGGAAGGATTTTCTCGACAAGGGTTTTATTCAGCGCCATCGCCTGTAAGGACTGATCCACCTGCGACCAAAGTGCCATGGCCCTGAACCGCCACGGGTGCTCGAATCATCCTCCCAGCAAAGGTTGGCCGCAGGGAGCGACACCCGCTATGGTCTATAGATTCGCTGACAGCGGCCGATTGCCTACCCAGGCATCTCCAGCTGCACGCACTCCCATTTCAGCAGGCATGGCCCGTCCACTTCATGGTGGCGTGCCGCAGGCAGTTTCTGGTCGTGGGTCGACCAGAATAAAAATAACGAGGTTTGTCATGCGTTCTGCGTTTATTACCTACCCCAAGGCCTGCCTGCTGCATGCCATCGGGCTAGCCGGGTTGATGGTGACGTACCAGCAGATCCAGCTGCCCTGGTTTATAAGCATTCCGTCCTATCTGCTGCTGGCCCTGTGGCCGTGGCTGGGGCCCTGGCAGCGCCAGCATGAAGAGCTGCCCGTATCCGCCGAGACGCCACATGATGCGTTCAGCACCCTGAGCCAGAACCTGTCGCGGCACACCTGCCACAACGCCCTGGCCGCCGCTGAAGTGGCGCATGCGGCGCAGCAGCTGGCCGGCAAACTGCAATCGCAACTGAGCGCAACCGAACAGATCAACCAGGCGGCCGAGGCCATCACCCACACCGAACAGGACAGTGCCCAGCGCGCCGAACAGACCCTGATTGCCGCGCAGAGCGTGCGGCAAGACAGCAGCAGCGGGCAGCAGGAGCTGCGTCAGGCAATCGATGCCATGCAGCACCTGAGTGCGCAGACCGCCACCAGCCGCGAACTGATTGACGGCCTGAGCAGCCGCACCGAGCAGATCGAGAAAGTCACCCAGGTCATCCAGTCGATTGCCAGCCAGACCAACCTGCTGGCGCTCAATGCGGCCATCGAGGCGGCACGCGCCGGTGAACTCGGCCGCGGCTTTGCGGTGGTCGCCGATGAGGTGCGTAACCTGGCCGGCCGCACCAGTAGCGCCACCGAGGAGGTCGGGCAGATCGTCAGCGATATCCGCCAACAGAGCGCAGCAGTGGTCAGCCATATGCAGCAGCAGGCCGAACAACTGACCCTGGCCGCGCAGCAGGTCGAGCACACCGGCGCGCAACTGCAAGGCATTGCCGGATTGGCGGCAAATGTAGAGGATCAGGTCAGCCAGATCGACAGCGGCACCCGGCAGAACCACGAACGCCTGGCTGAACTGTCTGTGGCGGTCGGCCAGCTGCGCGGCGATGTCAGCGACAGCGAAGGGCAGACGCGTCAACTCAGCAGCGCCGCCGAGCGGTTAGTCGCGCAGGCCGAAAGCGTCAGCGAACAGCTCGCCGAAGTTGGCCTGGATGACTACCACCAGCGTATCTACGACCTCGCGCGCAGCGCCGCGGCGCAAATTGCCGCGCAGTTTGAAGCAGACATGCAAAGCGGACGGATCAGCGCCAGTGACCTGTTCGACCGTCACTATCAACCGATTGCCGGCAGCTTCCCGGCCAAGTACAAAACGCGCTTTGACGGCTATGCCGATCAGGTGCTGCCGGCCATTCAGGAACCCCTGCTCAGCCAGCACGAAGGCCTGGTGTTCGCCATCGCCTGCACCGCCGAAGGCTACGTGCCAACGCACAACAATGCCTTCAACCACCCACCATGCGGGGACCGCGCGGTGGACACGCTGAAGAGTCGCAGCAAGCGCCTGTTCAACGACCGCACCGGCATCCGCTGTGGCAGCCATCAGAAACCGGTGCTGCTGCAGACCTATATGCGCGACACCGGTGAGCTGATGCATGACCTGTCGGTGCCGATTATGGTCAACGGCCGGCATTGGGGCGGCATTCGCCTCGGATACAAGCCCGAACCCTGATCGGCGCTGTATGCCTGCACGTAATAGGCACCATTAAGCCGTTTAAATTATCGCCAGCGACTAACGCGCGTAAGCTGCATGCCTCTTTGCTCATCAGGGCCTGCGCCCCAAGGAATACCCATGAAGATCCTGCTGGTACTGACTTCTCACGACCAACTGGGCAACACCGGGCAGAAGACCGGCTTCTGGCTGGAGGAATTCGCCTCGCCGTACTACGTGTTCAAGGATGCCGGCGCGCAACTGACCCTGGCCTCGCCCAAAGGCGGCCAGCCACCTTTGGACCCTAAGAGCGACGCCCCTGATGCACAGACAGCCGCTACCGAGCGCTTCCGTGCTGATCCGGCAGCGCAACAGGCGCTGGCCAACACCGTGCCGCTGAGCCAGGTGAAGGCCGATGATTTCGACGCCGTGTTCTATCCAGGCGGCCATGGCCCACTGTGGGATTTGGCCGAAGACCGCACCTCCATCGCACTGATCGAACACTTCCAGGCGCAGAACAAACCGGTAGCGGCGGTCTGTCACGCTCCGGGTGTGCTGCGTCATGTCAAAGCGGCCAACGGTCTGCCGCTGGTCAGCGGCAAGAAAGTCACCGGCTTTAGCAACAGCGAAGAGGCTGCGGTGCAGCTAACCGACGTGGTGCCATTCCTGGTGCAGGATATGCTCATCGCTAACGGTGGCCATTACACCAGCACGAACGATTGGCAGAGCCATGTAGCCGTAGATGGTCTGCTGATCACAGGGCAAAACCCGGCCTCATCGGATGCCACCGCAGACGCGTTGATACACCTGCTCAAGCAGGCCTGAATCAGACGGAGTGAAGGGGGCGACCATGCAACTGAATGCCGACTTTAGTCAGCGCGCCTTGATCCGTCCGGCCGACAGCCCCTGGGTGGCTTCACCCATGCCAGGGGTGGAGCGGCGCATGCTGGACCGCATCGGCGAGGAGGTGGCTCGCGCCACCAGCATCGTGCGCTACGCGGCAGGTTCGCGCTTCAGCGAGCATCACCACCCCGGCGGCGAGGAGTTTCTCGTGCTCGACGGGGTGTTCTCCGATGAGCGCGGCGATTACCCCGCCGGCACTTACGTACGTAACCCCATCGGCAGCCATCACGCTCCCTTCAGCCGCGAAGGCTGCACGATCTTCGTCAAACTGATGCAGTTCGATGAAGCTGATGATCAGCCCGTGGTGATCGACAGCACCCAGGCGCAGTGGCGACCCGGCCTGGTACCGGGTCTGCAGGTGTTGCCGTTGCACCAGCACGGTACCGAGCACGTGGCGCTGGTGCGTTGGGCCCCCGGCACCTACTTCAATGCACACCGGCATTGGGGCGGCGAAGAAATCCTGGTGCTCGAAGGCACCTTTCAGGACGAGTTCGGCGACTACCCGGCCGGCAGCTGGCTGCGCAGCCCACACCTGTCACAGCACACACCGTTCAGCGAAGCAGGCTGCCTGATTTGGGTCAAAACCGGGCATTTGCCCGATTAACCCGCTGCCATCAGGCGTTTGTAGTGGCGGGTACGTCGCGCGCTTTTCAGCTGTTCCAACAACAGCGCGCGTAGCGGCGAGACCCCAGCGTGGGTGTGCTTGCCCAGGCTGAGCTGGCGCAGTTGATACTTCACCACGGCCATGTATGCCAGGGAGGCAAACGCCTTGTTCTTCCAGCGAATAGGCGGCAATTCGGCGCTGCTGAGCTGCCCGGCCTGCCAGTGTTTCGGCAGCGCCGGGTTGATCGCCAGGGCCGTGGCTATCCCAGCCATGGCCACGCCGCTGGCCAGCACCTGCTCGACCACTGGTAAACGGCGAATGCCGCCAGTGACCATCACCGGCATGCTCGCCACAGCGGCAATCTCACCGGCAAACTCCAGGAAGTAGGCTTCGCGCGCCAGGGTACGGCCGTCGCGGGCATCGCCCTGCATGGCGGGCGCTTCATAGCTGCCGCCGGACAACTCGACCAGATCGACCGCCAGCTCATTGAGCAACTGCACCACCTGCTTGGCATCGGCCGCGTCGAAGCCGCCACGCTGGAAGTCCGCCGAGTTGAGTTTGACTGCTACGCAGAAGCTGGGGGCCACGACAGCCCGTACCGCCTTGACCACCTCAAGCAGAAAGCGCGCACGGTTTTCCAGCGGACCACCCCAGCGATCGGTGCGCTTGTTGCTGAGCGGCGAGAGGAATTGGCTGAGCAGATAACCGTGCGCCGCATGGATCTGCACGCCCGTAAAGCCGGCCTGTTCGGCCAACTGTGCGGTGCGCGCATAGCGCTGAATCAGAGTTTGGATTTCTGCGTCATCCAGCGCCTTGGGCACGGGGAACATTTTCGACAGGCCACCCAGCTCCAGCGCGACCGCTGACGGCGCGACGGTCTGCTGGCCAAGGTTGGCCTGCATTTGCCGACCAGGGTGGTTGATCTGCATCCAGACCTGCCCGCCTTGAGCGCGGCTGATCCGGGCCCACTCGCGGAATTTATCCAGCTGGCGCTCATCCTCCAGCACCACGCCGCCGGGGCCGGTCATGGCGCGGCGGTCGACCATCACGTTACCGGTGATCAGCAACCCGGCACCACCCTCGGCCCAGGCCTGGTAAAGGCGCAGCAATTCAGCTGACGGGCCTTGGCTGGCGTCCGCCAAGTTCTCTTCCATGGCCGCCTTGGCAATGCGGTTGGGGATGACAGTACCGTTGGGTAGGTGCAGCGGTTGAAAGGCAGTCATGGCGTACTCCGAGGTAGCAGGTGGAGCAAGGCTAAGGTTAAAGTCAACTTTAAGGTCAATAGCCCGGAGTAGTTAGGATGAAAATCGGTGAACTGGCCAGCCGTACCGGGCTGGCGGCGTCGCGCATTCGCTTCTATGAGGCCAGTGGGTTGATCAGCGCCCAACGTCAGGCCAACGGCTACCGCCGCTACCCGGAACAGGCGGTGCAGACCCTGGGCATCATCAGCTGCGCGCAGCAAGCCGGATTCAGCCTCGACGAAATCCGCCGGCTGCTGCCGCAAGGCGACTCACAGGGCCTGGCGCACGCGGAGCTGCTGGCCAGCCTGCAGCGCAAGGTCGGTGAAATCGAGGCCATGCAGCAACGGCTGGCGCAGAACAAGGCGCAACTGCTGGGCATCATCGCCAGCATCGAAAGCAAACCCGAGGGCATGCCCTGCGCCGAGAATGCCGAGCGGGTGATGGCGCAGTTACGCGGTGGCTGAGGAACGCGCGTAATGTTTAGCCCAACAGCAACCAAGCATGTAAAAAACCGCATTTAACCAACGCATGGCCCTGTGTGAACCTTGTGGCCATGCGCTCTTCTCATGTGTTTTCCCCCGTTCCCCTGCACGCAGCCGCGCCGCGTGACCAGGTCAAACTGCCGCATACCCTGGCGTTCTGGGCGTTGTGGCATTGCCGCCACGCGCGCCCGCCGGATGACTGGACCGCTCAGCCCTGACCCTCTGTCCATTCCCGTCGTCTACCAGGAAGCTGCTTATGAATGCCGCCCTCAAACCTGCAACGCCCGCCGCTGTGCGCTGCCCGTCCTACTACAGCGCCACCCTCAATGAAGAAACCGATTACCCGACCCTGCAAGGCGAGGTCAACGTCGATGTGGTGATCATCGGCGGCGGTTTTACCGGCGTGGCGTCTGCCGTGGAGCTGGCCGAGCGCGGCCTCAAGGTGGCGATTGTCGAAGCCAACAAGATCGGCTGGGGTGCGACCGGGCGCAACGGCGGCCAGGTCACTGGCAGCCTGTCGGGCGATGCGGCAATGACCAAGCAGATGCGCAACACCCTCGGTGAGGAAGTCGAAGACTTTATCTGGCACCTGCGCTGGCGCGGTCACGAGATCATCAAGAATCGCGTGGAAAAGTACGGCATCCAATGCGACCTCAAGCACGGCCACCTGCACGCGGCGATGAAGCCCACGCACATGCAGGAGCTGGAAGCCACCTACGCCGAAGCGCAGCGTCGCGGCATGGGCGCTGACGTGACCCTGCTCGACCGCGCCGGCGTGCGCAGCCACCTGGCCAGCGACCTGTACAGCGGCGCGCTGAAGAACACCCGCAATATGCACCTGCACCCGCTCAACCTGTGCATCGGGGAGGCCAAGGCCGCCGCCAGCCTGGGCGCGCTGATTTTCGAGCACTCTGAAGTGCTGGAGATTGTCCACGGCGCCAAGCCGGCGGTGTTCACCGCCCAAGGCCGAATCAACGCCAAGCAGGTGCTGCTGGCCGGCGACGTGTACCACAAGCTGGAGCCGAAAAAGCTCAAGGGCATGATCTTCCCGGCCATGGGCGGCATCGTCACTACCGCGCCACTGGGTGAGCTGGCGAAAGAAATCAATCCGCAGGACCTGGCCGTGTACGACTGCCGTTTCGTCCTCGACTACTACCGCATGACCGCCGACGGACGCCTGCTGTTCGGCGGTGGCTGCAACTACTCCGGGCGCGACTCGCGGGATATCGCCGCCGAGCTGCGCCCCGGCATCGAGCAGACCTTCCCGCAGCTCAAGGGCGTCGACATCGACTTCCAGTGGAGCTGCGCCATGGGCATCGTGATCAACCGCATCCCGCAGCTGGGCAAGCTCTCGGACAACGTCTGGTACTGCCAGGGTTACTCCGGCCACGGCATCGCCACCACCCACATCATGGGCGAGATCATGGCCAACGCGCTGACCGGCACCCTGGGTCACTACGACACCTTCGCCGCCTGCAAACACATCAAAGTGCCGTTGGGGGATGTGTTCGGCAACCCGATGCTGGCCGCCGGCATGTGGTACTACCAGATGCTGGAAAAGCTGCGTTAAGAACACTGCGGCGCTGACGCGTGAGCGCCGTCCGCTGATCAGCTGCCGGGGCACACGTCACCGGCAGCATTGAGTTTTTAATAATAATAATTATCATGTGCGCCTGAGTAGCCATCCGGCTGACCGGAGCTCACTGTGCCCGCCTCTGAATTTGACCTGTCTACCGACCTCGAAACGCTCTACCGCCAGCACCACGGCTGGCTGGAAGGCTGGTTGCGGCGCAAGCTGAACGACACCTTTGCTGCCGCAGACCTGGCCCAGGACACCTTCGTCAGCGTCATTCATTCCGGTCAGGCCAGTGAGATTCGCGAGCCCCGGCCCTTTCTGGCGACCATTGCGCGCCGGCTGATTGCCCATCGCCATCGCCGCCAGCGCCTGGAAGACGCCTACCTTGAAGTGCTCGCCAGCCTGCCGGAAGCGGTTTATCCCTCGCCGGAAGAACAGCTGCAGGCACTGGAAACCCTGCGCCAGATCGACAGCGCCCTCGACGGTCTGCCGGCCCAGGTCAAGGAAGCCTTCCTGCTCGCCCACCTGGAAGAACTTAGCTATGCCGAGATCGCCGAACGCCTGGGCGTGTCCAGCAGCTCGGTGAAGCAGTACCTGATGCGCGCCAACCGCCAATACCTGTTTGCCCTGGCCAGCTGACATGAACGGACAGCACAGCGCGGTTTACCCCAACACACCCGCCAGGCTCTTGGCCGAAGGCCAGCCTATCAGCGCAGCCGTGGCCGACCAGGCAGTGGAATGGCTGACATTGCTGATGTCCGGCGCAACCAGCGCGCAGGAGCAGCTGGCTTGGCAGACCTGGCGCGCGGCCAGCCCTGAGCACGAACGCGCCTGGCGGCATATCGAGGCCATGACCGGACGGCTCAAGGCATTGCCGGCCAAGAGTGCCTACCAGACGCTCTCGCCCTATGCCCGCCAAACCGCTCAGGCCAGCCGCCGCACGCTGCTGCGCTCGCTGTTCTGGGGTGGGTTGCTGGCCGGCTCTGGGCTGCTGGCCAGCCGCACCAACACCTGGCAGGAACAGCTGGCCGAACACCGCACCGGCACGGGCGAGCAACGCCGCGTGACCCTCAGCGACGGCACCCGCGTCACGCTCAACACCGCCACGGCGCTCGATTTGCAGTTCGATGCGCAGACCCGCCTGCTGCACCTGCGCGCGGGCGAAATCATGGTCGTCACCGCTGCGGCTCAAGGCCTGCAGCCTGTCGATCCACGTCCGTTGGAGGTGCAGACCGCACAAGGGCGCATCCGTGCGCTGGGCACGCGTTTCAGCGTGCGCCAGGACGACGGCCACACCCAGGTGGCCGTGCAGGAAAGTGCCGTACAGCTCCACCCGATCCGCAGTGACCGTGTGCAGGTGCTGCTGGCTGGGCAACGCACCGGCTTCAGCCGCACCCATATCGACCCGCTGCGCCCATTGCATGAGGCTGACCTGGCCTGGACCCGCGGGCAGATCATTGCCGACGACATGCCCCTGGGCGAATTTATCGCCGAGCTTGATCGTTACCGTCCCGGGATGCTGCGCTGCGATCCGCACGTGGCCGGGTTGCGCCTGTCCGGGGTGTTCCCGGTGCACGACAGCGATCGCATTCTCGCCACCCTGCCCAGCGTGCTGCCGGTGCAGGTGCGCACGCGCAGCCGCTACTGGGTGCTGATCGAAAAGGCCGTTTGAACCCACGCCCCTGATGCTGATTGAGCGCGGCGAAAAATAATTCAGCCACGCACTGCCCGATTGCGATTCTCGCGGCACCTACACAGCAAGAATTTTATTCGCTTTCTGTGCCAGGAGCCCCCATGCACCGTGTCAATCGCCCCGTGACGCCGCCGCGTCACACCGCGCGCAACCTCCAACAGCGGCCGAGTGGCCGCCTGCTCTTGGCCCTGGCCTGCAGCCTGGCCCTCCAGCAACTGCCGGGCGTGGCCTTGGCCGCAGACAGCGCGCCGGCCCAACAGCAAGCGCAGCAGGCCTTCGCGATTGCCGCCGGGCCTTTGGCACCGGCGCTGCGCAGCCTGTCAAGCAGCGCCAACCTGTTGCTCAGCTTTACCGCCGAGCAAACGGCCGACAAGGTAACCGCAGGTCTTCAAGGCCACTACACCGTGCCCGAAGCCCTGGCGGCGCTGCTGGCCGGTACCGGCTTGCAGGCTGTGCAGGTAGAGGCCGGTGGTTATGTGCTGCGGCCCGCACCCGCGCAAACGAACAACGCAGCGGCCCGCACCGAACTGCCCGCGATGACCATTTCCGGCAAGGCCAGCCGTTACCAGAGCAGCGTGCCGGTGAGCAGCGCCACCCGCTCCGATGCCGACTCGCTGGATGTACCGCAGACGGTCGATGCGGTGCCAGCCACTGTGCTGCGTGATCGCGGCGCGCGTTCGATCAAAGAAGCCCTGGCCTACACCCCAGGCGTGACCAGCAGCACCGGTGAAGGCATTCGTGAGCAGTTCGTCATCCGTGGCTTCTCGGCTATTTCTGATACCTATGTGGACGGCATGCGCGATGGCGGCAACAGCTTCCGCGACACCTTCAACCTGGAGCAGGTCGAAGTGGTCAAAGGCCCCAGCGGCGTGCTCTACGGCCGGGGCTCGGCCGGTGGCTTGATCAACCTGGTGAGCAAGCGCCCGCACTCGCAGGCGCAGACTGACCTGGCCGCCAGCCTGGGTTCCTACGACGCCCGGCGCCTGACCCTCGACGTCAACCAGCCGCTGAACGAAGCGGTGCAGGTGCGCATCAATGCCATGGCCGATGAGGGCGACTCGTACCGCGACGAGGTCTGGTACAAGAAGCACGGCGTGGCGCTGGCTTCCACCCTGCGTGTCAACGATGACGTGACCCTCGACCTGCGCGCCCAGCACCTGGCCGATGAGCGCGTGTTTGATGCCGGTATTCCCGGCATCAACGGCAAGCCGGCGGATGTCTCGCGCTCGACCTATTACGGCTCGGCCAACCCCGGCGACAACGACAGCGGCACCAGCGCTGACAGCACCTTCCAGGCCGACCTCAAGGTGGACCTGAGCGACAGCCTGCAACTGCGCAACACCCTGAGCTACCGCACCCTGGACCTTGAACGTAACCAGACCACCGTCAACCGCCTGCTGCTCAACACCGCCACGCCCACCGTGCGCCTGTCGCGCAGCAACTTCGACAGCCAGCAGACCGACCTGGCCAACAAGCTGGAGCTGAGCAAGCAGGTCGAGTGGCTGGGCATCCAGCACGAGCTGATGGTCGGTGCCGAATACGCCATCGAGGAACGTGACACCCTGTCACGCGGCGGCGACCTGCCGGCCGCCTACAACCTGTCGGTGTACAACCCGGTGCTCAAGAGCGTGCCCTACAGCGCGGCCTCCGTGCGCCGCGATGGCATCTACGAAACCCACACCGCCGGCTACTACATCCAGGACCTGATGCGCTTCAACGAGCACTGGGTGATGCTGCTGGGCCTGCGCGAAGATCAGCTGGAGCGCGACTTCGACAACCGCGTCGGCAGTGATTACAGCCGTGAGGACGATTACCGCAGCCCGCGTGCCGGCCTGGTCTATCAGCCCAATGACTGGTCGTCCTACTACCTGTCCGCCTCACGTTCTTACCAGCCTGGCAGCGCCACCGGAGTAATCGATCCGGGCAACGCCATCCAGCCGCCGGAGATCACCACCAGCTATGAGCTGGGCAGCAAGCTGCGCCTGAACGACGGTGCTTTGGAGCTGGGCCTGAGCCTGTTCCAGATCATCAAGGAAAACGTACCGACCCGTGACCCCAGCGACCCCAACGGCCCGTCGCTGTATATCGGTGAAATCACCGCCGAAGGCGTCGAGCTGTCGGCCCTCGGCGATCTCGGCCACGGCCTGAGCCTGCAGGGCGGGCTCACCTACCTGGATGCACGGGTGACCCAGTCAAACAACACCACGGCACCGGCGATCACCCCGACGCAGCCGGCCACCCCGCTGGAAGGCAAACGGGCGGCCAACGCCCCACGCTTTAGCGCCACCCTGTGGGGCGTCAAAGAGCTGGGTAACGGCTGGCGCGTCGGCCTCGGTGTGCGCCATCAGGGCGATTCCTTCGCCTCGACCACCAACGCCGTCACCCTGCCGGCGTACACCGTGCTGGATGCCGGGCTGTTCCATGAACGCGGCCCCTGGGCGTTTGCCCTCAACGCCCGCAACCTGGGCAACAAGACCTACTACGAGTCGGCCACCAATGACCTCGGCATCCTGCCGGGCGAACCGCGTTCGCTGCAATTCAGCACCAGCTACCGCTTCGAGTGAGGCCGTCATGCACCTGCGCGATGTTATCCAACCGGCCGCGACGGCTACCCACGTTGTCGGCCTGTGTGCGCTGGCCTATTTCGCCAGCGCACAACTAGTCGGTCTGAGCGGCCTGCTGGCCTGGTGGGCCGGTATGAGTCAGGGCGATGCGGTGATGCTGGCGCTCATGCTCGGCTTCATTTACCTGCTGGTGTTGCTGCTCTGGGGCTTTTCCTGCGAGCGCCGGCGTAACGCCTGGTTGTTGCTCGGCGGGCTGAGCCTGCTGGCCTGGGGCACGCCCCTGCTGCTGCAGGGGCACCCATGAAAACAGGATTCAGAAGCCGCATGGGCGAGCTGCACACCTGGGCCGGCGTGGTGCTCGGCGTCTTGCTGTTCGCCGTATTCTGGACCGGCAGCCTGTCGGTGTTCGATAAGGAAATCGACCGCTGGATGATGCCCAGCACCCGCCTGCACTGGGATGACAGCATGCAGCGGCCGTCGCTGGACCGTGACATTCGCCTACTGCTGGAACAACGCGCCGCCAACGCGCCCGTCTGGACCATCATCCTGCCCCTGGAACGCACACCGTTTCTGACCCTCACTTACGGCAGCGAAGAGTCGCGCAAGAGCAGCCGCGACCTGTTCAACCCAATCACTCTTGAGCCGCTGGCCAAGCCGTTGACCCTGGGGGCCAGTGGCTTTATCTACCCCTTCCACCACAACCTGACGCTGCGCTACAAAAACATCGGTGCCTGGCTGGTGGGCATCGCCGGCATGGCCATGCTCTGCCTGCTGGTGTCCGGCGTGGTCATCCACCGCAAGCTGTTCAGCGAGTTCTTCACCCTGCGTCTGCACCGCGCCTTCGGCCGCAGCACCCTGGATGTGCATAACGTAGCCGGCGTGGCGCTACTGCCGTTCCACCTGCTGATCACCCTGTCCGGGCTGATCGTCGCGTTCGCCATTTACTACCCCGATGCGCCGCAACACACCTACCGCGAGCAGGTGCAAAGCGGCGTCAGCGCCGAACGCGCCTTCCTCGGTGAAGCACTCGGCCGCATCCGCCTGCGGGCCGCCAAACAGCCGGGCGAACTGGCACCGTTGGAGCCCATGGTGACCAAGGCCGAACAATATTGGGGGCCGGGCTCGGTGTACCTGCTGCGGGTTAACAATCCCAAGGATGCCAACGGCAATGTGCTGCTGCGCCGCACCAGCCACAGCAGCGTGACCAAGGACATCGACAACTTCCGCTTTGCCAGTGTCAGCGGTGAGGTCATAGGTCGCTTCCAGGCCTCAGCCACGGTGAACACCTGGAACTTCATCGCCGGCCTGCACTACATCCAATTCCGCCACGACGCCCTGCGCTGGCTGTATTTCCTCGGCGGGCTAGGCGGTTGTGTGGTGATCGCCACCGGGCTGTTCTTCTGGACCCAGGCCCGGCGCAAGAAGCAGCAGCGCCACGGTCATCTCGGCGTCTCGCTGCTGGATACGCTGAGTGTTGCCGGCGTGTGCGGGGTGATTCTCGCCACCCTGGCGTTTCTGCTCGCCAACCGCTGGCTGCCCATGCAAGAGCAGCTATTTGGCCTGGGCCGCGCGCGTGTCGAAATCCTGAGCTTCTATGCCCTGTGGCTCGTGGCGAGCGCCCATGCCGTATGGCGCGTGATGCAGGACCCGCGCCTCGGTTACCTGCACGCCTGGCGCGAGCAATGCACAGCGATTGCGCTGCTGGCCGTGCTGGCCGTTCTGGCCAACTGGCTGACCACCGGCGATCACCTGCTGGCCACCTTGCGCAGCGGCAACGGCCCGGTGGCCGGCACCGACCTGTGCCTGCTCGCTGCAGCCGCACTCGCCCTGCTGGCCGCGCACAAGCTGCGCCGCCGCGTACCGCAGGAAGAAACGCTGGAGGTCGCCCATGTCTGACGCCGCTCTGTACTCGCTGTTGGCCCTGCTGCTGGCGGTGCTGGGCTTTGCCTGGCTCGCCCTGGCCTTGCCCAACCATTGGCGTCAGGTGCATCAAGGCGTGCAACAGACGGCGTCACGGCAAGTCGCCCTGCGCAGCGGCGCAAGCCTGATGCTCGGGCTGTCATTGGTGTGCAGCCTGGCGGGCGATTCGCCGGCCATGGCCATCCTGCTGTGGCTGATGCTGCTGGGCGTCGCCACGCTGCTCGTCGCATTGACCTTAAGCTGGCGCGCGCAATGGCTGGCCCCGCTCTGGCCCGCGCGGTCTCAGGCTGAGCGATCTGCCGACTGAGTTGCTGCGCGGCGGGCAGGCGCCGTGCTCGGTGCGTTATCACGATCATCGACAAACGCCACCGCGGGCGAGCCATCGGCATTCAGCTGGTAGATCGCGCTCGGCTGGCCGTTGTCGTTGAACCACACCTGACCGAGCCCCGCCCCATTCCACAGGCGTTCGCCGGCCTTGCTGCGCGAGGGGATGCGCGGTTTGACCTGCATGCGCCGGCGGGTGGTCAACCAGTTGAGTGGCGACCAGGGTGCGTAGAGCCAGCGGTTGAGGCGGTCGAACCAATCAAGCAGGCGCGGCGGGAATTCGTTTTTCAGGCCGCTGCTGGTGATCTGCCAGAGCTGCGGGCCGCGTTTGCGCTGGCGGATCAGCACCTCGTAGACAAACGAGTAATGCACATCGCCGGAGAGAATCACGTAGTTACCCGGCGTGCGCGAGTGGCGGAAGATGTTCAGCATCACCTGCGCCGCACCACGGTGGGCCATCCAGTTTTCCGCATCGACCATCAGCGGATGGCCGGCCCAGCTGAAGACCTTCTGGATGGTCTCGATCAGCTTGACGCCGAATATCGGCGCAGGGGAGACGATGATCGCCGACGGATGATCAAGCAGCTCCTGCTGAAATTCGCACAGCGCTTCCCAATCCAGCAAACCGGACGGCCGCTTGAGGTTGCGCTCGCTGCGCCAGCGTCGGGTGCGCGTGTCGAGCACCACCAGCGCCGGGCTGCTCGGCAGGACGAATTGCCACTGGTGAAAGCTCAGCAAGGTGTCGGTCAGCGCATCCTGCGGCTCACTGTCCATGTGGTTGGCAGCATCGCGGCCCTCGGTCATCGCACGGATCATCTGCAGCGGCTCAGCAAACACATCGGGGTTATTGCCCCAGCCCTGGCACAGCAGGTAGGCGATCAGCGCATTGCCGATGATGCGTTTGGAAAACGGGTGGCCGTAGGCCGTCTCTTCCCACTGCGCGGAGAGGTTCCAGTCATCGGTGATGTCGTGATCATCGAAGATCATCAGCGTCGGCAAGTGGGCGAGGGCACGGGCGACCTGGCCCAGACCGCAGCGAAACGCTTCAATGCGCTCACGCTCGGCTTGATAACGCGGCACTTCCTCGGCGCTGAGCGCCGGCATTTCCGCATCCAGCAACGTCCATGGCGTCGGCGACCAGACCAGCAGGTACATGGCCAACACTTCGGCGCAGGTCACCAGGTGGTTGTCGGCGCTGCTGGTGGTGAACACCGGTTTTTCCACGCCGCCGAAGAAGCGCTCGCGCAGGGTTTCGTTGCTCTTCAGCGCAGGCAACAGCTCGGCGCGCTGGTAGTAGCTGGCGGGGTGCTGGTACAGCGCCGTGCTGTCATCGACCACCGCACCTTGCAAATGCTCGCCAAACAAACCCAGGCGCTCAATCACCTGATGAATCGCCCGCAGCATCGGCCCGCTGACATCATCGGCGTAGATCTGATCGCCACTCATCAGCAGCAAGGCCGGGCGCTGCTCGGGGGCATGTGCTTCGGCCAGCAGACGGTCGGCGCAGAGCAAGCCGTCAGCCGCCGGGTGATGCGGCTTGCGGCAAGAGCCGTGCAGGAGATGATCCAGCTGTGCGCGCAGGACGAAATTAGCCTGGATCGCGCCGTCGTACAGCAAGTGCGGCGCCCAGTCGGCGATACCCAGCACGGCCTGATCCGGCTGTTCGATCAGCAGGTCGTAATCAATCTGCACATCGCAGGGCAGCGGCGCTTCCAGCGTGAGGTCAATCAGGTGGATAAATGCCTGTTCGCCAATCTGGATAACCTGGCAGCTGTCACCGTGCAGCGGCAAGCGCTGTGGCTCGGGGGCATCACCATGGCTCAGCTGCAGGGTTAGCGATAAGGGCCGGCTGCCAACCAGCCAGAGCACCAGGCGCTGCGCTTCCATGCGGCGCAGCAGCGGGCCGGCCAGCACCTGGGGCAGGTCAGCGTGGACGGCAGGGGGTGTCTCAGCGGTTATCGGCATCAGTACATCGGGCTCTGGCGGCAAACAGGTCGGCAATAGAGCGCCATTCTGCGCCAGAGGTTCAGTCTTTGCAGCCGCTGCCTACTGCGCCGCCTGACGTAAGCGCGGCAGATCGAGGAGTTCGATCTCGCCATAGGTCAGGCGCAGAATGCCCTGGGCCTCCAACTCCTTGAGTATCTGGTTGGTGGTCTGCCGGGAAATCGCCAGCATCAGCGCCAGTTGCTCCTGCGGCAGGTGCAGCACCCGGCGCGGCTCGCCTTCGCCGTAGTTCTCGGCAATCAGCAGCAGGCGCCGGGCCAGACGTGGGGCGGCGGGCAGCAGGCTCATTTCTTCCAGGGCGATAAACGCCAGGCGCAGTTTATGGCTCATCAGCAGGGCGAAATCACGCCAGTACTGCGGTTGCTGTTCGAGCAGCGCCAGCAACCGCGCTTGCGGCACCAGCAGCAAGGTGGCGGGGCCTTCGGCAAAGGCATCATGGGTGCGCGGTTGGCCGTCAAACAGGGAAATCTCGCCAAACCAGTAGGGTGGCTCCACCAAGGTGAGCAACGCTTCCTTGCCGGTGGCACTGACCGCGCCAATGCGCATGCCGCCCTCGACCACCGCATACAGGCCACAGGGTTTGTCGCCCCGACGAAACAGCACCTGACCGGGCGCCAGTTGCTGCACCTGAGCAGCCGCCAGCAGCGCCTCTTGCAGGGCAACGGGCAGGGCACTGAACCAGTGGCCTTGGCGCAGACGAGCCTGATAGCGGTGCTCGCTGTTCATCGACGGTTCCAAGCGGTTTGTCGGCTAGCTGACAGAGCGCTGCGTGGGCGTGGGTTCATGCTGGCCACCTGTCTTGCATGAGGAAAATAATAATGAAAACCCTGGTTGATCATCTGGCTCAATACGCGGCCTATCACCGCGACCAACGCAATATTCTCAGCCACTTTATCGGTATTCCACTGATCGTTGTGGCGGTTACCGTGTTGTTGTCACGCCCTGGCTTCGAACTGCTCGGCCTGTGGCTGTCCCCCGCGCTGCTGGTGGCCTTGGCGGCAGGGGTGTTCTACCTGCGCCTGGACCTGCGCTTCGGCCTGCTGATGGCGCTGCTGTTGCTGCTCAGCCTGTGGGCAGCGGCGGGCCTGGCCGTGCAATCAACGGCGGTGTGGCTGAGCAGCGGCATCGGCCTGTTTGTGATCGGCTGGATTATTCAGTTTGTCGGCCATTACTACGAAGGGCGCAAACCGGCGTTTGTCGATGACGTGATGGGCCTGGTGATCGGCCCCCTGTTCGTCGCCGCCGAAGCGGCCTTCCTGCTGGGCCTGCGCAAAGAGGTCGAACAGGCCATCGTCGAGCGAGCCGGCCCGACCTGTATTAGCGAGAAGAAAGCCACTGCTTGAAACTGCTAGGCCGCCATCGGCGGCCTGCTAGAACCGATCCGGATCTCGCGAGCTAGAGCGAGACAAGGCGCTACGTTAGTAACAGCCTTCGGCAGGTCAAAATGGCCGAGGGCGCGGAGTTTACGACTCCAAATGAGCTGCCCGAGGCCATTTTTAACGCAGTATCGCCGACGCGCAGCAGATCCATGACAGACCTCAGTACATCGCCATCCATTGCGTGGTCAGTGAACGGGTATGGCGATACACGGTGATCGGTGCAAATGGCCGACCCGAGGCGCTCTGCAGGGCGCTGCTCTGGCTGTTGAGGTCGACCAGCGCGGCCTTGAGGTAATCCCAGCGGGTTTTCAGCTTGCCCACCTGCGGGTCGGCTTTGCCATCCAGTGCCGCCAGCTGCGCATCCACTGACGGCACGATCTTGCGTTCATCCTGGCCGAGGTAGGTGTCGGGCTGCTCGCGGGCGGTTTCGAAATTGCCGAAGTAGGCGCGGCTGAGGTACTGCACCGAGAGGTATTCGAGCTTGGCGGACAGTTCGCTATCAGCCGGGCCGGCCAGCTTGCGGGTTTCCTCAAGCACGCCGAGCAGGGCTTTGCTGAGGTCCTCGGGGTAGCGCCAGGGCATGTCATCTTCACTCGGGCCAAAGGCCACGCCACGGTGAATCTGCACCACCAGTTCCTGATGGGCACTGCGCAGGGCATCGCTGCTTTGCGGCAGGCTCTGCACGGCGGCGGCCAGGGCCTGTAGATCAGTTTCCAGGGCGTCCTGGTGTTTCTTTTGGAAACCCTCACCGCGTAACAGCATCAAGCTGCTGGTAACCCGGCTGGCCTGCACTTGAACCTGTTCCTGGGGGGTAACGGCCTGGGCAAAGGTCAGCGGCGAGAGGCCGGCCAACAACCCGATAACCGCGAGCAATAGCGAGCGAGACAGCGTTATAGAACGCATACGTGGTGTGCTCCTTATTATTTTTGTGAGCAGTGCTGAACGAGGTCAGCTTATACAATCGCGCGCAACAGGGTACTGCACTGAATACGGGATAAAAGCAGCCTAAAGAGTGATTTCGTCGGAAAGATGCGTCGATTCGGCCAAGTCACGCAGGTACTGCGCGCTGAAGGCATCGGCCGGAAAGAAGGTTTCCAGCGCCAGTTCCGCCAGGGTGATGTCATTGGCGGTGCCAAACACCGTGGTGGTGCCGATCAGGCTGATCACGCCCTGCTCGCTGGCAAACTGCAACGGCATCAGCACTGTGTCGCTGTCGAATTGCGCGGGCGCCGCCGGCCCTGGATAGGCGTTCAGCTCATCCCACAGCGCGTGCAACTGAGCATCGCCGCTGGCCTGAAAATCGCGCTGCAGCCGCGCCAACAGGTAGGCGCGCCAGGCGCCCAGGTTGACGATACGCGGTGCCAGCCCTTGCGGGTGCAGGCTCAGGCGCATGACGTTGATCGGCGGCGTCAGCAGCTCAGGCGCAATGCCCTGCAGAAAGGGCGCGAGGGCACTGTTGGCCGCCAGCAGGTTCCAGTGACGGTCGATGGTCAGTGCCGGGTAGGGCTCGTGGGCCTTGAGCAGCAGGTCGATGGCGCTGCGCGCGGCCGCCATGGCTGGCTCGGACAGCGCATGCTGAGTAAACAGCGGTGCATAGCCAGCGGCGCTGAGCAGACGATTGCGTTCGCGCAGCGGAATCTCCAGCTGCTCGGCGAGCAACAGCAGCATCTCGCGGCTGGGCTGGGCGCGCCCGGTTTCAACAAAGCTCAGGTGGCGGGTGGAAATATCGGCCTCACAAGCGAGGTCGAGCTGACTCAGACGACGATGCTGGCGCCACTGGCGCAGCAGGGCCCCGACGGGCTGGATTTGGCTGTTCATGGGCATCGACGATAGACCAGCAAGGTCATTGCAGCCATTACCTGCGAGGTAATCGACGCGGCGCGTGGATCGGCGAAATCTAAGAGCAAGCCGCCATTTCGACGGTTCTTTATGGAGACTTCGCCATGACCACCTTGCAACCTTCGCTGTTACTGCGCCGTGCCCTGCTCGCCGATGGCCTGGTGGGCGTGATCACCACGGCGCAACTCCTGCTGCTGGCTGACTGGCTCAGCAGTCTGTTGGCCCTGCCGGGTGCATTCCTCTTCGGCGTTGGCGTGGTGCTGATTCCGCTGGTGGCCTTTCTGCTCTGGCTATCGCGCCGTGAAAGCATGGCGCGGGCAGCGGTCTACACGGTGATCGGCCTGAATGCGCTATGGGTGGTGCTCAGCCTGCTGGTGCTGCTCAGCGGCTGGTTCACACCGAACGCGCTGGGCTACGCCTTCGTGATCGTCCAGGCTGTTGTGGTAGTGGTGTTTATCGAGTTGGAGTGGCTGGGGCTGAAGCGCTCGCAGGTCATCCCCGGCGCGTTTGCCCAGACATCAGTGAGTGCTCAGTAACGACACCGACTTGACCTGCGCCCACAGCAACTGCTCGCGCTGGATCTGCAGGCGGTCGAAGGAGTAACGGGTGATGCGGGCAATCAGTTGCTCGCCGCCCACCTGCACACGCACCAGCACATGGGCTTGTTCGGCGACGTTGATCCAGTCCACTACTCGCGCTGGCAACAGGTTGAGCACGCTGCTGTCCTCGGCCTGTTGCAGGCTCAGACTGACATCCCGCGCCTTGACCTTGATCCGCACCGACTGACCCAACGGCAGCGGCCCGTGGGGCAAGCGCAAGTTGATCTGGCTATCCGGCAATTGCAGGGAGAGCAGCCCGTAAGCCTGGTCATGGGCGGTAACTACGCCGTCGACCACCGCCTCGGCATCGTCCTCGAAGACAAACGGCAGGTCGGCGCGCAGCAGGGTTTCCTTGAGTGGACCGCTGGCGCTGACCTTACCGTCCTCCAGTAGCACCAGATGATCGGCCAGACGCGCCACTTCATCCGGCGAGTGGCTGACGTAGACAATCGGAATTTCCAGCTCCTGATGCAGGCGCTCCAGATAGGGCAACACCTCCTGCTTGCGTTTGAGGTCGAGGGACGCCAACGGCTCGTCCAGCAGCAACAGGCGTGGGCTGGTCAGCAGGGCGCGGGCAATGCCTACGCGCTGCTGTTCGCCGCCAGACAGCTTGCCTGGCAAGCGCTCCAGCAGATGCTCTATACCGAGCAATTCCACCGCCTGCTCCAGGGCAATCCGCCGCTGGGCTGCGGGAATGCGCTTCAAGCCGTACTGCAGATTGCGCCGCACGGTAAGGTGGGCAAACAGGTTGGCATCCTGAAACACGTAACCCACGGCACGTTGATGTGCCGGCACGAAGACGCCCTGGGCGCTGTCCTGCCACAGCTCGCCGTTGACCTGCAGGTAGCCTGCGCTCGGCTGATCCAGCCCGGCAAAACAGCGCAGGCAGCTGGTCTTGCCCGAGCCAGAATGGCCGAACAGCGCGCTGACGCCGCGACCGGGCAGGTTCAGCTCAACATCCAGGGTGAAACCGGCATGCTCCACCTTGAAACGCGCCTGGATTTCACCCGCCCCGGCGACTGTACGAATCGCCGGATTGCGCCGCGCCAAAGGCCAGATCATTGCCACACCCGCGTACTGCTGCGCCCGCTGCTTCGACCAGAGTAGAGCGCCAGCAGCACGATAAAGGAGAACAGCACCATACCGCCGGCCAGCCAATGGGCTTGGGCGTACTGCATGGTTTCCACGTGGTTGTAGATCTGCACGGAGGCCACCTGGGTCTTACCGGGGATATTGCCGCCAATCATCAGCACCACGCCGAACTCGCCCACGGTATGGGCAAAACCAAGAATCGCTGCGGTGACAAACCCCGGCTTGGCCAGCGGCAACACCACCGTGAAGAACGCATCCCAAGGCCCGGCGCGCAGCGTCGCCGCCGCCTCCAGCGGGGCACGACCAATCGCCTCGAAGGCGTTCTGCAGTGGCTGCACGACAAAGGGCAGGGAATAGAACACCGAACCGATCACCAGCCCAGCAAAGGTAAACGTCAGGGTGCCAAGGCCGAGGCTCTGGGTCAGCTGACCGATAACGCCATGCGGCCCCATGCTCACCAGCAGGTAGAAGCCAATCACCGTTGGCGGCAGCACCAGCGGCAGGGCGACGATGGCACCAATCGGCTGCTTCCAGCGCGAATCAGTGCGCGCCAGCCACCAGGCAATCGGCGTCCCGATCAGCAGCAGCAACAGGGTAGTCAGCGATGCCAGCTCGAACGTCAGCAGGACCGCTGCGAAATCGGCTTTAGTCAGTGGCATCGCAACGCTCCTCTAACGCGTGTAGCCGTAGGACGTGATGATTGCGGCCACTTTTTCGCTTTTCAAATACTCGACCAAGGCCATAGCGGCTGGATTGTGCTCACCCTTTTTGAGGATCAGCGCGTCCTGACGAATTGGAGTATGCAATTCAGCAGGCACCTTCCAGGCCGAGCCGCTGGTGAGCAGACCGTCCTTGTACACCTGCGACAGCGCGACAAAGCCCAGTTCGGCATTGCCACTGGCAACAAACTGAACGGTCTGGGCAATGCTCTGCCCTTCGACCAGCTTGGGCGCCACGGCCTGGCTCAGCCCCAGCTTGGCTAGCACCTGGGCGGCAGCCAGGCCATAAGGAGCGGTTTTCGGGTTGGCAATGGCCAGGTGCTGAAACTTATTGGCCTTGAGCACGGCGCCGCGCTCGTCGACATAGCCGACCTGCGCCGACCACAGCGCCAGGGCGCCAATGGCATAGGTAAAACGTGAGCCGGCAACCGCCTCACCTTCGCTTTCCAACTTGGCCGGGGTTAGCTCATCGGCAGCGAGGAATACTTCGAAGGGTGCACCGTTCTTGATCTGCGCGTAGAGCTGTCCGGTAGCGCCGTAAGCCGTCACCAGCCGATGCCCTGTGGCCTCCTCGAAGCCGCGGGCGATGGCCGGAATGGGTGCGCTGAAGTTGGCAGCCACTGCCAACTGAACATCCCCGGCCTGGGTAACGGCGATGCAGCTCAGGCTGATGCAGAGCGTAAACAGGGCCTGGCTAAGTCGGCGGTGCATGCACGGGGTTCCTTCGCTTATTAATTACCGGCAGTGCAGGTTTTGCCGTGCCGCAGCATGGCCATCCTATACGGACGGCCATTGAACGACAAAGCCCGCGAGCAACACCGGGCAAGGGTGCTGTTCGCGGGCTGGTCGATGTTTACTGAACGTTGGCTTTAGCTCAGACCAATTTCCACCCGGTCGCCCTGCAAGCGCACCGGCCAGGTACGCAGTTGCTGCTCGGGGTATTCCAGGCAGCTGCCGTCTTCCAGGCGGTAGTGCTGTTTGTACAGTGGCGCGGCGATCACCAGGTCGCCGGCCAGGCTGCCGACAATGCCGCGTCCAATCACGTTGGCACCGGACTTCGGGTCGCGGTTATCGACGGCATACAGCTGTTTGCCGCGGGTCTCGTCAGGCAGATAGAACAGCGCCACCTGGGCGCCATCGACCCAGGCGACCACGCCGGAGTTGGCAACCAGATCGGCTCGGCTGCACAGGGCGCGCCATTGCACGCTGGTTTGTTCGACTGTTGCGGTTGCGCTGGACTGGCTCATCAGACCACCTCCTCGAATAGCGGAATAAGGGCAAGCTCGTCAGCGCGCACCGGGCGGCGCTGGCCACGTTCTTCGACAAACTGGATGTCCGGATCGCCGCCTTGCTGGTTGACGAAGGTGCGGAAGCGTTTGAGCTTCTCCGGGTCCTTCAGGGTGTTGGCCCATTCGCACTCGTAGCGGTCGATCACCAGCTGCATCTGCGCTTCCAGCTCGGCGGCGAGATTGAGGCTGTCGTGAATGATCACTTCCTTGAGGTAATCCAGGCCGCCGTCTAGCGACTCGCGCCACACCGAAGTGCGTTGCAGGCGGTCGGCGGTGCGCACGTAGAACATCAGGAAGCGGTCGATGTAGCGGATCAGGGTTTCGTCATCCAGATCGGTGGCGAACAGCTCGGCGTGGCGTGGACGCATGCCGCCGTTGCCGGCCACGTAGAGGTTCCAGCCGTTCTCGGTGGCGATCACGCCCACATCCTTGCTCTGCGCCTCGGCACATTCGCGGGTGCAGCCGGAGACGGCGAACTTGATCTTGTGCGGCGAGCGCAGGCCCTTGTAGCGATCCTCCAGCAGCAGCGCCATGCCGACGCTGTCCTGCACGCCGTAGCGGCACCAGGTGCTGCCGACGCAGCTCTTCACCGTGCGCAGCGACTTGCCGTAGGCGTGGCCGGTCTCGAAGCCGGCGGCGATCAGCTCGGCCCAGATATCTGGCAGTTCATGCAGCTGCGCGCCGAACAGGTCGATGCGCTGGCCGCCGGTGATCTTGGTGTAGAGGTCGTACTTCTTCGCCACCGCGCCGATGGCCAGCAGGCCGTCCGGGGTGATTTCGCCACCGGGAATACGCGGTACCACCGAGTAGGTGCCGTTCTTCTGCATGTTGGCCATGAAGGTGTCGTTGGTGTCCTGCAGCGGCACCAGCGCCGGGTCGGTGATCGAGCGGTTCCAGCAGGAGGCGAGGATCGAGCCCACCGCCGGCTTGCAGATGTCGCAGCCGACATGACCACGGCCGTGCTTGGCCAGCAGCGCCTCGAAGCTCTCGATGCCTTCCACGCGAACGATGCCGTACAGCTCCTGGCGGGTGTAGGCGAAGTGTTCACACAGGCTCTTATCCACCACCACGCCGCGGGCAGTCAGCTCGTGCTCGAACACCTGCTTGAGCAGCGCCGAGCAGCCGCCGCAGCCGGTAGCGGCGCGGGTAGCAGACTTGAGCCCGGCCAGGTCGCCGCAGCCGCCGTCGATGGCAGCGCAGATCGCGCCCTTGCTGACGTTGTGACAGGAGCAGATGGTCGCGGTGTCCGGCAGGGCATCGGCACCCAGCGCCGGGGCGCCTTCGCCTTGCGGCAGGATCAGGCAGGACGGATCGGCCGGCAGCTTGATGCCGTTCTGCACGTACTGCAGCAGGGTGTCGTAGTAGCTGTTGTCGCCCACCAGCACGGCACCGATGGCCTGTTTGCCATCGGCGGAGACCACCAGGCGGCGGTAGCTGGAAGTGGCTTCATCGATAAAGCGGTAGCTGCGCGAACCAGCGGTGGCGCCGTGGGCATCACCGATGGAGCCGACGTCGACGCCGAGCAGCTTGAGCTTGGTCGACATGTCCGCGCCCATGAACGGCTCGCTGTCCTCGCCGCATAGCTGGGTGGCGACGCTGCGGGCCATCTGGTAGCCCGGTGCGACCAGGCCGAAGATGCCGCCGTTCCACGCCGCGCACTCACCGATTGCGTAGATCGCCGGGTCGCTGGTGCGGCACTGGCTGTCGATGGCCACGCCGCCGCGCGGGCCGAGTTCCAGGCCGCACTGTTTGGCAATAGCGTCCTGCGGGCGGATGCCGGCGGAGAATACGATCAGGTCGGTTTCCAGGAACTCCTCGCCAGCAAAGTTCATCCGGTAGCGGTACTCGCTGCCCGGGGTGACCGACTGGGTGCCGCGCGACAGGTGCACGCTGACGCCCAGGGCTTCGATCTGCGCCTTCAGCGCCAGGCCGCCGTGATCATCCAGCTGCACTGGCATCAGGCGCGGGGCGAATTCCACCACATGGGCTTCCAGGCCCAGGGACTTCAGCGCGTTGGCCGCTTCCAGGCCGAGCAGGCCACCACCGACCACCACACCACGGCGCGCGCTCTTGGCGGCGGCCTGAATGGTGTCGAGATCGGCCAAGGTGCGGTAGACCAGGCGCGAATCGCCTTCGGCGCCTTCAATCGGCGGCACGAACGGGTAGGAGCCGCTGGCCAGCACCAGCTGGTCGTAGGGGAAGCTGCCTTCGGCAGTGATCACTTCGCGGCGTTCGCGGTCGATCTCCAGCACCGGCACGCCCAGGTGCAGGGTCACGCCCGGCGTCTGGTACAACTCGGCACCGCTGAGGGCCAGGGATTCGGCATCGCGGCCGGTGAAATACTCGGAGAGGTGCACGCGGTCATAGGCGCGCAGCGGCTCTTCGCTGAACACATGCACGCGGTACTGCGCCAGCGCGCCACGCTCGATCAGTTGCTCGACGCAATGATGGCCGACCATGCCGTTGCCGATGATGATCAGCCGTTGCTGGTCTGTGGAGGTATCTGTGCTGTTCATGGCGTTTCCCGGCCGAAGCTCATCAGGTTTTTCTGCGGCAATAAAAAAAGCGCCTGAAACCTTGCGGTTTCAGGCGCCTTTGCCTGTTCTGTGCGGTGCCTGCGAGTGGCACCTGATTACCCATTGCCTGTTCAGGCTGGCGATCGCCATTGATCGAATGGGCGGCCCGGATATGGCGGGCTCGCTGGGGCTCATGCAGCGCCTGTGCCAGTTTCCCGGCAGCGGCCTGTGGCCCGCATTGCAGCAGGCTGCAGGCGCAGTTGCAGGCTCACCTGCCCGACGCGATACAGACCCAAAAAGAGGCGAGCAGAGCAGCCTGCGCCCCATTATGAGTCGCGCAAAAACCGGCCAGCGGCCCAGCACACACCTCGCCAGGCCTTGCTACGCGGGCATTCAAGCCGCCCTGGCGAACCCTGGCGCGTGCCTTGCTATAGACCAACCCAGGTAATCAACGCTGATTGCCCATCCACGACAAAGACGCCGTGCCACTCCCGTTTCGACGGAGGGTTGCATGGCGTTTTGCGTTTCAGGTGCAGGAGAGGGGTGTGGCGAACAAAACCGTGCGAAGTGTCTGTCCCTATTGCGGCGTCGGCTGCGGCATCGTCATGCAGGTGGAAAACGGCAAGATCGCCAAGGTCAGCGGTGACCAACAGCATCCGAGCAACTTCGGCCGCCTGTGCACCAAGGGCAGCACCTGCGCCCAGCCGCTGAACGAATCCGGCCGCATGCAGCACGCCTACCTGCGCAGCGAACGTAACCGCGACCCAGGGCAAATCGCCATGGATGCCGCGATCAACGCCGCCGCCGCCCGCCTGCGCGCAATTCTCGACGAACACGGCCCGGACGCCATCGCCCTGTATGTCTCCGGGCAGATGTCGCTGGAGGCGCAGTACCTGGCCAACAAGCTGGTCAAGGGTTACCTGGGCAGCAACCAGATCGAATCCAACTCGCGCCTGTGCATGGCCAGCGCCGGCAGCGGCTACAAGCTGTCGCTGGGTGCCGACGGCCCGCCCGGCTCGTACCAGGACTTCGACCGCGCGGATGTACTGCTGGTGATCGGCGCGAATATGGCGGACTGTCACCCGATCCTGTTTCTACGGCTGATGGCGCGGGTCAAGGCCGGCGCCAAGCTGATTGTCGTCGACCCCCGGCGCAACGCCACGGCGGACAAAGCCGACCTGTTTCTGCAGATCAAACCGGGCAGCGACCTGCTGCTGCTCAACGGATTGCTGCACCTGCTGCACAAGAACGGCCACACCGATCCGGCCTTTATTGCCGAGTTCACCGAAGGCTGGGAGGTCATGCCGGACTTCCTGGAGAGCTACACCCCCGAATACGTCGCCGCTCACACAGGGCTCAGCGAAGCAGCGATCCGCCAGGCCGCACGCTGGATCGGCGAAGCCGGCGAGTGGATGAGCTGCTGGACCATGGGCCTCAACCAGAGCACCCACGGCACCTGGAACACCAACGCCCTGTGCAACCTGCACCTGGCCACCGGCAAGATCTGCCGTCCCGGCAGCGGGCCGTTCTCTCTCACCGGCCAGCCCAACGCCATGGGCGGCCGCGAGATGGGCTATATGGGCCCCGGCCTGCCGGGCCAGCGCAGTGTGCTGGTGGATGAGGACCGCGCCTTTGTTGAGCAAATCTGGGGCGTGCCGGCCGGCACCCTGCACACCCGCCTGGGCGGCGGCAGCGTGACGCTGTTCGAGGACCTGGCGGCCGGCAAGGTCAAGGCCTGCTGGATCATCTGCACCAATCCGGTGGCGAGCATGGCCAACCGCAGCAAAGTGATCGAAGGGCTGAAGGCCGCCGAACTGGTGATCGCCCAGGACGCCTTCCTCGACACCGAAACCAATCGCTACGCCGACATCCTCCTGCCCGGCGCACTGTGGGCCGAAGCCGAAGGGGTGATGATCAACTCCGAGCGCAACCTGACCCTGATGCCGCAAGCCGTCGAGCCGCCCGGCGAGGCCATGGCCGATTGGCGCATCATCGCCAAGGTGGCCTGCGCCATGGGCTTTGCCGACGGCTTCAGCTACAGCTCGGCCGAGCAGGTGTTCGAGGAAATCAAACGCTTCCACAACCCAAAAACCGGTTATGACCTGCGCGGCGCCAGCTACCCACGCCTGCGCCAAACGCCGCTGCAATGGCCCTGCGCCAGCGAGGCGGGCGACGGGCGTATGCCGCTGCGCTACATCAACGACGGAATCAGCCAGCATCTGTACATTCGCGCAGACGGCAGCACGCCGCGCCTGGCGTTTGCCACGCCCAGCGGCAAGGCGCAGTTCTTCCCGCGCCCGCACCTCGACCCGGCGGAAATGCCCGATGCCGACTTCCCCTTCGTACTCAACACCGGGCGCCTGCAGCACCAGTGGCACACCCTGACCAAGACCGGCAAGGTCGCCACGCTGAACAAGCTCAACCCCGGCCCCTTTATCGAAGTGCACCCGCAGGACGCCGCCGCACTCGGCGTGCGCGACCGCGACCAGCTGGAAGTCCGCTCACGGCGTGGCCATGCCGTGCTGCCGGTGCAGATCAGCGACCGCGTGCTGCCCGGCGGCTGCTTTGCGCCGTTCCACTGGAACGATGTGTACGGCGACAACCTGGCGATCAACGCGGTGACCAGCGACGCCATCGACCCCATCTCGCAGCAGCCGGAATTCAAGTTCTGCGCCGTCAGCCTGCGGCGTATCGAGTTGATCGCCCATCAACGTCTCGATACGCCAGCCGCCGAGGCAGTCAACAGCACTCGCCTATCTCACCAGCCTGAGGAACTCACGATGTCGAGTATCGAAACCTTTGCGGCGCTGGTCGGCGTAGATTGCAGCGCGCCGCCGCCCCTCAGCGAAAGCGAGCGCAGCTATATGGCCGGCTATATCAGCGGCCTGCGCAGCAACCCCGGCGGCGGTGTGCCGAGCATGCCAAGCCAGGCGCCCCTGGCCGAACCGACCCGCCTGTGGCTCGACGGCATGCTCGCCGGAATATTCAGCCGCGTCGCGCCAGCGTCACTGGCAGCGAACCCTGCTGTGACCCTGCTATGGGCCTCGCAAACCGGTAATGCCGAGGCACTGGCCGAACGCCTGGCCGCGCACCTGAGCGAAGCCGGGGTTGCCGTGGCGCTCAGCTGCATGGCCGATTACCCGCCGCAGCAACTGGCCAGCGCCGGCTCGGTGCTGCTGCTCAGCAGCACCTTCGGCGACGGTGATGCGCCGGACAACGGCCAGGCCTTCTGGAGCGCACTGCAAACCAGCGAGATGCGCCTGGAAAATCTGCGTTATGCGGTACTGGCGCTGGGTGACCCCAACTACGAGCAGTTCTGCCAGCACGGCAAAAACCTCGACCGGCGTATGGCCGAACTCGGCGCCACGCCGCTGCGGCCCTGCCTGGATTGCGACAGCGACTTCGACGACGCAGCAGCGGCCTGGCTAAGCGAGTTACTGCCCTTGCTGCGCCCGGCCGCAACGCCGGCTCCCGCACACAGCACAGCCGCAACTGAGCCCGTCAGCACAGAGTTAGTCAGCAAGACCCAGCCGCTGCCTGCGCGTCTGGCACTGAATCTGCGCCTGAACGCAGCAGGCGCGAGCAAGGACACCCGCCAGTTTGCTTTCGCCCTGGGCGATTCCGGCCTGACCTACGAAGCCGGCGATGCCCTCGGCGTATGGCCGCGCAACTGCCCGGAGCTGGTCGAGGAAGTGCTCGAACTGGCGCGCCTGGGCGGCGAACAACGGGTCAACGTGGCCAAGGTCGGCGAGCTGCCGCTGCGCGAGGCGCTTAGCAGTCATTTTGAAATTGCCCGGCCAAGCAACGAAGCCCTCGCCCTGGTCGCCGAACGCAGCGCCAGCAACGAGCTGCGCAGCCTGCTTGGCGAGCGCAAGGCCGAGCTGAAGGACTGGCTGTGGGGCCGCCAACTGGCAGACGTGCTGCAGGCCTATCCAGCCGAGCATTCGGCTGGCGAACTGCTGGGCAGCCTCAAGCGTTTGCAACCGCGCCTGTATTCCATCTCATCAAGCCCCAAGGCGCATGCCGGCGAAGTGCACCTGACTGTGTCCGCCGTGCGCTACGGCAAGCGCAAGGGCGTGGCCTCAACCTTTCTCGCCGACCGTGCGGATAACGCCGAAGTACCGCTGTTTGTGCAGAGCAACAAATACTTCCGCGTGCCGCGCGATGGCGACGTGCCGATGATCATGATCGGTCCCGGCACCGGCGTGGCGCCGTTTCGCGGCTTCCTCCACGAACGCCGCGCGCGCGGCGATACCGGCAAGAACTGGCTGTTCTTCGGCGAGCAGCATGCGGCCAGCGACTTCTACTACCGCGACGAGCTGACGGCGATGCAGCAGGACGGTCTGCTGACCAACCTCAGCCTGGCCTTCTCCCGCGATCAGGCGCAAAAGATCTACGTGCAGGATCGTATTCGTGAACAGGGCGGCGAGCTGTGGCGTTGGCTGGAGGAGGGTGCGCAGCTATACGTCTGCGGCGACGCCAACCGCATGGCCAAGGATGTCGAACAGGCGCTACGGGATGTGGCGCGCGAGCACGGTGGTTTGAGCGAGGAAAAAGCCGCCGAACATATCCGCCGTCTGGCCGAACAGAAGCGTTATCTGCGCGACGTGTACTGAAGGCTCAACGTTTGCGCCAGACACTGGCCAGCCAGGGCTGCTGGTCACGCGGCAAACCCGCGGGGCGGTAGTAATGCTGCAGTTCGCTAAAGCCGGCGGCGTTAAGCAGTACGCGCCAGTTGGCCAGATCGTGATAGGCGCCGTAGCGCTCGCCATTCCAGCCTTCCTGGTTCTCACCACGGGGGTTGGAGCTGAACAGCACGCCGCCGGGTTTAAGGGTGGCATGCAGCTGCTTCAGCACCCGCGGCAGTTCCTGGCGGGGAATATGAAACAGCGAGGCGTTGGCGAACACCCCGTCGAAGCGCTCAGGCGGCAGATCGAGGGCGAGAAAGTCCTGCTGCCAGGCTTCGCAGCCACTGTCGGCGCGAGCCATTTCGACAAAGCGCGCGCAGCCATCCAAACCGACGGCGATGTGGCCCATGGCACTAAAGGTGCGCAGATCGCGCCCCGGCCCGCAGCCGAAATCTAGAATCTGGTAGGGCGCAGTGGCCTGGATATGCGCGAGCAGGGCGGCGATATTCTGGCTGACATCGTGATCGCGGGTGCCCTCGCGAAAGTCTTCGGCGCAGTCCTGATAATGGCGCAGGGTCAGCGCGCTGATCTGCGCCAGTTCAGTCGGGCTCAGCGACATAAGCGCTTAACCCTCGGCCAGCAGGCGGCGCAGTTCGGCCAACACCGGGGCGCTGGCTGGACGCACATCGCGCCACAGGGCAAAGGCTTCAGCGGCTTGCTCGACCAGCATGCCCAGGCCATCCAGAGTGCGCGCTGCGCCGTGCTCGGTGGCCCAGCGGTTAAAGGCGGTCAATTCCTTGCTGTACATCATGTCGTAGCACAGGGTATGGCCGGGCTGGATCAGGCTTGGGGCAATCGGCGGCAACTCGCCGGCCAGGCTGGCCGAGGTGCCGTTGATGATCAGGTCCACTGGCGCATCAATCCAGTCATAACCGCTGGCAACCACTGGGCCCAAATCGGCAAATTCGCGGGCCAGCTGCTCGGCCTTTTCCACCGTGCGGTTGGCAATCACCAGCGCCGCCGGCTGCTCGGCCAACAATGGCTCCAGCACCCCGCGCACCGCACCACCAGCGCCGAGCAGAAGAATGCGTTTGCCCTTGAGGTTTACCACGGCATTCACCGTCAGATCACGCACCAGGCCGGCGCCGTCGGTGTTGTCGCCAAGCAGGCTACCGTCGGCAAGCTTCTTTAGGGTATTGACCGCGCCAGCGCGTTGAGCACGGGCGCTGAGCTGATCGGTGAGAGCAAACGCCTGCTCCTTAAACGGCACCGTGACATTGGCACCCAAACCATCGGCAAAGAACGCGCGGGCAAATCCGGGGAAGTCGTCCAGCGGCGCGAGCAGGGCTTCATAACTCAGCTGCTCGCCAGTCTGCTGAGCAAACAGGCGATGAATCAGCGGCGACTTGCTGTGGCCAATGGGGTTGCCGAATACGCCGTAGCGGTCCATCAGCGGCCCGCCTCATTCAGCCAGTCACGATCTGTCAGGAAATACTCTGTCAGGCGCGCCTCTTCACTGCCCGGCTCTGGCTTCCAGTCGTAGCCCCAGCGTACGTGCGGCGGCAGCGACATCAGGATCGACTCGGTACGCCCGCCGGACTGCAGGCCGAACAGCGTGCCGCGGTCGAACACAAGGTTGAACTCGACATAGCGGCCACGGCGGAAGGCCTGGAATTCACGCTCGCGCTCGCCATAGGGGGTCAGCTTGCGGCGCTGCACAATGGGCAGATAGGCCGCGATATAGGCATCGCCGATGGCGCGCATAAAGGCGAAGCTGGTGTCGAAGTCCCACTGATTGAGGTCATCGAAGAACAGCCCGCCAATGCCGCGCGGCTCGCCACGATGCTTGAGGTGGAAGTAGCGATCACACCACTCCTTGAACTTCGGATAGACCTCGGCACCGAAGGGCGCACAGGCGTCATGGGCGACTTGGTGCCAGTGCCGGCAGTCTTCTTCATTGCCGTAGTAAGGCGTCAGGTCGAAGCCGCCGCCAAACCACCAGACCGGCTCTTCACCTTCTTTCTCGGCGCTGAAGAAGCGCACGTTGGCGTGGGAGGTCGGCACATAGGGGTTTTCCGGGTGGATCACCAGTGACACGCCAAGGGCCTCGAAGCCACGCCCAGCCAGTTCCGGACGATGCGCGCTGGCCGAGGGAGGGAGGCTGTCGCCGAACACATGGGAGAAATTCACCCCGCCCTTTTCGATCAGCGCGCCGTTCTCCATCACCCGCGTGCGCCCGCCACCGCCGGCTGGCCGCTGCCAGGCATCTTCGAAGAATTCGGCACCGCCATCTTCGGCTTGCAGGGCAGTGCAGATACGGTCTTGCAGATCCAGCAGGTAGGCTTTGACGGCCTCAGTACGGTCACTCACGGCGGCACCTTGAAAACGGGTAAGGCCAGGCGGCACGTGGCCGCGGGGAAAATGGGCGGCCAGCATAACACCAGCCACCCCACGGCCGCAGTTGACGACGGTCAATGCAGACGATTGGATAACGGCACGTTTCTGCCCGTGCGGGCATCATCCAGGCATTCAATCGCGGAAGACTCTGAAAATGGCCATGCGTATCCAGTTCAACCGTCACGGCGGCCCGGACGTTCTCGAGTACAGCGACTACAGCCCCGCCGCCCCAGGCCCTAATGAAGTGCGGGTGCAGAACCAGGCGATTGGCCTGAATTTTATCGACACCTATTTCCGCAGCGGCCTGTATGCGCCGCCGGCCCTGCCGTCCAGCCTGGGCACCGAGGGTGCGGGGATCGTCGAAGCAGTAGGCTCGGCAGTCAGCGGCTTTCAGGTGGGTGACCGCGTGGCCTATGCCACTGGGCCGCTGGGCGCCTACAGCGAGCTGCATGTGCTGCCAGCCGAAAAGCTGGTAAAGCTGCCGGATGCGATCAGCTTCGAGCAGGCCGCCGCAGTGATGCTCAAGGGCCTGACGGTGCAGTATCTGCTGCGCCAAACGTTCCCTCTGCAAGGTGGCGAAACCATTCTGTTTCATGCCGCCGCCGGCGGGGTCGGCTCCTTCGCCTGCCAGTGGGCCAAAGCGCTTGGGGTCAAGCTGATCGGTACCGTCAGCTCCGCCGAAAAAGCGGCGCGGGCCTTAGAGCAGGGCGCCTGGGCGACCATCGACTACAGCCATGAGAACGTCGCCCAGCGCGTGCTGGAACTGACCGATGGCAAGAAGTGCCCGGTGGTCTACGACGGCGTCGGCAAGGACACCTGGGAAACCTCGCTGGATTGCGTGGCGCCGCGCGGCCTGCTGGTTAGCTTCGGTAATGCGTCGGGCGCCGTAACCGGCGTCAACCTGGGCATCCTCGCGCAAAAAGGTTCGCTGTTCGTCACCCGCCCAACCCTGGCCGGTTACGCCGATACGCCTTCCCGGCTGCAGGCGATGGCTGACGAACTGTTCGCCATGATTGCCAGCGGCCAACTGCAGGTGGAAATCAGCAACCGCTATGCACTTAAGGACGCCGCGCTGGCGCAAACTGCGCTGAGCGCGCGGCAAACCACCGGTTCGAGCATTCTGCTGCCCTAGACGGTTTGGCTGTGATCAGGACGGTCTGATCACATCACCGCTGATCAAGTCGCGAATCAGACTCGGGTTCTTGCGGCCGCCCAACGCTCCACCAAGCACCGCATCCAGCTGACCAGGGAAGTACTGCTCGACACGCAAACGACTGCGCGCGGACGGGCGGCCTGCCGGATTAGCTGAGGTCGAGACCAGCGGCCCGGTCAGGCGGCAGAGCGCGCGCACCTGCGGATGATCACTAACGCGCAGGGCTACGCTGTCATGCTGGCCACTGATCCATTCGGGCAAGCGGTTCTGATGCGGCACCAGCCAGGTGTTCGGGCCTGGCCAGCTGCCGGCCAGGCGCGCCAGCCAGATTTCCGGGAGGTCTTCGAGCAGAAAGTCGAACTGTTCGATATCGGCGGCCACCAGAATCAGCCCCTTGTGCACGGGACGATCCTTCAGCGCCAGCAAGCGCTCCACCGCCTCGTCATGCCAGGGATCACAGCCCAACCCCCATACCGCTTCGGTCGGATAGGCAATCACCCCACCATTGCGCACCACCCGTGCAGCTTGCTGTATCTGCCAGTTGCTGACCATTCACTGCTCTCCACTAAGGCCTGGCTGGCAGTGTATCCAAGCTAAAGCGCGCGGCCCACCCAGCGGCCGTTTTCGCAGGCAACACGGCCGTCTAGCTCGAGCTCGGTCAGCGCAGCCAACACTTCGGCCAAGGGCAAACCACTGGCCACCACCAACGCTTCGCTGCTATGCGGCGCAGCATGCAACAGGGCCAGTAATGGGTGACTGGGCGGTTCTGGCCTGCGCGCGGCGTTGGTGGATGGCTGCGCCTGCCAGCCACGCAATGCCTGCAGAATGTCTTCGATACTTTCAACCAGTGTCGCCCCTTCGCGAATCAACTGATGGCAGCCACGCGCGCCTGGATGATGAATCGAGCCAGGAATCGCATAGACCTCACGACCCTGTTCAGCGGCCAGACGTGCAGTGATCAGAGAACCGCTGGAGGGGCTGGCTTCCACCACCAGCACGCCAACTGATAGACCGCTGATGATGCGATTACGCCGGGGAAAGTTGCTCGCCTGAGGCGGGCAATCCAGCGGTAACTCGGAGACCAGTGCACCACCACGGGCAACGATATCCGCTGCGAGTTTCTTGTGCCGCGCCGGATATAAACACTGCAAGCCGGTGCCGAGCACAGCGACCGTCTTACCACCGGCATCCAGTGCGCCCTGATGGGCCGCGCCATCAATACCCAAGGCCAAGCCGCTGGTAATCACAAAGCCGCCGCCCGCCAGGCTGCGAGCAAAACTCTGCGCAGTATCCAACCCTGGCCGCGATGCACGCCGGCTGCCGACCATGGCCAGTTGCGGCTGCTCCAGCAAAGTCGGGTCACCTGCAACAAACAGCAACGGCGGTGCATCCGCCAACTCAGCCAGCAGACCTGGATAAATCGCGTCATCCCACATCAACAAATGATGCGTATCGACGTCCAACCAGGCCAGGCTCCGCGCCGCACGCTCACGCACCTCAGTGCTACGTCGCGCCTCACTGCATGCCTGCGGCAGACCCAGAGAACGCCAGGCACTAGCAGGCGCGCTGAGCGCAGCTGAAGCACTGTCGAAGGCCCTGAGGAGTTTGCGAAAGCGGCGAGGACCCAGCTCCGGCAAGCAGTGCAAACGCAGACGCGCTTCCAGTTCAGCGGGAGAGATAGCAGGGGAAATAGCAGAAGACTGCGACATGCGGATCATCCTTGATCGGTCGCGCCGCGCGGGCGGCAGGAAATTCAGACGGGAATAAAAAAGCCCCGCGTTTGCGGGGCTTTCGGTGTTACGGGTTACGTACTTTGTCCATGATCGCCAGCGAGCGAGAAGCTCCCAGCACCAGGCCATAGCTGAGCTTGTCATAGGTGCGGAACACCATCAGCAAGCCCGAACGCTCGTCCGGAATTTTCACCGACTCACCGGTTACCCGGTCGCGTACGGTTTCACCAGTTTTATATACAGCTAAAACATTACCTTCGCTCAGACCGTCACGGGCACCCTTGTTAATGGTCACCACATCGAACTGACCGATCTGCGTAACACCACGCGGCACATCGAGGATCACTCCGCTGATTTCGCCAGCAGGCTCACTCGGCATAAAGGTCGAATTAATGGCCCGCTCTTCGGTTGGGAACAACCGGTCGCCAAGGCGAACTTCCTGAGTCGAGCGGCTCAACACCATAGTGCCGACATCGCCTTCCTCAGCCACGATCTCACCCGAGCCGATGTCATCGGCGTTAATGCCGAGGAATTCCTGGGTTTCCGGATCCACGTAGGTTTTGCCCTGGCGGAAGATGCCATAAGCCGGCGCCGACTCGTCGAAGCGGCCACGGGCATAGACACGATCACCGGCACCACTGACCACGCGCTCGGCGTTGCCGGCCACGATGTAGGGCGCGCCCTGGAACTGCTCAGGGGTATCAACAATACGGTTGCTCAGCAGGAAGCTATTGATTGCCTCCAGCGGAATCGCCGGAATGGCTTCAGCCATCGGCGTGCTGCGCACCTGCGGCGACAGCTTGATGGTGCCGCGCGACTCGCCGCGATTGAGCATCAACCGTGGCTGACCATCGATATACACCAGACTGAGTTGATCGCCTGGATAAATCAAATGGGGGTTTTCCACCTGTGGGTTGGCATGCCAGATTTCAGGCCACTTCCACGGTTGACTTAGAAATTTGCCAGAGATATCCCAGAGGGTATCGCCCTTGACCACGGTATAACGGTCTGGGTGACCGTCCTTGAGTTGCACGGCGGCCTGGGCCAAGCCACTTGCCGCAACCAGCAGCAGGGCGAGTAGTGATTTCCTCATGCGGTGAATCCCTTTATTATGTGTCTTCACGTGGAGCGCCCTAGCGCCGCGACATAACCCAGTCGTGCTGCGGCGTGAAGCCGTTTTTCAATGCTGCTCATCATCTTAGCAGCGGATTTTGACTTTATTCCACAAGTGCATCACAAACGCATATGGCGATCCTGAATATCCTCGAATTTCCCGATCCGCGCCTGCGCACCATCGCCAAACCGGTGGACGTGGTCGATGACGCCTTGCGTCAACTGATCGATGACATGTTTGAAACCATGTACGACGCACCGGGTATCGGCCTGGCCGCGACGCAGGTCAACGTGCACAAACGTCTGGTGGTGATGGACCTGTCCGAAGACAAATCCGAGCCACGGGTGTTTATCAACCCCGAGTTCGAGCCGCTGACCGAGGAAATGGATCAGTACCAGGAAGGTTGCCTGTCAGTGCCAGGCTTCTACGAAAACGTCGACCGCCCGCAGAAGGTCAAGATCAAGGCGCTAGACCGCGATGGCCAGCCCTACGAGCTGATCGCAGAGGGCCTGCTTGCCGTGTGCATCCAGCATGAATGCGACCACCTCAATGGCAAGCTGTTTGTCGATTACCTGTCTAATCTCAAACGCGACCGCATCAAGAAGAAGCTGGAAAAGCAGCACCGCCAGCAGGCTTAAGCCACACCTTTCAAAGGCTTGCTACGGCAAGCCTTTTTCTTTCTAGCAGTGAGAACCCATGTCTGAGTCTTTGCGTATTGTCTTTGCCGGCACCCCGGAATTCGCCGCCGAACACCTCAAGGCCTTGCTCGACACGCCACACCAGATCATTGCCGTCTACAGTCAGCCTGATCGCCCGGCCGGCCGTGGACAGAAACTCACCCCCAGCCCAGTCAAGCAGCTCGCCCTGCAGCACGATATTCCGGTTTACCAGCCGCAGACCCTGCGCGATCCCGCAGCCCAAGCCGAGCTAGCGGCACTCAAGCCCGATCTGATGGTGGTGGTGGCTTACGGCCTGATCCTGCCGCAAGTGGTGCTGGATATCCCGCGCCTGGGCTGTATCAACAGTCACGCCTCGCTGCTGCCACGCTGGCGTGGCGCCGCACCGATCCAGCGCGCGGTAGAGGCCGGTGATGCTGAGTCCGGCGTTACCGTGATGCAGATGGAAGCCGGCCTGGACACAGGGCCGATGCTGCTCAAGGTCAGCACGCCCATTTCTGCCGAAGATACCGGTGGCAGCCTGCACGACCGGCTCGCCAGTCTCGGCCCGCAGGCGGTGATTCAGGCAATCAGCGGCTTGGCCAGCGGTAGTCTGGTTGGTGAAGTGCAGGACGACAGCCTGGCCACCTACGCACACAAACTGAACAAGGATGAAGCGCGCCTGGACTGGAGCCGACCGGCCATTGAGCTGGAACGCTTGGTACGCGCTTTTCACCCGTGGCCTATCTGCCATAGCACGCTAGGTGGCGAAGCCATCAAGGTGCACGCCGCAGCACTGGGCGAAGGGCAGGGCCAACCCGGCAGCATCCTCGCCGCCGATAAATCCGGCCTGACCGTGGCCTGCGGCGAAGGCGCGCTGCGTCTGACCCGCCTGCAACTGCCCGGCGGTAAGGCGCTGAACTTCAGTGACCTGTATAACAGCCGCCGCGAGCAGTTCGCCCTGGGCCTGGTGCTCGGTCAATGAACCCGCGTCTCGCAGCCGCCCGCGCCCTGGCCGTGGTGCTCAATGGCAAGGCTTCGCTGGGTAGCAGCCTGCCGCCGTTGCTGGATAAGGTCGAGCAGCGCGACCGTGGCCTGGCTCAGGACCTGGCCTTTGGCACCGCACGCTGGCAGCCACGCCTGGCCCTGATTGCCGAGAAGCTGCTGCAGAAACCCTTCAAAGCCGTCGACCGCGATGTCGAAGCGCTGCTGCTGATTGGTCTCTATCAGCTGTTCTACACGCGCATTCCGGCGCATGCGGCCATCGGCGAGACCGTGGCCTGTGTCGACAAGCTGAAGAAGCCTTCACTCAAGGGCCTACTGAATGCCGTGCTGCGCAATGCCCAACGCGAGCATGAGTCGCTGCTGGCCGAGCTGGATCGCGATCCGGTGCTGCATACCGCTCACCCGCGCTGGCTGCAGAAGGCCCTGAAAGCTCAGTGGCCGGAACACTGGGAGGCCATCTGCGTGGCCAACAACGCCCACCCGCCGCTGATTCTGCGGGTCAACCGCCGCCTCGGCAGTCGCGATGACTACCTGGCCGAACTGCACCGCGTAGGCTTTGAGGCGGAGCCTTGCACGTTTAGCCGTGACGGCATTCGCCTGCTGCAGGCATGCGATGTCACCACCCTGCCGGGGTTTGCCGAAGGCCGCGTCAGCGTGCAGGACGAAGCGGCGCAGCTGGCTGCCGAACTGCTCGACCTAGCGCCCGGCCAACACGTGCTAGACGCCTGTGCCGCGCCAGGCGGTAAGACCTGCCATCTGCTGGAAGCCGAGCCCTCACTGGCCGGCGTTGTGGCGGTGGACCTGGAAGAAAAACGCCTGGTGCGCGTACGCGAGAACCTCAAACGTCTGGGCCTGGAGGCCGAGCTGATCGCCGCCGATGGCCGTGACCTGGCCGCCTGGTGGGACGGCAAGCCGTTCCAGCGCATCCTGCTCGACGCGCCCTGCTCGGCCACCGGGGTGATCCGCCGTCACCCGGATATCAAACTGACCCGTCAGGCCGATGACATTCCCGCGCTGGCCAAGCTGCAGGGCGAGCTGCTGGATAGCCTGTGGCAGACTCTGGAAGTCGGCGGCATCCTGCTTTACGCCACCTGTTCGGTGATGCCGGCGGAAAACAGCGAGAATATTGCTGCCTTCCTGGCGCGCACGCCGGGCGCCCGTGAGCTGGATATTGCCGGAGCGTTCGGCCATAAAACCGCCCACGGTCGCCAGCTATTCCCGCAAGTCGACGGCCACGACGGCTTTTACTATGCCAAGCTGATGAAAATCGCTGCCGCTCCGCGCGGCTGAGGAACAGACTGCATGAAGATCATCATTCTCGGTGCAGGCCAGGTTGGCGGCACCCTGGCGGAACACCTGGCCAGCGAAGCCAACGACATCACCGTGGTCGACACCGACGGTGACCGTCTGCGCGACCTCGGCGACCGCCTGGATATTCGTACCGTACAAGGTCGTGGTTCGTTTCCCACGGTGCTGCGCCAGGCCGGCGCGGACGACGCCGACATGCTGGTGGCAGTGACCAACAGCGATGAAATCAACATGATCGCCTGCCAGGTCGCCTACAGCCTGTTCCACACCCCGACCAAGATTGCCCGTGTACGTGAAGCGGCTTACCTGACCCGGAGCGGCCTGTTCAGCAACGAATCGATCCCGGTCGACGTACTGATCAGCCCCGAGCAGGTGGTCACCAACTACATCAAGCGCCTGATCGAATACCCCGGTGCCCTGCAGGTGATCGACTTCGCTGAAGGCAAGGCCCAGCTGGTGGCGGTCAAGGCCTACTACGGCGGCCCACTGGTCGGTCAGCAGCTGCGTCAATTGCGCGAGCACATGCCGAATGTCGACACCCGGGTGGCCGCGATCTTCCGCCGCAACCGGGCGATCATGCCGCAAGGCGATACAGTGATCGAAGCCGATGACGAAGTATTCTTTATCGCCGCCAAGGCGCATATCCGCGCGGTGATGAGCGAAATGCGCCGCATGGAAGACAGCTACAAGAAGGTGGTGATCGCCGGCGGCGGGCATATCGGCGAACGTCTGGCCGAGGCCATCGAGAGCCGCTACCAGGTGAAGATCATCGAGATGAACCCGGCGCGCTGCCGTTACCTCTCGGAAACCCTCGACAGCACCATCGTGCTACAAGGCAGCGCCTCGGACCGCGACTTGCTGGTGGAAGAAAACATCAGCGACGCTGACATCTTCCTGGCCCTGACCAACGACGACGAAGCCAACATCATGTCCTCCTTGCTGGCTAAGCGTTTGGGCGCGCGTAAGGTAATGACCATCATCAACAACCCGGCTTACGTTGACCTAGTGCAGGGCGGCGAAATCGACATCGCCATCAGCCCGCAGCTGGCCACCATCGGTACCCTGCTGACCCACGTGCGCCGTGGTGATATCGAAAGCGTGCACTCCCTGCGCCGCGGTGCAGCCGAAGCCATTGAGGCGATTGCCCATGGTGATGCTAAATCGAGCAAGGTAGTCGGCCGCGCCATCGCTGATATCGCGTTGCCGCCGGGCACCACCATCGGGGCGATCATCCGCAACGAAGAGGTGTTGATCGCTCACGACAACACGGTGATCGAGACGGGCGACCATGTGATCCTGTTCCTTGTCGACAAAAAGTACATCCGCGATGCCGAGCGTCTGTTCCAGGTCGGCCTGACCTTCTTTTAGGAATCGACCATGAGCACCGAAGCCCTGGAGAAGATGCTGGCCAAAGGCATGGACAATGCCGTGCTGCGTTTTGGTCTGGGTAAGGGCTATCTGGATGCGGCGGAGTTCGCCCAGGCGGCGGAGCATTTACAGCGCTGCGTTGAGTTCGATGCGCAGTATTCAGCCGCCTGGAAGCTGCTCGGCCAGGCGCTGAACAAGCAGGGACTGCACGACGAGGCGCGCGCGGCCTGGCAGCAGGGCTTGCGTGTGGCAGAAGAGAAGGGTGACAAGCAGGCAGGCAAGGAAATCAGCGTATTTCTCAAACGCCTGGATAAGCCCGCTCGGTAACTCAGGAAATAGCCTGAACTATTCCTCGGTTTGCACAAAGCGCAGGCCAACGCCCAGGGCTTCGACACGTACCACTTCGAGCGTGAGGATCGGCGCTTCCATCGGCAAGCCCTGCACTTGGCCTTGCACTTGCTCACCCATGCTGAGCATATTTTGCGCCTGGTCCATCAGCACATAGACGCCGCATTCGGAAATATCCCGCGTGGTGACCATCAGCTCACCGTGCACCGGATGGTCGATACGCAGGCGTACCTTCAGGGGTGTGCGGACATTCTTTCGACTATTGCTCATGCGCCGTCCGTCAGAGTGGGTTCCCCCAGCCTAGTCGAGAGCAGGCTTCGCCTGCAACTCAGACCCATTCAATACCACTTGGCTTCGCCGGCAGGGCGCTTCTTGAAGCGCTTCATGCTCCACATGTACTGGCTCGGGTAGCTGCGTACATAACGCTCGATAACCTTGCTCATCGCCGCCACGGCGGTGGCCGTATCAGTGCTGTACATCGCTTCGGGCGCGGCTTCCAAAATGACCTTAAAGCCCGAACCATCCGGCAGACGCAGCGCATGCAGAAATACCCCGCAGGCCTTGCCACCGCTCAACATACCGGCAACAAACTTGCTGGTCAGCGCCTCGGTACCGAGAAAGGGCACGAATACCCCGGAAGACAGGCTCGGCTCGGGATCGGCCGGAATGCCCACCGCACCGCCTTTGCGCACTTCCTTGATCACGCTGAGGATGCCTTCCTTGGTCGACGGCGCAACGCGGTTCCCCAGCTGCACACGCTGCTGGCGCAGCAGATCGTCAACGGCTTTGAGCTTGGGTGGACGGTAGAAGATGATCGGTTTGCACTGCGCGCAGTAAAAGTGGTTAAGCACTTCCCAGTTGCCGAGGTGGCTGGTGATGCCGACTACGCCCTTACCGCTGGCCAATGCCTGCTGCAGGACTTCCAGGCCCTCGACTTCACGCACCAGGCCGATGGATTTCTGCGCCGGCCAGATCCAGGCACAGGCGCTTTCGGTCAGGGTTCTGCCGATATCCATCAGCGATTGGCCCAGCAGACGCTGGTGCGCGGCTTCATCCAGTTCGGGAAAGCACTTGCGCAGGTTGATGCTGGCCACTTCGCGCGAGCCATTCGGCAGCTTCCACATCAGCCAGCCAATCGCTGCGCCCACGCCCTGTACGGCGCGCCACGGCAGCAAGGCAAACAAACGCAGAAAGCCCACCACCAGGGCACCTTTGAGCTTTTCCACAGGCAACTCCAGCCGATCAAAAGGCGCTTATTGTAACCACCCGAGCTAGCGAGTGGTCAGTTGCGCGTAACGGTCACAGTCGCTGGTGTGATCCATGACCATCCCCGTGGCCTGCATATAGGCGTAGCAGATGGTCGGGCCGACAAAGGTAAAGCCGGCCTTTTTCAGCGCCTTGCTCATCGCCTCGGCCTCGGCGGTTACTGCCGGCACCTGGCCGCGCTCGCTGAAGTGATTGATCTTCGGCGCGCCGCCAACAAACGACCAGAGCAGCGTCACCGGGTCTTCCAGCTTGAGCCAGGCCTGAGCGTTTTTGCGCACAGCCTTGAGCTTGAGGCGGTTACGAATGATGCCGGCGTCCTGCATCAGGGTGTCTTCGATGTACTCGTCGGTGAGCATGGCCAGACGCTGCACATCAAACCCGAACAGCACCTTGCGATAGTGCTCGCGCTTCTTCAGCACGGTGATCCACGACAGACCTGCCTGAAAACCCTCCAGCAGCAGTAACTCGAACAGCACCTGGGGGTCGCGTTGCGGCACGCCCCATTCTTGATCGTGGTACGCCTGATACAGCGGATCGTCATTGCACCAGAAACAGCGTGGCATGCGGGTTTTCCTGAGCTTCGGTATACTCGCGGACTTTCTGAAGCCGCCAAAGTACGGGTGAAATTTGTGAGCCAGACTACGCCTGCCGTGCGCACCTTCCAAGACTTGATCCTCGCCCTGCAACAGTACTGGGCCGAACAGGGCTGTGTGGTGTTGCAGCCCTACGATATGGAAGTTGGCGCGGGCACCTTCCACACCGCCACGTTTCTCCGTGCCATCGGTCCTGAGACCTGGAACGCCGCCTATGTGCAGCCTTCCCGTCGTCCGGCTGACGGCCGCTACGGCGAGAACCCTAACCGTCTGCAGCATTACTACCAGTTCCAGGTGGTCTTGAAGCCGAACCCGGAAAACTTCCAGGAGCTGTACTTAGGCTCACTGAAAGCCATCGGCATCGACCCGCTGGTGCACGACATTCGCTTCGTCGAAGACAACTGGGAATCGCCGACCCTCGGCGCCTGGGGTCTGGGCTGGGAAATCTGGCTGAACGGCATGGAAGTCACCCAGTTCACCTACTTCCAGCAAGTCGGCGGCATCGAGTGCTACCCGGTGACCGGTGAGATCACTTACGGCCTCGAGCGCCTGGCCATGTACCTGCAGGGCGTCGATTCGGTGTACGACCTGGTGTGGACCGACGGCCAGTTCGGCAAGGTCACCTATGGCGATGTGTTCCACCAGAACGAAGTGGAGCAGTCGACCTATAACTTCGAACACGCCAACGTCGAGAAACTCTTCGAGCTGTTCGACTTCTATGAAAGCGAAGCCAACCGCCTGATCGAGCTGGAGCTGCCGCTGCCAACCTACGAGATGGTGCTCAAGGCCTCGCACACCTTCAACCTGCTGGATGCGCGCCGCGCCATCTCGGTAACCGCGCGTCAGCAGTACATCCTGCGCGTGCGCGCCCTGGCCCGTTCGGTGGCGCAGAGCTACCTGCAAGCGCGGCGCAAACTCGGCTTCCCGCTCGCCACCCCCGACCTGCGTGATGAAGTTTTAGCCAAGCTGGAGGCAGCAGAATGAGTGCGCGTGATTTCCTGGTAGAACTGGGCACCGAAGAGCTGCCACCGAAAGCCCTGAAAACCCTCGGTGAAGCCTTCCTCGCTGGTATCGAGAAAGGCCTGAAAAGCGCCGGCCTGAGCTATGGCCAAGTGCGCTATTACGCTGCACCACGCCGTCTGGCCGTGTTGATCGAGCAGCTTGAAGAACAGCAAGCCGATCGCACCCAGAACCTCGATGGCCCGCCCATCCAGGCAGCCTTCGACAAGGACGGCAACCCGACTCAAGCGGCCCTGGGCTTTGCCAAGAAGTGCGGCGTCGAGCTGAGCCAAATCGACCAGAGCGGCCCTAAGCTCAAGTTCAGCCAGAGCATCCCAGGCCAAGCCGCTGCCGGTCTGCTGCCCGCTATCGTCGAAACCTCGCTAAACGAGCTGCCTATCCCTAAGCGTATGCGCTGGGGCGCGCGCAAGACCGAATTCGTCCGCCCGAGCCAGTGGCTGGTGATGCTGTTCGGTGACGAGGTGATCGACTGCGAAATCCTCGCCCAGCAAGCCGGCCGCGTCTCCCGTGGCCATCGCTTCCACGCCAACCACGAAGTGCGCATCAGCGCGCCGGCCAACTACGCCGAAGACCTGCGCAGCGCCTATGTGATTGCCGACTTCGCCGAGCGCCGCGCGCAGATCGCCGCCCGCGTCGACCAGCTGGCGGCCGAGCAGCAGGGCACCGCCATCGTACCGCCGGCGCTGCTGGATGAAGTCAGCGCCCTGGTCGAATGGCCGGTGCCGCTGGTCTGCTCCTTCGAGGAACGCTTCCTTGAAGTGCCGCAGGAAGCGCTGATCACCACCATGCAGGACAACCAGAAGTACTTCTGCCTGCTGGACGCCAACGGCAAGCTGCTGCCGCGCTTTATCACCGTGGCCAACGTTGAGAGCAAAGACCCGGCGCAGATCATTTCCGGCAACGAGAAGGTGGTGCGTCCACGTTTGACTGACGCCGAGTTCTTCTTCAAGCAGGACAAGAAGCAGAAGCTGGAAAGCTTCAACCAGCGCCTGGCCAACGTGGTGTTCCAGGCCCAGCTCGGCTCGGTCTATGACAAAGCCCAGCGGGTTTCCGCCCTGGCTGGTTTTATTGCCCAGCGCATCGGTGGGGACGCCACCCGCGCGGCGCGTGCCGGCATCCTCTGCAAGTGCGACCTGGCCAGCGAGATGGTCGGCGAATTCCCGGAAATGCAGGGCATCGCCGGTTACTACTACGCCAAGCACGACGGCGAAGCCGAAGACGTGGCCCTGGCGCTGAACGAGCAATATATGCCGCGCGGCGCCGGTGCCGAACTGCCAAGCACCCTCACAGGTGCCGCCGTGGCCCTGGCCGACAAGCTGGATACCCTGGTCGGCATCTTCGGCATCGGCATGCTGCCCACCGGCAGCAAGGACCCCTACGCCCTGCGTCGCGCGGCCCTCGGTGTGCTGCGCATCCTGATCGAGAAGCAGCTGGATCTGGATCTGGCCGAAGCCGTCGCCTTCTCCATCAAGCAGTTCGGCGACAAGATCAAGGCCGACGGCCTGGCCCCCCAGGTGCAGGACTTTATCTTCGACCGTCTGCGCGCCCGTTATGAGGACGAAGGCGTCGAAGTAGCCGTGTACCAGGCCGTACGTGCGGTCAGCCCGACCTCGCCGCTGGACTTCGACCAACGTGTGCAGGCCGTGCAGGCCTTCCGTGCACTGCCGCAGGCGGCAGCTCTGGCGGCAGCAAACAAGCGCGTGTCCAATCTGCTGAGCAAGGCCGAAGGCCAGGTGGCTGCCAGCGTGCAGGCCCACCACTTCGACAACCCCAGCGAGTTCGCCCTCAACGCCGCCATCCAGCAGGCCGAGCATGCTGTGCAGCCGCTGGCCGCAGCGCGTCAGTACAACCTGGCGCTAAGCCAGCTGGCCAACCTGCGCGAGCCGGTGGACGCCTTCTTCGAGGCGGTACTGGTCAACGCCGAAGACCCTGCCGTGCGGGCTAACCGCTATGCGCTTCTGGCCAAGCTGCGTGGCCTGTTCCTCGGCGTGGCTGATATCTCGGTACTCGGCTAAGTCGATCGTAGGATGGGTGGAGCACAGCGCTACCCATCATCACCTTTACCGGCTGGCGGCCATCACCGCCAGCCGGTTACGGATTACCGCATGAAACTGCTGATTCTCGACCGCGACGGCGTGATCAATTACGACTCCGACGCCTATATCAAAAGCGTCGCCGAATGGATGCCGTTGCCCGGCGCCATCGAAGCCATCGCGCGCCTGTCGCAAGCCGGCTGGACGATCGCGGTGGCCACCAATCAATCCGGGGTCGCCCGCGGCTATTACGACCTGGCCACACTGGAAGCCATGCACGCGCGCCTACGTGAACTGGTGACGGCGCAGGGCGGCGACCTGGGCCTGATCGTGCACTGCATCCACGGCCCGGATGAGGGCTGCGCATGTCGCAAACCGAAACCCGGCATGCTCGAGCAGATTGCTGCGTACTATGGCGTAGCACTTAAGGGCGTGTGGTTTGTCGGAGACAGCAGCGGTGACCTGACAGCGGCCGGCGCCGTCGATTGTCAGCCAGTTTTGGTAAAGACCGGCAAGGGCGAACGCACCCTGGCGAAAGGATTGCCAGCGGGCACCCTGGTATTCGATGATCTGGCGGCGGTTGCCGCACAGCTTCTCCACTTATAAAGCAGGCGCTGCCTGCGACGGTAAAAGCTCCCATGTCGATAGTGCAGACCCTCAGAACCGTTCTCTTCTATCTGTTGTTGTCTTCCAGCGCCTTTGTCTGGTGCACCCTCAGCGTCTTCGTTGCACCCTTCCTACCGTTTCGCGCGCGCTATCGCTTTGTTATCCAGAACTGGTGCCGCTGCGCCACCTGGCTGGCCAAGGTGGTAGCCGGCATCAACTATGAGATCAAGGGCCTGGAGAATATCCCCGAACAGCCCTGCGTGATCCTCGCCAAGCACCAAAGCACCTGGGAGACCTTCTTTCTATGCGGCTACTTTGAGCCGCTCAGCCAAGTGGTCAAGCGCGAGCTGCTGTATGTACCGTTCTTCGGTTGGGCCATGGCCATGCTCAAACCTATCGCCATCGACCGCAGCAACCCCAAGGCGGCGCTCAAGCAGCTGGCCAAGCTTGGCCACAAACGCCTGGGGCAGGGCGCCTGGGTGCTGGTATTCCCGGAAGGCACGCGTATTCCACCGGGCCAGATCGGCAAGTTCAGCCGTGGCGGCGCCTCCCTCGCAGTGAATGCCAACCTGCCGGTGTTGCCGATTGCCCACAACGCCGGCGAGTTCTGGCCCAAGTTGGGATGGCGTAAAACCCCAGGTACCGTTCAAGTAGTGATTGGCCCACTGATGCACGCTGAAGGTAGCGGTCCGCGCGCCATCGCCGAGCTCAATGATCGTGCGTTTGCCTGGGTCAGCCAGGCGCAACGCGATATCGGCTCACTGGATGCACAGAGCCAGCCTCTGGAAGCCCAGGAGCCGGCCTAGCCCAATTGTGGATAACCTGTGCGCGAAATACCGGCAGAGTGCTATTAAGCCTTTCAAGGTAATGATTTATAAGCAGTTTTAATGTGCATCTAACCAACTGCTTTTCGTGCATAAGTTTTCCGACGTAACCTCAAGCCGGCCTCAGTGTCGGCTTTTTTATCGCTCAAATTTGCTCGGGTACGGATGTGCGCTGCATGCCTGCGGCTATGTTCCATGTGGAACAAAAAAGCCCCTGCTGAAGTTAATCAGCAGGGGCTTTTTCTAGACAGAAACCAGCGTGTGTCTGGCGTCCTCCGGCTGTTTTAGAAGTCCAGGTTGGACACAGCCAGCGCGTTGGTCTCGATAAAGTCCCGACGCGGTTCAACGGCATCACCCATCAGGGTGTTGAAGATCTGATCGGCAGCAATCGCGTCTTCGATACGCACCTTGAGCATGCGGCGTACTTCCGGGTCCATGGTGGTTTCCCAGAGTTGATCCGGATTCATTTCACCGAGACCCTTATAGCGCTGAATGCTGTGGCGTTTGGTGCTTTCGGCCATCAGCCAGGCTAGAGCATCCTTGAACGTGCTGACGTGCTTCTTGCGCTCGCCGCGCTGCACAAAGGCACCTTCTTCCAGCAGGCTGTTGAGCTGATCGCCCAGGGTAGTAACGGTCTTGTAGTCGTTACTGGCGAAGAAGTCGCGGTTGAAGATGATGTAGCTGGAAACCCCATGGGAAACCAGTTCCACCTGCGGCAACCAGAGGTGACGCTCCTGGTCTTCGCGCAGACTGGTTTTGTACACCAGACCGGACTTCTCCATACCCTTGAGGCGCGCATCAAGCAGGCCCAGCCATTGCTCCATAGCTGCCTTGTCCGCCAGTTGCTCGGTTTCCACGCGCGGGATGTAGACGAAGTGCTCGGTGAGCTCTAACGGGTACAGACGCGACAAACGGTTAAGAGTCTTCATCACCAGACGGTAATCGTTGACCAGACGCTCCAGCGCCTCGCCAGACAGACCTGGCGCGCTTTCGTTGACGTGCAGGCTGGCGTCTTCCAGAGCCGACTGGGTCATGTACTCATCCATGGCCTCGTCGTCCTTGATGTACTGCTCCTGCTTGCCCTTCTTGACCTTGTACAGCGGCGGCTGAGCGATATAGATGTACCCACGCTCAACCAGCTCCGGCAGCTGACGGAAGAAGAAGGTCAGCAGCAGGGTACGGATGTGCGAACCGTCGACGTCGGCGTCGGTCATGATGATGATGTTGTGGTAACGCAGCTTGTCGATGTTGTACTCATCGCGGCCGATACCACAGCCCAGGGCGGTGATCAGGGTACCGACTTCCTGGGAGGAAATCATCTTGTCGAAACGCGCTTTCTCGACGTTGAGGATCTTGCCCTTGAGCGGCAGGATCGCCTGGGTCTTGCGGTTACGGCCCTGCTTGGCAGAACCGCCCGCGGAGTCCCCTTCCACGATATAGAGTTCGGAAAGGGCAGGGTCTTTCTCCTGGCAGTCGGCCAGTTTTCCCGGCAGCCCGGCGATATCCAGCGCGCCTTTACGGCGGGTCATTTCACGAGCTTTACGCGCTGCTTCACGGGCGCGCGCAGCGTCGATCATCTTGCCGACTACGGCCTTGGCCTCGTTGGGGTTTTCCAACAGGAAGTCGGAGAAGTACTTGCCCATTTCCTGCTCGACCGCAGTTTTCACTTCGCTGGAAACCAGCTTGTCTTTGGTCTGCGAGCTGAACTTCGGGTCCGGTACTTTTACCGAAATAATCGCGGTCAGGCCTTCACGGGCATCGTCACCGGTGGTGGCAATCTTGTGCTTCTTGGCCAGACCTTCCTGCTCAATATAGGCATTCAGGTTACGCGTCAGCGCCGAGCGGAAGCCGGCCAGGTGGGTACCACCGTCACGCTGAGGAATGTTGTTGGTGAAGCACAACAGGTTCTCGTTGAAGCTGTCGTTCCACTGCAGGGCAACTTCTACACCGACACCGTCGTCACGCTGCACGGTGAAGTGGAATACCTGGTTGACCGGGGTTTTGTTGTGGTTGAGGTATTCAACGAAGGCACGCAGACCGCCTTCGTACTTGAACAGCTCTTCCTTGCCGCTGCGTTCATCCTTGAGCAGGATGCCCACGCCAGAGTTGAGGAACGACAGTTCGCGCAGACGCTTGGCAAGAATGTCCCAGCTGAAATGGATATTGGCGAAGGTGTCTTCGGACGGCTTGAAGTGGATCTGCGTACCGGTAACATCGCTGTCGCCAACCGCGGCGATCGGTGCCTGAGGCACGCCGTGGATGTACGTCTGTTCCCAGATCTTGCCGCTACGGCGGATGGTCAGAATCAGTTCCTTGGACAGGGCGTTAACCACTGAAACGCCTACGCCGTGCAGACCACCGGAAACCTTGTAGCTGTTGTCATCGAACTTACCGCCTGCGTGCAGGACGGTCATGATCACCTCAGCAGCGGAAACGCCTTCTTCCTTGTGCATATCGACCGGAATACCACGGCCGTTATCGCGCACGCTGATCGACTCATCCGGGTGGATGGTGATGGTGATTTCGCTGCAATGCCCAGCCAACGCCTCATCAATCGAGTTGTCGACCACCTCGAACACCATGTGGTGCAGACCGCTGCCATCGTCGGTATCGCCGATGTACATGCCAGGCCGCTTGCGTACGGCATCCAGGCCCTTGAGGACCTTAATGTTATTGGAGTCGTACGTTTGGTTTTCGCTCATGCCTTCACTCCCGGTGGTCGTGGGTCTGGGTAATGCCACCATGTTCCACGTGGAACATGGCAACTGGCGTATCCGTGCGCCAGCCTTCCCTCAACAATTCATGGTCTACACAGGTGATAAACACCTGGCAGTGCAAGTCTTCCAACAATCGGCACAACGCACGGCGATGCTGTTCATCCAGTTCTGACGGCAGGTCATCCACCAGATAGATGCATTGGCCGTGCTTGGCCTGATTGACTAAATGGCCCTGCGCAATGCGCAGTGCACATACAACTAATTTTTGCTGGCCGCGCGAGAGTATCTCGGCAGCATTATGTGACCCTAAACGCAGCCTTAAATCGGCGCGCTGCGGACCTGCCTGGGTGTGACCGAGTTGCTGATCGCGGGTGAGGGTAGAGGCAAGTACCGTATTGAGCTCGCGCTCTTTATCCCAACCGCGGTAGTAACTGAGGGTCAAACCTTGCAGCTCAACCAGCTCATTCAGGGTGCGCTCGAAAACCGGTTTCAGGGCCTGGATATAGGCACGCCGATAACCGTCTATTTCGTCGCTGGCCAGGCACAACTCTCGGTCCCAGGCCGCCTGCGAAGCGGCGTCAAGTGTACCATGCCGCAGCCATGAGTTCCGCTGACGCAGGGCCTTCTGCAGGCGCTGCCAGGCCGGCAGAAAACGAGGTTCCACGTGGAACACCCCCCAATCGAGAAACTGCCTTCGAATCTTCGGCGCGCCTTCGAGCAGACGAAAGCTGTCCGGGTTGATCAGTTGCAGCGGCAAGGTCTCGGCCAGTTGCGCAGCACTGCGCGCATTCTGCCCATCGATACGAATCTGAAATTCACCCTGACGATCCCGCGAAATACCCAGATTGCTTTGCCGACCATCAGACATCTGTACCTGACCGAAAATCGTGCAGGCGAGCTGATCGTACTGAATAACCGGAAGCAAGCGAGTGCTGCGAAAGGAGCGAGCCAGACCCAGCAAATGAATGGCTTCGAGCAGGCTGGTTTTGCCGCTGCCATTGTCGCCGGAAAGGATGTTGATACGCGGAGAGGGGGAGAGGGTCACCGGGTGCAGATTACGCACCGCGGTGACGGTAAAGCGAGTAAGGGACATTTAACTAACAGACCGTTGTAGAACGTAGCGAGCAAAGGTCAAGCAAGGCGGGATCAGTTGAGGAAGCGGAGTGTACGGGTAGTACATGAGCATTCCGAAACTGACCCCAACGCGGCATGGCCGAGCGTAGTAGTTATTCAACGGTCTGTCGGTTACAGACGCATCGGCATAACCACATAAGAGGAGTCGTCGTTGTCAGCTTCTTGCACCAGGGCACTGCTGTTGGCATCGGAGAGAATCAGACGCACCTGGTCGGTGGTCATCACGCTCAGCACGTCGAGCAGGTAGCTGACGTTAAAACCGATTTCCAACGAGCTGCCGTTGTAGTCCACGGCGATCTCTTCTTCCGCTTCTTCCTGCTCCGGGTTGTTGGCCTGAATTTTCAGCAAGCCAGATTCCAGTTGCAGGCGAATACCGCGGTACTTCTCGTTTGACAGAATCGCGGTACGGCTAAACGCTTCACGCAGGCCCTGACGATCAGCAACCACCAGCTTGTCACCACCACGCGGCAACACACGCTCGTAATCAGGGAACTTGCCGTCGACTAGTTTCGAGGTGAAGGTAAACTCGCCGGTGGTAGCGCGGATGTGGTGCTGACCGAGAACGATGCTCACGCTTCCATCTTGTTCAGTCAGCAGACGAGCCAGTTCGAGAATACCTTTGCGCGGCACGATGACCTGGTGGCGTTCAACCTGCTCAATCGCCGCTTCCATCGAACACATTGCCAGACGGTGACCGTCTGTGGCAACGGCGCGGAGGATGCCGGTCTGCACTTCCAGCAGCATGCCGTTGAGGTAATAGCGCACGTCCTGCTGGGCCATGGCAAAGCTGGTGCGTTCGATCAGGCGGCGCAGTCTGCTTTGTACCAGGCTGAAGGTCAGCGAGCCTGGACCTTCTTCAACAGTGGGAAAATCATTGGCAGGCAGGGTGGACAGGCTGAAACGGCTGCGGCCGGCTTTGACCAGCAGCTTCTGCTCGTCGATACGGATATCGATCAGGGCATCAGCCGGCAGGCTTTTGCAGATGTCCATCAGTTTGCGCGCCGGCACGGTGATCTCACCGGACTCCGCTGGCTCTTCCAGGGTGACACGACCAACCAGCTCGACTTCCAGGTCGGTACCGGTCAGCGAAAGCTGCTGGCCTTCGACCACCAGCAGCACGTTAGAGAGAACCGGCAAGGTCTGACGGCGTTCCACGACGCCGGCGACCAGTTGCAGAGGTTTCAACAAGGCTTCGCGTTGAATGGTGAAATGCATGGTCTAGTCCCTTGCCTAGTGGAGTTGCGTATTAGGTTGTAAGCGTACGCAGCAAATTCTTATAGTCCTCGCGGATGTCCGCGTCGGATTCCTTAAGTTCAGCAATCTTACGGCATGCATGCAATACCGTTGTGTGATCGCGGCCGCCGAAGGCATCACCAATTTCCGGCAGGCTGTGGTTGGTCAGCTCTTTCGACAAGGCCATGGCCACCTGACGCGGGCGCGCGACTGAACGTGAGCGGCGCTTGGACAGCAGATCAGAAATCTTGATCTTGTAGTACTCAGCAACCGTGCGCTGAATATTGTCGATGCTGACCAGCTTGTCCTGCAGGGCCAATAGGTCCTTAAGCGATTCGCGGATCAGCTCGATGGTAATGTCACGGCCCATGAAGTGCGAGTGGGCGATAACGCGCTTCAACGCACCTTCCAGCTCACGCACGTTGGAACGAATACGCTGGGCAATAAAGAAGGCAGCATCATGCGGCAGGTCGACTTTGGCCTGATCAGCCTTCTTCATCAGAATCGCCACGCGGGTTTCCAGTTCAGGCGGCTCGACGGCTACCGTCAGACCCCAACCGAAACGTGACTTGAGGCGTTCTTCCAGGCCTTCGATTTCTTTCGGGTAACGGTCGCTGGTGAGAATCACCTGCTGGCCGCCTTCAAGCAAAGCGTTGAAGGTGTGGAAGAACTCTTCCTGGGAACGCTCTTTCTTGGCGAAGAATTGAATGTCATCGATTAGCAATGCGTCTACCGAACGGTAGAAGCGCTTAAACTCGTTGATGGCGTTCAGCTGCAAGGCCTTGACCATGTCCGCGACGAAACGCTCGGAATGCAGGTACACCACCTTGGCATTCGGGTTCTTCGCCAGCAGATGGTTACCCACTGCATGCATTAAGTGAGTCTTACCCAAGCCCACGCCGCCATAAAGGAACAGCGGGTTGTAACCGTGCTTTGGGTTGTCCGCAACCTGCCAGGCCGCTGCGCGGGCCAGCTGGTTGGATTTACCTTCGACGAAGTTATCAAAGGTAAAGGTGCGATTCAGGTAACTGGTGTGTTTCAACCCGCCTTCAACCTGCACCGAACGCTCAGTACGCGCTGGAGCCTGCTGGCTGGCGGCACCGGCCATAGGGTCAAAGCTCGCGCGCGAGGGTTCTGCCTGCGCGGTAGTAGTTGCTGCTGTGTTGACTGCAGCAGGTGCTGGCGTGCTCGGCGCAGCTGACGGGGTACTTACGGCTGCCGCGCGCGGTGTCGAGCTGCGTTTGCTACCTATTAATAAGGAGAGCGCCGGAACCAGACCGTTGGTCCGTTCGGTGAGTAACTCGAGCAAACGGCTGAGGTACTTCTCATTAACCCAGTCGAGGACAAAACGATTCGGCGCATAGACGCGGAGCTCATCGCCTTCGGCTTCGACCTGCAGTGGACGGATCCAGGTGTTGAATTGCTGAGCAGGCAGCTCATCGCGCAGAAGCTCGACGCACTGCTGCCAAAGTTCCACGGACACGGACATCCCCTAAATCGCAAGGCGCGAGGCAAAAAACAGCCATCATTGTAGCCGCCGAGGCTTGAGTTATCCACATGTAAGCTTGCTTATGCGCAAGGAAAATCAACGTGTTAATAGCGATCAAGGCTTATAAGGAAGGTGGGATAAGGGCTGTGGATAACCACCCGCAAGCTCATTGGATAAACCAGGGTAAAACCCGGTGGAAAACCCTGCTGTGGGTAAAATGGCATTCCATCCTCAGCTTGTGCGCTGCTTCCACACAGTTGCAGCACGCCTTTTCGACAGACTTACTCTTGGCTGAACAGCTCTAATCTGTTGGCCTTCAGGTACTTATGCACAGATCAATGGCCAGCTAATAGCTACTAACATTACTAAACATCTTTAAATATTCTCTTCTTTATATTTCTTTATGCAGGAAAAGACTGGTTGGAAATTGACCTGACCCTCGGGTTTCTCTAGAATTGCCGGTCTCTTAAAACGGGGGCCATTCCGGCCCGTAGTCGACCACCCAGGTACCGCACCATGAAACGTACTTTCCAACCCAGCACTATCAAACGCGCTCGCACCCACGGTTTCCGTGCTCGTATGGCCACCAAGAACGGCCGTGCTGTCCTGTCGCGTCGCCGCGCCAAGGGCCGTAAGCGTCTCGCCGTCTAAATTTCGGTCTTGTGGTGAGTCGAGACTTCAGTCGGGAAAAGCGTCTGCTAACCCCCCGACAATTCAAGGCAGTCTTCGACTCCCCTAGCGGCAAAGCTCCGGGCAAAAATGTCCTGCTGCTCGCGCGCAACAACGAACTTGATCACCCCCGTCTGGGATTGGTGATCGGCAAGAAGAGCGTAAAGCTCTCGGTTGAGCGCAATCGCCTGAAGCGCCAAATCCGCGAATCGTTCCGTCTCAATCAGGACAACCTGGTGGGATGGGACATCGTGGTCGTTGCGCGTAAAGGCCTTGGTGATCTGGAAAATATCGAACTGGCTCGCCAGTTTGGCAAACTCTGGAAACGCCTCGAACGCAGCAAGCCAAGCCCGGAAACCGTCGCAACACCCGGGGTGAACGACAGTCCCCATGCGTAAACTGGCTTTGCTTCCCATCCAGTTCTACCGCTACGCCATCAGCCCCTTGATGGCCAGTCACTGTCGTTTCTACCCAAGCTGTTCTTGCTACGCGCTTGAAGCCATTGAACATCATGGCGTCATGCGCGGTGGCTGGCTGACCCTGCGTCGGCTTGGCCGCTGTCACCCGTGGAATCCCGGTGGCTACGACCCGGTTCCCTGCGTGAAAACCTCCCGTTCCTCTTCGATGGCCGAATAATCATGGATATTCAACGCTCGATCCTGATCGTCGCCCTGGCAATCGTGTCCTATATGATGGTTCTCCAGTGGAACCAGGACTACGGTCAAGCTGCCCTGCCGACAGAAATTGCTGCGACCAGCAGCACTGTACCCGGCTTGCCGGATACCACTGCCGCGACCTCAACCCCAGCAGGCGGCGATGATATTCCGAGCGCCACCACTGCCGTTGAGCCCAGCGCCATCAGTGCCGCACCTGCTGCTGCCAGTGATGAGCTGATTCGCGTGAAGACCGATGTACTGGATCTGGCCATCGACCCGCGCGGTGGTGATGTGGTGCAACTGCGTTTGCCGCAATACCCACGTCGTCAGGATCGTCCGGATGTACCTTTCCAGTTGTTCGACAACGGCGGCGAGCGTACCTACCTGGCGCAGAGCGGTTTGATCGGCAGCAATGCACCGGACAAATCCAGCGGTCGTGCCCTGTGGAGCAGCGAGCAGAAGAGCTATGAACTGGCCGACGGTCAGGATCAGCTGCAGGTTGACCTCAAACTCAGCGAAGACGGCGTCAACTACATCAAGCGCTTCACCTTCAAGCGTGGTCTGAACGCTGAATGTGCGGCCAAAGACCAACAGCAGAAGAAACCCGGCTGCGTTGATCCTGCGTCCTATCAGGTGACTGTCAGCTACCTGATCGACAACCAGAGTGGTCAGGCCTGGAGCGGCAACATGTTTGCCCAGCTCAAGCGTGATGGCAGCGACGATCCGTCCTCCACCACCGCGACCGGCACTGCGACCTACCTCGGTGGCGCACTGTGGACTAGCGAAGAGCCGTACAAAAAAGTGTCGATGAAAGACATCGACAAACAAGCCTTCAAAGAAACCGTTCAAGGAGGCTGGGTTGCCTGGCTACAGCATTACTTCGTCACTGCCTGGATTCCAAGCAAAGACAGCACTAACCAAGTACAGACCCGTAAAGACAGCCAAGGCAACTACATTGTCGGCTTTACCGGCCCGGCCATTCAGGTTGCTGCCGGCGCTCAAGGTGAAACCAGTGCAGTTCTGTATGCCGGCCCGAAGCTACAAGGCCATCTGAAGACGCTGTCTCCAGGTCTTGAGCTGACTGTCGACTACGGCATTCTGTGGTTCTTGGCTCAGCCGATCTTCTGGCTGCTGGAAGTTATCCACAACCTGCTGGGTAACTGGGGCTGGTCGATCATCATGTTGACCGTGATCATCAAGCTGATCTTCTTCCCGTTGTCTGCTGCCAGCTACAAATCCATGGCGCGCATGCGTGCCGTGGCACCGAAACTCGCTCAGCTGAAAGAGCAGTTCGGTGACGATCGCCAGAAGATGTCTCAGGCGATGATGGAGCTGTACAAGAAAGAGAAGATCAATCCGCTGGGCGGTTGCTTGCCGATCCTGGTGCAGATGCCGGTATTCCTTGCGCTCTACTGGGTGCTGCTGGAATCCGTGGAAATGCGCCAAGCACCATGGCTGCTGTGGATAACCGACCTGGCGATCAAGGACCCGTACTTCATCCTGCCGATCATCATGGGCGCGACCATGTTTATCCAGCAGCAGCTCAACCCAACGCCGCCGGACCCGATGCAAGCCAAGGTACTGAAAATGATGCCGATCATTTTCACCTTCTTCTTCCTCTGGTTCCCGGCTGGTCTGGTGCTGTACTGGGTGGTGAACAACGTCTTGTCCATCGCCCAGCAGTGGTACATTACCCGCAAGATCGAAGCCGCAGCCAAGGCCGCAGACGCCTAAGCAGTGATTGCTTCTAAGCTGTAACAAACGCCCCTTTTCAGGGGCGTTTTGCTATGTCGTATTCAGGAGAAGCGCATGCCCCCCGTTGTTGAAACCATTGCCGCCGTCGCCACCGCCCAGGGCCGGGGTGGCGTTGGCATCGTGCGTGTTTCCGGGCCGCTGGCCGGCACATTGGCGCAGGCGATCTGCCAACGCGAGTTGCAACCACGCTACGCCCATTATGGGCCGTTCTTCGCCGACGCCAAGCAAGTGCTGGATGAAGGCCTGGCCCTGTACTTCCCTGGCCCCAACTCCTTTACCGGTGAAGATGTGCTGGAACTGCAGGGCCATGGCGGACCGGTGGTGCTCGATCTGCTGCTGCGCCGCTGTGTACAACTCGGCGCACGCCTGGCGCGTCCTGGTGAATTCAGCGAGCGCGCGTTTCTCAATGACAAACTCGACCTGGCACAGGCTGAGGCGATTGCCGACCTGATCGAAGCCAGCTCCGAGCAGGCCGCTCGCAATGCCCTGCGCTCGCTGCAAGGCGAGTTCTCGCGTCGCGTGCATGGCCTGACCGAGCGGTTGATCAGCCTGCGTATCTATGTAGAAGCGGCCATCGACTTCCCCGAAGAGGAAATCGACTTTCTCGCCGATGGCCATGTACTCAGCCTGCTCGATGGCGTGCGTGCCGAACTAGCGGGGGTGCTGCGTGAGGCCGGCCAAGGGGCTCTGCTGCGCGACGGCATGACGGTGGTGATCGCCGGTCGCCCCAATGCGGGTAAGTCCAGCCTGCTCAACGCCCTGGCCGGTCGCGAGGCAGCGATCGTCACCGAGATAGCCGGCACCACTCGCGACGTGCTGCGCGAACATATCCACATCGATGGCATGCCGTTGCACGTGGTGGATACTGCCGGCCTGCGTGATACCGAGGATCAGGTCGAGCGCATCGGCGTCGAGCGTGCGCTGAAAGCCATTGGTGAAGCAGACCGCATCCTGCTGGTGGTGGATGCCACAGCCCCCGAAGCCGATGACCCCTTTGCCCTGTGGCCGGAGTTTCTCGACCAACGCCCTGATCCGTCCAAGGTCACCCTGATCCGCAACAAGGCTGACCTATCCGGCGAGTCAGTGGTGCTGGAAGTCTGCAATGACGGCCACGTCACCATCAGCCTGTCCGCCAAATCCACCGAGGGCCTGGACCTGCTGAGGGAACACCTCAAGGCCTGTATGGGTTATGAACAGACCTCAGAGAGCAGCTTTAGTGCGCGCCGACGCCACCTGGAAGCGCTACGCCAGGCCTCTACACATCTGGAACACGGCCATGCTCAGCTGACCCTGGCCGGCGCTGGCGAACTGCTAGCTGAAGACCTGCGCATGGCTCAGCAAGCCTTGGGTGAAATCACCGGGGCGTTCAGTTCCGATGACCTGCTGGGGCGGATCTTTTCCAGTTTCTGCATCGGTAAATAGGCTGGGCGGCACACGCCGTCTCACCTGCCAACGCATCGCCTAATCCATCAGCTGCACACTATTTCTGATGGATTAGGCGCACCGAATCGTCCGCTGAATCTGCAATTACTCTCTACGCCACCCCATCCGACGTCCTGAAATTCCAACTTATGCCATTCAGGCAGGCCTCCGCTTGGATGCAATAACTACGTCCAGCCACTTATTTATCCACCTAAGCCCTGTGGAAAACCCGGCCTAAGCCCTGCCTATAACCCGGTGATAAAACAGAGGATAACTGCCACTGTGGATAACCATGCATTTCATCCACAGCTTGCGTACGGCAACTGAACAGGCAGATGGCAGGATCAGCACAGACTTTTTAAACGCTGTAAGCATTGAATCCATTGACCTGTAGCGATCTATCCACAGAAAAGCCGTTGCTAAGTAATAAACATATAAACAAGGCTTTATAAAAATTCTCTCTTTTATTCTTTATTAACCGACACACCCGAACAGCGTCCGAGCAAGCTGGCTATTTTTTGTGCAAAAGGCTTCTTTCACACCGGCTAAATCCCTATACTTGCCGCCTTTCCCGCTTTTCAACCCAAAAAGCCCCCCATTTCTCAACAGGCACGAGGTGCGTGGTGGATTTCCCTTCCCGTTTTCAGGTGATCGTCATCGGCGGCGGTCATGCCGGTACCGAAGCTGCATTGGCAGCTGCACGCATGGGGGTAAAAACCCTGCTGCTGACCCATAACGTGGAAACACTCGGGCAGATGAGCTGCAACCCTGCGATTGGCGGGATCGGCAAGAGTCATCTAGTCAAGGAAATCGACGCCCTCGGCGGCGCCATGGCTGAAGCCACCGACAAAGGTGGTATCCAGTTCCGTGTTCTGAACAGCCGCAAGGGCCCAGCAGTACGCGCCACTCGCGCCCAGGCTGATCGCGTGCTGTACAAAGCCGCGATTCGCGAAACATTGGAAAACCAGGCCAACCTGTGGATATTTCAGCAGGCAGCTGATGACCTGATCGTAGAAAACGACGAAGTCAAAGGCGTAGTCACCCAGATGGGCCTGCGTTTCCTTGCAGATTCCGTGGTGTTAACCACTGGCACCTTCCTCGGTGGACTTATCCACATAGGCCTGCAGAATTACTCCGGCGGCCGCGCTGGCGACCCACCTTCGATTGCCTTGGCACAACGTCTACGCGAGCTGCCGCTGCGCGTCGGTCGCCTGAAAACCGGCACGCCGCCACGCATCGACGGCCGTTCGGTGGATTTCTCGGTGATGACCGAGCAGCCAGGGGATACGCCAACGCCGCTGATGTCCTTCCTCGGTCGCGCGGAACAGCAACCGCGCCAGGTCAGCTGCTGGATCACTCACACCAACGCGCGTACCCACGAAATCATTGCGGCCAACCTCGACCGTTCGCCGATGTATTCGGGCGTGATCGAAGGTGTCGGCCCGCGCTATTGCCCGTCGATCGAAGACAAGATCCACCGCTTCGCCGACAAAGACAGCCATCAGGTATTTATCGAGCCCGAAGGCCTGAATACCCATGAGCTGTATCCGAATGGCATCTCCACCTCGTTGCCGTTCGATGTGCAATTGCAGATCGTGCGCAGCATCCGTGGCATGGAGAACGCGCATATCGTGCGTCCCGGCTACGCCATCGAGTACGACTACTTCGACCCGCGTGATCTGAAATACAGCCTGGAAACCAAGGTGATTGCCGGGCTGTTCTTCGCCGGCCAGATCAATGGCACCACCGGTTACGAAGAAGCCGGTGCGCAAGGTTTGCTCGCGGGTTGCAACGCCGCATTGCGCGCCCAGGGCAAGGACAGCTGGTGCCCGCGTCGCGACGAGGCCTACATCGGCGTGCTGGTCGACGACCTGATTACCTTGGGTACCCAGGAGCCGTACCGCATGTTCACTTCGCGCGCCGAATACCGGCTGATCCTGCGTGAAGACAACGCCGACCTGCGCCTGACCGAGAAAGGCCGCGAGCTGGGTCTGGTCGATGATGTGCGCTGGGCCGCGTTCGAAACCAAGCGCGAAGCCATCGTGCAGGAAGAACAGCGCCTGAAAAGCACCTGGGTACGCCCGGGTACGACTCAAGGCGATGCGATTGCCGCCCACTTCGGCACGCCGCTGACCCACGAATACAACCTGCTCAACCTGCTGGCCCGCCCGGAAATCGATTACGCCGGGCTGGTGACCATCACCGGCGGTGGCGCGCAGGACCCGCAGGTGGCCGAGCAGGTCGAGATCAAGACCAAGTACGCCGGTTATATCGACCGCCAGCAGGACGAAATCGCCCGCCTGCGCGCCAGTGAAGACACCAAGCTGCCGCTCGATATCGACTACGCCGGGATTTCCGGCTTGTCCAAGGAAATCCAGCACAAACTTGGTAACAACCGCCCGGAAACCCTTGGCCAGGCCTCGCGGATTCCCGGCGTCACCCCGGCAGCGATTTCCCTGCTGCTGATCCACCTGAAAAAGCGCACTGCCGGTCAGCAGTTGGAGCACAGCGCCTGATGTCGTTGGTAACCGCACGTCACGCCGAAGAATTGAGTCAGGGCGCTCTTGAGCTGGGTGTTGAACTCAGCCTACAGCAGCACGAGCAGTTGCTGGCCTACCTGGCCCTGCTGATCAAGTGGAATAAGGCTTACAACCTCACCGCAGTACGCGATCCCAATGAAATGGTTTCGCGCCATTTGCTCGACAGCCTGTCAGTAGTGCCTTTTGTCACCGAGGCTGGGGATAACTGGCTGGACGTCGGCAGCGGCGGCGGCATGCCCGGTATTCCCCTGGCCATCCTGTTTCCTGAGCGGCAGTTCACCCTGCTGGATTCCAACGGCAAGAAAACCCGCTTCCTGACTCAGGTGAAGCTGGAGTTGAAACTGGCCAACGTGCAAGTTATCCACAGCCGTGTCGAAGAGTTCACCCCGGCTGTGCCGTTCAGCGGTATTTGCTCACGGGCGTTCAGCTCGCTGGAAGACTTCAGCAACTGGACCCGGCACCTAGGAAACGGCGATACGCGGTGGCTGGCGATGAAAGGCGTACACCCGGATGACGAGCTGCAGGCCCTGCCAGCGGACTTTCGTCTCACCGCCACCCATGTACTCAAGGTTCCCGGTTGCCAAGGTCAGCGCCATCTGCTGATACTGCGTCGCTCGGCTTAGGGGGAACGGCAGCATGGCTAAGGTATTCGCAATCGCTAACCAGAAAGGCGGCGTGGGCAAAACCACCACCTGCATCAATCTGGCTGCCTCGCTGGTGGCAACCAAGCGCCGTGTGCTGCTGATCGACCTCGACCCCCAGGGCAACGCGACCATGGGCAGTGGTGTGGATAAACACGGCCTTGAGCATTCGATCTACGACGTGCTGATCGGCGAATGCAACCTGGTCGATGCCATGCAGTTCTCCGAGCACGGCGGCTATCAGCTGCTGCCGGCCAACCGGGACCTGACCGCCGCCGAAGTCTCCCTGCTGGAAATGAAAATGAAGGAAAGCCGCCTGCGTTATGCGTTGGCGCCAATCCGCGAGAATTACGATTACATCCTCATCGACTGCCCACCGGCACTGTCGATGTTGACGATCAACGCCCTGGTGGCCGCTGATGGGGTGATCATCCCTATGCAATGCGAGTACTACGCGCTGGAAGGCTTGAGTGATTTGGTCAACAGCATTCAGCGCATCGCCGAGATCCTTAATCCCAAGCTGAAGATCGAGGGCTTGCTGCGCACCATGTATGACCCGCGCATCAGCCTGACCAACGATGTGTCGGCGCAGCTCAAGCAGCATTTCCCTGACCAGCTCTACGACGTGGTCATCCCGCGTAACGTGCGTCTGGCCGAGGCGCCAAGCTTTGGCATGCCGGCGCTGGTGTATGACAAGCAATCCCGTGGTGCCATTGCCTACCTGGCGCTGGCCGGCGAATTGGTCCGCCGCCAGCGCGCAAGTGCCCACACCGCAACCGCATAAGGAAATACCCATGGCTGTGAAAAAACGAGGACTGGGACGCGGTCTGGATGCCCTGCTGGGCGGCACCAGTGTCAGCGCCTTGCAGGAAGAGGCCGCGCAGGTCGACAGCCGTGAACTGCAATACGTGCCCCTGGACCTGATCCAGCGCGGCAAATACCAGCCGCGCCGCGACATGGACGCCACAGCCCTAGAAGAACTGGCGCAGTCGATCAAGGCCCACGGCGTGATGCAGCCGATTGTGGTGCGGCCGATTGGCGAAGGACGTTTCGAGATCGTTGCCGGTGAACGCCGCTGGCGTGCCAGTCAGCAAGCTGGTCTGGACAAGATCCCGGCCATGGTTCGCGAGCTGCCGGATGAAGCCGCCATTGCCATGGCCCTGATTGAGAACATCCAGCGTGAAGACCTCAACCCCATCGAAGAAGCCATGGCGTTGCAGCGTCTGCAGCAAGAGTTCCAGCTGACTCAACAGCAGGTCGCCGATGCTGTGGGTAAATCGCGGGTCACCATCAGCAACCTGCTGCGGCTGATTGCCTTGCCGGAAGAGATCAAAACCCTGCTGTCCCATGGCGATCTGGAAATGGGTCATGCCCGTGCGTTGCTCGGCCTACCCGCTGAACAGCAGACTGAAGGTGCGCGACATGTTGTCGCACGCGGCCTCACTGTGCGCCAAACCGAAGCACTGGTGCGTCAGTGGTTGAACAGCAAAGAGAAGCCAGCAGCAGTGGCTAAAGTTGATCCGGACATCACCCGTCTAGAACAGCGCCTGGCTGAGCGCCTGGGCTCGCCAGTGCAGATCAAGCACGGGCAGAAAGGCAAAGGCCAGCTGGTGATCAGCTACAGCTCGCTGGACGAACTGCAGGGCGTACTCGCCCACATTCGCTGAAACAATTGAGCGTGTAGCGACTAGTCGGAAATCACTACCCGACAGTTGAATGGGGGGGGAAGCACCCCTATACTCTGCGCGCATTTCGTCGGCACAAAGTATGCCAAGTTATTGATTTCAGGTGCCGACGCCCGAGTTCAGCTTTCAGGAAAACAAGATGGACGTTCGCACGCCGAATCGCCTGCCCTTCCATCGTTTAGCTGTTTTCCCGGTATTGCTGGTGCAACTGCTGGTACTGCTGTTGCTGGCCCTGGTGTTGTGGCAGTGGCAAAGCCCAGTAGCAGGCTACTCCGGGTTGTGTGGTGGCCTGATTGCCTGGCTGCCGAATCTGTACTTTGCCCACAAGGCGTTCCGTTTCAGTGGAGCGCGGGCTGCTCAAGCCATCGTCCGGTCTTTTTATGCCGGTGAGGCGGGCAAACTGGTTTTAACGGCAGTGCTGTTTGCACTGACTTTTGCAGGTGTGAAACCTCTGGAACCGCTGGCTGTATTTGGCGTGTTCGTCCTGACCCAGTTGGTCAATTGGTTTTCGCCTTTGCTGATGAAAACAAGATTTTTAAGACCTTAGCGCTCGAGGGATATATGGCAGCAGCAGAAACCGCTTCGGGTTATATCCAGCACCACTTGACCAACCTGACCTATGGTCAGCACCCGGTCAACGGCTGGAGTTTCGCCCACAACGCAAAAGAAGCTCAGGAAATGGGCTTCTGGGCATTTCACGTCGACACCCTAGCGGTGTCTGTCGTGTTGGGCCTGTTCTTCATCCTGCTGTTCTGTGCCGCTGCTAAACGCGCCACTTCCGGGCAACCAGGCAAGCTGCAGAACTTCGTTGAAGTCCTGGTCGAGTTCGTTGACGGCAGCGTCAAGGACACCTTCCACGGCCGCAACGCGCTGATCGCACCGCTGGGTCTGACCATCTTCGTCTGGGTTTTCCTGATGAACTTTATGGACTTGATCCCGGTAGATTGGTTGCCAATGCTGGCGGCAAAAATTTCCGGCGACCCGCACCTGTACTTCCGCGTCGTACCGACCACTGATCCAAACGCTACCCTGGGCTTGGCCCTGTCGGTATTTGCCCTGATTCTGTACTACAGCATCAAGGTCAAAGGCATTGGTGGTTTCATCGGCGAGCTGACCCTGCACCCGTTCGGCAGCAAGAACGTGTTCGTTCAAGCCCTGCTGATTCCGGTCAACTTCCTGCTTGAATTCGTGACCCTGATCGCCAAGCCGATTTCCCTGGCACTGCGTCTGTTCGGCAACCTGTATGCCGGCGAGTTGATCTTTATCCTCATCGCGATCATGTTTGGCGGCGGTTTGCTGCTGGGCGCGCTGGGTATTGCCCTGCAGTGGGCGTGGGCTGTGTTCCACATCCTGATCATCGTGCTGCAGGCGTTCATCTTCATGATGCTGACCATCGTCTACCTGTCGATGGCGCACGAAGACAACCACTAAGAGCGCTTAGGCGCTCGCAGTGGACGCCCGCAAGGGCAACCAGAAGTACCGATTTTGCTTTACCGCTTTACCTTAGAAAACCTTAACCAATACGACATAAAAAGTCGGGAGGAAAGATGGAAACTGTAGTTGGTCTGACCGCTATCGCTGTAGCACTGCTGATTGGCCTGGGTGCCCTGGGTACCGCCATTGGTTTCGGCCTGCTGGGCGGCAAGTTCCTGGAAGGCGCTGCGCGTCAGCCAGAAATGGTTCCGATGCTGCAAGTGAAAATGTTCATCGTCGCCGGTCTGCTCGACGCCGTGACCATGATCGGTGTTGGTATCGCACTGTTCTTCACCTTCGCGAACCCTTTCGTTGGTCAAATCGCAGGCTAATTCACTCGTTTTGAGTGAATTGGTTTGATGGACAACGAACGAGCGAGGTGTTGGCGTGAACATTAATGCAACCCTGATTGGCCAGTCCGTTGCCTTCTTCATCTTCGTGCTGTTCTGCATGAAGTACGTGTGGCCTCCGGTCATTACGGCTTTGCAAGAACGTCAGAAGAAGATCGCAGACGGCCTGGACGCTGCTAGCCGTGCGGCTCGTGACCTGGAGTTGGCCCAAGAGAAAGTGGGTCAGCAACTGCGCGAAGCCAAAGGCCAAGCAGCCGAGATCATTGAGCAAGCCAAGAAACGCGGTACCCAGATCGTCGACGAAGCCCGTGAACAGGCCCGCGTTGAAGCTGACCGTGTGAAGGCCCAGGCTCTGGCTGAGATCGAGCAGGAACTGAATGGTGTCAAAGACGCGCTGCGTGCCCAACTGGGTAGCCTGGCCGTTAGCGGTGCCGAGAAGATCCTGGGCGCATCTATCGACCAAAACGCGCATGCGGAGCTGGTTTCCAAACTGGCAGCCGAAATTTAAGCGAGGGGCGCGATCATGGCAGAACTGACCACGCTGGCCCGACCTTACGCTAAGGCTGCTTTTGAGCACGCCCAGGCCCACCAGCAGCTGGCCAATTGGTCAGCCATGCTCGGCCTGGCTGCAGCGGTGTCGCAAGACGACACCATGCAACGCGTGCTTAAGACTCCGCGTTTGACGAGTACAGACAAGGCCACCACGTTCATTGACGTGTGTGGTGACAAGTTCGACGCCCAGGTACGCAATTTCATTCATATCGTCGCTGAAAACGATCGTCTGGCTTTATTGCCACAGATCGTTGAACTGTTCGAGCTGTACAAAGCCGAGCAGGAAAAGTCGATCGACGTGGACGTTACCAGTGCCTTCGCATTGAGCGATGAACAGCAAGACAAACTCGCCAAGGTTCTCAGTGCACGGCTCGGCCGAGAAGTGCGTCTGCACGCCGCGGAGGATGCCACCCTTATCGGTGGTGTCGTGATCCGCGCCGGCGACCTGGTTATCGATGGCTCAGTTCGCGGCAAAATCGCGAAGCTGGCCGAAGCATTGAAATCTTGAGTTTGAAGGGGCAGCAGAGCTATGCAGCAACTCAATCCTTCCGAAATAAGTGAAATCATCAAGGGGCGTATCGAGAATCTCGATGTCGCCTCTCAAGCCCGTAACGAAGGCACTGTCGTCAGCGTATCTGACGGTATCGTGCGTATTCACGGTCTCGCCGACGTAATGTACGGCGAAATGATCGAGTTCCCGGGCGGCGTCTACGGTATGGCACTGAACCTGGAGCAAGACTCCGTTGGTGCTGTTGTGCTGGGTGCTTACACCAGCCTTGCCGAAGGCATGAGCGCCAAGTGCACCGGCCGTATCCTCGAAGTTCCGGTTGGTCCGGAACTGCTGGGTCGCGTTGTCGATGCACTGGGTAACCCAATTGACGGCAAAGGCCCGCTGAACAACGTCGCTACCGACGCTGTTGAAAAGGTTGCGCCTGGCGTGATCTGGCGTAAGTCGGTCGACCAGCCGGTGCAAACCGGTTACAAGTCGGTCGATGCCATGATCCCGGTTGGCCGTGGCCAGCGTGAGCTGATCATCGGTGACCGTCAGATCGGTAAAACCGCTCTGGCCATCGACGCCATCATCAACCAGAAGAACAGCGGCATTAAGTGCGTCTACGTAGCCATTGGTCAGAAGCAATCGACCATCGCCAACGTGGTACGCAAGCTGGAAGAAAACGGCGCGTTGGCTAACACCATCGTTGTCGCGGCTTCCGCTTCCGAATCCGCTGCTCTGCAGTTCATTGCACCGTACGCCGGTTGCACCATGGGCGAATACTTCCGCGACCGCGGTGAAGACGCGCTGATCGTTTATGACGATCTGTCCAAGCAAGCAGTGGCTTATCGCCAGATTTCCCTGCTGCTGCGCCGTCCGCCAGGCCGTGAAGCCTACCCAGGCGACGTGTTCTATCTCCACAGCCGTCTGCTGGAGCGCGCTTCCCGCGTTTCCGAAGAGTACGTTGAGAAGTTCACCAATGGCGCAGTGACTGGCAAAACCGGTTCCCTGACCGCTCTGCCGATCATTGAAACCCAGGCGGGCGACGTTTCCGCGTTCGTTCCGACCAACGTGATCTCGATCACCGACGGTCAGATCTTCCTGGAATCGGCCATGTTCAACTCGGGTATCCGTCCTGCGGTCAACGCCGGTATTTCGGTATCCCGCGTGGGTGGTGCTGCACAGACCAAGATCATCAAGAAGCTTTCCGGTGGTATCCGTACCGCTCTGGCTCAGTACCGTGAACTGGCAGCATTCGCCCAGTTTGCTTCTGACCTGGACGAAGCCACTCGTAAGCAACTTGAGCACGGTCAGCGCGTTACTGAGCTGATGAAGCAGAAGCAATATGCGCCAATGTCGATCGCTGACATGTCGCTGTCGCTGTATGCCGCCGAGCGTGGTTTCCTGGTCGATATCGAAGTCGCCAAGATTGGTGCATTCGAGCAGGCCCTGATTGCTTACTTCAACCGGGATCACGCCGCACTGCTGGCGAAGATCAACGAGAAGGGTGACTTTAACGACGAAATCGACGCTGGCCTGAAAGCCGGTATCGAGAAGTTCAAGGCCACCCAAACCTGGTAAGCCGCAGCGGGGGCCGTGAGGTCCCCGCTTGCTAACCCGATAGGTGTCAAATGGCAGGCGCAAAAGAGATTCGCAGCAAGATTGCGAGCATCAAAAGCACGCAGAAGATCACCAGCGCCATGGAAAAGGTGGCGGTCAGCAAAATGCGCAGAGCACAAATGCGCATGGCTGCTAGCCGTCCCTACGCGGAGCGTATCCGCCAGGTGATTGGTCATCTGGCCAACGCCAACCCGGAATACCGTCACCCGTTCATGATCGAGCGCGAAGTTAAGCGCGTAGGTTATATCGTGGTGAGCTCGGACCGTGGTCTGTGTGGTGGTCTGAACACCAACCTGTTCAAGGCTCTGGTCAAAGACATGGCGAGCAATCGCGAGCAAGGCGTGGAGATTGATCTCTGCGTAGTTGGCAGCAAAGGCGCGGCGTTCTTCCGCAACTTTGGTGGCAACATCGTTGCTGCGATCAGCCACCTGGGCGAAGAACCGTCGATCAATGATCTGATTGGTAGCGTCAAGGTAATGCTCGATGCCTACCTCGATGGTCGCATCGATCGTTTGTCCGTGGTCTCGAACAAGTTCATCAATACCATGACGCAAAAGCCGACAGTGGAGCAGTTGATTCCGCTGGTGGCCGATCCGGATAAAGAACTCAAGCACCACTGGGATTACCTGTACGAACCCGACGCCAAAGAGCTGCTCGACGGCTTGATGGTGCGTTATGTGGAGTCGCAGGTTTACCAGGCAGTGGTTGAGAACAACGCGGCTGAACAAGCGGCCCGGATGATCGCAATGAAGAACGCCACCGACAACGCTGGCGATATCATCAAAGACCTGCAGTTGGTTTACAACAAGGCTCGTCAGGCAGCGATCACCCAGGAAATTTCGGAAATCGTCGGCGGCGCTGCCGCGGTTTAAGCACGGTTCAAATATTCAGAGGAACCAAAGATGAGTAGCGGACGTATCGTTCAAATCATCGGCGCCGTTATCGACGTGGAATTCCCGCGTGATCAAGTGCCGAGTGTTTATGAAGCGCTGAAAGTAGTCGGCGCCGAAACCACCCTGGAAGTTCAGCAGCAGCTGGGCGACGGTGTGGTACGTACCATTGCGATGGGTTCGACCGAAGGCCTCAAGCGTGGCCTGAACGTCGGCAGCACTGGCGCAGGTATCCAGGTACCGGTTGGGGTGAAAACCCTGGGCCGTATCATGGACGTGCTGGGCAACCCAATCGACGAAGCTGGCCCGATTGGCGAAGAAGAGCGTTGGGGCATTCACCGTGCCGCACCGACCTACGCCGAACAAGCTGGCTCCAACGAGCTGCTGGAAACCGGCATCAAGGTTATCGACCTGGTTTGCCCGTTCGCCAAGGGCGGTAAAGTTGGTCTGTTCGGTGGTGCCGGTGTAGGCAAAACCGTAAACATGATGGAACTGATCCGTAACATCGCCATCGAGCACAGCGGTTATTCCGTGTTCGCCGGTGTGGGTGAGCGTACTCGTGAGGGTAACGACTTCTACCACGAGATGAAGGACTCCAACGTTCTCGACAAGGTAGCCCTGGTTTACGGTCAGATGAACGAGCCACCAGGCAACCGTCTGCGCGTAGCACTGACCGGCCTGACCATGGCCGAGAAGTTCCGTGACGAAGGCCGTGATGTTCTGTTCTTCGTGGACAACATCTACCGTTACACCCTGGCCGGTACCGAAGTATCCGCACTGCTCGGCCGTATGCCTTCCGCGGTGGGTTACCAGCCGACCCTGGCCGAAGAAATGGGCGTTCTGCAAGAGCGTATTACTTCGACCAAGACCGGTTCGATCACCTCGATCCAGGCCGTATACGTACCTGCGGACGACCTGACCGACCCAAGCCCGGCGACCACCTTCGCCCACTTGGACGCCACCGTTGTACTGTCCCGTGACATCGCTTCCCTGGGTATCTACCCAGCGGTCGATCCACTCGACTCGACGTCGCGCCAGCTGGATCCGATGGTTATCGGCCAGGAGCACTACGACACCGCTCGTGGCGTGCAGTACGTACTGCAGCGCTACAAAGAGCTGAAGGACATCATCGCGATTCTGGGTATGGACGAACTGTCCGAAGCAGACAAGCAGCTGGTATCCCGTGCTCGTAAGATCCAGCGCTTCCTGTCCCAGCCGTTCTTCGTGGCCGAAGTCTTCACCGGTTCGCCAGGCAAGTACGTTTCCCTGAAGGACACCATTGCCGGCTTCAGCGGCATTCTGAAAGGTGACTACGATCACCTGCCAGAGCAGGCGTTCTACATGGTTGGCAGCATCGAAGAAGCTGTTGAGAAAGCGAAGAAACTGTAATCACCCGTGCGCCCGGCAACGGGCGCTTACGGTCTGTTTATTCACGTAGTAGTGGTTAAACAGATCGATACGTGAGGTTAGACATGGCTATGACAGTCCATTGCGACATCGTCAGCGCAGAAGGCGAGATCTTCTCCGGTCTGGTCGAGATGGTGATTGCGCACGGCAACTTGGGTGATATCGGTATCGCTCCAGGCCACGCGCCGCTGATCACCGACCTCAAACCGGGTCCGATTCGTCTGGTCAAGCTGGGTGGCGAAACCGAGGTGTTCTACATCTCCGGTGGCTTCCTCGAAGTTCAGCCGAGTGTGGTGAAAGTTCTCGCCGATACCGTGCAGCGTGCTGCCGATATCGATGAAGCTGCTGCTCAGGAAGCCCTCCGGGCTGCCGAGAATGCCTTGAATGAGAAGGGTGCGGAGTTCGATTACGGTTCCGCAGCCGCTCACCTGGCTGAGGTCGCGGCTCAGCTGCGTACCGTTCAGCAGTTGCGCAAGAAGTTCGGCGGTTAATTCCGACGCTTCATCGCAAATGAGTAAAAGGGTAGCCTTGGCTACCCTTTTTCTTTGCCTGCTGTTTTTACCTTTTCAGTTGGCCGGGCTAGGGATTTAGCCCGCCTTCGTCTGCCTGGAATCCGCTCTTATGTCGCTCGATATCGTTATCCTCGCCGCCGGCCAAGGCACCCGCATGCGTTCCGCCTTGCCGAAAGTGCTGCACCCGGTTGCTGGCAAAGCCATGCTTGGCCATGTGATCGACACCGCCCGCCTGCTGAAACCGCAAGGCATTCATGTGGTGATCGGCCATGGCGCGGAATTGGTGCGCGAGCGACTGGCGGCGGATGACCTGAATTTCGTGCTGCAGAGCGAACAACTGGGCACCGGTCATGCCGTAGCTCAAGCGCTGCCGGCGTTGAGCGCCGAGCGCGTGCTGATTCTCTACGGTGATGTGCCGCTGATCGAAGTGGAAACCCTGCAGCGTCTGTTACAGCAGGTCAGCGAACAGCAACTCGGCTTGCTCACGGTCAATCTGAACGACCCAACGGGCTACGGCCGCATCGTGCGCGATGAGCAGGGTGTGGTGAAGGCCATCGTCGAGCACAAGGACGCCAGCACCGAGCAGCGCCTGATCCGTGAAGGCAACACCGGTATTCTCGCCGTACCGGGCAAAAAACTCGGCGACTGGCTCGGGCGGCTGTCCAACAGTAATGCGCAGGGCGAGTACTACCTGACTGACGTAATCGCCATGGCCGTAACCGATGGCCTGGTGGTCGCCACCGAACAGGCGGCTGACGAGATGGAAGTGCTGGGAGCCAACGATCGCATCCAACTTTCGCAGCTGGAGCGCCACTATCAGTACCGCGCCGCGCGCCGCTTGATGGTGCAGGGCGTAACCCTGATCGACCCGGCGCGTTTCGACCTGCGCGGTGAAGCCACGGTAGGTCGTGATGTGTCGATCGATATCAACGTAATCCTCGAAGGCCAGGTGGTGATCGAAGATGGCGTGCAGATCGGGCCGAACTGCGTGATCAAAAACTCGATCCTGCGCAAAGGTGCCATCGTTAAAGCTAACAGCCATCTGGAAGGTGCCGAAGTGGGTGAGGGTGCCGATTGCGGTCCATTCGCCCGCCTGCGTCCGGGTTCGGTGCTGGGCGCCAAAGCCCATGTGGGTAACTTCGTCGAGCTGAAGAACGCCAAGTTGGGGGAAGGCGCCAAGGCCGGCCATTTGAGCTACCTGGGCGACGCCGAAATCGGTGCACGGAGCAATATCGGCGCGGGCACCATCACCTGCAATTACGACGGCGCCAACAAGTTCAAGACCGTACTGGGTGAGGACGTGTTTATTGGCTCAAACAGCGCCCTGGTCGCCCCGGTGACGCTGGGCGACCGCGCCACCACCGGCGCCGGCTCGGTGATTACCGGCGATGTGCCGGATAACACCCTGGCCGTCGGCCGCGCGAAGCAGCGCAATATCGAAGGTTGGAAGCGCCCGGTGAAAATCACCAAGTAGGCTGCTTTGGCTGCTGTGTGAGCAACAACACAAAAGGTGGCTCTGCCGCCTTTTGTCGTTTTCAGGCTTGACGGAAAAGCTTCATTAGGTTTTGATTCGCGCCAATATCTTTCGAATCGAAACTTAGTATGTCGAAACGCAACACTCCGCAGCGTCGCCACACCATTCTTGCCCTGCTCGCCGAGCAAGGCGAAGTGAGTGTGGACGAGTTGTCGAAAGCGTTCGCCACCTCGGAAGTGACCATTCGCAAAGACCTCGCCGCCCTCGAAAAGAGCGGTCTGCTGCTGCGCCGTTACGGCGGTGCCATACCCATGCCGCAGGAGCTGATCAGCGATATCCAGCCGATCTCTCAGTACAAGCAGGCCATCGCCCGCGCCGGTGTGGCGCGCATTCGCGAACATGCACGGATCATTATCGACAGCGGCACCACCACCGCGGCGATGATCCCGCAGCTTGGCCACAAGCCCGGCCTGGTGGTGATGACCAACTCGCTCAACGTGGCCCGCGCCATCAGCGAACTGGAGCATGAGCCGGTGCTGCTGATGACCGGCGGCACCTGGGATCCGCATTCCGAGTCCTTCCAGGGCCAGGTCGCGGAGCAGGTGCTGCGCTCTTACGATTTCGACCAGTTGTTTATTGGCGCCGATGGCATCGACCTGAACCGTGGCACCACCACTTTCAATGAATTGCTCGGGCTAAGCCGAGTGATGGCGGATGTGGCGCGTGAAGTGGTGGTGATGGTCGAGAGCGACAAGATCGGCCGCAAGATTCCTAACCTGGAGCTGCCCTGGAGCGGTATCCATACCCTGATAACCGACGAACGCCTCAGCCCTGAGGCGCGTGAACAATTGACCGAGCGCGGCATCAAGCTGATCTGCGCGGCTGTTGAAGCTTAAGGAGAAGATTATGTGTGGCATCGTAGGCGCAGTCGCCGAACGCAATATCACCGCTGTGCTGGTTGAAGGCCTCAAGCGCCTGGAATACCGCGGCTACGACAGCGCCGGCGTGGCGCTGCTGACGGATAAAGGCGACCTCGACCGTCGCCGCCGCGTGGGCAAGGTCAGTGAGCTGGAAAGCGCACTAAGTGCCGAGCCGTTGGCCGGTCGCCTGGGCATCGCGCACACCCGCTGGGCCACCCACGGTGCGCCAAGCGAGCGCAATGCCCACCCACACTTCTCTGGCCATGATCTGGCCGTGGTGCACAACGGCATCATCGAGAACCACGAAGAACTGCGTGCCCAGCTCAAGGGCATGGGCTACGTGTTCAGCTCCGATACAGACACCGAAGTGATTGTGCACCTGCTCGACCACAAGCTGAAAACTCAGCCGGATTTGACCGCAGCACTGAAAGAGGCGGTCAAGGAATTGCACGGTGCCTATGGTCTGGCGGTGATCAGCGCCAAGCAGCCGGATCGTCTGCTCGCCGCCCGCAGTGGCAGCCCGCTGGTGATCGGCCTGGGCCTGGGTGAGAACTTCCTCGCCTCCGACCAGCTGGCTCTGCGTCAGGTCACCGACCGTTTTATGTACTTGGAAGAAGGCGATATCGCGGAAATCCAGCGCGACAGCGTGCAGATCTGGGATGTATCCGGCCAGCCGGTGGTACGCGAGAGCGTGCAATACCACGAAGGTGCGGAAGCGGCTGACAAGGGTGAGTACCGCCACTTTATGCTCAAGGAAATCCATGAGCAGCCCAAGGTCGTACAGCGCACCCTGGAAGGCCGTCTGGGTTCCGATCACGTGCTGGTTCAGGCTTTCGGTCCGCAAGCCGCTGAGCTGTTCGCCAAGGTGCGCAACGTGCAGATCGTTGCCTGCGGCACCAGTTATCACGCCGGTATGGTCGCCCGTTACTGGCTGGAAGGCCTGGCTGGGATTCCTTGCCAGATCGAAGTGGCCAGCGAGTTCCGCTACCGCAAGGTGGTGGTACAGCCGGACACCCTGTTTGTCAGCATCTCCCAGTCCGGCGAAACCGCCGACACCCTGGCCGCGCTGCGTAATGCCAAGGAGTATGCGCCTGGCCAGGGCGGCTACTTGGCCAGCCTGGCGATTTGCAACGTTGGCATCAGCTCGCTGGTGCGTGAATCCGACCTGACCCTGCTGACCCAGGCCGGCCCGGAAATCGGTGTAGCCTCAACCAAAGCCTTCACCACCCAGCTGGTCGCGCTGATGCTGCTGACTCTTTCCCTTGGCCAGGTGCGTGGCACCTTGGATAAGGCTCTTGAAGCCGAGCTGGTGGACGAACTGCGCCGCCTGCCAACCCGTCTGGGCGAAGCCCTGGCCATGGACAGCGTGGTCGAGAAAGTCTCCGAATTGTTCGCCGAGAAGCACCACAGCCTGTTCCTCGGTCGCGGCGCGCAGTACCCGGTGGCGATGGAAGGCGCGCTCAAGCTCAAGGAAATTTCCTATATCCACGCCGAAGCCTACCCGGCTGGCGAGCTTAAGCACGGCCCGCTGGCGTTGGTCGACAGCGATATGCCGGTGGTCACCGTGGCGCCGAACAACGAGCTGTTGGAAAAGCTCAAATCCAACCTGCAGGAAGTGCGCGCCCGTGGCGGCGAGCTGCTGGTGTTTGCCGACGAGCAGGCCGGCATGAGCAATGGCGAGGGCACCCATGTGGTGAACATGCCGCACATCCACGACGCCCTGGCGCCGATCCTCTACACCATTCCGCTGCAGCTGCTGTCCTACTACGTCGCTGTGCTCAAGGGCACCGACGTCGACCAGCCGCGTAACCTGGCCAAGAGCGTAACGGTTGAGTAAGCAGGAGCCAGCTGATGCGGCGTGATGTGGGATGAAAATAAAGATTCATCCATAATAATAAAGTGTCATCCATTAAAATAAAGTTTCATCCAAAACCGGCATGCGCTATGTTGAAATCATCGATGCGGATGCTGGTTTGCTTATGGCTGGGACATTTAAGGGCCTGACTCAGGCCCAAATCGACAAAAGGTTCAAGGAAGGTCGTGGTCAAGGCCAGGGGGCAGACTACAAACCGTTCATCTACACCAGGGATGTGTCCTCGCTGGGGCGCTCCCATCGCCTGCTCGGCAGCAAATCTCGCCGTCTGCACCATTTCCTCTCTGATCTTGAGCTGGCAATTTTCCTGACTTTGGACTGGTCTCCCCGTGTCACCGATATCCGGGAGCAATTTCCGATGATGGTCGTGGACACTGTTCGAATCGCCGAGGAGATCGGTCTTGCCCATGGTCGCTACCAAGGCATTCCACAAGTGCTGACCAGTGACTTCCTTGTGGATTTCGATGACCAACAACGGCCGACAGTTGCGATTCAGGCCAAGTACAGCGCCGACCTGCAGAAGCCTGAAGTCATCGAGAGACTTGAGCTAGAACGACGCTACTGGCTCGAGAAAGGAATTCCTTGGGTCATCGTCACGGAACGAGAGGTGCCAAAGGAGGCAATTGCCAATATTCAATGGCTCTACCCTGCCCAATCAGAAGACGATATTTCTGCGGATGAACTTGAACACTACCGGCAACTGTTCCTGTATGAATTTCGGCGTGATCCTGATCGGAGGCTGACGGCCATTGCTCAAGGACTGGATGTGTCTGGCGAACTGGAGCCGGGCCAGGCGCTTTATTGGCTTCGCCAATTGCTGGCCAGGCACTGTTTCCTGTTCGACATTGGTAAACCTTACCGGGAACTCAGTACGAAAGACCTTGCAGTCAATCCTCACTACGAGTTGCAGGGGCTGAGCAGTGCTGCCCGTTAACCAGGTTTTTAGCATGGGGGAGTTGCGCAAGCGCCTGATTTGGTCGGATGCCGCGATGGCCGTCTGGATCGACATTGATGCGGACACTGCTTTGCCCGAACCGATAAAGGTTGTAGAGCTGGAACGTCTGCTGATGGACGGGGAACTAGTGTGTATCGTTGACCCATTCGAGGAGGCGGTTCTGCGGGAGGTGGAGGAAGGCTCTCTTGATCAGCAGAAGCGCGATGCTGCCTGGGAAATGCTTGCGGATGTCGCTCAAGACCCTGGGTTGTTCATTCGCAAATCAAGAGGGCAAATCCTCATAGGTATCATGGAACGCCATGGTGTTACTAAGCAGACGGCATACAGGTTGTTGAGGCGCTATTGGCAGCGGGGTATGTGCAGGAACGCTTTATTGCCGGACTACGTCAATTCGGGCGCGCTCGGAAAACGACGAAAACCAAGCCAAGCCAAGCTGGGCAGACCCAGGGTTGTGAGAGAGGGGAGGGGGAGCAACGTCACACCGGACGTGGAACGTATTTTCCGTCGAGTCATCGATGAGCGCTTACTAAAGCAAAAACATCCGTCCATCCCAGACGCTTACGCATCCGGGTTGAATCTGCTCCACGCAGTCTTACCGATGCGGTCTGTCGCCGAGCTGCCGACTTTGGAGCAGTTCCGCTACTTCTACAAACGTGAATACCACTTCACGGAAACGTTACCAAACAGGATGTCCGCCGTTGATTTCGCCAAGGACATCCGTCCGATCACAAGTACATCGACGGCCGAAGTTCTGGGCCCTGGGTACCGCTATCAGATCGACGCCACCGTAGCTGACATCTATCTGATTTCAGAGCAGGATCGCAGCCGCATCGTCGGTAGGCCCGTCGTGTATATGGTGATCGACGTGTTCAGCCGCATGGTTGTTGGCATGTACGTCGGTTTCGAGGGACCTTCCTGGGTTAGTGCAATGGTGGCTTTGGCCAACACGGTCACCGACAAGGTCGAGTACTGCCGCCAGTATGGCGTGGATATCGATGTTGGCGATTGGCCGGTTAAGGGCTTGCCGGATGCGCTTCTGGCCGACAAGGGCGAACTAAACGGCACCAAGGTCGAAGCATTTTCCAAAGCTTTCGGTGTTCGTATCGAGAATGCGCCGGCCAGGCGCGGGGATGCCAAGGGTATCGTCGAGCGCTATTTCCGGACGGTACAGGAGAATTTCAAGCCCTATGCCAGCGGCGTGGTCGGAGATACCACAAGTCGGAAAAGAGGTGGCCACGACTACAGGCTCGATGCCAGTCTGACGCTAGGCGAGTTCACTCGAATCATCATCGCAGGCGTACTCTGGCATAACAACTTTCATACGCTGGGCAAGTACGACAGAGCTGCTGGTATGCCGGGCGGTCTGCCGGCTATACCTGCCATGCTGTGGAGTTGGGGGCTGGCCAACCTAACTGGTCGGTTGCGCACTGCACCTGAAGATCTGGTCCGGATCAACCTTTTACCTCATGATCAGGCCACGATTTCGGAGCTGGGAATCAGGCTGTTCGGCTGCTTCTACACCTGCCAGGAAGCAATCAAGGAGGGTTGGTTTCACCGAGGCCAGGGGCGTAGGCCGACAGGGGTGACGGTCGCATACGATCCGCGTAGCGCCGACCACATCTATCTGCGGCCATCTAATAGCCTCAAGGATTACTGGATTTGCGATCTTGCTGACCGTAGTCGACGTTTCAGGGGGGTGACCTTCTGGGATGTCTGGCTGTTGTCCAGAGAGGAACGTCGTAGCGATGCAAACGCGGCGGCGGAGGCCTTAATGGAGAGAGGCAAGCTTCTGGAGCGGATCGAGTCCATTGTTGCCCAGGCAGAGGATGCTAGTCCGGTCAAAACGGGTATGACCAAGAAGGATCTGGGAACCCAGATCCGTGAGAACAAGCAGCAGGAAAAGCGTCAGGAACGCCAGAAAACAGCATTCAAACCGGCGAAAGTGCAGCAAGAAATACCTGCCGAAGTTATCCCGCTGCGAGGCGAAAAGCAGGAAGACTATGCCTTCCCAGATCTCAGTGACCTGATATTCAAGGAGGAAGGCGATGACTGAAGAAATCCGGCGCGGAGTTATCCCCCCGGCTAGTTACCATGAGCAGCAGCTTCCCGAATATCAGGAAAATCCACTCATCAGCGCATTGCCCCCGATACCTGATCTGCAGGAGGTGGTCGGCTTGTTGCAGAAGCTTCCCAGTTTCGAGCCGCAGGAGGTACTTCTGGATGGTCGGCTCAGGGCTCATGCCATCGCCCGCTTGTTGCACGGTTTCTTCCAGCCGCTCAGCCACCACTTGGAGCTGGAGAGCAAGATCAGCCTGATGATCCGTCAGGGCTACATCGGTCGGAATCCGGCCCGCGGCGCTTGGTATGCTCACTTGCAGAATGGCTATCGCCGGATCGAGGAGGAGAATCTGGATGCGGTGGTTTACCAGAGTGTCTCCTCCACGGCCAACAGCTTGTCGCTATTCGGCTGCTCAGGTTGCGGGAAAACGCGCACTCTTGAGCGGATTCTGGGCATGTACCCCCAGGCTCTTCATCACCCAGATTACAACATCACCCAGCTGGTCTACCTGAAGGTCGACTGTCCCATCGACGGTGACCTGGATGAGTTGTGCCTGAGTTTCTTCAACGAGGTAGACAAGATTCTTGGTACGACCTATAGCCGCAGCCATGGTCGCAAGAAACTGGGCACCAAGCGCTTGATGGCATCCATGTGCCAGGTGGCCAACCTGCACGCGCTTGGTGTGCTGATCATCGACGAGGTTCAGAACCTCAACGAGGCCCGCTCCGGTGGTGCCGAGAAAATGCACAATTTCTTCGTGTCGCTAGTGAATACCATCGGCGTTCCGATCATTCAGGTCGGTACCCACCGAGCCAGTAAGTTCTTTCAGCGCACATTTCGAGCCGCGCGTCGGGTCTCCGGGTTGGGCAGCATTCGCTGGGACAGGTTGCCTCGGGATGAGCACTGGAAGCGCCTTTTGAAGCGGCTCTGGAAGTACCAGTGGCTGCGAAATGCGACGCCGCTGGACGACGAGTTGGAATCGACTATGTACGACCTCACACAGGGGGTTATGGACATTGTCATCAAGCTGTTCGCGCTGGCGCAGATCCGGGCGATAGTGACTAGCGTCGAATGCATCAAGCCACTGTTACTACGCAAGGTTTTCGAGGACGAGTTCAAACCAGTTCATCCGATGCTGGCCGCCTTACGGAGCGGTAGACCCGAACTGATCGCTAAATATGACGACCTGCTGATGCCTGAGATCGAGGGACGGTTGCTGACATTGACGCGCTCTCTGGATAACGTCGCCCAACCGAAACCGCCGACACCATCGGCTGATGACAAAGCGAAGCGACTGGCCGCCCTGCTCGAAGAGATGGATATCCCTATGGATATCGCTATTCCCATGGCTGACGAATTATTGGCAATGAATCCGGGTATCCCGATGGCGGCCCTGATACACAAGGCCACGGCCTACCTCGTGCAGGAGATCCCCAAGAAGCCCAGTATTTCCAGGTTAAAGCGGACAGATTGGGGATACCTATCCGAGGAGGATTTGCGCAGGCGTTATGCTGACGGGCCTGAGAGTGAGGTCTACGACAGATTTAAACAGGCCGGCCTTATCCTCGATCTACGGCCTTTATTGAAGGCGAGCTAACATGTATTTCCCCAGGCTTTATCCGGACGAGCTGCTCTACAGCGGCATAGCTCGGTGCCGGGTACATCTGGGGATAGGTAGTCATAAAACGCTGCTGCACATGCTGTTCGGTGACAGTAAGGTAGCCGCTATAACCGACCTGCCCACGCACTTGGCCGTTCTGGCGAACAATACTGGGCTGGATACGGCAAACGTGATCATGCATCACACGCTATTTCCGCTCTATGCCCCCTTCATTCCACAGGCCCGTCGTACTGACCTTTTCCAGGCCATGCTCGCTGCCGATCGGTCGACCATCGGTCTGGCTGGGGCTTCGACGGCCATGGTCAAGTGGCCCGAGTGGCTGCGTTACTGCCCTGCCTGTTTCGAGGACATGGCCGCCTGTTTTGGTGAGCCCTACTGGCGGCGTAGCTGGCAAATGCAAGGAATAGACGTTTGTCCTGAGCATGGCTGTCAGCTCTTGGATTCACCCATTCCGTTCCGTCGAGCGCAGCGACACGAGTTTCACCCAGCCTCTCCACTGTTTTTGTCCCGTAATGTTCGCGCTAGCCTCGCAAGCGAAGAGGAAATTAGGCTCGCCAAGGCCGCTACGCAACTTCTGGCGCTCGAAGAGGCTCAATCACCCGGCTACGACCGCTGGACCAATCTGTACCGGTACATGGCAGCAGAGTGCGGTGCCAGGCGCGGCCGACAGGTCAGAGCCGAGGTCTTATGGGAGAAGATCCTTGCATCTCATCATAGGGATTGGCTTGTTGTGAACGGTTTGCTGGCAAGCGGGGAACCTCCACCCTGGCTGTTGGCGATGTTCAGGAAGCATCGCAAGGGATTTAGTGCACTGCAGCATCTGATCATTTGGACCAGCCTGCGCCCTGACCAGCATGCTCGCGATCTGATCGACGAGGCGAAGACTCGCCAGGTCGATCTTTCCACCGAACATTCAGTGCAGTTGCTCTCCGACGAGTTTGAGCAAAAGCAGCAGTACCGAGCTGTTTGGCTGCAGGCACTGGATAAGAACGGTGCAGCCAAGGCAGCCAGACAAAACGGAGGGAAGGCATGTTACGCCTGGCTTTATCGTCATGACCGACGTTGGTTGATAGCTTCGAACAAGGCTAGGCAGCTTCGACAGGGCAACAACAGCCACATAGACTGGCTAGCACGCGACAGGAAGTTGGTGCGCCTGCTGATCCAGATTGGCAGAAACAGCGAGGAAGACCTGAGTCTTCCGCGCAGGAGCCGCAACTGGTTCCTGCAGCAGCTACCACATCGGGCATCAGTCGAGCACCATCTCGACCAACTGCCTACGTGCCGCACCTTCCTAGATCGCTATGCCGAATCCGTCGGTGAGTATCAGATCCGTCGCCTGACTGTAGCTGTACAGGAGGATGTAATGGATGGTATGCCGATGCCGTCTAGGTGCTGGAAGCTAGAAAAGCGTTGTGGGTTGGAAAAAAGCAGGGAGGCACCGCTGACTACTGAGTTCATTCGATTGATAGGACGATGGATTGAATAGGACCTTTTTCCGTCAGATTCAGACCGGATCTAAGCTGCTGGCTATTGGAAACTTCTATAGAGCATTCTCCCCGGAAGCTCAGTGGCGCCTGGCTGCACTGTTTCAGTGCGATGGTCAGTCGCAGTTTAAGCGGCTTTCATTGGAAATGTCCTGTGTCCTCGCGACTGGTCGCGAGTTTCTTGAGGAAGACGGGGTTCCTTTCCGCCCCAGTGGTTTCAAGAAAGCGGTGGTGCTGCCTGCAATCGATACCTGGCGGGAAAGACAGTTGGGCGAGTGTCCACGTCTGGCCAGAAGGCTGGCAGCAAATCCTGAGATATCTGCACAGCGATGCTTTGTATTCGAGGTCGATGGCCTGACAGTCTGGCTACCGAAATTTGAGCTTGCGCGAAAACTATACTTTCACGCGGCTTTTATAGTCCGTGCAGCCTTCGCACCGAGTGGCCTAGACATGGTCTTCACGATCTACAGAGAGGGCGATGTTGTTCATATTCATACTCCCCCGAAGACGGGTGCGCCAAGTCAGCTTCTTAAAATCAAGGGGTACAGAGACCATTTAAGTTGGCTGCTGCTGAATCAGGATGTGAAGCGATCCTTCGAGTCAATCTGGCAAAGCCTCAACCGAGCGCAAGAGCAGGTGTCCCAAAAGTCGGACTATGCCAGATGGCAGTTCGACTTCCAGGCACCTCCTTCTCTCGCGGGTACCATGATGGATGTGCGAGGCCCCTTTGACCCAGAAAACAACGAGTTGCTGGTCTGGGAGATCGAAACGCTTCAGGGACTCCGGTTTAGCCATCATGGAGAAATTTTTTTCCATCACCCTGCTCTCAAGTTAACAGCCAGGGGAGAGGGCTCCGGCTGCGAAACTGTGCCATCGGGGGCTGAAGAAGTTGAGGTGGATGCTGAAGATGATCCCACTGCCGCGAAGGAGCCAAGTTTGATTCATTTGCCTGTTGAGGGAATCAAATTTGATGCTCAGATGAACACGATGATTGCCTTCAACGGGGAGCATGCCAGCGGTCATGGCAAGGAGGTCGACGATGAGCAGTCTCCGGGCAAAGAAAGCAAGCTCCTCGGTGTTGCTGATCCCGTGAGCGACGGCAGCACAGCTCCAGGGGAGTTCCAGAAGCTGGGAGAGAGAGAGGGCAAGGACGAAGACAAGGACAAGGACAAGGACAAGGACAAGGAGCATGATCGGTTTGTCGGTCGCTTCTCGCTGCTCCGTGAAATCATTGAGCAGATCCCCCACGAGTCCGATATTGCGCTGGTATCACTGGATGTGAAGCCGCTGCCTCCTGTTCCGCGCTGCAGCTACCATATGTTTGATCACGAAAAGCCACGCTGCTATTTGATGGCAATGTTCAAGCTGAAAAACGGTAATCAACGCTACCTTCTAGAAATAGATACCTCAGACAATCGGAAGACCATGTCAACGCGAGTCATGGGCTTCAAAGCAGATGTTGAGGTAGAGAAATGCATAGGCCGGATCTTGAAAAAGACAGTGAAGGGCTCGTTGCGCTGGCCAAGCAATATGGCGGACTTCTGTGAGCCTTTGCACTCTGTACATCACCCGAAAGAAAGCCAATCTGGCACCAACCATGCCAGGGTGAACGACTGGAAGCAGCGTATACGTGATGTCCTGAAGTGATTGCAGAAATCTGCTAGAGGTATCGCAAGCTGATCAAACCTGGGAAAGGTACTGCTGAGAACCCACAAACGCTTTCCGTAGCCGAGTTGTCACTCTGACACTGGAGGCAGGAGGGACGCTGGATCACAAGCGAGCTCGCCTGCGATGCGGTATAGCTTCTCGACGGTAATATTGACCTCGCCACGCTCGATTCGCCCTACGTAGCTGCGGTCGATATTGCACGCCAGCGCCAGCCCATCCTGGGAAATCCGGCAGACCTTCCTCTGCATTCGGATGCGTTCCCCTAACGCTTTCGCCAACTTATCCATGACCGTCTCAATTCAACTTGAGGCGGCACTATCGTGCGTTTGCGGACGCACGGGCCACGGACTATAATCCGCATTAATTTAGTGCTAGCTCTTCTAGGGCCTCAATGAAGTCGGCCTTCCTTACATTCGACAGATCCCTGTATGAGCTGCTTCAGGAACGAGGACGTTTAACGGTTACGGACCGTGACTGCACGATGCCGATGCTGCTCCCCTGAATGGCGTGAATTGATGCTGGCCTCCTCTGCCAGAGTGCAGCAGCGTACGAATTGCGTGTGATAGTCCGAGAAATTGGTTGGCCAAATTATCGGATGCAGCATGTGTATCAAATCGCAGGTAACAGTAACCGTGGTTAGAGTTCGGAGGTCACTAAATGGCGGACGCAAATATTGAAAAAATAAGTGATTTTCTATCAAGTGAAGGCGAGGCAATACCAAGCGCCTGTGACGATGAAGTGGCTGGCATCGCGCTGGCTCAGAAGCTGTACCCAGGCAAACCGTACTGCTCAGTAAGGCAATGGGTTCTCGTCGATCTCGATATTTCAGATGACAAGAAGGCGTTGGTTGCAGAGCAAGGTTTTCGGCCAATTCTTCTCTATGCCCATGCCGTAGTAAACGACAGTGCTTGCCGATTTTCACCAGGCGATTGGGTCAGAAGCACCCTCCTGGTTGATCTAAAGAGTAATTGTCTTTTTGAAACCAGAAATAGCGTTTACATCCTTCTAGGCGCAGGAAGTCGGAAGACAGTAGAACCAGCTGTCGTGACCGGCATATTTTAATGGGCTGCGGAGAGTTGCAGGATGACAATGCCCCACGAGCGTTCGCGTTCAATTGTGCAAACTCAGGAGTTCTTGGACCTCATTACGAGCAACTTTCCGTCTCTCAGGGCTATCGCGCGATGCCTACACTCCCTACATCTGTCCACCGACCGGCGAGCATCAGGCAAGGAAGCCGGTCTGATGAGCAGTGTCTGCTTTTTGCCAAGGGTGCCATGGAACACTTGATCAAAAAACTGGATTGTCTGGTCACTGTGGCGATTTAGAGCGCTGGTAGTGCCAGCCAGCATCGGGCAGGCGTGTTCTCCTTGGGCTTGGACATATCTTCAACCTTTCCACGGCGGCAAGGTCAAGCGTTTTTCTTTCAGTTAACTAACACTCTGCATATCAAGCTCTGCAGTGCCGCACAGTGTGGGCGAGGCTGCGATGTTGGATCTTCCTTGATCCAAGCGCGTCCTGCGTCTCCTCAATGAACGTGATTACAACAGTGGAAGTGTGTAGCTGACGATCAGGCGGTTCTCATCAACGTCGTTGCCGAAGTTGGTTGAACGTAGTGTGGCGTTGCGCCATTTCACGCCCAGGTTTTTCAGTACGCCGTCCTGGAAGACATAGGCGATGTCAGTGTTGCGCTCCCACTCCTTACCATCGGCTTTGCCTGCGCCTAGATCAATATTGTCACCAGTCAGGTAACGGGTCATGAACGTCAAGCCAGGGATGCCAACGCTGGCAAAGTTGAAGTCATAGCGGGCCTGCCATGAAGTTTCGTCTTTGTTAGCGAAGTCGCCGATCTGTACATAGTTGACCAGGAACGGATCGGTGCCGTTGATGTAGGCGTAACCGGTGTCTCCGCTCATGCTCTGGTAGCCAACGCCGAGGGCGTGGCCACCAAAGGCGTAGGTAAACATTGCACCGAATGCCTTGTTGTCGACGTTGCTGTT
>NZ_FMTL01000006.1 GCF_900099645.1 Pseudomonas peli | reverse complement strand
TCGATCAACATCTAGCTTCTCGTCAGCGGGAGGCGAATTCTACAGCGTTTCAAACCGCTGTCAACCGCCTCTTTTACCGCCTTCGATCATCTCGATCGAACCTCTTCTAACTTAAACACTACCTCCTGAAGAGGAGACGCATTCTACGCATCTTTCGCTGCTTTGCAACCCCTTTTTTAAATCTAACTTCTTGTTTTATAAGAAGTTTAAGGAGCTGCTTACGCCTGAAGAGGTGCGCATTATAGGGACTGACGAACGCAGGTCAATGATTATTGCGATTTTGTTTCAACACCCGCGAACTAACGGGCTGTAGCCACACAAACCACTAGCGCGCCGCCTGCAGAAACGACAAAGCCGTTGAAGCTGGCGCTTCAACGGCTTTGTCGAAACCACTGCGCTGTAACTACGCGCTATTGCCGCGACGCAGGCGCAGCAAGTACTGAATAGGCCCCGAGGCCGCGTAAGCCAGGAATATGATCAGCAAGATCCGAGGCGGATCACTGAACACCACCGCAAATACCAGCACCACCGCAAGAATCGCCACAAACGGCACACGCCCTTTCAAGTCGAGATCCTTGAAGCTGTTGTACTTGATATTGCTGACCATCAGCATGCCTGCAGCTGCTACCAGAATGGCAACTACAAAGGCCATATTCGAGCCTTTGATACCAAAATCACTAAAGGCCCACACCGTACCCGCCACCACACCCGCAGCAGCAGGGCTGGCCAGGCCGATAAAGTAGCGCTTATCGACGCTGCCGATCTGCGTATTGAAACGCGCCAAACGCAGCGCGGCACCAGCTACATAGATGAAGGCAACCATCCAGCCAACCTTACCCATGCTGCCCAACGCCCACTCAAACGCGAGCAAGGCAGGCGCCACACCAAAGGCGACCATATCGGATAGCGAATCGTACTCGGCACCAAAGGCGCTCTGGGTATTGGTCAGGCGAGCAACACGCCCATCAAGGCCATCCAGCACCATGGCAACAAACACAGCGGCGGCGGCCACATAGAAGTTGCCGTTCATGGCATTGATGATGGCGTAGAACCCGGCAAACAGATTGGCCGTGGTAAACAGGTTGGGCAGCAGATAAATACCGCGATGACGGACCTTACGCCCTTCGGCGTCATGCCCCTCTTCTATATGCTCATCGATTGGCAGCAAACTTTCGGCGTCGGCGGGAGACTGCGGCTCATCTGGACGTTCATTCATGAACAATACCTTGCAACGGATTTGGAAAATTTCGACAGACGCCGACGATCAGGGTTCACGCCAGCATCCATGCAACTCTCAGGCTTTATACCAGAAGCCTTGACGCACCATGAAAAAACGCGGCCTTGGCCGCGTCTTTTCTTACGTCATAAAACCTTAGTTCTTGGCTTTGTCGACGATTTTGTTAGCACCGATCCACGGCATCATGGAGCGCAGTTGCTCACCGATGATTTCGATACCGTGAGCTGCGTTGTTACGACGCTTGGCGGTCATCGAAGGGTAGCCGGTTGCGCCTTCGCTGATGAACATCTTGGCGTATTCGCCGTCCTGGATGCGCTTCAGAGCATTGCGCATGGCCTGACGGGACTCGGCATTGATCACTTCCGGGCCGGTCACGTACTCGCCGTACTCGGCGTTGTTGGAGATCGAGTAGTTCATGTTGGCGATACCGCCTTCGTACATGAGGTCAACGATCAACTTCAGTTCGTGCAGGCACTCGAAGTAAGCCATTTCCGGCGCGTAACCGGCTTCAACCAGGGTTTCGAAACCAGCTTTAACCAGCTCAACGGTACCGCCACACAGAACGGCTTGCTCGCCGAACAGGTCGGTTTCGGTTTCGTCTTTGAAGGTGGTTTCGATGATGCCGGTACGGCCGCCACCCACGCCAGCAGCGTAGGACAGCGCAACGTTCTTGGCGTTGCCGGAAGCATCCTGGTAGATGGCGATCAGGTCAGGGATACCGCCGCCTTTGACGAACTCGGAACGCACGGTGTGGCCCGGGGCCTTCGGCGCGATCATGATCACGTCGAGATCGCTACGTGGCACAACCTGGTTGTAGTGGATGGCGAAGCCGTGGGAGAAGGCCAGGGTAGCGCCTTTCTTGATGTTCGGCTCGATTTCGTTCTTGTACAGCGAGGACTGGAACTCGTCCGGAGTCAGGATCATGACAAGGTCGGCAGCAGCAACAGCGGAAGAAACATCAGTCACTTTCAGGCCGTGGGCTTCAGCCTTGGCAACAGTGGCCGAGCCTTTGCGCAGGCCAACAGTCACGTCAACGCCGGAATCTTTCAGGTTGCACGCTTGAGCGTGGCCCTGGGAACCGTAACCGATGATGGCAACTTTCTTGCCCTGGATGATCGAGAGGTCACAGTCTTTGTCGTAATAAACTTTCATGTTCTTGGCTCTTTTAATCGAAAAGGGATGGGGTGCATGCACCGCGACGAAGACACCTTAAGTGATCCGCGATATTGCGTAAAATGATATATTTGCAACACAACATGCCGATATTTGAAACGATTATGGATAGTCACGCACTCAGGCTCTTTCTCTCTTTGGCCGACCACCTGCACTTCGGCAAAACCAGCCGCGAGCAACACGTCAGCCCTTCCGCACTCAGCCGCAGCATCAAGCAACTCGAGGACGAACTGGGTGCGCCACTGTTTCTGCGCGACAACCGCTCAGTGCGCCTGACCCGCGAGGGGCAACAGTTCCGCGAGTATGCGAGTGAAGTCATGAACGGCTGGCAAGCCATCCGCCAGACCTTTAAGCAGGACCAGTTGATCCTGCACGGCGAGCTCTCCCTATATTGCTCGGTAACGGCTAGCTACAGCTTCCTCTATGACATCTTGAGCAGCTTTCGCCAGGACTACCCACGCATTGAAATGAAGCTGCACACCGGCGACCCGGCCAAAGCCGTAGAGCGCGTGCAAGAAGGACTGGAAGACCTGGCCATCGGCGCCCGCCCCGACAGCTTGCCCGCTGGCGTCGCGTTTCAATCCATTGCTCGTTCCGCACTGTGCTTTATCGGCCCGCTGTCACCCCAGCTGTTAACCGAGGAACAACTGAAACACCCCGGTACGGACACTTGGAAAGACGTGCCAATGATTCTCTCAGAAGAAGGCCTTGCCAGGACCCGTACCGATCGATGGTTAAAAAACCACAACATCAAACCGCGCATTTACGCCCAAGTGAGCGGTAATGAAGCCATCGTCAGCATGGTGAGCCTGGGTTTTGGCATTGGCGTGGTTCCGCAAATCGTCCTCGACAACAGCCCACTGACAGCACGCATCCGCATCTACGATATTCAGCCGCCGTTAACCGCCTACGATATCGGCCTGTTCGCGCTGGAGAAACGCCTTAAAGATCCGCTGATTAATGCCTTCTGGAATCGCCAACGCTAAATTCTTGCAGCGAGTCACCCCCAGAAACGCAAAAAGCCCTCAGGGATCTCTCCCTGAGGGCTTTTCGTTTTATCAGTACAACGCAATCAGATGCTCAGCACCTTGTCACCACGGGCAATGCCGGTAACACCACTGCGCACGGTTTCCAGAATCGACGCGGTGCCGATGGCCTGGATAAAGCTGTCCAGCTTGTCGCTCGTGCCGGCCAGTTGAATGGTGTAAACGCTGCTGGTCACATCGACGATCTGCCCACGGAAGATGTCGGTGGTACGTTTGACTTCAGCACGTTGAGCACCAGTGGCCTTGACCTTAACCAGCATCAGCTCGCGCTCGACGTGAGCACTTTCCGACAGATCGACCAGCTTGACCACCTCGACCAGCTTGTTGAGGTTTTTGGTGATCTGCTCGATGACTTCATCATGGCCCACAGTGGTCAGCGTCAGACGCGACAAAGTCGGGTCTTCGGTCGGCGCCACAGTCAGGCTTTCGATGTTGTAGTTGCGTTGCGAGAACAGACCGACCACGCGGGACAATGCGCCGGGCTCGTTTTCCAGCAGCAGGGAAATAATGTGTCGCATGATTAGGTACGCTCCGTCTTGCTCAGCCACATATCGCGCATTGCACCGTCTTTGATCTGCATCGGATAGACGTGCTCACTGGTATCAACCTGGATATCGAGGAACACCAGGCGATCTTTCATCGCGAAGGCTTCCTCCATCTTCGGCTTGAGATCCTTCAGATCAGTGATGCGCATGCCGACATGGCCATAGGCCTCGGCCAGCTTGACGAAGTCCGGCAACGATTCCATATAGGAATGCGAGTGACGGCTACCGTAGTTCATGTCCTGCCACTGGCGCACCATACCCAGCGCACCGTTGTTCAGGTTGACGATCTTCACCGGCAAACCGTACTGCAGGCAGGTCGACAGCTCCTGAATGTTCATCTGGATGCTGCCTTCGCCGGTTACGCAGGCGACTTCGTCATCCGGAAAGCTCAGCTTGACGCCCATGGCTGCAGGGAAGCCAAAGCCCATGGTGCCCAGGCCGCCAGAGTTGATCCAACGGTTCGGCTTGTTGAAGCGGTAGTACTGGGCAGCAAACATCTGGTGCTGACCCACATCGGAAGTCACGAACGCATCGCCACCGGTCACTTCGGACAAAGTCTCGATCACGGTCTGCGGTTTGATGATGCTGCCGTCGCCCTTGTCGTAAGGGAACATGATGCGACCGCCACGCCACTCTTCGATCTGCTTCCACCAGCTCGCCAGGGCATCCTTGTTCAGCTGCTCGCCGATCTCTTTAAGGATCGCGACCATCTCGGTCATCACGCTATCAACCGGACCGACGATTGGGATATCGGCCTTGATGGTCTTGGAGATGGAGGCCGGATCGATATCAACGTGGATGATCTTGGCATTCGGGCAGAACTTGCTCGCGCCATTGATCACGCGGTCATCGAAGCGTGCGCCAACCGCCAGGATCACATCGGCGTGGTGCATTGCCAGATTAGCGGTGTAGCTGCCGTGCATACCGAGCATGCCGAGGAACTGGCGATCGGTGCCTGGATAGCCACCCAAGCCCATGAGGGTATTGGTGACTGGCAGGTTGAGCATCTGCGCCAGCTCGGTCAGCGGCGCTGCAGCACCACCCATGATCACACCACCACCGGAGTAGATGACTGGACGCTTAGCAGTCAGCAGCAGTTCAGCCGCCTTACGGATCTGCCCGGAATGACCGCGCAGAGCAGGGCTGTAGGAGCGCAGCTTGACCTTCTTCGGATAGACGTACTCGAACTTCTCAGCCGGGTTGGTCATGTCCTTCGGAATATCCACGACCACCGGACCTGGACGACCGGATTGCGCCAGATAGAAGGCTTTCTTCAAGACTTCTGGGATCTCCGAAGCGTGCTTGATCATAAAGCTGTGCTTCACGATCGGCCGGGAGATACCGATCATGTCGGTTTCCTGGAAAGCATCAGTACCGACCATGGTGCTTGGCACCTGACCGGACAACACCACCATCGGAATGGAGTCCATATAGGCAGTGGCAATACCGGTAATGGCATTGGTTGCGCCAGGACCCGAGGTTACCAGCACCACACCGGCTTTACCGGTTGCGCGGGCATAGCCGTCAGCCATATGGGTTGCCGCTTGCTCGTGACGAACCAGGATGTGCTGCACTTCCGGTTCTTTGAACAGGGCATCGTAGATGTGTAGAAGAGCACCGCCTGGGTACCCATAGATGTTCTTAACGCCTTCGTCACGCAAAAAGCGGACGACCATTTCAGCGCCGGATAAAAGCTCCACGTTGTTCACCTCTAAAACGCCAGAAAACCGCCCAACAAGGAGGACGGCCTAAGATAGGTTTACTGCCAGCAGAGCATGAGCGACGGTGGTCGCCGACTACGTCAGCTACAACTGAGCAAGTATTGGGAACTCCCCAAAGTGTTGCGGGGTTTTCCCACCCAGCGCGAGGTAACGCGTTGCGGGTGTAACAGGTCGGCGCGGGTGTGCGCCTCATGTCTACTGAGCTAAAGCCTGCTTGCGGCGGACTCCACTACAGCGAGCGTGGAATTGTTGGGATTCGGCGCGACCAAGTCAAGTAATCCGTGATTGAATCTGCAATCTTCTGCTGTGACGCAGCGCAGGATGACGATTCAGACAATTTGGTTATAGTACTCAGCAGGCACCGCAGCTCAACATAAGGAAAACGCATGCGCCGCATGATGATCACCAGCAGCTTGCTGCTCGCCATGAGCGCCACCGCCATGGCCAGCCAGGTTTATAAGTGGGTCGATGCCCAAGGCGTGACGCACTTCAGCGCACAGCCGCCGCAAGGCCAAGACGCCACCAGCGTCAACACTGCAGCACCACCGCCAAAGCCTGCTGTTGCGGAAGAAAAGAAAGCAGCACCTACCTTCGAGAGCATCGCTGACCCCGAGCAGGCAGCCATCGATGAGAAGGTCAAACAGGATATTGCGGCCAAAGAAGTAGAGCGCAAGAAGTACTGCGCAGATGTGCGCACTAACCTTTCGCAGCTAGAGAACAATCCGCGCGTACGCACGGAAGTAGACGGTGAAGTACGGCGCCTAAGCGAAGAAGAACGCCAGAGCCGTATCAGCGAAGCACAGAAGGCGATCGCCGAAAACTGCAAGTAAGCCGTTGGCGCGACTCAGGTCGCGCCAACAATCAACTGATCGAACTCACCCAGCAGCTTGATCAGTTCTCTGGCCTTTTTGGCCTGGCCACCAAACACCTGCTCGGCCATCGGCTGAATTCCGGAAACACGGGGCAATGCGGCCCCCGCCTCCACCATTTGCTTCATTCTCGGTAAGAATATCCACTGCAGCCACTGCTCGAACGCCAGCGTGTCGACACAAAATGGCTCCTGACTGGACAGCGCCTGCGCGCTGGGCGCCTGCGCGTCCCACCAACCCTGCACGCGCAACTCTCGCTCAATGAGCAACAGCTGCTCCGCTACCGCAAGCACACGCGCATCCATTAGAGATTAACTCGCGCCTGCTCACGGGCCTGCGCAGCCCCGGCAGCATCGCCTTGACGCTCGCGCGCTTGAGCAATCAGGTTCCACAGGCTGGCCTGCAACGCCGGACGGCCGCTGGCATAGCTCAGACCGCGACGGGCGAATTGCTCGGCCTGCGCAGCATCACCTTGAGCCAAGCGCACCTCGGCGAGTTTGTAGAGCACCTGCGGCTCACGTGGCGCAATGCGCTGAGCGCGCTCCAGGCTGGAAGCGGCACCGTTCAGATCGCCACCGCCCTGCTGTTGCTGGGCAGTCGTCAACAAGGCCAGAACCGGCCCGTCCAGCTGCTCATCCATGGCCAAACCACCACTTGGAATGCCACTGGGCGCAGGGGCGACATAGCCACCTTGAGTCGTAGCAGGCGCCGAAGCACTCCAAGGCTGCGAAGTTGTGCCGTTGTCCAACGGTGCATTGGTCGCCGGGAACGACTGAATCGGCGCAGAACTCCCACCACCACCTGGCACCATCACGACCACGCCGGAGTCTTCCGGCAGGGCCTGAGGCTGTGTAACTGGGGCGCCATAGCTGCCAGGCGTACCTGACTGCGCGCCGGCGACCGCAGTGCCACCTTCAACGACCGGAATAGAGCCACGCGGCACACTGCTGCAACCCGCCAGTACCAGCGAAACCGTTACAGCTGGAATCAACCACTTATTCACGTCACACCCTCTTCGCTTAATCCAACCAGCCGCGTACCCAATCCATCACTTCATTGACCGGCGCCTGAATACCACAGGCCGGCCCGGCGACAGGCTGGCTGCCGCGAATATACGGCATCTGTACTGCATTCGGACAACTCGGGTCCGTTCCTTGGCCGCTGCTCGCATCCACCCAGGCCAACACCACGTTGTCCGGTACAGGCATATCCAGCGGCAACGGATCGGCCTGACGCATAAAGTCCGTCCACACCTGCAGCGCACCGGTCGCACCGGTCAGCGGTGTCGGGCCATTGTCATCACGCCCCAACCAAACCACGGCCAGGACATCCTGGCTGAAGCCGGCAAACCAACTGTCACGGGAGTCGTTACTGGTGCCGGTCTTGCCGGCGAGTGCCAACGAACGCGGCAGTTGGCTGTAGACCGAGCTCCCAGTGCCTTCTGACATCGTGCGTTGCATGGCGTTCTGCAGCAGATAAATGGCACCGCTGTCGAAGCGCTGCTGAATCTGATACGGGTAGCGTTTGAGGGGTTCACCCTCAGCGGTCAACACCGCACGAATACCGCGCAACGGCGTATTGAAGCCGCCATTGGCCAAGGTCTGGTACATGCTCGCCACGCTCATTGGGCTCAACCCGCCAGCGCCCAGCAGCATCGACGGATAGGCCGGCCATTCCTGCTCAACACCTAAACGGTTCAGCGTCTTCAGCACTTCCGGCACGCCGATTTCCAGCCCCAACTTGGCGGTCGACAGGTTGTAGGAGTTCACCAAGCCCTGGTACAGGTAAATGGTGCCATGGGCCTTGCGGTCATAGTTCTGTGGGCGCCACACCTGACCGTCCTGACCCTTGATCGAGAAGGGCTGATCTTCAAGCAAACTGGTCAGAGTGTATTGGCTCGGCCGCTCCAGCGCGGTCAGGTAGATGGCTGGCTTGATCAGCGAGCCAATTGGCCGCACCGCATCCAGAGCACGGTTGAAGCCAGCAAAGCGTGGCTGACGGCTACCAATAACGGCCTGCACCTCACCACTTTCTGGGCTGGTCACCACCATGCCCGCTTCCACCTGATCAACCCCTTTGCGCCCAGACAAGCGCTTCAGCGTGCCGGCCAACGCACTTTCGGCTTTCAGCTGCATGATCGGATCGAAGCTGGTGAAAATGCGCAGACCTTCTTCAGTGAGGTCCTGCTCCTGGTAATCCTCGCGCAACTGGCGTTTGACCAGGTCAAGGAAAGCTGGGAACGAGCTGTCTGCCAAACTACCGCGCCGCGTGATGCCCAACGGTTTCTGCTTCGCGGCATCCACTTCTTCAACACTGGCGACACCCTGTGCGGCCAGTACATCAAGCACCAGATTGCGCCGTTCCAGCGCCCGCTCCGGGTTGCGCCGCGGGTTGTAGTAGGTTGGCCCTTTGACCATACCGACCAGCAGTGCGACTTGATCAAGTTTCAACTCGGAGAGAGGCTGACTAAAGAAGTATTGGCTGGCCAAGCCAAAACCGTGCACTGCACGCTGGCCATCTTGGCCAAGGAAAACCTCGTTGAGGTAAGCCTCAAGGATGTCCTTCTTGTCGTAATGCAACTCCAGCAACACCGCCATCATGGCTTCGGTAGCCTTGCGGACCAGAGTGCGCTCGTTAGTCAGGTAGAAGTTCTTTACCAACTGCTGAGTCAGGGTACTACCCCCCTGACGCAGCTGACCGGCAGTGGCGTTGATCCACACGGCGCGGGCAATGCCTTTGGGCGACACGCCGAAATGATTGAAGAACTCACGGTCTTCAATCGCCACAAGGGTTTCCACCAGATACGGCGGCACCTGCTCCAGCTTGATCAGCACGCGGTCTTCCTGGTGCGCCGGATACAGCCCGCCAATCAGCAACGGTTCAAGCCGGGCTACTGCCAGGTTGCCGCCCCCGGCCTGCGTCAGGCCCGCGACATAGTCACCGGAGAAGCGCACGCGCACGCGCTGCGAAGGCTCAGTGCTTTCATAAAATTGAAAACCGCGTGAATGCAGCTCGATATTGTTGCCTGCCACCGACACACCGCCGGGGCCGGCTACCGCGCTTTCACGGCGATAGCCCAAGGCATCCAGCTCCTTGAGGAAGTCATCCTTGGCCAGTTTCTGCCCAACGAACAACTCCAGCGGCCTGGCATAGACCTTGGCGGGCACAGTCCAGCGCTTGCCGGAGAACTTCTCCTGCACCACAGCATCGAGATAAACCGCAAACACGGCGAGCACCACCAAACCAACCAGACCGAGCTTGATAGCCCAGCCCAACCAGGGGCGCATACCGCCGGAACGGCGTTTAGAACGGGGACGGGAAGATCGGGTACGAGTCATGGCGCGGCATTATACGCACTTTGCCCGCTTGCCAGCAGGCCAGCTCAGCGGTTTGCAGACTGGCGTTGAGCGGCCATAATGGCCGCCTCTTATATCAGCACAACGCCAAGGATCGCCCGTGAGCCAAGCTCTGATCACCGCACTGCAGAACCCGGCCCTCTACCCTCATCCTGTAGAGCAGTTCCAGGTCATCGAAACCCATATTTCCTGGGTGGTGCTCACCGGCCCCTTTGCCTACAAGCTCAAGAAACCGGTGAATTTCGGCTTTCTCGACTTCACCGAGCTGAGCGCACGCGAACACTTCTGCAAGGAAGAGCTGCGCCTCAACCAACGCCTAACCCAGGGTCTTTACCTGGAAGTACTGCCGATCAGCGGCAGCGTCGATGCACCGCAATTTGGCAGCGACGGTCCTGTTATCGAATACGCGCTGAAAATGCGTCAATTCCCACAAAGCCAGCTACTCAGTGAGGTGCAGGCGCGTGGTGAACTGAGCGAAGCGCATATCGATGCCCTGGCCAAACAGATTGCCGACTTCCACGGTTCGACCCCAGCCGTCGCAGCCAGCCATACGCTATGTACCCCTGAAGCAATCGTCGCTCCCATGCGGCAGAACTTCGAACAGATCCGTCCAATGCTCAGCGACGCAGCCGACCTGCAGCAATTGGAAGCTCTTGAAGCCTGGACCGAAGCTAACTGCGCGCGCCTTGAACCGCTGCTGGCCGCACGCGCGGCCAATGGCTCGATTCGCGAATGCCACGGCGACATCCATCTGGGTAATGCCACGCTGCTGGACGATCAGGTGGTGCTGTTCGACTGCATTGAATTCAACGAACCGTTCCGTCTGATCGACATCGCCTCGGACGCCGCTTTTCTCGCGATGGACTTGGAAGACCGGGGCCTCAAGGCCCATGCCTGGCGCTTCGTCAATGCCTGGCTGGAGCACACCGGTGATTACGCCGCTCTGGAGCTGCTGAATTTCTACAAAGCCTATCGCGCCCTGGTACGCGCCAAGGTTGCGTTGTTTAGCCTGGCCCATCAGACCGATGCCGTGCAAAAGGCCGTGACCCTGCGCCAGTACCGCAACTACGCCAACCTGGCAGAAAGTTACAGCGCCATCCCATCAAGCTTCCTGGCCATTACCCACGGTGTTTCCGCTGTCGGCAAAAGCCATGTGGCCATGCGTCTGGTTGAAGCGCTCGGAGCTGTTCGCCTGCGTTCGGATGTGGAACGCAAACGCCTGTTCGGTGAACAGAAAGATACCGACCTCGGCAAGCTCAGCGCCGGCATCTATACCCAAGACGCCAGTGCCGCCACCTACCAACGCCTGCACCAGCTCGCCGAAGCCGCATTGCGCGCTGGTTTTCCGGTCGTGATCGACGCCACTTACCTGAAGCACGCACAGCGCGACGCGGCGGGCCAGGTAGCAGAGAACTGCGGCGCGCCTTTTCTTATTCTGGAATGCCACGCCCCAGATGAAGTAATTGCCAGTTGGCTGGAGCAACGCAACGCCGCCGGCAACGACCCGTCCGACGCCACCATGGACGTTGTAAAGGCCCAACACGCCAGCCGCGAAGCACTGAGTGAGCATGAGCTGCTGCACAGCAAGCGCGTCGACACCCACGAAAGCGCCAGCCTGGATACCCTGATCGCACGTATTCGTCAGCGCTTGCCGGGCGTTTAATCAGTTCAGGGAAACGCATCCGCGGCGCGAGCAGAGCGCGCCGCGACTTCTATACTGAGGATAACCCTCATATGGAGATGCCCCATGAGTCAGCCCAGACAACTGGATAACCCGTTGTATGCCCTGATCCACAATGAAAAAATCTCAGCCTTCAATGCGCAGAAGCCCAAGGATGTCATCGTCGACCTGAGCGACGGTGATTTTCGCGGGCTTGACCTACGCGCCCTAGACGCACAGGGCATCAACTTCACCAACGCTTACTTCCGCGGCGCCGATTTACGCGGCCTGGACCTGCGCGACGCTCAACTGCAAGGTGCCAGCCTGGCCCACGCGCAGATTTCTGGCGCTTACTTCCCAGTCGAACTGACAGCTGACGAGATTCTGATGTCGGTTAATTTCGGCACCCGTCTGCGCTATAACACCCGGTGAGGGGCAACGACGTGAGCCAACTGTTCGGTGCCCGAGCAGATGCTTACGCCAGTTTTCGCCCGCACTATCCAGCCAGTCTGTTTTCCTGGCTGGCCGCGCAATGCGCCTCACACCAACGGGCACAGGACATTGCGTGCGGCAGCGGGCAGGCCAGTCGCCCACTGCGACAGCATTTCAAGCAGGTGCTGGCCAGTGATGCCAGCCTTAAACAAGTGGTAGCCGGCAAGAATTACGCGGGGGTGCAACGGTTCGTCGCCGAAGCGCATGCGCAACCGCTGCCTAATCACAGCCTGGACCTGATCGTGGTAGCGCAGGCACTGCACTGGTTCGCCACTCCAGCGTTCTTCAGCGAAGTGCGTCGCCTGCTCAGGCCTGGCGGCGTGTTCTGTGCGTGGTGTTACAGCCTGATGCGCATTGACGATGAGCTGGACGCACTGATCGACGATCTTTACTGGAATACCCTCGGCGGCTATTGGCCTGCAGGCCGCGCCAGTGTGGATGTCGGCTACAGCGATATCGACAATCCCTTTACCCCATGCACTCCGCCGACCTCGGCGATCGAAAGCAGCTGGACGCTGGAACACCTGCTGGGCTACCTGCGTACCTGGTCGGCGGTTCAGCGCTATGAGCAGGAAAATGCTACGGACCCGGTGTCCCAATTACTGCCCGAGCTGCAGCAAATCTGGGGTGATGCCAAACAGCCACGCTTTGTCCGCTGGCCGCTACACTTTCTGGCAGGTACGCCAAACTGACTCCACCGCACAACGGCTCAACGGCGCAAGGAGGCTTGATGAACGATGAACTGCAACATTTGAAGAACCTCGGCAAAACCTCAGCTCAGTGGTTACACGCAGTCGGTATCCACAGCGCGAATGACCTGCGGCGGCTAGGGGCCGTCAGCGCCTACCGGGCAGTTCGCGCAAGGGGCTTCAGGGCATCTAAAGTGCTGTTGTATGCGATTGAAGGCGCACTGCTGGATGTGCACTGGAACGAACTGCCACCTGGGCATAAAGCCGAACTCAATGGCCAGCTCAATGAAAGTTCACCCCACAACAAGAGCTAGCTCACAACCTCTCAGGCTTTTGATTTACCTGAAGCGCGCTGGCAACTATTGTTTTAGGGACGTTCGTGCGGTTTAGTATGCCCAGCCAGTTCAAGGATATTCGCTCATGTATTTACTCGGGGAGCAACCGGCTTACGCCGATCAGCTGATCAACCGACTACAAAGCATCCCCACTCAATTGCTCGATGGGCTTGCACCTGCTGGATCGCCACTACAGCTTGAACGCGCAGAAGACCTGGCCAAGATGCTGCCGGGCAATCAGTTATTCATCATTGAAAATGGCCTGTTGCATGCCGTGGTCGATGAGCGTCCGCTGTTTTATCTGCAGGAAGGCGACCTGGTAGGCTTGCGCCAAGGCTTGGACATGCCCAGCTGCCGCTACAGCAGTGAAGAACAGCTGAGTCTGATTCCCTATTCACGCAGCGACGTGTTCAAACACATCTATGCCAGCGAACAGCGCCAGGAACTGTTTATCCAGTACCTGATCGGCCATACCGCCCTGCTTTCCGATGCCCTGGCGCGCTTGAAACAGCCAGAAATTCGCCCCTCCACCGGCTTCCAGCATTTCGCTGCGGGTGAAGAGCTGATCCATCAGGGCGACGTCGCCGACAACGTCTTTATCATCATCGAAGGCCATGCCGAGGCCTACGTCGACGGGCACAAGGTCGGTGACGTGCAGAAGGATGAAATCTTCGGCGCCATGGCGGTGTTCACCCGCGAGAAGCGCAGCGCCACGGTGCTGGCCAGCGAGCCATGCACCGTGATGGTCATTCCCAAAGAGCAGTTCCTCAGCCTGATGCAGAGCAACCCGCGCATTGCCCACAGCCTGATCGAGAGCATGGCCAAACGCATCGACCTACTGAACAAGGAAGTCACCCAGCTGCGCCTGCCAGCCGAAGTGTCCTGAAACCCGCTTGCAGCCTAAACAACCCGACCTTGTGTCGGGTTGTTTGTTTATGGGCCGAGCAGGTAGTTGGCAGGCAAATAAAAAAGTTTACTTAAGGGTGTTGACTTGAAAATGAGAATTGTTATTATTACCGCAACTGATCGCGAGATCAGCCGATAAGCTTAAGAGACCTTCAGTCGGCCTCTTCAGATTATCTCCTCATCAGGCTAATCACGGTTATTGACCCGGCTCTTGCCGGGTCTTTTTTTGCCTATCGAAAAGTACGCTTAGCAGCCTTTAGAAATCGACCTGTGCCAACCATTCCGGCAGATTGAAATGCTGGCTTACGCGGCAGATCTTGCCGTCGCGAATCTCGAAGAAACTCGCTGCCGTCAGCTGATAGCTCTGGCCACAGGCGTCCGGCAGGCCATCATCAGTGCTCAGGTATTCGCCGCTCAGGGTGAACTCACAAGCGGCGCGCTGCCCGCTTGGCTCGGTGAGGATTTGCAGGTTATCGATGCTTTCGCGGTAGCAGCGCTGGGTGCGCTCCAAATAGTCGGCAAAGGCTTTTATTCCCTGCTCGCGCGGGCCCTGGTTGATGTCCAGCAACACATCGTCGCTGAGCAGGGCCAGGCAGGCACGGCTGTCGCGTTCGTTGAGGGCGTTGAAGTAGCGGGTAAGCAGGGCGTGGGCAGCGGCTGGCATCAGCAGTCTCCGGTGAAAACCGCAGACTACCTGCTCAGCCGCAGGCAAATCGGGCTAGGGTCGCAGTTTTGCGCAGTGGTCCTGCTCAGGTTGCGCTGGCGTGTACCAGACGTAATCGGCCGACTCAGCGTCAACCTGGCTGCCGACCTCCGCAAGAATCAGCACTTGCACACCTTCAGCTGCCCCTAAATCCTGCAGATACAGCGGCACACCCAACTCACGGCGCACATGGAAGGCGCCAGCAAACAGCAGGCTTGGCGCCGGCGCAGCCAGCAGGGCTTCGGCCATACGCCGGTCACGCTGTTGCTGCACGGCGAGCATGGCGGGCAACTGACTTTCCGGCAGCAGGTTGCAATGCGACTCCCGAATCTGCTTGAACAGCGCCTCGCGCACCGGCTGCGCCGTGGATGCCGGACCTCGCAGTTGTGGGACCTGGGCGTAAATCTGCATGACTTCGCGGCGCTCGAGGTTGGCCGCCAGCAGCGGATAAGGCTGACGCAGGGCATGCTGCACCAACGGCCCGTACAGCGACCAAGCCCAGCCTGGCTGCCAGTTCAAAGCACTCAAGATGTCCTGCGGCGCCTGCCCTGCCGCGATAGCAGCGCGTACCTGATCGACCTTGACCTGTTGATCAGGGGTCAGCATTTCCAGCAGCAGACTGCCTTGCGGCCGCTGCGCTGCCAGTGCCCGCAACAGCCAGAGCTGCAGCGCATGGTGATCGGGATTGTCATGCCGCTCGCCGACCAGCACTTTGGGTGCCGCGGCCAAGCGCGTCAGCAGTTGCTCAGGCGTCAGCCGCGCGCCAGTACGCAGCTCAACAATCTGCCCAAGCTCAGGATGTTGTAATCCTTCCGGGCTTTGCCAGGCGGGTAAAGCCGGTAACGAGGTCTGACAGGCACTCAACAGCGCGGCAGCCAGCAATAACGCAATACGCATAAACAAGACCTTAACGAGCAACAATTAAAGGATGACCCCGTTCTGGATGCCGCTGCACCAGCACTTCAAGACCGAATACGGCTTGAAGCGGTTCGGCACGCAGCACGTCCTCAGGGCTACCGAGCGCATGAGGGCGGCCACGTTCCAGCAGCAACAGGCGGTCGCAGTAACGCGCGGCCAGGTTGAGATCGTGAAGAATCACCAGCACGGCTGCGCCCTGCTCGACGAAAGCGCGAGCGGCCTGCAGCGTGGTGTGCTGATGCAGTGGATCGAGCATCGAGGTAGGTTCATCGAGCAGCAGCATCTGCCCTTCCCCACCGGGCCAGAGCTGCGCCAGCACACGCGCCAGGTGCACACGTTGGCGCTCGCCGCCGGATAACGCCAGGTAACTGCGTCCGGCCAAATGCAAGGCATCGGCCGCTTCCAACGCCTGCTTGATGATCTGTGCATCACGCAGGCGGCCGCTGGCATGGGGTAAACGGCCCATGCCGACCACTTCTTCCACGCGAAAGGCAAAATTCAGCGTCGAGGTCTGCGGCAATACCGCCAAACGTTGCGCACGCTCGCTGCCGGGCCAGTCCTGTAAACGCCGTTGATCCAGCCAGACATCGCCGTGGCTCGGCTGCAGCTCGCCACACAAAGCACCGAGCAAGGTGCTCTTGCCGGCGCCATTGGGCCCAAGCACGCCGAGCACTTCACCCGGACGCAGTTCCAGGTTGATATCCGCTAACACCGTGCACGGGCCGCGCTGTACCGCCAGATTTTCCGCGCGCAGCATCAGGTACGCCCTCGCAACAACAGATAAAGAAAGAACGGCGCACCAATCAGCGCCGTGACAATACCAATCGGCAATTCGGCCGGCGCCAGCACCAGCCGTGCGGCCAGATCAGCCAGCAGCAGCAGGCTGGCACCCGCCAACGCTGACGCTGGCAACAGCACGCGATGATCCGGCCCCACAAGCAGACGCACCAGATGCGGCACCACCAGGCCGATAAAGCCAATCATCCCCGCCGCCGCCACCGCTGCACCGACGCCCAAGGCGGTGCAGAACACCAGCTCAGCCTTGATCCGCTCAACAGCAAAACCCAGATGACGCGCTTCGGACTCGCCCAGCAGCAGGGCATTCAGGGCCTTGGCCCGTCGTGGCAACCACAGCGCCACGGCGGCCGTGACCAACAGCAGCGGCCACAGACGTGCGTAGCTGGCGCCATTCAGGCTGCCCAGGTTCCAGAACGTCAGGGTGCGCAAGGTGGCGTCATCGGCCAGGTAGGTGAACAGGCCGATGGCCGCGCCGGCCAATGCGGTCAGCGCAATACCAGCCAGCAACATGGTCGCCACATTGGTTTCGCCGTCACGCCGGCCCAGACGATAGACCAGCGCCGTCACTCCAAGGCCGCCGATAAAGGCGAACAACGACAACAGATAAGGTGCAAAGGCTTCCGGCAAACCGCCAAGGGCAGCGCCGCCGACAATCGCAATCGACGCGCCGAGCGCCGCACCGCTAGATACGCCGATCAGGCCCGGGTCAGCCAGCGGGTTACGAAACAGCCCTTGCATCGCCACCCCGCACAACGCCAGCACCGCGCCGACCAGCAACCCGAGCAGGGTGCGCGGCAGACGAATCTGCCCGAGTATCAATTCAGCCTGGGCCAGATCATCACCCGGTTGCGCCAGGCCAAGCAGGCGCAGAGCTGCCTTGAGAGTATCGAGCAGCGGCAGGCTGACCGGCCCCAGCGCCAGGGATAACCAGAGCGCGAGCGCCAGCAACAGGCCCAGTGCGATAAACAGTGAGCGCGGTCGAATAACAGGATTCATAGCGTGGGCTTAGCTTCGGCGACCAGGGGTTGGCTGGCAGGATAAAAGGCTGCGGACAAGGCCGCCAGCCCATCCGGTAAACGCGGGCCAAGGCCACCGACCAGCAGCGTCGGGTCAAGCATCAACAAACGCTGATCACGTGCCGCCCGGGTCGCCGCCAGCGCCGGGTTCTGCTGCAGCAATGCCTCACGCGCGGCGTCACCGGACAGGCTGCGGTCGGCGATGATCACCACCTCGGGATCAAGCGCCAGCAGGGCTTCGGTGGACAGTGCCTTGTAACCGCTATGGCTGGCCAGATTGCGCCCACCGGCACGCTCGATCAGCCAATCGGCCGAAGTGTCCTTGCCGCCCGCCATCGGGCTACCACCGGCATGCCCGAGCAACAGCAACACCCCCGGAGCCGCTTGCTGACGCTGCGCAGTCACCAGCCAGTCGGCCTGCTGCTGCAAGCGCTGCTGATAGGCCGCAAAGGCCTGATCAGCACGCTGCGGCTCACCTAACAGAGTGCCGATGCGCTGCAGGCTGGCCTGCAAACTGCTCAGATCCGCCTTGGATGAGAGCATTTCCACCAACACCCCGGCGCCGCGCAATTGCGCCAGCACCGGCGGCGGGCCCATCTCTTCACTGCCAATCAACATATCCGGGCGCAGCGTCAACATGCCCTCGGCCGCCAGCTGGCGCTGATAACCGATGCTCGGCAGTGCGCGCAGCGATTCTGGATGCTGACTGGTGCTGTCCACCCCGACCAGACGGCTTTCGCCACCCAACGCCACCACCCACTCGCTGAGCGAGCCGCCGGAACTGATCCAGCGTTGCGGCAACGGCTCGGCGGCCATCGCCGAGGCACAGGACAACAGGCTCGCGCCCAGGGCGAACAAAGTATTAAGGCGTTTCATGGTTGGCCTCTAGAAGAATGCGACTGTCTTGAATGCCCTGCTGCTGCAGCAAGGCCATCAGATCGAGAAATGCCGATAGCGGTGCCTGACGATCCAGCGCCAGGTCCAGACCTACCGTGTTGTCGGCGACAAAGGCTGCAGTCAGTTCAGTGCGCAGCCTGTTGAAATCCGCATGCTGCACGCCGTTAAAGCGCCAAGCACCTTCGGCTGAGAGCTGTATTTGCATGCGTTCGCCACTGCCGGCATTCGCTGTTGGCAGCGCCTCGCGGCTCTGCGGCAACTGCAAAGGCAGCTCCAGCAGTGGCGTTTGCGCGGTCAGCAGAAAGAACACCAGCACGATAAAAATCACATCGAGCAGCGGTGTCAGATCGGGCAACAGATTGCCCTGAGAATTGCTGGCAGCCGGCAGGCGGATCACGACAACACCCACTGCGCGGCTGGCTGATGACTCGGCAGTTCCAGCTCCAGACCATCCAATGCCAGCTGACAACGATTGAGTAACGCTTGCACGCCCTCCAGATAACGCTCGGCCCACAAGGCAAAGCCCTGCCCTGCCGCCAGCGCCGGTATGGCGATCAGCAAGCCCCACACCGTGGTGTACAGCGCCTGCCACAATCCATCGGCGAGCAGCGCAGGGGTGACCGGGCGGTTCTGCCCGGCGATATTGGCAAACATCTCAAGCATGCCCAGCACTGTGCCGAGCAGCCCGAGCATGGGCGCCAGCATGCCGATCAGCTGCAGCAAGCGCAGTTGTCGGTTGAGACGCTGACGCTCTTCCAGCAACCAGCAGCCGAGCAGCTCTTCGCGCTGCACCGCCGGCAAGGCGCTATGTTTTAGCAACAACGCCAGGCCATAGCGCCAACCACGCGCGCGACCTTTGCAGTGCTCACGTTCACAGGTGCGGCAGGCGCTGACAGCCGCACGCCCGGCGGCAGTGCTCAGCGGCTGCAAACGCAGAAATACGCTAAGGCGCTCCAGAATCAGTGCCAGCGCCAGCAGCGAACACAGCGCCAGCGGCCAGCCCAGCGGCCCCATCGCACTCCACCACTGGCTCATCTCAGCACTCCAGCGCTGGCGCGCTTTCGGCCAGGGCGCGCCAGTCTTCGCGCTCTGGGACGCCCGGTTTGCGCGCGCCAAACAGCTGCACCACCAGCTCGCCATTGGCATCGAAGGCTTCCCAGCTGGTAATCACGCCATCGGTGCTGGGCTTGCGTACCCGCCACAGCTCGGTCACGCCAGTGGTCTGCAAGTGCAGATTGAACTCGGGATCGAGCACGTTGAACCAGGTGTCCATCCAGCGCAGGTTGCGCACCGGGCCGGAGTGAATCTGGATGCAGTGGCGATTGCCGACAAACACCATGATCGGCACTTCACGCGCCCCAGCCTGCTCCAACAGTTTGGGCAGTTCGTGCACGTCCAGCGGCTCGGCCCACTCACTCCCGGCCAGGCGCAGGGCCTGGGTGCGTGTAGTGCCGTGCTTTTTCAGCAGGGCGAAGAAATGGTGAGTGTCCTTGAGGGTCGACCAACCCACGCGCAGAGCATTCGCATCTATCTGGGCATCGGCTTGCGCGGGCTGCACCTGGGGCCGCGGCATCAGTTCCAACTCGGTGCTCTGCTCAGCCATGCGGAAACGTTCCACCAGTGGCGCCCAGGCACTTAGCTGGCTGTCTTCGGTGAGAAACACCTTGTGCACCGCAATGCCTTGGCGGTCGAACACCTGAATGCTGCGCTGGGTGCCTTTGCTGGTCTGCTCTTCGATGGCAAACACACTGGCCCAGCCGCCTAGGAACAGGCGCAGGTCGATATCGGCCGACACCACCAGGCCCATCTGGCCATTACCGGTCACAGTCACTTCACGGTAATAGCCTTTGCGCTCATGCACGCAATGCTCGTTGCGGGTCAGCGCCATCACATAGCCCAGCTCACCCAGTGCCGGCAGCAATTGCGCCCAGTCCGGCTGCAAGCGCACGGCATCGACATCGAGGCGGCTGGCCACCAGTTCGGCCTCGCTGACGGCCAGACGCTCGGCGGCATCCCGAGCGCGCAGGCGTGGCTGCTCGCTGCGCAGCACCTGCCAGGCCAGATACAGATCATTACTGGGCGCGACGGATTGGGCGTGTGTACTCATGGAAAGCTCCTCACTGATTAATCAACGGCTCGCCGTCAAGGCGAACTGAATAGGGATCTGTACACGGCTAGGCACAGCCTGACCGCCGGTGGTTTCGGGGCGAAAGCGCCACTTGGCAACTGCCTCCAGAGCGGCGCGATCAAGACTCTCTACGCCCGAAGAGCGCAGTACATTCAGGCTGCGTTGCTGGCCGCGCTCATCCAGACGCACCTCGACCAGCACCACACCCTGCTGATTACGCCGCCGCGCCTGGGACGGGTAATTCGGCTGGCGGGGCGGCTCGCTGAAACTCGGTTTGCGGCTAAGCACTTCAGCGACCGGCTTTGTGGCAACCGGCTTGGCAGGCGCGGCTTGAGCCGCTGCACGCACCGCAGCCGACTGACGGGTTGCCTCGGCTGGCTGCGCTTGCACCGGCTGGTTTTGAGTTGGCTGTGCCGCTACCACTGGCTTTGCCTTGGCCACTGGCGCCTGCACGACAGGCTTAGGTGCCGGGGACTTTCTAGGCACGACCGCCTGGCGTTGCGGTTGCGGTTGCGGTTGCGGTTGCGGTTGCGGTTGCGGTTGCACAGGCAGCTTGGCCGGCGCGGGCTCGGCCTGTTGCAGCACGGCAGCTAGGCGTAATACCTGGGGCGCTTCGCGGGTTTGCACCGCACTCAACGTAGGCGGTTGCGCCTCGCCATGCAGCAGCCAGCCGGCGGTATGCAGCGCCAGCGACAGCAGCAGAAACAGCGACAAACGCAACATGCGATTACCCAGTCAAATCGAATTAAATCTATTTGATAATTATTTGCATTCGCATGTCAATGTCGTTTAGGTTTGCCGCCGATGCCAACCCGGTGGTCACAGAAACCACCCGTACGATCCTGGAGTCCCCATGCACAGAAGTCCTCCATTCGCCCGCCGCCCCTGGCTTGCCCTGCTGTTACTCAGCCCATCGCTGACCCTTGGCGCCGAGAAAGCGCCGAACCAGTTCGATACCGTGACCGTCACGGCAACCCGCACCGAACAGACCCTCGACCAAGTGCCGAGCACAGTGTCGGTACAGACCGAACGCGATATCGATCAGAAGAACGTGAAGAACATTCAGGACCTGGTGCGCTATGAGCCAGGCGTGACCGTAGGCGGCACCGGGAGCCGCTTCGGCCTGGCGGGATTCACCATCCGCGGCATTGGTGGTAACCGCGTGCTGACCCAGGTGGACGGTGTACCGACCCCTGATGCCTTCACCTTCGGCCCCTTCCTCGATGCGCGGCGCAACTACGTCGACCCGGATACCGTGAAGCAGGTGGAAATCATCCGCGGCCCCGCCAGTTCGCTATACGGCAGCGACGCAATTGGCGGCGCGGTGAGCTTCCTGACCAAGGATGCAGGCGACTATCTGGATGAAGGTGACGACGTCTACGCGCGCCTCAAGACCGGTTACAACGGCGCCGACGACAGCTGGATGCGCAGCACTACCCTGGCCGCACGCAAAGGTCAGTTCGATGGCCTATTGCACCTCGGCCGTCGCGATGGCCAGGCTCAGGACACCTATGGCGGTCGTGGCGGCATCGGTGCCGCACGCGAGCAAGCCAACCCGCAGGATTACCGCGCCGACAACCTGCTGACTAAGCTCGGCTGGAACTACAACGACAGCGACCGTCTGCAGCTGACCTACGAAACCCTCGAAGACAGCGCAGATACCCAGGTGCTCAACGAATACAGCACGACCGCCACCGTGCGCACCTCCGATGCAACTGACACCACCGACCGCCAGCGCGTCAGCCTGCAACACCAGTTCGAGCTGGGCAGCGTCATCGCCGACCGCGCTGAATGGCAGCTGAGCTATCAGGACAGTCAGATCCGCCAACGCACCGAGCAAACGCGTTTCAGCGCTGGCAACCTGCGCGAGCGTATGCGCGACTCCACTTACGAAGAGAAGCTGTGGGCGTTCAATACCAAGTTCGACAAGCTGTTCGAAACCGGCAGCGCCAAGCACCAACTGATCTATGGTTTCGACGTCAAACGCCTGGACAGTAGCGACCTGCGCCGCGGCCGCGAAGTCTTCGCCAGCAATGGTTTGCCGGTGCCGGCTATTCCTGGAGATGAAACCTTTCCCCTGAGCGACTTCCCCGACCCGACGTCCACCGAGTACGCACTGTTCGCCCAGGACAATATCGAGATTGGTCGCTGGACCCTGTTGCCGGGCTTGCGCTACGACCACTACGAGATGAAGCCGGACGTGACTCAGGAATACCTGAACAGCAAACCGGTCAACAGCAATCCCTCGGATTACAAAGACGATGCAATCTCGCCCAAGTTTGGGGTGACCTACCAGCTCGATGACGCTCACAGCGTTTACGGCCAGTACGCCGCTGGCTTCCGCGCGCCCAATGCCGTGGATATCTTCGGTGAGTTCATCAACTTTGCCCGCGGCTACCAGACCATCGCCAACCCCGACCTCAAGGCCGAAACCAGCGACAGCTACGAGCTCGGCCTGCGTGGTAAATACAGCGCAGGCAGCTTCGGCCTGGCGCTGTTCTACAACCGCTACGACGACTTTATTGAGCAGGTCACCCTGGCCAATGATCCGACGGGCAACGGCCGCATGACCTTCCAGTACCAGAACCTGGATCGCGTCACCATCCGCGGTGCAGAAGCCAAAGGCGAGTTGTTCCTCAACAGCGTTGGCCTGCCGGACGGCACCCGTCTGCGCGGCTCGATTGCTTATGCACGCGGCAAGGACGAAGCCAGCGGCCAGCCGATCAACAGTGTTGATCCGCTAAAAGCAGTGTTCGGTCTCGGCTATGACGCCCCGAGCGGTCAGTTCGGCGGCGAGTTGGCCTGGACTCTGGTGGCGGCCAAGGAGCGTGTCGACGAAACCCAGATCGCCAACCAGTACGAACCCTCCGGCTACGGCCTGCTCGACCTGACGGGCTACTGGCAGGCAACTGAGCAGTTCTCGGTCAATGCCGGCCTGTACAACCTGGGCGACAAGCAATACTGGCAATGGGGCGATGTCCGCAGCCTCACCGAAAACAGCGCCAGCCTAGGCCGCTATACCCAGCCGGGCCGCCATGCCGCCGTCAATCTGGTCTGGGAAATCTAACCCAGCAACACGTCTACCGCGCTATCAACTAGCCGCAAAAAAGAGTTCCACTTGGCGCAAGGATGCGCCCTCCTCTTTCACTTCCACGCCAGGGCGGCATAATGCCGGCCTGTCGGGGAGGTTCCTATGTTGCGTTTGTGTGCACCGGATGAAGTGGCCGAAGGCCGGAGCCGGGGCTTTGAGATAGCGGGAGAGAAGCTGTTTGCCGTGCGCAAGGACGGCCAGCTGTATGCCTATCGCAATCGCTGCCCGCACCGTGGCATCCCACTGGAATGGCTGCCCGACCAGTTTCTCGATCACAGCTCCAGCATGATCCAGTGCGCCACCCACGGCGCACTGTTTCTGATCGAGTCCGGCGAATGCGTCGCCGGCCCCTGCGCAGGGCAATCGCTGCAGATACTGGCAGTTCGTGAAGATGATCAGGGCATCTGGGTTGATCTTAACGACGCCTAAGAGCTCTTAGTGTCGCAATAAGGTCAACTATCGCCGACCTGTAGGAGCACGCCATGCGTGCGAATCGCCGGCATGGCCGGCTCCTACAACCCGATGGCTAACGGCAACTCACTCCACGACAAATGATCTGTGACGCGACACTAGAGTCCTGCGGCCTGCAGCCGTTGCGCGTGCTCAACAAACAATTTGACCGGCTCGGCGCCTTTGCCGACCAGGCCAAAGGTCTGATTGATGATGTCGAAGTGATCCAGCGGGTACTGATCACCAATCACCGAGCCCAGGTGTGAGCTGTAGCGCCCGACCATGCCATCGCATTGCCCAGGCTCGCGCTGAAAGGTTTTGGCAAACATCCGGCAGGCGACATTCGGTCCGTCGAAGCGGTTACCGCCTTTATCGGTGATCCCCGGCTGAATGGTGCCGGACCAGGAGTAGTAGCGCACGCCGTTGACCTCGGCTGCGCCCTCACCGCCCCAGACTTCAGGCAGACCCTGCGGATACTGCGCATTGAATGCAGCCACGCCGTCGCTGGTCAGTGATTGCTGCGCTGCTGCCACATCCATCGGCAATGGTTCACCTTTGTAGCCGCGCTCCAGCCAGGCCATGCAGCGGGCCACGCCACGCAGCAGACGCGCCAACAGACGCTCGCGCCAGCTGCCGTGCGGGGCTTTGCGTTTGAGAAAATCCGCCAGTTCCGAGCCATGGTTAGGCCCGGCCACCGAGGTAACGGACGCCACCCACTCGGGCTTTAGCGCAGCCGCGTAGCGCGCCGTCAGGGCGCCCTGGCTATGGCCGATCAGATGGACCTTTTCTGCGCCGGTCTCTTGCAACACATCGGCGATGCGCAACAGCAGTTGCTCGCCGCGCACCTCGGTGGAATGCACCGAAGACACCAGCACCGGGAAGACTTTTGCACCGATGCGGCGCAGCGCCGTGACGATGCCGTACCAGTAGGGATAACCGAGCAGGCTGATAAAGCCGAGCAAACCTGGCACCAGAACCAGGGGATAACGGGGTGCAGAAGATGTCGACATAGCAAACCATCCTTGTGTCATACCGCCGAGAAAGAAAGTGCAGAACCACGAAGCATGCCAATGCCGCTCGTGGGAAAAGTGGGCCGCCTGACATATAGTCCCGGCTTCTCTTTGCGCTGCCATGACCATGCATACCATCGAACGGATTTACCCGAAGGATCTCAACCCGCTCAACCCGGATGACCAGGCCAGCCTGCAGATTCATATGCAGCGCTATGAGTTCGCCGCCGAGCATCTCAGCGGCCAGCGCGTGCTGGATATGGCCTGCGGCTGCGGCTACGGCACAGCCCTACTGGCCGAGCGCAACCCGGACAAGCAGGTTACCGGCGTGGACATTGACCCGTCGGCCATTGCCTACGCCCGCGAGCATTACCAGCTGTCCAACCTGCGTTATGAATGCGCCGATGCCGAACAATTCAGCAGCGACCTGGGCTTCGATTGCATCGTCAGCCTGGAAACCATCGAGCATCTGCCACGCCCGCACGTGCTGCTGGCCAACTATGCACGTTTATTGGCCGAGGGCGGCAAGGTCATCGCTTCGGTGCCGATCACTCCAACCCTGGACGGCAACCCCCACCACCTGCATGACTTCAGCAAACGCAGCTTTTATGCACTGTTCCGCCAGCAAGGGCTGCATGCCCGCCAGCACTTGGAACAGATTCAGTGGTGGCAGTTCAAAGGCTTGTTCTCGAAGCAGGTCGATCAACAGAAACAGCACCGCTCCGAAGGCGTCGGCAATGCTGTGCTGCTGTACTACCGCAAGCGCCCGCTGTACCTGTTCAGCCGGCTGTATTCGATGCTGCGCTATGGCTTTAGCAACCGGTATATGACTTGCGTGTTTACACGCCAGCCGGCATAGCCTCGGCAGGGCGCCGGCGGTAAATCCAGATCCGCCTCAGCACAGTCGAAAACTGGCTCCACAAACTGCCGTTGTTATAAACCTGGCCGTAACGCTCGGCGATCTCCCGTACTTCCACGGCCAACGCCGCATAGCGCCGTGCCGGCAGATCAGGAAACAGGTGGTGTTCGATCTGGTGGCTAAGGTTGCCGGTGAGGATATGAAACAGCGGCCCGCCGTTGAGGTTGCTGGAGCCGCGTAGCTGACGCAGATACCAGTGGCCACGGCTCTCACCGACCACCGACTCCTTGCTGAACACGGCCGCCTGCTCGGTAAAGTGACCGCAGAAGATCACCGTGAAGGTCCACAGATTGCGGATCAGGTTGGCCAGCACATTACCGGCGAGCACTGCCATGGCATTAGCGCCGACCAGCAGCGCCAGCAGTGGGAAGAACAGGTAATCCTTGCCCCACTGACGCAGTATTTTGGCGTTGAACTGTTTGATCAGCGGGCGCACTTCGGCCTTACTCAGCTTGCCCTTGTAGACCTTGTCCAGACGCAGGTGCTGGATCGCCACCGAGTACTGAAACAACAGCGCCTGAATCGTCACCCACAGCGGCTGCCAACGGTAGAACGGCTTCCAGCGCTGCTCGGGAAACAGCCGCACCACGCCATAGCCCACGTCATCGTCCATGCCCAGCACATTGGTCCAGGTGTGGTGCACATGGTTGTGGGTGTGCCGCCAGAAGTCACTCGGGCCGGCGATATCCCACTCGTAGCTGCGACCGGCAAACTCCGGGTCATTCATCCAGTCGTACTGGCCGTGCATGACGTTATGCCCTAGCTCCATATTCTCCAGAATCTTGCCCAGCCCCAGCAGCAGGGTGCCGAGCAGCCAGCTTGGCGGAAACCAACCGAGCATCAACAGGCCACGTCCGCTCCAGCAACAGAACCGCACCGCTGCGCGAATCCGGCGGATATAGCGTGCATCCGCCTCGCCCAGATCGGCCAGGGTGCGCTGACGCAGGGCGTCCAGCTCGCTGCCGAAGGCGTTCATTTCATCCAGGGAGAGTTCGCGATCACGACGCATGGGGATTCCCTCGCAAGTTAAAGATCAATGTCGACATCGCTGTGGGGCGCGCTGACGCACAAACGAATGGGTTGTCCGGGCTCGCTAAACAGTGCCCCGCTGCGCAGATCGCGCACCGTGCCGCTGAGCAACGTGCAAGTGCAGCTGGCACAGATGCCCTGGCGACAACCATGGGCCGGCTTAAGGCCATGGGCTTCGGCCTGTTCCAGCAAGCTGAGCTGATTATTGGCGGTCGCCTGCTGATGGCTGCGGGCAAACCCCAAGCGCACTTCGCGTAGGCTGACATCGGCGCGCAGCACGGGCGCAGTGAAGGCCTCAACCTGCAGCGCGCCAGGCAATTTGGCGGCCTGCCACCACTGCTGCACCTGGCCGACAAAACCCGCCGGGCCGCAGGCCAGAACGCGGCGCTGATCCAACTGCGCAACATCGGCCAGATGCTTATCCGTAAAACGCCCAACTGATCCTTCCGCTCCAACTCCGGCAGCGGTCAGTGACCAACGTACCTGCAGGTTGCTGTGCTGCGCCTGCAGGGCCTGCAATTCGGCAACAAAACCGCGCTGGCCCTGCTCCCGCACGTAATGCAGCAGCGTGATCGGCGCACTGAAGCCCTGCGCCAGCGCGGTACGCAGCAGGCCCAGCAACGGCGTGATGCCACTGCCTGCCGCCAACAACAACACCCCCTCGTGCGCCTCTGGCCAACTCAATTCGCCATACACAGGCCCCAGTTCCAGCACATCACCCACCGCCAGGTGTTCCAGTAAATAGGGTGACACCCGGCCGCCGGCCTGATGCTTGATGGCGATCTGCACGCAGCCATTCGGCTGCACCGCCGTCAGGCTGTAGCTGCGGCTCAGGCGCACGCCATTGCGTTCAAGGAACAGCTGCAGGTGCTGACCCGGCTGCGCGCCGCACCAGTTACCGTTGGCCTGCAGGGTCAGTTCAAGCATGTCATCCGCCACCCACTGGCGCTGAACGACCCGGGCGAATACCCGGTTCAAGCGCAGCGCCGGGTGCAGCAGTTTCAGCCCAGCATCGACATCGCTTTCGCGCAACCAGCCCTGCGCCGCCAGCACCCGTAAGGGCGCAAGCAAGCGCGTACAGCCGCGCACCCACGCAAAAGGGATCAGGGTCATGACAGACTCCAGTGAACATTTGTTCACTAGACTGGCAGAATCACAAGCACTCAGTCAACACTCGTACACTCAAAGTCGTACACGCTGCGGTTCGACGCCTGCAACACCGCTTTGTTAGAGTGCAGCGCTGAACGCCATGCCGAGCCTCGAAGTTTGAAACCACTACAACCGCGCGCCGAACAAAAACTGCAAACCCGCCACGCCCTGATGGACGCCGCCCGCAGCCTGATGGACAGCGGCCGTGGCTTTGGCAGCTTGAGTCTGCGTGAAGTCGCGCGCTGCGCCGGGATTGTGCCTACCGGGTTCTACCGGCACTTTGACGACATGGATGCCCTCGGCCTGGCCTTGGTGGCCGAAGTGGGCGAAACCTTCCGCGAAACCATTCGCCAGGTACGCCACCACGAATTCGAGCTGGGCGGCGTGATTGATGCCTCGGTGCGGATTTTCCTCGATGCCGTGGCGGCCAACCGCTCACAGTTTCTGTTTCTCGCCCGTGAACAGTACGGTGGCTCGTTGCCGGTGCGCCTGGCCGTAGGCGCTTTGCGTGAACGTATCACCGCTGACCTGGTGGCGGATCTGGCGCTGATGCCCAAGCTGCAGCACTTCGATACGCCAGCACAGAACGTGCTGGCAGACCTGGTGGTCAAGACCGTATTCGCCACCCTGCCCGAACTGATCGATCCGCCCGCCCGCGCCCTACCACGGCATGCCACCCCCGAAGCGAAGATGATCGAGCAGCTGCGCTTTATCTTTATCGGTGCCAAGCACTGGCAAGGCCTGGGCCAGCACAACGACTAAACGCACCACAACTGCGCACACAATTCGTGCGCGCACCAAAGCGCAGCCATCAATGCCCAATACTTAGGCACGACACCCGCCGCACAGCCCGCATCATGCGGCCAGGCAGCAGCTTGGCAAGGCACTTGCTCTATAACCGGTATTGACCTGCCGGAAACTGCCCCATGTTGGTGATTCACCGCCGTATTGCCGCCCAGCCCAACTGGGACGCCGAACTCGAACTGAGCTTCGAGGCCCGCAGCAAAAGCCGCCTGCGCTGCTTCAGCCGCACCGGCGAGGATGTCGGCCTATTCCTCGAACGCGGCCAGCCGGCGCTGCACGATGGCGAATACCTGCAAGCCGAAGACGGCCGCATCGTGCGCGTGCTCGCCCGCCCCGAGCCGCTGCTGCACGTCACCTGCGCCAACCCTTTCGAACTGATGCGCGCCGCCTATCACCTGGGTAACCGCCACGTGGCCCTGCAACTCGGTGATGGCTGGTTGCGCCTGCCGGATGACTACGTGCTCAAGGCCATGCTCGAGCAGCTCGGCGCCACGGTGCAGCTGATCGAAGCGCCCTACCAACCCGAGCAAGGCGCTTACGGCGGCGGCCATCACCACTCCCATGCTGGCGATGCCGAATTCAGCTATGCACCACGCTTGCATCAATTCGGTGCGCGCAAGTGAATAACGCCTGGCAGCTACTGCGGCTGGCCAGCCCGCAGCTGCCGATCGGTGGTTACAGCTATTCCCAGGGCCTGGAAATGGCCGTGGAACAGGGTCGGGTCGATAGCGCCGAGAGCGCCCAGCGCTGGATTGCCGATCAGCTGCTGCTCAATCTCGCGCGCTTCGAGGCACCGCTGCTGCTCGCCCATTGCCAGGCTGCTGCCAGCGAGGACTGGGCCCAGCTGCGCCACATCGCCGAGCAACAACGCGCCAGCCGCGAAACCCGCGAGCTGCGCCTGGAAAGCCGGCAGATGGGTTACTCCCTGCAGCAGTTGCTCAGCGGTCTGCCGGAACTGGACTCGCCAGCGCAGCAACTATTCAACGAACTTGAAGAACCCGGCCTGGCCGTCGGCTGGGCACTGGCAGCCCGCGCCTGGCAGATAGCGCCAGAAGATGCCCTGGCGGCCTGGCTCTGGGGCTGGCTGGAAAACCAGCTGGCGGTGCTGATGAAAACCCTACCGCTGGGTCAACAAGCCGCCCAGCGTTTGACCTCAGAGCTGCTGCCGATGCTCGACCAGGCGCAGCGCCACGCCAGTGAACTACAACCCGAACACTGGGGCAGCGCCGCCTTCGGCCTGGCCCTGGCGAGCATGGCGCACGAGCGTCAGTACAGCCGTTTATTCCGTTCTTGATGATAAGGAAGACTTGAAGATGAACAGCCAACCCCTGCGTGTCGGCATCGGTGGCCCGGTCGGCTCCGGCAAGACCGCCCTGACCCTGGCCCTGTGCCTGGCCCTGCGCGAGCGCTACAACCTGGCGGTGGTGACCAACGACATCTACACCCAGGAAGACGCGCAGTTTCTGGTGCGTAACGAAGCTCTGGTGCCGGAGCGGATCATCGGCGTGGAAACCGGCGGTTGCCCGCACACCGCCATCCGCGAAGACGCCTCGATCAACCTGGAAGCAGTCGACCAGCTCAACCGGCGCTTTCCGGGCCTGGACCTGATCATCGTCGAGTCCGGCGGCGACAACCTCTCGGCCACCTTCAGTCCGGAGCTGTCGGACCTGACCATCTACGTGATCGACGTATCTGCCGGCGACAAGCTGCCGCGCAAAGGCGGTCCAGGCATCTGCAAATCCGACCTGCTGGTGATCAACAAGGTCGACCTGGCACCACTGGTCGGCGCCTCACTGGAGGTGATGGAGCGCGACACCCTGAAGATGCGTGGCGACAAGCCGTTTGTCTTCAGCAACCAGAAGATCGGCCAGGGGCTTGATCAGATCATCGCCTTTATCGAACAGCACGGCATGCTCAACGCAGCCTGAGAACCTGCTTACGATCTGCTGCGCGTCGGCCATTCGGCGTTAAAAACAGCCTCGGAATGCTCATTTACAGCTCGTAAATTCCGCTTCCTCGGCTGTTTTTGCCTTGACTGGCTCTAGCTCGCGAGATCGTAAACAGGTTCTAAGTACAACCCATTCAGTCAAGGAGACACCCCATGAACCTGCGTAAATCCCTGTTCGCCCTCGCCCTGTTTCTCAGCCCCGCAGTGGCCTTCGCCCACGCTGGCCACGATCACTCCGGGCTAATGGCCGGCCTGGCGCACCCGGTATTCGGCCTCGACCACCTGCTGGCGATGCTCGCCGTCGGCCTATGGGCTGCGCAGCAATCCGGCGCGGCGCGCTGGGCGCTGCCGCTGACCTTTGTTGGCACGATGTTGATCGGCGGCCTGCTGGGCTTTAACGGCTTGCAGATTCCGCTGATGGAAACCGGTATCGCCGCGTCAGTGCTGGCGTTTGGTCTTCTAGTCGCCGTGGCCATCCGCCTGCCAATGGTTATTTCCATCGCCCTGACTGCACTGTTCGCCCTGACCCACGGCGTGGCCCACGGCCTGGAGCTGCCGGCGCTGGCCAGCCCATGGGGCTATGCCGCCGGTTTCGTGGTCGCAACCGCCGCTCTGCACGCCAGCGGCTACGCCCTGGTGCGCCTGCTGCCCCAGGCCGCTGCACCGGTGGTGCGCATACTCGGCGCGGCTTCGGCAGTCACCGGTGCCTGGCTGCTGGCCGGCTAAGTGACTGGCTCGGGTGGACGGCCAGCGTCCACCCGCATCCGCCACGCCAACAACCCCTGACCGCAAAGGTCGCTAGGCTGGCGCATTTCGCCTCTCGCCCAGCCGCCATGGCTTTGTCATAGTCGAGGCGTATTAAACCTCCTCTCCCTTGACTGCCCTGGACCCTGACCATGCTGCGCGTTGCCCGCTTTCTCTCTGTTCCACTGCTGTTACTGGCCATCGCCATCGGCGTACTGAGCCTGACCAGCACACCAGCCCAACCCGCCGCAGTGCTTAGCCGCTTTGCCGAACAACCGCTGGTGATTGCCCACCGCGGCGGCAAAGGCCTGTGGCCGGAGAACAGCCTGTTTGCCTTCGAGCGTGCCAGCGCGCTGGGCGTGGACATGCTGGAGATGGACCTGCACCTGTCCAGTGACAGTGAGCTGGTGGTGATCCACGACCGCACCCTGGATCGCACCACCAATGGCGAAGGCCCGGTTGCCGCGCTCAGCCTGGCGCAGCTGCAAGCACTGGACGCCGGCTACCGCTGGAGCGCCGATGGCGGCCAGAGCTACCCCTACCGTGGCCAGGGCGTGCGTATCCCGACCTTTACTGAGGTGCTCGAACGATTCCCCGATATCCCCAAGGTGATCGAGATCAAGGTGCCGGATGTCGGTATGGAAGCGCAGTTATGTGACGCCCTCACCGCCCACCAGCAACGCGACAAGGTGATTGTTGGCAGCTTCTATGACCGCAGCCTGCAGCTGTTCCGCGAACAGTGCCCGGGCGTGGCCACCTCCGCTGGCCCCGGCTCGGTGCGCCTGCTGGTGGCACTCAATTGGGTCGGCCTGGGCAACCTGCTGTCGCCCTCCTACCAGGCGCTGCAGATTCCCGAGGCCCACGATGGCCTGCACATTGCCAGCCCGAGCTTGCTCAAGACCGCCACACAACGTGGGCTGAATGTGCAGCTATGGACCATCAACGAACAGCCCGATATGCGCCGCCTGATTGATCTGGGGGCAAACGCACTGATCACCGATTACCCGGATCGTGCCTTGCAGGTGCTGGGGCGTTCGACCCAGATCAGCGCCCTAGAAGACTAAGAGCCTTTTACGATCTGCTGCGCGTCGGCCCTACTGCGTTGAAAACAGGCTCGGAATGCTCATTTACAGCTCGTAAACTCCGCTTCCTCGCCTGTTTTCGCCTTGCAGTGCTCTAGCTCGCGAGATCGTAGAAAGGCTCTGACCACTCGCCGCTGTATAAAAAACAACCTACCGCGTTCAGGCCACGTCCGCTGTGGCCTGAACGCATGCGTGCTCAGCTTATCCACAGGTCGCTCCACAGCAACCTGGGATAAGTTATCCACCGTGCGCCACAGCACTGCGACAAACCCTTGAAATAACGCGATTATTGCTTGACTCGGCAGAGCGTAAATGACGTATTTCGAGACTTCTACACGCTGCTTAAAAATCGATCAAAGGGCGAAAAACCAGGCTTTATAAGCCTTGCAGGCAGTCATACCAGAGTTATCAACAGCTCTACCCACAGTAGTCGTGGACAACTTCAGCGCTACCCCATAATGCCCTGAATAACCAGGCTAACCTGTTGTTTTAACGGTAAATAATTGACTGATCAAAAAGCGTACAAAGGCCGTAAGAAGCCACACGACTAGGCCTGCAAGCGCCTACGCCCACCTTATCCACAGTTCGCTCCACAGTCTTTGTGCACAACTAACTGTGCACCGCCGCAATGGCTGTGCATAACGCCAAAGCGGCTTCCGGCTATGACCCCAATCGAGACAATCAACAGCCCAGCAGCCGGGCACAGGCGTAACGTCACGCCACCAATCAAGGAGATACGCCCATGCCTCTCAATGACCTGTTACGCAGCCTGCTCGCTGCCTATGCCAGTGGCGCCAGTGGATCGTGCGGCAATAGCAGCGACTAACCCGTACCACCGTTTTTTCGTGCACTGCGGCAAAACTGGGTTTTCCGCCTATGGCTGATACGTGCTGACTCACGTATAAATCTGCGCACCGTCGCCTGCCCTTCTGCCAGGCGATTCGCCTCAGAAACCCAAGAAAGGAATCACTCGCATGGCCGGCGCTAGCCTATTAACCCTGCTTGATGACATCGCCGCCGTTCTCGACGATGTGGCGGTAATGACCAAAGTGGCGGCCAAGAAAACTGCCGGGGTACTCGGCGACGACCTGGCGCTGAACGCCCAGCAGGTCAGCGGCGTGCGGGCCGAACGGGAGCTGCCGGTGGTCTGGGCGGTGGCCAAGGGCTCGTTCAAGAACAAGCTGATTCTGGTGCCTGCTGCCCTGCTGATCAGTGCCTTTGCGCCCTGGGCGGTAACGCCGCTGCTGATGTTTGGCGGCGCCTTCCTCTGCTACGAAGGCTTCGAGAAACTCGCGCACAAGTTCCTCCACAGCAAGGCCGATAATCAGGCGCAGCATCAAGAACTACTGCAGGCCGTGGCCGACCCCGAAGTGGACATGCTGGCGTTCGAGAAGGACAAGATCAAAGGCGCGATCCGCACCGACTTTATCCTCTCGGCAGAAATCATCGCCATCACCCTTGGCACCGTGGCCCTGGCCAGTTTCGGCAAGCAGGTCGCGGTGCTTTCGGGTATCGCTCTGCTGATGACAGTCGGGGTTTATGGCCTGGTGGCGGGTATCGTCAAGCTGGATGACGCCGGCCTCTATCTCAATCAGCGTGGTGGTGAAGGCCTGGGCGGCCGCCTGCAACGCAGCATCGGTCGCGGCATTCTGTTTACCGCGCCCTATATGATGAAAACCCTGTCGATTCTCGGCACCGCAGCGATGTTTATGGTCGGCGGCGGCATCCTCACCCACGGCGTACATGCTGCGCAGGCGTGGATCGACCAGATGGCGCAGAGCGTGGCGGCCAGCAGCGGCCTGCTCGCGGCCTTGCTGCCAACCCTGCTGAATGCCGTCGCCGGAATCATCGCCGGCGCCGTTGCCCTACTGCTGGTCAGCCTGGCGACTCGCCTCTGGAAAGCCGTGAAACCGAACAAGGCGCACGCCTGATCCAGCGCCGGCCGCCTCCCCCAGCGGCCGGCATCCTCTGTTACCCCGCCTGCTGCATGATCACCGTCTGCGCCGGCATCGGCGCCGGGAAGCCGCCTTCACCGAGGGCATCCTTGATCATCTTGTTGCTATCGAAATACACCTGCCAGTAATGGTCGGTGTGGCAATACGGACGCACCGCCAGCACCGGGCCGACCAGATTGAACTCGATAATTTCCACATCCACTGCCGGCTCTTTCAGCACGTTGGCAATGCCCCCGATACGCTCCTTGAGCAGCGCCGCAGCGGCTTTGTAGTCCGCCGCGCCGGACAGCTGCGCCTGCAGATCAACCCGGCGAAACGCGTTATGGCTGAAGTTCTGGATGTTGTCGGAGAAGATCTTGTTGTTACCCACCAGGGTCATCACGTTATCCGGCGTATTGATCGCGGTGACGAACAGGCCGATCTCGGTGACGGTGCCGGTCACCCCACCCGCGCTGATAAAGTCGCCGACCTTGAACGGCCGCAGCACGATAATAAAACCACCCGCCGCCAGGTTGGCCAACAGCCCCGACCAGGCCATGCCGATGGCCAGGCCGACCGCCGCAATCAGTGCCGCCAGGCTGGTGGTTTGCACGCCGAAGTAGCCGAGAATGCCGATGACCAGAATGATGTTGAGGGTCACCGAGATAAAGTTGCCGACATAGCGCAGCACCGTCGGATCGACCCGCTGCTGACCCAGGGCACGCTGCACCATGCAGACGGCAAAACCGATCAGCCAGCGGCCGATCACCCAGAAGGCAATTGCCGAGATGATCTTGATGGCAAACGCCGCGCCGTACTGCGCGACCAGGTTGTAGAGATCGGCAACTTTTTCGGTGCCGAGATTAATCAGGTTGGTTTCTTCCATGGCGCAGCTCCAGTAAGTGTTCACTGGAAAACGCTAGCACGCCGTTACATAAGCGCTAGATCGCGGGGATTGGCAGCACGGTCACCTGTACCTCGGGGTCATGGCTGCCGCCGCCAAGAATCACCCCACGCAGCGGTGAGACATCGGCAAAATCGCGGCCCCAGGCCAGGGTGATATGTTCCAGCGCCGGTCGAACATTGTTGGTCGGGTCGAAATCCACCCAGCCCTGCTGCGGGCAGAACACCGAGACCCAGGCATGCGAGGCATCGGCGCCGATCAGTCGGGGCTGGCCGGGCGGTGGCTGGGTCAGCAGGTAGCCACTGACATAGCGCGCCGAAAGGCCCATAGAGCGCAGACAGGCAAGCATCAGGTGGGCAAAGTCCTGGCACACACCGCGGCGCTCCTCCAGCACCTGCAGCAGCGGCGTGGCCACCTGGGTCGCCGCCGCATCAAAGCTGAACTCGGCAAAGATCTTCTGCATCAGCCCGTCCACCGCCGCCAGCAACGGCCGGCCGGGGCTAAAGCAATCCGCCGCATACTCGGCAAACACCTGCTTGAGGTGCACATAAGGCGACTCGAAACGAAAACGCGTCGCCTCCAGCACCCCAGGCAGTAACGCCTGACCGCTGTAGCGCAGCGCCGTGCAGGCCTCTTCCCAGGGCGGTGACGCCTGCAGATCCAACGCTGGGCGCGCCAACACTTCGACCTGTAGCCGCGCGCTGACTTTGAGTTCGTCATGCGGGCGCTCGAACACCAGGCGGGTCAGCGGGTTGCCGAACACATCAAGCGCATCCTGGCGCTGGCACGGCTGCGGGCTGACCAGCAGTTGCTGTTCATGGTTGCGTTGCCAGGGGCAAGCCCGTGGCCACAGGTGCGCCAGCTGCTGAGCCAGCGACACCGGGCTGGCGTAGCGGTAATGGGTGTCGTGAAGTATCTGGTAGAAGGCGCTGCTCATGAGGATTGCGTCCGCTGGCTGGCGTCGACATGCACAAAGAAGCGCAAGCCTAAACGGTCGGAGATGTCCGCACTGGCCTGGCTGATGCTTTCCAGCAGCCCAGACAAACCATCCAGCACCTCCTGCACGCTGGCCGCGCCAAACAGTGGATTCTCCAAGCTGGCCAGACTAAAGCGCGCCAACTGCCCTTCCAGGTGTTTCAGCCGGCGCTCGCTGGGCAGCTCGAAACGCTCGCCCAGGCGCGCCAGCGAGCGCAGCAGGGTGCGCACCTGAAACAGCACGGCATGCGGGTTCTGCTCATCCAGCAGCAACAGGTCGAGCACCGGAATCAGCTGCGCGGAAGCCAGGTAACGGGTGCGGTAGGTGATGCTGCTGTTACCCAGTTCCAGCAGCCACTCCAGCGCCGACTGATCCTGCGCCGCGCTACTGGTGAGGAAGTTGGCCAGGCTGTCGCAGAGAAACTGCAGACGCTCGATGCAGCGGCCGATCATCAGAAAACGCCAGCCGTCGTCACGGGTCATGTCATCCAAAGCAAAGCCTGAGAGCGCCGCCAGCGACAGCAGCAGGCGGTCAAGAAAATCCAGTAACTCGCCGAAATCGGCCTGCTCGCTGCTCAACCCCTGGGCCTCGCGCTGTAATTCGAGCAGGGCCTGCCAGTTGGCCTGGGACAGCTTGCCGCGCACGCTGCCGGCCACCCACTGCAAACGCTGCAGATTGCCACGTAGGCTGCCCTGCCAGTCCTCACCCAGCAGCGCTTCAAGCAGACGCTGCTGCAGTTCGCCGCTGTCGGCATCCGGCAGCAGACCCAAGCTTTCAGCCAGGCTCAGGGCGGTTTGCAGCGCCTGCGGGTCATCGTCGTCATCGACATAGCGCGCCAGCATGATGCGCAGCAGGCGCGCACCGTCCTCGCAGCGTTCGCTGTAGCGGCCAAACCAGTAGAGGTTTTCCACCACCCGCGAAGGCAAATAAGGGTCACTGCGCACCAGATCGGCCACGCCCAGCGGGCGCAACCATTGCCAGGGTTCGCCGCCGGCATGCCGTTCACCGAGCACCCAGGTGTCCTTGCTGGCACCGCCGCGCTGCATCGACACCACTTCGGCGTCGGCTTCGGCGGCTACCCGGGTCAGGCCGCCGGGCATGACCCGGTAACCCTCGGCACTCGCCACGGCAAATACCCGCATGCCGATGGCGCGCGGCGCCAGTTGGCCTTCTTCAGGCTGCCAGACCGGTGCCTGCGACAGCTGCGCCAGCGCCTGGGCGACATAGGCATAAGGCCGCGCCTTGAGGCGTTCGGCCAACTCGGCGCGCTGCGCTTCATCCAAATCACGGCCAAACACCGGGGCAAAACTCTGCGAGGGAAAGCTGGCGCGCACCAGCAACTCGTCGAGCTGTTCCAGGGCCTTGTCCAGCACCGGCGGCTCGCCGCACCACCAACTGGCGACACTCGGCAGCAGCAGTTCTTCGCCAAGAAGTTTTTCCGCAATGGCCGGCAGAAAGCCCGGCAAACCTGGGGACTCCAGCACACCGCTGCCGAGGGCATTGGCCACCAGCACATTGCCCTGGCGCACCGCTTCGAGCAGGCCAGGCACGCCGAGGGCCGAGTCGGTGCGCAGCTCCAGCGGGTCGCAGAAGTCATCATCCAGGCGGCGCAGTACCGCATGCACGCGGCGTAGGCCGGCCAGGGTCTTCAGATAGACCTTGGCATCGCGCACGGTCAGATCGCTGCCTTCCACAAGCGGGTAACCGAGCTGACGCGCCAGGTACAGGTGCTCAAAATAACTCTCGTTGAAACGCCCAGGGGTGAGCAGCACCACCAGCGGCGTTTCACTGCCGGCCGGGGCCTGGCGCGCCAGGGTGTCCTGCAGGGTGCGGAAGAAACCGGCCAGGTATTGCACGCGCAGATCGCGGTACAGCTCGGGAAAAGCACGGGAGACGATCTGCCGGTTTTCCAGGGCATAACCCGCGCCAGACGGCGCCTGGGTACGATCGGCGGTGACCCACCAGCGGCCATCCGGGGCGCGGGCCAGATCCACCGCATACAGGTGCAGATAAGTGCCGCCGGGCGGCTGCACACCCTGACAGGGCCACAGGTAGTTGTTGTGGCCAAACACCAGCTCAGCCGGCAACAGCCCGTCGGCAAGCAGTTGCTGTGGGCCATACAGGTCGGCCAGCACGGCATTCAGTAAACCGGCCCGCTGCGCCACGCCGGCGGCGATCTGCTGCCATTCTTCGGCCGGAATCAGATTGGGCAGCAGGTCCAGCTCCCACGGCCGGTCGGCGCCATCGGGGTCGGCGTAAACGTTGTAGGTGACCCCATTTTCCTGAATCTGCCGCGCCAGCAGAGCCTGGCGCTGCGCCAGCTGCGCCGGGCTGCTGCGCTGCAAACGCTCCAGCAACAGGCGCCAGTGCGGACGCACCTGACCGTCTGCGTCGAACAGTTCATGGTAAGCCCCTAGTGTCAGGGGGTAGTCGGCAAGCAGGTCGGGCATGGCAGGCTCGGCAGTGGCAAGGCAATACGGCATTACGCTCCCCTCTCCCATTTATGGGAGAGGGGCCGGGGGAGAGGGCTGAAAACACCGCGAAGCTACAAGTTTTCCCCTCTCCCTAACCCTCTCCCCAAAGGGGCGAGGGGACTGGTCGCGGCAGCCTTCATTCAAGTGAGCAACATTACGTCAAACAAGGCGCAGATCCAGGGTCATGGGCAGTTCATTATTGTTGATTGGCGCCAATATTGGACGCTTGCCTGGGCTATGGCCTAGGCGGAAGAAGCGCGCCAGACGCCGACTCTCCGCCTCATAGGCGTTTACCGGCAGGCTGTCGTAGTTGCGTCCGCCGGGATGGGCGACATGATACTGGCAACCGCCGAGGGAGCGGCTCATCCAACTGTCCACTAGGTCGAAGACCAGCGGCGCATGTACTTCGATGGTCGGGTGCAGGCAGTTGGCCGGCTGCCAGGCGCGGAAACGCACGCCGCCAACAAACTCGCCGACCTTGCCGGTAGGCCGCAACGGCACCGGCACGCCATTGCAGGTCAGCACATAGCGGTCACTCGGCAGGCCACTGAGTTTGACCTGCATGCGCTCCAGCGAGGAGTCGACATAGCGCACCGTGCCGCCGCCCCCGCCCTCCTCGCCCAGCACATGCCAGGGTTCCAGGGCCTGACGCAGTTCCAGCTCGATGCCCTTGACGCTGAAATCGCCGGATTTGGGAAAGCGGAACTCGAAGTGCGGAGCAAACCACTCGCTGTGCAGGCGATAGCCGCAGCCGTCCAGCTCCTGCAACACGTCGGCAAAATCCTGCTCGATAAAGTGCGGCAGCAGGTAGCGGTCATGCAGCTCGGTGCCCCAGCGCACCAGCCGCGCGGGCTTGTAGGGTTCACGCCAGAAACGGGCGATCAGCGCGCGAATCAACAGCTGCTGGGCCAGGCTCATCTGCGCATGGGGCGGCATCTCGAAGGCGCGCAGCTCCAGCAGACCAAGGCGCCCTGAGGCCGAGTCCGGCGAGTACAGCTTGTCGATACAGAACTCGGAGCGATGGGTGTTACCGGTCACATCCACCAGCAGGTTGCGCAGCAGGCGGTCGACCAGCCAGGGCTGGCAGTCGCGACCCACTTCAGGCATCTGCGCGAAGGCGATTTCCAGCTCGTACAGCGCATCGTTACGCGCCTCATCGATACGCGGCGCCTGGGAGGTCGGGCCGATAAACAGGCCACTGAACAGGTAGGACAGCGACGGATGGTTGTGCCAATAGCTGATCAGGCTGCGCAGCAGGTCCGGGCGCCGCAGAAACGGCGAATCAGCCGGCGTCGCACCGCCGAGGACAAAGTGGTTGCCGCCGCCGGTGCCGGTGTGGCGTCCGTCGATCATAAATTTCTCGCTGGAAAGGCGGCACTCGCGCGCCTGCTCGTAGAGAAACTCGGTGCGTTCGACCAGCTCATCCCAACTGGCGGCCGGGTGGATATTCACCTCGATCACGCCGGGGTCCGGAGTCACCCGGAAGAACTGCAGGCGCGGGTCCAGCGGCGGCTCATAACCTTCCAGTAGCACCGGGCATTTCAGTTCGGCGGCGGTGGCTTCGATGGCGGCCACCAATTCCAGGTAATCCTCCAGGCGCACCAGCGGCGGCATAAACAGATAGAGCTTGCCCTCGCGCGGTTCGGCGCACAGCGCGGTACGTACCACGGCGGCGGCCGACTGACCCGACAGCGGACGCTTGCCCGCGCCGTTCTGGCTACCCGGCCAGACGCCACGCAGCTGCGGTTTGATCTGCGCCGCAGCCGGTAACGGGGCGAACACCTGGCTGGGGTCTTCCGGGGTGACGTAGGGATAATCGGCTTCGCTGACCCAGGGCTGGGAATCCAGCGGCAGCCGGTAGCCCATCGCCGAATCGCCCGGTATCAGCCGGCAATGCTCATCACGCAAGAACCAGCTGCCACTCTGCCAGCCCAGCTGCTTGGCCTGCCGGGCCAAAGGCAGGATATGCCCGACTACTTTATCCAGCCCCTGCTCAAACACCTTACGCAGGCGCTCGCGCTCCAGCGGGTCAGCCAGGCGTGGGTCTTCGGCGGTGACGTTGATTGGCAGCTTGCGCTCGCGCCACAGATAGTAGAAGCGGTCCTCATAGGCCGGCACGCAATATTTAGCGTCCACGCCCAGGCGTTCGGCGAGCAGGGTGAGAAAGTCTGCGGCCTTGGCCGCATCGACGCCGTAGTCTTTTTGCTCATCGGCATACAGCGCCGGGTTGTGCCAGATCGGCTCGCCGTCACGCCGCCAGTAGGCATTCAGCGACCAGCGCGGCAGCTGCTCACCGGGGTACCACTTGCCCTGGCCGAAATGCACCAGCGCTTGCGGCGCATAGTGCTCGCGCAGGCGATGGAACAGGTCGGTGGCCAGGCGGCGCTTGTTCGGCCCCAGGGCAGCGGTGTTCCATTCCGCATCGTCGGGGTAATCGAGGGCAACAAAGGTCGGTTCGCCGCCCATGGTCAGGCGCACGTCCTGAGCCTCCAGGTCGCCGTCGATCTTCTGCCCGAGCGCGACAATCGCCTGCCATTGCTCATCGCTGTATGGCTTGCTGACGCGCGGCGCTTCCCAGATACGCTCGACCCACATCTCGTGGCTGAACTCGCATTCGCTCTCATCCACGCCGCCACTGATCGGCGCCGCCGAGGACGGTTCGGGGCTGCAGGCCAGGGGAATATGGCCTTCACCGGCGAACAAGCCGCTGGTGGGGTCCAGGCCAATCCAGCCGGCGCCGGGCAGGTAGACCTCACACCAGGCATGCAGGTCGGTGAAATCCACCTCGGTGCCGGAGGGGCCGTCGAGAGATTTCACATCGGCTTTCAGCTGAATCAGGTAGCCGGAAACAAAGCGCGCCGCCAGGCCCAGGTGGCGGAACAGCTGCACCAGCAGCCAGGCCGAGTCGCGGCAGGAGCCGGAGCCTTTCTCCAGGCTTTCTTCCGGAGTCTGCACGCCCGGCTCAAGTCGAATCAGGTAGCTGATATCGGTGGAAAGGCGCTGGTTCAGCGCCACCAAAAAATCCACGCTCGGCAGCGGCGTACGCTCGATGCTGGCCAGGTATTTGGCGAAAAGTTTGCCGGCCGGCAGCTTGACCAAATAAGGCGCCAGCTCCAGCTGCTCGCCCTCGGTATAGGCGAAAGGGATTTTCTCAGCGTAAGGCTCAAGGAAAAAATCGAAGGGGTTGAACACCGCCATTTCGGCGACCAGATCGACCTCGATCTTCAGCTCGCGGGTCTTCTCCGGAAACACTAGGCGCGCCAGGTAGTTGCCCTGAGGGTCCTGCTGCCAGTTGATAAAGTGCTCGCCCGGTTCGACCTTCAACGCGTAGGACAGAACCCGGGTACGGCTGTGCGGTGCAGGACGCAGGCGCACGACCTGCGGGCCAAGATTGACCGCGCGGTCATAGCGATAGTGGCTGACATGGTGCAAGGCGATATGAATCGACACAGCGGGCCTCCTGCGAACCTGGGCGATAACCAGGCAGCGCAAGACTTATGCCAGTGATCCAAGCCAGCACTGGCGCGGCCTGGCGCATTCACCCACCACTGACGCGCACCACAACAGGGCCAGCCATGCCCCACACCTGCCGCAGCGCACGAAAACAGGTCGCGCCGTTCCTAGAGCCTGCTCAAGGGCTCGCGAGCTAGAGCCATGCAAGGCGCTACGTTAGTAACAGCCTCCGACTGGTCAAAACAGGCGAGGAAGCGGACTGGGCTCGCACACGAGTTTACTTTTGTAAATGAGCATTCCGAGCCTGTTTTTAACGCATCAGGGCCGACGCGCAGCAGCCTTTGAGCAAGCTCTCAGCAATCCCCTTGCAGGCTGGCAACCCACCGCTGCAGTACGTCCACGCCTTCGGCATGCATAGCAGAGCGACCCAGCTCCGGCATCATGATGCTGGGGTCGACACTTTCCACGCGAAACAGCAGCACCGACTTATCCGGCTGGCCCGGGTGAATATCCACCAGGCGATCACCGGAACCTTTGCCCGCCGCCACCGGCTGCTTGCACAAGCCATAACTGATGCCGATGGCCGTGGCCGGGTCGAGCAGCAGGCCCGAGGTACGCCCTGGGCCCTTGGGGTTGTGACAGTGGCTGCAGTTGGCGTCTAGGTAACTGCGCGCCTGTTTTTCCAGGCTTTCGCCAGCGCGCGGCGTCGGCCATAACGCGTTCTGCGGCACGCCCTGCAACTCGGCCGGCACACCCTGCAAACGACCCTGCTGCTGCCAATGCTGCAACTGGTTATGCATGCCGTCGGCGTAAGCAAAATCCTTGTTCAGATGGCGCGCCTTCGGCCCCAGCGGATTGACGCCCTGCCCTGCGGTTTCTTCATGGCAACCAGCACACTGGTTGGCATCCGGCACCTGATAGGCAACTGCCTGAGTCTTACCCTCGGCATTCAGCAGGCTCAACTCGCGGCTGTCACCCGCCCATTCAAGATGCGCCTCTTGTTGCTGTTCATCCCACACATAGGGCAACGCTACCCAGCCCTCCTGCTGTTTCAGCAGGATGCGCGTCTCGATCAACTGCACCCGCGCCAGCTCCAGGCCACGCTGCGGATCGCGATCATCCCGCTCGTTAAGCAGCAAGCGGCCCTGGGCGTCCTTGGTGTAGTAGAAGGTCTTGCTCAGTACTGTGCCAACTGGGTAGTCGAAGTGCGCCTCGCCATAACTCGCCGCCGTATCTGCTGGCATCCAGACGGTACGCAGCTTGTGTGCGTAGTCGGTAAACAGCGGGGTATTCAGGTCATAGGGCAAGGCCTCGGCAACCGGCGCGATAAAGCCGTCTGCGCGTTGCAGCATGCCCCACTCGCTGAGTGTTTCTGGGTAGTTGTCACCTTGCGGCAAGTACAGCGGCGCCGGCTGCTGCTCGCAGCCGGCGAGGAGCAGCAGCGCTCCCAGCAACAGACGATGCATCAGGCCCCCTGGTCGGCATCAGCCGAGGCCAGTTTGACGGCAGGCAATGGCGGCAGGCTGCAACGGTAGTCGGTCATATCGGTGCTGATGTTTTTGTAGTTGTTCGGCCCGTCGACGTTGATCATCCCCGCCTCGCCGTTATTGATGCAGATCGCCCGGTCCGCCGGCAGCTTGCCGTCCACCAGAATGTCGAGGTTGACGTAACCGTCCCAGAGAATATCCGGCAGGCGGCCATTCAAACCGAACTGGCTGACCTTTAGCGCTTTCAACTCCAGGTGATCAGGGCTGTCGCCGGCTGGGCCGAATCGGTTGCCATGGATATGAATACCTTCCGGGTAAGGGTCGAAACTCTCCGCTGTGGAGAGATCGGTATAGCCGGTACTGAAGTAGCTGCTGATGATCACGTTGGCGGTCTTGTGGTCGCCAATGTCGTTGTCGAACACCTCAACATCATCGTTGGAGTTGATCACCACGCCGGAACCTGCCGGCACGCTGGCCACCGGCGTGCCCTTGTGGCCGAAGTTCTTGTGGTTATTGCCCTCGATCTTGTTGCGGAACACCCGCGTCACCCGCCCGGCCTGCGGCAGGTTGGGCATGTTGAACACCAGAATGCCGCCGGTGTTACCGGTGGCGACGTTGTCATACACGTCCGCGTCGATGGTGTTTTCGATCTCGATCCCGGCGACATTGCGCTCGGCACGGCTGTTGCGCACCACCACGTTGCGCGACTGGCCGACATAGATACCGGCATCCGATGCGCCGATGGCCACCGCGCCGTCGATCAGGGTGTTCTCGGTCTGCACCGGGTAGATGCCATAAGCGCCGTTCTCGGTGGCCGGGCCGTTGGTCCACTCGGTGCGCACACGGCGGATGATGATGTTCTTGCCGCCCACCACTTTCAGCGAATCACCCAAGGTGTCCTCGAAGGCGATGTCTTCAATGGTGAAATCCGAAGCGTCCACCAGCAGGCCTTCGGCGCCGGACTTCTGCCCCTTGAAGCTCAAGATGGTCTTGTCCATACCCGCACCCTTGATGGTCACGCCACTGACTTTCAGGCTCAGGCTGCGGTCGAGCTGGTAGGTGCCGGCAGGAATCTCAATCACGCTGCCGGGCTTGGCCTTGATCAGCTGAGTTTGCAGGTCTTTCTGGAAATCCAGATCGGCCACCGGGGCTGGTTCTTCGCTGCAGGCAGCTAGCAGCACGGACAGGGCAAGCACGGAAAGCGGGGCAAGGCGCATGGCAATCTCCAGCATTATTCTTATTAAGTGGAACGATAGTACCAACTAATAAGGAAAAGCCAAGCCCTGCGCACGCCGGCCGACCAATAGCCCAGAGCAGCATGCATCCGTTACCATCGCCGGCAATTAAGCGAAGAGATGCGGCATGTATATCTACCGATTGGTGCTGATCCTGGTGGTGGGAATCTACCTGTTCTCCCCGGCCATCATGGACTGGTGGATCGACCCCAATGGGGCCTGGTACCGCCCCTACCTGCTGTGGCTGATCCTCATCGTCGTGACCTTCATTCTGCAGAGTCAGCGTGATGCCGATGAACTCTGACCTGCTGCGGCGCAACCTGCGTGACCGCGTCTTAACCTTCTTCGCTTCAGAGCCAACGTGATGCTAACGAGCTTTAGCCTGAGCCAGCTGATTCTGATCAGCGCCGCCTACCTTCTTATCCTGTTCGGCGTGGCCTGGATCAGTGAGCACGGCCTGATTCCGCGCTGGATAATTCGCCATCCACTGACCTACACCCTGTCGCTCGGCGTCTATGCCAGTGCCTGGGCCTTCTACGGCACAGTGGGGCTGGCCTATCAGTATGGGTATGGCTTCCTCGCCAGTTACCTGGGGGTGTCCGGGGCATTTCTACTGGCGCCGGTACTGCTCTACCCGATTCTGCGCATCACCCGAACTTACCAGCTGTCATCGTTGGCCGACCTGTTTGCCTTTCGGTTTCGCAGCACCTGGGCCGGTGCCCTGACCACGGTGTTTATGCTGATCGGCGTACTGCCGCTGCTGGCCCTGCAGATTCAGGCAGTAGCGGACTCCATCGGCATCCTCACCCGCGAGCCAGTGCAGGAGCGCGTGGCGCTGGCCTATTGCGGGCTGATCATTCTGTTCACCATTTTGTTCGGCGCCCGGCATATCGCCACCCGCGAAAAGCATGAAGGCCTGGTGTTCGCCATCGCCTTTGAGTCGGTGGTCAAACTGGTGGCGATCAGCGCCATCGGCCTGTATGCCCTGTACGGTGTGTTCGACGGTCCGCAGGACCTGCAATCGTGGCTGGTGCAGAACCAGTCCTCGCTGACAAGCCTGCACACGCCGCTGCAGGAAGGCCCCTGGCGCACCTTGTTGCTGGTGTTCTTCGCCTCGGCGATCGTCATGCCGCACATGTACCACATGACCTTTACCGAGAACCTCAACCCGCGCGCCATGGTCAGCGCCAGCTGGGGCCTACCGCTGTTTCTGCTGCTGATGAGCTTGGCGGTGCCGCTGATTCTCTGGGCCGGTCTCAAGCTGGGTGCGACCACCAACCCGGAATACTTCACCCTCGGCGTCGGCATCGCGGTGAATAGCCAGACCCTAGCGCTGATCGCCTATGTCGGCGGCCTGTCGGCTTCCAGCGGGTTGATCATCGTCACCACCCTGGCGCTGTCCGGCATGGTGCTCAACCATGTGGTGTTGCCGCTCTACCAACCACCGTCGGAAGGCAATATCTATCGCTGGTTGAAGTGGACACGGCGCGCACTGATCCTGCTGGTGATCATGGCCGGCTACGGCTTCTATTTACTGCTCGGTGCTGAACAGGACCTGGCCAACCTCGGCATCGTCGCCTTCGTCGCCACCCTGCAATTCCTCCCCGGCGTTCTGTCGGTGTTGTACTGGCCCGCCGCCAATCGCAAAGGGTTTATTGCCGGCTTGCTGGCGGGGATCGCCGTCTGGGTGGTGAGCATGCTGTTGCCGATGCTCGGCAACCTGCAGGGCTTGTATCTGCCCTGGTTCAACGTCATTTATGTGCTGGATGACAGCAGTTGGCACCTGGCCGCCATCGGCTCATTGGCCGCTAACGTGCTGGTGTTCACTCTGGTGTCACTGTTCACCGAAGCCAGCCCGGAAGAAAAGAGCGCCGCAGAAGCCTGCGCTGTAGATAACGTGCGCCGCCCGCAACGCCGTGAACTGCTGGCCGCTTCGCCACAGGAATTTGCCGCGCAACTGGCCAAACCCCTGGGTGCCAAGACCGCCCAGCACGAGGTGGAGCAAGCCCTGCGCGACCTGCATTTGCCGTTCGATGAAGGTCGCCCTTATGCCCTGCGCCGCCTGCGTGATCGCATCGAAGCCAACCTGTCCGGTCTGATGGGCCCCAGCGTGGCCCAGGACATCGTCGAAACCTTCCTGCCCTATAAAGCCGGCAGCGAAACCTACGTCACCGAGGACATCCACTTTATCGAGAACCGCCTCGAGGACTACCACTCGCGCCTCACCGGTCTCGCCGCCGAACTCGACACCCTGCGCCGCTATCACCGCCAGACCCTGCAGGAACTGCCGATGGGCGTTTGCTCGTTGGCCAAGGATCAGGAGATTCTGATGTGGAACAAGGCCATGGAAGAACTCACCGAAATTCCCGCGCAGCGTGTGGTCGGCTCACGCCTGAACACTTTGGCCGAGCCCTGGCGTGGGCTGCTGGAGCGGTTTATCGAACTGCCCGACGAACACTTGCACAAACAGCGCCTGGCCTTGGACGGCCAAACGCGCTGGCTCAACCTGCACAAAGCGGCCATCGACGAGCCACTGGCCCCCGGCAACAGCGGCCTGGTACTGCTGGTTGAAGACCTCACCGAAACGCAGATGCTGGAAGACAAGCTCGTGCACTCCGAGCGACTCGCCTCCATTGGTCGTCTGGCTGCCGGCGTGGCACATGAGATCGGCAACCCGATCACCGGCATCGCCTGCCTGGCGCAGAACCTGCGCGAAGAACGCGAAGGTGACCCCGAGCTGACCGAGATCAGCGAGCAGATCATCGAGCAGACCAAGCGCGTGTCGCGCATCGTTCAATCGCTGATGAGCTTTGCCCATTCCGGCAGCCACCAGCACAGCGAGGAGCCGGTGTGTCTGGCCCAGGTGGCGCAGGATGCGATTGCCCTGCTGGCGCTCAACCGGCGCAGCGTCGAAGTGCAGTTTTTCAATCTTTGCGACTCCGATCATTGGGTGGTGGGTGACCCGCAACGCCTGGCTCAGGTGCTGATCAACCTGCTGTCCAACGCCCGCGATGCCTCACCGCCGGGCAGCGCGATCCGGGTCAAAAGCGAACGTTTCGAGCACACCGTCGACCTGATCGTCGAGGACGAAGGCAGCGGTATTCCCAAGGCAATCATCGACCGCTTGTTCGAACCTTTCTTCACCACCAAGGACCCGGGCAAAGGTACGGGACTGGGCCTTGCACTGGTCTATTCGATCGTGGAAGAGCATTATGGACAGATAACAATCGACAGCCCGGCCGACCCCGAGCTTCAACGCGGCACCCGCATTAGGGTCAGCCTGCCGAGGCATGTCGAGGCGACGTCCATAGCGACTTAAACCAGCTACCAGCGAGCATGCCTGCCAGGCCCTTTAGCCCAGCGGCATGCCCCGAGACCGTCGAGAGACCGAATTGATGCCTCATATTTTGATCGTCGAAGACGAAACTATTATCCGCTCTGCCTTGCGTCGTCTGCTGGAACGTAACCAATACGAAGTCAGTGAAGCGGGCTCGGTGCAGGAAGCGCAAGAGCGCTTCAGCATCCCCAGCTTCGACCTGATCGTCAGCGACCTGCGCTTACCGGGCGCACCCGGCACTGAGCTGATCAAGCTCGGCCAGGGCACGCCGGTGCTGATCATGACCAGCTACGCCAGCCTGCGTTCGGCGGTCGACTCGATGAAAATGGGCGCGGTGGATTACATCGCCAAACCCTTTGACCACGACGAAATGCTCCAGGCCGTCGCGCGCATCCTGCGCGATCACCAGCAGGCCAAGAGCGCTCCAGCCCCCGCCACCGGCACAACAAAAGCCAGCGCCGAAAAGGTGGTGGACAACAGTAACGGCGAAATAGGCATCATCGGCTCCTGTGCGGCTATGCAGGAGATGTACAGCAAGATCCGCAAGGTCGCGCCTACAGACTCCAACGTGCTGATTCAGGGCGAGTCCGGTACCGGTAAAGAGCTGGTCGCCCGCGCTCTGCACAACCTTTCACGCCGTGCCAAAGCGCCGCTGATTTCAGTGAACTGCGCCGCCATCCCCGAATCGCTGATCGAGTCCGAGCTATTCGGCCATGAGAAAGGCGCCTTTACTGGCGCCAGCGCCGGCCGAGCGGGTTTGGTCGAAGCCGCTGACGGCGGCACTTTGTTCCTTGATGAAATCGGTGAACTGCCTCTGGAGGCCCAGGCACGCCTGCTGCGCGTACTGCAGGAAGGCGAAATCCGCCGGGTCGGCTCGGTGCAATCACAGAAGGTCGATGTGCGCTTGATCGCCGCGACTCACCGTGACTTGAAAAGCCTGTCGAAGATTGGCCAATTTCGCGAAGACCTGTATTACCGCCTGCATGTGATTGCCCTCAAACTGCCCGCACTGCGTGAGCGCGGCGCTGACGTAAGTGAAATCGCCCGCGCCTTCCTGGTGCGCCAAAGTACCCGCCAAGGCCGTCCGGAATTGAGCTTTGCTGCCGATGCTGAACAAGCGATTCGCCATTACCCCTGGCCGGGTAACGTGCGTGAACTAGAAAACGCCATCGAACGCGCAGTGATTCTCTGTGAAGGCAATAGCATCTCGGCCGAACTACTGGGCATCGATATTGAACTGGATGACCTGGAAGACGACTTCACCGGCCTGCCCGCACAAAGCGGCGGCCTGGGGCATGAGCCGAGCGAACCCACTGAAGACCTGTCGTTGGAGGATTACTTCCAGCACTTCGTTCTCGAGCACCAGGACCATATGACCGAGACCGAACTGGCACGCAAACTCGGCATCAGCCGCAAATGTTTGTGGGAGCGCCGCCAGCGCCTCGGTATCCCACGGCGCAAATCTTCAGGGGCAACCGCGGGCTAGAGCGGCGCGCCAAGGTGACAGATGCGCCCGCAAGAGGTTCCCTCTCCTGTTACCCCTTCAACACTTAGTAACAAAAGCCGGGTCTTACGGTAACGAGAACCCGGCTTTTTTGTGCCGCACCGCGCCTCACACAAACAATCAAGCCGTTGATTTTAAAGGGATTTAAAAAACTGGCACGGGGTATGCTTTAGAGTCAGCACAACAACAATAACAAAACGTTCCAACCCTAATAAAAATAAGACGTACCGACTCCAGCATAATAAAAACAACAACGCGGAGGCGCAGCTAACTGATTCTTTTGGAAAGGAATTGCCGTTGGGGTACGCCCCATAACCAGGCTGAGAATAATAAAACTGCCCCAAGGCAGCGCCAATACTGGTTAGGTCACACCGTGATCATTGCAGCGTCAGCATCCAAAGCAATCCGTTTGCTCTTGATTCCCAGCTTGGGAAGTTTTCCAAAAGTCCTTGACTGGATGGAACGGGTAAATCAACAAAAACAACAAGCCCGCCATAATAATAAAAACAGAGCACGCACCAATTTGGGGGGGAGCTTCGGCTCCCCCAGTAGCTTCAAATCCCCCGCCTGCCGCCCTTTCCTGTCGTTTCCTCCATCAATCGTCGACTCAATGCTAGAATCCGCGCCATTCCTGCGGCCGGCATATACTCTGGCCAGTCATTTAGTCAAACAGTGCCTCCCATGCTGAAAAAGCTGTTCAAGTCCTTTCGTACCCCAGCCCGCCGTGGCAACCACTCACACAGCACGCCTGAAGTGCTGAGCAGCAGCCAGCACCCGATCGAACGCGGTGAAATCAGCCGCTACGCCATCAGCGTGGTCGAACGCCTGCAACAGGCTGGCTACCAGGCGTATCTGGTCGGCGGTTGCGTACGCGATCTGCTGCTGGACATTGACCCCAAGGATTTCGACGTGGCCACCAGTGCCACGCCCGAACAAGTGCGCGCCGAGTTCCGCAATGCCCGGGTCATTGGCCGCCGCTTCAAGCTGGTTCACGTGCATTTCGGCCGCGAGATCATCGAGGTCGCCACCTTCCGCGCCAATCATCCGGAAGGCGAGGAAGAAGAGAACAGCAATCTATCCTCGCGTAACGAGAGCGGACGCATTCTGCGTGACAACGTGTATGGCAGCCTGGAAGACGACGCCCAGCGTCGCGACTTCACCATCAATGCGCTGTATTACGACCCGAGCACCGAGCGCATCCTCGATTACGCCAATGGCGTGCACGACATTCGCAACCACCTGATCCGCCTGATCGGTGACCCGACTCAGCGCTACCAGGAAGACCCGGTGCGCATGCTGCGTGCGGTGCGTTTTGCCGCCAAGTTGGATTTCGACATCGAGAAACACAGCGCCGCGCCGATCTACAAGCTGGCTCCGCTGCTAGGCGGGATACCCGCTGCGCGCCTATTCGATGAAGTGCTCAAGCTGTTTCTCGCCGGCTACGCGGTGTACACCTACGAGCTGCTGGTGGATTACGGTCTGTTCGGCCAGCTGTTCCCGGCCAGTGCCGAGGCGCTGAAGCTCAACCCGGATTACACCGACCAGTTGATCCGTAATGCATTGGACAACACTGACCTACGCATTCATCAGGGCAAAACGGTCACGCCCGCCTTCCTCCTTGCCGCATTGCTGTGGCCAGCCCTGCCAGCCCGCGTGATCAAGCTGCAGGATCGCGGTATGCCGCCGATCCCGGCCATGCAGGAAGCCGCTCACGAGCTGATCAGCGAGCAATGCCAGCGCATCGCGGTGCCCAAACGCTTCACCATGCCGATCCGTGAAATCTGGGATATGCAGGAACGCCTGCCACGTCGCAGCGGCAAACGCGCCGACATGCTGCTGGAAAACCCACGTTTCCGCGCTGGCTACGACTTCCTGCTGCTGCGCGAAAGCGCAGGCGAGGAAACCGGTGGCCTGGGCGACTGGTGGACCCGCTATCAGGATGTCAGCGACAGCGAGCGGCGCAATATGATCCGCGACCTCAGCAACAAGGACGATGGCCCAGGTGCCCCCCGTAAGCGCAAACGCAATAACAGCAAGCGTAAACGCGGCCCGGCTGCTGAGAACTCGAGCAGTACAGCCGGCGAATAATGGAACGCGTCTATATCGGCCTGGGCAGTAACCTGGCCACACCGATCGAGCAACTGCGCAGCGCGCTGGCCGCCCTGGCCGCGCTGCCGCAGACAGATCTGATTGCCCAGTCATCCTTCTATAGCAGCGACCCATTGGGTCCTGCGGATCAACCGCGCTATGTAAATGCCGTGGCGGCACTGGATACCGAACTCAGTCCATTGGCCCTGCTAGATGCCTTGCAGACGATCGAACTTGAGCAAGGCCGTACGCGAAAGGCCGAGCGTTGGGGGCCACGCACCCTCGACCTAGATATTTTGCTGTTCGGCGAACGCTTACTGGATGAGCCGCGCCTGACCGTGCCGCACTACCACATGCACGCCCGCGCCTTTGTCCTCTACCCGCTGGCTGAGATCGCCCCCGACCTAAAGCTGCCGGATGGCCGCGCCCTGATAGAACTGCTTGGGGCTTGTCCTTATGTAGGGCTGGAACGCCTCAGCGAAACAGCGTTGACCTGAATTCCGGACAACTTCGACTGCTGGGTCATGCAGCCGCAGCAGTAATAACCCTACCTGCGAGCTGGCACATTGGCGGTAACGGCAGTAACAAGCCGGTAACACCTGCAATTGACTTCGAGCCCCCCCATCAGGACTATAGGCGTCCCGTTGCCCCGCACCGGTGCAATTCGAGGCCAATGCAGGCCAACTTGAAGCAGCACAACTGCTGACTGAACGCCTGAGTGAGGACAGTTTTCATGCCTGATGTAACCCTGACCACCCTGCAAAGCCTCAAGCAGAGCGGCGAGAAAATCGCCATGCTGACCTGCTATGACGCCACGTTCGCCCAGACAGCCTGCCAGGCCGGTGTCGATGTGCTGCTGGTGGGCGATTCCCTCGGCATGGTCTTGCAAGGCCATGACAGCACGCTGCCCGTCACTGTCGCCGAAATGGCGTACCACACCGCCAGCGTCAAACGTGGCAACCAGGGCGCACTGATTCTCGCCGATCTGCCCTTTATGGCCTACGCCACCCTTGAGCAAGCCCTGAACAACAGCGCGGCACTGATGCAAGCCGGCGCCCACATGGTCAAGCTTGAAGGTGCAGCCTGGCTCGCCGAGCCAATTCGTCAACTGGCTGAGCGCGGCGTACCCGTGTGCGCCCACCTCGGCCTCACCCCGCAGGCGGTGAATATCCTCGGTGGTTATAAGGTGCAAGGCCGCCAGGAAGCCCAAGCGCGGCAGATGCGCGCTGACGCCATGGCACTGGAACAAGCCGGCGCGGCGATGCTGCTGCTGGAATGCGTACCCTGCGAACTGGCCGCTGAAATCAGCCAAGCCGTGAAGATCCCAGTCATCGGCATTGGCGCCGGCGTTGCCACCGACGGTCAGGTGTTGGTCCTGCATGACATGCTTGGGCTGTCACTGAGCGGCCGCACGCCAAAGTTCGTGAAGAACTTTATGGCCGGCCAGAGCAGCATCCAGAACGCCATCAGTGCGTACGTCAAAGCGGTCAAAGACCAGAGTTTCCCAGCAGCCGAACACGGATTTTCTGCATGAACACAGTTAAAAGTGTGCGCGAGTTGCGCGCCGCTGTCGCCCAGGCCCGTGCCGAAGGCAAACAGATCGCCTTCGTCCCGACCATGGGCAACCTGCATGCCGGTCACGCCGCATTGGTGGAGAAAGCCGCTCAGCGTGCCGATTTCGTGGTCGCCAGCATCTTCGTCAATCCCTTGCAGTTCGGCCCCAGCGAAGACCTCGACAAATACCCGCGCACCCTGCTCGCCGATCAGGAAAAGCTAGTCGAAGCCGGCTGCCATCTGCTGTTCACCCCGGATGTCGAGGAAATGTACCCGCACGGTATGGATGGCCAGACCCGCGTCAGCGTACCGGGCGTGTCTGAAGGCCTCTGCGGCGCCAGCCGCCCTGGTCACTTCGAAGGCGTTGCGACCGTCGTCAGCAAGTTGTTCAATATGGTGCAGCCTGATCTGGCGATTTTTGGCCAGAAGGATTTCCAGCAACTGGCGGTGATCCGCACCCTGGTGCGTGACCTCAATATGCCGATCCAGATTATCGGCGAGCCGACGGTGCGGGCCGACGATGGCCTGGCGCTGTCATCGCGCAACGGTTACCTGAATACGGCACAGCGTGAAGTTGCGCCGGTGCTGTACCGTACCCTGCAAGAGATGGCCACAGCGATTCGCGCCGGTGAGCGTGATTACGCCAAACTGGTCGCCGTCGCACAGCAGCAGCACAGCGCCGCAGGCTTTAGCCCGGATTATCTGGAAGTACGCGAAGCCAACAGCCTACGTCCGGCCACCTCAGATGATCGCCGCTTGGTCATACTGCTGGCAGCGTTTATTGGCAGCACCCGGTTGATCGACAACCTGGCGTTCGACCTCGATACTCCAGGCTGATCCACGGCGTAGATGCTGGCCCCACGCCCGCCAGTTACACTCAAGGCCCGGATAACTCCGGGCTTTTTTGCATGATTCGCCGCACCCAAAACAAGGAACACGCACCAATGGCCTATTTCCAGCAAACGCATGACGTCACCAGCCTGCCCGCCTGGCAGGCGCTGCGCGAGCAGCGCGGGCAGATGAACGACTTCAGCATGCGCGAGGCCTTTGCCCGTGACCCGCAACGTTTTACCCGTTTTTCCCTGAGCAGCAGCGGCCTGCTGCTGGACTACTCAAAGAACCTGATCGACGAAAAAACCCTGGGACTGTTGGTGCAGCTAGCTGAACAAGCCCAGCTGCCGGAGTCCATTCACGCCCTGTTCAGCGGCGATAAGGTCAATGCATCTGAAGGGCGTGCAGCACTGCATACAGCCCTGCGCAGCCCGATTGGCCGCACCCTGAAACTCGACGGCGTCGACCTGATTCCGCAAGTGCACCGCGTACTCCATCAGATGACCGAATTGGTCAGCCGCGTGCACAGCGGCCTGTGGCGCGGCTACAGCGACAAACCGATCACCGAAGTGGTAAACATTGGTATTGGCGGTTCATTCCTCGGCCCTCAGTTGGTGTCCGAAGCACTGCGGCCCTTTACCCAGCGCGGCGTGCGCTGTCATTACCTGGCGAATATCGACGGCAGCGAGTTCCGTGAACTGACGGCGCGCCTGAACCCACAGACCACGCTGTTTATTGTGTCGTCCAAATCCTTCGGTACGTTGGAAACCCTGAAGAACGCCCTGGCCGCACGCGACTGGTACCTGGCCCTGGGCGGCCCGGAAGCCGAGCTGCACAAGCACTTTATTGCGGTGACCAGCAACCAGAAGGCTGCGATCGAATTCGGTATCAAGGCGGAAAATATCTTCCCGATGTGGGACTGGGTCGGCGGGCGTTACTCACTGTGGTCGGCCATCGGCCTGCCGATTGCCCTGGCCATCGGCATCTCCAACTTCAAAGAACTGCTGGCCGGCGCCTACGCCATGGACCAGCATTTCACCCAAGCGCCGCTGGCGGAAAACATGCCCGTCCTGATGGCCCTGCTGGGGATCTGGTACGGCAACTTCTGGGGTGCGAAAAGCCAGGCGATCCTGCCCTACGACCACTACCTACGTAACTTCACCAAACACCTGCAGCAGTTGGACATGGAATCCAACGGCAAAAGCGTGCGCCAGGACGGCAGCCCCGTGGACTTCAGCACCGGCCCCGTGATCTGGGGCGGCGTGGGCTGTAACGGCCAACACGCGTATCACCAGTTGCTGCACCAGGGTACCGAGCTGATCCCAGCAGACTTTATCGTCCCGGTTAATAGCTTCAGCCCGCTGGCTGACCATCACCAGTGGCTGTTTGCCAACTGCCTGTCACAGAGCCAAGCCTTGATGCACGGCAAGACCCGCGAGGAAGCTGAAGCCGAGCTGCGCGCCAAGGGTCTGGACGAGGCCGAAGTGCAACGTCTGGCACCGCACAAGGTGATCCCCGGTAACCGCCCGAGCAATATCCTCGCGCTCAACCGCGTCGACCCATTCAACCTCGGCGCACTGGTAGCGCTTTACGAGCACAAGGTGTTCGTACAGAGCGCCATCTGGGGCATTAACGCCTTTGATCAGTGGGGCGTCGAACTGGGCAAGGACCTTGGCCAGGGCGTTTATCAGCGTCTCACCGGCCAACTCGACGAGCCCGCCAGTGACGCCTCTACACAAGGCTTGATCCAGCACTTCCGCGAACGGCATCGCGGCTGATCCACAGCGACCGAGCACAAGGCCAGCACTTGAACCAAGCACCCGCTTGGTTCACCCTACGAACATCGCGGAACACAACAATAAGGACCCGCCATGTTCGAAATCACCCGCCACCCCGTGCCCGATGCAGTGCGCCAACGCGCCCACCTGGACAACGACGACTACATGCGTCTTTACCAGCAGTCGATCGAGCAGCCGGAAATCTTCTGGGCCGAGCAGGCCAAGGCCTTCCTCGACTGGAGCAAACCCTGGACCAGCGTGCAACAAGGCGACCTGCTAAGCGGTTCGGGCTCGTGGTTCAAGGGTGGGCAACTGAACGTCAGCTACAACTGCATCGACCGTCACCTGGAAAAACGCAGCGAGCAAATTGCACTGATCTGGGAAGGCGACAACCCCAGCGAATCGGCTCACATCACCTACAAGAAGCTGCACCACAACGTCAGCCGCCTGGCCAACGTGCTGAAAAGCCGTGGGGTGAAAAAGGGCGACCGGGTGTGCATCTATATGCCGATGATCCCCGAGGCCACCTACGCCATGCTCGCCTGCACACGCATCGGCGCGGTGCATTCGGTGGTATTCGGCGGCTTCTCTCCCGACGCTCTGCGTGACCGTATTCTGGATGCCGATTGCCGCACGGTGATCACCGCCGATGAAGGTGTGCGCGGCGGCAAGTACGTGGCGCTCAAGGCCAATGTCGACAAGGCCCTGCAGAGCTGCCCGGCGGTGTCCACAGTGGTGGTAGTCGAGCGCACCCAGGGCGAGATCGATTGGGTTGAAGGCCGCGACATCTGGTACCACGAAGCCCTGCGCGACGCCGACGGCAACTGTCCACCCGAGCCAATGGACGCCGAAGATCCGCTGTTTATCCTCTACACCTCCGGTTCCACCGGCAAACCTAAAGGCGTGCTGCACAGCACTGGCGGCTATCTGCTGATGGCGGCGATGACCCACAAGTACGTGTTCGACTACCACGAAGGCGACATCTACTGGTGCACCGCCGACGTCGGCTGGGTCACCGGGCACAGCTATATCGTCTACGGTCCGTTGGCCAACGGCGCGACCAGTCTGATCTTCGAAGGCGTGCCCAACTACCCGAGCGCCTCGCGCTTCTGGCAGGTGATCGACAAACACCAGGTAAACATTTTCTACACCGCTCCCACCGCCCTGCGTGCGCTGATGCGTGAGGGCACTGGTCCGGTCGAATGCACCGAACGCACCAGCCTGCGCCTGCTCGGCAGCGTCGGCGAGCCGATCAACCCGGAAGCCTGGGAGTGGTATTACAACGTGGTCGGCGAACGCCGCTGCCCGATCGTCGACACCTGGTGGCAGACTGAAACCGGCGCCATCCTGATCACCCCACTGCCCGGCGCCACCGACCTCAAACCCGGTTCGGCAACCCGGCCGTTCTTCGGCGTACAGCCAGTGCTGCTGGATGAACAGGGCAAGGAGATTGATGGCGCTGGTAGCGGCGTACTGGCGATCAAGGACAGCTGGCCAAGCCAGATTCGCAGCGTTTACGGCGACCATCAGCGGATGATCGACACCTACCTCAAGCCCTACCCCGGTTACTACTTCAGCGGCGACGGCGCGCGCCGCGACGAGGACGGTTACTACTGGATCACCGGCCGGGTGGATGACGTGATCAACGTCTCCGGCCACCGCATCGGCACCGCCGAAGTGGAAAGCGCCCTGGTGCTGCATGACGCCGTCGCCGAAGCCGCCGTGGTCGGTTACCCGCATGACCTCAAAGGCCAGGGCATCTATGCCTTCGTCACACCGATGAACGGCGTGGAAATCAACGATGCGCTGAAGCAGGAACTGCTGGCCTTGGTCGGCAAGGAAATTGGCAGCTTCGCCAAACCCGAGCTGATCCAGTGGGCACCGGGCTTGCCGAAAACCCGTTCGGGCAAGATCATGCGGCGCATCCTGCGCAAAATCGCCTGCAACGAGCTGGAAAACATGGGCGACACCTCAACCCTGGCCGACCCGACGGTGGTCGACGGTTTGATCGAGCAGCGCCTGAACCGATAACCGCACGCTAGGATGTAGGGTGGATCGAGGCGCCTAGCTGACGCTCTGTTCATCCACCAAAGGCCCCGCGCGGCGGAGCGCCATCGGGCGGATCGCCAACCGATGGATCGATGAAGCGCGATCCACCCTACACCAGCAAACGAACCCACCATTCCATGGAATTTCTTCGCCGCCGTATCGAAAGCCAAGTCCTTAGTCTCAGCGGTATCGCCTTGGGGCAAATCGACTTCGAAAAGCCCCAGGACGACCCCGGTCTGTTCGGCCCCGACTCGGTGAGTTGGCAGGTGCATGGCGACTTCACCAGCATGCTGATCGGCGGGATCAGCGCCCTGCTCTTGCAAGCTCTGCATCCACTGGCATTAGCCGGGGTGTGGGATCACTCAAATTTTCGTCAGGACCTACTCGGCCGCCTGCGTCGCACCGGCCAGTTTATATCTGGCACCACCTACGGCTCGCGCGCCGATGCCGACTGGCTGATCGACAAGGTCAAGACCATTCACCTCAAAGTCACAGGCACCGCCCCGGATGGCCGCACCTATGCCGCCAGTGATCCGGCGCTGCTGACCTGGGTGCATGTGGCCGAGGTGTACAGTTTTCTCCAAGCACACCTGCGTTACCGCAACCCACAACTGAGCGAAGCCGATCAGGACCGCTACTACGCGGAAATCGCCCTGATCGCAGAGCGTCTGGGCGCCATCCAGGTGCCGCGCTCGCGCTCCGAGGTCGCCGCCTACCTGGCAGCTGTGCGCCCCGAGCTGCTCTGTGATGAACGCTCGCTGGAAATCTTGCACATCCTGCTCAACGCCCCGGCACCCAGCGCCCTCGCGGCCCCGGCGGCCAAGCTGCTGATGCAGGCTGGCATCGACCTGCTGCCAGATTGGGCGCAACAGATGCTCGGCCAGCAGATCAGCCCGGCGCGTAGCCGGATGATCCACACTGGCGTACACAGCCTGGCCCCCGTGCTGCGCTGGGCGGTACGCGGCGGCGCCATCCACCGTGCGCGCAAACGCCTGAACCTGCCGCCACGCTGACCGGCCGGTTCGCGCGCTGGCCGTAAACAAAGCCGCTGTGCCACCATAGCGGCCTTTCGCGGCCCGCCGCGCCTGTCACTTGTGAGGATCGCGTTATGCAAGACGTTGTCATCGTTGCCGCCACCCGCACCGCCATCGGCAGCTTCCAGGGTTCACTGGCGAATATCCCAGCCCCTGAACTAGGCGCCGCGGTAATCCGCCGCCTGCTGGAACAAACCGGCCTGGACGGCGCGCAGGTCGACGAAGTGATCCTCGGTCAGGTACTTACCGCAGGCAGCGGGCAGAACCCGGCGCGTCAGGCAGTAATACTCGCCGGCCTGCCGCACGCCGTACCAGCGCTGACCCTGAACAAGGTCTGCGGCTCGGGCCTGAAAGCTCTGCACCTCGGTGCCCAGGCGATCCGCTGCGGCGATGCCGAAGTGATCATCGCCGGCGGTATGGAGAACATGAGCCTGGCGCCTTATGTAATGCCCGGCGCACGCACCGGCCTGCGCATGGGTCACGCCAAACTGGTCGACACCATGATCACCGACGGTCTGTGGGACGCCTTCAACGACTACCACATGGGCATCACCGCTGAGAATCTGGTGGAGAAATACGACATCAGCCGCGAAGCCCAGGACGCCTTTGCCGCCGCCTCGCAGCAAAAAGCCGTAGCAGCCATCGAAGCCGGGCGTTTTATCGATGAAATAACCCCAATCATGATTCCCCAGCGCAAAGGCGAGCCACTGGCCTTCGCCACTGACGAGCAGCCGCGCGCCGGCACCACAGCAGAATCCTTGGGTAAGCTGAAGCCAGCGTTCAAGAAGGACGGCAGCGTCACCGCCGGCAACGCCTCCAGCCTTAACGACGGCGCCTCCGCCGTACTGCTGATGAGCGCCGCCAAAGCCCAGGCCCTCGGCCTGCCGGTACTGGCGAAAATCGCCAGCTACGCCAACGCCGGCGTCGACCCGGCGATCATGGGCATCGGCCCGGTCAGTGCCACCCAGCGTTGCCTGGCCAAGGCCGGCTGGCAGCTGGCCGACCTGGACCTGATCGAAGCCAATGAAGCCTTCGCCGCGCAGGCCTTGGCAGTGGGCAAAGAGCTGAATTGGGACGCGAGTAAAGTCAACGTCAACGGCGGCGCCATCGCCCTAGGCCACCCGATCGGCGGTTCCGGCTGCCGCGTGCTAGTGACCCTGCTGCACGAGATGATCAAACGCGACGCCAAAAAAGGCCTCGCCACTCTGTGCATCGGCGGCGGTCAAGGCGTGGCACTGGCGATCGAACGGGCCTGATAACACCGCTCAGCTATCGTGACGAAAACGCCGGCGCCCCGAACTAACGGGAGCCGGCGTTTTTCTTGGTAAACTGCGCGCCCTCCTTTTTCGAGTCGCCGCGCATGCCCTCTCACGATCAGGCGCTGCGCGCCGCACTGCATAACCGTCAAGATCTGCTGACTGCACTGCATCAGCAAGGCACCGACTGCTATCGCCTGTTCCATGGCAGCCAGGAAGGCGCCGGCGGCCTGACCGTCGACCGTTACGGCCCGCAATTACTGGTACAGAGCTTCCACCAGAGCCTGAGTCGCGACGAACTGCTACAACTGGCCGAGCAGTGCCAGGCCAGCCTCGGCACACAACTGCTACTGGTCTACAACGACCGCTCCCAGGGCAACTCGCGGATCGACCGCACTGATGCGATCTACCAGGCCGAACCGGCTGCACTGGAAGACCTGATCGGCCATGAATGGGGCCTCAACTACCGCGTACGTGGCCGCCATGCTGGGCAAGATCCGCTGTTGTTTCTCGACCTGCGCAATGCCCGCGGCTGGGTCAAAGCGCACAGCGCCGGTAAATCGGTGCTTAACCTATTCGCCTACACCTGCGGCGTCGGTTTGAGTGCGGCCGCTGGCGGAGCCAGCGAAGTCGTCAATCTGGACTTTGCCGAAGGCAATCTGGCGGTCGGTCGTGAGAATGGCACACTCAATCCGCAGCTGCAGCCCATGCAGTTTGTCCAGTCAGACTACTTCCCGGCGATTCGCCAACTGGCTGGCCTGCCGATCAATGCGCGGCGCGGGCAGAAGTTGCCGCACTATCCGCGCCTTGAGCAACGTCAGTTTGATCTGGTGCTGCTCGATCCACCCGCCTGGGCAAAGAGCGCTTTCGGTACGGTTGACCTGCTGCGCGATTACCAGAGCCTGCTCAAGCCAGCGATTCTCGCCACCGCCGATGATGGTGTGCTGATCTGCTGCAACAACCTGGCAAAAGTCGCCATGACCGATTGGCGCGAACAAGTGCTGCGCTGCGCGGAAAAGCTCGGCCGCCCGGTGCGCGATTGGCAGGTGCTGGCACCGGCCCGCGACTTCCCCTCACAAGATGGCCAGCCACCGCTAAAAACCCTGATCCTGCAGTTCTGATCCACGCGCAAGTTCGCAGAAAATCCCCGCGCAGAGCCTCTGCGGAACTGCACACGCGTGCCATACTCCAAGGCACTTCTCGTCGGGATAGATGACGTTTTTATGCTTAAAGGAATAAAGCGCGCTGCCAGCGCCATTGCCATCGCCGTTGCACTCTACAGCCTGCTGGGTTTTCTGATTCTGCCCGGTATCGGCCTGCGCATCGCCAACCAGCAGTTGGCGCACTACGCCGAAGTACCCGCCACACTGCAGCGCCTGCAACTCAACCCGTTCAGTCTGGAGCTCAGCCTCTGGGGCCTGCAGATTGGCGAGGCCGAACAGCAGCAGATCGCCTTCGAACGCCTGTATGCCAACCTGCAACTCGATAGCCTGTGGAGCGGCGTATTGCACCTGGCTGATATCGAGTTGGACAAGCCACACAGCGAAGTGCTGTTCGGCAAGGACGGTCGGCTTAACCTGACCCAACTGTTCAAAGTGCCGCCCAGCCCGCAACCAGCAGTCGAAGAACCGGCCGGCGAGCCGTTCCCGCTGCGTATCGCGCGGATCAAGCTGAGCGGCGGCAACGTACATTTCCAGGATCTGCGCCCCAGCGAGCCCATCGAGTTTATCTACGACGATCTCAATTTCGAGCTGTTCAATCTCAGCACCCTGCCCGACGACAATGCCGACATGAGCCTGGTCGCCACCGGCCCCACCGGCGGGCGGATCGACTGGACCGGGCGCATCAGTCTGGTGCCAATCAGCTCCAGCGGCAGTCTGAAAGTCACTGACGGCAAACTTAAAGCCATCTGGCCCTATGTGCGCGATGCGGTGCCGCTGGTCCTGGAGGACGGCACCGTCAATCTGAGCAGCGACTACAGCCTGAACCTGGCTAAAGGCACCGAACTGCTACTGAGCAATACCCAACTCAGCGTCAGCAGCTTTGCCATCAAGAGCCCGGCGGATAAAGCGTTGCTGCGCCTGGAAAGTCTGGATATGAGCGAAACCAGCGTGGACCTGGCTAAGCAGCAGGTCATCGTCGGCAAGATTCGCAGCCAGAAGCTGGAAACCTGGGCTGCACGCGAGGCCGATGGCCAGCTCGACTGGCAGAAGCTGCTGGCCGGCCAACCCGCCAAACCAGCTCCAGCTCCAGCTCCAGCTCCAGCTCCAGCTCCAAATGAGGGTGGCTCAGGCTCCGCAGCCACGGAAGCCGAACCGGCAAAAGAGCCAAGCGAACCGACCACCGCAGAGCAATCCGCTGACCTGGAAACCGCCACTGCCGACCAGCCGGAAGAGCCCAGCAAACCCTGGCAGGTAATCCTGCGTGACGTGCAACTGCGCGACTATCAGGTGCATCTGGCCGACCGCGCCGGCGGCGCGGAAGTCAAAATAGACCTGGCCCCGCTTAATCTCGACCTGAGCGACTTTGACAGCCTGGGCACTTCACCCTTCGGCCTCAAGCTCGACACAGGAGTGAACAAGACCGGGCAGATCAAGGCCGACGGCCAGGTGCAACTGACCCCGACCACGGCCAAGCTGCAGGTTGCCACCCGCGATATCGACCTGCGCCTGGCGCAGACCTACCTGAGCCCCTTCGTGCGTCTGGAACTGCGCAGCGGTAAGCTCGGTAGCGACCTGGCGGTTGATCTGCAGAGCGTGGAACCGCTGGCCTTCAGTATTGGCGGGCAAGCCGAGATCAACCAGCTGCATACTCTCGACACGCTAAAGGACCGCGACTTCCTCAAATGGCAGCAAGTGCTGGTGGAAGGAATCGACTATCAACACGGCAAGGGCTTGGTGATCGGCCAAGTCAAACTGCAGCAGCCTTATGTGCGCTTTATCATCAATGAAGACCTGACCACCAATATCAGCGATCTGATGATTCCACAGCCGGCAGAGGCCAACGCCAAGCCCGCAGCGGCAAGTAAACCGCTGCCGATGCGCATCGGCGGTATCAGCATCAAGGACGGTTCGGCGAACTTTGCCGACTTCAGTCTGACGCCTAACTTCGCCACGGCTATTCAGCAACTCAACGGCCAGATCGGCACACTCGACAACCAGAGCCCGAAAACCGCCAGCGTCGATATTAAGGGCAAGGTCGATAAGTACGCACCCGTCAGCATCAAAGGCAAGCTGACGCCGTTCGACCCGATGAACAGCCTGGATATCGCCACCAGCTTCAAGAATGTCGAACTGACCACCCTCACGCCCTACTCCGGCAAGTTCGCCGGTTTCCGCATACGCAAGGGCCGCCTCAACCTCGACCTGCATTACCAGATCGAGAAAGGCCAGCTCAACGCCGAGAACAAACTGCTGCTGGAAGACCTGCAACTGGGCGAGAAAGTCGACAGCAAAGACGCCATGGACCTGCCAATCCGCCTAGCCATTGCCCTGCTCAAAGACACCGACGGCAATATCAGCATCCAGCTGCCCGTGCAGGGCGACCTCAACAGCCCGCAGTTCAGCGTTATGCCCATCGTCTGGCAAACCCTGCGCAATCTGGTGCTGCGCGCCGCGCAGGCACCGTTCAAATTTATCGGCGGCCTGGTCAGCGGCGGCAGTGATGTTGACCTCAGCACCGTGCGTTTCAATGCCGGTGACAGCGAACTCGACGGCGACGCGCAGAAAGCGCTGGATACGCTGGCCAGCGCCCTGAAGGAGCGTCCGACACTGCGCCTGGAAGTCGAAGGCATGAGCGCGCAGAGCAGCGACGGCCCACCACTGGCTGCTGCGCGCCTGGAGCGCGAATACCAGAACACCTGGTACAAGATGCTGCAACGCCGTGGGGAGGATGTACCTGCCGAAGCCAGTGAGCTGGTGGTGGATGAGGACGACAAAGCCGTACTGCTCGAAGGCATCTACCGCACCCGCCTCAAACAGCAGCCGCCAGCCGAGTGGGCCGAACTGCCCGACGAAGAGCGCAGCGTGAAGATGCGCGAAGGTGTGCTGCAATCCTGGGCACAAAGTGAACTGCTACAGCGTCAGCTGGCACAGGCGCGAGCTGCAGAAATAAAGAGCTATCTGGTCGAGCGCGGCGGCCTGGCCGACGAACGTATTTACCTGCTGGATGTCAACATGGCACAGGCTGACGCCAATGGCCGCGTCGCCACTACCCTGCATCTCGGCAGCGAGTAAGGTCTCCGTCATATGCGTGCATTGGCTACAACGCTGCTCCTCGCCCTGACGGGCGCGTCGTCTCTGGCTCAGGCGGAGACCATGCGCTGCGGCAGCCAACTGGTCAGCCTGGATGACCGACGCTTCGAGGTGCTGCAGAAATGCGGCGAACCAGCCTTCCGCGATCTGGTCGGCTATTCGCTCGGGCCAAATGAACGGCGCGAATACCAGATCGAGGAATGGGTCTACGGCCCCGATAACGGCATGCTCAGTATTCTCACCTTCGAAGGCACGCGCCTGCGCGCCATCGAACGCCGTCGTAGCCGCTAGCATCTGCCCCGGAAAATTTGATGAAACGACTAATCTGCAGCCTACTGATACTGCTCCCTCTCGGCGCGTACGCCTCATCCACCCTGCGCTGTGGTAGCGCGCTTATCAGCCTGGAGGACTCGTCCAGCGTCGTCAGCAGTAAATGCGGCGAACCGATCAGCCGCGAGTTTGTTGGCTACCGCGAAGTGCTCGATGAATACGGCTTTCGCCATGAAGTGGTCGTGGAAGAATGGGCCTATGGTCCGCGCAACGGCATGTATCAGTTTCTGCGTTTCGAAGGCAATCGCCTGATAAAGATCGAGAGCAAACGAGGTAGATAACAACAGCTCCCATAGTCGCGCACAAAAAAGCCCGCAGGTTATGCCTGCAGGGCTTTTTTACGCCTGATTACAGCTTGCTGCTGAAATCACGCAGCTCGTCCTGAGCCTTTTCCTTGGTCCAACCGTAACGCTCTTGCAGCTTGCCGGCCAGGTACTCGCTATGGCCTTCAGCAACATTCAGGTCGTCATCGGTCAGGTTGCCCCAACGCTCCTTGATGCGACCATTGATTTGCTTCCACTTGCCTTTGATTACGTCAGCATTCATCTGCTTGTCCTCGTCGTTGAGTGGCTGCCAGGCCCATCGCAGCGCCTTGCACGCTTCCATGGATTACTGAGCGGTTTTCAGAGCTTCAGCGGATACAGCACTCACACCTTTGATCTCGCCGGCCTTGGCAATGGCCAGATCACGTTCGGCGGAGCTGGCAACAACCCCGGAAAGCGTAACAACGCCCTTATTGGTTTCGACCTTGATGTCGATACCGCTCAAGCTGCTGTCGGCCAGGAAGGTCGACTTCACCTTACTGGTGATCCAGGTGTCGGAAACCGCATCTTCTGCTTTATCCATCGTCTCACTGGCGGCCAGCAGGGTTGGTTGCACGGTCGGGGTGTCCGCAGCCATAACCGGCCCGGCGAGCAACAGACCCAGCGCGGTAGCGGTCATGGCGGTTACTGCGAAATGCTTGATTGGCTTTTTCATAAATAATGCCTCCTGCGTGTACTGAACAATCTGCAAGCCACTACGAGCTGCAGTCTCCCCAGTACTATCGCAAGCGCTATGCCAACCCTCTTAAAACAAAATAATCTATAATTATCAATAACTTAAAAACAAATGAGATCAGCCTGCCTCGTGCAATCTGCATGTTAGGGCCAAACGAGCAAGGCATATTGCACGACAGCTGCGGCCTCTATAGGCGACGAGGGTAAACGCTTTATCTACAGGCAAAAAAAGAGGGCCCCGAAGGGCCCTCTTTTCTGCTGTTAGCGACGCGGCGATTAAACGCCCGAAGCCTTGGCAGCAGCTACATCCTTGATCGACAGCTTGATACGGCCGCGGTTGTCCACGTCCAGTACCAGTACTTCAACTTCCTGACCTTCTTTCAGAATGTCAGTCACTTTCTCAACGCGAGCGTCGCTCAGCATGGAGATGTGCACCAGACCGTCTTTGCCCGGCAGGATGTTGACGAAGGCGCCGAAGTCGACGATGCGCTCAACCTTGCCGACGTAGATCTTGCCGATCTCGGCTTCCGCGGTGATGCCCAGTACGCGCTGACGCGCAGCCTCGGCAGCTTCCTTGGTTTCGCCGAAGATCTTGATCGAACCGTCGTCTTCGATATCGATCGACGCCTTGGTTTCTTCGCAGATCGCGCGGATGGTTGCACCACCTTTGCCGATCACGTCGCGAATCTTGTCCTGGTCGATCTTCATCGCGATCATGGTTGGGGCGTTAGCCGACAACTCGGTGCGCGAAGTTGCGATGATCTTGTTCATCTGACCGAGAATGTTCAGGCGTGCTTCCAGGGCCTGATTCAGGGCGATTTCCATGATCTCTTCGGTGATGCCCTGGATCTTGATGTCCATCTGCAGCGCAGTAACGCCATTGGCGGTACCGGCTACTTTGAAGTCCATGTCGCCCAGGTGATCTTCGTCGCCGAGGATGTCGGTCAGAACGGCGAATTTCTCGCCTTCTTTAACCAGACCCATGGCGATACCAGCAACCGGCGCCTTCATCGGCACACCGGCATCCATCAGAGCCAGGGATGCACCGCAAACCGAAGCCATGGAGCTGGAACCGTTGGACTCGGTGATTTCCGATACAACACGGATGGTGTACGGGAACACGTCAGCAGCAGGCAACATCGCCTGTACCGAACGACGCGCCAGACGGCCGTGACCGATTTCGCGGCGACCGGTAGCGCCCATGCGACCACACTCGCCCACCGAGTAAGGCGGGAAGTTGTAGTGCAGCATGAAGGGGTCTTTCTTCTCGCCTTCCAGGGTGTCGAGCAGCTGTGCGTCGCGCGCGGTACCGAGGGTGGCAACCACCAGAGCCTGAGTTTCGCCACGGGTGAACAGTGCCGAACCGTGGGTCTTGTCCAGTACACCGACTTCGATGTTCAGGCCACGCACAGTGCGGGTGTCACGGCCATCAATACGCGGCTTGCCGTTAACGATGTTCTCGCGCACGGTGCGGTATTCGATTTCGCCGAAAGCGTCTTTGACTTCAGCAGCAGAAGGCTGGCCTTCTTCACCGGAGAACTTGGCAACGATTTCATTGCGCAGCTCACCCAGACGGGCATAACGCTCGTGCTTGACGGTGATGGTGTAAGCCTGGGAGATCGCCTCGCCGAACTCGCTACGGATAGCGTTCAGCAGTGCAGTGTTCTCAGCTTTTGGCTGCCAGTCCCACGTCGGTTTGGCGGCTTCAGCAGCCAGCTCGGCAACAGCGTTGATCACCACCTGGAATTCGTCATGGGCGAACAGTACAGCGCCCAGCATCTGGTCTTCGGTCAGCTCTTTAGCTTCCGATTCAACCATCAGTACGGCGTCTTTAGTGCCGGCTACGACCATGTCCAGGCTGGAGGCCTTGAGTTGCTCGTAAGTCGGGTTCAGCAGGTAGCCGGTTTCCGGGTGGAAGGCTACGCGCGCAGCACCGATCGGACCGTTGAACGGGATGCCGGAGATGGCCAGCGCAGCCGAGGTACCGATCATCGCAGCGATGTCCGGATCGGTCTTCTTGCTGGTGGAGATCACGGTGCAGATGACCTGCACTTCGTTCTGGAAACCTTCTGGGAAGAGCGGACGGATCGGACGGTCGATCAGGCGCGAAGTCAGGGTTTCCTTCTCGGAAGGACGGGCTTCACGCTTGAAGAAACCGCCGGGGATCTTGCCGGCTGCATAGGTTTTTTCCTGGTAGTGCACGGACAGCGGGAAAAAGCCTTTGCTTGGGTCAGCAGTCTTGGCACCGGTTACGGCGACCAGTACGGCGACGTCGTCGTCAACGGTGACCAGTACTGCGCCGGAGGCTTGACGGGCGATACGGCCTGTCTCGAGGGTAACGGTCGATTGACCGAACTGGAACTTCTTGATTACCGGGTTCACGGTGTTTTCCTTCTCTTTGTTGCCCTTGGGGAAAGCGTTTCTTGCAGCCGTTGTTCAGCATATGAACAGACGGGTCTTACAGAATGAGTGGGCGGTTACGGGAATCGGACCCGCTATCGTCCAAAACAGCTAAAGCAGAAAAGCAAAAGCTGGAAGCAGGGTAAACCCCACTTCCAGCTTCGGCAGTCAGCTACGCGTAAGCATTGCTTAGCGACGCAGACCCAGGCGACCGATCAGGGCGCTGTAACGACTGGTGTCCTTACCCTTCAGGTAGTCCAGCAGCTTACGACGCTGGTTAACCATACGGATCAGACCACGACGGCTGTGGTGATCTTTACCGTTGGCCTTGAAGTGGCCTTGCAGCTTGTTGATGTTGGCGGACAGCAGTGCAACTTGCACTTCCGGGCTACCGGTGTCGCCAGCAGCTTGCTGGTAGTCAGTTACGATTTGGGCTTTTTCTTCAACGCTGAGTGCCATGGGGCAATCCTCTCAGTTAAGAAACGGCTGCAAAGCAACCATTTCAATAGGCCGGGAATCGCTTCCCGTGTTTTTAAGTGAGGTATGACCGTGCCTATTAACAGCCACCCTCGATACACGCACACCAGAGCCGAAACCCCAGGCCTGCGCTACGGTCATGCTGACCGAATCAAACGACGCGGCGCAATGCGCCCGTCTTCGCTCACTTCACCGATACCGATAAAGCGACCGTTGTGATCTTGCACCCGAACCATGCCGAACTTCGGCGCTTCCGGGGCGCGTACCGGCTGCCCTTGCAGCCAGTAGAACGAACTGTGCTCGGAGAACTGCAGCAGCGGCCAGTGCTGCAAACCGCTGTCGACCGGTTGCAGGAACTGGTCAACAGCCTCATTACCACCTTCGCCATGCACCCGTTCCAGCTCTTCGAGCGTTACGGTGCGGCTCAAATCGAATGGACCGGCTTTGGTTCTGCGCAGCTCTGCCACGTGTGCACCGCAACCCAGCAGGTGGCCAATGTCTTCGACCAGCGTGCGGATATAAGTGCCTTTGCTGCAATCGACCGCCAGGCGCGCTTGCTCCGCTTCGCAGTCCAGTAATTCCAGGCGCGCAATAGTAACAGAACGCGGCTCACGCTCCACTACTTCGCCGGCACGGGCCAACTTATAAAGGGGCTGTCCGTCACGCTTGAGCGCCGAGTACATCGGCGGTATCTGGCTGATTTCACCACGAAAACCGGGTAGCGCCGCTTCAATATCGGCGCGACCAACGGTCACTGGGCGACGCTCCAGCACTTCACCTTCGGCATCAGCCGTGGTGGTGGTGACGCCCAGCTGCATCAGGGTTTCGTAGCCTTTGTCGGCATCCAACAGGTACTGGGAGAACTTGGTCGCCTCGCCGAAGCACAATGGCAGAACGCCGGTGGCCAGGGGATCGAGGCTACCGGTGTGCCCAGCCTTTTCGGCATTCAGCAACCAGCGCACCTTCTGCAAGGCGGCGTTGGAGCTAAAGCCTTTGGGCTTATCCAGCAGGATGATGCCATCGACGGCGCGACGAATACGTTTGACCTGGGCCACGCGCTTACTCCTTGGCCTCGGGTTCATCTTCGTGCTGGCGGTCTTCACTGACCGCGCGCTCGATCAATGCCGACAACTGCGCACCGCGAATCACGCTTTCGTCGTAATGGAAACGCAGGTTCGGCACGCTGCGCAGCTTCATTGCCTTGCCCAGCTGCATGCGCAGGAAGCCGCTGGCATCGTTGAGCACCTTGATGCTCTGCACGACGGGATCGACACCCTCCTCAGGCTCACCACCCATGATGGTGACAAACACCTTGGCGTGGCTGGAGTCGCGGCTAACTTCCACCGCAGTGATGGTCACTAGGCCGCCAAGACGCGGGTCTTTGACTTCCAGGCGGATCAACTGCGCCAATTCGCGCTGTATCTGGTCGCCGATGCGCTGAGCCCGGCTAAATTCTTTGGCCATTTCTTACTACCTTCACTCGTCGCGCTGCCTGAAAGCAGCGGACCTAAAAGCGGCAAACGCCCGGCCGCGCAAATGCGGGGCCGGGCGCTGCGTGTTGCGACTCGTGCTTACAGGCTACGAGCCACTTGGACTTTCTCGAACACTTCGATCTTGTCGCCGACCTTAACGTCGTTGTAGCTCTTCACGCCGATACCGCACTCCATGCCATTACGCACTTCGGAGGCATCGTCTTTGAAGCGACGCAGGGATTCCAACTCGCCTTCGAAGATCACCACGTCGTCGCGCAGTACACGGATTGGACGGTTACGGTAGACCGTACCTTCAACCACCATACAACCGGCAATCGCACCGAACTTCGGCGAACGGAACACGTCACGCACTTCGGCAATACCCAGTATGTTCTCACGAACATCGCTGCCGAGCATGCCGGTCAGAGCCTTCTTAACGTCTTCGATGATGTCGTAGATCACGTTGTAGTAACGCATATCCAGACCTTCCTGCTCGACGATCTTGCGCGCGCCGGCATCGGCACGTACGTTGAAGCCGAACAGTACAGCGTTGGAGGCCAGCGCCAGGTTGGCATCGGACTCGGTGATACCACCGACGCCGCCACCGACCACACGCACCTGCACTTCATCGTTACCCAGGCCGCTGAGCGAGCCTTGCAGCGCTTCCAACGAACCACGGACGTCGGATTTGAGGACGATGTTGAGCGTCTTCTTCTCTTCCTGGCCCATGTTCTCGAAGATGTTTTCCAGCTTGCCGGCGTGAGCACGGGCCAGCTTCACTTCGCGGAACTTGCCTTGACGGAACAGCGCAACTTCGCGGGCTTTCTTCTCGTCAGCCAGTACGCTCATGTCGTCGCCAGCATCCGGAGTGCCGTCCAGGCCGAGAATCTCGACGGGGATCGACGGGCCAGCTTCTTTGATCGGCTTGCCGTTCTCATCGAGCATGGCGCGGATACGACCGAAGTTGGAACCGATCAGCACCATGTCGCCTTGACGCAGGGTACCGTCCTGAACCAGCACGGTCGCAACCGGACCGCGGCCTTTATCCAGGCGCGATTCAACCACAACACCACGACCTGGAGCCGATGGAGTGGCTTTCAGCTCGAGGATCTCGGCTTGCAGCAATACAGCTTCGAGCAGTTCGTCGACACCGGTACCGACTTTCGCCGACACAGAGACGAACGGCGTTTCACCGCCCCACTCTTCCGAAGTCACGCCGTGTACCGACAGTTCGCTACGAATGCGATCAAGGTCAGCACCGGGCTTGTCGATCTTGTTCACCGCAACAACCAGCGGAACGCCAGCAGCCTTGGCATGCTGAACAGCTTCAATGGTCTGCGGCATCACGCCGTCGTCCGCTGCAACCACCAGGATCACGATATCGGTCGCCTTGGCACCACGGGCACGCATCGCGGTAAACGCGGCGTGGCCCGGGGTGTCGAGGAAGGTAACCATGCCGCGCTCGGTTTCTACGTGGTAGGCACCGATATGCTGGGTGATACCACCGGCTTCGCCAGCAGCAACCTTGGCACGGCGGATGTAGTCGAGCAGCGAGGTCTTACCGTGGTCAACGTGACCCATTACGGTCACAACCGGCGCACGAGCAAAGGTTTCACCTTCGAACTTCAGCGACTCAGCCAGGGAGTCTTCCAGGGCGGTGTCGCTGACCAAGGTAACTTTGTGACCCAGCTCTTCAGCAACCAACTGGGCAGTTTCCTGATCCAGCACCTGGTTGATGGTCGCAGGGGTACCCAGCTTGAACATGAACTTGATGATTTCAGCGGCTTTGACCGACATCTGCTGAGCCAGATCGCCCACAGTGATGGTCTCGCCAATCTTCACTTCACGCACGATCGGGCCTGTCGGGCTCTGGAAGCCGTGAGCATTACGCTTCTTCAGCTTGGCCTTGCCACGACCGCCACGACGGAAGCTGTCGCTTTCTTCGTCGATGGTGCGCGGCGCAACACGTGGTGCCGGGGCCTTTTCCTTGACGGTCGGGCGATGCTGAGTGGTCTTGCGCTCGCCACCACGACGGTCGGCGTCATCATTGCGGGCCTTATCAGGACGACGAGGCTCGTCTTTCTTACGCTCGTCAGCCACCGGGGCAGCCACTACCGGTAGCTCAACTGCTACAACCGGAGCGGCTTCAACCACAGCCTCACCCGCTACAGGTGCAGGACGCTGTGCTTCTTCTGCGGCGCGGCGCTTAGCTTCTTCGTCAGCTTTTGCTTTGGCAGCTTCAGCGACAGCACGCTGTTCAGCCAGCTCACGCTGCTTTTCAGCTTCGATCTCTTCAGCGCTGCGCTTAACGAAGGTCTTCTTCTTGCGCACTTCAACACTGATGGTCTTACTGCCAGCAACCCGCAGGGTGCTGGTAGTTTTGCGCTGCAAAGTAATTTTGCGCGGCTCTTCTGTTTTGCTGTCGCCGTGACTGCTCTTGAGGTGGGCCAACAGGGCCTGCTTCTCACTGTCAGTGACTGCTTGATCAGCACTTTTGTGTGGCAAACCTGCCTCACTCATCTGCTGCAGCAGGCGTTCAACCGGTGTATTGACCACTTGGGCCAGTTCTTTAACCGTGACTTGCGTCATGCATTTCTCTCCTCAAGCCGCAACTGCTTACTCGAACCAATGGGCTCGGGCGGCCATGATCAACTTGCCGGCTCGCTCAGCGTCGATACCGTCGATGTCGAGCAGGTCATCAATAGACTGCTCGGCCAGGTCTTCGCGGTTAACAACGCCGCGCACTGCCAGTTCATGCGCAAGCGCCTTATCCATCCCCTCAAGCGAGAGCAAGTCTTCGGCTGGGTGGGCATCTGCCAGCTTTTCCTCATTGGCGATGGCTTTGGTCAGCAGGCGATCTTTGGCACGGGCGCGGAGCTCGTTGACGATATCCTCGTCAAAGCCATCAATGCTGAGCATTTCTTCCATCGGTACGTAGGCAATTTCTTCAAGGCTGGTGAAGCCTTCTTCGACCAACACCTGGGCCAGTTCTTCGTCGACTTCCAGCTCATCGATAAAGCGCTGCAGGATGTCGCCTGTTTCTGCTTGCTGCTTGGCCTGAATGTCCGCCTCGGTCATCACGTTCAGGGTCCAACCAGTCAACTGACTGGCCAAACGCACGTTTTGACCGCCACGGCCAATAGCCTGAGCAAGGTTGTCTGCGCCAACAGCGATGTCCATGGCATGGGCATCTTCGTCAACGATGATGGCTGCAACCTCGGCCGGCGACATGGCGTTGATCACGAACTGCGCGGGATTGTCATCCCACAGCACGATGTCTACACGCTCGCCCGCCAACTCGCCGGAAACCGCCTGCACGCGAGAACCACGCATGCCGATACAGGCACCCTGCGGGTCGATACGCTTGTCTTTGGAACGCACAGCCAACTTGGCGCGCGAACCCGGATCACGGGACGCGCCCATGACTTCGATCAGCTCTTCGGCAATTTCCGGCACCTCAATACGGAACAGCTCGATGAGCATTTCCGGGGCGGTACGCGAAAGGATCAACTGCGGACCGCGGTTCTCGGTGCGAATTTCCTTGAGCAGAGCACGCAGGCGCACACCAACACGGAAAGTCTCGCGGGAGATGATGTCTTCGCGCGCCAACATGGCTTCGGCGTTGTTACCCAAGTCAACGATCACGCTGTCACGGGTGACTTTCTTCACGGTGCCGGAGATGATTTCACCCAGGCGCTCGCGGTAAGCCTCGACCACCTGAGCGCGCTCAGCTTCGCGGACTTTCTGCACAATCACTTGCTTGGCGGTTTGCGCGGCAATACGACCGAACTCGATGGACTCGATCTTCTCTTCCAGCACGTCACCAACTTTGGCGTTGGCTTCGACTGCACGCGGCATGTCCGTGGTGACCTGGTGTGCAGGGTCATCAAAGTCACTTTCTTCAACCACTGTCCAGCAGCGGAATGTTTCGTAGTTGCCAGTCTGACGATTGATCGCCACACGCAACTCCACTTCGTCTTCAAAACGCTTTTTGGTAGCAGTGGCTAAAGCCAGCTCCAGCGCTTCAAAAATTACGCTCGCCGGTACACCCTTTTCGTTGGATACCGACTCAACAACCAGCAGTACTTCTTTGCTCATCGTACGCCTCGCCTTTCGCAATCCATTGGATCCGCGCTATCCGCGCCACTTGCGCGGGATCCGCGTCTCAATCAAACCTGGGGATAATGTTGGCCTTGTCGATCATGTCGATCGGCAACAGGAATTCATGGTCATCCACCTGCACCACCACGTCCTGCTCTTCCACACCGCGTAGAAGGCCCTGAAAATTGCGTCGACCTTCAAAAGGTGACCGCAGCTTGATCTTTACTTGCTCACCGGCATGGCTGGCGAACTGTTCAAGTGTGAACAGCGGCCGATCCATACCTGGCGAGGACACCTCAAGGGTGTACTCAGCGCTGATCGGGTCCTCGACATCGAGCACGCCACTGATCTGCCGACTGACAATTTCACAGTCCTCGATCAACACGCCGTCAGGCTGTTTATCAATATAAATTCGCAGCAGAGAATGCCGCCCTTGTGACAGGAACTCGACACCCCAACATTGGTAGCCAAGGGCCTCGACTACCGGGGCCACCAAGGCCTGCAACTGTTCTAGCTTGCTCGACACCTGAACCCCTCGCGCATGCTGTAGAAATAAAAAATGGGCGAATCGCCCATCATCGAACCGCCCTCTAAAGGCCGGTAAAGCTGTCATCCAGCTAGCAAAAAGCCCCTTGAAAGGGGCTCCTCTGCAACTCAATGCGGGGGCTGGTTTAACCCAGCCAGCTTCGGACTTAACATCCGAGGAGCGACTTTGCTGCTCATTCCCACATCAAAGCTGGAGGCGGATTATACGACCTAACCCTGCACAGGGTCAATCGACACTCCAGCAACAAAAAGACCCGCATCAAGCGGGCCTTCCTGAAAAATGGTACCGAGAAGGGGACTCGAACCCCTACAGCCTATGGCCACTACCACCTCAAGGTAGCGTGTCTACCAATTCCACCACCTCGGCAAAATCGTTTACTGCATACAACCTATTACTGCTGCTCTGGAGCCTGAGGTACGTCCGCCGCTTCAACTGCCGGCTTAGCTGCATCAAGAACAGGTACATCTTCAACAGCCGGCTTAGCCTGCTGCACTTCCAGGACTGCTGGATCAGGCAAACCAACCTGAGCCATGCCATCAGCTTTGTCTTTAGCAAAGAACGCTAAACCCAAGCTAGTCATGAAAAAACCGGCGGCAAGTATAGCAGTAACTCGACTCAGAAAGGTAGTACTTCCTTGGCTACCGAATACGGTAGAAGAAGCACCCGCACCGAACGAGGCACCTGCATCTGCGCCTTTACCCTGCTGCAACAAAACCAGCGCAACAACACCGATGGCGCCCAGCAGATGAAGAACAACGATAACTGTTTCCAGCATTTCTTTAGCTTCCTGCGGCGCGACAAATCGCACCGAACTCATCCGCATTCAGAGAGGCTCCACCTACAAGCCCCCCATCGATATCCGGCATACCGAACAACTCGGCAGCACTGGCGGCCTTGACGCTGCCACCATAAAGAATTCTTACCTTGCCAGCCAACTCAGGACTTTTCGCCGCCAACTGCGCACGAATCGCAGCATGCACTTCCTGCGCTTGCGCAGGCGATGCAGTCAAGCCAGTGCCAATAGCCCAAACCGGCTCATACGCGATGACCGCAGCGGAAAACACTTCCACACCCAAAGCATCAGTCACGGCAGACAACTGCGCCGCAACCACCTCAAGTGTCTGCCCCGCCTCACGCTGAGCAAGGGTCTCACCGACACACAGCACCGGGAGCAAACCCGAAGACTGCGCCGCAGCAAATTTACGCGTCACAACTTCATCACTCTCACCCAGCAGCAACCTACGCTCGGAGTGACCGACCAGCACCAGCGAACAGCACGCGTCATGCAACTGACTTGCCGCCACTTCACCAGTCAAAGCACCTTGCTGCGCTTCGGTTGCGCAATCTTGCGCGCCTACCGCAACAGCCCTGCCTGCCAAACCATCAACCACCTGGCCAAGATGCAAACAAGACGGAAAGACCGCTACATCTACACCAGCAGGCAACGCCTGCTGATTGAGACCGTTGATCAGCTCTACGACGCTGGCGCGGGTACCGTGCATTTTCCAGTTACCAGCAACCATTGGGCGACGCATGCTTTACCTCGTCGGTCAAAGAGGGCGCAGATGTTACCCAACAGCTACCAGACTGGCAAGCCGAATCAAGCACATACATCCGCAACAACTTTAGCCAATTCATCGGCATAGCCGCGCACCTGGCCTTCGTCATCACCTTCAACCATAACTCGCACCAACGGCTCGGTGCCGGATTTACGCAGCAACACCCGCCCACGACCGGCCATCTGCTCGGTTACCCGCGCACTAGCCTGTTGCACAGCCGGGTGCTCCAACGGATCAACACCACCGGCAAAGCGTACGTTCACCAGCACCTGTGGACACTTCTGCATCCCCAGACGAGCCTCACCCAGGGTCTGCTCACGACGCTTGAGCGCCATCAGCACCTGCAGCGCGGCGATAATTGCATCACCGGTAGTGGTGTGCTGGAAACACACCAAATGCCCAGAATTCTCACCACCCAACTGCCAGTTGCGCGACAGCAACTCGGCAATCACGTAACGGTCGCCAACCTTGGCCCGCACAAACGGTATGCCCAGATCAGCCAGAGCCAGCTCCAACCCAAGGTTACTCATCAGCGTACCGACGACCCCGCCCTGCAGCTTGCCGCGCTCCAGCAGATCGCGAGCGATGATAAACAGCAGCTCATCCCCATCAACTACAGCGCCTGAATGATCGACCATCAACACCCGATCCGCATCGCCATCAAAGGCGATACCCAGATCAGCCTGCTGTGCCAGCACTTCGGCCTGCAAGGCCTCGACGTGGGTCGAGCCGCAGTTATCATTGATATTCAAGCCATTGGGCTGGGCTGAAAGCACAGTGACCTGCGCGCCCAACTCACGGAATACGCTAGGTGCAACCTTGTAAGCCGCGCCATGGGCACAATCGACGACGATCTTCAGCCCAGCGAAGTCGGTACTGCTCGGCACACTGCTCTTACAGAATTCGATATAGCGCCCGGCGGCATCGTTGATTCGCGAGACCTTGCCCAGCTGCTCGGACTCGACCACCGTCATCGGTTGATCAAGCAACTCTTCGATCATCAGCTCAATTTCGTCCGGCAGCTTGGTGCCCTGCCCGGAGAAGAACTTGATGCCGTTGTCATGATGGGGATTGTGCGAGGCACTGATAACGATCCCGGCCTCGGCATGGAAGGTACGGGTCAGGTAGGCAATTGCTGGCGTCGGCATCGGACCGAGCAGCATCACATCCGCGCCGGCCGCGGACAAACCAGCCTCCAAGGCAGACTCGAACATATAACCGGAGATGCGCGTATCCTTGCCGATCAGAATGCGGCACTTGCCCTGCTTGCGAAATGCCATCCCGGCTGCCCAGCCGAGCTTGAGCATGAATTCCGGGGTAATAGGGAAGTCACCGACACGCCCACGAATACCGTCAGTACCAAAATATTTTCTACCCATCCCACAATTCCTTCTAACTTATTCGGCCGCTTCAACCGCGGCGATCATCCTTACCACATCAACTGTTTGCGCCACATCGTGCACTCGCAGGATGTGCGCGCCCTTGCTCAGAGCCAACGCAGCTAAGGCCAGACTGCCATATAGGCGCTCGCCCACTTCATGCCCTAGCACCTTGCCGATCATACTCTTGCGCGACACCCCGACCAGCAAAGGCCGACCCAGCGCATGTAGCGCCTGCAGGTGCTTGAATAGCGACAGATTGTGCTCCAGGGTTTTCGCAAAACCAAAACCCGGATCAAGAATGACGCGCTCAGCCCCAACCCCAACCGCTGCGCAGGCCGTCAGCCGCTCAAGCAGAAACTCGCGCACTTCTGCCACGACATCAGGGTATTGAGGGTTCTGCTGCATAGTGGTGGGCTCACCGCGCATATGCATCAGGCACACCGGCAAACCGCTATCCGCCGCCGCATCCAGCGCACCATCGCGCTGCAATGAACGCACGTCATTGATCAACCCAGCACCCAGCCGCGCAGTTTCGCGAATGACTGCTGGCGTTGAGGTGTCCACCGAAATGATCACATCCAGCTCGCGGGCAATGGCCTCAACGACGGGCGCAACCCGCTCCAGCTCCTCAACGGGAGAAACCGCACGAGCGCCAGGGCGCGTCGACTCACCACCCACATCAATCAGTGTCGCCCCCGCCTTAAGCATCGCCTCGGCATGACGCAAAGCAGCATCACGCTGGCCATAGCGCCCACCATCGGAGAAGGAGTCAGGAGTGACGTTGAGGATGCCCATCACTTGCGGACGGCTTAAATCAAGAAACCGGCTGCCACAGGGCAGCCGGTCGAAGGTTGGCGCAACAGACATGGAAAACCTTATAGCTCGGCGGCTGGACCACCAATTGGCTTCTCTGTGGACTCAGCGACTTCGACTGGCGCAGTCGGCGTGCCGTTGTTGTCGTCACCGCCCTGCCAGCCTTTCGGCTCACGCGGCGCGAGGCCATTCATGATGTCTTCAATCTGCTCAGCATCAATGGTTTCGTACTTCATCAGCGCTTCAGCCATCGCATCGAGCTTGTCGCGGTTTTCCTGCAACAGGCGCTTGGCGGTGCCGTAGCACTCATCAATGATGCTGCGTACTTCCTGATCGATCAATTTTGCGGTGTCGGCAGAGACGTTGCTCTGATTACTACCCATGCTACGACCAAGGAAAACTTCACCCTCTTCTTCCGCATACATCAGCGGACCGAGTTTTTCCGACAAACCCCACTTGGTGACCATGTTCTTAGCCAACTGGGTGGCGCGCATGATGTCATTGGACGCACCAGTGGTGACGCCATCGAAGCCTAGAGTCATTTCTTCGGCGATACGGCCACCGAACAGCGAGCAGATCTGACTGGTCAGTGCACGCTTGCTCAGGCTGTAACGATCTTCCTCGGGCAGGAACATGGTCACGCCCAAAGCACGACCGCGCGGAATGATCGACACCTTGTAAACCGGGTCATGCTCAGGCACAAGGCGCCCGACAATCGCGTGGCCGGCTTCGTGGAAGGCGGTGTTGAGCTTTTCCTTGTCCGACATGACCATGGTCTTGCGCTCGGCGCCCATCATGATCTTGTCTTTGGCCAGCTCGAACTCTTTCATCTCGACCACACGCTTACCGGCACGGGCAGCGAACAGCGATGCCTCGTTGACCAGGTTGGCCAGGTCGGCACCGGAGAAGCCCGGCGTACCACGCGCAATCACTGCTGGAGCAACGTCTTCGCCCATTGGCACTTTGCGCATATGCACTTTGAGAATCTGCTCGCGACCACGGATGTCCGGCAGACCCACCACAACCTGACGGTCGAAACGGCCCGGGCGCAGCAGCGCAGGGTCGAGCACGTCAGGGCGGTTGGTGGCGGCAATGACGATGATGCCGTCGTTCATTTCGAAGCCATCCATCTCTACCAGCAACTGATTGAGAGTCTGCTCACGCTCGTCGTGACCGCCACCCATACCAGCGCCACGATGGCGACCCACAGCGTCGATCTCATCGATAAAGATGATGCATGGCGCGTGCTTCTTGGCTTGCTCGAACATGTCACGCACACGGGATGCGCCGACACCAACAAACATTTCCACGAAGTCCGAACCAGAAATGGTAAAGAACGGCACCTTGGCTTCACCGGCAACCGCCTTGGCCAGCAGTGTCTTACCGGTACCAGGCGAGCCCACCATCAGCACGCCGCGCGGAATACGCCCACCGAGACGCTGGAATTTGCCTGGATCACGCAGGAATTCAACCAGCTCGCTGACTTCTTCCTTGGCCTCGTCGCAACCGGCGACGTCAGCGAAGGTGGTTTTGACCTGATCCTCCGAGAGCAGGCGCGCCTTGCTCTTACCGAAACTCATCGGCCCGCCTTTACCGCCTGCACCACCTTGCATCTGGCGCATAAAGAACATGAACACAGCGATGATCACCAGAATCGGGAAGCTGGCGACCAGCAGCTGAGTCCAGATACTCTGCTGCTCAGGCTGCTTGCCGACGATCTCGACGTTGTTGTCCATCAGATCCTTGATCAGGCCATTGTCCTGAATCGCCGGACGCACGGTCTCGAACGAGGAGCCATCGGTACGTGTACCGCTGATGATGAAGCCATCAACTGTCACTCGCTTAACGCCGCCATCCTGAACCTGCTGGATAAACTGCGAATAATTGAGTTTGTTCGACTCAGTTGGGCTGGAAAAATTGTTCATCACCGTCACCAAGACGGCGGCGATGATCAGCCACAGGACCAGATTCTTTGCCATGTCGTTCAATTAGCTACCCTCTGAAGCAGGCCCCGTGTCGAAGCGCGCTTCGCATGACGACCAGTTATGTACCGATCTAACTTACTACACAACGCCCACCCCTGGCAGGCGCCGTCTGTAACCCTTTATTTGTTGTGAGACCACAAGAGCTCAGCACAATTCGCCGAACACCTTGCTGCCTCAGAGACCGCGAAAGCCTCGCGCCAGCAGATATTGCTCGCGAGAGCGGTCACGTGAGGACAGCGGCTTACGCATCTGCACCTTGTCGAACAGCTGACGCACCTGTTTGTGATAAAGATCAAAACCTTCACCCTGGAAGATCTTGATCAGGAAATCACCACCCGGGCGTAACACCCGAGTCGACAAATCCAGCGCCAGCTCGCACAAGTACATCGCCCGCGGCTGATCCGATTCCCTTACTCCACTCATATTGGGGGCCATATCGGAAATCACAAGGTCTACCGGATGATCACCGATGGCTTCGAGAATCTGCGCGAACACCGCATCATCGGTAAAGTCGCCCTTGATAAAGGTGACATCCGGGATGCTGTCCATCTCCAAGATATCTGACGCGATCAAACGCCCCTTGTCACCGATCACCCGACTGGTGACTTGCGACCAGCCGCCCGGGGCTGCGCCCAGATCGACTACAGTGATGCCAGGCCGCAGGATGCGATCCTTCTCCTGAATCTCCAGCAACTTGTAGCTGGCGCGCGAGCGATAGCCATCCTTCTGCGCCATTTTGACGTAGGGGTCGTTGAAATGCTCTTTCAGCCAACCTTGACTGGTCTTGGAACGGGCCACGCAATACCTCGAATGTGCAACGCATGAATATCTGGGCGGCCCCGAAGGCGCTCGGGTAAACTAACCGCCGTTTTTTACCAGATTAAATGCAGGAATCAGATTATGCCGCTCACTCAAGAGCAGAAGAAACAATTCAAATCTATCGGTCACCATTTGAAGCCTGTATTGATCGTGGCTGACAACGGTCTGACCGAAGGTGTGCTGACTGAACTGGAACGCGCACTGAGCGATCATGAACTGATTAAAGTGCAATTACGCATCACTGAGCGCGAAGATCGCCTTACGGCCATCAATGAACTGTGCAAAGCCGGCAAAGCCGAGCTGGTGCAGGTGATTGGCAAAATGGCGTTGATCTACCGCAAGAATCCGAAAGTGAACAAAAACCTGTCCAACGTTCACCGTCATCACGGCTGATCTATCAGCCGTTGCAAGGCGCGCTCAGCGCCTTTGCAACCCACCTAGCCTACCCAATCTTACTGCTTAGAGCTTGTGCCTGAGCTTTGCGGCAGCGGCTGCAACACCAGCAACAGGCCACAAAAGGCCATGACCAAGTAACTGAACATCAACCACAGTTCAGCCTCTGGCAGCAGTTGGCGCACAGCAAAGTAACTGCCCGCCATCGCTACTACAACCAATAGCAATTGCCCGCGGGTATCACGCCACAGGCTTGCCAGGCGTTCGGCACGAATCAGTACCAGCACCTGGAGTCCGGCGCAAACCGCCGCCAGGCCAACCAGCAATGGCCGCAAGGTATTGCCGATTTCTTCCACCAGCAATGAGGCCAGGCCGATCTTGGCAATTGCAGGCAGCAGCAAAAAATGCAGCAACCAGAGGCCGCCAACCCAGAGCGTCTGAGCCAGCAGCCAGCTGATTGCGCCAGCGTCACGCACCAGCGGCTTAGAGATGGCGAACCTCGACAATCTCATACTCCAGCGCACCGCTCGGCGTCTGCACCACGACCACATCCCCCTCACTCTTGCCGATCAAGGCGCGGGCGATAGGTGAGCCTACAGAAATCTTGCGCTGCTTGATGTCAGCTTCGTCCTCACCCACGATCTGGTAAGTGACGCTTTCATCGGTTTCGCAATTGGCGATTTCCACGGTGGTGCCAAAAATCACCTTACCCGTGTGTTCAATCGTGGTGACGTCGATGATCACCGCATTCTGCAGGCGGCCCTCGATATCACGGATACGCGCCTCAACCATGCCCTGCTGCTCGCGCGCGGCATGGTATTCAGCGTTCTCTTTGAGGTCACCGAGCTCGCGCGCAGTGCCGATATCCTGGCTCAGTTTGGGACGCACCACCTTGGTCAGGTGAGCGTGCTCCTCTTCCAGGGCGCGCGAGCCCTGGACGGTCATTGGGTATTTGATCATGCGTTGATTCCTGCATGCAGATCCTGCAGACGGCGCACAGTCTTCTCGGGACCGAACTTCAGCGCCTCACAGATTGCCTGCCCCGCCGCAATGGTGGTGGTGCAGTAGATCTTGTGCTGCAGAGCGTTACGACGAATGGAGTAGGAGTCAGCAATCGACTGACGACCTTCGGTGGTGTTGATAATCAGAGTGACTTCATCATTCTTGATCATGTCGACCACGTGCGGGCGACCCTCAGTTACCTTGTTGACGCGACGCACGGGCAAACCCGCCGCCTCGATCAGCTTGGCGGTACCGGCAGTGGCCACCACTTCAAAGCCCAGTTCAATCAGGTCACGCGCCACGCCAGCCACCAGCGGCTTGTCATCGTCACGCACGCTGATAAAGGCCACGCCGGCATTTGGCAGAATCTCACTGGCCCCCGACTGTGCCTTGGCGAAGGCTTCACCGAAGGTATCGCCCACGCCCATCACTTCACCGGTGGACTTCATTTCTGGGCCGAGGATCGGGTCGACGCCTGGGAACTTGGCGAACGGGAACACCGCTTCCTTGACGCTGAAGTACGGCGGAATGATCTCGGCGGTGTAGCCGGCTTCAGCCAGAGTTTTGCCGGCCATCACGCGCGCAGCCACCTTGGCCAGCGAAACGCCGACGCACTTGGAGACAAACGGTACGGTACGCGAGGCGCGCGGGTTCACTTCAATGACGAAGATATCCTCACCCTGCACGGCCATCTGCACGTTCATCAGGCCAACCACGTCGAGCTCCAAGGCCATTTTCTTGACCTGCTCACGGATCTCGTCCTGGATGTGCATTGGCAGTGAGTACGGCGGCAGCGAACAGGCGGAGTCACCCGAGTGCACACCAGCCTGCTCAATGTGCTGCATAATCGCGCCGATCACCACGGTTTCGCCGTCGCACACCGCATCCACGTCCACTTCGATGGCGCAGTTGAGGAAGTGATCGAGCAGCACCGGGCTGTCGTTGGAGACTTTTACCGCTTCGCGCATATAACGCTTGAGCTCGTCTTCCTGGTAGACGATTTCCATCGCCCGGCCGCCTAGTACATAGGAAGGACGCACCACCAGCGGGTAACCGATGGTTTTGGAGTGTGCCAGGGCTTCATCTTCGCTGCGCGCAGTGGCGTTAGCCGGCTGACGCAGACCGAGACGCTGAACCATCTGCTGGAAGCGCTCGCGGTCTTCGGCGCGGTCGATGGCATCAGGCGAGGTACCGATGATCGGTACGCCGGCTTCTTCAAGGGCGCGGCAGATTTTCAGCGGAGTTTGGCCGCCGTACTGCACGATCACACCTTTTGGCTGCTCGACGCGGACGATTTCCAGCACGTCTTCCAGGGTTACCGGCTCGAAGTACAGGCGATCGGAGGTGTCGTAGTCGGTAGAGACGGTTTCCGGGTTGCAGTTGACCATGATGGTCTCGTAACCGTCTTCACGCAGCGCCAGTGCCGCGTGTACGCAGCAGTAGTCGAACTCGATGCCCTGGCCGATACGGTTCGGCCCGCCACCAAGGATCATGATCTTGTCGCGGGTCGACGGATTGGCTTCGCACTCTTCCTCGTAGGTCGAATACATGTAAGCGGTGTCGGTGGCGAACTCGGCGGCGCAAGTGTCGACGCGCTTGTACACCGGCAGCACTTTCAACTTGTGGCGCTGGCTACGCAGGGTTTTCTCGGTCACGCCCAGCAGCTTGGCCAAGCGAATATCGGAGAAGCCTTTACGCTTGAGCTTGTACATCGAGTCACGATCAATGCTCGACAACGCCAGGGTCTTGATGCGCTCTTCGTCCTTGATCAGGTCTTCAATCTGCACCAGGAACCATTCATCGATATTGGTCAGTTCAAAGACTTCGGCCACGGTCTTGCCGGCACGGAAGGCATCGCCGATGTACCAGATACGGTCAGCGCTTGGCACGGTCAGTTCGCGACGCAGGGTGCTTTCAGCTTCAGGATCGGCCAGATCGAGCATCGGGTCGAGGCCCGAAACGCCCACTTCCAGACCGCGCAGGGCTTTCTGCAGGGATTCCTGGAAGGTACGGCCGATGGCCATGACTTCACCGACCGACTTCATCTGCGTAGTCAGGCGGGCATCAGCTTTCGGGAACTTCTCGAAGGCAAAACGCGGGATCTTGGTTACGACGTAGTCAATGGCTGGCTCGAACGAGGCCGGGGTGCGACCGCCGGTGATGTCGTTGCTCAGCTCATCAAGGGTGTAACCCACGGCCAGCTTGGCGGCGATCTTGGCGATCGGGAAGCCGGTGGCCTTGGAGGCCAGCGCCGAGGAACGCGACACGCGCGGGTTCATCTCGATCACAACCATACGGCCAGTGTTCGGGCAGATGCCGAACTGCACGTTGGAGCCGCCGGTTTCCACGCCGATCTCACGCAGTACCGCCAAAGAGGCGTTACGCAGGATCTGGTATTCCTTGTCGGTCAGGGTTTGCGCCGGAGCCACGGTGATCGAGTCACCGGTGTGCACGCCCATCGGGTCGAAGTTTTCAATGGCGCAGACAATGATGCAGTTGTCCTTTTTATCGCGGACCACTTCCATCTCGTACTCTTTCCAGCCGATCAGCGATTCGTCGATCAGCAGTTCGCTGGTTGGCGACAGATCGATACCGCGGGCGCAGATTTCTTCGAACTCTTCACGGTTGTAAGCAATACCGCCACCGGTGCCGCCCATGGTGAAGGACGGACGGATGATGCACGGGAAGCCAACCTTCTCCAGCACGCCGTAGGCTTCTTCCATGTTGTGCGCGATGCCGGAAACAGGGCAGGCCAGACCGATGTCTTTCATCGCCTTGTCGAAGCGCGAGCGGTCTTCGGCCTTGTCAATGGTGTCGGCGTTGGCACCGATCATCTCCACGCCGAACTTTTCCAGAACGCCGTGCTTCTCCAGGTCCAGCGCGCAGTTCAGCGCGGTCTGGCCACCCATAGTTGGCAGCAGCGCGTCTGGGCGCTCCTTCTCGATGATCTTGGCCACAGTGGACCATTTGATCGGCTCGATATAGGTGGCGTCCGCCATGGCCGGGTCGGTCATGATGGTGGCCGGGTTGGAGTTCACCAGAATGACGCGGTAACCCTCTTCTTTCAGCGCTTTACACGCCTGGGCACCGGAATAGTCGAACTCGCAGGCCTGGCCGATAACGATCGGGCCAGCGCCGAGGATCAGGATGCTTTTGATGTCTGTACGTTTTGGCATAGCGGTTACTCGAATCCTTGGGTCAGTCGGCGAGGTTTAGCGGCGCTTGGCCATGGTTTCGATAAAGCGGTCGAACAGCGGGGCCACATCGGCTGGACCGGGGCTCGCTTCAGGGTGACCCTGGAAGCTAAAGGCATCCTTATCAGTACGCTCAATACCCTGCAGAGAACCGTCAAACAGCGACTTGTGGATAGCGCGCAGATTGCTCGGTAGGGTGGCCTCATCCACAGCAAAACCGTGGTTCTGGCTGGTGATCATCACCACACCGGTGTCGAGGTCTTGCACAGGGTGGTTAGCGCCATGGTGACCGTGACCCATCTTCAAGGTTTTGGCGCCTGAGGCCAGAGCCAGCAACTGATGACCGAGGCAGATACCGAACACCGGAATATCAGTTTCCAGTACATCCTTGATTGCCTGGATCGCGTAGTCACAAGGCTCGGGGTCACCAGGGCCGTTGGACAGGAACACGCCATCAGGATTCAGCGCCAGCACCTCAGCGGCCGGTGTTTGCGCCGGCACTACCGTCAGGCGGCAGCCGCGCTCGACTAGCATGCGCAGGATGTTCCACTTAACCCCGTAGTCGTAAGCCACCACATGGTATTTCAGCTCACTGGCTGGAATTTCGGGGTGACTGTCGTCTTTCAGGTTCCACACGCTAGAGCGCCACTCATAGCGCTCAGTGCAGCTCACCACTTTGGCCAAGTCCATGCCTTTCAGACCAGGGAAGCTACGCGCCAACTCCAGGGCTTTTTCTTCAGTGGCGTCATCGCCGACCAGAATGCAGCCGTTTTGCGAGCCTTTCTCACGCAGGATGCGGGTCAGGCGACGGGTGTCGATGCCAGCAATGGCGACGGTGCCGTTTTCTTTGAGGTATTCATCCAGCGGCTGTTTGTTGCGCCAGTTACTGGAGGTCAGAGGCAGGTCACGGATAATCAGGCCAGCTGCCCATACGCGGTTGGATTCGGCGTCTTCCGGCGTGGTGCCGGTGTTGCCGATGTGCGGATAGGTCAGGGTAACAATCTGCTGGGCATAGGAAGGATCGGTAAGGATTTCCTGATAGCCGGTCATGGCGGTGTTAAAAACCACCTCTCCAATAGTTTGGCCATCGGCACCGATGGCCTCGCCGCGAAAAATACTGCCATCAGCAAGAGCCAAAATGGCAGGTTTAAGGGCTGGCTTACTCAAGAAAACCTCCGAAAATCAAAACGTGAAGCAAACGCAGATTGTAAAAAAGCGGGATGACGTATCAACCGTCACCCCGCTTTTTTATCTGATTCATTCTGCGCAACTTTAGTGGACACACTAAAGCAGAAAGCTTACAGGAAAAGCTCAAAACCCGAAAGTAGCGCGCTCTCAAAAAGCCTAGAAAAAGCAGCAAAAACGCCGAAGCCAAACACACGCACGCGGCCAGACAGGGTTGACACTGCCGCACCAGCACCTAAAAATGGTACTCACGGCAGGCTTCGTAGAGGAAAGCAGGAATGAGTACCAAAATCAGCATTTCAGATGCTGCTCATATGCTCAACGTCAGTGAGCAACACGTAAGAGCACTATGCCGTGATCGCGAACTAAACGCAGAAAAAATAAGCGGCGCATGGATCATTGACCCCGACAGCGTAACTAATTACGGGCTAAGGACAGCACACATGGTCGCAGAAGATCATGCAGCCTACAAAGTTGAAACGAAGAGAAAGAACAAGCCGATAGCATTGAGTTTCTTCTCCGGAGCCATGGGCCTTGACCTAGGGATCGAGAAAGCGGGTTTCGACATTCGCTTAGCTTGCGAGTTTGACAAGTATTGCCGCCAAACCATCGCACTTAATCGCCCTAATACAGCTTTGCTTGGCGACATCAACACCTGTACACCAGAACAGGTCTTGAAGGCAGCGCAGGTAGAGCGAGGCGACGTAGACCTTATTGTAGGCGGCCCGCCCTGCCAAGCATTCAGCACTGCTGGCAAACGCCAAGCATTCAATGATGATAGAGGCAATGCTTTTCTCAAATATATTGATCTGGCGATCGAGATAAAACCGAAATTTATTGTCGTTGAGAATGTACGCGGCCTGCTGTCATGCCCCATGGATCACCGCCCTCATAGTCAACGCGGGGCCGAATTCCCTGATCTTTCCCTTGATGAAATGAAAGGCGGCGCCCTCAACTTCGTTCTGAGCGTACTCAAAAAAGCGGGCTATACCTGCACATTCAACCTCTACAACTCAGCGAATTTCGGAACCCCGCAAATTCGTGAGAGAGTGATCATCATATGCTCACGAGATGGTAAAGCTGCGCCGTTCCTAAAGCCGACACATTCAGAAGACGGCTCTCATGGACTACCGAAGTGGCGAAAACTCCGCGACGCACTAAATGGTATAACCACGCACGCACACCTTAATTTTCCAGAGAAGCGACTTAAGTACTACCGAATGCTTAAGGCTGGTCAAAATTGGCGCAATCTCACAACTGAACTGCAACAAGAGGCACTAGGTAAATCTTATTTCTCCGGCGGAGGGAAGACAGGTTTCTTTCGCCGCCTAAGCTGGGATAAACCTTCCCCCACACTGGTTACACATCCGGCGATGCCTGCAACGGACTTAGCGCATCCAGAAGAAGACCGCCCACTATCGATCCAGGAATATAAACGAATCCAAGAGTTTCCAGATAACTGGCAGCTAGCGGGCCCGCTAATTCAGCAATACAAACAAATTGGGAACGCGGTTCCAATCAGCTTAGGCTACGCAGTTGGAAAGTTGATCAAAGACCTCCTTGAAGAGAAAGCAGTTACTCCGCCGATAGACTTCAAGTTCTCTAGGTATCAAGCGACATCGCACAATGAATGGATGCGAACTTTTGAACAACAGAAAATAAAAGCTCAGCACGCCCTTGAACTTGATCGGTAAACTCGAAGAGGGGCGTCAGTGACGCCCCATTAGTCATGCTTCCGATGCGGAGTTCAACTGAACAAGAAGCTCCCAAGCTATAGAACCGTTCTCATCACAGAAGTCCGATGTAAATTCACGAGTAAATTTATTGACCATCTGAGAGTAAGAGACCAAAAATTCTTCATTTCTCTCTGAAGCCTTGAAGCCTAGTGGCTCAATCAATTCGACATAAAGATTTGCATCCCCCGAGACGAACTCCCAGAAGCGCTGACCACAGAGCTTGAAATAGTCACCTTTATCTGGATTATTGTCGCGACCGTAACAACATCCATTAACAGCTACAATATGCAACCCTGACTGACTTGTACGCAAAGTCCTCTGTGCGGTTTTGAAATTAGTGCGCATCTGGCCAATCTGGGAGCTATTACCCCAATTCGGCCCTGATTTGATAGCTACGATGTGACGACTACCATCTTTATCAAACTCCAAATCAACGCCAGCAATTCCTGACTTCCACCCGCCATAAGTCCGGCTATTGATAAAAATGGCTAACCCTTCGAGCCAATCACCAAAAAGAGTCTCTTCATTCGACGAAATATGCGCATCAAGAATACCGCGAACAATCTGCTCGGCAGTTTGCACATTCTTCGCCTTGAACATGTACGGGTTTTTGCGCTTCAAAACAGCTTTAAGCTTGAGCCTGGACAGACTATCTATGCGCTTCTGATGGAAACCACCAATGTTTTCTTCAACATATCTAGCAACGTCATCAAGATTCAGCAACTGCATGATTAAGTAAATCCCTATGCTCAAAAACACCTGTGATTGGCCGAGAAGCGCTCAACCTTGAAATAATACGATTTAGCAGCTCAGTTCAGCCCCAGAACGTCCTGCATGTCGTATAGACCAGGCTTACGACTCTGCAGCCACAACGCAGCGCGCACCGCACCTTTGGCGAAGGTCATGCGACTGGATGCTTTGTGGGTGATTTCCACGCGCTCGCCATCGGCAGCGAACAACACGGTGTGATCACCGACCACATCACCTGCGCGCACTGTGGCAAAACCGATGGTTTCGCGCTCGCGCGCACCGGTCTGGCCTTCACGGCCATAGACGGCGACCTTCTGCAGATCACGCCCCAGGGCATTGGCCACTACTTCACCCATACGCAAGGCGGTGCCGGACGGCGCGTCGACCTTGTGACGGTGATGGGCTTCGATGATTTCGATATCCACGTCATCACCGAGCACCCGCGCCGCAGTGTCGAGCAACTTAAGACACAGATTGACGCCGACACTGAAGTTGGCGGCAAACACGATGGAAATCTGCTTACCGGCCTCAGCCAACAGCTGCTTTTCTTCCGGGGAAAAACCGGTGGTGCCGATCACCATGGACTTACCGGCCTGACGGCAGATTTCCAGGTTCTTCAGGGTGACCGATGGATGAGTAAAGTCGATCAGCACATCGAACTGATCAAGCACCGCATTCAGATCGCCGGACAGATTGACGCCAATCTTGCCCTGCGCCACCAGCTCACCAACATCCGCACCAACCAGGCTGCTGTCGGCACGATCAATCGCCGCGCTCAGGCTTGCGCCATCGACCAGCTGCACGGCTTCGATCAGGGTCTTGCCCATGCGCCCGGCGGCGCCCATCACAGCAATACGTTGCATAGCTATCAGCTCCAAGCTGTCGCCACAGACTGCAGCAGCCGCTCAGCGGCCCGTAGTCTGTCAGCGGGATTTACAGGTCGCCAAAGAAGCGCTTAACGCCTTCGAACCAGCCATTGGCCTTCGGCGAATGCGAGCTGTCGCCTTCCAGGGTTTTGCGGAACTCATCAAGCAGTTCGCGCTGACGCTTGTCCAGGTTGACCGGGGTTTCCACCGCCACCTTGCACATCAAGTCGCCGGCACCACCGCCACGTACCGGGGCAACACCCTTGCCACGCAAACGGAACATCTTGCCGGTCTGCGTGCCTTCCGGGATCTTCAGCTTGACTCGACCATCCAGGGTCGGCACTTCCAGCTCGCCACCCAGGGCCGCATCGGCAAAGCTGATCGGCACTTCGCAGTACAGGTGCTTGCCGTCGCGCTGGAAGATCGCGTGCTCGCGCACATTCACCACCACATACAGATCGCCCGCTGGGCCACCCATGGCACCCGCCTCGCCTTCGCCAGACAGACGAATGCGGTCGCCGGTATCGACGCCAGCCGGCACTTTAACCGACAAGGTCTTGTGCTCTTCGACCCGGCCGTGACCGTGGCAGGAGCCGCAAGGATCGGTGATCATCTTGCCGCTGCCGTGGCAACGCGGACAGGTCTGCTGCACCGAGAAGAAGCCTTGCTGCATACGCACCTGGCCAATACCACCACAGGTGGTACAGGTCACCGGCGTGGTGCCCTTCTTCGCGCCCGAGCCATCGCAAGGTTTGCAATTGACCAGCGTCGGTACGCGAATGGTCACCGTAGTGCCACGCACCGCCTCTTCCAGGTCCAGCTCCAGGGTGTAACGCAGGTCACTGCCGCGCTGTGCGCCGCCACGTTGACCGCCACGACCACCGCCACCGAAGAAATCGCTGAATACATCACCGAAGATATCGGAGAAGTTGGCCCCGCCCGGACCGCCACCGCCGCCACCCATTTGCGGGTCGACACCGGCGTGGCCGTACTGATCGTAAGCCGAACGCTTGGCCGCATCGGAAAGCACTTCGTAAGCCTCGTTGGCTTCCTTGAACTTCTCTTCGGCGGCTTTATCGTCCGGGTTACGGTCGGGGTGATACTTCATGGCCAGACGGCGGTAGGCTTTTTTCAGCTCCGCTTCGCTGGCGCCGCGCTCGACACCGAGCACCTCATAAAAATCGCGTTTAGCCATAAGTCTTCAACACCTTTAAATCGTCTACTCCAGACACGCCAACGCGGGAGCAAGCTCCCGCGCGGCGGATCATGCCGAACGCGACTCGCGTCACGCCCGGCCAGAGCGGCATAAGCTTGCGCCTATTTATTTGTTGTCTTTGACCTCTTCGAACTCAGCGTCGACCACGTCGTCGCCTGCGTCCTTGGCTTGCTCAGCACCCGGGGCTTGTGCACCTGGCTGCGGTTGCTCGGCGTACATCTTCTGCGCAAGCGGTGCAGTCACTTCGGACAGCGCGGTCATCTTGGCGTCGATTTCAGCTTTGTCGTCGCCCTTGATCGCCACTTCCAGCGCGCTCAATGCGGTTTCGATAGCAGTCTTCTCGTCAGCAGTAGCCTTGTCGCCAGCCTCGGTGATCATCTTGCGGGTGGCATGCACCAGCTGATCGCCTTGGTTACGCGCGGTCGCCAGCTCTTCGAACTTGCGATCTTCCTCGGCGTTGACTTCGGCATCACGGACCATCTGCTGAATTTCTTCTTCAGACAGACCGGAGTTGGCCTTGATCACGATCGACTGAGTCTTGCCGGTGGCCTTGTCTTTCGCGCCGACGTGCAGAATGCCGTTGGCATCGATATCGAAGGTTACTTCGATCTGCGGTACGCCACGCGGAGCCGGTGGAATCTCAGCCAGGTCAAATTTGCCCAGGGACTTGTTACCGCTGGCTTGCTTGCGCTCGCCCTGCAGCACGTGAATGGTCACGGCGCCTTGGTTGTCGTCAGCAGTCGAGAACACTTGCGATTTCTTGGTCGGAATCGTGGTGTTTTTCTCGATCAGTGCAGTCATCACGCCGCCCATGGTTTCGATACCCAGGGTCAGCGGGCTGACGTCGAGCAGCAGCACGTCTTTGACGTCGCCCGACAGTACCGCGCCCTGGATAGCAGCACCCATGGCCACGGCTTCGTCCGGGTTAACGTCTTTACGCGCTTCTTTACCAAAGAAATCAGTAACCAGCTTCTGTACCAGCGGCATACGGGTCTGACCGCCGACCAGAATCACGTCGTTGATCGCACCGATGTCGATACCAGCGTCTTTCAGCGCAATACGGCACGGCTCGATGGTGCGTTGCACCAGGTCTTCAACCAGCGATTCCAGCTTGGCGCGGGAGATCTTCACGTTCAGGTGCTTAGGACCGGTGGCGTCTGCAGTGATGTACGGCAGGTTGACGTCGGTCGACTGGCTCGAGGACAGTTCGATCTTGGCTTTCTCAGCGGCTTCTTTCAGGCGCTGCATGGCCAGCGGGTCACCCTTGAGGTTCATGCCGCTTTCTTTCTTGAATTCGTCAACGAGGTAGTCGATCAGACGAATATCGAAGTCTTCACCGCCGAGGAAGGTGTCACCGTTGGTGGCCAACACTTCAAACTGGTGCTCGCCGTCAACTTCAGCAATTTCGATCACGGATACGTCGAAGGTACCGCCACCCAGGTCATAAACGATCACGGTGTGATCGCCCTTGGCCTTGTCCATACCGTACGCCAGAGCAGCTGCGGTAGGCTCGTTGATGATGCGTTTTACATCCAAACCGGCAATACGGCCGGCGTCTTTGGTAGCCTGACGCTGGCTGTCATTGAAGTAGGCCGGCACGGTGATCACCGCCTCGGTCACTGGCTCGCCGAGGTAATCTTCGGCGGTTTTCTTCATCTTCTTCAGAATTTCAGCCGAGATCTGTGGCGGCGCCATCTTCTGGCCGTTCACCTCAACCCAAGCGTCACCGTTGTCCGCCTTGGCGATCTTGTACGGCACCATTTGGATGTCTTTCTGCACGACGTCTTCTTCAAAACGACGACCGATCAGACGCTTTACCGCATACAGGGTGTTATGCGGATTGGTCACGGCCTGACGCTTGGCCGACTGGCCGACGAGGATTTCACCGTCGTTGGCATACGCGATGATCGACGGCGTAGTACGCGCGCCTTCAGCGTTTTCGATAACTTTAGCGACACCGTTTTCCAGAACCGAGACGCACGAGTTGGTGGTCCCCAGGTCGATACCAATAATTTTGCCCATCTTCACTCTCCCGAAACTTTGATAATCCCGCCACTGATCGTTGCCAGCGGCGGTAGCACTAAAACGCTTGACTGTTTAATGGGGGCAGCTCGGCGAATTTCAAGCCTGCTCATCGATCGATGGCGGCGCTTCTACCGGCGCCTTGCTGACCACCACCATGGCGGGGCGCAGCAGACGACCATTGAGCATGTAGCCCTTCTGGAACACCTTGAGCACGCTGTTTGGCTCGACGCTGGTGCTTTCCTGCATCGCCATCGCCTGATGATGCTCGGCGTTGAACGGTGCACCATGCGGGTCAATGGCTTCCAACTGGTGACGCTTGAGGGTGTCGCCGAACAGCTTGAGTGTCAGCTCCATGCCCTCACGAATTGCCTTGATCGCCTCATCATCCGGATTCGAAAGTTCAAGACCGCGCTCCAGACTATCCACCACCGGCAACAGGTCGTTGGCGAATTTCTCCAGAGCGAATTTGTGCGCCTTCTCTACATCCTGCTCGGCGCGGCGGCGCACATTCTGCAGATCGGCAGCCATGCGCAGCGACTGATCCTGCGCAGTAGCCAGTTGCTCTTCCAGCGCTTGCACGCGGGCAACCAGGTCATCGCCCGCAGCCGCTTCGGCAGCTGTTTGTACATCGGGATTCTGCGTATCCAGGGTCTGTTCGTCAGCCATGCGTCTCTCCTCTTATAAATCCGACGCGAGCCTTAACTCACGTACCTGGCTGCTATATGGGGTCAAAAAATGTGGTTTCAAGGACAACAGACGGATTGTCAGCCCACAAAAAAACACTGTATAAATAACCAGACATGAACTTGGGAGGCCCTCGCCATGCTGGTGCACCTGTCCGTACATAACTACGCCATCGTTGAACACCTTGATCTAGAGCTGGACGCCGGCATGAGCGTGATCAGCGGCGAAACCGGTGCCGGCAAGTCGATCATGCTCGACGCCCTCGGCCTGACCCTGGGCGATCGCGCCGACAGCGGCGTGGTGCGTCCCGGCGCGGATAAAGCGGACATCCTCGCCAGCTTCGACCTGCACGACATCCCCGAAGCCCGCGCCTGGCTGGCCGAGCGTGATCTGGACAACGACGGCCCGTGCATCCTGCGTCGAGTGATCACCGCCGAAGGCCGCTCCCGCGGCTACATCAACGGCTCACCCTGCCCGCAAGGTGATCTCAAAGCCTTGGGCGAGCTGCTGATCGACATCCACAGCCAGCATGAACACCAATCCCTGCTCAAGCCCGATACCCACCGCCGCCTGCTCGACGAATACGCAGGCAGCCAGGAACTGGCGCGCCAGGTGCAGCTCGCTGCACAGCGCTGGAAACAGACGCGCAATGAGCTGGAACGCATCGCCAACATCGGCGACGAGCAACGCGCACGCCACCAATTGCTCAGTTATCAGCTCGAAGAACTGGATAACCTAGCCTTGGGTGAGGACGAGCTAGAACAACTGGAGCAGGAACATAAAAACCTGACCAACGCCGAAAGCCTGCTCAGCGCATGCCGCCTGGTGATCGAGCAATGCAGCGAGAATGACGCTGGCAACGTGTTATCCGCCCTGACCAGCAGCCTCAATCGCCTCAGCGCCTTCCAGGGTCAGCCCGGCGCACTGAGCGAAGCCACCAACCTGTTGGCCAGCGCCCAAATCCAGGTAGAAGAAGCCGTCGGCGAGCTGAACCGTTTTCTCGACCACTTTGACGCCGACCCCGAGCGCCTGCAACAAATGGAAGAGCGTCTGGACGCGATCTACACCCTGGCGCGCAAGCACCGCATCCAACCAACCGAGTTGGGCGCCATGCAGCAACAGCTGTTTGAAGAACTGGAAAGCCTGAATGCCGACGACCAGGCTGCCGAGCGCCTGAGCGACGAACTGGCCGCCTTCGAGCGGCATTATCAGGAAAAGGCTGCCGAGCTGAGCACTTTGCGTAATAGCGCCGCCGACCAGTTGGCCAGAGCAGTTGAACAGGAAATGCAGAACCTCGGCATGCCGGGCGGGCGTTTCAACATCAAGCTAAGCGCTAACAGCAGTAGCGAGCCACACCCGAATGGCCTGGAGCAGCTGGAGTTTCTGGTCAGCGCCAACCCCGGCCAACCGCTGAAAGCCCTGGCCAAAGTTGCCTCGGGCGGCGAGCTGTCGCGTATCAGCCTGGCGATTCAGGTGATCACCGCGCAAACCTCGCGGGTACCGACGTTGGTATTCGATGAAGTTGACGTCGGCATCGGCGGCCCCACCGCAGAAGTGGTCGGGCAACTGTTGCGCCGGCTCGGCGAGCGCGGCCAGGTGCTGACTGTTACCCACTTGCCGCAAGTAGCCGCACAAGGTCACCAGCACTTATTTGTGCACAAAGTGCGCGACAGTGACGCCACCCGCACCGCTGTCAGCAAGCTAGACAGCGCGCAGCGTGTCGAGGAAATCGCACGCATGCTTGGCGGCGTCGACCTGACAGAGGAGTCATTGGCCCACGCCAGAAAGATGGTCAGCAGCGCTCAAGCCTGACCCCAAAACACAGCACAAAAAAAGGCGACCCCAGGGTCGCCTTTTTCATATGCCGATCAATCAGCTCTTTTTGCGCACATACAGCACAAGGTTGTGATCAACCAGCTCAAAGCCGTGTTCTTTGACGATTTCTTTCTGACGCTTTTCAATCTCGGCATCGAAGAACTCGATCACTTCACCGGAATCGACACAGACCATATGGTCGTGATGGCCGCTGTCCGCCAATTCGAAGACCGCATGACCGCCATCGAAGTTATGACGAACCACCAAACCTGCTGCTTCAAACTGGGTCAGTACGCGGTACACAGTCGCCAAACCTACGTCGTCACCCGCCTCCATCAGTGCCTTGTAGACATCTTCAGCACTCATGTGACGCTGACCGGCAGAGTCGAGCATTTGCAGTATCTTGACCCGTGGCAGGGTCACTTTCAGGCCAGCCTTGCGTAGTTCGCTATTTTCAACCATGGTCTGCTTTCTCACGGAAGCGGCTTCGCAGCTTCCTTTATTGCGGGTATGATCCGGGGTTATATTGCCCAGCCAAGATAGTGGAAGTCGCCCACCGATGCAAAAAACCAAACTCCTGCTGACCAGCCTCACCCTTACGGGGCTACTCGCACTCGCCGGTTGTTCATTCCCCGGGGTTTATAAAATCGACATTCAACAGGGCAATGTCGTCACGCAGGACATGATAGACCAGTTGCGCCCGGGAATGACCCGCAAGCAAGTGCGGTTTATCATGGGCAACCCTCTGCTGACTGACACCTTCCACGCCAATCGTTGGGATTACCTGTACAGCATCCAGCCGGGTGGCGGTAAGCGCCTGCAGGAGCGTGTAAGCGTTAACTTCAATGCCGACGACCAACTGGTTGGCTTGTCTGGCGACTTTATGCCGGGCGTCAGCCGCGACCAGGCCATCCTAGGTGAAGACAGCGGCGTTACCACCCCGCAAGCCACTCAGCAGCCGCAGGTTGAAGAGAAACCCGCCCCAGGCTCGCTGCTTGAGCAAATTCAGCGCGAAGTGGACGACGTGAAAGTCGTGCCGGTACCGACCCCAGAGCCTCTGGAAAGCACGCCGCAGTAACATTTGCTGATAAAAAAGCCCGGACATGTCCGGGCTTTTTTATGCCTGCATCGCTGCTGGCTAACACTTCAGCATTTACTGCGCCGCATCCTCGGCCTTGGCCTGCGCCGCTTTAGCAGCACGCTGCTTGCGCACTTCTTTCGGATCGGCAATCAGCGGCCGGTAGATCTCCACCCGCTCACCCTCTTCCAGCACGCGTTCATCGGGCTTGCTCACTGCCTTGCCAAAGATTCCCAACGGGCTGTTGTGCAGATCCAGATCAGGAAAATGCGCCTGCATTCCGGACTGCACCGCCGCCTGCCGCACCGTGGTGCCATAAGGCAGGCTTAGGCGCAGCAGCTTCTGCTTGGCGGCCAGGGCGTAGACCACTTCGACCACGATGTTTGGCTTATCCAAGATATCCGGAACCCAGCTAACAGTTACTTGTGTTTTATCGTCCACAAATCAATCACTTATCCAATCTAACTATTTTCAGTTTTTTCAATGCACGTAACCAATGAGAGCCTCTGCTATCTGCGCAAGAGTAAATCAACGCTAATCCTCTCATTTAGAGCACTCTCAGGTACTAGAGCTCAGGCCATAATCGGCGGTTTTGTTATGGGACCATTTTTTCTGATCGTGCCTGTATGTTCACATTCGTCACGTTGCGTGTTCTTTAAACGCTGCAACGCGGTCAAATATCTTCTCAGTAAGCCAGATCTATCGTTAGCTATCATGGCCAACATTCATCGGATTGGTCATCTGGGACCTTAGCTCGCCCAAGATATCTAGAACCGATGAGCCTGGATCTTTGATCATGTAGTAGCTCGCTAGAAGGGTTAACGGATGCAGCTCCAGAACAGATGCTAGGGCTTCAATCTTCTCAAGAGTAGGGCTTTTCAGCCCCCGCTCTAAAGTACTTATATACGTCCGGCTGCTGATTTCCGAAAATGCCTCCTGAGAGATGTGCCTTCCCTTTCTTGCGCGCCGAAGGGCCTCACCAAAGGCCTGCTTTCCATCCATCTCGCTGCTCTCTCAAAAGCAACGATGAAGCCTTGTTGAACACTATAGAGCTACAATCTATAGTGTTCATTTTTAGTGGTGGTTATCATGCTCATGACGCACAAGCATGCTGAATTGCTCACTCCGCTAATGCAGGACGAAGACATTCAGTACTGGCAGTACGTAGAGCAGTCCACCATATGGCCTTGGTTCTATGTCGAACAGGTGCGCATTCACGATGGAGACCGCGTCGCTAGCATGCTCATGATTCCGAGCGTGCCAGTACTTGAGCAGATCCTTACTGAACTTAATGGCAGCAAGTGGTTAACGCAGGTGCTCGTTGTCACACCCAGCGATTTAAATGGAAGCACGCGCTGGCAAATGGAACCGCTTATCGAGCTAAGCGTTGCCAGAAGTCCAGAGCTCAAGCCCCTCGGTTATATCTTTCAAGTTGAAGATGGACGTTTATACACAACATGCCCTTGGAGCAGCTGTGACCGAGACCGTTCAATACCCATTTTCTCCGCCGCTAAACATCTACGGTACACCGCTCATTCGAATTAACATGCCATTCGGGGACGGGTTACTCCAATGAGCTCTTCGCGACAGGCTCAGCAATTCTGCTCTGATTCAAGCTCTCCCCTTGAGGCGCTGCTGAACGGGCGTGAGGCTGCTTCTGGCAGTTACTCCGTCTACAAGCTGGTGGAAAGCTTGACGTTTGATGACCTGGCTCGGATGGCCAGAGCGGCCGATGAGTCCCGGGAAAGCCAGATGGTCGCTGCCGTTTTAGGGGTGTCTCCGAGTACTGTTAGGCGGAGATTCAAGCATCCGGGCAAACTGCTTAATCCCGATCAAGGGGGGCGTGCCCTACGTTTTTCACAGGTCCTAACAAAGGCACAGGATATTTTGGGTGACCGGCTAACAGCATCTCGTTGGTTTTTTGAGCCTGCAATCGGTTTAGGTGGCGAGGCACCGGCACGGCTACTTTTGAATCCGTTCGGATACGAACTGGTAGTAGATCTAATGACGCGCATCGAGTATGGCGTCTATCACTGACCAAAGATCTGTAACCGTCCGGCAAAGACTTCTGGTTGGCGAGGCAGCCTTCAGCTAAGCAGTAACGGAGTGCCCCGTTAAAATGGACGACAGTCCGCTGTTCTTCGTTAGGTAGGAGTAACCCATCTTGATCTGCCCAATTGAAAACCGGGTTATCACGGTTCATGTCCCAGCGCCGTTGGCTGAGAGGGTCGATCAGTTGGCCGCACGTGTGGGCCGCTCCAAGGACTGGATTGTCAAGGAAGCCTTGGCTACGTGGATCAATCGGGAAGAAGAGCGCGGCGGCCTGACCCACGCAGCCCTAGCCGATGTGGACGCCGGCCGCGTGATCGGTCACCAAACAGTTCAGGTCTGGGCCGACAGCCTGAGCACCGAAGCACCGATACCGATCCCTCGCTAAAGGACGCTTGAGCGGACGAACAAAGTTGCTCGCCCGCTGCCCGTTGAGCGATTGGTAGCCTTGTAATAAGTGCTCGCCTTCAGTTCGGTGCAGCTACGGTAAGTGTGTGGAGAGCATCGATGGTACATCATGCCGATATGCCACCGATGTGGCAGAAGCTATGCAATTTCACTCGCTCGCTGCGTCGGCAGTCGTGTCAGCACATGCACCAAAGCTTTCATGCGGTTGGCGCGGCGATTGGCGAAGAGGTAGGCGCAGTAAGGCTTCGCCGCACCAAACACCGCCACTACGCGGGCCAACGCGGTTTCAGTGCCAGACCGCATGTCCATCGGACCGGTGGCGAGCCAGATAGTATCGATGCGGATCACTGGGCGAGCCCACGGGCAAAGCGGGCGCATCCTTCAGGATCGGAGGCTGGCCATCTCGCCGTGACTGATTACTTAAGCCTAAGCGGTGTGAAATGGACAAGAAAGGGTGCGTCGCTATTTAGTAGTTGCGTTCTGGCGTGATCATCGCGATTTGGTCATAAACAGGCTGATTACGGCGCGCTAGGAATGGCAGAAACGATCCATAATGGAAACCAGCGGCCGAACCCAGTGCCTGATGTGGTGACCTTGGCAAGTTAGATTAAGCATGGCGGAGCGCTTGGAGCATTCCTTCAGTCAATCCATCGACGGGCTACGTTAGCTTCATGCCATCTCCGATAGAAAATGACTGCATCCTCGTGTTGTCGGCAGCCACCCTCGTAACTATCAGGGTCGCTAGCCAGCAACTCATCCAAGCGCGCTTTCCACTCAAGGGCAGATGCTAATCGGTTCGCCTTAATAGCCTTACACACGTCGATGAAATCAGGGTGGTTTGGACCGTGGAGTCGAAACCAAGCTGCCATCTCCTGAAAAACCTTCATGTGGTGGTGGTCAAGGTTTCGCAGACCGCCCGCGTCCAGGGGAGAAATGTCCCCTTCGTACATGGACATCGCGAACGCCCTAAGAAAGCAGGCGGCCGAGTAGAAACCGTCAACTAGGATGCCGCGGTGCGCTACAAAGGGAGATTCGATCATCAGAAGGCACCTCTTCGAAAAGACCTACTGCAGTATTGAACGGCCCTTTGGGTGGGTAAATTGCTACGAATTTGCCAGTCTGCTGGCCTTACAACGTATTGAATTTCCATCATCAAGTTCTCCTTCAAGAACCCTAGGCTTTGGCAATGCTTGTTGTGCGACAACAATCGGCTGACGGTTAATCAACAGATGCCTCTTCTGCTCCAGACTGAGAAGCATCATCCCAACGCCCCAAAAACATTAGCAGGGTCAAGTGATGGCGGCCAATTAGATGTGCACCACTTGGCCGCACGTTAGTGTACTGAATGACGACTCGAATACTCGGGAATGCGTTTCCACGCCTACCGGCTGAAATCGACCCGAAACTGCCGGTCGCAGAAGCTGGTGGACAAGTAAACGTTGTCCACCCTACAAAACGCCCGAGATCGCACAGGGTGGAAAACCGCAAAGCGTTTCCCACCAAAGAACATCCGGCTACCTTGCTGTATTCAGTTAATGGATTGGAAATATACGCAGGCGCTCCTTCCGGCCACCTAATTAGCCGCAGAAAGAACCTTCAAACTTGTGCGCACCGACTGCCTATCGGTGACGAGCACCGACAGTGATTAGCCGCTCAGGTGTGAGCCGAAAAAACCAGCCACTATGGGAGCGGCTGGTCGGCCAGCTACTTAGCCAAGCTTCACGTTCATGGTGATGCGTGCGGTAAAGACTTTCACGCCAGCCTCGTCGAAGATTTCGACCGGAACGACTTTGTCGCCCGCCGATTCCCAATCAACTTCGCTGCCGTCGGCGATTGCATGAACGGAGGTCTTGGCTTTAGCTAGATACTCGACGGTCATGCCTTTGGGAATCCATTTTGCGCCGCTAGGAATGGATACCTCGGTCATCATGCCGCCGGCGAGTTCTGCAGCGTTACACAGTGCGATAGCGTGAACAGAGGCGAGATGGTTGGTGATTTCTTTGCGAAAAGGCACTTTCACTTCGGCGCGACCGGGAGTCAGTACGGAAATTTCCGGAGTGATAGTGCCGAAGTAGGGGGCCATTTGGCAGGCCATGTTGCTGAAAGCGGAAGCGCCAACACTTTGGTACATGCCGAGAGTCTGGTTCATGAAGGGCGATCTCTGATCTAGTGAACGGTAGAGTGAAATACAGAATTTGATTCTGTTATAGAACAATATTCTTATTTTCACAAACCGTCAACGGCTCGTATGTGTTCTCCGTTTCACTTACCATCGCGTTTTTGCCCGGACTGAAGAATGGAACCCACTGATCTCCTTGAGCGCTGTTATCCTGGGCGACGTGCCGAGTCCAAACGGCAGATTCTTCGCTGTGCCCTACGGCTGTTCAATGAGCACGGAATCGATGCAACCACCATCGATATCATCCGAGCCGAGAGCGAGACGAGTGTGGGATCTATCTATCACCATTTTGGGAACAAGGAAGGCGTGATAGCAGCGCTCTATATGGCGGCGCTGGACGACCAAGCGCACCTGCGAAACAGCTATGTAAGCGGTGTGAATGCGACCAAGGAGTGGGTCTACGCCTTGGTCTTTAGCTATGTCGATTGGGTCGTTGGCCAACCAGATTGGGCGCGCTTTCAGTACCAGGCCCGCTACGCAGTCGCACAAAGTGCCTTCGGCGATCAGCTCAAAGAAGCCAATCGCGTCAGGAACGCCCAGATGAGAGATTGGTTTAGCGACCCGGCTCATCGCCGTGACCTGAAGGATCTGCCGCGCGAGCTCATACCCTCACTAATTATCGGGTCGGCTGAGAGTTACTGCCGTGCCTGGCTCTCGGGTCGGGTCAAGCAAAGTCCAGCGCTCCACAGACAACTGCTTGCAGAGTCCGCGTGGCTGAATGTGGGGAATAACGATTGAGAGAGCTTTCCGCTCACAGCCCGTCTTAGGTTTCATCCGCGTCTAAAAACGTCCGCTTCTGGCCGACTCCAGCCAGCCGCGACTGACTACTCCCGGCCAAAAGCGGACGATCACAAAATAAGCTGTAAGGAGTTCAGCCCCCCAAATAATCGTCTACAGACCTAACGGTGCCATAGCCGAACTCAAAGGCGGCCATCATCGCTGCATGCGTATGGGCGGCAGGCACGGTTACGCCGCGAAATGTCAGCTCCAGCGTGGCACAGGCGTCATGCAGCACAGTGACCGGATATCTCATGTCCACCGCGGCGCGAACCACAGCGTCGATGCACATGTGGCTCATTGCACCTATCACCACGAGCTCCTGAACATCACAGGCATCCAACTGCTGCTTGAGATCAGTGTCCCTGAAAGCGTTGATATGTTTCTTAACGATCACGGGTTCTTGATCGATAGGGGCTACTGCTTGCTGAATCTGTGCGCCGCTGCTGCCTTTGACGAATATTGCAGCACCCTCATGATCTGATTCGTGCCGTACGTGAAACACCGGAATACCGCTTCTGCGCGCATGACTGATCACCAGGCTAGCCTTCGCCACAGCGTCTTCGATGCCACTCAAAGGCAATTTGCCAGTCGGCAGGTATTCGTTTTGTAGATCAACTACTACCAGTCCTCGTTTCATGAACGCTCTCCAGTCAATTACCAACGTGATGTTGTCGATAGGGCGGGCAAACGCCAATACCCTCAGCAACGAGCTGTGTGCTTTGCGTCAGAACGCCAACGAAGCGCCATCTTCAGGTATATCCACGCGGCTCTCGATGCCGCGCTGCTTGACGTAAGTGCGCAACTCTTCTCGGGTCAGGGACATGTGGTTGACCGCATCCATGTGCACGGCGACGATTTTCACGTCTGGCGCCGCCTTCGACGCGCGCAAGACGTCTTCCTCGCCCATGATGATTGCCCCCTCGAATCCCGTCATTTTTGCCTTTCCTGCGTTGAGCACGATTACTTCCGGGCGATACTTGTCGATAGCCTGATCGACTTCTTTACGCCAGATCGTGTCACCTGCGAGATACAGGGTCTTATAGCCAGGGGCCTGAAAAACGACGCCCATCGCTTCGCCTAATGGCTTCGCGAGCGCCGGCACGGCATACATTTCGTCAGTGCCATGCTGGCCACCCGTCTTGGTGATCTTGACGCCAGCGAATTCCGCTTCGTCAGTCAATACGCGTACATTCTTGAAGCCTTGGGAACGAATCAGCTGCGCATCTTCTTCATGCTGGGCGAACAAGGGAATGTCCTTCGGTAGGGCGTTCTGCGCAGCCTCATCCCAGTGATCAAGGTGTGTGTGCGTGACGATGACTGCATCAACACCCGAGATGATTTTTGCTGGCGACTCGGTCAGATCAACCAGAGGGTTGCGCAGGTGGCTGCGGTAGGTGCCCTCAAAACCTGGGTAGGCACCTTTTTTAGCCAGCATGGGATCAATCAAGAAGGTCGTATCGCCGTATGAGAGCTTAACCGTTGCGTTACGAACCAGCTGTAGATCCATTTTATGCGCTGCGTCGGCGGCATCGGTTACGTCCGAGCCCGCAAACGCGGGCGCAGTGACTGCGCCATATGCAATGCCGAGGGTAAGGGCAAGGGCTTTGAGTTTCATAAGATCAATCCTCTTGATAGATACATCGAGAAGCCATTCTTGCCGAGCGCTGCAGAGCCCGAAAGTGGCCTGAATGACATATTTCGATATAATCAGGCCAATGTCGTAGCCCATCCCATCTACAGTCCTATCAACCCAATCCAAGGTTCCTGATGCAGCCCATCCGCGTTGCTGTTCTCGCTTTCGATGGCGTAAGCCTTTTCCACCTTTCCGTACCGGGCGTGGTGCTAGGAACAGCTCAAGCCGCGCCTGGTGAGCCCCGCTATGAGATCAATTACTGTGCAGAAAGGCCCGGAACGGTGAGCAGTGATCAGGGCATCGGGCTGTCGGTAAACACCGGTCTGGAACTGATGGAAACATCCGACGTAATTATCATTCCGGCATGGGGTGATCAGTCGGTCGTTGCATCTGCAACGCTCGTGAAAGCGCTGCAGCACGCCGACGCCCAAGGCAAACTCCTGGTGGGCTTATGTCTAGGCGCGTTTGTACTTGGCGATGCGGGCCTGCTTGATGGGAAGGAAGCAACCACTCACTGGGCCGTGCGAGGCGAGTTTGCTCGACGTTTTCCCAAGGTCCGTTTTAGGCCAGAGGATCTTTACGTCAGTGCTGGCAATATCGTGACGTCGGCGGGGACTGTCGCGGCAATTGACTGTTGTCTGCATCTGGTACGCCAGCGCTTCGGTGCCGAGGTGGCAAATCGCACCGCAAAGATGCTGGTGACTCCGCCGCACAGACAAGGCGGCCAGGCCCAATATGTAGAACATCCTGTGCCGCAATTATCTAGCGAGACTCATTTTTCTGACGTCCTGGCATGGGCACGAACGAATTTGGCCAGTGATCTGTCGCTCGACGTTCTTGCCAGTATGGCGAAAATGAGTAGGCGCACGTTTACTCGCCGGTTTAAGGAGTCCACCGGCACCACCGTGTCCAAGTGGATTAGTGCTGAACGAGTCGTCAGGGCGCAGGAACTGTTAGAAACGACTGGGTTGCCTATTGAATGCATCGCCAGTGAAGTAGGGTTCGGAACATCCCTGTCGTTGAGGCAACATTTCGCTGCTCAGCTCGGGATGTCGCCAACGGACTATCGGAAGAATTTTTGTTTTGGCATACAACCAAAGAACTGAGCGAGAGAGCGGCAACCACTGGCTCAGTCGCATTCCTGACAGACGCTCGCTTCTGGCTGAAATCGCTCAATAGTGGACTACACCCACTCTGATAGACATCCCCGGCCTAAGCCTCAGGTCAGAGTCATGCACTCAAGCCAACCTGACCCTAGCTAGAAGCTATCTCTGCCCTCAAACCCATGGCGTTACGCTCATAACCACGATGGGCAATACTATGCCAGCCAACAGTGTCTGCCCCGCAATAATGCCCGCCATCAAGGGTGCATCACCACCCAGCTGACGCGCCATGATGTAAGACGATGAGGCCGTTGGCAGCGCCTGGAACAGGATGGCTGCGATGGCCGCCTCACCTTTCAGTCCAAACACGTGGCAGAAGCCTAAAGTGGCTAGAGGCATTATCAGAAACTTAACGATGGATGAAAGGCCTATGGGCTTGATCCAGCCTCCTGCAGCGCCCAGGTTCAATGCCGCACCGACACACAACAGCCCGAGTGGCAGCGACGCCTGGCCGAGCGCTTTAAGCACTGCGTCGATACCCACGGGGATACCGAACCCACTAGCCTGAACCGATATTCCCAGCACGCAGGCAACCACCAGTGGATTGAGTGCCAGTTGCCGGCATATGGCGTTGAAGGGCAATCGACCGTGGGAACCATAACGCGCGAAAACCAGCACACAGAGCACATTTACCGTCGGCACTATCGCGGCGTTTGCCACGGCGGCAAGGGCAATACCCTGAGCACCGAACAGGCCAGCCACAATCGACACACCAACGTAGTTATTGAAGCGTACGCCGCCCTGAAACAACGAGGTGAAAGCCGGACCATCGAGACTGACTGCACGTCGCAGCGCGACAAGAAGCCCTGCCACCAAGACGGTAGAAAGCACCAGCGTCAGAATCATGTCCCGTACCGGCACTTCACCCAATTGCGCCGTGGCCAGGCTGTGAAAGAACAGTGAGGGCAACAGCACGTAGTACCCCAGTCGCTCGGCCTGGGGCCAGAACGACTCCTGCAGAAAAGTCGAATGACGCAGCCAGGCGCCCATGCTGATCAATAAAGCGATAGGCACCAATGCGAGCAACAACAAAGTGGTCATTGCGCGTGCCCCAAGGCAGTCACCAATCGACGACAGCCCTCCACCAGGTTGGCCTGATCGGTAGCGAACGAAAGTCGCAGGTGCCCCGACATACCGAATGCACTTCCCGGCACGGTGGCGACGCCTGCCTTAAGTAGGTCGAGGGCCAACACTTGATCATCCTTAACGCCCTCGATTCGGGGCAAAAGATAAAACGCACCCTCAGGACAATTCACCTCCAACAGCGTGCAAGCACGCAAGACCTCTAAGGCGGCATCTCGACGTTGGCGGTAGATCTCGTTGCGCTCGCGCAAGAATTCCCGAGGTCCGTCTAACGCTGCAATGGTAGCGAGCTGGCTGAGCGTGCTGGTCTGCGTGCAATTCTGTGACTGCACAGAGGTTATCGCCGCGATCAACTCGCGCGGCCCGCATCCCCAGCCTACTCGCCAGCCAGTCATGGCGTAGGCTTTGGACACACCGTCGACGAGCAAGATGCGCTCGGAAAGATCCGGCGCAACCACTGCCAACGTTACGTAGGGCTCCTCGGTATAACGAATTTCCGCATAGATATCGTCGGAGAGAATCATCACGCCTGGATAGTCACGCAGTACCCGCGCCAACGCCTCCAGCTCCTGTTTGCTATAGAGAGAGCCAGAGGGATTGCCTGGGGCATTGAGTACCAGCCAGCGAGGACTTTTGGCGGACCTTAGGGCGCTAGAGAGGTGCTCAGCAGTCAGCCGAAAACCTTCTGCCGACGTGGTAGGCAAAATAACTGGGCATGCGCCGCACATGCGGATCATGTCTGGATAACTGGCCCAGTAAGGCGCGGGAACCAGCACCTCGTCCCCGACCTGCAGCGTAGCTGTGAAAGCATTGAAGATGATCTGTTTAGCACCGCAGCCAACGGCGATCTGATCGTCCAGATAGTGCAAACCACGATCGATTTCCAAGCGCCGCCGAATAGCCGAACGCAGCGCGGGTAGGCCATTGGCAGGAGTGTAACCGAGGCGCTCTTGCAGCGCGTTGCGCGCCGCATTCAGCACATATTCAGGCGCGTTGAAGTCCGGCTCACCAAGGGTCAGATCAACTATATCCTGCCCTGCGGCACGCAACTCGGCGGCACGACGCGCCATCAGCAGGATGGGCGACTGGGGAGCTTGATAGCTGGAATTACTGTGCATGATGGGCGCTCGTGTGAACTAGAATGAGCGCTACAGTAACGATGTAATTACGTGATAAAAAACGATATTAAATTGATCTTTATTCAAGTATTTCTTATTGGTTAGTGCCGCACGCTTGGTTACGAATAGATTCAACCAAGGCGCTGGCCAAGCGCCCGGCCGGTCGATCCTCACGCTCCAGCAGCACCACTCGGCGCATGCGCTGTGGATCTGCAAAAGGTAGTTTCACAACCCCATCCAGCGCCTCTAGGTCGCGAGTCGAGAGCGGAATCACCGCCACCCCAAGCCCGCTTGAGACCATCTGGATAATCGCGTCCTGGCTGTCCAACTCCATGCTGGTCTGCACCCGCAAACGCATGCGCCGCAGCTCCTGTTCGATGGTGCGCCCTGCCCAGGCGCGGCGGTCGAAGCGGATAAATGGATTTTCCTGTAGAAGTCGTCGCGCATCACTGTCGTTCACGCTGGCCGGCGCGATAATCCAGAAGCCCTCTTCGTACAACAGGGTACTCACCAGGCCATGAGGGTACGGTTTGACCGGCTCAGTCGTCACAGCAGCATCCAGTTCTCCCGACTCAATGCGAGTCGCCAGCTCTGCGGACATTCCAGACGAAACGTTCACTCGCAGATTGGGGTGCTCGCGGCTCAGGCGGGCCAGAGCGACCGGCAGCACGCCGGCCAACGCAGTCTGGATTGCCCCCAGCTTCAAACGCCCGCGAAGTTCGCTGTCGTCACCCAGGTCGGCCGCAATGCTGTCGTAGATGGCCAGGATTTCCCTTGCCCGCCCCACAGCAAGATGCCCGGCTTCGGTGAGCACAGGCAGTCGCCGTGAGCGGTCGAACAGGAGAGCATTAAACTCCGCCTCAAGGCCTCGCACATGCAGGCTGACGGCGGACTGGGTGAGGTGAACGACTTCCGCCGCGCGAGCGAAGGAGCCGTGCTGGGCAATCGCGATTAGCGTACGTAATGCGCGCAACGACATGCTTAGTCCAGGTCAGAAGATTTTTACCGCACAGAATATTGAGCTGCGCGCATGGCGAGTATTCCATGGAACGTTTTAGCCAGAAAGCTCAGCAGTACTCACACTAACGCGCCTTTGCACTTAGAGCCTAAGTGCAGGCATTCGTCGAAGGCGCAGGTTCACTCACCAATGCAACATCAAAAGTATCGCTTTCATGAACCAACTTTCGCCAAAAGTTAAAAGCTTTACGACTACAAGCATGCAAGGCTCATCGCTCAAGCCGACTATTATTTTAGGTCAGGAAAAGAATTCAACTTCTCCACCATCAAGCTTATAGATAGCACCTACGATTTTTATTTTCCCGTCCTGCTCAAGTTTATTCAGAACAGGGCTTTGTTGACGGATGCCAGTCAACGTCATTTTTATGTTGGTGCGGGCGACGGCATCGACGAAGTCATAGTTGTCAGCCGTACGCTCACCCTCATATACCGTCTCAGCAATTGCCGGTTTGATTTTATTCAGCAAGCCAGTCAGGTTTCCCAGTTCCGCGTTGGCAATAGCACCCTTCACCGCGCCACAGGAAGTATGCCCCATCACCACTACTACCTTTGCGCCTGCAAGTGCGCAGGCAAATTCCATACTGCCTAGAATATCTTCGTTTTGAACATTACCAGCTACACGATTATTAAACGTTTCACCAATGCCAGCATCCAGCAGGATTTCCGCCGGGGCACGCGAATCAATGCAGCTTAGAATTACCGCTGACGGATACTGCCCCTTCTGGCTCGCGCGCTTTTGCGCGAGATAGTCATGCTGTTTCATCTTGCCTTCACGGAAACGCAGATTTCCCGACTTCAGGCTTTCAATGACCTCATCCGGTGTCATCGCATCTCGCACTTCTTTGCTAAGCGCTGCGGCAAAAGAGACTGAAGGTGCGGTTAAGCCTGCTACTCCAGTAATCGCTAACGCAGAAAGTGCAGCTCCGCGCTTGAGCAGCAACCGACGAGAAGGGTGTTGCAGATCAGATTGGATCATTTTCTTTCAGTTCCTAAGTTTTAACGCAAGGGGCAGGGAATGAGTACCACGATAGCAATGTGTTTGCGTGCTAAGAAACGATATTAAATTGAGGATTACCCAAGAATTACTCATAAATTACTGCCTGGAGTACCCCACTCCGATAGACATTTCCCGACCTTATAATGAGGCGTTCTCAAACGCCTCGGGCTGATACCACACAAGTGGCTGCGCACCAGACAACACCCTGCGCTAGGCGCTCGCTTTGCAATGCCACCCTGAATATTCGTAGATCAGCACTCGGGCCTCGCTATCAACGCGCTCTGCTCACGGCTTTTCGAATGCCGAAACCGCATCAAATACTCGCGCTGTGTAGACCAGAGCAGCGCCGGCATTCAACGCGATTGCCACGCTCAGTGCCTCGGCGATTTCCTCACGAGTCGCGCCGTGTTTCAGCGCAGCCTGCACATGTACCGCAATGCAGCCGTCACAACGTGTGCTTATGGCTACAGACAGGGCGATCAGCTCATGAATCTTTGGCTCAAGATGCTTGGCGGGCGTGCTGCTGATTGTGTTGAGGCCTCGCATAGTGTCAGGTGCGAGCTTGGCAAACTGACCAACGTTTTGCATCAGTTCGGTTGAGTACTTGTTCCAGTCATTCATTTGGTTGTCACCTCTCAGTTGCGGCCGGCAGTGACGCCGCCATCGACCGGCAAAATGGTGCCGGTAATCCATGCTGCCCCGTCAGAGGCAAGAAATAAGATCGCTTGAGCAACATCGGAAGGCTGGCAACTTCCTTATGCTCTACACCTGATACTTTTTATTTGCCAGATCGCGTCGTTGATGCGTATCTTTAGTCAGCACTTACGGCACATCAAGGCAGAAAATCTTTGCCAGCGAGAAAGAAAAACTATCAATGAATGCCACGTCTCATCTCAATGCACTGCGCGCTTTCGAAGCGGCAGCCCGGCATCAAAGCTTTTCTGCTGCTGCAACCGAACTGAACGTCACACCCGCGGCAGTCGGACAGCAAGTAAGGGCATTGGAATCCTGGCTGGAGGTGCCGCTGTTCACCCGATTAGGCAATGGAGCTACGCGGCTCTTGCTCACAGATGCGGCCCGCGCCGCGCTGCCGGACATACGCGAAGGATTTGATCGCCTGAGCATGGGGCTGGCCCGCCTGAAGGACGCAGGCGCACATGCTGAGTTGACCGTCACGGTGAGTCCCGCTTTTGCATCGAAGTGGCTGTTGCCACGCATCGAGCGATTCCAACAGGCATACCCCAATATCAATGTCCTGCTGGACACCAACTCCCGCGCAATCGACTTACAGACTGAGCATGCCGATGTCGGGGTGCGCTACGGGGCTGGAAAATGGAATGGGCTGACAGCCATCCACTTGATGGATGAAGTGATATTTCCTGTTTGTTCGCCTGACTTTCCGCTTCTCCGGCAGGGAATGATGGCGCCTGAGGCGTTGGGAGCGTGCACGCTTATTCACGACCTCACTATGGCCGATAACCCTGATTACCCAACCTGGCGAATGTGGCTGGATGCCTCTGGATACAGCCATATCCCTACGAATCATGGGCTGAGGGTCAACAACTCGGCTGCTGTGTTACAGGCGGCAGCAGAAGGTCAAGGTCTTGCCCTAGCTCGCAGCGTGATGGTGGGAGACGACTTAGCTGCCGGGCGCCTGATCCGTCCCTTTGCTGATAAGGGTTTGGAGTGTCCGCTGACACAGGCCTACTACGTCGTCTATCGGACTGAGTTCAGCGAGCTGCCCAAGGTACGGGACTTTCGTGACTGGGTGCTCACCGAGGCAGGCAAATGCGCTTTAGAAAGTAATCACTCGGCAACCACCGCGACTCTCAGGTGAAGTCATTCATGGCCCAGCCCCTCCCCACCAACGTAACAGATGGCAATGCAACTCGGTTTCGATGCCTTCGGCCACAACCGTCAGGTTCAGATCCCGCATCACATAAGAGGACTGATTCTGATGCGCCATAATTTCGATATTTTGTTGCCGCGTGACGGGACAAACGCCTTAGCTGTCGACGGCTATGGAAAGTACCTGTTTAGTCCCGGTAGCGAACCACTCACACTGGATCGTCCACCGGAAGACATCATCCAAATGTGGGTCGCCGATATGCAGTTTGCTGCCCCGCAGGCAGCTCTGGATGCAATGGCAGATCGGCTCAGACACCCAATCTTCGGCTATACGATGAACCTTGATGACCAGCTCTATGACGCTTTTTGCGACTGGTGTGAACGGCGCTATGGCTGGAGTTTTCCACGTGAACAAATGGTGGTTTCGCTCGGCGTCATACCTGCTCTATTTGCGCTTGTTCACTACTTGTGTGGTCCTGATGACAAGGTTCTGACCCTGAGCCCCTCCTACGGATACTTCAAGCATGCCACCGTTAAGAGCGGCCGAACCATTGTTACGTCACCGCTCGTTGAGCAGAACGGGCGTTACGAACTGGACTTCGTAGATTTCGAGAAGAAAGCATCCGATCCGGCGGTCAAGGTGTTCTTTCTATGTCATCCGCACAACCCAACCGGTCGGCTTTGGACAGACGCCGAACTGGTTCGGATGACAGAGATCTGCCTAGCTAATGATGTAAAGATCATTTCAGACGAGATCCATTGCGATCTCCTGCGTCAGGGTTGCAAGCACACGCCCTTGGCTAAGCTGTTTCCTGAAAGCCGCGACATCATTACCTGCATGGCCGTGAGCAAGACATTCAATCTCGCGGGCATGATGATTGCCAGCATAATCATTCCCGATCCAGCGCTACGTGCGCTCTGGAACGATCTGCACTATCCGTTTATCAATCCGATCAGCCTGGCTGCCGCTATCGGTGCCTACCGCGATGGTGAAGCCTGGCTCGAGGACCTGTGTACTTACCTGGACGGCAATTTCGTGCTGTTGGCCGACTACATACGAGAACATCTACCTGAAGCCCGCTTGGTGGTTCCTGAAGCGACCTACCTAGCATGGCTGGATGTACGAGCCTATTTCCCTGGATCGGTAAATCTGACTCGTTTCTTCCTTGAACGCTCCGGTGTGATCGTTGAGGGGGGAGAAATGTTCGTCGATAACGGCGAAGGGTATGTTCGCCTAAATCTCGCATGTCCACGTCCGGTGCTTCAAGACGCTCTGGACCGCATGCGCACCGCAATTCAAGGGATTCAGCGGGACATTTGATCTCCTGAGTCAGGGCAACCTTAAATCAATTCGGTTGGCTAGGCGTCTGGAAGCTTTGTGCAGCGCTTGCGGTATAGCGCGGGGGTCAGCCATAGGCCCGGAGGAACCAGCGCCCAAAATGGCTTTGGTCAGCGAAACCCAGAGCTATGGCAACCTCGACTGGCTGCTCCCCAAGCGCCAGTAGCTTAGAGGCCGCCATGCTGCACGCTCAACTTACGCTCATCAGTCATCCACTGTGCACGTTCGTTCAGCGAGCGGCCATTGTGCTAATGGAAAAGAATGTGCGCGTTGAGAGAGTCGACGTCGACCACGCAGCCTGACGTGAGTGGCTGCTTTTGGCCGGTTTAAGTCATTTGCGAGCGGCCGCTTCGGGCCGAAGTTGCTGCAAAAGTCCCGTCGCGATTTTTACCCATAAAAGTGCGCTTTCGACGTTGAAATTTGGTTCGTTCAGAAGACGAAGCTGTCTTGGTTTCTAGGTAGCAACGCCCGACCTAGATCTATCCTCGTACGCAAATCACCTCCTCCCAGCGCGTGGTGTATCGCTGACTTAACATGTCTCGGCGCATAGCCCACTTCGGCTTCTTGGGCACCCGGCCGAACCGCAGGGTGCCCCGGCCGTTCTTCTCATTGATCTGGTCAACAATGGCCATCAATCGCTCCGCGCCTGGACGCGGCCCTAGTGCAAACAGGTCGCCAGTCAGTTCGCCGCGCTGGCTCAAGTCCATCAGCAAGATTGAGCATTTCGAGAAGGGATAACCTGGCCGGAAGATTTGCTCCAGGCCACGCTGGGCGAGCGCCAGAATCTCGCGGGTGTCATCGGTCGGGGCCGGGAGGGCTAGGGTCATAGAGTTGGCATAGCGCGGACCGTCGAGGTCGGCCAGTTGTGTCTGTAGACCAACTTGAATAGTGCTGCACAACGAGTTCTGGCTGCGGAGCTTCTCAGCCGCCCGGCTCACGTAAGCAGTGAGTGCCTCACGAATCGGCGGCAGCTCCTTTTGACGCTTACCAAACATTTTGCTTGAGCAAATAGCCTGCTTCGGTGGCGGTCCCTGCTTGAAACCAATACAACTAACTCCACGCAGCTCCCTAGCCGTGCGCTCCATGGTTACACCGAAGGTCTTGCGTAGCGTTGCCGCATCGAACTGCGCCAGATCCCAGGCCGTGGAGATATTCAGAGTGGCCAACTTGGCTGCCGAACGGTGGCCTACACCCCATACCTCACATACCGGTGCCAAACGCAGTAACTTTTCCTGACGCACTGGGTCAGTCAGGTCTAGCACGCCACCAGTTGCCTTCCATTTCTTCGCAGCCCAATTCGCTAACTTAGCCAGCGTTTTGGTGGTGCTGATGCCCACTCCCACCGGCATACCAATCTCCTGCGCCAAGCGGTCACGGATATTACAACCAAGCGCCTCCGGGTCGGCTACTCCGGTCATATCACCCCAGGCCTCGTCAATGGAGTAAACCTCGATCCCTGGAAGCATCTCAGCCATTACTCGCATAACTCGATTGCTGATGTCGGCATAAAGGGTGTAGTTGCTGGAGCGCACTACAACGCCATGCTTGCTTAGCTCCTTTCGAACATCCTTAAACGACGCGCCCATGGGAATGCCTAAGGCCTTAGCCTCTGAGGTGCGCGCAATTACGCAACCATCATTGTTGGACATCACAACCACTGGCCTGCGCTTCAGACCCGGCTGGCAAATGCGCTCGCAGCTGCAGTAGAAAGAATTACAGTCGATCAGCGCGAACACACGGCGGGAAGTGTTCATGGCGCTAAGCGGCTGACCACCCAGCTCACTACGCCCCACACCTCGATAACCACATCTCCATCCAGCTGCACGTCCGGCACAATCGGATCGGCCGCCTTCAACCATCGCCCGCCAAACAAATCCCGCGCAACCAAGCGCACTCGATAACCCTCACCGCCCAAGTCGACTACTACAAATCGGTTATCTAGCTGGCATGCCGCACGATTCACGATCATCCGGTCACCCGGGAAGATACCAAAACCGAGCAGCGTGTCATCCAGCACCTGCACGCCCCAGATATGAGGCGCACCTAGACCAGTTAGGCGGTCGAGGGAGAGCCCCTCCTCCTTTTCGTCCTCAGCAGGCGATTGGAAACCGGTTATGCGCAGGTCAGCCACATCGGTGAGAAGGCGTTCCCGCAGGCGCTCACCACGAGCAAGAATGGAAAGAGACATCAGAGCACTTCCAAAATACTGTATATGAATACAGTATTCGAGAAGACGCCGAGCTGGTCAACCGAGACCAGGAGGGCGCCGACAGGAGGCGCCCTCGCAAGTATTCAGGCGTTGATAAGCTCCTCGCGGAGAATGGTGATCTGTTTGGGCGCATCGATGCTGATGCGGGCTCGGCTATGGCATTCGGTAAAGCCCACATGGATGGTGATCCCGTCTCGTAGCAGCTGCTTAAGGAGCTTTTCGGGATCAACTCCGGGATCGATAGTGAGGCGGATCATTTCGCCTTCGCGGCGGGTGACGGTCAGAAATCCCATGGGGGCAAGTCCTTTGCTGATTGAGGGAATGTGCGTCCTGCATCGGGAGTCTAGAACAAGGTGACGGAAGTCGAGCCTGCAGCGGCAGGCAATGTGGGAGGGCCAGTTATGTGCGGAGGAGTAGAAGCTCGCCAGGCGGACAAGGTTTGGAGGATCTATTTCCCCAATCCCAAAGCGGCAATTCCTGTTCAATTAAAGGGTAGCGGTCAGCTGGATTGGATTCACTGGGGTAGACGCAAAGAGGAGCCAGGCAGCAGCCCGCATGGTGGTTGGGCGCGTCTCGGCACAGTTAAGGCTGGTGGTTGGGATAGGTACAAGCCGTGCCGTGGCTTCGGCATGGTGGAGCGCTTCATGGAAAAGGAAGGCCGGCTAGGTGACAAGAACCGGCCGTCACACTGGTTCGACGTGCCGCAGGGGTATGCGTTGGAATGTCTGATAATTGGTGAAGGGGAACAACGGCGGGTGTATGTGGTTACCACCGATCCGCCGGAGGAGTACGCATGGATTCATGATCGGTGGCCATTGCTGGCAGAGCTTAAAACCACCTAGAGCAATCTAATATCTAGAATCCAGTCGTCCATCGTCGGCATAGGCTGCTTCCGGCCTAAAGTGGGCGAAGCGAATCGGACGTCCAAAATAGGACTCCATAATTGACTATAAACGCCTATAAAGCTCTCCCTAGAGCGGTCAGGCCCTAAGCCGGCAAGCCGTGCTCGATCGCGTGAATCACTTGCAGTACTGCCCTACGGCCCGGCTCAGTAACGAGCAGATCGATCGGCCGCTCGGAGGCTAGCGTCAGAACCGGTGAGGTCAGCCAGCGGAGCGCGCCATCGAGATCTCCCTCATGGAGTTCCAATAGGGCATCCAAGGTCTCGACTAGACGACAAAACACCTCGGCTGTCCGGACAGACATCACGGAGTGTCGAAACGAGGTTCCCACCCACCTTGCGACCTGTGTGCGACGCAGCCCCAGTTCATGCGCCAGATCCGCAACCAGCGTAACCGGTAGCCCGGCCAGCACCGCCTTATGCATCCGATAATGAGTTTTTGGCAAACCTAGCCGATCGTAGAGCTTTTGCATTAGTAGACCACTACAGTTTTCTCTACCAGCTTGGTCTGGCGTTGGGCGTGAAGCGCGTGTTTCCATGCGACCCCGGCAGCATAGCCCTTGAAGTGCTGAGGCGGATTCCAAACCAACTGAATCGCCCCGGGTTTTCTAGACACTCTCCAGGCTCAGGAAATAGCGCTTTTCGAACTCTACCGGCGATAGCTGGTTGTTGAAACTATGCCGGCGTTTTGGGTTGTAGAACATCTCGATGTAATCGAACACATCGGCTCTGGCATCCTGCCTGGTGCTGTAGATCTTTCGTCTGATCCGCTCCCGCTTTAGCAACTGGAAGAAGCTTTCTGCCACCGCGTTGTCGTGGCAGTTACCGCGTCGGCTCATGCTTCCAAGCAAGTTGTTGGCTTTTAGGAAACTCTGCCAGTCACCACTGCTGAACTGACTACCCTGGTCTGAGTGAATCATCACTTCCTGCTTGGGCTTACGCCGCCAAACGGCCATCAGCAATGCATCAATAGCCAGATCGCTGGTCATCTGCGGCTTCATCGACCAGCCAATTACCTGCCGTGAAAACAGATCGAGCACCACCGCCAAAAATAACCAACCCTCATAGGTGCGGATGTAGGTTATGTCCGTGACCCAGACTTTGTTGGGT
>NZ_FMTL01000004.1 GCF_900099645.1 Pseudomonas peli | reverse complement strand
CCGCACGTCAACGTTGGCACTATCGGTCACGTTGACCACGGTAAAACCACTCTGACCGCTGCTCTGACCCGCGTCTGCTCCGAAGTATTCGGTTCGGCCAAGGTTGACTTCGACAAGATCGACAGCGCCCCAGAAGAAAAAGCTCGCGGTATCACCATCAACACCGCTCACGTTGAATACGATTCGTCCGTGCGTCACTACGCACACGTTGACTGCCCAGGTCACGCCGACTACGTAAAAAACATGATCACCGGTGCTGCGCAGATGGACGGCGCTATCCTGGTTTGCTCGGCCGCTGATGGTCCGATGCCGCAAACTCGTGAGCACATCCTGCTGTCGCGTCAGGTAGGTGTTCCGTACATCGTTGTCTTCCTGAACAAGGCTGACATGGTTGACGACGCTGAGCTGCTGGAGCTGGTTGAAATGGAAGTGCGCGACCTGCTCAGCACTTACGATTTCCCGGGCGACGACACTCCGATCATCATCGGTTCTGCTCTGATGGCTCTGAACGGCCAAGACGACAACGAAATGGGCACCAGCGCTGTTAAGAAGCTGGTTGAAACTCTGGACAGCTACATCCCAGAGCCAGTTCGTGCAATCGACAAGCCGTTCCTGATGCCAATCGAAGACGTATTCTCGATCTCCGGTCGTGGCACCGTGGTAACTGGCCGTATCGAGCGCGGTATCGTCAAGATCCAGGAAGAAATCGAGATCGTTGGTCTGCGTGATACCACCAAGACCACCTGTACCGGTGTTGAAATGTTCCGCAAGCTGCTCGACGAAGGTCGTGCTGGTGAGAACTGCGGCGTTCTGCTGCGTGGCACCAAGCGTGACGACGTAGAGCGTGGCCAGGTTCTGGTCAAGCCAGGTTCGGTTAAGCCGCACACCACCTTCACTGCAGAAGTGTATGTGTTGAGCAAAGAAGAAGGCGGTCGTCACACTCCGTTCTTCAAAGGCTACCGTCCTCAGTTCTACTTCCGTACTACTGACGTAACTGGTAACTGCGAACTGCCGGAAGGCGTTGAGATGGTAATGCCAGGTGACAACATCCAGATGACTGTCACTCTGATCAAGACCATCGCAATGGAAGAAGGTCTGCGTTTCGCTATTCGTGAAGGCGGTCGTACCGTCGGCGCTGGCGTCGTAGCCAAGATCATCGCGTAAGTGATGGTTTGAGAAAAAGCCCCCGCTTGCGGGGGCTTTTTTATTGGGTTGACACCTGCTAGGGGCGTCTATAGAATCACGCCTCCTTTTAACGGGCGTATTGCGTCCGTTGGGAATAGCAGCTTGGAATCTGAGGTCAAAATGCAAAACCAACAAATCCGTATTCGGTTGAAGGCTTTTGACCATCGCCTGATCGATCAATCAACCCAGGAAATCGTGGAAACCGCGAAACGTACTGGTGCTCAGGTGCGTGGTCCTATTCCTCTGCCTACCCGCAAAGAGCGGTTCACCGTTCTGACCTCGCCACACGTCAACAAAGACGCGCGTGATCAGTTCGAGATCCGTACTCATAAGCGTGTTCTGGACATCGTCCAGCCAACGGATAAAACCGTTGATGCGCTGATGAAGCTTGATCTTGCGGCTGGTGTGGAAGTGCAGATCAGCCTCGGCTAAGACCGCTTTAGGTTTTAGTCGTGTAACGCTCTGAAATGGGCGGCCATAGCGGGTGAAAGCCCCGTACACTCATGAGGTTACAACATGACTATTGGTGTAGTCGGTCGAAAGGCGGGTATGACCCGTATTTTCACCGAAGAAGGTGTCTCCATTCCGGTTACGGTCATTGAGATCGAGCCGAATCGCGTCACTCAGTTCAAAACTGAAGAGTCCGATGGCTATCGTGCAGTGCAAGTCACTGTCGGCGAGCGTCGTGCTTCACGTGTCAGCAAGGCGCAAGCCGGTCACTTCGCTAAGGCGAATGTCGCGGCAGGTCGTACTGTTATGGAATTCCGTCTTGAAGAAGGCGAGTACCAGGCAGGTGATCTGATCAACGCTGAAATATTCCAAGCTGGTCAACTGGTGGATGTCACCGGTCAGTCCAAAGGTAAAGGCTTTGCCGGTACCATCAAGCGTTGGAACTTCCGCGGCCAAGACAACACTCACGGTAACTCCGTGTCCCACCGTGTTCCGGGTTCCATTGGCCAGTGCCAGACTCCGGGTCGCGTATTCAAGGGCAAAAAAATGTCCGGTCATATGGGCGCTGAGCGCGTGACCGTGCAGTCCCTGGAAGTAGTGCGGGTTGACGCTGAACGCAATCTGTTGCTGGTCAAGGGTGCTGTTCCTGGCGCTACTGGCGGCAACCTGGTTGTACGTCCAGCGGCCAAGGCTCGCGGTTAAGGGGAAGCTGACATGCAATTAAATGTAAATGGCGCTCAAGCAATCGAAGTATCCGAAGCCACTTTTGGCGGCGCATACAACGAGACCCTGGTTCACCAAGCAGTTGTGGCCTACATGGCCGGCGGCCGTCAGGGCAGCAAGCAGCAGAAGACTCGTTCCGACGTATCAGGTGGCGGTAAGCGCCCTTGGCGTCAGAAGGGTACTGGCCGTGCTCGTGCAGGTACCACTCGTGGTCCGATCTGGCGTGGCGGTGGTGTGACCTTCGCGGCTCGTCCGCAGAATCACGATCAAAAGCTGAACAAGAAAATGTATCGCGCTGCATTGCGTTCGATTCTTGCCGAGCTGGTTCGTACTGATCGTTTGATCGTCGTCGAAGACTTCAGCGTTGAAGCTCCGAAGACTAAAGAACTGTTGGGCAAGTTGAATGGCATGGGTCTGACCGATGTGCTGATCGTGTCCGATGCTATTGATGAGAATCTGTACCTGGCTGCTCGCAACCTGCCACACGTTGATGTCCGTGACGTGCAAGGTTCCGATCCAGTTAGTCTGATCGCGTATGAAAAGGTGCTGGTCACCGTTTCTGCCGTGAAGAAATTCGAGGAGCTGCTGGGATGAACCAGGAACGCGTATTTAAAGTGCTGCTTGGCCCGCACATCTCCGAGAAGGCCACGGTTCTCGCTGACAAGAAAAGTCAGTTCGTTTTCAAGGTTGCAACCGATGCAACCAAGCTGGAAATCAAGAAGGCCGTCGAAAGCCTGTTCAACGTGAATGTTGCTGCTGTTAATACCGTGAATGTTCTCGGTAAGACCAAGCGCAATGCTCGCGGCCTGGGCAAGCGTAACGACTGGAAGAAAGCGATCATTTCGCTTCAGCCAGGCCAAGATCTCGATTTCGCCAGCAGTGCTGAGTAAGGAAGGGGTGCATCATGGCAATCGTTAAATGCAAACCGACTTCCCCTGGCCGCCGTTTTGTGGTCAAGGTGGTCAATCAGGAGCTGCATAAAGGCGCTCCTTACGCTCCGCTGCTTGAGAAGAAGTCGAAGACTGGCGGTCGTAACAACAATGGTCGTATCACCACCCGTCATATCGGTGGTGGCCACAAGCAGCATTACCGTCTGGTCGATTTCCGTCGCAACGACAAAGATGGCATTCCAGCCACTGTCGAGCGTATTGAATACGATCCGAACCGTACCGCACACATCGCTCTGCTGATGTATGCAGACGGCGAGCGTCGCTACATCATCGCCCCTAAAGGCGTGAGTGCTGGCGATCAGCTGGTAGCTGGCATCATGGCTCCGATCAAGCCGGGCAACAGTCTGCAACTGCGAAACATTCCAGTTGGTAGCACTGTTCACGGTATCGAACTGAAGCCGGGTAAAGGTGCTCAGATCGCTCGTTCCGCTGGTGCTTCGGCTCAGCTGATTGCGCGTGAAGGTGTCTACGTGACCCTGCGTCTGCGTTCCGGTGAGATGCGTAAAGTACTGGCTGAGTGCCGTGCGACCCTGGGCGAAGTCTCGAACTCTGAGCACAGCCTGCGTTCGCTGGGTAAAGCTGGTGCCAAACGCTGGCGTGGCGTTCGCCCAACCGTTCGTGGTGTTGCCATGAACCCGGTTGACCACCCACATGGTGGTGGTGAAGGTCGTACCTCTGGTGGTCGTCATCCGGTGTCTCCATGGGGCTTCCCGACGAAGGGCGCGAAGACTCGTGGTAACAAACGCACCGACAACATGATCGTCCGTCGTCGCAAGTAAATAGAGGGATACGACAGTGCCACGTTCTCTGAAAAAAGGTCCTTTTATTGATCTTCACCTACTGAAGAAGATCGAAGTGGCGGTGGAAAAGAATGATCGCAAACCGGTGAAAACCTGGTCGCGCCGTTCGATGATCCTGCCACAAATGGTCGGTCTGACCATCGCTGTACATAACGGTCGTCAACATGTCCCAGTTCTGGTGAACGAAGACATGGTCGGTCACAAACTGGGCGAATTTGCCGGCACTCGTACCTATCGTGGGCACGTGGCTGACAAGAAAGCCAAGCGTTAAGGGGTTAGGAAATGGAAGTAGCCGCTAAGTTGTCGGGCGCTCGCATCTCCGCCCAAAAAGCCCGCTTGGTCGCCGACCAGATTCGTGGGAAGAAGGTGGGCGAAGCGCTCAACCTCCTGGCTTTCAGCAGTAAGAAAGCCGCCGAGATCATCAAGAAAGTGCTGGAGTCGGCTGTAGCCAACGCCGAGCACAACGAAGGCGCAGACGTTGATGACTTGAAGGTCAGCACCGTTTTCGTCAACGAAGGGCGTTCGCTGAAGCGCATCATGCCGCGTGCCAAAGGCCGCGCTGATCGCATCGTCAAGCGGTCTTGCCATATCACTGTCAAGGTTGCGGACAAGTAACGGAGTCGATCAGATGGGTCAGAAAGTACATCCCATTGGCATTCGCCTGGGAATCGTCAAGGAGCACACCTCCGTCTGGTACGCCAGCGGTCGGACTTATGCGGACTATTTGTTCGCTGATCTGAAGGTGCGTGAGTATCTCCAAGACAAACTAAAAAGCGCGTCCGTAAGCCGTATCGACATTGCTCGCCCGGCTCAAACTGCACGTATCACCATCCACACCGCTCGTCCCGGTATCGTTATCGGTAAGAAAGGTGAAGATGTTGAGAAACTGCGTCAGGACCTGACCAAGCAAATGGGTGTGCCTGTGCACATCAATATCGAAGAGATCCGCAAGCCGGAGCTCGACGGTATGCTGGTTGCGCAGAGCGTAGCTCAGCAGCTGGAGCGCCGTGTGATGTTCCGTCGCGCCATGAAGCGCGCTGTACAGAACGCCATGCGTATTGGTGCCAAGGGCATCAAAATCCAAGTGAGCGGTCGTCTCGGCGGTGCTGAAATTGCACGTACCGAATGGTATCGCGAAGGTCGTGTGCCGTTGCACACCCTGCGTGCTGATATCGACTATGCCACGTACGAAGCGCACACCACTTACGGTGTGATCGGTGTCAAGGTTTGGATCTTCAAAGGCGAAGTAATCGGTGGCCTTAAAGAAGAACTAAAACCTCAAGCGCCTGCGCCTCGTAAAAAAGCTGCTAAGTAAGGAGTACGCAAAATGTTGCAACCAAAGCGTACGAAGTTCCGTAAGCAGATGACCGGCCACAACCGTGGTCTGGCTCAGCGCGGTAGCAAAGTCAGCTTCGGCGAGTTTGCGCTGAAGTCTGTTGCCCGCGGTCGTCTCACCGCCCGTCAGATTGAGTCCGCTCGTCGTGCTCTGACTCGTCACGTTAAGCGTGGCGGCAAAATCTGGATTCGCGTTTTCCCGGACAAGCCGATCTCCAAGAAGCCTCTTGAAGTGCGGATGGGTAAAGGGAAGGGTAGCGTTGAATATTGGGTAGCTCAGATCCAGCCAGGCAAAGTCCTGTATGAGATCGAAGGCGTTTCCGAAGAGTTGGCGCGTGAGGCTTTCGCCCTGGCTGCTGCAAAGCTGCCACTCGCCACCACTTTTGTTAAGCGGACGGTGATGTGATGAAGGCGAATGAACTTCGTGAAAAATCAGCACAGCAGCTGAACGAGCAACTGCTCGGCCTGCTGCGCGACCAGTTCAATCTGCGTATGCAGAAAGCAACTGGCCAGTTGGGGCAGTCTCACCTGCTCTCGCAAGTTAAGCGCGACATCGCTCGTGTGAAAACTGTGCTCAACCAGCAGGCAGGTAAGTGATCATGGCTGAAGCCGAAAAAACAGTCCGTACGCTGACCGGCCGTGTCGTCAGCGACAAGATGGACAAGACCATCACCGTATTGATCGAGCGTCGCGTTAAGCACCCGATCTACGGCAAATATGTCAAGCGTTCGACCAAGCTGCACGCACACGACGAAACCAACCAGAGCAAGATCGGTGACAAAGTTTCCATTCGCGAAACTCGTCCCGTTGCCAAGACTAAGTCTTGGGCGCTGGTTGAGATCCTCGAACGCGCAGTGGACGTCTAAGGACTAAGGGTCGGAGAAATTATATGATTCAGACTCAATCCATGCTCGACGTCGCTGACAACAGCGGTGCTCGTCGCGTTATGTGTATCAAGGTGCTGGGCGGTTCGCACCGCCGTTATGCTGGCATCGGCGACATCATCAAAGTCACCGTTAAGGAAGCAATTCCGCGCGGTAAAGTGAAGAAAGGCCAAGTGATGACTGCTGTTGTAGTCCGCACTCGTCACGGCGTTCGTCGCCCTGATGGCTCGATCATTCGCTTTGATGGCAACGCTGCTGTTCTGCTGAACAACAAGCAAGAGCCAATTGGCACTCGTATTTTTGGGCCAGTGACTCGTGAGCTTCGTACTGAGAAGTTCATGAAGATCGTCTCGCTCGCCCCTGAAGTGCTCTAAGGAGATCCGACATGCAAAAGATTCGTCGTGACGACGAGATCATCGTGATCGCCGGTAAAGACAAAGGTAAGCGTGGCAAGGTGCTCAAGGTTCTCGCTGACGACCGTTTGGTCGTTGGTGGGATCAACCTGGTGAAGCGCCATACCAAGCCGAACCCGATGTCGGGCGTTCAGGGCGGTATCGTCGAGAAAGAAGCGCCATTGCACGCTTCTAACGTGGCCATCTTCAATGGCGAAACCAACAAGGCTGACCGCGTTGGTTTCAAAGTAGAAGAAGGTAAAAAAATTCGTGTCTTCAAGTCGACCCAAAAAGCGGTTGATGCTTGAACACTGCTAGGTAGAAGACCATGGCACGACTAAAAGAGATTTATCGGAAAGAAATCGCTCCCAAGCTTAAGGAAGAACTTAAGCTTGCCAACGTGATGGAAGTTCCGCGTATCACCAAGATCACCCTTAACATGGGCCTGGGCGAAGCAATCGGTGACAAGAAAATCATCGAGCACGCTGTTGCCGACCTGGAAAAGATTACCGGTCAGAAAGTCGTTGTGACTCATGCCCGTAAGTCGATTGCAGGCTTCAAGGTTCGTGAGGGCTGGCCGATCGGCGTTAAAGTAACTCTGCGCCGTGAGCGTATGTACGAGTTCCTGGATCGTCTGCTGTCCATCTCCCTGCCGCGCGTGCGTGACTTCCGCGGCCTGAATGCCAAGTCCTTCGATGGTCGTGGCAACTACAGCATGGGCGTGAAAGAGCAGATCATCTTCCCGGAAATCGACTACGACAAGATCGATGCTCTGCGTGGTCTGGACATTACCCTGACCACCACTGCCCGTACGGATGATGAAGGTCGCGCCTTGCTGCGTGCTTTCAAATTCCCGTTCCGCAACTGATTGGAGTTGGATCATGGCCAAAACCAGCATGAAAAACCGCGAGCTGAAACGTCAGCAAACGGTAGCCAAGTACGCTAAGAAGCGTGCCGAGCTGAAAGCTACCATCGCCGATCTGAACGCCAGTCCAGAAGCGCGTTGGGCAGCACAAGTAGCGCTGCAGAAGCAGCCGCGTGACGCCAGCGCTTCGCGCCTGCGTAATCGCTGCCGCATTACCGGTCGTCCGCACGGCGTTTATCGCAAGTTCGGTCTGTCGCGTATCAAGCTGCGTGAAGCTGCAATGCGTGGTGATGTACCAGGTCTGGTTAAAGCCAGCTGGTAAAAAACAAAGCCGGCCTTGTGCCGGCTTTGTCTTATCTGTGAATCAGGCCCCTTTGGGGCTTGATTCATTTTTGTTCAGTCTCTAGAATGCTCGGCTCGCCTGAGCCTGGGTTCAATTTTTCTCAGAATTCTCAGCGACTGTAGCCGCAAGGCTAATTCTTTTTGTATCAGGAGCGTCTAGCCCATGAGTATGCAGGACCCGTTAGCGGACATGCTAACTCGTATCCGTAATGCCCAGATGGCTGAAAAGTCCGTCGTAAGCATGCCGTCTTCCACGTTGAAGGTGGCTGTAGCCAAAGTTTTGAAAGACGAAGGTTATATTGCGGGTTATCAGATCAGCGGTGAAGTTAAGCCGCAGCTGTCCATCGAGCTGAAATACTTCGAAGGCCGTCCGGTTATCGAAGAAGTTAAGCGCGTTAGCCGTCCAGGCCTTCGCCAATACAAATCCGTCGATGATCTGCCGAAAGTTCGTGGCGGTCTCGGTGTATCCATCGTCTCCACCAACAAGGGTGTGATGACGGACCGCGCTGCGCGCGCTGCCGGTGTCGGCGGCGAAGTGCTTTGCACAGTGTTCTAAGGGGGGATAAGCATGTCTCGCGTTGCTAAGAACCCCGTAAAGCTGCCCGCTGGTGTTGAGATCAAACTCGCCGGCCAACAGCTTTCGGTAAAGGGTGCCAAGGGCACTCTCGAACTGAACGTTCACTCGTCCGTTGAAGTTCTGCAAGAAGCTGGTGAGCTGCGTTTTGCTGCTCGCAATGGCGATCAGCAGACTCGTGCAATGGCCGGTACCACTCGCGCCCTGGTCAACAATATGGTGATCGGTGTTAGCGCTGGCTTCGAGCGTAAGCTGCAGCTGGTTGGTGTTGGTTACAAAGCGCAAGCCAAAGGTCAGGTGCTGAACCTCGCTCTCGGCTTCTCCCATCCGATCGACTATGAGTTGCCGGACGGTGTAGTTGCTGAAACCCCGAACCAGACCGAGATCCTGATCAAGGGTGTCGACAAACAACTGGTTGGTCAGGTCGCTGCGGAGATTCGTGACTTCCGTCGTCCTGAACCTTATAAGGGCAAAGGTGTTCGTTACGCTGACGAAGTCGTCCGCCGTAAAGAAGCCAAGAAGAAGTAGGGCATAGCAAATGACCGACAAAAAAGTTACTCGACTGCGTCGCGCTCGCAAAGCACGCCTGAAAATGCACGAGCTCGAAGCCGTGCGTCTCTGCGTGTATCGCTCTTCGCAGCACATCTATGCCCAGGTCATTTCGGCCGACGGCAGCAAGGTTCTGGCCAGCGCCTCTACCTTGGACAAAGCACTGCGTGACGGCGCCACTGGCAACGTCGACGCGGCCAAGAAAGTTGGTGAGCTGGTTGCCGAGCGTGCGAAAGCCGCTGGTGTAACTCAGGTTGCATTCGACCGTTCTGGCTTCAAGTACCACGGCCGCGTCAAGGCGCTGGCTGATGCTGCTCGTGAAGGCGGGCTGGAGTTCTAAGTTATGGCAAATAACGACCAAAAGCGCGACGAAGGCTATATCGAGAAGCTGGTACAGGTTAACCGCGTTGCCAAGACCGTTAAGGGTGGCCGTATCTTCACTTTCACCGCGTTGACCGTGGTTGGTGATGGTAAGGGTCGCGTCGGTTTCGGCCGTGGCAAATCCCGTGAAGTGCCTGCTGCCATCCAGAAAGCGATGGAAGCTGCTCGTCGCAACATGATCCAGGTTGATCTGAACGGCACTACTCTGCAGTACGCAATGAAGTCTGCTCATGGCGCCTCCAAGGTGTACATGCAGCCTGCTTCTGAAGGTACCGGCATCATCGCCGGCGGCGCTATGCGTGCCGTTCTGGAAGTGGCTGGCGTGCAGAACGTTCTGGCTAAGTGCTACGGCTCGACTAACCCAGTGAACGTGGTGTACGCCACTTTCAAAGGTTTGAAAGCTATGCAGTCGCCAGGTTCTGTTGCGGCTAAGCGTGGCAAGAGCGTCGAGGAGATTCTCTAATCATGGCTAATACCGTAAAAGTCACGCTGATCAAAAGCATGACCGGCCGCATCCCTAACCATAAGCTCTGCGTTAAGGGTCTGGGTCTGCGTCGCATCGGTCACACCGTAGAAGTGCTGGATACTCCCGAGAATCGCGGGATGATCAACAAGGCTTACTACATGCTGCGAGTCGAGGGTTAATACATGTACCTGAACGATTTGAGTCCTGCGCCGGGTTCCCGTCGCGAGAAGCACCGTCCGGGCCGTGGTATCGGTAGCGGTTTGGGTAAGACTGGTGGCCGCGGCCACAAAGGTCAAACCTCCCGCTCCGGTGGCACCATTGCTCCGGGTTTCGAAGGCGGCCAGCAGCCTCTGCACCGCCGTCTGCCTAAGTTCGGTTTCGTTTCTTTGAAGGCTATGGATCGCGCACAAGTGCGTACTTCCGAGCTGAATAAAATCGAAGGCGGCATTGTTACTCTGCAGTCGCTGAAGGATGCCAACCTGATCAACCAAAACGTACAGCGTGTGAAAGTCATGCTGTCCGGTGAAGTTACTCAGGCAGTCACCCTTAAAGGTATCGCCGTCACCAAAGGTGCGCGCGCGGCTATCGAAGCAGCTGGCGGTAAGTTCGAGGAATAAATGGCTAAGCAAGGTGCTCTCTCAGCGCTCAGCAATGGCGGGTTGTCCGAACTCTGGGCTCGTTTGCGCTTTCTGTTCATGGCGATCATCGTCTATCGGATAGGTGCACACATCCCAGTTCCAGGTATCAATCCGGACCGGCTAGCGGACCTGTTTCGACAGAATGAGGGGACCATTCTTAGCTTGTTCAACATGTTTTCCGGCGGCGCGCTGGAGCGCATGAGCATTTTTGCACTGGGGATCATGCCGTACATTTCGGCGTCGATCATCATGCAGCTCATGACCGCTGTTAGCCCGCAGCTGGAGCAGTTGAAGAAGGAAGGTGAAGCTGGCCGTCGCAAGATTAGCCAGTACACCCGCTACGGCACCCTCGTTCTGGCTATTGTCCAAGCAGTCGGCATGTCCGTCGGCCTGGCCAGTCAGGGCGTAGCGTTTACAGTCGATTTCGGCTTCCACTTCGTTGCGGTCACCACGTTTGTGGCGGGTGCAATGTTCATGATGTGGCTGGGCGAGCAAATCACTGAGCGTGGTGTTGGCAACGGTATTTCGATGCTGATTTTTGCAGGCATCGTAGCCGGTCTGCCGTCGGCGATTGGGCAGTCTTTCGAGTCTGCTCGTCAGGGTGATATCAATATCTTTGCTCTGATTGCCATCGGTTTGCTGGCAGTAGCGATTATCGGTTTCGTGGTGTTCATTGAGCGTGGTCAGCGTCGCATTGCGGTGCACTACGCCAAGCGTCAGCAGGGCCGCAAGGTCTTCGCTGCGCAGACTAGCCACTTGCCGTTGAAGGTGAATATGGCGGGGGTTATCCCGGCTATTTTCGCCAGCAGCCTTCTGTTATTCCCGGCTTCGCTGGGTGCCTGGTTTGGTCAGTCTGAAGGTATGGGCTGGCTGCAGGATATTTCGCAGGCTATCGCTCCTGGTCAGCCGTTGAACATTTTGCTGTTTAGTGCAGGGATCGTTTTCTTCTGCTTCTTCTATACAGCGTTGATGTTCAACCCGAAAGACGTAGCGGAGAACCTGAAGAAGTCCGGTGCCTTTATTCCGGGTATCCGTCCCGGTGAGCAATCGGCACGCTATATCGATGGCGTGTTGACTCGCTTGACCATGTTCGGTGCTCTGTACATGACGGCCGTATGCTTGTTGCCCCAGTTCCTGGTGGTGGCTGCCAACGTACCGTTCTATCTTGGCGGGACCTCGTTGCTGATCGTGGTCGTGGTTGTTATGGACTTTATGTCGCAAGTACAATCGCACCTCGTTTCGCACCAGTACGAATCCCTGATGAAGAAAGCCAACCTGAAGGGCTACGGCAGCGGCATGCTGCGCTGAAGTCCATAAGGTTCGAGGAGTTGGTGATGAAAGTTCGTGCATCGGTGAAAAAGCTGTGCCGTAACTGCAAGATTATCCGTCGCGAAGGTGTTGTTCGCGTTATTTGCAGCGCGGAGCCGCGTCACAAACAGCGCCAAGGCTGAGTGTGAGTGAAGTTACAAGCCCGGCAGCTAGTGCGCTGCCGGGTTGATTATTTGTTTCTACAGCGCTAATATCTCGCGCCCTATTTCTTGGCTTCCGGGGCGTAGGTAGCTGTCAATTGGAGTTCCACTGAATGGCCCGTATTGCAGGCGTTAACATTCCGGATAACAAGCACACTGTTATCTCGTTGACCTACATCTATGGTGTTGGTCGTACTACTGCACAGAAAGTCTGTGCTGCCGCCGGCGTTAATCCGGCTGCAAAGATCAAAGATCTCTCTGACGAGCAGATCGAGCAGCTGCGTGGCGAAGTAGCCAAGGTGAATACCGAAGGCGACCTGCGTCGTGAAGTGAACATGAAAATCAAGCGCTTGATGGACCTGGGTTGCTACCGCGGCCTGCGTCATCGTCGTGGTCTGCCGGCTCGCGGTCAGCGTACCAAGACCAACGCGCGTACCCGCAAGGGCCCGCGTAAGCCGATCCGCAAGTAATCGCATTCGCGCATCGACAGGAATCTAGTCATGGCAAAACCTGCTGCTCGTACTCGTAAGAAAGTCAAAAAGACGGTGGTTGATGGCATCGCCCACATCCACGCTTCTTTCAACAACACAATCGTGACCATTACTGACCGTCAGGGCAATGCTCTGTCTTGGGCTACCTCTGGTGGTTCGGGTTTCCGCGGTTCGCGTAAAAGCACCCCGTTCGCTGCCCAGGTGGCTGCTGAACGTGCTGGTCAAGCTGCGCTGGAATACGGTCTGAAGAACCTCGACGTTAACGTCAAGGGCCCAGGTCCGGGTCGTGAGTCCGCTGTCCGTGCTTTGAACGGCTGTGGCTATAAGATCGCCAGCATCACCGATGTGACGCCAATCCCGCATAACGGGTGCCGTCCTTCGAAGAAGCGTCGCGTGTAATCAGGAGACAGTGAGAAATGGCTCGTTACATTGGTCCCAAATGCAAACTGTCTCGTCGTGAAGGCACAGATCTTTTCCTGAAAAGCGGTGTACGCGCTCTGGAATCGAAGTGCAACATCGAAGCAGCCCCAGGTATTCACGGTCAGCGCCGTGGCCGTCAGTCCGACTACGGCACCCAGCTGCGTGAGAAGCAAAAAGTTCGTCGTATCTACGGTGTGCTTGAGCGTCAATTCAGCGGTTATTACAAAGAAGCTGCCGGCAAGAAAGGCGCTACTGGTGAGAACCTGCTGCAACTGCTCGAGTGCCGCCTGGATAACGTGGTTTACCGCATGGGCTACGGCGCAACTCGCGCTGAATCCCGTCAGCTGGTATCGCACAAGGCGATCAGCGTAAACGGTAAAACTGTCAACGTACCGTCCTACCAGGTTAAAGCTGGTGACGTTGTTGCAGTTCGCGAGAAATCGAAGAATCAGCTGCGCATTGTTCAAGCTCTTGAGCTGTGTGCCCAGCGTGGCCGCGTTGAATGGGTAGAAGTAGACACTGAGAAGAAGTCTGGCGTGTTCAAAAACGTCCCGGCGCGCAGTGATCTCTCCGCTGACATCAACGAAAGCCTGATTGTCGAGCTCTACTCCAAGTAAGGGCTAGAAAATAGGTGCATCCATGCAGATTTCGGTAAATGAGTTCCTGACCCCCCGTCACATTGATGTGCAGGTGGTCAGTTCGACCCGCGCCAAGATCACTCTCGAGCCTCTCGAGCGTGGTTTTGGCCATACGCTGGGCAACGCGCTGCGTCGCATCCTGTTGTCCTCCATGCCTGGCTGTGCAGTAGTCGAGGCCGAGATTGACGGTGTACTCCATGAGTACAGCGCCATCGAAGGTGTTCAGGAAGACGTCATTGAAATCCTGCTCAACCTGAAAGGTCTGGCTGTCAAACTGCACGGTCGTGACGAAGTGACGTTGACTCTGGCGAAGAAGGGCTCGGGCGTAGTTACCGCTGCCGATATTCAGCTGGATCACGATGTCGAAATCGTCAATGGCGACCACGTAATCGCCAACCTGGCTTCCACTGGCGCGCTGAACATGAAGCTCACCATAGCTCGTGGTCGCGGCTATGAGCCGGCTGATGCTCGTCAGAGCGATGAAGATGAAAGCCGCAGCATTGGTCGCTTGCAGCTGGATGCTTCGTTCAGCCCGGTACGCCGTGTGTCGTACGTGGTGGAAAACGCTCGTGTTGAGCAGCGTACTAACCTGGACAAACTGGTTATTGACCTGGAGACCAACGGTACTCTGGACCCTGAAGAGGCTATCCGCCGCGCTGCAACCATTCTGCAACAGCAGTTGGCTGCGTTCGTCGACCTCAAAGGTGACAGTGAGCCTGTTGTTATCGAGCAGGAAGATGAGATCGATCCGATCCTCCTCCGTCCGGTTGATGACCTGGAACTGACTGTGCGTTCGGCTAACTGCCTCAAAGCAGAGAACATTTACTACATCGGTGATCTGATTCAGCGCACCGAAGTAGAACTGTTGAAAACGCCGAACCTAGGCAAGAAATCCCTGACTGAAATCAAGGATGTTCTGGCTTCTCGCGGTCTGTCCCTCGGTATGCGCCTCGACAACTGGCCGCCGGCAAGTCTGAAGAAAGACGATAAGGCGACTGCCTGATCGTCATCATCACCGAACGTGAGTTTGGTAAGGAATTGAACCATGCGTCATCGTAAAAGTGGCCGTCACCTCAGCCGCACCAGCGCACACCGCAAGGCCATGTTCCAGAACATGGCAGTATCGCTGTTCGAGCATGAGCTGATCAAAACTACTCTGCCGAAAGCCAAAGAGCTGCGTCGCGTTGCCGAGCCGCTGATTACTCTGGCTAAAGAAGACAGCGTTGCCAATCGTCGTCTGGCTTTCGATCGTACTCGTTCGAAAGCCATCGTCGGCAAGCTGTTCAACGACCTGGGCAAGCGCTACGCCACCCGTCAGGGCGGTTACCTGCGTATCCTCAAGTGCGGTTTCCGCACTGGCGACAATGCTCCAATGGCTTATGTTGAACTGGTTGACCGTCCGGTCGCTGGTGCAGCTGTAGACGCTGAGTAAGTCGTAGGTTGTACGAAAAAACCGGGCCTTGGCCCGGTTTTTTTATGGCTGGAGAATGCCCCGCAGTAGCATGTTCATCTGGGTCGCATGCGCTGTGCTTGACCCGTTAGCGTTCGGCGGCCAGCATTAGCCAATGTTTGTGGCGTCCTAAGGAAAATATCCATGAAAGGCCATATTGAAGTTATCGATTACCTGAAGATGCTGCTCAAGGGCGAGCTGGCGGCCCGGGATCAGTACTTCGTGCATTCGCGCCTCTATGAGGATTGGGGGTTCAGCAAGTTGTATGAGCGGATCAACCATGAAATGGAGGAGGAAACTCAGCATGCTGACGCCATCCTCAAGCGCATTCTATTTCTTGAGGGGACGCCGGACATGGTCCCTGACAGCTTCCGCTTCGGGCAGAGCGTTCCGGAGATGCTCAAGCTGGATCTCGCCCTCGAATACCATGTGCGTGCGGCGCTGAGCAAAGGCATCGCCCTGTGCGAGCAGCATCAGGATTACCAAACCCGCGATATTCTTTTGGTTCAGCTCAAAGATACCGAAGAGGATCACGCCTATTGGCTGGAGGTTCAGCTAGGGTTGATCGACCGAATTGGCCTGGAGAATTACCTGCAGACGCAAATGTAAAACTTCTGCAGCCAACAAAAAGCCCCGCATGTGCGGGGCTTTTTGTTGGTCGCGGGCTTAGTCGCGATCACGTTCCAGCAGCGGTTTGAGGAAGTAACCGGTGTGCGACTGCGGCATCTCGGCTACTTCTTCGGGCGTGCCGACGGCGATGATCTGGCCGCCCTTGGAGCCACCTTCCGGGCCGAGATCTACCAGCCAGTCGGCGGTCTTGATCACGTCCAGGTTGTGCTCAATCACCACCACGGTATTGCCGTGGTCGCGCAGGCGGTGCAGCACGTCAAGCAGTTGCTGGATATCGGCAAAGTGCAAGCCAGTGGTCGGCTCATCAAGGATATACAGGGTCTTGCCGGTGTCGCGCTTGCTCAGCTCACGGCTTAGCTTGACCCGCTGCGCCTCGCCGCCGGACAGCGTCGTCGCGCTCTGCCCCAGCTTGATGTAGGACAGGCCGACATCCATCAGCGTCTGCAGCTTGCGCGCCAGGGCCGGTACGGCATCGAAGAACACCCGCGCTTCCTCGATGGTCATATCCAGCACTTCGGTGATGCTCTTGCCCTTGTACTTCACTTCCAGAGTTTCGCGGTTGTAGCGCTTGCTCTTACACACGTCGCAGGGCACGTAGATGTCCGGCAGGAAATGCATTTCCACTTTGATCAGGCCGTCGCCCTGGCAGGCTTCGCAGCGCCCACCCTTGACGTTGAAGCTGAAGCGTCCCGGCCCGTAACCGCGCGAGCGCGACTCCGGCACGCCGGCGAACAGCTCGCGGATCGGGGTAAACAGCCCGGTGTAGGTCGCCGGGTTCGAGCGTGGCGTACGGCCAATGGGGCTTTGGTCGATATCCACCACCTTATCCAAGTGCTGCAGGCCGTCGATGCTGTCGTGGGCCGCAGCCTCCAGGGTAGTGGCGCCATTCAGCGCGGTGGCGCTGAGCGGGAATAGGGTGTTGTTGATCAGTGTTGATTTGCCCGAACCAGACACGCCGGTGACGCAGGTGAGCAGGCCTATCGGTATTTCCAGGTCGACGTTGCGCAGGTTGTTGCCGCGAGCGCCCTTGATCTTCAGCGAGAGCTTCTTGTCCCGTGGCGTGCGCTTGGCTGGCACTTTGATCTTCACTCGGCCTGACAGATATTTACCTGTCAGCGAGTCCGGATGGGCCATGACTTCAGCTGCGGTGCCCTGGGCGACGATCTGCCCGCCGTGCACGCCGGCACCCGGACCTATATCCACTACGTAGTCGGCCATGCGAATGGCGTCTTCGTCGTGCTCGACCACAATCACCGTGTTACCGATATCGCGAAGGTGGCGCAGGGTGCCGAGCAGGCGCTCGTTGTCGCGTTGATGCAGGCCGATGCTCGGTTCGTCGAGGATGTACATAACGCCCACTAGGCCAGCGCCGATCTGGCTGGCCAGACGAATACGCTGCGCTTCACCACCGGACAGGGTGTCGGCGCTGCGGTCCAGGGTCAGGTAGTCGAGGCCGACGTTGACCAGAAACTGCAGGCGCTCGCGGATTTCCTTGAGGATCTTCTCGGCGATCTCGCCACGGCGGCCGGGTAGCGCCAGGCTGCCGAAATACTCGGTGGCGTCGCCAATCGGCATGCCGCTGACCGCTGGCAGGGTCTTCTCGCCGACCCACACATGCCGCGCCTCACGGCGCAGGCGGGTGCCGCGGCAATCCTGGCAGGCCTGGGTGCTGAGAAACTTGGCCAGCTCCTCGCGCACGCTGGTGGATTCGGTTTCGCGGTAACGCCGCTCCAGGTTCGGCACGATGCCTTCGAAGGGATGCGAGCGCTTGACTATATCGCCACGGTCGTTGAGATATTTGAAGTCGACGTTCTGCGTGCCGCTGCCGAACAGAATGCACTTCTGGTGCTCGGCGCTGAGCTCGTCGAACGGCACTTCTAGGCTAAAGCCGTAATGCGCGGCCAAAGAGCCAAGCATCTGGAAGTAATAGACGTTGCGCCGGTCCCAGCCGCGGATTGCGCCTTCGGCCAGAGTCAGCTCGCCATTGACCAGGCGCTTGGTGTCGAAGAACTGTTTTACACCCAGGCCGTCGCAAGTCGGGCAGGCGCCGGCCGGGTTGTTGAAGGAAAACAGCTTAGGCTCCAGCTCGCTGATCGAGTGGCCGCACACCGGGCAGGCAAAGCGGGCGGAGAAAATGATTTCTTCGCCTTCCTCTCCTTCCATCGGGGCGATCAGTGCCAGGCCGTCGGCCAGCTTCAGGGCAGTTTCGAAGGATTCGGCCAGTCGCTGCTGTAAATCGCCACGTGCCTTGAAGCGGTCGACCACCGCATCGATGCTGTGCTTCTTCTGCTTGTCGAGTTTCGGCAGTTCGTCCAGCTCGTAAATCTTGCCGTTGACCCGCACGCGGACGAAACCCTGGGCGCGCAGTTCATCAAAGACTGCCAGGTGTTCGCCTTTGCGTTCGCGAATCACCGGGGCCAGCAGCATCAGCTTGCTGCCTTCGGGCAGGGCCAGCACCTGGTCGACCATCTGGCTGACGGTTTGCGCTTCCAGTGGCAGATCATGGTCCGGGCAGCGTGGAATACCGGCGCGGGCGTAGAGCAGGCGCAGGTAGTCGTAGATCTCGGTGATGGTGCCCACGGTGGAGCGCGGGTTGTGCGAGGTGGATTTCTGCTCGATGGAGATCGCCGGCGACAGGCCTTCGATGGTGTCGACATCGGGCTTTTCCATCATCGACAGAAATTGCCGGGCGTAGGCCGACAGCGACTCGACATAACGGCGCTGGCCCTCGGCGTAGAGGGTGTCGAAGGCCAATGACGACTTGCCGGAACCGGACAGGCCGGTGATCACGATCAGCTTGTCGCGCGGCAGGGTCAGGTCGATGTTTTTTAGGTTGTGGGTGCGCGCACCCCGAATCAGAATCTTGTCCACAAACAACGGCCTCGCATGGCGGGCGGAAAACCACCGAGTATACGGGCCCGAAGGTAGGCGCGGCAAAGCGTCACTGCTGTGCCGTAACCATTGGTGCTGCTAGAATCGCCGCCTATTTCGACAGGGCGTTTTCCATGCACGATCCGCACAACGAGCGCATGAGCGGCAGTGAAACCCGCGCGGCCGGTGGCCTGGCGTTGGTGTTCGCGTTCCGCATGCTCGGTATGTTTATGGTGCTGCCGGTGCTGGCGACCTATGGCATGGAGTTGCAGGGCAGTACACCGGCGCTGATCGGCCTGGCGATAGGCGCCTACGGTTTGACCCAGGCCTTTCTGCAGATTCCGTTTGGCATGCTCAGTGACCGCATAGGTCGACGGCCGGTGATCTATGTCGGCCTGCTGGTTTTCGCCGCCGGCAGCCTGTTAGCGGCCAATGCCGACTCGATTTATGGGGTGATTGCCGGACGCATTCTGCAGGGTGCCGGGGCGATTTCCGCTGCGGTTATGGCGCTGCTCTCCGACCTGACCCGTGAGCAACATCGGACCAAGGCCATGGCCATGATCGGCATGAGCATCGGTCTGTCGTTTGCCGTGGCGATGGTGGTTGGCCCTCTGCTGACGCGTGCGTTCGGGCTGTCCGGACTGTTTCTCGCCACCGCCGCCATGGCGCTGCTCGGTATTCTGATTGTTGCCGGGCTGGTGCCGCGTTCCGCAGGGCCGTTGCAGCACCGTGAGTCGGGTGTAAGCACGCAGGCGTTGCTGCCTACGCTCAAGCACGCCGACTTGTTGCGTTTGGATTTCGGTATTCTGGTGCTGCACGCGATTCTAATGGCTAGCTTTATCGCTTTGCCGTTGGCGCTGGTAGAGCAGGGCGGCCTGGCCAAGGAAGAGCACTGGTGGGTCTACCTGACCGCGCTGCTGGTGGGCTTCTTCGGCATGGTGCCCTTCATCATCTACGGTGAGAAGAAACGCCGGATGAAGCATGTGCTGCTTGGCGCGGTGACGGTGCTGTTGCTGTGTGAGCTGTTCTTCTGGTGGTTCGGCACCAGCCTGCGCGCGCTGGTGCTTGGCACGGTGGTGTTCTTCACCGCATTCAACCTGCTGGAAGCCTCGTTGCCGTCGTTGATCAGCAAGGTCGCTCCGGCTGGCGGCAAAGGCACGGCGATGGGCGTGTATTCCACCAGTCAGTTCCTCGGCGCGGCCCTCGGCGGCATCTTGGGTGGCTGGTTGTATCAGCACTACAGCCTGTCGGGTGTGTTTGCGGGCTGTGCCCTGCTGGCTCTTTTTTGGCTGGCCTTTGCTGTTACTATGCGCGAACCGCCGTATGTCACCAGCCTGCGTCTGCCGCTTTCAGCTGCGGCTTTGCAAGAGGCGGGGTTGGTCGAGCGTTTACAGGCTGTGCCCGGAGTGGCGGATGCCGTAGTGGTGCGCGACGAAGCGGCCATCTATATCAAAGTGGATACCCAACAATTGGACCGCACGTCCCTTGAGCGCCTCATAGAGCCGGCGCCGATGGCGTGCTGAAAGCCTAGGAGAACGTTATGGCCCGTGGGGTTAACAAAGTCATTCTGGTCGGTACCTGCGGACAGGACCCGGAAACCCGCTACCTGCCGAGCGGCAACGCGGTCACCAACCTGAGCCTGGCAACCAGCGAGCAGTGGACCGATAAGCAGACCGGTCAGAAAGTCGAAAAAACCGAATGGCACCGTGTGTCGCTGTTCGGCAAAGTTGCCGAGATAGCCGGTGAATACCTGCGCAAAGGTTCGCAGGTGTACATCGAAGGTAAGTTGCAGACCCGCGAGTGGGAAAAAGACGGTATTAAACGCTACACCACTGAAATCATTGTCGACATGCAGGGCACCATGCAGCTGCTGGGCGGCCGTCCGGACAACGCCGGTGGTGACTCGGCCCCGCGTCAGCAGCGCCCTGCACCGCAGCGCGAGCAGCAGTCAGCCCCGCGCCCCGCGCCACAGCAGGCACCTCAGCCCGCTGCGGATTTTGACAGTTTCGATGACGATATCCCGTTCTGATCTGCTGAGTTAACGCCGATCATGCGTATGCGGCTGATGCTGCTAGGTGGCGGTAATGCGCTGGGGCAGGCACTAATCCGCCTCGGCGCCGAGGAAGACATTGGCTTTCTCGCCCCCAAACCGCCGGAGTCAGGCTGGGACCCCGCCAGCCTCACTCAGTTGCTGGATGACACCCGCCCCGATGCCCTGATTAACCTTGCTTACTACTTCGACTGGTTCCAGGCCGAAGCGGTCAGCGAGGCGCAGTTTGCTGCCCAGGAGCGTTCCGTTGAGCGTCTGGCCGAGCTCTGTCAGCACCATCAGATCCGTCTGCTGCAACCTTCCAGTTATCGCGTCTTCGATGGCTCGCGGGCGACTGCCTACAGCGAGCGGGAAGAGCCTGCACCGCTGGGTATCCGCGGCCAGGCGCTGTGGCGCTTCGAGCAGCGCGTGCGTGCCACCTGTCCGCGGCATGTGCTATTGCGCTTTGGTTGGTTGCTGGATGACAGTGCCAATGGCCTGCTCGGACGCTTTCTGACCCGCGCTGCGCATGATGAACCCCTGCTACTGGCGGATGATCGGCGCGGTAATCCGACGCCAATCGATGATGCAGCCCGGGTGATTCTCGCGGTGCTCAAGCAGCTGGATTGCCAGACACCGCTGTGGGGCACTTACCACTACGGTGGGCATGAGGCGACCACCTCGCTGGCGTTGGGCCAGGCGGTACTCAGTGAGGCGCGCCACTTCCGCAGCAATCTGGTTGAGGACGTGGGGCCGCAGGCGCACAGCGCGCGGCCGGATGCCGCCGAAGAGCCGCAACATGCGGTGCTGTCCTGCAAGAAAATCCTTCACACCTTCGGCATCAAACCGCGAGCCTGGCGCTCGGGGCTGCCGAGCCTACTGGATCGTTATTATCGCCATGTCTGACTCACGTTCTGTTTTGGTTACTGGTGGCGCTGGCTTTATCGGTTCGCACCTGGTCGATGCGTTACTGGCTCGGGGCTACAGCGTCCGTGTGCTGGACAACCTGTCGATGGGCAAGCTGACTAATCTGCCGTTGGATAATCCGCAGTTGCAGTTCATCGAGGGCGATGTGGCCGATGCTGCAGTGGTCGCGCAGGCGGTGGCCGGATGTGAGGCAGTGGCGCACCTGGCTGCAGTGGCTTCGGTGCAGGCCTCGGTGGATGATCCGGTGGCGACGCACCAGAGCAATTTTGTCGGCACGCTGAATGTCTGTGAGGCGATGCGCCTGCATGGCGTCAAGCGTGTGCTGTTTGCTTCCAGTGCAGCGGTGTATGGCAACAATGGTGAAGGCCAGGCGATTGATGAAGCCACGGCGAAGGCGCCGCTGACGCCTTATGCCGCTGACAAACTGGCCAGTGAGCATTACTTGGATTTCTATCGTCGCCAGCATGGCCTCGAACCAGCGATTTTTCGTTTCTTTAATATCTTCGGGCCGCGTCAGGATCCGTCTTCGCCGTACTCCGGGGTGATCAGCATCTTCACCCAGCGCGTCCAGCAGGGCTTGCCGATCAGCGTATTCGGCGATGGTGAGCAGACCCGCGACTTTTTCTATGTCGAGGACCTGGTTGTGCTGCTGACTCAAGCGCTGACTGCGTCGCAGGCGGTGGAGGGGGCGGTGAACGTTGGCTGGAATCAGGCGGTCAGTCTGAATCAGCTGCTGGCGCAGATTGGTGGGCTGTGTGGTGGCTTGCCTGATGTGCAGTATCAGGCGCCGCGCGCGGGTGATATTCGCCACTCGCGTGCGGATAACCGGCGTTTGCAGGCGCAGTACCAACTGCCCACAGCCACGCCGATCGGTGAAGGCCTGCGGCGTTTGCTGGCGCAAGGATGAATGCACTTTGCCATAAAAAACCGGCCTTGATGGCCGGTTTTTTTATGGCTGATGGTTTAGAACTTATAGCCCAGGCCGACCATGTAAACGAACGGGTCTACGTCTACATCGACTTTAACCTTGCTGCCGCCAAAGTTGGTGGTGCCAGTGGTTTCGATGTCGATATAACGCACTTGGGCGTTGAGCATGATGTTGTCGGTCAGCATGTAGTCCATGCCCACCTGCGCGGCCAGGCCCCAGGAATCTTTCATGTCCAGGCCGCTAAAGCCTTTACCTTCTGCTTCGCTGCTCAGTTTGGTGTCGAAGAACCACGTGTAGTTGATGCCTGCGCCTACATAGGGCTGGAATGCCGAACTGGAATCCAGTGGGTAATACACCACGCTCAGGGTCGGCGGCAGGTGCTTGAGCTCACCGAGCTTACCGTTCAGGCCGGCAAAGCCGCCGGGCATGCCTTTGACGCCAACGTCATGGCTGAATGGGGTGGCTGCCAGCAGCTCAATGCCGATGTTGTTGGTCAGCATATACGCGAAGTTCAGGCCCAACTGAGTGTCGCTGTCCAGGGTCGCTTTGGTACCGGCTACGTCAGTGCCGAGTGCGCCGACCCAGATGTCACTGCTGCTTTCCTGTGGGTCAACCGTGATGGCGCCGGCCCGCACGATGATGTCGCCAGCTTGGTGCGCGTGCGCCAGTGGGGCGGCGATAGCAAGGGCCAGCAGTGAAGCGGTAAACAGTGAGGTACGCATGGTGTGCTCCCATAAAGCATCGGTTCGTATTGGCTGAGTACGATGTTAGGGGCGCGAAAAAAACGACTGTTGATCCAGCTCAATAAAGTAGCTGGCTATCTAATTATGTAGGGTTGCGTTTGCGAGCGTGTCGCAAATAACATGTTATATTGTATCTTTTTTGTGCGTGTCCAAGCGAATAAGTATTGCTGCTGGTTGCTCAAAAGGCGGGATGCAGTTGATAATAGTTCTCTTTATTGCGCCACTCAGTTCAAGGAATATTTCATGATCCCTCTGCCGAAGCGCCTGTTGGCAGTCGCTCTGGTTCTGGCCAGTGCGCCTTTAGCGGCGACCCCTCTGGATGCCGCGCTGGATGAAAGTCAGCAATTGGCTGCCGATGCCAAGGCCTCGCAGGCGCGTATCGAGCAGCTCGATGACGCCAGCCGGGAGATGCTCACCGAGTACCGTAACGCATTGCAGCAGGCTGAAGCGTTGCAGGGTTATAACGCTCAATTACGCGAGCTGGTAGCGGCGCAACGCAAAGAGCTTGCTGGTTATCAGCAGCAGCTCGATGGCATCGAGCGCACTCAGGAGGCGGTGACGCCACAGATGCGCCGCATGGTTGAGGTGCTGGGTGAGTTTATTGCCGCTGACTTGCCGTTCCTACCGGATGAGCGCAGTGATCGCCTGGCTCAGTTGCAGGACTTGCTGCCGCGTGCGGATGTCAGCCTGGCCGAAAAATACCGGCGCATCCTCGAGGCGTATCAGGTGGAGAGCGATTACGGCCGCACCCTGGAAGCTTGGCGCGGTGAACTGCCGAATGAAGGCACGTCGCGCAGCGTCGAATTCCTCCGTCTGGGTCGCGTGATGCTGTATTTCCAGACCCTCGATGGCCATGAAAGTGGCTGGTGGAACCCGCAAACCCGCAGCTGGCAGATCCTCGACGGCAGCGCCCGGCGCCCGTTGCGCCAAGCTATTGCGATTGCCCGCCAGGAGCAGGCCCCGGCCGTGCTTGACCTGCCCGTGAAGACCCTGGCGCTGGAGGCCAAGCCATGAATCGTCGCGTTCTCGCTTTTACCCTGGCCCTGCTGCCTGCCCTGGCTGGAGCTGCCGAACCGCTGAGCCCGGATCAACTGCTGCAACGGATTCGCAGCGAGCGCGCGGCTGAAGTCAGCGCCATGCAAAGCCGCGAGCAGACCTTTATTGCCGAACGTGGCGAGCGTGCCCAGCTGCTGGCCACTGCCCGCAGCGCCCTGGCCACACAGAAGGCCGAAGCCGAGCGACTGAAGGCTGAATTTGACCGCCAGGAAGCCGAATTGGCTGAGCAGGAAAAACTCCTCAGCCAGCGTGCCGGTCACCTCGGCGAGTTGTTTGGCGTGGTCCGCCAGAGCGCCGGTGATGTCGCCGGCCAATGGCAGGACAGCCTGCTCAATGCTCAGTACCCCCAGCGCCTGGCGCGTCTCAAGGCGCTGGCCGAAAGCCGCACGCTGCCCTCGGCCGCCGACCTGGATGGCTACTGGATGCTGCTGCTCGAAGACCTCACCGCCAGTGGCCGGGTTGAACAGCTGCAACTGCCGGTAGTGGCTGCCGACGGTACGCGTAATCCGCAGGATGTGCTGCGGGTCGGCGCGTTCTCCGCCTACGCTGCCGATGCCTTCCTGCGTTATGACGCCGATGCCGGCGAGCTGCTTGCGCCGCCGCGTCAGCCGTCTGGTTTGGGCCAGGTTGCGGATTATCTGGACAGCGATGCAACGGTAGCCAGCCTGCCAATAGACCCAAGCCGTGGCACCTTGCTGGCGCAGTTGCAGCGTGAGCCAGGCTTCTGGGATCGCCTGCAGCAAGGTGGCTTGGTGGGCTGGGTGATTGTTGCGTTGGGGATATTCGGCCTGCTGCTGGCAGCCTGGCGGATGATTTACCTGGCCCGCGTCGCCCGCAGCGTCAGTGCGCAGATGCATGACCTCAGCGCTCCGCGTGCCGACAACCCGCTGGGGCGGATCATCGGCGTACTGGGACCGAAACCGCAGCTGGCTGATCTGGAAACCCTGGAGCTGAAGCTCGACGAGGCGATCCTGCAAGAGACCCCGCCGCTGGAAACAGGCCAAGGCCTGCTCAAGTTGCTGTGTGCCGTGGCGCCGCTGCTCGGTCTGCTCGGCACCGTGACCGGCATGATCGTCACCTTCCAGGCGATCACCCAGGGCGGTGGCGGCGATTCACGACTGATGGCCGACGGTATCTCGCAAGCGCTGGTGACCACAGTGCAGGGGCTGGTAGTAGCGATTCCGCTGCTGTTCCTACACACCATGCTGGCCAGCCGTAGCAAGGGCCTGATTCAGCTGCTCGAGCAGCAAAGCGCCGGGTTGATTGCCCTGCACCTGTCCGGGGCGCCGCGTCGTGACTGATTGGCTGGCGCTGTGGTTGCGCCTGGTCGATAGCAGCCATGCCCTGCTCGATTTCATGAGCGCCGGTGGGCTGGCGATGTGGGCGCTGGCGGGCCTGTGCGTGGTGTTCTGGACCCTGGTATTCGAGCGCTTCTGGTACATGCGCCGGGTATTCCCGCAGTGGGTCGCCGAGCGCCGTCAGGCCTGGCAGCAGGTGCTGAGCGACGACACCGGCAACTGGCAGCGCGCGGTGCGCAGTGCCTGGCTGGCGCAGGCGCAGCAGCACCTGCTCGGGCCCTTGCGCCTGAGCAAGACCCTGGTGGCGATGTACCCGCTGCTGGGCTTGCTTGGCACGGTCAGCGGTATGGTCGCGGTGTTCGACGTGCTTGCCATCAATGGCACCGGTAACCCGCGCGGCATGGCGGCCGGGGTCTGGCAGGCGACTCTGCCGACCATGGCCGGCATGGTCTTGGCGATTAGTGGATTGTTCAGCCTGGCGCGCCTCGAACGCGATGCACGCCGGGCTCTAGAGCGGCTGGCTGACCAGCTGCGTCACGACTGAGATTCGACACATGAGAATGCGCCGTCATCACCAGCAAGACGAAGACACCGGCATCGACCTGACGCCGATGCTCGACGTGGTTTTCATCATGCTGATCTTCTTTATCGTCACCAGCTCCTTTATCAAGGAAGCCGGCGTCGAAGTGCAGCGGCCCCAGGCGGAAACCGCCAGCCCGCAGGACAAAGGCAATATCCTCATCGCCATCACCGCCGATGGGCAGGTGTGGATGGACAAGAAAGTCGTCGATGTGCGCAGCGTGCGTGCCCATGTCGAGCGCATGCGCGTCGACCAGCCGGACGGCGCTGTGGTGGTTCAGGCCGATCAGGATGCGCGTACCGGCCTGGTCGTGCAGGTGATGGATCAGGCGCGCCTGGCCGGAGTACATGACGTGGCCCTGGCCGCTACGGCGGGAGCGCTTTGATGCGTTTGCCACTGTCCTTTGTCGCGGCCTGTGTGATGGCGCTGGCGCTGTTCGGCCTGATGCTTTACATGGTCGCGCCGCCCAGCAGCAAGCCGAGTGAGGAACCGCTGACGGTGGCCAATTTCGTCCGTCTCGACGGCGACTCCAGCGACACCGCGACGCGTACCCGCCAGCAGGCACCGCAGCCGCCGCAAGCACAAACGCCGCAAACCCCGACACCGCCAACGCCGATGGCTGCTACCCCAAGCGCCAATCTGCCGGCCCTGGATCTGCCGGTGCCGAGCCTGAGCACGGGGATTGCCGTGAACAGCGCGCCGACACCAAGCCTGACGGGTTTGGCAGCGGGTGCCTCGGCGCCAAGCGCACCGGCCTCGAGCGATGCCGGTGGTCAGCCAGGTGGCCCGGAAAGTGAAGTGATGCCGCTCAACGATGTCAGCCCGGATTACCCGCGCTACGCTTTGCAGCGCGGCATTGAAGGGCATGTGAAGCTGGCGTTCACCATCAACCGCGCAGGTGCGGTAGAAAACGTGCGAGTTATCGAAGCCAGCCCGCAGAACGTGTTTGAACGCGAAGCCCGCCGCGCTGCCGTGCGCTGGCGGTTTGCGCCGCGCACCGAAGGCGGTCTGGCGGTGGCCCGTGAAGCGGTGAAAACCCTGTACTTCCGCCTGGAAGGAGCTCGCTGATATGTATCGTCTACTGCTGCTGATCGCGCTGTGCGGCGCTGGTGCTGCGCAGGCGGCTGGACAGAGTGTTGATCCGGGCGTGTTTCGCGCGCTGGATACGGCGCAGACCGCACAGAAGAAGGGCGACTACACGGCCGCGCGCCGCGCTCTGGATGCTGCCAAGGGCACGCCGGGTAGCCTGGAAGAAGCGTTGCTGTGGCGCAGCCGCGGTTATCTGGCCTGGGCCGAAGGGCAGAATGCTCAGGCCATCGAGCTGCTTGAAAAGGTACTGAAGAGCGGCAAGCTGGATGCCGAGCTGCAGGCCGCTGAAGAGCTGAACCTAGCCCGTCTAAACCTGGTCGAGCGCCGCTACGCCCAGGTGGTGACCCTGCTGGCCCCGGGGCAAGCCAACGCCAATGAAGAGGTGCTGCAGATGCTGGTGCAGGCCTATCAGGGCCTCGGTCAGCCGGCCAAGGCGCTGCCGTTGGCCGAGCGTTATGTGCAGGTTAATCCGCAGGCCGCCGATAGCTGGTTGCAGTTTCTCGTCGCAATGAACGCTGATCTGAAGAAGTACGCTGCCGCCGAGCGCTGGCAGCGCCAGTTGCTTGCGCGCCAGCCGAATAACGCTCAAGGTTGGCGTCAGCTGGCGGCCTTGCAGCAGCTGAGCGGCAGTCACGACAAGTCGCTGGCAACCTTGCGCGCGGCGTACCACAAGGGCCTGCGCTTCAATGAAAGCGAGCTGGACAACCTGGTGCTGCTGGCTGGCGCTGCCGATCAACCTTGGCAAGGCGCCAAGCTGCTCGCCGGGATGCTCGACCAGGGCCTGTTGCCGCGCACCAGTGCCCGCGAAGAGCGGCTGGGGCTGCTCTGGTGGCAGGCACGTGAACGCAGCAAGTCAGCGTTGATCTTCCGTGAACTGGCGCAGCGCTCGGGCAGTGCCAAGCACTGGCTGCACCTGGCCCAGCTGGAGCTGGAACAGGCGCGCTGGCAGGCCGGGCTCGACGCCCTGGCCAAGGCCGAACGTGCTGGCGCCGAACGCAGCAAAGTGCGCGCCTGGCGCCAGTGGGCGGAAAGCGAGTTGAGCTATCAGCGTGAAAAACACGTGGCCAGCGCCGGCTAGTCGACTATCGGTGTGTAGCGCCCAATAAAAAAGCCAGACCTAAGGTCTGGCTTTTTTGTCCCCGGGGCTGCCTAGAACCTGTTCACGCTCTCGCGAGCTAGAGCCATGTAAGGCGCTACGCAGTAACAGCCTCCGGCTGGTCAAAGCGGTGAGGAAGCGGAGTGTACGAGTTGTACATGAGCATTCCGAACCTGTTTTTAACGCAGCAGGGCCGACGCGCAGCAGATCGTGGATAGGTTCTTAGCTATCTGGCAGCTCATAGGCGTAGATCTTTTCCGCCTCCATCTGATAACCGGCTTCGGCCAGCTCGCTGCTGGTCTGCTCGACCTTGAGCGGGCCCTCGATCCAGAACGGCTGATACAGCGCATCGAGCAGCACACCCAGCTCGCTGGTGACATGTACGATTTGGTTCGACGGCGGTGGTGGCACGTGGATGCACGCACCGAAGTACGGCACCAAGAGGAACTCGGTCACCCGGCCTTCGTCGGTGACATCCAGCGGTACGATATAGCCCGGTAGTTTTACCGATTGGCCATCCAGTGCCTGCACCACCGGCGCTGCGGGCGATTGCTGCATGGCCGCCGGGCCAGATTCGGCGAGGGCGTCGGCCAACTGCGAGAGGTCATGAATCGGTGCCGGCTCAACGACTTGCGGTGGTGCATCGGCTGGGACCATTTCCGACCAGGTCAGCTCGCGCACCTCGGCAGCCGCCAGGGGCAGGGCCAGGGTGAGCAGCAGGGTGGCGAGCAGGGAGCGGTGCATGCAAGAGCCTCATAAACGGATCGATAAGCCATCGGCCAGGGATTGGCGGTACGCGCGCCAGGCCGGTACACAGCCCATCAACAGGGCGGCGCTCAGAATAGCGCCGAGCAGCGTCCACTCATAGCGGGTCGGCAGATTCAGTGGCAGGTACAAGCCGTAATTCGCCTGCACATAGCCCTGCGCTCCGGCGATGCCCAGGTACAGCAACAGCAAACCGAGCAGTACGCCGGCCAGGGCAAGCGCAAAGGCTTCGACGATCAGCAGGCTGGCGATATGCCAGGGCCGCGCACCGACCGAGCGCAGAATCGCCATCTCGCGGCGGCGCTCGTTAAGGCTGGTGAGAATCGCCGTAAGCATGCCGATCAATCCAGTCAGCACCACGAACAGCGAAACCACGAATAGCGCCTTCTCGGCGGTGCCCATCAGGCTCCACAGCTCCTGCAGCGCAACGCCGGGGAGAATCGCCAGCAGCGGTTCGCCGCGAAATTCGTTGATCTCGCGTTGCAAGCTGAAGGTGGCGATCTTGCTGTTCAGGCCGAGCATGACGGCGGTGATCTGCTTGGGTTGCAGGTCCATCGCCCGCGCCTGCTCAGCACTGACCTTTGCCGCGCCGCGTGCGGGCATGCCGTTTTGCCAGTCGACATGCAGGGCCTCCATGCCGGCCAGGGAAATATGCAGGGTGCGGTCCACCGGTGTGCCGGTGCGCTTGAGGATGCCGACCACCTTGAAGGGCTTGTCGTCATGTTTGACCAGGCTGATGGTGGCCACGCCATGGGCCAGCACCAGCTCCTGATCGAGCTGGTAGTTGAGCGCTTGCGCAACTTCTGCGCCAAGTACAACCTCGAACGGGTCATCGGCAAAGGCGCGGCCGCTGCTCAGTTGCAGCGGTTGGCTACGGGCATAACGGTAGTGTTCGAAATACGCCGGGCTGGTGCCCATCACCCGGTAGCCACGGTGCGAATCGCCGAGTGAGATCGGGATGGCCCATTTGACCTGACGGTGCTGGGCTAACTGCTCGAAGCTGTCCCAGCGAATATTGTTGGTGGCGTTGCCGATGCGGAATACCGAGTACAGCAGCAGGTTCACGCTGCCGGAGCGTGCGCCGACGATCAGGTCGGTGCCGCTGATGGTGTTGGCAAAGCTGGCGCGGGCTTCGGTGCGCACCCGCTCGACCGCGAGCAATAGGCATACAGAGAGGGCGATGGCAAACACCGTTAGCCAGGCGGTAAAGCGGCGGTTGCCCAGGCTGGCGAGGGCGAGACGCAATAGGTACATCGTTAAATCTCCGCCAAGCGGGTGGCTTTGTTCAGCTCGGCTAGCGACAGGCTGCGGTCAAACAGCCGTGCCAGGCTCTGGTCGTGGCTGACAAATAGCAGGCTGGAGCCAGCCTCGCGGCATTCGGCGAACAGCAGTTCGAGAAAGGCTTCGCGGGCATCGGCATCCAGCGCCGAGGTGGGTTCGTCGGCGATCACCAGTTCCGGCTGACCGATCAGCGCACGGGCAGCGGCGACGCGCTGCTGCTGGCCGATCGACAGATCACCTGCGCGGCGTTGCAGCAGCTCATGCTGGTGTAACCCAAGGTGGGCGAGCAGGGCGTTGGTGGCCTTGGCCACGCTGCCATGGCGCTGCACAGCGCGGCTGGCGCGCAGCTTGGAGAAATGGCAGGGCAGCTCGACGTTCTCGCGCACCGAGAGAAACGGCAGCAGGTTGAATTGCTGGAAGATGTAGCCGGTGTGATCGACCCGGAAACGGTCGCGAGCGCTGGCGGACAGTGTACTTAAGTCCTGCTCAAGCAGCTGGATGCTGCCGCGATTAGGTTTCTGTACACCGCCGAGCAGGCCGAGCAAGGTGGTCTTGCCGCTACCGCTGGGGCCTTTGAGAAACAGGCTTTCGCCGCGTTGCAGGGTGAACGCGGCGATGTCCAGCAGCTCAGGCTGGCCGGGCCAGGCAAAGCCGAGGTTGGACAGGTGGATAAGGGCTGAGCTCATAAAGTAAGCGGCCGGGTTACCCCGGCCGTTCTGCTGCAAAAAGGTGGTTAGAAACTCAGGGTCGGCTGCGCGGGCGTCAGCTCCATGCCCTGCTGGCCATTCGGGCCGATCAGTTGTACCTGAATTTTCTCTGTGGCGGGGAAGCGCTTGAACAGTTCGCCGAGGTTAAGTTGTTTCAATTCTTCAGGCTTCTGGCAGTCGAGTGTGTAGTGCGCGTGGATATCACTGTGCTCGCTGTCATGGTCGTGGTGTTCTTCGTGCTTATGCTCAGCAAACAGCGGGCTTTCCAGCTCCTGCTTGCTGATCTGGCAATCGCCCGCGTTCAGGCCGAACAGCGGCTGCGGTTGTTCCAGCTGGCTGCGTGCGGCGGCAACCTTGGCTTTGTCGGCGTCGCTCTTGGCAGCATGCTCGAAGCCCACCAGGTTCATTGCCGGGCTTTCCAGTTGCAGCTCCAGCACCTTGCCGTCGAGTACCACGTTGAGTTGCGCGGCGCCGTGCTCGTGAGCGTCCAGGCTGCTGTGCTCGGCGTGATCATGCGCGTGGTCATGTTCATGGCTGTGTTCGGCCGCGAGGGCGGCCAGGGGCAGTAAGGCAAACGGCAGGGCAAGTAGCAGGCGGCGCATGGTGATCTCCGATCAGAAGTTAATGCTTGTTACGTTATAACAATTTTTTAACGTTCATGGCCAGCCTTGCTTGGCGGCCTGCAGCGGACGTGGGAGCATGGCCGCTTATTAGCTGAGGGCAGAGTGATGGTGCGAATTCGTGGGCAGATCGGCGCCTGGCCGGTGGACCTTACGGTTGAGCTGGATGCGCAGGACTGGGCGCAGCTGGCTCAGCACGTAAGCCTTGAGCCGCCTGCAGCCCCCGCAGCCGCTGTCGCGCCTGTGGCCAATGATGCGCTGTGGCAAACCACGCTGGAGTTGCTGCGCCAGGCGGGGCAGATCGACGGGCCGCAGCTGCTCGGGCAATTGGCTGGGCTGGCGGGTGGTGAGGCAGCGGGCAAACGCCTGCTGGTGCGGCTGCGCCATTGCGCACAGGCGCGCGTTGAAACCGGCGTCGATGCGCCGATTTACCACTGGGTGGGCTAGGTCACGTCGATGGGGTTACCCATCGACGCGGGTAGAAATTAGTAAATTGCTTGGTACAGCTTGCGCCGGTAAGCGGTGACCAGAGGATGGTCATTGCCCAGCAGGTCGAAGACCTGCAACAGGGTCTTGTGCGGCAGGCCGTCGGCGTAGCTGCGGTTGCGAATAAACAGCATCAGCAGGGCGTCCAGCGCTGGTTCGTAGTGCTGGCGCGCCAGTTGTTGAATCGCTAACTGGTAGCTGGCTTCATCGTCGTCTGCATTTTGCGCTAAACGAGTTTTCAGGCTGGCCACATCTGGCAGCTCACTGGCCTGACGCAGGAAAGTCAGCTGCGCGCGGGCACCGGCCAGGGCCTGTTTGTGTTCATCGCCTTTTACCGCACCCAGCACGGCTTCGGCCTCACCCAGCTCGCCGCGCTCAGCCAGGCAGCGTGCATAGAGAATCAGCGCGGCCGCGTGTTCATTGTTTTCCGTCAGCAGCACTTTGAGCACCGCTTCGGCATCGGCAAAGCGGCCTTCGTTAAACAACGCCTGCGCGGCTTCCATTGGGTCAGCGGCGGCTGGTGCCGGTTCGGCGACGTGAGGCTTGAGCATTTCGCGAATCGCCGACTCTGGTTGCGCGCCCGCAAAGCCGTCGACCGGCTGGCCATTCTTGAACAGCACCACGGTCGGTAGGCTGCGGATGCCGAAGCGGGCAACGATGTCCTGCTCGATATCGCAGTTGACCTTGGCCAGCAGCAGCTCGCCGTTATATTCCTCGGTGATCTTCGCCAGCAGCGGCATCAGTGCCTTGCAGGGCGCGCACCATTCCGCCCAGAAATCCACCAGCACCGGCTTCTGGAAGGAGTTCTCGATCACCAGCTGTTCGAAGCTGGCGCTGCCTGCGATATCAACGATGTAAGGGGACGTGCTCATGATCGGTCTCGGCGATGCGAAAAATGGGATGGACTATAAATGCGGGCTAGGGCTGGCGGATACAAGGGCTGCTAGCTGCGTTCGGCGTGGTACAGGCTGACATGACGAAACTCAGCCGGCTCGGCCAGGTCCGGCCAGGTGCAGGCTTCGAGTATGCCTAGGCGCTGGTACAGCGGGTGCTGAAAGTCGCGCACGCGTGAATCTGCCACCAGCGCTTCACGTCCACGACTGAGGAACTGGTCGAGCAGCGGCAGGTTGGCGCGGTCGTAGAGCACGTCGGCGACGATAATCAGGTCGAAGCGGTCAGCCTCGGCAAAAAAGTCTGCGGAGTAGCTCAGCTGCACATTATTGAGTGCGGCATTCGCCTGACAGGATGCAAGCGCTAATGGATCAAGGTCACAGGCCACTACTTCCAGCGCGCCGGCTTTGGCAGCAGCAATCGCCGCCACACCGGAGCCCGCACCGAAATCCAGCACGCGCTTGCCGCGCACCCACTCAGGGTGCTCGGCCAGCCAGCGCGCCAGGACCAGCCCGCTGGCCCAGCAGAAGCACCAGTAGGGCGGTTCTTCGAGGATCAGGCGGGTTTCTTCCGGGCTGAAGCAGCGGTCCATGTTCGCCGGGTCGATCAGCCACAGCTTGATCTCCGTGCCGGGCAGGGTTTGCGCGCTGAGCTGGGCGTCACCCAGCAGTTCGCTGAGCGCAGCCTGCAGGGCGGCCGGTGCTGTCATGGCGCAGGTACCAGGCGCAACTCCCCGAGGTTCTGGGTTTCGCCGCGAGCAATCGGTTGCTCGGGCAGGCGAAGAATCAGCCGGCCAGCCTGATTGGCGCGGCCATGCAGCTCGATACGGCTGTGTTTATTGAAGGTTTCCGGGTTGAACGGCAAGCGAAACGCCAGCGGGTTGCCGGTACCGCGCAGTTGGATATTGCCCAGCAGCGTTTGTGGCCGGCCGCGTTGATCGACCGCCAGCAGGGCCAGCTCGACATCCGCTTCATTGGGCACATTCAACAGACTGCCGCTCAGCTCGCGTTGATAAGCAGGCAGAGGCTTGGCTTCGACCGGTGTAGGCGTCGGCGTCTGCACGGTGGTTTTTGCGGGCGGCGGGCTGTCGCTGGCACAGGCCGTCAACAAAGCGATCAGGCTTACGAGAATCAGCGGTTGTAACGGCGTGGTGGCTTTCATGGAAGGTCTCAACTGCGCTGGTTTACATGGGCGCCTGTATACCGCAAACCCCTCGGCTTGTCTTGCCTGCGGGATGCGCTACCATGGCTACCTTAGTTCTAAGGCTGGCCTTATTTATGCACTGTCCCTTCTGCGGTGCCAATGACACCAAAGTGATCGACTCGCGCCTGGTTGCCGAGGGCGAGCAGGTGCGTCGTCGGCGTGAATGCTTGGCCTGTGAAGAGCGTTTCACCACCTTTGAAACCGCTGAGCTGGTGATGCCCCGTCTGATCAAGCAGGACGGCAGCCGCCAGCCCTTCGATGAAGACAAGCTGCGTGCCGGCATGCAGCGTGCGCTGGAGAAGCGCCCGGTGAGTATCGAGCGCCTCGAAGCCGCAATTGCCCACATCAAGCACAAGCTGCGCGCCACTGGCGAACGCGAGATCAAATCGCTGGTTCTGGGTGAGCTGGTGATGGGCGAACTGCAGAAACTCGATGAAGTGGCTTATATCCGCTTTGCCTCGGTGTACAAACGTTTTCAAGACCTTAACGAGTTCCGCGAGGAAATCGATCGACTGTCCCGCGAGCCTATTAAAGGTTGATGATGAATTCAGATCACGCCTTTATGGCGCGCGCGCTGGAGCTGGCCCGTAAAGGCCTGTACTCCACTCACCCTAATCCGCGCGTGGGCTGCGTGATCGTGCGTGACGGGCGTATCGTCGGCGAAGGCTGGCATGCCCGAGCCGGTGAACCGCATGCGGAAGTGCACGCGCTGCGTCAGGCAGGCGACAAGGCTCGTGGCGCAACGGCCTACGTCACGCTGGAACCCTGCAGCCACCATGGGCGTACACCGCCATGTGCCGATGCCTTGATCAATGCCGGCGTTGCCCGTGTGGTGGCGGCTATGCAGGATCCCAATCCACAAGTCGGTGGTGATGGTCTGCTGCGCTTGATGCATGCCGGTATCGCCGTGCAGAGCGGCGTGCTGGAAACCGAGGCACGGGCGCTGAATGCCGGCTTTATCAAACGGATGGAGAAGGGCTTGCCGTTTGTGCGGGTCAAGCTGGCCATGAGCCTGGACGGGCGCACCGCCATGGCCAGTGGTGAAAGCCAGTGGATCACCGGGCCCGCCGCCCGAGCGGCGGTTCAGCGGCTGCGCGCGCGCGCCAGTGTGGTGTTGACCGGCGCCGACACGGTGCTGGCCGATGATGCCCGGCTGACGGTACGCCCTGACGAGCTGGGCCTTGGGGCAGAGTTGAGTGCGCTGGCGCAGGCGCGGCCACCCCTGCGGGTGCTGGTTGATGGACGCCTGCGGGTACCGCTGAGCGTGCCGTTCTTTCAGGCTGGCGCGGCGCTGGTGGCGACGTGCGCAGCGGCTTCGGCGCGTGATCGCTATCTGGACGATGGACACGAACTATTGGCCGTACCCGGTAGCAACGGGCATGTTGACCTGCGTCGTCTGCTGGTCGAGCTGGCCAATCGTGGTGCCAACGAAGTGCTGGTGGAAGCCGGGCCGCGGTTGGCCGGGGCGTTTGCCCGTCTGGGCCTGGTGGATGAGTACCAGCTGTTTGTCGCGCCCAAGCTGCTGGGGTCCAGCGCGCGGCCACTGCTTGATCTGCCGTTGGCGCGAATGGCCGATGCGCCAGCGTTGAAAATTGTTGAGATGCGCGCAGTCGGTGATGATTGGCGGATTATCGCGGTGCCACAGCCGGTTGTTTAACCAGCCGTTATCCGCAATGGCCCGCCATTCAGACGGTCGTTTGCCGGTGCAGGGCGCGTGCAATATGTGGTAAAACGCGTCTCGGCTGCGCAAGCGGCCGTAACGTTCTCAGGGCGGGGTGTAATTCCCCACCGGCGGTAATGGCTGCACAGCCTAGCCCGCGAGCGCTTGCCCGGTGGCGTAAACCGCTTGGCAAGGTCAGCAGACCCGGTGTGATTCCGGGGCCGACGGTTAAAGTCCGGATAAAGAGAGAGCGGGATTGCCTCAAGAAGGCGCGTTCAGGCGTGCCTCGAAATCCCTATCGATCAATCACGCCCTGTTTTTTATAAAACAGGAGTTGGTCTAGATGTCTGATTTTTATTCCAAGCCTCAGGCTACTGGCGTTGTGCGCCAGTGCTTTGCTGTGGCTGCGATACAGGGGGTGGCATGTTTACCGGCATAATCGAAGCTATTGGCAGTATCCGTGCCCTGACACCTAAGGGTGGCGATGTGCGGGTGTATGTGGAAACCGGCAAGCTTGACCTTGCAGACGTCAAGCTGGGCGACAGCATTGCGGTCAACGGCGTGTGCCTGACTGCAGTTGAGTTGCCCGGCGATGGTTTTTGGGCTGATGTCAGCCGCGAAACCTTGGCTCGTACCGCGTTTATCGACTTCAAGGCCGGTAGCAAGGTCAACCTGGAAAAGGCCCTGACACCCACCAGTCGCTTGGGTGGTCACTTGGTCAGTGGGCATATTGATGGTGTCGGTGAGATCGTCTCGATGGCGGAAAATGCCCGGGCGTGGCAATTCACCATTCGTGCACCACGCGAACTGGCCAAGTACATTGCCCACAAAGGCTCGATCACCGTCGACGGCACGAGCCTGACCGTCAATGCGGTCAACGGCGCCGAATTTGAGCTGACCATCGTGCCGCACACCCTGGCCGAAACCATCATGCTCGACTACCGCCCTGGCCGTCAGGTCAACCTCGAAGTGGATCTGCTTGCGCGTTACCTGGAGCGCCTGTTGCTCGGTGACAAAGCCGCTGAACCTGCCGCCTCGGGCCTGACCGCCAGTTTTCTTGCCGAACACGGCTACCTGAATAAGTGAGATCGCCCGCATGGCCTTGAATACTGCAGCAGAACTGATCGAAGACATCCGCGCCGGCAAGATGGTCATCCTGATGGATGACGAGGATCGTGAGAACGAAGGCGACATCATCATCGCCTCGGAATGCGTTACCGCCGAGCACATTAACTTCATGGCCCGCTTCGCTCGCGGCCTGATCTGTATGCCCATGACCCGTGAGCGCTGCGAGCTGCTCAAGCTGCCGCTGATGGCGCCGCGCAACGGCTCTGGTTTCGGCACCAAGTTCACCGTGTCGATTGAGGCCGCCGAAGGCGTGACGACCGGTATTTCCGCCGCTGACCGTGCGCGTACCGTGCAGGCTGCGGTGGCGCGGAATGTGACCGCCGACGATATCGTTAGCCCTGGCCACATCTTTCCTTTGATGGCTCAGCCTGGTGGCGTGCTGGCTCGTGCCGGGCATACTGAAGCGGCCTGTGACCTGGCGCGCATGGCCGGGTTCGAGCCGAGCGGAGTGATCTGCGAGATCATGAACGACGACGGCACCATGGCTCGTCGCCCGGAGCTGGAAGTGTTTGCTGAGCAGCACGGCCTGAAGATTGGCACCATCGCTGACCTGATCCACTACCGGCTGATCCACGAGCGCACTGTGCAGCGTGTCAGCGAACAGACGATCGACAGCGAGCTGGGCCAGTTCAACCTGGTCAGCTACCGCGATGATCTGGATGACAGCGTGCACATGGCCCTGACCCTGGGCGCCATCTGCGCCGAGACCCCAACCTTGGTGCGCGTGCACAACGCCGATCCGTTACGTGACTTGCTGATGGTCAAGCAGGCTGGACGGTGGAGCTTGCGTGCGGCCATGGCCGAAGTGGCCAAGTCTGGTAGCGGTGTGGTGCTGTTGCTGGGCAATCCGATCAATGGTCCGGAGCTGTTGGCTCAACTGGAGCGCAGCCAGAGTGCAGAAAGCAAGTCAGCCAGCCCGGCGACCTACAGTACGGTGGGTGCCGGCTCACAGATTCTGCGTGACCTGGGCGTGCGCAAGATGCGCTTGCTCAGCTCGCCGATGAAGTTCAACGCGATATCCGGTTTCGACCTGGAAGTTGTAGAATACTTGCCCGCTGAATAACGACCGCCGCGCTACTGCGCATGGATAGACGGCGTTGCAAACAGGTTTGGCTTGTCCTTTACCTCGGTAAATGTCGCGGCCTTACCTGTTCCGCCTCACCTGTCCTGCGCTCGCTACGCGCTGTTCCGTTGGGCTATAACTTTTTTGCCCCCTGGCTCTTTAACGCTATATGAGAATTGTTTTATGACCCTGAAGACCATCGAAGGTACTTTTATCGCCCCCAAGGGCCGTTTTGCTCTGGTTGTCGGCCGTTTCAACAGCTTCGTTGTTGAAAGCCTGGTCAGCGGTGCGGTGGATGCACTGGTGCGCCATGGTGTGAGCGAAAGCGACATCACCCTCATTCGCGCACCGGGTGCCTTCGAGATTCCGCTGGTCGCGCAGAAGGTCGCCCAGCGCGGTGACTTCGACGCCATCATCGCCCTCGGTGCGGTCATCCGTGGCGGCACTCCGCACTTCGAGTACGTGGCAGGCGAGTGCACCAAGGGCCTGGCTCAGGTGTCCATGGAATTCGGCGTGCCGGTTGCATTCGGTGTTCTGACTGTCGACTCCATCGAGCAAGCCATTGAGCGCTCCGGCACCAAGGCCGGCAACAAGGGTGCGGAAGCAGCACTGTCCGCCCTGGAAATGGTCAGCCTGCTGGCGCAGTTGGAGGCCAAGTGAGCCAGCACGACGGTAACGGGCAGCAGCCTCAAGCACCCAAAAAAGGCCCCAGCACCAAGACGCTGGCGCGCCGTCAGGCACGTACGTTGGCCATGCAGGCGCTGTATTCCTGGCACATGGCAGGCCAGTCGCTGAACGAGATCGAAGCACAGTTCCGTGTCGACAATGATTTCACGGCGGTGGACGGTGCCTACTTCCATGAAATCCTGCACGGCGTGCCGCGGCAGAAAACCGAGATTGATGGCGCGTTCGAGTCGCTGCTTGATCGTCCGCTGGATGAGATCGACCCGGTTGAACTGTCGATCCTGCGCTTGTCGACCTTCGAGCTGAAAAACCGCATCGATATTCCTTATCGCGTGGTGATCAACGAAGGCATCGAGCTGGCCAAGGTGTTTGGTGCAACCGACGGACACAAGTTCGTCAATGGTGTGCTGGACAAGCTGGCACCGCGCCTGCGCGCGGATGAAGTTCGCGCTAACAAGCGTTAAGCCTGTTTTGGGTGAGTTCGAGCTGATCCGTCATTACTTCGCCGCTGCGTCTTGTGCGCAGGCCGGCGAAGGCGTGGCATTGGGGATCGGCGACGATTGTGCCTTGTTGCAGGTGCCGGTCGGCGAGCAGCTGGCCATTTCTACTGACACCCTGGTTGCGGGGGTGCATTTCCCTGAATCGCCTGACCCGTTTCTACTGGCGCAACGTGCGCTGGGCGTATCGGTCAGCGATCTGGCCGCCATGGGCGCGACGCCTGTTGGCTTTACCCTGGCCTTGACCCTGCCCAGTGCTGATGCCGACTGGCTGCAGGCGTTCGCCTCTGGTCTGGATCGGATGGCCCAGCAGTGCGCCATCCGCCTGATCGGTGGTGATACCACCCGTGGGCCACTGAGCCTCACGCTGACCGTGTTTGGCCGCGTACCGGCTGGCATGGCGCTGACCCGCAAGGGGGCGCATGTCGGTGATCTGCTCTGCGTTGGCGGTGAGTTGGGTGATGCTGCGGGGGCCTTGCAACTGGTGCTGGGGCAACGGGAAACCGAGCCCGCAGTGGCCGAGCCTTTGCTGGCGCGCTACTGGTCACCTATGCCGCAGCTCGACTTGGGCCAGGCACTGCGCGGCAAAGCGACGGCTGCATTGGATATCTCCGATGGCTTGCTGGCCGATTGTGGTCATATCGCCGCCGCCTCTGGCGTAGCGTTAATCATCGAGCAGGCACGGGTGCCGATGTCTGCCGCCCTGTTGGCCTTTGCGGGTGAGTCAGCGTCGCGCCAGTGCGCATTGAGCGGTGGCGATGATTACCGCCTGGCATTTACCCTGCCGACGGCCCATCTGGCGGATTTACAGCAAGCCGGTTGGCCGGTACGTGTTATTGGTCGTGTTGTGGCCGGTGAGGGCGTTACCCTGCTGGACGCGCAAGGTCAGCCCGTAAAGCTGCCGTTTAGCGGCTATCAACATTTTGGACGTGTCAGTGACTGATCATCCCAAGCAAGTTCCCGCCGAGTTCGTACCACCTTCGGTATGGCGCAACCCCTGGCATTTCCTGGCCTTTGGCTTTGGCTCCGGTACTTTGCCGAAAGCTCCAGGCACCTGGGGGTCGCTGGTGGCGCTGCCCTTTATGCCGTTGTTTCAGATGCTGCCCGACTGGGGTTACTGGCTGATGCTTGGCATCACCATGTTGTTTGGCTTCTGGCTGTGCGGCAAAGTGGCGGATGACCTGCGGGTGCATGACCATGAAGGTATCGTCTGGGACGAAATGGTCGGCATGTGGATTACGCTTTGGTTAGTACCCGACGGCTGGGGCTGGCTGCTGCTAGGCTTTTTATTGTTCCGTGTGTTCGACATCCTCAAACCGTGGCCGATTCGTTGGATTGATCGGCATGTGCATGGCGGTGTCGGCATCATGCTTGATGACGTACTTGCCGGTGTGTTTGCCTGGATGGCTCTGCAACTGATTGTCTGGGGTTGGGGCAATGGGCTGGCCGCTGCGCTGGGCTGGTAATCAGAAGGGATTGAAAATGGGCCGCTGCTGTCGGTGGTTGCTGTGGCTGGTGATAAGTGCTGTCAGCGGGCCGCTGTGCGCCGTTGAGCTTACGCAGATCCGTATAGCCAGTGACACCTGGGAAGGCCGCACTCATCCTGATGGCAGCGGTATGGTGTGGGAGATTTTCCGTACGGTGTTCGAGCCTGCTGGCGTGAGGCTGGATATCCAGACGGTCCCTTACACCCGCTCCATCGGTCTGGTGCAGCGCGGCGCTGCCGATGCCTGGGTGGGTTCTTACCTTAACGAAGTCGAGCAAGGCGTGTTCTATCCACGCTGGAACTACGACTTCGATCAGATTTCTGCACTGGGCTTGCTGGACAAACCCATCCCGACCCAGCAGACCCTTGGCGAATTCCGCCTGGCCTGGATGCGCGGTTATGAATACCAGCGCTATCTGCCAAATTTGCACCAGTACCGCGAAGTGCTGCGTCGCGGCGGTATCCTACGTATGTTGGACATGGGCCATGTGGATTTCTATATCGATGCCCTGGCCGAAGTTGACGATGTGTTGCGCACGACCAGCCAGCCCGAGCGCTACCGTGTTACTCAGCTGACCGACCTGCCGACTTACCTGGGTTTTGCCGATACGCCGCGTGGCCGGGCGCTGGCTGAGCTGTTCGATAAACGCATGGACAGCCTGGTGGCGGACGGCAGCCTACGGCCTATTTTTCAGCGCTGGCAGCAACCTTACCCATTTGACTAACCTGTGCGAGACGCTCCATGTACGCCTTGAAAGTACTGTTGTTGAGCCTGCCGCTACTGCTGAGCAGTGGCGTCATGGCGGCCACCCAGGTACGGGTTGTCGGTCTGTTCCCTGGCGCTGCGGTGTTGAATGTCGATGGCCAGCGCAAACTGGTCAGAGTCGATCAGGTTGGTCCAGGTGGGGTCATGGTGGTCAGTGCTGATAGTCGTGGCGCGGTGTTGCGTGTCGATGGCGTGGAGCGCAGCTACAGCTTGAGTCGTGAGTACAGCGATGGCTTTGCCGAAGCGCAGAAGAAACAGCTCAGTGTGGCCAAGGGCATCGGTGGGCATTACTGGATTGCAGGTTCGGTCAATGGTCAGTCCATTCAGTTCCTGGTGGACACCGGCGCCACTTCGGTGGCCCTGAATGATGAGCATGCGCGCCGTCTGGGGATCGATTACCGAGTGATGGGTTCGCCTTTGCAAGTCAACACTGCCAACGGTACTGCGCGCGGTTGGCGCGTGACGCTGGATCGGGTGAAGGTTGGTGAGCTGGAAGTGCTGGGCGTTGATGCGGTGGTGTTGGAAGGCGGCTCGCCGACCGAGGCGCTGCTTGGCATGAGCTTTCTCGGTCGCGTTGGCTGGAAGGTTGAACAGGATGTGCTGGTGCTGGAGTCCAAATACTAGCTCTTGCGTTGGTTCGATTCTTATCATCAGTAATTCAAGCTAAGCGGCTGCCAGGGCCTGCTGTTACAATGCCGGCTTGATTATTCCTGCCCATTTTCTTTAGGAGCATCCGGTGTCCGTCGTGTTTGTCGCCGCCTCCCAGTTGCCTACGCCTTTTGGCGTGTTCACCATGCATGGCTTCCTCGAAGAGGCCACAGGCAAGGAACATGTAGCCCTGACCTTTGGTGATGTGGCCGATGGCGCGCCCGTATTGGGCCGTTTGCACTCCGAATGCCTGACGGGCGATGCGCTGTTCAGTTTGCGTTGCGACTGCGGTTTCCAGCTCGAAGCGGCGCTGCGTGCGATTGCCCATGAAGGCCGCGGTGTCCTGCTCTACCTGCGTCAGGAAGGCCGTGGTATCGGCCTGCTGAACAAGATCCGCGCCTATGAGCTGCAGGATGGCGGCGCGGATACCGTAGAAGCCAATGAGCGCTTGGGCTTTGGCGCGGATCAGCGTGACTACGCCATCTGCTTGCCGATGCTCGATCACCTGGGTATCAGCCAGCTCAAGCTGATGACCAACAACCCGCGCAAGGTCAAGGCGCTGGGCGACATGGGTATCAATGTAGCGACCCGTGTGCCGCTGCAGATCGACCACAACCCGCACAACCAAAAATACCTCGCGACCAAGGCCGGCAAACTCGGGCATATGCTCGGCAGCCTGCACCAGGGCGAGGTCGAGGAAAGCCTGTGACGCGCGGTCAAGTGCGCCGTCGACTGGCGCTGGAGTGGTGGCGGCAACTGGCCGTGACCCTGGCGCCATTGTTCGTGCTCAATCTGCTGTTTGGCGCCGAACAGAAAACCGGTCTGCTGACCATGCCGCTGTTTATCGCCGGCCTGGCCTCAATGTTTGTTAGCCTGCCGCTGTTCAGTGGCTACAAGCGCGCGCTGGTGGCCACGGAACAAGCGCTCGACACCGCCGCGGAACACGATGCCTGGCTGGAACTGGCGCGTGTACGCCGCCTGGCCTTTCTCGGCGCAGCGTTGCCAGCCTGGGTTGCCGCTATCGCAGTCTTCGCCGGTCTGGAAGCGATCCCGCTGATCCTTCTCGCGATTTCCAGCATCGTTCTGCTGTACCTCTATCGTATTCCACGCCAACTCGGCTGATGCGCGCTGCCACTCTCTGTGTGCTGCTGTTGCTGGCGTTACCCGCAGCAGCCGTCGAGCGGGTGGTCACCCTGGCCCCGTCGCTGACTGAAATCATGCTGGAGCTGGATGCGGGCGAACTCTTGGTTGGCCTGCTGGATGGCGGCGAGCGCCCTGCAGCGGTGGCGCAACTGCCTTCGGTGGGCCGCTATGGCCAGCTTGAGCTGGAAAGCGTGCTCAAATTGCAGCCTGACCTAGTGCTGCTCTGGCCTGACAGCATTAGCCGTGCGCAACGTCAGCAGCTAGAGCGCATCGGGATTCCCCTGCTGATTGTGGAACCGCGCAAACTGGCTGATCTGGCGGAGAACTTCGTCGAAATCGGCGCGCGTATCGGTCGCCTCGACAATGGTAGGGCGCTGCAACAGCAATTCAATAACGGGCTAGCCTCACTGCGTCAGCGCTATCAGCGTGAACAGCCTTTGCGGCTGTTCTATCAGGTCTGGGATACGCCGCTGTACACCATCGGCGGCGAGCAGATTATCAGTGATGCCCTGCGTATCTGCGGCGCCGAGAATGTCTTTGCCGAACTCAGCTTGCCGGCGCCTCAGGTCAGTGTGGAAGCGGTGCTGCAAGCAAACCCCGAGGTGATTCTGGCCAGTGTGCAAGAGCAGCTAGATGCCTGGCGCATCTGGCCAGGCGTGGCGGCGGTTGAGCGTAAGCAGCTGTGGCTGGTGCCGGATGCGGGACTGGAGCGGCCAAGCTTTCAGATGCTGGAGGCGGTGGGGCGGTTGTGTGAGGTGTTGAGCGAGGCTCGCTAAGAAAAACCCCGCACTCAGGCGGGGTCTCTTTAGGGCGCTATTGAGCGGATAGTGGCTAACTCAGAGCTCAGGTGTCCAGGTCACAGCAAACAGCGCAGTGCGGCCCTCGCTGTTGTAACCGAAGCGTCCGTTAGATGTCTTGTAAGTCGCCTCGGCATAGTCCTTGTCGAAAAGATTGTTCAGTTTCAGGTCAAAGGCCACTTCCTCGGTCGCTTGCCATTTGCCGCGCAGGCTAATCAGGCCGTAACCACTCAGTTCACGTGTGTTGGCGGCGTCGTCATAGCGACCGCTGACCGCGCGCCAGCTGGCGCCCAGTGCAAACTCGCCAAACGGGCGGTCCAGGTCCAGGCTTAGGGTCCGTTTGGCGCGGCGGGCGAGGGTGTGGCCAGTGTCGCGATCCCGTGGGTCGATCAGCGCGAGAGCCAGATTGCCCTGCCAGCCGAACAGCTCCTGCTGAAGCGCCGCTTCGAAACCGTTGATGCGAGCGGTTTGGACGTTTTGAGGAATGTCATTCTGATCTAGAACAATCGCGTCTTGCAGGTCGATACGGTACAGCGAAAGTTCCATCGCGCTAGTTTCACTGAAGCGACTGCGCCATTGAGCCTCATAGCTTTTAGATGTTTCCGGGCTAAGTTCCGGGTTGGCGCTGGTAAAACATCCGAAGCCTGGATAGCACAGGTCTGGATAGTATAGGTCGTTGAAGGTAGGCGCGCGGAAGCCTTCGCTGTAGGACAGGATCACATCATTGTCGTCATTGAGCGGCACGGTCAGTGCGGTGTTCCAAGTGTTTTTACTGCCGAACTGCTGGTTCTTGTCATGGCGCAGACCCAGCTCGGTTGAGAAATATTCAGCGTTGTAGCGGTGCTGAATGAATGCGGCCTGATTCCAGCGCGAGTCTTCGACGAAGTCCGTGTCACTGCGCAGGCGATCCTCGTACCAATCGGCACCCAGCAGCACTTGGTGGCGATCGTTAAGGGCAAAGGTATTCACCCAGTTGACCGAGTCACGGTAGGTACTGAAACTGTAGAACGCGTCGGCACTGGCGTCTGGCTGGTCGTTAACGGTGTCGCGTTTGTCTTCGCTGTGGCCGATTTCCAGGCGACTGTTCCAGGCATCGCTGACATTGGCATCGATGAAGCTGGACAGGCTGCTGAGCTGGAAGTCCGTAGTGGGCAGTGATGTGCCGAAGATGTCCTCAAACTCGCTCTGACCGCGTTGGTCGAGGGCGCTGAAACCGATCTTCAGATCGTCATTGAAACGGTGTGAAAGATTCAGGCTCAGTGATTTATTGCGGTAGGCATCGTCATCGCCGTTGGCGCCGAAGTTATCACGCGTGGCGTCGATCCCTTGGGTTTCATCGAGTGCAGCACCCAGGTTGAAGCGAGTCTGCGCGTCGCCGCCGGACACGCCAAGGCTACGCTCGAAGGTCTGGTTGCTGCCGACGCCAAGGCGAACGTAGGGCTTGAGTCCGTCGCCGCTGCCTTGACGGGTGAAAATCTGCACAACCCCGGCGATGGCATCGGAGCCATAAAGCGCCGAACGCGCGCCGCGCACGACTTCAACGCGTTCGATCTGCTCAGGACTGAGGAACTCCAGGCTGCTGGTGCCGCTGGACGCGGCAGAAATACGTTGCCCGTCTACCAGAACCAGGGTTTGCGCGGTTGAGGTGCCGCGCACAAACAGGCCGGTCTGGCTGCCTGCGCCGCCGGTGCGGCTGATGCTGACGCCGGGTACGCGCTCAAGTAACTCTGCCACGCTGCGCACTTGCAGGCGTTCGATGTCCTTGCGGGTGAATACCGTGGTTGCAGCTGTAGTTTGCTGTACCGGTTCGGCATGACGCCCGGAGGTCACAACCAATGGCTGCAACTCAAGTGGATCTGCATGAGCAGCCAGCGGCATCAGCGCCACAACCAGGGCAAGACGGGACATTTTCACGTAGAGAATCCTCAAAAGATCAAACGACTTTTGAGGAGGGCAGGGGCAAGAACGGGCGCGCTGGCGCAGCCTGAGCTTGACGGTGATGCCCTCCGCAACACCAGTCACATCCAGCAAGGCCGGTCTCCGGGCTCTCGACGTACGCCGCCTCGCCTTCCCGGGATAACCCAGTGGCGTTGAGGTGCCGTGCAGAACGACTCTGCGGTCGATTACCGTTGCGGGGGCAGCGCCGGGATGGTTCGTAAAAGAACGCACCGGCTTCCCGTTTAACGCCGCTTCACTGTGGAAGGGGCGCACCTTGGCGGAAGTAAAACGCCGCGCACCTTAATGCGCGGGTGAATGAATTACAAGCAAGCCTGGCTCAGCTCTGGATGAGCGGTGCTCATGCAGAAAGCATGGCAAGGCGTGCGCGGATGGCGGCCTCGATGCCGGCGGCATCCAGGCCGCATTCGGCGAGCATCTGCGCCGGCTTGGCGTGCTCGACGTAGTAGTCCGGCAGCCCCAGATGCAGCACAGGTTTGAGGATGCCAGCGTGGGCGAGGAACTCGCTGACCGCACTGCCGGCACCGCCCATCACGCTGTTCTCTTCGATAGTGACCAGCAGCTCGTGGCTGGCGGCCAGCTGGCGTACTAAAGCTTCGTCCAGCGGTTTGACAAAGCGCATGTCGACCACCGTTGCATCCAGCACTTCGCCGACCTTGAGGGCTTCGGCCAGTTGTACGCCAAAGACCAGCAGGGCGGTTTTTTTGCCGTGGCGGCGAACGATGCCCTTGCCGATTTCCAGCGGTTCCAGGCCCGGCTCGATGGCGGCATTCGGACCGCTACCACGCGGATAGCGCACGGCGGCCGGGCCATTGAATAGGTGTCCGGTGGTGAGCATACGGCGCAGTTCGTTCTCATCGCTGGGTGTCATCACCAGCATGCCGGGGATGCAGCGCAGGTAGGCAATGTCGAAGCTGCCGGCGTGGGTCGGACCGTCTTCACCGACCAAGCCGGCGCGGTCAATGGCGAACAGTACATCGAGGTGCTGCACGGCCACATCGTGGATCAGCTGGTCATAGGCGCGTTGCAGGAAGGTCGAGTAGATCGCCACCACCGGTTTGGCACCGTCGCAGGCCATGCCGGCCGCCAGGGTCACGGCATGCTGTTCGGCGATGGCCACGTCGAAATAACGCTCAGGGTAACGTTCGCTGAACGCCACCAGGTCCGAGCCTTCTTTCATCGCAGGCGTGATACCGACCAGGCGCGGATCTGTCGCGGCCATGTCGCACAGCCATTGGCCGAACACGCTGGAGTATTTCGGGCCGCTGGTTTGTTTGGGGGCGGCCGGCGCGTTGATCGGCTCCAGCTTGGTAATGGCGTGGTAGCCAATCGGGTCGGCTTCGGCTGGGGCAAAACCCTTGCCTTTCTTGGTCACTACATGCAGGAACTGCGGGCCGTCGAGGTCGCGCATATTGCGCAGCGTAGCGAGCAGGGTGGGTAGGTCGTGGCCGTCGATGGGGCCGACATAGTTCCAGCCCAGCTCTTCGAACAGGGTGCCGGGCACCAGCATGCCTTTGGCGTGTTCTTCGACCTTGCGCGCGATTTCCCAGGCACCCGGCAGGTGCGAGAGGATCTTCTTGCTGCCTTCGCGCATGTTCGAGTAGGTGCGGCTGGAGATGATCTTGGCCAGGTAGTTGGACAGGCCACCGACGTTCTTGGAAATCGACATGTCGTTGTCGTTGAGGATCACCAGCATGTTGGCACCCACGTCGCTGGCGTGGTTCAGTGCCTCGAAGGCCATGCCGGCAGTCATGGCACCGTCACCGATTACGGCGACGGCCTTGCGCTTGCTGTTCTGCAGGCGCGCGGCGATGGCCATGCCCAGCGCGGCGCTGATGCTGGTGCTGGAGTGGCCGACGCCAAAGGTGTCGTACTCGCTCTCCGAGCGGCGCGGGAACGCGGCGATGCCGTCCTTCTGACGCAGGCTGCCCATCTGTTCGCGGCGGCCGGTGAGAATCTTGTGCGGGTAGGCCTGATGGCCTACGTCCCACACCAGGCGATCATCCGGGGTGTCGAAGACGTAATGCAGGGCCACGGTCAGCTCGATCACGCCCAGGCCGGCACCAAAATGTCCGCCCGTCTGCCCAACGGTATACAGCAGGTACTGGCGCAGCTCGTCGGCCAGAATTTCCAGCTCGGCTTCACCCAGACGGCGCAGCTCGTCCGGCGTATTGGCGCGGTCTAGAAGGGGCGTCAGCGGGCGCTCACGGGGAATCTCGTGGAAGGTCGTCGGCATCAGGCAGATCGTTATCGGTGTAAAAGATGCGGCAGTTTACCCGAAGCGCCGGAAACTGCCCAAACAAGGTTCGGGCAGACGGTTGTTACCAGGTGTCGACTGAGCGTTTCTTGCCTTCGCGCTTAGCGGGTTTAGGCGTGGCGTTGAGGCCGCGCAGCAGCCAGGCGCGGGTTTCCACGGGGTCGATCACCGCATCGATCTCCAGGAAGCTGGCCATATTGATGCCCTTGCCATTCTCGTAAGCCTTGGCCACCAGCTTGTCGAACAGCTGTTGGCGTGCCTCCTGTTCTTCGACGGCGGCCAGTTCCTTGGCAAACCCCAGGCGTACCGCGCCTTCCAGGCCCATGGCGCCAAATTCGGCACTGGGCCAGGCGATGGTGAACAGCGGCGAATGGAAACTGCCGGCCGCCATGGCCTGGGCACCTAGACCGTAGCCTTTGCGCAGCACTACGGTGAAAAACGGCACGGTCAGACTGGCGGCGGCGACAAACATGCGTGAGACATGGCGCACCGTGGCCTGTTTCTCCGCCTCCGGGCCGACCATAAAGCCGGGGGTGTCGCACAGCGACAGCAACGGAATATCGAAGGCATCGCACAGCTGCATAAAGCGCGCAGCCTTGTCGCCGGCAACCGCATCGATGGCCCCGCCGAGGTGCGCTGGGTTGTTGGCTAGCAGGCCGAATGGCTGGCCTTCGATGCGGATAAAGGCAGTGATCAACCCTGGGGCGAACTCGCGGCGCAGTTCCAGCACGCTGTCCCTGTCGGCGAGGGTGGCAATCACTTGGCGGATGTCATACACGCGCAAACGGTTTTCCGGGATCAGCTGGCGCAGCTCGCGCTGATCGGCGCAGTCCCATTCGCTGAGCGTACCCTGGAAGTAGCTCAGGTACTGCTTGGCCACCTGCACCGCTGCGGCTTCATCGGCCACCCGTACGTCGATGACGCCATTGGGGCCCTGCACGCTGACCGGGCCGACCTGTTCCGGTTTGAAGCTGCCCAGGCCGCCGCCTTCGATCATCGCCGGACCGGCCATGCCGATAGTGGCGTTGTCGGTGGCGATAATCACATCGCAGCAGCCGAGCAATGCGGCGTTACCGGCAAAGCAGCGCCCGGACACCACTCCCACCAGCGGCACCAGCCCGGAGAGCTTGGCCATGCCGACAAAGGTGTGGCAATCCAGCCCGGCCACGCCGACGAAATCGGTGTCACCCGGCCGGCCGCCGCCACCTTCGGCAAACAACACCAGCGGCAAGCGCCACTGCGCGGCGAGGCCGAGCATGCGGTCGGTCTTCTTGTGGTTCATCACGCCCTGGGTGCCGGCGAAGACCGTGTAGTCGTAGGCGATGGCCATGCAGCGCGCTGCCTGGTTGCCGAATGCTTCGGCGTTGACCGTGCCGGTGCCGGCCACCAAGCCATCGGCCGGGCTCTGCTCAATCAGCTCGGCCAGCGAGCGCCGACGCCGTTGTGCGGCAATCGCCAGGGCACCGTACTCGCTGAAACTGCCGTCATCCAGCAGGTCCGCCAGGTTCTCGCGTACGGTGCGTTGACCCGTCTTGCGCCGTTTGGCCACGGCGGCAGGGCGGCGTACATCGGTGAGGAGCGCGTGGCGTTCGAACACTTCGGCGAGGTCTGCACGGATATGATCCAGATCCAGGCTCTGCTCGCTCTGGCTGGCGGCGGCGTCGACCTCTGCAGATTCGATAAACAGCAGCGGCTGGCCTTCATTGAGCGCGCTACCGACCTGCACGGCCAACTGGCGGACGATGCCGCTGTGGCTGGCGGTGACGACAAACTCCATTTTCATTGCTTCCAGCACGGCAATGCTCTGGCCGACAGCCACCGCATCGCCTTCGGCCACCTCCAGGCTGACTACAACGCCGGTGCTATGAGTCAGCAGCGGCAGGCAACCTGCTGGCGTATCAGCAACCTCTTCAGCGCTATGGCTGGTCGCCCGTGCAACCGCAAAGAAGCGATGCGGGTGGGCATCAGTTTCCGCCGCCAGCAGCTCGCCCAGGTGGTTTTCGACAAAGCGCGTGGTCAGCTGATAGCTCGCCACTTGCGGCAGGCGCAGCAGGTTCTGCAGCAGGTGCAGATTGCTCGCCACGCCCTCCAGGCGGAATTCGCACAGGCCGCGGTAGGCGCGGCGCAGGGCGCTGGGGTAGTCCGGCGCATGGGCGATCAGCTTGGCCAGCAGTGAGTCGTAACTGGGACTGACCGGGTAGCCGGCGTAACCGTAGCCATCCACGCGCAGGCCGGGACCGCTGGGCGGCTGGTAGGCCGTCAGGGTGCCGGCGGCTGGGCGGGTGCTGCCATCGTTGCTCATGCTTTCCAGGTTAATGCGCAGCTGTACGGCGCAGCCATTAAGCGGCGGTGGCTGCAGCAGGCCGAGTTGTTCCAGCGACTGGCCGGCCGCCAGCTTGAGCTGGGTGTGCAGCAGGTCTATGCCGGTGACCTGCTCGGTGACGGTGTGTTCGACCTGAATGCGCGGGTTGGCTTCCATAAAGTAAAAGCGCTCAGGCTGCTCGGCATCCAGCAGGAATTCGAACGTACCCAGGCCCTGGTACTGCGCCGCGCCGGCTAGTTTCAGCGCGGCCGCGATCATCCGTTCGCGGGTGGCTGCGGGCAGGTCCGGGCTGGGGGCGATTTCCACCAGCTTCTGCTGGCGACGTTGCAGGCTGCAGTCGCGCTCCCACAGATGGCTAACCGCGCCCGTGCTGTCGCCCAGCACTTGAATCTCGATATGTCGGGCGCTGCGCACCAGTTGCTCGATATACAGCGCATCATTGCCGAAGGCGGCGCGGGCTTCGGATTGGCAGCGGGCAAAGGCCTCGTCCAGCTCACTGGCTGCGAATACCGGGCGCATGCCGCGACCACCGCCGCCCGCCAGGGCCTTGAGCATGACGGCACCATGTTCAGCGAGAAAACCATGGGCTTCCTCCAGGCTGATCGGCCGATTGATCCCCGCTACCAGCGGCACGGCGCAGCGATCGGCTAACGCCCGCGCCGCTGCCTTGTCGCCAAACAATTGCAGCACCTCGCTGCTGGGGCCGACAAAACACAGCCCAGCAGCCAGGCAGCGACGGGCGAATTCGGCGTTCTCCGCGAGAAAACCATAGCCGGGGTGAATAGCATCGCAGCCCTGCGCCTGGGCAATCGCGATCAGCTGGTCCATATCCAGGTAAGCCGGTACGCCACGGCCCTTGAGCGCCACGGCGCTGTCGGCCTGCCGCACATGCAGGGAGGCGTCGTCGTCTTCGGCGTAGATGGCGACCGAGCGGATGCCCAGCTCACTGGCTGCGCGGGCGATGCGGATGGCGATTTCGCCTCGGTTGGCGATCAGCAGGGCGGTGAAGGGCGCAGTCGTAATGGGCATGAGGGCTCCAGATTTTTATTCTGCAGCCATCTTAGGCGCTCTGTGCGCGAGGTAAACCAAGCCTTAGCGGGTGAGGGTTGGGCTATTTATGCGGGTGATAAGGTGCCGCTGGGTCAGCTGCGCCGCTCGACGATATAGCGCGCCAGATCGCGCAGCGGCTCTGCTGCCTGATCAAATGGGCGCAGTGCATGCAGGGCTTGGTCACGCAGTTCCAGGGCATAGACCTTGGCCGCGTCAAGGCCGAGCAGGGCCGGGTAGGTCGGCTTGTCGTGGGCCTGATCTTTGCCCTGCGTCTTGCCGAGGGTGGCGGTGTCGCTTTCCACGTCGAGGATGTCGTCCTGCACCTGGAAGGCCAGGCCGATGGCGCGGGCGTAGATGTGCAGGGCTTTTAGTGCGTGTTCATCAGCCCGGCCACTGGCAAGGGCACCGAGCTGTACGCTGGCTTCGATCAGCGCGCCGGTTTTGTGCCGGTGCATGATTTCCAAGGCGTTCTGGTCGAGGGTCTGGCCCACTGAGCCGAGGTCGATGGCTTGCCCACCTACCATGCCGGCCGGGCCAGCGGCGCGCGCCAGGGCGCTGAGCATGGCCAGACGCAGGTCGGCGTCATGCGGGTTGTGTGTGGCATCGCTGAGCACTTCAAACGCCAGGCTCTGCAGGCCATCACCGGCGAGAATCGCGCAGGCTTCATCGAAGGCGATGTGGGTAGTCGGCTGGCCGCGGCGCAGGTCGTCATCGTCCATTGCCGGCAGGTCATCGTGCACCAGGGAATAGGCGTGAATCAGCTCCACCGCGCAGGCGGCCGCATTGGCGCGCTCCGGCGCGCCGCCGAGGGCTTCACAGGCGGCGTAGGTCAGCAGCGGGCGTACGCGCTTGCCGCCATTGAACAGGCTGTAGCGCATGGCTGCGTAGAGGCGTTGCAGTTCCGGGCGTGGGCTGCTCAGGAGATTTTCCAGGGCCGCATCGACGCGGCTTTGGCAGCTGCTCTGGTAGGCCGCAATCATGCCTGTTGGTCCGCGTCGAAGGGGGCTTCCTCCAGCTCGCCGTCGCGCTCCATGAGGATTTGCACTTTCTGCTCGGCCTGGGCCAGGGCCGCCTGGCAATCACGGGTCAGGCGCACGCCTTGCTCGAAGGCCGTCAACGAGTCTTCCAGCGACAGCTCGCCGTTTTCCAGACGCTCGACCAGGTTCTGCAGATCGGTCAGGGATTGCTCGAAGTCGAGCGCGGCTTTTTTGCGGGCGGCCATGGCGGATATCTCGGGGTAGATCGGGGAGTCGGAACCGGCGCGACACTAGCAGAGCCATGCCGCGCGGGCAAATCAGCGCGGCAGGTGGCTGGCTGTCAGCCGATTACGCCGTAGCCGCGTGCCATCAGCACCGCTAGTAATGGGATGACCAGTAGTAGCAACAGTTCCAAGCGAATCACCATGATCACCAGGCGCGCCTTGGCTGGACTGACCTGTGGCACTTCGCCGGCCTTGAGGCTGTTGCGCCAGTTAAGGAAGACAAAGGTCGGCACCACGGAAATCAGCCCGACCAGGATAAATAGGCCGACTTTTGCGTGAAACAGGCTGTTGCCCAGGTAGTAGTCCAGGCCCTTGCCGTACCAGAGCACCCGCGCCAGACCGGTAAACAGCACCACGCCGGCGCAGATACCGTAGGCGATGTCAGTGATGATCAGGCTGCGCGCGCGGCGCACGTCCAGCGGTAGTTTGAATTGCACATGCTCGATGCTGAGCAGGGCGAACAGCAGAAATATCGACAGGTAGTGCAGATAGGCGGCAATGGCTTGGCCCATGGTTGCGTCCTTTCTTTGGGGTGTGTGATCAGCTGGCCAGCTCGACCCGGTTACGGCCATTGCCTTTGGCCTGATACAGCGCCTGGTCAGCGCGGTTCATGGCTTCGTTTGGCGTCTCACTAGGCGTGCGCAGGGCTGCGCCGATGCTGATGGTCAGGCTGAGCTGCTGCTCATCCAGTTCAATGGGCTCTTTGCTCAGGGTGTTGCGAATCCGCTCGGCAATGTGCAGCAGTTCCTGTTCATCGTGTACCTGCAGCAGCACCACGAACTCCTCACCGCCGCTGCGGGTGACGATATCTTGCGGACGCACGGCCGCATTGATGCGCCGGGCAGTTTCCCACAGCACCTGATCACCTGCGGCATGCCCGTACTGGTCGTTGATCCGTTTGAAATGATCAAGGTCGCAGAACAGTACACCCAGGTGTAGGCCGAGTTCGTCTGCCTGTTGTTCCTGCTTGAGCAGGAAGTGGTTCAGGCCGGCACGGTTCCAAAGTTGTGTCAGCGGATCGAGCATGGTTTTGCGTTGCTCGCGGCTCAGGGCCTCGCGCAGTTTTGCCGTCTGGGCACTGACATGGCGCAGCTTCAGGTAACCCTCCACCAGCACAGCCATGTCGACAAACAGACGCAATTGTTTGGCGGTGAGCTGCCGGGGCTCCGGGTCGATCATGCACAGCGTACCCAGTGGCTGGCCTTCCTCGGAGAGCAACGGCTGTCCGGCATAGAAGCGAATCTGCGGGTTGTTGATCACTACCGGGTTATCGTGAAATCGCAGATCGTTGTGCGTGTCTTCGACGATAAAAGGTTGAGTGCCAAGAATGGCGTGAGCACAAAAGGAGATGGTTCGTGGGGTTTCGGTGATCTCCAGGCCGATGCGCGACTTGAACCACTGACGGTCATGGTCGATCAGGCTGATCAGCACGGTCTTCACCCCGAAAACTTCACGTACTACCCGCACCAGCGTGTCCAGGTACGCGTCGGCCGGGGTGTCGACCAGCTCGTTATCATCGAGAATCTGCTGGCGCAGCACTTCATCGCAGGGCATTTCAGGACTGAGCATGGGGTGTTCCTGATTGACTGGGGGTGAACCATTGATTGGCACGTGTCAGACGATAAGCATAGCCACCTAGGCACAGACCGCGAAGGGCCATAAAAGCCAGCAGGGCCAGCCATAACCCGTGGTTGCCCAGTGACTGCAGCCACCATGCCAATGGCAGGCTTAGCAGCAGGGCAAGGAGCATGGCGTTGCGCATTTCGCGGGCGCGGGTCGCGCCAATAAACAGGCCGTCGAGCAAGTAGCTCCAGACGCCGATGAGTGGCAACAGGGCTAGGTAGGGTAAATAGGTCAGGGCCATGCTGCGCACGGCGGCAATATCGGTCTGTAGGCCGATAAACCAGTGTCCACCCAGCCAGAAAAGTAAGGCAAATCCCACGCTCGCCAGCAGGGACCAGGCCCCCGCCACCAGTAGGCTGCGCCGCAGTGCCTGGCGATCCCCCGCTCCCAGCGCATGTCCGCCGAGCGCCTCGACCGCATGCGCGAGGCCATCTAGGGCGAAGGCGCTTAGCATCAGTCCATTGATCAGCAGAGCGTTGGCCGCCACTGTGGCATCACCTAGGCGGGTGCCTTGTACGGTGATGAGAAAAAATGCCGCTTGCAGCGCCATGGTGCGGATAAAAATATCGCGATTTACCGCCAGCAAAGGTCGCCAGTTCCGCCATAGCCTTAGCGCGGGCCAATTGATGCGCCCAGCTTGGCGCTTGATTGTCTGGCGTGCCAGATAAAGGCCGAGCAGTGCTCCACTCCATTCAGCCAGTACCGAGCCCCAGGCCGCGCCCGCCACTTCCCAGCCCAGCCCGAGGACGAACAGCAGGGTCAGGGCAACATTGAGCAGGTTGGTGCCGAGCATGATCAATAAGGGCCCACGGGCGTTTTGTGTGCCCAGTAGCCAGCCGACCAGGGCATAACTGGCCAGCGCGCCCGGCAGGCCGAATAGCCGAATATGCAGATAACTGCGGGCTAGGGCGTCGAGCTGCGTTGAAGGCTGCATCAGCTCCAATATCGGTGCGCTGAGCAGGCGCATCAGCAGGCTGAGCGCCAAGGCAAGTACGCCGCCCAACAACAAGGCTTGTAGCAACACCTGGCGCAGCGCGCTGCCGTCCCTGCGGCCAGCAGCCTGGGCGGAAAATCCCGTGGTGCCCATCCGCAGAAAGCCCACGCTGCCGACCAATAAGCCGTACAAGCTTGCTCCCACCGCCACTGCAGCCAATTGATGGGCGTGCGGTAAATGGCCGATCACCGCACTGTCGACCAGCGCCACCAGGGGCACCGAGAGGTTGCAGAGGATCATCGGCGCAGCCAGTGCCCAGACCCGTTTATGGGTAGGCGAGTGCTGCCAGGCATCGCGTAAGGCGTTTATCAAATGTGCTCTCAAACTTGATTGGCGTTAGCTGCAACGAAATGCGCGGGCGTGTGTCACAGGCGGGTTATTAAACACTGATCGACAGGCGTGCGCTGCCAAGCAATTTTGCATGTGCGCGCTTAGTGGTCGGTAAGCGCCTCGACTATAGTGTCAGGCCTCTGCACCTACCCTTGTTGGAGCCCCGCAATGCCGAAGAATGGACTGCTTCTGGCACTTGTCCTGAGCCTGCTCAGCGCCTGTGATTCATCCACCCCTGGGCCCGCCGAAGTGACGGCGACCCAAACCACCCCTGTCAGCAGCGAGGCTGCCAAGCCGGCGGTTGACCGCAAAGCGCTGGCCGAGCGTTACGCGGGCCGCGAGCTGACCGTGGTGGATGTCTCGGAGGTGCAGCTGGATGGTGCCAGCACGCTGTCGATCAGCTTCTCGGTGCCGCTCGACCCTGAGCAGAAGCTCGCCGAGCGTCTGCACCTGGTCGATAGCAAAGACGGCAAGGTCGATGGCGCCTGGGAGCTGACGGACAATCTGATGGAGGTGCGCCTGCGGCACCTGGAGCCGCAGCGCAAACTGGTACTGACCGTTGATGCCGGGCTGCTCGGGTTGAACGGCAAAAGCCTTGCCGCCGAGCAGGTCACCCGCCTGGAAACCCGCGACCTGCAAGCCAGCGTCGGTTTTGCCAGCCGTGGTTCTTTGCTACCCACACGCCTCGCCGAAGGCCTGCCGGTGATTGCGCTGAACGTCGACAAGGTGAATGTCGAGTTCTTCCGCATCAAACCCGAATCGCTGCCGGCTTTCCTTAACCGCTGGGGCCGCGCGAGCAATCTGGACAACTGGGAAGCCCGCAGCCTGCTGCCGATGGCCGATCTGGTCTACGGCGGCCGCTTCGATTTGAACCCGGCGCGCAACACCCGCGAAACCCTGTTGCTGCCGATTGCCGGCCTGGAGCCGTTCAAGCAACCCGGCGTGTACCTGGCGGTGATGCGTGAAGCCGGCAGCTACAACTACTCACAGCCGGCCACGCTGTTCACCCTGAGTGATATTGGCCTGTCCGCGCGGCGCTACCAGAACCGTATCGATGTGTTCACCCAGGCACTGGCCGGCGGTGATGCCCTGGGTGATGTAAGCCTGGAAATCCTTGATGCCGAAGGCCAGGTGCTGGCCGAAGGCAAGACCGATGGCGCTGGCCATGGCGAACTGCCGCTGCCGCCCAAGGCCGAAGTACTGCTGGCCCACCAGGGCGAACAGACCAGCCTGCTGCGCCTGAACACTGCGGCATTGGACCTGGCCGAGTTTGATATCGCCGGCCCCGTCGCTCATCCGTTGCAGTTCTTCGTGTTTGGCCCGCGTGACCTTTACCGTCCCGGCGAAACCGTGCTACTCAACGGCCTGCTGCGCGATGCCGATGGCCGCGCGGTAAAAGCCCAGCCAGTGAATGTGGAAGTACGCCGCCCGGATGAGCAGGTCAGCCGCAAATTCGTCTGGCAGGCTGATAATGCCGGCCTCTATCAGTACCAGCTGCAACTGGCCGATGAAGCGCCGACCGGGCGTTGGCAGCTGCTGTTTGACCTCGGCGATGGCCGCCAGCAGCTGTATGAATTCTCTGTAGAAGACTTCCTGCCCGAGCGCATGGCCCTGGAACTCAAGGGCAGCGATGTGCCTTACAGCCCGGCAGAAAATGCCCAGTTCGATGTGACGGGACGCTACTTGTACGGCGCACCGGCCGCTGGCAATCGTCTCAGCGGGCAGCTCTATGTACGGCCGCTGCGTGAGGCGGTGGCGAGTTTGCCGGGCTATCAGTTCGGTTCGGTTACCGAAGAAGAGTTGAGCGAGGACATCGAGCTGGATGAAACCAGCCTCGACGAGCAAGGCAAGGCCAGTCTGGATATCGAAAGCCGTTGGAGCGATGCCAAATCGCCGCTGCGTTTGATCCTGCAAGCCAGCCTGCAGGAGTCCGGCGGCCGGGCGATTACCCGGCGGATTATCCAGCCGATCTGGCCAGCCGAGCGTCTGCCGGGTGTGCGCGGGCTGTTCGATGGAGAGGAAGTCGACGCCGACAGTCTGGCCGAGTTCGAAGTGTTGGTGGCCGATGCCGAGGGCAACAAGCTGGCGGCTGATCAGCTCAGCGTGCGCCTGATCCGTGAGCGCCGTGACTACTTCTGGAACTTCTCCGAAAGCGATGGCTGGAGCCATAACTACACCGAGAAATTCCTTACCCTTAACGAAGAAACCCTCAAGGTCAGCGCTGGCGGCACCGCCAAGATCAGCTTCCCGGTGGAGTGGGGCCCGTACCGCGTCGAGGTCATCGACGGTCAGACCGGCATGCTCAGCAGCATGCGCTTCTGGGCTGGCTACCGCTGGCAGGACAACGCCGACGGCGGCGCCGTGCGCCCGGATCAGGTCAAGTTGGCGCTGGATAAACCGGCGTACGTCGATGGTGATACCGCCCAGGTCACCGTCACCCCGCCTTCTGCGGGCAAGGGTTACCTGATGGTGGAGTCCAGCGAAGGGCCGCTGTGGTGGGAAGAGATCGACGTGCCGGCCGAGGGCAAGGCCTTCGACATCCCGATTGCTAAGGACTGGGCACGGCATGACCTGTATGTCAGCGCCCTGGTGATTCGCCCTGGCGAGCGCAAGAGCAATGCCACGCCTAAACGCGCGGTCGGCCTGCTGCATCTGCCGCTGGAACGTGCGCCGCGCAAACTGGCGCTGACCCTCACCGCTGCGGAAAAGATGCGTCCCAACCAGCCGCTGAAGGTCAAGGTGCAGGCGCGCAACGCCGACGGCAGCATCCCGAAACAGGCGCAGGTGCTGGTGGCTGCGGTGGATGTCGGCATCCTCAATATCACCGAGTACGCCACGCCTGATCCATTCGCCAACTTCTTCGGCCGCAAGGCCTATGGCGCGGACCATCTGGATATCTACGGGCAACTGATCGAAGCCGGCCAGGGCCGGGTGGCCAAACTGGCCTTTGGCGGTGACGCGGCGCTGGCCGGTGGCGGCAAGCGTCCGGACACCAGCGTGTTGATCGTCGCGTTGCAGAGTGAGCCGCTGAAATTGAACGAGCAGGGTGAAGGCGAAGTCAGCCTGAATATCCCCGACTTCAACGGCGAGCTGCGGCTGATGGCGCAAGCCTGGACCGACGAGCACTACGGCATGGGCGAAGGCAAGACAGTGGTCGCTGCGCCGCTGATCGCCGAGCTGTCCGCGCCGCGCTTCCTCGCTGGCGGTGATGAAACCACCCTGGCCTTGGACCTGAGCAACCTGTCCGGGCGCGAGCAGAAACTGGATGTGCAACTGAGCGCCGAAGGCCAGCTGCGCCTAGCGCAGAACCCCGGCGCGGCGGTGGCGCCGATCACCCTGGCGGATGGTCAGCGCACCATTCTGCGTATTCCGGTCACCGCGCTGGGCGGCTATGGGCAAGGGCGCTTCAAGGTCAGTGTCAACGGCCTGGCCCTGCCCGGTGAGGATCTGCCGCCGTTGAGCCGTGAGTGGACGCTGGGCATTCGCCCGGCCTACCCTGCGCAGCTGCAGCATTTCCGCGCGGTGCTGAAAGACGAAGCCTGGCTGCTGCCTGCGGATGCTTTGAGCGCCTTTGAAACGGCGGGTCTGGAAGCGCGGCTGGCGATTTCCAGTCGTCCGCCGCTGAATCTTGGCGAGCAGATTCGTGCGCTCAAGGCGTATCCGTATGGCTGCCTGGAGCAGACCACCAGTGGTCTGTACCCGTCGCTGTATGCCGATGCCGCCACGCTGAAACGTCTGGGCGTGGAAGCCGAGCCGGATGAGCAGCGCAAGCGCTCCATCGAGCTGGGCATCGAGCGTCTGCTGAGCATGCAGCGCTACAACGGCAGTTTCGGTCTGTGGGGTGCGGACAGCGATGAGGAATACTGGCTGACCGCTTACGTCAGCGACTTCCTTCTGCGCGCCCGCGAGCAGGGCTTCGGTGTGCCGGAAGAGGCGCTGAAAAAGGCCAACGAACGTCTGCTGCGCTACCTGCAGGAACGTCATCTGATTGAGGTCAACTACAGCGACAACGCCAACCACAGCCGCTTTGCCGTGCAGGCCTACGCCGGTTACGTGCTGGCGCGCAGCCAACAGGCGCCGCTGGGTGCCTTGCGCAGCCTGTATGAGCGGCGCAGCGATGCACTATCCGGTTTACCGCTGGTGCATCTGGCCGTTGCCCTGCAGAAAATGGGCGACCAGCCGCGTGCTGATGAGCTGCTGACCGCCGGCCTGGCCCGTGGTCGGGAGAGCAATAACTGGCTGGCTGACTACGGCAGCCCGCTGCGCGATCAGGCGCTGATTCTGGCGCTGCTGGAAGAGCACGACCTGGCCGGTAATCGCCGTGAAGAACGGCTGTTCAACCTGGCCGATGAAGTGGCCGGACAACAGTGGCTGTCGACCCAGGAACGCAACTCGCTGTACCTGGCCGGGCGCAACCTGCTGAGCAAACCGGAGCCGAGCTGGAGCGCCGCGCTGCAAAGCGGCAGCCTGGCCTTCGAGCTGAGCAATGCCCAGCCGGGTCTCAAGCTCGATGGCAGTGACCTGGCTGCGCCGCTGACTATTCGCAATTCAGTGAGCAAACCGGGCGATACGCCGCTGTATCAACAACTGACCCTGTCCGGCTATCCGAGCCAGGCCCCGGCGGCCGGTGGCGAGAACCTCAGCATCTACCGCGAGTATCTAGGCATGGATGGCCAGGCGTTGGATCTGAACAACCTGCAGAGCGGCGAGCTGGTGCTGGTGCACCTGGCCGTGGCGGCCAAGCAGCGCGTACCGGATGCTCTGGTGGTCGACCTGCTGCCGGCGGGCCTGGAGTTGGAAAACCAGAACCTGGCGCAAAGCTCGGCCAGCCTGGATGACGCCAGTAGTGCGGTGAAAGAGTGGCGTGAGTCGATGCAGAACGCGGCGATCAAACACCAGGAGTTCCGTGGTGATCGCTATGTCGCAGCGCTGGATGTAAACGGCTACGACACCACCCATCTGCTGTACCTGGCACGCGCCGTCACCCCCGGCAGCTACCGCGTGCCGCCACCGCAAGTGGAGTCGATGTACCGGCCGAACTGGCAGGCCCTGGGCACCACGCCGGGGCGTTTAGTGGTCAAGGAGCGCTAGAACGCACAAGGCCCGCCAAATTGGCGGGCCTTGTTGTTTAGCCAGTGTGCTTAGAACCTGTTTGCGATCTCGCGAGCTAGAGTCATGCAAGGCGCTACGTTAGTAACAGTCTCCGGCTGGTCAAAGCAGGCGAGAACGCGGGGTTTACTGCATTACTCGTTTCACTCGCCCTTCGGGTCGCGCTGAAGCGCGTTAGCCGCAAGCGGCTTCCGAGCCTGCTTTTAACGCAGCAGGGCCGAAGCGCAGCAGATCGTAGACGGGTTCTTAGCTGATCAGACCGCTCAGCAGCCACAACCCCAGCACCAGCCAGATCACCCCGGCAATGATCGAGCGGCGGATAAAGGCGCGTACCGCCAGGTACAGCAACCACAGACCAGCCAGCAGAACCACGATGCTGAGTAATGATGGCGTCACCCCCAAGGCCTTGGACATGCCCGTGATAAAGCTGCTGACCGCGCCGCCGAGCATGCCGAAAAAGCCGCTCAAGCCTTCGACGATAAAGCGGATCACCGAGCCGGCTGCCTCGCCAAGGGATTCAAAAAAACCTTCTACACCCATAGTTCTCGTTCCACTCGACCCTGCGTTGATTGCTACTGCGCGCCAGTGTGCCAGTCATTTGGCAGAATGGCAGCGCTGTTGGCCGGTTGGGCCGTTAATTGTGGTTACAGCTCCGCGATGCAAGGAATGGATCAGCGCATGACCCGCGTTAAACAGTTGTATTGGTTGGCTCTGCGCGTGTGGCGTAACCGTCTATGGCCGCTGCTACGGCGTCCTTGGTTGGGGCTTCCGCTGTGTCTGCTGCTGATTCTGCTAGTGGCCGACCGGCTGTTTCCGCTGCCCTTGCCAGGCGATGACCTGGCCCGCGTGGTGCTGGCCGAGGACGGTGCGCCGCTGTGGCGCTTTGCCGACCGTGATGGCGTATGGCGTTATCCGGTCAGCCCCAGTGAGGTGTCGCCCTATTACCTGGAAGCGTTGCTGACCTACGAGGACCGCTGGTTTTACCAGCATCCCGGAGTTAACCCGCTGGCGCTGAGCCGCGCCGCCTGGCAGAACCTCAGTGGCGGGCGCGTGCTCTCGGGTGGCAGCACGCTGTCGATGCAGGTGGCGCGGCTGCTGGATCCGCATGCGCGCAGCTACAGCGGCAAGCTCAAGCAGCTGTGGCGCACGCTGCAGCTGGAGTGGCACCTGTCCAAGGATGAAATCCTCACCCTTTACCTCAATCGCGCGCCGTTTGGCGGCACGCTGCAGGGGGTGGCGGCGGCCAGTTGGGCTTATCTGGGTAAGTCGCCGAGCCAGCTAACCCGCGCCGAAGCCGCGCTGCTCGCGGTGCTGCCGCAAGCGCCCAGTCGTTTGCGCCCCGATCGCCACCCTGAGCGAGCGCAGGCGGCGCGCGACAAAGTGCTCAAGCGCCTGGCCAGTTTTCAGATATGGCCGCAGTCGGCAATCAATGATGCGCTGGAAGAGCCGGTGCTGCTGGCGCCGCGTCAGGAACCGCGCCTGGCCCCGTTGCTGGCGCGGCGGCTAAATACGGCGGGCAGCCCGCCGCTGATTCGCACGACTATCGATGCAGCGTTGCAGCGCCGCCTGGAAGACTTGCTGCTGGGCTGGCGGGCGCGGTTGCCGGAGCGCACCTCGGCGGCGATTCTGGTGGTCGAGCAGCCGAGTATGGCGGTGCGCGCCTACCTGGGCTCGGTGGATATCGGCGACGCCAAACGCTTTGGCCATGTCGACATGATCAACGCCGTACGCTCGCCGGGTTCGACCCTGAAACCTTTTCTCTACGGCATGGCGCTGGACGAGGGGCTGATCCATTCCGAATCGCTGCTGCAGGATGTACCGCGGCGGTATGGCGATTATCGCCCGGGCAACTTTGCTGCCGGTTTCAGCGGCGCGGTGTCGGCCAGTGAGGCGCTGGCTACCTCGCTCAATCTACCCGCCGTGCAGCTGCTGGAAGCCTACGGGCCGAAGCGCTTTGCCGGTGAATTGCGCAGCGCCGGGGTGCCTTTGTTGCTGCCGCCGTTGGCCGAACCTAATCTGGCGCTGATTCTCGGCGGTGCCGGCAGCCGGCTGGAGGAATTGGTCAGCGGTTACAGCGCCTTTGCCCGTGGCGGCATGGCCGCACGTTTGCGCTTTCAACCGCAGGATGGCCTGCATGAGCGGCGCCTGCTGTCGCCCGGTGCCGCGTGGATTGTGCGGCGTATTCTCAGCGGCCAGGCCCGACCGGACCGTGACCCGCGCGCGCAGCTGGTGCAGCGCCCGAGCCTGGCCTGGAAGACCGGCACCAGCTACGGTTTTCGCGATGCCTGGGCGATTGGCGTGGCGCCGCGCTACCTGATCGGCATCTGGATCGGTCGACCGGATGGCACCCCGGTGTCCGGGCAGTTCGGCCTGGCTTCGGCTGCACCGCTGCTGCTGCAGGTGCATGATCTATTGGTCAATCGCGACAGCCAGCGCGGCATTGCCCTGCCGGTTGATCCACAACCAGCCTCGGTCGGTGTGGCCGCTATCTGTTGGCCGCTGGGCCAGCCGCTGGACAGTGACGACCCCAACTGCCGGCGCCAGCGCTTTGCCTGGACGCTGGATGGCACCACACCACCAACCTTGCCGGCGCAGGATCAACCGCTGGGCTTGGGGTTGCAGGAAAGCCTCTGGGTCAATGCCGCCGGGCTGCGGGTTGATGCCAGTTGTCCGGGGGCCAAGGCACAGAGCCTGGCGCTGTGGCCGGCGCCGCTGGAGCCCTGGCTGCCGCGCCGTGAGCGGCGCAGTGCGCGCCTGCCGGCGGTTGATCCGCAGTGCCCGCCGCGGCATGTACCCGTCGCCGCGCCGTTATCGATTGTCGGGGTGCGCGAAGGAGACCGCCTGCGTCGCCCGGCCGGCAGCGTCGAACCATTGCGTTTGCGTCTTTCGGCCCTGGGCGGCAGTGGCCGACGCTGGTGGTTTGTCGACGGCCAGCCGGTCGCAGAAACCACGGCCGAAACGGCGCTGAACCAGAGTTTTTCGCGCGCCGGTCGCTACCAGCTCAGTGTGCTCGACGAGAGTGGTCAGACCGCCAAGCTGAGTTTCAGCGTATTGCCGTGAGTGTTGCCCAGAAGGGCTGCGTTGAAAAATAAATGCCCTGTTGTGCCAAGGTGCTCAAGACGCCGGGTTGCGGGTCGATAGGGTTATACATCGGTGAGCGTTTGAGTTTGTATACAAAATTGTATTCAATTGACTCTTCGAATAATAACGAGAGGGTATCCCTATGGGCTTGTGGAAGCGCAGCATTCAGTGGCAGCTGATTCTCAGCATGGGCGCCGCCCTGCTCACCAGTATTTTGATCGTCGTGGGCGTTTACTCGGCAGTGGTTAACCGCCTGACTGAACGCTTTCTGGTGGAAGAGGCCTTGCCGGCGAGGGTGCTGGCGATCCGCAACGACCTGGAACGGGTACTGACGGCACCGATCACCGCCAACGCCGGGATTGCCGCCAATACCTTTATTCAGGACTGGCTGGCCGCTGGCGAAGATGAAGGCCAGCGCGACGCCGTGGCGCGTTACCTGGAGGGCGTGCGTACGCAGCAGAACGCCATGACCACCTCGATTGCTGTGTTGGAAAGCGGCAACTACTTCACCGGCGAGGGCCTGGCCCGGGTGATCAGCCGTGATCAGCCGGAAAACCAGTGGTTCTACAAGCTGGTCGACAGCAGCCGTGATCAGGTGCTGGAAATCGATATCGACAAGGGCACACGACTGCCGACCCTATTTATCAACCAGCGGATCAAGCAGGGCGGCAAAACCCTCGGTGTTTCTGGCTTGGGGTTCAGCCTCAAAGCCATGTCGGAAATGATCCGCGACTTTCGTTTTGGTGAGCGCGGTCAGGTGTTTCTGATCGATGCCCAGGGCGAGGTCAAGGTGCATCCACAGGCCGACCTGAGTGGCAGTGGCCGCCTCGCTGAGTTGTTTGGCAAGGCGCCGGCGGATGAACTGTTGAGCGGCGGTGGTAAGGCAGTACGTTTCGAGCGTGATGGTGAAACCTACCTGGCGGTGGCACAGAAGCTGTCCAGCCTGGATTGGCTGCTGGTCAGTGAGGTGCCGGAAGCGGAAGTCTATGCCGAAGCGCGTCAGGCGCTGCTTATGACCAGCGCCATTGGGTTGGGTGTAGCCTTGCTGTTCCTCGGCCTAGTGGTGCTGTTAGCGCGTGGCCTGGTGCGGCCGATCCGTCAGGTGACCGCTGCACTTGTGGAAATTGGCGGCGGCGGTGGCGACCTGACCCGTCGCCTGGATGAGTCCCGCGAGGATGAGCTGGGCGATCTGGCCCGTGGCTTCAACCGCTTTATCGGTGGTCAGCGCAGCCTGATCAGCGATGTGCTGGCGACTAGCGAGCGTTTGCGTGCCTCGGTCAGCCAAGTCGCGCAGGTGGTCGACAACACAGCTGGGCGTTCCGGCCAGCAGCAAGAAATGACCGATATGGTCGCCACGGCGGTGCACGAGATGGGCCTGACCGTGCAGGAGATTGCCCGTAACGCCAGCAGCGCCGCGCAGTCATCGCAAAGCGCGCGGGACGAGGCACAGGGCGCGCGTAATGAGGTGCGCCAATCCATCGGGCATATCGAGAGCATGTCCACTGATATTGGTAATGCCGCCGCCGCAGTCAGTGAGCTGGCCGAGCAGGTGGCCTCAATTGATCAGGTGCTGGCGGTAATTCGTGGGATTTCCGAGCAGACCAATCTATTGGCGCTGAACGCAGCCATCGAAGCGGCGCGCGCGGGCGAGATGGGTCGTGGTTTTGCTGTGGTGGCCGACGAGGTGCGCACCTTGGCCAGTCGCACGCAGAGTTCGACCGATGAAATTCAGCAGATGATCCAGCGCCTCAAGCAAGGCGCGGAAACGGCCGTGAGTTCCATGCATGCCGGTCAACGTGCGACCGGTACTGGCGTGCAAGCCAGTCAGCGGACGGGTCAGTCGCTTAGCGCGATTACCGAGCAGATTGAACGCATCAGCGATATGAACACCCAGGTGGCCACCGCGACCGAGGAACAGTCATCGGTGACCGAGGAGATCAACCGCAACGTGCAGGGCATTGCCGACCTGGCGCATGCCACCGCCGGCGAGGTGCAGGTGTGTAAAGAGGACTGTAAGACCCTGCGCGGTCTGGCGGATGACCTGGCTAAGCAGATGAGCAGCTTCCGTTTGTAGGCGTATGCCGGCGGCACGCCTGTGCCGCCGGACTCAGGCCAGCTCCAGGCGGTTACGCCCGGCAGCCTTGGCCTGATAGAGCGCATCGTCGACGCGCTTGAAGAACCCCTCGGCGCTGCTGTCGCGGCGCGCATCGAAACACCCCACCCCCAGGCTTGCGGTCAGGGGCAGGATGGCTCCAGGCGCGTTGAAGCCTTCCCGCTCCAGTTCCTGACGAAACTGCTCAGCCAGTTGGCAGGCTTCCTCCAGCGGGGTATTGGGCATCAGGATGCCGAACTCTTCACCACCCAGGCGCAGCAATGCGTCACTGTCGCGGCGAAAGTTCTGCCGCATCCGTTCGGCAAAGTCGTTTAGGCAGCTATCGCCACAGGCATGCCCGTATTCGTCATTGATCCGCTTGAAGAAGTCGATATCCAGCAGTACCAGCGATAGCGGTTGGCTCTGCCGCTGGGCATTGGCCACCATCACCGGGAACAGGCTGTTGAACTGATAGCGGTTGCCCAGCTGGGTCAGGCTGTCGGTGCGGCTGAGGTGTTCGAGGCGCTCCTGCTGATCGAGCAGCTGCAACTCCAGCTTGAGCGTGTTGTGGTATTCGCGGTGGCTGCGGTTTAGCGCCAATAGTAGGTAGCTGAGGTAAAAGCTCAGGGTAATCAGAAGGGCGTACTGCTCGCGCCATGCCAGTGCCAGCGTGAGCAGCCCCGGCAGGTAAATCAGCAGCAATGCCAGGAGCGCGCGCTTTTTGCGCATGGCGAAGTTAAAGGCCAGGGCGGTGCTAAAGGCGATGGTGCTGAGGGTGGCGATAATCGCTGAGCTGCTGAACAGCGGATGGTGCTGCGCCAGGGCATGGGCAGCGCCCCAGCTCAGCGCGGTGATCAGAATCAGGCTCCAATGCAGGTTGAGCCAGCGGCTGAGTGAATCGTTGCTCTGCTCCTGAGGCAGGCGGTGTAGCAGGCGTAGAGCCAGCAGCAGGGCAAATAGGGCGATGCCGACTACACCTGGCAGCATTAGGGCGGCCGGGTCATTGCTGAACGCCCACGTGAGCAGCCAGGCCAGCAGGTAATAGATGCCACCCAGTGGCGAGCGAATGCGTGTGTCTTGCGCTTCGCGCCAGAGGGCGAAGGCATGTGGTTGGCGAGGTACTTGGGCTTCAGCCATGGCTTGTGATCACAAATAGCAGCGTTATAGCAGCATAACTCTTTGCTTTTGAAAAAGCTGTCACATTGCTATCGCGCCTTGGGCGACACCCAATGCCGAGCTGGCATGCGCCAGCACGGGGTTACAGCATGATCGCCGCGCCGAACTCAGTGGCCGAGTACCCGCTCAATCGCTTCAGGATTTTCGTGGGTGCCGAAACGATCAACGATGGTGGCGCTGGCCTCGTTCAGGCCCAGAACGTGGACCTCAATACCTACGCGGCGCAGTTTGATCACCACTTTGTCCAAGGCGGCGACGGCGGTGATGTCCCAGAAGTGTGCGCGGGACAGGTCGATGGTGACCTGGCGGACGGTGTCCTTGAAATCAAAGGCGGCGATGAATTTGTCGGCAGAGCTGAAGAACACCTGCCCAACCACCTTGTAGGTACGCTGGCGGCCCTCGCTGTCGAGTTCAGCGTTGATGTAGAGGAAGTGGCCAATCTTGTTGGCGAAGAACATGGCCGCCAGCAGCACCCCGACAAACACGCCGTAGGCCAGGTTATGGGTGTAAACGGTCACGGCCACGGTGGCGAGCATCACGATATTGGTGGAGAGCGGGTAGTGCTTCAGGTTGCGCAACGAGTCCCAGCTGAAGGTGCCGATCGACACCATGATCATCACCGCCACCAGCGCGGCCATGGGGATCTGGCTAACCCAGTCGCTGAGGAATACCACCATCAGCAACAACACCACGCCGGCCACCAGGCACGACAGCCGCCCACGGCCGCCGGATTTCACGTTGATGACTGACTGGCCGATCATCGCGCAGCCGGCCATACCGCCCAGCAGGCCGGAGGCGATATTGGCCACGCCCTGGCCTTTGCATTCGCGGTTCTTGTCGCTGTTGGTGTCGGTCAGGTCATCAATGATGGTCGCGGTCATCATCGACTCCAGCAGGCCCACCACAGCCAGCGCAGCGGCGTAGGGGAAGATGATGGCCAGGGTTTCAAACGTCAGCGGTACATCTGGCCAGAGGAAAATCGGCAAGGTGTCCGGCAGCTCGCCCATGTCGCCGACAGTGCGGATATCCAGGCCGAAATACATGGCCACGGCAGTCATCGACAGGATGCATACCAGCGGTGAGGGGATTACCTTGCCGAGCTTCGGCACATAGGGGAACAGGTAAATGATGGCCAGACCCGCCGCGCACATGGCGTAGACCTGCCAGGTGACGTTGGTCAGCTCCGGCAGCTGCGCCATGAAAATCAGGATGGCCAGGGCGTTGACGAAACCGGTGACCACCGAGCGCGAGACAAAGCGCATCAGCGAGCCGAGCTTGAGGTACCCGGCGCCGATCTGCAGCACGCCAGTCAGCAGGGTCGCTGCCAGCAGGTATTCCAGGCCGTGGTTTTTCACCAGGGTGACCATGACCAGTGCCATGGCCCCGGTGGCGGCGCTGATCATGCCTGGGCGGCCACCGACAAAGGCGATCACCACGGCGATACAGAAGGAGGCATACAGGCCGACCTTGGGGTCGACCCCGGCGATGATCGAGAAGGCGATGGCTTCCGGGATCAGCGCCAGCGCCACCACCAGACCGGCTAGCACATCGCCGCGGATGTTAAAGAACCAAGTGTTTTTCAGGCTTTGCAACATGGTCAATTCCAAAAACTGGGGTCCGCAGATGCACGCAAGGGCAGGGCGGATGGGCTAATAAAAGCTGGGTACAACGAGAGCATTGCAGCCTTGCGGCCAGCGTGCAGGCGCACAGCTACGGCAACGGGTAAGCCGCCGGGCTATGCAGGGAGGGGGCGAAGCGCTATGGCGGCGTAGGCAGCCAGCGGGATGGTTGGGCCAGTGTCATATCGACCTGTCTCGATCCATTCGGGCGAAAAGGGCGCTCACCTTAACACATGCCTCTCAGCCGTCGCCGGCCGCAGGCTGTGGCTCTGCGAGTTGAACTCAGCAGCAGGCGGGGACTCATACACCCGCAGCCCAGCGTCTGGCCCGACCAATCGGCACCCTTACAGCCGTGCTGTCATGTTCACGCAGCACACTGCTGTTTCCCGTAAGCACGCGAGTATGACTATTCATGATGTCCGCTGCGAAAGGGGTGCTAGGACGGCTACCTTATGTCAGCCCATGGAAATGGGCGCTGTTACTGCTGGCGCTGACCCTGGTTTACCAGATAGGCGTGCAGCACCTGGATAACCGTCTGTATTTCTGGATCAAGACCTCCTGGCATGAAACCGAATGGGAAAGCCGCAGTCTGTGGCTGCCCGAGTACCAGGTGCGCATCGATGCGCTGCCGGTCGCCGGGGTGAACAACAACCTGTCCGGCCTGACCTACGACGAAGGGCGCGACCAGCTCTGGGCGGTGGTGAATAACCCCGAGGAGCTGCTGGCGCTGAGCAAGGAAGGTGAGCTGTTGGCGCGTTATCCGCTTAGCGGGTTCAGTGATGTCGAAGGCATCACGTACCTGGGCGATAACCTCTTGTTACTGGCTGAAGAGCGCGATCAGGCGCTGGTGGTGGTCGAACTGCCGGAAAAACCCGGTGCTCTGTTTCGCGAGGATTACCGGGCGCTGACCCTGGGCATTGATCTGGGCGGCAACCAAGGCTTTGAAGGGGTCGGCTACGACCGCGCGGGTGACCGACTGTATGTGGTCAAGGAGCATTCACCGCGCAAGCTGTATGAGGTGCGTGGCCTGAAATCCAGCTTCCAGGGGGACTTCAACCTGCAGGTAATCGATCGCCAGGCCTGGATCGATCACAAGGTGTTTGCCACGGACTTGTCATCGGTGCATTACGACGAGCAGACCGGGCATCTGGCCCTGCTCAGCGATGAGTCCAAGGTGCTGATCGAACTGGATGCCGAGGACGGTAAGCTGATCAGCTTCCGCTCGCTGCTCAGTGGCTTCGCCGGGCTGCAAGACAGCGTGCCGCAGGGCGAGGGTCTGACCCTGGATGATCAGGGCAATCTCTATCTGGTCAGCGAACCCAACCTGTTCTACCGCTTTGAACGCGAGAGTCGGCCGGGCGCTTAACCGCGCCTGATCAGCCAGATGCCGGCGACGATCAGCAGCAGGCCGCCGACTTTGCCTGCGGTGATCGGCGCTTCACGAAAGCCGGCCCAACCGAAGTGGTCCAAGGTCAGGGCCATGCTCAGTTGCCCGGCGATCACCAAGGCCATAAACAGCACGGCGCCAACCTTGGGGCCGGCAAAGGCGGCGGTGGCGATAAACATCACCCCCAGCAGGCCGCCACTCCAGTGCCACCAGGTAAGGCCTTTTAACGCGCCGAGGCTGGGGAACTCGCGCTGGGCCAGCACCAGAATCAGCAGCGCAAGTGTACCCACGGCAAAGGACATCAGCGCGGCGGCCATCACGCTCGACACCTGTTTGGCCAATTGACCGTTGATGCCCGCTTGCAACGGCAGGCAGGCGCCGGCAACGAAGGGCAGGGCCATCAACCACCAGATCGGGGCAGGCATGGGCATATCTCCAGGTGGGCAAGGGGCGATTATGCCGCAAATGCGCCCCGCGCCGTCAGCCTCACCAGGGCAGCATCTGGCCTTGGTAATCAAGGAATGTACAGCGTCGGCGACCCAGCTCTGCGGTGATCACCTGAAACAGACCGCTTGCGCTGTCCGCCACACTCAAGGGGGCATCGGCGCCGCCTATGGCGGTGCGCACCCAGCCTGGATGCAGGGCCAGCAAGCTCCAGGGCAGCTCGGCATAGTGGCTGCTCCAGCTCAGCAGCAAGCTGTTCAGCGCCGCTTTGCTGGCACCGTAGAGCGGCATGTCGAGGGCACGGTTGAGCTGCAGGCTGGCCATCTGCGAGCTGATAAAGGCCATCACCCCGCCGGTTTCGATTCGACCGGCAAGCTGTTGCGCCAGGCTGATCGGCGCGACCGCATTGGCGAGAAACAGCTGGCCGATCTCCGCGCTGTTGGCCTGGCGCGGGTCCTGATGCGCTGGGCCATAGACGCCGGCATTGAACAGCGCACAGGTTAGTGGTTGGTCGCCCAGGGCGCGGTCAATCAACTGGCCCGCTTCGCGTTGCTCCAGGTCGCACTCGATCAGCCGCAGGCACTGACCATGTTGCGTGGCCAGCTCCTGCAATTCATGGCTACCCGCCAGATTGCGGATCACGGCGTGCACCTGCCAGCCCGCCTGCACAAAGGCCTGGGTCAAACCCAGGCCAATGCCGCGTGAGGCGCCGGTGATCAGGATATGGCGGCTTACGGCCACTGCATTTCACCCTTGAGCACCTTGGCGCTCAGTTCAAGGCTGCTGGCGTCGAGCAGCTGTGGGTACTTGGCTTTCATGGTCTCGATCAGCGCCTGGCTGTTCTGTGCCTTGGGCAGTGCTACTTCCAGGTCATTCAGGTAGTTGCGGGTAAAGCGCAGGTCATCCAGGCTCAGCGTCGGTTGGCCCATAAAGTGCCCCGGTACCAGGGTTTTCGGTTGCAGCGCTTGCAGCTCATCCAGGGATTTCAGCCAGGATTTACGCGCCTCTGCGGTTTGTGCATCGGCAATCCAGGGGTGAATGTTGGCGTAGGTTAGCACGCCGCCGACCACGGCCTTGATGCTCGGAATCCACAGGCTGGTGTGCTTGGGGTCATGGCCGATCAGCTCGATGCGCTGGCCTTCCAGGCTCAGGTGGTCGCCTTGCAAGGCTTGCGGCACCATTGTGCGGGCCGGTGCGCTGTCCTTAAGGATCGGGCCCCAGTAGGCCAGCTTCGGTTCACGGCTTTTCTCGATATAGGCGATGGTCTGCGGCGTTGCCAGGACCTTGGCCTTGGGGAAGGCACGGGTCAGGGTGTCCAGGCCGAAGTAGAAATCCGGGTCACCGTGGCTGATAAAGATGGTGGTCAGGGTTTTGCCGCTGGCCTGGATGCGCTCGACCAGCTCCTGCGCTTCACGGTTGGAGAATTGTGCATCGACGAGGATGGCCTCGCGTTCGCCGCTGATCAGCGTCGAGGTTACCGGGAAGATGGCCTTGTCGCCTGGGTTGTAGACGTCCAGGGTTAGCGGTTGGGCGAGGGCGGTGGTGGCCAGGGTCAGCAGGCTGGCGCTGGCGAGCAGGCTGCGCAGGTGAGTGATGATCGACATGGGGAACTCCTGTTGAGTGGGTGAGCTCATCTTAGTTGCTTTAAATCGATCAAAAAGCCCCGTAATCTGCGCATATTTGTTGCGTTAAATGGGCTAATTATGGATCGCCTGACGGCTACGCGGGTCTTTGTCGAAGTGGTGGAGCGCGGCAGCCAGACCGCCGCCGCTGAGGCGCTGGAGATGTCGCGGGCGATGGTCTCGCGTTACCTCGGCGAGCTGGAAACCTGGGTCGGCGCGCGCCTGCTGCACCGCACCACGCGCAAGCTGAGCCTGACCGGTGCCGGCGAGCTACTGCTGGAGCAATGCCGCGAGATGCTGGTCATGGCCGACGCCATGCAGAGCGTCAGCCGTACGGACGAGGCCGCGCCGCGTGGCACCTTGCGCATCGCTTGTAGCCAGTCGCTGGCTCAGGCCTGGTTGGTGCACGCGCTGGATGACTTCACCCGCCTGTATCCGCAGGTCAGCGTCGATCTGCTGGTGGGCAGCCAGGCGGTCAATCTGGTGGAAGCGCGTATCGACCTGGCCCTGCGCATCACCAATCAGCTCGACCCCAACCTGATCGCCCGCCAGCTGGCGGTGTGCCGTTCGGTGGTGTGCGCAACACCCGCGTACCTGGCCAGGCATGGCACGCCGCAGCGGCCCGAGGACCTGGCGCAACACAATTGCCTGAGTTATGCCTATTTTGGCCGCAGCATCTGGGAGTTCAGCCGTGCTGGTGAGCCGCATGCCGTGGCGGTCAGCGGCAACCTCAGCGCCAATGAATCCATGGTGCTGCTGGAGGCCGTGCTGGCCGATATCGGCATCAGTTTGCAGCCGCGCTATTCGGTCGGCGCGCATTTGCGTTCCGGGGCGCTGGTGCAGTTGCTGCCTGACTACGAGCCACAGCAATTGGGTATTCACGCCCTGTATGGCACGCGCCGGCAGATGCCGCCGGCGCTGCGCGCGCTGCTGGATTTTCTGATCCAGCGCTTGGCGGATCGGCCGGACTGGGATTTGTAAACGGTTTACAGGGGTTTGCTGAACTGGATCAGCGCGACGCGCTGGCCCTTGGGGTCGCGGCGTTCGACCACGCCGCTGAGGGCATAACCGAGCTTGGGGTAGAGCAGCAGCCCGGCGCTGTTGGCATTGAAGCACGAAACCTGCATGCGTTTGGCGTGGTAATGCTCGCGCGCCAGCTGCTCCATCACCGCCACCAGATAGTGCGCCACGCCATGGCTACGGGCCCAGGGTGCGACCATCAGGTTGCCGAGGGCGCAGTGGTCGTCGTAGTGCCATTGGTAGAAGTTGGCAAAGCCGGCTACCCGGCCATCCAGCAGCACCACCGTGCTGTCGCGGCGCTCGGCCATGGCGGCGGCCAGCTGACCGATGCTCAGCGGCCAGTCGGCCTTGGGATAACAGAAAAACAGTTCATCAGCGTTCTGCGGGAAACCGACAATCTCGGCCAGATCAGCCGCCGCCGCGGGGCGATGGCTGAGGTGTGGGGTTGGGTTCATGCAACATCCTTGTAGGTCAGCGGGGTGGGCACGCGGCTGCTCATTGAGGCGGGTACTGACTCAACACTTCCTCCACGCTGCGGCGAATCGCGGCCTCGCGCTCGCTCGGGCTAGGATGTGGATTGCGCAGCACCTGTTCAGTGCTGCCGCGCCAGACCAGTTTGCCATCCTTGCCGTCGAGCAGGTCGATCTGCAGGGTGCCGACCTGATAGTCCAGGGTACGGGTTTCCACATAACTCGGGCCGCCCCAGAAGCCGCCGCTCCAAGGATCACCCCAGGCCCCGCCGAGCTGGGTACTGACCTGCTGCTGGCGATTGTCGACGATCATCCACACCTGCGCCTTGAGATCGCCTGGCGTGTTTGCCGCTGCCGGGCGCAGGCCGCGTTGGTCGAGCTGTTGGCTGACCGCCGTGCGGATGCGCTGGTCTGTCAGGTCGCTTTTCAGGCGCGGGTCATCAGGTTTGTATTGCACCGCCGGTTCCTGCCAGCTCCAGCTGCGGTAGGCGGCAAAATCCCGGTTAGGGTCGAAGTCGCGCTGCAGCTGCGCGGTTTGGCAGGCGCTGAGGATCAACAGCAGGGGCAGTAACAGCAGTGATGCACGCACGGGTGCTCTCCTTTAATACAGCAATCAGTTTGGCGGGTATGCCGTCAGGGCCTGTTGGACCGCGTTGCGCAGCGTGGCGGCGCGTTCACTCTGGCTGCCGCTGCTAAGGGTTTCGGCGCTGGCACTCCAGACCGGTTGGCCGTCCTGGCCGTCGAACAGTTCGATGCGCACCACCATGACTTCTTCGGTATAGCTGCGCACCAGCGGTGCGCTGCCCCACATGCCGTAGTCGTTGCCATACCGACTATGACCGTACTGGCTGCCGTAGTGTTCGGTGACCTGGCGCAGGCGTTGTTCCAAGCGCAGCTCGGCGCTGACCTTGAGGTCGCTGGTTTTACCGGCCCGATGCGGGCGCAGGCCGCGTTGGTCGAGGGCATTGCTGAGGGCTTCCTGCACCTGCTCGGAGCTGGCCCAGGCCGTGCCGGCAGGCAGGCGTTGCCAGCTCCAGGTGAGGTAACGGCCGAAGTCGCGTGGTTTTGCCGGATAGGCGCTGAGATCCAGTTGCTGGGCCGCCTGTGCGGGTGCAGGCGGCAGGGGCTTACTTTCGGCGGTATACGGGTTGTCGCTCTGGCAGGCTGCGAGGCTCGCCAGTAGCAGTAATGCGCCCAGTCTTTTCATTGAGTGTTCAGCCTCCAGTGAGAGGGCAATCAGCGTGGCCGGCAGATCCAGTGCAGGTAGCGCCCCAGCCCGGAAAAGCTCGGGTGGCGGCGGTAGGCCAGCTCCATTTCCAGCAGGTCGAGCAGCTCAGCCTTGGCTTGGAATGGCTGCGGCATATAGTCGTGAAACACCCGCACGCCACTCTGGCTTTCGACCTGCCAATTAGCCTCAAGTTGCGCCGCCAGCTCGCGCGGATCAAGCGGCATCTGCGGGGTCAGGCTCTGTTTTTCCCCGGCGAACTCGGCCTTGCGCAGTTTGCGGAAGTGGCCCTTGAGCAGGTTACGGTAGATCAGCGCATCCTTGTTGTAGAACGCCAGCGATAACCAGCCGCCGGGCGCGCACAGCTGGTGCAATACCGGCAGGATGCTGTGCGGCTCGGCTAACCATTCCAGCACCGCATGGCAGATCACCAGGTCATAGGGTTGCTCAAGCTGGCCGAGCAGGTCCTGCCAAGGTGTCTGGATAAAGGTGGCGTCTTGTCCAGCGGCGGCAAAGCGCTCGCGGGCGCCATTCAACATCGGCTCGGCGGGTTCCGTCAGCGTCACCTGATGGCCACGCTCGGCCAGCCACAGCGACATATGGCCGAGGCCCGCGCCGATATCCAGCACCCGCAGTGGGCGTTCGGGCAGCGCTTCGGCCAGGTCAGCCTGGAGTACGGCCAGGCGAATCGCGCCCTTGGCGCCGCCATAGATCTTCTCGGCAAAGCGCGTGGCCAGTTCGTCGAAGTGACGATCACTCATTGGATGCGCTCCCGAGGAAGCGCCGTTCGTTGTCGGCCAGCTTGGCGCGCACCACCTGTTCCATATCCAGGCCCAGCTCGCCGCACAGCAGCACCAGGTAGAGGATCACGTCGCCGATTTCCTGGCCGGCATGGGCCAGGTGTTCAGCTGGCAGTTCGCGGGACTGCGCTTCGGTCAGCCACTGGAAGATTTCCACCAGCTCGGCCATTTCCACGCTGGCCGCCATGGCCAGGTTCTTCGGGCTGTGGAATGGCCGCCAGTCGTTGTGGTCACGAATGGCGTGCATGCGGGTGGTCAGTTCGGCGAGGTTCATCAGGCGCTCCAGCAAAGAGGAGCATAGCTTCGGGGTTTGCCGGCCGGTCTTCAAGCCGGCAAACCGATACCGCAGGTTATGGGTAGCCGCTTTCGTTCGGGTTGTTAGTCACTTCCAGCACGCGCCAGACGTTGGCATAGACACTTTCCTGGGAAAACGTAATGCGCCCCTTGCCTTTGTACAGCGACACCACGCGGGCGACGTCCTTACCTTTGAAGTTGAACGGGATCCATGCCTTGCCTGTCTGGTGCGAGAAGGTGGCGGTCGGCGCGCCGAGCAGCGCATTGACTTCATCCATGCTCATACCGGTGCGTATATCGCTGAACGAGCCGCTGCCCTGGGCGGCGGTCGCTGGTGCAGCAGCGGGCGTCAGCGTTTGCGTGCTAGTAGCCGCTTGGCCCTGGCCGGCGCGGTAGGCGTCCAGGTTGACGCTGCCTGCGGTGTAAGGCGCGCCACCGGCGCTAAGGCTGTCAGCGGCTTTCTCGCAATGACGGTCGAGCTTGCGGTTGTCGGAGTTGGCCACCACTTCGCTCAGCACCGGCTTGTAGCGGCCGTTACCTGAGCTGGCCAAGGCCTTGCAAACCCAGGCCAGAGCGTCGGAAGTGGTGTTGTCGGAGGCGCTGCGGTACTTCTGCAGCAGCACTTCGGCGGCGACGTCGAGGGTTTCCTGGTCACGGTAGCCGCTGTGATAGATGCTCTGCGCGGCCTCGCGAATCGACACCGGGCCGCCCTGCACCAGCTGATTGACATAGCGCTGCCCGGACGCGTCGAGGGCATTGGCCTGCAGTGCGCTGAAGGCGAGGACGATGGACGTGGCAAGTACGGCGGTGTTTTTCATGCTGAGGCTCTCTGATCCATTGGAGTTGCCGTGCGGGTCAACCATGACCGCGTGGGCGCAGGAGTCGACACGATAATCGGCCCCCGCAAAAACGCCAAGCCTTGCGGTGCGCCTAGTCCAGCGGCTGCCAACTGCCGCTCATATGGCTCAGATCATTCTGGCCGAGGAGGCTGAACTGGCCATGGCTGCCGGGCTCGCTGGCCAGCAGACGCACCTCGGCCGGCAACAGCACCGGTTTCTGGAAGCGTACGCTCACGCTGTAACCGGCATCCGGTAGGCGCGGGCCCAGTTCGGCCAGGGCGCGGCCCTTGTTCCACAGGCCGTGGGCAATGGCGCGGGGGAAGCCGAACAGCTTGGCGGTGGCGGCAAACATATGGATCGGGTTGTAGTCGCCAGCGACGCGCGCGTAGCGCCGGCCGATGTCCGCCGGTGCTTGCCAGTGCGCGAGGGTGGTCTGGGTAAGCGCGGTTTCGGCTTCGCGTTCGGCCGGCTTGCCGCCCAGGCGCAGGGCGCGGCAGAGGATACGGCTGTCACCTTCCCAGAGCAGGCCGAGTTGATCGTGCAGCTGGGTGATCAGGCTGAAGGTCGCGCCCTTGTCGTGGGGCTGCAGGTCCTGCACCTGCACGCTGACGGTGAACGGCCCGAGGCCGCCGAGCGGGCGCAGCACGCGAATATGGTTCTCCAGATGCACCAGGCCGAGCAGCGGGAAGGGGAAGCGCTTGTCGGTGAGCAGCTGCATCTGCAGGGCAAACGCCAGAATATGCGGGTAGGGTGCGGGCAGCAGATGATCATCGCTAAATCCGCAGATCTGCCGATAGCGCGCCAGGTGCTTGGGGTCGACCGTGACCTGACAGCGCACGCCCAGTTCGGGCAGGCTGCGGCCGGTCACGCGCCGGCGTATGGCTGCGCGCAGAAACAGGGCGGGTAAGGCAGGTGGTGCGGGCAGTTCGAGCCAGTCGATGGCCATGGGCTAACTCCTCAGAACGGTGGCAGCAGCTTAGTCGGCTACCCACGGCATGCATTGGCCGTATCGCCTAGCTGTGTGGCGGGCCAGTCAATCGCTCAACCGAGCGCGATTCACGCCTTGAGCGCAGGGCCTAAAGCTGCCTAAGATGGCCGCGCCTCGCACACAATAAGAACTCTTCAATATGCGTGACCTGACTGACGACGTGGCGCTGATGCGCCCGGTGATCGACGCCTTGCGTGCCAGCGGTACCGACCCCGATCGCGTGCTGGCCCGCGTTGGCCTGCCGCCTGGAGGCTTGCCTGCCGGGCGCTTTCCTCATGCGGCCCAGGCATTGTTCTGGAAAGCCGCTATCGATGAGTGCGGCGAAGAGCATGTCGGCCTCTACCTGGCCCAGCACCTGCCGGCATTCCACGGCTTGCTGCTGGAATACCTGTTCCTTTCCAGCGAAACCTTCGGCGAAGGCCTGCGCCATGCTCTGCGCTATGTGCGTCTGCTCTCCGATACCCTGAATGCCAAGCTGGAGGTGCAGGACGACCGCGCGGTGCTGGTGCTCGGGCTGATTCCCGGTACGCCGCGACACTTCCCGGAAATGCTCGCCGGCGCAGTAATCCGCCTGTTTGATGCGCTGACCGAAGGCGATTTCACTCCCCATGAAGTGCAGTTTATGCATGCCGATGGCGCGCCGGCCGAGCGCTATCAGCAGGTATACGGCTGCCCGGCGCAATTGGGCAGCGAGCGTTACGCGCTGGTGTTCAATGCCTCGGTGCTGGACAAGACCTCACGGCATGCCGCGCCAGAACTGCTGCGTATGCACGAATCGCTGGCGCGTCGGCAGTTGGCCGAAGTCGAACGCCTGGACCTGGTGCGCAAGGTGCGCGAATTGATTGGCGAGTTGCTGGTCGACAGCGGCGCCACCCTGGAGCAGGTCGCGGCGCGGCTGAATATGCCGGCGCGGCGGCTGCGCGAGCGCCTGGCGATGGCCGGGGTGCGCTTTAACGACCTGGTCACCGACTACCGTTGCCGTTTGGCCAAAGATCTGCTGCTTAACACCGACGAGCGCATTGAGGTGATAGTCGAACGCACCGGCTTCTCCGAGCCGAGCACCTTCTATCGCGCCTTTAAACGCTGGGTCGGCGAGACACCGGTTGAGTTTCGCAAGCGCGGGAAAAGTTAAGGGTTGCTACTGGGCGAAATAGGTCGCCCAGAAGTAATAAAGCGTCATCCCGCTGCCCACAACGATCACCAGCAGACGCAGGAATTTGGCTGGTAGGCGCTGGCCCAGCGCGCCGCCGACATAGCCGCCCACGGTGGCACCCACCAACAGAATCATCAGCTCATACCAACTGACTCTGCCTGCGATAATAAAAGTCGCCGTGGCGACGCTGTAGATCACCGCCGAAATCAGGTTCTTCAGGGCATTGGCGCGGGCCAGCGGGTGACCTTCGATGGAAAACACCGCCAGTTGCAGAATGCCCATGCCAGCGCCGAAGTAGCCGCCATAGATCGATACGCCGATATGCGCGGCCAGTGACAGCGGGCCGTGCGGCGGTTGTGCTGCCTCGGCGCGGCGGGCGGCCAACCAGCGACTAAGCCAGGGGCTGGCGGCAAACAGCGCGGTGGCGGCCAGCAGCAGCCAGGGAATCAGTTTGGCAAACACAGCATCGCCGCCAACCAGCAGCAACAGCCCACCCAGCAAGCCTCCCGCCAGCCCGGCGGCCAGCAGCGGCAGCAGATAGCGTCCCAGCGGGCGCAGCGAATCCCGCGCCGCCCAGGCCCCAGCCAGGCTGGCCGGCCACAGCGCCACGGCATTGGTGGCGTTGGCCGTCACCGGCGGCAGACCCGCAGCAAGCAACGCCGGAAAAGAGAAAAACGTGCCGCCACCGGCCAGGGCATTCATCCCACCAGCAGCAAAACCGGCAAGCACCAGCAGCAGAATCTCGAACACAGGCATGGCAAAGGCTCGGGCAAAAGGTCAGCAGCTTAACCAGCGCGCGCGGTGGGGCCAAGTCGACCAAGGTCGCTGGCGCATGGGTTGGCCACATCGCTGGCATAAAAAGCTGTGTGGAGCCGTTTTTAACGTCACGCAGCGACGGTTAGAAGGGTGGCTGCCATAAATTACAGGCAATAAAAAAGCCGGCTTGTGGCCGGCTTTTAGGGGGTGGTAGCTACTTATTTTTGGTAAGCAGCGACCGCCTTGTTAATCAGGTTGCGGGCCTCATCGGCGCCAGCCCAGCCTTCAACCTTGACCCACTTGCCCTTCTCGAGATCTTTGTAGTTCTCGAAGAAGTGCTTGATCTGCTCGATCAGCAGTGGGGGCAGGTCGGTGTATTCCTGTACGTCTTTGTACAGCACGGTCAGTTTGTCGTGCGGTACGGCAACCAGCTTGGCGTCGCCGCCGGCTTCGTCGCTCATCAGCAGCACGCCTACTGGACGGGCGCGGATAACCGAACCTGGTGCCACTGGATATGGAGTGACAACCAGTACGTCGAGGGGATCACCGTCGTCAGCCAGGGTGTGCGGGATAAAACCGTAGTTGGCCGGGTAGAACATCGGGGTGGCCATGAAGCGGTCGACCATCAGGCAATCGGTGTCGTGGTCGATTTCGTATTTGATCGGCGCGTGGTTGGCCGGGATCTCGATGGCGACGTAGATGTCGTTTGGCAGGTCTTTACCAGCTGGGATCTTGCTGTAGCTCATGGGGCGACTCCCGAAGGGTGGGCCAAAAAAGTGGCGCGATTATAGGCATATTCACCAGGGGTTGCTACGCCGGGATGCCTAGCCATTGGTCGCGAACCCACTGTCTTCAGTTCTGACCTGGTAGTCGGGGTTGCTGGCTTGCAACTGCTGCAGGCGGGCCAGTGGATCCTGTCGGTAGAACAGCGCCAGCTGCGCGTATACCGCCGGGAAGGCGCCGGCGAGCAGGTCTGGGGCGCTGAAGAAGTATTCGCTGGTGACGGCGAAGAATTCTGCCGGGTTTTCCGCTGCATAAGGGTCGATGGCGGTGTCGGCCTCGGGATTGGCATCCAGCTCTGCATTCATCTGATCAAAGGCGCTCTGCATGGCTTGGGCCCACGCCTGCACCGCCATAGTGCTGTGCAACGGCGGCAGGCCGTTGGCGTCGCCGTTAAGCATGTCCAGCTTGTGCGCCAGTTCGTGGATCACCAGGTTGTAGCCATCCCATTGGCCGCTGGCCTGCACGCCGGGCCAGGCTAGGATCACCGGGCCTTGCTGCCAGGCTTCGCCACTATGCTCGGCGTCCCATTCGTGGACTACGCCGCTGGCGTCGCGGTGGCGCTGCGGGCTGACGAAGTCATCTGGGTAGAGGACGATCTCATGGAAGCCCTGATACCAGTTGAGATCGGCCAGGTGCAGCAGCGGCAGTTCGGCCTGCACCGCCAGCAGCAGACGCGCCTGGGCGTCGAGGTCTACGCCGGGCAGGGCGCTGAGGTGTTTGTGATGGAGAAACAGCACAGCGCGTTCGCGCAGGCGCTGCTGTTCGGCGTCATCCAGGCCATCGAGGATCGGCAAGTGCTGCAATACAGCCTGCCACTGCGTGCTGCTGATGGGATGACGGGCAAGGATACGCCGGCGACGCCAGGCGCGGAGCGACCACATGGACTCTGCTCGGACGGTGGAAAGCGTCCACCATAAGCCGGGTGTCAGTGCTGAGCAAGTCGGCACAAAGGCTGCAACGGCATGCTTATCTGCGATCTGGGAGGGCTGCCAATGTCGATCGAGCGTCTGCATCATCCCACCATCAAACTGCTCTGCGGCAACGGTCGAGACCTGCCCAACCAGGCTGCACGGGCCCGTGCGACCTGGCTGCCGGTGCGGGAAGGACAGCCGGCGGTGCTTCTGGTAGCGCTGCTCTGGGCGCGCGAATGCACTGATGTGGTGCGTAGTCTGGAGTCCTACCTGGATGGCCTGCTGGCCGACTGCTGTTGCACGCCGGGTGGCTGGAGCGAAGCCCAGGCGGCGCGGCAGGTGTTGGCAGCCTTCAATCAGCAGCTGTTTCGTCAACGCCAGGCTGGCCGCAGCATCGCGCAACTGAATGCCGGGTTGCTGTTGCTGCAGAACGGCGAGGCGCAGTTTCTCCAGGCCGGGGCCATCGGTTTACGGCGCTATCAAGGCGGCACCACGCAGAGCCTGATCGGCCGCGATGGCCTGCAGCTGGGCGCACAGGCCGAACTGGCGCTGGTGCAGCACAGCCTGACCCTTAACCCTGGCGAGCTGTTGCTGCTGGCACCGCAGCCGCTGCTGGATGTGGCGGACTTGCAAGGCTTTTGCGGCGCGGGCGATACCCTGCAAGGCGATCCATTGCCGGAGCTGCTTGCACCATTGCTGCAAGCCCCCGGCGCAGCTGTTTTATTGCTGCCGGGCGAAGCCGATAGCGCGCCTGAGCTGGCCCCGCGCAAGCCTTGGCGCGCGGTGGTCGATGCACAACCTGGTTTGCAGCTGGATGGTTGGGTGCTGCTCTCGGCCTGCCCCTACGGTCCGCCGGGGCGGGTGTTTCGCGCCACCGATCCGCATGGGCGTGAGGCCATGCTGTGGCTGGCCGAGCGGGATGCGGATGAAGCCTTCTGGCAGCGTGAGTGGGCGCTTCGGCGCAGTCCGGTGGCCAGCCTGGCGCAGGTGATGTCCTCGCATCAGCCGCGTGAGCATGCCTTCTGGCTGTTCGAGCCTGCGGGCAAGGGTATGCGTAACCTGAACGACTGGGTGGCGGCCCACGGTCCGGTCGATGGTTTGACGATACTGGCCGTGCTCGAACAGTTGATCGCCGCCGTACGCGGTTTGCAACGACGCGGCATGCAGGGGCTGTGGCTGGACCCGCGCAATATTCTGCTGGATGACGGCGGCCGCCTGCTGTTGCTGCCCGAACATGCCGCGCTATTGCCTGGGGTGGCGCCGCAGGCAATACCCGCGCAGGCGGTGCCGCTGGCGCCCGAGTTGCGCGCCGGGCAGGCTGTGGATGGCCGCGCCGACCAGTTCGCCCTGGCAGCGCTGGCTTATTGGCTGTTCAGTGGGCGTTGGCCCGAGGCAGCGCAAGCGGATGCGGGCGGTCATAGCCGTTATATGCCATTGGCGCAGTTCAGCATGCGGGTGCCAATCGGCTGGGATGGTGTGCTGGCGCGGGCGCTGGCGCCCAGGCCTGAAGCGCGCTTCGAGGCGCTGTCGGAGTTTGAGCAGGCGTTGCGTCAGCCGTTACTGCATCAACCGGTACCTTCGCGTCGCACACGGCGCTATCGGCAGGGCTGGCACCTGGCGGCGCTGGCGCTGTTGGTGCTGCAACTGGGCGTGGGTTTGTGGCTTAGCCTGGACGGCTGAGGGGCTGAGCCAGCGGCGCACTGTGCGTCGCTGGCTGGGCAGGTTACGGCGCGGTGAAGTCTTCGGTGATCGGCAGGACAAAGCTCTTGAACTCGGTGTCTTCCTTGAAACCGATGGATTCGTAGAGTTTGTGGGCGACCTCGTTGTCGACGCTGGAGGCCACGCGCAGACGCACAGCGTTGGTTTCCTTGGCCATCTGCTTGGCGGTCTGGATCAGACGGTCGGCCACCAGCTGGCGGCGTGCATCCTGGCAAACGTAGATGTCGTTGAGAATCCACACGCGCTTGAGCGACAGCGAGGAGAAGCTCGAATAGAGCTGGCAGAAGCCAAGAATCTTCTCTTCATCATCGGCCATGGCCAGGTAGATCACCGATTCCTTGCGGCTGATGCGCTTTTCCAGAAATTTGCGCGAGGAGTCGGGGTAGGGCAGCTGGCCAAAGTGTTCGCGGTAATTGACGAACAATGGCGTGAGTTGATCCAGATGCTCCAGGGTCGCTTGGACGATGCGCATGGTGAGCCTCTACTTAAAGTCATGTGGATGGCTTCGGCAACACGGCAGCGCTGCCTGCGAACGACCCCGATGCTGCCTAAAGCTTTTGGAAAGTGCAATCCAAACAAGCGTTTGGTTGTAGTTTGCGGAAATTCCCCATCATCCAAGCAGAAAGTTCTCGCGCGGCACCCCGCCGGCCAGCAGCGGCACTTCGGCCTCATCCTTGAGATTGACCCCCGACAGCTGGCGGCGGCAGGCCTCGCGCATCAGGTACAGCAGGCGGTGGCTGGCCATGGCGTAGCTCAGGCCTTCCTGGCGCACGTTGGAGATGCAGTTGCGGTAGGCGTCGGTCAGGCCGACCTTGGGTGCGTAGGTGAAGTACAGCCCCAGGCTGTCCGGTGAACTCAGGCCGGGGCGTTCGCCGATCAGAATCACCACCATGCGTGCGCCGAGCAGTTCGGCCACTTCATCGGCTACCGCCACGCGGCCCTGGCTGACCAAGGAGACGGGCGCCACGCTCCAGCCTTCGGCAGCGGCCTGCTCCTCGATATGCGCCACCATGGGCAGGGCGTTGCGGTGCACGGCCAGGGCGGACAGGCCGTCGGCGATGACAATGGCCAGGTCGTAGCCGTCCGGATTGTTTTCGCGGTGCTGACCCAGCAGCTCGGCGGATTCGTGACTCAAACGCCGGCCCAGATCTGGGCGTTGCAGGTAGGTGTCGCGATCCTTGGCGGCACTGTGCAGCAGCAGGCTCTGCCGATGCTGGTGGGCCAGGCCTGCGGCCAGTGCGCCGTGATCAAACGGCAGGTGCACGGCATCGCGAGCCTGGGCGTGGGCGAACTGGAAATCCAGCTGGGCGCGGGTCGGCATGCTGGTGCCTGCGCGACCCAAGGCAATGCGCGCCGGAGTGAGGTTGCGCAGTTGCTGCCAGGGGGTTTCGCTGGCGCCGCTGAGTGGGCTGTCATCGTACATAAGCGGCTCCTTAGTTAACCAAGCTGCGCCAGGGCCTGACGGAACGCCGGCGGCAGGCTGTTGCCCATGCGCGGGCGGCCATCGGCCTGGGTGAAGATGCCCATGCGTTGCAGCCAGGCTTCGAACTCGGGGGCCGGTTTCAGCCCCAGGCTCTGCCGGGCATACAGCGCGTCATGAAAGGAGGTGGTCTGGTAATTGAGCATCACGTCGTCAGAGCCAGGGATGCCCATGATGAAATTGATCCCGGCCACACCGAGCAGGGTCAACAGCACGTCCATGTCGTCTTGATCGGCTTCGGCGTGGTTGGTGTAGCAGATGTCGCAACCCATCGGCAGGCCCAGCAGCTTGCCGCAGAAGTGGTCTTCCAGGCCGGCGCGGATGATCTGTTTGCCGTTATACAGGTACTCCGGGCCGATAAAGCCGACCACGGTATTCACCAGAAATGGCTTGAAGTGCCGAGCCACTGCATAGGCGCGGGTCTCGCAGGTTTGCTGGTCGAGGCCATGGTGGGCGCCAGCGGATAGCGCGCTGCCCTGGCCGGTTTCGAAATACATCAGGTTGTCGCCGAGGGTACCGCGTTTGAGGCTCAGGCCGGCGTCGTAGCCTTCCTGCAGAATTTTCAGGCTGACGCCGAAACTGGCGTTGGCCGCCTCGGTGCCGGCAATCGACTGGAACACCAGATCCAGCGGCACGCCACGGTTGATCGCCTCGATCGAGGTGGTGACGTGGGTCAGCACGCAGGCCTGGGTGGGGATTTCATAACGCTGGATGATGCCGTCGAGCATTTTCAGCATCTCGCAGATCGAACTGATGCTGTCGGTGGCCGGGTTGATGCCGATCATGGCGTCGCCGTTGCCGTACAGCAGGCCGTCGAGAATGCTCGCGGCGATGCCGGCAGGTTCATCGGTCGGGTGATTCGGTTGCAGGCGAGTAGACATGCGCCCGCGCAGGCCGACGGTGTTGCGAAAACGGCTGACTACACGGATTTTCTGCGCCACTAGCACCAGATCCTGTACGCGCATGATCTTCGATACCGCCGCCGCCATTTCCGGCGTCAGGCCGGGCGCAAGGGCACGCAAGCTGGCTTCATCGGCGCTGTCGCCGAGCAGCCAGTCGCGAAAGCCGCCGACGGTCAGGTGGCTGACCGGGGCGAAGGCCGCCAGGTCATGGCTGTCGATGATCAGCCGGGTGACTTCATCGGCTTCGTAGGGAATCAGCGCCTCGGTAAGGAAGTGCTTGAGCGGAATATCGGCCAGGGCCATCTGCGCCGCGACCCGTTCGCCGGCATTGCTCGCCGCTACACCGGCGAGAAAGTCGCCGGAGCGTGCCGGGCTGGCCTTGGCCATGACCTCGGCGAGGCTGTCGAAACGGTAGGTTTCACCGCCTACCGTGTGCTGAAAACTGGACATCGCGTGTCTCCCAAACGCCACGTTGGCGCAGCACGATCATGCTGCGCCAACGTGACGGGTATTACTTGAGCGCGGCCTCGGCTTTACCGATGGCGACGAATTCTTCTTCCGGCGTACCGGCCACCAGATGGTGGCGACTGTACAGGGCGAAGTAGGCGATCAGCACGGCGTAGATAATCGCGGCACCAATCACCACCCGTGGGTCGACCAGGAAGCCGGCAACCACGGCCACGCAGGCCAGCACCAGGGCGATGCCCGAGGTGACGATGCCGCCTGGGGTGCGATACGGGCGATGCATCTCCGGACGGCGCACGCGCAGGGTGATGTGCGCGGCCATCATCAGCACGTAGGAGATGGTGGCGCCGAACACCGCCACCAGAATCAGCAGGTCCCCCTGGCCAGTCAGCGACAGGGCAAAGCCGATCAGGCCAGGCACGATCAATGCCAGCACCGGGGCCTTGTTCTTGTTAGTCAGCGACAGCGAGCGCGGCAGGTAGCCGGCGCGCGACAGGGCGAAGATCTGCCGGGAGTAGGCGTAGATGATCGAGAAGAAGCTGGCAATCAAACCGGCCAGGCCGATCAGGTTGACGAAGCTGCTCATCCAGGTGGATTCGCCGTAGGCAATGGTCAGGGCTTCCACCAGCGGGTTGCCGGAGGCCATCAGCGCGTTGGCACCGGCGCCGCCTGGGCCAACCACGAGAATCAGCAGCGCAAAGGCCAGCAGCACCAGCATGGCGCCGATCAGCCCGCGCGGCATGTCGCGCTGCGGGTTGCGGGTTTCTTCAGCGGCCAGCGGCACGCCTTCGACTGCGAGGAAGAACCAGATCGCATAGGGGATCGCCGCCCACACGCCGACATAGCCGAATGGCAGGAAGCTGCTGGCGCCGGTGGCTTCAGTCACCGGAATATCGAGCAGGTTGGCCACCGAGAAGTGCGGCACCATCGCGACGATAAACACGCCGAGGGCAATCGCCGCCACGGCGGTGATGATAAACATCAGCTTCAGCGCCTCACCGACGCCGAAGATATGGATGCCGATAAACAGCACATAGAAGGCCAGGTAGATCGCCCAGCCGCCAATGCCGAAGAGCGACTCGCAGTAAGCACCGATAAACACCGCAATCGCCGCTGGAGCAATGGCGTATTCGATAAGGATCGCCGTACCGGTGAGAAATCCGCCCAAGGGACCGAAGGCGCTGCGGGCAAAGCCGTAGCCACCACCAGCGGTGGGGATCATCGAGGACAGTTCAGCCAGGGAGAAGCACATGCACAGGTACATTAGCGCCATCAGCAGGGTGGCGAGAAACATGCCGCCCCAGCCGCCCTGGGCTAGACCGAAGTTCCAGCCGGCGTAATCGCCGGAAATCACGTAGGCAACGCCTAGGCCTACCAGCAATACCCAGCCAGCTGCGCCCTTCTTCAATTGTCTGCTTTGGAAGTAATCGGCATCGACCTGCTCTAAATCGGTGCCTTGCGGTAGACCTACCGCACTGATTTGTTCTGCTGCCATGGGAATTCCTTATCAACAAGCTGGCCGCAGCGCACGCCCGGTCAGGCTTGTAGGTATTTGAGGGAAAAGTGTTACCCAGTGGATCAGCAACCGCTGTGCCAACTACGCCTCTGGTCTAGACCTGGGCGCGGGCTGGCAGGCCGATGTCGTTTCCTAGCATCGGCTGCGGTTGCGCAGGGGCTTAGAAGAAGCCGAGTGGGTTGATGTCGTAACTGACCAGCAGGTTTTTTGTCTGCTGGTAGTGGTCGAGCATCATCTTGTGGGTTTCACGGCCGACACCGGATTTCTTGTAGCCACCGAAGGCGGCATGCGCCGGGTAGAGGTGGTAGCAGTTGGTCCATACGCGCCCAGCTTTGATCGCCCGGCCCATGCGGTAGGCGCGGTTGATGTCGCGGGTCCACAGGCCGGCGCCGAGGCCGAACTCGGTGTCGTTGGCAATAGCCAGGGCTTCGGCTTCGTCCTTGAAGGTGGTAACGCTGACCACCGGGCCGAAGATTTCTTCCTGGAACACGCGCATCTTGTTGTGGCCCTTGAGCAGGGTCGGCTGGATGTAATAGCCGCCGTCCAGGGTGCCGCTGAGTTTTTCCACCGCACCGCCGGTGAGCAGTTCGGCGCCTTCCTGCTTGGCGATTTCCAGGTAACTCAAGATCTTGTCGAACTGCTGCTCGGAGGCCTGGGCACCGACCATGGTGTCGGTGTCCAGCGGGTCGCCGCGTTTGATCTGCTCGACCTTCTTCATCACCTCTTTCATAAAGGCTGGGTAGATCGATTCCTGCACCAGCGCGCGGGATGGGCAGGTGCACACCTCGCCCTGGTTGAAGAAGGCCAGTACCAGGCCTTCAGCGGCTTTTTCAATAAAGCTCGGCTCGGCCTGCATGATGTCTTCGAAGAAGATGTTCGGCGATTTGCCGCCCAGCTCCACGGTGCTCGGGATGATGTTCTCGGCGGCGCATTTCATGATGTGCGCGCCCACCGGAGTTGAGCCGGTGAAGGCGATCTTGGCGATGCGTTTGCTGGTGGCCAGGGCCTCGCCCGCTTCTTTACCGTAACCCTGCACCACGTTGAGCACGCCCGGCGGCAGCAGGTCGCCGATCAGTTCCATCAGCACGCTGATGCCCAGCGGCGTTTGCTCGGCCGGTTTGAGCACCACGCAGTTGCCGGCGGCCAGGGCGGGGGCAAGTTTCCAGGCGGCCATCAGCAGCGGGAAGTTCCACGGGATGATCTGCCCGACCACGCCCAGCGGTTCATGGATGTGATAGGCCACGGTGTTGCCGTCGATCTCGGCAGCCGAGCCTTCTTGGGCGCGCAAGCAGCCGGCGAAGTAGCGGAAGTGGTCGGCGGCCAGGGGGATGTCCGCATTGAGGGTTTCGCGCACGGCCTTGCCGTTGTCCCAGGTTTCGGTGATGGCCAACACTTCCAGATTGGCTTCGATGCGGTCGGCGATCTTCAGCAGGGTTAGCGAGCGCTCCTGCACCGAAGTACGGCCCCAGGCATCGGCGGCGGCGTGGGCGGCGTCCAGGGCCTTGTCGATATCCTCGGCAGTGGAGCGCGGGAACTCGGCAATCGGCAGGCCGTTCACCGGCGAGGTGTTGGTGAAGTACTGGCCTTTGACCGGCGCGACAAACTCGCCGCCGATGTAGTTGCCGTAACGGGATTTGAAGGAAACGAGGGCACCTTCGGTACCGGGATGGGCGTAACGCATGCTGAATATCTCCTGGTTCTTATGCTTGTTCTGGTGATGCAGCGAAAGGCGCGCTGTGGCGCTTGTGCAGAGACAGAGCAAGGGCTGGGCCAGGCATGCGCGATGTCCTTTCTAGAGCGGTTGCGTGACATTCGCTGGTAGGTTGCGCTGCGCGAGTTGTATCAGCCCTGATACAGCCCGCGTGACACTCTGTACCAGGGGCGATACAGCACGGTGACTCGCCGGTCAGCGTGTCTTGCAATGGCCGGAAAGCTGGTAGATGCTCGGCCATCACGTGCAACTCCACAGCGGAGAACAATAACAATGCACAACCCAGCAAGCCGCCACGCCCAGCAGGTGCTGACTGTGGCCCAAGGGCGCGGCCAACTCGCCGGCCCGGCTGCCGATTCCTCGGTGGCGCGCTCCTGGCTGCGTTGTCTGCAGCAGCATCACCTCGACCCGGCGCAGAGCATGCCGCCGGCGGTGATTGAGCACGCGCACATGCTGGAACGCCGTGAGCAGTTGCAACAGGTGCTGGAGATTTCCAGTAACGAGATGAACAGCCTGCACCGCCAGTTGGCAGGTAGCGGCCATGCCGTGCTGCTCACCGATGCGCGCGGGGTGATCCTCAACTGCGTCACCGAGCAGGCGGAAAAACGCACCTTCGAGCAAGCCGGTCTGTGGCTTGGTGCCGACTGGAGCGAAGCCTGCGAAGGCACCAACGGCATCGGTACCTGCCTGGTCGAACGGCAGCCGCTGACCATCCACCAGAATGAACACTTCCGCAGCCGGCATACCGGCCTGACCTGCTCGGCCAGCCCGGTGTTCGACCCGCATGGCGAGCTGCTGGCGGTGCTGGATGTGTCCTCGGCGCGGCATGACGTGTCGCGGCAGAGCCAGTTTCACACCATGGCCCTGGTCAACCTGTCAGCCAAGGCCATCGAGGGCTGCCATTTCCTGCGCAGCTATGAAGGCGAATGGCTGCTGCGCTTCCATGCCCAGGCCGAATATATCGGCCAGTTCAGCGAAGGGCTGTTGGCCTTCGATGGTGACGGCCGGGTCAGCGCGGTGAACCAGAGCGCGATCAACCTGCTCGGCCTGTCGCGTCGGCTACTGCTCGGGCGCACATTGGTCGAGGTATTTGATTGCCGCCTGGATGACCTGCTCGGCCGCGCTTCGGCGCAGCCCAGCGCCAGTTGGCCGCTGTATACCCAGCGTGGCCAGCTGCTGTTTGCCATGCTGCGCGGCCAGCCTCGGCGCAGTGCTCAGGCGCTGGCTACTGCGAGCTTGGCAACGCCGGGGTTGTGTCTGGCCGACCCCGGTTTGCAGAGTGATTTTCGCCGCGCGCTGCGGGTTTACGAGCGTGATGTGCCGCTGCTGATCGGCGGCGAAACCGGCACCGGCAAGGAGGCCTTCGCCAAGGCCCTGCATCAGGTCAGCTCGCGTGGTGGCAAGCCCTTTGTTGCGCTGAACTGCGCGGCAATTCCCGAGAGCCTGATCGAGAGCGAACTGTTCGGTTATCGCGGCGGCAGCTTTACCGGCGCGCGCAAGGAAGGCATGCGCGGCAAGCTGCAACAGGCCGATGGCGGCACGCTGTTCCTCGATGAAATCGGCGATATGCCGCTGGCGCTGCAAACCCGCTTGCTGCGGGTGCTGGAAGAGCGCCGGGTTGAGCCGATTGGTGGCGAATCGCAAGCCATCGATGTGCGGGTGATCAGCGCCAGCCATCGCGACCTCACCCAGCGGGTGGCCAGCGGCGAGTTTCGCCAGGATCTGTTCTATCGCCTTAATGGCTTGGTGATCGAGCTGCCGCCATTGCGTGGGCGCAGTGACAAGCTGGCGCTGCTGGATTTCCTGCTGGCCGAAGAGGCGCGCGGGCAATCTGCACGGCTTGATGATGCGGCTCGCGAGGCGCTGCTGGCTTACTCTTGGCCGGGTAATGTGCGCCAGCTGCGCAATGTGCTGCGCACCCTCTGCGCCCTGTGCGAAAACGGCGTGATCAGCCACGCCGAGCTGCCCGCCGAAATTCGCCATGCACGCCCCGCACTTGCCCTGCTACCTCACGCCAGGCCCGACCAGCTGGGCGACGCCGAACGCCAGGCGTTGCTCGCGGTCCTAGAGGCGCAGCACTGGCAGATGAGCCGCAGCGCCGAGCAACTGGGCATCAGCCGCAACACCCTGTACCGCAAGTTGCGCAAACACGGCATCAAGCTGCGCTCAACGATTTGAGCTGCGCCTCTTGAACCACGCCCTGCAGCGCGCCGCCAAGCCTCTGCGGGGCGGCGGCGCTGTGCTAATCTGCGGCCAGTTTTTATCCCGCCTTATTCACCGGCTCTGACGACGCCTTCAAGGTAAATCATGCATATCCATATTCTCGGCATCTGCGGCACTTTTATGGGCTCGCTGGCCGTGCTGGCCAAGGAACTCGGCCATCGCGTGACCGGCTCCGACGCCAATGTCTACCCGCCTATGAGCACCCAGTTGGAGGCTCAGGGCATCGAACTAACCCAGGGCTATGACGCCGCCCAGCTCGATCCAGCACCGGATCTGGTGGTGGTCGGCAATGCCCTGTCGCGTGGCAACCCGGCGGTGGAGTATGTGCTGAACAAGGGCCTGCCCTACGTCAGCGGCCCGCAGTGGTTGGCCGACCATGTGCTGCAAGGCCGGTGGGTCATGGCGGTGGCCGGCACCCACGGCAAAACCAGCAGTTCGAGCATGCTGGCCTGGGTGCTCGAGCATGCCGGCATGAGTCCGGGCTTTTTGATTGGCGGCGTGCCACAGAACTTCGGCATATCCGCGCGTTTGGGTGGCACGCCGTTCTTTGTGGTCGAGGCTGATGAGTACGACAGCGCCTTCTTCGACAAACGCAGCAAGTTCGTCCACTACCGCCCGCGCACTGCGATCCTGAACAACCTGGAGTTCGATCACGCGGATATCTTCCCGGATCTGGCGGCCATCGAGCGGCAATTCCACCATCTGGTGCGTACCATTCCGGGCGACGGCCTGATCATTCATCCGACCACCGAACCTGCGCTTAAGCGGGTAATCGAGATGGGTTGCTGGACTCCGGTGCAAACCACAGGTGAAGGCGGTCAGTGGCAAGCGCGCCTGCTTAGCGCCGACGGCTCGCGCTTCGAGGTGAGTTTCGAAGGTAAAACCGCAGGCACCGTGGACTGGCAGTTGACCGGCCAGCACAACGTGGCCAATGCCCTGGCGGTACTGGCAGCGGCGCGGCATGTCGGTGTGGTGCCGGAGCTGGGCATCGCCGCGCTGTGCGGCTTTATCAACGCCAAGCGGCGCATGGAGAAGGTCGCCGAAGTGAAGGGTGTGACCATCTTCGATGACTTCGCCCACCACCCGACGGCGATTGCCACGACCCTGGATGGTCTGCGCAAACGCATCGGCGACGCCAAATTGATCGCCATCGTCGAGCCGCGTTCCAACTCGATGAAGCTCGGCGCGCACCGCGATGGCCTGCCGGAATCCGTGGTGCAGGCTGACTCGGTGTACTGGTACGCGCCGCCGAATCTCGGCTGGGATCTGGCTGGCACAGTAGCTACGTCGACCGTGCCGACTCAGGTCTGCGATTCCCTGGAAGCGATCATTGCAGGGGTCAAGGCAGAAGCGGCACCGGGCACCCAGGTCGTGGTGATGAGCAACGGCGGCTTTGGCGGCTTGCATGGCAAGTTGGCTGCGGCCTTGGAGGCATAAATGTCCGGTCCTGAACGTATTACCTTGGCTATGACGGGCGCGTCCGGCGCTCAATACGGCCTACGCCTGCTCGACTGCCTGGTGCAGGAAGAGCGCGAGGTGCACTTTCTGATTTCCAAGGCCGCACAGTTGGTCATGGCCACCGAAACGGATGTCAGCCTGCCGAGCAAACCGCAGGCCATGCAGGCATTCTTGAGCGAGTACACCGGCGCCGCGCCGGGGCAGATTCGCGTGTTTGGCAAAGAAGACTGGATGGCGCCGGCGGCCTCTGGCTCGGGTGCGCCCACTGCGATGGTGGTGGTGCCGTGCAGCACCGGCTCACTCTCGGCGATTGCCAATGGCGCCTGCAACAACCTTATTGAGCGCGCCGCCGACGTGGCCCTCAAGGAGCGTCGTCAATTGATTCTGGTACCGCGTGAGGCGCCGTTCTCAAGCATTCATCTGGAGAACATGCTCAAACTGTCGAACATGGGCGCGATTATCCTGCCGGCCGCTCCGGGCTTTTATCACCAGCCGCAGACCATTGATGACCTAGTGGATTTCGTCGTGGCGCGGATCCTCAACTGCCTGAGTATTCCCCAGGACATGCTGCCGCGTTGGGGTGAACATCATCAGATCAGCCCTGATGAATAAGCGGCTGAGTTGCCTCGTTCTGGGCCTGAGCCTGGCCCTGTCGCTCAGCGGTTGCGCCACGGTACGCACCCTGGATGCCGCCAAGCCCGATGCGCCGGTGGTGTACGCCGGCACACGGCTTAACCTGTATGCGCTGCAAGGCGGCTGCTGCGCCACGGACCGCTTCGGCGCCGAAGCCCCGGCGTATCCGGCGGCTGATCTGCCGGTTAGCGCATTGCTCGACACCCTGCTGCTGCCGCTGTCCCTGGCGACGGCCATTGGCTTGAATCTGGGTATCAGCGGCGGGTTGTGATCGCCAGCTGGCGGGTCATTGGCTTGGCTGTAGAGGTGCTGATGGCCAGTGCTCAATGTTCTGCACTGGCCCCGGTTTGGCGAACAGGTAGCCTTGAAAGCGCTTGCAGCCCATGCCTTGCAGGGCCTCGTATTGCGCCTGAGTTTCTACGCCTTCGGCGGTTACGCTGAGATTGAGGTTGGCTCCCAGCGCCAGGATGGTGCGCACGATGGCGGCATCGCTGGGGTGTTCGAGCAGGTCGCGGACGAAGGATTGGTCGATCTTCAGCTTATCCAGCGGCAGGCGTTTGAGGTAGTTGAGTGAGGAGTAGCCGGTGCCAAAATCATCCAGCGCCAGGTGCACGCCACGTGCTTTTAGCTGACTCATCTTGTCGATCAGCGTTTCCACATCCTCCACCAGTTGGCTTTCGGTCAGTTCCAGCTCCAGACGTTCAGGCTTGGCGCCGCTTTCCGCGAGGGCAGCAAGTACGTCTTCAATAAAATCGGGGTGGTGGAACTGCCTGGCGCTGACGTTGACCGCCAGTGTCAGGTGCGCCAGCTGTGGATCATTGGCCCATACCACCAGTTGTTGGCACGCCGCACGCAAGATCAGGCGACCCAGCGGCAGAATAAGCCCCGTGCTTTCAGCCAGGGGAATGAATTCGCCCGGCGGCACCAGCCCGCGTATAGGGTGCTGCCAGCGGACCAGGGCCTCGGCGCCGACCAGTTGCCCGTGAGCATCCACCTGGGGTTGGTAGTGCAGGATAAAGTCGTGCTGGTCGAGGCTCTGGCGCAGGTCGCTTTCCAGGCTGGCGCGGGCGCTGACTTCGGCCTGCATCGCCGGGTCGAAAAAGCGCAACGCGTTTCGACCGGCAGCTTTGGCCTGGTACATGGCCATGTCGGCACGCTTGAGTACCTCGTCGACCGTACTGTCCTCCATGGGGAACAGGGCGATGCCGATGCTGGCCGTGCTGATATAGCTGCGGCCTTGCAGGGTGTAGGGTACGGCGAGCGCCTTAATGATCTTGTTGCCGGCATGTTCAACCTGTTGGCCGGCCTGTTCAGGCTTCAGGCTCAGGCCTTCGAGCATCAACACAAACTCATCGCCGCCGAGACGAGACAGGGTGTCCTGGGCGCGCACATGGCTGCTCAGGCGTTCGGCGACCTGCTGCAGCAACTGGTCGCCCATGTCGTGGCCAAGGGTGTCGTTGAGGTCTTTGAAATTGTCCAGGTCGATAAACAGCAGTGCGCCCTGTTGCAGGCCGCGGGCATGCTTGGCCAGGGCCTGTTGCAGGCGGTCGAGCAGTAGACGGCGGTTGGGCAGGCCGGTGAGTGGGTCGTAGAAGGCCAGCTGGTTGATTTTTTCGAGGTTCTTTTTGTGTTCGGTGATGTCAGTGGAGATGCCGCATAGCGCGTAAATCTTGCCGTGATCGTCGCGCAGCGGCAGCTTGACCGAGAGAAAGGCGTGCTGCGTGTTGCCGTCCAGGCTGCGATTGATTTCCTCGGTCTGCACCCGTTCGCCGAGTGTGAGTACGCGATTGTCGTTGTCATACAGGTTGGTTGCAGTGTCGATGTCGAAGAACTGTTCATCGGTTTTGCCAATCACCTGCTCAAGGTTCTGGCCGAACAGCTCGCAGACCTTGCGGTTGGCATATTGATAACGCAGCTGCACATCCTTGATGTAGATGTACGCCTCGACGCTGTCGAGGATGGTGTTCAGGCGTGCTTCGCCGGCCTGCAGGTGGCGGGTTTTCTCGTGCACCTGGCGGCGTAACAGCCATGCGCCGCCCAAGGCAGCAATCAGCAGCAGTACCAGGGTCGTCAGCCCCCACCAGACAACCGTGGGGATCAGCAGGCGTGGCCGCTCACCGCCCCAGCGCAGCAGGGTTTGGTAGTACACAGAGGACGGCGAGTTCTGCCAGTTCGCCAGGTGCTGATCGATGGCGGCCAGTAAATCGGCGTTTTGCCCTTTGCGGGTTGCGTAGAACAGCTGCGCAGGCTGAAACATGATTGAGGAGCTTTGCAGCCGGTAGCTCGGTGCATGGAAATCTCCAAAGCGCTGGTTGGCGACTACGGCGTCGGCATGCCCGTCCGCTACCAGGGCAAACCCTTGCTGCAGACTGGGTGCGCCGATCAATTGCGCTTTCAAGTCGAAGCTGTCCAGCAGCCCACGCAGGTAGTCCTCCTGCACCGAGCCTTGCAGGACGGCAATGCGCAGGTCTTTGAGGTCGAGTACTGATCTCAGTTGCAGGTTCTCGTTGCTGTACACCTGCGACCAGCTGACCAGCGAAGGCACTGTGTGGAAGTCGAGTACCTCTGCGCGGCTGTCGTTATAGGCCACGTCCGGCATCAGGTCGATCTCGCCGCTCTGCGCCAGCTCCAGGCATTGCTGCCACTCGCAGGGCCTTGGTTGCAGTTGCCAATTTTCCTGGCGGGCGATCTCGTTCAGCAGCTCGCCGAGAATGCCGGAGAGTTTGCCCTCTTGATCCAGGAGGATTTTCGGCTCGTTGGCGTAGACCCCCACGCTGACCGCACGAGACTGCGCGCTGCTATAAGGCGTGACCGTGAAACCCACGGTGAAGAGCAGCAGGGCGATGAGATGGCGAGTGAGCAGGCGCATCATGCGTGGGGCTACTTCTATGTAAAGTCCGTAGCCTAACGATAGTCAGAATATGGCCTGGTGTGTGGCGGGATGATGGCGTCGAGCGATTTGCCGCGTGATGAGTCGTCAGGCGTGGCTCAGTAGGCCCAGCCTTGATAGATATAGGTCATGGGTTTTGGCCCTTTGAGGTAGCGATTGCTCAGCTCGCCAATCTGAAATCCGCCGGCTGTGATCAACGCCGGGATATCGCGATTGAGGTGGCAGCCACCGGCTAACGGCTTCCAAATCGGGGTCAGGCGGTTCTGCCAGCGCAGCACGGGCAGCTCGGGAGCCAGGCCGTGTTCGCAGAACAACAGGCGACCGCCAGGTTTGAGCACGCGGCGCATTTCTTTCAGTGCGGCTACAGCATCAGGAATGGTGCACAGGGTAAAGGTGCAGACGATGCTGTCGAAACTGGCGTCGTCGGCCTGAATCTGCCCCAGTTCGAGGGCAATCATCTCCACTGGAATGCTGATCGCGGCAGCCCGTTGCCTGGCCAGTTTCTGCATATCGGCGCTGGGGTCTACGCCAATGATCACACTGACCTTTGCGGCATCGTAGAAGGCCAGGTTAAGGCCGCTGCCGATGCCGATTTCCAGCACCCGGCCATGGGCCTGGGGCACCAGTTGCGAGCGGGCTTTCATCACCGCGCCCATGCCGCAGGCGAAGTCGATCAGGTGTGGCAGCAGGTAGCGGTCATACAGGCCCACGGATTGCCCTCGGCAGGGTTATTCGGCGTCGTCTGGCAGATCACTGTTGTCGCCGCTGACAGCGGCAAAACACTTGATCAGGTGCACGCCGGCCGTGCCGCTGATGCGCCAGGCGTCGGCCTCACCATCAAAACGTGCGGCGATTACCTGGGCCAGGTTGAAATGCCATTTGCGCAGGGCGCGGCCGTCCATGCATTCGATGCTCAGCAGCGGCGCATCGTCAGTGGGCGTGGTGCCGGTATGGTGCTGAGCCAGTTGATCGTCGTTGAGGCTGAACTGCCAGGCATGCAGCTCGTCGATTTCCAGCATATCGGCGCCGCTCAGGGCGCTGATCAGGTCGTGCGGGGTGGTGCTCATAGGTCGATGGCTTCTTGTTGTTAGCGGCCGAGACGGCGCAGTTGGTCTGATTCGATCACGCGAGTGCCGGCATCCTCTTCCAGCGCCAAGCGCCACAGCGCGCGGGCCAGTACGGTGGCTTCAATGCCACGGTACTTGCCCGGTAACCAGCGCATAAAGGGCGCGGCCAGTCGCTCGCCAAGGCGAAACTCCTGGCGGGCGCCCAGCAGTAACGAAGGGCGGACGATGGTCAACTGCGGCCAGCCTTGCGCGCGCAGGGCCTGCTCCATTTGGCCTTTAACCTTGTTGTAGAACACGGTGGAGTTGGCATCTGCACCGAGGGCGCTGATCACCAGTAGGTGACGTGCGCCGAGGGCGCGTGCGCGTTCGGCAAAGGCGAGCACCAGGTCATGGTCGACCGCACGAAAAGCCTCTTGCGAGCCGGCCTGTTTAATCGTGGTGCCCAGGCAGCAGAAGGCGGTATCGACCTTGCCGCTCAGTTCCGGCAGCAAGGTCAGCAGTTCGCCTTGCGGGTTTTCCAGGTGCGCATGGGCCGCCAACGGGCGGCGGCTGGGGGCCAGTACGCGGGCGACGGTGGGCTCGTTCAGCAGGCGATCCAGCAGGTGTTCGCCGGTCAGTCCGGTGGCGCCTGCGAGGAGGATGTGCTGGGGTGTTAAATACATAGTGTGAGGTTCTCCGCTGATATCAATCAGCTTATCAGGCCGTTGGTGGCGCGCATGGCTGTTAGCGGTTGACCGCAGATTGTGCCTCAAGTGCATTGTTCAGGGCGCGCTCGGCCTGTTGTTCGCGCAGCGTACGCCATTGTGCGAGCACCGCTTTTGCAGGCCAGATCTGCGGCTCGGAGGGTTCGAAACCGTCGGCTTTTTCGCGTTCGGCAACGCTGGCCTGGGCCAGCTTGAAGGCACGCTGCAGGTCGTCGGTTTGCTGCAGGGCTTCGGCGAACAACGCGCGGCCGAAGTAGGTGAAATCGTTTTCTTCCGAGCAACCGAAGGACACCCGGTCTGCGCGCGCAGCGGTGATGATCAGGGTCTTGTCATCCTGCAACTTTGGGATAAAACCACCGGAGTAGCAGGCCGAGATCACCAGCACCTTGTGCCGATCCTTAAGTGGTTCGAGCAGGGCTGCCAGCTCACTGGCCGGCAGGTCATCGAGCTGCATGCGTGGCTGGTCGAGGTTCAGCTCGTGTTGCGCTGAACCGTGACTGGTCAGGTAAATAAAGATCAGGTCTTCCTTGCCGCTGCGCTCTGCCAGGGCTTGAATGCTGCGGCTCAAGCTGGCGCTAGTGGCCAGGGGGCGATCGGTCAGGTGGTCACGGTGGTTGACCAAGGTGATCAGACCGTGGGCGGCGAAGCGATCCTGCAGCAGCTTGCCGACATAATCGGCTTCGCGCATGAATACACTCTGCTTGCCGTCACCCGCCAGGGTCAGGGCATACAGCTCGATAGCCGGCGTTGAGGCAGGCAGCTTGGCGATGGCGGCATCAAGAAGGCGGCCTTGCTCCAGCACGCCGGTGGCCAGGGCGTCCGGTATGGCCTTGCCCTGGGCATCACGAATCAGTCGGCCGTTCTGCCAGGTGCCGCTTTGCTGGGTACCATCGGCCAGGGTCAGGCTGCCATTGCCCTGGTAGCTGCCGTAGGCGAAGTTGCCTTGATAGGCACTGCCGTCGGCCAGGGTCAGGTGACCTTCACCGTGGTAGCTCCAATCGTCGAACTGGCCTGCGTAATGGCTGCCGTCGCCGCCCTTGAATTCGCCTTTGCCGGTGAGGCTGCCGTTCACAAAGCGGCCACTCCAGACGTCGCCAGCGGCGCTTTGGTAGCGCCCCTTGCCGTGGAACTGGTTATGACGGAACTGGCCGCTGTACAGGTCGCCATCCGCATTCTTGAAGCTGCCCTGGCCGTTAAGTTGGCTGTTGTCGAAGGTGCCGGTGTACGCATTGCCTTCGGCGTCGGTGAGCACACCCTGGCCGTCAGGTTCGCCTTGTTTGAACTGGCCCTGGAAGCTGGCACCGTTACTCCATTGCAGTTTGCCCAGCCCGCTGTATTGGCCCTTGCTGAACTCACCGCGGTATTCCAATTGGCTGCTTTTTAGGTGACCTTCGCCACTGGGCCTGCCGTTGATAAAACCGCCCTCGTAACGGCTGCCATCGCTGTAGGTGAGGCTGCCTTGTCCGTGGAAGTCTCCGTTCTGAAACTCGCCACTGTAGAACTCGCCGTGCTTGCTGCGCCATTCGCCTGGGCCGTTGAACTGACCGTCCTTGAACAGCCCGTCGTAGTAACTGCCATCGCTGTAATCCAGGCGGCCAGGACCTTGCAACAGGCCGTCGACAACCTCACCGCGGTAGCGGCCACCATCAGGCAGCACGGCATTAGGGGGCAGTAAGGGTTCGCCATCACCGCAAGCGGCCAACAACAGGGCGAGACTCAGAGGGGCCAGGCGGACGAGCGTGTGCATGCAGAAAATCCAGGCTGGTAGGTCGATGCCGAGTATGCCTTAACACGCCCGGAGTGCCGTGATTGAGCGCACCGTCGGGCATTTAAAAATACAAAAAGGCGCACCGCAGATGCAGGTGCGCCTTGATCCGGCGGTGGTAATCAGACGAAGCAGAGGGTCAGTGGCTCGGCGATGTAGGCGGGTTTTTCCGAGCCTTCAATCTCCAGTACCACTTTGGCCTTGAGCAGCCATTGGCCTGGGTTCTTCTCGGTGGCATCCGTCAGCGTCACCACCAAGCGGACTTTGGAATTGACCTTCACCGGCTGGATAAAGCGCACGCTGTCCAGGCCATAGTTGACGGCCATCTTCAGCCCTTTAGGCATGATCATGATGCCTTCCATCAACTTGGGCACCAGTGACAGCGAGAGAAAGCCGTGGGCGATGGTGGTGCCAAAGGGGGTGAGTTTGGCTTTTTCCGGGTCGACGTGGATGAACTGGTGATCACCCGTGCATTCGGCAAACTGGTTAATGCGTTCCTGGTCGATGGTCAGCCAATCGGAACGGCCGAGCTCTTTACCGATATAGCTGGGCAATTCAGCGGCGGGTACTGATGTCATGGTTTCTCCTTGAAGACGCAAGTGTTGTTTTTTTTGGGGCGTAAAATCCTTCTGCCCTAAGATCATCATGGGTTCGACGCAGGGTCAAGTGCCTATTGCGATGGGGCAAGGTATGCCGTTGGCTCGTGCGCAACCGCTGTAAACCGGCCCTTGCCGGGTGCTTCTGCTTATAATGCGCGGCACTGCGTCTGGGATCATACGATTCGGAGATTACCCATCATGCTGCTACGTGGCCTTTCCTGGCTGGTGCTGTGCCAGTTGCTCGGCGCTGCGCTGAATGTCCTGTTGATCCCGATTTTGCCGGGGCCAATCATCGGCATGTTGCTGTTGTTCGTCTTCCTGCTGCTGCGCGGAGAAGTCGGCGAGCCGCTGCATCTGGCCTCTACCAGTCTGCTGAAATACCTGCCGCTGCTGTTGGTACCACCCGCGGTGGGCGTGATGGCCTATGCCGAGGATATCTTTGCCGACTTCTGGGCGATTGCCGGTGCGCTGTTGCTTTCATTGCTGATCTCGATCGTGTTTGCCGGCTGGCTGATGCAGAAGCTGATTGACCGCCAACAACGCCGGGAGGACGCATGAGTTTGGACTGGCACGCCGCCTGGCAGGCGTTGATCCATCACCCGCTATTTGGTGTAGGCATCACCCTTGGTGCCTATCAACTGGCGATTGCCGCCTACGAGAAAACCCGTTGGGTGTTTCTGCAGCCGGTGCTGCTATCGATGCTTGCGGTAATCGGCATTCTTTTGGCCTGCGGCCTGACCTTTGCCGAATACAAAGACAGCGCTGCGGCGTTGACGCTGTTTCTCGGGCCAACCACGGTGGCGCTGGCGGTGCCGCTGTTCCTTAATCTGCGGCGTATTCGCCAGCTGTTCTGGCCGACCCTGATCACCCTGCTGGTGGCCGGTGTGGTCGCCACTGTCTTAGGTATTACCCTGGCCTGGGTCTTCGGCGCCGAGCAGATCATGCTGATGAGCATGGCGCCCAAGTCGGTTACCTCACCGATTGCCATGCTGGTGGCCAATCAGATTGGCGGGATTGCTGCCCTGGCTGCGGTGTTTGTGATGATCACCGGGATCATCGGCGCCATCATCGGCCCGGCGCTGCTTAAGCGCTGTGGCGTGCATCACCCGGCTGCACTGGGCATGGCCCTGGGCCTGACCGCGCATGCGGTTGGCACCGCCCGTGCACTGCAGGAAGGTGAGGAGTGCGGCGCGTTTTCAGCCCTGGCGATGAGCCTGATGGGCGTATTCACGGCCGTGCTGCTGCCGCTGGCGATTCTGTTGTGGCTATAAGGAGGTGTGTGTGACCCTGCCGCTGTTTCCACTGAACACTGTGTTATTTCCCGGCTGCATGCTCGACTTGCAGATATTCGAAGCACGCTACCTGGACATGGTCAGCCGCTGCATGAAGCAAGGGCAGGGCTTTGGTGTGGTTTGCATCATTGATGGCGCCGAGGTGGGCGAGGCCGCGGGGCAATTCTCGGCGATCGGTTGCGAGGCGTTGATTCGCGATTTCGAGCAGCGGCCCAATGGCTTATTGGGGATTCGCGTCGAGGGTGGTCGGCGTTTTCGCGTGCAGCACGCGCAGGTGCTGCCCGATCAACTGACCCTGGCCGAGGTCGAGTGGTTAGACGAGCAAGCTGAGCAGCCGCTGGAGGCTGAGCATGCGGATTTGGCAGCATTGCTCGGTGCGCTGAGCGCTCACCCGTTGGTGGCCTCACTGGGCATGGCGAGTGCGCCAGCGGGCCAGGAGGCCCTGGCCAATCAGCTGGCCTACCTGTTGCCGCTGGACGCCGAACAGAAGCTGCAACTGCTCGAAATGCCGGACGTGCAGCTGCGGCTAGAACGGTTGCAGGCGTTGCTGGAGCTGCTGCAGGGCGGTCATCAGTAGCGATACAGCAGCAGGCCAGTGGACAGCTGCCAGGTGGCGATGCCGCCGAGCAGCGCCAGAATCGCCGGCAGCAATAGCCACCAGATTCTTGCCGTCAGAGCAGGCAGTGGTGCGCGCCATTGCACCAGCGCCAGGCTCAGGGCGCAGAAACAGCCCGCCAACATGGCCCCGGCGATGATGTCGCTGGGCCAATGCACCCCGAGGTAGACCCGAGAGAGCGCGATTGCCGCCGCCGGCAGGCTGGCCAGCAGCAGCCACGTCAGACGCATGCGTGGCGGTTGGCCGCGACCCGCGAGTATGCCGAGCAGCAGAAAGAAGGCAAAAGCCGCTGAACTGTGGCCGCTGGGGAAGCTGAAACTGCCCAGTGGTTCGAGCAGTACATCTGGACGGCTTCGCGCAAACAGTGCTTTTAGCGCGCCATTCGCCAGGGCGGTGCCAAGCGTGGCGCCGATGGCCAAGCACAGGCTGCGCCACTGTCGGGTAGCCAGCAGAATCAGGCACAGCAGCACTGCCGCCGCCACTTGAGTGTGCAGGTCGCCGAGGTGGGTAATCAGCACCATCAGTGTATCGAGGGTGCTGCTGCGTTGTTCCTGCACCAGGGCCAGCAGGCCCTGATCAAAGTGGCTGAGCAGCGGCCAGCTGAGCATCATGCTGACCAGCAGCACCAGGCAGGCGCCGGCCGCCAGCAGGCTAGCGTGGCGTTGCCCGCGCATGCTGCCTTGAATGCTCAGGCCGACCACGATGGCCACGCCTGCCGCTACTGCGCCGGCCTGCGGCCAGAACCCTTCCGGCAGCGGCAGGCGCAAGGCAGCACCCGTGGCCCAGCCCGGCAGCATGTAGGCCATGGCCCAGCCGGCAGCAGCCAGCAGGCTGACGGCGATAAAGCGCGGGAGCGGCATGTTCAGCATGCCGGCGACCATCGGTAGCATCGGCCGCAGCGGGCCGATATAACGGCCGACCAACAGGCTGGCGACGCCGTAGCGCTGAAAATAAACCTCGGCCGCGCTCAACCACTGGGGGTGGCTGCGCAACAACGGCAGGCGGCGAATATCCTGATGAAAATAGCGGCCGATACCATAGGACAGCGCGTCACCGAGCAAGCCGCCGAAGTAGGCCAATAGCAGGGTTTCCCACAGTGACAACGCGCCGTTACCGGCCAGGACTGCCACGGTAAACAGCAGAATGGTGCCCGGCACGATGATGCCGGCAATGGCCAGACATTCGACGCAGGCAATGACAAAGATCGCCAGGCCCAGCCATTCGGGGTTGGCGCTCAGCCACAGGGTTAGGGTGTCGAACCATTGGCTCATCGGTGGTCATCCGTGGGGGTTAGCAAGTAGTAGTCTTGGCCGGCCTGTTGGCCGCGCCGTAATGGGTTGCGCGTGCAGTGACGGGCAAAGGCCGCATCGACAAACCGGTACGGCAGCTGTTCATCCCGGCCGTGGGGAATGCCCAGGCGCGCGCATTGCACAACGTGTTGCGGGCGCTCGCCGAGGTCTTCGACAAACAGGCGCTGCTCATCGAATGCTCGCGCATCCCACTCCGGCACTTTCAATCCGAGCGCTTTACACAGCAGCGTCTGCCCGGCACAGAGGGTTTCGCGGCTGCGCAGCCTGCCTTGTGCGTCGGGATTGTTTTCCTGCATTTGCATCAGTGCGTCTGCGCCGCTGTGGGCATCCTGCCAGGGGTAGGCAGATTTGATCAGTACCGCATTACCTGGGCCTTGGGCGCTGAAGTTCAGCGAGTCGCCGCCACGGGCGTAATACATATAGATATGTCCGCCTTCCATAAACAGTGCGCGGCGCTTGTGGGTATAGCCGAGCGAGGCATGGCTGCCTTTTTCACTCAGGTAATAGGCCTCGGTTTCGATGATGCGCGCGCTTAGCCATTGCTCGCCGTGGCGATGGCGAATCACTTTACCGAGCAGCTCGCGGGCCAGTAGGCGCGCATCGCGGTCGAAGAAGCTCGCGGGCAATGCCCGGCCCCGGGGCCAGGGCAAACTAAGGTTGGGATCGGCTGACATGCGGTGTTGTGCTTACTCGGCAGGGCATAGGCTGGGATTGTTGCCGTATCAGGTGCTCAACAGCGCACCGTTTAAAGGCCTGCGATCATAACAATAAGAGTCTTAACCATGTCTGAACGTGCTCGCGTCAGCAGTGCCCATATCAGCCCCAGCGCCCACTACACCGGCTATATCTGGTATCGCCATCAGCTGGCCGATGCCGCTTTCGTGACGGGCTTCGGGCGGTTTGTGCATGGCTTACTCAGCCCCATTACCTGGGGCGCGCGGGTCGGGTTCGGGCTAGATATTGAGCAGTTTCTGCTGCAGCGGCACTTGCAGATTGATGCGCAGCTGACTGCGGCGATTGAGCAGGGCGGCGTGTGCCAGGTGGTGGAGATCGCCTGCGGCCTGTCGCCACGCGGCCGTCGCTTTACCGCGCGTTATCCGCAGTTGCGCTATATCGAGGCCGATCTGCCGGTGATGGCCGCGCGTAAACGCCTGCTGCTCAATAGCGAAGGCTGGCTGGGCAGTCAGCATCAAGTGCGCGCGGTGGATATCCTCGCTGAGGCTGGCAGCAAAAGCCTGGCGGCGCTGTTCTCCGAGCTGGATCACAGTAAGCCGGTGGTGGTGATTACCGAGGGGCTGGTGAATTACTTCGAGCTGGCGCTGATCGAGTCGTTCTGGACACGCCTGGCCGAGCAACTGCGTGAGTTCCCCCAAGCCACCTACCTGACCGAGCTGTACCCGGATTTGCGCGAACACCCGCGTTACCGCCAGCTGCGCTGGGGCGTTGGCCTGATTGGCCGGCTGACCCGTGGCAACTACCCGCTGCATTACCGCAATGATCAGGCGATTGTGCAGGGCTTTCAGCGCTGCGGTTTCGGCCAGGTCGAAGTATTCGACCCGAGCCGCACGGCCCAGGCGCTTGGCCTGGCGCCATCGCGTAATGCCGGGCTGGTGCGGGTGATTGAGGCGCGAATTTAGGTATTAGCGGCTTTAGATTCCCGTCGTATTGTCAATATCGGTGCCGATGTCATTCCCTTTGGTTGGTACCTTGCGCAGCAGCCCCGTCGGTGTTTGGCGGACTGTGTAACTGAAGTGTGGCAATGTGCCGCTATGGGAAGTGGCTAACAGTTCTCCACGGATGATTGCGCAATAATTTGCGCGGCTTATGGATTTTTCTTCACAAGGATGCGAAATGATGTCCCCCCTCTCTGCACTGGGAGGGCTATTGTTCGCGCAATGCCTTTTCGGCAAGCCATCGGTAGTCTCTTGCTGTGCCTTTTCACGTGCCTCAACTCTCGCCGTCGTTTTCAAATACGCCCTATTTGCTTCGCTGACATTACTGGCGAGCGCTGCCGTGGACGAGTCATCCGGCAGAACGTTAAGCGCCATAAGCCAGGGCACTATTGTGATTACCGATGAGGCTGGGCAACTGGAAAGACTGCCGAAGAAACTCTAGTCAGTTTGAGCCGCGATACGGAGAACAGCCATGTTGCTGCACAGCGGCTGGATTTAAAGGCATTGGAGCGCCAAGCCGAAGCGGAACAGATTATCAAGAAGGCGGTATTCGCGGAGGCAGTAAAATTCTCTGATGAAGTTTACCGCACCATGTTCCTGAAAAAGCACGATATATATGAAGTGATTCGTGGTGAAGACGGAAAGATCGCACTCGGATACGACGGTAAGCCGCAAAACTAGAAAGCTTACTCAGATTGAGAAGGAAAACCTGAAAGCAGGGAATGGTGGGCGCGTAAAGTCTTTACTAACGGCATTTTCAACGATGAAAAGGCAGCGCAAGTTTATACCGCCCAGAATATTCCAGGTGAGCCGAGACGATATATCTAGTGGCCTTCCCGGAAACGGGTATCTTATCTCAGAGCTTATAGTGGCGGGCTATCAGAAGTTTATGGAGAATGATTTCTGGGGATTAGCGAACGCTGCCGTAGAGGTTAAAAATCTCATGGAGCATCATGGGAATAGTGGGCTAGATATTTCAGGCCATAGCCGCGGCAGCATGACCATTGGTAATGCTATGGAGTCATTACTGAGAGATGGAAATGGTCAAGAGAGTTTAGGCGATACTCTGGTTCGGTTTTTCGGGCCGGCCTATAGCGCAGAAAAAGCAGCAGGTATGCTATATGAACTAAGCGGTGGCAAGCAGGATACGGTGTATCTGCAAAACCATAAGGACGACCTTGTTGGTGTGCTGGGCGGAAACCCTGCAACCTATGGGACTGTTCCAGATAATAGTTGCAAGATAAAGGAATGGATAAATATCCTTAAGGATAGCCCGACGGTGCATAGCTGTTATGGTGCAGCCTCGCAAGGTTGTAATGATAGTTACGGCGAAGCAAAAACAGTTGGAGTTAAGCGGTGAGTATAGCTTATGTAAAGATATTTCTTGCTTTGTTTTCAATCATGTTGTTTGGCTGTCGGGGCGCATTTCAACCACTTCCTTCTTATTATGAAAATTGGAGCAGGCCTGGGGCGACAGATATAGATGTAAAGAAGATTATTTTGGAGTGTGGTAATTATAATCCATATGGTACCTATCCTGAGGGTAACAGACCAAGTAGGAGTGAAATGGCGCTGAGGTATTACTGTATAGTAAATTCCGGCTATGCTTACCTTAGCCCATTTAAGGGGGGTAATCCGGATAATAATAGCTGGTGTCGAAATAATCCTGAACTGGAAGCCTGTAAGCCCGGAGCAATAATTCCCACGCCTAGTTCTGAGTTGCGCTTGAATGGTAGATATTGTCGAGATAGATTGAGTCATGATGAATGCATAGAAAATGCCGCAACCGAAATAGGCGTTCTTATATGCTCTCGTCGTAATTATGAAAGGCCGCCACCCGAATGTTTGCCTTAAAATTCGGCAGCCAGCTTAGGAGGTAATGTGTCGGTCGTGGTTTTATTATGAATAATCGTGGTTTGCCCCTTATTGGCAGTTGGATTGCTGGATAGAAATGGAAAATTCATTCTTGATCCCGAGCAGGCGTCGAAGTTGATGGGGGTATAAAGTGATTCGGGATGTAATGGGTGGGTTGGTGTATTGGGATGAGTGGGTTTTATATGCAGAAGATCGATTCAATAAGGTAGAAGAAGTTAGATTGACTCCAGCGAAAAATTCAGATTATGAGCCGCAGTATGTGTTTCAACTGGCACAAAAAAACTGGCATCAGATGTTTCGCCGCTACTCCCGAGGCGATGCTATTTCCGAACTGCCTAGATATTTTCCTGCGCTGCTGGACGCTTGGGAGGAGGCCGAGCGGCTAGGTGCGGAAGTCTGGACGCAGGAGCAGCAATATACCCGTCATGCCTGGGTAGTTAACCTCGATCACTACATCATCTGTTTTTGGCTGGTGGGGTTGGCCTTGGCGCTGGAAATTCCCGATGAGCAGTGGAATCGCTTGGTGGCCTTGATTGGCAACGAGGGTGAGGATGTTTTGCTTGATCGAATCATTGCCACCCGTACGCCAAGCCGCAAAGTCGGGACAGAGCTTTGCTATCGCAAGCCCTACGCACGTTTGCTGGCGGCTATTGATGCGCCGCCAGCTAAACAGGCTGAAAGCCTCAAGGCGTTTGTGACGCACTGGTACAAGGAGCTTGGTACGGGAGCTAGGTCGTGCCGTGCCAAGCAGACCGTGCCGTATTCACATCCTTACTGGTACAAGTACGGCGATACGAACTTCGAGGGTGGCGCTTACTTCGGGCGCTGGTGTGAGGAGGCGGTCGCTGCAGTAAAAGCCTTTGGTCTAGACGATCGTCTGTGTCTGGGTCATGAGCACTATCCCGGAGATTTGCTGCGCCCTAACGGTCCGAGTACACACCCTGTAAGAGCAGATATTGTTCCCACGATTGAGACTCCGAATAACTCGGCTGTTACCGAGAAAAAGCACTGGCTTTCGAGATTGTTTAGGCGTTAGTTAGGTGTGTGTTTGATGACAGTGTGAACCTAGTTAGGTCTTGTGTTGGTCTCTGTCAGGCAGCAGATTGCAAATTAAATTTTTCTTGAGCTTGCCGCGCTTGTAGCAATTTTTATATGGGGGAAATATGCGTATCAGTTTAATGGTCTTGTTTGTTTTGCTAGGTGGTTGTTCATTTATGGATCGCTTGGGCAATAAGCCCTATACCTTTCCGACTGAAGGTCAGCCTTCTGCTGAAGTCGAAGTGGTTAGCGCTGTTTCTAGGTTTGTCGTATTCAATATGGATGAGAATGGCTGCTTTGCGGGCACTTCGGTACTTGGCGCAGGGGCAAGGATTCATGCGGGTGAAAATGCTTTTATGGCTCTGGAAGAGCGATATGGGAATTCATACTGCAATCTGATTTTTTCATTCGTCCCCGAGCAAAATGCCAAATACGTTTTGCGAGCAGGTTCTTTTGTTGAAAAGCAGGGCGGCTTGTTGGGCATTTTGCCAGGCAAGGACTATTGCACTGTAAGCGGGCAGAGGGTTCTCGATAGCGGAGAGCGAGTGCCTTTGGATCTCAAGCAATTCAATCTCCGTCCATCCGGAATGGCCTGCCTTAAAATGAGGCCGGCATCTGAGTAACGGCATAGTGCTTTGTTCATCCGTTGCTATTTGAAACTTGGTGAGGGGCTGGAGGGATAGCCCTTTATAAGTTTTGGTGATTTCTCGTTGTGTAGTGTTGGGCTGAAATGTGAGCAATCCACCGATTTAGGCGCAGGCCGCAGTAGGGAGTGCCTGTTGTGGCTGGAATTGGCTTTCCAGCGCCTTGCTGGCCTGCTGATCGCTGTGCGGGAAGACGAAGGCCAGGCCGTTCTGATCCTGACGCAGGGGTAGCAGGGGCTGGGCGGGAAGGTCCTTGCACCGCAATTGCCAGCCACGGGTGCCGCGTATCGCCGGCAGATCTGCCTGCAACAGCCCGCCGAAGAAACCCAGTTCGCTGATCTCCACGGCCCATTCGCCACCCTCGGCATGTTGCAGGCGCGCTTGGCGCTGGCTGGGCGGCAGGCGCGGCTCATGGCGTTTTTCCAGATGCAGCAGCTGCGGGTTGCTCAGCAGACTGCTGCCCGGGCTGCGGCTCGGTAGGGCGTCGCCGCGCAGGAACGGGTTGTACAGGCTGGCGCAGGCGTCGCGCTGTTCAAACTGGGCCAGGTGGTCAGCGTTGTGAATCAGCGCGCAGCTGGCCTGGGCGCAGGCGGCAGCAAAGTGCGCGTGCTCCCAGGGTTGGGTGAAGTGGTCATATTCGCCGGCCAGCACCAGGGTCGGGCAGCTGGGGTGCGCGTGAAATCCCTGAAAATCCAGCAGGCGCTGGCTGTTCTGCCGGTAGCGCTCGATATCGGCGGCTGACAGTCGCTGGATCTGCCGCAGCAATGCCTTGCGAAATACCGGGGCTACGCCGGTCTGTTCCAGGCGCAAAGGGTTGAGCAGGCCGGTCAACGCGCCATGGGCAAAGGCCTCGCAACGCCCTTCTGCAAGTAGCGCCAGGCCTTCCTGCAGCAGCAGGCGCGCGCCGGGGCGGCCGAAGGCGGTGATCCCGGCCAGCAGCACACGGGCGCAGCGCTCGGGGTGACGCGCGGCAAACAGCGCGGCCAAAGCTGAGCCGTAGGACAGGCCGATGGGCATCAACGGCGGCAGGTTGAGCTCCTCGGCGAAGGCGGCGATCAGGTCGGCCAGTTGCTCCAGGCTCAGGTCGGGCACCAGCTGCAGGTTGCCGCCCTGGCTGGGCAAGTCGAGCAGGATCACCGGGTGTTCGCCGAGCAGCTCGCTGACTTCGGCGGCAAACGAGCGAAAGCTCTGGAATGCGCCGCCCAACAGCAATACGGGCGGGCGAGTGTCGTGGCTGCGGCAGGCGTAGGCCTGGTAGTGCAGGCGCAGGTCGCCGATATGCAGCACCTGTGGGGCTTCGTTAAGTTGTGCGGCGCAGTAGTCGGTACGGTAATGCATGCTGATCCCACCCCGGCGGTCGGCCGCCTGTCTTGCTTGTGATGGCAAGGTAAACATTCGGACGGTTTTTGTTTACCTAACCTTCGGGCGGCTGATGGTCCGTGATGTCACTGTTTCTTCCGGTGGCTTGCTGTGTGGGGCTTGGCGGCGTTACCGCGGGTTGTGGCGAACGCAGTGTCTACCGTCCGCCGCGCAGCGCTGGGCGTGGAGCGGCGCGACCGTTATACTCAGCGACTTTTTTCAACCGCCAGACCTGCCAAGACCATGACTGAGTCCGTGCTCGACTATATGACCCGCCTGGGACAGGCCGCCCGCAGCGCTTCACGCGTGCTGGCGCGCGCCAGTACCGCGCAGAAGAATCGTGCCCTGCAGGCCGCCGCCGCCGCGCTGGATGCGGCCCGTAGCGATTTGACCGCCGCCAACGAGCTGGACCTGGCCGCCGCGCGTGCCAATGGTCTGGAGCCTGCCATGGTTGACCGTCTGGCGCTGACGCCGGCAGTGATCGACAGCATGATCGAAGGTCTGCGTCAGGTCGCCACGCTGCCTGATCCGATCGGCGAGATCCGCGATATGCGTTACCTGCAGTCGGGTATTCAGGTTGGCAAGATGCGCGTGCCGCTCGGCGTAATCGGCATCATCTATGAGTCTCGGCCGAACGTGACCATCGACGCCGCCAGCCTGTGCCTGAAGTCCGGTAACGCCACCATCCTGCGTGGCGGCTCCGAGGCCATTCATTCCAATCAGGCGATTGCTCGTTGCATTCAGCTCGGTCTGGCTGAAGCCGGTTTGCCCGCAAGCGCCGTGCAGGTGGTGGAAACCACTGATCGTGCCGCCGTTGGTGCGCTGATCACCATGCCGGAATTTGTTGACGTGATTGTGCCGCGTGGCGGCAAGGGCCTGATCGAGCGCATCAGCCGTGACGCCAAGGTGCCGGTGATCAAACATCTGGATGGCGTATGCCACGTCTATATCGACGTCGCCGCCGACCTCGACAAGGCGATTCGCGTTGCCGACAACGCCAAGACCCATCGCTACTCGCCGTGCAACGCCATGGAAACCCTGCTGGTGCATGCCGCGGTGGCTGACAAGGTGTTGCCGCCGCTGGCGGCGATCTACCGCGACAAAGGTGTTGAACTGCGTGGCGACGCTGCGACCCGCGCGCTCCTAGGCAGCGACGTGCTGGAAGCGAGCGAAGACGACTGGTTTGCCGAATACAACGCGCCGATTCTGGCGATTCGCATCGTCGACTCGCTGGATGCGGCCATCGAGCACATCAACCATTACGGCTCGCAGCACACCGACGCGATCATCACCGAGAACTTCAGTGATGCGCGGCGTTTCCTGACCGAAGTGGATTCCGCCTCGGTGATGGTCAACGCGTCGACCCGTTTCGCCGATGGTTTTGAATACGGCCTGGGCGCGGAGATCGGTATTTCCACCGACAAACTGCACGCCCGTGGCCCGGTCGGCCTGGATGGGCTGACCAGCGAGAAGTACGTGGTGTTTGGCGACGGACACATTCGTACCTGATGGCCAAGCCCAGCGGCGACCGACGTACCGACGCCCGACGCATCGGTCTGCTAGGCGGCACCTTTAATCCGGTGCATATCGGCCATCTGCGCAGCGCTGTTGAAGTGGCCGATGCGCTGCAGTTGGATGAGTTGCGTCTGATCCCCAGCGCGCGGCCGCCGCACCGCAGCGCACCGGAGGTCAGTGCCGAGGATCGCCTGGCCATGGTCAGGTTGGCGGTAGCCGATGCCGGGGTGCTGCAGGTGGATGATCGCGAGCTGCAACGCGACAAACCGTCCTACAGCATTGACACCCTGGAGTCGTTGCGCAGTGAGTTGGCAGTGGATGATCAGCTGTTTCTGCTGCTGGGCTGGGATGCCTTCTGCGGTTTACCCAGTTGGCAGCGTTGGGATGAGTTGCTGCAGCACTGCCATATTCTGGTGCTGCAACGGCCGGATGCCGACAGTGAAGCGCCCGAGGCGCTGCGCAATCTGTTGGCGGCGCGCAGTGTGAGTGCCCCATCGGCCCTGAGTGGGCCGAGTGGGCAGATTGCTTTTATCTGGCAGACACCTCTGGCGGTGTCGGCTACCCAGATCCGTTCGCTACTGGCGAGCGGAAAGTCGGCCCGTTTTCTGGTGCCTGACGCGGTACTGGCCTATATCCATGCCCACGGACTGTACCGTGGCGCGAATTGAACACGAGGCAAACGAGTTAGTTATGACGAACGCAAGCAAAATGCAGAGCGAAGATCTGGTCAAATTGGCCATCAGCGCTCTGGAAGAAATCAAGGCGCAGGACATCACCACCATCGACGTGCGCGGCAAAACCAGCATCACCGATTTCATGCTGATCGCCAGCGGCACCTCTAGCCGTCACGTTAAGTCGCTGGTCGACAACGTGCTGGAGAAGGTCAAGGAGCAGGGCGTACGCCCAATCGGCACTGAAGGCATGGATACCGGCGAGTGGGCACTGCTCGACCTCGGCGACATCGTGGTTCACGTGATGCTGCCGACAGCTCGCCAGTTCTATGACCTTGAGCGTCTGTGGCAAGGTGCTGAGCAGAGCCGTGCGCAGTTCAGCGCCGAGCCGGGCCCAGAGCAGGAATAAGGACGCGTAGCGGTGCGGATCAAACTGATCGCCGTCGGCTCGCGGATGCCGCGTTGGGTGGAAGAGGGCTGGCAGGAATATGCCAAGCGCATGCCCAGCGAGTTGTCCCTGGAGTTGGTGGAAATTCCGCTGACCACGCGCGGCAAGAATGCCGATGTGGCGCGAATGATCCGCCAGGAAGGCGAGGCCATGCTGGCTAAGGTGCAGCCTGGGGAACGCATTGTCACCCTGGAAGTCGAAGGGCGACCCTGGAGCACCGAGCAGCTGGCGGTCGAGTTCGACAAGTGGCGCCTGGATGCGCGCACCGTCAACCTGATGGTCGGCGGCCCGGAAGGGCTGGCACCTGAGGTGCAGGCGCGCAGTGAGCAGCGCTGGTCGTTGTCGCCGCTGACCCTGCCGCACCCCTTGGTGCGGATTCTGATCGGCGAACAGATGTACCGTGCCTGGACCGTGTTGTCCGGCCACCCTTACCACAAATAACTAGCAGCCATCGATGCCGCAACCAATCCGCCTCAAAGACCACGAGAAAGACGGCCGCCTGATCCGCAAACGCGCGGTGGTTGGTGCTGTGGTGGTTTTGTTGCTGACCTCGGTACTCGTGGCGCGCATGTATTACCTGCAGGTGGTGCAGTTTGAGCACCACACCACCCTGGCGGAAAACAACCGCATCCACGTGCAGCCGATCCCGCCAAACCGTGGGCTGATCTACGACCGCAACGGGGTGATCATCGCTGATAACCGGCCAAGCTTTAGCCTGACCCTGACCCGCGAACGCGCCGGCGACTGGCCGCAGGTGCTCGACGTGATTGTCGAGGTGCTGGAGCTGGGCCCGGATGAGCGCGCGCTGTTTGAGCGGCGTGTGCGTCAGGGGCGGCGACCGTTTGAGCCGGTACCGGTGCTGTTCGAGCTGAGCGAGGAGCAGATTGCCCGTATCGCGATCAATCAGTTCCGTCTGCCTGGCGTTGAGGTCTCCGCGCAGCTGGTGCGGCATTACCCGCTGGGCGAGCATTTTGCCCATTCGGTGGGTTATGTCGGGCGGATCAACGAGAAAGAGCTGAAAGAACTCGATCCGGTGGCCTACAGCGGTACGCACCATATCGGCAAAACCGGTATCGAGCGTTTCTATGAAGACGAGCTGCACGGTGAAGTGGGTTACGAGGAAGTCGAAACCAACGCCCGTGGCCGTGTGCTGCGCGTGCTCAAACGTACTGACCCGCTGCCTGGCAAGGACATCGTGCTGAGCCTCGATATCCGCTTGCAGGAGGCCGCTGAAAAGGCCCTGGCTGGTCGCCGTGGTGCGATTGTGGCCATCCAGCCACAGACCGGTGAGGTGCTGGCGATGGTCAGTCAGCCAAGTTTCGACCCTAACCCCTTCGTTACCGGGATTGGCTTCAAGGCTTACGCCGACCTGCGCGATTCTATCGACCGTCCTCTATACAACCGCGTATTGCGCGGTCTCTATCCGCCCGGCTCGACCATTAAGCCGATGGTCGCGGTGGCTGGTCTGGATGCTGGCGTAGTCACGCCGCAGACTCGGGTGTTCGACCCCGGCTTTTATCAGTTGCCCGGCCACAGCCACAAATATCGCAACTGGAACCGCACGGGCGACGGCTCGGTGGATATGGATTACGCGATCATGCGCTCCAACGACACCTACTTTTACTCGCTGGCGCACAAGATGGGCATCGACCGCATGCATGACTACATGACCCGTTTCGGGCTGGGTCAGCGCGTGTCGCTGGACATGTTCGAAGAAACCGCCGGGCTGATGCCGTCGCGGGACTGGAAGCGCGCGCGTTACCGGCAGGCCTGGTACCCGGGCGAGACGCTGATTCTCGGTATCGGTCAGGGCTATATGCAGACCACGCCGCTGCAACTGGCACAGGCCACGGCACTGATGGCCACGCGCGGCAAGTGGATTCGCCCGCACCTGGCCAAGACCATCCAGGGGCGCATTCCCACAGACCCCAACCCACTACCGGATATCGTGCTTCGTGATCCGAAGTTCTGGGACGCCGGTATCAAGGGCATGGTGTCGGTCATGCACGGCCCGCGTGGTACCGCACGCAAGGTCGGCGATGCCGCGTTGTACCGGATTGCCGGCAAGAGCGGTACCGCTCAGGTGGTGGCGATCAAGCAGGGGGAGAAATACGACCGCAGCAAGGTTGCCGAGCGTCACCGTGACCATGCGCTGTTTGTGGCATTTGCTCCGGCAGATAACCCGCAGATTGCCGTGTCGGTGATGGTGGAAAACGGCGAGTCTGGCTCCGGGGTGGCTGCGCCAGTGGTCAAGCAGGTCATCGATGCGTGGTTGCTGGATGAAAGCGGTCAGTTGAAAGCCGAATACGCTCCGCCAGTGGCGGCTGAGGTCGCTGCGCCATGAACAGTAATTTTGACCGCAACCTGTCCTCCGAAGACCTGATGCGTCGCCGGGCGACCATCCTGCAGCGCCTGCATATCGACGGCATTCTGCTGTTGCTGCTGCTGATTCTCGCCACCGGCAGCCTGTTTATTCTGTATTCGGCCAGTGGTAAGAACGTTGATCTGCTGATGAAGCAGGCCAGTTCCTTCGGCATCGGCCTAGTCGGCATGTTTATCATTGCCCAGTTCGAGCCGCGTTTTATGGCGCGCTGGGTGCCGTTGGCCTATGTCGGTGGCGTGGGGCTGCTGGTGGTGGTGGACGTCATGGGGCACAACGCCATGGGCGCCACACGCTGGATCAATATTCCCGGGGTGATTCGCTTTCAGCCCTCGGAGTTTATGAAGATCATCATGCCGGCAACCATTGCCTGGTACCTGTCCAACCGCAGCTTGCCGCCGCGGCTCAAGCATATCTGCATCAGCCTGGCGATGATCATCGTGCCATTTGGATTGATTTTGGTGCAGCCGGATCTGGGTACTTCACTGCTGATCATTGCCTCCGGCGGCTTCGTGCTATTTATCGCCGGCCTGCAGTGGCGCTGGGTGATTGGCGCGGTGGCCGCGGTGGTGCCGATTGCCATTGGCATGTGGTTCTTCGTCATGCACCAGTACCAGAAGCAGCGCGTGCTGACCTTCCTCAACCCGGAAAGCGATCCGCTGGGCAGTGGATGGAACATCATCCAGTCCAAGGCGGCGATTGGTTCGGGCGGTGTGCTCGGTAAGGGCTGGCTGCAAGGCACCCAGTCGCACTTGGACTTCCTGCCGGAGAGCCACACCGACTTCATCATCGCCGTGTTGGCCGAAGAGTTCGGCCTGGTTGGCGTGTGTTTGTTACTGCTGGTGTACATGCTGTTGATCGCGCGCGGCCTGGTGATTACCGTGCAAGCGCAGACGCTGTTCGGTAAGCTTCTCGCCGGCGCGCTCACCATGACTTTCTTCGTTTATGTCTTCGTCAATATCGGTATGGTCAGCGGCCTGCTGCCGGTGGTGGGGGTTCCGCTGCCCTTCATCAGCTATGGCGGCACCTCGCTGATCACCTTGTTGGCAGGGTTTGGGATTTTGATGTCGATCCACACTCATCGTAAGTGGATGACACAGGCTTGATTGGGATTATGAATTCAATGCAAAACGCGCGTGGTTGGATAGTTCGTACTGCACCTTGGCTGGCGTTGGCTGGGGTGTGCGCAGTGGCTCAGCCCGCGCTAGCTGGTGATTATCAGCAGTCACCGCAGGTGGCTGAGTTTGTCGGCGAAATGACCCGTGACTATGGCTTTGCCGGTGAGCAGCTGGTCGAGCTGTTCGCCCAGGTCGAGCGTAAACAGGCGATCCTTGATGCGATCTCGCGTCCGGCAGAAAAGGCTAAACCGTGGAAGGATTACCGGCCGATCTTTATCACCGACAAACGTATCACTAAGGGTGTTGAATTCTGGAAGCAGCACGAAGAAACCCTGGCTCGTGCTGAGGCTGAGTACGGTGTGCCGGCGCAAGTGATTGTGGCCATTATCGGGGTGGAAACCTTCTATGGCGGTAACACCGGTAGCTGGCGGGTGATGGATGCTCTGTCGACCCTGGCCTTCGATTATCCGCCGCGTGCGCCGTTCTTCCGCAAGGAGCTGCGCGAGTTTCTTCTGCTGACCCGTGAAGAGCAGGTCGAGCCACTGAGCATGACCGGCTCTTACGCCGGCGCCATGGGGCTGCCGCAGTTTATGCCGAGCAGCTTCCGCGCCTACGCCGTGGATTTCGATGGCGATGGTCATATCAATATCTGGAACAACCCGGCGGATGCCATCGGCAGCGTCGCCAGCTACTTTAAACGTCACCATTGGCAGCCGGGACAGCCGGTTGTCAGTGCCGCGACTGTCAAAGGCGTGCAGGCCGAAGAGGGACTGACGGTTGGGCTCGATCCGGTGAAAACTGTTGGTGAGCTGCGTGCGTTGGGTTGGACCAGCGCCGACCCGCTGGCTGACGATTTGCCGGTAACGGCCTTCCGTCTGGAAGGTGCTGATGGCGCTGAGCACTGGCTAGGCCTGCCGAACTTCTTTGTGATCACCCGCTACAATCGCAGTGTGATGTATGCCATGGCGGTCAATCAGCTGGCCGAGTTGCTGGTTGATGCACGGGGTAAGAATTGATGTCGCGTTTGCCTTTTAAATGGGCTGCATGCGGCAGCCTTGCGCTGCTGCTGGCCAGTTGCTCGTCCACCCGTGCGCCGCAGCCGGTTGCACCGGTGCAGCAGCCGGGTGGTGCGATTTCCGGGCCGGGTGATTTCAACCGTCCGCATAAGGATGGCGCACCCTGGTGGGATGTCGACGTATCGCGGATTCCTGATGCGATACCGATGCCGCACTACGGCCCTGTCAAGGCCAGCCCTTACACTGTATTCGGCAAGCAGTACTACCCGATTCCCGATGCCCGTCGCTATCAGGCGGTCGGCCCGGCGTCCTGGTATGGCACCAAGTTTCACGGTCAGGCCACTGCTAACGGTGAAACCTACGACCTGTACGGCATGACCGCTGCACACAAAACCCTGCCGTTGCCGAGCTATGTGCGCGTCACCAACCTGGAAAACGGCAAGAGCGCGATTCTGCGGGTTAACGACCGTGGTCCGTTCTATTCCGATCGGATTATCGATTTGTCCTTCGCCGCAGCGAAGAAGCTCGGCTATGCCGAAAGTGGCACCGCGCGGGTCAAGGTTGAAGGTATTGACCCGCACGAGTGGTGGGCTCAGCAAGGCCGTCCGGTACCCATGGTCTTGGCCGCCCCGCAGCAAGTGGCGCAGGCTCAGCCAATAGCGCAACCGATCGCGCAGCCGGTTGAGCAGTATTCACCGCCCCCGCAGCAGCATGCCGCCGCGGTGCTCCCCGTGCAGATTGACGCAAAAAAAAACGCTTCAGTCGGAGCCTCTGGCCTGTATCTCCAAGTGGCCGCCTTCGCCAATCCGGACGCTGCGGAGCTCCTCAAAGCCAAGCTGAGCGAGACGGTAGCTGCACCCGTGTTCGTCAGCTCAGTGGTGCGCAACCAGCAGATATTGCACCGCGTGCGCCTGGGGCCGGTGAGCAGCCAAAGCGAGGCTGAGCAGCTGCAGAGCAGCGTACGCCTGGCCAATCTTGGCGAGCCAACCCTGGTCAAGCCTGACTAATACGGCACTTCTGCAGCATCTGCGGGACTAAACACTCAACTCCGGCCATTCACGGGTGGTCGGAGAATTAGCAAATTAGGCCCACTGGGCCTGTTCAACCATCAGCAATCTAGAGAGACGGATGAATATCACCAGCTTTGCGCAACGCGTTTTCCTATCACTTTTCCTGCTCAGCGCTCCGGCCGTATGGGCCAATCAGCAAGTGATTCCTTCTGCGCCGCAGTTGGCTGCCAAATCCTATGTGCTGCTGGACGCCGCCAGCGGCAAGGTGCTGGTCGAAAACAACGGTGATCAGCGCCTGCCGCCGGCCAGCCTGACCAAACTGATGACCGCCTACATCGCCACCCTGGAAATTCGTAAGGGCAAGATCGGTGAGCAGGACCTGGTGCCTATCAGCGAGCATGCCTGGCGTACCGGTGGTGCTGCATCCGGTGGTTCGACCATGTTCCTGCCACTGAACAGCCAGGCGAAGGTTGATGACCTGCTGCACGGCGTCATCATACAGTCGGGTAACGACGCCAGTATTGCTCTGGCCGAGTACATCGCCGGCAGCGAAGATGCCTTCGCCGACATGATGAACGAGACCGCTGCGCGCCTGGGGATGACCAACAGCCACTTTATGAACGCCACCGGTCTGCCGCATCCGGAGCATTACTCCAGCGCACATGACATGGCCATTCTGGCCCGCGCCATCATCAATGAAGACCAGGAACACTATGCGATCTATGCGCAGAAGGAGTTCCTCTGGAACAACATCAAGCAGGGCAACCGTAACCTGCTGCTGTGGCGTGACAAGACCGTTGATGGCCTGAAAACCGGCCATACCGAAGAAGCCGGCTACTGCCTGGTGGCGTCGGCCGTACGTGATGGCGCGCGCATGATCACTTCGGTATTCGGCACTGTCAGCGAGTCTGCCCGTGCCGCAGAAACTCAGAAACTGCTGACCTATGGTTTCCGCTTCTTCGAAACCCGCACCTTCTACAAGCAAGGCCAGGAACTGGCTCAGGCCCAAGTGTGGAAAGGCGCTGTGCGTCAGGTCAAAGCCGGCCTCGGTGCTGATCTGAGCCTGACGCTGCCGAAAGGTCAGCTGGAAAAATTGCAGGCCGGCATGATCCTCAACCCGCAGCTCACTGCCCCGATTGCCCAGGGTGATGTGATCGGCAAGGTTGAAGTGAAACTGGGTGAAGAAGTGGTGCACAGCGCCGATCTGATTGCTCTCGAGGCCGTTGAGGAAGGCAGTTTCTTCCGTCGTCTGTGGGATAGCATCAGCCTGTTCTTCTTCGGATTGTTCAACTGATAGCGTGACCAGCGCGCCCTTGCCGACCCGCAAGGGCGTTGTTGTTGCCACGGCTTACGAGGCCGTTACTGCCATGAATCAACCAGACGTCAAATCGCACAAAATCGAATTCCCCTGCGCGGACTACCCGATCAAGGTGGTCGGTGACAGTGGCGACAACTACAAAAGTACGGTGATAGAGATCCTTAGCCAGCACGCCAAGGTCGATCTCAGCACCCTGGCCGAACGCCAGAGCAGCAACGGCAAGTACACCACCGTACAGCTGCATATCGAAGCCACCAGCGAAGATCAGTTGCGCGATATCAACAGTGCCCTACGCGCGACCGGTATCGTGCACATGGTGCTGTGATGGACCTGCCGCTCGGCTTTCGTGAGCTGGGTCAGGTCGACTATCAGCCTACCTGGCATGCGATGCAGCGCTTTACTGACAGCCGTGGCGCAGATACGCCTGACGAAATCTGGCTGCTCGAGCACTCCCCCGTATTTACCCAGGGTCAGGCCGGCAAGGCCGAGCATGTGTTGTTTCCGGGGGATATTCCGGTGGTGCAGGTCGATCGCGGTGGTCAGGTGACTTACCACGGTCCGGGCCAGCTGGTGGCTTACCTGCTGCTGGATGTGCGCCGCAGCGGCATTGGTGTGCGTGAACTGGTCAGCCGTATCGAGCGCAGCCTGATTGATCTGTTGGCCAGCTATGGCGTCAACGCCAATGCCAAGCCGGATGCGCCGGGTGTGTATGTCGATGGTGCAAAGATCGCTTCGCTCGGACTGCGTATCCGCAACGGCCGTTCCTTTCATGGTCTGGCGCTGAATGTGGATATGGATTTGCAACCGTTCCAGCGCATCAATCCTTGCGGCTATGTCGGTATGGCCATGACCCAGTTAGCTGATCAGGTGGCGGGGCCGATCACTATGTCCGAGGTCAGCGCGCGGCTGCGTGAGCAGCTGGTCAAGCACCTCGACTACGCGCAGCAGCAGAGCCTGGCGGGCTCAATAGACTGCTAGAGCGGGCAGGGCAGATAGGCAGAGCAGATACACAAACGCCTGGCCCCAGGCAAAGCCCAAGGTCAGGCGTTGTGTGGCTCAATCAGTTCAGATTGAGGGCAGGTATCAGGCTGTTATCGAGCTGTTGGCCCGGCACTGGCACCGGAGCGGCCAGCCCTAGGTTGTTCTTCTCGAACACCTTGTCGGCGCGGTAGCTGGAACGTACCAGCGGGCCGGCGGCGACTTCCATAAAGCCTTTCTGCAGACCGATTTCGCGGAAACGGTTGAACTCTTCCGGGCTGACCCAGCGCTGCACCTTCAGGTGATTGCGCGTTGGTTGCAGGTACTGGCCGAGGGTGAGGATGTCAACGTTGATGGCACGCAGGTCATCCATGGTTTGGATAATCTCTTCATCCGTCTCGCCAAGGCCCAACATCAGGCTGGTCTTGGTCAGCACGTCCGGGCGGTGACGCTTGGCGTGTGCCAGTACATTCAGGGTCTTTTCATAGCCCGCGCGTGGATCGCGTACCACGTGAGTGAGGCGTTTGACCGTCTCAACGTTCTGCGCAAACACCTCAAGGCCAGAATCCACCACACGTTCAATGGCCAGTAGATCACCGTCGAAGTCTGGGGTCAGCGCTTCTACCACCACCTGCGGGGTGTTCTCCTTGATCGCCCTTACGCAGGCCGCGTAGTGGCTGGCGCCGCCGTCATCCAGGTCGTCGCGATCCACCGAGGTCAGCACGATATAACGCAGGGCCATCAGCTCAACCGACTTGGCGGTGTTCTGCGGCTCTTCCAAGTCCAGCCAGCCGTTTGGATTACCGGTGTCCACTGCGCAGAAGCGGCAGGCGCGGGTACACACCGAGCCCATCAGCATGATGGTGGCAGTGCCGTTGGACCAGCATTCGCCCATGTTCGGGCAGTGGGATTCCTGGCACACGGTGCTCAGGCGGTGTTCGCTGACATTGCGCTTGACCGCCTCGAAGCGGCTGCCGCCAGGCGCCTTGACTCGCAGCCACTTGGGTTTGGGCTCGAACACCTGAGGCTCGCTGGAGGCGCGGCGCTTTTGCCCGTCCTTGATCGCGGTGATGCCTTGGGTGGTACGAAATTTTTCGCCACTGGCGACGGTTTTAGGCGGGGAGGTATCGGACATCGGCAATCTGGGCTCCGCTAGAGGCTCCGTGAACGAGGCGGCTTGTGGCCGCCGCGCAGCTTATCACAGAAGCTGACCGTTCAGTCCGGCGGGCGCCGTGTGGTGCTAGCGCCCTGCCAGGTGGTGCCTGAGTGCCGTTCAGTCGTCTACCGGAGTTGCTGCAACAACTCGTGGCTGGGGTAGCCATCGGCAGGTTTTTCCTGGGATTGCTGAAAAGCACGCACGGCCTTGCGTGTGTTCGCCCCGATGATGCCGTCCGCAGGGCCAGGCTCGTAGCCTTTGCTGGTCAGCAACTCTTGCAGCTCGATCCGCTCGCTGCGCCCCAGTTGGCGATCGTTACGCGGCCATGCGGCTTGTACGCCCGGATTGCCATCCAATGCATCACTCAGCAGGCCAATGGCCAGGGCGTAGGCGGTGGAGTTGTTGTACTTGAGGATGCTGCGGAAGTTATTCAACAGCAGAAAAGCCGGGCCACGATGACCGGCGGGCAAAAACAGCGTGGCCTGGCTCTGCTCGTTGGCATCAATGGCTCTGGCCGGGTTGATCCCCAGGATGCGCCACTGCGCCACGGTGCGGCGTATTTCGGGGTCTGCCAGGGCGTAATCGAAGCCCTGTGGCAGGTTTACCTCAAAGCCCCAGGGTTGACCATTTTCCCAGCCGGACGCCTGCAAATAATGTGCGGCCGAGGCCAGTGCGTCGGGGGCTGACGTCCACAGGTCGCGCCGCCCATCACCATCGAAGTCCACGGCATGCTGATTGAAGGTGGTCGGCATAAATTGGGTCTGTCCCATGGCGCCCGCCCAAGATCCGATCAGCCCCTGCGTAGGCGCATCACCCGCTTGCAAAATCTGCAGCGCGGCCAACAACTGGCTGCGCCAGAACACTTGGCGGCGGCCATCGTAGGCCAGGGTCGCGAGGGAACGGATGACGTTATGGCTGCCGATATTGCTGCCGTAATTGCTTTCCATGCCCCAGATCGCAATTAGCACTTCATGGTCGACGGCGTAGGTGCTGCGAATGGCTTTCAGGGTCGGACGGTGCTGCGCCTTGAGCAGGCGGCCCTGGGCGATGCGCGAGACGGAAACGGCACCGTCGATGTACTCCCACACCGGGCGCGTGAACTCCGGCTGGCTGTTGTCGGAGCTGACCACTCTGGGGTCCAGGGTGATGTCGGCGAATGTACTATCGAACAAGGCGGCGTCGATACCGGCAGCAATGGCATCGCTGCGCAGCAGCATGCGCCATTCATCGAAGCTGAGTAACGGGGTTGGACTGCTGGCCTCGCTGGCTGCTGGGCTGGCAGGGGTCGTGCTGGCTGTGACGGGCGCAGCGGCAAGTGGCTGCGCCGGCGCTTCGGCGCAGGCAGTCAGAAGCAGCAGCAGGCAGGCGATGGCGCTATGGGACAGGCCCCGAAGAAGCAGGTAAGGCATGGTGATCTCGGCACATTTTGCAGGCCGTAACCTTAGCATGATTGAGGCGGTATGCGGGCTGTGGCGGGCTTTTCAGGCAGCCAGAACGTATGAAGCCTCCCAGTTTTGCTGGGAGGCTTCGCGGCGGTAGCTGCCTTTGCCTTTGCTGGGTGTTTCCTGGCGGGAGCGAAACAGTGGCTGGGCGATTAGGGATTTGGCCTTATTTGGGCCGCGTTTGGCTTTCTTCGCCATGACGTTTCCTCGGCAAATGACCTGCACGTCGCAGGCGGGCGAAGCATGATCCGCACCCCGCTAAAAGTCCAGGGTTTGGCCGCTAGCGAGATAGGCTCAGGCGTTGACCGCAGATGTTTAGCGTCAACAGGCTCAGGCCGCTCCAGGGATCGCCGGCCGCCTGGCCTTTGATCTGCGCATCGATCTGCTGGGCATCCTGCAGCAGCGCAGCCCAACGTGCGGCCGACAGGCGTTGCAGGGCTTTGCTGACCAGCGGGCGGCGCTTGTCCCAGACTGGCGGGCGCGCGGAACTGAAGGCTTTTTCCAGCGGCATGCCCTGGCTGTACTGCTGGGCTATGGTGGCCAGTAGACGGATTTCCCGGGCCAGAGCCCAGAGAATGACCGGAGGCTCGACGCCTTCACCGCGAAGGCCTTCGAGCATGCGCAGGGCGTGGGCGGCTTCGCCATTGAGGGCGGCATCGATCAGTCCGAAAACATCGAAGCGTGCACTGTCGGCAACCGAGGCATGCACGGTGTCGACGTCGATCTGCGTGCCTTCGGCGAGCAGCTTGAGCTTTTCGATTTCCTGGGCAGCGGCGAGCAGGTTGCCTTCGACCCGCACGGCAATCATGTCCACCGCTTCGGCGCTGGCGCTGAGGCCCGATTGCGCGAGACGTTGGCGAATCCACTGCGGCAGCTGGTTGGCATCGACTGGCCAGATCTGCACGAATTGCGTCTGCGCGCCGTCAATCAGCGCCTTGCCCCATTTGGTCTTCTGCGCGCTGCCGTCGAGTTTCGGCAGGCTGATCAGCAGCACGGTGTCTTCGGCGGGGCGGGCGAGGTATTCGAGCAGCGCGGCTGCGCCTTTGTCACCGGGCTTGCCGTTCGGTAGGCGCAATTCCAGCAGGCGTTTGTCGGCAAACAGCGACAGGCTGGCACCGGCTTGCAGCAGGTTGCCCCAGTCGAAGTTGTTGTCGGCGTTGAACACCTGGCGCTCGCTGAAACCCTGCTGGCGGGTTGCGGCGCGAATGGCGTCGGTGGCTTCCTGGCAGAGCAGCGGCTCGTCGCCACTGACCACATACACTGGGCTCAGGTTGCCCTGCAGGTGTTTGCCGAGTTGTGCGGAGTTAAGCTTCATGGGGGCGCAGAGCAGGGCCGCTTGCGCGGCCCGGCGAGCTTACTGGGCGGGAATCGGCAGCTGGATTGGCGACTGCTGCGGTTGCGCGGCCTGTTGCTGGCGAGCGGCTTCCAGCGCATCGGCTTCGGCTTGAGCCTTGGCTTCTGCGGTTTGCTGCAGTTGGTCCAGTTGCGCTGGGGTGATCTGCTGCAGGCGCTGGACCAGTTGCTGGACCAGCTCACGGTTCATTTCCTGTTGTAGCTGAGCGGCCTCTTGGTCGCCGCCAATCAGGTTGTTGCCGTCCTGGGTGTAGAAGCTCTGGGCTTCCAGTTTGTCGCTCATCAGCAGCAGGTCTTTGCTGCCACGGATCTCATATTCCAGCGTTTTGCTCAGCTCGTACTCAGCAGTGCGGGCCGAACTGGTGAAGCTGGCGGCGCGGCGATTTTCCTGCTCGTTGCTCAATACCAGGCGGTACTGTGCGCCTGGATAGACCTTGACGTCGTTGTTCTGCAGCACTTCACGCACTTGGTTGACGGTTTCGCCATAGGCGTTGCGCGCGCTGACATCCAGTTCCTTGAGGGCGAACTGCACGTCACCGGTGCCACGCAGCTGGAAGCCGCAAGCGCTGAGCAGGGTGGCCAGGCCAATTACCAACAGATTCCGTTTGATCATCTTTTATCCCCTTGGCGTGTCTTGCGGCGCGCCGTTGTGCGGTCGCGCCGAGCTTAATCAGTTGGCGACTAGTCAGTTAGCAACAATGTTGACCAGTTTGCCTGGCACCACGATGACCTTGCGAATGCTCAGGCCTTCGGTAAAGCGCAGTACGTTCTCGTTGCTGCGGGCGCTGGCCTCAACCTCTTCGCGGCTGGCGCTGGCTGGCACTTCAATCTGTCCGCGCAGCTTACCGTTGACCTGGATCACCAGCGTCAGGCTGTCCTGTACCAGGGCAGACTCATCCACCTGTGGCCAGGCGGCATCAATAATGGCTTCGTCGTGGCCCAGTTCCTGCCACAGCTGATGGCTAATATGCGGCGTGATTGGCGCCAGCAGCAGCGCCACCGCTTCCAGACCTTCCTGTAACAGGGCGCGGTCCTGAGCTGTGGTTTGTGCGGCTTTCTCCAGCACGTTCATCAGCGTCATCACCTGGGCGATGGCGGTGTTGAATTTGTGGTGCTGGCCAATATCGAAGCTCGACTGCTTGATCGCCAGATGAATCGCACGGCGCACGGCCTTCTGCTCGTCATTCAGGCTGGCCAGGTCGAGTGCGCCAGCGATACCCTGGTTGACGTGGTTTTGCGCCAGGCGCCAGACGCGGCGCAGGAAGCGGTTGGCGCCTTCAACGCCAGCGTCAGACCACTCGCAGCTCATGTCCGGCGGTGAAGCGAACATCATGAACAGGCGGCAGGTGTCGGCACCGAACTGATCGATCATCGATTGTGGGTCGACGCCGTTGTTCTTCGACTTGGACATCTTCTCGGTACCGCCGATTTCCACCGGCAGGCCGTCGCTTTTCAGTTTGGCGCTGATGACCTTGGCTTTGGCGTCACGCTCCAGCTCCACATCGGCCGGGTTGAACCAGTCTTTACCGCCGTTTTCCAGGGTGCGGTAATAGGTCTCGGCGACTACCATGCCCTGGGTCAGCAGGTTCTTGAACGGCTCATTCGAGCTGACCAGGCCTTCGTCACGCATCAGCTTGTGGAAGAAGCGCGCATACAGCAGGTGCAGGATTGCGTGTTCGATACCGCCAATGTACTGATCCACCGGCAGCCAGTGGTTGGCCGCTTCAGGGTCGACCATACCGCCGGTGTAATGCGGCGAGGCGTAGCGAGCGTAATACCAGGACGACTCAACGAAGGTGTCCATGGTGTCGGTTTCACGCTTGGCCGGCTTGCCGCATTTCGGGCAGCTGCATTCATAGAATTCGGGCATGCGCGCCAGCGGGCTGCCGGCACCGTCCGGCACTACGTCTTCGGGCAGTACGACGGGCAGCTGGTCTTCCGGCACGGGCACGTCGCCACAGGTATCGCAGTGGATGATTGGGATCGGGCAGCCCCAGTAACGCTGACGGCTGATACCCCAGTCGCGCAGGCGGAACTGGGTTTTGCGCGCGCCATGGGCGTTGGCTTCCAGGTCCGCGACGATGGCATCGAAGGCGGCGCTGAAGTCGAGGTTGTCGTATTTGCCGGAGTTGATGCTGCTCAGGCCGGCTTTGTCGCCATACCAGTCCTGCCATTGAGTTGCGTCGTATTCTTTGCCTTCGCCGGTGTAGACCTGCTTGATCGGCAGGTCGTACTTGTTGGCGAATTCGAAATCGCGCTCGTCGTGCGCGGGCACGGCCATAACCGCGCCTTCGCCGTAACCCCACAGTACGTAGTTGGCGACGAACACCGGCAGCTTGTCGCCGGAGAGCGGATGAATAACGAATTGGCCGGTTGCAACGCCCTTCTTCTCCATGGTGGCCATGTCGGCTTCGGCTACGGAGCCGGCTTTACATTCGGCGATAAACGCTGCGATAGCCGGATTGCTCTCGGCGGCGCGTTGCGCCAGAGGGTGCTCGGCGGCCACGGCGACGTAGGTCGCGCCCATCAAGGTGTCGGGGCGGGTGGTGTAGACCTTGAGCTGGCCGTCGATACCGACGCTGGCCTGGTCATAGTCGAATACCACATCAGCGCCGAAGCTCTTGCCGATCCAGTTACGCTGCATGGTCTTGACCTGTTCCGGCCAGCCATCCAGTTCGTCCAGGCTACTCAGCAGCTCTTCCGCGTAAGCGGTGATCTTGAAGTAGTACATCGGGATTTCGCGCTTTTCGATCACCGCGCCCGAGCGCCAGCCGCGACCGTCGATAACCTGCTCGTTGGCCAGTACGGTCTGGTCCACCGGGTCCCAGTTGACGCTGCCGTTCTTACGGTAGATCACGCCTTTTTCGAACAGGCGGGTGAACAGCCACTGCTCCCAGCGGTAGTAATCTGGCTTGCAGGTGGTGACTTCGCGTGTCCAGTCCACAGCCAAACCCAGCGACTTGAGCTGGCTCTTCATGTACTCGATGTTTTCGTAGGTCCACTTGGCCGGCGCGACCTTGTTTTTCATCGCAGCGTTTTCCGCCGGCATGCCGAACGCGTCCCAGCCCATGGGCTGCAGCACGTTTTTACCCTGCATGCGCTGGTAGCGGCTGATTACGTCACCGATGGTGTAGTTACGCACATGGCCCATGTGCAGCTTGCCGCTCGGGTAGGGGAACATCGACAGGCAGTAGAAGGTCTCCTTGCCCGGCTGTTCGCTCACTACAAAGGATTTCTGCGCGTCCCAATGGGACTGCGCGGCGGCTTCGATTTCACGGGGCGAGTACTGTTCTTGCATGGCTACCGGCGCTGGGAATAAGGGCTTGCGGGAAACGCGGTAGCATACATGAGCCCCGCTTATTCAGGGAAACCCTGATTGCGCTGCGCTCCAGCTATGGCGGCCTGGCCATGCTCGTCTGTTGCGCCTGGCCGGCCGCGCCGTTTGTCGCGAGGTACTGCCGGTTAAGGCGCGAACGCTAAGCTTGCTATAGGGAGCAGCAGCCTGCTCCGGGCGAGGTGAAGGATGGCGGAGTTTCGGCGTGGTGCAGCTGATGGCGGGCTCTATGAGCGGCTGCTGCAACGCCTTGCAATGGCGTTGGATGAGGCGGATAGCCTGAGTGCACTGTCTGCACAACCGCCGCTGGAACTTGAGCTACGCGGGCTTACGGCGGCGGAAATGGAGCTGATTCGCGCTTATCTGAATCGCGACCTGGACTGGCTGCGCGGCTGGCATGCCGCAGCGCAGGAAATGGCGCAGATTGAGCAACTACCAAGCTCACGCAAGATTGGCCGGTCCGGCCACAAACCCACCGCCGCGCTGCCCGGCAAGATCAAGCCGCTGCTTAAACGCCGTCTACAGTTGTGCTGCGCCCTGTGCGGGACTCTGGCGGGCTGGCAGTCCGGCAATGGCGTGCAGGCCTGCAAAGCCTGCGGCTCGCAGTTGTTTCGGGCGAGCAATCATCGGTAGGCTGCGCGCACCCATGGAGGTGCCCAATGCCGATTCGCTACATCCTCAAACAGTTCTTCCTTCCGCCAGGCCTGTTCCTGCTTTTGCTGCTGGCCGCCTGGTGGCTGCGTCGGCGTTTTCCGCGCTTGGCGGCGGGCTGCTTGGTTGTCGGGCTGGGCGGTATGTGGCTGTTTAGCCTGCCGGTGGTGGTCGAGTATTCGGCGCGGGTACTGGAAACCGAGCCGGCATTAAATGAGCGGCAATGGGCTGATTTAGCTCGGCAGGCCGATGTGATTGTGGTTCTGGGTGGCGGGCGTGAGCTGGCTGATCCCGGCTGGGGTTCGGATCAGCCCAGTCTGTTGGCATTGGAACGGGTGCGTTTCGCGGCTCGCCTGGCCAAGGCCTCTGGTTTGCCGCTGCTAACCAGTGGCGGGTTGCACTTTGGCGTACCGCCCAGTGAAGCGGCGTTGATGGCTGAGGTGCTGGCGCGTGATTACGACGTTCCGGTGCGTTGGCAGGAAGGTTTGAGCCGCACCACCTGGGAGAATGCGAGCCACAGCGCTGAACTGCTGAAGCAGGCGGGGATTACCCGCGTGGTGCTGGTGACCCAGGCCTGGCATATGCCCAGGTCACGCTGGAGTTTTGAGCAGGCGGGTTTGCAGGTGATCAGTGCGCCGATGGGCTTTCTCGGTACGCCCAATGGCCGGCCTGCCGGCGGCTGGCTGCCAGAAAGCAAGGCGGTCTGGCAGAACGGTTTGCTGCTAAATGAAGCAGTCGGACTGCTGGTTTACAGGTTGTTCTACCGGGGATCGGTGTAGGAATAAGCCCCGCCTGGGCGGGGCTCGCATTATTTAGCTATTGATCTGCTCGGCATGGTGGCAAGCCACTTGCCGTGCATCCAGCAGGCGCAATGCCGGCTGTTCAACCTGGCAGCGTTCGCTGGCATGCGGGCAGCGTTGGTGGAAGGCGCAACCGCTGGGTGGCGAGAGCGGGTTGGGCAGTTCGCCACTGATCTTGATCTTCGGTTTGCTCGGATCAGGATGAATGGTCGGCGTCGCCGACAGCAGTGCCTGGGTGTAAGGGTGCAACGGGCGGTTGTAGATCAGCTCGCTGGGGCCCATTTCCACCGGGCGGCCGAGGTACATCACCAGCACATCATCGGCAACGTGGCGCACCACAGAGAGGTTGTGCGAGATAAACACATAGCCGGTGTTGAACTGCTCCTGCAGGTCCATAAACAGGTTGAGCACCTGGGCCTGGATCGACACGTCCAGCGCCGAAGTCGGCTCGTCCGCCACCAGCACCTTGGGTTGCAGCATCATCGCCCGGGCCAGGGCGATGCGCTGGCGCTGGCCGCCGGAGAACATATGCGGGTAGCGCTGGTAATGCTCGGGGCGCAGGCCGACTTGCTGCATCATCGCCTGCACCCGCTCGCGCCGTTCCAGGCGCGACAGCTGAGTGTTGATCAATAGTGGTTCGCCGAGCTGGTCGCCGACCTTTTGCCTTGGATTGAGCGAGGCGTAGGGGTTCTGAAAGACCATCTGCACGTCACGGCGCAGCTGTTTGCGCTGCGCCTTGTTGGCCCCTGTCACTTCCTGCCCGGCGATCTGCAGTGAGCCCGAGCTGGGCTCCTCGATCAGTGTCAGGGCGCGGGCCAGGGTGGATTTGCCGCAGCCGGACTCGCCGACCACCGCCAGGGTCTTGCCCGCCTCTAATTCAAAGGACACGCCATTCAGCGCTTGCACCTGAGCGTTGGGCTGGAACAGGCCACGGGAGATTTCGTAGTGACGGGTGAGGTCGCGAGCAGTCAGGACGGCGCTCATCAGGCCACCTCCGCAGTCAGGTTGAGCGGGTAGAAGCAGCGCGCCGCGCCACGTTCATTGGCATCCAGAGTCGGCCGTTGTTCACGGCAATGGGCCTGGACGTAGGGGCAGCGTGGCGACAGCAGGCAGCCCAGCGGCCGGTCGTAGCGGCCCGGCACGATGCCGGGCAGGGTGGTCAGGCGGCGTTGGCCCTGGCTATGTTCGGGAATCGCCTTGAGCAGCGCTTCGGTGTAGGGGTGGCTGGGGGCGTTGAACAGCTGCGGCACGCTGCCGATCTCCACCGCTTGCCCGGCATACATCACGCAGACCCGTTGCGCGGTTTCGGCGACCACGGCCAGGTCATGGGTGATCAGCACCAGGCCCATATTCTGTTCGCGCTGCAGGCCCACCAGCAGGTCCATGATCTGCGCCTGAATGGTCACATCCAGCGCCGTGGTCGGTTCGTCGGCGATCAGCAGTTTTGGCTCGGCGGCAATTGCCATGGCAATCGCCACCCGCTGGCTCATGCCGCCGGACAGTTGGTGCGGGTAGGCATTCAGGCGGCTGGCGGCGGCGGGGATTTCTACCCGGTCGAGCAGTTGCAGGGCGCGTTGGCGGGCGGCCTGGCCTTTGAGACTCATATGCTGGCGCAGCACTTCTTCGATCTGGAAACCCACGGTAAAGCTGGGGTTGAGTGCGGTCATCGGGTCCTGAAAGACCATCGACAGGTCTTTGCCGACGATATGCCGACGCTGGCGACCCTTGAGGCGCAGCATGTCGGTGCCGTCGAACTGCAAGCTGTCGGCGGTGACGATGCCGGGGGCGTCGATCAGGCCCATCAGCGCCATCATGGTCACCGATTTGCCGGAGCCGGATTCGCCAACAATCGCCAGTACTTCGCCCTTCTCCACACACAGGTCGAGGCCGTCGACCACTGGGATGGCCGTGGCGTCGCCGAAGCGCACGCTGAGGTTTTTGATATCCAACAGGCTCATGCGGGGTTCCTCACTGCGCATTCTTGAGTTTCGGGTCGAGTGCATCGCGCAGCCCGTCGCCCATCAGATTGATCGCCAGCACGCTGAGCAGAATGGTCAGGCCCGGCAGGCTGACCACCCACCAGGCGCGCTCGATATAGTCGCGCGCTGAGGCCAGCATGGTGCCCCACTCAGGCGTTGGCGGTTGTACGCCGAGGCCGAGAAAACCCAGGGCAGCGGCATCGAGAATCGCCGAGGAAAAGCTCAGGGTGGCCTGCACGATCAGCGGTGCCATGCAGTTGGGCAGCACGGTGATAAACATCAGCCGCGGCAGGCTGGCGCCGGCCAGGCGTGCGGCGGTGACGTAATCGCGGTTCAGCTCGCCCATCACGGCCGCGCGGGTCAGGCGCACGTAAGACGGTAGCGAGACGATGGCGATGGCGAAGATGGTGTTGACCAGGCCTGGGCCGAGGATGGCGACGATGGCCACCGCCAGCAGCAGCGAGGGCAGGGCCAGCATGATGTCCATCAGGCGCATGATCGACGGGCCAAGCAGGCGCGGAAAGAAGCCGGCGACCAGCCCGAGAAGGATGCCGGGGATCAGCGACATCAGTACCGAGGCCAGACCGATCAGCAGCGACAGCCGTGCGCCATGAATCAACCGCGACAGCAGGTCGCGACCTACTTCATCGGTGCCGAGCAGAAATTGCAGCTGGCCACCTTCCAGCCAGGCTGGCGGGGTGAGCAGAAATTCGCGGTATTGCTCGCTGGGGTCGTGCGGCGCGATCCACGGCGCAAACAGCGCGCAGATCACCAGTAGGATCATAAACGCCAGCCCGGCGACTGCGCCCTTGTTGTGGGCGAAGGCCTGCCAGAATTCCTTGAGCGGCGAAGGGTAGAGCAGCGATTGATCGAGTGTGGTGCTTAGGGTTTCAGTTGTCATAGTGGGCTCCGTAGAACCTGTGCATGGCCTCGCGAGCTAGCGCGAGACAAGGAAAAAGCGGCTGAGGAAGCGGAGTGTGCTGCTGCACATGAGCATTCCGAAGCTGGTTTTGACGCCGTATCGCCGACGCGCAGCAGGCCATGGGCAGGTTCTTAGCGCTGATGGCGAATGCGTGGGTTAGCCAGTCCATACAGGATGTCCACCACGAAGTTGACCAGGATCACCAGGCAGGCGATCAGCAAAATGCCGTTCTGCACCACCGGGTAGTCACGCGCGCCGATCGACTCGATCAGCCATTTGCCGATGCCCGGCCAGGAGAAGATGGTTTCGGTCAGTACCGCGCCCGCCAGCAGTGCGCCGACCTGCAGGCCGAACACCGTGAGCACCGGAATCAGCGCATTGCGCAGGCCATGCACAAACACCACGCGGGCCGGTGAAAGGCCCTTGGCGCGGGCGGTGCGCACATAATCCTCGCGTAGCACTTCGAGCATCGCCGAACGGGTCATGCGGGCGATGACCGCGAGTGGAATGGTGCCGAGCACGATGGCCGGCAGGATCAGATGGCGCAGGGCGTCGACAAATGCGCCCTCTTCGCCGCTGAGCAAGGTGTCGATCAGCATAAAACCGGTGACTGGCGGAATGTCGTAGAGCAGATCGATACGTCCGGACACCGGCGTCCAGCCCAGCCACACCGAGAAGAACATGATCAGCAGCAGGCCCCACCAGAAAATCGGCATGGAGTAGCCGGCCAATGAGATGCCCATTACCCCATGGTCGAACAGCGAGCCGCGTTTGAGGGCGGCAATTACACCGGCAACTAACCCCAGAGTGCCGGCGAACAGCAGGGCGGCCAGGGCCAATTCGACGGTGGCGGGAAACAAGGTGAGAAATTCGCTCCACACGCTTTCCCGGGTACGCAGCGATTGCCCCAGGTCGCCTTGGGCCAGCTGGCCGATATAGTCGAAATACTGGGCATACAGCGGTTTGTTCAGGCCCAGGCGCTCCATGGCATCAGCATGCATCACCGGGTCGACGCGGCGTTCGCCCATCATCACTTCCACCGGGTCGCCGGGGATCATGCGGATCAGCGCGAAGGTCAACAGGGTGACGCCGAAAAAGGTAGGGATCAGCAATAGCAGGCGTCGGGCAATAAAGGACAGCATGCGGGTCAGTGCTCCAAAAAAGGTGAGCGTGCATCGGGCTGCATGGCCAGACGCTGTTGTAATGCGGCGAGTGGTTCGGCAGCCAGGTGCCGGTCGAGCGCGCATGTGGCAGGCGGGGTGAGGCAGGCAGCAGACTGCCAAATAGGTTCGGTCATCAGCGTAATCCTCGGGTTATACGGAGCCAGCAAACGGCAGCCGGGTAGGCCGCCGTTGTCCGGCTGGCGAGTGGCGGGGTAAGCCGCTCGTCAGCTTGGTCGAGAAGCGCTGTTACTTGACGCCGACGCCGTAGAACGAGTTCAGCGCGAACGGGCTTATCTTGAAGTCCACGACCTTCTTGCTCATCGGCTGGTAGACCGTGGAGTGGGCGATCGGGGTGATCGGCACTTCGCGCTTGAGAATCACCTGAGCCTGCTTGTACAGCTCGGTGCGCTCAGTGGTGTTGGTCACGCGCTTGGCGGCCTTGACCAGCTTGTCGTAGTCGGCATAGCACCACTTGGAGAAGTTGTTGCCGTCCACTGCGTCGCAGCCGTAGAGGGTGCCCAGCCAGTTGTCCGGGTCACCGTTGTCGCCGCTCCAGCCGATCAGCATGGCGTCGTGTTCACCGGCCTTGGCGCGTTTGAGGTATTCGCCCCACTCGTAGCTGACGATCTTGGCCTTTATGCCTACCTTGGCCCAGTCGCTTTGCAGCATTTCGGCCATCAGCTTGGCGTTGGGGTTGTACGGGCGTTGCACCGGCATGGCCCACAGGGTGATCTCGGTGCCTTCCTTGATGCCGGCGGCCTTGAGCAGCTCCTTGGCTTTTTCCGGGTTGTAGGCGGGGTCCTTGATGCTGTCGTCATACGACCATTGGGTTGGCGGCATGCCGTTGACCGCCAGTTGGCCGGCGCTCTGGTACACCGCGTCGATGATGCCCTGCTTGTTCACCGCCATGTCCAGCGCCTGGCGCACTTCGAGTTTGTCGAACGGCGGGTGGGTCACGTTGTAGGCGATATAGCCGACGTTGAAGCCGGCCTGCTCGGGCATGTCCAGGTTCGGGTCTTTTTTCAGTGCGTCCAGATCCGCCGGGCGCGGGAACAGGGTGACCTGGCATTCGCCGGCCTTGAGCTTCTGCATACGCACCGAAGCGTCGGTGTTGATGGCGAAAATCAGGTTGTCGATCTTCACCTCATCCGGCTGCCAGTATTCCTTGTTGCCCTTGAAGCGGATCACCGCATCCTTCTGGTAGCGGCTGAACACGAATGGGCCGGTGCCAATGGGCTTCTGGTTGATGTCGGCAGCCTTGCCGGCCTTGAGCAGGCTGTCGGCGTATTCGGCGGACTGGATCGAGGCAAAGCTCATCGCCAGGTTCTGGATAAAGGCGGCGTCGACTTCGTTGAGGCTGAACTTGACGGTCATGTCGTCGAGTTTTTCGATCTTGGCGATGTTCGCGTCCATGCCCATGTCGGTGAAGTAGGGGAACTCCGACGGGTAGGCTTTGCGGAACGGGTGGTCTTTGTCGAGCATGCGCTGGAAGGTGAACAGCACATCGTCTGCGTTGAAGTCGCGGCTCGGCTTGAAGTATTCGGCGGTGTGGAATTTCACCTTTGGACGCAGGTGAAAAGTGTAGCTCAGGCCGTCTTCGCTGATATCCCACTTCTCGGCCAGGCCAGGGATCACTTTAGTGCCGCCACGCTCGAACTGGCTCAGGCGGTTGAACACGGTTTCAGCTGCAGCATCGAAATCGGTGCCTGTGGTGTACAGGCCAGGGTCGAACCCGGCGGGGCTGCCTTCGGAGCAGAACACCAGGTTGCCGGCTGCGCTGGCAAGTGGCGTGCTGGCGATCAGCCCAGCGGCGAGTAAAGCCTGGATGACGGCGTTCTTACGCATAGTGACCTCATGGTTATTGTGGTTGTGATCCTGAGGGGCCTCTTGTGGAGACCTTGGGAGAAGCTATGCAGGGCGTATGCCGTAGGCAAGTGGCATGTCGCAGAGAGAACAGGAATGACGACGCAACAGTATGTTGGTGTCGCATATCTATAAAAGTGCGAGAAAAGCATGGCAAAGCGCCGCTATCGTCGGATAACGGCGCTGCTTCTGTTTGTAGCAGTTTTTATGGCATCTGCACTTCGATCACACCGTCGGCGTTGATGTTGACCTGGCTGGTGCCGGCTTCTATCTCCGGCGTCACCGCCGCATCCATCATCGCCGCGCCTTTCATGGCCTCCATGCGCATCGGCATGGGTGGCTGGAAACCACCGGTGTTCAGGCTCAGGCTGACCAGCTTGTAACCGCTGCCGCCGAGGGCTTCGGTGGCCAGTTGCGCGCGGGCCTTGAAGGCTGCAACGGCGTCCTTGAGCAGGGCATCTTCGTGGGTTTTACGGGTGTCCGAGGCGATGCTGAAGTTCATCCCGCCCATCTTCAGGGTTTGCAGCATTTCCCCGGTGAGCTTGGACAGCGCGCTGAAGTCGGCGCTTTCCAGACGCAGCTCGGCGCGCTCACGCCAGGCGGTGATTTTCTGGCCCTTGTCATCGTAAACCGGGTAGCTGTTACGGCTGCCGGAGGTAACGCTGACGCCTTTGACTTTGCGTGCCTGGGCGATGCTGGCATTCAGGGTTTTGCTGATCTGCGCGGCGAGGGCGGCTGGGTCGCTGTCCTGGGCTTCGCTGTAGAGGGTGACGTGCATCAGGTCGTGGGCGATTTCCTTATTGACCTCGGCGCGCAGAGCGACCTGGTTGTAGCGCGCTTCTTCGGCCATGGCCGTGGCGCTCAACAGGGTGGTGGTGCTCAGCAGCAGGGCGGTGGCGAGGCGGGACAATGGCAGCATGACGATTCCTTTGTGTGATGGGCGCATGGGGTATGCGCGGCTTTCCAGAGGGTAGACGTAGCTATCAGACTGAACGGGTTAAATCCGGTTCCACATTTTTACGGCCAGTTATTCCTTGCGCTTCAACTGGTTGCGAATAAGCGTGGCTGCGTGCTCTCTTGCTCTACAGGGTGCGTGCTGCGGCGTGTTGCCGCAGTGAGGCGTAGAGAGGCTTGGTTATACTCCTGCGGCTCGCTAAATGAGCATCTTGGAGATTCTATGCTCGCACCTGTGCAGCTACTGTCGGCGAGCCGGCAAAACCTCTGGCGCCTGACCCTAATCCGCATTCTGGTGCTGGCCGCGCAAGCCGGTTCTGTGGGGCTGGCGTACAAGTCGGGGGCGCTGCCGCTGCCCTGGCTGGAGCTCAGCGTCACCCTCGGCATCTCCCTGGTGCTGTGTCTGCTGACCGCGCTGCGTTTGCGCGGCCCCTGGCCGGTGACTGAGCAGGAGTACGCGGTGCAACTGGGCTGCGACCTGATCATTCACAGCCTGTTGCTGTATTACTCGGGTGGTTCGACCAACCCGTTTGTTTCCTATTACTTGGTGCCGCTGACGATTGCCGCAGCGACCTTGCCCTGGCTCTACACCATTACTCTCTCGGGGCTGGCGCTGGGCGGTTATACCTTTCTGCTGGTCTGGTCGCATCCGCTGGACCTGCCGTCCGGCCCGCGTGAGAGCCTGCTGATCTACGGCATGTGGCTGAGCTTTGCTTTGGCCGCCGGGTTGATCACCTTTTTCGTGGCGAAGATGGCCGAAGAGCTGCGGCGTCAGGAAGAGCTGCGCGCTGAGCGCCGCGAAGAAGGCTTGCGTGACCAGCAACTGCTCGCCGTAGCAACCCAGGCGGCGGGTGCGGCGCACGAATTGGGCACGCCGCTGGCGACCATGAGCGTGCTGATCAAGGAACTGCGCCGCGAGCATCAGGAACCGACCCTGCAGGAAGACCTGGCCGTGCTGCAGGAACAGGTCAAACTGTGCAAAGAAACCCTGCAGCAGCTGGTGCGTGCCGCCGAGGCGGATCGCCGTCAGGCAGTGATCGAGCTGTCGTCAGTCGAATGGCTGGAAACCACGCTCAATCGCTGGCATCTGATGCGCCCTGAAGCCAGTTATCGCTATCAATGCCTGGGTCGTGGCACCCCTCCAAAAATGATGCCGCCGGCCGATCTGACCCAGGCGTTGCTCAACCTGCTGAACAACGCCGCCGACGCCTGCCCGGACAAGCTGGATATTCGCCTTGATTGGGATCACCAGTGGCTGCGCTTTAGCATTCGTGACTTTGGTGCCGGTGTGCCGCTGGCGATTGCCGAGCAGCTGGGGCGGCCGTTTTTCACCACCAAGGGCAAGGGGTTTGGTCTGGGCCTGTTCCTCAGTCAGGCCAGCGTCACCCGTGCCGGCGGCACGGTTAAACTGTATAACCATGAAGAAGGCGGCACGCTCACCGAGCTGAAACTGCCGCGCGCCTACGGCCGAGCCTGAGGAAGCATTGAGTATGAGTGACGAGATCCTGTTCGAAGGCGACGAACAACCGCACCTGTTGCTGGTTGACGATGACCCGACTTTTACCCGCGTCATGGCGCGGGCCATGAGCCGACGTGGCTTGCGTGTGTCGACCGCCGGTTCCGCTGAGGAAGGCCTTGCCCTGGCCGTGCAGGACCTGCCGGACTACGCCGTGGTTGACCTGAAGATGGAAGGTGATTCCGGTCTGGTGCTGCTGCCCAAGCTGCTGGAGCTGGACGCCGAAATGCGCGTGGTGATTCTCACCGGCTATTCGAGCATTGCCACAGCGGTGGAGGCGATCAAGCGTGGCGCCTGCAACTACCTGTGCAAACCGGCCGATGCCGACGATGTGCTGGCCGCGCTGCTGACCCAGCATGCCGACCTGGATAGCCTGGTGCCGGAAAATCCGATGTCAGTGGATCGCCTGCAGTGGGAGCACATCCAGCGCGTGCTCAGCGAGCATGAAGGCAATATCTCCGCCACTGCCCGTGCCCTTGGCATGCATCGGCGGACCTTGCAGCGCAAGCTGCAGAAGCGTCCGGTACGCCGCTGAGCACGTGTGCGGCAGCCGGTTTGACCGGATGCCGCGATGTATCTCTACGCCTGTCGTTAGAGGCTGGCGAAGAGCGGGAACACCCCTAACAGCAGTGCCGCCAGCATGATGGCCAGGCAGATCAGCACGGCCCATTTCAGGGTGAAGCGCTGCAGGTCGCCGAATTCGATCTTTGCCAGGCCAATCAGCAAATAGGTGGAAGGCACCAGCGGGCTGAGCAGGTGTACCGGTTGGCCAACAATCGAGGCGCGGGCCATTTCCACTGGGCTGATGCCGTAGTTGGCGGCGGCTTCGTTGAGCACCGGCAGGATGCCGTAGTAGAACGCATCGTTGGACATAAAGAAGGTGAACGGCATGCTCACCAGTGCCGTGATCACCGCCAGATGTGGGCCGAGGGCATCAGGGATGACCGCCAGCAGGCTCTTGGACATGGCGTCGACCATGCCCGTGCCGGACAGAATGCCGGTGAAGATTCCGGCTGCGAAGATCAGTCCGACCACTGCCAGAACGTTGCCAGCGTGGGTGGCGATACGCTCTTTCTGCTGCTGCAGGCAGGGGTAGTTGATCATCATGGCGATGCTGAACGCGATCATAAACAGCACCGGCATCGGCAGCAGGCCGGCAATTAGCGTCGTCATGAGCACCACGGTGAGGGCGGCATTGATCAGGGTCAGCTTGGGGCGGCGAGCTTCGGGGTACTGCGAAACGCTGATCTGCTCCTGGCCGGCCTGAGCGTCCGGCAGTTGCAGAATGCCCAGGCGCTTGCGCTCACTCAGGCCATAGAAATAGGCGACGGCAAACAGCACGATGGCCCCGATCACCATGGTCGGGATCATCGGCACAAACACATCTGAGGGGTCGACATGCAGGGCGCTGGCGGCGCGAGCGGTCGGTCCGCCCCAGGGCGTCATGTTCATGATGCCGCCGGCCATGATGATCAGGCCGGCCATGATGGTCGGGCTCATCTTCAAGCGGCTGTAAAGCGGCAGCATGGCGCCGACGCAGATCATGTAGGTGGTTGAGCCATCACCGTCGAGTGAGACGATCAACGCCAGGGCCACGGTGCCGACGGCCACTTTCAGCGGGTCGCCCTTTACCAGCTTGAGGATCAGGCGCACGGGCGGATCGAACAGGCCTGAGTCGATCATGATGGCGAAATAGAGGATGGCAAACATCAGCATCACCCCGGTCGGCGCGAGTTTGCTGATGCCTTCGAGCATCATCGGGCCGATGTCGTTGGCGAAGCCGCCGATCAGAGCGAAGGCGATGGGGATGATGATCAGCGCGATCAGCGCGGACAGGCGCTTGCTCATGATCAGGTACATAAAGGTGATGACCATGGCAAAGCCAAGGAAAGTCAGCATGACGAGTCTCCGGGTGGGTAGAGTGCGGAAAGCAGGGCGCGGCCTTAATGAGGCAGCGGTTGCAGTCGAGTCGGGCGGAGACGGGGGCGGTGCGCGCGGGGGCGCGAGCAGAGCGGCAAAATAAACATGGCAATTACCGTTGTTGTTTTTGTCAGGTGCGCAGGCGTGCTGGCAGCCGGGGTGGCCGAATCGAGTCAGCCGTGGGGCGAGTCTACGAAGACAAGCTTTCAGCCAGCTTTCGCCGGTCTGCAGTTGGTCTGCGCTTGCCTGCGGGTTTGTCTCGATCTGAAAGCAGGCTGAAAGTCTGGCCTGCTATCATCGCCAGACCTCTCGTTCCCAGTGTCTTCGCATGTTTGCAATCTTCTCGGAAATTCTCGGCATCACTGCGCCGGTGTTCGCCATGCTGTTTCTCGGCCTGATGCTCAAACGCCTGGGACAGATCGACGCCGCCTTTATCAGCACAGCCACTTCTCTGGTCTTCAACGTCAGCATGCCGGCCATGCTGTTTCTCGCCATCCTGCATGCTGATCTGCGCACCGCTCTCCAGCCGGCGCTACTCGGTTATTTTGTGCTGGCGACGGTGGTGGGCTTTCTGCTGGTATGGGGCTGGGCGCTGTGGCGGGTGCCGCGGGTGGATCGTGGCGTGTATGTGCAAGGAGCGTTTCGCGGCAATAACGGCATCATCGGCCTGGCACTGGCCACCAGTCTGTACGGTGATTACGGTCTTTCACTCGGCGGGGTACTCGGTGGCGTGGTGATCCTCAGTTACAACAGCCTGTCGGCGATTGTCCTGGCGATCTACAGCCCGAACGCCAAAGCCAGCGTGTGGAGCATCAGCAAAAACATTCTGCGTAATCCGCTGATTCTCGGTGTGCTGGCGGCGATACCGTTTGCCTACTGGCAAGTTCGACTGCCAGCCTGGCTGACCACCTCGGGCGAGTATCTGGCGCAACTGACCCTGCCTCTTGCGCTGATCTGTATCGGTGCCACGCTGTCGCTGGCATCGCTGCGCGAAAGCGGTAAGGTGGCCCTGGGTGCTAGTGTGATGAAGATGATCTGGCTGCCGCTGCTGGGTACCTTTGGTGCGTTCTTCTGCGGCTTCCGCGAGGCTGAACTAGGCATTCTGTTTCTGTTCTTTGCCAGCCCGACGGCAGCGGCCAGCTTCGTGATGGCTAAGGCTGCCGGCGCTAACCATCAGCTGGCGGCGGCGATCATCGTTATTACCACCCTGGCGGCGGCGATCACCACCAATATCGGGCTGTTTGTACTGCAGTGGGGCGGCTGGATTTAGCCATCCCACAGGCATAAAAAAGCCGGGCAATGCCCGGCTTTTTGTTGTGCTGCGATCAGGCTTGCTGGAAGTCGTCGATCACTTCCTGGGCCGCGCGAAAGGCATCAATGGCGGCCGGTACGCCGGCATATACCGCACAGTGCAGCAGGGTTTCGCGGATTTCTTCGACCGTGCAGCCATTGTTCAGCGCACCGCGCACGTGGCCCTTGAGCTCCTGCGGGCATTTCAGTGCAGTAAGCGCCGACAGCGTGATCAGGCTGCGTGTCTTACGGTCCAGCCCTTCGCGGGTCCACACACCGCCCCAGGCGTGTTCGTTAACGAAGTCCTGCAGCGGCTGGGTAAAGTCCGTGGCGTTACCCAGGGCGCGGTCGACAAAGGCATCGCCCATCACTTCGCGGCGGACTTTCAGGCCCTGCTCATGGGTATCGCTCATCGGTTAAACCTCCTGGCCCCGCTGCTTGTGCCAGGCACGGCCGGCGATGATCACCAGGGTTACCGCAGTCAGCGGTAGGGCGTAGCCAAGCATGGCGTCACCGAAGATTTCGGCAAACGGGCGGCCGGTCGACGACATCACCAGGTAGACCGTATAGGCCACGTAGTAGGCCAGAAACAGCAGACCTTCCCAGCGGTTGATGCGGTAGCCGGCGAAGAAGATCGGCAGGCAGGCTACAGCCACGGCGATCATCACCGGGAAGTCGAAAGCCAGGGCATTGGCGGCCACGCTGATGGCTTGCGGTGAGACCATCGAGGCCAGGCCCAGCACGCAGAGCAGGTTGAAGATGTTGCTGCCGACGATATTGCCCACGGCGATATCGCGCTCGCCCTTGATGGCAGCCAGCACTGAGGTGGCCAGCTCCGGCAGCGAGGTGCCGACGGCGACCACCGTAAGGCCGATTACCAGCTCCGAGATACCCAGCGTGCGCGCCAGGGTAACCGCACCTTCCACAAGGAAGTTGGAACCGCTGACCAGCAGTACCAGGCCGACGATGATCAGCCCCAGATTGATTGCCCAGGCGTAGGGTTTGACGGGTTCATCGAGGCCGAATTCCTTGCTGAATTCATCATCTTCGAGGGACTTCTGCTTGCGGCTGCTGATGATCAGGAAGGCGGTGTAGGCGACGATGCCAGCGAACAGTATGGCGCCGTCGAGTTTGCTCAGGCTGCCGTCCCAGGCCAGGGCGAAGGTCAGCAGGCTGGCGCCAATCATGATCGGCACATCCAGGCGGATCAGCTGGCGCGATACGATCAGCGGGGCGATCAGTGCGGTCAGGCCGAGGATGAACAACACGTTGGCGATATTGCTGCCGACCACGTTGCCAATCGCCAGATCACCACTGCCATCCAGTGCAGCTTGTACGCTGACGGCGGTTTCCGGCGCGCTGGTGCCGAAGGCCACCACGGTCAAGCCGATGATCAGCGGCGGAATGCCGAATTGCGCGGCCAGTTTGGCGGCGCCGCGTACCAGTACCTCGGCACCGGCAACCAGCAGCACCAGGCCTGCGATCAGATAAACAAAGGTCATCAGGGTCATTGCAAGGGGCTCCATAAAAGTGGCGCTAGTTTAATCATCGGCTTGCTTGGCGCCAGAGGCTGGACTGGGCTGCCTACGGATTCTTTGTAAACAGCTGTGTTCAGTCGGCCAGTTGTTCCACGCGCACTGGCACTACGCCGTCTCGCAGCATATCCAGCTGTTCGGCGGCTTTTTGCGAGAGGTCGATGATACGCTTCTTGGCGTAGGGGCCGCGGTCGTTGATGCGTACCACCACTGTCTTGTCATTGCGCAGATTGGTCACCTGCACGCGGCTACCAAACGGCAGGGTGCGGTGTGCTGCGGTCAGTGCATTCTGGTCAAAGCGTTCGCCGCTGGCGGTCTTGTTACCGTGGTGCCTTGCGCCGTAATAGGACGCCTGGCCCTCGGCGCGATAGCCCTGCGGGTCGACCTGGCCCTGGCTGGCGCAGGCGCTGAGCAGCAAGCTGGTGAATGCAATCAGTAACAGGCGCATAGCGGTACCTGAATGTGGATGGCGGACAAAACAACGCCGGGTAGACCCGGCGTTATGTCGTGCTACAAGGCTCAAGCTTCGAGCTTTTTCTTCAGCAGTTCGTTCACCTGGCCGGGGTTGGCCTTGCCCTTCGAGGCTTTCATGGCCTGGCCGACGAAGAAGCCGAACATCTTGCCGCGCTTGGCTTCATCCGCTGCCCGGTACTGTTCAACCTGCTCAGCGTTGGCGGCCAGTACTTCGTCCAGCATGGCTTCGATGGCGCCAGAGTCGGTGACCTGCTTGAGGCCTTTCTTCTCGATCACTTCGTCAGCGCTTGCACCTTCACCGGCGGCCAGGGCCTCGAAGACCATCTTGGCGATCTTGCCGCTGATGGTGTTGTCCTTGATGCGCAGGATCATCCCGCCCAGCTGCTCGGCGGAAACCGGCGACTGGTCGATTTCCAGATTGTCCTTGTTGAGCAGGCTGGACAGCTCGCCCATCACCCAGTTGGCGGCCAGTTTGGCGTCGCCGCACACGGTGTTGACGGCCTCGAAGTAGTTGGCCAGTTCGCGGCTGGCGGCCAGTACGTCGGCGTCGTAGGCGGACAGGCCGAACTCGCGCTCGAAACGTGCGCGCTTCTCGACCGGCAACTCCGGCAGAGTGGCGCGCACTTCGTCGAGGAAGCTCTGCTCAATCACCACCGGCAACAGGTCCGGGCAGGGGAAGTAACGGTAGTCGTTGGCTTCTTCCTTGCTGCGCATGGAGCGCGTCTGGTCCTTATTCGGGTCGTACAGGCGAGTTTCCTGCACCACTTTGCCGCCGTCTTCGATCAGTTCGATTTGGCGCTGCACTTCATGGTTGATGGCTTTTTCGATAAAGCGGAACGAGTTGACGTTCTTGATCTCGGCGCGGGTGCCGAACTCGGCCTGGCCAACCGGGCGCACCGAGACGTTGCAGTCGCAGCGCAGCGAGCCTTCGGCCATGTTGCCGTCGCAGATGCCGAGGTAGCGTACCAGCGCATGGATTGCCTTGACGTAGGCCACCGCTTCCTTGGCTGAGCGGATGTCCGGCTCGGATACGATTTCCAGCAACGGCGTGCCGGCACGGTTGAGGTCGATGCCGCTCATGCCGTGGAAGTCTTCGTGCAGGCTCTTACCGGCGTCTTCTTCCAGGTGCGCGCGGGTGATGCCGATGCGCTTCTGGGTGCCGTCTTCCAGGGTGATGTCGAGGAAGCCCTTGCCAACGATGGGGTGATCCATCTGGCTGGTCTGGTAGCCCTTGGGCAGGTCCGGGTAGAAGTAGTTCTTGCGCGCAAAGATGTTGTGCGGGGCGATTTCGGCATCAATCGCCAGGCCGAACTTGCAGGCCATACGCACCGCTTCGGCGTTCAGTACCGGCAGGGTGCCAGGCATGCCGAGGTCAACCAGGCTGGCCTGGGTGTTGGGCTCGGCGCCAAAGGCGATGGCGCTGGCGGAAAAAATCTTCGATTGGGTGCTGAGCTGGGCGTGAATTTCCAGCCCGATTACGGTTTCCCATTGCATATCAGTCGTCCTCAGAATCCAGCCGGAGCTTGTATGTGCCAGTCAGTAACCTGTTGGTACTGATGGGCGACGTTGAGCAGGCGGCCTTCCTGGAAGTAAGGGGCGAGCAGTTGCACACCGACCGGCAGACCATCGACGAAGCCGGCAGGCATCGACAGGCCGGGGATGCCGGCCAGGTTGGCGGTGATGGTGTAGATGTCTTCCAGGTAGGCGGCGACTGGATCGTTGTTCTTCTCGCCGAGCTTCCAGGCCAGGTTTGGCGTGGTGGGGCCGAGGATCACGTCGACATCATTAAAGGCTGCGACAAAGTCATTCTTGATCAGGCGGCGGATCTTCTGCGCTTTGAGGTAATAGGCGTCGTAGTAGCCGGCGGACAGCGCGTAAGTGCCGACCATGATGCGGCGCTTCACTTCTGCGCCGAAACCTTCGCCACGCGAACGCTTGTAGAGGTCTTCCAGGTTTACCGGGTTCTCGCAGCGGTAGCCGAAGCGCACGCCGTCGAAGCGCGAGAGGTTGCTGCTGGCCTCTGCCGGGGCAATCACGTAGTAGGCGGGAATGGCGTGCTGCATATTCGGCAGGGAGATTTCCTTGACGCTGGCGCCAAGCTTTTTCAGCTCCTCGACGACAGTCATCACCTTCTCGCCGATGCGTGCATCGAGGCCCGCGCCGAAGTATTCCTTCGGCAGGCCGATGCGCAGGCCATTCAGCGGTTGGCTGAGGGCGGCCAGGTAGTCGTCAACCGGCTGATCGACGCTGGTGGAGTCCTTGGTGTCGAAACCGGCCATGGCTTGCAGCATCAGTGCGCAGTCTTCAGCCGTGCGGGCCAGTGGGCCGCCCTGGTCGAGGCTGGACGCATAGGCAATCATGCCCCAGCGCGACACACGGCCGTAGGTCGGCTTGATCCCGGTGAGGTTGGTCAGCGCCGCCGGCTGACGGATTGAGCCGCCGGTGTCGGTGCCGGTCGCTGCAGGCAGCAGGCGCGCGGCGACTGCGGCAGCCGAGCCGCCGGAAGAGCCGCCCGGTACGCGGGTCAGGTCCCAGGGGTTTTTCACCGCGCCGTAGTGGCTGGATTCGTTGGCCGAGCCCATGGCGAATTCGTCCATGTTCAGCTTGCCCAGGGTCACGGTGCCGGCGCTGGCGAGTTTCTCGACCACGGTGGCGTTATAGGGGGCTTTGAAACCGGTGAGGATCTTTGAGGCGCAGCTGGTCAGCACGTCTTGCGTGCAGAACAGATCCTTGTGGCCGATTGGTGCGCCGAGCAGGGCGCCGCTCTCGCCGTTGGCGCGGCGGGCGTCAGCCGCAGTGGCTTGGCTCAGGGCCAGCTCCTCGGTGACGGTGATAAAGCTGTTGAGCTGCGGGTCGAGTTGGGCGATGCGCGCCAACAGGCTGCGGGTCAGCTCTTCAGACGAAAACTGTTTGTCGGCGAGTCCGCGGGCGATCTCGGCCAGGGTAAATTGATGCATGGCTTGGCTTATCCCTTACTCGATGACTTTCGGAACCAGGTACAGACCGTTTTCCACGGCGGGTGCGATGGCCTGATAGGCCTCGCGCTGGTTGCGTTCGGTGACCTTGTCGGCGCGTAGGCGCTGGGTGGCTTCCAGTGGGTGAGCCAGTGGTTCGATGCCGTCAGTATTGACCGCTTGCATCTGATCAATCAGGCCAAGAATGTTATTGAGGGTCTCGGTGGTACCCGGGATATCGGCTTCATTCAGGCCCAGTCGGGCCAGATGAGCGATTTTCTCCACGTCGGAGCGTTCAAGCGCCATCAGGTTTCTCCCTATATGAAGCAGCGCATTTGCTGGCCGCCTTTGGAAATGTGAACGGGTCGCCATGCACAGGTGCGCAGGGAACAGATAGTGACAGGTGGTGGTCAAAGGTCGCGATGATGGGCCTTAAAGCCCTGAAAAACCGGCAATCTAACATATTGGTGCCTTGCTCAAAATCCCTGCCGTTGTTAGAGTTTGCCGCACTTTTTAGCAGCGCCTTTACCGCGCTTCGCCTTTACCCACGCGTTGCCTAGGGTCCCTATCCCATGTTCAAAAAACTGCGTGGCATGTTTTCCAGCGATCTGTCGATTGACCTGGGCACTGCCAATACCCTGATTTATGTTCGCGAACGCGGCATTGTGCTGAACGAGCCGTCCGTGGTCGCCATCCGTACCCACGGTAACCAGAAGAGCGTTGTGGCGGTCGGAACCGAAGCCAAGCGCATGCTCGGCCGTACCCCCGGCAACATTGCCGCCATTCGTCCGATGAAAGACGGCGTGATCGCCGACTTCAGCGTCTGCGAGAAGATGCTGCAGTACTTCATCAACAAAGTTCACGAAAATAGCTTCCTGCAGCCGTCGCCGCGCGTGCTGATCTGCGTACCGTGCAAATCCACCCAGGTGGAGCGCCGTGCCATCCGGGAATCGGCCCTCGGTGCCGGTGCCCGTGAAGTGTTCCTGATCGAAGAGCCAATGGCCGCTGCTATCGGCGCCGGTTTGCCGGTTGAAGAAGCCCGCGGTTCGATGGTCGTCGACATCGGTGGTGGTACCACTGAAATCGCCCTGATCTCCCTGAACGGTGTCGTTTACGCTGAGTCTGTGCGTGTTGGTGGCGACCGTTTCGATGAAGCGATAATCACTTATGTCCGTCGTAACTACGGTTCGCTGATTGGTGAATCCACCGCTGAGCGCATCAAGCAGGAAATCGGCACGGCCTACGCCGGTGGTGAGCTGCGTGAAGTTGACGTGCGCGGCCGTAACCTGGCTGAAGGCGTACCGCGCAGCTTCACCCTGAACTCCAACGAAGTGCTCGAAGCGCTGCAGGAATCCCTGGCGACCATCGTCCAGGCGGTGAAAAGCGCGCTGGAGCAATCGCCGCCAGAGCTGGCGTCCGATATTGCCGAACGTGGCCTGGTGTTGACCGGTGGTGGCGCCCTGCTGCGTGATCTGGACAAACTGCTGTCGCAGGAAACCGGGCTGCCGGTTATCGTCGCTGAAGACCCGCTGACCTGCGTTGCACGCGGTGGTGGTAAGGCGCTGGAGATGATGGATCGCCACACCATGGACTTGCTGTCCTCGGAATAAGCGCGACCGCTCCACGTCTTGAGCTGCAAGCCGGGTTCTACTCGCTTGCAGCTTTGTTTTGCTGCCTGACGCTGTGAGGAGCTGCCGATCAAACCGCTATTTGCCAAAGGTCCTTCGCTGGGTGTGCGCCTGTTGGTGTTCACCGTGTTGTCGGCTGCGCTGATGGTGGTCGACGCGCGCTTCACTTTGCTGCATCCGTTGCGCGCCCAACTAGGGCTGATTGTTGAACCTGTGTATTGGGTTGGTCGGCTGCCCGTTCGGGTGTGGGAAAGCGCGACCCAGGAGCTGAGCACGCGTAACGAGCTTGCCGCCGAAAATGAAAAGCTCAAGGCCGAGCAGTTGATGATGCAGCGTCGCCTGCAGAAGCTCGCTGCGCTCACCGAGCAGAACGTGCGTCTGCGCGAGCTGCTCAATTCGGCCGCTTTGGTTGACGACGATGTATTGGCCACCGAGCTGATTGGTATCGACCCCAATCCCTTTACCCACCGGATCCTGATCGACAAGGGTGAAAAAGACGGTGTGGTATTGGGTCAGCCCGTGCTGGATGCCCGCGGCTTGATGGGTCAGGTCGTCGAGGTCATGCCCTACACCTCGCGTGTACTGCTGCTGACCGATACCACCCACAGCATTCCCGTGCAGGTCAATCGCAACGGCCTACGCGCCATCGCCAGTGGCACCGGCAACCCGGAGCGCCTGGAATTGCGCCATGTTGCTGACACGGCGGATATCAAAGAAGGCGATCTGCTGGTCAGCTCTGGCCTTGGCCAGCGCTTCCCGGCCGGTTATCCGGTGGCCATGGTGTCCGAAGTGATCCACGACTCCGGTCAGCCTTTTGCGATTGTCCGTGCAGTGCCCACGGCCACGCTGAACCGCAGCCGCTATATGTTGCTGGTGTTCACCGATCCGCGTACGCCGGAGCAGCGCGCCACTGAGTCAGCGCAGGCGCAGGAAGCCTTGGACCGTGAAATTCTGCAGCAGGCGCAACCCGAACAACCTGCGGCCCCCGCACCCGCAGCGCCCGCCAATCCGCCGGAGGCTGCGCAATAATGGCCGCACGATCAAGCAATATCTGGGTGGTCTGGCTGACACTTGCCGTGGCGCTGCTGCTCAGCGTGTCGAGCATGCCCAAGTTCATGGAGCTGGGGCGGCCGCTCTGGTTGGCGTTGTTTCTGACTTACTGGGTCTTGGCTGTGCCGCATCGTGTGGGCATGACTACGGCCTGGGTTATTGGCCTGTTAGCCGATGTGCTGAATGGCACCTTGCTCGGCCAAAATGCGCTGATCCTGACTCTGATTACTTTTCTGGTGCTGACCCTGCATCAGCGTCTGCGCATGTTCCCCATGTGGCAGCAAAGCACCGTGCTGCTGGTGGTGTTCGGTTTGGCGCAGCTGGTGCAGCTGTGGCTGAACGCGCTGACCGGCAGTCGCCCGCCAACCTTGACCTTTGTCTTGCCGGCGTTGGTCAGTGCGCTGCTCTGGCCTTGGGTCTGCACTTTGCTGCGCGGGCTGCATCAGCGTCTGGGCGTCAATTAAGCAAGGCCGCTGGGCCTTGCGTTTATCCGACAGGGAGAAGTCAGCATGGCCACACTCTATCTCGCCTCCGGATCGCCGCGTCGCCGCGAGCTGTTGACGCAAATTGCTGTGCCCTTCCTCACGCAAATCGCACCGATTGATGAAAATGCATTGCCAGGCGAGTCGCCAATCGCCTATGTAGAGCGTCTGGCGCTTAGCAAAGCGCAAGCTGGGCTGGCTGCATTGACCGATAACGCGGATGCCGTGGTGCTCGGTGCAGATACGGCTGTGGTGCTTGATGGACGAATTCTTGGCAAGCCGACCGACCGCGCCGATGGGTTGTCGACGCTCAGTGATCTGTCTGGGCGAACCCATGAGGTGCTGACGGCCGTGGCGCTGGTCAGCCGCGAACGCCAAGCGTCGCGGGTGGTCACAAGCCAGGTCACCTTCCGCGCGTTGAGCCAAGCCGAAATCGAGGCTTACTGGGTCAGCGGCGAGCCGCAGGACAAGGCCGGGTGTTACGGTATTCAGGGCCTGGCTGCGGTGTTTGTCAGCCAGTTGCAGGGCAGTTATTCGGCGGTGGTGGGTTTGCCGCTGTGTGAAACTGCCGCCTTGCTCGCAGAATTTGCTATTCCGTGCTGGCAGTCGCTGCCAGTTCACAGTCAAGAGGTTGCGGGTCGCGGGTGAGTGACCGCCATTAACGGCGCAGTCCCTGGGCTTTCAGCTTTATCTCAGAAGAGATGAGCGCATGAGTGAAGAGATCCTGATCAACATCACGCCGATGGAATCGCGCGTGGCGGTGGTGGAAAACGGCGTACTGCAGGAAGTGCATGTCGAGCGCACGCAGAAGCGTGGCATCGTCGGCAATATCTACAAAGGCAAAGTGGTGCGCGTACTGCCGGGCATGCAAGCGGCTTTTATCGATATAGGCCTCGAACGTGCAGCATTTATTCACGCGGCGGAAATTTCCACCCGTGAAGGCTCGGCGGTGGAAAGCATCAGCGCTCTGGTGCATGAAGGCCAGAGCCTGGTTGTGCAAGTGACCAAGGATCCGATTGGCAGCAAGGGCGCGCGTCTGACCACCCAGCTGTCGATTCCTTCGCGCTACCTGGTGTATATGCCGCGCACCGCCCACGTTGGCATCTCGCTGAAAATTGAAGACGAAGCCGAGCGCGAGCGCCTCAAACAGGTGGTGGCAGATTGCGTGGCGGCAGAAGGCATCGAGGAAACCGGTGGTTTTATTCTGCGCACCGCGGCTGACGGTGCCGGTGCCGATGAGATCCTTGCAGACATCCGTTACCTGCGCCGCTTGTGGGAACAGATCGCCACGCAGATGAAGGTCGGCCCGACACCGCTGGTGATCTATGAAGACCTGTCTCTAGCGCTGCGCACCCTGCGTGACCTGGTTAACCCGAAAATCGAGAAGATTCGCGTCGATTCGCGCGAAACCTTCGGCAAGATCACTCAGTTCGTTGATGAGTTGATGCCGGAAATCGCTGACCGCCTGGAGCACTATCCGGGTGAAAGGCCGATCTTCGATCTGTATGGCGTCGAGGATGAAATCCAGAAGGCGCTGGAGCGCAAGGTGCCGCTCAAGTCCGGTGGTTACCTGATCATTGATCCAGCCGAGGCGATGAGCACCATTGATGTGAATACCGGTGCGTTCGTCGGCCACCGCACGCTGGAAGAGACCATCTTCAAGACCAACCTGGAAGCCGCAACAGCGATTGCTCGCCAGCTGCGCCTGCGCAATATCGGCGGGATCATCATCATCGACTTCATCGACATGGAAGATGAAGAGCACCAGCGCCAGGTGCTGCGTACCTTGGAGAAGCAGCTGGAGCGCGACCACGCCAAGACCAATATCATCGGCATTACCGAGCTGGGCCTGGTGCAGATGACCCGCAAACGCACCCGCGAGAGCCTTGAACAGGTGCTCTGCGAGCCATGCAGCGCCTGTCAGGGGCGCGGCAAGCTGAAAACGGCGGAGACCACCTGCTACGAAATCTTCCGCGAAATTCTGCGTGAGGCGCGGGCCTATCAACCGGAAGGTTATCGCGTGTTGGCCAATCAGAAAGTAGTCGACCGCCTGCTCGATGAAGAGTCGGGCAACGTCGCCGATCTCGAAGCTTTTATCGGCCGCACCATCAAGTTCCAGGTTGAAACCATGTATTCCCAGGAACAGTACGATGTGGTGCTGCTCTGATATGCGCGTTTACCGCCTGGGCGTGAACTGAATGGCCGCGTTGGCGCGCTGGGTTACCTTGCTGCTGCGTACGGCATTGGGGCTGTGCGCTTTGACGCTGGTATTGGCGGCGCTGTATGTCAGCCTCGGGCGCGAGCTGGTGCCGCTGGTCGCCGAATACCGTCTGGAAGCCGAAGACAAGGCCCGTGAAGCGTTGGCCATGCCGGTGCAGATCGGTGAATTGGAAGGCCTCTGGCAGGGTTTTTCACCCGTACTTACCGCTCACGATGTTGCGCTCGGTGAGGGTGCCGGCGCCTTGCAGCTGGATCAGGTGCGCGTAGTGCCTGATGTGCTGGCTAGCCTGCTGGCGCGACAGTTGCGCATTGCCCGGCTTGAGCTGGATGGCGTGCGGCTGGTCGTGCAGCAAGCTGAAGACGGCAGCTGGTCGCTCAAGGGCTTACCGCAACGCAATGAACCCGTGCCGCTTGATCTGGCTCAGGTGCTGACACAGTCGCAGATGCTCAAGCGCCTGTCGCTGTTTAACAGCCAAGTCACCATACAGGCCTTCGATCAGCCGGCACGAACCCTGACCTATGTAAACCTCACCCTGCGTAATGGCAGCGCGCGCCAGCGCCTGGACGGCCGCCTGCTGTTGCCCGATGGCCAGCCGCTTGCCCTGCAGTTGCGCACGCGTATAAACGCCAAGCACTGGCAAGACGCCCAAGCCGAGCTGTATCTGAGCCTGCCGCAGAGCGATTGGTCGGCCTGGGTGCCGACGAGCCTGTTGGCGCAATGGCGGCTTGAGCAGTTGCAGCTCGGTGGTGAGGTCTGGCTGAGCTGGGCCAATGGCGGCATGCAGCGGGCTGTCAGTCGCCTGCATGTGCCGCAGCTCAAGGCCGGCTACGCCGAGCGCGAGTCGGTGGCGCTGAATAATCTGGCGCTGAATGCTTACTTCACCCGCACCGAGCAAGGCTTCAAGCTGTTCCTGGATGATCTGGCGTTCAGTCGGGGTGAACAGCGTTGGGGCGATGTCCGTCTTGCATTGACCCAGCAGGCAGAGAGCGCAGAAGTACAGGAACAATGGTTGCTGAGTGCTGATCGCCTTGATCTGGCGCCGCTTCAGCCCTTGGTGGCAGGGCTTGCACCACTGCCGGATAAGGGGCTGGCGCTGCTTGAGCAACTCAAACCGCATGGCGCGCTGCGCAATCTTCAACTCGACTACCGGCCGCGGCTGAGTGATGGCAAACGCCTGCAGTTCTCGGCCAATCTGGAACGCATCGGTTTTGCCGCATACCTTGGCTCGCCGGCCGCAGAAAATGTCAGCGGCAGCATCAGCGGTGATCTCGGTCAGGGTGAGTTACGCCTCGACAGCGAAGATTTTTCCCTACACCTCGACACCCTGTTCCCCAAACCTTGGGTCTACCAGAAAACCAACGCCTTGCTGACCTGGCAGATTGACGAGCACGCCTTCACCTTACGCAGCCCTTACCTGCGTGTGCAGGGCGAGGAGGGGCCGGTCGCCGGTGACTTCCTCATCCGCCTGCGTGTTGATCCGACGCAGGAAGATTACATGGACCTGCGTGTCGGTCTGCGCAACGGCGATGCGCGCTTTACCGAGAAATACCTGCCAAGCCGTGCGCCGGGCATGAGTGCCGACTTGGATGCCTGGTTGAAAAGTGCCATCCGGGGTGGCGCGGTGGATGAAGGCTATTTCCAATACCAGGGTTCGCTGAACAAAGGTGCAGAAAATGCTGCGCGCAGCATCAGCCTGTTCTTTGCTGTGCATGATGCCGAGTTGGCCTTTCAGCCCGGCTGGCCAGCCCTGCGTGAAGGCCGTGGTCGCGTCTTGATCGAGGACACCGGCGTACGCGTTGAGTTGGCCGAAGGGCGCATTCTCGATAGCCAGGTGAGCGATGCTCAGGCATTGATTGCGACGGCATTGCCGGGCCAGCCGCCGCGCCTGTTGCTGACTAGTGAGCTGAGCAGCAATGTTGAGGATGCCCTGCATATCCTGCAACAGGCGCCGATAGGCACTGCCGAAACGTTTTCGGGATGGGCGGGTGCTGGTGCGCTGGCCGGTAAGCTCAAACTCGATCTGCCGCTGCGCAAGGGCTTAGCTCCGGCAGTGGTGGTGGATTTCGCTACTGAAAGCGCACAACTCAGCTTGCCCAACCCGCCGCTGCAATTCAGTCAGTTGCAGGGCGCCTTCCGTTACAACACCGCCAGTGGCCTGAGCGCCCCGGATATTCGTGCCCAGGTGCTGGGGCATGCGGTGCGCGGCAAAGCGTTGGCCGAGGGTGCGCGAGGTAAAGCACGCAGCCGTATTGAGGCCAGCGGAGAGATTGCCGTCAAAGAACTGAGCACTTGGCTGGGGGTGACCCAGCCGCTGCCCATCAGCGGTACGCTGCCGTATCGCCTCAACCTGATTCTCGAGGGGGCCGACAGTCAACTGCGCGTGAGTTCATCCCTTAAAGGCGCGACGGTGGCCTTGCCGGCACCGTTCGGCAAGGCCGCTACCGAGGCGCGGGCGACGCAGTGGCGCATGAGCCTGGGCGGCCGTGAGCAGCGCTACTGGTTGGATTACGCCGATTTACTGAGCCTGACCTTCGCTGCTAGCCCAGGCCAGTTCAATCAGGGGCGTGGTGAGATTCGCTTGGCCGATGGTCCAGCCAGCCTGCCTACCAGCCAAGGCTTGCGCGTGCGTGGGCGCGTGGCAGAGCTGGATTGGTCGGCCTGGCAGGCGGTGTTGCAGCCCTATGCCAGCGTGCCGATCGGTGATGCACAGCGACTGTTCAAGGATGCGCAGCTGCGTATTGGACGTTTCAGCGGCTTTGGCATTAGCCTCGATACGCTGGAGGTCGCGGTTCAGCGTGAGGCTGCCACCTGGGCAGTCAGCCTCGACAGCCCTCAGCTCAAAGGCCAGGTCGGCTTGCCGGATGCCCGTGAGCTGCCGATTACTTTGACACTCGACTATCTGCGCTTACCAGCGGCAGAGAAGAAAATCGCCGGCGAGCCTATAGTCGATGCGCCCGATCCGCTGGCCAGTTTCGATCCGAGCCGTTTCCCGGCGCTGGACGTGCGGATCGCCGAGGTCTATCAAGGCATCGAACCGCTGGGCAGCTGGTCGCTCAAGGCGCGCCCGGTCAGTGCCGGTGTGCATTTCAACGAGTTGGACCTCAACCTCAAAGGCCTGAAGATTGGCGGCCGCGCCACCTGGCTAAACGCCGCAAATGGCGTGCGCACGAGCTACAAGGGCCGTATGGGCGGTGCCGATCTGGCCGATGTACTGATTGCCTGGGGCTTTGCACCGACTGCCAGTAGTCGTGACTTCCATATGGATGTTGAGGGTGACTGGCCCGGCTCGCCGGCCTGGTTCGGCTTGAAGCGTTTCAGCGGTACGCTGGATGCTTCGCTGCGCAAAGGCCAGTTCTCCGAGGTGGAGGGGCCGGCTTCGGCGTTGCGGGTTTTCGGCCTGTTGAATTTCAACTCGATCGGCCGGCGCCTGCGCCTGGACTTCTCCGACCTGCTTGGCAAGGGCCTGAGCTATGACCGGGTCAAAGGGTTACTGGTGGCCGACAACGGTGTATTCGTGACCCGTGAGCCGATCACCCTTGAAGGCCCATCGAGCAATCTGGAGCTTAATGGCACCCTGGATATGGCCAATGACCGTATCGATGCCAAGTTGTTGGTGACCTTACCGGTGACCAACAACCTGCCACTGGCTGCGCTGATAGTCGGTGCGCCGGCCATCGGTGGTGCGCTGTTTATCGCCGATAAGCTGCTGGGTGACCGCGTGGCGCGCTTTGCCAGTGTGCAGTACGACGTCAAGGGTGCCTGGCAGAATCCGGACATCAGCTTCGACAAACCCTTCGAAAAACCTCAGTAAACCGTGCATGACTGATATGCAGCCGTGCAGTCTGCGGGTATGGCTTGTAAGCTGAAGCCATACCGACATTGAGATAAAGGCAGTCATGACTTTCGCTGTCATTCAAATGGTCAGCCAGGCCGATGTGCTGGCCAATCTGGCACAGGCTCGGCAGTTGCTTGAGCAGGCTGCCGCACAAGGTGCGCGATTGGCCGTGCTGCCGGAAAATTTCGCGGCCATGGGCCGGCGTGATCAGGCCGCGCTGGGGCGCGCCGAAGCGTTGGGCGAGGGACCGATTCTTCCTTGGTTGCAACAAGCCGCCCGTGACCTGGACCTGTGGATTGTCGCCGGTACCTTGCCCTTACCGCCGGATGGCCAGCCCGACGCCAAGGCGCATGCCTGCTCCCTGCTGATCGATAATGCCGGCCAACGCGTGGCCCGTTATGACAAGCTGCACCTGTTTGATGTGGATGTCAGCGACAGCCATGGCCGTTACCGCGAGTCGGATGATTACGCCTTCGGCGCTCAGGTCGTGGTTGCCGATACCCCGGTCGGGCGCTTGGGCATGACCGTTTGCTATGACCTGCGCTTTCCCGAGTTGTACAGTGCCCTGCGCGCAGCCGGTGCCGAGCTGATCTGCGCGCCGGCGGCCTTTACTGCGGTTACCGGTGCGGCACATTGGCAGATATTGACTCGCGCGCGAGCCATCGAAACCCAGTGCTATGTGCTGGCGGCTGGACAGGGCGGCACCCATCCCGGCGGGCGCGAAACCTTTGGTCATTCAGCACTGGTCGATCCATGGGGTCGCGTGCTCGCGGAGCTGCCGCAGGGGCCGGGGGTGCTGCTGGCCGAACGGGATGCAGCCGAGCAGGCGGCGATCCGCCAGCGCATGCCGGTGGCGCGGCATAAACGATTTTTTGCGGCAGCCGAACCACGGCTGCCAGGTGCAACAGTCATCAACGAGATTGAGCAATGAACAGTATGTTGGTATCCGTCAGTGAACATCTGCTGGGGCCGGGCGGCTTGACCATTGAGCACCTGCCTGCGGTCCTGGCTGACTTGGCCGGGCCGGGAATCGATGCGGCCGACCTGTACTTCCAGAGCCAGGTCTCAGAAACCTGGGCGCTGGAAGACGGCATCGTCAAGGAAGGCAGTTTCAACCTCGATCAGGGTGTCGGTGTACGCGCTCAGTCGGGTGAGAAAACCGGTTTTGCCTACAGCAATACGATCACTGCCGATGCCCTGAGTCAGGCTGCGCGAGCGGCTCGCTCGATTGCTCGTGCCGGGCAGAACGGTCGTGTGCAAGCGTTCAGCAGCCCGCTGGTCAAACCGCTGTATGCCCAGGACAACCCGCTGGATGTGCTGGGACGGGCGGAAAAGGTCGAGCTGCTTAAACGCATCGACGTTGCCACACGCGCCCTTGATCCCCGCATTAAGCAGGTCTCGGTCAGCCTGGCCGGGGTGTGGGATCGCGTTCTGGTGGCGGCGAATGACGGCAGCCTGGGCGCGGACATTCGCCCGCTGGTGCGCTTCAATGTCAGCGTGATCGTCGAGCAGAACGGTCGTCGCGAGCGCGGCAGCCAAGGCGGCGGCGGGCGTACCGATTACCGCTACTTCCTCGAACAGACCAGCAATAACGAAGAGCGCGCCATGGGCTATGCCCGTGAGGCGCTGCGTCAAGCGCTGGTCAATCTGGAAGCGATTCCAGCCCCAGCAGGCACGATGCCCGTAGTGATGGGCGCCGGTTGGTCTGGCGTGCTGCTGCACGAGGCCGTCGGTCATGGCCTGGAGGGCGACTTCAACCGTAAAGGCAGTTCGGCCTACAGCGGCCGCATGGGTGAGCAGGTGGCGTCCAGCCTGTGCACCATCGTCGACGATGGCACCCTGGCCGAGCGCCGTGGTTCCCTGAGCATGGACGATGAAGGCACCCAGACCCAGTGCACCACGCTGATCGAGAACGGCGTGCTCAAGGGCTACATGCAGGACAAGCTGAATGCCCGCCTGATGGGCGTGGCCTGCACCGGTAACGGTCGTCGTGAGTCCTACGCGCACCTGCCTATGCCACGCATGACCAACACGTACATGCTGGCCGGCGAAAGCGACCCGGAAGAAATCATCCGTTCGGTGAAGAAGGGCATCTACTGCGCTAACCTCGGCGGCGGCCAGGTGGATATCACCAGCGGCAAGTTCGTGTTCTCCACCAGCGAGGCTTACTTGATCGAGGACGGCAAGATCACCGCCCCGGTTAAAGGCGCCACCCTGATCGGCAATGGCCCGGAAGCCATGAGCAGAGTGTCGATGGTTGGTAACGACCTGGCGCTGGACAGCGGCGTTGGCACCTGCGGCAAGGATGGCCAATCGGTGCCGGTTGGCGTCGGCCAGCCGACGCTGAAGATTGATGCGATTACGGTGGGCGGGACAGGCAGCTAAAAATCGTCGATTGGGTTGAGCGTTGCGCAGCCCAATCGATGTGCTGGTCTAGCGCAAGCCGCGCTGGGTTTCGTCCAGTTCGCGGATGTATTTGAAGATTTTGCGGGACGCGGCAGGCGCTTTGTTCTGCGCCAGTTCGTGCTGGCCCTGACGGATCAGCTGGCGCAGGTGCTGGCGGTCGGCGTCGGGGTATTCACCGACAAATTTTTCCAGGGTGTCGTCGTCGCCGTTGAGCAAACGGTCACGCCAGCGCTCCAGGTTATGAAAGCGTTCGTTGTACTGGCGGGTGGAGGCATCCAGCTGGTCAAGCAGGGTCAGGATGGCTGGGATGTCCTGATCGCGCATCAAGCGGCCAATAAACTGCACATGGCGCTTCTTTGCGGCATTGGCGGTGTGTTTGGGCGCTTCGGCCAGCGCGCGGCGCAGCTCGTCGGTCAGCGGCAGTTTGTTCAGCAGATCAAGTTTCAGGGTAGTCAGGCGTTGCCCCAGATCCTGCAGCGCATGAAACTCGCGCTTGATCTGGGTTTTGCTCTTCTCGCCGGAGAAGTCGTCGTCAAGGTATTCAGACATGGTGGCGGTCCAGTGGAAAACGCCGACATGATAGCAGCAAGTTTCCAGCTGTAAGCGTCTGGCCTGTGTGGCCGCGTTTGCCGCTTATCGTTCAGGAGTTCTTATGAGTGCAGTAGATATCGTCGGCCCGCAGGCTGTGCCGCATTTACAGGCGCAGGTGGAGCAGATTATTGCCGAGGCTAAAAAGCAGGGCGCGAGTGCCTGCGAGGTTGCCGTCTCGGTGGAGCAGGGCTTGTCCACCACGGTGCGTCAGGGTGATGTGGAAACAGTCGAGTTCAACCGCGACCAGGGTTTCGGTATCACCCTGTATGTCGGTCAGCGCAAGGGCTCGGCCAGCACTTCGGCCAGTGGTGAAGCCGCGATTCGCGAGACCGTCGCGGCGGCCCTGGCGATTGCCAAGCATGCCTCCGAAGACGAATGCGCTGGCCTGGCCGATGCCGCGCTGATGGCCCGCGAGTTGCCGCAGCTAGATCTTTATCACGCTTGGTCGATCACCCCGGAGCAGGCCATCGAGCAGGCTTTGAGCTGCGAGGCCGCGGCCTTTGCCGCAGACCAGCGGATCAAGAACGCCGACGGCACCACGCTGAATACCCATCAAGGCTGCCGGGTTTATGGCAACAGCCATGGCTTTATCAGTGGTTACGCCAGCACGCGGCACAGCTTGAGCTGCGTGATGATCGCCGAAGACGGCGGGCAGATGCAGCGCGACTATTGGTACGACGTTAATCGCCAGGGCGAGTTGCTGGCCGATGCCAGCAGCATTGGTCGTCGTGCCGCCGAGCGTGCGGTAAGCCGGTTGGGTGCGCGTCCGGTACCGACCTGCGAAGTGCCAGTGCTGTTCGCTGCAGAATTAGCGGGTGGCCTGTTTGGTAGTTTTCTCGCGGCTATTTCCGGCGGCAATTTGTACCGCAAGTCGTCGTTTCTTGAAGGGACACTAGGTCAGCAGTTATTCCCTACGTGGTTGACACTGGATGAGCGCCCACATATCCCCCGTGCGCTGGGCAGCGCTGCCTTTGATGGCGACGGTCTGGCGACCTATGCAAAATCCTTTGTCGAGCGCGGCGAGCTGCTGTCCTATGTGCTCGGCACCTACTCCGGACGCAAGCTGGGTATGCCCAGCACCGCCAACTCCGGTGGGGTGCATAATCTGTTTGTAAGCCATGGCGATGAAGACCAGAAAGCGCTGCTCAAGCGCATGGGGCGTGGTTTGCTGGTCACCGAGCTGATGGGCCAGGGCCTGAATATGGTCACCGGTGATTATTCGCGCGGTGCCGGTGGCTACTGGGTTGAGAATGGCGAAATCCAGTTCCCGGTTCAGGAAGTCACGATTGCCGGCAACCTGCGCGACATGTTCAAGCAGATTGTTGCAGTCGGTAATAATCTGGAACTGCGCAGCAATATCCGTACAGGTTCGGTGCTGATTGAGCGTATGACGGTGGCGGGTAGTTGATTCCGCTTGTATGAAAAAGGGGGCTGTCGCGTAAGCGTTCAACCCCTTTTTACTGCCTCTCGATCAGCTATTCGCCTTCGTCGAAGTAGTTGTTGATCAGCTCGCTCAGGGCCTGTAGCGCCTCGCTATCCTGCTCGCCTTCGGTGTGCAGGTGCACCGGTGTGCCTTTGCCGGCGGCGAGCATCATTACTGCCATGATGCTTTTGCCGTCGACCAGGCTCTCCGGCGTACGGCCTACCTTAACCTGGCAGGGAAAACGCCCAGCGACGCCGACAAACTTGGCCGCCGCACGGGCGTGCAGGCCAAGCTTGTTGATAATGGTGATTTCGCAGGCGGGCATCGCGGCAATTCCTTAGCTGAGGTCGCGGTGGCGAGTCTGAACGTTTTTCAGGATGGGTTTGAGGGTTTCCCCCAGGCGGTTGGCCAGGTACACCGAGCGGTGGTGACCGCCCGTGCAGCCAATCGCCACCGTGACATAGGCGCGGTTGCTGGCGGCAAAGCGCGGCAGCCATTTGGTCAGGTAGGCGAGGATGTCCTGGTACATGTCTTCGACATCGGCCTGGGCCGAGAGGTAGTCGACTACCGGCTGGTCGAGGCCGGAGAAGTCGCGCAAGTCCGGCTTCCAGTAGGGATTGGGCAGGCAGCGCACATCGAATACCAGATCAGCATCCACCGGCATGCCGCGCTTGAAACCAAAGGACTCCAGCAGAAACGCGGTACCCGGCTCGGGTTGGTTAAGCAAGCGCAGTTTGAGGCTGTCGCGCAGCTGATACAGGTTGAGGTGAGTGGTGTCGATCTTCAGGTCGGCCAGGTCGATGATCGGCCCTAGCAGCAGCGCTTCATCGGCGATGGCTTCTGCCAGCGAGCGGCTCTCGTTGGTCAGCGGGTGGCGCCGGCGGGTTTCCGAGAAGCGCTTGAGCAGGGTTTCTTCGTCGGCATCCAGGTAGATCACATCGCACTTGATGTGCCGTGCGCGAACTTCTTCAAGCAGCTCGGGAAAGCGCTTGAGGTGGCTCGGCAGGTTGCGGGCATCAATCGACACTGCGACCTGCGGATGCAGCAGTTCGGTGTGCAGTAGTGCGCGCTCAGCCAGTTCAGGCAGCAGCCCGGCTGGCAGGTTGTCGATGCAGTAGAAACCGTTGTCCTCAAGCACATCGAGGGCGGTGCTCTTCCCGGAGCCGGAGCGACCGCTAACGATGATCAGGCGCATGCTCAGGCTCGGTTGAGTTGGCTTTGTACGTCCACAACCACCTGATACAGGGCTTCGCTGCTGTCGGCTTGGCGCAGGCTGGCACGCACATCGCTGCGATCGAGCATGCTGGCGATCTGCCGGAGCAGTTCCAGGTGAGCGTCGGTGGCAGCTTCGGGCACTAGCAGGACAAACAGCAGGTCCACAGGCGCACCGTCGATGGCGTCGAAGTCTACGGCAGCGTCCAGGCGCAGCAAAGCGCTGATCGGCGCGGTACAACCCGGCAGGCGACAGTGCGGAATGGCAATGCCATTGCCGAAACCGGTCGAGCCAAGCTTTTCCCGGGCTATCAGGCTTTCGAAGATGTCTTGGCCGTCCAGGTCAGGTAGCTCACGGGCCACCAGGTTGGCAATCTGTTCGAGGACACGTTTTTTGCTGCCGCCCGGCACGTTCACTAAAGAACGGCCGGGGGTCAGGATGGTTTCAAGTCGGATCATAGGAGATAGACGATGTCAGCGGGCCATAGCGCCCTGTTGACGTTCGAGCTGTTTTTCCTTGTGTTTGATGAGTTGTCGGTCGAGTTTATCAGTCAGTAGATCGATGGCTGCGTACATGTCTTCATGTTCAGCATTGGCGACAACTTCACCGCCAGCAATGTGCAGGGTCGCTTCGATTTTCTGTTTGAGTTTCTCGACCTCCATGGTGACTTGTACATTGGTGATCTTGTCGAAGTGGCGCTCCAATCGGCCGAGTTTTTCGGCGATGTAGTCGCGTAGGGCGTCGGTCACATCCAGCTGGTGTCCACTGATGTTGACTTGCATACCGCTTTCTCCTTGTTGCCGTGTGTAAGAGGCAGGCATGAGGCCTGCCGCCGGAACACTGTGGCGTGGAAGACTCGGGCAGAACGAGCCTGGCACGGTCGCTAATTGCATGTTGGCAGTATGGCTGCTTTTGCGAAAAGGCGAGGCCTGGGCATGTTCTGTCTGGGTTGATGTCTTCCTTCTTTGTGCCGCCTTAGATCAATCGTTTGCGCTCACTGGAAGGCGCTATTCCGAGGGATTCACGGTACTTGGCGACCGTGCGGCGAGCGACTTGAATGCCCTGTGCTTCCAGTAAACCAGCGATCTTGCTGTCACTCAACGGCTTTTTCGCATTTTCCGCGGCGACCAGTTTTTTGATGATGGCGCGGATTGCCGTGGACGAGCATTCGCCGCCCTCGGAGGTGCTGACGTGGCTGGAAAAGAAGTATTTCAGCTCGTAAATGCCACGCGGGGTGTGCATGAATTTCTGCGTGGTCACCCGCGAGATGGTCGACTCATGCATGCCCACAGCTTCGGCAATGTCGTGCAGCACCAAGGGTTTCATCGCCTCATCGCCGTAGTCGAGGAAGCCGCGCTGGTGTTCAACGATCTGCGTGGCCACTTTCATCAAGGTTTCGTTGCGGCTTTGCAGGCTTTTGATAAACCAGCGCGCTTCCTGCAGCTGGTTACGCATAAAGGTGTTGTCGGCGCTGGAATCGGCGCGTTTCACAAAGCCGGCGTATTGCGCGTTGACCCGCAGGCGCGGCATGGCTTCCTGGTTGAGTTCAACCAGCCAGCGCTCGTTGTGTTTGCGCACGATTACATCGGGTACCACGTATTCTGGCTCGCTGGATTCGATCTGCGAGCCAGGGCGCGGGTTGAGGCTTTGAATTAGGTCGATAACCTGGCGCAGCTCGTCTTCCTTGAGCTTCATGCGGCGCATCAACTGGCTGTAGTCGCGGCTGCCGAGCAGGTCGAGGTAGTCGCTGGCCAGGCGCTGAGCTTCGCTCAGCCAAGGGGTTTTCGCTGGCAGCTGACGCAGTTGCAGAAGCAGGCACTCACCCAAGTTGCGCGCGGCGATACCGGTGGGCTCGAATTGCTGGATGCGGTGTAAAACGGCTTCAACTTCGTCGAGCTCGATATCCAGTTCCGGGTCGAAGGCTTCGACCACTTCTTCCAGGGTTTCTTCCAGGTAGCCCTGTTCGTTGATGCAGTCGATCAGGGTGACGCCGATCAGTCGATCCTTGTCGGACATCGGGGCCAGGTTGAGCTGCCAGAGCAGGTGGCTTTGCAGGCTCTCACCGCTGGAGGTGCGGGTAGTGAAATCCCACTCGTCGTCATCGTTGGTGCTGCTGGGCAGACTGCTGGCGCTGGTCTGGTAGATATCTTCCCAGGCGGTATCGACGGGCAGCTCATTGGGAATGCGTTCGCCCCAATCGCCTTCTTCCAAGTTGTCCACGGTCTGCGTGGCTTCCTGGTAGTTGGTTTCCTGATAGGGCGCTTCGGGCTGTTCGCTGGGGCTGGCGCTTTCTGCGCCATCGGCCATAGGGTCCGAATTGTCGAAATCATCGCCATCTTCCTGGCGTTCGAGCATCGGGTTGGACTCCAAAGCATCCTGGATCTCTTGCTGCAGATCCAGGGTAGACAGTTGGAGCAGGCGGATGGCCTGTTGCAGCTGCGGTGTCATCGTCAGCTGCTGGCCCATTCTCAGGACTAGCGATGGTTTCATTGCAGACCTTATTTACCGGCGTCTGTGCGCAATCCACAACAGGGCGTTTTCAAAAAGCGCCACTAGGAAGCAAATTATATGCCTGACTTTAAGGGTTTTGCCTAGTCTTGGCTGCAGTCGGCTTGAGAAAAGCGGTGGTTACAGGCGGAACTCATGCCCCAGATACACTTCTTTGACTGTCTGGTTGGCCAGAATGGCCTCGGCATCACCCTCTGCGATCAGCTGGCCATCGCTGACGATATAGGCGGTTTCGCAGATATCCAGGGTCTCGCGCACGTTGTGGTCGGTGATCAATACACCGATACCCTTGGCCTTGAGGTGGTGGATGATCTGCTTGATATCGCCCACGGAGATCGGGTCGACACCGGCGAAGGGTTCGTCGAGCAGGATGAACTTGGGGTTAGTCGCCAGGGCGCGGGCAATTTCCACGCGGCGGCGCTCACCACCGGACAGGCTCATGCCGAGGTTGTCGCGAATATGGCTGATATGGAATTCCTGCAGCAGGCCTTCAAGCTCCTTGCGACGAGCAGCGCCGTCGAGGTCCTTGCGGGTTTCCAGGATGGCCATGATGTTATCGGCCACGCTGAGCTTGCGAAAAATCGAGGCTTCCTGCGGCAGGTAGCCAATGCCGGCGCGAGCGCGGCCATGCATGGGCTGATGACTGACGTCGAGATCATCGATCATCACGCGACCCTGATCGGCCTGTACCAGGCCGACGATCATGTAGAAACAGGTGGTCTTGCCGGCGCCGTTGGGGCCAAGCAAGCCGACAATCTGCCCGCTGTCGATACTCAGGCTGACGTCGCGCACAACCTGGCGGCCTTTGTAGCTCTTGGCCAGGTGTTGGGCTTTCAATGTGGCCATTATTACTGCGCCTGCTGGTCGGCTGGTTTGTTCTTCGGCTGGATCACCATGTCGATGCGCGGACGTGGCGCGGTGACGTTGGTGCCTGTGGCACGGCCGGCGTTGACGATCTGGCGCTGGGTGTCATAGACGATTTTTTCGCCTTCGAAGGTGTTGCCTTCCTGAATCACCTTGGCCTGATCGATCAGGACGACGCGCTCGTTGGCCATGAAGTACTGAATGGTCAGGCCGTAGGCCTTGACGATCTGCTTGTCGGCTGACGGCAGTTGCTCGTAGTAGGCCGGCTTGCCGACAGAGGTAAATACCTCGACATCGCCTTGGGCATTCTGGGTGATGGTCACGGTGTCGCCAGTGACCTTCATGGTGCCCTGGGTGATGACGACATCACCGCGGTAGACCGCTACGCCTTGCTTGTCATCAAGTTCCGCGCTGTCAGCCTGGATGCGGATAGGCTGTTCGCGATCGGAGGGTAGGGCCCAGGCGCTGACACTTCCGAGTGCGGCACTGAGGCTGAGTAGTAGGGGGAGGGTGTTAACGAGCCTCATGCTGACCTCTTACGTTGGACAGCAGGAGCATCCTGCCGTCATTCATGTACGCTTTCATTCCTTGTGCCGTGGTCACCCCATTGGCCGCGTCGATTCTAACGGCTTGCTGGGTCTGCGCATATTCCTTCTCGGGGAATACGGTCAGGCGGCTGGTGGTAAGAATAGTCGGACGGCCTTTGGCGTCGGTGCGCTCAACGCGCACCTTGTCGATCAGCTCGACCTCAACGCCGCCTGGCGATACTTCACCGCGCTCGCTACGGATTTTCCAGGGCTGCTCGGTGCCGCGGAACAGGTTCATATTCGGGCTGGTCATCAGGGTGATGTCGCTGGCCTTGACGTGCTCGACCTTGTCGGCCTTCAGCTCATAGTGCAGTTTGCCATCGGCCTGGTATTGAACGGTGTAGGTGTTGGTGGCGTAAAAGTCGATGGTGGTGTCGGTCTCGGCTGACTGGGGCTGTTCGTTGAAACTGTCAGGGCTGAGGTTCCAATAGCCGAGCGCCGCTACCAGTAGTGCGACAAAGGCAAACAGAACAACGTTGAATAATTTGCGGGGCATGTTTGGCCTATAGGTAAGCAGCTTGGGCGGCTTCGAGGGTGCCTTGGGCGTGCATGATCAGTTCGCAGAACTCACGGGCGGCGCCTTCGCCTCCGCGGGCGCGGGTAATCCCATGGGCGTGCTGGCGGACAAAGTTGTCGGCGCTGGCGACAGCCATGCCCAGGCCGACGCGGCGAATCACCGGCAGGTCGGGCAAGTCGTCACCGAGGTATGCAACCTCTGCATAGTCTAGGCCCAGTTCACCAAGCAGTTCATCAAGAACTACCAGCTTGTCTTCGCGGCCTTGATAGAGGTGTTGAATCCCCAGATTTTGCGCGCGGCGTTCAACCACCGGTGTTTTGCGGCCGCTGATAATCGCGGTGCGCACGCCGGAGTTGATCAGCATCTTGATGCCATGACCGTCGAGGGTGTTGAACGTCTTGAATTCGCTGCCGTCGACCAGAAAATAAAGCTTGCCGTCTGTGAGGACGCCGTCGACATCGAAAATGGCCAGTTTTATGGCTTGAGCGCGTTGCAGCAGGTCGGCATCGATCATCACATCACTCCGGCACGGAGCAGATCGTGCATGTTCAGTGCGCCGATGGGCAGATCGTTTTCGTCGACAACGACCAGTGAGCTGATCTTGTGGTCTTCCATGATTTTCAAGGCCTCTGCCGCCAGCATGTCTGCACGGGCAGTCTTGCCGTGGACGGTCATTACGTCATCGATAATGGTCTGGCGCACGTCGATATTGCGATCCAGGGTACGGCGCAGGTCGCCGTCAGTGAATATCCCGGCTAGGCGACCGTCATCCTCTGTTACCACGGTCATGCCCAGGCCTTTCTGGGTCATCTCCAGTAGTGCATCACGCAGCGATGTACCGCGCTTGATGCGTGGCAGGTTGTCGCCGGCGTGCATCACGTTGTCCACCTTAAGCAGCAGGCGTCGGCCCAGTGCGCCGCCCGGATGGGAAAAAGCAAAATCTTCGGCGGTAAAGCCGCGAGCTTCGAGCAAGGCTACGGCAAGAGCATCGCCTAGAACCAGTGACACGGTAGTCGACGACGTTGGCGCCAGGTTCAGTGGGCAGGCTTCCTGAGACACACGGGCGTCCAGGTTAACTTCAGCGGCAGTGGCCAGCGGAGAGTCTGGATTGCCGGTCATGCTGATCAGGCGGATGCCGAGGCGTTTGATCAGCGGCAGCAGGGTCACAATTTCTGCGGTAGAGCCTGAGTTGGATAGTGCCAGTACCACGTCATCGCGGGTGATCATGCCCATGTCGCCGTGGCTCGCTTCGGCCGGGTGCACGAAAAATGCAGTGGTGCCGGTGCTGGCCAAGGTGGCGGCAATCTTGTTGCCAACGTGGCCGGATTTGCCCATGCCGAGTACCACTACGCGACCCTTGCTGGCGAGAATCAGCTCGCAGGCGCGCACAAAATCATCATTGATGCGCGCCAGCAGATCCTGAATAGCTTCGAGCTCCAAGCGAATGGTGCGCTGCGCTGACTGAATCAGATCGGTTGATTGGCTCATGACATCTCTGCGGTGAACAGGCTAAAAGCTGGGGATTATAACGAGAAAGGTGTGCCTGCCCAGTATTTCGAGTGGTTCGTGACAGGTTGCAGTTGTGCGGTGCTTATCTTCGGCAACACCTTCAGTCTTGGGCGGTCAGTGCCGCAGTGGTATAGTTCGCGGCCATTTTCGGTACGTTCGACGATCTGTAGTGCCCTTTGTTCAGGGCGATACGTCAGTCAGGCAAGCGTTGAGCAAGGAGTCCAGATGAGCGCCGAGAACCCGTATGCGGTTGAGCTGAAGAACGTCAGCTTCAAACGTGGCGAGCGGGATATTTTCAAAAACATCGATATCCAGATTCCCCGTGGCAAAGTCACAGGGATCATGGGACCGTCTGGCTGTGGCAAAACCACGCTGTTGCGCTTGATCGCGGCTGAGCTCAAGCCGAGTCAGGGTGAGGTTTGGGTCAACGGGCTGAACTTGCCGACGCTGTCGCGCAGTGAGCTGTTCGACATGCGCAAGCAGATGGGCGTGCTGTTCCAGAGTGGTGCGCTGTTTACAGACCTAGACGTGTTCGAGAACGTTGCCTTTCCCCTGCGCGTGCACACCAAACTCCCTGAAGAGATGATTCGCGACATTGTCCTGATGAAGTTGCAGGCGGTGGGTCTTCGTGGTGCGCTGGAGTTGATGCCGGATGAGCTCTCTGGCGGCATGAAGCGTCGTGTGGCATTGGCTCGAGCGATTGCCCTGGACCCGCAAATACTCATGTATGACGAGCCTTTCGTCGGTCAGGACCCGATTGCCATGGGGGTTCTGGTGCGACTGATTCGCCTGCTGAGCGATGCGTTAGCGATCACCAGCATTGTGGTGTCTCATGACCTGGCGGAAACCGCCAGTATTGCCGACTACATCTATGTCGTGGGCGACACCCAGGTGTTGGGGCAGGGCACTCCGGCTGAGTTGATGGCCTCGGATAATCCGCGCGTGCGTCAGTTTATGCAGGGCATCCCCGATGGCCCGGTACCGTTTCACTTTCCGGCGGCCAATTACCGCGATGATCTTCTAGGGGGGCGCTGATGCGCAAGACATCTGTGCTCGAGCGGGTGCGCCTGTTCGGTCGCGCCGGTATTGATGTGGTGGCCACGTTGGGGCGCTCGGTGCTTTTTTTGCTGCGTGCGCTGTTGGGGCGTGGCTCGACCGGTAACAGTTTTCAGCTACTAATCAAGCAACTGTATTCGGTTGGTGTGATGTCCCTGGCCATCATTGTGGTATCCGGCATTTTTATCGGCATGGTGCTGTCGCTGCAGGGCTTCAGCATTTTGGCCAAATACGGTTCCGAGCAGGCGGTGGGGCAAATGGTCGCCCTCACACTGCTGCGCGAATTGGGGCCAGTGGTCACTGCTTTGCTGTTTGCCGGTCGCGCGGGCTCTGCGTTGACCGCTGAAATCGGCAATATGAAATCCACCGAGCAGCTGTCGAGCTTGGCGATGATTGGCGTTGATCCGCTCAAATATATTGTCGCGCCGCGGCTTTGGGCCGGTTTTATCTCGATGCCGCTGCTGGCGATGATCTTCAGTGTGGTCGGTATCTGGGGCGGTGCGATGGTCGCCGTCGACTGGCTGGGGGTTTATGAAGGTTCGTTCTGGGCCAACATGCAAAGCAGTGTTTCATTCCGTGAAGATGTGCTCAATGGTGTGATCAAGAGTGTGGTCTTTGCGTTTGTTGTGACTTGGATTGCCGTGTTTCAGGGCTATGACTGTGAGCCGACTTCGGAAGGGATTAGTCGTGCCACCACGAAAACTGTGGTGTACGCCTCGCTCGCCGTGCTGGGGCTGGACTTTATTCTGACTGCTTTGATGTTTGGAGATTTCTGATGCAGAACCGCACGCTGGAAGTGGGTGTCGGCTTGTTCCTGTTGGCTGGGTTGTTGGCCTTGTTGCTGCTGGCCTTGCGCGTAAGCGGCCTGACTGTTGGCAGCAGTGAAAATACCTACAAGGTGTATGCGCACTTTGAGAATATCGCGGGGTTGACGGTCAGGTCGAAAGTGACCATGGCCGGCGTGACGATTGGAAAGGTCACCGCCATTGATCTGGACCGCAACAGCTATATGGGGCGCGTCACCATGGTGTTGGATGATGCTGTGGATAACTTGCCGGCAGACTCTACCGCCTCGATTCTGACCGCGGGCTTGTTGGGCGAGAAATACATTGGGATTAGCGTGGGCGGTGAAGAAGAGGTGCTGCGTGATGGCAGCACCATTCACGACACGCAGTCGTCGTTGGTGCTGGAAGACCTGATTGGTAAGTTTTTGCTGAATTCGGTCAACAAAGACCAGGCAAATTAAGAGGGGTGCTGACTATGTTCAAAACGCTGCGTAACGGTTTGTTAATCTGTCTGGCCGCTATCTCATTCCAGGCGTTGGCAGCTCCAGCCGCTCATGAAGTGGTGCAGCAGACCACTACCACGCTGCTAGCCGACCTCAAGGCCAATAAAGAGCAGTACCGTACCGATCCGGGGGCGTTTTACAACGCCCTGAACAGCATTCTTGGTCCGGTGGTGGATGTTGACGGAATTTCTCGTGGCGTGATGACCGTACGTTACTCGCGTCAGGCTTCGCCTGAGCAGATGCAGCGCTTTCAGGAGAACTTCAAACGCAGCTTGATGCAGTTCTATGGCAACGCCTTGCTCGAATACAACAACCAGGATATCCGCGTGCTGCCAGTCAGCGGCCAGCAGGACCCTGAGCGCACCTCGGTAAATATGGAAATCAAGGATGGCAAGGGCGTGGTTTACCCGCTGTCTTACACCATGGTCAGCCTCGATGGCACCTGGAAGATGCGCAACGTGGTGATCAACGGCATTAACGTCGGTAAGTTATTCCGTGATCAGTTCGCCCAGGCCATGCAAGACAATCGCAATGACCTGGACAAGGTCATCGACAACTGGACCGAGACCGTTGCCAAAGCCCGCCAAGGGGCCAATGCATCGTGAGTCAAGCCAGTATCCGTGAGGCGTCACCTGGCGTTTTTAGCCTGACCGGTGTGCTCGATTACCTGAGCGCGCCGGCGCTGCGTGAGCACGGTGCGCGCCTGCTCAAGGTCAGTCCAGCGGCGGCATGCGTGATTGATTGCGCGGGTGTGGAGAAATCCAGCAGCGTCGGGCTCTCGCTGTTATTGGCGTTTATGCGTGATGCCAGTGCGGCCGGCAAGACCCTGAGCGTGAGTAATCTGCCCAAGGACATGCGCGAGATCGCTGGCGTTTGCGGTTTGCTGGAGATTCTTCCGCTGCAAGCCTGATCAAGGCTTCGGTCGGCTGGCAGTAATGCGGGGTTCGCAGGCGGGGGGCTTTTTTGTATGATGCTCGACCCGCGAGCGTCTGCTCGGCAGTCGTTAATTCATGCAGTGATCGAGGTTGAGCATGCAGGCCTTAGAAGTAAAGAGTCTCCTTGAGGCTAAATTGCCGGATACCCAGGTGGAAGTTGAAGGCGAAGGCTGCAACTTTCAGCTGAACCTGATCAGTGACGAATTGGCCGCCCTTAGTCCGGTCAAACGCCAGCAGCAGATCTACGCTCACCTCAATGCCTGGATCGCCGATGGCAGCATCCACGCCGTGAGTATGAAATTCTTCAGCCGTGCCGATTGGGCCGCGCGCTCCTAAACCGAGAGAATCATGGACAAACTGATTATTACCGGCGGTGTGCGCCTTGATGGCGAAATCCGCATTTCCGGGGCGAAGAACTCTGCCCTGCCGATTCTCGCCGCCACCCTGCTCGGTGACGCGCCTGTCACCATCTGCAACCTGCCGCACCTGCACGACATCACCACCATGATCGAGCTGTTCGGTCGTATGGGCATCGAGCCGATCATCGACGAGAAGCTCAGCGTCGAAGTCGACGCGCGGGCGATCAAGACTCTGGTTGCGCCCTATGAGCTGGTGAAAACCATGCGCGCCTCGATCCTGGTGCTCGGCCCGATGGTCGCGCGCTTTGGTTATGCCGAAGTGGCCCTGCCGGGTGGCTGCGCCATCGGCTCGCGTCCGGTTGACCTGCACATCCGTGGCCTCGAAGCCATGGGCGCGATCATCGATGTCGAGGCCGGCTACATCAAGGCCAAGGCTCCTGAAGGCGGCCTGCGTGGCGCGCATTTCTTCTTCGATACCGTGAGTGTGACCGGTACTGAAAACATCATGATGGCCGCGACCCTGGCCCGTGGCCGCAGCGTGCTGGAAAACGCCGCGCGCGAGCCGGAAGTGGTCGACCTGGCCAACTGCCTGATTGCCATGGGCGCAAAAATTAGCGGTGCTGGTACTGACACCATCACCATCGATGGCGTCGAGCGTCTGCACGGTGCGCGTTTCAGCGTGATGCCTGACCGTATCGAAACCGGTACCTACCTGGTGGCTGCGGCTGTCACGGGCGGCCGCGTCAAAGTGAAAGACACCGATCCGACCACCTTGGAAGCCGTGCTTTCCAAGTTGCAGGAAGCCGGTGCCGAAGTGACCTGTGGTAATGACTGGATCGAGCTGAATATGCATGGCAAGCGGCCGAAAGCCGTCAACCTGCGTACCGCTCCGTACCCGGCGTTCCCTACCGATATGCAGGCGCAGTTTATTGCCCTCAATGCAATTGCCGAGGGCACCGGCACGGTGATCGAAACCGTGTTCGAAAACCGCTTTATGCATGTGCATGAAATGATCCGCATGGGCGCGCAGATCCAGGTCGAGGGCAACACCGCCATCGTCACTGGGGTCGAGAAGCTCAAGGGCGCGCCCGTCATGGCCACCGACCTGCGAGCGTCAGCCAGCCTGGTGATCTCGGCACTGGTCGCCGAAGGTGACACCTTGATCGACCGCATTTACCACATCGACCGTGGTTACGAGTGCATCGAAGAGAAATTGCAGTTGCTGGGGGCGAAGATTCGCCGCGTGCCGGGCTAAGACCATGCTGACCATTGCTCTTTCCAAAGGCCGGATTCTCGATGACACCCTGCCGCTGCTGGCAGCGGCGGGCATTGAGCCGACCGAGAACCCGGATAAAAGTCGCAAGCTGATCATCCCGACCACTTTGGATGATGTGCGTCTGCTGATCGTGCGCGCCACCGATGTGCCGACCTATGTCGAGCACGGCGCAGCGGACCTCGGCGTGGCCGGTAAAGACGTGTTGATGGAATACGGCGGCCAGGGGCTGTATGAGCCACTGGACCTGCGCATTGCCCAATGCAAGCTGATGACCGCCGGTGCTGTTGGCGCACCAGAGCCGAAAGGCCGTCTGCGGGTAGCCACCAAGTTCGTCAACGTGGCCAAACGGTATTACGCCGAGCAGGGCCGTCAGGTCGATATCATCAAGCTGTATGGTTCGATGGAGCTGGCACCGCTGGTGGGGTTGGCCGACAAGATCATTGACGTGGTTGACACCGGTAACACCCTGCGTGCCAACGGCTTGGAAGCTCAGGAGCTGATCGCCATGATCAGCTCGCGGCTGATCGTCAATAAGGCGTCGATGAAGATGCAGCACGCGCGCATTCAGGCGTTGATCGACACCCTGCGCGATGCGGTTGAAGCGCGACACCCCCGCTAATACCCTCAACGCGGCATTACGCCGCGTCTGCCTATCCGTGTCATAGCCAATTATCTCGGGCGTCCATACGGTGGGCTTGGTAGCCTAGCGACGCCCGAGCATTTGCCAATTTAAGAGGCCCGCTATGACCGCTCCAATCGCTATCCGCCGACTCAATGCCGCTGACCAGGACTTTGCCCAGCATCTGGATCATCTGCTGAGCTGGGAAAGTGTCTCGGACGACGCGGTCAACCAGCGCGTGCTTGATATCATCAAGGCGGTGCGTGAGCGCGGCGATGCGGCGCTGGTCGAGTTCACCAAGCAGTTCGATGGCCTGGATGTTGCGTCCATGGCGGATCTGATTCTGCCGCGCGAGCGTCTGGAACTGGCCCTGACCCGCATCACGCCGGAGCAGCGCAGCGCCCTGGAAAAAGCCGCCGAGCGCGTGCGCAGCTACCACGAGCGGCAGAAACAGGATTCCTGGACCTACACCGAAGCTGACGGCACGGTGTTGGGGCAAAAGGTCACCCCGCTGGATCGCGCCGGTCTGTACGTGCCGGGTGGCAAAGCATCCTATCCGTCTTCGGTGCTGATGAACGCCATCCCGGCCAAGGTCGCTGGCGTGCCGGAAGTGGTGATGGTGGTGCCGACTCCACGTGGCGAAATCAATGAGCTGGTGCTGGCTGCCGCCTGCATCGCTGGCGTGGACCGGGTATTTACCATCGGTGGCGCCCAGGCCGTGGCTGCGTTGGCCTATGGCACCGAGAGCGTGCCTCCAGTGGATAAAATCGTGGGGCCCGGCAATATCTACGTCGCCACTGCCAAGCGTCATGTATTCGGCAAAGTCGGCATCGATATGATCGCCGGCCCTTCGGAGATTCTGGTGGTGTGTGACGGTCAGACCGATCCGGACTGGATCGCCATGGACCTGTTCTCCCAGGCCGAGCACGACGAAGACGCCCAGTCGATCCTGGTCAGCCCGGATGCCGCCTTCCTTGATCGCGTCGCCGAAAGCATTGCCAAGCTGCTGCCGACCCTGGAGCGCGAGACGATTGCACGCACCTCACTGGAAGGCCGTGGTGCGCTGATTCAGGTGGCCGACATGGCTCAGGCCATTGAAGTGGCTAACCGCATTGCCCCGGAGCACCTGGAGCTGTCGGTGGAAAACCCGGAAGAATATCTGCCGCTGATTCGTCACGCTGGCGCGATCTTTATGGGCCGTTACACCGCCGAGGCCCTGGGTGACTACTGCGCCGGCCCTAACCACGTGCTGCCGACCTCGGGTACCGCGCGTTATTCCTCGCCGCTGGGGGTGTATGACTTCCAGAAACGCTCGTCGATCATTCACTGTTCGGCTGAGGGTGCGTCGGAACTGGGCAAGGTGGCCAGTGTGCTGGCCCGTGGCGAGTCGCTGACCGCCCACGCCCGTAGCGCCGAATACCGCATCAAGAACTGAATTTTCAGGGCGCGCGAGGCGCGCCTCACCCCAGAATCGAATTCGAGGAGAGAAGGGCAGATGAGCAAATTCTGGAGCCCCTTCGTCAAAGACCTAGTGCCTTATGTGCCAGGTGAGCAGCCGAAGCTGGCCAAGCTGGTCAAGCTCAACACCAACGAAAACCCCTATGGTCCTTCGCCCAAGGCCATCGCCGCCATGCAGGCCGAGGTCAATGACAACCTGCGCCTGTACCCGGATCCGAACAGCGACCGCCTGAAACAGGCGGTGGCTGACTATTACGGCGTGCAGACCGCTCAGGTATTTGTCGGCAACGGTTCCGACGAGGTGCTGGCGCACGCCTTCCACGGTCTATTCCAGCACGGCCAGCCGCTGCTGTTCCCGGATATCAGCTACAGCTTCTACCCGGTGTACTGCGGCCTGTATGGCATCGATTTTGTGCAGGTGCCGCTGGATGAGCAGTTCCAGATTCGCGTTGAGGATTACGTGCGGCCCAACGGCGGCATTATCTTCCCCAACCCCAATGCGCCGACTGGCTGTGGGCTGGCGCTGGAGGCGATCGAGCGTTTGCTCAAGGCCAACCCGGATACCGTGGTGCTGGTGGATGAAGCCTATATCGACTTCGGCGGTGAGACGGCGATCAGTCTGGTGGACAAGTACCCGAACCTGCTGGTCAGCCAAACCTTGTCTAAGTCGCGCTCGTTGGCCGGATTGCGGGTCGGCATTGCGGTGGGGCACCCGGACCTGATCGAAGCGCTGGAGCGGATCAAGAACAGCTTTAACTCCTACCCGTTGGACCGTATGGCGATTGCCGGCGCGGCGGCGGCATTTGAGGATAAGGCTTACTTCGAGCAGACCTGCCAGCGGGTGATCGACAGTCGTGACGCTGTGGTTAGCGGGCTGCAAACCTTGGGCTTTGAGGTGCTGCCATCACAGGCGAACTTCGTGTTTGCCCGCCATCCGGACAAGGACGCGGCGACTCTGGCGGCTGGTTTGCGTGAGCAGGGCGTGATCGTGCGTCACTTCAAGCAGCAGCGCATTGCCCAGTTCCTGCGTATCACCATTGGCACGCCGGAGCAGAACCAGGCGCTGCTGGATGCTCTGCAAGGTCTGTAACTGGCAGCCGTAAAAAAGCCGGAGCAGTGCTCCGGCTTTTTCTTTTCTGCGGCTTGGGCTGAGGCTTACTCGTGGTGCGCTGCGCCGAGGAAGGTCAGCGAGGTAAACAGGCCGCGCGTCTCGATGTCCTTGTCACCTTTGACTGGCAGGTCGATGGACGCGCTGATGATATTCAGCCCTTCGTTACGTACCAGCACCTGGGCGCGGCCGTCGGCATCGGTGGTGGCACTGACCTGGTGCGGCGCGCCACGGTAGTCTCCGACCAGCTCAACCCCGGCAGCCGGTTTGCCATCTACCAGCACCCGCACGGCCAGCGGCTTGCCGGGGCCGACCTTGAGTGGATCGACTTCCGGCAGGATAACCATCTTCAATTGATCCAGCTTCGGCAACTTGGCGCCTTCCTGGTAAATCGCCAGGCTGTACTTGAACGTGTGCAGTGACTCGGTCGAGTTCGGCACTTTGCTGCGGCCCTGGTTGATCCACTGTTTGTCCGGGGTTAGCGACCAGGCGCCGTTATCCAGGGCTACGCCGAGCACCGCCGGGTTTTTCAGCGGTAGCAGACGGGCGTGATCCTCCAGGCGCTGGACGGTCGCCGGAATCATCTTACCGGCGGCGTCATAGGCCCAGGCGCCGCTGATTTTCTCGGCCTTGAAAGCGTTGTCCTCGGCACCGTGGCCGTAGATGGTTTCGATATGGCCGCGGCGCTGTTCGGTCCACAGGCCGTGTGCCTGGACCTGCCCGGCGAGCATGGCGGCAAATAGCGCGGTGAGCATGGCGGGTTTGACGGTACGCATACTGGGGTTCCTTGAGTGGTGGGTCAGAGATTAAGGGTCAGGCTGAGGCTGAGGTTGCGTGGGTCGCCGGGCATGACCCAGACGTTGTTGTAGGCGCGCTCGTAGTACTCGCGGTCGAACAGGTTGTTGAGGTTCAGGCCGATGCTCAGGTCGTCACTGGCCTGATAGCGCGCCAGCAGGTCGACGGTGCTGTAGGCCGGTAACTCGAAGTCGCTGCCGGCTTGCCCAGAGCGATCCCCTACATAGTTGAACGCGGCGCCGATGTCCGAGCCGCGTAGGCGGCCTTCCTGAAACTGGTAGACGGTTAGCAGACTGCCGCTGTGGCGGGCGACGCCGAGCAGCTTGCTTCCGACTGGCAGGCTGTTGTCTTCGGTGACTTCGGCATCGATAAAGGCGTATGCACCAATGATGCGTACGGCATCGCTGAGCTGGCCGCTGAACTGCATATCCAGGCCCTGGCTGCGCGCTTTGCCGGCCGCGATGCTGTCGCCGGGATTGGCCGGGTCGGCGGTCAGCACGTTTTCCTTGTCGATATGAAACAGCGCGATGGTCGCGCCCAGGCGGCTGTCGAGCAGGTCGAGCTTCAGCCCGGTTTCATAGCCCAGGCCCTTCTCCGGTTTGAACACCGTGCCCTGGCTGCTGATGCTGTTGGGCTTGAACGAGGTGGAGGCGTTGGCGAACACCCCGATCTGCGGCGTCAGTTGATAGAGCAGCCCTGTGCGCGCGGTGGTGACATCCTTGTTCTGTTCGTTGCTGACCCGGGTGCTGCGGTTCAGCGCGGTCTGTTCGAAGCGCTCGAAGCGCGCGCCGATCAGGCCACTCAGGCGTTCGCTGAAGCTGATCTGATCCTGCAAATTGAGGGCAAAGCTCTCGGTATGCTCGAAGAAGTCGTTGGGATTGACGATGGCCGGCTTGGCCTGGCCGTACTGCGGTTGGTAGATGTTCTGGCCGTAGCCCAGGGTGGTCGCGCTTTGCGGGTACTTCTGGCTGTTGCGGTAGTTCTCGTACTCCAGCCCGGCGAGAGTCTGGTGCTGCCAGCTGTCGAGGTTGAAGCTGCCATGCAGTTCGGCTTGGGTGATGCTGTCGTTCCATTCGAAGCTGCGCTGGCGATAGAAACGCGTCAGGGTGTCGCCGACCAGGCGTGACGGCTCGGAGCTATTGCCTTGGAGGCGACCTTGGGCGTAGTGGTTGGCCAGGCGTAGCTTCCAGCTGTCATTGAGGTAGCGTTCCAGGCTGACCTGCAGCATCTGGTTGTCGTTGCGGATGCTGCCGTCGTTCGGTTCGCCCATAAACGTGGAGTCTTTCACCGCGCCCATGCGGTTGTTCACTGCCGGTATGCCACGGTCGAATACCGATTCGGTGCGGGTGAATTCGCTCTCGATCAGTAACAGGGTATCGGGGTTCAGCTGCCAGCTTAGCGACGGACTGACGATCTGCCGCTCACTGCCGACATGGTCGCGAAAGCTCTGGTTGTCCTCGACCGCCAGGTTGACCCGCGACAGCAGAGTGGCGTCGTCATTCAGCGGGGTGTTGACGTCCAGACTGCTGCGGTAGCGGTCCCAGCTGCCGGCGCTGGCCTTGAGCTGGCTGAAAGCCTCGGCCTGCGGCTTCTTGCTGACGATATTGATCATGCCGCCCGGGTCGCCACGGCCATACAAGCTGGCAGCCGGGCCTTTGAGTACTTCGATGCGCTCAATGCCGGAGGCGTCCGGCGAACTGTAGCTGCCACGGTTGATGGCGAAGCCGTTTTTGTACAGCTCGCCGGTGGTGAAGCCGCGCACGCTGTAATTGAGGAAGGTCAGGCCGCCGAAGTTGTTCTGCCTGGACACGCCGCCGGCAAAGTCCAGGGCGCGGTCGATGCGCGAGGTACCCAGGTCATCGAGCACCTGTGCGGGTACCACATTGATGCTCTGGGCAATCTGGGCAATCGGCGTATCGGTACGCGTCGCGCTGGCCGAGCGGGTGGCGCGGTAACCCTGAACCGGGCCATCTGCTCGTTCCTGGCGGGCGGTGACGGTGGTGGCAGAGAGCTCAACGGGGTTTTCTGCTGCTGCAGCAAAGGTGCTGGGAAGCAGCAGGCTGGCGAGTAAGGCGTGGGCGGCGCGCAAGGGGAGACATCCTTCTGCTGTATTTAATGTAATAACATAACATTAAAATTGAGAAGAGTTATCGCTTGCGTTGCGCAAAGTGAAAAAGGAGGAGGGTTAGCTGCCGTTGACGGGTGGTCTTACACCGATCTCAGCGGTCAGTTTCAGGGGCTTGCCGTTGCGCAGGATGTCGATGCTGATCTTCTCACCCGGCTTGGCGCGCGCCACCTGGTTCATCGAGCGGCGGCCATCGCCGGCGGCTTCGCCATCGATGCTGAGGATCAGGTCGCCTGGCTGTAGGCCGGCTTTCTGCGCGGGGCCGTCGCGGTAAATGCCGGCCACGACGATCCCGGGGCGGCCGTCCATACCGAAGGATTCCGCCAGCTCTGGGGTCAACGGTTGTACTTCGATGCCCAGCCAGCCGCGAATCACCTGGCCGTGCTCGATAATCGCCTGCATTACATCCATCGCCAGTTTGACCGGGATGGCAAAGCCGATGCCTTGTGAGCCGCCGGACTTGGAGAAAATCGCGGTGTTGATACCCACCAGGTTGCCGTAGGCATCCACCAGGGCGCCGCCGGAGTTGCCGGGGTTGATCGCCGCGTCGGTCTGGATGAAGTCTTCGTAGGTGTTGAGGCCCAGCTGGTTGCGCCCGGTGGCGCTGATGATGCCCATGGTCACGGTTTGGCCAACGCCGAACGGGTTGCCGATGGCCAGGCTGACGTCGCCAATGCGGATATTGTCTGAGCGACCGAGGGTGATAAACGGCAGGTCCTGCAGGTCGATTTTCAGCACCGCGAGGTCAGTTTCCGGGTCGCTGCCAATGATGCGAGCCAGGGTCTCGCGGCCATCTTTCAGAGCCACCACGATCTGATCAGCACCCGCGACCACATGGTTGTTGGTCAGCAAGTAGCCTTCCGGGCTCATGATCACTGCCGAGCCGAGGCTCGACTCCATACGCCGTTGCTTGGGCAGGTTATCGCCGAAGAACTTGCGAAACTGCGGGTCCTCGAACAATGGATGCGCAGGTTTGTTGACGAACTTGGTGGTGTACAGGTTGGCGACGGCCGGCGAGGCCAGATTCACCGCGTCGGCATAGGAAACCGGACCTTCCTGCATGCGGCTGTAGAACGGTGCCTGGCGCACGTGCACGTCCTGCCCCGGCAAGCCGACCCACTGGGGGAAATACTGCATGATCAGCAGTGCTGACAGCACACCGACCAACAGGGGCCAGCCGAGGAAACGCAGGGCCTTGAACATCGATCCAATCCTGAGGGTTGCCGGGGGCGGATGCGCCCCTTAAGGTGCGCCATTATAGAGAGGTGGCTGCGAATAAAGCAGCGCCTGCACACCTGTTGATAAGGAAACCCTATGGCCATTGCCCTGGCTACCCTGGTGGAAGAAGCCGACCGCTACCTGAATGCCGCGCGCATCAGTGATTACTGTCCCAATGGCCTGCAGGTCGAGGGCCGGCCACAGGTGCGGCGTATCGTCAGCGGCGTGACCGCCAGTCAGGCGCTGATCGAGGCTGCGGTTGAAGCCGACGCCGATGTGCTACTGGTGCATCACGGTTACTTCTGGAAGGGCGAGAATCCCTGCATCACCGGGATGAAGCGCCGTCGTCTGCAGACCCTGCTGGCCAACGACATCAGCCTGCTGGCCTATCACCTGCCACTGGATGTGCACCCCGATGTTGGCAACAACGTGCAGCTGGCCGCTCAGCTGGGTATTACCGTGGAAGGCCCGCTGGAGCCAGAGAATCCGCGCACCGTCGGTCTAATCGGCTCGCTGGCCGAGGCCATGAGCCCGCGCGATTTCGCCCGCCATGTGCATCAGGTGCTTGGCCGCAAACCACTGCTGGTCGAAGGCGACGAGATGATTCGTCGAGTCGGTTGGTGCACCGGCGGCGGTCAGGGGTATGTCGATCAGGCGATTGCCGCTGGGGTTGATCTGTACCTGACCGGTGAAGCGTCCGAGCAGACCTTCCACAGCGCTCGCGAGAATGGCATCAGCTTTATTGCCGCCGGCCATCACGCTACCGAGCGTTACGGTGTGCAGGCGTTGGGTGATTATCTGGCGCGGCGCTTTGCTATTGAGCATCTGTTTATTGATTGCCCAAACCCAATCTGAGGCGCAATTACCGCCTTCCCGGCAGGTATAAAGCTAGATCGTTTCGATCTAACTGGGCTCCTGATTAGAAGTGGGTGCTGTGCTAGAGTGCGCCCTCGTCCACGGCCCGCCGGCCCAAACACATCGCATTTCGTGAGTAGCCATGCTCGATAAACTGACCCACCTGAAACAGCTGGAGGCGGAAAGTATCCACATCATTCGTGAAGTGGCCGCCGAATTCGACAACCCGGTAATGCTCTATTCCATCGGTAAAGACTCCGCCGTGATGCTGCACCTGGCACGCAAGGCGTTCTTTCCTGGGAAGCTGCCGTTCCCGGTGATGCACGTCGACACGCGCTGGAAGTTTCAGGAGATGTACAGCTTCCGCGAGAAGATGGTCAACGAGTACGGCCTGGACCTGATCACCCACATCAACCCCGATGGCGTGGCGCAGGACATGAACCCCTTCACCTACGGCAGTGCCAAGCACACCGACGTGATGAAGACCGAGGGCCTCAAGCAGGCGCTGGACAAGTACGGCTTTGACGCCGCCTTCGGTGGCGCGCGCCGCGACGAAGAAAAATCCCGCGCTAAAGAGCGTGTGTATTCCTTCCGCGACAGCAAGCACCGCTGGGACCCGAAGAACCAGCGTCCCGAGCTGTGGAATGTGTACAACGGCAACGTCAAGAAGGGCGAGTCGATCCGTGTGTTCCCGCTGTCCAACTGGACCGAGCTGGACATCTGGCAGTACATCTACCTTGAGCAGATTCCGATCGTGCCGCTCTACTTCGCCGCCGAGCGTGAAGTGATCGAGAAGAATGGCACGCTGATCATGATCGACGACGATCGCATCCTTGAGCACCTCTCGGATGAAGAGAAAGCGCGTATCACCAAGAAGATGGTGCGCTTCCGTACCCTCGGCTGCTACCCGCTGACCGGCGCGGTGGAATCCACGGCCACCAGCCTCACTGACATTATTCAGGAAATGCTCCTGACCCGTACTTCCGAGCGCCAGGGCCGCGTCATCGACCACGATGCTGCCGGTTCCATGGAAGAGAAAAAACGTCAGGGGTATTTCTAATATGTCGCACCAATCCGATCTGATCAGCGAAGACATCCTCGCTTACCTGGCCCAGCACGAGCGTAAAGAACTGCTGCGCTTCCTTACCTGCGGCAACGTCGACGACGGCAAAAGCACCCTGATTGGCCGCCTGCTGCACGACTCCAAGATGATCTATGAAGACCATCTGGAAGCCATTACCCGTGACTCGAAGAAGTCCGGGACCACTGGCGAGGAAGTCGATCTGGCATTGCTGGTCGACGGCCTGCAGGCCGAGCGCGAGCAGGGCATCACTATCGACGTGGCCTACCGCTATTTCAGCACCGCCAAGCGCAAATTCATCATCGCCGACACCCCCGGCCATGAGCAGTACACCCGCAACATGGCCACTGGTGCCTCCACCTGCGACCTGGCGATCATCCTGATCGACGCGCGCTACGGTGTGCAGACCCAGACCAAGCGTCATAGCTTTATCGCCAGCCTGCTGGGCATCAAGCACATCGTTGTGGCCATCAACAAGATGGACCTCAAGGGCTTCGATCAAGGCGTATTCGAGCAGATCAAGACCGATTACCTGAAGTTCGCCGAAGGTATTGCACTCAAGCCAAGCTCGCTGCACTTCGTGCCGATGTCGGCGCTGAAGGGCGACAACGTGGTGAACAAGAGCGAGCAGTCGCCTTGGTACACCGGCCAGTCGCTGATGGAAATTCTGGAAACCGTGGAAGTGGCGGGCGATCGCAATTTCGACGACCTGCGCTTCCCGGTGCAGTACGTCAACCGTCCGAACCTCAACTTCCGTGGTTTCGCCGGCACCCTGGCCAGCGGCATCGTGCGCAAGGGCGACGAAATCATCGCGCTGCCGTCGGGCAAGGGCAGCAAGGTCAAATCCATCGTCACCTTCGAAGGTGAGCTGGAGCAGGCCGGTCCAGGTCAGGCGATCACCATCACCCTGGAAGACGAAATCGACGTCTCCCGTGGCGACATGCTGGTGCATGCCGACAACCGTCCGCAGGTGGTCGACAGCTTCGACGCCATGTTGGTGTGGATGGCTGAAGAGCCGATGCTGCCGGGCAAGAAATACGACATCAAGCGTGCCACCAGCTATGTGCCGGGCTCGATTGCCAGCATCACCCACCGGGTCGATGTGAACACCCTGGAGCACGGCGCGGCGAGCAGCCTGCAACTCAATGAAATCGGCCAGGTGCGTATCGCCCTGGATGCGCCGATTGCGCTGGATGGCTACGCGCACAACCGCACCACTGGCTCGTTTATCGTCATCGACCGTCTGACCAACGGCACCGTGGGTGCTGGCATGATCATCGCTGAGCCGGTTGAGGCTGGCGCGGGTGGCCATCATGGCAAGCTGGCGCACGTGTCCACCGAAGAGCGTGCCACGCGCTTCGGCCAGCAGCCGGCTACCGTGCTGTTCAGCGGCCTGTCCGGCGCGGGCAAGAGCACCTTGGCCTACGCCGTAGAGCGCAAGCTGTTCGACATGGGTCGCGCGGTTTATGTGCTGGATGGCCAGAATCTGCGCCATGACCTGAACAAAGGTCTGCCGCAGGATCGTGCCGGGCGCACCGAGAACTGGCGTCGTGCCGCGCACGTTGCGCGTCAGTTCAACGAGGCCGGCTTGCTGACCCTGGCCGCCTTCGTGGCGCCGGATGCCGAGGGCCGCGAACAGGCCAAAGCATTGATTGGTGCTGAGCGCCTGATCACTGTCTATGTGCAGGCGTCTCCGCAGGTCTGCGCCGAGCGTGATCCACAGGGCTTGTACGCGGCGGGTGGTGACAATATCCCGGGTGAATCCTTCCCCTATGACGTGCCGCTGAATGCCGATCTGGTGATCGATACGCAGTCGCTGTCGGTGGAAGAGGGCGTCAAGCAGGTGTTGGCTCTGCTGCGTGAGCGCGGCGCCATCTAAATCTGCTGCACATTAAAAAGCCCCGTCTAGTGCGGGGCTTTTTATTGCCTGTTCGGTCGCCGAAACGACCGAGTCAGCGGCGTTTACTTGTTCTTCAAGCCGTAGCTTTCATCGAGCATGCCCGGTACATCGGCGCTTTTAGGCGCGTAGTCTTTGGGCATTTCGTGATGGACCGGTGCCTTGATACGCTCGCGCTTTTCACTGCTTTCATCGGCGTGCAGGGTGGCGAGCAGGCGCTGGCGAGTCAGCTCGTCGAGTGCCAGGCGATTGGCCCCGTCCGACAGGTGCTGTTGCACGTCCAGTTGAGTTTGGCTGAGCTTTTTCACCAGGTTGGCGGTGGTGTTGAAATGAGTCACCACCTCGCTTTGGTAGGTGTCGAAGCGTTCTTGAATTTCATCCAGCTGACGCTGGGTGCGGCTAGGGGCGGCATTGGGTGCCAGGCGGGCAATCAGGAAGCCAATGGCAATACCAGCTACCAGGGTAATGGCGGGTAGCAACCAGGCGGTGAGCGTCTGTTCCACGAGTCCTTCCTCTCTAAACGGCTTTGCTTTACGTTAACGGCTCGAACCTGTGCTGTATACCGCAATGCAATGCCGAAACGTTTGCGGTGGTGTGTATGGCGCAGGCTGTCAGCTAGACGAGTCGACCCACTGCGAGGTCACGGAGTTCCCTGTTGCTCACCCGCGAAACCCCTCTGATGATTGCCGGCCCCAGCGGCCAACTCGAAGCCCTGTGGCTGGACACCCCCGAGGCCCGTGGCGTGGCGCTGATCTGCCACCCCAATCCGGTGCAGGGCGGCACCATGCTCAACAAGGTGGTTTCCACCCTGCAGCGCACGGCCCGTGACTGTGGCTTGGCAACGTTGCGTTTCAATTACCGTGGCGTCGGCGCCAGTGCGGGCAGCCACGATATGGCCAGCGGTGAGGTGGATGATGCCGAGGCCGTGGCCAACTGGCTGCGTGCGCAGCATCCCGAATTACCCGTGACCCTGCTGGGTTTTTCCTTTGGTGGCTTTGTCGCCGCTGCGCTCGGCGCACGCCTGGAAGCCCAGGGTGTGACGCTCGACAAGCTGTTTATGGTGGCGCCGGCGGTGCAGCGCCTGAGCGAAGAAACGCCCCCAGCCAGCAACTGTCCGCTGATCCTGATCCAGCCTGAAGACGACGAAGTGATCGACCCGCAGGTGGTGTACCAGTGGTCGGCGGCACTCGGGCGTGCCCATGAGCTGCTGAAAGTGGCAGAATGCGGCCACTTTTTTCACGGCAAGCTTACTGATCTCAAAGATCTGCTGCTGCCGCGTCTCTGATCTGCTGCGCGTCGGCCTGGCGTTGTTAAAAACAGGCCGGGACGCGGCGTCTCGGAATGCTCATTTACACCAGTAAACTCCGTTTTCTCGCCGTTTTGACCAGCCGTAGGCTGTTACTAACGTAGGGCCTAGCCAGGCTCTAGCTCGCGAGATCATAAGATGGCTCAAGTAAAGCGAACCTGAACATGACCACTCGTATCCTTACCGGCATCACCACCACCGGCACGCCGCACCTCGGCAACTACGCGGGCGCGATTCGCCCGGCCATCGTCGCCAGCCGCGCCGCTGATGCAGATTCGTTCTACTTCCTGGCCGACTACCACGCGCTGATCAAGTGCGATGAGCCGGCGCGGATCCAGCGTTCCCGTCTGGAAATCGCCGCCACCTGGCTGGCGCTGGGGCTGGATACCGACAAGGCAACTTTCTACCGCCAGTCGGATATCCCCGAGATTCCCGAGCTGTGCTGGTTGCTCACCTGCGTTGCCGGCAAGGGCCTGCTTAATCGCGCGCACGCCTACAAGGCTTCGGTGGACAAGAACGTTGAGCAGGGCGAAGACCCGGATGCGGGCATCACCATGGGCCTGTTTAGCTACCCGGTGCTGATGGCAGCGGACATCCTGATGTTCAACGCGCACAAGGTGCCGGTTGGCCGCGATCAGATCCAGCACGTGGAAATGGCCCGCGATATCGGTCAGCGCTTCAACCACCTGTTCGGCCAAGGTAAAGAGCTGTTCACCCTGCCCGAAGCGGTGATCGAGGAAGACGTAGCGACCTTGCCAGGCCTCGATGGGCGCAAGATGAGCAAGAGCTACGACAACACCATCCCGTTGTTCGGCAGTGCCAAGCAACTCAAGGATGCGGTTGCCCGTGTCGTGACTGACTCCAAGCTGCCGGGTGAACCCAAAGATCCCGACAGCTCGCACCTGTTCACCCTTTATCAAGCCTTTGCCGCACCCACTCAGCAGGCGGACTTCCGTGCTGCGCTGGAAGGCGGCATGGCCTGGGGCGAAGCCAAGCAGGCGCTGTGTAACTTGCTGGAGGCCGAGCTGGGCGAGGCGCGCGAGCGTTACCATGCGCTGATCAGCAAACCGGCCGATCTGGAAGACATCCTCCTGGCCGGTGCCGCCAAGGCGCGCAAGACTGCTACACCGTTTCTCGGTGAGCTGCGCGAGGCTGTGGGCCTGCGCTCGTTCCGCAGCCAAGCCGTCAATACGGCGGGCGAGAAGAAAAAAGCCGGCAAGAGCGCGCGCTTTGTCAGCTTCCGCGACGATGACGGCAGCTTCCGCTTCCGCCTGCTGGATGCCGCTGGCGAGCAGTTGCTGCTGTCCAAATCGTTTGCCGATGGTAAAGCGGCAGGCATGGCTAATAAGCGTCTGCAATCCGGTGAAGCATTGGATGTGCGCGAGCAGGATGGCGGTTTTGGCGTCTGGTTGGACGATGAGTGCGTGGCGCAAAGCCCTACATTCGCCGACAGCAGTGCCTGTCAGGCGGCGATTCAGCGCCTGCGTGAGGCGCTAGCACCCGCTGAGTAACGCGCAGGGCGGTGCATTAATCGGATTTCCGTCCAGCAGCCATGCTGGCCGATTGCCAATCAACGGGGGCGTCGCTAAAGTGACGCCCCCGTTTTACTTGCCCGGCTAACGAATTTATGACCCCCCTAGAACGCTACCAGGCTGACCTTAAACGCCCTGATTTCTTTCATGACGCTGCCCAGGAAACTGCGGTGCGTCACTTGCAGCGCCTGTATGACGATCTGATCGCTGCCGATAAGGGCAGCGCCGGCGTCTTCGGCAAGCTGTTCGGCAAAAAAACGCAGGGGCCGGTCAAGGGCCTGTACTTCTGGGGTGGCGTGGGTCGTGGCAAAACCTACCTGGTCGACACCTTTTTTGATGCGCTGCCGTTCGAGCGCAAGGTGCGCACGCACTTCCACCGCTTTATGAAGCGCGTGCACGAAGAAATGCGCACCCTCAAGGGCGAGAAGAACCCGCTGACCATTATCGGCAAGCGTTTCGCCGATGAGGCGCGGGTGATTTGCTTCGACGAATTCTTCGTCAGCGATATTACCGACGCGATGATCCTCGCCACCCTGCTGGAAGAGCTGTTCAAGAATGGTGTGAGCTTGGTTGCTACCTCCAATATTGTGCCCGATGGCCTGTACAAGGACGGCCTGCAGCGCGCGCGCTTCCTGCCGGCCATCGCCCTTCTCAAGCAGCACACCGAGATCGTCAATGTCGACAGCGGTATTGACTACCGTCTGCGTGCGTTGGAGCAAGCCGAGCTGTTCCACTGGCCGCTGGACGCTGCCGCCGAAGAAAGCCTGCAGAAGAGCTTTGTCAGCCTGTTGCCCGAGCACTGCGAGGTGCAGGAAAACGAGCCGCTGATGATCGAGAGCCGCGCCATCGTGGCGCGCAAGGTTGGTGATGACGTGGCCTGGTTCGACTTCCGTGAGCTGTGCGATGGCCCGCGTAGCCAGAACGACTACATCGAACTGGGTAAAATCTTCCATGCGGTGCTGCTGGCCAATGTCGAGCAGATGAGCACCGCGAAGGACGATATGGCCCGGCGCTTTATCAACCTGGTGGACGAGTTCTATGACCGCAACGTCAAGCTGATCATCTCTGCCGAGGTGGAGCTGAAAGACCTCTACACTGGTGGTCGTCTTACCTTCGAGTTCCAGCGCACGCTGAGTCGTCTGCTGGAAATGCAATCCCACGAGTTTCTCGCGCGGCCGCACAAGCCCTAACTCAACACGCGTACGCTCGTACCTTAAAGCCCGGATCATTCCGGGCTTTGTAGTTGATGGCCCGGTGAAGACAGCCAGGCCGTCCACGCCCAAGCAGGATAAACTCTGCGCCATCGACTTATTTCAGCGGTTAGCCCTATGACGTTTGCCTCCCTCGGCCTGATCGAGCCTCTGCTACGCACCCTCGACAGCCTCGATTACAAAACCCCCACGGCCGTGCAGGCGCAGGCCATCGTGCCGGTTCTGCAAGGCCGCGACCTGATGGCCGCCGCGCAGACCGGCACCGGCAAGACCGCAGGTTTTGCTCTGCCGGTGCTGCAGCGGCTGATGATGGAAGGCCCAGAGGTGGCGAGTAATTCGGTGCGTGCGCTGGTGCTGGTGCCGACCCGTGAGCTGGCCGAGCAGGTGCTGCAGAGTTTTCTCACCTACGGTCAGCACCTGCCGCTGCGCAGCTACGCGGTGTATGGCGGGGTCAGCATCAACCCGCAGATGATGAAGCTGCGCAAAGGCGTGGACGTGCTGGTGGCCACCCCAGGCCGCTTGCTCGACCTGTTCCGGCAGAACGCGGTGAAGTTCAATCAGGTGCAAACCCTAGTGCTGGATGAAGCCGACCGCATGCTCGATCTGGGGTTTGCCAACGAGCTCGAGAGTGTGTTCCGTGCGCTGCCTAAAAAGCGCCAGACCCTGCTGTTCTCCGCGACCTTCTCTGAAGCGATCCGCAGCATGGCCGGCGAGATGCTGAATGATCCACTGAGCATCGAGGTCAGCCCGCGTAACGCCGCCGCCAAGTCGGTCAAGCAGTGGCTGATCCCGGTGGACAAGAAGCGCAAGAGCGAGCTGTTCCTGCACCTCTATCAAACCAAGCGCTGGAGCCAAGCACTGGTGTTTGTGAAAACCCGCAAGGGTGTTGATGAGCTGGAAGCTGAGCTGCAGCGCCACGGCATCAGTGCCGACTCGATTCACGGCGACAAACCTCAGGCCACCCGTCAGCGCGCGTTGCAGCGCTTCAAGGATGGCGAGATCAAGGTGCTGGTGGCTACTGATGTGGCAGCCCGTGGTCTGGATATCGACGACATGCCGCTGGTGGTCAACTTCGACCTGCCCATCGTCGCCGAAGACTATGTGCACCGTATCGGCCGCACCGGGCGTGCCGGCACCACCGGTCAGGCGGTATCGCTGGTCTGCGCTGATGAAGTGCAGCTGCTCTCGGCCATCGAAACCCTGACCCAGCAAGTGCTGCAGCGCATCGACGAACCAGACTTTATCCCCGACCACCGCGTGCCGCAGACCCTGCCCGGCGGCCAGGTGGTGAAAAAACCAAAGAAGGCCAAGAAGCCGAAAGTGGTCGGCGGCGGTAAAGGCGGCAGCCTGGGACGCTGGATGGAGACCGATGAACCGGCTGCGCCGGCGGTCAAGGCTGTACGCAAGGTGCCGAGCTTTGGCGGGAAAGCGGGTAAGCCCGGTAAGTTTGTTAAGTAATCTCAGCCGCATCCCGGATGCAATCCGGGGGCGTCTTTTGCCCGAATGCGCCGCTCGCGGGCAAATCGCTTAGCGATTGGCCTGCGCCGCTTCCAGTTGTTTCTTATGGGTGGCCGCGGCGGTCATGTCGTAGATCACTACGCAGATATGTTCCACCGCGTTGCCCGAACCGCCCAGTGGCAGCAGGGTGACGTTCTGGTACATAAAGTCTTCCTGGCCGGTAATCGGCTGGTAGTTCTTGAAGTGCATCAGGTAGGGATGCTGTTCCCATAGGCTGAAAGCACGGGTGCCCAGCGCTACGACGGTATCCACCTTGCGCCTTAGCCAGGCTTCGTCGATTTCACTGAACAGGCTGAACAGGGTTTTGCCGTGCACCTCGTCCGGGCCCATGCCAGAGTGGTTTTCCATAAAGCTGTTCCACACCTCAACCCGGTATTGGCGGTCGAGCACGATCACGCCAACGTCAATGCACTGCACGATATCGAGCAGCCAGTGAACCTCTTTGATGTCTATCTGTGCTGGCATGGCTTAACTCATCAGGTAGTTGAGTTTGTTGGTCAGGCGCTTGATCGAGTCTTCGGTAAACAGCAGCAATAGATCAAAGTGAATGTTGTGGGCTTCCAGGCTGTAGCTCACCTCAATGGCCAGGGTTTTGCGCCAGCGCCGCTGGTTGAGGTGAATCAGCCGCTCGATGGAGGAATGCTGGCCCAACAGCTGTGGATGGCCCTGGGAGAAGCGCACGTCGATCTGTTCGGCGATCCCGGCCAAGCAGGCGCCGGTGAGGATGCTGGCCAGGTCCAGCAGCATTTCCGAGGTCTGGGTGTCGTCTTTCGGCTGCCAGCCCAGCAGCTTCGCCATGTCGGCGACTTCTGAGTCATGGAACAGCAGCAGTGCTTCACCGGCGATGCCATCACCAATAAAGCCCTGGCACACCGCGCTCAGGCGCTCGCCACGCATGGCGTCGGTGAGGGTCATGTGCAGCTCACTGACCTCGAAGATATTCACCTGGGGCACCGGCAATTGCACAAAAACGTGCAACACCTTGGCCAGTAACGCGGCGGCGCGGCCCATGGCGACGTTGGTCACTTCACGCAGAGCATCGCGGAAGTTGACCTTCAACTCATCCAGCACGGCGGCCTGAGCAAGCGCAGTCGGAGTGGCTTTGGGGTCGAACAGGCCCAGTTCGAGGAGGGTGTTACGCAGGGTGTCGGGGTCAGCCGGCTTCTTGATAAAGGCCAGTGCACCGAGTTCCTTGACCCGGCGGACGGCTTCATCCTGCACGTCGCCGGACACCACCACGACCTTGCAGGCGAGGCCCTCAGCGCGCATGGCCGCGAGGGTTTCATAACCGTCCAGCACGGGCATGGTGAGATCCAGCAGCATCACCTGGCCCAGCCCCTGACGCAGCGCGGTCAAGGCTTCCTGGCCATTGGTGGCCTGGCTGATGGTCACTGGCCATTCAGGCGGCAGGGCGCGGATCAACTGCTTGCGCGCCATGTTCGAGTCGTCGCAGACCACTAGTGGAATCACGGCTGGAGAGTACCTGTGCGCGTGGAAGAACACCGCTCTGTGACGGTTTTCCCAAGCATAGCCGCTTGAGGCCCGGCGTGTGGGCTTATCTGGTGTGCGGCAGCCAGTTGAGCATGCCTTGGGCGGCGCTGCGGCCGCTGGCAAAGCAGGCGGTCAGCAGGTAGCCGCCGGTGGGCGCTTCCCAGTCAAGCATTTCCCCGGCGCAGAAGGTGCCAGGCAGCGCCTTGAGCATCAGCTGCTCGTCCAGTTGCTCGAACGGCACGCCGCCGGCTGTGCTGATGGCTTCATCCAATGGCCGCGGACGCACCAGGGTGATCGGCAGGGCCTTGATTGCATTGGCCAGCAGTACGGGATCATTGAAGGCTGCAGCGTTGGCCAGTTCGCGCAGCAGAGCAGCTTTGACCCCGTCGATCCCCGCCTGGCGATGCAGGTGTTTAGCCATGGACTGCGAGCCGCGCGGTTTGCTCAGGGCTGCCTGCAATTTAGCCAGCGGCGTTTGCGGCAGCAGGTCGAGGTGCACTGTGGCACTGCCGTGCTGGTTGATCGTCTCGCGAATATCCGCCGACAGGGCGTAGACCAGGCTGCCTTCGATACCGCTTGCGGTCAGCACAAATTCACCCAGACGCGGCGTTTCGCTGGCCAGGTTAAGGCTGACGTTCTTGAGTGGCGCGCCGGCGAACTTGTCCCGCAGAAACAGGCTCCAGGCGCTGACATCGAAGCCGCAGTTGCTTGCTTGCAAGGGCGCGATGCTCACGCCGCGCGCCTGCAGCAGGCTGACCCATGCGCCGTCTGAGCCCAGTCGTGCCCAACTGGCCCCACCCAGGGCCAGCAGTGTGGCGTCGGCGGTCACGGTCTGTTCGCCAGCGGGCGAGGCAATCCGCAGTGCTCCCTCGCTATTCCAGCCCAGCCAGCGATGGCGGGTGTGGATCTGCACACCCAGTTCACGCAGACGCTTGAGCCAGGCACGCAGCAGCGGTGCGGCTTTCATATCGGTGGGGAATACCCTGCCTGAGGTGCCGACAAAGGTGTCGATACCCAGGTCGTGAATCCAGGCGCGCAAGGCGTCGGCATCGAGCGCATCTAGCAGCTCGGCCACTTCAGCCTGGCGCATGCCATAGCGAGCGACAAAGGCCGGCTTGGCTTCGGAATGGGTGATATTCATTCCACCGACCCCGGCCAGGAGGAACTTGCGTCCCACCGAAGGCATGCCGTCGTAAAGATCGACCTGCACACCACCCTGGGCCAGCACTTCGGCCGCCATCAGCCCGGCAGGGCCGCCGCCGATAATGGCAACGCGAGGGGCAAATGCTGGGTGGCTGTCGGTCATGGCGATATCAGGTGGGAATTACGGGCGTGCATTCTAACCGAGCCTGCCGCGACCTTGTCATTTGCGCCGGCTTCGGGCAGGGTCGCGGGAGACTTTTCTGACTGGAGCCCCTTATGTCTGACCTCTACCCCAGCATCGACCCCGACGGTCTGATCGAATACTCGGTGGTTTACACCGACCGCTCCCTCAACCATATGTCGCAGTCGTTTCAGGGCGTGATGACGGATATTTCCAGCACCCTGAAGCAGGTCTACAACGCCCATGCCGTGGCCATCGTGCCCGGTAGCGGCACCTATGGCATGGAGGCTGTAGCGCGTCAGCTGGCCACCGGGCAGAAGTGCCTGGTGCTGCGCAATGGCTGGTTCAGCTACCGCTGGACGCAGATTTTCGAGATGGGCCAGATCCCCTCGGAATCGATTGTGCTCAAGGCGCGTCCGGTTGCCGAGGGCAGTCAGGCCGCATTCATGCCGCCACGGCTGGTCGATGTGCTGGCGGTGATCGCAGCTGAAAAGCCCCAGGTGGTATTTGCCCCGCACGTGGAAACCTCGTCCGGGATGATCCTGCCGGACGGCTATCTGCGCGCCGTGGCGGATGCTGTGCATGCGGTCGGCGGCCTGTTTGTGCTCGATTGCATCGCCTCCGGCACCCTCTGGGTGGATATGCAGGCCTGCGGTATCGATGTGCTGATCAGCGCCCCGCAAAAAGGCTGGAGCGCCTCGCCCTGCTGCGCCCTGGTGATGCTCAGTGAAGCCGCCCAAGCCCGCGTCGAGGCCACTCAAAGCACCAGCTTTGCCTGCGACCTTAAGAAGTGGTTGCAGATCATGCAGGCCTACGAGCAGGGCGGCCACGCCTACCACGCCACCATGCCCAGCGATGCCCTGGCGCGTTTTCGCGATGCCATGCGCGAGGCCGAAGCCATTGGCTTTGCCACCGTGCGCAGCCAGCAGCAGGAGCTCGGTGATCGCGTGCGCGCATTACTGGCCAGCAAAGGCTTTAAAAGCGTGGCCGCCGAAGGCTTCGAGGCCCCCGGGGTGGTGGTGTGCTACACCACCGACGCGAGCATCAAGAACGGCAGCAAATTCGCCGCCCAGGGCCTGCAGATTGCAGCGGGAGTGCCGCTGCAGTGCGATGAGCCAGCAGACTTCCAGACCTTCCGCCTGGGCCTGTTTGGGCTGGATAAGCTGGGTAATATCGAGCGCACCGTGGCGACCCTTGAGCAGGCGCTGGATAAGGTGCTGGCGGGGTAATTGGGCGTTGCAGGTGGACAGTCGCTGTTGTCCACCTGCAGGTTAGCCGACCTTGACCGCCTGTAGTGTGTAGCTCAACGGCAGCCTTTCCGGCTGGTTATCCAGCCGCCATTCACCATCCTCGCCCAGGCTCATCTGGCCCGGCAGGGCTTCCCAGGGCAGGCTGGTGTGCTCTTCCAAGGCCGTCAGGCGCATGCCGTGGCGCAGCAGCGCGGTGATGATTTCGCCCAGGCCGTGGTTCCATTCGTGGGTGGTGGTGGCGGTCAGCAGGGTGTCGGTTTCTACGTAGGTGTGCTCGTAATCCCAGACGGTTGGTTGGCTGTGTTCGAAGTAGGGGTGGGCAATCTGCAGGGTGTCCTCGCAGTTTTCGTCGAGCGCCATCAGCACGGGGTGGGCTTCACGCAGAAACAACCGTCCGCCGGGCTTGAGTAGGGCGGCGACATTGCGCGCCCAGTCATCGATCTGCGGTAGCCAGTTCAGCGCGCCGATGCCCGTATAAACCAGGTCAAACGAGTGCGCGCCGAGCGCCTTGGCCGCGTCGTACACAGAGGCTTCGACAAACTCGATCGACTCACCGCAGCTGCTTGCCAGTTTGCTGGCTTGCTCCAACGAGGCTGCAGAGAAATCCAGGCCGCTCATCTGCGCACCCAGGCGGGCCAGCGACAGGGTGTCGGTGCCTATATGGCACTGCAGGTGCACCGCGCGCAGGCCGCTGATATCGCCGAGGCGCGGCAGATCAAAGCGCACGACTTCGGATAAATGCGCGGGCGAGGCGATAAACAGCTGAACTTGGTAATCGGGCGACGCCGCATGCAAGGCGGCGCGCTCGTTCCAGTTGGCTTGGTTCAGGGCAAACGAATCATCCATGAGGCTATTCCTTTTCAGTATTGGGCGGCGTTTTTATCCAAGGCGTTCAGTATGGCGTGGGCCGCTTTGATTCTGGCTGCGTTGGGGTAGTTCTTGTTGGCCAGCATGACCAGGCCGAGGTTCTGACTGGGGACAAACACCGCGTAGGCGCCGAAGCCGCCGGTTGAGCCGGTTTTATTGAACAGGGTGTCGCTTGGCTCACTTTCCGGTGGTGCGAGACGTGTAGCGGGTTGCGATTCCAGGGCCATGGCCGGGGAGTTGCCGGCCTGCAGGCGCTCCAGGCTGATCGGGTAGGGGTAACGCTCCCAGCCGAGGCCCTGGGTCATCTCGCCGACGCGGTAATAACCGGTGTGGGTCATGGCGATGGCGCGCTGCAGGTCTTTATTCAGGCCGGCAGGATTCAGGTTGGCCTGGACAAAGCGCAGCATGTCCCGGGCCGTGGTTTTCACCCCGTAGGCTTCGGCGTCGAGCATGCCCGGTGTGACGCGCAGCGGCTGGTTGTCCTTGCTGTAGCCGAAGGCATAGCGCGGCAGCTGGGCTGTCGGCACCTGGATATAGCTGTGCGACATGCCGAGCGCGGGGAACAGCGTGCCCTCCATCAAGGTGGGGAACGGCTTGCCCATGCTCTTGGCGGCGAGCATGCCGAGCAGGCCTATGCTGGGGTTGGAATAGCGCCGGTGTGTACCCGCCGCGTATTCAGGCTGCCACTGGCGGTAGTAGTCGAGCATGCTGGCCGGGTCGGTCACGTTGTCAGGGAACTGCAGCGGCAGCCCGCCGGCGGTGTAGGTGCCGAGGTTGAGCAAGCTGGCGTGTTCCAGCTGGCTGCCTTGCAGCTCGGGCCAGTGCTGGCCGGCGCTGTCGGTTAGGGTCAGCTTGCCGGTGGCCTGGGCAAGGGCGGCGAGGGTGGCGGTAAGTGGTTTGCTCAGCGAGCCGATTTCAAAAAGGGTGTCGCTGCTCACCGGCTGCGGGTCGTCCAGGCGCGCCACGCCGTAGTTGAAGTAGTGCGCCTGGCCGTTATGGGTGATCGCCACGGCCATGCCGGCAATATCGTGTTCCGCCATTACTGGGCGAATGGTGGCGTCTACCCGCGTCTGCAGTATGTCGTCGGCGTGGGCGGCGCTGCCGAGTGCGAGTAAGGCCAGCAGGGCCGGCAAGGTATTGAGTTTGGCGTACATGCTGGGCGAATTCCTTGGTCGTGAAGATGCGCGATGTGACAGCGCCTATGGCGCTTTTATCCCAGCCCACGCATTTGCCAGACCTTGGCTGCGCAGTGATGCAGAATCCCGTGGCGGCGGGCCAGGGCCATGCGGTCCTTGTCGTAGCCGCCGCCGATCAGGCCGACCACCGGAATGCCACGGCTCAGGCAGTGGTTAAGCACGGCTTCGTCACGGGCGGCAATGCCCGCGTCCGTCAGGTTGAGGTAGCCGAGGGCATCGTGCTGGTGCACGTCAACGCCGGCGTCATACAACACGATATCTGGCTGATACAGCGGTAGCAGGTAGTTGAGGGTGTCATCCACCACCTTAAGATACTCGGCGTCGCCCATACCGTTGGGCAAGGGAATGTCCCAGTCGCTGGCGGCTTTGCGCGCCGGGTAGTTCTTTTCGCAGTGCAGCGACACGGTGATCGCTTCCGGGGTGTTCTCCAGCAGGCGCGCGGTGCCATCGCCTTGATGCACGTCGCAGTCGAAGATCAGCACGCGCTGGGCCTTGCCGCTGGCCAGCAGGTACTGGCTGATCACTGCCAGGTCATTGAAGATGCAGAAACCGGCCGGATGGTCGTAATGCGCATGGTGGGTGCCGCCGGCCAGGTGGCAGGCTAGACCGTGTTGCAGCGCTTGCTCCGCCGCCAGCAGCGAGCCACCCACGGCGCGAATGGTGCGCTGCGCCAGGGCGGCACTCCAGGGCAGACCGAGGCGGCGTTGTTCTTCATATGCCAGTTCGCCGCTGGCGAAACGCTGGATATAAGCCGGACAGTGGGCCAGGGCGAGTACATCGGTGGGGCACAGTTCAGGGCGCAGCAGTTCGGCATCGGTGTTCAGGCCGCTTTCCACCAGGTGATCGCGCAGCAGGCGAAACTTCTCCATGGGGAAGCGGTGGTTGGCCGGGAAGGGCGGGCTGTAGTCGTCGTGATAGACCAGCGGCAGGCGCATGGGGGCGGGCTCGGGCGGAAGTGGCCAAAGTATGGCGGCAGGCTCTGCTTGCGCTCAAGCTCCGCGCTCGATTGGCTAGAATGCTGCCATTATTGTCCACATCCATCTTTCAGTCGGGCCGACAAGCGTTGGCAAAGTCTTTACCATCTCGCCCCCAGCCAGATGCGTTAACAGGAGAGCATGCATGAGTCAGGTGTTGAATGAGTTGGTCGCCCTGCTGACCCTGGAAACCATCGAAGAGAATTTGTTCCGCGGCGTCAGCCAGGACCTCGGCTTTCGCCAGCTGTATGGTGGCCAGGTGCTCGGTCAATGTGTATCGGCGGCCAGTCAGACGGTCGAGGCCGCGCGCCATGTGCATTCCATGCACGGCTACTTCCTGCGTCCCGGCGATGCCACGTTGCCGGTGGTGTATCAGGTTGAGCGCGTACGCGATGGCGGCAGTTTCAGCACGCGGCGGGTGACGGCGATCCAGAAGGGCAAGCCAATCTTTACCTGCAGTGCGTCGTTTCAGTTTGATGAAGAGGGCTTTCATCACCAGAACAGCATGCCGGACGTGCCGGGGCCTGAAGGCCTCAAATCGGAAACAGAACTGGCGCGCCTGGTGGTGGATGCCTTGCCGGAGCGCATGCGTGAGCGCGCGGTAAGCGACAAACCGATCGAGATCCGTCCGGTAACCCTGAGCAACCCGTTTGCACCCAAACCCAGCGAGCCGGTCAAGCATGTGTGGTTCCGTGCGGCTGGGGAACTGCCGGATGACCCTCAGCTGCACAAGTACCTGTTGGGTTACGCCAGCGACTTCAACCTGCTGACCACCTCGATGCTGCCGCATGGCGTGTCGGTGTGGCAGAAGTTCATGCAGGTCGCCAGCCTCGACCACTCGCTGTGGTTTCACGGCAACCTGCGTATGGACGACTGGCTGCTCTACAGCATGGACAGCCCCTGGGCCGGCAACGCCCGTGGCTTCTCCCGTGGCAGCATCTTCAACCGCCAGGGCCAGTTGGTTGCCTCGGTTGCCCAGGAAGGGCTTACCCGAATCCGTGAGGATTGGAAATGAGCCTGAGCGCTGCACGCCATTGGGTGTTCGATATGGACGGTACCCTAACCCTGGCGGTGCACGATTTCGAGGCCATCAAGCGAGCGTTGGATATTCCGCTCGCTGAAGACATTCTTGGCTATCTGGCGTCGTTGCCTGAGGCGGTGGCAGCCGCCAAACATGCCTGGCTGCTGGAGCATGAGCGTGAACTGGCTTTGGCTTCGCAGCCAGCCCCCGGGGCGATTGAGCTGGTGCGCGAGCTGCGTGGGCGTGGTTGCCGGCTTGGCATTCTCACCCGCAACGCCCATGAACTGGCGCTGCTGACCCTGCGCGCCATCGGTCTGGACGACTGCTTTGCCGTGCCGGACGTGATTGGCCGTGACGAGGCGCCGCCCAAGCCTGATCCGGGTGGCCTGCTGCATTTCGCTCGCACCTGGCAGGTTGCACCGAGCGAGCTGGTGATGGTGGGTGACTACCGCTTTGACCTGGAGTGTGCCCGCGCTGCCGGCGCGCGCAGCGTGCTGGTCAACCTGGCGGAAAACCCCTGGCCGGAGTTAGCCGATCATTTCGCGGTAGATTGCCGGGCCTTGCAGCAGGCGATCTAAGAGCCTGTTTACGATCTGCTGCGCGTCGGCCATCCGGCGTTAAAAACAGCCTCGGAATGCTCATTTACAGCTCGTAAACTCCGCCTCCTCGGCTGTTTTTGCCTTGTCTGGCTCTAGCTCGCGAGATCGTAAACAGGCTCTAGGCCTTCAATGACAACAGCCGGACTCCAGATCCTTGAGAATCGGGCAGTCCGGGCGGTCGTTGCCCTGGCAGTTGTCCATCAACTCCTTGAGGGTGTTGCGCAGGCCGCTGAGTTCGCTAATTTTGCGTTCCAGTTCGGCGATATGGGTAGCGGCCAGGGCTTTCACATCGGCACTGGCGCGTTGGCGGTCCTGCCACAGGGCCAGTAACTGGCTGACTTCGGCCAGGGAAAAGCCCAGATCGCGAGAGCGTTTGATAAACGCCAGGCGATGCAGGTCCTGCTGGCTGTACTGACGGTAACCGCTGTCGGTGCGGCCGGCCTCAGGTAGCAGATCGATGCTTTCGTAGTAGCGAATCATCTTGGCGCTAAGGCCGGTTTTCTTGGCAGCTTGGCCGATATTCATGGGTTTTCTCCTGTCGGCGGCTTATTCGTGTTCCTTGGGTTTCCAGGTTTTCAGCAGCAAGGCATTGCTCACCACACTGACGCTGGACAACGCCATGGCTGCGCCAGCGAGCATCGGGTTAAGCAGGCCGGCGGCCGCCAGCGGAATGCCGACCAGGTTGTAGGCGAAGGCCCAGAACAGGTTCTGGCGGATCTTGTTGTAGGTGCGCCGGCTGATATCCAGCGCATCGGCCACAAGGCGCGGGTCGCCGCGCATCAGGGTGATGCCGGCGGCGTGCATGGCCACATCGGTACCGCTGCCCATGGCGATACCGACATCGGCGGCAGCCAATGCTGGCGCATCGTTGATGCCGTCGCCGACCATGGCCACCACCGCGTGTTTTTTCAGCTCACTGATGATCGCCGCTTTGTCCGCCGGCAGCACTTCGGCATGCGCGGCGCTGATGCCCAGGACGTCGGCCACCGCCTTGACGCTGCCGGGGTTGTCGCCGCTGATCAGATGGCTGGCAATGCCTTGAGCGGTCAGCGCGGCGATGGCCTCGGCTGCGCCTGGCTTGAGCGTGTCGCCAAAGGCAAACAGACCGAGCACCTGCGGTTGCGGCGCCAATTCCAGCAGCCAGGACAGGGTGCGGCCTTCGGCCTCCCAGGCCAGGGCGTCGGCGGCCAGTTCATCGTGGTGCAGGAAGTGTTCTTCCAGCAGGCGTTTGTTGCCCAGGGCCAGTTGCCGCCCGCCGATCTGCCCGGCGATACCGCGCCCGGCCAGCGCCTTGCTGTTGCTGACGTCGGCGAGGCTCAGTTGTTGTTCTGTGCACTGATCCAATACCGCCTTGGCCAGCGGATGTTCGCTGCCGCGCTGAAGGGCGCCGGCCAGTTGCAGCAGCTGGGTCGTGTCGCTGTCTACTGCACGCAGGTGGGCGATACGCGGCGCGCCGGAGGTCAGGGTGCCGGTCTTGTCGAAGGCCACCAGGGTCACCGAATGGGCGATTTCTAGGGATTCGGCGTCCTTAATCAGAATGCCGTGGCGAGCCGCCACGCCGGTGCCGGCCATGATCGCGGTGGGTGTGGCCAGGCCGAGGGCGCAGGGGCAGGCGATGACCAGTACGGCCACGGCATTGAGCAGCGCGGTTTCGATACCTGCACCGTAGAACAGCCAGCCGAGCAGGGTGGCCAGAGCGATCAGCAGCACGCTGGGCACGAAGACCTGGCTGACTTTATCCACCAGCTTCTGGATCGGCGCTTTCGCTGCCTGTGCATCTTCGACCAGGCGAATAATCCGTGACAGCACGGTTTCCGCGCCGAGGGCGGTGGTTTCCACCAGCAGGCGGCATTCGCCGTTGATTGCCCCTGCCGTGACGCTATCACCCGGCTGTTTGGGTTGTGGCAGGCTTTCGCCGCTGATCAGGGCTTCGTCGGCATGACTTTGGCCTTCGCGAACCAGGCCATCGACCGGGAAGCGTTCACCGGGCTTGACCACGATGGCGTCACCCAGTTGCAGCTCACCCAACGCCACCCACTGTTCGGTGCCATCGCGCAGGCGCAAGGCGCGTTCCGGGCGCAAAGCCTGCAGGGCGCGGATGGCGCTGCTGGTCTGACGTTTGGCGCGGCTTTCCAGGAATTTGCCGAGCAGGATCAGCGTGATGATCACCGCCGAGGCTTCGAAATACAGATGCGGCATGCTGCCGGCCGGACTTACCGCCCACTGATACAGGCTCAGGCCATAGGCGGCGCTGGTGCCGATGGCCACCAGCTGATCCATATTCCCGGCACGGGCGCGCAGGGCGCTCCAGGCCGCGCGGTAGAAGCGCGCACCGAAGATAAATTGCACCGGTGTGGCCAGGGCGAATTGCAGCCAGGCCGGTAGCATCCAGTGCAGGCCGAAGGGTTCGACGAGCATGGGGATGATCAGCGGTACGGTCAACACAATGACCAGCAGCAGGGCCCAGCGCTCGCGCTGCAGATGCCGTTCAGCCGTTGGTTGGGCCTGGGTTGCATTGTCCAGCACGCTGGCGCGGTAGCCGGCCTGGCTGACGGCCTGCAGCAAAGCGTTGTGATCGGTGCCACGCAGCACCTGCAGCTGCGCCCGCTCGCTGGCCAGGTTGACGCTGACCGAGAGCACGCCAGGTTGCTGCGCCAGGGCGCGTTCGATACGGCCCGCACAGCTGGCGCAGGTCATGCCGGAAAGAGCCAGCTCCAGACGCTCGCTGGGTACTTGATAGCCGGCTGCGCTAACGGCATTAACCAACTGTTCCAGGCTGTCAGCGGGCGCTTCGACGCGGGCCTGTTCACTGGCCAAGTTGATGCTGACGCTGGCGACATCCGCCACCTTGGCCAGGGCGCGCTCGACCCGCCCGGCGCAGCTGGTGCAGGTCATACCGCTGATGGGCAGGTTGAAGGTAGTGAGGCTGGACATGGGTGGTCCTCTATTGAGTTCCAGCACAGGATCAACCTTGCCATGTGGGTAAGGTCAAGCCGTTATATCCCTTGACCTTACGCTTATGGCAAGGGCAACACTCAGCTAACCGTTTATCATGCGGTTTATTAATTCAGGAGGTTGTTTATGCAAGTGTCTCAAGTTCACGCATTCCGGGTTGATGGCATGACTTGCCAACATTGCGTCAAAACCATCACCGAGGCGCTGTTGGCCTGTGATCCGGCGGCGGATGTGAAAGTGAAATTTCCCGGCGGTGAGGTGCGGGTGAGCAGCAGCATGCCGGTGGATCAGTTGATGGTGGCCATCGTTGAACAGGGCTACGGGGTTAGCCTGGCGTAAGCACAGTTGCGTCTGGCCAATCGCGGATCAGCCCACGAAAGCAGGCATCGATCATCGGCGCAGCATCGTTGAGCGGATCGAACAGATTGGGGTCGCGTAACCAATCGTGGAATAAACCGACAATCAGCGCGTGCACAGCCCTCGCTGCAAGGCGCGGACTCAACCCAGCGTGCAGCCGTGATGCGACAGACGGTGCACTGAACTGCTGTTCGCAGAGCGCGATAAACAGGTTGATAAAGGCTTCGTGGCGTTCTTCGGCCTCGCGCAGCTCTTCGGTGAACTCACATCGGCGCAGCAAAATCGTGAAAATGCGGCGTTTTTGTTGATCGCGCGCCAGGTTTTCGATGGCCTCGATACACAGCTCTCGCAGGGTCATGAGCGGGTCATGGGCCGGGCAGCCGCGCAATCGCTCGGCCAATTGCTCGGGTGGCAGACGGACTTGGCCGAGCATGGCGTTGAACAGATCCGCCTTGTTGGCAAAGTGCCAATACACCGCGCCGCGCGTTACCCCTGCATGCCGGGCGATGTGCTCCAGGCTGGTGTGCGCCACACCTTTTTCCAAAAACAGCGTTTCGGCGGCCTCAAGGATGGCGCAACGGGTTTTCTCGGCTTCTTCTTTGGTTCGACGCATGGCAGTAGGCGTATTTCTGGCTAGGCTCAGGACAAAGTGTAATGAACTTATGGGTAATGTTCTATTTACAAACACTCGTGTATGTAACTAGCATTGCCGGTCTCAAACGTTGCACCTTGCGTTTATTCGGAGACATCCATGCTTTTTCCCCGTCGCCTGCCGGTCACTGCCGGTTCCTTGCTGTTGGTTTTTTGGGCCGCCCCGTTGTTTGCTGCCGACGCTGCGCCAGCGCCCGAGGTGGTGGTCGAAACCGTGAAGGCCGAGGCCTTGCCGCTGGAGCTTGAATATTCCGCGCGCACTGCCGGCTTCCGCGAAGTGCAGGTGCGGGCTCAGGTCAGCGGCATTCTGCAGGAGCGTACCTACCTGGAAGGTAGCCAAGTCAAGAAAGGCCAGGTGATGTTCCGCATCGATCCGCGCACCTACCAGGCCGCCCTGAGCCGTGCCAAGGGTGCGTTGGCGCAAGAGCAGGCGCGCTATCGGCAGACCGAGCGTGACCTCAAACGCATCCGCGAACTGCAGAAAAAGGGCTTTGCCAGCGAAAGTGAACTGGACAATGCCATCTCCAATTTCGAGCAGAGCAAGGCGAATATCCAGGCCGCCGAGGCCGAGGTGCAGTCCAAGCAGATCGACCTCGACTACACCACGGTAAAAGCGCCGATCTCCGGTATCACCAGTAAGGAAACCGTGTCCGAAGGCAGCCTGATGGTGGCCGGCGATCCGAGTGCCAGCCTGCTGAGCAATATCACCCAACTGGACCCGATTTACGTCAACTTTGCCGCCCCCGATTCCGATGTGGAAAGTGTGCGCAGTGGGCTGCAAAACGGCAGCCTGGTGTTGCCCGAAGACGGCAAAATGAGTGTGCAGATCAAACTGGGTGATGGCAGTGTTTACCCACTGGAGGGCAAGGTGGACTTCACCGATAGCCTGGTGGATCGCGGCACCGGCACCGTCAGCGCTCGCGCTGTGGTGCCGAACCCTGATCAGACTCTGTTGCCAGGCCAGTTCGTCCGGGTGCAGGTCAAAGGCCTGAGCATTCCCAATGCCATGACCCTGCCAGAGCGAGCGATTGCCCAGGGCCCAGGCGGAACATTTGTCTATGTGGTGGACGATGGCGGTGTTGCGCGCAAGCGTCAGGTCACCACCGGGCATACGGCTAAAGGCCGCTGGGTGATTGTGTCCGGTATCAGCGCTGGCGATCGGGTGATTGTCGAAGGTCTGCCGAAAGTGCGTCCAGACAGCCCTGTCAAAGTTGTTGCCCCTGCCACCAACCAATCCTAAGGAGCGTACCCGGTGATCTCACGCTTCTTTATCGACCGTCCGGTATTTTCCGCGGTCATCTCGATCATCATCGTGCTGGCGGGCCTGATGGCCATGCGCTCGTTGCCGATCGCCCAGTATCCACAGATCCTGCCACCGCAGGTGTCGGTCAGCGCCAGCTACGCCGGTGCCAGCGCCCAAGTGATTGCTGAAACGGTGGCCGCGCCGCTGGAGCAGTCGATCAACGGCGTGGAGGGGATGATCTACCAGCAGTCCAACTCCGGCGGCAACGCCATGAGCCTATCGGTGTACTTCGAGGTGGGCCGCGACCCGGATCAGGCCACTATCGACGTTAACAATCGGGTGCAGGCTGCACTGGCCAAGCTACCGGAAGAAGTGCGCCGGCAGGGCGTCAAGGTGCAGAAGAAGTCTTCGGACATTCTTCAGGTGGTCACCCTGTACTCGCCGGATGGTTCGCGCGACCCGGTGTATATCAGCAACTATGCGCTGATCAACGTGATCGACGAACTCAAGCGTCTGCCGGGCGTGGGTGATGTCAGCCAGTTCGGCTCGAAAGACTATTCCATGCGCATCTGGCTGCGTCCGGACAAGCTGGCGCAGTACAACCTGACGCCGACCGATGTGGTCAACTCGATCCGTGAGCAAAACTCGCAGTTCGCCGCCGGCAGCTTCGGCCAGCAGCCGCTCAAGCAGAAGCAGGATTTCACCTACACGGTGACCACCCAGGGCCGGTTCACCGACCCGAAAGAGTTTGAGAACGTCATCCTGCGCACCGATGACACCGGTGCCAGCCTGCTGCTCAAGGACGTTGCACGGATCGAGCTGGGTGCCCAGGACTACTCGCTGATGACCTCGCTCAACGGCCAGCAGAACGCTGCTTTCGGTGTGTACCTGCAGCCTGGCGCGAATGCTCTGGACACTGCCGAGGCGGTGAGCAAGACGCTCGACCGTCTGTCGAAGAACTTCCCCAGCGGTATGACCTATAAGGTGCCGTACGACACCACCAAGTTCGTTCAGGTATCGATTGATGAAGTGATCAAGACCTTCTTCGAAGCCTTGATCCTGGTTGTACTGGTCGTTTTTATCTTCCTGCAGAACTGGCGCGCCACGCTGATCCCGGTGCTGGCAATTCCCGTTTCGCTGGTCGGTACTTTCGCCGGCATGTACATGCTCGGTTTCTCGATCAACCTGCTGACCCTGTTCGGCATGGTGCTGGCCATCGGTATCGTGGTGGACGACGCCATTGTGGTGATCGAAAACGTCGAGCGGGTAATGGCCACCGACAAGATCGGCCCGCGTGAAGCGACCATCAAGGCTATGGAAGAAGTAACCGGGCCGATCATTGCCATCGTCCTGGTGCTCTGCGCGGTATTCGTGCCAGTGGGCTTCCTCGGCGGCCTGGCCGGGGAGATGTATAAACAGTTCGCCATCACCATTGCCGTGTCGGTGGTGATCTCCGGCATCGTCGCCCTGACCCTGAGCCCGGCACTCTGCGCCTTGCTGCTCAAGCCCGGGCACCACGAGCCGGCGGCGCCGTTCCGCGCCTTCAACCGGGTCTTCGACAAACTGACCAATGGCTACACCGCCGGTGTGCGTTTCTTCCTCAAGCGTTCGGCGGTCGGGTTGTTGCTGTTCGGCGCGATGATCACGGTGATGGTGCTGCTGTTCAACCGGGTGCCCAGCTCCCTGGTGCCCAATGAAGATCAGGGCTATGTGATCAACGCCTACTTCCTGCCGCCTGCCGCGTCGCTGACTCGCACCGAGAAACTCACCGGTGACGTGACCCAGCAGTTGATGGCGCACCCAGCGGTGCAGGATGTGGTGACCTTTGCCGGCTTCGACGTGCTGACCTTCGGCACCCGCAGCAACGCAGGGGTGTCCTTCGTGCCGCTGAAAGACTGGAGTGAGCGCACCACGCCTGAATTGGACGCGCGCAACCTGACCGGTGAATTCATGGGTATGGGCGCCGCGCAGAAGGACGGCGTGGTACTCAGCTTCAACCCGCCACCGATCACCGGTATGAGCACCACTGGCGGTTTTGAAGGCTTTATTCAGGACCGCAGTGGCGGCACAACCGCCGAACTGGCGGCCAAGGTTCAGGCCTTCCTCGCCGCTGCCGCGAAGCGTCCTGAGCTGGCAGGGGTGCAGAGCACCTTCAGCGCCAACGTGCCGCAATACTTTATCGATCTGGACCGGACCAAGGCGCGCGCCCTGGGTGTGGCAGTGAATGATGTATTCACCGCCATGCAAGCGACCTTTGGCAGCTACTACGTCAACGATTTCAGCCTGTATGGCCGTACCTTCCAAGTCAGCCTGCAGGCCGAAGCGGAGTTCCGCAGCAAGCCGGAAGATTTGTCCCAGGTCTATGTGCGCGCGGGCAGTGGCGAGCTGGTATCGCTGGCCAGCCTGGTCAAGGTTGAGCGGATTCTCGGCCCGGATACCTATGCACGCTTCAACGTCTACCCCGCGGCGAAGATCCTTGGCGGGCCTGCACCTGGCTACAGCTCCGGTCAGGCGCTCAGCGCGATTCAGCAAGTGGCGGATGAGGTGCTCGGTAGCGATTACAGCATCGGTTGGACCGGCTCGGCTTTCCAGGAAGTGGCATCGCAAGGTTCGGGCAGCAGTGCCTTTATCTTCGGCCTGATCATGGTGTTCCTGATCCTCGCTGCCCAGTATGAACGCTGGACCCTGCCGCTGGCCGTGGTTACGGCGGTGCCGTTTGCGGTGTTCGGGGCGATTCTCGCGGTGTGGCTGCGCGGCATCGAGAACGACCTGTACTTCCAAGTTGGCCTGGTCACCCTAATCGGCTTGGCGGCGAAGAACGCCATTCTGATCGTCGAGTTCGCCGTGCTCTGCCGGCATCAGGGCATGGGCATCTTTGAGTCGGCACTGGAGGCCTCGCGCCTGCGGTTCCGTCCGATCATCATGACTTCGCTGGCCTTCATTCTCGGTGTTGTGCCGTTGGCGATCAGCTCGGGCGCAGGCTCAGCGAGTCGTCACTCGATCGGCACCGGGGTAATCGGCGGGATGATGGCGGCAACCTTCCTGGCGATCTTCCTGATTCCGATGTTCTACCTGTTGGTGGAATCGTTGGCAGAGAAGGTTGGCAAGGGCCGGAAAAAAGCCGACACCTCCGTTTGATGTTCTGGCTTTAACGTGGGGCGTAGGTTGACTTGCAGCGCACAGCGCAAGTCAACCGGCGCCTTTTTTGCTTTCCTGGGTTCTCTCCGAGCAGGCCATATGCGCTGAGCCTGCCTCTGTTACCACTTCTTGTCTGGACACCCATGCCGTTACGTCTTTTGTTGGTTCTCGGTGCATTAAGCGCTTTTGGCCCGTTGGCTATCGATTTTTACCTGCCGAGCTTCCCAACCTTGGCACGTGCATTTGCCACGGACGTGGAGCACGTGCAGCTGTCGTTGGCAGCCTACTTTGCCGGCTTGGCCATCGGTCAACTGGCCTACGGCCCACTGGCAGACCGCTTTGGTCGGCGTAAACCTCTGCTGGTCGGCGTCATGCTGTTCAGCCTGGCATCATTGGCCTGTGCCCTGGCGCCCAGCCTGGAATGGCTCATTACTGCACGCTTTGTACAGGCCCTGGGCGGTTGCGCCGGGATGGTGGTATCGCGGGCGGTGGTGCGCGACCTGTGTGATCCGATCAGCTCGGCCAAGGTGTTTTCCCAGCTGATGCTGGTGATGGGCCTGGCGCCGATTCTCGCGCCGCTTGGCGGTGGGTTGCTGCTCAGTACACTGGGTTGGCCGTCGATTTTTATCTGCCTGACGCTGTTCAGCTTTATCTGCCTATTGGCAGTGGCAAGGTGGTTGCCGGAAACCCTGGCCAAAGACGCACCGCCTGCGCCTTTGCGTGGCGCGTTGGGGGAATACAGGCGGCTGTTCGCTGACTTGCCGTTTATGGGGTACGCGTTGACCGGCGGCTGTGCGATCGCCGGGATGTTTTCTTATATCGCCGGCTCGCCATTCGTATTTATCGAGCTGTATGGCATCCCCGCCGAGCATTACGGCTGGCTGTTCGGCAGCAACGCCCTTGGCTTTATTCTGGTCGCGCAGCTGAACGCCTGGTTGGTGGCGCGGCACGGACCGGCGTACTGGCTAGGCAAGACCGTGTGGTTCTACCTGGCTTGTGGTCTGGCGCTGCTACTGGTGGCACTGGCCAAGCCACAAGCCTTGTGGCCGCTGCTGATTCCCTTGTTCGGCTGCATTGCCAGCTTGGGCATTCTTCTGCCCAACGCCTCGGCCTGCGCCATGGCGGGGCAGGGTAGCCATGCCGGCAGTGCGTCAGCGCTGCTGGGTAGCCTGCAATTCGTGATCGCCGCCAGTGCCGCCGCCATGGTTGGCGTGTTGCATGACGGCAGTGCCAGGCCGATTGCCGTGGTGATATTCAGCTGCGGGGTCTTGGCCGTGAGTTTTTCCCTCTTTACCCGTTGGGTCGAGCGTGGTGTGGACCGCGCTTAGGCTCAGCTGGCCGCCCGCCGATGCGCCACAGGCAATTCATGTGGCGCACTGAGGCGTGCTTGCAGGGTGCTGACAAACTGGCGTGCTTCACTTTCACTGCGAAAGGTCACACTCTGCTTACCTAAGCAGACTTGCCAGCCGGGACCTGCGGCCGTTTTGACCGGTTGGATCATGACATTCATCGCCGAGCCTCCTCTGTAAGAACCCGTTATGAACCCTCGGTGGCTGTTAACGCCCAGGCATTGCCTAGCTACAGCGCGAGCGGTGGTAATTAGGTTTTCGGAGAAGCCAGTCTAGTTGCTCGGTATGAACTTTCATTGACCTGTAACAAATCAATCACCGCTGACCTGCCTTCGGGCAGATCAACTCACCCGCGTGGCACTGAACTGCACGGCGAGCCCCGCCAGGCGAGTGAACTCAGTAACCAGGGCGATATCGGCTGCGCTGGGTCGGGTTGGTTGCGGGTAGTAGATGCCAAAGGTACCCAGCACCTGACCATTGTCATCTTTGAATGGCAGTGACCAGCAGGCGTGCAGACCAGCAGCCAGGGCAACGTGTTGGTAATCGCGCCAATAGGGGTGCTGGCTGAGGTCTTCGGCGATCACCAACTCGCCACTCGCGGCCGCATGCCCGCATGAACCCACTTCCATCGCGGCTTCAACGCCCTCGATGGCTTGGCAATAGGCGTCCGGCAAACTCGGTGCGGCACCTATACGCAGGCGCTGATGCTCGTCGAGGAGCATGATCGACACGCGCATCTGCGGTTGCAGGCTTTCCAGGCGCCGGGTGATGCCGCTGAGAATGTTGCACAGTGGGTGCAGCCCCAGCAGTTCGTCGAGTACCGCATTCCGGGCCTGCTGCAGGTGTTGCGTCTGATAGCGCTCATGCACGTCGTGCAGGCTGCCGTGTAGCGTGTGTTCGAGCTTGCTCAGATTCAGCTGCAATTCAACCTGCCGAGCTTCACCCTTGTGGGTGAGCAATTGGCACTCCAGGCGCAGGCTGTTCAGCTTGCCGCTGCGCAGTTCTTCCAGGCGTTGGCGCAAGGTGCCTTGGCCCAGTTCCGGCATAAAGCGTTGCAGTGGGCTGCCCAGGCTTTCGTGGATCGGGTAACCGCTGATCTGCGCCCAGGCCGGGTTGAGGAAGCTCAGTTTGTCGTCGGCATCGGTGATAAAAATCGCATCCCCCAAGTGCTCGACCAGCGAACGGTAGCGGCTCTCGCTGACTTGCAGCTCGCTGTCCATTTTCTTCTGTTCGGTGAGGTCGATATCGACGCAGTACAGCTCCAGCTGATCGAGGCTGTTGCGTAGCATCAGGTGGCTGGAGTAGACCCAGACCAGGCTGCCGTCTTTGCGTTGTAATTGCACCTCAGCGGCGGGAATTGGTGGGCCACCGACCTGCCACAGGTTGATTGCGCTGGCCACCTTGCTGCGCGCCGGCAGCGGCACGATCAACTCCTCCAAGCGGCGACCTATGGCCTCATGCACGGCATAGCCGTAGAGCTGGGTGCTGGCCTGGTTCCAGTAGATCACCCGGCGTTCGCGGTCGTAGCCTTGCACGGCAATCCGTGGGGTTTGCTCGAACAGCTGGCGAAAGCGCTGCTCGCTCTCGCGCAGGGCGCTCTCGTCGCGTTTCTGCGTGCTGATATTTTGCACTGTACCGAGGATGCGCCCGTACTCGTCGACTTCCCCGCGCAACATCAGCCAGGTGGTTTGCTGCGGCTGCGATTGCAGCAGACGGGCGCTCACTGTCATGGCGCTGCGACCCTCCAGCAAGGCGTGCAGGGCGCGTTGTACGGCAGAGCGTTCGGCGGGGTGCAACCAACTCAGCAGCTGTTCGACGCTGCCTTGCTGGTTGTCGAGATTGCGGCCGAACAGGCTCAGGGCTTCCTCGCTCCAGTGGAAACCGTCGCGGTACTCCCAGCTGCCGAGCCCGGCGTTGCGTTGGGCCTGCTGCAGCACGCGGCTGTTGTGGGTGAGTTTTTCAAGTAGTTGGCGTTGCGCCTGCCGGTCACGTCGGCTGAGCAGGAAGATCAGCCCGCTGCTGAGCAGAATAAACAGCAGGCCTTTGCCGGTTTGCAGCTCGGCTACCCGTTCGCTGTCCATGACCCATGCGTGCAGCAGGTAGTCGCTGCCGAAAATCCACAGGGCGCTGAACAGGATATATACGCCAGCCAGGCGCAGTGGGCCTTGAAGATCGGGTCGCATCCCTTACCGCCAATGGCTAGATAGGTCGAAAAAGTGAACGGGCGAAGACAATGCAATGAGTCTAGTCGGCCCCTAGTCGAATGCAGGGCGCGCGGTAAAAAAGCTGCCCGGCTCGCGATGTGCGCGCCGGGCTCGCTTTGGATCTGTTAGAACCCTTCGAGAACGATCTTGCCCTTGGCCGTGCCGCTCTCCAGCAGAGCGTGAGCGCGGCGCAGGTTGGCAGCGTTGATACTACCGAAGTGCTCGCCGAGGGTGGTGTGCAGGGTGCCGGCATCCACCAGTTCGGCAACCCGATCCAGCAGGCGATGCTGTTCGATCATGTCCGCCGTTTCGAATAGCGAGCGGGTAAACATCAGCTCCCAGTGCAGCGACAGGCTTTTGCGCTTGAGCTGCATGATGCCCAGCGCTTGCTCCGGGTCGTCGATCAGCGCCAGGCGGCCCTGTGGGGCGAGCGCTTCGACCAGTTGCGCGAAGTGCTGATCGGTCTGGGTCAGGCTGGCGACGTGGGTGACCTGATTGATACCGATGCGTTTCAACTCCTCGCTCAGCGGCTGGCGATGGTCGATCACATGGTGCGCGCCCAGCTTGCGGACCCAGGCTTGGGTTTCCGGGCGAGATGCTGTGCCGATCACGGTCAGGCCGGTAAGTTGACGGGCCAGCTGCACCAGAATCGAACCGACGCCACCGGCGGCGCCGACGATCAGCAGGCTCTGGCCCTGGTCAGTGTTGCCCTGGGTGATTTGCAGGCGCTCGAACAGCAATTCCCAGGCGGTGATTGCGGTCAGCGGCAGGGCGGCTGCTTCGGCAAACGGCAGGCTCTTGGGCATACGCCCGACGATGCGCTCGTCCACCACATGCAGCTCGCTGTTGGCCCCGGCGCGGTTGATCGCCCCGGCGTAATACACCCGGTCGCCGGGCTGGAACAGGCTGACTTCGCTGCCCACCGCCTTGACGATACCGCTGGCATCCCAGCCCAGCACCTTGGCAGCGCCGTCTGTTGGAGCGACGTTGCGGCGGATCTTGGTGTCCACCGGGTTGACCGAAATGGCCTTGACCTCGACCAGCAGATCGCGCGGGCCGGGCGTGGGCGCAGGCAGTTCGACATCCTGCAGGGCGTCGGCGTGGTCGGCGGGCAGCGATTGGTAATAGGCGACAGCTTTCATGAAGGTGCTCCTTAGAGAATGCGGTGCATTAATTGATGGTCGACCTGTTCCAGCAGGCTGCCGCAGGTTTCGCCGAAGTGCAGAAAATGCGCGGTTTGCTGGTGCGCGCTGAGGGCGGCGGCGTCCAGCCATTGCTCAACCATGATGAAGCGGTTGGCCTGCTCCTCATGGCGGTGCAGGTTGTATTGCAGGCAACCGGCTTCGGCCTGGCTGGGCGGCACCAGCTGGCGCAGACCGGCTTCAACTGCCTCGGCATGGCCGGGGCGTGCGGTGATAGTGGCGATCAGGGTGAGTGGGCTCGACATGACTGGGCTCCGGTTCAAGATGTGGCCATGCTCGGTTATTTGATTGACGAGAAAAACCGTCAGCTACTAGAGTCTCTTTCAATATTTTTTTGATAATGAATCGCCATGCTGCGTTTTGATGATTTGCAGTTGTTCGTCTCTACCGCCGATCTGGGCAATCTTTCGGCGGCAGCGCGGCGGCTGGATATTTCTCCGGCGGTGGCCAGTGCCGGGCTTAAACGCCTGGAGCAGCAACTGCAGGTGCGTCTGTTTAGCCGCTCCACCCGCAGCCTGCGGCTGACGCCCGAGGGCGAGCTGTTTCTCGGTCACGCGCGCCTGGCCTTGCAGAGTCTGGACGACGGCCGGCAGCAACTGGCCGGTAGCAAGGTTGGAATCAGTGGGCCGCTGCAGCTGTCCGCACCCTCGGACTTTGGCCGTAACACCTTGCTGCCTTGGCTGGATGCATTTCAGCAGGCGCACCCGCAGGTGCAGTTGCGCCTGCTGCTCGGTGATCGCGTGGCCGATCTGTTTCGCGAGCCGGTGGATATTGCCCTTCGCTATGGGGCACCGGAGGATTCCAGCCTGGTTGCCCTGCCAGTGGCTGCACTGAATCGGCGCGTGTTATGCGCTGCGCCGCAGTACCTGCACAAGCATGGTGTGCCGCAATCGGTGGAAGCGTTGGCGGGGCACAACTGCCTGCTCTATATGCTCGGCGGGCGCCTGCATGACCGCTGGCGCTTCAGCGATGGCAAGCGCGAGCAGGGCATCAGCGTCAAGGGTGACCGGGTCAGTGACGACGCCGACGTGGTGCGGCGCTGGGCGGTGAGTGGCGCCGGGCTGGTGTACAAATCCTGGCTGGATGTGGCTGGCGACGTGCGTACCGGGCGGCTTCAGGTGCTGCTACCTGAGCTGCGCGGCGAGCCGACACCGCTCAACCTGATCTGCGCGCACCGTGCACAACTGAGTAAGCCGGTGTTGTTGCTGCGTGAATTCGTGCAAGCACGCTGCGCAGAGTTGTTGGCGGATGCGCCTTGGCCGAACTAAGATTGCCGCCAGCGCGCTGCGGCAATCCATCGCAGTGCGGCTGCGTCACATGCGCCCCAGAGCAATGCTAGAGTCGCGCCCCATGAAATTGACCCGTACTGACCGTCGCTTACTGGCCTGGATGCTGTATTTCAGCGTTCTGTTCAGCGCGTTCGCCTGCAGTATTGGTCACGGGCAGATGGCCGGCCTGCAGCTCAGCGGGCTGAGCAGCCAGTACTGCTCCTTCGAAGGCAACTTCGGTGCGGGCGCGGATCTGGATGGCTCCGGCGTTGTTGCGCCCAATCCCGCCACCGGCTCCGGCTGTTCCCTGAGTTCCACCTTCAGCGCGATCATCCTGGCGGCGCTCTTTGGCCTGCTGGGTTTGCTGGCCCCTAGCCGCGCGCCACTGCTGACCTTCTTCTTCACCCCGCGACCTGTCCGCTACCTCTGGCCTTCGGCCAATCCCCGCGCATCCCCCGTTCTGGCTTGAGTTGCCTTTGCTGCGGCCGCATTTGCTTGCCGCGCTTATTACTTGAGACCAGATAAAAAACTGCGTTTGTCGGTGCCCAAAGCCTGCATTTAGGCGGCCCCGATAAGCCGAAGTTGGGGAAGTGCATGCGTCAGATATCCGTAGTCAGTCTGCTGGCCGTCAGTGTCAGCCTGGCCAGTTCCGCCTTTGCCGAACATCTCAAGCTGGAAGACAGCACGGTGATTGGTCAGCAGCATGGGGATGCCACTGCGCCGAGCATTGCCGAAAAGCGCGCCGAGTTTGCGCGGATTCCCGGCGGCGCCAGCGTGATCGATGGCGAAACCTACAAGACCGGCCGCGCCAGCTCGCCGCAGGATGCCCTGGGCCAGGCCACGGGTGTGTACATTCAGTCGCGCTCCGGCGCCGAGGAATCGCGTCTGTCGATCCGTGGCTCTGGCCTGCAGCGCACCTTCCACCAGCGCGGCATTCTGCTGATGCAGGACGGCGCGCCGCTGAACCTGGCTGACGGCAGTGGCGATTTTCAGGCCATTGAGCCGATTGCCCTGGACCATATCGAGGTCATGCGCGGCGCCAACGCCTGGCGCTATGGCGCCGCCAACCTGGGCGGTGCGATCAACTTCGTCACGCCCACCGGCAAGACCGCGCCCACGGTGCAGCTGCGCACCGAGGCCGGCAGTTTCGACTACCAGCGCATCTTCGGTGCGGTGGCTGAAGACTTTGGCGACTGGGATGCCTACCTGAGTTTCTCTGACTATTCCCAGGACGGTTTTCGCGATCACGCGCGCCAGGAGAACCAGCGCTATTTCGCCAATATCGGCGGGCGCATCAACGAGCGCTTGTCGACCCGCTTCTATATCAGCCATGTGGAAACCGATTCGGAAATCCCCGGCAGCCTGACCAAAGCGCAGCTGCGGCGTAACCCCGAGCAGGCAGCGCTGAGCACGGTGACCGGCGATAACAAGCGCGACTTCACCCTCAATCGCATCGGCAATATCACCACCCTGCAACTGGACGGCGGCCACAGCCTGGAATTGTCGAGCTTCTATAGTGAGAAATCGCTGTGGCACCCGATCTTCCAAGTGCTGGAAGTCGACAGCGAAGATGTCGGCGTGCGCCTGACCCACAAATGGCACAACAGCGACGGCTGGCGCTGGAACGCAGGCGTGGAGGCGCTGCAGGGCCGCAATCAGGCGGAAAACTACGTCAACGTCGCCGGTAAACGCGGCAACCAGGTGGATCGCCAGGTGCAGACGGCGCGCAGCCTGAATGCCTTTACTGAGCTGGAAGTGCCGCTGGCCGAAGACTGGGCGCTGATCGGCGGCCTGACCTGGCTGCACAGCGAGCGCGATATCGATGACAAGCTGAAAAGCAGCTTCAACTTCGTCGGCATGCCGACTGGCTTTCAGGATGCTTCATTTAACCGCAGCTACAGCGCACGCATCGGTCGTATCGGCCTGCGCCACGACCTGGCAGACGGCGTGCAGCTGTTTACCAGCCTCAGCCAGAGTTACGAGCCGCCGACCTTTAGCGAGCTGACCGGTGGCGCCATTGTCACCGAGAACGAGGCGCAGAAGGCCACCACCCTGGAAGCCGGCATGCGCTTCACCCAGGGCAATCTGGACCTGGACCTGGCGGTGTACCGCAGCGAAATTCGCGACGAGTTGCTGGGCTACGTCAACCCGCTCAACCCGACGCAGGTGGTCACCACCAACGCCGACCGCACCGTCCACCAGGGCATCGAGTTCGGTGGTGCCTGGCAGCTGGGTGAGGTGGTGTTGCGCGGTCAGTACCTGCTCAATGACTTCCGCTTCGACAACGACCCGGCCTACGGCAACAACCGCATTGCCGGGGTGCCGAGCCAGTTCCTCAAGGGTGAGGCGCTGTGGCAGCGCAATGGCTGGTATGCCGGCCCAACCGTCGAGTGGGTGCCGGTGCACTACGCCGCCGACCACGCCGAATCGCTGTATGCCGAAGCCTATGCAATCTGGGGCTTGAAGGGCGGTTATCGTCCACGTGAAGGCCTGGGCTTCTTTGTCGAAGGGCGCAACCTCTCCGACAAGACCTATATCTCCACCACAGGCGTTGTGGCCAACGCCAATGGCCAGGATGCCGCGCTGTTTATGCCCGGTGACGGTCGCAGCCTGTATGTCGGCCTGGAGTGGAAGCTTTGACGGCGGCCCTGCAAGCACAAGAGCTACCGCGCCTGACCTGGCGCCAGCGCCTGCTGCGGCTGATGCCGTGGCACAAGCGCCTGGCGCTGCTGGCCTGCCTGGGCATCTTCAGCTGGGCGGGCAGCGGCATGCTGCACCCGCTGATGGGCTACCTGCAGCCGCGTCCGCAAACCATGGCCACACCGCAACAGGTGTTGCCGCTGGATCACCTGCGCAGCCCTGCGCAGGTGCTCGGCGCGGCGGGTGTTGCACAGGTGCAGGGCTTGCGCCTGCTGGTACTGGCCGGTGAGCCGTATTACCAGGCGCGCCTGGCCGGCGAGCTGCAGCCGCGTTATTGGCATGCCCGCAGTGGTCAGGCGGTCGAGCTGGTAGCGGCCCATGCCGAGAGCCTGGCACGGCATTATCTGGGTCGTGACGAGCCGCTGGCTTACGCCGGCAGCATCGAGCGGTTCACCGGTGAATATGCCTTTATCAACCGCCTGCTGCCGGTAGCGCGGGTCGACACCCAGCGCGATGATTCGTTGCGCCTGTATGTCGACCTGTTCCATGACCGCCTCGGCACAATGGTGGACGAGCGCAAGGCCTGGTTCAGCGCGTTCTTCCAGACGATGCACCGCTTTCGCTGGCTGGATGCGGCGGGCCCGTTGCGGCCGGTGCTGATGCTGGTGTTGCTGGCCTCGATTGTCTCGGCGACGCTGTTCGGTGTGGCGCTGTTTATCGCCCGTCGGCGTGCCCGTACCTTCAACCGCCGGCTGCATGGCTGGTGGGGGCTGGGGCTCGCTTTAGCGACGTTGAGCTTTGCCAGCAGCGGTGCCTGGCACTTGTTGCACAAGCAAGGTGCGCAGCCCTGGCCAGCGCCGTTTGTGCCGAGCTTTAACGTGGCCGAGCTGGACAAGGCACCGGCGGCCGACTGGCTGCTGGCCGGTGAAGAGCTGTACATGCTCAGCCTGCTTGAGCTCGACGGTAAACCGATCTGGCGCGCCCAGGGGCAGCAGTTCGCCAGCATGTCCAGCCTGCATTACCTGGATGCTCAGGGCCGTGAGCTGGGCAATGACACGCCGCGCCGTTATGCCCAGCAGCGCCTCGATCATTACGCCAAGTCCCTGGGGTTGGGTGAGGCGCAGACGCTTACGCTGCAGCACAGCTTTGACCATGAATACGGCTTCGTTTTCAAACGCCTGCCGGTGTTCAAGGCCAGCTATGCCGATGCGCACAACACCGCGCTGTTTATCGACCCGTTAGACGGTGCCCTGGCCAGCCGCGTGCAGGATGCCGACCGCACGGAAGGCTGGGCCTTCGCCTACCTGCACAAGTGGGAATTTCTCGCAGGCTTAGGCAATGGCTACAAGCACCTGCTGCTGGGCATCGTCGCGTTGGCACATGTGCTGTTGGCGCTGGTGGGCCTGAGCCTGCTGCGCCGAGGGCAGCACCGATGAACCGCTGCCGATCCATCACTGATTGTGGCCATGCCTGGAGTTGAATATGCAGAAGCCGACGACGCCGAACATCTCGTTCTACAACCTGGCCTGGCGCTGGCATTTCTATGCCGGGCTGTTTGTGATTCCGTTTCTGATCCTGCTCTCGGTCACCGGCATCATCTACCTGTTCAAGCCGCAACTTGACCAGCTGATGTATGCCGAGCTGCTGCAGGTCACGCCTGCCGAGCAGGCGATCTCGGCGGATCAGCAGCTGGCGTTGGTGCGCCAGGCGTATCCCGGGGCGAACATCAGCCAATACCTGCCGCCGCTGAACGCCGAGCGCAGTGCGCAGTTTGTGCTGGAGGCGGAGGGTCAGAGCCTTAATGTGTTTGTTGACCCTTACAGCGCCAGGATTCTTGGTAGCCAGGATGCGCTGCTCAATCTGCAGGCCATCGCCCGCCAGCTGCATGGCGACCTGATGGTCGGCACCCTGGGCGATCGACTGATCGAACTGGCCGCCGGTTGGGGCATCGTGCTGGTGGTCTCCGGTTTGTACCTGTGGTGGCCGCGCGGGCGTTCCGGTGCGGGCGTGCTGTGGCCAAGGCTGAGTGCTCGTGGGCGTTTGTTATGGCGTGACTTGCACGCGGTGACAGGCTTTTGGGGCTCGCTGCTGTTGCTGTTTATGCTGCTCACCGGCATGACCTGGACCGGCTTCTGGGGCGCACAGTTTGCCGGCGCCTGGAACCACTTCCCGGCGGCGATGTGGGACGACGTACCGCAGTCCGGCAAGCTCACCGGCAGCATGAACACCAGCAGTCAGCAGACCGTGGCCTGGGCGGTGGAAACCACACCACTGCCGGCTTCCGATCCACACGCCGCGCATAACGGCCATGCCACTGCCGAGACGCCTGCGGCCCCGGCCAACCTGCTGCAGTACGTGGTCGACACCGCCGCTGAGCGCGCCGTACAGCCGGGTTACAGCATCACCCTGCCGAAAGGTGAAACCGGGGTGTACAGCATCGCGCTGTTTGCCGACGACCCGCGTAACGACGCCACCCTGCATATCGATCAATACAGCGGTGCGGTGCTCGCCGATGTGCGTTGGAAGGATTACGGCGTGGTGGCGAAAACCGTGGAAACCGGGGTCATGCTGCATGAGGGCAAGCTGTTCGGCTTGGCCAACCAGTTGCTGATGCTCGCGGTCTGCCTGCTGGTGCTGCTCAGTGCGATCAGCGGCCTGATCATGTGGTGGCAACGCCGGCCGAGCGGCAAGCTCGGCGTACCGCCGCTGCGCCACGACCTGCCACGCTGGAAAACCGCGATTGTCATCATGGGCCTGCTGGGCGCGGCTTTCCCGCTGGTGGGCGCATCCCTGTTGCTGATCTGGGCGTTGGACTGGCTGCTGCTCTCGCGGCTGCCTAAGCAACGCCTGGCCAACGGCTGAATGGATTAACCGGCGCGGGCTTGGCCCGCGCCAAGGCTTCGCGTTACAACACGTGTTATGGACAGTCAGTCCACTTTTGGAGGAATACCATGCTGCTGAAAAAGACCCTGCTGATTGCCGCTCTGCTGAGCCCGAGCCTGTTTGCCAGCGCCCACGAATACAACGCCGGCGAGCTGCATATCGAACACCCCTGGTCGCGGGAAATGCCGGCCGTAGCGCCGACGGCGGCCGCTTATTTTGTGGTGCACAACAAGGGCACCGAAGCGGATCGCCTGCTCAGCGCCAGTACCCCGGTGGCCGGGAAGGCCGAGCTGCACGAACATATCCACGCCGATGGCCTGATGAAGATGCAGCAGGTGCAGAACGTGGCGATTCCTGCTGGTGGCGAAGTGAAGTTCGAGCCGATGGGCTACCACGTCATGCTGTTCAACCTGAAGCAGCAGGCCAAGGACGGTGAGCGCTTTCCGCTGACCTTGACCTTCGAGAAGGCTGGTGCGGTCGAAGTGGAAATCGCCGTACACAAGGACGCCCCTGTCGGTGAGAAGACCCATGGCGAAGGCCACGCGCACTAATCTGCGCACCCAGCCCCGCTGCGTTGTGGCGGGGTTGCTGTTGTTCGGTGATGTTCACCGTCATTGATTTGCATCAGCCGTCCTGCTCAGGCCATTAGTCATACTCGGCGCAGGATTCTTGAGTTGTCGTGATGCCCCGCAATCGCTCCTTCACCGCCGATTACCGCGCAAGCTGGCTGGCCCTGTTGGCCATGCTGTTGCTCAGTGTCGGGCCGTTGCTGTCGCAGCTCACTGCACCGGCTGCACCGGCCTGGCTGACGGAACTGGCCTGCGGGGAGGATGTCGGTAGCCATGACAACCCGCTGGATCACGACGCGCTGTGGGCCAAGTGCGGCTATTGCACCCTGTTGCTCAACAGCCCAGCCACCGGTTGTGCCAGTCCAACGCTAGCCCTGACGGCCGTTGCGCCTGCTGATCGGCATAGTGCGCCGGTACGCAGCGGCGTTGTCCGCTCAGCTATTTTCCCTGGTTCGCGCAGCCGCGCACCGCCTGCCTATTCCTGATCGCCATTGCCCTGTTGCCTGTGCGGGTACCGTTGAGCGGTACCGGCCATTCCCTGGTTCTGTCTCGATTCTGGAATACCTATGTCTACTCGTTCGCTTTTGATCAGCGCTGCACCTTTTCGACTGGCGCCGCTGTGCGTCGGCCTGTTGTTGGCCGCTCAGGCGCATGCCGCGCAAACCACTGAACACGACCCGGAGCAGCATGCACTGCAATTGCCGCCCTCGGTGGTCACCGCCGTGCAGCAAAGCTCGCCGCTGACCGTGGTGGCCGACCCCAAGGACCCGCGCCAACCGGTGCCGGCCAGTGATGCCGCGGATTATCTGAAGACCATCCCCGGTTTCTCCGCGATTCGCAGCGGCGGCAGCAACAGTGATCCGGTGCTGCGCGGCATGTTCGGCTCGCGCCTGTTGCTGCTCACCGACGGCGGGCAGATGCTTGGTGCCTGCCCCGGGCGGATGGATGCACCCAGCTCGTATATCTCGCCGGAAACCTTCGACCTGCTAACCGTCAGCAAAGGCCCGCAAACGGTGATCTGGGGCCCAGGTGCCTCGGCCGGTGTGGTGCGTTTTGATCGCGAGCCGGAGCGTTTCGGCGAGCTGGGCGCGCGGTTGCATGCCAGCGTGCTGGCGGGCTCCAACGGCCGTTTCGACCAGACCCTGGATGGTGCTGTGGGCGGTGAGCAAGGCTATCTGCGGGTGACCGGTAACCGCTCGCACTCGGACGATTACGACAACGGTAACGGCGACACCATCCCCTCGCGCTGGGATAAATGGAACGGCGACGTGGCCCTGGGCTGGACGCCGGATGACGATACGCTGATTGAGCTCACCGCCGGCCGTGGCGATGGCGAAGCGCGCTATGGCGGCCGCAGCATGGACGGCACCCAGTTCAAGCGCGAAAGCCTGGGCCTGCGCGTGGAACGCAGCAACCTTGGTGGCGTGCTGGATAAGGTCGAGGCCAAGGTCTACTACAACTACGCCGACCACATCATGGACAACTTCCGCCTGCGCATGCCCGACCCGACCAGCATGATGAGTGGCCCGATGGCCGCCCAGGTTGACCGCCGCACCCTGGGTGCACGCCTGGCCGCCACCTGGGCGTGGGAGGATGTCGAGCTGATCACCGGCGTCGATGCCCAGCGCAGTGAGCACCGCCAGCGCAGCTCCACCCTGAGCATGATGGGTAACTACACCGACGCCGATCGTTTCCCCTGGGACAAGGACGCGCTGATGCACAACTACGGCCTGTTCGCCGAGTCCACCTGGCGTCTGACCGAGCGTGATCGACTGATCTCAGGCGCGCGCCTGGACCGTGCCACGGCCAAGGATTTGCGGCCGAGCTTTAGCGACATGATGGGCATGTCGACGCCCAACCCGACGGCGCGCGAAACCCGCGCTGACACCCTGCCCAGCGGCTTCGTGCGCTACGAGCATGATCTGTCCGGCTCGCCGACCACCGTCTATGCCGGTATCGGCCATGTGCAACGTTTCCCTGACTACTGGGAGCTGTTTTCCGCCGGCCTCAATGGCCCGGCTGGCGCGGACAACGCCTTCGACGGCATCAAGCCGGAGAAGACCACCCAGCTGGATGTCGGTATTCAATACCAGGGCGACGCCCTGCAGGCCTGGGCCTCGGCCTATGTCGGTCAGGTGCGTGACTACATCCTGTTTGACTACCGCGGCATGAGCACCCAGGCCGACAATATCGATGCGCGCATCATGGGCGGCGAGCTGGGTGTGGCCTATGACCTGACGACCAACTGGAAGACCGATGCCACCCTGGCTTATGCCTGGGGCAAGAACAGCAGTGACAGCGAAGCACTGCCGCAGATGCCGCCGCTGGAAGCACGCCTGGGCCTGACCTATCAGCGTGACGATTGGAGCGTCGGCGGCCTGTGGCGGGTGGTCGATGGCCAGGGCCGCATTGCGGACGGGCGTGGCAACGTGGTGGGGCAGGATTTCAGCGACAGCGCCGGCTTCGGCGTGCTCTCGCTTAACGGTGCTTACCGTGTAACCAAGCAGGTCAAGCTCAGCGCCGGGGTGGATAACCTGCTCGACAAACAATACGCCGAGCACCTCAACCTGGGTGGTGATGCCGGTTTCGGCTTCCCTGCCGATACCCGGATCGACGAGCCAGGCCGGACGTTGTGGGCCAAGGTCGATTACGACTTCTGATCCTGATAGATCTGGCGTGTTGGCAAAGGGCTCATCATTTGATGGGCCCTTTGCGTTTCCTAATACAGCCTTAAGCTTGCCGCGCGACAGTAGTCCCCGCAGACACACAACTTCCCCTGCATCACGAGGACTTCACCATGCGCAAATTGCTTCTGCTGTCTCTGGTACTGGCCAGCCCGCTGACCTTCGCCGCCACCCAATGCACGACCGCCGACAAGGCGCAGTGGCAGGACCAGGACAAATTCCAGGCTGACCTCAAAGCCCAGGGCTACGAGATCAAGAAGTTCAAAGTGACCGGTGGCAACTGCTACGAAATCTACGGCTTCAACAAAGAAGGCCAGAAGGTCGAAATCTACTTCGATCCGGTCAGCGGCAAGGTCATCAAAGGCGGCGTTGAAGACTGATGAACAATGCCACCACACGCCTCTGGGACCCGCTGGTCAGGTTGTTCCATTGGTCTCTGGCGAGCGCTTTCTTGGCCAATTACTTCTTCACCGAAGAGGGCGAGAACTGGCACCGCTGGTTCGGTTACTACGCCGTGGCCTGGCTGGCGATCCGCCTAGTGTGGGGTTTTATCGGCTCACCGGCTGCGCGCTGGGCGGACTTCTGGCCGACCCGGGCGCGCCTGGCCGAACACCTGCGGGCATTGCTCAGTGGACGTGATTACCACCGCATGGGGCATTCCCCGCTGGGCGGCTTGGTGATGATCGGCATGATGCTGTTGATGCTCGGCCTGGGTGTGACCGGCTTTCTGATGGAGGAGGTCGATTACTTCTGGGGCGCTGATTTACCGCTGGATATCCATGAATTCTGCGCCGATGGGCTGATGGCCCAGGTGGGCCTGCACATCGCGGCGGCGCTGTTTGAAAGCTACCGCCTGAAGGAAAACCTGCCGTTGTCGATGGTCACCGGCAAGCGGCGCAAGCTGGATCACTGAGTTTTTATCTGTCGCGGCTGAAGCCCGGCCCACAGCGTATACGCACTGTGGGCCGGGCTTCAGCCGCGATGATTTTGCTTAAACCAGGCGCGCATCCAGGCTGTTTTGCGCCAGGCGTTTTGCCTGCTCCTGGGTCATGCCCAGGCTGTGGTGCAGGGCGGCGAAGTTCTCGGTGACGTAGCCGCCGAAGTAGGCCGGGTCGTCCGAGTTCACCGTCACCTTCACCCCGCGTTCGAGCATCTGCAGGATGTTGTGCTGGCGCATATCGTCGAATACGCAGAGCTTGGTATTGGACAGCGGGCAGACGGTCAATGGGATCTGCTCGTCGATAATGCGCTGCATCAGGCGCTCGTCTTCGATGGCGCGCACGCCATGGTCGATGCGCTCAATCTTCAGCAGGTCCAGCGCTTCCCAGATGTATTCGGGCGGGCCTTCCTCACCGGCGTGGGCGACGGTCAGCAGGTCTTCGCTGCGCGCTTTATCAAACACTCGCTGGAACTTGCGTGGCGGGTGGCCCATCTCCGAGCTGTCCAGGCCGACGGCGATAAACGCATCGCGGAATGGCATGGCTTGCTCAAAGGTTTTAAAGGCTTCTTCTTCGGACAGGTGGCGCAGAAAGCTCAGAATCAGACCGTGGCTGATGCCCAGCTGTTTCTCGCCATCGACCAGCGCCTGTTTGATGCCGCGCAGCACCACTTCAAAGGGAATACCGCGGTCGGTGTGGGTCTGCGGGTCGAAGAACGGCTCGGTGTGGATCACGTTCTGCGCCTTGCACTTGAGCAGGTAGGCCCAGGTCAGGTCGTAGAAATCCTGCTCGGTGCGCAGTACATCGGCACCGGCGTAATACAGGTCGAGAAATTCCTGCAGGTTGTTGAACGCGTAGGCACTGCGCAACGCTTCGACGTCGTTCCAGGGCAGGGCAATCTTGTTGCGCTCGGCCAGGGCAAACAGCAGTTCAGGCTCCAGCGAGCCTTCCAGATGCAGGTGCAGTTCGGCCTTGGGCAAGGCATTGAGCCAGTCGTACATGGTCAGATCTCGTTATCAGGCGTGGTCGCGACAAAGTTTAACCGTAAGGACAGGATTTCGCCGAATCAGCCGGGCGCTAAATCACCTTGGCCGCGCCACGCTGTCGCGGCCAAGGCCGCTCCTACCGCGAGCGGTGCGGTGTTATGCGCCGGCCTGTTCTTCACGCCGATAAGCATAGGTGTCGGCAAAGCGCGACAGCAGGTACTCGGCGCTGGTCACGGATGGATACTGGGGTGGATTGGCGGCGTCCGAGCAATTCGGCAGGCAGCTGATTTCGGTGTCCGGGTGCGGTTCGGCGAAGAACGGCATGGAGTAGCGATCCACCCCCAGCGGACTGATCACCCGGTGCGGGGTTGAGGTGTAACGGTCGTTGCTCCAGCGCGCGAGCATGTCGCCGATGTTCACCACAAAGCTGCCGGCAAGCGGCGGCGCGTCGATCCACTGGCCATCGCGGTGGCGCACTTGCAGACCGCCGGCGTCGTCCTGGTAGAGCAGGGTGATGCAACCGTAATCAGTGTGCGCCCCGGCGCCTTGCTGTTCGACGCTGCTGGCGGTGTGGCGCGGCGGGTAGTGGATCATGCGCAGCACGCTGATCGGCTCATTGAAGCGCGTGTCGAAAAATTCGCGGTCGATATTCAGGGCAATGGTCATGGCGCGCAGCAGGGTTTGCGCCAGCGCCTGCATATCGGCGTAGTGCTGCTCCATCAGTCTGGCCCAGCCGGGCAGATCGGGATGCCGATTGGCCCCGCGCAGCGGTTTACCGGCCAGCACCTCGGGGTGATTGAGGTCCATATGGAAACCCATATCGAAGGTTTCCTTGAGATCGCTCGGTTTGCTCGGGTCCAGTTGCTCGGTGGCAATCGCGCCGTAGCCGCGGTGATGGGCGGTCTGGGTGATGTCGATCTTGAGCTTTTCTGCAGCCGGCAGGGCGAAGAAGGTTTTGGCGGCGCTCAGCAGTTCGGCGATACGCGCCGGGCTGATCGGGTGGCCGGTGATATAGAAGAAACCCCAGTCGCGGCAGGCTCGGTCAATCTGCTCGGCCACGGCGGGCCAGGCGGTTGGATCGGCTGAGTAAAGCGGGGCGATGTCAATAATCGGTAGGGTGTTCATAGAGGCTCCGGGTGGGGCGGTGCTGCGAGTCTTCTCGTACTAAGGAGCCTGTCGAACTCAACACTGTTCTGCTGCGGAAAATCCGGATTTGGCCACTTTTGTGGCTTTCCCTCGTTAAATAGCGCGCTATTCGCCTCGGTAAACCCACAAAACTGCCTCAAACCGGCCTTCCCTCGCGACGAACGGTTGAGCCCGACAGGCTCCAAGCAGCGAAAAAGGGCGCCTCTATTTATAGGGCGCCCTGTGATGCGGTTCTGCCGGTGAGGCAGGGACGGCATCGGTTTGATGTGTGTGAGAGGGGCTTACTTCGGCAGTTCAGCCTTTACGTTTTCCACGTAGTAGTTCATCGAGGCCAGTTCGGCGTTGGTCGCGGCGACGCCGGCCGGGATTTTCTCGACGCCGCTCTGGTCCTTGATCGGCCCGGTGAACGGGTGGAAGGCCCCGCTCTTGATGTCGGCGATGATCTGCTCGGCTTCGGTTTTCACATCCGCCGGCACCAGGTCGCTGATCGGCAGGCGAATGGTGTCTTCAGCCAGGCCGCCCCAGAAATCCTGTGGTGCCCACTTGCCGTCGATCACCGCCTGAGTGGATTTGACGTAGTGCGGGCCCCAGTCGTTTACGATCGAGGTCAGTACGGCCTTCGGCCCGAAGTGCGCCATGTCCGAGGCGTAGCCCACGGAGTAAACGCCACGACGTTCGGCAGTCTGGATAGGCGCTGGGCTGTCGGTGTGCTGGAACACCACGTCGACACCCTGGTCGATCAGCGCGTTGGCCGCATCGGATTCCTTGCCCGGATCGAACCAGGAGTTGACCCACACCACCTTGATTTCGGTGCCGGGGTTGTACTTGTCCAAAGCCAGCTGGATGGCGTTGATATCGCGGATTACTTCCGGGATCGGGAAGGAGGCGACGTAGCCGACTTTCTTGGTCTTGGTCATCTTCGCCGCGAGGAAGCCTCCGACATAACGGCCCTCATAGGAACGCGACAGGTAGGTGCCGAGGTTCTTGTCCTGCTTGTAGCCGGTGGCGTGCTCGAAGGTCAGCTTGGGGAACTGCTTGGCGACTTTTAGCGTCGGGTTCATGTAGCCGAACGAGGTGGTGAAGATCAGGTCATAGCCGCCCTTGGCCATGTTGCGAATCACCCGCTCGGCGTCCGCACCTTCAGGGACGTTTTCCACGTAGCTGGTTTCAACCTTGTCGCCGAGCTGTTTGATCACCGCCTGACGGCCCTGCTCATGCTGGTAAGTCCAGCCGTGGTCGCCAATCGGGCCAATGTAGACAAAGCCGACCTTCAACGGATCGGCGGCGGATGCGCCCAATGTGGCGCTAAAGCCAAGGGCGGCAACGAGGGTGCGCAGCAGCGGTTTTTTGCTCTTCTCGAACATGGTTGGCGGAACTCCGATGTGTGTGGGTACGTTGTTGTTAAACAGCTGCCAGTTGGATTGCAAAAAGCTGACCAACTGGACAATTAGCGCTGCGCGCCGCGTAAAAACGCAGAACCCCGCCGAAGCGGGGTTCTGTGGAGGTGCTGTGCTGGTGCGTCAGGTGCGGCTTGTGCTGCCTACTGGTGCGTGGGGGTCAGTGCCCTGGCTGCCAGGGCTTGCCCAGTGATACCGGGGCAAACAGGCGTGTCTTGATCGCGTCGCGCGACAGCAGGACCAGCACCAGGATGGTCGCCACATAGGGCAGCATCGCCAGCAGGTTGGAAGGGATCGACAGGCCGATGCCCTGTGCCACCAGATGGATGATGCTGGCCAGGCCGAACAGGTAGGCGCCGAGCAATACGCGGAATACCCGCCAGCTTGCAAATACCACCAGCGCCAGGGCGATCCAGCCGCGCCCAGCGGTCATGTTTTCCGCCCACATCGGCGTATAGGCCAGCGACAGGTAACCGCCCGCCAAGCCGGCCATGGCACCACCAAACAGCACTGCCAGGGTGCGTACGCGCAGCACCGGCAGGCCCATCGCGCTGGCCGCGTCGGGGTTTTCACCGACCGCCTGGATGATCAAACCGATGCGGCTTTTCAGCAGCACCCAGGCCACTAAACCGAACAGGGCGAAGGACAGGTAAACCAGAATGTCCTGGGCAAACAGCATGCGCCCGATCAGCGGAATTTCACTGAGCAGCGGAATGGCGATGGGCTCGAAACCGGCCAGCGGTTTGCCGACCCAGGCCGCGCCGACAAAGGTGGAGAGGCCGACGCCGAAGATGGTCAGCGCCAGCCCGGTGGCCACCTGATTGGCGTTAAAGCCCAGGGCCACGGCGGCGAACAGCATCGACAGCAGCATGCCGGCGCTCATCGCCAGCAGCACGCCGAGCCACAGGTTGCCGGTACTCAGGGCGACGATAAAACCGATCACCGCGCCGAACAGCATCATGCCTTCCTGGCCGAGGTTGAGCACACCGCTCTTCTCACAGATCAGTTCACCCAGCGCCACCAGCAGCAACGGCGTACCGGTGCGCACCATGGCGTAGAAAATATTGCTTAACAGGTCGAGGTCCATCGGGAATTCCTACAGATACGTTGTCAGGCCATTGCTTCGGCGTTGGTTGTGCGCTGCGCCCACTTCAGCTTCAGTCGTGGCCGATAGAGGATCAGTACGTCGCAGGCGAGCAGGAAGAACAGCATCATTCCCTGGAACAGTTGGGTGATCGCCTGGGGCAGGTTCATGGTCATCTGCGCGTTCTCGCCGCCCAGGTACAGCAGTGCCATCAGCAGGCTGGCGAACAGAATGCCGAGCGGATTCAGGCGGCCGAGAAAGGCCACGGTGATCGCCGCGTAGCCGTAGCCCGGCGATACCTGCGGCACCAGTTGGCCAATCGGCCCAGCCACTTCACCGACACCGGCCAGCCCGGCCAGGCCGCCGCTGACCAGCAGGGCAAACCACACCAGGCGCTTTTCGCGAAAACCGACAAAGCCGGCGGCGCGGCGGTCGAGGCCGAGCACCTTGATCTGAAAACCGAGAAAGCTCTTGTGCAGCAACACCCACACCGCCACCAAGGCCAGCAAGGCGAAGTACAGGCCGGCATGCAGGCGACCGTCTTCACTCACCAGCGGCAGGCGGCTGGCATCACCAAACATCGCCGACTCAGGGAAGTTGAAACCGGCCGGGTCTTTCAACGGGCCATGTACGAAGAACAGCAGCAGGTTCAGCGCGATGTAGTTGAGCATGATGCTGGTGAGGATTTCGTTGGCATTGAACTGCGTGCGCAGCCAGGCGGTCAGGCCGCCCCAGGCTGCACCCGCTGCCACGCCGGCGAGCACCACCCAGACCAGCGCCCAGCGGCTGTCCCAATCGATGATCTGGATCGCCATGGCGCTGCCGGCCAGTGCGCCGAGCAGCAGCTGACCTTCTGCGCCGATATTCCAGATACGCGCCTGATAGGCCACGGCCAGGCCGAGGGCGCAGAGCAGAATCGGCAGCGCCTTGACCAGCAGTTCGGAGACGCCATACCAGTCGGCCAGCGGCGCAATCAGCAGGGTGTGCAGGGTGTCCAGCGGGTCGTGGCCGAGCAGGGCGAACAACAGCGCGCCGCTGCACAGGGTCAGCACGGCGGCGAGCAGTGGCGATAACCAGAGCATGGCGCGCGATTGCTGACCACGCGGTTCGAGGGATAACAGCATGGAAAACTCCGTCAGCTCAGGCTGGCAGCAGCAGCTGCGAGCGGGCTTGTGATAGGGGGAAGCGGGGCGAATTCACCAGCCATCCAGCGGCCGACTTCAACCGCTTCGGTTTCTGCGGTGGCGGCCAGGGGCGAGAGCTTGCCGCTGCACAGCGCGCCGATGCGGTCGCTGATCTGGAACAGCTCGTCGAGGTCTTCGGAGATCACCAGAATCGCCGCGCCGGCATCGCGCAGGGCAATCAGCGCGCGATGAATCGCCGCCGCCGCGCCAACGTCCACGCCCCAAGTCGGGTGCGCCGCCACCAGCAGTTTGGGGTTCTGCAGGATTTCGCGGCCGAGGATAAATTTCTGCAGGTTGCCGCCGGACAGGCTGCGCGCGGGCGCATCGGCATCCGGCGTCTTTACCGCAAAGCGCTGGATAATCTCATCGGCCAGGGCTCGCACCTTGCCGCGTTGAATCAGCCCCTTACTCAGCAAACCCTGCTGGAAAGCGGTGAGCAGGGCGTTATCACTCAGGCTCATATCCGGCACTGCGCCATGGCCCAGGCGTTCGGCCGGAACAAAGGCCAGGCCCAGCTTGCGCCGCGCGTCCGGGTACAGGTCGGCAATCGGTTGCGTGTCCAGGCTGATGCGTTCGCGCTCGCTACGCGGCAGGCGGGTTTCGCCACTGAGCAGAGCCAGCAGCTCGTCCTGACCATTGCCGGCGACCCCGGCGATGCCGACGATCTCACCGCTGCGCACTTCCAGGCGAATTTGGCTGAGGGTGCAGCCGAACGGATCGGCGTTGTGCCAGCTGAGGTCATCCACGCGCAAACGCGGCAGACCGCCGCCAGCTTTCGGGTAGCTGCTTTCCAGCCCCTCGGCGTCGCCGACCATCAGCCGCGCCAGTTGCAGGTCGCTGCACTCGGCCGGTATGCAATGCCCCGACACCTTACCGCCGCGCAGCACCGTGGCGCTCTGGCACAGGGCGCGCACCTCGCCGAGTTTGTGGCTGATAAACAGAATGCTGCAGCCCTCGGCGGCCAGGCGGCGCAGGGTTACGAACAGTTCGTCGGCCTCCTGCGGGGTGAGCACCGAGGTAGGCTCATCGAGGATCAAGAGTTTGATGTCCTGCATCAGGCAACGGACGATCTCCACTCTCTGCCGTTCACCGATGGACAGGCTGTGCACCAGCCGGCCCGGTTCCAGGGCCATGCCATAACGCTGCGAGACTTCGCGAATCTTCGGCTCCAGCTGTTTCGGTGTACCAGCCGCCGCGCCCATAGCCAGGGCGATGTTCTCCGCCACGCTCAAAGTCTCGAACAGCGAGAAGTGCTGAAACACCATGCCTACGCCAAGGCTGCGCGCCATGGCCGGGTCGCGCATCTTCAGCGGTTCACCCTGCCAGCGAATCTCGCCGCTGTCGGGTTGGGTTACGCCGTAGATGATCTTCATCAGAGTGCTTTTGCCGGCACCGTTCTCGCCGAGTAGCGCATGGATTTCCCCAGGCGCGATGCTCAGATCGATACGGTCATTGGCCAGGCAGCCGGGGTAGCGCTTGCTGATACCGCTCAGCTGCAAGCGTGGAACAGAAGGGGAACTGGACATGGACAGAGGCTCGGGAATGACAACTGCCCTGGCTAAAGCAAAAAGCTGGCCAGTGAGTCAGAAAAGCCTGCCGGCGGCGTCGATGCAAGCCCTGCCGTAATACCACGCCATTAAGTGGCCCTAGCTTGGTGCAAGGCGGCGAGATGCTGGTGCGTTTTGGCGCAGTGCAGAGCGTTGCGCCAGGATTTAGAGCGGCCGCAGCTCACTCCGCCCACGGCTGATATCCGCCAGCAGTCGCTGCAACTCGGTGACCCGTGGCGCGGGGAGTGCTACGTGCAGTTCAGCCCCTGCGGCGTCGTAGGTTTCGCGTTCTAACAGGCAGTCGAGTTCCGTCAGGCGCGCCTTGAGCAGCGACAGTTCGGCGAACAGGCAATGGCAGCGATAGGACTCGCGGGCCACCAACTCGATGCGCGGTGCGCTTTGCAGGCATTTATTGGCGCTACCGCCGTAGGCGCGAGCGAGCCCGCCGGTGCCGAGCTGGATGCCGCCGTAGAAGCGGATCACCAGTACCGCCACCTGATCCATCTCCTGGCTCTCGATGGCTGCAAGGATCGGCCGACCCGCCGTGCCACCGGGTTCACCGTCATCACTGAAGCGGTACTGCTGGCCCACCTTCCAGGCCCAGCAGTTATGGCTGGCGCTGGCGTCGCTGTGCGCCGCGATAAATGCTTGCGCCTCGGCCGCGCTGGCAACCGGCGCGGCGAGGGCGATAAAGCGGCTTTTGCGAATCTCCTCGCGGTACTCGCAAGGGCCGAGCAGGGTAAAGGGCATCAGGCGTCTTTGGATGGCGGGGTTAGGCCGCAGCCCTTGAGGATGATGGCGATCAGCTGGTCGGCGGCTTCTTCGTAGTCTGCTTTCACCAGGCGCGAGCGACCGGTGACGCGGCAGATCTGCGAGGCAAAGTCGGCGTAATGCTGGGTGCTGCCCCATAGCAGGAAGATCAGGTGCACCGGGTCGACCGGGTCCATCTTGCCGGCTGCGCTCCAGGCTTCAAACACCGCCGCGCGGCCACGGAACCAGGTCTGGTAATCCTGATTGAGCATCTGCGAGAGGTGCTCGCCACCGCTGATCACTTCCATGGCGTAGATGCGCGAAGCTTTCGGGTGGCGGCGGGAAAACTCCATCTTGGCGCGGATATAACCGGCCAGCGCGATGGCGGGATCATCGTCCACGCTCAGGTTGTTGAAGGTGCTGTCCCACAGTTCGAGGATGTTCACCAGCACCGCCTGATACAGCCCCAGCTTGTTGCTGAAGTAGTAGTGCAGGTTGGCTTTCGGCAGCCCGACGTTCTGCGCGATGGTGTTCATGCTGGTGCCTTTGAAGCCGTGGCGGGCGAACTCTTCCTCGGCGGCCTTGATGATCGCCTCTTCGTTCTTCTGCCGAATCCGGCCGGCAGGTTTGTTGTTCGGATCGGCTCGGTGCGCAAGTACTTCAACAGTCATGGGCGGTTCCGCAGTGGTCAGGTTTTCGGACGAATGCACTGATAACCCAGCGCCGCTTAGGTGACAAGCGCAAGGGGCAGAAAAAGCTGGTTAAGCGCCATTTGCCGGGCCTTGTGCACTGTCTTTGTGCGAAAAACGACGCGTAACAGCAGGTTGTGCAGTGATCCAAAGCGCTGCGGATCAACAGGCTGTTGGAAAACGTAGGCGAGGCAGGCAAGACAAGGCGCTACGCCAGTAACAGCCTCCGGCTGGTCAAAACAGGCGAGGAAGCGGAGTTTACGAGCTGTAAATGAGCATTCCGAGCCTGTTTTTAACGCCGTATTGCCAACGCAGGTAGTTTTGCAGCGGCCTGTTAACCTTCGGCCAGGGCCTCCAGAAAGCTCTCCAGCACCAGGTGCGGGCGGCGGCCTTTGCGTGTCACCGAGGCTAGGCTGATGTCATAGAAGCGGCTGGCCGGTTTCAGCACGCGCAGGCGGCCCTGCTGCACCCAGGCTTGGGCGTAGTGGTCGGGTAGGTAACCGATATAGCGTCCGGTGAGGATGAGAAAGGCCATGCCTTCGCGGTCCGAGGCGCTGGCGGTGCAATTGAGCGCCTGGTAGTGGCTCTGCACTTCGGGCGGTAGGCGGAAGGTCGGCGCGATGGCCTCCTGGGCGTTCAGCCGCTCATCCTCCAACTGTTGATCATCGACATAGAACAGCGGGTGGCCGACCGCGCAGTAAAGGAGTGAACGCTCGTCATACAGCGCCTGGTATTCCAACCCGGACAGCGCCGTGACCTGCGGCACCACGCCGATGTGCAGGCGGCCGTCGAGCACACCTTGCTCCACCTCGCTCGGCGGCGTCATGCGGATGTGGATATGCACATCCGGGCCGCGCTCCTTCAACCGCGCCAATGCATTGGTGATGCGCATATGCGGCACGGTCACCAGGTTGTCGGTCAGGCCGATATTCAGCTCGCCGCGCAGGTGCTGGTGCAAGCCGTTGACCTCCGTGCGAAAGCTCTCCAGTGCCGCCAGCAACTGCTGGGTGCTCTGGTAGACCTCGCGGCCTTCTTCGGTCAGGGCAAAGCCGGCGCGGCCGCGTTGGCACAGGCGCAGGCCGAGGCGTTGTTCCAGGTCGCTCATCTGCTGGCTGATCGCCGAGCGGCCGATGCCCAGGGCGCTTTCCGCCGCAGAAAAACCGCCGCACTCCACCACGCTACGAAACAGCTTGAGCAGGCGGATATCAAAGTCGCTGACTTGGGCCAGTGGGTCGGGGCGGCGAGTGCTCATGGTGAGGTGCTCATGGTGAGGTCTTTGTTTAGCGAGCGCTTAACTAAAGATAAGAAGAGTCGTGTTTTCCTGACTCTAAGCCCGTGGCACCTTTACTGGCAACAGATTCGACTTTACCGCTTCAATCGCCCACACCGAGGCCACCATGAACATGCCGCAGATCGAAGTCCCGTCCCTGGCCAGCCAGCTCAAGCTGGATGCGCACTGGATGCCGTTTTCCGCCAACCGCAACTTCAAGCGCGACCCGCGTTTGATCGTCGGCGCCGATGGCAATCACTTCATCGATGACAAGGGCCGTCGCGTATTCGACAGCCTATCCGGCCTGTGGACCTGTGGCGCTGGGCACAACCGCAAGGAAATTCAGGAGGCCGTGGCCAAGCAGCTGGGCACCCTGGATTACGCGCCAGGCTTCCAGTACGGCCACCCGCTGTCCTATCAGCTGGCCGAGAAAATCACCGAGCTGACCCCAGCCGGCCTTGACCACGTGTTCTACACCGACTCCGGCTCCGAGTGCGCCGACACCTCGGTGAAGATGGCCCGTGCCTACTGGCGTCTGAAAGGCCAACCGAGCAAAACCAAATTTATCGGCCGTGCCCGTGGCTACCACGGCGTGAACATCGCCGGCACCTCGCTGGGCGGCATCGGCGGTAACCGCAAGATGTTCGGCCAGATGATGGACGCCGACCACCTGCCGCACACCCTGCAGTCGCACCTGGCCTTTACCAAAGGCATGGCGGCCACCGGCGGTGTGGAGCTGGCCAACGAACTGCTGAAACTGATCGAACTGCACGACGCCTCCAACATCGCTGCCGTGATCGTCGAGCCGATGTCCGGTTCCGCCGGCGTTATCGTGCCGCCAGTCGGTTACCTGCAACGCCTGCGTGAGATCTGCACCCAGCACAACATCCTGCTGATCTTCGACGAAGTGATCACCGCCTACGGCCGTATGGGCAAGTGGACCGGTGCCGAGTTCTTCGGCGTGGTGCCGGACCTGATGAACACCGCCAAACAGATCACCAACGGTGCGATTCCGCTGGGCGCAGTGATCGCCTCCAGCGAGATCTACAATACCTTTATGAACCAGGCGATCCCCGAGCATATGGTCGAGTTCGGCCACGGCTACACCTACTCGGGCCACCCGGTTGCCTGCGCCGCCGGCCTGGCGACCCTGGAACTGCTCAAGCGCGACAACCTGATCGAGCAGTCCGCTGCGCTGGCGCCGATCTTTGAAGACAAGCTGCACAGCCTCAAAGGCAGCAAGAACGTGATCGACATCCGCAACTGCGGCCTGGCCGGCGCGATCCAGATCAGCCCGCGTGATGGCGACCCGGTGATCCGCCCCTTCGAGGCCGGCATCAAACTGTGGAACGCTGGTTTCTATGTGCGCTTCGGTGGCGACACCCTGCAGTTCGGGCCAACCTTCAACACCACGCCCGAGCAGCTGGACTCCGTGTTCAACGCCGTTGGTGATGTGCTGAATAGCCTGGATTAAGCCAAACACTATTCCCTGTAGGAGCCAGCTTGCTGGCGATGCTTTTAAGGCTGATCGCCAGCAAGCTGGCTCCTACAAAACAAGATTTGTTATTAAGGAACTGCCATGACCATCGTTAACCACCTGATCCACGGCGAACTGACTGCCGGCACCGGCCGCAGCGCTGACGTGTTCAACCCGTCCACCGGTGCAGCCACCAAGAAAGTTGCCTTAGCCGACCGCGCTACCATGCAACTGGCTATCGACTCGGCCAAGAGCGCCTTCCCGGCCTGGCGCAACACCCCGCCGGCCAAGCGCGCCCAGGTGATGTTCCGTTTCAAGCAACTGCTGGAGCAACATGAAGCGACCATCGCCAAGCTGATCAGCGAAGAGCACGGCAAGACCATCGAAGACGCCGTGGGCGAACTCAAGCGCGGTATCGAGAACGTCGAATTCGCCTGCGCTGCCCCGGAAATCCTCAAGGGCGAGTACAGCCGCAACGTCGGCCCGAATATCGACGCCTGGAGCGACCTGCAGCCAATCGGCGTCGTCGCCGGCATCACCCCGTTCAACTTCCCGGCCATGGTGCCGCTGTGGATGTACCCGCTGGCCATCGTCTGCGGCAACTGCTTTATCTTGAAGCCATCCGAGCGTGATCCAAGCTCCACCCTGTATATCGCCCAACTGCTGATCGAGGCTGGTCTGCCGAAAGGCGTGCTCAACGTGGTGCACGGCGACAAGGAAGCGGTGGATGCGCTGATCGAAGCGCCGGAAGTCAAAGCCCTGAGCTTTGTTGGCTCCACGCCAATTGCCGAATACATCTACAGCGAAGGCACCAAGCGCGGTAAGCGCGTCCAGGCCCTGGGCGGCGCGAAGAACCACGCCGTGCTGATGCCTGATGCCGACCTGGACAACGCCGTCAGCGCACTGATGGGCGCGGCCTACGGTTCCTGCGGCGAGCGCTGCATGGCCATCTCCGTGGCCGTATGCGTAGGCGACCAGATCGCCGATGCGCTGGTCGAGAAGATCGTCCCGCAAATCAAGGCGCTGAAAATCGGTGCCGGCACCTCCTGCGGCCTGGACATGGGCCCGCTGGTTACTGGCGCGGCGCGTGACAAGGTCAAAGGCTACATCGATGCTGGTGTGGCCCAGGGCGCAAGCCTGGTGGTTGACGGTCGTGACCTGGTGGTGGCAGGCAACGAGAACGGCTTCTTCGTCGGCGGCACCCTGTTCGATAAGGTGACCCCGGAGATGACCATCTACACCGACGAAATCTTCGGCCCAGTGCTGTGCATCGTCCGTGTCGGCAGCCTGGAAGCGGCCATGCAGCTGATCAACGACCACGAATACGGCAACGGCACCTGCATCTTCACCCGCGACGGTGAAGCCGCGCGGTTGTTCTGCGACGAAATCGAAGTCGGCATGGTCGGCGTCAACGTACCGCTGCCTGTACCGGTCAGCTACCACAGCTTCGGCGGCTGGAAGCGCTCGTTGTTCGGCGACCTGCATGCCTATGGCCCGGACGGTGTGCGCTTCTACACCCGCAAAAAAGCCATCACCCAGCGCTGGCCGCAGCGCGCCAGCCACGAGGCGGCTCAGTTTGCGTTCCCGAGTAATGGCTAAGTAACACCCAGGGGGCTGATCGCAGGATCAGCCCCCTTTTTGGATGCGGATGACGATCGTAGGAGCGGCCTTGGCCGCGATTTTTCGCGACCATCCGTTTGTATGCGATCAGTCCCCTCGCCCCTCTGGGGAGAGGGTTAGGGAGAGGGGATAGTTGCCCGCTTTGCGGTGTATTCAGCCCTCTCCCCCAACCCCTCTCCACTAGGTGTGCCCCCAATAAATGGGAGAGGGGAGCAGTACCGCTTTACGCAACAAACCAGCCGCGCGGGCGCGGCGTTGGTGCAGTGACCGCAGGTTACGGCACCCCTTGGGTGAGCGGGTTCAGGGTTTCCTGGCCCGTAAGCCCGCTCTCCCAAGGGCAGCCCACTTCAATTATTTATGAAGAGGACTCCTTGCAATGAGCAAACCCATGATTGGCCTTCCCCTGTGCCGTTGGCAGCTGACCAGCCGTGATATCGGCTGGTTTCACTTGGTCGGCGAGAAGTACATCCACGCCGTCACCGGCTTCGGTGCCTTCCCGTTGATGATCCCCGCCTTCGGCGATGATCTGGACATGGACACCGTACTGGATAGCGTCAGCGGCATCATGTTCGGCGGCTCACTCTCCAACGTGCACCCCAGCTTCTACGGCGACGACCATCCCGGCCTCGGCCTGGCCGATAAACCCCGTGATGAAACCGTGTTGCGCCTGCTGCGCGCCTGTATTGATCGCGGCATTCCCTTCCTCGGCATCTGCCGGGGTATGCAGGAAATGAACGTGCTGTTTGGCGGCACCCTGCACCGTGAAGTGCATGAAGTTGAAGGTCGTCTCGATCACCGTGAGGTGAAGGACGTACCGGATGACGTGGCCTACGGCCCGATGCATAACGTGGCCCTGACCGAGGGCGGCGTGCTGCACACGCTGTTCGGCGAGCGGCAGATCAAGGTCAACTCGTTGCATGGTCAGGGTGTTGATCGCCTCGGCGATGGCTTGCAGGTTGAAGCCGTTGCCGAGGATGGGCAGATCGAGGCGGTAAGTGTGATTGGGGCCAAGGCGTTTGCTGTTGGGGTGCAGTGGCATCCTGAGTATCGCTATTGGGAGAAGGCGGATTACAACGCGCTGCTGGGGGCGTTTCATCAGGCGGCGAGGGAGTATCAGGTGAGGAAACTTGAGCGTCGCAGCGAGGCTGCGGTGGTCTGAGCCGAGTGGTGATTTAAACAAAAGGCCCATCGATTGATGGGCCTTTTTTGTTTTGAGAGTTGATGGGTATTGCTGTGCTTAACCCATGCTACGTGTTGTTAGTAGAAGCTTATGGTTGTTTTCAGTTGATCAGCAAAATCATAGATTTCGTCGAGTGAGCTGATGGGGTGGCGCGTTTCGTTCTTTTCTTGGTCGAATATACCGATATATTTTTGCGTGCGGTTGAAGTGCAAGCGGCATATCGGTTTGCGATTGTTATCGTCTAGCAATATTCCAAAGTAACTTTGAGTGTCGCGTTGAATAATGCGTTTGGAGTCAACAACGGAACGCACAATAGCTTTGACGATGTGATAGCCCTCAAGCTCTTCTAAGGTGGTCAGAACCTTGTCTTCTGTAGCGTCGTCAATTTGCTCATTCGCAGGGTCTGCTGGTGACGAAGTCGTGGCCGCGTAACTGGGTTGAATGGCTCCGCTCATTGCGGACTTTAGGCGGTCGTTGATTTGGTCGTTCAAGAATTGTGCGACTGCCTTGCGGGTCAACTCTGCAAATTGTTCGCGCACTTTTTGAGTGATCATCCCTTCGTAAACACGGGATGCAAAGAATTTTACGAAGTCGTCGTCAGGCTTGGTGAATTGAAGTGCGATTTGTTTTTTTATCTGGCTTACATACTTCAACTCGCCCGCTGCGTTGACTATAGATTCAACATCGAAGGCTGATTTTGTAAGTTTTACCAGTTCGGGTACCGCGTGCTCGTCGATATCTAGCAGATCGAGTTCAAGGAAGGGCTTCTCATCCATTTTGTTTGGGGCGTCAAGGTCAGTGAAGAATTTATAGATTTGACCATTAGTTAGGATTGAGATTCTGGCGTTTGTTACATGGAAGTAGCGGAAGAGCTGTGAGGCATGGTTGAGGTTAAGCGGTTCGCCAATTTTCTTACATTCGATCAGTATCTGAACTTCGCCATCTTTTAATATTGCGTAGTCAATTTTTTCACCTTTCTTCGTCCCAATGTCACAGACGAATTCTGGGGTTACTTCCCTTGGGTCGAATACGTCATAGCCGAGAACGGTGTTTATAAATGGCATGACAAATGCGTTTTTCGTGGCTTCTTCCGTTTTAATTGCACTTGCCTGCTGGCGGATTTTTGCTGAAAGGCTGTTTAACTTCTCGAAGAACTCCATGTTTAGCTCCTTGCTATTGATGCGGTATTTTTCTGTGCGCCCGTAGGATGGATTGAGCGTAGCGATACCCTTCAATAATGGCCATTCGAGATCATCATTCGTTTTGCTGTTCTCCTGCGGTAGCAGTGTCCTCGCCGCCTCTGCGTTGCCCGGTCTAACGGTTCCGCCCTTACGGCGGGTCACTTCTGGCAAACGCCCCAGAAGTAACCAAGAGGTCTTGCCCCTTGCATCCGGGTCTCGCTGCGCTCGACTTCCCTCGTTCCATCATTGCTCCAGGGGCCCGCCGCGAAGGGCCATCCCTGGCCCATCGCGGCTCTCGCGGCATCCATGCCGCTCAACCCCTTGCGCAACGATTCCACTCGGCCTTCTGATGGGGCGTTTGGCGTCGTCTGTGTAATCGCTGATTGAAAAGCAAAAATCATGGCGGGTTTCACCTGGCCACAAGTCTACGAACCCGTAGGAGTGGCCCATGGCCGCGATGCTTTGGTCTTTGTTCTGCTTTTGCCTTTCGCTCTGCCTTCCACAAATCACCCAAACAACGCGGTCCCCGGGTCCCGTCAGGAGGCCGGGTGGAGGTGCTGTGGAGAGGGGCGTTTGGCATGGATGCCAAACGAGGAACGATGGGCCAGGGATGGCCCACCGTGACGACCCTCGGAACAGCACCGGAGCGAGGGGAGTTGAGCGCAGCGAAACCCGGATGCCGGGTGTGCTTTCTCTTTGGTTACTTTCTCTTTGCACAAGCAAAGAGAAAGTAACTCGCCGTAAGGGCGAAACCAGTAAGCAGAGCCAATACACCGGCGGCGGAATACCTGCGATCAACCAGCCGCCGATTTACCGCGCCAGTCGCTTTTGCTCTGCAGCGTTGTCGTGGTGAGGCCAGCGCTGGCGCTGTCATACGCCTTAACTATCCTCTACAAGCGCCGATAGAGCGTATTACTGGCCAGCTAGAAGGCGATGTCCCATGAATATCAAATCCAAACTGTTGCTGAGCTTTCTGGTGGCAACCCTGATTCCGGTTCTGGTGGTGGCGCTGCTGACGATTCGCAATGTCACGCAGCAGGCTAAAGAGAACTTTCTGGTGTCCAGCAGCCTGGATATGAAGCTGGTTAACAACAGCTTTGCCACTTTCTTTGATTCGGTGGGCCACACCGTTTCCGCCCTGGCGGAATATCCCGCAGTGCAGGATGCCCAGAACGGCGAGCTGACCACCTACTTCGGTGAGGCGCGCAAACCGGGCGAGGTGGCGACCGCCAATGGTGGACGCGAGAAGCAGATCTTCGATTACTTCTCCAGCATCGGTAAGAACAACCCCACCTTCGGCTACGTGTACATGAGCGATACCAAGGGTGGCTATGTAGAGTGGCCGGGCACCGGGGATTACGGTGACTGGGACCCGCGCCAGCGCGAGTGGTACCCCATTGGCCGCGACGCCAATTTCACCCTGGCCCGTCGCGACGGTTATTACTGGGAGCCGGATGACGCGGTGTATGTCTCGGTGCTCAAGGGCTTCAAGGACACCGCCGGGCAGTTCGCCGGGGTGGTGGCGGTGGATGTGTCGCTCAAGGCGCTGACGGATATGGCGCAGAAGGTGCGCTTTGGTGAAACCGGTTTTCTGATGCTGGCGGAGGGCAGCGGCACCTTGCTGGTGGATGGTCTGCAGCCGGATAACAACTTCAAGAAGGTCAGCGAGCTGCCCGGCGAGCACTTTGCGGTTATCGGCAAAACCGAGAACGGCCTGGTGGAGGTGGAGATCGACGGGGTGGCTTATATGGCCAACGTTTACACCTCGCCTGAGCTGGGCTGGAAGTTTGTTGGCTTCAAGCAGGCGGACGAGATTTACGCGAGCGCCCGTGAGCTGACCTGGATAACCCTGATTGTCTGCGTGGTGCTGGTGCTGGTATTCGGCGCGGCAGGGGTAGTGATCGCCAACCGTATCGTCAACCCGATCAACCTGGTGAAGGACGGGCTACGCACGATCGCTCAAGGTGAAGGTGACCTGACCCGCCGCCTGGACCTGCTCAGCAAGGATGAAACCGGCGAGCTGGCCAAGTGGTTTAATCAGTTTATTGCGTCGATCCAGGGCATGATCCGTGTGATCAAGGAGAACGCCATCAGCATGGATGGGGTTTCCAGCGATACCAACAAGCGCACCACGGCGATGTCCGCCACGCTGCAACGCCAGTTGAGTTCGGTGGAGCAGATCGTCACGGCGGTGACCGAGATGTCCTCGGCGGCCAACGAGGTGGCCAAGACCTGCGTGCAAACCGCTGATGTGTCGGAGCAGGGGCTGGTGGCCACGCGCAATGGCAAAGAGGTGATCGCCCGCAGCACGTCCGGGGTCAACAAGCTCGGCGCCAGCATCCAGAACTCCAACAAGGTGCTTCAGGAGCTGGAGAAGGAAACGGTCAACATCAACAACATCCTTTCGACCATTCAGCAGATCGCTGAACAGACCAACCTGCTGGCCTTGAACGCGGCCATCGAAGCCGCCCGCGCGGGCGAGCAGGGGCGAGGGTTTGCGGTGGTAGCTGATGAAGTACGCAACCTGGCCAAACGCACCCAGGACTCCACCGAGCAGATCAACAATATCCTCAACCTGCTGGTCAATCGCATCAAGGAAGTGACGGTGAGCATGGACCAAAGCCTGGTCGAATCGGGCAAAGCTATCGTGCTGTCCGATGAGGTTATGGCCGCCTTCGAGAGCATTGAAGGCAAGGTGCAGATGATCCGCGACATGACCATGCAGATCGCCACTGCGACCGAGGAACAGCACCTGGTGACCGAGGAAATCAATCAGAACATTGTCGCCATCAACGACGCGGTAACGCAGATATCCGTGCAGGCCGCCGAGGTGGAGAGCTACGCCCAGGAACAAAGCGGCCTGAGCAGTGAGCTGAAACAGCTGGTGGTACGTTTCCGTACGGAGTAGGCCGGCCGCGCTGCTTTATACCGAGAAAAAGCCCCGCAATGGCGGGGCTTTTTTGTTTACCAGCGATAGCCGTGACCATAGCCGTCGTGCCGACGGTGTTTGTGGCCATGCCAACGTTTATGGCGCGGCCGCTCCTGTATGTAATACACCGGGGCCGGCTGGTAGTAGACCGGCTGGCGCTCGTAGTACACCCGTTGCGGAGGGTAATACGCTGGTGGCGGTGGGTAGTACTCGCGCGGTGGCGGAGCGTAAACCCGCGCGGGACGGCTCTGGCTGACAAGTACGCCGCCAATCACCGCGCCCACCACGGCTCCGGCAATCGCTGCGTCACGGTTGGAGGCCTGCGCTGGGGCCTGGGCAAACAGCGCCAGACTGGCCACCAGGCCGGTGATAAGGGGGATACGCGACAGCATGATCGAAACTCCTGTGCAAACCGGTCTTTCCCGGCTTGTAGTTTCGACACTGGGTGTTGCGCGGCATTGCAGGGCGCAATGTAAAGCCTGTGTAAAACAGTACGGCGCCTAATGCCTGGTGATAAGGCCGCCAGGGGGTGCGGGCTGACGGCGACCCATGAGGGCAATAGCGTTGCTGGTCAGCCTTGATAAGAGGAAGCCTCGCGGCATCAACCTAAGGGTATTACTCGGTAGTACCTGGTGGCGGCTTAGGCTTAAGGAATAGCGGGTGTCTGATTGCCGGTTGTAACAGCGGCGACGCCTGGTGTTGCGACTGATGCCTGGTTCTGTGCGGCCAGGTAGGCCTGTAACTTGGCCATCTGGTCGTTCTTTAATTGGATCAGGCGCTGCAGTTTATCGAGTTGGCTTTGCAGGTCGGCAATACGGCTTTTCAGCTCAGCGTTTTCACGATTGGTCGAATCGAGGCTTTCCTGGGTCATTGCCAGTTGATCAAGCAGGGCCTTGTTGCCTGCGTTGCCTTTGTCACTGCCGGTGCCCGCCTTGTCGCTGCCTTCGGCAACCAGTTTCAGGTTATCGCGGCGTTCAATTGTGGCTGGCGTAGCGGCTGCGGTATTGCGCTTACTGGCATCCAACTGGCGGGCGCTGGTAGCAACACTGCGGCTCTCACGCCAGGCAGCGGTTTGCTGGTTAACCTGCGCAATGGCGGCGCTTTGCGTGCGGCTGTTGATGTGTTGGGCATCGGGTAGGCGCAGCACCTGACCGCTTTTCATGCGGTTGATGTTGTTATCGATAAAGGCCTGCGGATTCAGCTCCTGGATCGCCAGCATGGCCTGATGCACGCTACCGCCAGCCCGCGCGCGGTTGGCAATGTCCCAGAGGTTGTCGTTGGCGGTGGTCGTGTACTCATTGCCTGCCAGTGGTGTGGCGGCAGCCGTGCTGGCGGATGCTGGTTGAGTTGCGCTAACTGCTGGGCGCGCTGCCTGTGGCTGTGTGCTCGGCAAAGCAGGCGCTGCGGTTACAGGCTGTTTTACTGCGGCAGGGATTACGCTTTGCGCGGTGTAGAGCGGTGGGTCCAGCAGCAGGGTGTACTCACGCTGCAACTGGCCATTGGGCCAGAGCACTTGCACCAGGAAGTTCAGGTAAGGCTCACGCATCGGCTTATTCGAGGTCACGCGGATAACGCTTTTGCCATTGGGCTTGAGGACCGGGGTAAATGTCAGGTCCGTCAGGAAGAACTGCCGATCAATCCCTGCCTTGTTGAAGGCTTCCGCAGAGGCCAGGGTCGGCATCACTTCGTTGGCGGCCAGGTCGCGGCTTTCCAGCAGTTCGATCTCCGCCACCAAAGGCTGGTTGAGTGCTGACTGCAGTGTTACTTCACCCAGCCCTAGCGCGTGCGCCATGCCGGATGACAGCGCCGAAGTCGCTGCAATTGCCAGCACCAGTTTACGAACCCGAGCCATAGCGTTATCCCTTGGTTGATCTGTTGATGGACCCGCGAAAGGGTCTTGAATCGAGTGCTGTTTTAGTTGCAGGCGGCCTGCTCAACACGCGGTTCGGCCTGCATGGGCCGCGTCGAAAGCGCTGGGATCTTATGGATTCATGCTGATTAATTGTGTTGATCAGCTAGCAAAACGCTCAAGATTCTTGGCATGAATTGCCGTAAATGCGTCATCGGTCGCGCGCGCCGCAGTTGCCGACGAGTGCCGGTAAGCAAGGGGCGGGTTGATGCTGTGTCGCTGCGGTGCCGTCAGGTGGTCTGACGGCACCCAGGGGGAGGGGGCTTAGCTGGTTTGTGCGTCTTTGCGGCACTGCGCCTGCAGGGCCGCCCAACCGTCGGCGCCGAGGTCTTCGAGGGTCTGGATATTGGCTTCGAAGATTGCCTCAGGCTCAGGGAACGCCGCCACGGCGCGGTCGATGCTGGCTTCACGGAGGATATGCAGCGTCGGGTAGGGCGAGCGGTTGGTGGCGTTGCTGAGGTCGTTGGCGGCCGTGTCGGCAAACTGGAACTGCGGGTGGAAGCTGGCCACTTGCAGGGTACCGCTGTAGCCGAGTTCGTCGAGTGCATCATCGACCACCCCGAGGAAGTCGTTGAAGTCGAGGAAGTCAATCAGGGCGGCGGGATGGATCAGTAAGGTGGTGTCCGTTTCGCTGGGCTCGCAGTGAGCGAGCGCATGCAACTCGTCGATCAGCATGCTGAGCAGTACTTCCGGCTCGCTGTTGGTACACACCACGTAGCGTACTTGCCCTTTGACCTGCACGGCCTTGGCGAACGGGCAGAGGTTCAGGCCGATCACGGCACGATCAACCCAGGCGCGGGTTTCGGCAATGGCGTGGGCTGCGCTCGGGAGGGTGGTGCTGGACATAGGGCAATACTCGGGCTGGCGTGGGGTGAAGTTTAGCGTCAATAGAGGCGTGCAGGGATCGCCGGGCGGTTGTTAGCGTTCAGCCGCTGGTGCGTTGTGGGTTGCCAGCGCGGCGTAATGGGCTGCAGCGGCCCGGATCGATGGCGCCGACATAAGGGTTGCCGTGGCCCATCACGCAGCCGACTTGCTGGTTGCGCCAGCGCTCCCACTCGCTGATCGGGTATTGGCGGTTCCAGGCCTCGTAGGTGCGTCGGTCGAGCTTGGACAGTTTCAGCTGGTAGCGTTCGGCCATATACAGATAGATACGCGCTGCTGCACCACGCGTATGGGCTGGCGGCATGGCGGTTTTCGCCTTGAAGTTGACCACCATCGGGCAGGCGCCGTACTGCGTGGGTTTGTCGCTGAGCATGCCTAGGGCGTAGTTGGAGCGGTCACCATTCACCTCACCGATGCTTGGCACCAGGTTGTGCAGGTCGGCTTCGGCGGCTTTGAAACGGGCGTCGTTGCGCGCGCAGTTCTTGCGTCCGCCGTCCTGCCAGCACTGGCGCTGATGGCCGATTACCCAAGCGGGCACCACATGCTCCCATTCCAGGCGCTGGGCACGGCGCAGCTGTTTGCGGGGGCTGTAGCCACAGCTGCCGAGGTCGACGCGGTTACCGCTGTACGTGCAATGGCAATAGAAGGTGCTGGGCCGTTCGGCATATAACCGCCAGGCGATTTTCTTCGCGGCACTGAAGGTTTTCGGGGCATCGGCAAAAGCGGGTAGGGCAACCAGCAGGCAAAACAGAACAAGCAGACGCAGCATGGGGCACTCGGCAGCCAAAAAGCTGCGGATCATACCGATTAAAGCGCTCTGCGACGGGCCTTTTGCCGCGCTGCTGATAAGCGGTTAGCAATCTTTTGCGCCTGAGGCGGTCTGTTGGCAGTCCACCTGAGCTTATGCAGCTAGGTGCTTGATTGTGCTGAAAGTCATGTATTCAGGAGGAAAACTGGCCAATCTGGATTTTGTTGCTAGCGTTACCCCATCACACCGCAGCGGACGACCTCCTCTGATGAGTACTGTGCAGTGTTGGCAATGGCTAAGAAATGGGCCCGTCTGGTCGGGCGGCAACGCTGTGGCAATGCGCCTGTCGGTGCTGGTTGTGCTGTTACTGGCGGTCAGTGGTTGCGCAACCCGGCAAGATCACCAGACCATTGTCAGCAACCGCAGTCCGATCAAACCCACCGAATTCTTCCAGAGCCATGCCGACCGTATGGCTACCCTGGGCATGCGCAACAACCTCAACAGCCTCTACCGTTTGATGGACAAGCTGTATCTGCGCAACCCCCGCGAGTGGCGTAAAACCGGTTTACCTGATGTGGAGTCCGCCAAACGCGCGGTGCACCGCGCCATTGAACTTGATCAGCCGCTTCCCCAGCTAGGCGGGCGCACTGATGTTGCGGCGCTGAGTTATGCCCTGAGTGCGGAGTACCAAGGCGATCGGGTGGGGGCGTTTATCTATTCGCTGGCAAGCATGCTGATTACCGCCCACGGCGGACGCACGGAGTACTACCTGAGCGATACGCTGGACCCGCAGTTTGTCCACAACGCTGCGCGCAATGTCGAGAAGGCCAGCTGGATGCTCGCCCAGCGCACCGATGCCGGCGGCAAGCCCTGGCTGCTGTCCAACGAGATTTCTGCCGAGGGGCATAACCTCAGCTATGCCGTGGAGTTCGGCAAGATCGTCGCGCGTCTGGATCTGCTCACCGATGTGCTGGATGAGCGCTATCGGCGCATGGGCGTGAGTTATGCCCAAAGCCTGCTGTTTATGAACTTCCTACCCGTGCAATAAACCCTCAGTAGCCTTCTTCCAAGCGTTTATTACTGTGCGCGTTGGCGGCTTCGATCTGCTGTTTCAGCTGTTCGGTCTGTTGTTGCAGTTGGCTGGCCTGCTCGGCTTGCAGGCTGGCAGTTGCGGCGGTTTCACCGAGACCGCAGGCGCTCAGAACCAGGGTGGCTGCGAGCAGTAAAAATACACGGGTGGCGCGCATGGCGGCTCCTGGCAAGTGGCGCGCGGCTTAATGCCAGCGCGAGTAAATGGTTTCCAGGGTGCCAGCCTGTCTTAAACGCTCCAGCGCTGCCGAGAACTGTTTGGCACGGGCGCTATCGCCTTTGGCGAAGGCTACATAACGCGGCATTTCCACCAGGGGTTTGGGCAGAATGCGTACGCTCTGTTCTGCGCGCTGCTCGCGAACGAAATACATCAGTTGCACACGATCACCGACGATCACATCAATGCGCCCGGCGAGCAGCATCGACACCAGCTGCCGTGGGTTCTGCGCACTGGTATCGCGTGACAGTTCGGCTTTGTCGAAATCCGATTGGTAGGCATACCCCCTTACCTGGCCAATGGTGAAGAGTGACAGATCGTCCAGTTTGTCCCAGTCGTTAAGGGCGGTTTTACGCGAGGTCATAAACACCGTTGAACCGGTACGGATCGGCCCGGCCAGCTCGTATTGCTGCATCCGTTCGGGGGTCCCGGCGAACTGAAAAGCCATGGCCACTTCACTGCGATCGATCATGCGCTTGACCCGCTCCCAGGGGTACAGGCGCAAGCTGTAAGGGATTTTGGCCTCTTGCATCACCGCCTCAACCAACTCCACATCCAGCCCGCGCGGCTGGTCATCCTCAATGGTGACAAAGCTATAGGGTGCAAACTGCTCATCGCCCACCACCTTCCAGGGTTCGGCTTGCACAGCCCAGGGCAGTAATAGCGTCAAGCACAGCGCAACAATACGCATGAGGTCCTCCAGGCGGGCGCCTCGAACGAGCGAATAGCTCTGTATTGATGCTAGCTAATGAAAAAAGCCCCGGCAGCTGACCGGGGCTTTTTTTGCTGGAAGTTGACTCAGACTTTGCGCACGAACTCGGATTTCAGCTTCATCGCGCCGATGCCGTCGATCTTGCAGTCGATGTCGTGGTCACCGTCGCACAGGCGGATGCCTTTGACCTTGGTGCCGACCTTGACCACCAGGGATGAGCCTTTGACTTTCAGGTCTTTGATCACGGTGATCGTGTCGCCGTCCTGCAGCACATTACCCACTGAATCCTTGATCACCTTGGCGTCATCTGCCGCGTCGCTCGCGCCAGTGGCCGACCATTCGTGGGCGCACTCCGGGCATACCAGCTGGGCGCCGTCTTCGTAGGTGTATTCGGAATTGCATTTAGGGCAGGGCGGCAACGTGCTCACGGCGGGTCCTTGATAGGTCGATAGGAAAAGGCCGCATATTGTATAGGGTTTTATGGTGTCGCGCCGGGCGCTGGCGGTTGTGGCCAGTTAAGCGTGCCACGGTCATTAAAACGCCAGGTGCCAAACAGGCCGTTGGCCAACTTGCCACGCAATTCATAGGGCAGCCCCTGGCCGTCCTGATAGCCGGCCATGCCCCAGGCCTGGCGCAGTGCGGCGTAGGCGGAAAGGCTGACCGGAATACGCAGGATGCTTTCACCGTAACGGGGTACTTGCCCGTGTTGGTCACTGACGCCACTGAGCAGCGGCTGCTGGTTGACCTGCAGCTCAAGGTCCACGCCGTCGAAATCGATGGGCCGGTCATTGGGGTTCTGTACCCGCAGTTTGATTGCGAAGCGTGCTTCCAGGCCTTCGCCGGGCAGCGGCTCGATACCGACCAGTTCGATGCGCAATGGGTCGCGCGTGGCCAGCGTGCTGCATGCAGCCAGGGTGAGCAGCAGGCTGACAAGCAGGGCGCGGAAGAATGTGCGGTGAAGTGCGTTGGGCATGCTGGGTATCCACTGCTGAGTAATCACAGAGTAGAAGACCCCGAGAGCGCGGCGATTACGCCGCAGCAGGGCAAATTAGCGCGAGAAGGGTTGTTGCAGGAGATGCCCGCCAGCCTGTAATCACAGGTGCTGGCGGGTTTGCTACTGAGTATCAGAAGTGCGCTTTTACCAACAGGCTGGCGGTGTTCTGATCGGTCGCGCCGACAAAGTTGTCGCTGACAAAACCGCTGTCTTCGATACCGTACTTGTCTTTCCAGTAGTCGTATTCGATACCGACATACAGCTGCTTCTCGCCCCAGTTCATGGCCTTACCCAGGTCGTACTTGATCTGTGGGTTGAAGTGCAGGTTGGCGTGGTAGCTCTTGTCGTTGTCGACCACCCAATCCATAAAGCCGTCGATCACGATGTCGGATTTACCCACCGGGATGGTGTAGCTCCACACCGGAGTGATCTGCCAGACGTTATCGCCGTCGCGCTTGCCATCGGTCGTACGGTTGTAGAAGTTCAGCGAGAAGTAGTCAAAGCCGGGGATAGCCAGGTCAAAGCCTGGGCCGATCAGGTAGGACTCGACATCGTCTTCACCGAATTCATAGGTAGTGGCCAGCAATACGTCCTTGATCGGGCCGAATTCCAGCTTGCTGTTGAACAGCTTGCCGAACGACAGGCGCGGTGAGAACTCGCCGTAGAAGGTGTGGCCGTCGCCTGCGCCATTGGTGGCGTCGGTGTTGTACTTGATGGTGTCGACGAAGAAGAACAGATCGCCGATAGCCCAGCCACTGGCGTGTTCAAAGGTCACGGTCTGCTGGATTTCCGGGTCAATCTTGTAATCCTGGCCATACAGGTAGGTCAGGCTGTTGTTCTGCCAATGCAGCAGGTCACCCGCGACGGCCTGGCCGCCCGCCAGAAGCCCGCCTGCCAGGACCAGAGAGGAAAGTGTACGGTTCATCAAGTGGTGCTCCCCAAAGTGCTGAATTATCGTTTTAAACCTGTCTGAGTGGTCAGGCTGTCGGAGCTTGAGCAAGAACAAGGCCAAGTCCTGAAATCGTTCACGGCGCCGCCAGATGGCGCGCGTCGGGCGCGCACTCTAGTGGTTTTTGGGGGGATGTAAATACGTTGCGTGCACTGATAACTGACCTGTCGGACAGTTTTAGCCTTAACTTGGTGCGCGCTAACTCTGTCGCGGCGTGGTGCTGGCGCGTCGTTTGATGGGCTTGCGTACAGGCTTATCGCTGCTCGGCACATGCAGGTAGGACATAACGCTTTCGGTCAGCTCCGCGGCCAGTTGCACGGCTTCCTTGTTGCGCGCCATGACGCCGGCGTTTTGGTGCATCAATCTCGCCGGAGATGATGACCTGTTCTGCGGCATGCTGGGCCGTTGAGTGCTTGTTTCGACTGCTCCGGGGGGGGCGTTAGACCTCGGTCCCTACCGTTTCCAGGCTCTGTAACACCACCTGTTCCAGTGCGTTGCTGGGCTCTGGCTGAGTGCCGGCCAGCTGGCCGAGCAGTTGCCATTGCTGATCCAGCTCGCTGTTGATCGCCAGCATGCGCTCGATCATCTTGTGTGCCGTGGCGTTCACGGCGTTGTCCTGGGTATTGAGCAGTTCAAATGACATCGCGGTGATGGCGGCTGTCAGGTGGGTGAGGGTGCGCGTGGACAGGCTGAGTAGCTCAGTCAATTGCGCTTCCTTGGCAGTCATGGTCATCTCCTTATGAATCCCCCCTTGAGCTTAACGCGACATTGTGTCGCCCGGCTATCCGCGCCATCGCGTTGATTCACTCGTCCTGCTTCTGTGCTGTTGGCTTCGCGCGCAGGTGGGCGGTTGCGCTAAGTGCAGGTGCACTCCGTCGGCCATTGCACGGATTTTGACCCGTTGTGCTTTGCTCTAGTGAGCAGGGATAAATGTCGCAGTGCAACCTTGTTGGTGTTTGGGTTGTACCTGTCGTCGGAAGCTCGATGCTTTTTTAAAACGAGCGTTTTCCTCAAGGTGTTGGCAATTTTTGCAAAAGCCTTACGGGCGCTGGGTTTTAGCCTGAAATGAGTGAGACTGCGCCCCGTGTTGTGCGGCAAAGAGTTGCGATTTTGTTTGGTTGCACCTAGTTGCACCCTGAGCCTTGTGAGGTTTAATCTCTCGCCAGATTTTTTGCGCCTCGCCTTCTATGGCAGCCACCCTGGTTGGTTGCGGAGGTGGCGCAAATTGCTTTCGGCGATTTTTTGCCGTGCTTCAGCCCATACAGGACAAACCAATGGCCACTACCACCCTTGGCGTAAAGCTCGATGATGCAACCCGTGATCGCCTCAAGCAGGCTGCGCAGTCGATTGACCGCACGCCGCATTGGCTGATCAAGCAGGCGATCTTCAATTACCTGGAGCAGATCGAGGGTGGTCTGACTCCGGCCGAGCATTCTGGCCTTGCCGCTGTGGCGGGCGAAGAAGTGGTGGAAAACCTGACTGAGCAAGGTTTGCAGGTGTTCCTCGATTTCGCCGAAAGCATCCTGCCGCAGTCAGTGCTGCGTGCCGCCATTACCGGCGCTTATCGCCGGCCGGAAACCGAAGCGGTACCAATGCTGCTGGAGCAGGCGCGTCTGCCGAAGGACATGGCCGAGGCGAGCAACAAGCTGGCCATGGGCATTGCCGAGAAGCTACGCAACCAGAAGAACGCCGGTGGCCGTCAGGGCCTGGTGCAGGGCTTGCTGCAGGAATTCTCGCTGTCCTCGCAGGAAGGTGTGGCGCTGATGTGCCTGGCTGAAGCGCTGCTGCGTATTCCGGACAAGGCCACCCGTGATGCGCTGATCCGCGACAAGATCAGCAACGGCAATTGGAGCCAGCACCTGGGCAACAGCCCATCGATGTTCGTCAACGCCGCCAGCTGGGGCCTGTTGATCACCGGCAAACTGGTGGCCACGCACAACGAAGCTGGCCTGGTGACTTCGCTCAATCGCATTATCGGCAAAGGCGGCGAGCCGCTGATCCGCAAGGGCGTGGACATGTCCATGCGCCTGATGGGTGAGCAGTTCGTCACCGGCGAAACCATCGCCGAAGCACTGGCCAACGCCACCAACATGGAAACCAAGGGCTTCCGCTATTCCTACGACATGCTCGGTGAAGCCGCGCTGACCGATGAAGACGCCAAGCGCTACCTGGCGTCCTACGAGCAGGCTATTCATGCCATCGGCAAGGCCTCTCACGGCCGTGGCATCTACGAAGGCCCGGGCATCTCGATCAAACTCTCGGCGCTGCATCCGCGTTACAGCCGCGCCCAGTACGAGCGCGTGATGGACGAGCTGTACCCGATCCTGCTCGGCCTGACCAAGCTGGCCAAGCAGTACGACATCGGCCTGAACATCGATGCCGAAGAAGCCGACCGCCTGGAGATCTCCCTCGATCTGCTCGAGCGCCTGTGCTTCGACCCGGCCCTGACCGGCTGGAACGGTATCGGCTTCGTTATCCAGGCTTACCAGAAGCGCTGCCCGTATGTGATCGACTACGTCATCGACCTGGCCAAGCGCAGCCGTCATCGCCTGATGATCCGCCTGGTGAAAGGCGCGTACTGGGACAGCGAGATCAAGCGCGCCCAGGTCGAAGGTCTGGAAGGCTACCCGGTGTATACCCGCAAGCCGTACACCGATATTTCCTACATCGCTTGCGCCCGCAAGCTGCTGGCCGTGCCGGAAGCGATCTACCCGCAGTTCGCCACCCACAACGCCCACTCGCTGTCGGCCATCTACCAGTTGGCTGGGCAGAACTACTACCCCGGTCAGTACGAGTTCCAGTGCCTGCACGGCATGGGCGAGCCGCTGTACGAGCAGGTGGTGGGCAAGGTTGCCGATGGCAAGCTGAACCGTCCGTGCCGTATCTACGCACCAGTGGGCAGCCATGAAACCCTGTTGGCTTATCTGGTGCGTCGTCTGCTGGAAAACGGCGCGAACACCTCGTTCGTCAACCGTATCGCCGACCACAGCATTTCGATCAAGGAACTGGTGCTCGACCCCGTGCAGCAGGTCGAGCAGATGGCCACGCAGGAAGGCGGCCTTGGCCTGCCACACCCGCGCATTGCTCTGCCGCGTGCGCTGTATGGCGACGCCCGCTTGAACTCCGAAGGCATCGACCTTGCCAACGAACACCGCCTCGGTTCGCTGTCCTCGGCGCTGCTGAGCAGCACCAACAACGCTTACAAGGCCATGCCGCTGCTTGGTTGCGAAGCGCCTGAGCTGAGCGAAGCGCAGCCGGTACGCAACCCGGCGGACCACCGCGACATCGTTGGCCATGTGCATGAAGCCAGTGAGCAGGATGTTCGCAACGCCGTGCTCTGCGCCGTGTCCAGCGGGCAGATCTGGCAGTCGACCCTGCCGGCCGAGCGCGCCGCCGTGCTCGACCGTGCCGCCGACCAGATGGAAGCGGAAATGCAGCAGCTGATGGGCTTGCTGGTGCGTGAATCCGGCAAGACCTTCGCCAACGCCATCGCCGAAGTACGCGAGGCGGTGGACTTCCTGCGCTACTACGCGGCGCAGGCGCGCAATCACTTCAGCAATGACAGCCACCGCCCGCTGGGCCCGGTGGTGTGCATCAGCCCGTGGAACTTCCCGCTGGCGATTTTCAGCGGTCAGGTCGCCGCCGCTTTGGCTGCCGGTAACACCGTGCTGGCCAAGCCGGCCGAACAAACGCCGCTGATCGCTGCGCAGGCTGTGCGCATTCTGCTGGATGCCGGTGTACCGAGCGGCGCCGTGCAACTGCTGCCGGGCCGTGGCGAAACCGTCGGTGCTGGCCTGATAGGCAACGAGCGAGTGCGTGGCGTGATGTTTACCGGTTCCACCGAAGTGGCCGGGATCATTCAGCGCAACCTCGCTGGTCGCCTGGATTCCCAGGGCCGCACCATTCCGCTGATCGCCGAAACCGGCGGCCTCAACAGCATGATCGTCGACTCCTCGGCGTTGACCGAGCAGGTGGTGGTCGACGTCGTGGCCTCAGCCTTCGACAGCGCCGGCCAGCGTTGCTCGGCACTGCGCGTGCTGTGTGTGCAGGAAGACGTGGCGGATCGAGTGATCAACATGCTCAAGGGCGCCATGGCCGAATACAGCCTGGGCAACCCGGAGCGCCTGAGCACCGATATCGGCCCGGTGATCGACGCCGAAGCCAAGGACAATATCGACCAGCACATCGAGAAGATGCGCGAGAAGGGTCGCAAGGTGTTCCAGAGCGCCCGCGCCGTGGGTGACGACATCAAACGCGGCACCTTTGTGCTGCCGACGCTGATCGAGCTGGACAGCTTCGACGAGATGCAGCGTGAGATCTTCGGCCCGGTACTGCACGTGGTGCGCTACCAGCGTGCTGACCTGGGCAAGTTGCTGCAGCAGATCAACGACAGTGGTTACGGTCTGACCCTCGGTGTGCACACGCGCATCGACGAAACCATCGCTCAGGTGGTCAACACCGCCAAGGTCGGCAACCTGTATGTGAACCGCAACATGGTTGGCGCTGTAGTCGGCGTGCAGCCGTTCGGCGGCGAAGGCCTGTCCGGCACCGGCCCGAAAGCCGGTGGCCCGCTGTATATGTACCGCCTGCTGGCAACCCGTCCGCAGGACGCAGTGGCCAAGCAGCTGCAGCAGGAAAATGGCGAAATCCAGCGCCCGGCAGAGCAGGCCAAGGTGATTCAGGCGCTGCAGGATTGGGCGACCAAGCATGAGCCGAGCCTGACTGCCCTGAGCGCGCAGTATGTCGAGCTGGCGCAGAGCGGCACCGTGCAGATGCTCAATGGCCCAACCGGTGAACGCAACAGCTACAGCTTGCTGCCGCGTGAGCATGTGCTGTGTCTGGCGGATGAGCGCAGTGACCTGCTTGTGCAGTTGGCAGCGGCTCTGGCCGTGGGTTGCCAGGTGCTGTGGCAGGAAAGCGAGCTGACCCGCGAGCTGTTTGCCGCACTGCCCAAGGCCGTGCAGCAACGCATCACCGTGCTCAGCCAGTGGAGCGAGAGCGAAACGGTGTTCGACGCGATCATTCATCACGGTGACTCTGATCAGCTGCGCGAAGTCTGCCAACTGGCGGCTCAGCGTCCTGGCGCGATTATCGGTGTGCATGGTCTGCACAAAGGCGAGACGGATATCCCGCTGGAGCGCCTGCTGATTGAGCACGCGTTGAGCATCAACACCGCAGCAGCGGGCGGCAACGCCAGTTTGATGACCATCGGTTAAACGGCTCTACGAGCATCCCACCCTGACCGGTTCCCCGGCCGGGGTGGTTGGCAACACCGGCTTACCGCCACCTCCAGACACCTTGCCCAGGTGTCTGATGCTGCACTGCAGCGCCCGTCGTACATCCGGCAACGGAGGGTTACCCACCCGGTACGATGCGTTTCTTCCCCTCTGGCATTTCGATGCGCTGCGCTCGCCTACCCGGCGGCGCAGGAACGGAGCTACCCGCTCCGTTCCACATCGGCCACCTGCGTGTATCCCTTAGGCAGCCATTGGCTGATTGCTTGGCCACGGCCAGTGTGCGGCTTTATTGTGCGCGTGGCTGCCCGATGCTGAATCGTTTTGAGAGCGCAGCTCTAGCGCTGTTTGGTGTTGCTAATCAGCTGATTGCGCAGGGCGCGTTCGACCTCAATCTGCAGCTTATAAGCAGGCGCTTCGATGGCGTTGTGGTCGCGCGTGTAGCGCCGGGCGAATTCGCGCACGCCCCATTGCTGGTATTGCTGCACATGCAGCAGTTCGTGGGCCCAGAGCGCGACATTGTCCTGCGCGTCCGCGGCATTGCGGAAGACGATGATGTCGATCAGCGTCACCGCCTGTACATCGGGGTTCTGCAGCAGGGTATTGGCGGCGCTAAGGGTTTCGTTGTCACCCACCTTGTAGCGCGCCGCATCGAGTACATCGATGCCGTAGTAGGGCTCCAACTGGGCGCGGATATGCAGAGGAATCGGATGGGTGCCGCTGGCAGCCACCGTCTCGCGTGATTGCAGCAGCCATTGCTCCAAGCCCGAGGCGGCCATCTGGCTGACGTCCTCGTACAGCACCCCGATGTCCGCCTGGCTGAACGGCGCACAGAAGCACACCACTGTGCAGACCTGCTGCTGCCCACTCGGGCAGGCCAGCACTGAGGCGGCCAGGCTGAGTCCGCCGAGGAGGGCCGTCAGGCGAAAGGTGCGACGTGAGAAAACAGAAGGCAAGGACAGCTCCCGAACAATGATGACCGGCCCGTGCCGCCTGAGCGGTGCCGCGCCGGGTTGGACAGCGGTGACCAGCTTTGGTGCCGAGTAGGGCGGGTGAAACCCGCGTGGCGCGCACTGCCGGTTTCACCCGCCCTACGCCCGTACCCAGCGCTGCCGCGTCCAGCCGCTCAGCGCGTCGACGCCGAACACCAGCACCAGCATGGCCAGGATCACTGTACTGGCCTGCGCCTCCTGAAACAGGCTAAGGCTGACATAGAGCATCTGTCCTAGGCCGCCAGCCCCGACGAAACCCAGCACGCTGGCCATGCGGATATTGTTTTCCCAGCGGTACAGGCAGTAGGCCAACAGCTGTGGCCATAGGTTGGGCAGGGTGCCGTAGCAGAACGCCGCGACCTGGCTGCCGCCCTGCAAACGAATTGCCTCGGCCGGTGCGGTGGGGGTGTTTTCCAGCGCTTCGGCAAATAGCCGGCCGAGCACGCCCGCGGTGTGCAGGGCCAGGGCTAGGGTGCCGGCGTTCGGGCCAAGGCCTGCGGCCAGCACCATCAGCGCGGCCCAGACCAGTTCGGGAATCGCGCGCAGGGCATTCAGTAGCAAACGCGCGGCGCTTTGCAGCGGCCAGCCAAAGCGCCCGGCGGCGGGCAAGGCCAGCAATAGGCCAAATACTGCGGCGAGCAAGGTGCCGAGGGCCGACATGGCCAGGGTTTCCATTGCGCCATGGCTGATGGCCGACAGGTGCTCGGCGCTCAGGTCCGGGCTGAGAAAGCGCTGCACGTAGCCAGCCATCTGGCCCAGGCTGTCGCCGCTGATCAGTGCACCCAGGTCGATACCCAGGTAAGCGAACGAAGCGATTACCGCTGCGCCGATGCTGAGCAGCAGTAACAGGTTGATCAGCCGGCTCATGCCAGCCTCCTGCGCAGCACACGGCTGAGTTGATCGGCCAGCAGTACCAGCAACAGAAAGGTCAGCAGCATGCTGGCCACTTCACCGCCGGCGAACATGCGCATCGACAGGTCGATCTGCTGGCCCAGGCCGCCGGCACCGACAAAGCCCATCACCACCGAAGCGCGAATTGCGCATTCCCAGCGGTACACCGTGTAGGACGTCAGTTCCGCCGCGGCATTCGGCAGAATACCGTAGACAAAGGCCGCCAGCCGGCCGCTGCCTGCTTGTAGCAGGGCGTGGGCCGGGCGCTGGTCGACCGACTCGAAGATTTCCGCATAGACCTTGCCGAGCATGCCGCTGTAAGTGATGGCGATGGCCAGCACCCCAGCGGTGGGGCCGAGGCCGACCGCGCGGACGAACAGCAGCGCCCAGACGATTTCCGGCACGCTGCGCAGGAAGATCAGCAGGCCGCGCACCGGCCAGCGCAGCAACTGCGCCAGCGGCTTCGGCCGACCACCAAGGGAAGCGGCCGATAGCGACAGTGCGCGGCTGGCCAGCAGACTGGCTGGAATCGCCAATAGCAGCGCCAGGGCCATGCCTGCGGTGGCGATGGCCAGGGTTTGCAGGGTGGCGTCGAGCAGTAACTGCAAAAAGTCCGCGTCATGGGTCGGCGGCCAGAAGGCGGCGACAAAGCGGCCCATTTCGCTCTGGCTGTCGGCTTGCAGCAGCACGCCCAGGTCCAGCTCGCTGAGCTGTATACCCGGCCACAGCAGTACCAGCGCCAGCAGGGTGAGTAGCAGGCGGGGCAGGGCGGCAGGGTCGCGGGTGTCGCGGTTTAGCATCGCGGGATCTGCAGGCTAAGGGTCACGCTAGGCGTGGGCGGCGAGAGCAATTGCTCATTGGCATACAGCGCGTCGAGCTGCGCCTGGCCGACTTCGCCAGCAGGGCGGTCGAAGAGAATCTGCCCGTCACGCAGGCCGATAATCCGCGGGAAGTGCGCCAGGGCCAGTTCCACCGCATGCAGGCTGGCGACCAGGGTGACGCCATGCTGTTCGGCATGCCGACACAACACGTTGAGGGTGTGTTCGGCCAGCACCGGGTCCATGGCTGACACCGGCTCATCGGCCAGCAGCAGTTCCGGTGCCTGGTACAGCACGCGGGCGATGCCGACGCGCTGCAACTGACCACCTGAAAGCTGCTGACACTGGGCGAACAGCTTGTCAGCCAGGTCCAGCTTGGCCAGCTCACGGCGAGCGCCAGGGATATCCAGCGGATGCAGCAGATTCAGCAGGCTCTTGCCCAAACTCCACTGACCGAGCTTGCCGGCCAGCACGGCGGTAACCACCCGCTGGCGCGCCGGCAGTGGCGGCGTCTGATGCACCAAGCCAATACGTGCACGCAGGCGTTGGCGCTGGCTGCTGGACAGTTGCCAGGGCTGCTCACCGAGCAGCTGAATCTCGCCGCTGCTTGGTTGCAGGGCGCTGGCCAGCAGGTTGAGTAGGCTCGACTTGCCGGCCCCTGAGGGACCGATGATGGCGACCTGCTCGCCGGCGGCGATATGCAAGTCCACGCCGCGCAGGGCGTGGACTCCGTTGCCGTGGCTGAGGCTGGCGCCAGAGAGGCGCAGGGTCATTTCAGCAGGTCAGCGGCGCGCGCAGCGTCCTCGATGCCCTTGTAGTTCTCAGGCGAGGTTTCGATAAAGCGGCTGGCGGCCTGCAGGTCGAGGATCGCCTTGTGCTCCGGGTTAGCCGGGTCGAGGGCGAGGAAGGCAGCTTTGATCTTCTCGGCCAAAGCCGGGTCGAGGGTGCCACGCACGGTCCAGTTGTAGTCGTAGTAAGTCGGGGTGGTGGCGAACACTTTGACCTTGTTGCTATCGACCTTGCCGCTGGCAACCAGCTTGTCCCACACGCTGGCGTTGAGCACGCCGCCGTCGACCTTGCCGGCCTGCACCCAGGCGGCGGTGGCGTCATGCGCACCGGAGTAGCCAACGCGGCTAAAGTGGCTTTCCGGCTTGATGCCGTCCTGCAGCATAAAGTAACGCGGCATCAGGCTGCCGGAGGTGGACGACACCGAACCGAAGGCAAAGGTTTTGCCTTTGAGGTCGGCCAGGGAGGTCACGTCCGGGTTGGCGGTGATGAACTTGCTGGTGAACTGCGCATCCTGCTCGCGTTGTACCAGCGGAATGGCGTTGCCGGTTTTCAGGCGCACCTGCACAAAGGTGAAGCCGCCAAGCCAGGCCAGGTCCAGGCGGTCGGTGGCCAGAGCCTCGACCACGGCCGGGTAGTCGGCGACTGGGGTGAACTCGACCTTCATGCCCAGTTGCTGCTCCAGGTAGGCGCCCAGCGGTTTGAATTTGCGCAGCAGTTCGGTCGGCGCTTCATCCGGAATGGCGCTGACGCGGAGTACTTCGGCGGCTTGGGACAGGTTGGCGGACAGGCAAAGGGCAAAGCCGGCGGCGAGCGCCAGGGTACGTTTGAGCATGAAGATTCTCCGGTTCAATAGCGGAAAAATTCGAAATGGCAGGCACAGCAGATGTGCGGGCCTGCGCGTAGTCAGGGTAGTCGACGTGGCGCGATTATATGGGGCGCCGTGTTAAAGGCCAGCTTTGCTAGAATCCGCGCCTGTTTCCGATTTGCCGAGAGCCTGACCGATGAGCGAGCCGATCCGTTTGACCCAGTACAGCCACGGGGCCGGCTGCGGCTGCAAGATTTCGCCGAAAGTGCTGGAGGTGATCCTCGCCGGCAGCGGCGCGCAGAACCTCGACCCCAAGCTGTGGGTCGGCAACGCCTCGCGCGATGATGCGGCGGTGTATGCCTTGGACGACGAGCGCGGGGTGGTGTCGACCACCGACTTCTTTATGCCAATCGTCGATGACCCGTACGACTTCGGCCGCATCGCCGCCACCAATGCGATCAGCGACATCTACGCCATGGGCGGCGATCCGCTGATGGCCATCGCCATACTCGGTTGGCCAGTCAATCTGCTGCCGCCGGAAGTGGCTCGCGAAGTGATTCGCGGCGGCCGCGCGGTGTGTGATGAGGCGGGCATTCCGTTGGCCGGCGGCCACTCGATCGATGCGCCGGAGCCGATCTTCGGCCTGGCCGTCACCGGCGTGGTGCTCAAGAGCCATATGAAACGCAACGACACCGCCACGGCCGGCTGCCAGCTGTATCTCTCCAAGCCGCTGGGCATCGGCATCCTGACCACCGCCGAGAAGAAGGCCAAGCTGCGGCCCGAAGACGTTGGCCTGGCGCGCGACTGGATGTGCACCCTGAACAAGCCCGGTTCGCGCTTCGGCAAGCTGGCCGGGGTTACCGCGATGACCGACGTCACCGGCTTCGGCCTGCTTGGCCACCTGGTGGAGATGGCCGATGGTGCCAATCTCACCGCCCAGCTTGACTACGCCGCCGTGCCGCGCCTGCCGGGGGTCGACTACTACCTGGCCGAGGGCTGCGTGCCGGGTGGAACCCTGCGTAACTTCGACAGCTATGGCGAGAAGATCGCGCCTATCACCGACGCGCAGCGCGACCTGCTCTGCGACCCGCAGACCAGCGGCGGCCTGCTGGTCGCCGTAACGCCAGAGGGCGAAGCAGAGTTCCTCGCCGTAGCCGCCGAGCTGGGCCTGAACCTGGCGCCCATCGGCCGTCTGGTTGAGCGACAGCGTTACGCGGTAGAGGTGCTGTGATGCGCGACAACACCGCCGACTACCGCGACATCTTCCTCAATGATCTGCCGATGATGGACGCCCGCGCCCCGGTCGAGTTCAGCAAGGGCGCCTTCCCCGGTGTGCTCAACCTGCCGCTGATGGATGACAACGAGCGCCAGCGGGTAGGCACCTGCTACAAGCAGCATGGCCAGGACGCCGCCATCGCGCTCGGCCATCAGCTGGTCAGCGGCCAGGTCAAAGCCGAACGGGTCGCGGCCTGGGCGGCGTTTGCCAAGGCCAATCCGCACGGCTACCTGTACTGCTTTCGCGGCGGCCTGCGCTCGCAGATCACCCAGCAATGGCTGGCGGAAGCCGGTATCGACTACCCACGGGTGATCGGCGGCTACAAGGCGATGCGCACCTTTTTGCTGGAAACCACCCAGCAAGCCGTGGCCGAGTGTGATTTCGTGATCCTCGGCGGCCTTACTGGCGCCGGCAAAACCGACGTGCTGGTGCAGCTGAGCAACAGCCTGGACCTGGAAGGCCACGCCAACCACCGTGGCTCCAGCTTCGGCAAACGCGCCAGCGGCCAGCCGGCGCAGATCGACTTCGAAAACCGTTTAGCCATCGATCTGCTCAAGCAGCGCGCTCGTGGCAACGAGCAGTTTGTACTGGAAGACGAAGGGCGCATGGTTGGCAGTTGCACCGTGCCGCTGGCGCTATACCAGGGCATGCAGCAGTACCCGCTGGTGTGGCTGGAAGATGCCTTCGAGGACCGCGTCGAGCGCATCCTGCGCGATTACGTGGTCAATCTGTGCGCCGAATTTATCGCCCTGCACGGTGAGGATGAGGGCTTTCGGCTTTACGCCGAGCGCCTGCTGCAAAGCCTGAGCAATATCCAGAAGCGTCTGGGTGGTGAGCGCTACCAGCGCTTGCTGGCCATCATGCAGGCGGCGCTGGATGAACAGCGTAGCGGGGCGGTTGCGCTGCACCGCGACTGGATTGCCGGATTGCTGCGCGAATACTACGACCCGATGTACGCCTACCAGCGCGAAAGCAAAGCGGCGCGCATCGAGTTTGCCGGTGACCAGGCGGCGGTCATTGCTTACCTGACTGAGCGTAAAGCAAGCCGGCAATGAACGGCATGCGCGGCTAGAGAACCGGGTCCTTGTTTAACGGCAAACGGCAGCGTTCGACCTTCCACCAGGTGGGCAGCAGCTTGCGGATAGCTGGCTGGTTGAAGCGGTCATCGATCAGGTAAACCACGCCCTGGTCTTGAACGGTGCGAATCACTCGGCCAGCGGCCTGCACGACCTTCTGCAAACCCGGGTAGAGGTAGGTGTAGCCGTAGCCGTTGTTGCTGCCGAACATCACCTCCATGCGCTGTTTGATCTCTTCATTGACCGGGTTGATCTGCGGCAGACCAAGGGTGGCGATAAACGCACCAATCAGGCGGTCGCCAGGCAGGTCGATGCCTTCGCCAAAGGCGCCGCCTAACACGGCAAAACCGATGCCGCGGCCCGTGCTGGAGAACCGATCAAGAAAGGCCTGGCGCTCGACTTCATCCATTTTTCGCGATTGCTGCCAGACCGGGATCTGCGGGTGCGCCATCTGCAGCTCATGCAGCACTGCCTGCAGATAGGTGTAACTGCTGAAGAAGGCCAGGTAATTGCCCGGTTTTTCCGCGTATTGGCGGGCAATCAGGGCAGCAATGGGCGCCAGCGAGAAGTCGCGATGGGCGTAGCGGGTGGACAGATTGCTGACGGCCTGGACGTGCAGCTGCTCGGCGCTGAAGGGCGATTCCACATCGATCCAAGGTGTCTCTTCCGGCAGACCGAGCAGGTCGGCGTAATAGTTCGCCGGACTCAGGGTGGCGGAAAACAGCGTGCAGCTGTGCGCCTCGTCGAAGCGCGGGGCGAGAAACGGCGCAGGCACGATATTACGGATGCACAGGGTGGACACCGATTGGCCGCTGCCCTCGTCGCGGCTGATATCGAACAGCGAGTGCGCGCCAAAGGCCTCGGCCAGCCGGCAGAACAGCATGGCATCGAGGTAGAAGTGCAGCAGCTCGCTGGCATTACCAGCCGGCTGCTCGCTCAGGTGGTCGGTGAGCGTGCTGACGGCCTTTTGCAGCGCCATGACGAACAGGTCCGGCGCGGTGGGGTAGACCTGATACGCCACTTCCTGGTCGCGCTCAAGCTGTCGCCAGTGCCGGCTGATACGCTCCAGCGGCGCCTTCATCACGCTCGGCGCAATGCGCCGTACCGCTTCAAAGCGCTGCTGATTGAGTTCGGCGGTGTACATGCCGCGCGCGCGCTCGATCAGGTTGTGGGCTTCGTCCACCAGCAGGGTGATACGCCATTCATTGAGCAGGGTGAGGCCATACAGCAGGCCGCCCATGTCGAAGTAATAGTTGTAATCACAGACCACCACATCCGCCCAGCGGCACAGCTCCTGGCTCAGATAATAAGGGCATATCTGATGCGCTAGGGCGGTTGCCCGCACGCTTTCATGGCTTAGCCACTGGCCTTCGAGTGCGGCCTGGCGGGCGGCGGGCAAGCGGTCGTAAAAACCTTTGGCCAGCGGGCAGGAGTCGCCATGGCAGGCTTTGTCGGGGTGTTCGCAGGCCTTGTCGCGCGCTACATGCTCCAGTACCCGCAGCGGCATCGCCTCTTCCTGGCTGCGTAAGGTGGCCAGTGCATCCAGCGCCAGGCGTCGGCCTGGGGTTTTTGCGGTGAGAAAAAACAACCGATCCAGCCGCTGCTCGGGGAAGGCCTTGAGCTGAGGAAACAGGGTGGCGAGGGTTTTACCAATGCCGGTGGTGGCTTGAGCCATCAGGCAGTGGCCATCACGGGCGGCGCGGTAGACCTGATTCGCCAGTTGGCGTTGGCCGCTGCGAAACTCTGCATGCGGAAAGCGCAAGCGCACCAGCGCCTCATCGCGCTGGCGGCGGTGCTCGCGTTCGTACTCGGCCCAGCGGATATATAGGCTGCACTGCAGCTCGAAGAATTTACGCAGTTCATCCGCTGTGGCGGTCAGGTGGAAGGCGGTTTCATGCTGGGTGATGACGTTGAAATAGACCACTGCCAGGTTGATCTCTGGCATGTCGCGTTCCTGGCAGAGTAGCCAGCCGTAGACCTTGGCCTGGGCCCAGTGCAGCAGGCGATGGTTTTCCGGAATGCGGCTGATATCGCCCCTGTGAGTCTTGATCTCCTCCAGCAGGTTTTCATCCGGGTCGTAACCGTCCGCTCGGCCGCGTACCTGCAAACCCTGATATTCGCCACTCAATGGCAATTCGGCGTAGTAAGTCGGACCGCGCCTAGCGACCACGATGGCGTGGCCGGTCATGCCTTCCTGGGCGGTGGGCGATGGGGTAAAGCGCAAGTCGAGGTCGCCGACCTTGGCGGTAAATTCGCACAGCGCGCGCACGGCGACCTGATAATTCACGCGTCTGCCCACTGCACGTAGCAGACGTCCACCGGCATGCCGTGCTCGGCGCAGAAGGCCAGCCAGCGGCGCTGGTTGTCTTGCAGGCGGTCGCCTGGGCCTTTCACTTCAATCATTCGGTAGCGCTGCTCGGCCGGCCAGAACTGGATCAGGTCAGGCATGCCGGCGCGGTTGGCTTTGATGTCCACCAAAAGGCGTTTGAACCAGGCGCGCAGGTGCGCGGCGGGCAGGCAGTCGAGCGCTTGTTCCAGCAAGGTCTGATCCAGCGCAGCCCAAAATACAAAGGGCGACTGGATGCCGAATTTTGCCGTGTAGTTGTCGCGGATTACCTGTTTGTAGGCATCCGAGTCGAGGTGAGCCATGCAGCTGGCAAACAACTCTTCGCGCTGGGTATGGAAGTCGGCACTGAACAGATCAACCGGGGCCGTGTGAAAGGGATGGAAGAACGCCCCCGGCACCGGCGCGAAGATGGCCTGCCAGCAGAGCAGGCCGAACAGGCTGCAGATCAGGCTGTTTTCGACGTAGTGCACTGGTGCGTCGGGCTCGTGCAGATGAGCTTTGACGGCAAACTCGACACTCTGCGCCTCAGGCCTTGGCAGGCTCAGGTCAATCCGTGCAGGTGGTATTGGCTTGGCCTTACCGGGCAGCGGTTGCCCAAGCTGACGGGCCAGCCGCGTTAATGCGCGTTCCACCGCCTGGGCTTCAGCATCATTTTCCGGTTCCTGGATGGCCTGCAGCGTCAGCTTGTAGGCTTGCTCAGGGCGGCCCAGGCGCTCCAGCACGCGGATCTGCCGCAAGCGAGCGCCGACATAGCGGCAGTCGGTGTAGAACGCCAGTGCACCTTCCAGGTCGGCCTCACGTTCCAATTGCTGGCCCATACGGAACAACAGCTTATTACGTCGCGCGGCCAGGAAGGGTGTATCGCAGACCAAGGCGCTGATCTGCTGCAGCACATCTGCAAGCGGCTCGCCGGCCTCGAACTGCTCGCGGCTGCGCTGCAGGTGCAGGTAGCAGTCCACATCTGCCCGGTGACGAAAGGCCCGCGAGTCGGGTGTCAACTCCACGCGCTCATAGCGAAAGATACCGAGCTCGGCGAGAACGAACTCCGACCAGTCCTGGCGTAGATTGCCGAAGAACATCAGGCGCAGACGCTCGCACAGCGCATCAATAGTCAGGGAGACAATCTGCTCCTCACTGCCCGGGCACCAGGCGGCAAAGGCGCGTGGCTCGGCACAAGTCTCGGTCAGTTGCGTCAACAGCTCGGATTTGTTCTGCGACTTCCGTGAGCCGTGGCCAGCCAGATGCTGGAGCACTTCATCCTTGCGCAGCAGCTTGAACAGCTCCTCCAGAGAGAGTTCTGCGTCATGCCGCACCCAGCCCGCCTCAAGCAACGGAGTTACCGCCAGGCGTGCACAACCGATTTCCTCGTAACTCAACTTGCTCAGCCGAAAGTGGCTGCCCTTGCGCATGATCATCCGCACCAGCAGGGCCTGGGAGGGCGTATCCAGGGCGAAGAACTGCCGAACAAACTCATGCTCTGTCTCGCTCAGCAGATCGGCATAGCGCTTCTGCAGCCAGGTGAGGGCCTGACGGAAATTCGCTAGGTAGTAGAAGCGCGGATCGAGTTGCGACTGCATGGGCGTGCCGGTTGCGATTGGCATTGCGATACCTGCGTCAAACAAACAACAGGCGCGAGGGTAAGGCGCTTAAAGCATCGAACTTACAGAATTTCGGGCACAAAAAAAGACGTCCGTGGACGTCTTTAGATGTTTATTTGGTGGAGCCGGGGGGATTTGAACCCATTCCTGACACCTCGCAATAAACCGCTAAAATCCGCTATGCCAAGTAAATCAGATGGTTGCGTTTCGTGCTATCCCGCATTGTTCCGCTTTGCCTTGCTGTGACTGTGACACTTTTGGGGCTCCCTCATTACTGATGGCCGCCAGCTGCTCACCCTATTTATTGATACTGTGCGGCTGGCATACGATCAACATTCTCATGGAATCTGCAGAAGTGAATTGAAATCTTAAAAAGCAGTAAGTAAAAACCTGTCATGTTCAATGTGAAGATTTTCTCTCTTTCCGCGCTTTCAACGAATGAGCTCATTGGCATTGAATGCATGTCGTTGAACCAGATAACGTACTCGTCGTCTAGGCCTATCTGGCTAGGAATAAAGAAAAAAGAAGTGCTTTTTTGTTCCCTGATTGAGCGTAGCTTTTGTTCAGTTGTATTGGCGTCTAATCCAGAGTTCTTGAATATTTCTTCAATTTTTTTCATGCGTATCAACGGTGCAAACGTGATTTTTGCTGGCAAATCTCGTTTGTTTTCAGTATCAATATCGCAACTGTTAGATATTACAATCCCTCTGGTATTTCTAACTTCCGCGCTATTGAAGTCATACAGCCTAAAGCCTCGCCATCCATCGCCCTGCAATACGCCATCAGATCCGCGATTAAGGATTATTTGCGTTTTTTCAGAATAATTCTCAAGTTCTTTTAGTATGCCCTCGCCAGCTTCTCTAGTCAGATAGTACGGTATCTGATTCTGAATCTCTTCCATGAGCATGATCTTTAATCCTCATAGAGGCTTGAAAGGTTATTCAGTAGTAATGCCTCGTACTCCACTCCCAGCTCTGTTTGTGATGAAGAGAGGTTGCTGTAAACGCTTGAGATTCTGTCTTCGAAGCTGCCGGTTGCTGATTGGCTGAAGATGATTTGCAGGCTTTCGTTGCTTGGGCTCGCTTGCGTATAAGAGAACTTTACTGCTCTCGGCTCTTCGGCTTTTTGTGTGGCAGCAACAGGTGCCGCAGAGCTTATTGCAAAAGCTAGCGCAGATGCACCTGCGAGGGTTGAGAGTGATAGCGGCTGCATTGAGATTTTAGTCATACACTGGCTCCATTCTTTTAAACCCCTCGTCTGTCAGGAGTTTAAAAAACAGTTCTTTATTTTCTTGGTGCAGCGTATCTAACAACGTTGATATAGCTTCAAAGCTTTCATCTTTGGTTTTTTTGCTTATCTGCATAATGCTGTCTATATCAACCATAATTCCTGATCGGGTAGACCCGTCCGGCAGTGTTGCCAGTGCATGCCCCGTTACTTGAACCACATGTATTGATTCGTCTTGTGGGATTTCAACTCTAACCTGAAGGGTTTTAGAGTTGAAGTTCCTTTCAAGTAGCGACAGGCCTATATTAAGGGTTTCGAAGATGTCTTCGTGAATCTTATCTTCTAATATATCTATGTATTTAAATGAAAAGCGATCAGCTTTGTGTACGGCGCTGAAATTATTTAATTGGTGCAGAACTGAATTAATTTTTTCTCTGAATTTTCCCCAGCCAGGATAAGGCTGCATGGGCGAAAGTGTTAATACATTATCTCCGATGCCTATATAGTAATTCCCCCAAGTCAGTCGAGAAAGAATTAGGTATTTCAGGTTCGGGTCGCTCTGTCTGACGAAGTCTGGCAGGTCTGCATGCGGAAGTTTTTCGACCTTTGTACATCCGAGCGTACTGTATAAAACACCCGTTAAAATGCTTGATAGCAAAGGCTCACCATCAAACCGTATTTCGAAAATCGCATCGACAAGAGGTGATTTCCCCAGTCGATTAGGCAATCGCGCGTTCATGCGTGCTCCTTGAGCTATCCCTTTCTGCACAGTCAAAACGGCAAGAGTATAACGGCTTAGGTTTTCGGTCGCACACTGTTCATCCCCTTTAGCTGCTCGCCTGTCTTTGAAGGTAGCGTCTCTAGTTTTGCCTATTCTGCTTTCGCTCAGGCATTCCTTCGGGCATACCAGCGCCTAGCTGCTTCCTGGGTGATCGCTATCCGGCGTTAGGTTGGCTCAAGTTTCGGTTGGCTTCGTCGTAATCTGGGCTGGTTTGTCCCGACTCTGGAGCTATCTGACCGCTTGCCAGCCAGAGGGCATAATGCGGATAGATTTTCACCAGCACATCGATCTCTTCTGTGCTGACTCGTACTACCCCCTTACTAACATTTCTCCAGCGCTCATAGGCCCCGCCCTGTTCACTGGCCTTTTTCGTTCCGACCATTTTGATTAATACGCGAGCTCTATCAGCCGAACTTTCCATATAGAAATTTTTTCTTGGGTAGTTATTGCTCCACTGTGGTTCTTGGGTAACAATCACCCAGTGGTTAGCTATTACCCAGCCTTTGGGTAGTTATTAATGCTGAATATAGTGGATTAAAGCTTATGGATACGGAAGGTCTCGACCCACAAAAGCTGCACGGGGCGCCGCCCCTGATGCCCTGGCCAAAGTTCGCCGAGTGGATCGGTATGGGCGATGAGCCAATTGTTGTCCGCACCTGGGTAGAACGCGGCTACCTGCCGTCTAAGAAGGTGGGCAAACGCACCATGGTTAACGTCGTGCGGCTGGTTCAGCAGCTGCTGGATGAGGAGTAGGGCAGATGAGCCGAACTGACCCGCAATTCAAGCTGCGCGTGCCTGCCGCACTGCGTCTCCAGATCGAACAAGCCGCTCAAGCTACCCGCCGCTCGATGAACGCCGAAATGGTCGTGCGCTTGGAGGCCAGCTTCGCCAAGGAACAGCCTTTGCAGGAGAAAGCCCATGATCAGTGACGACAGCCTGGACCTGTGCAGCGTCAAGACCTTCGCCGAAATGAGCGGCATATCCATCGAAGAGGCAATCGACTGGGTGGACAACGGCACCGTCCCCAGCATGCGACTGGCCGACTTCCGCATGGTCAACCTCGCCCGCCTGCGTGCGGATCTGCTCAAGGGTAAAACCGAGTTCAAAGCGGGGGACTATAGCCATGCGTAGCCCATGCACTGCCCTGGATGCGGTCTCCGCTGTTGGCTACATCGGCCAACCTGTCCACGTCCAGCTTGAGTGGGACGATGATCCCGAGCCGTTCTGCCGCTTTGGCTATGTCATCGGCATCGTCCTGCCGGTTAAAGGTGTGCAGGAGCAGGCGTATCTCATGGTCATGAGTCCCGGTGAAGACTTTCCCGTGGAAGCCTACCTAGAGGACATCCGCTCCATCCGCATTGCCGATCAGATTGAGGGCTTCAGTCATGTCTAGCCCCTGCCTCTCTCCCGATGCTGCCACTGCTATCAGCTACATCGGCAAAACCGCGCTCATGGAATTGCGCTGGGATGATGAGCCGGAATCGATGTTTCAGGTCATGCACATTGTTGGCGTAGTCCTGCCTATGGAAGGTATCTGTGACCATGCCTGCTTCATGGCCGTGTATTACGGCACGTCTGATCCCTACCCGGAGCGGGTGTTCTTCCATGAAATCCGCAACATTTGGGCGATGCAGCACCGCGACCGGCATGGTTCCGGCAACGTACTGGGCTGCATCGCCCACCCTAACTCGGCTGAGTCAGGGGCCGCGCTCCCGGCTCGTCGGAACAGCTCTACCGTTCCGTCGAACGGAAGCACGGGCGCAGCGCACCCTTGACGCGGATTGCCTATGAACAGCCTATCTGCGGGAGTGTGGGGTAGCTTTACCACCCCATGCTCCCGAGCCCTCGGCGGCAAGAGCGGGATGACAAGGGCCGCGCCCTTGGTGTGCTTTGTCTTCGGTCAGCGCCTGCAGCTACTCCTGTTACTGATCGTCCTCACGCCCTGGGGCGCGTTGACAGTCAGCCCGCCACCAGAGAACCAAGGCGCAAAAGCCCTCGCGCTAGATCAAAACTGCCCCCAGCCAGCAGCCAGACCCAACCTCAAGCAAGAACCCCAACAGATACCCGAAACCAGCCTTGCGCGCTCTCGCGAGCGCCAGAGTGGCTCGGTTCAGAACGAAGGCGCGAGCGAGCGCGCGCATGCGCTTTTTAGCGCATGCGCGAGGGACGAGCGCCGCGCCAAAAGCGCGCGCTGACGTCCCTGTAACACGTCAGATAACGACTTTAGAACTTCCGCAATAACTGGCATTAGGTGAATAAATGACAATGGTAAAAGATCATCAGCGTTTGAATCTTCTGACTGCAGAGGATGACAAACACGGGCGTCTGTTTGTTGACCCTGGCAACGTCACGTTCACCGACTTGTCAGGCGTTCGCCTGCTGCGCTGTGGCGTCGATACCGTGCGCCAGCTGTACAAGGGGCTTATCCGCCCTGAGGTCATGGCGCTATTTGAAGTGCCGGGCGTCATGGTCGATTTCGCGGGCCAGCGTTGGCACTCGGGACGGGTAGGGCGCGACTCCGGGTATCAGTACAAGCTGCAGAATGCAGACCTGGGCATCATCCTGCTGGTGAAGAACTTCAACGCCAAGCTGGAGAACATCGGCCCCCATCTGAAAATCGAAGTGTCACCTCATGCAATCGACAGCCTGTCGCCTGAGCGTCTGCAGGATCGATTGGATTTCTATGCGTCCCAGGTGATGACGCATGTGGAAATCAACCAGTGTGCCGTCCACCTTGCATTAGACCTGCAGGGCTGGACGCCTCCCGCCGATCTGGTGGCCCGCATGCACTGCAAAGCCCGGACTCAACGCGACATATCGGGTATCAGTGAAATCAACTGGGCGACCAAATCCAGCACCTATGGCCGCGGTGAAACCTCGATGTTTGGTTCTGCCAGTGGCATCCAGCTGTGTATCTACAACAAGACCGAGCAGGCCAAGGCCACGGACAAGCTCGACTACTGGGAAAGCGTCTGGAAGCGACGTGACAGCTTCGACGACAACGACCCAGAGAACTATGACCCAGCCCAGCCGGTATGGCGCGTAGAGCTGCGTTATCACCATTCGATCATCCAGCAATTCGCCAGCGGTTCCCTGGATGTGAAAACCGGTGAAGCCATCGACACCCGCTCGTTTGCGGCCTTCTCCGGGCACCTGGACGGCCTTTGGCGCTATGGGCTGGGGCAATTCAAGTTGTTAAGCCGACCGGGCTACTTCGCCCCCATTTGGACACTTATTCGTGAGGACATACGTGTGGACCTACCAGTTGATTCCCTGCTTGAGGACACCGAATACAAGCGCTACTACAAGACCTCCCGTGGCTTCTCGGGCAAAAACGTCGAACTCTTCCTGGGAAACTTCGTAAGCCTGCTGGCAAGGGAGCGAGTGGGCGCAAAAAAGGCGTTTGATCGGCTGCAAACTTGGGAATGCTGGCCGGTCATTCGTGATCACTATGCAGCCAAGGACATGACCGAGCACGACATCTACAAGCACATCAAAAAGCTGCTGGAAGAGCGCAACGTCCGTTGGGGCCGTGCTGTATGAGTGTGAAACGGCGCGATGATGGTCGTTGGCTGGCAGATGTTCAGCCGATCCGTGGTCAACGCTTCCGCAAGCTCTTTGATACCAAGGGCGAAGCCCTGCGTTACGAGACCTTCATTCTCGCCAACAAGGCCAAGGATTCCGGCTGGAACCCCAAGGCGTCAGATCGTCGCAAACTCTCCGAGCTGGTGACGCTCTGGTATGACCTGCACGGTCACATGCTCAAGGATGGTCTACGTCGAAAGACTAGGCTTGATGCTATGTGCGTTCGGCTCCGTAACCCGGTAGCTGCCAAGCTCGATGCTTCGGTTTACGCCCATGATCGGCGTATACGTTCTGAAAACGGCACCAGTCCTAAGACCCTCAACAATGAGTTGGGCTACCTGCGTGCGGTGTTCAATGAGCTGCGTGGCCTTGGTCAGATCGATTACGCCAACCCATTGGAGCTGGTGAAGCCATTCCGCATTGATGAGCGTGAATTGTCCTGGCTCACAGATGATCAGGTAACCATTCTGCTGGACTCCATCCGCAAGCACTCGGACAACCCACATGTCGAACCGATCACTCTGCTTTGCCTTGCAACTGGTGCGCGTTGGTCTGAGGCAGAAGGGCTAATCCCGGCCCGGTTGCGTAATGGCTCCGTGACTTACAGCAAGACCAAATCCAGCCGCGTCCGCACGGTGCCAATTGATCCGGCCCTGGAGACATTCATACGGGAACACTGGAAGCGTCATGGCCCGTTTACAGGCTCCATCAGCTCGTTTCGTCGTGCCCTGGTTCGATCAGGAATCCAGCTACCGAAAGGGCAGGCCAGCCACGCGCTACGTCACACCTTCGCCAGTCACTTCATACAGAAGGGCGGCAACATCCTGACCCTGCAGAAGATCCTGGGTCACTCCAGCTTGGCCATGACCATGCGCTACTCGCACTTGGCCCCGGAGCATCTGGCCGAGGCGGTGAGGTTGAGTCCGTTGGCAGGGCACATCCTCCGTTCTCACTAGATTTCCATGCCCTTCATTTCTAGCTTGGACTCAGAGCTTCTGACACGATAGAGGCCATTGCTATAGGAAGTGGGGGAGTCGATGGACGTCGAACGCATTCAGCAGCAGCTGCGTCTCTTTGCTCGGGAGCGAGATTGGGAGCAGTTCCATACGCCTAAGAATCTTGCTTCGGCACTATCCGTGGAAGCATCTGAGTTGCTTGAGATATTCCAGTGGCTGACCGACTCTCAGGCTGTGGCTATCAAGGGTGACGCTGAGAGCATGCGCAAGGTTGAGGAGGAAGTGGCCGACGTCACTTTGTATCTACTGCGCCTCGCTGACGTGCTGTCCCTGGATCTGCAGGCAGCTGTGGATCGCAAACTGTGCATCAACGCTGAAAAGTACCCAGTCGAGAAAGCTCGCGGGAACGCCAAAAAACATAATCAGTTGTGAGTAGTTAGATATGGATGTCATTTCACACGTTATTGATGTGATTGGCCGTGGTGAGGCTGTAAAAGCGAACGGCCCCATTGAGCATTGGTTGACCACATTGGCGACTGGTTTTTGGGGGTTTGACGATAGCAAGGAAGGGGTTTGGTCTGGACTCCAGGAAGGCGATGTTCTTATTTTTCAATCAGGCCCTCCTAACTGGGACTTCGTAGATAAGTACAAACCCAAACCAAACGTCAGTGGCTTCATTGGCGCGGGGGTGGTTAGTCACACATCCAAAAAGGACGGGCCTCGCTGGCTTTCTGAGGTCATCGAGAGCAATGTTCATGGGGCTTTGACCCCGAAGCTCTGGCCTAATCTGGTTCACTTCTCCGATGTGATTTGGCTAGGCAATGTCGACCTTATTCCTGCTCAGGAGCTTCAGGCCAGGATTGAGGAGTGTAAAAGTCAAACCCTTGATCTGAAGAGCCACATTGAACATTTGGCCGAAAACATCCTGTCTTTTGGCGCAATGGTTAGTGCAGGGTTCACCTGTGCACCAATGGGAACTGGCGGTCGCCTGATCAAGAGGGCCGAGGTTCTTGCTCGCTTATTTCAGTCCTATTGTTCAGTTTCCACTCACCGAGCCTATGCGGACAGTACAGTTGTGGCTCCTGTGGATTTTGGGGTTGCTGAACTGCCAGGTTCCTATGACTTCAAGTGTCTAGGGAATGTGACGCCTTCCAAACGATCAGCGCGGCCTTCACAAGCAACTGTCCCGCGAAAAGGAAGCATCAGGAAAAAGGACTACCTTCAGGAAGCTGCCGACAACCAAGAACTCGGCTTGCTGGGGGAACTCATCGTCTTTGCAGCTGAGCAATCACGAGTCCTGAATGAGTTTGGGGAAGGTTATGTTTCAAGAGTCATCCACGTCTCGAAGGAAGAAGGAGATGGTGCTGGCTACGATATTCGTACTCTGAGGCGTGGACTTTCAGGCGTTACCGAGCATTACCTAGAGGTTAAAACCACATCTGGCAATGCAAATACTGCCTTCTTCATCTCGGAGAATGAGTTGAGATTTGCTACTAGCGAACCTGATCGCTATGAGGTTGTGCGGCTGCACTCCCTGGATCGCGATGCCGGTGAGTATTTTGAATATCGCCTTACCGCGCGTGAGCTGTTAGGTATGGATATGGCTCCAGTTAGCTATCGCGTGAATGTGGGGGCTGAGGTTGCTTCGGATCTTGACTGAAGCGTGACACTTTCGGGACAGTCGACAAGTGTCGAAAGCAAAAACCTCTGACTTTCTCTAGGAAAATCAGGGGCTTAAGGTGTTTCTAATTGGTGGAGCCGGGGGGATTTGAACCCCCGTCCGCCAGTTCTCCACTTTCGGTACTACATGCTTAGCCGTGTCTATTGAGTTAATCCGCAGCCGCCCGACGGGCAGGGTGCTTTGGACGAGTTGTGTAAGTTTTAGCCGCTTTGTCCACAACGTACTACGCGGCGATCCTGTTCTGCATGACAATCACTTCAGGTTTACAGGCATCCCCTAGTGATCGCTGGAGCCGAAGCTACCAGAAGGACTAGTCGCGCCGCTTACGCAGCGAGAGCGTAGCCCTCGTAGTTTTCGTCATTGGCAACTATAGAAAGTTGCAACAGTGGATTTACGACTTCTGTTACCAAGTCGGCATGCACCTAGAGCTTCGCTACCGGCGTCGAATCCTAATCGGCCCCGAAACTTGTGTTGCTGGTACTGGGACGGGAGTTTACGCCAAAGGTTCCACAGCGTCGACCCAGCAATTGCCTGGCGGACGTTTAGGGTGCTTGCCGGCTATGATTGCATCCTGCACATTCGCCTTGCCTTCAGGATGAGACCCTCGTATGCCGCGCGCGTCGCGTTACCCTTTGCGTCAGTGGATCTGGCGCGCTTTTGTGCAGAGTGCCCTGATACCGCTGATTCTGGTCGAGTCGGTGTTGATCACGGTGTACCTGTTGAGTAATGCCGCAATTCGCGATGCGCAAATTGAGCATTTGCAGCAGAGCGCACTGGATGACCTGTCTGCTGCGGTGGTGCGTGAAGGTCATGTGATCGATGGCCGTTTGCGCTCCGTTGAAGCGCAGGTACAAATTTTCCGTGATGCGGCACTCAATGCTCTGGATAACCGCACGTTTGAGCCTGATGCACTGGAGCGTCAGCGGCATGCGCTGACTGACAGCGGGGTGTTCTACAGCCGCAGCGATGATGGCCGAGCGGCCTCGTTTTATGCCAACAGCACGCCGCTGGCCAAGCAGGACCACGGCAAGGCGTTACGCCTGTCGCAGCTCGACCCGTTGATGCGCTCAATCCAGGCTGCCAACCCACGGGTGGCAGCGGCCTATTTCAATACCTGGGACAGCTACAACCGTATTTACCCCTTCTTTATGACGCCCGAGCAGTATCCCCATGACATGGTGATACCCGATTACAACTTCTATTACCTGGCTGACGCCAAGCACAACCCTGAGCGCAAGGTGGCCTGGACTGACGTTTACCTCGACCCGGCAGGCATGGGCTGGATGATGTCGGCCGTGGCGCCGGTGTATCGCGGTGATTTTCTCGAAGGGGTTGTGGGCCTGGATATCACCGTTGGGCAGATGCTCGGTGAGATTGGCGAACTGGACGTGCCCTGGCAGGGCTATGCGATGCTGGTCAGCCGCGATCACAACATCATGGCCTTGCCGCGCGCAGGCGAAGAGGATTTTGGCCTGCGCGAGCTGACCGAGTACTCCTATGCCGAGGCGGTGCGGCGTGAAGTGCTCAAGCCTGAAGACTTCAACTTGGCCAAACGCACCGAGATGCAGCCGTTGCTGAAGGCCATGGCGGCAGGCCAGGGCAATGTGCAGGAAGTTGAACTTGGTGGTCGCAAACAGTTGATTGCCTGGAGCGAGATTCCGCAAACGGGTTGGCAGCTGCTGTTGGTGGTCGATGAGGCCAATATTTTCAGTGAGACCAATCGCCTGGCGGAGCGTTACCTGCACATCGGTTACCTGCTGATTGTCGGTTTAGGGCTGTTCTATCTGCTGTTCTTCGCGCTGATGTGGGTGCGTTCACGGCGGCTCAGTGATCAGCTGGTGCAGCCGATGGATGGGGTAGTCGGGATGATGCGCGAGCTGGGGCAGGGCCATTACCAGCCCAGTGCGCCGTCCAGTCAGATTGATGAACTGATGAGTATGGCCACAGCGGTGCAGCAGACGGGTGAGCAACTGCAGGCCAGTGAAGTGCAGCGATTAGAAGCGCAGCGGATTCTTCAGTTGGTACTGGAAAGCACCACGGAAAGCCTCTGGGAAGTTGAAGCGCACAGCATGAGCATCACGCTGAGTGAGCGCTTCCTCAAGCGCTTCGGTCTCACGCAGCCGAGCATCACCTTCAGTGAGTTCAATCAGCGTGTGCACCCCAATGATCTGGAGCGTATTCGCCACCTGCGTCAACTGTTCGCCAGCAGTGGCGAGGACCGTTTTGAGGCGGAATACCGCTACGCCGATGCCCACGGTCATTACGTCTGGCTGCTGAGCCGCGGCAAGGTCCTGGAGCGTGACAGCGAGGGCCGAGCCCTGCGCGTGGCCGGCACCCATGTGGATATCACCCGCCTTAAACAGGTGCAGGAAGACCTGCGCCGCGCGAGTCTGGACGCTCAGGCCGCCAGCCAGGCCAAGAGTCGCTTTCTGTCGAGCATGAGCCATGAGTTGCGTACGCCGCTTAATGCGATTTATGGCTTTGGTCAGTTGATCGAGATGGAGGCGCAGGACAAACCCGAAGCCAAGCTGGAGAGCGATTACGCCCGTGAGATCGTCAATGCCAGTCGGCACCTGACCTCACTGGTGGATGACATTCTCGACCTGTCGAGCATCGAAAGCCGCCGTCAGCAACTCAAGCTGGAGTCTGTGGAGGTGGGCGCGCTGCTGCACGGTTGCGCTGAGCTGGTGCAGCCTGAAGTGCAGCAACGTCAGTTGCAGCTGCAGGTGCTGGCTGACGCCGACGCAGGCCTGTATGTGCAGGCGGATATGCGCCGGGTGCGCCAGGTAGTGCTTAACCTGCTGTCCAACGCGATCAAGTACAACAGCCCGCAGGGTTTGATCCGCATGGGTTATGAGGTGCGCTCCAGTTGCGTGCGGTTATGGGTTGAGGATAACGGCACAGGGCTGACAGCCGAGCAGCAAGCCAATCTGTTTCAGCCGTTCCAGCGCCTGGGGCGTGAGAACTCCAGCATTCCTGGTACCGGAATTGGCTTGGTGCTGTGCCGCGAGCTGGCCGCTTTGATGGCCGGTGAAATGGGCTTTAGTAGCAGTGCCGGTGTGGGTAGTCGCTTCTGGATTGACCTGCCCGGCGCTGCGGCTCCGGCGGCACAACCGGCTGCTGATGAGGAGTCTGTGTCAGAGCAGCCCAGGCAGCTGGCCGAAGTGCTGTGCGTGGAAGATCACCCTGCCTGCCTCAAGGTGGTTCAGGAAGCCCTGCGTGAATTTGCCGAGGTACGTGGCGCTGGCTCGGTGCAGCGGGCACTGGCGGAGCTGGAGCAATGCACGCCGACCCTGTTGTTGCTGGACCTGGATCTACCCGATGGCAACGGCATGCAGGTGCTGGATGCCATGCGCCTCAACCCACGGTTGCAGGCGGTGCCAGTGTTGGTGATCAGCGCGGCGGCAGATGAGGCGGTGTTTGCCGAGGCTCGTCGGCGCGGTGCGCAAGCCTGTTTGGCTAAACCGATTGACTTGGCTCAGGTACGCCGCGTGGCGCTCAGTCTTCTGGGGCAGGCGCTCTAAAAAGTGCCTTCGGCAGTTCTGCCGAAGGCATTGAGCTACCCGGACTATTCGCTGGCTTCGAGCAATTGCAAAGCCTCACCCAGCACCTTGACCGACTCACCGTGATTGCCGGCCTTGTGCAGGGTTTCGCCTTCGGCGCGTAGCTTTTGTACTTGCGCGAGTACTGCGGCATCGCTCGGCGGGTCAGTTTTCAGCAGGCCATCAATCTTGGCCATATCCGCTGGGCAGTGCATGGCCCAGAGCGAGGTGCTGAGGAGTGCGGTAGCAAGGAAAGTGGCAAGACGGCGCATGGCGTTTCTCCAGCGAGTGAGTAGGGCATTCAGTATAGAAAGCCCTCTCTCATTGATGAGGCCATTGGTCACTCAAGGCCTGGCGATGCTCACCCTATCCAGCAGGTATACCAGCCCGTGGTAATCAATGCCGCCGTGCTGGCTCAAGCCAATTTCGCAGGTACGACTGGTGCTGATGCCTTCCGCGCAGTACTGGACGGCTGACTTCAGGCTGCGTAGGGCGTGATCGTTCAGTTCGGGCGTAGTGAAGCCCTTATCGCCGGCAAAGCCGCAACAGTGAATGCCTTCCGGGATGACCACTTCTGACGAACAGCGCCGGACGATATCGATCAAACCTTGCGCCTCACCCAGATGCTGGGTACTGCAGGTCACATGCACCGCGACGGGTTTGTACTGCGGGGTGATGTGCAGGCGATCGAGCAACTGCTCGCGGATAAATTTCACCGGGTCGTGCAGTTTTAGCCGTGCATCCAGGCCGTCTTGCAGCAGGCGTAGGGTGCAGGGGCTGGTGTCGCAGTAGATGGGATCAAGGCCGCCACGGCTGGCCTTGAGCAGGGCGTCGATCAGCTCCTGCTTCTTGCGCTCGGCTTGTTCGGCATAGCCCTTGGAAGCAAACGGCTGGCCGCAGCAGAGGTTGTCCAGGTCATCCGGGAACACCACCTGAAAGCCGCCTTTCTCCAGCAGGGCGCGAGTCTTGTCGAGCAATGGCATTTGCTCGCTATCGCTGGCCGCCGGACCCATAGCGCGGGATACGCAGGCTGCCAGGTAGACCACCCGTGGCCGCGCATCATCATTCGTCTTGGGCAGTTGCAGGCGCTGCACCGGTTGCGGCATCGCTGGCGTCCACTGCGGCACGCGACCCTGGCTGACCTTGCTAAGCGCCGCCGAGGTGCGGCTAAGCAGCGGTGCGCCCATCAGCATGCGTGCGCCGTTGGCCACATGTAGCATTACCCGCGTGCCCTGCATGGCGCGGTGGAAGTTGTTGGCCAGCCAGTCGGCACTGCGTGGGCTGTTAGCGTCGCGGGCGCGTAGTTGACGCACCAGATCGCCGGTATTAATACCCACCGGGCAGCGCTGGGCGCACAGGCCGGTGGCGGCGCAGGTGTCGATGCCCTGGTACTGGTAGGCCGCTTCCAACTCGCGGGTGTCGATGCCGGCGCGCTTTTTCGCCTGAATATCGCGCCAGATCACGATGCGCTGGCGTGGGCTCAGGGTCAGCCCTTTCGATGGGCACACCGGCTCACAGAAACCGCACTCGATGCACTTGTCGACGATCTCGTCGGCGGCCGGCAGCGGCTTGAGATTTTTCAGATGGATGTCGCGATCCTCAGAGAGGATCACATCCGGATTAAGAATGCCCTGTGGGTCGAGCAGGCGCTTGATCTGCCACATAAGCTGGTAAGCGTCATTGCCCCACTCCAGCTCGACAAAGGGCGCCATATTGCGCCCGGTGCCGTGCTCGGCTTTCAACGAGCCGCCAAATTCCACGGCCACCAGCTGCGCCACGTCGTCCATAAAGGCCGAGTAGCGAGCGATCTGCTCAGGCGTTTCGAAGGCCTGGGTAAACACGAAGTGCAGGTTGCCTTCCAGGGCGTGGCCGAAAATGATCGCCTCGTCGTAGCCGTGCTTATCGAACAGCGCGAGCAGGCGGTTGACGCCTTCGGCGAGTTGTTCGATGGGGAAGGTCACGTCCTCGATAATCACCGTGGTGCCGGTTTGGCGCACGGCACCGACGGCCGGGAAGGTGTCTTTACGGATCTTCCACAGCAGGTTGTAAATGGCCGGGTCATCACTGAAATCTACCTGTTTTTCCAGCGGGAAGTCAGCAATGGACGCCATGATCAGCTGCAGCTGCTCATGCAGCAGGCTCTGGCTGGCGGCGCGCGATTCAATCAGCAATGCACAGGCGTTGTCGGACAGGCCCTGGACCCATTCCGGCATGCCGGGCTTGTTCTGCACCGAGCGCAGGCTGCGGCGATCCAGCAGCTCAACGGCGGATACCGGCTGCTGCTTGAGCACCGTTACCGCACGGCAGCAGCTTTCGACATCGGGGAACACCAGCAGGGCGCTGGCCTTGTGCGGGTGATCGGGCACGGTGTTGTAAGTCACGGCGCTGATAAAGCCCAGCGTGCCTTCGGAGCCGACCAGCAGGTGGCTGAGGATGTCGATGGGCTGGTCGAAGTCCACCAGTGCATTCAAGGACAGGCCGGTGGTGTTTTTCAGGCGGTATTTGTGGCGGATTTTTGCCGCCAGTTCGCTGTTGGCGCGGGTCTGTTTGCCCAGCTCGTTCAGCTGTGCCAGCAGGTCGGCGTGGGTGGCGAAAAAAAGTGTGACGCTGAGCGGATCTTCGGTGTCCAGCACCGTGCCGTCGGCCAGCACCAGACGGATGCCAGCCAGGGTGTGGTAGGTGTTGTGCGCCGTGCCGCAGCACATGCCGCTGGCGTTGTTGGCGACGATGCCACCGATTTTGCAGGCGTTTATCGACGCCGGATCAGGGCCGATCTTGCGTTGGAAGGGCGCCAGTACGGCATTCGCTTGAGCGCCAATTACGCCGGGTTGCAGGCGGATCTGGCTGCCCTGGCCACGGATTTCCCGGCCGTTCCAGTTATCGCCCAGCACGATCAGCACCGAGTCACTGATGGCCTGGCCGGACAGGCTGGTGCCGGCGGCGCGGAAGGTCACCGGTACCTTATTGGCGCTGGCCAGCTTGAGCAGGTCAACCACTTCCAGCTCCGCCTCGACGCGTACCACCAGTTTGGGAATCAGCCGGTAGAAGCTGGCATCGGTGCCAAAAGCCAGGGTCGACAGCGGGTCGTCGAAGCGCCGCTCGGCAGGGATCAGGCGTTCGACGGCGGTGAGAAAGGCGGCAGGCAGGCTCATGCAGGCTCCGAAAGTCAGGATGCGGCGTGGTGCAGTTCGCGCACCAGTGAGTCGGCAGTGATCTCGCTGATCGATTTGGCCCCGGTCAGCACCATGGCCACGCGCATTTCCTTCTCGATCAAATCCAGCAGGTTGCTTACCCCTGCGCCACCGTCAGCGGCCAGGGCGTAGATAAAGGCGCGGCCGAGCATCACCGTGTCCGCGCCGAGGGCGATCATACGCACCACATCCAGGCCGGTGCGGATGCCGGAGTCGGCGAGAATCGCCAGCTGGCCTTTCACTGCATCGGCAATCGCCGGCAGGGCGCGGGCGCTGGACATCACGCCATCGAGCTGGCGGCCGCCGTGGTTGGAGACGACGATGCCGTCGGCACCGAAGCTCACCGCGTCCTTGGCGTCCTGGGGGTCGAGGATGCCCTTGATCACCATTGGGCCGTCCCAGAATTCACGAATCCATTCCAGGTCCTTCCAGCAAATCGAGGGGTCGAAATTGTTGCCCAGCCAGCCGATGTAATCAGCCAGACCGGTGGGGTTGCCACGGTAGGCGGAGATATTGCCCAGGTCATGGGGCTTGCCGAGCAGGCCGACATCCCAGGCCCAGCGTGGGTGGGTCATGGCTTGCAACATGCGGCGCAGGGGGGCGTTCGGGCCGCTCATGCCGGAGTGGGCATCGCGGTAGCGCGCGCCGGGCACCGGCATGTCGACGGTAAATACCAGGGTGGTGACACCGGCGGCTTTGGCGCGCTCCAGGGCGTTTTTCATAAAACCGCGGTCTTTCAGCACATACAGCTGAAACCACATCGGCCGGTCGATGGCCGGCGCGACTTCTTCAATCGGGCACACCGAAACGGTGGACAGGGTAAAGGGGATGCCCTTGGCAGCGGCGGCCTTGGCGGCCTGCACTTCACCGCGACGGGCGTACATGCCAGTCAGGCCGACCGGGGCCAGGGCCACCGGCATGCTCAGGGTCTCATTGAACAGGCGGGTTTCCAGGCTCAGTTCCGACATATTGCGCAGCACGCGCTGGCGCAGGGCAATGTCCGCCAGGTCGGCGACGTTGCGTTTGAGCGTGTGCTCGGCGTAGGCGCCGCCGTCGATGTAATGAAACAGAAACGGCGGCAGCCGGCGTTGGGCGGCGGCGCGGTAGTCGGTGGAGGCAGAAATGATCATGGAATCACCCAGGTGGAGAAGAAGGGTTGTTACAACGCTCGGGCGCGCAGTTCGGTTTGCGCGCCCGAGCGGTTATCAGCCTGCCATCAGCGGGTCTCTAACGCCCAGCACATACACGGCAAACAGTGCGATCAGGCCGGTAAATAGCACGTAGTACAGGGTAGGCCAGACAGTTTTGCGCAGGATGCTGCCCTCGCGGCCCAGCAGGCCAACCGTGGCCGACGCTGCGACGACGTTGTGGATCGCCACCATATTGCCGGCAGCGGCGCCGATCGCCTGCACCGCGACCACCAGCGCGCTGGAAATACCCAGGCTGCTGGCCACGCCGAACTGGAACTGGCTGAACATCATGTTGCTGACGGTGTTGGAGCCGGCAATAAAGGCGCCCAGGGCACCCACGCTCGGCGCCAGCAGCGGGTAAATACCGCCGACGCTGTCAGCCACCCAGCGCGCCATCAGGATCGGCATGCTCGACAGCTCGGCGGCGTTAACCCCGGAGTTGATCAGGATGCGCACCATCGGCACGGTAAACAGCAGCACGAAGCCGGCACTGAGCAGCACGTTGGACGACTCCTTCACGGCGCTGCCCAGCTCACGCAGTTTCATACCATGGAAAAAGAATGTGGCGATTACCACGGCCACCAGAATCCCGCCCGGCAGATACAGCGGGTCGAAGTTGGCGCCGATACCGGTTTCGCCAAGCAGGTCGGGGAATTTCAGTGCCACGCTCTTCAGCGCCGCACCCACTTCGGGGAATACCCGGCTGATCACCAGCAGCACGCCGACCAGCACATAGGGCAGCCAGGCGCGCAGGGCGCTCATCGGTTTTGCGGTCAGATCGTCGAGTTTCATCTCCACGGTGCCCAGCCACTCAGCGGGCCATTTGTCCGCCGGGGCGAAATCCCAGGTGGTTTTGGGCAGCAGAAAACCCATGCGCGCGGCGCTGGTCACAATTGCCAGACCAATCAAACCGCCGCCCAGCGACGGAAATTCCGGGCCGAGAAACACCCCGGTCAGCACGTAAGGCACGGTAAAGGCCAAGCCGGCAAAAATGGCAAAAGGCAGCACTTCAAAGCCAGCCTTCCAGCTTTTCTCTGCGCCGAAGAAACGCGTCAGCATCAGCACCATCACCAGCGGCATTACGGTGCCGACAATGGCGTGGATGATCGCTACTTCGCTGGTGATCAGCTGTAGAAACTGCGCCCAGGACGAACCCTGTTCAACCAGCTGCGCGCCGATGGTGGCGCTATCCAATCCGGTGTTGATGCCGACGATGATCGGTGTACCCACCGCGCCGAAGGATACCGGCGTGCTCTGCACCAGCATGCCGAGCATTACCGCAGCCATGGCCGGGAAGCCGATGGCTACCAGCAGTGGTGCAGCAATGGCTGCAGGCGTGCCGAAGCCGGAAGCGCCCTCGATAAAGCAGCCGAACAGCCAGGCGATGATGATCGCCTGAATGCGCCGGTCCGGGCTGATGGTGGCAAAACCGGCGCGAATCGCGGTGATGCCGCCGGAGTGTTTGAGCGTGTTGAGCAGCAGAATCGCGCCGAAGATGATCCAGAGCAAACCGAGGGTGATCAGTAATCCCTGCACGGTGGAGGCGAGTACGCGGTTAAAGCTCATATCCCAGGCATACAGTGCGACACTGGCGGTCAGCAGGTAGACCAGGGGCATGGCATGTTTGGCCGGCCAGCGCAGGCCGATCAGCAGCACAGCGGCGAGCAGGATGGGCGAGAACGCCAGTAGAGCAAGAAGACCTGTCGACATGGTGGTCTCCCCTTAACGCTGCGCGTTGCGCATGGGTGAATGCGGGTGCGCATCGTGATGCAGCGTTGCGGCGGGTATAAGCAATAGAGCCGGCATGGGGAGACCTCGTTGGATTCTTGGAATTGTTTTAGTTTGGTTAATTGGTAATACCAATTTACAAGACTGCGCGGTCAGGGTAAAAGTGCGGCCTCCAGCCTGTCAATTAGCTGCCTTACGACTTTGGTCGAAAGGGTGCGTCTTGCTTGGCTGTGATGGCGGCGATAGGCTTGCCGGCAGCGGGCCGCAAAGGCCCATGGCAGGTGGTCAAACCAGTGGAGTGCGGGCTATGGAAGTGGGATCGGTACGGCAACGCCGTTTGTCGGACGATATCGTTAGCCAACTGGAAACCCTGATCCTCGAAGGCACGCTCAAGGCTGGCGAACGCTTGCCGGCAGAGCGCGTATTGGCCGAGCAGTTCGGTGTGTCGCGGCCGTCGTTGCGTGAAGCGATCCAGAAGTTGGCGGCCAAGGGCTTGTTGGTTAGCCGGCATGGCGGCGGCAACTATGTGGCGGAAACCCTCGGCTCAACTTTCAGTGATCCACTGTTGCACCTACTGGAAAGCAACCCCGAAGCGCAGCGCGACCTGCTCGAGTTTCGCCACACCCTGGAAGGTTCCTGCGCTTTCTATGCCGCCCAGCGCGCCACCGAACTGGATCGCCAGCGCCTGACTGACGCCTTCGCCGCGCTGCAGGATTGCTACAGCCGCAGTGGCAAGGTGACCCGCGCCGAAGAAGGCGCTGCCGATGCCAATTTTCACCTAGCGATTGCCGAGGCCAGCCATAACGCCGTGCTGCTGCACACCATTCGTGGGCTGTTCGACCTGCTCAAGCGCAACGTGGTGACCAACATCGGCGGCATGTATGCCCAGCGTGATGAAACCCGCGACATGCTGATTGAGCAGCACCGCGCCTTGTTCCAGGCCATTATCGAAGGCCGTGCCGAGGACGCCCGTGCGCTGTCCAACCGGCACATCGACTACGTGCAGGAAGTGCTGGCTGACGTGCAGCAGCAGGCCCGCCGCGAAGAGCGGGCGCAGCGCCGAGGCATTGCGCGCTAGCGTCGTCTGGGTAGGCGCACCGCGACTTCCAGGCCGCCGAGGGGGGAGTCGCCCAGGCTGATGCTGGCGCGGTGCAGTTCCACTACGCGCAACACGATGGACAGCCCAAGGCCCGCGCCCTGTCCGGCGCCAAGGCGATAGAACCGTTCGAAGAGTTTTTCCCGCTGCGCCTGTGCGACGCCGGGTCCGCTGTCCTGCACGCGCAGCACGATGGCATCTGCCTGAGCTTCTAGCTGAACCCGAATACGGCCCCCGTCAGGGGTGTATTGCACGGCATTACTGATCAGGTTTTGCAGCAGGGTGCCGAGGCTTGGGCCATCCGCCAGCAACTGATAGTCCGCTGGCTCCAGGGCATCCAGGTCAAGTTCCTGATGACGCTCCAGTGCCAGTGGAATCAGCTCTGCCAGTTCGTTGCGCACAAACCCGAGCAGGTCCAGCTCGCGCATGGCCAGTTGCGCCACATTGGGTTCCAGGCGCGCCAGGGTCAGCAGTTGAGCCACCACCCGCGTGGCGCGTTCGACACCGCTGCCGAGCTGGCGCAGGGCATCGTTACGGTCTTGCGGGTCAGGCGCGTCGAGGGCGTTCTGGGCGTGAATACGCAGCACCGCCAAGGGGGTGCGCAACTCGTGGGCCGCATCAGCGATAAAGCGTTTTTCCTGGTCGAGCAGGTGGTTGACCTGCATCAGCAAGCGGTTGAGCGAAGCGCCCATGGGTTCCAGCTCGTGTGGCAACGGGCCAAAAGTCAGCGGCGCGAGGTTGTCAGGGGCGCGGGCCTTGATCGATTCGGCCATGCGCTGCAGTGGGCGCAAGCCAAAGCCTACGGCCAGCCAGAGCAGCAGAGCCAGCAGCGGCAAACCGATCAGCAGCGGTTGCAGGGTGCGCTGGGCAATCTTGCCAGACAGTTCGCCGCGCACGTCTTCACGCTCACCCACCAGTACCCAGTGGTGATCGACGTTGTCGTGCAGCACAAACACCCGCCAGCGGTGCTCGCCCAAGGTCAGGGTGTGATAGCCGCTGAGGTATTTGGCCAGTCGATTGAGACGTTCACTGATCGGCTGTGAGTCGGCCGGCAGATTGAGGCCGAGCTGGGCGATCATCTCCATCAGCAGGCCTTTCGGGGCGCTGGCGGATTGGAACACCAGCTCGCCGTTGTCGTTAAGCATCTGGAAGGCCAGCTTGCTTTCGTAGCTGTGCCCGAGCAGACCGTCGAGGTTACGCGGGCTGTTTTTCAGCAGCAGGGCTTCATCCAGCGCAGTCTGCAGGTCGCGGCGCGAGTCGGCCGACAGCTCATGACGGACCAGGCCCATAAGCACCCGGGAGGTCTGCGCCAGCTGGGCGTCGAACAGCTCTTCCACTTCATGGCTGGCATCACTGTAGATCTTGTGACTGATCAGCCCCAGGGCGACGCTCAACAGTGACAGCAGCAGGACCAGCAAACGCGCACGGATCGAGCGCAACACCTTCGGCATGTTATTTATCCACCAGGTAGCCGACGCCGCGCACGGTGCGGATCAGCTCGGGAAAGAATTTTTTGCGCAGGTGGTGCACATGCACTTCCAGGGCGTTGCTCTCCAACTCTTCGTCCCAGCCGTAGAGGGCCTGTTGCAGCTTGTCGCGGGTCATCACCCGGCCCGGCTGGGCGAGTAATTCGTGCAGCAGGAGGAATTCCTTGCGCGGCAGATTGACCGCCTGGCCTTGATAGCTGACGGCCTGGCTGACCGGGTCAAGACTGATGCCACGGTATTCCAGCGCCGGCTGCGGACGGTTGAAGCTGCGCCGCAGCAGTGCGCGCAAGCGGGCTTTGAGTTCAGCCACATCAAAGGGTTTGACCAGGTAATCGTCGGCGCCGGCATCCAGCCCGGCGATGCGATCACTGGTGGAGTCACGGGCGGTCAGTACCAGCACGGGCACCGGGTTGGCGGCCGCGCGCAGGTGCTTGAGCACCTGCAGGCCGTCCATGCGTGGCAGGCCCAGGTCGAGGATCGCCAGTTCAAAACTCTCGCTGGTCAGGGCATGCAGCGCACTGCTGCCATCCTGTACCCAGTCGACGGTGTACCCCTCGGGTTTGAGGGCGGTGCGAATACCTTCGCCCAGGGCGTTGTCGTCTTCGACCAGCAGAATGCGCATGCAGTGATTCCCGGTGTGTTCTATCCAAACTCGCGTGGGCGAGATTACTCCAATTCGGCGTTGACCTTGGCCAGTAGCGCTTGAATTTCCGCTTTGCGCCCTGCGTCGGCAGACAGGCGATTAGGCCGTGCAGGCGCTTGCAAGGCTTTTTCCAGTGCCACTTTTGCCTCAGCGTAGCGTTTGGCGCGGGTCAGATAGTCCGCGTAAAAATAGTTGGGATCAATGCCGTCCGGGTTGATCGCCAAGGCCTGCTTGAGCATGGCTTCGGCCTTTTCGTCATCGCCAAAGCCTACCGGCCAGCCAGGCACCTGGTAGTACAGGCTGCCGAGGCTGGTGTAGGCCGAGCCGGACAGCGCCTTGGGGTCGAGCGCCAGGCCCTGCTCCAGGCTGGCCTTGGCTTCCTTGACCAGACCCAGCGCCCCCAGGCCACCTTTGGAACCGGCGTAGGTGCTGAGGATGATGCCGTTCCAGATCTGCAGTTCGGCTGCGTTAGGCTCGGCGGCGACAGCTTTTTGCGCCTGCTCGCTGAGGCTGGCGAAGGCTTTCTCGCGTTGTTCCTTGGGCAGCTGATAATTGATCTCGGCCCAGCGGTCTTGCAGGCTTTGCAGCTGCGCCTGGCCTTGTTCGCTCAAGGCGAAACTGGGCAGGCTGATGAGGCAGAGCAGGGTGCAGGCGGCGGTGCGGAAAAGCGTCATGGGGTGTGTCCTCTTAAGGTTTGCTGCGCGCAAAGCGCTGGATGATGGGCAGTTGTTTACGCAGGGCCTGATCGACCAGGCGCGGCAGCAGGCTGTTGAGGCGCACGAAGAGTTTCTCCGGCCAGCCCAGGTAGCGCTCCTCTTCCTCACGGCGTATGGCTGCCAGCAATTGCAAAGCAACGCTGTGTGGGTCGTCCATGGCGACGTTCAGCTCGTCGTTCATGGCCACCACCTGGGCGCCGTTCATGCGGGTTTGAGTGGCGCGTGGGGCGAAGTAGAGAACCTTGATCAGGGTGTCGGCCAACTCGCGGCGCAGTGCTTCTGAAAACCCGCGCAGGGCAAACTTGCTGGCGCAGTAGGCCGTGAAGCCGGGGTAACCGATGGAGCCGAACGTCGAGCCCAGGTTGACCACCAGGGCTCGGCCCTGTTGCCGCAGCAGTGGCAGCAGGCGGTGAGTCAGCTGCAAGGTGGCGGTTACGTTGAGTTCGATCAGCTCGGCGATGGCGGTTTCATCATGCTGCTCCAGCAGGCCGAAGTGATTGACCCCCGCAGCATTGATCAGCGTGTTGATGCCGCCAAAGCGCTGAGCGGCGGCGACCACGGCTTCACGGCCGCTGCGTTCGCGGATGTCCGCAGTCACCAGCGTGACTTTGCCGGCATGGGCCTCGGCCAGCGCTTGCAGGGGTTCGGGCTGGCGGCCAACCAGCAGCAGGTGGGCACCGTCGCGCAGCAGTTCGGCGACCAGTGCTTGGCCAATCCCACCACTGGCCCCGGTGATCACGGCGCGGCATTCAGGAATATTCATCGCTAGTCCTCAGGCGCTCAGCGGCAAGCTGCGGAACATATCGCCGTAGAGGCGATAGACCACTTTGGCGGTGTGCACCACGGCAGCTTTGTCGTCGTCGTTGTCGAGCTGATTCATCAGTTTTTTGAAGAATTCGATATGTTCCAGGTCCAGGCTGCCGTGGGAACTCAGGTAGCTGAAGGCCTTGTTCGGCAGTTGCAGCTTGTCCTGAATCACTCCGGCCACCTGGGTAGCCAAGGCAATGCTGGTACCTTCCAGCACATTGACCATGCCGAAGAAACTCACCGGGTTGTGCCGCGCGATGCGGTCGTAGACGTAGCTGACCATCAGCTCGGTCGGCAGCTTGGGCGTGCCGTGGCGCACCGCTTCTTTGTCTGCACCACACACGGCGATGTCGTTGAGCACCCATTCCTGGTGGCCCGTTTCTTCCTCGATGTATTCGCCGATAGCTTCGCGCAACCACTCCAGCCGTTCTGGCAAACGCGCGCCGCAGGCCATCAGCAAGGGCACGGTGTGTTTAACGTGGTGATAGGCCTCGGTGAGAAAGGCCACGTAGCTGTTCAGGCTGACGGTGCCAGCCATGGCCTGGGCAATGATCGGCGCACTGAGCAGGTAATTGCGCTCAGCGCTGGTGTGTTCAAGCAGGGATTCGTAGAAGCTCATCAGGCATCTCCATAGCAGGATTCGGTGGCCATCAATTGCTCGATGGCGTGCTGGTAGTGGTTAAGCAGGGCTGTACGCCGCAGGCGGCCATTGCTGGTGGCCAGCGCATTGGCACTGCTGAAAGGTTGTTCGGCGCGCAGCCAGTGGTGCACGCGGGCATAGTCGGGCAGGGCTTGGTTGGCCGTCGCCACGGCTTCGGCCAATTGGCTGTCAGGGGTATTCGGGAAGCGCGGCACCAGCACGGCAATGTTGCCGGGCAGTGCTTCGCCATGCAGCCAGGCCTGGGCGATTGGCAGTTGCTGGACCAACTCGGCCTCGACCCATTCCGGGTTTACGTTGCGGCCAAAGGCGGTGATGAACTGGTGTTTCTTGCGCCCGTGCAGTACTAGGAATGGTCCGTCGAAATGGCCCAGATCACCGGTGCCCAGCCACTCCTCGTCAGGGCATGGTTCGCCCAGGTAACCAAGCAGGCGTGGGCCTTGGACCATCACCTCGCCGTCTGTAGCCAGGCGTACCTGCAGGTGTGGCAACGGTTGGCCGACGGTGCCGATACGGCGGTTTTCCGGGGTGTTCAGGCACACCACTGAGGCGCACTCGGACAGGCCGTAGCCCTCGAACACCGGCAGCCCCAGGGCGTCAGCACGTTGCAGCAATTGGCTGGCGACGCGGCCACCGCCGACGGCGATAAAACGCAGGCTGCTCGGCAGGGGTAGGTGATTTTCGCCGGCGCTGACCAGCGCCAGCAGCAGTTGTGGCAGCAGGATCAGGCTATTGGGCTGCGCCTGAGCCAGGGCGCCGAGAAAGCGCGGCAGATCGAACTGGCTGGCACCGAGCAGACCGATCTGCGCCATCGGCATCAATTCAATCCGCGCCCCGGCCAACAAGGGCGCATAAACCCCGGCGATATTCTCCAGCAGGGTGGCCAGCGGCAGGACGCACAGGTGGCGTTCGACCGCGCAGCTGGCGCTGGCCTGCACCAGACTGCGAGCCACCGCCAGTTGTGTGGCGATATCCAGGCATACGCCTTTGGGTTGCCCGGTGGTGCCGGAGGTGTAGGTGATCTTGCAGGTACCGACTGGCAGCGTGCTGACCTGCGCCCGTGGGCGTTGCAGCATGCCGGCCGCGCTAGGGTTGAAACCCAGTGCGCTGAACAGTGCAGTGTTCGGGCCGATCAGGCAGTCGATGCTGGCACTGTCGAGCACATGGGCCTGCTGGCCGCTGGAGAAGAAGCCCGGCAGCGGCACGCAAACCAGCCCGGCATGCAGGGTGGCCAGGTCCCAGAGTACCCAGTCGATGCCATTGTCCAGCGCCAGGGCAACGCGCCGCGCGCCACTCTCCAGCAACAGTGCACTGCGCTGCTCGACCTCATTCAGCAACTGGGTGTAGCTCAGTTGCCACGGGCCTTCACGCAGGGCGCTGGCATCGCCGAGTGCGGCCAGGCGGTTGAACAGTGATTCAGCGGCAGGCCACATCGGGCATGTCCTCCAGGGCATAGAAAGCGTGGTGAGCCAGGCGCGGGTAAGCACCCAGTTGCAGCAGGCGTTGGTGACCGGCGTAGATGTCGCCGGCCATCACTTGCGGTTGGTTGGCGTAGTAGCTGCCCCAGTCGGCCAGTTCGTCGCCCACGCAATCCGGATTGGCCGGGCCCAGCGGTACGGGCGTCAGGCCCAGGCGCTGGAAGCTGTTGAGCAGGGCCAGGGTGCCGGTAAAGGTCACCCAGCGATAACCCAGCGCCACCAGCAGATCGGTCAGGGCGACGATCAGCAAACGCGCAGCGCCCGGGCTGCCCGCTGCCAGGTTACCGACCTCGACCAGTTGTGCCCGCTGTGGTGCATTGGCCACCTGCCGGGCGGCAATCACCTGTTCCGCCGGTTGCTGCAGGTAACGCTCAAGAAACAGCGGGCCACTGGCGGCACCGCGCAGGCCTACCGCGCCGAGCAGTTGCCCGTCGCGATCTTCCAGGCTGAGCAGGCAGGGCATGAAATGGCGGATTCGCGCTTGATGCTGAGCGGCGAAGCGCTCGCCGATAAAGGCTTCAATCCCCGCTCGGCGTGGGCTTTCGTGATTGGCCAGGTACAGGCTGAGCGGTTGCTCGCGGCCGATCTGTGCAAGTGCAGTGTTTTGATACACCCAAGGCAGCTCCATAAACGGAACCTCGTCTGTGAACTTGGGAGTGAGTATTTGCCTGCAGACTTAACGCCAAATTAAGTCGCAAAATATTCTGCGTAAGGTGGCTGCGGGCATTTCATCGCTTGCACTGCAAGCGCAACAGCCCATAGCCTGCTAGGCCTTGCCGGCAGATGGACTGCCGGCTGGATTTGCCCTGCTCTTAATCGCCAAAACGCTCGGAGATAGCTATGCCCCCTATGGATACTGAGCAACAACTGGCGGCCCGTCTGGCCATTCTGGAAAACCCTGACGCGCAGGACTGCACGGTGTATCGCGCGGATGACCAGGATCCGGAAGCCGAGGAAGTGGATCTGGGTGATGCCAAGGTGCTGTTCTGCGGCCCGTTCGAAGCCCCGGCCGATTGGGATGCTGCAGAGCGTGAAGATTATTTCGGCGACAGCGCGCCGGAGCTGTTCGTCAATGCGCGCATCGAGTGTGAAGCCAAGCCGGGTTCCAAAGGCCATTTCACCGTGGACATCGGTGACTACGTGGCCGCCCAGCCCGGCCTGGGTGAAGTCGTGATGTTCTATGTGCACGACTACCTGGAAGATGACAGCGGTTGCACCTATGTGCTGCTACGTGATGAGGAAGTGCTGGAGTAGCTGAGGGCACACTAGCCTGTCGTTGTAGGGTGCGCCGCGCGCACCAGCAGCCTGCATTGATGTGCATGGCACACCCTACGCAACGTTGGCTTGCTCGCAGTCGCGAGCGCTGTAGTACCGGGCTATTACCCGCTGCCGGCTGATCGGGATAACACTCTGTGCTTCTCAACCCAGAAAGGGAGTAGGCACATGGCAGCGAAGAAGATTCTCATGCTGGTCGGCGACTACGTCGAAGACTACGAAGTGATGGTGCCGTTTCAGGCACTGCTGATGGTCGGCCATCAGGTGCACGCGGTATGCCCGAACAAGAGCGCCGGACAGAGCGTGCGCACCGCCATCCACGATTTTGAAGGCGAGCAGACCTACAGCGAAAAGCCGGGGCATAACTTTGCCCTCAACTTCGACTTCGCTCAGGTCAAGGCTGAAAATTACGACGCCCTGGTGATCCCCGGTGGTCGCGCCCCGGAGTACCTGCGCCTGAACGCTCAGGTGTTGGCGCTGGTACAGGCCTTCGACAAGGCTGGCAAACCGATTGCGGCGGTTTGCCATGGCGCGCAATTGCTCGCCGCTGCGGGCGTGCTTAAAGGCCGCGAATGCAGCGCCTACCCGGCCTGTGGCCCGGAAGTCACCCTGGCTGGCGGGCGCTATATCGATATCGCTGTGGACCAGGCCCATGTGCAGGGCAATCTGGTCACCGCGCCGGCCTGGCCAGCGCACCCCAACTGGCTGGCCGCATTCCTTGGTCTGCTCGGTACACAGATCACGCTGTAAGAGCCTGTTTACGATCTTGCGAGCTAGAGCGATACAAGGCAAAAACAAGCGAGGAAGCGGAGTTTACGAATGGTAAATGAGCATTCCGAGCTTGTTTTTAACGCAGTAGCGCCGACGCGCAGCAGATCGTAAACAGGTTCTAAACTGCCGGGGCCAGTCAGGCCCCGCATTTAGGGAGGTGAGCCGCCATGTGCGAGCTGTATGTCAAAGCCGATCCGATTCTCTACGAATCCCGTTCCCGCTCGCTGCGCATCCGTGGCGTGGTCACCACCCTACGCCTGGAAAACCAGTTCTGGGACATCCTGCGCGAAATCGCCGAAGTCGATGGCATGACCACCAATCAGCTGATCACCAAACTGTATGACGAGGTGATGGACTATCGCGGTGAGGTGGTGAATTTCGCCTCATTCCTGCGCGTCAGCTGCACCCGTTACCTCAGCCAGCGCCGTGCGCCGGCCGAGCTAAGCCTGGTGCGTTCGATCCAGGCTTAAGCGTCAGTGGGGATGCGCAGCGCAGGGTCACCCAGCGGGTGGCTGAGCGCATCGAAGAAGCGCAGCTCCACTTGCTGTTCGGCGAACAGGCTGGCGTAGTGCTGCTTCTGCTGGGCGACAAACAGCGGGTTGTGCGGGTAGATCGAGATGGCCAGGGTTTTCACTCCGGCCTGTTGCAGTGCCTGGGTCAGGTGCTGGTCCTGCGCCGACAGGCTGTGGCCGAAGATACACAGCCGGTCCTTGGGCTGTGCCAACTGGCTGTAGCAGAACGCCAGGTAATCGCTGCTGCGGATGGCCTTGAGCTTGTCCGCGCTGCTGCCTTCATTAACGAACAGCGGAATATCGCCCAGCTGGTTAATGGCGAAGCTGGCCAGCAGGGTGCTCTCCGATGAATTGAGAATGCGCGTGCTGCCGTCGATGTTCTTTACCAGGTGCATGCCGCCATGCAGATAGAGCAGGCGCGTAGCATGGTCTTGGCGCTGGCTGTTGCCTGGGTCGAAGGTTGAATCCGCACCTCTGAACAGGTCTTCAAACGCGTCCGGTGCCTGCATCACGGCCCAGTAGTTGAGCAGGTCGTAATTGCCGGAATACACCGTCTGGTACTGGCTCAGCGCGCTGTTGATCTGCGCCAGGCTGGCGGCCTGCATCTGGCTCCAGGGGATATGCACCGCACGCACGGCGTGGATCAGCGCTTCCTTGATGGCGAAGTAGCGATGGCGCGGCGACGAGGAGTTGATGGTCAGCGCGGCATTGACCCGGATGCTGTTCTTCAGCGCGCTGAGCACCTGCTCGAAATTGCTGGTATCCAGGGCGCGGAACACGCTGAGTTCGGTCGGGCTGAGCGGGCGATTGCGCGTGGTCTGCGCCTCGTCGAACAGCGAGAAGTAGGCAAACTTGCGCCATACCGCCAGGCTTGCGCCATTGCCGATCAGCAACTCGGAAAAACCGATGCTGCTGTTCAGGGTGTTCCAGTCTTCCAGATCGCCAGTAAATGCCGGGGTTTGCATGGTCGCTAGTTGTCGCCTTGGGCCGTCGGGGTTGTGCAGCGCGCGACTTTAACATGGGGCGCGACAACTGCCGGCTTGGCCGCTGCGGCCCATTGCACCGCCAGAATGCTGCCCAGCACCGCAACCAAGCCCAGCAGCGCCACACCGGTGATGCTCTGCCCGAGCAATGCCCAGCCGAGAATCACTGCCACCAGCGGGCTGAGCAGCCCCAATGACGACACCGCCACCGGCGCGAGGCGAGCGATGCCGCGAAACCACAGCACATAAGCCAGCAATGCGCCAAACAACGACAGGTAGGCATAGCCCAGCCACTGCATAAGGCTTAGCGGCGGCAGCGGCGGGTCGATCAGCCAGGCCACCGGCAGCAGGAACAAACCGCCAATCAGCAGTTGCCAACCGGTAAAGGCCAGCAGCGGCACAGTCGGTCGCCAGCGTCGCGTCAGGTAGGTGCCGCTCGCCATGCAGGCAGTGCCGATAAAGGCGGCGGCAATCCCGATTGGGTCCCAACTCGCGTCAGGTACCAGCAGCAGGGCAGCCATCCCGGCGATACCCACAACGCTGGCGGCTACCGCCACAGATGCTGGACGTTGACCATCCATCGACCACACCAGGCCCATCACCAGCAGCGGTTGAATCGCCCCGACCACCGCCGCCAGTCCGCCGGGCAAGCGGTAGGCGGCAACAAACAGCAGCGCCTGGAAGAAGCCGATATTCAGCGCTGCCAGCACCAGCAAACGCGGCCATTCGCTGGGCCGGGGCAGGTAGCGGCTGTACAGCACCAGCAGCAGACCGGCAGGCAGGGCGCGCAGTAGCGCGGCGGTAAACGGCCGATCGGGTGGCAGAATCTCGGTGGTGACGATATAGGTCGAGCCCCAGATGGCCGGCGCTAAAGCCGTGATCAACACATCCAGCCAGGAGCTACGCGATGTTGAGTGGTCCATGCATTTGTCTCGCATTCAAGATAAAATGCGAAGCTAATAGCGACTTGTCTTGAGTTCAAGATAAATTTCCAAAGGTAAGCCAATGGCAATTCAGCGACAGATGGATGCGGTCGATGCAATTCTTCAGCAGTGGCACCGCGAGCGGCCGGATCTGGATGTCAGCCCGATGGGCGTGATCGGCCGGCTCGGGCGCTGTGCGGCATTGTTGCGGCGTGAGCTGGACAAACTGTTCAGCAGCTTTGGCCTGACCGCCTGGGAGTTTGACGTGTTGGCCACCTTGCGTCGCTCCGGCGAGCCTTACCGCCTGGCACCGACCACACTGTTCTCGACCCTGATGGTCACCTCCGGCACCATGACCCGGCAGTTGCAGCAGCTTGAAGCCGCAGGTTGGGTCAGCCGCCAGGCCAACCCCAGCGACGCGCGCAGCCTGCTGGTGCAACTGACTCCGGCCGGCCTGGAACTGATCGACCGCGCGGTAACCGCGCATGTCGCCAATGAAGCGCGCCTGCTGGCGCCGATTGCCGCCAGCGAGTTGGCGCAACTGGAAGCGCGGCTATCCGAGCTGCTGGCGGTGCTGGAGCCGACTGGCGAGTGATTTTCTGCAAACCCGGCCATAAGCAGGCCTGGCGAATAGACGAGGTGAGTAATGAGCAACGAACTGGTGATTGAAGATATTCAACTGGGTGACGGCAAGGAAGTGGTCAAAGGTGCGCTGATCACCACCCAGTACAACGGATTCCTCGAAGATGGCCGCAAGTTCGACTCATCCTATGATCGCGGCAAAGCCTTCCAGTGCGTGATCGGCACCGGCCGGGTGATCAAGGGCTGGGACCAGGGCCTAATGGGCATGAAAGTCGGTGGCAAACGCAAACTCTTTGTTCCGTCGCACCTGGGCTATGGCGAGCGTCAGTTCGGCGCGCATATCAAGCCGCATTCCAATTTGATTTTTGAGATTGAGCTGCTGGAAGTGCTGACGCGCGATGACTAGATAACTGTGAATCTGCAATGCGTTTCTGCCGCGGGTCTTTTTAGTTTGGTGAAGTCCAACACTGTTCAGTAAACCGCCGATTGGTCGACAATCGAGTTGCCCTCATAGCTGCCGGCGTATCCACATGGATCAAATACTTTCCCTGCTGTCTGAAACCATCCCCAAAGCGCGAACGCTGGAGCAACTCACGCGTCCCTTGCTGGCCTTGCTCAGTCAGGTCACCGGAATGGAATCGACATATTTGACGACCATTGATACCGAGGAAGGTGTCCAGCGGGTCGAGTTCGCCCGTAACGTGGGCGGCATGTTGATTCCCGAAGGGTTGGTCGTGCCGTGGGCAGATACGCTGTGCAAGCGGGCACTGGACGAAAACCGTATGTACTCGGACAACGTTGCCGAATGCTGGGGTGACTCGGAGGCCGCCGCCGCTCTGGGCATCAGAACCTATGTGAGCGCGCCAATCAGATCCGTGGATGGCCGGGTACTGGGCACCGTCTGTGCCGCGAGTTCGGATCAGGTGGCCCGTGCGCCGGATGTGGAACCATTGCTGATGCTGCTCTCTGGACTGCTGAGTTATTCCCTTGAGCGTGAAGTGCTGGTTGAGCAGCTGCAGGTTGCCAATGCCGAGTTGGCCACTCTGGCGCTGACAGACGCCCTGACGGGTTTGGCCAACCGGCGTGCCATCCTCAACGATGTCGCTCGTTTGTTAGTCCAGGCCCAGCGCGAACATTCGTACGTGCTCGTCGGGGTCATTGACCTGGATGGTTTCAAACTCATCAACGATGCCTATGGCCACCAGGCAGGGGATGAGTTTCTCCGTGGGGTAGCCACCCAACTGCAGCAGCGCCTCCGGAGCAGCGACACCATCGGGCGCGTCGGTGGCGATGAGTTCATCGTGATTGCGGTGAGCACGCCAGCCAAACATCTCGACCTGGCAAGTGATATGCAAACTGCCGTCCATCTCATGCAGGATCGCCTGACCCAAGCGACGGTAGGCCGATATGAGTTGGGTAATGGGCTTGGCCATATCGACTATCCCGGCGCGAGTGTTGGGGTGGCGGCGGTGCTGCCGGGCAGCATGACTGCGGACGAGGCTGTCATGCTGGCAGACCGCGAGATGTACAAGGTGAAACAGCAGCGTAAACGTCAAAGGTTGTAGGGGCGAGGTCTATCACTACAGGTCGCTATAGCCATTGCAAACATTGGCGTATGGCCCTGTCTGTGCGTGTCTCAGAGCCGAGGCACTAGACCCACTGATCATTGCGCTTGCGTCTTACCCGCAGCATGGTCGGCAGAATCAATCCAGCAAGCAGTCCGCCACCGGCGATGCCGCCGCCGTAGGCCATATAGCGCATCAGCACCTGCTGGTTTTCCTCGCCTAGCTGCGCTTGCAGTTCGCGCAACTCAGAGTTGGCTCGGCTCAGTTCGATATCCAGCGCCGAGCGCGCGGTTTGCAGTTCGTCGATCAGGCTTTTGCGTGAGTCGAGGGTTTCCTGCATGCCTTGTACGCGGGTTTTCCAGGTGTCGTTGATGCCTTCCAGTTCGCTGCTCAGCTGCGCCACTTGCTGTTCCAGCTGTGGCAGGCGTTCGGCCTGGCCGGGCACGTCTTGTAGGTCGCGGTTGGCAATCCATACCGCGCTGCCGTTTTCGCCACGCACCTGGCTGTAGTCGCCGGAAGTTTGCAGCAGGGTGACTTTCTGCCCGGAAACCAGGGTGCCGACGATGCGGTAGCCGTCGGTTGGGCCGCTGCGTACATAGGTGTTCAGGCTGTCACTGACCCAGCGTGTGTTGCTGACGGGCTCTTCGGCGTATGCAGTCAAGCTGCCTAGCAGGCAAGCGCTCAGAACGAGGTTGTGCAGCGGGCGGGTACATGAGGGGAGGTAATGGGATAGGGACATGGGCTGTCTTCATATAGCGATTGAATGAAACCCTGCAGGCAGGTGCGATAGCGGTCGGTCAGGCGCATTGCCGTGGACAGATGAGCGATCTGGGGCGCTGCTATGCAGTGGCCTGCTGGGCAAATGGCCAGCAGATCCACCCTCAGTGGCCGACAGCAGACAGACCCGTACGACGTGCGGGGAGTTCACTGCGTAATCGCGGATAGGGATGAGTGGCCAGCAATCGAGGAACGATTCATGCAGATAATTTGTGCGTTATAGCGGTAGAACGTATTGCCATTCGTCATGGCAGTGGTCGTGCGGCTAATTTTTTATTGATCTAAAGGATATTTTTATTATTCACTAAAAGCATTAGTAGCGATTATCTGTGCTGTTTGCCCTGCCAGCGATAAACAGCACCGAGGCCATGGATGGTCTGGCAGTTCGCCTGCCGTTTGCGTGCGCCATTGTGGGGAGCGTTTGCGTCCCGTTGAGGTGCTTGTGTTTGCCATGTGCAGGGCTGGCAAACCGCCCCAATCACCCATTGCAGAGGATTCTGAATGGAACACAACATCTCCTTGATCACCACCCTGGCAGGTGGTTTTGGTCTGGCGCTGATCTTCGGTTTTATTGCCGAGAAGATAAAACTGCCGGCGCTGATCGGTTATCTCTGTGCGGGCATTCTGCTGGGACCGGCAACCCCTGGGTTTGTCGCGGACATTCAGCTGGCCGCGCAGCTTTCAGAAATCGGCGTGATGCTGCTGATGTTCGGCGTGGGTCTGCACTTCTCCCTCGATGATCTGTTGTCGGTAAAGAAGATCGCTTTGCCCGGAGCGGTGGTGCAGATGGGCCTGGCCACGGTGCTTGGTATGGCAGTGGCGCACTGGTGGGGCTGGAGTTTCGGTGCCGGGCTGGTGTTCGGCCTGTCACTGTCATGTGCCAGTACCGTGGTGCTGCTCAAAGCGCTGGAGTCGCGCGGCATTCTTGAGTCCATGAATGGGCGCATCGCCGTCGGCTGGCTGGTGGTTGAAGACCTGGTGACCGTGCTGGTGCTGGTCTTGCTGCCGCCTTTGGCGGGTGTGCTGGGTGGTACGCCAACCGCCGAGATGGGCAGCGATCCGCTGTGGTACACCCTTGGCAAGACCCTGCTGCTGGTGGTGGTGTTTATCGTGGTGATGTTGGTGGCCGGGCGGCGCATTCTGCCCTGGATGATGATGCAGGTGGCCAAGACCGGTTCGCGTGAGCTGTTCACCCTGTCGGTGGTGGCATCAGCGATCGGGATTGCCTACGGCGCGGCGGCGCTGTTCCAGGTGTCCTTTGCCCTCGGTGCATTCTTTGCCGGCATGGTGATGCGCGAGTCTGACCTCAGCCACCGCGCGGCGGAAGAGTCACTGCCGCTGCGGGATGCCTTTGCGGTGCTGTTCTTCGTCTCGGTTGGCATGCTGTTCGACCCGCTGGTACTGATCAAGGAGCCGCTGCATGTGCTGGCGGTGGTCGGCATTATCGTGATCGGCAAGACCCTGGCGGCGGCGGCCTTGGTGCTGGCCTTTCGTTACCCGTTGAATACAGCGCTGACCGTGGCGGCGAGCCTGGCGCAGATCGGCGAGTTCTCCTTCATCCTGGCCGGATTGGGCATGACGCTAGGGTTGTTGCCGCAGGAGGGCATGAGCCTGGTGCTGGCCGGTGCGCTGATTTCGATTGCCCTGAACCCAGCGCTGTTTGCCCTGATCAAGCCGCTCAAGGAACTGGCGCTGCGCCGCTCGGCTCTGGCGCGCAAACTCGAGCACCGCGAAGACCCACTGGCCGTGCTGCCGATGAGCACCGAGCACAAGTACCTCAAAGGGCAGGTCGTGGTGGTCGGCTATGGCCGGGTTGGGCGGCGGATTACCCGCAGCCTGGCCGAGCGCAATATCCCCTTCGTGGTGGTTGAGCAGAACCGTGAGCGCGTTGAACAGATTCGTGGACAGGGCTTGGTGGCTGTAACGGGAGACTCAGCCGAGCCCGATACACTGATCCAGGCGCATATCGCCGATGCCGCGATGCTGGTCATCGCCACCCCGGACCCGATGAACGTACAGCGCATGGTGGAAACGGCGCGGGCGTTGAACCCGGATATCGACGTGGTGATCCGTACTCACAGCCCGGATGCGGTGGAGATGTTCCGCAAAGACGGTCTGGGGCAGGTGTTCTTTGATGAGGAAGAGCTGGCCCGCGGAATGAAGGCGCACATTCTGTCGCGCTTATCGCCACCGGCTGAGGCGGCGAGCAAGGCCCATTAAACCGACCTCTTGAACAACAAACCCGGCACATGGCCGGGTTTGTTGTATTTGCCGCAGGGCTTACTTGATCTCGACGGCCAAGCTGTCGTGGATCTTTTTGTTCCAGATCGCAGGCCCCGTGATATGCACCGACTCGCCCTTGGTGTCGACCGCCACGGTGACTGGCATGTCTTTCACGTCGAACTCGTAGATGGCTTCCATACCCAGTTCGGCGAAGGCCACCACGCGCGACTTCTTGATCGCCTGGGCGACCAGGTAAGCAGCGCCGCCGACAGCCATCAGGTACACGGCCTTGTTGTCCTTGATCGCTTCGATGGCAATCGGGCCGCGCTCGGACTTGCCGATCATGCCCAGCAGGCCGGTGCTTTCGAGGATTTGTCGGGTGAACTTGTCCATCCGCGTGGCGGTAGTCGGGCCGGCTGGGCCGACGACTTCTTCGCGTACCGGATCAACCGGGCCGACGTAATAGATAAAGCGGCCTTTGAGGTCCACCGGCAGCTCTTCGCCCTTGTTCAGCATGTCGACCATGCGCTTGTGCGCGGCGTCGCGGCCGGTGAGCATCTTGCCGTTAAGCAGCACGGTCTCGCCTGGCTTCCAGCTCTGCACATCTTCCGGGGTCAGGGTGTCGAGGTCGACGCGGCGTGCGCTCGGGCCGGCTTCCCAGACGATTTCAGGGTAGGCCGACAGGTCCGGCGCTTCCAGCTCGGCCGGACCGCTGCCGTCGAGCACGAAGTGGGCGTGACGGGTGGCGGCGCAGTTGGGGATCATGCACACCGGCAGGCTGGCGGCGTGGGTTGGGTAATCCATGATCTTCACGTCGAGCACGGTGGTCAGGCCGCCGAGGCCCTGGGCGCCGATGCCCAGCTGGTTAACTTTTTCGAACAGTTCGAGGCGCATTTCCTCGATCTTATTCTGCGGGCCGCGGGCTTTCAGCTCATGGATGTCGATGTGCTCCATCAGCACTTCCTTGGCCATTACCGCGGCTTTCTCGGCGGTGCCGCCGATGCCGATGCCGAGCATGCCCGGCGGGCACCAGCCAGCGCCCATTTCCGGAACGGTCTTGAGTACCCAGTCGACGATCGAGTCGGACGGGTTGAGCATGGCCATCTTCGATTTGTTCTCGGAGCCGCCGCCTTTGGCTGCGACGTCCACTTCCACCTTGTCGCCGGGGACGATGGAGTAGTGGATGACGGCCGGGGTGTTGTCCTTGGTGTTCTTCCGCGCGCCAGCTGGGTCGGCGAGGATCGAGGCGCGCAGGACGTTTTCCGGCAGGTTGTAAGCGCGGCGTACGCCTTCGTTGATCATGTCGTCGACGCTCATGGTGGCGCCGGTCCAGCGCACGTCCATGCCGACGCGGATAAAGACGGTGACGATGCCGGTGTCCTGGCAGATCGGCCGATGACCGGTGGCGCACATGCGCGAGTTGATCAGGATCTGCGCCATGGAGTCGCGCGCGGCGGGGGACTCTTCGCGCAGGTAGGCCTCATGCATGGCCTGGATAAAATCCACGGGGTGGTAATAGGAAATGAACTGCAGGGCGTCGGCGACGCTCTGGATCAGGTCGTCTTGCTTGATCACGGTCATGCTTGGCGCTCCTTTTTGTAGGGGAGGAGTAGGGCAGGAACTTCGAACTGCGCAGGGTCACGGCCCTGCGCAGTGCTATCAAGGTCAAAGGACATAGCCAAAGCACAAGATAAAAAGGCGCGGCAGTATACCGCGCACACCGCCAGGCGGACACCTGTGGCGGCCCAGACCATGGTCGCTGGTCGGCTATTTGAGCCGACTAATGACGCGGTAGCGGCCTAGGCATTCTGTGATCACAAGGGTAGAGTGGCGGCTAGATGCCAGCATGGGACGGAGCCCATAAACCCATGAGCCTAAGTAGCCAGCGGGTAACCCAGCGATCTCTGCAAAGCCTGCTGCTGAAGCGTTTCGGCATGGCAGTGGCGACCTATGCAATGACTGGGCTGCTGTGCTGGGCCGCTATATTCGCTGGGCTGTTTCATGCCTCGCCTCTTACGGCGCTGACCATCACTGCCTTGGCCGCCGCTAGCCAGCTGGTGTTCCTCGTGCTGTTTCTGTCCCACTTCAACCTGCGATTGTCCGACCCCAGCCTGACTGAACCGCAGGTGCTGGTGGCGTTGGCCTGGCTGACGGTGCTGCTGTCACTGTTCAGCGAAGGGCGCGGCAGCATGCTGGTGATTTACCTGCTGATCATGCTATTCGGCGTGTTTCAGTTGCCGCCGCGGGTCTTCGCTCGTTGCGCGCTGTTTGCCTTCTTCGGCTTTGCCGGCCTCAACCTGTATGAAGCCTATACCCTGCAGTTGAATGAGCCACTTGCGGCCTTTATGCAGGCGTGTGTGCTGGCCGTAGTGCTGGTGTGGCTGTGTCTGTTTGCCAGTTACGCCCAAGCTATGCGTCAGCGAATGCGCCAACGGCGTTTTGCCCTGCAGGCGCATCAGGACACGCTGCGTGGCATGATGCGTCAACTGGAAGACCTGGCCGCTACGGACGAGTTGACCGGCCTGTGTAATCGCCGGCACTTCCTGCGTCTTGCCAGTCGTGAACTGGAAGGGCTGCATCATGGGCGTCAGCATGGTCTGGCGCTGCTCGATCTGGATCATTTCAAGCGGATCAACGATATCCATGGTCACGCTGCCGGGGACCGCGTTCTGCAAACGTTCGCTGCTGTCGCCCGCGCCTGTCTGCGCGACGGCGATGTGGTAGCCCGCTACGGCGGTGAGGAATTTGTGTTGTTGTTACCCAATACCGAAGCCGATCAGTTCACCGCATGCTGCGAGCGCTTGCGTGAGGCCTTTAGCCGCGCCGAGCCGCTGGGCGTGAAGGTGGCCAGCCTGAGCGTGTCCATCGGCATGACGTTGCTGACCGTGCACGATGATCTCGACGAAGCCCTGCAACGTGCCGATCAGGCGCTGTACCAGGCCAAACGCGACGGCCGTAACCGTTGCGCGGCGACCTGGGAGGATGTGGATGCCTGAGTTACGGGCCGCTGATCGCTGCCTTGATGTCGCCCCCGCCAGTAACCTGCTGGACAGCCTACTGGCTGCCGGCATTACCGTGCCCTACAGCTGCCGCGCCGGCAGTTGTCATGCCTGCCTGGTGCGTTGCGTGGGCGGCGAGTTGCTCGATGGCAAGCCGGAAGCCCTGGACGATGCGCGGCGTGAGCAGGGTTGGCGCCTGGCTTGCCAGTGTCGTGTGGTCGAGGACGTGAGCATCGAGGTATTCGACCCGCTGCGCGATGCGGTCCCTGCCGTTATTCACAGTTGCGATTGGCTCAGCAGCGATGTGCTGCGTCTGCGTCTGACCCCACAGCGGCCGCTGCGCTACAGTGCCGGCCAGCACCTGCAACTCTGGACTGAGGACGGTATAGCCCGACCCTATTCGCTGGCCAGCTTGCCGGGCGACGATCCTTGGCTGGAGTTTCATATTGACTGTCGACACGGCGGTGCCTTTGCCACGGCAGCGCGGGCGTTTCAGCCGGGTGGCAGCCTACGATTGGGCGAATTGCGCGGTGCGGCGCTGCACTATGACCCGGACTGGCAAGCCCGCCCGCTGTGGCTGATGGCCTCTGGCACCGGCTTGGCGCCGCTCTATGGGGTGCTGCGTGAGGCAATACGTCAGGAGCATCAGGGCGTCATTCGGATTATTCACCTGGCCCATGATGCGGCCGCACATTATCTGGCTGAGCCCTTGCAGGCTTTGGCTGCCAGCCATCCGCAGGTGCAGGTCGAGCTGCTGGTGGCGGCCGAGTTGCCGGCTGCTTTGGCCGAACTGCGCCTTGTTTCACGGCAAACCATCGCCTTACTCTGCGGCCACCCCGACAGTGTCGAAACTTTTGCGCGCCGCCTGTATCTGGCGGGTTTACCGCGCAGCCAGGTTTTCGCTGACGTCTTTTTGCCCCACGCGCGCTAGCCGTTCAGGTTCTCAGCTCGCGGGTGGCCTGCCGTGAGGATTGATGATGAGCGAGCACCTGCTGGTAGAGCGTGAACAAGGGCTGTTGACTCTGCGCATGCACCGCCCTGACAAAAAGAATGCCCTGACCCGCGCCATGTACAGCGGTATGGCCGAAGTGCTGGTGCAGGCCGATCAGGATAAAAGCGTGCGCGCCGTGCTGATCACCGGCGGCGACAGCTGCTTTACCAGCGGCAATGATGTCGCCGACTTTATCAAGGCGCCGCCCACCGGGCTGAACAGCGAAGTGTTCCAGTTTATGCAGGCGCTGTTCGAGTTCAGCAAGCCAGTGGTGGCCGCCGTCAACGGTCCGGCGGTGGGTATCGGCACGACCATGCTGCTGCACTGCGACCTGGTCTATGTCAGCCGTGATGCCACGCTGAAGATGCCCTTCGTCAACCTGGGCCTGTGTCCTGAATACGGCTCTAGCCTGATCCTGCCGCGCCTGCTTGGCCACGCCCGCGCTGCCGAACTGTTGCTGCTCGGGCAGAGCTTTACCGGTGAGCAGGCCGCCGCCTGGGGCATCGCTAATCAGGCGCTGGATAGCGGCGCGGCAACCCTGGCCAAGGCCCGCGAAATGGCCCTGCGCTTCCAGCAATTGGCACCGGCTGCAGTGGCGGACAGCAAACGCCTGATGCGTGCGCCGGATCGCGAGCAACTGCGCCGGGTTATCGAGGAGGAGGGTGCATTGTTCGGCCAGCGTCTGCGCTCGCCGGAAGCCATCGAGGCGCTGACCGCCTTTATGCAGCGGCGCACGCCCGACTTCAGCAAGTTCGCCTGATGCCTTGAGGCAAACAAAAAGGCCGCTCGATTGAGCGGCCTTTTACGTTGCGGCGAAACAGTTACACGAGCGCTTCACCCACATGTAGCAGCTTCATGGTGTTGGTGCCGCCGATGGTGTGGTAGCTGTCGCCCTTGGTCAGGATTACCCAATCACCAGTCTGCACCACGCCGCGCTTAAGCAGTTCGTCCACTGCGGCCTGGCTGACTTCCGCCGGTTGCAAGGCGGCTGGATCGAACGGCACGGTGTAGACGCCGCGGAACATGGCCGCGCGGGCCTGGGTTTCGCGGTGCGGAGAGAAGGCGAAGATCGGCACCGAAGAACGGATGCGCGACATGATCAGTGGGGTGTAGCCACTTTCGGTCAGCGCGATGATCGCTTTAACACCGGGGAAGTGGTTGGCCGTGTACATGGCTGCCAGGGCAATGCTTTCGTCGCAGCGCTCGAACTCGGTGCCCATGCGGTGGCTGGATTTCTTGCTGGTCGGGTGCTTTTCCGCGCCCAGGCAAATGCGCGCCATGGCCTGCACGGCTTCCAGCGGGTAGGCACCGGCGGCACTTTCCGCCGAGAGCATCACCGCATCGGTGTAGTCGAGCACGGCGTTTGCTACGTCGGAGACTTCCGCGCGGGTCGGCATCGGGTTCTGGATCATCGACTCCATCATCTGCGTCGCGGTGATCACTGCCTTGTTGTGGCGGCGCGCGTGCAGGATGATTTTCTTCTGGATGCCGCACAGTTCGGCGTCGCCGATCTCCACACCCAGGTCACCACGAGCAACCATCACCGCATCACTGGCGCGGATCAGGCCGTCGAGGGTTTCGTCGTCGGCTACCGCTTCGGCGCGCTCGATCTTCGCCACCAGCCAGGCGGTGCCGCCGGCTTCGTCGCGCAGCTTGCGCGCGTAATGCATGTCGTCGGCATCGCGCGGGAAGGACACGGCCAAGTAATCCAGCTCCATCTCGGCAGCCAGTTTGATGTCTGCCTTGTCTTTCTCGGTCAGCGCCGGCGCAGTCAGGCCGCCGCCACGGCGGTTGATGCCTTTGTGGTCGGACAGCGGGCCGCCGATGATCACTTCGCAGTGCAGGGCATCTGCGGTGGCTTCCATCACGCGCATGACCACGCGGCCGTCGTCGAGCAGCAGCTCATCACCGACGCCGCAATCCTTGACCAGGTCCGGGTAGTCGATGCCGACGATGTCTTGCGTACCGGCAGTCAGCGGATGGCTGGTGGAGAAGGTGAAGCGGTCGCCCAGCTTGAGCTCAATGCGCTTGTTGGCGAATTTGGCGATACGGATTTTTGGGCCTTGCAGATCACCCAGTAGCGCTACGTGACGGCCGTGTTTGGCCGCCAATTCGCGCACCAGCTTGGCGCGGGCTTTGTGCTCATCGGGCGAGCCGTGGGAGAAGTTCAGGCGGGCGACATCTAGACCAGCGATGATCAGTTGTTCAAGCACCTCTGGACTGTTGCTAGCGGGGCCGAGGGTGGCGACGATTTTGGTGCGGCGAAAGGTCATGCACAGACTCCTGAGTGGCAGCTGCGCATGAGGCTACTATGCCGCAACCCTGTAGTCATTGTTCCTCTGTACTACCTTGGCCCACCTGCTAGCGATTAAGTGCCTGATCCAGATGACGGGCGGCCTTGGTGTTTAGGTCGCTATTGGGGAATTGCACCAGTAGACGACGCAGGTAGGTGATGGCCTTGTCGCGGCTGGCCTGTGGGTTGTCTGGTGCCAGGTACATCAGACCGAGTTGGTACAGGGCTTTTTCCTTGATGTCTGCAGGGATGCCGGGGTCGCTCAAGGCCAGCAGGTACAGCTCTTCAGCTTCACCGACGCGATTTTTCAGTACGGCGCGGCGCGACAGCAGGGTCATGTCGGTATCGAGGCTGGGCTTGTACAGGTCCAGTTGCTGGTTGGGCTTCCAGTGTGCCAGCAGTTCGCGCGAGGTCTTGTGTACGGGCTCGTCTGCGCGCTCGCGGATCATCACAATCCGCGCCTCGGCCCGTTCGGCAGCCCGGCTGGATGGGAACTGGTTAAGCACCTGATAGAAGTAGTTGAGCGCTTTATTGTCGTCGCGCTGATCGTTGAAGCGGTTCATATAGAGCAGACCGATCTGGTACAGCGAGATGGCACGCACCTCATCGCTGAGCTTCTCGTCACGGTAACCAGTGAGGTACAGCTGCTCGGCTTGTTCGCTTTTGGCGTCGCGTATGGCCTGGGCACTGTAGGTCAGCAGGTCGCCTTCATCCTCAATGGCAGCGAGCATGCGGTTGTTCTTCAGGGTTTTGTATTCCACCACTTCGTTGGTGGTGATCTGCGCAATAAACAGCGGCGTGGTGGGCGAGCAGGCGCTCAACAGAACGGTACACAGCAGCACTAACAGGCGAGGTGACGACGACATGACAGCTCCTGGGCGCAATGGCCGTTGCGCGCCAGTCTAGCCAGGCGTGTGTGCGGCGGCCAAGTGGCTGGCGGCATTACCCATCAGAGGATATGTTGCTGCAGAATTTTCCTGAGCAGTCGATACACTGCTCATCGGAGGAGAGGCTTATGCGCATACTGTTTATTGTTCTGCTGGTGTTGGGGGTGGCGGGGTGCAACCGTTACTCGTTTGATCACCACCTCAATAGTGCCTATGAGGCCTATGACCGTGGCGAGTGCGAAGCAGCGATCCTGTCGCTGTCCAAGGCCGAGCGCAACAGCCGTTCACGGCGTTACATGCAGCCGGAAATATCCCTGCTGCGCGGCCAATGCCTGGAGCGTCAGGCGCTGTTTGTTGATGCCATGCATACCTACCAGTTCATCGTCACTAATTACCCGGCCAGCGAGTACGCTTATCGCGCCCGCGCACGCATGGATACTCTGCGCGAGCTGGGACATGAAGGCGCCGGTGCGGCGGTCAAGGTCACCCCGGTCAAGCCCTGACCGCTGGTCGTTACAGGCCATAGAAGGCTCTACTCGGCAGTAAGCTGAGGTTTTATAACCTGCTCACGATCTGCTGCGCGTCGGCCCTACTGCGTTAAAAACAGGCTCGGAATGCTCATTTACAGCGAGTAAACTCCGCTTCCTCGCCTGTTTTTGCCTTGTATGGCTCTAGCTCGCGAGATCGTAAACAGGTTCTTAGGGAGGGAATCCATGCGCGTCTTGTTGTGCCTGTTGTTATTGCCGGGGCTGGCGGCTGCGGAAATCTATCGCTGGACCGATGCCAATGGCCAGGTGCATTTCGGTCAGCGTCCAGCGGCGGTGGGGGCCGAAAAGGTCGAAGTCAAACCGCAGGTGGTCGAACGCGATCAGCTGACCCGTGAGCGCGAAGAGCGTACCAATCGTTTTTACGATGCACGCCGCGACGAGCAGGCGCAGGTTTCGGCTGTGGCTGCGGAAAAACAGGCCAAACGCGCCGAGGAATGTCACGAGCTGCGCAAAAAACTGGCCTCGATCCCTGAGGGGCGTAGCTATTACCGCACCGAGGCGGATGGTCAGCGCAGCTATTACAGCGATGAGCAGGTTGATACCGCCCGTCAGCAACTCCAGAGTCGGGTGTCTGAACGCTGTTCCTGAAACTGGTTTAAGCGCAGTAGTGAGGCCATACTCAATGGCCATCAATAGCGATTTGCCACTATGCAAAAGCATATTCAGCGCAGCATCGAACGCCATCAACTGCCCTACTACCTGAAGGTATTCAATCGCATCACCGACAAGCCCATGGGCTATATCGGTAATGTCTCATTGGACGGGTTGATGTTAATCAGTCAGCTACCCCTGTTAGTGGGCGCGCGTTTTGATATGCGTCTGAAAATTCCTGGGCACGATGCCCCGCACTACATCGACTTTTCGGCCACCTGCCAATGGTCCCGAGAGGATGTAACGCCCGGCAGTTATGACTCGGGTTTCGCCCTGGTCGCGCCCCCAGGTGATTACGTCGAGATGGTTGATGCCTTGCGGCATTACTTCAGTTTCCGGCCGATGCCCGCATCCGCTTAAATACGCGATTAGCCTGAAACGGCCTTCAGCGAATGAAAGGCAATAAAAAACCGCCCCGAGAGGCGGTTTTTTATTGCAGTACGGTTTAGGCGCTGACGGTTTGTTCCAACTGCAGCAACGCGTCGGAGCGCGATTGCACTTCGCGGTAGCGCTCGGCATCGCTGGCGAGCACTGCGCCCATGGCTGGGAATATCTCGTTCAGCTTGCTGCGCCACTGCTCTGATTTGGCCTGCGTGCCGAAGCAACGCTGGATCAGGTCGAGCATGATTGACACCGTGACCGAAGCGCCTGGCGAGGCACCGAGCAGCGCGGCGATGGAGCCGTCTTCGGCCGCGACCAGTTCGGTCCCGAACTGCAGGATGCCACCGTTCTTCGCATCCTTTTTGATGATCTGCACGCGCTGACCGGCGATTTCCAGGCTCCAGTCCTCGGCCTTGGCCAGTGGATAGAAACCGCGCAGGGTTTCCAGGCGCTGGGCTTCGGATTGCAGCACTTCCTTGACCAGGTAGCGGGTCAGGTCGAAGTTGTCGCGCGCCACGGCCAGCATTGGGGCGATGTTGTTAAAGCGAATCGACAGCGGCAGATCAAGGAACGATCCACGCTTGAGGAACTTGGTGGTGAAGCCGGCATAGGGGCCGAACAGCAGCGAGGTTTTACCGTCTACCACGCGGGTGTCCAGGTGAGGTACCGACATCGGCGGCGAGCCCACAGCTGCCTGGCTATAGACCTTGGCCTGATGCTGTTTGACCACGTCCGGGTTGTCGCAACGCAGCCACTGGCCGCTGACCGGGAAGCCGCCGAAGCCTTTGCCTTCCGGGATGCCAGACATCTGAAGCAGCGGCAGCGCCGCGCCACCAGCGCCGAGGAAGACGAATTTAGCCTGGATCTCGCGGTTGTTGCCGCTTTGCAGGTCCTTGACGCTGACCCGCCAGCCTTGGCCGCTGCGCTTCAGGCCAACCACTTTTTGGTTGCAGGAAACCTTGGCATCAGCTTGCTGGCCGAGGTGTGCGAGCAGGTGCGTGGTCAGGTTGCCGAAGTTGACGTCGGTGCCCGCCATGACGCGAGTGGCTGCGATTGGCTCGTTCGGGTCGCGGCCCGGCATCATCAGCGGCATCCACTCCGCCAGGGTGGCTTTGTCTTCGGTGTATTCCATGTCCGCAAAGGCATGGTGCACGGTCAACGCCTGGAAGCGCTTCTTCAGGTAATCGATACCTTTCTGGCCGCGAACGAAGCTCAGGTGTGGCACTGGATTGATGAACGATTTGGGCGAACCAAAGCGGCCTTTCTCGACCAAGTAGGCCCAGAACTGCTTGGACTCTTCGAACTGAGTATTGATGGTTACCGACTTCTTGATGTCGATCGAACCGTCCGCCGACTCCGGCGTGTAGTTCAACTCACACAGGCCGGCGTGGCCGGTGCCTGCGTTGTTCCAGGGGTTGGAGCTTTCAATTGCCCCCGATTCCATCATTTCGAGCACTTCCAGCTTGATCGCCGGATCGAGCTCTTTCAGCAGTACGGCCAAGGTCGCACTCATGATGCCGGCACCCACCAGCACCACATCCATTGTTTCGTAATCGTTTTGCGCCATTACCACTTCTCCGCAAACCAGCACTCAATAGACGTTCGTCAGCTTATGTATGCACACAGCCAATCAGCAGTCGGCGAGACGCTCAGGGTTGAGGGAAGCAGGCTTCTGGAAGCATATGCCAACCGCGAGATCGTTCATTTTCGCCACACTCTTGTGAAGTTTTCCAAACCGTTCTTTCCACGCTCTTTTGGAGTCGTGAACCTCAAAACACGTCTGCTGGGCACGCTTCTCTACGACATAGGACGGCCATGCAGCGATTGCAGGCGCTATACGTGGGAGTAAGCGGCAGCCGGAAGGCAGCGCGAAGTGGGCGACTCTCTGGGGCGGAGCTGGTGCAATGGAGCATCAGCGATACGGCAAGGCCCGAACAGGAGGCGTCCTTATAATCGGGGCGAGATTATAAGGGCAAAGCAGGAAAATTGATCGCCTAGTGTGACTTTTCTTCTTCCGCCGGTCAGGCTGCCAGCGTTTGCCGCACGCGCAGGCATGGCGTGACCTGGGCAGTTCTGGCGCTAGCGGGCAGCGGTCGATTGAGCCAGCTCAGGCAGCTGTGTTGCACCTCAATCCAGCCGGAGCCTTGTGGCGCCTGGGCTGACTGGCGCAGTGCGCGGCAGATGCCTTGCGCATCGACCAGGGCAAATGAGCGCATCGAAGGGCGTGGGGCGAGCAGGTTGCGCAGTGAGAACATGGCGAATCACTCACGAACAGGGAAGACTAAAGTCTTATGCCTGACGTGGGTTACAGGGGTGTTACGGGAACCAGTAAGCGCGATAAGCGTCCTAGGTTCTGTCGCCGTTTCATCGCGAGCCGCATTGCTGTGAGAAATGGCAGCAGACCCTGGCAAGCAGCGCTGTCAGGCATTTGCCGCGCTGGTTATACTGCGCGCCACTTCTACCCCCTTATGTATGGAGAGTTGAGCATGCTGCATCGTCTGCTGTTTGGTCTGGTGGCTGTTGCCAGCCTTACTCTGGTGGGTTGTGCCCACAGCCCGCAACAACTCAGCCCACAACCCAAGCTCAATAGCCCGCTGACCGCTGTTGGCCAAGGCCAGCCGGTGGTGGTGCGCGTAGCCGATGGCCGTCCTTCGCCAGTATTGGGAACTCGCGGTGGTCTCTACCCGGAAACCAGCGCCATCAGCGTGAGCGGCCAGGATATCCTGCCCAAGCTGCAGGCCCAGGCTGAAGCGGCTGTACGCTTGCTCGGCTTTACCCCAAGCGCGAATGCCTACAACGCGCCGCAGCTGACCCTGACCCTGGCCGAACTGAAATACCAGTCACCGAAAGAAGGCATGTACGTAACCGAAGCTGACATGACCGCGACTTTCCGCGTTGATGTGCAGAACAGCAGCCGTCGCTACAGCGGCCGTTACGGCGCCTCGTTGAACCAGCGCTTCGGCATGGCGCCGAATCAGGCGACCAATACCAAGCTGGTTGGCGATGTGTTGAGCGACGCCCTGACCCGCGCCTTCAAGGACCCGACCATCGGCCAGATGCTCGGGCAGTAAGCCATATCGCTGTAATCAAAAAGCCCGGATTGATCCGGGCTTTTTTATATCTGTGCTGCTGACTTTCAGGCGGCTTCGCTATAGAACTCGGGCAGGCTCATGCCCGTGCGTGCGTCGATGTCTGGCAGGGCGTAATGCTCGTGGCCGCCCATGGCGCAATAGATCAGCCAGTGGTCGTCCTGCACATTGAAAGATAGCCCGTTTACGACATCGTCCACCTCATCCAGCGAGTCGATCAGGTAATCGCGGTCTTGCGGTTGGGCATGCAGCATGGTGTGTTCCTCCATGGATGTTTAAAACCTGTCGCCGTGCTTGAAGCCTTTTTGGCCAGAGCGTTGGGACGAGTGTTAGACCATAGTCTACGAAGATGACAGTGTTTAGACCGCTTGGTCATAGTGACTGCGATTCGTCGGAATCGATCCGCGAGTGCTGCAACCTTCGGTAGACTCCGCGACCGTATTTGGGCTGCCCGATCGTGCATCGGGTGTGCTGCTAATTAGGCGCGATGTTGGTCGCATGCCTTATAGACGTAGTAGAGGTCGAGGATGTCGTTGCAAGCGCTTTGGTTGCTGATCGAAGGTCAGCCTGGGCAGTGGCTTAATGGGCTGGCGCTGTTTTTTGCCTTGGCCGGCGCCTGGTTGCTGTTGGCTACCCGTCTGCGTGAGCAGCGTGCACAGGCCCGCGTGTTGGCGGGTAATGAGTTGAATGAGCTGGCGGAGCAGGCCTACGCCTGTGATGAACCTACATGGCGGCTGAATCAGTTTTTCGTCCGGTTTGGCTCTGTCTGCCTGGGGTGCGCCTTGCTGCTTTCCTGGCTTAGCACGCGGCTGTAACACGCCCTCCGCAGCAATAAAAAACGGCAGCCATGGGCTGCCGTTTTTATTGCTGCGGTTTGCCTAAAGCGGCAGGCCAGCCTTGATCCGGTACTGGTTACGCACCGGGTTGGCGTATTGCAGAATCAGATAGGGCTGCTGCTCGCTCGGGCAGTTGGCCAGGCGCCGCTGCCATTCACTCTTGGCCGCACTTAGCTCCTCGGCAGGAAATACGTCTGCGGCGCTGGGTACGGCCAGTTCCGGGTCGCGATCCGCCCACATGGCGTAGGCCAGGTAATGCACAGGAAATAGCCGGTAGCCGGTGAGAATCTGCCTGTCCATTTCTGCAGCCAGCAGTTTGCTGTCTTCAATCCCTTGGCTGACCGGCGCACCGAAGTGCACATGCACGCGACCTTTGTAGCCCGTAATGCCGAGGGCAATGCTCTGGTCATCCTCGCCCGCCGCTTTGGTGTAGCTGCCGCTGCTGGCGCGGATAAACAGCTCGCGAGCCTTGGCTTGGTCGCAGGGGTCGTACTCGTAGCTGATCGACACCGGCGTCAGGCGCAGGGCATTGATCACTTCGGCGAATGGCTCACCCTTGCGGCTCATATGGAACATCTTGAGGATCGCCGAATCGGTACGGTCATCACCATCCTTGGCGCGGCCTTCGGCCTGGGCGATCCAGATCGACTCGCCATCATTGCGGATCGAGTGATTGATGTATGCCGACAGCAATTGGTAAGCCGCCAGCTTCTCGCGCCGTCCGCTGATCGAACGGTGCACGATAAAACTCTTGTTCAGGCGCATCAGGTCGCTGACAAAGGGCTTCTGCAGCAGGTTGTCGCCGATGGCGATGCGCGGCGTGGGCAGGCCAGCGTGGTACACCGCGTAATTGACGAACGCCGGGTCCATGACGATATCGCGGTGGTTGGCGAGGAACAGATAGGCGTTGCCGGCTTGCAAGTGTTCGATGCCGGAATAGCTCACGCCATCGGTGGCCTGCTCGATGGTGCGATCGACATAGCTCTCGATGCGCGTCTGTAATTGCGCCACTGAACTCACGTCGCGAAACTCAAGACGCAGGCGATAGGCTATAAGTGGTTTAAGCAGCCAGCCTAGCGAAGACGCCAGGCGCGGGAAGCGGAACTGAGTGAGAATGCCGAGAAATGCATCGTCGGCCAGCAGGCGCGCCAACACGGCAGGGACTTCGGCGTCGGCGTAAGGTCGGATGGCATCGAATTCGCCCATCATGCTCTCTTGTTGTGGGTGGCTGTGGAGATGCTCACTGCGCTGAACGTCGGGCGTGAGATTGAATAACACGCGACTGCAGGGCCAGCTATAGACCGGCGATTATAACGCCAAGTCACAAGGAGGCAGCGATGCTGGAAAGTCAGGACTACCAATGTCCTTATTGTGGTGAGCAGGCTGAGGCTTTGCTCGACCTGTCGGCAGGCGATCAGGAGTACATCGAAGACTGTCCGGTGTGCTGCCGGCCGATTGTGTTTTCGCTGCTGACGGATGGCGAGGACTGGAGCCTGGACGTGCGCGGGGAGAATGATTGATGCAGCGAATCTACGAGCCGCAAGACCTGATGGAGGGCGAACTGCTGCTGGGTATGCTGGCCAGTGAAGGAATCGAGGCCTACCTCACGGGGCAGCACTTGGCCGGCGCCGTGGGCGAATTGCCGGCCTGTGGTCTGCTTGGTGTGATGGTGGAGGATGACCACGCGCACCGCGCGCATCAGCTGATCGCCGCGTACAATGCTGCCCTGCCGCTGCCCGGCGATGAGCCGGATGTCCTACAAGGTACGTTGCTCTGCTGATTGCGGTCTGCAGCGCTTCTGCCCTGCGGCCTTTCCTTCAAGTGTTATCGAGTTTCCCCATGTGTGGACGTTATGCGCTGTTCCGTTGGACGCCTGCATTTGCGGCGATTCCCGGTTTTCCTTCTGATCAGTTACCGCACTGGAGTATTTCGCCGCATAGTCAGGTGTTGCTGCTGCGCAATGTCGAGGGCGAGCGCCAGTTGACGCGTGCACGCTGGGGGCTGACCCCACCCTGGCTGACGGATCTGACCAAGACCCCAGCCCAGGCGCGAGCGGAAACCCTGGCGGAACAGCCGATGTTTCGTGAGGCGTTTCGTCTGCGCCGCGGCCTACTCCCAGCCAACGGTTTTTATGAGTGGCGTGGCACCGCGCGTAAGCGCCCGTACTGGCTTACGGGTGATGCCACGCCGCTGTATTTCGCCGCTTTATGGGAGGCCTATCCGGTGGAGGGGTGTGTCTATTTGAGCGCCGCAGTGGTGACTCAGGCGGCTGCTAACCAGCGCCGCCCGCTGATTCTCGATGACGCGGGTCAGGCGGCCTGGTTAGCTGCCGACACACCGGCTGTTGAGTTGCAGGCTTTATTGGTGAGCCCGCAACCGGCGCTGCGTGAGCGGGTGCTGGCCAATCTGATCAATGATCCCAAGCTGGATGCGCCGGAGTGTCTGACGCCAGCCTAGATTATTAACAAGGTGCAAAAAAGGGCGGACTGCATAGCAGTCCGCCCTTTTGCTTACGCGTAGTCAAACCTTGAACTGATTGATCAAGCGACGTTGCTGCTCGGCCAGTTGGGTCAATTCGGCGCTGGCCTGGCTGGCTTCATCAGCGCCACCGGCCACTTCATTGGCCACTTGGCCAATGTTGGTGACGTTACGGTTGATGTCTTCGGCCACCGCGCTTTGCTCCTCGGCGGCGCTGGCGATCTGCGTGTTCATGTCATTGATCACCGAGACCGCCTGTGTGATGGACTCCAGTGCCTCAGCGGCCTGGCTGGCCTGCTGCACACTGACCTCGGTCTTGCTCTGGCTGTCTTCCATGACCGTGACGACATCGCGAGTGCCTTGTTGCAGTTGCTGGATCATGGTCTGGATTTCTTCGGTGGCCTTTTGAGTTTTCTGCGCCAGATTGCGCACTTCATCGGCTACCACGGCAAAGCCGCGACCCTGTTCGCCGGCACGGGCGGCCTCGATGGCAGCATTGAGTGCCAGCAGGTTGGTTTGCTCGGCAATCCCTCGAATGGCGACCAGGATGGCGGTGATGTTCTCGCTATCCTTGGCCAGCGTTTGCACCACGGTGACCGCGCGACCAATTTCTTGTGCCAGGGCGGCAATTGCCTCGGCGGTGTGTTGCACTGTCTGTTTGCCTTGATTGGCGGCGCGGTCTGCATGGTTGGCGGCTTCGGCGGCATGGGTGGCGTTGCGTGCCACGTCCTGGGCGGTCGCGGTCATTTCATGTACGGCGGTGGCGACCAGCTCGATCTCCGCCAGCTGCTTCTGCACGCCCGTGTTGGTGCGGATGGCGATGTCGGCGGTGTGTTCGGAAGAGTCGCTGACTTTCTGCACCGAACTGACCACCTGAGTAATCATGCTTTGTAGCTTACCGAGGAAGGTGTTGAAGCCCCTGGCGATATCGCCCAGTTCATCGCTGCGGTTCACGTCCAGGCGGCGGGTCAAATCGCCATCGCCCTGGGCAATGTCGTCAAGCATGACCACCATCTGTCTCAGTGGGCGGGCGATGCCATAGCCGACGAACCAGATCACCAGCATGCCAAGGCCTGCAACCAATAAACCCACCAATGCCATGCCCAATGTATCTGCTTCGGCCTGCTCAGTGAGGCCGGCCTGCAGCTCATTCAGGTCCGCAAACACGGCACTGGTTGGCAGAACGATGGCCAGGGTCCAGCGTGTTGAGGTGCCAGCCACTTGGAACGGCAGCAGCAGTTGGAGTAGTTGGCGCTCTTCGTCGAGTTTGTTGATCGGCTGCTCATTGCTGCTCTGCTTGAGCTGGCTCAGCAGCTCGGCATCAATCGCCTTGCTTGCCGGCTGGCCAATCAATGTGGCGTCCTGGGTTGCGGCGATCAGGGTGCCGTTGGATGCAATCAAGGCCAGTTCCCCGGCGCCGTCATACAACCCGGCCTTGGCGGTTGTGAGCAGCTCCTGAATAAAGTCCAGGGCCAGGTCGTTGCCAGCAACGCCGCGGAATTGGCCATTGACCATGATCGGCGCGTTGAAGGCGGCAACCAGCACCTGCTTGCCGCCAAAATCGTAGGAGGCTGGGTCAATTACGCAGGGTTTGCCAGTTTCCTTGGGGCACAGGTAATACTCGCCTGTGCGCACCCCGGTGGGTTGAATTTCTTCACTTTCCATTTGCTCAACAGTCAGTGCGTCGAGCTTGATTTGGTTACCTTCTCGGTACCACCAGGGCATGAAACGGCCGGTGTTGTCGTACCCATTCTCTTTTTGGTCAACATACAGGTCGTCGTCCTGGTCGAACGCATTCGGTTCCCAGCCGATATAGAGGTCGATGAGTTCTGGGTTGACCTTCAGGTACTCACTGACCAGTTTGCTCAGTTCCTCGCGAGTCAGGCTGATACCGGGGCTGCCATCGGCACTGGCCATCTGGCTGTTGAGGGTGGCCAGGGATTTGGCAACGGTCATGGGGCGTTCGAATTGGCGCTGCAGTTGGCCAACCTGGGCTTGAGCCAGAGCGTTCAGGCGCTGATCGATCACTGTTTCGAGCAGCGCCTGGGTGCGCTCTTGCACCTGGGTCTGGGTGCGCCCCCCGGCGAACAGGGCGTAGAGTACCAATGCGACGATAACAGCCAGGATGCTGGCCCCCGCCATAAGCGCAACGGAAGACTGGATCGATTTGAATCGCATAGGGACTCCTCAACTACGGGTTACACCTGTCCCTGGTATATCGGCTGTGTAGCTTCAAAGCATTAGCTCGATTCTGTGATTTAGCAACGTGTGCGGCGGCCTATTCTGCAGCGCCTGCGGGTTGTGTTGCCCAGGTGCACGGCCTAGCATACGGTCCCTGTCGTGAAGGAGAACTGACATGAATACCCCATTTCGTCTGGCCGCTTTGGCGCTCTGCAGTCTGCTGACGGCCTGCCAGGCCGTAAACACCACCAGCGGCGGCGCTGTCGGTGTCGAGCGTAAGCAGTACATGTTCAGCATGCTCTCGACCCAAGAAGTCAATCAGATGTATGCGCAGTCCTATCAGCAGACCCTGGGTGAAGCCTCCAGTAATGGTGTGTTGGATAAAACCAGTAACAATGCCAAGCGCTTGCGCACCATTGCCGACCGTTTGATCAAGCATGCCCCGTTGTTTCGCCCGGATGCGGCGCAGTGGCAGTGGGAGGTCAACCTGATCAAAAGCCCTGAGCTGAACGCCAACTGCGGCCCAGGTGGGAAGATCATTTTCTACAGCGGGATCATCGAAAAGCTCAAACTCACTGACGATGAAATCGCCGCGATCATGGGGCACGAAATGGCCCACGCACTGCGCGAGCACAGCCGTGAGTCCATGTCCAAAGCCTATGGTGTTGAACTGGCCAAGCAGGGCGCCGGTGCTTTGCTGGGGTTGGGTTCCGACAGTTTGGCGCTCGCCGACGCCGCCGTGCAGTACGGCATGATGCTGCCAAACAGCCGTGGCAATGAGAACGAGGCGGATCTGATTGGCCTGGAGCTCGCAGCCCGGGGTGGCTACAACCCCAATGCTGCGGTCAGCCTGTGGCAGAAGATGGCCGCCGCCAGTGAAGGTTCGCCACCTGAGTTCATGAGCACGCACCCGTCATCCAATAGCCGTATCGCGTCTCTGCAGGCAGCTATTCCCAAGGTGATGCCGCTGTATGAGCAGGCACGCTAATCCGCGTTAAGCAAAAAGCCCCCAAATGGAGGCTTTTTATTGGGTGTTTGTTGATCAGGGCAAGGCTTTGGCCGCAAAGGGTTGGGTGGCCAGGCCCAATTGTGAGCGGAAGCTCTCCATGTCAAACATGGTGCAGATTTCCTGAATTTCATTAGTGGAGGTAATGGTCCAGAAGGCCATGGCTGAGATGCTCAGCACCTTGTCACTGGGCGGGTAGCCGAGTGCGGGTTTCTGGATGGTGCCGATCAAGGTGCTCCAGGTGACCACTTTGTTGCCTTCGGCGATGCACTCCTCGATCACCACCTGCAGGTCCGGCATGGCATGGCGGATGTCCTGCACCATCTGGGCAAAGGCAGAGCTGGTCAGCGGTCTGCCAATAAACGAACTCTTATAGAGAAAGTCTTTGCTGTGCAGTTGTTCCGCCAGCGCCGTGCGGCCTTTGTTCCAGGACAGGTCGATATGGTGGCGGACCAGTTTTTTCCGATCATCCAGTGACATGTGCGTCTCCCTGACGGCTGTGTGGGCAGAATGTTGCGCACTGTAGCAGCCGCCTGGAAGCCGAGGTATTGGCCGAAACGCCAGTCTCCTGGCGTCAACTAGCTGTCAGACAAATCCGCTGAATTTCAGTGCCTGGTACACCGCATACACCGCCAACGCCGCAAATGCACAGGCGGCCACACGGCGGATCAGTGTCAGTGGCAGGCGTTCCGCCGCGAAGTTGCCGGCCAGTACCACTGGCACGTTGGCAATCAGCATACCCAGGGTTGTGCCAATGACCACCAGAACAAAGTACGGGTACTGCGCGGCCAGCATCACCGTAGCGACCTGGGTTTTGTCGCCCATTTCCGCGAGGAAGAAGGCAATCAGGGTGGTCAGGAACGGTCCGTAGCGCTTGAACTTGGAGCTTTCGTCGTCATCCAGTTTGTCTGGGATCAGTGTCCACAGGGCCACAGCTACAAAACTGGCGGCGAGAATCCAGCTCAAGGTGGCGGGGGAGAAGAAGCTGGCAACCCAGTTGCCGATGGCGCCGGCCGCAAAATGGTTGGCCAGGGTGGCGACCACGATGCCCCAAATGATGGGCCACGGTTTGCGAAAGCGCGCAGCCAGCAGTAAGGCGAGCAACTGCGTTTTGTCGCCGATTTCGGCCAAGGCCACGATAAAGGTGGGGACAAACAGGGATTCGAGCATCAGGCTTTCCTAAAGGGGCGGGTCAACATGGCTATGACACGTACAGCCTTCCCGCCCCGGGTAAGGTGTGCGTGTCATAGGTCTTGTCAAACCGCAGGCCACCACTGGGTGGGCCTTGGGTCGCACGCGCCATGCTCTGCTGAGCAAGTATGTTGACGCGTGCCGGGCGAGCTGGCGCTCGCGGGAGACTACTCCCCTAGGACGCGCGCATTTTGCCCGCGCATCCTTGATAGGGCAAGTCCCGTTTAGCTGTTGCTGGCGCGGTAGATGCGAAAGCCTTTGGCGTCGGCCAGGGTCTGGCAGGGGCCGAGGTGCTGTTCGATCAGTGGTGGATACTTGAGAAAACTGTTGGCCACCAGGCGCAATTCGCCATTCGTAGCCAGATGCTGGCGGGCTTGGCGCAGCAGGTGCTCGGTGGCTTGGTAGTGGGTGTGTACGCCTTGATGAAAGGGTGGGTTGCTGAGGATGGCACTCAGGCCCGTGGGTGCCGCATCAATGCCGTCGCCATTGATCACGTCAGCCTGCAGGCCATTGGCTGCAAGAGTCAGGCGGCTGCTTTCGACGGCAAAAGCGTCCACGTCCAGCAGGGTGATCTGGCTGTCTGGGTAGCGGCGTTTCAGCGCCGCGCCGAGTACGCCGGCTCCACAGCCGAAATCCAGAATATGTCCGCTGGGCAAGCCATCGAGGTGTTCAAGCAGCAGCGCACTGCCTACGTCCAGGCGACCATGGCTGAATACGCCCGGCAGGCTAAGGACTTGCAGCGGTCCGTCGGTCAGGGCCAGTTCGTAGCGTTGTGCCAGGCTGTGCAGGTCCGGCGCGGCGGGTGCGTACTCAACCCGTACTTGCCAGAGCTGGCAGTGCCGCGCGCTGTCTAGCTTGCGTGCTTGGCCGAAGTTCGCCAGCTGCTTGGCGGCGCGCTCAATGCCGGCACGTTTTTCACCGACCAGAAACAGTTCGCGGCCATTCAGGCGCGCCGCCAGGGCATTGAGTAGGTATTCGGTCAGCTCGCGGGACTTCGGCAGAAACAGCACGGCTGCCTGGAAGGCACGCTCACCAGGCTGGGTGCCAAAGTGGCAGCGATTGCTGAAGCGGGCGTCCAGCAGCGCGTGTTCGCCGGCATGCCAGCTCCAGCCGTGGGCCTCGGGGAATTGACCGAGCAAGTCATCCGCCGGCAAGCCGGCAAGCAGCAGTGGGCCGTTGAATAGATCGGCCTGGCGCAGCAGTACTTCGCTTCGCGGGTCCATAAGCGCTCCTCGAAAAAAGTCGCGTAGCTTAGCTGACTACGCGGATGGCTGCGCCGTTGAAGAAGGCCAGCGCGTTTTCGCTGAGCTGGCCGACGATGCGTTGCCGCGCTTCGCGGCTGCCCCAGGCGCTGTGCGGGGTGATGATCAGCCTAGGGATATCGGCAGCAAGCAAGGGGTTGCCATCTTTCGGCGGCTCCTGGGTCAGCACATCGGTTGCAGCGCCGCCCAGGTGGCCGGCGCGCAGCGCGTCGGCCAGGGCCTGTTCGTTGATCAGGCCGCCGCGGGCAGTATTGATCAGAAAGGCCGTGGGCTTCATCAGGCTGAGTTCGCGGGCGCCGATCAGGTTCAGGGTGTCGCTGGTCAGTGGGCAATGCAGGGTAAGCGCATCGACCTGAGGCAGCAGCTCATCCAGTGGCAGACGGTCGGCACGCGCATGGCGGCCGGGCAACTGGCCGAGCAGTACTCTCATGCCGAAGGCTTCGGCCAGTTTGGCCACTGCGCCGCCCAGCTCGCCATGGCCAAGCAGGCCGAGGGTTTTGCCGTGCAGTTCGACGATCGGGTAATCGAGCAGGCAGAACTGCTGCGCCTGCTGCCAGCGGCCGGAGCGAACGTCCTGTTGGTAATCGGGCAGGCGGGTGGCCAGCGCCAGTAGCAACATAAGAGTGTGTTGCGCCACCGAGGGCGTGCCGTAACCCTGGCAGTTGCTCACGCTGACGCCGTGGGCGCGTGCGGCAGTCAGGTCAATCGGGTTGGTGCCGGTGGCGGCAACCAACACCAGCTTCAGCTCCGGGCAGGCGGCGAACACTTCGGCATTCAGCGGCACCTTGTTGCTGATCGCCACCTGCGCGCCCTGCAGGCGTTCGATGGTTTGCGCCTGGGTGCTGTGTGGATACAGCTGCAGGTCGGCAAAGCAGGCGCTCAGGCTGGACAGGTCGAGGTCGCCCAGGTCGAGTGAGCTGTGGTCGAGAAAGACGGCGCGGTGACTGTAACTCATCAGCTGTATCTATCCTGCGGGTTTGGGCGGGGAGTAAGGTGGCGAGCCTAACAGAATCATTTCGACGTCGCGGAGCCGCCCCATGTACTGGACCGAGTTTTTAGCTGTGGCCCTGATCCACTTGCTGGCCGTAGCCAGCCCTGGCCCGGATTTCGCGATTGTGGTGCGCGAAAGTGTGGCGCACGGGCGGCGTGCCGGCATCTTCAGTGCGATTGGCGTGGGCTGCGGGATTTTTATCCATGTGGCCTATTCGCTACTGGGTATCGGCTTGATCGTGTCGCAGTCGATTGTGCTGTTCAACGCCCTCAAGTGGCTGGCCGCGGCTTACCTGCTGTATATCGGTATTCGGGCATTGCGGGCCAAACCGGCAAGCCCGAGCGATGCCGAGTTGAGCCTGGATGAAGGTGAGCGCTCGCCGCGTGCAGCCTTTGTGGCGGGCTTTGTAACCAATGGCCTGAACCCCAAGGCCACGCTGTTCTTCCTCTCGCTGTTTACCGTTGTGATCAACCCTCATACGCCGCTGCCGGTACAGGCGTGCTACGGCGTTTATCTGGCGGTGGCCACGGCGCTGTGGTTCTGCATGGTCGCTCAGTTGTTCAGTCATCAGCGGGTGCGTGCCGGTTTTGCGCGGATGGGTCACTGGTTTGATCGGTTGATGGGGGCGGTGCTGGTGGGATTGGGCGTTAAACTGGCGTTTAGCGAGTTGCGCTGAGTCGAGCGCAGTAACAAAAAACGCCCCGCATTGCGGGGCGTTTTCATTAGTGCAGAGTCGATTTACTCGTCTTTGCCTTTGCTGCGCATCGCGCGCTGCACTTCGCGGTCGGCGTCGCGCTCTTTCTCGGTGTGGCGCTTGTCGAAGTCCTTCTTGCCTTTGGCCAGGGCAATTTCGCACTTGATCAGGTGCGCCTTCCAATAAATCGACATGGCCACGCAAGCGTAGCCTTTCTGCTGGACGGCGCCGAACAGCTTGTCCAGCTCGCGTTTATTCAGCAGCAGCTTGCGGGTGCGCGTCGGGTCAGCGATCACATGGGTGCTCGCTGCCGTCAGAGGGGTGATGTGGCAGCCCATCAGCCAGGCTTCGTCGTTTTTCAGCAGCACATAGCTGTCGACCAACTGAGCTTTGCCGGCGCGCAGACTTTTCACTTCCCAGCCAGCCAGGACCAAGCCTGCCTCGAACCTGGATTCGACGAAGTAGTCGTGCATCGCCTTTTTGTTTTGCGCGATGGTGCCTTGCGGGTGTTTCTTTTGTTTAGCCATAGGGCGCGCATTATAGGGAGTCACTGGCGCGGGCGCTATGTGTACGGCAGGGCAAAATCGGCTCTGCTTAGAGGCTGGGCTCTGCGCGGTGTCGGCTGTGCTTGAGCCGCCCTGGCGAATCCCCGACAATGCGCGATCTTTTTTCAATAGAGCAGGCTAGCCGAACATGGCGAACGATAAGGTTTCGATACACGGCGCCTGGGCCAGCCGTTGGGTGTTTATTCTGGCTGCGACTGGTTCGGCTGTTGGCTTGGGCAATATCTGGAAGTTCCCCTATATGACCGGCATGTACGGCGGCGGGGCTTTCGTGATGATGTACCTGGTGTGCATTTTTATGGTCGGCTTGCCGATCATGCTCGCCGAAACCCTGATCGGTCGGCGCGGCCGGCAGAGCCCGGTGAATACCCTCAAGACCCTGGCCATCGAGTCGGGTGCTTCGCCGAAATGGTCCTGGGCAGCGCTGATGGGCATGATCGCGGCGTTGCTGATTCTGTCGTTTTATAGTGTGGTCGCCGGTTGGTCGCTGGATTACATCCTCAGCATGGGCGGCGGGCAGTTTGCTGGCGTGAGTGCCGAAGGGGCTGGCGCGGCGTTTGGTGCGCTGACGGCGGACCCATGGCGGCTGACTCTGTGGCATACGCTGTTTATGCTGCTGACCGGCTTTGTCATCGCACGTGGCGTGGTGGCCGGCCTTGAGCGCAGCCTGCGCATCATGATGCCGCTGCTTTTCGTGCTGCTACTGGTGCTGCTGGGTTACAGCATGACCACCGGGCACTTTATGCAGGGCTTTCACTTTCTCTTCGATTTCCAGCCGGACCGCGTGCTCGATGGTGTGCTGGCCGCCATGGGCCATGCATTCTTTACCCTAAGCGTCGGTGTGGGTTCGATCATGGTCTACGGCGCTTATATGCCGAAGAACGCCTCGATTGGCGGCACAATTCTCACCGTCGGTATTCTCGATACCCTGGTAGCTCTCACTGCTGGTATGGCGCTGTTCCCCATCGTCTTCGCCGGTGGTCTGGAGCCTGGCGCAGGGCCGGGTCTGATGTTTGTCACCTTGCCGGTGGCGTTCGGCAATATCGCTTTTGGCCAGGTGATGGGCACGCTGTTCTTTATACTGGTGCTGATCGCTGCCTGGACCTCATCGATCTCCATGCTGGAGCCGGCGGTGGCCTATTTGGTCGAGCGCACCAAGCGCAGCCGGGTGCTGGTCACCAGCGTGCTGGCGTTCCTCTGCTGGGTAGTCGGTATGGGTACGGTGCTGTCCTTTAACCTGGGGGCTGAAGCTAAGTTCTTTGTTTTTGGCGAGGATGGTTTCCACCTATTCCAATGGGGCGCCGAAGGTGGGCGGAATTTCTTCGACACCATCGACTACCTGACCAGTCGTATTCTGTTGCCGCTCGGTGGCCTGGCGTTCGCCCTATTCGCCGGCTGGGTGCTTAAGCGTGAAGCCGTGCGCGAAGAGCTGGCGATAAAAAGCCCGCTACTGTTCAACGTGGTGTACTGGTTGATTCGTGTGGTCGCGCCAATTGGCGTGCTGATCGTGTTTGTCGCAGAGCTGAGCAAATGATCGCCTGCATCCTGTTTAACCAAGTGGTTGGGTTATGAGCACTCATATTCAGCGTTCGGCGCTGTTGCCTTATCCCGCGCGGGCGCTGTTTGATCTGGTCAATGATGTGGCCAGTTACCCGCAGTTTCTGCCCTGGTGTTCGGCCAGTGAAGTGCTTGAGGTCAGCGATACGCATATGCGCGCCAGCCTTGCGGTGGCTAAAGGTGGCTTGAGCCAGCGCTTTGTCACGGCCAACACCCTGGTGCCGGGCGAGCTGATCAAGCTGACTCTGGTCGAGGGGCCGTTCACCCAGTTATATGGGCATTGGGAGTTCAAGGCGCTGGGCGACAAGGCATGCAAGATCAGCCTGGATCTGACCTTCGACTACGCCGGGCCTCTGGTGCGCGCGACCCTCGGGCCGCTGTTCAATCAGGCCACCAATACTCTGGTCGATGCTTTCTGCCAAAGGGCCAAGCAACTCTATGATCCGGTGCTTGGCAAGCGTTAGATTGAATCTATAGTAGAAACAAGCCCTTATAAAATCATAGGTATGGTGCCGAGAAGGTGCCCTTGGGCCGATCTTAAGGCCCTCACTCTGTAAGAGCAGACAAAGGGGTTGGGCGTCTGGTCAGTGCAGGGGAAGTCAGATGGAGCTTGTGTGGGCTACTGAAGATTTGGTGATCTCCGGGCAACCCTATCCGGGGTTCCCGATTCTGCTTTGGGCTTCGATGGAAAGCTGTGGCCCCGCCAACCAGTTCTTTCGTCACTATCTTCTTCGCGGGGCAATTGGTTCAAAACGATCCTGGCCCAGCACCGGACGTGCTCTATTCGACTTTTTCAGCTTTCTTCAGGCCCATGAATTGGACTGGCGCGACGTTGATCGTGGCGAGGCCAAGAGTCTTGTGGCGGCTTATCGAGACTACTGCCTGGGAGAGTCCCAGCTAGCCCCTAGCACTACTCGCCAGCGCCTGCATTTCATCTGCAAATTCTACGAGTACGCCCTGAGCCAGAAATGGGTTTACCGCCTGCCCTTCAGTTATGAAGAGCGCAGAGTGAAGCGCGAAACAGGCTTCTTCGCTCATATCGATGCCAGTGGCGGCAAGGTCATGGCAAACGATGTCATGCCGCGCGTCCGCAAGGTTCTGCCCAAATTCCTGAGCATGGCCGAGATAAAGGCGCTCCTGGCCGCTGCAGAGAACCCCCACCACCAGATGATGATGCGCCTGGCACTGCATATGGGGCTACGCCGTGAGGAAATCGCCACCTTCCCGGTGACCTATGTCTTTGACCCGGCCAAGCCGGTACGAACCGAGCTGAACCTGCGCATTCACCTTGATCCGTTCGATGGCACCGGTATGGTGACCAAGGGCAGCAAGCCGCGAAACATATACGTAAGCCGTCGGTTTATGGCCGAACTCTACCGCTATGTGTCGAAAGTGCGCGGCGCGCGTGCCTCGTTGAGCAAGACCCCGGAAAAGGCGCTGTTCCTCAATCAGCTCGGTGAGTCCTATGGCGAGGGCGGCAAGAGCCTCAACCGGATCATCAGTAATGCTGGTAAACGGGCTGGAATCAAGGTTCATACCCACATGCTCCGGCACAGCTACGCCACCCATACGCTGGTCAGCCTTCAGCGCAACCGGGTCACCGGGATAGAGCCATTGGTGTTCGTTCAGCGGCAGCTCGGCCACAGCTCGATTCAGACGACCATGGTGTACCTGCATCTGGTCAACGAGCTTGCTGACGAGGCGGTGCTAGCCTATGACGACGAGCTGAACGCACTGGCAGGGCTGGTCTGATGGGCAAGCGCAAGATATTCGCTCGGACAGATCTCAGCGTCCCAATGGTCGAGCACAGCCATGACGCAGCGGGGAATGTGGTCGTTCTGCCCGAGGCCATCCCCCCGAAGAGAACCAGGGTCGAGTTCGGACGTAACGCCACTTTACGGCGATTCTGCGACTTTGCTCGCTGGTATGGTGCCGGCATCGATACCATTACTTATGCATGCCAGCGTCAGATCGAACGCTTCCTTGCCGGCCAGGAGGGCGCGGTTGCGCTCAGCACGGTTGCTGGCTACTGCAATGGGCTGGGCTATTTCCTCGACTACTGTATGCTCCGGGCGACGGCTTTTGGCCGTGAACTGGCCCTAGCCGACCTGAATCGCGAACTGATCGACGGCTATCTCGGCCATCTAGCCGGGCTGAACGTGGCGACTACCGCTCAGAAGTCATTCTACTCGCACACCAAACCCACGCTGCTTGCTCTGGGACGGCGTGGGTTGTTCCCCCTGATCGCATCCGGTGATGCCGCCACCTTTCCGAGCAACCCTTTCCCCAACATTGGCCGTAAACACAAGGGTGAAACGGCGCTTTCCAAGCGCGAGCGGCAGGCGTTCGTCGTGGCGCTGCGGCAGGCGATTAAGCCGCTCTGGGCCGACGATGCGTCACCGACCAGTGAATTGTTGGCCGTCGCCCTGCTGATCGTGGCGCTGCACACCGGGTGCAACACAACGCCGCTGCTGGAAATGGATCGCTACTGCCTGCGGCCCCACCCCAAAGAGAACACCGTATTCTTAGTGCTCTGGAAACGCCGCGGTTACAACTCCAACAAAGTGGCCCTGCGCGCCGATTCGGACGTCGAGCGCCTGCTGGAATCCACGCCGAGCGTGAGAGTGAGCGTGGAGCGTCTTATCCGCCGCGTGATGGCTCTCACTGACCCGCTGCAAGGTGACGCCCCTGAAGACCTCAAGGGTCGCGTGTGGCTGTACCGCTGCAGCGGAAGCAAGGTTGTCGGTCAAGTCACGGGGTTGAGTAGCTCCATGTTGTTCTTGGTGATAGAGCGCCTCGTGGCCGAGCATGGTCTGACCAACACCGACGGCAAGCCGTTGCGGATTAACATCTCTCGCCTGCGCAAGACCTTCGCCAATCGCATTTTCGAACTGACCGAGGGTGACTTGGTCACCACCGCTGCCGCACTCGGCAATACCCCACAAGTAGTCGACCGCAACTACTTGGCACCCGGCGAGGACGCCCGCCGTAACTGGCGGTTCATGGGCGAGGTTTTGGTGAAGGAGTTGCTGACTCGGAGCATCGGAGCGACCTACTGGAAGACCCCCATGGGTCGCTGCTCCGACCCGATGAACGGCCAGTACGCGCCGAAGCGCGAGGGAGCGACCTGCATGAACTTCATGAACTGCCTGCGCTGCAAGCACTACGCGGTGACCGCCGAGGACCTGCACAAGCTATTTAGCTTCTACTTTCGTGTGCTGGCCGAACGCTCGCGCATGGACAAGCGGCGTTGGGCGCGGGAGTACGCTCACATCCCCCGCTTGATTGACCATTACATTGTGGCCGAGGGGCTGCGGCGGAAAACTTTCAAGGCGGCTGCCGTGGAGGCCGCGCGCGAGCTTGCACGCAGCAAACCGCACCCGTTCTGGTCGGTTGACCTGGTCTCCACCCTTGAGGTCTTTGCATGAGCGACAATACTCTGGCAGCACTACCCTTGGCGTACCTTAACGGTCAGCCCGACGATGTGCGTGGATTGCCCGCAACCGAACGTGACACGCTTATCGTCAGCGCCACAAAGGTCGATGGGCAGTGGGTCATCCTCAGCCACTATGGCGAAGACACTTGGCAGCTCAGCGGCTTTACCAGCAACATTCAGACTAGCAAGAAGCGGCTGAACTTCAGCAAAGTGCCGCCGGCGTTTCGGGCGGTGATGAAGGCCATTCTTTACCGCTACCTAAACCGTGGGAATCACGGGTGGGGCAGGCCGAAAGGCGGGGCAGTGAAAAACTGTTTTAGTAATGTATTGCCATTCCTACACTACTTGGAGGCGCTCAAGCTCGACCATCTTGGGGAGGTGACGCCGATGGTCTGCGCGACCTATGTTGCGGCCTGTAAGGAACACCGTCAGACGCGCCAGCACAAGGGGAAGCTGCTGTCGCAGGCTGGGCTACATAACCGTTTCAGGGGCGTCGAAGCACTATACGAACTCAGCCAGTACACCGACGACCCAATGCCACAGCCCCCGTGGCTCGAGACTTCCGCAGCGGCGATGGCGGGGCTTACGGGCAGCAGTTCCCACCGTAAGCAGGGCGGCAAGACGCTGCTGATACCGGACGATGTGTTCTGCACCCTGTTCGAGCGGGCCTCCCTGCATGTCGAGAGTGGCCCGCAATTGCTTGATCTGCGGGATGCTCTAGGTGCTGTCACGTCGCAGCGGAATGGACAGTCGGTATCATCCATTGTTCATGCGAAGAGATGTTACTTGAACTCCCTTGGTTGGGCGGGCGGTCTCAGGGCATTCAACAAGGCGCTGGGCGACCTTCGCACGGCCTGTTACATCGTACTGGCCAGCACCTCCGGGTGCCGCAACCACGAGCTGGCTAACTTGCAATCCAATGCGCACCACCGCACCGAGGATGATGATGGCAACGTGTACCACTGGATGCGCTCGTGTTCGGACAAGACAGATATAGGCGTGCACGACTGGATGATCCCCGAGGCCTCCGTGCGGGCATTGCGCCTGATGGGGCGCTGGGCCGTGCCTTATCAAGCCATGATCGCCTCCGAAATTGGGAGGCGGCGCCGCGCCAACCCGCATGATCCGCAGATCACCGAGGCGCAAAAGCACCGCCATGCGCTCTTTCTGGGTGTGAGCCCGGGAGACGGCAATCAGGTACGCACGCTTTCCGGCTGGGCATGGAACTCAAACCTCAAGTCATTCGCTCAGGACTGCGAGCTGAGCTGGAGCCTCAGCAGCCACCAGTTTCGCCGCAAGTTCGCCAACTACGCCGCGCACAGCAAGTTCGGTGACCTGCGCTACCTCAAGGAGCATTTTGCCCACTGGTCGCTGGATATGACCTTGGGTTATGGGATGGATGAGACTTGGGGTCAGCACCTGGATACTGACCTTTTCATGGACATTCAGGACGAGTTGGAGGACATCAAACTTGGCGTCGTCGATACTTGGCTGGGCAACGAACCACTCTCGGGTGGCTATGGCCGCTCGCTCAAGGAATGGCAGCGCGAGCCCCAGAACCTGCTTATTTTCAAGGACCGCGGATCGATGCTGAAATCCATCGCTGAGAGCACAGCGATTCGCAGCAACGGTCACGCTTGGTGCACGGCCGACAATGACGGCTGCATCGGTAATACACTTGAGCGCACCCGCTGCGGCGACTGTGACAATGCTGTGATCGGTCGCGGCCATGCACGCATCTATCATCATCTTTATAACAATTTAAAGGAACTACTGCATTGCCCAGATATCGGCGAAGGTGGCCGACAGCGTCTTGAACGTGACCTGAATCGATGTCGGGATGTGTTAGCCCAGCTGGGGATCGCGCCAGAGACTCTGATCGCATGAAGCCAACCGATAAGAAAGCCAACTATAAGCCGGCTGAGGATCGTGAAAAAGACCTACGGCTCGCGCTTTTCCGCATCCAGAAAGGCCGTGCTCACTCAGGGGAGACTAAGGTCACCATTGCCGCTGTCGCGCGGGAGGCAGGCGTCTCGACTGCCCTGATCCACAACCACTATCCCCTCATCGCCGAGGCGATACGAGAGGTTCTGGGGCGCTCGAGCCGTGCCTCACGCGATGGCAAGCGCCAAGACTTAATTGCCGAGCGCAAGAAGTCCTCAGCGTACCGTCACGAGCTCGAGGAGTTGCGAGCCAGGATCGCCAATCTCGCGTCTATCAACGAAGTGCTGCTGGACGAAGTGCGTGTACTTAAAGATAAGCTGAGCGATCTCAAAATAGTCGATCTGGCTACTAAGAAGTCGATTAAATAAATTGGTTTCGCATGGTGCGCAAGTGGAACTATCAGAACAGTCACTTTCACTTTGCAGGTAATTAATAGCATCTGACTTAACCTGCAGACTCACTTGATGAGTCTCCAAATTATTGATAGCGCACCACATAGCCGTGAGGATTGCTGGTTTTGGTTTGTTCGCTTGGTAGAGGCAACGAGGGGCGAACGCCTGGTAATCGAAGACGGCTCTATGCGGCATTATCAGCCTCAAAAACTGTTGCTGTGAATGCTGTCTGATCAGGCCCTGGCGTATAGTCGATGACCGCTCTTGGCCGATTCTTTTGAAAAAGTTCCGCTGCGCCCGGCGATTTTCAAGGTAGTTGTCGCGTGAGCGTGTCACGCTGCCTTTGATGTTTGCTGCAGTACCGCTTCCCGCTCCGGGTTCAGGCACACGATTGGTGCCAGCACCCAGTTCCTGATGTTGCCGCTCCAGCGCTCCGGGTGCCGTGCACGCGCCGCCTCGTACAGCTCGATACGCTTGCGCAGCAACTCTTCCGCCTGGCCAGTATGTCGCTGCGCCGGGGTCACGAACTTCAGGGCGCTGTGGCGATGTTCATGGTTGTACCAGGCCACGAAGCTGTTCACCCAGTTCCTGGCCTGCTCCAGCGTGTCGAAGGGCCGCTCCGGCCACAGCGGGCAGTACTTCGCCGTGCGGAACAAGGCCTCGGCATAGGCGTTGTCATTGCTCACCCGCGGGCGGCTGAACGAGGGCATCACACCCAGGTTCTGCATGGCCGCCAGCATGGTCGACGCGCTTCCGTGGTCTGGCGAAGAACACCGCGCAACTGGTGACACTGTTTGCGCTGTCGAATCTGTGGATGGCACGCCGATACTTACTGAGCAATACGGGAGAGGTGCGCCTGTAGTGCGGGGAATGGCTGCCGCGAGGTGCTCGCGACGGCGAAAAACACAGAAATGAGCGGATGACCTGATCGTTTTTGATCGAGTTGCCGCTTTCAAAATCGGCGGGGGCTGAAGTCAGCCAGAAATACATGGCTACTTCAGACCATCCCTAGCGGCCAGCTCAGCGAGTCATGGTTTGTCGCAAGGCGGAACCGTGATTGTTGAGCACGGCGGTGGCTGCCGCAAAAGCTCTCCGCCAGGGCAGTGCTGTCACATGGACAACAAGGCAGGGAGTGTTCACTGCCACTGAGTTTTCACCTTGGTAGATAAAGGCCGGTGGCGTGCTGTGGTACCGGCCACAGTGCCTGCATGAATTTCGGTTTAACCTAGGCTACAGTCACTTCTGCACTCACATTACAGCTGGCTAGGACGGCCAGACTTTCGAAAGGAACTCGATCATGCCTATTCTTCGCTACCTCATTGTCTCCCTTGCTTCTGCTTTAGTGGCTGCCTATGCAGCCCTTTGGTATGCCTCTCCTGCGCCTATTGAACAATCTCATGTCGTGACTTTGCCCCCACTAACAGTGCAAGAACTGAATCGCCCCTAGTTTCGTAGACACCTCTAGGCCTCATAATACGGCCCATTAGGAGGTGCCATGAGCAACCCGCGTTATCCCGAAGAATTCAAAATCGAAGCAGTCAAACAGGTGACCGAGCGAGGTCTTCCGGTGGCTGAGGTAGCTGCTCGTTTGGGCATGTCGACACACAGCCTTTATGCCTGGGTGAAGCGCTACAGCAAGCCTCAAGAGCAGCGGGCGCAAGAAGACGACCAGCATGCTGAACTGCGTCGTTTGCGTGCTGAACTCAAGCGCGTGACCGAAGAGCGAGACATCTTAAAAAAGGCCGCCGCGTACTTTGCCAAGGAGTGCGGCTGAAGTACGCCTTCATCAATCATCTATCCGCAGACTATCCGGTTCGCCGTCTGTGCCTGACTCTAAAAGTACATGCCAGCGGTTACTACGCCTGGCTGGCAGAGCCGAAGTCGGCGCGAGCCAAGGATGATCAGCGGCTGCTAGGCCTGATCAAGCATTCGTGGCTAGAGAGCGGTGGCATCTACGGTTACCGAAAAATCCATGACGATCTGCGTGAGCTTGGCGAACAGTGCGGCAGGCACCGAGTTGCTCGATTAATGCGTCAGGAAGGACTGCGTTCGCAGACGGGTTACCGGCGTCGACCGGGTCGTTATGGTGGCAAGCCTCCAGTCGCTTCGCCGAATCATCTTGAGCGTCGATTCAACGTCACCGAACCCAACAAAGTCTGGGTCACGGACATAACCTACATCCGCACCTATGAGGGTTGGTTATTTTTGGCGGTGGTGCTCGATCTGTTTTCACGGCAGGTAATTGGCTGGTCGATGAAGCCGCAGATGACCAGCGATCTGGCTATTGATGCATTGCTGATGGCCGTTTGGCGGCGTAAGCCCAAGCAGGAAGTGATGATTCACTCAGACCAGGGTAGTCAGTTCAGCAGTGGTGACTGGCAGAGTTTCCTAAAAGCCAACAACTTGCTTGGAAGCATGAGCCG
>NZ_FMTL01000018.1 GCF_900099645.1 Pseudomonas peli | reverse complement strand
GATTGAAGCCCGAAGGGGCGAGACTGGCCGGCTGTTTGGCCAGGCTCGATGCGCAGCACGAAAGCCCGGCCCGGAGCGAAGCGCAGGGTAACGCCATACACTACATCTTGTGCTTGCTCAGCTGCCGATCGACACAACATCTAGTGTTTCTTCCGCCGCGCCTCGGCCACCGCCAAACGCCAACCGCGCAGCCAGGCACGGTGCAGCTCGGGCACGGCCAGAATTTCGGACGGCACGTTCTGCCTGCCGCACGCATACGCAAAACGGGCACATTGGCTCGTCGTCTCCAGCACTTCCGGCGTGTTTTTCATCACCTCTCGGACTTGCCAGTACCGCACCAGGTCTTTTGCGCTATCAATCATCAGCATCTTTTTCACCCTCGATTTTCCGCGCTTCGGCGTCGGCCAGCGCCCGCTGGTAGTCTTCGTCAAGCATCGTCGGTTTCTTCTTCCACGGCTGCCGATCCGGCAAAGGCTTCGCGGCGTATCTCACTACCTCGCCGCTGAAGCCCGCCATCTGCTCGGCAAGCTGCTTGCGCAAGCTCTCCTTGTCCATCGTTAGCGCCCGCGCTCCATGCCGCCCTTGGCTTCTTTCTGCTGCGTCGGTTCGCTCTTGAAAGGCGTACCCAGTGACTTTGCACCGATGCTCGGCGCGGCCTGATGGTCGAACGGCGCAGGTTCGGTTCTAACCTTGGATTTGTCAGCCGCCTTTTCCTCCTTCTGCGGTGAAACGCCCTGGGCGTAGGCTAGTCGGTCGCCCGAAAGAGTTACCGCTGAAAGGCTGCGCTCATAGGGATTTGTCACACGCTGGGCCTTAATTTCATCAACAGCCTTGGCGTTCTTAGTCCCGATTGCCGTCTCCAGCGCTGGGCGGTCAAGTCCTCGATGCTCAGTGAAAGACGTTCCATGCTCCGAGCCCTGGCGCTTGAAATACTGAACGTCATACGTGGCCTTTCCGCTTTTATCGTCGCGGCTCTCGTAAACCCGCACCTCGGCCACCTCCTTGCCGTCCAGCCTCATCATGCCGGCCTTGACGCCAGCGGCCCGGTCGCGCTCGTAGGCCGCTGCAATCTTCTCGCGCTCGACTTTCTCCCAGCCTTCACGAAAAGCCGCGTCATTTTGATTGAAGCCCTTGCTATAGACGCGCTCGCCTGTCTCACGATCAGGCGAATATCCTGTACTGGCCAGGAATTGCGCCCCCTTGCCTTCGGTTGATTTGATCACTACGGGCCGATCTTCGTCGCGGGCACGGGCGAACGCTTCGCCAGCAGCTTTGCCGTTGTCAAACTGCTGTTTATCGCGGTTGTCTTTATAAACCAGCGTGTATGTTTCCTTTGCCATGCTCTGTCACCTCACTTGTTCAGGGCAGCGACTGCCTGCTCGAAAGCAGCCTTCGCCTCGTTCTTCAGCTCTTCCATGACGGTGCGGTCAATCTCGTTTGCCCAATACAGGGCACCGAGCCAGCCGTTTACATGGCCATAGTCATATTGCGAGTCGGCCAACGTGGTTTCGCTGGCCTTTGTCACAATCATTTCGCGCAGTCCCTCGATGGTGCGGGCGTTGTTGATACTCATGTGCTCAGCTCCCGTCGAACTCGCGGCGCATGCCATAGGCGCGCTCGATGTAGTCATAGGCCAGCATGCGTTCGTCGCTCCCGTTGCTGCTGTAGCCGTCAGCGCGGGGCTCGGCTATGTAGTTGCTCAGCGATGCGGCATCCGCGATAAATCCGCGCAGCACCTGCATCGGCGTGGACTTGTATTCATCGCAGAGGCTGACGAACTCCGGGGGAACATCAATCGTCAGCGCCTCGGTTTCGTCCTGGATAAAGCGGCCATCCGTGCCGGGAATGATGCCGGCAGGGGCCAGGAATCCGTCAGGGCAGAGACTGTTTCGCCAGCCGATCCGCTCGGCGTTGTAGCCCGGCGAACCTATCGGCGGCGCGTGCTCGAAAACGTCCAGCTCGAAAGCCCGGCGTAGCGATTGATCGAGGTAGGCATCAAAACGGTAGGTCGGGAAATCCCGCTCTTCGGTCTGCCAATCGACGCGAACCACAACACCGATCTTGCCCACGGCACGCGCCGAAAGCTCGGCGTTGCCAGAGCCGGGAAAGGTCGGCTGCCGCACTTCCTGGCCCTGGTACTCAAACACCAGGTAGTTATCGCCGCCTTCTTCGGTCGCAATGCCGGTGAATCGGGCATTGAAGAACGCCACTGGTTGTCGCGGGTGAATGAACATAGATCGCCTCTCCTTCGTCAATTGGTGATGTTCTTACACTGCCGGCTGATCAACCGGCTACCTGGTGCAATGCCCAGGCGCTGGAAATCACCCTGTTTAACCTCCAGCCCTTCACGGGCCGGCATCCGCGACCAGTGCATAAACTCGCTGAAGGGCTCCATATCCTCGATCTGGAGCACCACGCCCTGCGAGTCGATGAACGCGACCGAAAGCGGCGTCGGTGTGTCCTTCATCCAAAAAACCCGGGGCGCGTCGTCGGCCCAGGTGAACAGCAGTCCGGGGCCAACATCAGCCAGGCCGGAAAGCCCCCGCGCCATCTGCGGGATGGTCGTTACTTGCGGCACGTTGTCGAGGGTGGCCACGTCGAATTTCAGCGTGCAAACCGTTTGCGGGCGGGTCGCCAGGTCGGCACGCCAGGCGCTGAACAGGGTCAAGCCGATGGCAAGGGCCAGCATACCGCCTGCGACGGCTGCCACGGCCTTACCGCGCACGGCGGAACTCCCAGGGCGCAACAGGCGCATGGTCGGCCCATAGGCCCAGGCGGGCGGCGCGGGCCTGCCGCTCCAGTGCCGGCAATGCCGGGTTGTTGTTGTACCTGGTGTAAACCCAGGCCATGCCCTGTTTAACCATTTCGGCGTTGAGGTCGCGGCCATCTTTCAGCAGCACGCCGATCACGCGCCCGTAACGGTCGCCGCCCTGGTCAACTACTGTCACGGTCTGCCTGAAGGCCATTGCTGCCAGCGCCTGCCGCGACTTTTCCCCGAACGCCTGCCGGCGCTCCGGTGCGTCGATGTTCGCCAGGCGGACGCGCTTTGTGTTCCTGGAAGCCGTCAGCACCTCCACGGTGTCGCCGTCCAGAATGCGGACGACTTCTGCCTGGTACTGACCTTGTGCGCTCGCTTGCTGTGCCAGGCTCAGAACGCCTGCCAGCAGCAGCGCCGAAAGGCTGCTCAAATTCACTCGGTTTGCTCTCATGTAACCCCCTTGTTTCGGTATGGGGAATATCTCATAAATACAGCAAACCGTCAACAGTTGTAAACACTATATTTGCGCCTTGCCGCACACTTACTATCGCCGTATCATGGCTGGGCTACTTTCCGAATCTCCTGCAAGGGTGACGGAAGCACCAGGCCGAAAGCGTTGCCGCGCTTCGGCCTTTTTCATGCCCGCTGTTTGGCTTTTCGCTTTTGCTTTTCAATCACCAGGAAAGAAAAAGCTCTTCCCCTCTTATTGAACCAGACGTGTGGGCAAAGGCCGTAGGCCGTTGCGCGTAGCGCATTGTCCATCCGGCACGGTTCGGGAGTCGCCTTGTGGTCAGAGGCTGCTGCCGGTGGGCAACCGCTTGCGTGTTGTCCACGGGCAGAAGCCGTTGCGCGTAGCGCACTGTCCACAGAGGCGGCGACCTAGATAGTTGTATTTAATAAATACTTGTAAAAGCTAACTGCAAAAGATACTTGGGGCCGAAACGCGCACCTCTACAGCCTTAGTGCTGCGTGGCTTGTTAGCGATTTCACGTGCTTTTTGCGTTAGCGATTTCACGTGCCCGCGTTAGCGATTTCACGTG
>NZ_FMTL01000002.1:188333-1227061 GCF_900099645.1 Pseudomonas peli | reverse complement strand
CGGCTCATGCTTCCAAGCAAGTTGTTGGCTTTTAGGAAACTCTGCCAGTCACCACTGCTGAACTGACTACCCTGGTCTGAGTGAATCATCACTTCCTGCTTGGGCTTACGCCGCCAAACGGCCATCAGCAATGCATCAATAGCCAGATCGCTGGTCATCTGCGGCTTCATCGACCAGCCAATTACCTGCCGTGAAAACAGATCGAGCACCACCGCCAAAAATAACCAACCCTCATAGGTGCGGATGTAGGTTATGTCCGTGACCCAGACTTTGTTGGGTTCGGTGACGTTGAATCGACGCTCAAGATGATTCGGCGAAGCGACTGGAGGCTTGCCACCATAACGACCCGGTCGACGCCGGTAACCCGTCTGCGAACGCAGTCCTTCCTGACGCATTAATCGAGCAACTCGGTGCCTGCCGCACTGTTCGCCAAGCTCACGCAGATCGTCATGGATTTTTCGGTAACCGTAGATGCCACCGCTCTCTAGCCACGAATGCTTGATCAGGCCTAGCAGCCGCTGATCATCCTTGGCTCGCGCCGACTTCGGCTCTGCCAGCCAGGCGTAGTAACCGCTGGCATGTACTTTTAGAGTCAGGCACAGACGGCGAACCGGATAGTCTGCGGATAGATGATTGATGAAGGCGTACTTCAGCCGCACTCCTTGGCAAAGTACGCGGCGGCCTTTTTTAAGATGTCTCGCTCTTCGGTCACGCGCTTGAGTTCAGCACGCAAACGACGCAGTTCAGCATGCTGGTCGTCTTCTTGCGCCCGCTGCTCTTGAGGCTTGCTGTAGCGCTTCACCCAGGCATAAAGGCTGTGTGTCGACATGCCCAAACGAGCAGCTACCTCAGCCACCGGAAGACCTCGCTCGGTCACCTGTTTGACTGCTTCGATTTTGAATTCTTCGGGATAACGCGGGTTGCTCATGGCACCTCCTAATGGGCCGTATTATGAGGCCTAGAGGTGTCTACGAAACTAGGGGCGATTCAACGCGCACATCAATCTGGCCAAGAACAGCCTGGTGATTGGAAGCAACGATGTTGGTAAAACCAACATGATCCATGCGTTGCGGCTCTTGCTGGACAAGAGCTTGTCAGAGGCAGATATCGAGCCGACGACACGTGATTTCCATTGTGCGCAAAATGGCACGCAGGCCGATCACTTCATAATTCGAGTTGCGTTCTCCGAAGTCACTCAGGACGCCGTACTTTCCCAGCTCAAGGGCTTTGTCAGTGCTACCGGCCATTTCTTTCTTGAGTTTCGGGCCACCAGGGCGGACCACAGCTATGAGATCGCTGCAGGCTATGACCTCTCTGCAATGGAGGTTATTCCTAGTCGCTACTACCTGAAGCACCTTCATCTGAAGTACATCCACTCTCAGCGTGACCTTGTGCGGTATATCCGGTCGGAGAAGCGGCACCTTTTGCGTCTTGCGCAGGAGGCACGCGACGATGCCCAAGTGGATGCCGATGCCATACAGCTGCAGACACTTGCTGGACTGTTGGAGTCTGTAAACTCCGGCGTGAAGAACCTGCACTACGTTACTGAGGCGACCCAAGACCTCAACAACGAACTGAGGGCGCTCTCTCACCATAACGCGGGTTACAACGTCTCGTTGGATACCGGTGCGATAGGTATCGAGCAGTTCATCGAGCAGCTGGAGCTGGGAGCCAGCACCAACGGTTCGCGTGTAATGCTCGGAGGTGACGGCCGTAATAACCAGATCCTGCTGGCTTTGTGGAAGGCCAAAAGCGTGCTTGAGCACGATCAAGACAATGAGGTGGTGATCTATTGCGTTGAGGAGCCCGAGGCGCATCTACATCCTCACCAGCAGCGGAAGCTGGCGAGCTACCTTATCAGTGCGTTGCCCGGCCAGACCATCGTTACCACACATTCCCCTCAGATTGCTGCCAGCTACCGCCCCGACTCAGTCGTCCGCCTACTACGCCACAACGGAGGGTCCCGAGCGGCAAGCCAAGGTTGCTCTAATTGCATCGACAGTGCATGGACAGGGCTTGGCTACCGGATAAGCATCCTTCCTGCAGAAGCGTTTTTCGCCTCGGCAGTCATGCTGGTCGAAGGGCCTTCGGAAATGCTGTTCTACGCTGCGCTGGCACGAGCACACGGCTTCGATCTTGATCACCTCAACGTATCACTGTTGTCTGTCGATGGCGTTGCGTTTGAGGTTTATAAGCGGGTGCTAGACGCTCTGGGAATTCCATGGGCTGCGCGCACTGACAACGACATTTCCAATGTTTCTCTTGGTCCACAGGGGGCGCAAGTCGTGTGGCGCAACCTCGCGGGAATCAATCGCGCTTTGAGGCTGGCAGATATGCCCCCTCTGCAACACCGCGCGAATCCATACGACCAAGCCACTTCGTTGACGGATGGAAGTTGGCATGCGGTAAGTGCAGCCGTGGCACCCTTCGGCATCTTTCTATCGAAGATTGATCTGGAACACGACATTGCCACCGAACTCCCAACACTGTTGGACGGATTCAAAGGTCATGCGTTGCCTCAAGCAATCTCTTACCTGCAAGACAAGAAAGCCATCCGTATGCAGGAGTTTGTTGAGCACTGTGGGGCTCGACTCAGTGTGCTGCCGACTGGGCATTTGTTGCAGCCGCTGATTCACTGTATGACCGCTGCTGCGCAGGTTTAGAAATGGCCACCTTCACGCCAAGTGCGGAGCAAGCCCAGGCCATTCAATGTGCGAGCGACATGGTGATAGTGGCCCGTCCCGGCAGTGGGAAAACCAGCGTCCTGTCATGCAAGGTTAGGAGCCTCGTTTCGGGGTTGCGTCGCCACCAGGGTGTCATCGCCATCTCCTTCACGAACAAGGCAAGCGATGAGCTGGAGCGTCGTTGTAAAGCAGATGCTTTCGACGTGAAGGGGTCTTTCTTCGGCACGATCGATGATTTCTGCCTTCGTGAGATCGTGTTTCCGTTTACACGGCAGTTGATGCCTGTTGCCGCTCCAGCCAAGACGGTCAAGGTCATGGAGTTGCCTGAAGCGGTAAGGCTCATGCTACCGGCAACGCCGATCCAGAGCGGTACCGTTGCTAATACGACCGAGTTCCTGCCGTTCCTGCAGGCGGCACTGGCTCTGGGATTTGTTCCCCTAGAGACCGTGGGCATGCTTGCTCGCTACGTGATCGAGCAATCCCCTGCATGTCAGAACTACCTCGTAGCACGGTATCGCGCCGTGTATATCGACGAGTATCAGGACAGTGGGTACTTCCAGCATCAGCTCTTTCTGAAGCTGAAGTCTCTGGGATTGACCGCTATTGCAGTCGGAGATAGTGACCAGTCCATTTATGGATTCGCGCACAAGGATTCGAGGTACTTGATTGAGCTTACGGTGCCAGGCAGTGGATTTGCGCACTTTGCCATTACTACCAATTTCCGCAGCCATCCGTCCATCAACGACTTTGCACTTCGCCTGCTCGATCCGAACCACCCTATTGCGCCGACGAGCGATATGCGGGTGCTAATCAAAACGGTCGATGGTCACCAGGGCGCGATGGGTGCGTGGTTGGATACATCCATTCCCAATTTAATGCGCTTCTATCAGGTGGCCGCAGCGAGCAGGGTTGCCATTTTGTGCCGACATCAGCACTCAGCACGGTTGATTGCTGACCATATTGGACTTGCTCACCATCTTGTCGAGGAGAGCCCTTTCCAGGCTGCACCGGCAGCGGAGGCAAGCCTTTTCTCGGATATGCTGAGGTTGCGATTCGACCAGCAATTGACCGCAGAGGCACTGATTGAGCGATCCGGTGCGACCAAGCTAGCCGCTAACGAACGGCGTGCGCTTCGCCGTGCGTTATTAAGTTGCCGATCTTGCTTGGATAGCGACCTGGTTGCGACCGTGTTGAATGCCGCCACATGCCTGCTGGGGCAGCAGCCTTCGGCGGAAGGTGCGGTGGAGCTTGGGGTCGTTTGCGGAGATCCCGAGAAGCTACGCAGGCTTCAAAGCTCCAGTTTCGATGCCGTTCAGATCATGACCCTACACAAGGCGAAAGGATTGGAGTTCGACCTCGTTTTCCATGTCGATCTCTACGATCACGTGATCCCGAAACGCACTTATCCGCCAGGACAGTATGGAGTTTTCTTCGAGCACGAAATCCAATGCCTGAATCTGCATTACGTAGGAGTCACACGAGCAGTTAAGGCTTGCGTGTTGATGACATCGAACTTTCGCATCAACGGGCAGGGCGATGTTAAGAACGGTGCTCCTTCGCAATTCATTGGCAGGAACGGGGCGAATGCTACGCCCATCTTTTGGTAACGCTATTGATAGAGCGGGCAGGCACGCTATTTTGCACCTTTGGTCGCAAGCTGCTTCCGGCGAACGACTGACTTTGCCAGTCACCACGACCGCTATGGCCAGGAGCAGTCATTGAGCATCTACAGAACCAAGGGGCGATTCACAATGCCTCCCCGCTTTGCGAGGAGGCCGATGATGCTTCCCGACACTTATCACCTTCAAACAGTGGTGAACAAGCCGTCCTAGGTTATGCAACTTGGACCCAGTTATCGAGGTTAGCGTGCTTGGCCATGGAGTCCATAAGAACAGCGATCCAATGGTTTCTACCATAAACATCGCGCCGATCTTTCGCTCGCCCGCTCAGGAATACCCGAAAGTCCTGGCCTCCAGAATCGAGATGAATGCGGCAATCCTTGAGTATCTCTGCTACTTCGTCATTTCCAAGTTCGTCGTATCGATCAATCAGTTTGAGACGTTGGAAGTGGCTACTGATGAGGTCCCACAATTCGTCGGCGAGGCCGATAGGCCTGGTGAGCGAAAAGTTCGCACCGACACCTTTGAACCCCACGATTTCGTGAAACGTAACCACTACAAACTGTAGGTCTGGAACCGGGTCAGTGTAGGAGTGCAAGAATTGACGTTTTCCCGCGACGGACAGCCAATCAGCATCTTTCGTGGAGTTGCACTTCGCGCAGCATGGGACCAAGTTCAACGGATGCACCGCAAACTCCGGAAATTTCACTGCTGGCATGTAATGGTCGAACGTACCGGGAAGCGTCGTTCCACACATAGGGCAATACTTTAACAGCCGCTTAGGTTGCGCATCCTTTATTGCCTGTTTGAGCTTCTTCAACGGCTGCGTTGCCCCGTCATAGCAAGCACGTAGGGTATCGCTTATAAGGAGCGCTGGAGCATGGCTCTTGAGACCGGCTAAAGAGCTTTTGTCGATGGCTTCCGCGTAAGCGAGATATCGCTCTTCAATCAACGCATGGGCGGCAGTGAGATTTGCCCTCGTGACTTTATGCTTCTTGTCTCGAATGGCTACATACCGATCCAGGTAAGTCGGATCGTCGGGCAAGGCAACGAGGTTTCTCACTTGTTCTTGCCCTCCTTTTTACCGTACTGCGCCAGGAGGTATGCCTCTGCGCTGAGGCTTAGACCTTGGTCGAAGCGAGCCAGCACATCCTCGGCCGACTCGCTTTTTGCCAGGCGCTTAAGGGTTCGGCGATAGACACTCTCCACCTCGATGGTCTCAAACACGTGCCTAGTTAGCTCAGTAACACTTTCGCCAAAGCTTTCGAGAAGTAAAGGGTGGGCTACTGTCAGATTCTGCTCCCGCTCGAACACCAAAACGCGCTTGGCTGGAATTTCCTGTATCACGACAGGTGAGTGAGTTGCCACAACCGCATATGAATCGAACTTGCCCAGGATCTCCGACAAAACCAAGAACAGACTGGCTACTGCATTAGGGTGAAGGTGTGTTTCCGGTTCATCAAACAGAACCAGCGAGTTCGGCTGAATCCAGGCAAGCAACGCCGTCACGAAATGGGCGAGGATGGATTGACCCGAACTGAGGAGAGATAGGGCCTGGTCGTCGGTGGTGGTGGTGGGACTATCAATTTCCGCCTTCAAGTTAGACATCAGCTGTTCGCTAAGATCTCCCAGGATGGTTTGTGCGTACTCTATCCAGTCGTCTTGCAACCCTCGTTCACGAATACGCTCCTGATTCCGCCGATAGGTTTCATTCAGATAAGCACGAGACAGCCCTCCCTTGTCGTTGCGAATTCCGCAGTAGACGTAGCTGCTGGAGCTGTCCGGAAGTGGGCGTTTGAAGCGATCGAAAGCACTGTACGAAATGGCGATGATACGAGTGAACAACGGCCGACCATCGGGGAACCGTTCCTCGCGCTCAATCAGCTTCTCCGCCGAGGTGCGCGAAATCTGGGCAAGGTCGGCACCCAGGCTAGCCAGAAAGCGCGTCTTGCCAACAGCATTGCGGCCGATGATGCCAACGATTCGACCTGGTACGGGGTCCTTGCGTTTGAATGCAAAAGAAGCCTCAACGTTAGCATCAGCGCCCTCAATTGAACCAATATAAGTGAAGGCAGGTTCTTCGTTCGCCGGCTCACCAACGGCCCATGCACGGCCGAAGCGACGCGCACGGTGCGCGCCGTTCTCACGCATCATTGCATTACGGAAGGCACTGGTTGGCTCGAAGTCGGTCGCAAGCGCGGGTCGCCATGCAATATCGCGAAGTGCGACTAGTACGTCGCTGGACTGATCGCCAAGGAGAGTATGAAGATTCGTGTAGTAGTCGTCCTCCTGACCAAGGGAGATGTACTCAGCGCCCAATTCGGAAAATGAGTCCTCCAAATCGGTCGCGCTGGCCAATAAAACTGGCTCACCATCTTTGCTTTTTTTCTGCAGGATTTTGACTGGGCCCAGGTGAGTGATTGTGCTCTTAGCATCGTGATAGCTGAGATGGAATTGCACTTGGTGCCCATAGTCGTCCCAGTTGTCCGTCCTAAGAACGAACACCGGGAGGAGTGATGGTGCGACTGACTCGCGTCGTGCGCGGACCACAAACTTCAATTTAGACGGCAAAACTCATCTCCTTATGTGTCGAAGCAGTGTTTAAGCAGATAACGCTGCACCTAGCGTCCACCAGCAACTGAGGGATCGGGTTCGGTTCAGTTGGCGCTCGAAGTAGCCATATGGCTAATTCAAGCGCTCCTGGTATTTACTGAGCTTCCAATAGATCTGATTTGCCGGGAAACACGTTGTGCCGGACAGATTGAATTGTCCTGAATTCTCTAGGCACTTCCAAGCGTCCGCTCTTGGCCGGGAGTCGCTAGTAGCATCGGGCCGGAGTCGGCCAAAAGCGGTCATCGAGCGTCCACGAAATCAGGGGCGATTCAACTGCCCCTTATCGGTATAAGGAGCATGCGCTGGCCTTTTGATTCCAATATGATGGCACCCTTGGATCACAGCTATGACCGCAACGGCCCACCACTCAACCTTCACGAACAGTCAGGCGGGCTTATCGTCAGGTTGGTTGTTTGTGGTTATCACACAGGCTTCTCGCCGAGGTGTACTGATGCCCGCACGAAAATATTCACCACAATATTTGCCTCGCAGATTGTCCCTTTTGAGCTTAGCCATAACCGCAGGACTGGCGGCCACGTTGCCCAATGTTGCGCTTGCAAACCAAGTGATTAATAGCTCGCAAAACTCCAGGCAGCTCTGGACCAGTGGGGACTTTACCGTCACATCGACGGGCGCAATCACCACACTCAACAACGAGGCGCTGAATGTGTCCGGACTCACGCTGGGAGTGCTTAGTAACAGCGGAACTATCAGCAGCACCAACTCAATAGGTGTGTACACCAATGGCGTTATCCAAGATTTAAGCAACATTAACGCTATTTATGGTGACAACTATGGCATTTACAACACGGTCACCGGCTGGGGTAACGGTACTGGCTCTATCGATACACTGACTAATAGCGGCAGCATTACCAGCCGAGCCATAGCCATCTACAACGTTGCAACTGCTGCTATCGGTGACCTATCTAATACAGGCACCATCAGCGGCGGTCTGCTGGGTGTTGCTAACGTAGACGCTGCCGTCATCGGCACCCTGACTAACAGCGGCACCATTAGCAACAGTGGCGCATTCGGCTCTGGTGAAGCCATTATCAATGGCGGCACAATCGGCCTGCTGAGCAACCTCGTAAATGGCTCCATAAGCGGCGGCTCCGGCAGCAATGGTATTACCACCGGAGGCACAATCAGCCAGCTGAGCAACAGTGGCAGCATCAGCGGCATCAATCGCGGTATTTCCAGCTACAGCGGCACTATCAGCGCGCTGACCAATACCAACACAGGCACCATAAGCGGCGGAATGTTCGCTATTTATAATGCAGCGAGCGGCGCACTCGGCCCGATCACTAACGCCGGCACCATTGCCGGTGCAATCCAGAATGACTCAATTCAAGATCTGACCATCTTGGGCGGTAGCGGTACGAACTTCGGCCGACTCACCGGCAACGCCGCAGGCTTCGGTATCGGTGACAACAACATTGGCCAGATCACCAATATCAATTCCGATCTGATATTCGGTGCCGGCAACCAGCTGCTAAACGACAATATCAATGTTGGCGGCTTCAGCGCGTTTAACTTAGGCACTTTACAGCTCAACAATACGATCGCCATTACCGGTAACTACAGCCAGGCTGCGGACGCCAGCCTGATCCTTGGCGTGGCGGACAATGCCTTAACTACGGGCGCGCTCGGCATCGACAGTGGTTATGGTCGTTTGGTGGTGTCGGGTAGCGCAAACCTGGCCTCCGGCTCTACCGTGGGCCTGCAATCCCTCGGCAGCTACGGCTTCGCTCAAGGCCAACGCTACCTGGTGATCCAAGCCGACAGCACGAACACTAATTACAACGCTGACACGCTCAACTACAACGTAGCTGGTTATAACGCCTCGGGCTCCAGTGTGGTTGATGGAAGCGATACCCACTTGATAGTCACTGTCGGCAGTGCGTTGGGCGTTATAACGCCACCGCCCAGCGTCGGTCCCATCAATCAAGCGACTACAGCTGTGGGCATGGCTACGCTCTCCGGACTGTTTAATTACAACGGTTTAGATGCTGGCGTCATGAACCTTTTCAACGCCGCAGCCGCCCTTGGCTCTTCGGCAGAGGGCAATACGGCCGGCGCGCAGTTAAGCCCGACTGCTAACCTGAGCGCCGCCACCCAAGCGTCCACGGCCTCAACCGGGCAAGCGCTGGATCTGACTGCAGCTCGCATCGATAGCCTGCGCGGGACACAAAATGGCAGCAGTGGAACAGGCATCGCAACTGGCGAGAGTGCTGCCACTTCAGGGCAATGGGGCCAGGCTTTTGGCGGAAGCTCAAGACTAGAAGAGCGCGACGACGTATCCGGTTACCACGCTCGTTATAACGGGCTTTTGCTCGGTGCCGATGGTATGTTCAACGACAACTGGCGTGCCGGCGGGTTGTTCACTTACACCAAGACCACTGTTAATAACGATGGCGACAACAACGGCAGCTCGGCTGACGTGAAATCCTATGGCCTCCTCGGCTACGCCAGCTACAGTGGTAATCCTTGGTACTTGGATCTGTCGGCCGGTGCAGTGCAGCACCAATACGAAACCCAGCGCCGAGTGGAATTCACCGGCTTCAACGGCACGACCGAAGGCCAGTACGGGGGTATGCAATACATTGCATCCGCGCAGGCGGGCTACCCATTTGATTTGGGTGCACATTTGGCCAACATCGTCGTTACGCCGATTGCTGGTCTGACATACAGCACTTTGCGCCTGGATAGTTACACTGAAAAGGGTGGCAACGGTGCTGCGCTGAACATTGATGCGAAAAACAGCTACTCACTCAAAAGTACCTTGGGTGCGAAGGTGGAGCGCTCCTTCTCCACAACCTATTGCACCGTAATACCCTCGGCCCAACTCACATGGCGTCACGAGTTTCGCGAGGCCGGCCTGCAATCGGTGGCTAACTATGCCTCTGACACCTCTGGCGCCACGAACTTTACCACGACGGGTGCAAAGTTAGTGGAAGACACCGGTGTCATGAAGTTGGGTGTGACGTTGATACGCAGCCAGAGCTTGAGTTTGTCGGCGAATTACACCCTAGAAGCTGCCAGTGGCTACACAGCTAACACCGGTGACTTGCAGGCACGCTGGGAGTTCTAGGTCGTTAAGTTCAACACGACAACACCTATGATATCTGCGCAGGTGTTGTCGTGGCGACCTACTTTGGCAGTCGCCAAATTACTTCGCTCACCCCCATGTATACCTCTGCCACCGCCCCAAAGAGCAGTACACCTATTGCCTAAGGGATTCGAAAGCATCCTTCGAGTGTTAATGAACCGAGGCAGAACACGTTGGAATGCAGGCCAGGCGTATCAGAAGGCGATGTGTTGTCCACGCCTCTTAATTAGGCTGGCTATACCATCTAAGCACTGCAATTGCTCGGTATATAGACTATGTTTTCGGGGGGGGGGCTCAACTTGGTTATAGCCAAATCTGAAGGTAACGGCCACGTCCATACTGATGACCACGCTGGATATTAAACTGTATGACTAAAATGCTATGCATCCTCGTCATAGGCTGGGTGCAGTTAACAGGCTGCACCAGTGCAAATAAGTATGCCGACTCTATAGCGCAAGCGGCCTACTTACAGCGCGAGCAGGTTCATACGGACACCTTCCTGCTTACCAGCTTTGCCCGAACTACCCGCCTCGACCAACCATTGATGATCTACATTGAAGGCGACGGAATGGCTTGGCGCTCACGTAACCGGCCATCCAGCGATCCAACACCGATTCAGGCGCTCGGCTTAACTTTGGCTGCGGCTGACACGTCCGCAAATGTCGTTTATCTATCACGTCCTTGCCAATTTACGCCGATTGCATTGAGCCCACAGTGCAGCAGTACTTACTGGACTGGAAAACGTTTCTCTGAAGAAGTAATCGCGGCCATGAATCAGGCTGTGTCGCACTACGCTGGCCGTTTACCCGGCCAACCTGTTCACCTGATCGGGTATTCAGGAGGTGGCGCAGTTGCTGTATTGATTGCAGCGCGGCGCATCGATATTGCTTCCTTGCGGACCGTGGCGGGAAATCTCGATCACGTTGAAGTCAATCAACTACACAACGTTTCTGCTATGCCGGCTTCGCTCAACCCCATAGACTTTGCACGAATGGTCTCCGATATACCGCAGATACACTTTAGTGGGGCCCGCGACAGCGTTGTGCCAACAGTTATTACTCAAAACTTCGTGACCGCGACCGCCGGTAAATGTGCACAAATACAAGTAATTCCGGACATGGCACATGATGGCGATTGGGCGCACGTCTGGCTACGCTTAGTAACCCGCAATCCTATTTGCTCTAACAATACCCGCCCTTTAACCTAAAGTTGGCTGTTGATTTGTGGCTGGCAGCATCGCTATTTCGTTGAAGAGAAGTCGTCGCCATCCTAGGCAAATAAAAGCATCTCACTAAGTATCAAAACCGCTACAGAGGCGGAGATCGGGAGAGCGAAGGTTCATTGCGAAGCTCCTTATGTTTTTATTTTTAGGCTTGGCGTGTAGTTAGGGCTGACCAAGTGTCCACTTTGGCCCAAAGCAACCCTTCATTCAGGACTACTTCTGGCCTTTTGCAGAGCCTACGAAATGAAGGTCGATTCAAGGCTGGTATTTTATACAGTCCAGATAGCCTACTCCTCAACAATCTCCCGGTACCACTTCTGTTAATCGTCGCATAAAGGTTGTGTTGCAGAAGCCTCTGAAATTGACTGAGCCTTTCGTTCCCGACGCCGGCAAAGCCAGTTGCGGATGTCTCGAACAATTATGCATACCGCACCAATGACTGTTAGCAGAACGAACGCACCAAGAAACTGAGCGAGAAGTATGCCGCCGTTGTAGGCCAATGCTCGGTTGCCTTATTCAAAGCTTGCGAACGCCGGGCCTTGCGCCGCCATAAGGCAGCCCAAAGAAAGTGCGCGGCCTTATGTTGCTGAAACCTCGATTCATGCAGAATCAATTCTAGACTAATGCAAGTAATCAATAGCAATGAAAGTGCCTAAAGACCGCATGCAACTGCGGACTCAGATATCGCGAAAGCGGCCCCGGCTAAAGGGCTGCTCGTGGCCGAATGCAGCCGTTTCGCGACCGCAACTGACGGCTAGCGGCGATAGTCGGATGCGCCATGAGATTCTGGGGTGATTTGGTAGTATTCGACCTCCAAGAGAGTCTTTCTATCTGGTTTCTGTTGGCCGTAGGCTGGGTAGATCAGCATTTTTCAGAGAGGGGCGTATGCTGGAGAAATTATCAATCCATTGAGCTGGATCATGGGGGGCAGCATGGAACCTATTGGTTATTTTATTTTGGGTACAGTATTGGCGATTGCTTTGATCGGAACCGTAGGTTTTTTGTTCACTAAGGTGCTTGAGCGGAAACTAAATAGCCAAAAGCCTTGAGCCACAACACTGCAGGCCTTTGAGGTGCCATAGGTACCTATAAACAGTTTTCCTCACCGGCACTTGGGCCGTGAGGAAAACCGCTTATCATTAGCCCCGCGTCGTTCTATATAGATTTGTGTTGCACTGATTGCATGCATGGATTCGGCGTTCGTCATTACGTGCCTCAAGACCATATTGCCGGATGCTGCATGACCTGCAGTGCCAACATTGAATGCGGCTCAATTGAGTTTTCCGAGCGTACTCTTCGATATTAGGAAAGCGCATCCAGGCTTCGTGTTTGCGCTTCCTTAGGTCGCCTGCGAGCCAATCGGCGAGAAGAGCGTAGCCCACTATGAATATGATGAACGCAGCGATTACATACATGAGTTTTGCTCCTTTGTTTTAGGTGTTTTTCTAGATCCAATATTTGCGTTCTGCATTTATTCGTCCTCGTCCTCTTCTGCCCACCGTTGGTGAATACGCCGGCTAGCTGCTACCTGTGCAGGTAATAGCGGTAAAAAGCCGTTATTGGTCGCGATGCGTGGGGCTGTCAGCCAAGCCAGGAATAGATACTTTCCCGGGTTTATCAGGAAGTGTGAGAGCGTAATGTCGAGCTTTTGCTGTATCTGAGCATCGATGTAAACCGATGACCAAGCATTCAGGTGAACCTGTTGATCAGGTGTGAAAGTGATTTGTTCTTCGAGGGACATGGGTACGGCTCCGTTTGGGTTACGGCTCCAGTTTCCCCATTATTTTGAATATGCAAGCAGCCTGGGAATACACTCCCAGGCTGGGTTATTGCGTTGCGAACCTGCCAATTTGCAGAGCCACAGACCGTCGTGACAAGTTAGCGTTTACGGCTCAACGAAAAATAGCTTTTGTCCCTGGTTTAGGATTGACCTAGCGGAAACCCCGGGCAGGCCAGGGTTGTAGATGTAGAACCACGATGGCAGCGCTTTGGACATCTCAGTAATCAATCTAATGTCTTCTGCATTTGCAGGCGCCCCCCAGGCATCCAGAAAAATAGGGCCATAAGCCTTACCGTTTTCCGGCATGAATGAAGGTGCGTCCACCAGGCTTGGAGAATGGTCAGCGATCAGATCGAATAACTGGGCATAGGTCTGCACCAAACCACCTTCACCGAATGGTTGGCCGAGTACATGCCTCACTTGGGTCGAAAGTAGCTTTTCCCGGCCATTTTCATCCTTGCCGTAAACATCCGCGCGCGCCTCTATGTAGGCCCGTGAAGCAACAGCCACAGCTTTCTCCGGAGCTGATGCCAGGCTTTCAGGCACCCATGCGGCGATTTGTATTCGCGCTGCAGGGCTCCCCGGAGTTAATCCACTCAACAGCAGCATTGTTGGATCTCCGGATGCAATCAGCTGTGCAGCGCCGCTCACTGAGTGATCAAGATTTCGACTGCTAGACCCAGTCACTGCTAAGGTTTCGTCATACTCGGCGCGTGACATGTCATGGGCAGGAATGCTCATCGCATCAGCTATTTGCAGTGCCAATGATGGTGAATTGGTTCGGGGGAGCAGGCCGCATCCGCTTAGAACGGATATGAATACGGCGAGTAGGATTGTTCGAGACATGGCATACCTTGGCTGATCAAATTTTAGTGATGGCTGAAAGAAGTAACTTTCAAGCGCGCAGCATTGGCCATAGAACGATGCTGGTGAGCAGGCAAGCAGTTGTCCATGTTGCCAGTGGGGGCATTAGAAGCTTCATTGACTCGTGGAGAGGGATCATTAGCCGGCCGTTTTTATAGCCTTTGAGTAAAAAAAGACACCACGCTAGCGGTGCCGATTGGAATGACATGAGCAGAGCTATTCGCCAGACAGCCATTTCAATTAAGTGAGGTGCTGGCGTGGTGGCTAGTGGATACCCTAGGTAGGCGAGTCTCAGTATCAGAGCGGAGCCCACAATCACGATTGACTGGCTGCTATAGAAGAGCTGTTTCCAAAGTGCTGCGCGTACTGCTTTTGATGTTTGATACATGATTGAGGACCTCAATAAATGGGGTCTTCAGGTGAGCATGACTTCTTGGATATGCAACCCGCTCAAGGGGGATGATTGTGGCGCCGTGACCTGATGTTTTCAGTGTTCGTATTGGACTTTGAACGACGGTGAATCGATTGCGCGGTTTTGACGGCGATCATAGAGCCGGGTGGTACTGATGCTCGCGTGTCCAAGCCAGTGCTGGACTTGAGCAATATCAGCGTTGTTTTCTAACGCATTGGTAGCCGCAGTCACGCGCAGGCCGTGTACGCCTAATCCAGCCACATCGATTCCGGCCTGCAGCGCGTAGTGGCATACAAGCTTATAGATGCCATCAGCGCTCAGGCTCCTGCCAGCTTTGCTACCCCGAAGGCTGGTGAACATAAAGTTGTTTTTGTCTCTCTCGACGCAAGCACCTCCCAGGTACTGATTGATGCTGTTCTCTGCATCGCCATGAAGAGGGATGTAACGCAATCGACCACCTTTGCCGTGGATTCGTAGATGCAGCAAACCATCCCGCTTCTGCAGGTCGCACACGCGTAGAGAAGCAACTTCTTGGCGCCGCAGGCCGTGATAAAGCAGTACCGCCAAGATGGCCCTGTCTCGTAAGCCTTTTGTTGACTGCAGGTTGGGGGCGTCGAGAAGTAACTTTGCTTGGGCGCGGCTCAAAGCAGGGGTCTTGCCCTCGTAGTATTCAGTACGTGGACGTTTAATCCCGTGGACAGGGTTGCGTGTGTAGCGCGGATCTCGTTCGATCAGGTAGTCGAATAAGCATGCCAAAGCTGCAAGTTTTCGCCTGCGTGTAGCTGCGCTTAAACATTCCTCTTCTAGTGCGGCGCGCCACATCAGTACATGCCCGCGAGATATTTCAAGTAGGTCCTCGACTGAGCGCGCTCCGACTAAAACAAAGAAGTCTTGGATATCGGAACGATAGGCGCGCCGTGTCTGCTGGTTGTCGAGGTTAGCGAGCCATTCTGAAACCAAACAAACGGAGGAGGGCGCTTCAATCATCTTCTTATGATTGTTGGCCCAAAGTCGCTTTTCTGACTGCATAACCGGTCATGCCCTTTTCGCTAAAGTGACTTTTCCGCGGGTCAAATCGATAACGGCAACAGCTCTTGATAACGTGTTTTTTCGAGAGTTTTGCGCTGACGCGCTGTAAGCAGGCGCGGGGTGCCATCAACTCTCATCACAGGTGACCACAGTGTTTGAACTATGCAAGAGAGGGGGCGGCGGCGTTGCGACCAAGTTGCGAGTTCAGACGAATGAGCAGGGAAGGTCGCGTGGAGTAAGGTCAATGAAAATGTCGGTATTGCTCAGAAATATCTCAGGGACTTTTTCGGGAAAGCGTTGAAAATCGTTAGATTGCGTGGGCACCGAATGCAGCGAGCGCCCTAGTTGGTGCTCGATTAATCAGTCGTTTAAGACGCGTTAGCCTCTAACTGTCGAGTGCTCGAATCACTCCGTCCCGACCATATAATTCAAGCATTAGAACCCGGTTAATGACGGCCAGGCTTTTTTGTGTCAGGAACTTTTGTGGGAATTATCATGTTAGAACTTCTTCCTCGGTCATCCCCAAGTCCGAAAGGCAGGGACTGTTTCAATTGTCAGTTTTCGATGCTCTTGGGTGCGCGCGCAAAAAATTTTCTTAGAATTGTCCTGTGTTTAATACTTAAGTAGAAAGTAAAATATTTAACTATGGAAGCGGACTGGTGTTCCGTCTCTGTCAAAAGCTATGTAGTTAGATAGATCACCACCATTTTCTACAGTGGTTTGCATGATTTGTAGTGGTTGTGTTGCGTCATCAGAGCTGGGCATTATTCCATTGCGTCCAGAGAGGCAGGCCACCAGTACAATGTGCCACGCTTGTTTCATATTTCCAGCTTCTGATACTAAATCAACAAAAGTTCCAAGTTCTTCCAGGGTTTTATCAACGCACATTACTGGTTGTAATTGACCTCCTTGCCCAGAATGAAAGCGAACTGCTTCTTCGGTCTCATGATCTTCAGGTAAAGATGCTCTTAAGAAAACAAAGAGTAATCGCTGTGGCTCTGATTGGCTTTTTGCGGCTAATAATAGAGATTCATAGTCTGTGATGTTGATTTTATGTTCTCCTTCAATTATCTAAAGTGTAGTGTCTGATCTGCTCGATATTTACCGATTTGATCGGTTGGGGTGTTTATGGTCAAGTCCTGATTTGCGGTAGAGTCAGATGCAGATAGTATTGTTATTGCGCGTCAGTATTCCCATGTGTTGCCTAGAGTAACTGTAATCAGTGTTGCGTTGAGCTAAAAATAGCTGCTGTGCAAATAAAGCCAATATCCTGCCCGCTTCCTTCGTCTTTTCCTATATCCCCAAAGGGGTAGTTAAAGTCGGTTCAGAACAATGTTCGTGGTAGCCATACGGCCATTGTTAAGCAAAATATCGTTAACGCAGCACAGAACCAGACAAAACGACGCTCGCGTTGCTGTTTATCGCGTTGGTTATGGGCTGGCAAAAGCATGCCGCATTTTTGGCAGTCAGTGGCTTTTTCTGGGTTTTCACGCTGGCAATAAAGGCAGTTAGGCATGGGTGGACCTCACTCGAACTGTTCCAGCCGAAAACGATTGAGGATGTTGATCTGGCGACCGTTCTGACTGATGACTTGCTCGTCAGTCAGGCGACGAATCACCCGCGAAAAGGTTTCAGGTTGGATTGATAGATGGCCGGCTATCAACTGTTTAGCCATCGGTAGATTGAAACTGCTGATGTTCTCATTGCATTGGTTAAGCTGGTTTAGCAGGTAGCGCACAACGCGATGGGTGGAGTTTTTCAGGGACAAGGTTTCGATTTCATTCAGGCGCTGCTGCATTCGCCCGGAGAGCCGACTAATCAGTGCGAAAGCTAATCGGCTATTGCTTTGCAGCAAGTGCAGATAAACGCTGCTGGGCAGGCGATAAAGCTGCGTAGGCTCAAGTGCTTCGGCGCAGGCACTGTAATTTGCTGAGTCCGTCAGTAGCATGGCTTCGGCCACGGTCTGGCGCGCGCTGAGGACGTCAAAGACTTTTTCTTGGCCATCGGCGGCTAAACGGAAAACCTTCACCGAGCCGCTGATGACGAAATAAAACGAAGTAGCCGGATCGCCTTGGCGAAATAGAGGCGAGCCTTTATCAATATTGAGCAGGTGGCTACTGCTCATGAGCTCTTCCATTTGTTCTTCGTTCAAGGGCTCGAAGAGGTGATGGCTGCGAAGTATCTGTTGATGTACGCGGTGCAACGCCATGACGGGTATCCTGATCCGAGGGTATGGTCGAGTCAGGAAAACGCTGCTCGATCCGGGTGTGGCTTTGTATGGGTTAAATGACCAGTTCCATTGCAAGGCTTGTGGCGCCAGCGAGGGTTGAGGCCACTAGCAAGAACCAGATCATCGGCTGTAGTGCTCGGCCCAGCGCGCTATTGCCCGCTTGCTTGTTTGCGTCGCTCATACAGTCGGCCTAGGCGTGGGGTTGAGGGCGTTAATAAACAGCACGTTGTTCTCCAGATGGATGTGCTGCATTAGGTCGCGAACAAATTCGTCGAGCCCTCGATACAAGGCACGCCAGGTGTTGCAGGCATCTTCCGGTGGAGTGATCTGCCGCGTGAGTTCGAGCAATCTCTGTAATGCTTCGCTGTGATGCTCATGCTCCATACGCATTACCGAAATGGGCGCTGCAGTCTTTGGCCCGAGACCGTCGAGCAAGGCAGGGAACAGTATTTGCTCCTCCTTGAGCATGTGGCTTTCGAGTTCCTGCAGCAGGTAACGAAGCAAGTCGGTGAGGCCGGCAGGGCAGTCATTGCGGTCGCCGTGTACCTGCTCCACGCGTTGCGCCAGGCGGATCAGCTCCGGCAATTGCTCGCGATGGCGCGCGTGATAGCGCGTAAGAATGTGGCCGATCAACTCTGCTTCCGGCGCCACGCGCCAGTCCACTTCGTCGCTGTTGAGCGATTCCAGCGCCTGTAGTTCGGCCAAAATGGCGTCGACGTCGATGCCACGTTGCGCGACCGCCTCGCTCAAACTCAGATGGCCGGCGCAACAGAAGTCGAGTTTATGTACATGAAAAATGCGCGTGGCACCGGGTATCTCGCCGGCGATGTTGCCGAGCGATTGCTGCAGTAGGGTGTGATTCATGGCAGCTTCCTTGATTGCTAAAAGGGTTTGCTGTCATCCGTTGCAGTTCGTGTGCCAAATATAAGTTATTGAAAAACAAGTAAATATTTTTATGAATGGTTTTATATACCCTTGCTTGATAGGGTTGTAAAAACCATTTGGGTAGATATGACCATGCTGTACGAGACACTGCTTGCTGACTTGCTCGTTGATTTGCCGAATGCCGTACGCCTGCAGCGTCTAGTGAGTACCTTACGTGAGCGCTTTCACTGCGGCGCAGTGGGCCTGCTGCGACTGGATGGCGACAGTCTGCGCCCGGTGGCGGCTGAAGGGTTGGTGCATGAGGCCCTTGGGCGGCGCTTTGTAATTGCCCAGCACCCGCGTCTGGCGGCGATCATGGCGAGTCGCGAGCCGACCTGGTTCGAGCCTGACAGTCGCCTGCCGGACCCTTATGACGGCTTACTCGACAATCACGTAGGTGAACCTCTGCCGGTTCATGACTGCATGGGCATGAGCCTGTATGTCGAGGGGCAGTTGTGGGGGGCGCTAACCTTGGACGCGCTGCACCCTGGCACCTTTGACAGCGAGACTCGGCGAGACCTGGCGCGCTACAGTCTGTTGATCGAAGCGGCAGTGCGGGTTACCCGTTTGGAGCAAGAGTCCCGCAGCTTGCGCCTGTCACGCAGTGAGGTGCACACCCCGCAGCAACTGATCGGCGAAGGCGAAATCATCGGTCAGAGCGCGGCCATCCGGAATTTATTGGCCGAGCTTGAAGTCGTGGCCGTTTCTGAACTGCCAGTCTTGCTACTGGGTGAAACTGGGGTAGGCAAAGAGCTGTTCGCGCGGCGTTTGCATGCACTGTCCAAGCGCTGCAATAAGCCGTTGATTCAAGTTAACTGCGCCGCCCTGCCTGAGTCGTTGGCCGAAAGTGAGCTATTTGGCCACGTCAAAGGCGCCTTCTCCGGGGCCGCCGCTGATCGCCCTGGACGCTTCGATGCGGCGAATGGCGGCACCCTACTGCTGGATGAGGTAGGTGAACTGCCACTTAGCGTGCAGGCCAAACTGCTGCGAGTGTTGCAGAACGGTGAGATCCAGCGGCTGGGAGCAGATAAGCCGCTGCATGTAGATGTGCGCATCATCGCGGCGACCAATCGAAACCTACCAGACAGTATCCGCGATGGACACTTTCGCGCCGACTTGTACCACCGGCTTTCGGTTTACCCTGTGCTGATTCCACCACTGCGTGATCGTGAGCAGGACGTGTTGATGCTCGCCGGTCATTTTCTCGAACTCAACCGCGCCCGCCTTGGACTACGAAGCATGCGCTTATCACCTGCTGCGGAGCGTGCCATGCTCACCTATGGGTGGCCGGGCAATGTGCGCGAACTTGAACATGTGATCAGTCGAGCGGCGGTCAAGCTGCTCAGTCGCGGTGCCAGTCGCATGGAAATCCTTACGCTGGAGCCAGACCTGCTTGATCTGGATAGCACGGCTGAACAGTCAGTAAGCTTTGTCCCAATGCCGCCGCAGGGGGCGCAGGATGTTCGCGTACAGGCGCTGCGTGAAAGTGTCGAGAACTGCCAGAGGCAGAGTATTCAGCAGGCGCTGGACACCTTTGCGGGCAACTGGGCCAGTGCTGCGAGGGCACTAGAACTAGACCCAAGTAACTTGCACAAGCTGGCGCGGCGCCTGGGTTTGAAATAGCTCATGCGCTTGCGCTTGACTCAGGTCAAGTACCCGTTGCGGGGTTCGCCGTGACACTACAGGCTGTTTAAGCGCCGGGAGCGCGTTATGCCTGCAGATATCCAGTCGAGCCGCCAGTTGATCAAGCGCTACGGGCATGCCGCGGCTACCTGTAGCGACTACCCACCGATCGGCCCGCTCCAGCAGGGTTTTGCAGCGATTGATCTGCTCCGTGCATTGCGCAGTGGCCAGCGGCCGTTGCATTTGGCTGTTAGCTTGCTGCCCATGCAGAGCGCGTTTAATGAGCGCTATCTTGCTTGCCTAGGACGGGAAGTCGAACTGCTCGGGTGCCACATTGGCGCTAAGCAATCGGTTCAACGGCTCCATTTAAGCCGTGGCGCCGTGAGTGCCGAGCAGCTGCAGCGCTTGCTTACATTGGTGCGCAAGCGTTTTGCTGTTCACTCCTCGGCATTCGGCGATGACAGCGTCGAGATAGATCCGGCGCAGACCGATTGGGCCCGCATGGGCTTGCTCCGCGAGCTGGGTTTCAATCATGTCAGTATTGGTGTGGCAGACGCCTGTTCGCCGGCCGCAGGGGTGGTTGTGGATTTTCGTGACTCGCGCAAAACTCGCTGGCTGATCGAGGCGGCGCGCACCCTGCAGTTCACCTCAGTGAATATTGATCTCGGCTACGGTCGAGCCTGGCAGAGTCTAAACAGCTTTAGGAACAAACTGGCGGCAATTATCGAACTGCAGCCTGGGCGGATCTTGCTTTTTGATTACGCTTATCCGCCTCAGCGCTATCGGTCCAGCCAGCGCCGCAGTGCGCGCGATTTCGCCGCAGCACCCGACAAACAAGCCATGTATCAACACGCGCTCGAGAAACTCGACGCGGCCGGTTATTGCTATATCGGCTTGGGGCAATTCGCATTAAAGGATGACCCATTGGTTGGGGCCCGCGAGAGCGGGGGCTTGCAGCTCAATTGGCTGGGCTATAGCTGCGAAGCCAGTGCCGACCTGCTTGGTATTGGGGTGGGTGGCATCAGTCATATTGGCACGCTGCAGTTGCAGAATCGGCGTGATTTGGCCAGTTATCAGATGCAGCTGGCGAACGATCAGTTGGCCACTTTTCATGGCCGCCATAGCTCTGCGCAAGAGCAATTGCAGAGTGCGCTGAGTGAGGCTCTGCTGTGTGATTTGCAGGTCGATTTGCAAGCCTTGGAGGCGAGCTTTGGCGAGCTATCGCGCGACTATATGAGCGCATGTCGACCGGCGTTGGAGCAGATGGCGGCAGATGGCTTGCTGCAACTGACGCCCCAGGCTCTGAGTATTCTGCCGGCTGGGCGTCTGTTGGTTGGTGCGGTGTGCAAGGTGCTGGAGCAAGGCCGAACTGAGCCCGCCGCGACGCAGCGGCGGTTTGGCACACTCTCGGCGATGCCTTGAGCGGCGCGACCCGCTGCATGCCTGAGCTTTTATAAGAAGGCATAACAGTTCGGTCTGAGCCTGTATTGCTGATACGTCTGCTAGACCCTCTGGATCGGCGCCCTGAGATTGCTGCTTGATAAGTCGAAACTGCTCACCTGGTCCCAGCTCTCTGAAACCATATTCGGCTTGCTGCCAACGCAGTGCCGCGGACTGGCAGTCGTCGCTGCGGTTATGTTCTGTGCTTACTATTAAGTGATGGTAAAAATCACCACTCGGGGGTCTTTACTACCATGCTCTATTTGGTAATTTATACCGTTATTAGTTTTATAGTATTGATTTTTAAGGATAATTTATTGGCATGATTTGTGATGGTACTGAGTGAGACTCATAACCTAAGCAAGGAAAATGTCATGCGTAAAATCATCACTTTGTGCGCCGTTGCAGCTCTGTTGAACAGCCCACTGGGACAAGCCGACCAGATAATCTCGGCGCAAAGCGATACGCGGGTCGGCGGCGGTTTTAGCGGCTTAACGGGCTTCATGCTCGGCGGTGCGGCGGGTGGCCCGGTGGGCGCGTTGATTGGGGGTGGCCTCGGTTACCTGGCTGGAAGCCAGGCCCAAGAAACGATGGGAATGGAACAAACGCTTTATGTGCTTAGGGATGAAAATGGCAACACTCGCAGCATTCGTTCTTCTGATGCGCGCTTTGTCGAAGGACAGCAGGTGACTCTGCAGGGCTCGCATATCACAGCATCAGCGCCATAGTTGGCAGGCTGCCTGAGTGCCGTTAGTGGATAAACAGGAGAGTGTTCTGTGTGGTATGCGCTGTTTCATACGTTACATCTGCTAGCGGCCATCGCGTTTGTCGGCGTGGTGTTTTTTCAGTTAGTGATTTTGGCCCGTGTCAAACATCAACTCGATTACGCAGTCCTGCCGTCGCTGGAGTATGCGCTGAGTGTGCGTACGCGGGAGGTGCTGCATTGGGTGGTGCTGCTGTTGTATGGCGCCGGCGTTGGCTTGGCCTGGCACTATCGGCAGGTGCTGAGTGCGCCGTTTTCGAGCAGTTTCGCAACCCTGTTGACACTGAAAATTGCGCTGGCACTGGCCGTGTTCATTAGCTACGGCGCCTTGGCAATGTTGCTGCGCAGCGGGCGCATGACCCCCGCGATGTATCGTAAATTGCACTGGGCTGTGCTGCTACAAATGTTGGCTATCGTGCTGTTGGCTAAGGCAATGTTTTACCTCCACTGGTAGGCCAGTGAGAATCGGCCTACCTCTCGGGGGGATAGTGATGCTAATCGCTGTGCTGCAGCCGTATCAAGGTGACCAGCACGATGGCGTCTACCTTGGTTTGCAGAGCGTGTTCCACACCTTCCGCGACGAACATCAACTGATGCTCGTGCAGGCTTTGCCAGATCCCCTCAGCCTCCACTTCGACGCAACCCTGCAGGCATTGAATGGTCAGTGGGCCGGCTACGGAATGGACGGGTATTATCTTGCCGGCCTCCAGCACCAAGCGCATGACTTCTAAACGTGGGGCGCAAATCAGTGCCTGGGAAATTTGCGTCGACGTGGTCATGGTCGGCAGTAGCTCGATAACCTCTCCTGAACCTGCGTGTTTTAGAGCCATAAGACTGATCTCCACAATAAGCTGGGTATCGACCATAACGCAGAGAGCCGACAATGTTCAAAGCGCACGGTAGTCGCACGTCGCACGTCGCTTGTACGCGTTGACGCGCTGGCGAGCGATGACTTTAGTCAATAACTGGCGCTGTTTAGGGCGCGCTGATAGGGCCTGATTCAACACTCGGAGCATCCTCGGTTTTGCTTAGATGGCAAGTTACAGTGCGGCATTCAACCAATGCTCAGCCTGCCTCGAGGTTCGCCATGAATTTTGCCTACAGCCCCCGTACAGACGCACTGCGTCAGCATCTGCAAAGCTTTGTTGAGGCGCATATCGTGCCGCGTATTGGCCAATGGCAAGCCGAGGTTGCGGCCGGTCAGTTTCCGCCCTCGTTTATGTCAGACTTGAAAGCACTGGCGCGCGCCGAAGGCTTGTGGAATCTGTTTCTGCCGGCGCTACATGCCGATGAGCCGGGCACGCCACTGAGCAATCTTGAATACGCGCCGTTGGCGGAAATCATGGGCCGTGTGTCGTGGGCCTCTGAGGTGTTTAATTGCAGCGCGCCGGACACCGGCAATATGGAGTTGCTGCATCTATTTGCGACGGACGAGCAGCGTCAACGCTGGTTACAACCCTTGCTGGAGGGGCAGATTCGTTCGGCGTTCGCCATGACCGAGCCAGACGTACCTTCCTCCGATGCCAGCAACATTCAGACGCTGATCCGCCGTGAGGGCGATGAGTATGTGATCAACGGCCGCAAGTGGTTTATTACCAATGCCGCCCACCCAGACTGCAAGCTGCTGATCGTCATGGGCAAGACCGACCCGGATGCTGACGCCCATCACCAGCAGAGCATGATTTTAGTGCCGCTCGACACGCCCGGCGTTCAACTTTTGCGCAATATCCCAGTGATGAACCATATCGCCCCGGAAGGTCATAGCGAATTGTTGCTGCGCGAAGTGCGGGTGCCGGTTAGCAATTTGCTGGGGGAGGAGGGGGCGGGCTTTATGATGGCCCAGGCGCGCCTCGGCCCCGGGCGTGTCCACCATTGCATGCGTTCCATCGGCATGGCTGAGCTCGCTCTAGAATTGATGGTCGAGCGCGCGCAGGAACGCAAGGCCTTCGGCAAATACCTGCATCAGTACGCCAATATTGGCGATTGGATCGCCGAGTCTCGTATCGAGATTGAGCAGGCGCGTTTGTTAGTGCTCAAGACCGCTTGGATGATTGATGAGGTCGGCACCAAGGCCGCGCGCAAGGAAATCGCCATGATCAAGGCGTTGGTGCCAGGCATGCACATCCGTGTGGTCGACCGCGCCATGCAGGTCTACGGTGCCATGGGTCTGACCCCGGACACGCCTTTGGCTGATATGTGGACCACCGGCCGTGCCTTACGCTTTGCTGACGGTCCTGATCAGGTTCACCTGCGCAGTATCGCCAGCATGGAGCTTAAGGCCAGCCAAGCAACCCGTGGAGCGACCGCAGCATTTTTGACCCCGTGCAGTAGCTAAACGGCTGACCATCTGACGACCGAACCACTCCAGTGGAGTCGTCCCTAAAGGACTTGGTCTGTTGGACCCGCCCAACAGGGCTTTAGCCCAGATGTAATCCGGAGGCTATGGCCCCGGAAAACTGTTTCCGGATCGTATCCAGGCTGCGTGTGCCAACGCACCGATGCATCGCTCGATACTTGATTATGATCAAGGGGCGGGTAGATGGACATGCCTACCATGGCGGTACGTTCTAGCCGCCTAAGGCGGATATTCCATATGCACGCTTGTCAGCTCCCGAAGAAAATATCTGTCGTTCGCCTGCCTGGACTACGGTGGTCGTCCGATCCAGCTACCAATGCCGGTCAATCATGAACAGCTTCATCTCCCTGCAAAGAGGCTGGCGCTTATGGGGGGCGGCTGTCGCAGTTTTATTCGCGTTCATATTGGCAACCACCCAGACCGTGCTAGCCAAAACTTACGGCGAAATAGAACAGCAACGCATCGACTCAATTTTCCCCGACGCCGATGAGCCATCCGAACCACAGGGCGAGTTCAAGGTGCGCACCCTGTCCAGTGGCGACAAGGTGCTCGGCTACGTGTTTCAGAGCCTGGATGTGGTCGATATCCCAGCCTATTCCGGTAAGCCAATCAATATGCAGGTGATCCTCGATACGGCCGGCGTGATTCAAGACGCCTATGTGCTTGAGCACCATGAGCCAATCCTGCTGATCGGCATTCCCGAGGCCAAGCTGCATACCTTCAACGCCAAGTACAAAGGCATCAAGGTCAATCAGCGGGTGGTGGTTGGGCGTTCCAGTGACACGAATGCCGTGACAGTCGATGCGGTTACCGGTGCCACCGTGACGGTGATGGTGGTCAATGAAGTGGTGATGCGTGCCGCCCATACGGTGGCGGTTTCGCTAGGTCTGGTCGCGGATGATGTCGGCCTGACGCGGAAGCCAGCCACGCTACGCGAGGATATTTATCAACCTGCCGACTGGATTCAACTGACGGGTAACGGAGCCATTCGCCGCCTGCACCTGACCCGTGGTCAGGTCGACGAGGCGTTCAAGGGCAGCGAAGCTGAAGGGGTCGAGGTAGCTGCGCCTGAGCAGGTCGACGACACCTTTATCGACCTTTATACCGCGCACCTGAATGCGCCGACCATCGGCCGAAATCTCCTCGGCGATAACCAGTACCGTTCGCTGATGGAATCGCTCAAGCCCGGCGAGCAGGCGATTGCCGTGCTGGGCAGCGGCAGCTACTCGTTCAAGGGTTCGGGTTACGTGCGTGGCGGCATCTTCGACCGGGTGCAGTTGCGACAGTTTGGCACCACCATCAGCTTTCACGACCGTGATTTCGAGCGTCTGAGCGATGTCTATGCCGAAGGCATGCCGGACTTCAGCGAGATGGCGATCTTTATCGTGCGCGAGCCCTATGGCTTCGATCCTGGCTCTCCCTGGACTCTTGAGCTGTTGGTAAAGAGACAGACCGGCCCCATCAGCGGCATTTTCAGCAGCTTCGAACTGGCTTATCAGATGCCCGAGGAATACCTCGAACGGCCACAACCGAGCGCCGCCGAGTTGGCGGCCATCGAGGAAGCCAACCGGCCGTTGTGGCTGAACATCTGGTACCAGAAGAGCTTTCAGATCGGTGTGATACTGGTCGCCTTGCTACTGCTTACGGTGATCCTGTTCCTCCAGGACAAATTCACCCAACGTCCGCACTTCCTCCATTGGCTGCGTCGCGGTTACCTGATCTTCACTGTGGTGTTTATCGGTTGGTACGCCCTGGGCCAGTTGTCAGTGGTCAACGTGCTGACGTTCGTGCATGCCCTGGTGCAGGACTTCCGTTGGGAGTTGTTCCTCACCGATCCGATCATTTTCATTATCTGGACCTTCACCGCCGCTAGCATCCTGCTTTGGGGCCGCGGCGTGTTCTGCGGCTGGCTGTGCCCGTTCGGCGCGTTGCAGGAGCTGATCAACGAGGCCGCTCGCAAACTGAAAATCCCTCAGTACGAGCTACCCTTCGCCCTGCATGAGCGACTGTGGGCGATCAAGTACATCATTCTGTTGCTGCTATTCGGCCTGTCCCTGGAGTCGCTGTCTAGCGCCGAGCGCTTCGCCGAAGTGGAACCGTTCAAGACCGCCATCACCCTCAAGTTCGACCGCCAATGGTGGTTCGTGCTCTACGCCGTGATTCTCCTGGTGATCAACATTTTCACCCGCAAGGTCTACTGCCGTTATGTCTGTCCCCTGGGCGCCGCGCTCGCCATTCCGAGCAAGTTCCGCCTATTCGACTGGCTCAAGCGCCGTAAGGAATGTGGCAACCCCTGCCAGCTTTGCGCCAAGGAATGCGAGATTCAGGCGATCCACCCTGACGGCCATATCAATCACAACGAGTGCCACTACTGCCTCGATTGCCAGATGACTTATCACAACGACGACAAGTGCCCGCCACTGATTCTGAAGAAAAAGAAGCGCGGCAAACAGGCACCTGTGCAGACAGATCTGCCCCCCCCGACTTTGATACCCGTAGTGCATGTGGTTGAGCCCTGAACTAGCCCGGTGAGTCTCGCGTAGTCCGGTCGACAACCGCTTTTATTTAGCCTAGGAGCAGAACCGATGAGCGATAAAGAATCGAAGAACAGCAACCCGAAAAGCGCAGCCGAGCAGCAGGAAAAACTCGGTTTGAGCCGCCGCGGTTTCCTTGGTGCCTCGGCCATAACTGGTGCGGCAGTGGCTGCGACGGCGCTGGGCGGCACAGTGATGACGCGCGAATCCTGGGCGGCTGCAGTTAGCGAGTCGAAAACCAAGATTCATGTCGGCCCGGGCGAGCTGGACGATTACTACGGATTCTGGAGCGGTGGCCACCAGGGCGAAGTGCGGGTGGTCGGTGTGCCCTCGATGCGCGAATTGATGCGCATCCCGGTGTTCAACGTCGACTCGGCCACCGGCTGGGGCCTGACCAACGAAAGCAAGCACATCATGGGTGAAAGCGCCAAGTTTCAGAACGGCGACTGCCACCACCCACATATCTCCATGACCGACGGCAAATACGACGGCAAGTACCTGTTTATCAACGACAAGGCCAACAGCCGGGTCGCGCGTATCCGTCTGGATATCATGAAGTGTGACAAGATGATCACCGTGCCCAACGTCCAGGCCATCCACGGTTTGCGTTTGCAGAAGGTGCCGTACACCAAGTACGTGTTTGCCAACGCCGAGTTCGTTATTCCGCACCCCAACGATGGCAGCACCTTCGATCTGCAGGATAAGAACAGCTACACCATGTTCAACGCTATCGACGCCGAGACCATGGAAATGGCCTTCCAGGTCATCGTCGACGGTAACCTGGACAACACCGACGCCGATTACACCGGCAAGTACGCTGCCGCCACCTGCTACAACTCGGAGAAGGCTTACGACATCGGCGGCATGATGCGCAACGAGCGCGATTGGGTGGTGGTGTTCAACATCCAGCGCATCGAAGCGGCGATCAAGGCCGGTAAGTTCACGACCCTTGGTGATTCCAAAACACCGGTGGTCGATGGCCGCGAAGGCTCGCTGCTGACCCGTTATATTCCGGTGCCGAAGAACCCGCACGGCTGCAACACTTCATCCGACGGTAAATACTTTATCGCCAACGGAAAGCTGTCGCCGACCGTGTCGATGATCGAAATCGCCAAGCTCGACGACCTGTTCGACGACAAACTTAAGGACCCGCGCGACACCATTGCCGCCGAGCCGGAACTGGGCCTGGGCCCGCTGCACACCACCTTCGACGGTCGCGGTAATGCCTATACCACGCTGTTTATCGACAGCCAGGTGGTTAAGTGGAACATGGCCGAGGCCGTGCGCGCCTACAAGGGCGAAAAGGTCAACTACATCAAGCAGAAGCTCGACGTGCACTACAACCCTGGGCACATTCACGCCTCGCTGTGCGAAACCAGCGAAGCGGACGGCAAGTGGCTGATCGCCCTGAGCAAGTTCTCCAAGGATCGTTTCCTACCAACCGGCCCGCTGCACCCGGAAAACGATCAGCTGATCGACATTTCCGGCGACGAAATGAAGCTGGTGCATGATGGCCCGACCTTCGCCGAACCGCACGACTGCACCATGGCGCGTCGTGACCAGATCAAGACCCGCAAGATCTGGGACCGTAACGACCCGTTCTTCGCTCCCACAGTCGAGCGGGCAAAAAAGGACGGGATCAACCTGGAGGCGGATAACAAGGTCATCCGTGAGGGCAATAAAGTCCGCGTGTACATGACCTCGATGGCACCCGCTTTCGGTCTGACCGAGTTCAACGTCAATCAGGGCGACGAAGTCACCGTGACCATTACCAATATCGACCAGATCGAAGACGTGTCCCACGGCTTCGTTATGGTCAACCACGGTGCGAGCATGGAAATTAGCCCGCAGCAGACTTCGTCGATCACCTTTATTGCCGACAAGCCCGGCCTGCATTGGTACTACTGCAGCTGGTTCTGCCACGCGCTGCATATGGAAATGGTCGGCCGCATGATGGTTAAGCCAGCGTAAGTATGCAGCCACACTGAGGGTCCCCACGCTCCATCGTGGGAACTCTCAATAACCCAGCCCCTCACCCTGGCCGGGTCCCTCCTTACCCTCTCCTCAGAGGAGCGAGGGGACCGATCTAGGTAACCCCTTAGCCCGGATGGAGTCCGGGAAGGCCAAAGCCCTCGGATTGCATCCGGGCTAAGGCCCCCATTTAGTTCGCGAGCCCTATGCGGTTCGCGAATCAAGGTAAGCGCAGTGCTCAGACCTCAGGCAATCTTTTCGCTTTACGCCGCTGCGCTGTCGCTGCTTATTCTCTGCGGCGCAGCCCAGGCGGCACCGCAACCCATCACCGTTTTGCCGCTGCAGGCCGAGGGTGGCCAGCGCTGGCGGTTACCCGCTGGCGAGTATCAGGGATCGTTCAGTATCGATCAGTCGATGCATATTCTTTGCGAGCCTGGTGCCGTGCTACAGGGCCAGGGGAAGGGCAACGGCCTGATCATCAGCGCGCCCGAGGTGACCGTCGAAGGCTGCACGCTGCTCGACTGGGGCCGCGATATGACTGCCATGAACGCCGCCATATTTATCCAGCCCAAGGCCAGCGGCGCACTGATCAAAAACAACCGCATGCAGGGCCCGGGCTTTGGCATCTGGGTCGATGGCACGTCGGACGTCAGCCTGATCGGCAACAGCATCCAGGGCGATGCCAGCATCCGTTCGCAGGATCGCGGCAATGGTATTCACCTGTACGGGGTGCGCGGTGCCAAGGTTATCGGTAACCAGGTGCGCGATACCCGTGACGGCATCTATATCGACACCTCCAACGGTAACCTCCTCGAAGGCAACACCCTGGAGGACCTGCGTTACGGGGTGCATTACATGTTTTCCAACGACAACCAGGTGCTCGGCAACACCACCCGCCGCACCCGTACCGGCTATGCCCTGATGCAGAGTCGCAAGCTGACGGTGACCGGCAATCGCTCAGAGCAGGACGAGAACTACGGCATTCTGATGAACTACATCACCTATTCGACTATCCGTGACAACTTCGTCAGCGATGTGCGCAGCGGCTCGACCAGCGACAGCATGATCTCCGGCGCCGAAGGTAAGGCGCTATTTATCTACAACTCGCTGTTCAACAGCATCGAGCACAACCACTTCGAACGCAGCGCCCTTGGCATTCACCTGACCGCGGGCTCCGAGGATAACCGTATCGCCGGTAACGCCTTCGTCGACAACCAGCAACAGGTCAAATATGTCGCGGTGCGTACCCAGGAATGGTCGGTGGATGGGCGCGGCAATTACTGGAGCGATTACCTCGGCTGGGACCGCAACGATGACGGTCTGGGCGATGTCGCCTACGAACCCAACGACAACGTCGACCGCCTGCTGTGGCTCTACCCACAGGTGCGTCTGCTGATGAATAGCCCAAGCATCGAACTGCTGCGCTGGGTACAACGCACTTTTCCGGTGATGAAATCCCCGGGCGTGCAGGACAGCCATCCACTGATGCAATTGCCCACGGTCGATCTGCTGAAAAACCGCCAGGAGCCAACGCCATGAATGCCGTCGAAATCAAAGGCGTCAGCCAGCAGTACGGCAGCATGACTGTGCTGCACGATCTGACCCTGAGCCTAGGTGAGGGCGAAGTGCTGGGCCTGTTCGGCCATAACGGTGCGGGTAAAACCACCACCATGAAGTTGATTCTCGGCCTGCTGCAGGCCAGCAGCGGCACGGTGCAGGTGCTTGGGCGCAACCCGAAGGATTCGCTGGTGCGCCAGCAACTCGGTTATTTGCCGGAGAACGTGACCTTCTATGCGCAACTCAGCGGCCGCGAAACCCTGCGGCACTTCGCCCGACTTAAGGGCGCGCCACTAAGCCAGGTGGACGAGTTGCTGGAACAGGTCGGCCTGGCTCCGGCCATGGAGCGTCGGGTCAAGACCTACTCCAAGGGCATGCGCCAGCGTCTCGGTCTGGCCCAGGCGTTGCTTGGCGCGCCGCGTCTACTGCTACTCGACGAACCCACGGTCGGCCTCGATCCCATCGCCACCCAGGATCTCTACCAACTGGTCGATCGTCTGCGTCAGCAGGGCACCAGCATCATTCTCTGCTCCCATGTGTTGCCGGGGGTCGAGGCGCATATCAATCGCGCAGCGATTCTCTCCCATGGTCGTTTGCAAGCGGTCGGCAGCCTGGCCAGCTTGCGCGAAGACGCCGGCTTGCCGGCGCTGATCCGCGCCAGTGGGCTGAAACAGAGTGCACAGTTGTTGCAACGCTGGCGTGCTGGCGGGCACCAAGCCCGCTCGGTCGGCATTGATGGCATCGAAGTGGTGGCGATCAATGGCCATAAGCTTGATTTGCTGCGCGAACTGCTCGGCGAAGGCGGTGCTCAGGACATCGATATCCACCAGCCGTCGTTGGAAGATCTGTACCGCCATTACATGGATCAGGCCCAGAGCACACAGGCCCGGGAAGGTGCGGTATGAGCCAGGTCTGGAATATCGCCCGCAAGGAACTAAGCGACGGCCTGCGCAATCGCTGGTTACTCGCCATCAGCCTGCTGTTCGCGGTGCTGGCGGTGGGCATTGCCTGGCTTGGCGCGGCGGCGTCCGGGCAACTGGGCTTTACTTCGATCCCGGCGACCATCGCCAGCTTGGCCAGCCTGGCGACCTTTCTGGTGCCGCTGATCGCGTTGCTGCTTGCCTACGACGCCATCGTCGGCGAGGACGAGGGCGGCACCCTGATGCTGTTGCTGACCTATCCCCTAGGTCGCGGCCAGTTACTGCTGGGCAAATTCGTCGGCCATGGTCTGATCTTGGCTCTGGCCACCCTGATCGGCTTCGGCTGTGCGGCCCTGGCCATCGCCGTGTTGGTCGAGGATATCGAACTGGGTCTGCTGGCCTGGGCGTTCGGCCGCTTTATGTTGTCCTCGACCTTGCTCGGTTGGGTGTTTCTGGCCATGGCCTATGTGCTGAGCAGCAAGGTCAGTGAAAAATCCAGCGCCGCCGGGCTGGCCCTGGGGCTGTGGTTCCTCTTCGTACTCGTGTTCGATCTCGCGCTGCTGGCGTTGCTGGTACTGAGCGAGGGTAAGTTCAACCCCGATTTGCTGCCCTGGCTATTGCTGCTCAACCCGGCCGATGTCTACCGACTGATCAACCTGTCCGGCTTCGAAGGCAATGGTAATGCCTTGGGTGTAATGGCCCTGGGTGGTGATCTACCCGTAGACGGCCAGTTGCTGTGGGTGTGCCTGTTGATGTGGGTTGGCGTGCCGTTGACTCTGGCTCATTGGGTCTTTCTGCGTCGACCGACGTGACTTTTTACGTGCATCGTAATTACGCATGGATTGCTATGGGCGCTGCATCGCGCCTGATGGGGGCGATATGTAGTTGCGAGTCTTGTTACAGATATGGAGAAAGAAAAATGAGAAATGCGTTCTTAGATACGTCTCGAACCCTGCTGGTTTTGCTGTTCGGTCTGTTTCTGGCGGCCTGTGGGGAGCCGGTAGAACAAAAACAGAATCTGGGGCCGGTGGCATTCCACAGCTCGGATGAATGCCATGTGTGCGGCATGATCATCACCGACTTTCCGGGCCCCAAGGGCGAGGCGGTGGATGGCGCTTCGGTTAAGAAGTTTTGCTCTGCTGCCGAAATGCTTGGTTGGTGGTTGCAACCGGAGAACCGTATTGGTGCAGCCAGGCTGTATGTACACGATATGGGGCGAGGCGAATGGCTCAAGCCGGACGACAGCCACTTGATTGATGCCACCAAGGCTTTTTACGTGGTCGACCTAGGCGATAGTGGGTTGAAAGGTGCTATGGGCGCGGTTATCGCCTCGTTTGGTGATCAACAAGCAGCGAAGAAGCTGGCCGCAATTCACGGCGCTCGCGTATTGCGCTTCGGCGAGATGAACCAGGACGTGCTCCAACAAGCTGCGGGAATGCAGCATATGAGTCCGCATTGAGCACGTTCCACTATTCAAAAAGAGAAAATCACCATGGGTATAAGCATTTGGCAACTCCTGATCGTTCTGCTGATTGTGATCATGCTTTTCGGCAGTAAGCGCTTACGTAATTTGGGCTCTGATATTGGCGGTGCAATCACTGGCTTTCGCAAATCGATGAGTGGTGATGATCCGCTGCAGTCGCCTGAATCGAACAAACAGCCATTGCAGTAGCCTGGTTAGGTATATGGCTGCGTACACCGACCACCTGCGAATTCCGGATGCACTCTAGTCCATCATCGACTGTCGGGAATTCGTTTTGCCTGGAGGATTGCGTTGCTTAAAAGGCCGTTATGACTGTGGACGGTCCTAGCACATCCACGAACAAAACCGAGTCAGACCCTTTGCGCACCTCTAAAGCACAAAGCTGATTGCGGTCAAGTCGCTAAAGCCCGTGCTACCTGTAAAAAGACTGTAACGGCGGTTGATGCCTTGCCGTACGGATGGGCGGCCTTGTCGTTCGGTCTTGCCAAGTATCGGAGTAGCTGATGAGAACCGAGTTTCAGGATCGTCTGGCTGTTGTAACAGGGGCCAGTTCAGGTATTGGTTTTGCTTTATGTGCTGCCTTGCTGCAATACGGCACCAGAGTGGTGGCAATGTCGCGCAGTCTTGGAGCGCTACAGAGCCTGCAGGCGAGCTATCCCGGTCTCCTGTTCTGGCAGGCGGGGGATGTCACTTCGATTAAGGATTTGACGAGCCTAGGGCAACGCGCAGCAGAACTAGGGCAAGTAGATTATTTGGTGCCCAATGCAGGTGTCGCCGAGTTGGCCGAGAGCTTCGACCTGGCAGCATTCGATAGACAGTGGGCGGTCAATGGCGCAGGGGCATTGAATACCTTGGCTGCGCTGCGCCATACGCTGGCAGCCCAAAGTTCGGTGGTGTTCATCAGTAGTTTTTTAACCCGTTCTACCTTTCCCGGCTTAGCAGCCTACATTGCCAGCAAGGCGGCACTCAGCGCTCAGGCGCGGACCCTTGCGGTTGAGTTTGCACCTATCGGTGTGCGTATCAATTTAGTCTCTCCTGGTCCCACGGCAACTGCACTCTGGGGCAGTTTGGGGCTTAACGACGAGCAATTGGGCGCGGTCGCGGACAGCGTCACTCAGCGCTTGCTGCCAGGACACTTTCTCGATGCTGCGGCGGTCGCCAGCGTGATCCTGTTCCAGTTATCGGCCGGCGCGCGCGGCGTCTATGGCCAGGACTGGGTGGTCGACAACGGGTATACATTGGGTTGAGCGGCTGGGAAAAAACGCTCACCTACTACGGCTGCCGGCAAATGTGCTCAGCGGTGTTGCAGTCCGTGAAAGCGATGCCATTGAACTCACCAAACTCCTCTGCTTTTCCTCTGGCGCGCCTTGCTGCGAATGCTTGAAGACGGCCTTGAGGTGGCGCTTGAAATTTTTACAACTCCGAGGCGAATGAGGTGGATATGTGGTTCAAATGGAAAAAAACCGCCCTCGGTTTGATTGAACAGCAGCGGCGCGCGCAGGCAGAACAGGCATCGCAGGTAGAGCGGATCGAGGCACTCAAGCAGGCGCTGGCGCAGGAGCAGGCGGCCAATGTGCAGAGCCAGCGACAGCTCGACTACTACCGCGGTGTGTCCGGCCATCTGATCCGCTTCAGCACCTCGGTAGCCCAGCTCGGCGATTCGTTCGAGTACCTTGCCGGACAATTGTCAGAAAATCAGACCCGAGCCGAGCAAGTGGCCAGCGCAGCCTTGAGCAACCAGAGGGATTTCAGCGAGCTGCAGGGCAAGGCCGCAGACATGGAACGTGGCTTGAGCGAGGCCTCGAGCAAGGTCGACACCTTGGCTGAACGTTCGCAGGAGATCAACGGCATAGTCGACTTGATCAGTGGCATCGCCAGCCAAACCAATCTACTGGCACTGAACGCGGCCATCGAAGCAGCCCGTGCTGGTGAGGCCGGCCGCGGCTTTGCGGTGGTCGCCGGGGAAGTGCGTCAACTTGCGGAAAAGACGGCTCTGGCTACTGGCGACATTGGGCGCAAGATCGCTGAGGTGCAGGCGGAAATCAGTAACGTTCATCATTACATTCAGACGCAGGGCTCTCTCGCCAAAGGCTTCAGCAACACTACCGAGCAGGCGGTGAGCGCGATGCAATCCCTTCGCCTGCTGGCCAGTAGCATGCGCCAGGGCATTGAGGCTTCAGCCTTTCGCGCCGGCATCGAGCTGGCCAACCTGGATGAGCTGTCACTCAAGGTCGTGGTCTACAACCAGGTGCTCGGTAGCAGTCGGGACGCGGCACCGCTACCGAGCGAGCGCGAATGCCGCTTCGGCCGCTGGTACTACGGCGAGGGCAACCGCGATCTGCAGAAGCTCGACTGTTTCGGACAAATCGAACGGCCACATACTGCTGTGCATGCGCAAGGTCAGGCGGCCCTCGATGCCTACCAACAGCTGGAACTGGAGGCCTCGCTCGAGCATCTCGGACGGATGGAGGAGGCTAATCTCGAGGTTATGCGCATCGTCGAGGCCGTGGTGGCGCAATTCGAGACAGGGCGTTCGCTGGCTTGAGTGCTACCGCTAGGCGGTCGCTATGACGTTGGCAACCGCAAGGCGCGGCAGGGGGAATGCGAAGCTTTGCTCAGGACCCGTCGCGCAACAAAGCATAGAGGTGTCAGCCCGCTGATGATTGCTGAATTGGTTTGCCGGCAAGCTGGCGGCGGCAGTAGGGTTCAATCGAAGAAGGAAGATGCAGGACACCAGCAACCTGGCGTCCTGCGGTGGATCATTTGAGGCTCAGTACCCACTCGGCGAGGATCTTCGCTTCTTCATCGGTGACCGGGTTAGCCGGCATCGGCATCGGGCCCCAGTTGCCCTGGGTGCCGTTCTTAATGCGTCCGGCCAGCAATTCGACGGCACCTTCGGTTCCTGCGTATTTCGCTGCGACTTCTTTCAGCGCCGGGCCAACCATTTTCATGTCGATGTTGTGGCAGGCAGCACAGGGCTTGCTCTTGAACAGCGCTTCGGCGTCAGTGGCGAAGGCAGGCTGCACACTCAGCGCAGCCCCCAGAACGAGCAAGGGGAGCAGAATTTTCTTCATGGTGATTATTTCCTCAAGGCTATTGAAGAGCAGGGTATGAGCCCTGCCAATTTCGCTGCAGTTACTGTTGAGCGTCTTCTTCTGGGTGCTGCCTGAGCCTCTCTGCGTGAGCACGGATCTCTACGGTTATAGGTATGGACCCATGCTGATCGTAAAGGGTTCGGATACGAGGGCTGACAGTAGTCATTGCCTGGTTGAGAGGTGATTCGGCTATATCCGACCACTTCATTCAACGCTAGGGGCAGCATACTCAGGCCGATTGCCGATGGGCTTGACCAGAATCAAGAGTTGCCCGCGCGCGGCTTGAGGGCCGAAGTAGGTCGCAGGTAGCGTGCAGGCATGATTAATCACCGCGGTGAGGTACTGACTGTGAATGCGCCTGTGAAACTCGTCGAAACGGCTGCTGTGTTGGATGCGCCGTTCTACCAACCCCTGGGTAATGAGCAGGTGCTGTTCGAACAGGCCTGGCAGCACGGCATGCCGGTACTGATCAAGGGCCCGACCGGTTGCGGCAAGACCCGCTTCGTGCAGTACATGGCGCACCGCCTGAACCTACCGCTTTATACCGTTGCCTGCCATGACGACCTAAGCGCCGCCGATTTGGTAGGGCGCCACTTGATTGGTGCGCAGGGCACTTGGTGGCAGGACGGGCCGCTTACTCGTGCCGTGCGCGAGGGCGGCATCTGCTACCTGGACGAGGTGGTCGAGGCGCGCCAGGACACCGCTGTGGTGCTGCACCCGCTGGCCGACGATCGCCGCGAGCTGTATCTGGAGCGCACCGGCGAGGTATTGCGCGCGCCGCCGGGGTTTATGCTGGTGGTGTCCTACAACCCTGGCTACCAAAACCTGCTTAAGGGTATGAAACCTAGCACTCGCCAGCGCTTCGTTGCCCTGCGTTTCGGCTATCCGCCGGTTGCCGAGGAAGAACGCATCGTCGCCAATGAAGCGCGGGTCGGGCCCGAGCTGGCCGCGCAGGTGGTCAAGCTCGGGCAGGCTCTGCGCCGGCTGGAGCAGCATGATCTGGAGGAGGTGGCCTCGACCCGCCTGCTGATTTTTACCGCACGTATGATCGGCTCCGGCATGAGCCCGCGCGAGGCCTGCCTGGCCTGTCTGGCCGAGCCGCTGTCGGACGATCCGCAGACCGTCGCCGCGCTGATGGACGTGGTCGATGTCCACTTCGCTTGAACTGACCCTGCGTCCAGACGCTAGCCCTACGCGCCATCTGCCGGGTGACCTGGCGATGTGGTTCTTTATCCTTGCCGAGCTGACGGTTTTTGCCTTGCTGCTCCTCACCTTCGCGGTGGCCCAAGCATTACAGCCGCAGTTGTTCCATGACGGCCGGCAGTTTCTTGACAGCTCCACCGGCCTGGCCTTGACCCTGAGCCTGCTGACCTCCGGACTGTTCGCCGCGCTGGCCCAGGAGCAAGTGCGCCAGGCTCAGGCACGGCGGGGGGCCTGGTTGCTGCTGGCGGCGTTGCTGTCGGCCAGCGTCTATGTGTGGTTGAAGCTCGGCGAGTACAGCCATCTGGCTAATAGCGGCCTAGGCATGGAGCACAACACCTTCTTTACCCTGTACTGGATTCTCACCGGTTTTCACTTCGTCCATGTACTGCTCGGTTTGGTGATCCTCAGCTGGCTAGCCGAGCGTTGCCGACAGGGTGCTTATGGGCCGGGCAATTGCAGCGCACTGGAATCCGGCGTGCTCTATTGGCATATGGTCGATCTAGTTTGGGTGCTGTTGTTTCCGCTGGTCTATGTGCTCAATTGACCGAGGAGGTCGCCATGTCCGCTTCGACTACCCTGATCGCCTGCTGGCTGGGCCTGGCCGTACTGTCGTTTGCCAGCGTACAGCTGGGCAGTGCCGGGGCGACCCTGCTGATGGTCTGCGCGGTATTACTCGCAGCCCTGGGCAAGGCCTGGCTGATTGCAGACGGTTTTATGGAGTTGCGTCATGCGCCGCCAATGTGGCGCTGGTTGATACTGAGTTGGCCGGTGGTGATGGCCGCGGGTGTGTTGCTGGCCTTAAGTGTCTCTTTGTAGCCTGGATTGCATCTGGGCTACGTCTCACTGGGGGGGGTATGGCGTGAGCGCATAGCCATGCAGCTCATCGCGTCCACGGACCACTTCTACCCTCATAGCACATAGTGCCCTGAATGCACGGCTGCCTTGTCCTGCTAGATATCAATCCCTCCTCCTCAACCCCGTCGTTATACCTGAGCATAACCATCGGATTTTCTTGATTGCCATCAAGCGGGTTTCGTTAGCAGGCTTTCTAGAATGGTCACGTCAAGCAAAGAGGAAGCGACCATGTCAGAGACCTTCACCAAGAGCATGGCCAGGAATATTTACTTTGGAGGGAGCGTGTTCTTCTTCCTGGTATTTCTGGCCCTGACCTATCACACAGAGCAGACCTTTCCAGAACGCAGCAACGAGTCAGAGATGAACGAGTCGGTGGTGCGCGGCAAAGCGGTCTGGGAAAACAACAACTGCATCGGCTGCCACAGCCTGCTGGGCGAGGGTGCCTACTTCGCGCCCGAACTGGGCAATGTGTTCACCCGGCGTGGCGAGGATGCGGCCTTCAAGCCGTTTCTGCATGCCTGGATGAAGGCGCAACCCCTGGGCATTCCGGGCCGCCGAGCGATGCCGCAATTCAACCTTAGCGAGCAAGAAGTGGACGATATGGCGGAGTTCCTTAAGTGGACTTCGAAGATCGATACCAACGACTGGCCGCCAAACAAGGAGGGCTGAGAGATGACCATCATGAACCCGCATCTCAAATTCCAATCGCAAGCAGTGGCCAAGCCGTACTTTGTGTTCGCCCTGATGCTATTCCTCGGGCAGATACTATTCGGTCTGATCATGGGTCTGCAGTATGTGGTCGGCGACTTCCTGTTCCCATTGATCCCCTTCAATGTGGCGCGGATGGTCCATACCAACCTGCTGATCGTATGGCTGCTATTCGGCTTTATGGGCGCTGCCTACTACCTGATTCCCGAGGAGGCGGACCGCGAGCTACACAGCCCGATGCTGGCGATGATCCTATTCTGGGTGTTCGCTGCCGCCGGTGTGCTGACCATTCTCGGCTACCTGTTCGTGCCTTATGCGGGCCTGGCCAAAATGACCGGCAACGATCTATTGCCGACCATGGGCCGTGAGTTCCTCGAGCAACCGACCATCACTAAAATCGGCATCGTGGTGGTAGCCCTGGGCTTCCTCTACAACATCGGCATGACCCTGCTCAAAGGTCGAAAAACCACTGTCAGCATGGTCATGATGACCGGACTGATCGGTTTGGCTGTGTTCTTCCTGTTCGCTTTCTATAACCCGGAAAACCTGGCGCGCGACAAGTACTACTGGTGGTTCGTGGTGCACCTGTGGGTGGAAGGGGTGTGGGAGTTGATCATGGGTGCGATGCTCGCCTTCGTGTTGATAAAGGTCACTGGTGTGGACCGTGAAGTGGTCGAGAAATGGCTGTACGTGATCATCGCCATGGCTCTGATCACCGGTATCCTCGGTACCGGTCACCACTTCTTCTGGATAGGTGCGCCCGAGGTCTGGCTGTGGGTCGGCTCGATCTTCTCTGCGATGGAGCCGATACCTTTCTTCGCCATGGTGTTGTTCGCTTTCACCATGGTCGGTAATCGGCGTCGGCAACACCCGAATCGTGCTGCCACCCTGTGGGCAAAGGGCACTACCGTGACAGCGTTCCTCGGCGCGGGCGTGTGGGGCTTCCTGCATACTTTGGCACCGGTGAACTATTACACCCACGGCTCGCAACTTACCGCAGCCCATGGTCACCTGGCGTTCTACGGGGCCTACGCGATGATCGTGATGACCATGATCAGCTACGCCATGCCACGTTTGCGCGGCCTTGGTGAGGCACCGGACGCGCGGGCGCAAACTGTCGAAATTTGGGGATTCTGGCTGATGACCCTGTCGATGGTGGCGATCACCCTGTTCCTTACCGCTGCAGGCGTGGTGCAGATTCAGTTGCAACGTTGGCCCACGGATGGCACCGCGCTGTCGTTTATGAACACCGTGGATCAGATGGCCGTGTTCTTCTGGTTGCGTCTGGCTGCCGGAGTGGTCTTTTTGATCGGTTTGCTCTGCTACCTGTTCAGCTTCAAGCAGCGCGGCCGTGCCACAGCCCGTGACGAAGCTGCGCTAGCCGTTTCGACTTGAGCGATGTGGCAGGTCGCTAGATAGATCTCGGCCCGGCTGGTACAGCGGGCCGTTTTTGCATTTGGCTGCGGGCCTTTGGCACGGAGCACAGCGAGCAAGGTGAACCAGATGGCTTTTACCATCGAAGTGGAAGAGTGGGTAGGCAGCGTTTGGCACCGCTTTATTACCCGGCGTGCCAGCCCTGACTTTCCCGAGGCGCGGGTTGAATTAGCCAGTATGCAACGGCCTTTGGCATTGCTATTTCGAGCCATGGGTGGCGCCAGCGGAGTCGGCGTGGCAGCCGCCAGCGCGCGCGACCTGCTGTTGCGGCGCAACCTGTTGCAGCAGGTGGCAGGTACCTGCAAGCAAATGTCTGTGGCCTGGTGTGATGCCAATAATCTTCGCCTGCCACCTAGTCTGGCAGTCTACCCTGAGGTCGCGCTGAATCAGGATCTCTATCGCTGGCTGGCGCTGCTGGCCGCGCAAGCGGGGGAGATGCGCCACTGGGCGCGGGACAACCAGCGCTGGACCCTGCAACTGCTGGAAACCTACCCGGCCATGCGCCCGCGCTACCAGCGGTTGGTCGAAGCCCACCTTCAATTGCGCCCGGATCCCGTTTCGTTGGCCAAGGATGAGGCCGAGCTGGAGATTGCACTTTGTCAGGCCCTGCGCGAACCGGGCAGTGTCGAGCATTTTCCCCGTAGCGAACTGGCCCCCTGGCCGTTGCCGCTGTGGCTGTACCCGGCGCAAAACCTCGGCGAACCCCAGGCCTGTGAACTGGGCGAAGAAAGCGAGGGCAACCTGCTGACCCCTCCGGGTGAAAGCCAGGGTGGTCCCAAGCGTGCCAAGCGGGTCGAGGAAAGTACCAGCAAGGGAGGCCTGCTGATCTTCCGCCTGGAGAACCTGTTCAGTTGGTCCGAGCATGTCGAACTGGATCGCTGTACGGACGACAGCGAAGACCTGGACGCTGCCCGTGTCGCCGAGGATCTCGACGAATTGGCCTTGTCCAAGCAACGCCTGCGCAAGGGAGGCGGGCTCAAGTTGCACCTCGACCTGCCGCCTGCGGATGTCGACGACATTCCCTTGGGCGAGGGCATCAAACTGCCGGAGTGGGACTATCGCAAGCAGAGCCTGTGCGAAAACTTCGTCAACCTGCAGATGATGGTGCCGCGCGGCAGCGAGCCGCAGCCGCTGCCTTTGCGTCTGGCACCGCTAGCCAAGCGCTTGCGTCGTCAGTTCGAGCACCTGCGCAACGATCGCCAGTGGCTGCGTCAGCAGCCCCAGGGCTCGGAGCTGGATATGCAGGCCTGGCTGGATTTTCATGTCGAGCGTCAGCATGGTCAGTGCGTCGAACGAGGTTTGTTTATGGAGCAGCGGCAAACTCGGCGCGACCTGGCCTGCCTGCTGCTGGCGGACGTTTCTATGTCCACCGACGCTCACCTGGACGACCAGCGCCGGGTGGTCGAGGTGATCAGCGACAGTCTGTTGCTGTTCGGTGAAACCCTGTCGACTCTGGGTGACAATTTCGCCCTCTATGGCTTCTCATCCTTGCGCCGTCAGCAGGTGCGCATGCTCGAACTAAAATCCTTTAAGCAGCGCTATGACGACAACACCCGTGGACGCATTCAGGCGCTCAAACCCGGCTATTACACCCGTATGGGCGCGGCCATACGCGAGGCCACTGTGCTGCTCGGTGCGTGCAGGCAGCGGCGCAAACTGCTGCTGTTGGTGACCGATGGCAAACCCAACGATCTGGATCTCTACGAAGGTCGTTATGGCGTCGAGGACACCCGCGAAGCGGTGCTGGAGGCGCGGCGTCAGGGCTTATTGCCGTTCTGCATCACCATCGACCAAAAAGCCGAGGACTATCTGCCCTATATGTTCGGTGCCAATGGCTACACGTTGATCCGCCAACCCGAGCAACTCCCTTTGCGCCTGCCGCAGCTGTATCGGCAGTTGACACAAAGCTGAGAGTTATCGGCCGCGTTGCAGTCGTTAGAAGTTGACCTTTATCAAGCGTCGTTATGCGGAGTGAGCGCATGATGCATGCTATTAGATGAGGTGTGGGGCATGCAGGTGAGCTTTTCAGGGCTGGTGCTCAGTGGAGGTCGGGGCAGCCGTATGGGTGGAGTCGACAAGGGCCTGGTGAACTGGCATGGCACGTCTATGGCCGAACAGGTTTGTCGACGGCTTGAGCCGTTGGTGTGTGAAGTGCTGGTGTCGTGCAACCGTAACCAGGCGCGTTACGCCGCATTTGCTACGCGTGTTCTGGGCGATACACAGCAAGATTACCCTGGCCCCTTGATGGGAATCTTGCAGGGACTGAGGGCGCTGCGTGGTTCGCATCTGCTCGTAGTGCCTTGCGATTTGCCGGCAATCAGCACGGCCTTGCTAGTGGGTCTGCAGTCTTTATCTCGAGCGCATCCTGAACGGCCCGTGGTGGTACGCCAGGGAGCGTTTTTGCAGCCCTTGGTGTGTGTGTTGCCGGGTACTCTAGGCAAGGTAGTGGAGGCTGCCTGGGCGGCAGGCGAGCGCAGCCCTGCTCATTTATGGCAGCAGTTGCAAGCCGTTGAGCTGCCTTGTACCGAAGATGATCCACAGCTGACCAATGTAAATACTCCGGTAGTGTTGGCTGCAGCTCTTGAACCCGTCAGACACAATAATCGGAGCACCTATGCAGGTTACTGATAAGCGCCGGGCCATGGCCATTACGCCTTTGTTACGTTTGGGCTTTCGGCCATTCTTTTTGTTTGGTGTGGTATTGGCTGCTCTGGTTATTCCACTCTGGGTGGTTGCCTGGCTTGGTGGTGCGTCTTTCCCCGCGCCGCAGGCGGGTTGGTTGGCCTGGCACCGGCATGAACTGGTGTTCGGTTTTGCCGGGGCCATTATTAGTGGCTTTCTACTAACGGCCGTGCAGACCTGGACCGGCCAGGCAAGTATTTCGGGCAGGCCGTTGGGGCTGTTGGCCGTGCTCTGGCTGTTGGGGCGGTTGAGCTGGTGGCTGCCCTCGGCTGAGGTGCTGCTGGCGCTGAATGTGCTGTTTTTGCTAGCCGTAGCGGCGGTCATGGCGCGCCTGTTATGGGCCGTTCGGCAACAGCGCAATTACCCGATCGTTGCGGTATTGCTGTTGTTGACGGCTGCCGACACCCTAACCCTGCTCGGCGTGCTGCAGCACAACGATGCCTGGCAGCATCAGGGCAGTCTGGCGGCGGTATGGCTTGTGGTGGCGATGATGACACTGATCGGCGGCCGAGTGATTCCGTTCTTCACTCAGCGAGGGTTGCTGCGTACAACAGCCGTGCAACCCTGGCCGTGGCTGGACTGGTCGTTGCTGTTGGGCAGCGTAGTGGCGGGTGTGCTTGCCGGTCTTGGTTGGTTTTCAATGCCGTCTGTAATGGCCGGTGTGTTGCTGATGTTGCTGGGCATTGGTCATGCTGTGCGCTTGTACCGCTGGTTTGATCGCGGTCTGTTGGGCGTGCCGCTGTTGTGGTCATTGCATCTGGCGTATACCTGGCTAGTGATTGGCTGTGTGGCCTTGGCATTGTGGCATTGGGGCGCGCCGATAACGGCCAGCCAGGCACTGCACGCACTGACGGTGGGTTCGGTCGGCGGGCTGATTCTGGCGATGCTGGCGCGGGTTTCGTTGGGCCACACGGGGCGTCCTCTGACATTACCCAAAGGCTTTGCCGTAGCGTTTGTGCTGCTTAACCTGGCCGCGCTGGCGCGTGTCGTTGGGGTGTCGTTTGCCTACCAGCCGGCTTTGTGGATGGCGGCGTTGTGCTGGAGCCTGGCTTTTGCGCAGTACCTTTACTGCTACGGACCCATGCTGTGTCGCACCCGGGTTGATGGTCATCCGGGTTAAGGAGAAAGTGTCTGATGTATCTACTGCTTAAATTCGTGCACCTATGCGCTGCGGCGTTCTTTATTGGTGGCGTATTTTTTGAGGTGATGATCCTCAGTCGCGTTGCGCGTGAATTGCCGTCTGAGCCTCGGGAGCAATTATCCAAGGCCCTTGGGCAACGTGCGCGTGGAGTGATGCATTGGGTGATCATGGCGTTGTACGGCGCCGGGCTGGCTTTGGCCTGGAACTACCGCGCGGCGCTCGCAGAGCCTTTTGCCAGCAATTTTTCCACCATGCTCACCCTGAAAATATGCTTGGCATTGAGCATCCTTGGGCATTTTTTAGCGGTGGTTTGGCTGATGCGCACTGGACGTATGAATCCAGCGCGCTCACGTTTGATTCACTTGAGCGTGCTTACGCAAATGATCCTGATCATTTTTCTGGCCAAAGCAATGACCATCCTTACTTGGTGACTATCAGGTAGGCGTATCACGTCCGCCAGAATGTACAAGGCCCGCAGTCAGCGGGCCTTGGTGTTAGTGTGATGTAAAAATCCACGAGCCGTTGCTTAAAACAACGCGGGAAACGGCTTGGTGACTGCGTTCAAATGGCTGAGAAACAGGAACCCTGAAACCAGTACCGCGTTGATTGACCAGGCCACTGTGAGAAAGCGGGCAATCTGACCATATATAGGTTCACCGACATTATCGGCATTGCGCCAAACGACATTCAAAACCCAAGCGGTGTAAGCGACAAATACCAGTAACAATACCCCAAACTGCGGGGTGGCCACTTGGTTGAAGGCCAGCATGATTGAGCCAAACAGCACATGGCTGATGGCCACGCCATAAAGCCAGAAGGCTATCCACAGTGGTGTGTCTCCGGGTGCATTCAAGGCTTCTTGAAGCTTGTTCATCTCACTTACCTCTCAAGGTTGCGGATTGTCTTTGTAAATCGACGTCGCACCGTTATGAACGTGATTTGTCTGTTATTTACACCTCTTCATTACAGCCTAGCGCGTATTGTGAGATTTCCCAGACGCGCTGATGGATACTTAAAAACGTTCCAGCCAAACCACACGATCGTTCAGCTGGAAAGGTTGCCTATTTAGCGATTTAGACCTTCCTCGTCGAGTGCTCGTTGGAACAGCAGGTTGTTTTCCAGGTGAATGTGCTGCATCAGGTCAACGCGCAGTTCATGGAGGCCGCGATACAGCGCACGCCAGGTGTTACAGGCTTCGCTGGGTGGTTGCATGTTGTCAGTCAGTATGACGATGCTCTCCAGGGCGTCACCGTGTTGATTGTGTTCATAGCGCATAACCGCAATAGGCCCGCCGACTAATGGGTGGTCGCCCTGTTTGATCATGGGGAAAAGAATCTGCTCTTCTTTTTGCATATGGCTTTCCAATTCCTGCTGCATGCTCAGCAGCAAATCAGTCAAGCCGCGCGGACAATGTTCCCGAGCACCGTGCACTTGTTCGACCCTTGCGGCCAGACGGATTAGCTCTGGTAACTGCTGCCGATGTGCTGCGTGGTAGCGCTCTAGTAAGTGCTCAATCAGTTGCGCATTGGAAGCCTCATGCCAGTCGTGTTGGTGAGGCTCGTCCGGGCTTAGGGCCAGCAGCTGATCTTCTACCTGCAGTGCATCGATGCCGTTTTCCAGCGCGGCCTGACGCAGAGTTTTCTGTCCTCCGCAGCAAAAGTCGAGATGGAAGGTGTGAAAAACCCGTGTGGCTCCGGGGATTCGGCTGGCTAGGCTGCCGAGGGTATGGTCGAGCAATTGAGCAGTCATGAAGCACTCCTTATCAGGTTGAATACTGAGTGTGCTATCGCAACTCTCATGCCGAGTTCAGGCTTGATGCAAATCAAAGGTTTGCAGGTATTAGAGGTTTAATCTACTAGGCATCTTCAAGGTGCCCGGTACCTGAAATGGTAAATTTGACCCCGCTGCAGAGTGGCCTGTTGGCCGATCTGGCCAGTGAATTACCGCCGGCCATTCGCATGCAGCGTTTGGTCGCTTGCCTGCGTGCAGAGTTCGCCTGCAGTGCCGTAGTGCTAATGCGTTTGGACGGAGAAAGCCTGCGCCCGCAGGCGGCGGTGGGGTTGGCCCATGAGGTGCTTGGGCGCAGCTTTAGCCTTGCGCGCCACCCTCGTCTGGCGCAGATACTGGCGCAGCGCGAACCCTTACAATTCGAAGCGGACAGCGATCTTCCAGACCCTTTTGACGGTTTGTTCGCAGACAACCCCGATGAACCCCTGCCGGTGCATGATTGCATGGGTATGAGCCTTTATTTGGAAGGCAGTTTGTGGGGCGCGGTGACATTTGATGCGCTCAAGCCCGGGCACTTCAATAGCCATGCCCGCCAGCGTTTGCAGAGTTACATCTGGCTGCTTGAAACTAGTTTGCGCGTCAGTCGGTTGGAAGGTGAAGTGCGTAGTTTGCGTCTGGCCCGGGGGGAGCATGTGGACGATAGCGGCGACACCCAGTCGATGATTCTGGGTAGCAGCGCGGTGCTGCGCGAACTGCTCGATGAGTTGGGTGTAGTAGCTGACTCCGACCTGCCCGTGCTGCTACAAGGTGAAACCGGTGTGGGCAAAGAGCTATTTGCCCGTTGGCTACACGCGCATTCGCCCCGTGCGCGCAAACCGCTGGTGTATGTGAACTGCGCTGCGTTGCCGGAAACCCTAGCTGAAAGTGAATTGTTTGGACATACCCGCGGCGCCTTCTCTGGCGCGGGGCAAGATCGTCCCGGCCGCTTTGAGGCCGCAAATGGCGGCACTTTGTTTCTCGATGAAATTGGCGAGCTGCCCCTGTCTATTCAGGCCAAGTTGTTGAGAGCGTTGCAAAACGGTGAGATCCAGCGTTTAGGTGCTGACCAGCCGCGGCATGTCGATGTGCGGGTTATTGCGGCTACCAATCGACGGTTGTGGGAGGAGGTGCGTGAAGGGCGTTTCCGTCCCGACCTCTATCACCGTCTTTCAGTATACCCGGTGCATATTCCGCCGCTGCGTGAGCGCGGCCGTGATGTGTTGGAGCTTGCGGGACACTTTCTGGAACTCAACCGTGCCCGGCTTGGTCTGCGCTGTTTGCGTCTGTCCGGCGATGCAGAGCGCGTACTGCTGAACTACGAATGGCCCGGAAATGTGCGTGAGCTGGAGCATGTGATCAGTCGGGCAGCGCTCAAGGTACTCAGCCAGGCGCAATCACGCACCGCGCTGCTGAGCATCGAAGTGCCCTGGCTGGGGCTGGACAACGCCCCTGTCAGTGGGCAAAAACAGGTGCCCGTCCAGCTGTCCAGTTGCGTCGAAGCAATGCACACAGCGATGGGGCATTTCCAGCGCGAGCTGATCAGCGCCACTTTGACGCGCTGTCAGGGTAAGTGGGCTGCGGCTGCCCGTGATTTGCAGATGGACCCGAGCAACCTGCGCAAACTGGCGCGTCGTCTCAATCTGATCTGACCCATGAGGAACCACAATGCTGACTCACCTTGATGCCCAGGGCCGCGCCAATATGGTCGACGTCTCCGACAAGCAACCGACCACCCGTGACGCCTTGGCTGAAGCCCGTGTGCGCATGCTACCGACCACCTTGCAGATGATCGTCGCCGGCGGTCACCCCAAAGGCGATGTATTTGCCGTGGCGCGGATTGCCGGCATCCAGGCGGCCAAGAAAACCGCAGACCTGATCCCTTTATGCCATTCGCTAATGCTGAGCAGTGTCAACGTCGAGTTACAGGCTGAGGGCGATGACTGTGTACGCATTAGGGCGCGCTGCAAATTGACCGGACAGACCGGGGTGGAAATGGAGGCATTGGCCGCCGCCAGCATCGCCGCGCTGACCATTTATGACATGTGCAAAGCAGTGGATCGGGGCATGCAAATAGAGTCTGTGCGTCTGCTTGAAAAAAGTGGCGGCGCCTCCGGAGATTTTTCTGCACCTTGAGTTTCATCAAGACGCGCATGTGGCGAACTGTTGATATGGGCACACCGTCAATCTGGAGCCATTGTCATGAGTGAGTACTTGCAAAATATGCGGCGCAATTACCAGTGTGATGCTCTTTTAGAGAGTCAATTAGGTGACGAGCCAGTCAGTCTTTTGCAGGCTTGGTTACTCCAGGCCATTGAGTATGAGGTGGCTCCTGTGGAGGCCAATGCGATGTTCTTAGCCAGCGTTGACGGCTATGGCCGGCCACATGGTCGAGTGGTTCTACTTAAAGCACTGGAGGCCGAGGGGCTGATCTTTTACAGCCACTATGGCAGTGCCAAAGGTGTAGATTTCGTGCTGAACCCATATGCCGCCGCGACCTTTCATTGGCCAGGACTAGAGCGTCAAGTGCGTGTAGAGGGGGTGATTGAAAGAGTCACCGCCGATGAATCGGACCGTTATTTTCACAGCCGGCCATTGCTCAGCCGTTTAGCGTGTATTGCCAGTCCGCAGAGTCAGCCTGTTGCCAGTCGTGATGAGCTGGAATCACGGATGGATCAGGTTCAGCAGCAGCACGTGCAAAGCGTCCCCGCCCGTCCTCAGGACTGGGGTGGTTATCGCCTATCGATGCAGCGGATCGAGTTCTGGCAAGGTCGCCCTGATCGCCTACATGATCGTATCAATTATCTAAAGCAAGATTCGGGCTGGAGCCGCGAACGCCTGGCTCCCTAACAATTTAAGGAAGTCACTCATGCTCACCATTCATTACTTTGCTCGTTACCGCGAACAATTAGGTTTAGAACACGAACAGCTGGCCTGGCAACCCGCGCTGACGACCATTGGTGCGCTGCGCGAACTGTTGGTTGTGCGAGGCGGTTGTTGGGTCGAGCTGGCTGCTAATAACTTGATGTGCGCGCGCAATCAAGAGCTGTGTAATCTCAATGAATCGTTGAGTGACGGCGACGACGTGGCCTTCTTTCCGCCTGTGACCGGAGGTTGAAATGAGTATTGTGGTGCGCGGCGAACTGTTCGACGGTGGTGAGCTGCTCAATGCCATGCACGGTCGTCATCAAGGTGTCGGGGCAGTGGTCAGCTTTGTCGGTTATGTGCGTGATTACAACGAAGCGCATGCTGTGCATGGGCTGTTTCTAGAACACTACCCGGGCATGACAGAAAAAGCCCTCGCAGCAATCGAGACTGAGGCCCGCGCACGCTGGCCCTTGTTTACGGTGGAAATTGTGCACCGTGTTGGGCTGTTATTGCCCAGCGCACCAATCGTGTTTGTTGGGGTCAGCAGCGCGCATCGGCAAGCGGCGTTCGAGGCCTGTGCTTTTATCATGGACTACCTGAAAACCCGCGCCCCGTTTTGGAAGAAAGAGCACAACGGCATTACGCAGCAATGGGTTGAGGCGCGTGCCAGCGATCAGCACGCCGCGCAGCGTTGGAGTGGTGAAACCTAATGGCGGATTAAGGTGTTTTCTGATCACGCTTAGGCTTTGCGCTGTCGTCCGGTGGTTCAATGCCCCACTCGCCACCCAGCTGCCAGTCATCCCCGAACATTTCCATGGGGTGCATGGTGCGCTCTGAGCCGTTACCGCAAGCCAAATCATCTTTCGCGCAGTAGCGGTCGCAGCCCCAGCAGATGCGTTCCGGATGTTTGGGTTGCAGGGGGAATATTTTGCTCACAGGGCAGTCCCTCTAGGCCAGTATATGCACTCAGGTTAGGCCCCTGCCGGGGTTGAGCCTTGATCTCGATCAAGTCTGCACAGATTGCCCATGGGGCATACCTCCAACGGGGAATGGGCGTGCTTGTGCGGACGGTGCAGGCTGCGCGCAAGAAACTCTTGGAGGTTTGCATCATGGCCCATTTATCCAGCGACGTATTTCACTCATTGCGTATTGCAGTGCTCACCGTCAGCGATACTCGCACCTTGGCTACCGACACATCGGGCCTAACTTTAATCGAAGGCCTGGAATCGGCGGGTCATGCCCTGTTCGAGCGCGCCATTGTGCCGGATGACATCTGGCAGATCCGTGCGCGCCTTTGCACCTGGATTGCCGACCCATTGGTGCAAGCGGTGTTGATCACTGGCGGTACTGGTTTCACTGCGCGCGACAACACCCCGCAGGCGGTGATGCCTTTGCTAGATAAATCGGTGGACGGTTTTGGCGAGTTGTTCCGTCAGGTATCGCTTGCGGAAATCGGTACCTCCACTGTGCAGTCTCGCGCGCTGGCAGGTATCAGCAATGGCACGTTGGTGTGCTGCGTACCGGGATCGCCGGGCGCATGTCGCACCGCTTGGAACAAGATTCTGCTGGAGCAACTGGATAGCCGTACGAGGCCGTGCAATTTTGTCCCGCACCTCAAACAGCTACCGCAACAACCGGTCAGCGCTTGCGGTAGTCGGTCATGAGTGCCTGCGGTTGTGATGCGCATGGCCAAAGCTTACGTCCAGTTGATCAGGCCATCGCCGAGCTACTGACCCGTGTGCCTACCGCGCTGCCTAGAGAGCGCGTCGCGCTGAGTGAGGCCGCCGGCAGGGTGCTCGCCGAGGATGTGCGAGCGCCTTGGCCAATGCCCGCGTGGGACAACAGCGCCATGGATGGTTATGCACTACGTGCTGCAGATGTGCCTGCTCAAGGTGCCTGGCTACCCCTGGCCGGGCGCATTGCGGCGGGCGACAGCGCCTTGTATGCGCTACCTGCTGGGCATGCGGTGCGTATTTTCACCGGTGCACCGCTGCCGCCCGGCGCCGACAGTGTGGTGGCGCAGGAGCAGGCCGAAGAGGAGGGCGTTACTGTGCGTGTGCCCGCGACCGAGTTGGGCAGCCATGTACGCCGTTGCGGCGAGGAATTTGCCGTAGACAGCTGCGTGCTGAAGGTAGGGCAGCGTTTGCGCCCGCAAGAGTTGGGGCTACTGGCTAGCCTGGGCGTTGCCGAGGTATTGGTGTATCGGCGCCTGCGCGTGTGCTTATTGAGCAGTGGCAATGAGTTGCGCGAACCGGGCGAAGCGCTCCAGGCCGGACAAATCTACAATGCCAACCGCTACAGCATCGCAGCCATTTTGCGTGGTCTGGGCTGTGATGTGGATGACAGTGTGCTGTTGATCGACGAGCTGGATGTCAGCTGCGCGGCGTTGCGTTTGGCTGCTGCGCAGTGTGATGTGTTGATCAGCACCGGTGGGGTGTCGGTGGGCGAGGAGGATCACCTCAAGCAGGCTGTCAGTGAATTGGGCGAGTTGCAGCTGTGGCGGTTGGCGATCCAGCCGGGCAAGCCGCTGGCGTTCGGCCATATCTGCGGCACACCCTGGATTGGCTTGCCGGGCAACCCGGCTGCGGCGCTGATTACCGCCCTGGTGGTGGCACGGCCTTTTCTGCTGCGCGCTCAAGGTTGTCGCGAGGTTATGCCGCAGCCGCTGCGTATTGCGGCCGGTTTCACTTGGAGCAAGGCCAATAGCCGCCGGCAGTACTTGCGTGCGCGTTTGCAGCTGTCCGCGGGGCAACTGTGCGCGGTGCCGCATGCCAAGCAAGGTTCGGCAATGCTCACCGCCGCATGCTGGGCTGATGGCCTGGCGATTGTCGAGTGTCAGCGCACTTTGGTGGAGGGTGAGCTAATTGACTTTCTGCTCTTTGACAGTCTGTTGCACTGAACCGACTTGACCAGCGTCAAGGGGCAATCCTGGCGAGCACCCTAGAGTGTCGTCACGCTTTTAGACAGAGGGTTTCAGCATGCATCTGGTATGTCCGGCGGGCAGTTTGCCCGCCCTCAAGGCGGCCTTGCAGCAAGGTGCGGACGCTATTTATGTAGGTTTTCGTGATGACACCAATGCCCGCCATTTTGCCGGCCTTAACTTCGATGACAAGCAGCTGGATAACGGCCTGCAATTGATTCGTCAGCGTGGCAAGCAGCTTTATGTGGCGGTCAATACCTATGCTCAGCCGCAAGGTTGGACGCGTTGGCAGCGGGCTGTCGATCAAGCCGCTGATTTGGGTGTGGATGCACTGATTGCTGCCGATCCAGGTGTGCTGGCATACGCCAGCCGGCGTTATCCTGATCTCAATTTGCACTTGTCCGTGCAGGGATCAGCCACAAATGTTGCCGCGCTGACGTTCTACCAAAAGCGTTACAACATCCGCCGTGCGGTATTACCGCGTGTGCTGTCGTTGGCGCAGGTGGGCCAAGTGGCGGAAAAAAGCACGGTGCCGCTGGAGGTTTTCGCCTTCGGCAGCCTGTGCATTATGGCCGAGGGGCGTTGCCATTTGTCGTCCTACGTCACGGGTGAATCGCCCAACTTATGCGGCGTGTGTTCGCCGGCTAAAGCGGTGCGTTGGCAAGAGGATACCGATGGGCTTAGCTCGCGCCTCGGAGGTGTGCTGATTGATCGTTACAGCCCTGGGGAGCCGGCGGGTTACCCAACCCTGTGCAAGGGACGCTTTATGGTCAACGGCCAGCGTTTCCACGCCTTGGAAGAACCGACCAGTCTGAATACCCTGGACCTAATTCCGCAACTGGCGCAAATCGGCATTGCCGCTGTGAAAATTGAAGGCCGCCAGCGCAGCCCTGCGTATGTCGAACAAGTCACTCGCGTATGGCGCGCTGCACTGGATGCTCACGCCAAGGCTCCTGCGCATTTCAGTGTGTTACCGCAATGGCGCAGTGCGCTCGATACGTTGTCGGAAGGCAGCCAAAGCACTCTGGGTGCCTACCATCGTTCCTGGCAGTGAGGCGGTTATGAAATTGAGTCTGGGCCCTGTTTTGTTTTACTGGAGCCGCGAAAAGCTTCTGGATTTTTACGCAGAGATGACGAGCCAGCCGCTCGATATCATCTATTTGGGCGAAACAGTGTGCTCCAAGCGCCGCGCCCTGTCGCTGGACGACTGGCTCGGGTTGGCCCGCGAGCTGCGCGAGTGCACCAAGGCCGAACTGGTGATCTCCGGTTTGGCGTTGATCGAGGCTGCCTCCGAGCTGTCCAGCCTCAAGCGTTTGTGCCACAACGGTGAGCTTTTGGTGGAAGCCAACGACATGGGCGCCGTACAGCTGTTGCATGAGCAGGGCCTGCCTTTTGTCGCTGGTCCTGCGCTCAATTTGTACAACGCTCCGGCCTTGGCCGAGTTGCAAGACTGTGGCTTGCAACGCTGGGTGCCGCCGGTGGAGTGTTCGGCGGCGCTGCTGCATGATTGTCTAAAGCAGCTCGATGCGCTGGGACGGCCACGTCCTGAGGTGGAACTGTTTGCCTACGGTCATCTGCCCTTGGCGTATTCGGCACGCTGCTTCACCGCCCGTGCGGAGAATCGGCCAAAGGACGACTGTCAGTTTTGCTGCATCAGCTACCCCGAAGGTATTCCGTTGCTAAGCCAGGAGGGTGAAGCGCTATTTACCCTCAACGGTATTCAAACGCTTTCGGCGAGAGTGAATAACCTGCTGGCCGACTATCCGGCGTTGCAGCGTAGCGGCATTGATTGTTTGCGTTTGAGCCCGCGTGCTGAAGACATGGCGCAGGTGGTAGCGGATTACCATGCGGTGCGTCTAGGAGGCCTACCGCCGTTGCTGGCGCAAGGCTGCAATGGTTACTGGCATGGCCGTCCGGGCATGCTCAATGCGGAGGAGGCTGGCCTGTGTTAAGTGTTCAGCAATGGGCGCTGCGTAGCGCCGATCCTTTTTTAGGCCTGGCTAAGCATGTGCCATTTACCCTGCAACGCTGGGTGCTGGAAGCGGCTGTAGCCCGCCTTTTTTCCGCTTCTGTGAATGAGGGCGCGTTCGATTTACTGCAGGGCCGCTGGCTTCGTTTAGAAGTCAGTGATCTGCAGTTGGGGTGGTGCATCACCCGAAACCGTGAAGGCTTGCGCATGGCCGCGCGGGCCCCTGTTGATGTATGCATCCGCGGTAATTGGCGTGAGTTCGTGTTGCTTGCCAGTCGTCAGGAAGACCCAGATACCTTGTTCTTCCGGCGACGTCTGGTTATCGAGGGTGATACTGAATTGGGCTTGGCAATGAAAAATCTAATCGACAGTCTCGACCCCGATCAACTGCCTCCGCGCTTGTGGCGCTCGTTATGCCGGGTAGGGGAAGTGCTGCGCGATGATCTGGCGCAGCAGGCAACTGCCAAGGCAAGTTAGCTCTTCAGTACGTGACCGGTGTTAAGGCTGTAGCGCAGCAGATAACCCTGAGGAGTAGAAATCGCGTCAGGCCTGGGCACTCTGTTGCAGATTGTGCAAACGCCGGTCGCTGGCAATCAACTCGACCATTTCCCCATACACCAGGTCAACGGTTTCACCGCTGAAGTCTTCGCCGTAGCGCTTCTTCAAACCCAGGCTGCTGAGAATGATATGCACGTTGGCCTTGACCCCATGCTGCTCAAGACAGCCACGTACACACTCCAACTTGCAACCATCGAGCGCGAGAATCGGGCGGCCGCTGCTGGCCCGATTGACCAGCGAAGCCACTCGACCGCCGACGCCAGCGATGCAGGACATTTCCGCCAATCCGGCCCGATCGAGGCGCACAGCAAGTGTATTGGCTAGTTGCGCTACATTCGAGCAGCCAGAGCAGGAATAAACTAGGGGCAAGGTAGGGGCGGACATAAGCACTCCTTTGTTGGGCTACCGCATCAAGGCGGTGCTCACTCGTAGTAGTTGGCCAGGCTGGGGCGGTCTAGTACACGGATGTTGCGGCGCTCCATGGCGATCAGCCCAGCATCGATTAAGCGGTGCAGGATGCGAGAGAAGGTTTCCGGTTGGATGCCAAGTTGCGAGGCAATCAGGCGTTTGGGCACGCTGAGATGAATCTGGTCGTTACCGTCATCACCTTGTTCCTGGCAAAGGAAACGCACCACGCGGCGACTGGCGTTGCCGGCGGTGAGGGTGTCGATTTCGTCGAGGCGCTGGTGCAGACGAATACTCAGGTTGGCCAACAGGTCGAGACAGATCTTCGGCTGTTCTTCTAGCAAGCGTCGGTAGTGGGTGCCATCAATACTGATCAGGTTGCTGGTCTTCAGCGCATTGCAGGTTACGGGGTAATGTTTGGCTCCAGTAAACAGTAGGGCCTCAGCAAAACTCTCGCCCGGGTGAATAACCTCCACCAACTTTTCCTGACCTTCGAGCAATACACGGGTGAGTTTTACCTGGCCATTGAGTAACAGGTAGAAGCGATCGGCGATATCACCCTGGTGAAATAACGCTTCGCTGCTGTCCAGTTTGCGGTGAATAGCCAGGCAGCTGACTTCGTTGAACAGCTCCTCGGGCAACCGGTTGAACAAGTGGTGCTGGCGCAAGGCCTTGAGGTTTTCTGAATCGGTCAGCATGGGGGACACCTCCTAAGCTGCCATCTTATGCGCGCTGCTCAACTACGCCCATTCCCCCATGGGGCTACCTCTAAGGAGGCAGTGTGCAATAGCTGAGTATCCAAGATGCTAGGGGCTGGCATGTTCACGCTTGAGTGCCGCTAATCACTGATCAATGAGGACGGCTCCGTGGATGTGAAGCAGCTTTTGAGTAACAACCGAAAGTGGGCCGAATCGATGAGCGCTCGTGATCCGGACTTTTTTCCTCGGTTGGCGCGTCAGCAGAAACCGGAGTTTCTATGGATCGGCTGCTCCGACAGCCGTGTGCCAGCTAACGAAGTGGTCGGGATGATGCCCGGTGAGCTGTTCGTGCATCGCAACGTGGCCAATATGGTGGTTGCCACCGACATGAACTTTCTCTCGGTGTTGCAATTCGCTGTGGATGTATTGCAGGTCAAGCAAGTGATTGTCTGCGGCCACTATGGCTGTGGCGGGGTACGGGCGGCACTGGGGTATGAGACACTGGGGCTGATTGATAACTGGCTGCGAGCCCTCAAGGCGTTACATCATCAGAACTTGCCACGCTTTGCCGGGCTGAGTGCCGAGCAACAGGTCAATTTATTGTGCGAGCTGAATGTGCAGCGCCAGGTGCGCAACGTCTGCCACACCACTATTGTGCAGAGTGCTTGGCGGCGAGGACAGAGTCTGGCAGTGCATGGTTGGATATATGGCCTGACTGACGGCTTGGTCAAAGACCTGATGGTGACTGTCGACAGTGCTGCGCAATTGGATGAGACCTTTCTCTACGACCAATAGCTGGTACGCACAGCGGCTGGCTCAGTGCAGGTGTTCCATCGACCATACAGCGGCTTCGACGCGTGAACGCAAGCCGAGTTTGTGCAGCAGGTTCTTCACGTGCACCTTCACCGTGCCTTCGGTGATGCCCAACTTGTTGCCGATCATTTTGTTGCTCAGGCCGCCGGCGATCATCTTCAGTACCTGCCGCTCGCGGTCAGTCAGATCCAGTGAGCTTGCGCTCTGCGGGGCGCGCAATGCCTGAGCAAGTACTGTAGTCAACGCCGGGCTGACCACCAGCGCGCCCTGCAGAGCCTCACGTAAACGCATGATCAGCAGCTCCGGCTCCATGTCCTTGAGTAGGTAACCGTCGGCTCCAAAGCGCATTGCATCGCGAACATCATGTTCAGCATCGGAAACGGTAAACAGCAGCACCTTGCCGTCGTAGTGTTGCTCGCGCAGGCGTTTGAGAGTTTCTACCCCGTTGAGTTGCGGCATGTTGTTGTCCAGCAGCACCAACTCCGGGTTCAACTGCGCCACCAGGACGATGGCCTCTTCGCCGTTATTGGCTTCCCCGACGACGCACAGGTCGCTCTCCAGTTCTATTAGCTGGCGAATGCCGCGACGCATCATGGGGTGGTCGTCTACCAGTAACAACGTGTGAGGGGCGGAAGACTTCATTACGGATTGTCTCTGTTGGGTTGGCGAAGGAACTCGGGGCAGAACAGTACATGGACCCGAGTCCCACTGGGCGTGCGTGAGGTAATGTTGAGGTCGCCGCTCAGGCTGCGGGCGCGCTCCTGCATTATGGTTAAACCATGGTGCTGGCGTGTATCGAATCCTTCGGCAATGCCGCAGCCGTCATCCTCGATCAATAGCTCGACTTTTTCGCCGAGCTGACGCAGATGCACCCAGGCCTGCTTGGCCTGAGCATGACGGGTACAGTTGGATAATGCCTCGCGCACGATCTGTAAAAGGTGTATCTGCTCGGTGGCGGTGAGGCCAAAGGCCAGGGGCTCGCAATGCAGCAATATTCGGATATTGCCGCGTTCGGCGAACTCGCGGGCGGTGTCGTTGAACGCCTGGTCGATGCCACCTTCTTGGATTTGCAAGCGGAAAGTAGTTAGTAGCTCGCGCAGTTGGCGGTAGGCATTATTCAGTCCGTCACGCAGCTCATCACTGACCTGGATCAGTTGCTCACCTGATTCGCCGCGGCGAATCAGGGTCTGTAGGCGACTGACTTGTAGCTTCATGTAGGACAAGGCCTGGGCCAGTGAGTCATGCAACTCACGGGCGATAATGGTGCGCTCATCCAGCAGGAGTAAACGGTTATCCTGTTCGCGTTGATGTTCGAGCAGTAGAGAGGTGCCGATCAGGTTGGCCAGCGCTTGAATTAGCTCTTGCTCCCAGATGCGTGGAGAGTGGTTGTCTAGGTAATGCGCGCGCAATTCGCCCAGGCTTTCGCCCAGGGCGCTGACCGGAAAGATTAACCGACTCGGTCCTTGGTGGCGTTCACAGCTGGCGCAGTCGTTGCGTGCGCAGATTTCTCTCGATTCGTTGCCGTGCAGTGCAATCAAATGTTCAACTGGCTCATTGGCATCGCCTCGCAGGCAGAGGGTCAGGCGCAGGCCCGGCAGGCGCTGCTGAAAGTGATCGATCAACTCGTCCAGTTGCTCTGCGTTGGCCGGGTTACTGGCCATGCTGCGGCTGCTCAAGTAAAGCAACGCCAGCGCCGCATTAGATTGTTCGAGGTCCTGGGTTTTTTCTGCAATCCTCGACTCGAGAGTACGGTGCGACTCCTCGATGGCGTCAGCCATGCTGTTGAAGCTCAGGGCCATCTGCCCCAGTTCGTCCGCGGAACGGTATTCGACACGCGCGTTCAGATCACCTGCACGAAAGCGCTCCGTGGTGCCCACTATCTCCTGTAGTGGGTTGATCACACTGCTTTGTAGCTCGTACATGCCGATCAACAGGATTACCACCGATAACAGCAGTGCTGCACCCTGAATGTTCTGCTGCCAGCTTTGACGCTTTTCACTGAGCTTCTGCAACAAAAGCACAAACTGTTCGAGCTGGTCGACAAACCCTGCCGATGCTTGCTGGAACGCAACTTTGTCGCCCCGTTGAAGCGCCGGCCTCAGCTGTGTATCCCAGGTTTTGAAAATGCTCCCGAAAGCTAGTTGCTGAGGGGTTTCGGTCTGCTCGTTGAGTAAGTGCTGCAGGGGGCTGCTGTCGAGGCGCCGCTGCATGTCATTGCTTAGTTGAGCAATTTGCTCGGGCGAGGCGTTGGCCTCCAGCTGCCAGTTCAGTCGGTAAGTGGCCATACGCAGCGAACCTGCAGTATTGATGGCCGCAGCGTCGTCCTCGCTGACCCAGGCAATCAACACTGCACTGAAGGCGCTGGAGAATGCCAGTGCGGCAATCAGTATGACTGCGAGCCCGGCTCGAGCCGGTAGTGAGCTTTTCAGCCAGTCAAGCATGACGGCTACCTCTAAAGAGATTTTGGCCAAGGTTCAGAAATTTTTGAATACTGCACTTGTTATTCAAGCTATTGATTCTAATGGATTTATTGGTTGATTTTGGCGCTACCACTTTAGTGGTAGATGCGGCGATGGTAGGCCTTGGAAGCGATGGGCTCCCTTGATCTAGGTCAATTATCTCCGGAGATACGAGATTAGCCTGCCCCCATGAACAGACATGCGGGGAGCGGTCATGGTAAGCCAGAAAGTACAGCAAGGTTTGGTGCTGGGCATGAGTACCACCGCATTCACCATCTGCTTCATGGTGTGGATGATGTTTGCTGTACTGGGGATACCCGTCAAAGAGCTATTACAGCTCAACGAAACTCAGTTCGGTTTGCTGGTCTCAACGCCGGTACTCACCGGGTCGCTGGTACGCCTACCGTTGGGCATGCTCACCGACCGCTTTGGTGGGCGCATTGTGTTCCTACTGCTGATGCTGGCATGCGTGCTGCCGATTTACTTGATCAGTGCTGCCACCCAGTACTGGCAGTTCCTAGTGCTGGGTCTGTTTGTCGGTCTGGCCGGTGGATCTTTCTCGGTGGGCATCGCATATGTCGCTAAGTGGTTCAGCAAGCAAACTCAAGGTACGGCTATGGGGGTGTTTGGTGCCGGTAATGCGGGTGCTGCGCTGACCAAATTTGTCGCACCAGCGATTATCGCTGCCAGCAGTTGGCAGATGGTTCCCAAAGTCTACTCGGCCATCATGTTTATCACGGCCGTGCTGTTCTGGTTCTTCACCTACGAGAACAAGAAGCACCGCATGCCCAGTTCGGTGTCGTTCGCCGAGCAGCTGAAAACCCTTAAAGATCCTCGGGTATGGCGCTACTGCCAGTACTACTCGATCGTGTTTGGCGGCTATGTCGCATTGGCCCTGTGGATGACCAAGTACTACGTCCAAGAGTACGAGTTCTCCCTGCAGAGCGCTGCGTTACTGGCCGCCTGTTTCTCCTTACCAGGTGGCCTGCTTCGCGCCATCGGTGGCTGGATGTCTGATAAGTGGAGCGCCCATAGCGTGACGTGGTGGGTGATGTGGGTGAGCTGGATCTGCCTGTTCATCCTTTCCTATCCACAAACCAGCCTGATCGTACAAACCGTCGATGGTCCGCAAAGCTTTCATCTAGGCCTAAACGCAACCGTGTTTACCGTGCTGCTATTCGTCATGGGTATCGCGTTCGCGTTCGGTAAGGCCTCAGTTTTCAAATACATCTCCGATGAGTTCCCTGATCGTATGGGTGCAGTGTCCGGCATCGTCGGTCTGGCCGGCGGCCTGGGTGGCTTTGTGCTGCCGATCATGTTTGGCGCGCTGGTAGATCTGACGGGCGTGCGTAGTTCCTGCTTCATGCTCATGTACGGCGTGGTCTGGGTTTCCCTGATCTGGATGTACTTCAGCGAAGTTCGCAGTACCCCGGTTATGGGCCATGGCTCTTCGAGCCCGATGGCTTCTGCTTCTGACGCTTAAGGAGACAGTTATGTCTGCAACCAAAAACATGACCAGCAATCTCCCTCCCCCCAAGGGGCCGGTGATTGAGGACTGGCAACCAGAAGACCCTCATTTTTGGGGCACGGTCGGTAAGTCTATTGCTAACCGCAATTTATGGATCTCGATCCCCGCGCTGTTGCTGGCGTTTGCCGTATGGATGGTCTGGAGCACGGTGATCGTGCGCCTTAACGCCATTGGTTTCGGCTTCAGCACGGATGAGCTGTTCTGGTTGGCGGCTCTGCCTGGGTTGTCCGGCGCAACGTTGCGGATTTTCTACTCGTTTATGGTGCCGATCTTCGGCGGGCGCCGCTGGACGGCGTTGAGCACTGCTTCACTGTTGGTCCCGGCCATCTGGATGGGTTTTGCCGTGCAGAACCCGGCGACGCCTTACAGCGTGTTCGTGATCATTGCCTTGCTCTGCGGATTTGGCGGCGGAAACTTTGCTTCGTCGATGTCCAACATCAGCTTCTTCTACCCTAAATCGCAGCAAGGTACCGCGCTGGGCTTGAATGCCGGCCTGGGTAATCTGGGCGTATCGGTGATGCAGTTTCTGGTGCCCCTGGTGATTGGTTTCAGCCTGTTTGGCGCTGCGGGAGGAGAGGCCCAAGAGTTAGCTGAAGGCGGCCAGTTGTGGCTGCAGAATGCAGGCTTCGTCTGGGTACCGCTGATTATCGCGGTGACAGTGGCTGCCTGGTTTGGCATGAACGATCTGAGCAGCGCTAACGCGTCCTTCTCTGAACAGGCGGTGATCTTCAAACGCAAGCACAACTGGTTGATGTGCTGGTTATACCTGGCCACCTTTGGTTCGTTCATCGGCTTTGCGGCCGCGTTTCCGCTGCTGATCAAACACTCATTCCCGGACGTTAATGCTCTGAAGTTTGCTTTCCTTGGGCCGTTTGTCGGTGCGCTTATGCGCCCGCTGGGCGGCTGGGTAGCGGACAAACTGGGCGGTGCACGGGTGACCTTGTGGAACTTCGTTCTGATGATTGCCGCTGTGTTCGGCGTTATTCACTTCTTGCCCCAGGACGGTGGCGCCGGGAGCTTCTACGGTTTCCTGGCCATGTTCATGTTGCTGTTCGTCACCACCGGTATTGGTAACGGTTCGACCTTTCGCATGATTCCGGTGATTTTCCGCACCCTGCATGAAGGTTGGAGCGCAGGTAAAGGCGCCGCTGCTAAAGGGCTGGCCAGCAAGGCTGCCGGCAAAGAGTCTGCTGCGGTGCTGGGGTTCACCTCGGCGATTGGCGCCTTTGGTGCGTTCTTTATTCCTAAATCATTCGGTTCTTCCATCGCCCTGACCGGTGGTCCCGAAGTCGCTCTATATGTGTTCGTTGGCTACTACGTGAGTTGCATTCTGGTGACCTGGTGGTGGTACGCACGCAAGGGTGCCAAGACACCCTGCTGAGTCATTAACCGAATCTAAGAAATGACGAATGCAGGGTCGCCTGCATTCAGCCTGAGAGGAAGAAAAAATGAGCCACCTACTCGACCAGCTGCGCTTCTTTAATCGTAAGCAGGGTGAGTTCGCCGATGGTCACGGTGAGACCCGCAAGGAATCCCGTGATTGGGAGAACGTATACCGCTCACGCTGGCAGTACGACAAGATCGTGCGTTCCACCCATGGGGTGAACTGCACCGGTTCCTGCTCGTGGAAGATTTACGTGAAGAACGGCCTGATTACCTGGGAAACCCAGCAGACCGACTACCCGCGTACCCGTAACGACCTGCCCAACCACGAACCACGTGGCTGTCCACGAGGTGCCAGCTATAGCTGGTATATCTACAGCGCCAACCGTCTCAAGTACCCGAAAATCCGCAAGCCGTTGCTCAAATTGTGGCGTGAAGCGCGGCAGACCATGGCGCCGGTAGACGCCTGGGCCAGCATTGTTTCTGACCCGGTCAAGGCAGACTCATACAAGAGTAAGCGAGGCATGGGTGGCTTTATTCGTTCCAGCTGGGATGAAGTGAATGAAATTATCGCCGCCGCCAACGTTTACACCGTCAAAGAGTTCGGTCCAGACCGGGTGATTGGCTTCTCGCCGATCCCGGCGATGTCAATGGTCAGCTACGCTGCTGGCGCCCGTTACCTATCGTTGATAGGCGGTGCTTGCCTTAGTTTCTATGACTGGTATTGCGACCTGCCGCCGTCCTCGCCACAGGTGTGGGGCGAGCAGACCGACGTGCCGGAATCGGCCGACTGGTACAACTCCAACTACATCATCGCTTGGGGTTCTAACGTTCCGCAGACTCGTACCCCGGATGCGCACTTCTTTACTGAAGTTCGCTACAAGGGCACCAAAACTGTTTCGATCACCCCGGATTACTCCGAGGTGGCAAAACTCACCGACCTCTGGCTGAACCCCAAACAGGGCACCGATGCTGCCTTGGCGCAGGCGTTCAACCACGTGATCTTCAAAGAGTTCCACCTCGACAAGCCGAGTGCTTATTTCAAGGATTACGCCAAACGCTACACCGACTTACCGGTTTTGGTGTTGCTCAAGGATCATGCTGACGGCAGTTATCAGCCGGATCGCTTCCTGCGCGCGTCCGACCTGGCTGACAATCTCGGCCAAGAGAACAACCCTGAGTGGAAAACCATCGCCCTGGATACCAACAGTAATGAGTTGGTGTCGCCGCTGGGTTCGATCGGTTATCGCTGGGGCGAGAAGGGCAAGTGGAACATCCAGGCCCTGGAAGGAGGTACAGGCCGTGAGATTGATCTTCAGCTGAGCCTGATCGGCGAGGACGTGGCCGAAGTGGCTTTCCCGTATTTCGGCGGCCAAACTCACGAACATTTCCAGCACGTCGCGGGTGAGACAGTGCAACTGCGTCGCGTACCTGTGCGCAGCATCACCCTCGCTGACGGCAGCACCGCCAAAGTCGCTACCGTGTTCGACCTGTCTGCCGCCAACCTGGCAATTGATCGTGGTCTTGGCGGTGCTAACGTAGCCAAAGACTACGACGATGCTGATGTCCCAGGCACGCCGGCCTGGCAAGAGCAGATCACTGGCGTTAGTCGCGAAAAAGCCATCCAGATCGCCCGTGAATTCGCCGATAACGCCGACAAGACCAAAGGTCGCAGCATGATCATCGTCGGTGCGGCGATGAATCACTGGTACCACATGGACATGAACTACCGTGGCCTGATCAACATGCTTATGTTGTGTGGTTGCGTAGGGCAAACCGGTGGCGGCTGGGCGCATTATGTTGGTCAGGAAAAGCTACGTCCGCAGTGCGGTTGGTTGCCACTGGCCTTCGGCCTGGACTGGAGTCCGGCACCTCGGCAGATGAATGGTACCAGCTTCTTCTACAACCACAGTTCGCAGTGGCGGCACGAGAAGATGAGCATGCACGAGATTCTCTCGCCGCTGGCCGACAAGTCACAGTTCCCCGAACACGCACTGGACTACAACATCCGCGCCGAACGTGGCGGTTGGTTGCCGAGTGCTCCGCAGCTTAACCGCAACCCGCTGCAGATCACCCGTGACGCAGCTGCCGCCGGTATGTCGCCGGTAGATTACGTGACCAAGTCGCTGCAAGACGGCAGCCTGCGCTTCTCCTGTGAGCAGCCGGATAGCCCGGCCAACTTCCCTCGTAATATGTTCATCTGGCGTTCCAACCTGCTGGGCAGCTCGGGTAAGGGCCACGAGTACATGCTCAAGTACCTTCTGGGCACCAAGAACGGCGTGATGAACGAAGACCTTGGTAAGCGTGGCGGGGTCAAACCGACTGACGTTGAGTGGGTAGACGAGGGGGCAATCGGTAAGCTCGATCTGGTCACCACCTTGGACTTCCGCATGTCTTCCACCTGCGTGTACTCGGACATCGTCTTGCCGACGGCGACCTGGTACGAGAAGGACGACATGAACACCTCAGACATGCACCCGTTCATTCACCCACTGTCGGCGGCGATTGATCCTGCCTGGGAATCGCGTTCCGACTGGGAAATCTATAAGGGTATCGCCAAGCACTTCTCGAAAATGGCGGAAGGTCATCTGGGCGTCGAGCAGGACTTCGTCACCACGCCGTTGCTGCACGATACCCCAGGTGAACTGGCGCAGCCGTTTGGCGGCATGGACTGGAAAACCAAAGGAGTGGCCCCGATTCCGGGCCAGAACTGCCCGAACATGCGCGTTGTCGAACGCGACTACCCGAACGTGTACAAGAAATTCACGTCCCTCGGCCCGTTGCTGGATAAGAACGGCAACGGCGGTAAGGGCATCAACTGGAACACTCAGCATGAGGTCGATTTCCTTGGCGAGCTCAACTATAAGGTGCGCGAAGCGGGCGTGAGCCTAGGTCGGCCGAAGATCGATAGCGCCATCGATGCCTGCGAGGTAATTCTGTCCCTGGCCCCAGAAACCAACGGTCATGTGGCGGTTAAAGCGTGGGCGGCATTGTCTGAATTTACCGGTCTGGATCACAGCCACCTGGCAGTGCCTAAAGAGCACGAAGCGATTCGTTTCCGCGACATTCAGGCCCAGCCGCGCAAGATCATCTCCAGCCCGACCTGGTCTGGTCTGGAAGATGAACATGTTAGCTACAACGCCGGCTACACCAACGTTCATGAGTACATCCCGTGGCGCACTATCACCGGGCGTCAGCAGTTCTTCCAGGATCACCCGTGGATGCAGGCCTTCGGTGAGGAGATGATGAGCTACCGGCCACCGATCAACACCCGCACTATCGATTATGTGAAGGACAAACGCTCGAACGGTAATACAGAAATCGTCCTCAACTGGATTACTCCGCACCAGAAATGGGGTATCCACAGCACCTACACCGACAACTTGCTCATGCTCACCCTGAGCCGCGGTGGGCCGATTGTTTGGCTCTCGGAAACCGACGCGAAACGCGCCGGCATCGTGGACAACGACTGGGTCGAATGCTTCAACGCCAACGGTGCGCTAACTGCCCGTGCAGTGGTCAGCCAACGGGTTAAAGACGGCATGGTGATGATGTATCACGCTCAAGAGCGGATCGTGAACGTGCCTGGCTCGGAAACCACAAAGACCCGTGGTGGCCACCACAACTCGGTGACCCGCGTGGTACTCAAGCCGACCCACATGATTGGTGGCTACGCCCAGCAGTCTTACGGCTTTAACTATTACGGCACTGTTGGCTGCAACCGTGATGAGTTCGTTGTGGTGCGCAAGATGAGCAAGGTGGACTGGCTCGACGGCACCGATGTCGGCGGTCTGGGTGGCGACGCCCTGCCACAACCCCTGCCAAAAGACCTCTGAGGAGAGCTGAGATGAAAATTCGTTCACAGGTCGGCATGGTTCTAAACCTCGACAAATGCATCGGCTGCCACACATGCTCGATCACCTGTAAAAACGTCTGGACCAGCCGCGAAGGCATGGAATACGCCTGGTTTAACAACGTTGAAACCAAGCCTGGTATCGGCTACCCGAAAGAGTGGGAAAACCAGGACAAATGGAAAGGCGGCTGGGTGCGCAACAAGGATGGCTCGATCAACCCACGCATCGGCGGTAAGTTCCGCGTATTGGCGAACATCTTCGCCAACCCGGATCTACCGAGCATTGATGACTACTACGAACCATTTGATTTCGATTACCAGCACCTACACACCGCACCGCTAGGCCAGCATCAACCGGTCGCACGGCCGCGTTCGGTGCTGACAGGCAAGCGTATGGAGAAGATCGAGTGGGGCCCGAACTGGGAAGAGATCCTCGGCACCGAGTTCGCCAAACGTCGTAAGGACAAAAACTTCGACAAGATCCAGGCCGACATTTATGGCGAGTATGAAAATACTTTCATGATGTACCTGCCGCGTCTGTGCGAGCACTGCCTGAATCCGACCTGCGCGGCTGCGTGCCCGAGCGGGGCGATCTACAAGCGTGAAGAAGATGGCATCGTGCTGATCGACCAGGAGAAGTGCCGCGGCTGGCGCATGTGTATCAGCGGCTGCCCGTACAAGAAGATTTACTACAACTGGAAGAGTGGCAAATCCGAGAAGTGCATCTTCTGCTACCCGCGCATCGAAGCCGGTATGCCGACTGTCTGTTCAGAAACCTGCGTTGGGCGTATCCGCTACCTCGGCGTATTGCTGTATGACGCAGACCGGATCGCCGAAGTGGCCAGTACGCCGAACGAGCAGGACCTGTACCAGAAGCAGTTGGATATCTTCCTCGACCCTAGTGACCCGGCCGTAATCAAGCAGGCACTTGCCGATGGCGTGCCGATGTCGGTGATCGAGTCGGCGCAGAAATCGCCGGTGTACAAACTGGCCGTGGACTGGAAGCTGGCCCTACCGCTGCACCCGGAATACCGCACGCTGCCGATGGTCTGGTACGTACCACCACTGTCGCCAATCCAAAATGCCGCCACTGCAGGCACCGTGGGCATGAACGGGGTGATCCCTGATGTCGACAGCCTGCGTATTCCGCTGCGTTATTTGGCCAATCTGCTTACCGCCGGTGACGAGCGTCCGGTCAAACTGGCGCTCAAGCGTTTGCTGGCGATGCGCGCCTACAAGCGTGCCGAACAGGTGGAGGGCGTGCAGGACCTGCAAGTACTCAAAGACGTGGGGCTGTCCGTGGCCCAGGTCGAAGATATGTACCGCTACCTGGCCATCGCCAACTACGAAGATCGCTTCGTGATTCCGTCCGCGCACCGCGAAGAGGCCATGAGCGATGCCTTCGCAGAGCGCTCCGGTTGTGGTTTCAGCTTCGGCAGCGGTTGCAGCGGCAGCTCTGACACCAACATGTTCGGGGCGAAAAAGGCCAACCAGCGCGACATCCTGAAAACCGTACAGTTGTGGGAGGACTGAGCATGCAAATTCTCAAAGTAATCTCGTTGTTGCTGGATTATCCGACCGAGCTGTTGCTCGACGGCCGTGATGAACTGGTGGCGGCAATTTCCGCCAGCCGTGAAACCAGCCCGCAGCAACGCGCATCGCTGCATGAGTTACTGGCGCTGCTCTGCGACAACGACCTGATGGACGCCCAAGAGCACTACGGGGCTTTGTTTGGTCGCGGTCGTTCGTTGTCCCTGCTGATGTTTGAGCATGTGCATGGTGAGTCGCGTGATCGTGGCCAGGCCATGGTCGACCTTATGGCGCAGTACGAAGAGGCCGGTTTTGCCATCGGCGTCAAAGAGCTGCCGGATTACATCCCTCTCTATCTGGAGTACCTCTCCACCCGTGAAGACCTGGAGGCCCGAGAGGGCCTGGCTGATGTCGCACATTTGCTGGCGCTATTGGCAACCCGCCTGGAGGAGCGCGAAAGCGCTTACGCCGGCTGCTTCCGCGCGCTGCTGCAAATTGCCGGCGTGGAACCGCAGTCGGCTATGGCCGAGGTGCGCGAGCAGGTCGCCGCCGAAGTACGCGACGACTCGTTGGAAGCCTTGGACAAGATCTGGGAAGAGGAGGCCGTCGACTTTATGCAGGCTGAGCAGCAGGACCGCTGCCCCAGTCAGACCACGCTGCCCGGCAAAGCCCGGGAGGAGTCCGCAGTACCGCTGCACTGGGTTGATTTCCAACAGGACGGGTTAGCCAGCGAGCTGCCCCAGGAGGCGCGTCATGTCTAAGGTTGATCTGCTTTTGTTCGGGGTCTATCCCTACATTGCTCTGGCCATCTGTCTGCTTGGCAGCTGGGCGCGTTTCGATTTGTCGCAATACAGTTGGCGGGCCGGTTCCAGTCAGCTGATGAACCGCAATCCGGCTGAGCAGCGCTACATGCGCATTGCCAGCAACCTGTTCCACGTCGGAGTGTTGTTCGTGCTGGCCGGGCACTTTGTCGGCCTGCTTACTCCCGCCTCGGTCTATCACTATGCGATCAGCACCGAGAACAAGCAGCTTTTGGCGATGGTTTCTGGTGGCTTCTTCGGTGTGCTGTGCCTGATTGGTCTGCTGATGCTGCTCAAGCGTCGTCTTACCGACCCACGGGTACGCGCCAGTTCCAGCACCTCGGATATCCTCATCCTGGTGGTGCTGCTGGTGCAGCTGCTGCTTGGCCTGGCCACTATCTTCGCCTCGGCCGAACACATGGACGGCTCGGTGATGGTGATGCTCGGTAACTGGGCACAAAGCGTGGTTCTGCTGCAACCGATACAGGCTGCTACAGCTATTGCTCCGGTGGGCCTGGTGTACAAGCTGCATGTTTTCCTCGGCCTGACTCTATTTGTGCTGTTTCCCTTCACCCGTCTAGTACACATCGTCAGCGCGCCGGTGTGGTACCTGGGTCGACGCTATCAAATAGTGCGGCAAAAAGGCTGAGTCTGCGGTTTCGGCCGGTTATCTAAATCATCTGTTGTGCGGGGCACGCTGTGCCCTGTTCTAAGCGAGGAGTACCGTCATGGCGTGTGGATGCGGTGGTGGAAATGGGGGCGGGGGGTGCGCTGGTGGGCAAGAGCCTGTTCTGGCGCCAGTTGAATTGCCTACTGTGCAGGAGTTTATTCCTCCGGTGCGCGAGGCCGACAATCAAGCGGCCAGCGAGGCACCGGAGCTGATCGCCTCAAGTGAGCAAGAGTGGCCTCGAATCAAAGTCAATGGTATCGGTCTGGCGGTTGAGAATATTGCTCAAGAGCTTCAGTACCATCCGGCTGATACTCGCCAAGAAGCGGTATTTCTGGCTAGCCAGGCGTTGGTAATTCGTGAGCTGTTGACCCAGCGTATAAACGCCCTAGGCCTCAAGGTACAGCCTATTGATGGCGAAAGCCGCGAAGAAGCGGCTATTAGCGAACTAATTAAGCGAGAAGTGGTGCTGCCCAGCGCAGATCCTAAAGCGTGCCGGCAGTATTACGAAAATAACCGGGAACGCTTTGCCAGCGCGCCGTTGTTGGCAGCGCGGCATATCCTGCTGGCCTGCGCTGCAGATGATGTAGAAGGGCGCTCGCTGGCCAATGAGCAGGCGCATACTTTACTCGCGCAATTGCAGGCTGATGCCAGCCTTTTTGGCGAGTTAGTGCAAGCTCATTCAGCATGTCCTTCCAAGGCTCAAGGTGGCGCGCTTGGACAGATCAGCCAGGGGCAAACGGTCCCCGAGTTTGAGCGACAGCTGTTTCGCCTACCGGAAGGCTTGGCCGGTCGGCCACTAGAAAGCCGCTACGGTTTTCATCTGGTATGGGTGGACCAGCGTATCGAGGGCAAGCAGTTGCCTTTCGAAGTGGTAGAGGGCTCCATCCGCGCTGAGCTGGATCAACGCGTCTGGCAGGTAGCTGTGGTTCAGTACATCAAAGGCCTGATCGGTGCCGCAGACATCCAGGGCATCGTGTTGGAAGGCGCGGATTCGCCTCTGTTGCAGTAATCAGCGGCCAGGTCGCTAAGGCCAGGCGCATTGAGGAGCGTGAGATGGAAAGCAGTCTGCAGGATGGTTTTGGCCGTCACATCGATTACCTTCGCATGTCGGTGACCGATCGCTGTGATTTTCGCTGTGTCTATTGCATGGCTGAAGACATGACCTTTCTGCCGCGCCAACAAGTGCTGGGCCTGGAAGAGTTGTATCGCCTGGCGGCGTTGTTCGTACGCAACGGGGTGAAGAAAATTCGCCTCACCGGCGGCGAGCCGCTGGTGCGCAAGGGCATCATTGGTCTGTGCGAGCAGATTGCCGTGTTGCCGGGTTTGCGCGAACTGGTGATGACCACCAACGGCTCGCAACTGAGCAAGATGGCACAACCGCTGGCTAATGCGGGGGTCAAGCGGCTGAATATTAGTCTCGATAGCCTACGCGTCGAGCGCTTTCGCGCCATCACTCGCACAGGCGAATTGACGCAGGTGTTGTCTGGCATCAACGCCGCCAGTACGGCAGGTTTCGAGCGGATCAAGCTCAATACCGTGGTGATGCAGGGCCGGAACGCCGATGAGGTAGTTGAACTGGTGGATTACGCCGTCAACCGCGGGTTGGACATCAGTTTTATTGAAGAAATGCCGCTGGGTGAAGTGGGGCGCTCCCGTGGCGAGAGTTTCTGTTCCAGTGACTGGGTGCGCGAGCAAATTGCCGAGCGCTACAGCTTGGTCGATAGCGCCGAGCAAAGCGGTGGGCCGGCACGCTATGTGCGGCTAAAAGATTTTCCCGATAGTCGGATTGGCTTTATCTCGCCGCACAGCCACAACTTCTGCAGCACCTGCAACCGCGTGCGGCTCACAGTTGAAGGGCGTCTCTTGCTGTGCCTGGGCCACGAAAACTCGATCGATCTGCGCGCGCTGCTGCGCCGTTATCCGGAAACCGACACCCCATTGCTGAACGCCATCAATGCCGGTCTGGCGAGCAAACCGCTACGCCATGAGTTCAGCGTGGGTGGTGAGGTGCAGGTGCTGCGCTTTATGAACGCCAGCGGCGGATAACCCGATTTTACCCTCCTCGACCTGCTTTGCAGGTCGCTTGCCACGTGCGTATCTAACGGTCGGCCGTGGCTTTTTTGTTTAATTTCCCCTGTGGCTTTTCACACGCACTTTGCAGCCGTGACTCTCATCACAGAGGCTTTTCTGTGGTTCTTGACCGTGGTCAAGTTATAACCCGGCTTCGCGAGTAGATTACACATCATGTTGTGTTTATTTCTGGTGAAATAACTAGATGATGTGTTTTTGGAGGTAGTGATGCAGCTCGATAAATTAACCTTTATGCCGCAGGTATTACTCAAGCGCGATGGCAGCGAAGTCCCCTTCGACCTTCGCAAGATCGAGCGTGCCATTGACGCTGCTGGCCAGGCCAGCGGTGAGTTCACTCGTGAGGAGGTGCGTGCCCTAAGTGATGCTGTGCATGCACGCTTGATTCCGCCACATCCGCTTGATGTGGAGCGGGTGCAGGACACTGTGGAGCGAGTGCTAATGGAGGCGGGCTACTACGCGACCGCCCGCGCTTATATCGTTTACCGCGAGCGTCATGGCCGCCTGCGCCGCGACCGCCACAGCTTGATCGACGTAGCTGCATCGATGAATGAATACCTGTCACGCGAAGACTGGCGCGTGCAGGCCAACGCCAACCAGGGTTATTCACTCGGAGGCTTGATCCTCAATGTATCGGGCAAGGTCACCGCCAATTACTGGTTGGAAGAGGTGTACAGTCCGGCCATCGGCTTGGCCCATCGCGAGGCCGATCTGCATATCCACGACCTCGACATGCTCGCTGGTTACTGCGCAGGCTGGTCACTGCGTACTTTGCTTAACGAAGGCCTCAACGGAATTCCCGGGCGGGTTGAAGCAGGACCGCCGCAGCACCTGTCCAGCGCTCTGGGGCAGATGGTTAACTTCCTCGGCACCTTGCAAAACGAGTGGGCCGGTGCCCAGGCTTTCAGTTCCTTCGACACCTATCTGGCACCCTATGTGCGCAAGGACAGCCTCAGCTACGCCCAGGTACGTCAGTCGGTGCAAGAGTTCATCTATAACCTCAACGTGCCTTCACGCTGGGGTACACAAACCCCATTTACCAACCTGACCTTCGACTGGGTTTGCCCGGAGGATCTGCGTGAGCAGGTGCCCCTGATTGGCGGAGTGGAAATGCCGTTTTGTTACGGCGAACTGCAAGCCGAAATGGAGCTGATCAACCGTGCCTACATCGAAGTGATGATGGCCGGCGATGCCAAGGGCAGGGTATTCACCTTCCCGATCCCGACGTACAACATCACCCACGATTTCCCCTGGGACAGTGACAACGCAACGCGCCTGTTCGACATGACGGCGCGCTATGGCTTGCCGTATTTCCAGAACTTCCTCAACTCTGATATGCAGCCCAATCAGGTGCGCTCGATGTGCTGCCGCTTACAACTGGATGTGCGCGAGTTGCTCAAGCGCGGAGGTGGGCTGTTTGGTTCTGCTGAACAAACCGGTTCGCTGGGCGTGGTGACGATCAACTGCGCGCGTTTGGGTTATAGCTTCCGGCAGAACTGGGAGGGTTTGCTGCAGCGTTTAGACGAGCTGTTGCAGCTGGCTTATGAAAGCCTGGAGGTCAAGCGCAAGGTCATTCAACACCACATGGATAACGGCCTGTACCCGTATACCAAACGTTACTTGGGCACCTTGCGCAATCACTTCTCCACCATCGGGGTGAACGGCCTGCACGAGATGCTTCGCAACTACAGCGATGATGAGCAGGGCCTGCACACTGAAGCCGGTCGCGAGCTTTGTCTGCGTTTGCTCGACCATGTACGGGCACGCTTGGTCGAGTTTCAGGAGCACAGCGGGCACTTGTATAACCTCGAAGCTACACCGGCCGAGGGCACCACCTACCGCTTTGCTAAGGAAGACCAGAAACGCTTCTTCGATATTCTCCAGGCGGGCAGCGCCGAGGCGCCGTATTACACCAACTCCTCGCAGTTGCCGGTGGGGTTTACCAGCGATCCCTTCGAAGCGCTTGAACTGCAGGATGCTCTGCAGTGCAAATACACCGGCGGCACGGTGCTGCACCTCTACATGGCCGAGCGAATTTCGTCCGCCGAGGCCTGCAAAAAATTAGTACGCACAGCCCTGGGCCGCTATCGCCTTCCGTACTTGACGGTGACTCCTACATTCTCGATCTGCCCGGTGCACGGTTACCTGGCCGGCGAACATGAGTTCTGCCCGAAGTGCGATGAAGCTTTGCTGAACAAAAAGTCCTGCTGCGGTGCCTGCGGCGGCTAACTATTTCCCCCACAACAAGGAGTATCACCATGAGCACTGCCCAGCAATTACCAGAAGCCCAACGCCAGCGCTGTGAAGTCTGGACCCGCGTGATGGGTTATCACCGTCCGGTGACAGCCTTCAACCTCGGCAAGCAGTCGGAGCACCGTGAGCGTCGGCATTTTGTCGAGTCCAAATAAGTCTAAGTAACCTGCCGCCGCCCGTTCAGCGCATTTCTCATGCGCGTGAGCGGGCGGCGTTTTGCGTCCAGCAAGGAGGTTGTATGAGTAGCCCCTGTCAACAGTCTGGCTCACCTGATGCACTGGAAACGCCAATCCGAATCGGCGGCCTGCTGCCCATGACGACCCTCGATTACCCCGGTCATCTGGCCTGTGTGTTGTTTTGTCAGGGCTGTGCCTGGCGCTGCAGCTATTGTCATAACCCGGAACTGATCCGCGCACGCGTACCCACCGATATTAGTTGGCAACAGGTGCTGAGCTTTCTACGTAAACGCCGTGGTTTGCTCGAGGCTGTGGTGTTCAGTGGCGGTGAGGCGACCCTGCAAAAATCCCTACCGGACGCCATGCGAAAGGTGCGTGAGTTGGGCTTCAAGGTGGGCCTGCACAGCGCGGGAATCAAGCCGGGGGCTTTTCGCAGAATATTGCCGCTATGTGACTGGGTGGGGTTTGACGTCAAGGCGCTGGAGGACGATGTGGCGCTGATCACTGGAGTGGCGGGCAGTGGCCAGGCTAACTGGAACAGTCTGGACATACTTCTGGAAAGTGGTGTTGCCTATGAATGCCGTACCACTGTGCACTGGCAGCTGTTTGACTGTCAGCGCCTGCAGCGACTGGCCGAGCGCTTGGCCGGGCAGGGGGTGACGCACTTTGTGGTGCAGTTGGCCCGTGGGCAGAGCATGCTCGACCCCACTTTGGGCACCAGTATTACGCCTGCTGAAGCGGCGCAATTGTGGCCTTATTTACAGCAACTTTTCTCCTGCTTCGAGCTGCGTGAGGCGTGATGTGGATTACCAACCCCAGAATTGCAAGCGCCAGGCGTAACCTATCAACAGGTTGGCCAGCAGTAACGTTGCCAGTAATGGCAATCGTTGCTGAGCCGCTAGCGGGCGGCAAACCTGCCAACCCAACCATAGGCTCCAACAAATGGCCGCTAGCAATAAGCTGGCTCGGGCCGGTTGGATCCAGAGCAGCTGCAGTCCCTCGTAACGCAATAACTTAACTGAAGTGGCGGATAACCCTAGAAAAAGCCCGGCAGCGCCTAGTGGCAGCAAACAGAGACTCAGTTGTCGAGTAAATGAGTGCGACTGACCCGCGAGGCGTGTGGAAAAGTGCAAAAGAACATGCAGAGCGCCTCCAAGCAGTAGGCTACTAGCTGCTAGGTAGAGCACGATGCACAGACCGTCGAGCCATGTGAATGTATCGTTCTGGTTGGGGTAGTTAGTTAGAAGCCACCAAGGGGCATCAGCTTCCAACAGCCAGAAGATTTTCTGCTGTACCAGCCACTCAGCCATCGTTTGTTTAAGGCTTACAAACCAGGGGCTAACCGTCCACTGGAATGCGCCAATCGCAAGCCCGATGACTCCATATAACAGCAGGCACACCTCCCACGGGCGGCTGTCGCTGGCCCCATACTTAACGATTTCCTCATTACTGGATCGAGCAATCAGTTGCACCGCATCACGCTGCCCGCTGCAGCGGCCACAGGCGTGGCAGTCCGAAGCACCGCGCATGCGGCGGATGTCCAGCAGCGGCGCGCAATTGGGTGGTGGTAAATGTGGACCAGCATTGGCACGCCAGCGTTGCTCATCGACCTGGAAATGTACCGGCGCGAGTTTGGCTAGTAGGGCGAACACCCCACTTACCGGGCACAAATAGCGGCACCACACGCGCTTGCCACGGCCATATAAATAACCCACCAGCATTGCGGCGATGGTTGAACCACCGAGAATCAGCAGGGCGGCCTGGGCGTAGTCGTACACGCTGATCAACTGGCCATACAGCGTGGTGAGTAAGAAGCCGAACGTTGGCCAGCCGCCCCAACGCATCCAGCGTGGTACGCCCCAGCCTCGACCCCGTTGGCTGGCCCATTCGCTCAGCGAGCCTTCTGGGCATAAGACGCCGCACCATAGCCGGCCGAACAGCACTATCGACACCAGTACGAATGGCCACCACAATCCCCAGAAAACGAACTGGGCAAACAGCGTCAGATTATCTAACAGACGGGCATCGCCGGCGGGCATCGGCAAAAGGGCAGGCACCATCACCAGTCCCGCGTAGAACAGCACCACCAACCATTGCAGCCTGCGGATCAGCGCGCCGTTACGACGCATGGCATTCCCTAGGCTGCTGAGACGGCGGTTGACGGCGTTTTTCATGCGACTTTGCCCATCAAGGCTCTGCGCGGCGGTCGCAACAGGCTCCAGGCGAGCAGCCAGTAATAACCCAGTCCAACCACATGCAAAGCCGAAGGTCTGGCTCGGTAGCCACTGAGGTTGGACACCAGGGCGCCTATTTTACTGCCGTCGTCCAGTAGCGCCGAGGTGTCCCACATGGGGTTGCTCAGCACGGAGTAGATCATCTCCGGTAAGTCCATGGCCATCCACTGGCTACTGGCGCGATCGAGCGTGCTCATCAGCAGTGCACTGCCGAGTAGCAGTAGCAGTACTTCGCTGACCAGAAAAAACTGACGCCAGGCAATAAAGCGGCTGCCAGCTTGCAGTAAGCCAAAGCACAGCAGTCCGAGCAGCAGGCCCAGCCCAGCGCCCAGCGCCAGACTAGTGGAGTTGACAGAGGTGCTGACGCCGTAAAGGAAAATGACGGTCTCGCTGCCTTCGCGCGCCACCGCCAATGCTGCCAGCAGAGTTAGGCTGTTCAAGCGGCCCTTCTGCAGAGCCCTGTCGGCTTGATGCTCCAGTTGCTGACGCAGTTGTCCACTGTTGCGGGCCATCCAGTGCACCATCTGCAGGATCAGCCCGCAGGCGAGCAGGCTCAGCGCTGCTTGGAACCATTCCCCGCCTGGGCCACTCATCCAGTTTCCGGCCGCGGCCATCAGCGTTGCCAGCAGGCCGGCCAGTAGCAGGCCAAAACCGACGCCTGCCCACAGGTGTATCAGGGCTTGCTGCTTACCGGGTTGGCGGCGCAGCCAGGCATACAGAATGCCAATTACCAGAAGGGCCTCGACGCTTTCGCGCCAGACGATCAGCAGGGCTTGCTCCATTACGGATACCTCGAAGTGTAAGGGTCAACGAGCCTCAATCACGCCCTGCGGTAGTTCGGGATGGAACTCGTCGAAGAACAGGTAGCGTCCGGGTTTTAGTGGGTGAATAACCACGAAGGAGCTGACGCCGGGGCTGAGCACCTTCTCCACGCGCAGCGGGGTGCTCTCGAACTCGATGGGCCCATTACCGACGTTGTTGACGATTATTTTGAAGCGCTGCCCCGCGTCCACCTGCAGGCTGGCCGGGGAGAAGTGACCGTCACGGATATTCAGTTCGTAACTCGGTAGCGGTGCAGCTAACAACCCGTAGGGCAGGGCGGCGAGCAGCAGGCATAGGGCTGGATAGTGCATGCAACTCTCCCGGGTAAGGTGGCCTGTGCAGATACGCCGCATAGGTCAGTAACCGCCCTTTTTGCCGATGCCGGCGAAGATGAAGCTGTAGCTCAGTTCGCATGTGGTGAACCACGGGGCTACGCCGGTCTCCTTATCGATATGCCGGCCGAAGTGCTGCCCGTGGCTACCAGGGGCACTGACCCAATAAGTCAGCAGATAGCGGCCAGGCCCGAATAGCTTGAGGTTGTCGCCATAATGCGGTCCGTCATTGGCCACCATGGCATGGAAGTCGCCCTCAAGTACCTGGTCGCTGCCGTCTTTAGTCAGGCGATAGCGCACACTCAGGTAAGGCACAAAGCTGCCTTCCTGAAAGCCGTGGGTGTTGTTTTCTAGGGCGCTAATATCGGCTTCCATGTGCACGTCGGAGTCGATCGCAGGGCGCATCATGCCGGGCGGGTCCATTTCGATCGGCTGCAGGTACACCGCACCGACCTCCATGCCCGCACACTGCTGGGGTTCACCAATCGGGTATTCCTTGGCCTGAGCGCTGATGACGGCCAATAGGCTTGCCAGAGCCAATATGAAGCGAGGTTTCATTTATAGGTTTCCTTCGGTGTTTAAGTTGACCGAAGGATATGCATAAGAAACGCAATCAATAATGATTCTCGTCAATTTTTATCAGCAATCGCTAGCGCGGAGGAGATACCTAACTGGAGGTATGGCGCACACCGATTAAATGGTTGAGCCTAATACGCATAAAGTCCTGATTTAAAGCGCGGGAATTAGTCGATGCCGCAACGCCATATGATCGCTAATACGCTGGCCCTAATGCACCAGAACCAGCTTGCTCTAGGTGAGTCTATCCAGTTCATTTCAGCTTGGTGCCAGCACCAGGGGCTTAACGAACTGACCCTAGGGTTGCAGCCGCATATGGCTTTGCTGACACGTAATGCCCTACAAATCAACGGTCGCCTGCAAGACCTGCTTGAATGTCTGCCGGCCAGCGAGCAATCATGAACCAGCCAGTGACTTTCAACCGCGCCCTGGTCGAAAAGTACGACCGGCCGGGTCCGCGTTACACTTCGTATCCCACCGCGCCTCAGTTCCATTCCGCCTTTGCCTTAGATGACTATCAAACTGCAGTTCGCCTCAGCAACACAGGCGCCGCCAAAGCATTGTCGCTCTATATTCACATCCCTTTTTGTCAAAGCCTTTGTTACTACTGCGCGTGCAACAAAATCATTACCCAGAAAACCCATCGTGCAGTCGAATACCTGGAATACCTAAAGCGTGAGATCGCCATGCAAGGTGCTTTGTTCGCGCCCTCGCGTACGCTCACACAGCTGCATCTAGGGGGGGGTACGCCCACTTATCTGACCCATGAGCAACTGGTTGAACTGATGGCTGCGTTGCATGAGGCCTTCAATTTGGATGACAGCGATAATCACGAGTTCTCCATCGAAGTTGACCCGCGCACTGTCAATACTGGGCAAATTCACCAGCTTCGTGCGCTGGGCTTCAATCGTCTGAGCTTTGGCGTGCAGGATTTTGATGCGGCCGTACAAGCGGCGGTCAACCGCGTGCAGAGTGAAGCGCAAGTGCGCGAACTGGTAGCAGCGGCCCGTGAGGCCGCATTTAAGTCTGTGAGTGTGGACCTGATTTATGGCCTGCCGTTGCAAACACGCGCCAGCTTCGGCGTGACCCTCAACAAGGTTATCGACCTGCTCCCGGATCGTATCGCTGCTTACAGCTATGCCCATTTGCCTGAGCGGGTGCGAGCACAACGGCTGATCCGGCGTGAAGACATGCCGCCGCCTGAGCGGAAAATGGAGCTACTGGAACTAACCATCGAACGCCTGACCGAAGCGGGCTACGTTTACATCGGTATGGATCACTTCGCTCTGCCCAATGACGAGCTCAGTCTGGCTCGCGAGCAGGGCACGCTACAGCGTAACTTTCAGGGTTATTCCACCCATGCCGACTGCGACTTGATTGGCTTGGGCGTGTCCTCCATCGGCAAGGTGGGCGATACCTACAGCCAGAGCGTCAAGGAACTCTCGCAGTATTACGCCCGCCTCGATGAAGGACTGCTGCCGGTCCACCGCGGTTATCAATTAAATGCGGATGATCGCCTGCGCCGCGACGTGATCAATGCCCTGATGTGCCATGGCCGGGTGGAGTTCGCCATGATCGAAGCGCTACACGGCATCGACTTTTGCGCCTATTTTGCCGATGCGCTAAAGCAGTTACGAAGCCATGTCGACGATGGTCTGGTTCTGCTGACTGACGATCATTTGACGCTGCTGCCGCAAGGCCATCTGATGATGCGCAGTGTGGCCATGGCCTTCGATGCGTACCTAAGTATGGAGAGTGCTGAGCGTTTCTCGCGCACGGTCTAGGTGGGTTCTTGCAATGACGATTTAGCCTTCATTCAACACAGATTTCGTGCTTATGGTACGGGCCGCTTCGGATGAAGGCAGTTTTAAAACTGCCATTAATTCATTTTTTACGATTGGTTTGATGCCTCTCCAGCCAAAGCGCCGAGCGCTCAGCGCGAGACATTAACCAGAAACGCTTTTGGGAGAATCTGCCCCCTGTCTGGCTAAACACTGGGTTGGCTGTTTGCTCGGTTACACACCAGCCAGCAGCAATAATCCTGTTACAGCTTTATATGGCGCTCGCGCAAACGAGGCATCCCTAGATGCTAGAAAACAACAGCGAAAATTCATTATTTGAAATATTTCCATGGAACCGGAATTTCGAAACGGGCATCGCCTCAATCGACCAACAGCATAAAGTTTTGGTGGAAATTGTTAACCGACTTGCTCGGCACTTCGCCTCCAACCTCTCGGACAGTTGCTGCAATGGGATTCTGGATGAGCTGCTGGATTATGCAGAGTTTCATTTCGAGGCTGAGGAGCAAATTTGGCATTATGCGTTCTCTGATAGTCAGCAAACGCGCGATCATAGCGACGACCATCAATTGTTCATTGCCAACATTCGTGAGCTGTTATAGCCGCCAGGCGCCGCAAAACGAGGTCTTGACACAGCTTCTAAAATATCTCACTCGCTGGCTGGCGTTTCACATATTGGATTCAGACCGCAAAATGGCTTTAGCGCTGCAAGCCTTTGAAGGCGGAGCAACCCTAGAACGAGCCAGATGCTGGGCTGATGAGCAACTCAGCAACTCCACTTCGATTCTGGTTGCAGGCTTACTGGACATTTACGGCAAGCTCTCGGCCTCAGCTATCCAGCTTGTGTGTGAGCAAAATGCACGGTTGAGAGCCGAGGAAGAACTGGCTCTCATGCAGCAGCAACATGTTCGCCAGGTCTTGGAAGAACAGGCAAGCGGGTATCAACAACAGCTTGAATTCCTTGCCTATTTCGACCCATTGACGGGCTTGATGAACCGCAACGGCATCATTCGTGCGATCAAGACAACCCTACAGCTCAACTATTCACGCAAGGGTGAAGCAGCTCTGATTTCATTGGACTTGGATAGTTTCTCCAAGATAAATGCACTTTGCGGCGAGGAGGCTGCCGACCGTTATCTTGGCTTGCTGGCGCGACAGAACCCAAAAAATCACCCTTTCGCGGGATAGAAGCGACATGTTTGAGGTTCTGCGCCATAAATCTGAGATTCGAGCACGTCAAAACCTGGTCAGGGATAGCGATTTACAAGGACTGTTCGAATCTATCGATTTTGGCAGCAGCCCTTTAAATTCGCGGGGTTTGGTGTTCCGCACTATTTCTTTGAAAAGAGCGTCGCTATGAGGTAAGTGGCGAAATCCTGACTGGATTTATTGTCGTGAATGGCTTTTTTGATGTTTCTTTAAAAGCGCTACAGGGCTCGAATAAATTGGGCTGTAGGTGGTGTTCTTGCAGAGAATATGCAATTAAACACAAAGAAAACATCGGCGGGGGTGCTTCAGGATTTTGACTGTGCTTTCTAATATCAGCCTCCACAACCCTGCCAATTACATTGGCTCCAGCTGGGCCGCCAAGAGCCCACCAGTGCAGCGATTTCAGGGGCTTCTAGACATCGTGCTTGCTATAGCACCGCCGTTAAATAGGTGCATTAAGAAGGAATATCATATTGCAAACAATTGAGAGCTATTGCGCAACACAGCGGGGGATGCTGGATGCCGCCGATGAAATCCTCAGGAATGAGGTTAAAGACCTTCGGGATGGTCTCTGGAAAGAGGCTGCTGATCGCAAGATTACCCTGTACCGTACATTTGCTGTTCGTGAAGCGCCCAATCGTCTTCGTGTCGACTGGCAGAAAATGAAGCACTACACAGCGAATGGTGTCGCTTGTGTGGCCTTCGAGCGCCTCACGCTGAACAATTCCTCCAAGAATCGCAAAAGCTACAAGCAGAGCACTACCGCGTTCGGAAGGGTCGATTCCTTTCATAGTTTAGTTCTGACCCGGCTCGATCCGCTGCTGATGATTATCCGAGAAAAAGCTGATTTGATCGGCGATGCTCGGGTGATCATTACCAAGCTGGAATACCTTGCTAAGGCGACCTAGATGGAGGTGGTTGATTCCCCGATCTAAGCGGGGCTGCATATTTTCAAGTGGGGGTAGAGTTGAGCTATCACCACTTGGAGCAACTCCATGAACGAATAGCAAGTCACCCACCTCATGAGCAACGAAGAGCTGGATACCTGGGCCGACATGTTCGCGCAGGCCAAAGTCGCTGAGATACTCGACATCCCTTTCTCGACGTTCCTCGAAGTGCCGTTCTTACTATCCTGCCGACCTGCTAAAGATCTACATCTACGGTTACCTCAACCGCATCCAGTCCAGTCGTCGTCTCGAACGCGAGGCTCAGTGCAACGTTGAGTTGATGTGGCTGACCGGACGTTTGATGCCGGACTTCAATACCATCGCTAGCTTCCGCAAGGATAACGGCAAGGCAATCTGCGGTGTCTGTCGGCAGTTCGTGGTGCTGTGCCAGCAGCTTGGCTTGTTCTCGGAAGCGCTTGTTGCCATTGATGGAAGCAAGTTCAAGGCGATGGCTTCACGAGCCTGCTTCGCCATTGAACAGAGTTGGTCACGGTCGGAACCGCTGTTGGTGACCTCGTGAGCAACTATTAAATGGTGCTACGTATCGACAGCCGTCTGAACGTTGTAGCCGACGATACCGCTGCCGCGCGTCATCAACGAACGGGCATCCGGGCCGGTCAGCGAAACCTGTTTGTCAGGGGATCGTTGAGTTGAGTTTCGATCCCCTGAAGCTCTTTCATCTCCGTTTTGAGCTTGGCGATTTTATCTTCCAGGCTGGCAGTATCTGGCGCGGAGGCGCTAGGAATCTTTCGATCAGCCGCATCGAGTGCAGCCAAATAACGGCTGATGCTCGCCTCGATTTCGTCCATGCGCCGCTTCAGTTTGGCGCTGGTGAAATTGCGGTCACGGTTGTTCACTGCCTTGAATTTTCTGCCGTCGATGGCAACCAAGTTTCGCCAAACAACCCCAACTGCCGACAGAGCAAAACGAACTGGCGGCAGACGCCGCGAATGGCCTTGCTGTTGTCTTTTCGGAAGTTGGCGATGGTCTTGAAATCGCGTATCAAACGCCCGGTTAGCCACATGACTTCGACGTTGCGCTGGGCTTCTCGCTCAAGACGTCGGCTCGATTGAATACGGTTGAGGTAACCTTAAATGTAGATCTTCAGCAGGATCGCAGGGTGGTAGGCAGGTCTGCCGGTTTCGGCTGGAATGACGCCATCAAAACCTAGCTTGACCAAGTCGAGTTCATCGACGAAAACGTCAACCACCCGAACTGGATTGGTATCGCTGACGTAGTCGTCGAGGCTTTCGCATAGGCCGGGGATGTCTACCGGATCGGGGGTAGCCCACATTGCAAAGGTTTCGCCATACTCGGCGCTTGACTGATCTTTGGTGATGGGGCATTCGAGTATGCCAGGCGGAGGTGCGACTTTCCGTTCTCGGGCCTATCCACCTTGTGAAACGCTGAGCTCAGGTGCATAAACGGGCAGCTGAGGAATTGACTGAACGTGACCTCTGTAACTCCGCCAATTTTTGCTTGGTAGAAAATGTCTGCCCAAGTGTCGAGCTCCTCGTCACTCAAACCGTCAGCTGTATTCATCGTTTCTACCTCTTGTATTCAGGTGGAAAAAGCCAAATCGCATTATCCAGGTGGTTCAAGCGCCTTTAGGGCAACACCGATTGCGCATTTTTAAATAAAAGTGTCGGTGCCCAATGACGTGTTGGTGAAATCGCTTTCGCAATGAAAATCACTCATCCCGTAGAGGTTTCCCGCTACGTCCAGAAGCCCATCCATCATAGGCAACCCGCTTGCGGGATTGATGCCTGGTAGCGAGTCGAAGGCAAACACGTTTTCGCAGTAGTTATGGGTGAGCAGGCCGGTGATAGGCATTTCATCGGTTAGCCAGAAGTCGTCGATCGGCTTTAGATCGTCTGCTGTCGCGATGGGGCCAAAGTCCAGCGAGTCATGGACGATGACCATCTCGCCCAATCGCGGATAAACCCTGGTCTGGTAGACAGGATTGAATTTTGGGCGGAGCAGGGATTTGGTGAGTGTGGCGATCAGAGTATTCAGCATGACTTACACCTCGACTGGAAGGCCCACTTGCGTGGGTAGCCAGATTGGTCTGGCAGTTCCAGTTTCCATTCATTCTGAAAACTGCAAGTCGAGGTCGAGAGGTAGGCTGAGGGTCCGAAATACAGCTTTGCTGCTGGGGGGGAGGGGTGATCCCTCGAGATAATCAAAAGGGGTAGTAAGTAACCAAATCCGATACCAATTTTGATACCAAACAGTGAGTTTTACTGGGTACTCAAGTGGCTGAAAGCCGCATGTTTCCTACACATAGGTACTCACCCAAACACACAATTTCTCGCATGGTGATGTTGGCGGTGGAGATCACGAATCTTGGTCCAGATAAACGGGCGCACGGGCGCGAAAGGGGCGCGATTGTAGCGGTTTACGGCCGCAAAAGGCAGCGGATGGACAGGCGGAGTGTCTGTTCGACGCGGTTGTCTGCTGCGATTGCCCTTGAGCGCGACGAGTATCAGCCACTCATGCGTACACTTTGTGATCGTCGACGGCTGGCAGCACGTTACTCAGTGCAGTGGGTTGCGCGCGTTGCCAGGCGATGGACCCACGGAATCATTAATAACGCCACACCGGCAACGGCTGCCGCGACATAGCCGACATAGCCGATACCAGCGGTTTGGATGGTTAGGCCACCGACCAGCGCGCCGATCCCTATCCCGGCGTTGGCCGCGGACACGTTGGTTGTGCCTGCCAGCGCCTGAGAATGCGCCACCGAGTTCATGACCCGAACCTGGCAAATCGGGTACAGCGCCGTGTTGGCAATGCCCCACAGCGCGAGCGCGATACACACGAGTACGCCTGCTCCTGCCAGAGGCGTCACCGCTGCCATTCCCAGTGCAAGCAGTGCCACAAACAAAGCCGTGGCGTTGAGTGGTGAGCGATCCACCGCTTTGCCGCCTATCCAATTGCCAATCAGGCCGACGGCGCCAAACCCCATCATCCACCACCCGACATCTGCTGGCGCCACACCAGCCAGGCGTTCCAGCATGTCGGCCAGGTAGGTGTACGCAACGAACATGGCGCTGAAGATAAGGATCGACAGTGCGACATTGGCCAGAAACAACGGCTCCTTGAAAATGCGTGCCTGTTTCAGGAAGTCGACCCGCTCGCTACGCGCGACAGTAGGCATGCAGACCAGTACAGCCACCGCCATAAGCAGTGACAACCCAGCCAGCAGCGCAAAGGCGCCTCGCCAGCCAATCCCGTTAGCCGCCAGCGTCCCCAATGGAATACCCAACAGCAGCGCAGCGGTAATGCCCAGGTAGACCCGGGCAATGGCCTGGCCTGCTTTGGCTGGGCCGGCCAGCTGGGCTGCCGTTTCACTGGCCGTGCCCCAGAAGACCGGCAGCATCAGCGCGGGGATGAAACGTGCGACGGCCAGCATCCAGATGTTCGAAGACAGTGCCGCCAGAGCATTGGCGAATGCGAAGACCAGCAGAATCGCGATAAACAGCTTTTTTCTGTCCAAGTGGGCGAGGGCGGCGGTAAGAGGGGGGCCGAAGAGCATGACTGTAAAGGCGAACAGCGTGACCAGTTGGCCGGCTGCGGCAATTGAAACGCCGAGGTCACGGGCAAGGGCGGGCAGTAGGCCGATAATCAGAAACTCAGTGGTTACGATCAAAAAAGCCGAGATGGCCAGGATGATAATGCTGAGTGAAGAGCCTGCCGCAGGCATAACCTGGGAGCGGGGTGAATCGATAGCACTCATAACGACGCTCTTGGTTAGGAAGGGCGTTATGGTATTGATTCTTTAGCGGTCTATTTGTGGCGTTTTTTCTAGTAATTACTGATTTAAATTCACTTATCTGGTGGTGTCGGCAATGTGTGGCCACTGGGGGATAAACACTTAGCTAAGACCTCTAACAGCGCGTTGACTTTGGGCAGTGTTTCGCGCTTTTTCAGCCAGACCAAGTTCATCGGCAGGCCATCACTGGACAGCTGCGGCAGCACTTCAACCAAGGCTCCGCTATCTAAATGCGTTTGCACCAGCCACGTGGGCAATTGCGCAATGCCATAGCCTGCCAGCACAGCCAGTACTTCACCCTCGCCATCTCCCACGGCGATGCGTGCCGGCATGATTCGACGCTTCTTGTCGCCGGGCTGTGGGCCTTCTCGATACCAAGGGCTAACCAGGCCATTACTGAGGCCGTAGAGCACGCAGTCATGCTCTTCAAGCGCGGCTTCAGTGGTCGGTATGCCGCGCCTGGACAGGTATTCGGGGGCGGCGCAGTAGATCAACCGCTCAGCACCCAGATAGCGGTGGCGCAGGGTCGTCGGCCACACGTCTGAACCGCCGATGCGCACCAGCAGGTCGATGCCCTGATCAGCCGGTTCAACAAAGCTGTCGGTAAAGGAAATATGCGGCGTCAACAGTGGATATTGCTTCACGAAGTGCAGGATGACCGGCAGCACGTGCAAGCGTCCATAGGATGCCGGCAGATCGATGCGGATACTTCCGCGCGGTTCGAGGAACTCGGCATGCAGAGCCAGCTCCGATTCTTCAAGGTCTGAGAGCACGCGGGTGCAGGTTCTGTAGAAGGCTGTACCTGCGTCAGTCAGTGCCAATCGGCGCGTGGTGCGCTCAAACAGGCGTATATCGAGACGACTTTCCAGCCGTGCAATACCTTTACTCACCGCCGAGCTGGTCAGGCTCAGGCGCTCTGCCGCTGCAGTAAAGCTGCCCAGTTCGGCGACGCAGACGAAAACATCGATGCCTTTCAAACGCTCAGAGGAGAACACGTGGCGGCCTTATATCGCAGTGGGATGCTGAGCAGGTTAACTCAGCTGATCAGTGAAGACTGCTGGCAGCTTTCTGACATGAGCGGTCAGCTTGCTCCGTCAAGCCATCGTCGTTGCTCTCTCTGCGCCGTGCATCCGAGCCGCGCACAGAGCCTACGGTAGTCATCCGTCCGCTGTTGGCGAGTCAAGCAGCAGTGCTAGCTTCAGGCGTTTTGGTAGTTTGCCGACCACCAGCTTATGGGAGCGCGTTAGCAGGGCTTGCAGTTCGCTCTCGCTCAGCGGGTAGGGTTTGGCCATGCTTATCCAGCGGGCGCGGGCCAGATAAGGAGCCGGGCGGATGCCGGGGCGGTCGCAATAGCCAAGGAAGAGATCGTCATCGACCTTAAAGGCCAGGCCGTCATGGCTGCCCAAGTGAAACAAGGCGAACATCTTGCTCTCCGCCACGGAGAATACCCGCACGCCGCCCCATTTGATGTCCTCACGGACACCCGGCAGGTTCAGGCAAAAAGCAGCAACGTGTTCGGGCGTCATGGCAGATCACTCGCGGTAGAAGACCTGCACCAGATGGTAGCCAAACTGGCTTTTCACCGGACCGTGCACTTCACGTACCGGCTTTTTGAAAATGACTTGATCAATAGCGCGCACCATCTGCCCAGGGCGCACTTCACCCAGATCGCCGCCTTTCTTGCCGGAGGGGCAGGTTGAGTACTTGCGTGCCAGCACATCGAAGGCTTCACCAGCAGCGATGCGTTTTTTCAGCGCAGCGGCTTCTGCTTCGGTTTTCACCAGAATGTGGCGGGCCATTGCCTTAGCCATGACGGGCTCCTCGGAATTCAATCAACCTATTGTGCCAGTATTCTCAACCGCTTAGCGCCTGAACCAGGCACGCTCCGATTTTCTCAGGAGCGATGTGAAATCTTGGCCTAACGTAATACATCCAACTCACGGGATAGCTCGTTATGGACCTCAACGCCATGCTCAAAATCCTGTCCAGCCAGGACGGGTCCGACCTTTATCTTTCCACCGGGGCGCCGCCCTGCGCCAAGTTCAATGGCGTGCTCAAGGCACTCAGTGCTGAACCGCTAAAGGCCGGCGAGGTGGCGGCGATTGCCGATTCGGTGATGGATAGCGCGCAGCGTGAGGAGTTCGAGCGTGAGCTGGAAATGAACCTGGCGATCTCGATTGCCAGTGTTGGGCGCTTTCGCATCAATATTTTCAAACAGCGCAACGAAGTGTCGATCGTGGCGCGCAATATCAAGATGGATATCCCCAAGTTTGAAGATCTCAAACTGCCGGAAGTGCTGCTCAAGACGGTGATGGAAAAACGCGGACTGGTGCTGTTCGTCGGTGGCACGGGCTCGGGCAAGTCGACCTCGCTGGCGGCGCTGATCGACTACCGCAACCGCAACAGTGGCGGCCATATCATCACCATCGAAGACCCGGTTGAGTATGTGCACAAACATAAGAAGTCGATAATCAATCAGCGCGAAGTGGGCGTGGATACCCGCAGCTTTCATGCGGCGCTGAAGAACACCCTGCGTCAGGCCCCGGACGTTATTCTGATCGGCGAAATTCGCGACCGCGAGACCATGGAACATGCCCTGGCCTTTGCTGACACCGGCCACCTGGCAATCTCCACGTTGCACGCGAACAACGCCAACCAGGCGCTGGACCGTATCATCAACTTTTTTCCGGAAGACCGGCGTCCGCAGCTACTCAATGATCTGGGGAACAACCTCAAGGCATTTGTTTCCCAGCGGCTGGTCAAAACCATCGACGGTAAGCGCCGGGCGGCGGTGGAAGTGCTGCTCGGCACGCCGACCATTCGTGACCTGATCAAGCGCAACGAGTTTTCCGAGATCAAGGAGATCATGGAAAAGTCGAAAAACCTCGGCATGCAAACCTTCGATCAGGCGCTGATCGACCTGGTCAACGATGGCTCGATTGATGAAGAAGAAGCGGTGAAAAACGCCGATTCGGCGAACAACGTGCGCCTCAAACTCAAACTCTATCGTGATAACCCCGGAGCCTCGGCGCCTGCCGCAGCCCCCGTTGCAGTGGCCGCCGCAGCAACACCCGTAGCGCCTTCGACACCCGCTGCTTCGGCGGGCGAGTGGGGGCTGGAGTTGAAGCTGGAGGATATCGAAGAGGAGCAGCTGCCTGAGGACCCTGGACGCAAAGGCATTTAAACACCGGTAGCGACACGGATGTTCGCTGTTAGCGCGCGGGTTGGTAAGCGTCCTGAATACGTTGGATCATGCCTTCAGCACGTAGCGCGTCGACCGCCTTGCGCAGATTCTCCTGCAAGTCTGCGTCGCACGCTTTGGAGCAGGCTAGGTACAGATCGGTACTGGCCAGCACGGGGCTCATCTGCAATCGATTGTCACTTTTCGGCCACAGGTACAACCCTTCCGGCACCCCGGTAAACCAGGCATCGACGCGGCCCAGTTCGAGCATGCGTGCGGGGTTATCGCCAAGCTTTAGGCTGACAATTTGCTCATCGGCAAACCCCTCGCGCTTGAGTATTTCCATCTGTGCGGTGCCCAGGCCGACGGCGATACGCTTATAACGCTGGCGCGCTTCGGCAAAGTCGCCCACTGGCGTGTCGAGGCTGAAGAAGGCGCGCTCAAGCGGTGAGACCGGGGCGATCCAGGTGTACAGCGCTTCCCGTTCCGGCGTGCGCGAGAGCGGGATGATCAGCAGGTTGTTGCCACGGCTGACCCGCTGCTGGGCCCGAGCCCAGGGGGTTACATGGATATGGCTGAGATACCCCGCGCGGGCAATGGCGGCCAATGCCACATCGCCCACCATGCCGTAACCACCCTGAAAGCTGACAAAGGTCAGCGGTGGCGCGTCCGGCATATGCAGCTCCAGCGGTTCCTGTGCTGTTGCGCTTAGGCTCAGCGAGGTTAGCAGTACAGCGAGACAGATCCAGCGCACAACCACGGCAGCACTCCAGCAACGACTGACTTGGAGTATAAGCACCGTGCGCTTGGATCGGCTGGAGTTTTTGGTACTTTAGTCCCGTAGTTCTGCTAGGTCGCGGTACAACTCCAGCGCCTGTGGGTTGGCCAGGGCATCGGTGTTTTTCACCGGTTTGCCGTGTACCACGTTGCGCACCGCCAGTTCGACGATCTTGCCGCTGATGGTGCGCGGGATATCCGCTACGGCGATGATCTTGGCTGGTACATGGCGCGGTGTGGTGTTGGCGCGAATCATGTGACGGATCTGCGTTTGCAGCGCGTCGGTCAGTTCGATGCCCTCGCGCAGACGGACAAACAGCACCACACGCACGTCATCATCCCACTCCTGGCCGATGGCGATGGACTCCAGCACGGCTTCGACCTTTTCCACCTGGCGGTAGATCTCCGCGGTGCCGATACGCACGCCGCCGGGATTTAGTACCGCGTCACTGCGGCCGTGAATTACCAAACCCCCGTGGGCAGTGATTTCAGCGTAATCGCCATGGGCCCAGATACCGGGGAAGGTCTCGAAGTAGGCTGCCTGGAACTTGCTGCCATCAACATCCTTCCAGAAGCCAATCGGCATCGATGGGAAATGCTGGGCGCAGACCAATTCGCCTTTTTCGCCTGTAACCGCTTGGCCGGCGTCGTTCCATACCTGCACGTCCATGCCCAAGCCCTTGCATTGCAGCTCGCCGCGCCACACTGGCAGCACCGGGTTGCCGAGAGCGAAGCAGGAGACGATATCGGTGCCGCCGGAGATGGATGACAGGCAGATATCGGCTTTGATCTCGCGGTAGACGTACTCGAAGCTCTCGTGAGACAGCGGCGAGCCGGTCGACAAAATCGCCTTAAGCCGTTGCTGTTTGTGCGTGCTGCCGGGCTTGGCCCCGGCTTTTTCCAGGGCAGCGAGAAACTTGGCGCTGGTGCCGAATATGCTGATGTTTTCCGCATCGATCAGGTCGATCAGCCGCTCGGCACCTGGGTGGAAGGGCGAGCCGTCAAACAGCACCAGAGTGGCGCCCAGGGCCAGGCCAGAGACCAGCCAGTTCCACATCATCCAGCCGCAGGTGGTGTAGTAGAACAGCGTGTCGTCGGCATGCAGATCAGTGTGCAGGCCGAGTTCCTTGACGTGCTGCAGCAAGGTGCCACCGGTGCCGTGAACGATGCACTTGGGCACGCCGGTGGTGCCGCTGGAGTAGAGGATATACAGCGGGTGATCGAACGGTACCTGGGTGAATTCGGGCTCGCCGCCGGCCTGGTAGAAGTCCTGCCACAACGCAACTTTGGCCTCCGAATGGAAGTCGTCGGCTTTGGTCTGGGTGTTGGAGTAGGGCACCACAATCAACTGCTCAAGCGAGGGCAGGCGCTCGAGGATTTCGTTGAGCTTGGCGGTCAGATCCAGATTCTTGCCGGCGTAGCGATAGCCGGCGGCGGCGATCAGCACCTTGGGCTCGATCTGGCCGAAGCGGTCGATCACGCCCTGGGTGCCAAAGTCCGGCGAGCAGCTCGACCAGGTTGCACCGAGGCTGCTGGCGGCAAGCATGCCGACCAAGGTTTGCCAGGTGTTGGGCATAAAGGCAGCAACGCGGTCGCCAATACCCACGCCGGCAGCGCGCAGGCTGCGTTGCAAACCCGCGACATGGGCGGCTAGTTCGGCATAGCTCAGTTGCTCGCGGGAACCGTCTTCACCGATAGCCACCAGGGCAGGGTAGTTATCGCGGCGGCGCAGCAGGTGTTCGGCAAAGTTCAGCGTCGCGCCAGGAAACCAGTGAGCGCTGGGCATGGCGCTGCTTTCTTGCAGCACTGCCTCGGGCTGGGCGCTAAAGCGTATTTCAAAGAACTCGACAATTGCCTGCCAGAAGGACTCGCGCTGCGTCACGCTCCAGGCGTGCAGGGCTGAATAGTCGGTCAGTTGCAGGCTGTGGCGCTGATTGACGAAGCGGCGGAAGCTGTCCATTCGTGTCGCCGCAATACGTTCGGCAGAAGGCGTCCACAGTGGCTGTTGCATCGTGCTTCCTCATCGTTCTTGTTATGCCGGCGCGGTTAGCCGGCTTATTTCTGAAAGCCTACTGGCTGGCGGAGGGCTTGCGTCGAGTTGTTTAGCGCTCGCGCTGATCGCTAGCAGCAGCTGCTGTAGTCGCTTCGCACCGCCATCAGGCAGCGGGCAGTAAGCCTGACGGCGGTGCTTTACAGTGCGTAAATAAAACCTTACGCACTACCTACAACTACGCGCTGGCCAGCTTGGCCCGTGCCACACGCGAGCCATTGGACTTATCCAGTACCGCGCAAATACGCTGGCCGGCGGCGATCAGCCGGCCCATATCGATACCGGTTTCGATGCCCAGGCCCTCGAGCAGGTAAAGCACATCTTCGGTCGCGACATTGCCGGTGGCGCCTTTGGCGTAAGGGCAGCCACCCAGACCCGCGACCGAGCTGTCGAATACGCTGATGCCTTCGAGCAGACTGGCGTAGATATTGGCCAAAGCCTGGCCATAAGTGTCATGGAAGTGCCCGGCCAGCAAGTTACGTGGCACCTCACGGCCGACCACGTTGAACAGGTGACGGGTTGCTCCGGCAGTGCCGGCCCCTATGGTGTCGCCCAGGGAAACCTCATAGCAGCCCATGGCATACAGCTCTCGGGCCACGCTGGCGACTTGCTCGGGTGGCACGCTGCCGTCGTACGGGCAACCCAACACGCAGGACACATAGCCGCGCACGCGGACGCCATGCTGCTTGGCGGCGTCCATTACCGGGACAAAGCGCTCAAGGCTCTCGCTAATTGAGCAGTTTATGTTCTTCTGCGAGAAAGCTTCCGAAGCCGCGGCAAACACCGCCACTTCGCGCACGCCCGCTTGCAGCGCGCCTTCAAATCCTTTCAGATTAGGCGCCAGGGCCGCGTAGGTAATACCTGGCAACTGCTGGATCTGCGCAAACACCTCGGCGCTGCCCGCCATTTGCGGCACCCACTTGGGCGAGACAAAGCTACCGACCTCGATGTAGCCGAGGCCTGCGGCAGACAGGTCATCGACCAGGCGGACCTTATCGCCCACGCTGATCGGCTGTTTCTCGTTTTGCAAACCGTCGCGAGGGCCGACTTCGACCAGGCGAACTTGTTTGGGTAGGTTCATCGTTGCCTCGTTGTTCGTCTCGATGGGTATCGCGCTCAACGTCGTAGGAGGCGCTTTAGCGGCGAGCTTGGCTAAAGGCACTCCTACAAAAGGTTATGCGCTGATTTCTTCCAGCTCCACCAGTACCGCGCCTTCGCTGACCATCTCGCCCTCGCGGCAATACAGCGCCTTGACAGTGCCGGCATGCGGCGCGCGGATGCTGTGTTCCATCTTCATCGCTTCCAGCACCACCAGCGCAGCACCGGCTTCGACCTGCTGGCCGGCCTCGACCAGCACGCGCACGATACTGCCGTTCATGGGCGCAGTGAGGCCGCCGTGATGCTGATGGCTGGCTTCGACTTCGGCAATCGGGTCGACGCGCTTGATGCTGCGCAGCTCGCCGGCATAGTGCAGATACAGGCTGTCGCCGCGGCGAATCGCAAGGTGCTGCTGCCGCAGGCCATCGCGTTCAACCGACAGGCTTTCACCTTGCAACTGTAGGGTGGAAGCCGAGGCATGACGCAGGCGTACCACCTGGCGCTCGTTCTGGCAGCTTAGATGCAGGTCAGTTTCCGCCGGCAGCCCCAGACGCAGGCCGTTATTGCGCGACCAGGGCGAATGGCAGTCGTCGTGGCGCTGCAGCGGCGCTTCGCTTTGCACAAAGGCTTCGGCTGCAAGTTGCCAGAACTCGGCCGGTAACTCGGTTACCGGAGGCAGCAGCTGCGCTTCGTGACGCGGAATAAAACCGGTATCCAGCTCCGCATTGGCAAAGGCCGGATGGGCCAGCACGCGGGTGAGAAAGGCTAGATTGGTTCTGACTCCGCCGACGCAGGTTTCCTTAAGCATGGCCAGCAGGCGCAGGCGCGCCTCTTCGCGGTTTTCGCCCCAGGCGATCAGCTTGCCGAGCATCGGGTCATAGAAGGGCGAGACTTCATCGCCTTCGCTGACGCCGCTGTCTACCCGGCGGCCTGAGCCAGCATTGGCTTCGCGGTACAACGCCAGGGCGCCTGTGGCAGGTAGGAAGTCGTTGTCCGGGTCTTCCGCGTACAGCCGCACTTCAATGGCGTGGCCAATCAGCGGCACCTGCTCCTGAGTAATCGGCAGCGCTTCACCACGGGCGACGCGGATCTGCCAGGCGACCAGATCCAGGCCGGTGATCAGCTCGGTAACCGGGTGCTCGACCTGCAGACGGGTGTTCATCTCCATAAAGAAGAAGTCGCCGCGCTCATCCAGCAGAAATTCCACGGTGCCGGCACCGACATAACCGATGGCCTGAGCCGCCTTGACCGCTGCCTCGCCCATGGCGCGGCGCAGTTCGGCTGACAGGCCAGGAGCAGGGGCTTCTTCGACAACCTTCTGGTGACGGCGCTGGATCGAGCAGTCGCGCTCATTCAGGTACAGGCAATTGCCGTGCTGGTCGGCAAATATCTGGATCTCCACATGGCGCGGTTTGAGGACGTATTTTTCCACCAACATGCGTGAGTCGCCGAACGACGATTGCGCCTCGCGCTGGGCGCTGGCCAGAGCCTCGGCCAGTTCGCTCTCAACCTCGACCACTTTCATACCCTTGCCGCCGCCACCGGCAGCAGCCTTTAGCAGTACCGGGTAGCCGATTGCGTTCGAGGCAGTGCGGAAGGTTTCCACATCCTGTGCTTCGCCGTGATAACCGGGCACCAACGGTACGCCGGCGGCTTCCATCAGCGCTTTTGCGGCGGACTTACTACCCATGGCGTCTATAGCCGAGGAGGGCGGGCCGAGAAAGATCAAACCGGCGGTTTCGATGGCGCGGGCAAAGCCGGCGTTTTCCGAGAGAAAGCCATAACCGGGATGGATCGCCTGAGCACCGCTGGCTTTGACCGCAGCGATCAGCGCGTCGATCCGCAGGTAGCTTTCCGCCGGCTTGGCTCCGCCCAGATTCACCGCCAGATCGGCCTCGCGCACATGGCGCGCGTTGGCGTCGATGGCGCTGTGTACCGCCACGGTCTGGATGCCCATTGCCTTGGCCGTGCGCATCACCCGGCAAGCGATTTCACCACGGTTGGCCACCAGCAGGGTGTCGATAGGCTTAAGACTCATGCTTGCGGCTCCTGCCAGGTGGGCTTGCGTTTATCCAGGAATGCCCGCAGACCTTCCTGACCTTCGGGGCTGACGCGGATACGGGCAATCGCGTTCTCGGTATAACGGCGCAGCGCCGGGGTCAGCACGCCGCTGCCGACTTCACGCAGCAGATCCTTGCTGGCGAGCATCGCCTGCGGGCTGTTGAGCAGCAGCGTGTCGACCCACTCGACCACGGCCTGCTCCAGGACGTCGGCGGCATAGCATTCGGCAAATAGCCCCAGCTCCTGAGCCCGTTGGCCGCTAAAGCGCTCAGCCGTCAGTGCATAACGGCGCGCAGCGCGCTCGCCGATGGCCTGCACGACAAAGGGGCTGATCACCGCCGGCGCCAGGCCGATGCGCACTTCGGACAGGCACAGCTGGGCGTCAACGGTGCCGATGGCCATGTCGCAGCAACTGATCAAACCGAGTGCGCCGCCAAAAGCCGCGCCTTGCACCACGGCCAGAGTCGGGATCTTCAGCTGATACAGGTTGTGCATCAGCTCGGCCAGCTCGCGTGAGTCGGCGAGGTTGGCGTTGTAGTCCAGGGTCGCCGCGTACTGCATCCAGGCCAGGTCCGCGCCGGCGGAAAAGTGCTTGCCGCGGCCGCGCAGCAGCAGGAACCGCAGGGTTTTGTCGGCCATCACCGTGTCGAGGGCGAGAATCAGCTCGCGGATCATTTCGGCGTTAAATGCGTTGTTCTTGTCCGCGCGATTGAGCCAGAGGGTGGCAAAACCGCGTGGGTCTGTTTGCAGTTCGATGGTGTTGAAGTCGGTCATGGTCTGTCGCTCTAGAATCCGGGGCAGGGCGCTGCCTTACATGCGGAACACGCCAAAGGTGGTCGGCTCAATCGGCGCGTTAAGGCTGGCGGACAGCGCCAGGCCCAAGATGTCGCGGGTTTGCGCCGGGTCGATAACCCCGTCATCCCACAAGCGGGCGCTGGAGTAGTAAGGGTGGCCTTGGCGTTCGTACTGTTCGAGGATCGGCTGCTTGAGCTTGGCTTCATCTTCGGCAGAGAAGCTCTGCCCGGCGCGAGCGGCCTGTTCGTGTTTGACCTGCACCAAGACGCCTGCGGCCTGTTCGGCGCCCATCACGCCGATCCGCGCATTCGGCCACATCCACAGGAAGCGCGGGTCGTAGGCGCGGCCACACATGCCGTAGTTACCGGCGCCGAAGCTGCCGCCGATGATCACGGTGAATTTCGGCACCTTGGCGCAGGCCACGGCGTTTACCAGCTTGGCGCCGTGTTTGGCGATGCCGCCGGCTTCGTACTTCTGCCCGACCATAAAGCCGGTGATGTTCTGCAGGAACAGCAGCGGAATGCCGCGCTGGCAGGCCAGCTCGATAAAGTGCGCGCCTTTTTGCGCCGATTCAGCAAACAAGATCCCGTTATTGGCGAGGATCGCCACTGGATAACCGTGGATATGCGCAAAGCCGCACACCAGGGTGGCGCCAAACAATGCCTTGAACTCATCGAACACGCTGCCATCGACGGTGCGAGCGATCACTTCACGCACATCAAAGGGCTGCTTGGCATCTGCCGGAATCACCCCGTACAGTTCTTCGCCGCTGTATAGCGGATTGATCGGCGTGCGGTTGTTCAGCACGCCGAGCTTGCGCCAGTTGAGATTGCCGATGCTGCGCCTGGCCAGGGCCAGAGCGTGTTCGTCGTTGTCGGCGTAATGGTCAGCCACGCCTGAAGTTTTGCAATGCACATCGGCGCCGCCGAGGTCTTCGGCGCTGACCACCTCACCGGTGGCGGCTTTTACCAGCGGCGGGCCGGCGAGGAAGATGGTGGCCTGGTTGCGCACCATGATCGCTTCATCGGCCATAGCCGGCACATAGGCGCCACCAGCGGTGCAAGAGCCCATGACCACGGCGATCTGTGGGATGCCCATGGCCGACATATTGGCCTGGTTAAAGAAGATTCGGCCGAAGTGCTCGCGGTCCGGGAACACCTCATCCTGACGCGGCAGGTTGGCGCCGCCGGAATCCACCAAGTAGATGCACGGCAGGCGATTCTGTTGGGCGATGGTTTGTGCGCGCAGGTGCTTTTTCACCGTCAGTGGGTAGTAGCTGCCGCCTTTTACCGTGGCGTCGTTGGCCACGATCATGCATTCGACACCCTCGACCCTGCCGATACCGGCCACCACGCCAGCCGCCGGCACCTCTTCGCCATACACCTCATGGGCGGCCAGCTGGCCGATCTCGAGAAACGGCGAGCCGATGTCCAGCAGGCGGTTGATTCGTTCCCGTGGCAGCAACTTGCCGCGCGAGGTGTGGCGCTCCTGGGCTTTGGCACCGCCGCCTTCGTGAACGCGGGCGAGCAGGGCGCGCAGGTCGTTGACCTGGGTGAGCATCGCCGCGCTATTGGCGGCGAACTCCGGTGAACGGGTGTTGATCTGGGTGTGCAGAATGGCCATCTGGCGCGCTCCGTCAGGCTATTTGGTTTCGTTGAACAGTTCGCGGCCGATCAGCATCCGGCGGATTTCGCTGGTGCCGGCGCCAATCTCGTAGAGCTTGGCGTCACGCAGCAGGCGGCCGGCTGGATATTCGTTGGTGTAGCCGTTGCCACCGAGCAGCTGGATGGTATCCAGCGCCATCTTGGTGGCCATTTCTGCCGTGTAGAGGATCACAGCGGCGGCGTCCTTGCGCGATTCCTCGCCGCGGTCGCAGGCCTTGGCGACGTTGTACAGGTAGGACTTGGACGCGTTCATGCCGGCATACATATCGGCCAACTTGCCCTGCACCAGTTGGAACTCGCCGATCGACTGCTTGAACTGCTGACGTTCGTGCACGTAGGGCAGCACCACGTCCATGCAGGCAGTCATGATCCCGGTCGGGCCGCCGGAGAGCACGGTGCGCTCGTAGTCCAGGCCGCTCATCAGCACGCGCACGCCGCCGCCTTCGACACCGAGGATGTTCTCTTCCGGTACTTCGCAATCCTCGAACACCAGCTCGCAGGTGTTCGAGCCGCGCATGCCCAGCTTGTCCAGCTTCTGGTGGCGGGAGAAGCCCTTGTAGTCGCGCTCGACGATAAACGCAGTCATGCCACGCGAGCCGGCGTTGATGTCGGTCTTGGCGTAGATCACGTAGGTGTGGGCGTCGGGGCCGTTGGTGATCCACATCTTGTTGCCGTTGAGTACATAGCGATCGCCGCGCTTCTCGGCACGCAGCTTCATCGATACCACGTCAGAACCGGCGTTCGGCTCGCTCATGGCCAGGGCGCCGACGTGTTCGCCGGAACACAGCTTGGGCAGGTATTTGGTCTTTTGCTCGTGGGTACCGTTTTTGCGGATCTGGTTCAGGCACAGGTTGGAGTGCGCGCCATAGGACAGACCGACCGAGGCCGAGGCGCGGCTGATCTCTTCCATGGCTACCACATGCGCCAGGTAGCCCATGTTGGTGCCGCCGTATTCCTCTTCCACGGTCATGCCGAGCAGGCCCATGTCGCCAAACTTGTGCCACATGTCCATGGGGAACTCGTTGTCGCGGTCGATCTGCGCCGCACGCGGGGCCAGTTCGGCTTGTGAGAACTGATACACCGAGTCGCGCAGCATATCGATGGTTTCGCCGAGACCGAAGTTGAGGGATGGGTAGCTCATGGTTCCACCTGTAATTGTTCGAATTAAGTTCAGGAGATAACGGTTTGTTTTTTATCAGTTTCAGCCAGGGCTGCCAGGCAGCGCTCTTCGGCGGTATCCAGCTCAAGTTGCATCTGTTCGATATCCAGCAGTTGCTGCTGCAGCTGGGCGCGGCGCTCGGCGATCTTGGCCATAAAGGTGTGCAGCTGCTTGTGATTGCCGTGCACCGGGTCGTATAGCTCGATCAGTTCCTTGCACTCGGCCAGCGAAAAGCCGATGCGTTTGCCGCGCAGGATCAGCTTGAGAGTCACTTTGTCCTTGGCGGTGTAGATGCGCTCCTGACCGCGACGCTCGGGACTGAGCATCTGCTGTTCTTCATAGAAACGAATGGCGCGGGTGGTGATATCCAGCTCGCGGGCCAGTTCGGAAATGGAGTAGGTGGTGGCGGACATGCAGCAGTGCTCTTGTTTACCTTTACGTTAACGTAAGCTTGCCGGCGCCTGTAGTCAACCAGAGTGCATGTTGCGTGATCGGGTTGATCAAACCTGATGCGGATTTATGGGCTTAAAACTGTTATTCGATAAAGGCTTACGGCGCTTATCTAGAAAGGTAGGGAGGTACGCGCTGCTGCAGCACATGCACCAGCGCGGGGTCCATATACGCGTAATCGTCGGGGATATTGAGGCTGTAGATGGGCTTGTTACCAAGCTGGCGGCGAAACTTTTCCGCCAGTTTGCGCCGATGGCGGCTTTCCATCACCAGGATCAACTCGGCCCACTCGAGCAGTTCGGGGCTGACCGGGTTGTCAGCATCGCGGTTAACCCCAGCCGAGGCGGTTTCTACCCCAGGCCAATTGGCGAAAACCTGTTCGGCGGTGGGGCTGCGCAAGCGGTTCTTGGTGCAGATAAACAGCACCCGCATTGGCGTACGCGTGCTGGCCAATGGCATCAGGCCTGAGCCTTCTCGGCTTTTTTCTCCAAGGCAATGGCCTGCTGGGCAATTTCGATGATCTGTTCGCGCATCCAGCGATTGGCTGGATCCTGGTCGGTACTTTCGTGCCAGTACAGGTGGGTTTCCAGGGGCGTCATGTCCTTGATCGGCAACTCGACAAAATGCAGGTCATTGCGACGGGCAAAGCGCTCCGGCACGGTCATGGCCATGTCTGTGCTCTGCAGCACAGTGGTGGCCATCAGATAATGCTGCGAGCGCAGGGCAATCTTGCGCTGGATGCCCATGCGGCCCAGAGCCAGGTCAACGTGGCCCAAGCCGCTGCGCCGGCTGGAAATATGGATATGGGTCAGGCCCATGTATTCGTCGAGGCTGATCTTGTCTTTGGCAAGCGGATGGCCACGGCGCAGGGCGCAGACGTAACGGTCTTCCATCAGCTTGACGTGGCGCACCTGCGGGTCCGTATTAAGCGGTGCATCCACCGCAAAATCCAAGCGGCCAGCAGCCAGCTCCTTGGTGGTTTCGCGGCGCCGCGCGAGCATGCTTTCAATGTTTACGTTAGGAGCCATGCGGCGCAGGCGCTGGAACAGCGGCGGCAGGATGATGGCCTCGGTGAGGTCAGTCATGCTGATGCGGAAGGTTTTATTGGCCTGCGCTGGGTTGAAGATGCGGCTTTCCTGCACGGAAATGCGCAGCTGCTGCAGGGCGTTGCGCACCGGGCCGATGATGTTCTGCGCCATCGGCGTGGGCACCATGCCCTGGGCGGTGCGAACAAACAGCGGGTCATTGAAGGTTTCCCGCAGGCGTGCCAGGGCGTTGGACACGGCGGGTTGGGTAATACCGACGATCTGTCCGGCGCGGGTTAGATTGGCCTCGGTGTATATGGCATCGAAGACGACAAAGAGGTTGAGGTCGACCTTGTTCAGATTCATTACACGCTCGCTCCGCAGGATGTCGGTATCAGTGGATCATATATCGGTGATGAATGTTTATACACGGTGAGAATAGATTAGATAAATCCTAAGCCCTGTTCTAGCATCATTTCCACTTCACCGAATTCCCCCAAAATTAGCGTCAGAAGGTAGCCATCATGGATTTCGCCTACTCCCCCAAGGTTCAGCAGCTGCGTGAGCGCGTCACCGCGTTTATGGAGACCCATGTCTATCCAGCCGAAGCCGTGTTCGAGCAGCAGGTCAATGAAGGCGACCGCTGGCAGCCCACCGCGATCATGGAAGAGTTGAAAGCCAAGGCTAAAGCCGAAGGCCTGTGGAACCTGTTTCTGCCGGAGTCCGAGCTGGGTGCCGGCCTGACCAACACCGAATACGCGCCGCTGGCGGAAATCATGGGCAGCTCGCTGATCGGTGCTGAACCGTTCAACTGCGCCGCGCCGGATACCGGCAACATGGAAGTGTTGGTGCGCTATGCCAATGAAGCGCAGAAAGAGCAGTGGCTCAAGCCGCTGCTGGACGGCACCATCCGTTCCGCCTTCGCCATGACCGAGCCCGGTGTAGCGTCCTCCGATGCCACCAATATGCAGGCCAGCGCTGTGCGTCAGGGTGATGAGTGGGTGATCAACGGCCGCAAATGGTGGACATCGGGTGCGTGCGACCCGCGCTGCAAAATCATGATCTTCATGGGCCTGACCAATCCGGATGGCCCGCGCCATGCACAGCACTCGATGATTCTGGTGCCGATGGACGCCCCCGGCGTGAAAGTGCTGCGTCCGCTGCCGGTGTTCGGTTACGACGATGCGCCACACGGCCATGCCGAAGTACTGTTCGAAAACGTCCGTGTACCTTACGAAAACGTGCTGTTGGGTGAGGGCCGTGGCTTCGAAATTGCTCAAGGTCGCCTTGGCCCAGGCCGTATTCACCACTGCATGCGCTCCATCGGCATGGCCGAGCGCGCACTGAAGTTGATGTGCGAGCGCTCCATCAGCCGCACCGCCTTCGGCAAACCGCTGGCGCGTCTGGGCGGCAACATTGATCACATCGCCGACTCGCGCATGGAAATCAACATGGCACGTCTGCTGACGCTGAACGCGGCGTACATGATGGACACCGTTGGTAACAAGATTGCCGCCAGTGAGATCGCCCAGATCAAGGTGGTCGCACCGAACGTGGCGCTGAAAGTGATTGACCGCGCCATCCAGATTCACGGCGGCGCAGGGGTTAGCAACGACTTCCCGCTGGCCTACTGGTACGCCATGCAGCGCACCCTGCGTCTGGCTGACGGCCCGGACGAAGTGCATCGCGCGGCGATCGGCAAGTTCGAGATCGGCAAGTACGTGTCCAAGGATGTGATGAAAGCCAGCCGCTAAGGCGCCGGGCACGTCACTGAAAACGCACAAGGCCCGCAATTGCGGGCCTTGTGCGTTGTGGGCAGTGCTGTTTTAGGCATGCTCTGTCGTTGTTTGCCAGTCTATGTGGGGAGGTCTTTAGTCGCGATTGATCGTGAACGTGTCGCGGCTAAAGCCCTTAGCAAAGAAAGCACAGGCTATTCGTATGATTTGCCCGGCGGGGCAAACTCATCATCCGTGTTGGCATGCTCTTGCAGCCAGAGCAAACGCATATGCAGTTGCGCAGCGAAGGCACGGGCGGCGTGCTCCTCATGGAAGATCAGGCTACGTCGACCCATGCGCACTTGCCAACGCAGCTTGCCGCGCTGCGCCAGCGGCTCGATAACAATGCTCGGTGAGCTCAAACGATTAATGCTCCTGAAAGGGCTGTGTATGTCGGCAATCACCAACACAGACATGGCCTAAGCATTAGGCTCTCGCAGCAAACTTGGCAAGCACCTGAGCGGGCGATTTAATTGCTGTATTGGTAGATGATTGGGGCAAAAATGCCCGTGTCGTGGCCATTCTTCAGGCACTGATTGAACTGCTCGAGGAACCAGCCCATCTTCAGCGTTTTGGCGATGCCCATGTGCTTGCTGTCACTCTTGAACGGCACTGGCAACGTTGTGAAGGCATCGGGCTGCAAGCCAGGCCAGCTCTGGGCGAGCCGGCTGATATCAACGCTGGAACCGACCAGGATCGCATCAATGCGCCCGCGCTGCAGCATGCCAAGGCCGCTGCGAGTGTCATTGAAACCGACGATGGTCAGGGTGCCGTTGGCCACGGCTTCGTCATAGGCAGTGCCATAGCTGGTGCCGATAGTGGCGCCGATCAGCTTGTCTTTCAGGTCAGTGATGTTCTGGTAGGCAAACTCGCGGCCTTTCTGCACCACCAGCACGATATGTTCGGTGAAAATTGCTTCGGAAAAGTCGAACAGAGCCAGGCGCTCATCACTGATCGACAAACCAATTACACCGCCGTCGCTGCGTTCGGCCATGGTGTAGGCGCGTTTCCATGGCAGCAGCTGGATCTGGTAGGGCACCTGCATCTGGTTCAGGCAGTGTTTACTGATGTCCACGACAATGCCCTTGGCCTCACCATCCTCCTCAAAGTATTTGGGGAAGCCGTCGTGTGCGCCAAACACGCGGAACACCTCGGCCTGGACGGTTTGTACGACCAGCAGTGCCAGTAGCAGGATCAACCGCAGAGGTGTAGCGAGCATGGCAGAACCTCAAGTAGAGGCGAGAAAGTTTGTTCAGCTTAGCCACTCGGCGTTGTTAATCACTGCCTAATGCAGCAATACCTGCAAACAACGCGGGGGCTGAGCCAGGCTCAATAAACCCAGACTTCTACCCGGCGGTTCTTGATCCGCCCATCATCACCGCTGTTGGCGGCCACTGGCAGCTCATCACCCAGGCCGATGATGTCGCGGAAGATCACGCCACCTTTGTTCAGTTCACGGCGCACTGCCATAGCGCGCAGTTTCGACAGCAGTTCTGCGCGGGCGGTGTCAGCCTTGGTATCGCCAAACCCAACCAGCACCACTTTATCGCGCAGCTTGTTCTGCTCGTTTAGGTAGGTCATCAGCCGGTTGAGATCACGCAGGGCTTTATTGTCGAGAGTGGCGCTGCCTTCCTGAAAACGGAAGTTTACCGACAGACGTTGCGCATGCTCGGCCAGCTCTTGGTAATTCGCCGGCATCTGCGGGTTTACGGGGATTTTTACCGCTTGAACGGTCTGCGCAATAAATCCGCTCTGTTCAACGATCGCCTGGCCGCGCGGACTATGAGCAAACTGCACCAGAGCGCGCCCCCAAGGGTTGTTCAACTCTGGCTGGTTGTAGAAGAACAACCGTCGCGACAGCGGGTAATCCTCGGTGGCGATTAGGGTCAGGCTTGGCAGCATGGGTTGCGAATCACCCGCGGCAATCGCCAGCGCTTTGGCCTGGCGGATATACGGCAGGCCGATAAAGCCGATGCCATTAGGGTCCTGGCTGACCGCGTCGGAGAGTTTTTCACTCGACTCAAAGCGTTTGGCGCTGGCCGCCAAGGCTTTACCGTTGGCGCTCAGCACCAGCTCCTTGAACGTGTCGAAGGTGCCGGACTTGTCATCTCGGGCGTACAGGGTGATGGCGCCAGCCGGAGCGCCGAGTTGCGACCAGTTGCTGATCTCGCCAGCGAATATCTGTGCCAGTTGTGCCGTGTTCAGCGCGCCCAGCGGGTTATTCGGGTGCAGGATAATAGCCAGGCCATCGAGGGCGATGATCTGCTCGGCGCTGGCGCTTTTCAGGTCGCCCAAGTTCAGCAGGCTAGTGGCTTCGCTGTCCTTGATCGGCCGGGACGAGGCCGCCAGTTCAGCACTGCCGTCGGCCAGTGAGGTAAACCCAGTGCCCGAACCATGGGCCGCTACCTCGATGCTCACACTGCGGCCATCGGTGGTTTTGCCGATGATTGTCTGCTCGTTTTCTGCATTGCCTGCTTCGACGCGGATTGCGCTCAGGCCTTGTTCCTCGAGCAGGCCTTTGACCAATGCCGGGCCCAACCGCGCACCAATGGTGTTTGAGCCCTGTATGCGCAATACGCTGCTGTTGTCGCTTGGGACTGGCAGGGCGGCAAATACTGACCAGGGCAGGGCGTAGCAGATGGAGCCGAGCAGCAAAAAGCTGACGGTGCGAATCCAGGTGTCACGTTCGAAGGCAGAGGAGGCGCGCAGCATGCGGCAAACACCTTATATGGGTGAGTGAAAGTGCCGCGACGATAAGACAAAAAAGTGACTGCAATATGACAGTCACTTATCTATATAAAGGCTCTATTGCAGGCTTACTGAGCCAATTCAAGCCAGATGGGGGCATGGTCCGATGGCTTTTCCATGCCGCGCAGGTCGTAGTCGACGCCGGCGTCCTTGATCCGCGCCTGCAACGCCTGAGAGGCGAGAATCACGTCGATGCGCAGGCCGCGCTTGGGTTCGTCTTCGAAGCCGCGGCTGCGGTAATCGAACCAGCTGAAACGGTCATTCACTGTGGGGTTGAGGTGGCGGAAGCTGTCAACCAGGCCCCAGTTCTTTAGGGTGGCCAGCCACTCGCGCTCTTCTGGCAGAAAGCTGCATTTGCCGGTTTTCAGCCAGCGCAGACGATTGGGTTCACCAATGCCGATGTCGCAATCTTCCGGCGAAATATTGATATCACCCATCACCACCAGCGCCTGCTCGGGGCTGAACTGGCTCAGCAGCAGCTGTTGCAGGTCGGCATAGAAACGCTGTTTTGCCGGGAACTTGGTCGGATGTTCGCGGCTTTCGCCTTGCGGAAAGTAGCCGTTCATCACCGTCACCGGGTTGCCTTGGGCATCGGCGAAGGTGCCGTAGATAAAACGTCGCTGCGCGTCTTCGGCGTCGCCGGGAAAGCCCTTGTGCAGGCTCAGTGGTTCCTGGCGCGAGAGTAGGGCGACACCGTAATGGCCTTTCTGGCCATGGTAGTGCACGTGGTAGCCGAGCTCACGGATATCCGCCTCGGGGAACTGCTCGTCGGCAACTTTGGTTTCCTGCAGGCCGATCACATCCGGCTGGTGTTTCTCGATCAATGCTGCCAGTTGATGCGGGCGTGCACGCAGGCCATTGATATTGAAGGAGACGATCTTCATGGGCGGCAGTCCTGGCTGTGGCTCTGGAAAGCCCGCGATGCTAGCCGATTAGCGGCCCTGCCGGCCAGCCTGTGGCGGCGCAGAGTGCGCGGTGCTAACGTGGCTGCAGGCCCAGTAAATCAAGAACAACAGAGGTCAATTCGATGCCCAACAGTCTCGCCGAAGTACGTATGCTCGATAGTGGCTATGCCCGAGAAGCACGCTCGCTGCTGTATCACGCCTATCGTCACGACCCCACCTTTGCCTACCTGTTTGAAGCCGAGCGGCCAGGCTATGACCAGCGCGTACGCGCCACGGTACGTGAGCTGGTGCAGCAGCACTTTGCCGAAGACCTGCCGGCGATTGGCTTGCTTATCGACGATCGACTGATCGGCATGGCGTTGATCGCTCCGCCACAGCGGCGCATGGACATCACCGAAAGCTGGGGCTGGCGCATGCGCATGCTGCTGACCACCGGCTTCCGTTGCACCAAGCGCTATCTGGAATACCACGATGCAGTGATCGCCTGCCTGCCGCCGGGGCCCTACCACGTGTTGCCGCTGCTGGGCATTCATCCGGAATACCAGGGCAAAAACCTTGGCGAGCAACTGCTTGAAGCACTGCACAACTGGTGCGCCGAAGACGCCAGTTCCCAGGGCGTGGTGCTGGATACCGGAAATTCGCATTACCTGGATTTCTATAAGCGCCAGGGGTACGAAGAGATTGGGGAAGTGGCCATCGGCCCGATTATCGAGCACGTTTTCTTCCATCCAAGTCCGCAACTGGCAATCAAGGCCAGTGCCTGATAACGGCCTGCTCGGTGTGTCTACAGACACATCGAGTCGCAACTATTTGCCCGCACTGGTGCTCTAAGTCGGCCCTGAGCTCGTGCTAGCATCGCCCTCATGCCTGTTTCTCTCCACCTTTTCACCGCGCTGTTTCTTCTGCTGCTGAGTGCTACGGCCCTGGCCGAAGCACAGTTGCGTGTGCGGGTTGAGCCTGCCAACAGCGCGCTGAAAAGCAATATCGAGGGCTACATCGGCAGCTTGGGTGAGCGTGATGCCGAAGCCTTGCAGCGCTTTCGTCGGGTCGCCGAAAACCAGGCAGAGAAAGCCGCCCATGCTCTGGGTTTCTACCAGGCGCAGATCACGACTGAAGTCAGCGAGGGCGCAACACCGCGCCTGACCGTACGCATTCAGCCGGGTGAACCGGTGCGTTTGCGTGATGTGGTGGTGCGCGTCGAAGGCCCAGCGGCGCAACTGCGCGCCTTTCGAACGCCCTATGACCCGCAATTGCGGAGTGGGGCACAACTTAACCACGGTCAGTACGACGCCGCGAAGCGCGAAATTCAGAATCAGGCTTCGCGTTATGGCTTCTTCGCCGGGCGCTTTAGTCGTCAAAAACTCACAATCGACCCCGAGGCCGGGGTTGCCGATATCGAACTGATCTATCTCAGCGGCCCACGCTATCAATTGGGCGCGGTGAGTTTTGTCGGCGATGCGCCCTTTAATGAGCAATTGCTGCAGCGCATGGTGCCGTTCCCGGCGGATACGCCCTATGACTCGGCACTGATTGCCGAGCTGTATCAGGCGCTGCGCTCCAGTGGTTATTTCGAGTCGGTGCAGGTGGATGCCAACCCCAGTACTGCCAGTGGTGAACAGATCCCTGTGCAGGTTCAATTGCAGGCGCGCAAGCCACGCAGCATGGGCCTGGGCTTGGGTTTTTCCACCGACGTGGGGCCGCGTGGCCGGGCCAACTGGACGCGGCACTGGGCCAATCCACAAGGGCATAGCTATGGCGCAGAATTCGAACTGTCAGCGCCGCGGCAGAATGTTGGCCTGTGGTATGACGTGCCGCTCGATCCGCCGCTGACCGATAAATTGCGGGTGGCCGGCGGCTATCAGGCCGAAGACCTGGCCAATACCGACAGCAGCAGCCGTCTGCTGACTGTCGGCCCGGAATGGCACAGCAAGCTCGACAGCGGCTGGCAGCGCGTGTTGTCGCTGAAATGGCAGCACGAGCAGTACGACCTGGGCGATGACGCGGGGACCAGCACGCTGCTGATGCCAGGCCTGAGTTATTCCTACCTGCAGAGTGATAACCAGATCGACCCCAACCACGGCTACCGCCTGCAGTTTGATCTGTCCGGCGCGGCCAAGGGGTTGTTGTCCGATGCCAATGTGCTGCACGGCAATATCCAACTCAAGGGTCTGACCACCGTATTCAAGCGCCATCGACTGCTGGGGCGGGTGCAGGTGGGTGGCACTGAATCCGATGGGTTTGCCAAGGTGCCGCCGTCCCTGCGCTTCTTCGCGGGTGGTGACCAGAGCGTGCGCGGCTATGACTACCAGAGCCTGTCGCCGGAAAACCGCGCCGGCGACAAGATCGGTGGGCGCTACCTCTTTACCAGCAGCCTGGAATACCAATACAGCCTGACTGAGCGCTGGCGCTTGGCGAGCTTCTTCGATCAGGGCAATACCTTTGACTCGCTGCAGCTTCCGTCGCTGAAAAGTGCCGTGGGTCTGGGCGTGCGTTGGGTATCACCACTCGGACCGTTGCGCCTGGATCTGGCGCATCCATTGGATGACCAGGGCGGCGTGCGCCTGCATTTTTCCATGGGGCCGGAACTGTGATGCGCTGGTTACGTTATGGGCTGTTCAGTCTGCTGGGCCTGCTGCTTGTGCTGGCAATCAGCCTGAGCCTGCTACTGGGCACCCTGGGCGGCAGCCGCTGGTTATTGGCGCAGGTGCCGGGCTTGCAGGTTGACGACTTCGATGGCCGCCTAGGCGGTAGCTGGAGCGCGACACAGCTGCGCTGGCAACAAGGCGAGAATAGCGTGGAGGTAATGGCGCCTAGCCTGGATTGGTCGCCTACCTGCCTGTTACGCTTGACGTTGTGTATCGAGCAACTGCGCAGCGGGCCGATCAGCTTGGTTTTCCCGGATGATGAACAGCCCAGCAGCGAGCCATTCAGTCTGCCGGACCTGAGCCTGCCGCTGGCGTTGCAACTGGGGCAGGTGCAGATCGACAGCCTGCAGCTCAATGGCGTCGAACAGTTGCAAGGCTTGCAGCTGGCCGCGCGCTGGACTGCAAAGGGTATTCAGATTGACAACCTCAGCCTGGCTACCGCCGATCTGCAGGTGGCGTTGCAGGGCCAGGTGCAAACCTCCGGCAACTGGCCGCTGCAACTGAGCGGACAACTGCAATTGCCGGCGCCCGAGCAGCAGGCTTGGCCGGTGGCGCTGCAGCTCAACGGTGAGCTGCGCGAGCAGGTGCAACTGACAGCCAGAAGCAGCGGCTATCTGACCGGCGAACTGAGCGGTTGGGTACAGCCTTTGGCTGAACACCTGCCGGCGCAACTGCGCTTGCAGGTCGCCAGCTTCAAAGCCAGCGCTGAGCTGCCCGACACCCTTAACCTTGAGCAGGTTGAGCTAAATGCCCAGGGCGATTTGCAGGCCGGCTATCAGATCATCGGCAGTGCCAGCCTGCCAGCAACTGAAGGGCTTATTGCTATGGCGCTGGCGGGGCTGCTCAAGGCTGACGGCGCGGCCATCAGCAACCTGAGCTTGACCGCCGAACCGGAGCAGCAGGTACAGCTCAGCGGCGAGCTGAACTGGCAGCAAGGTCTGAGCCTGTATAGCCGCTTCAACTGGCAGAGCTTCCCCTGGCAGCGCCTTTATCCGCTGGACGAGCCAGCGCCTGTGGCGTTGCGGGTGCTTAATGGCGAGCTGGCTTATCAGGATGGCAACTACCTCGGGCATTTCGCTGCCGAGCTGGATGGCCCTGCCGGCGCGTTTAGCCTGCAAAGCCCGCTGAGTGGCGATCTACAGAAGCTGTATCTGCCAGAGCTGCGTATGCAGGCCGGCCAAGGCCGCGCCGAAGGCCAGGTCAGCTTGGGTTTTGCCGAGCAGCTGAGTTGGGATGTGCGCCTGCAGTTGAGTCAGCTTGATCCAGCCTACTGGCTGGCCGAGTTACCCGGCAGCCTGGCGGGCCCTTTGAACAGCTCAGGCAGCTTGATCAATCAGCAGCTTAACCTTAACGCCGACATCGACCTCACCGGCCGCCTGCGTGGTCAGCCGGCCAAGCTGCTGGCGAAGTTTGCCGGTGACCTGGAGCAGGGCGAGCTGAGTGCCCTGGATATCCGCCTGGGTGATAACCGCATCAGCGGTCAGGCCGCCTTGCAGCAACAGCTGAGCGGCCGGTTATTACTAGCGATGCCGCGATTGGGGCAGCTTTGGCCAGGCTTGCAGGGGCACCTTAATGGTCAGCTGGACCTGGCTGGGAGTCTGCAAGCACCCCAGGGCCAGTTGCAGCTGCAAGGTGAGCGCCTGGCCTATGACGATCAACGTCTGCAACAGCTCAAGCTCGACGCCAGCCTGAACAGTGCCCAGCGTGGCCGAATCACCCTTGAGGCATTGGGTATTCAGCTGGGTGAAACCGAGTTGGGGCGCCTGGATGTCACTGCCGCTGGTGATCAGCAGCAACAAAGTCTTGAGCTGCACCTGCAAGGTCCCTTGTTGCAAAGCCAGCTGGCCCTGGCCGGCAAGCTGGACAAGGGTAACTGGCGCGGCAGCCTGAGTAGTGGCGAGGTGCAAAGCGGTGGCCAAGATTGGCGCCTGCAACAGCCGGCCACGCTGGTGCGGCTGGCCAATGGGCACCTCAGCCTGGGCGCGCATTGCTGGCGTTCTGGCGAGGCCAGTCTGTGCGGCACGGAGCAGCGCCTGCTGCCGCAGCCCAAGCTCAACTACCGGCTGAGCAACTTCCCCATGGAGAGCTTGGCGGCGCTGTGGCCGAAGGATTTCAGCTGGCAGGGTGAGCTCAATGGTCGGCTGCAGCTCGATATGCCGGCCAGCGGTCCGAATGGCAGCCTGGAACTGGATGCCGGCAGCGGCATCTGGCGCATTCGTGATCAGCAGCAGTGGCTGGAGTTTGCCTACGACAGCCTGCGCCTGAGTACACAGTTGCGCCCGCAGCGCATCGATAGCCTGCTGGAGCTGCGTGGCCCAACCATTGGCGAGCTGTCGCTGCAGGCTCAACTGGATCCGCGCCCGGCGAGCAAGCCGTTGTCTGGCAGCTTCCGCCTGAATGGCCTGGACTTGGCCCTGGCCCGCCCGTTTGTACCGATGGTCGAGCGTATCGCTGGGCAACTGAATGGCACGGGCACATTGTCGGGCGGGCTGTTGGTACCGCAGATCAACGGCAACCTGCGCGTGCTGAATGGCGAAATAAGCGGCGCTGAACTACCGATGAACATCGAGCAGCTGCAATTGCAGGCGCAGATCGCAGGCGAGCGGTTGCTGCTGGAGGGCGATTGGCGCAGCGGTGAGCAAGGGCAGGGCAGTCTGAATGGCGAGCTGAGCTGGGCCGATGGGCTGGTGGCGAACATGCAGCTGCGAGGCAGTCGTCTACCGGTCACTGTTGAGCCCTATTCCGCGCTGGAGGTCGAACCGAATCTGCGTTTAAGCCTGCGTGATGAGCAGCTGTCGCTGGCCGGCAAGGTGCTGATCCCCAGCGGCAAGATTGAGGTGCGCGAGCTGCCACCTTCAACGGTGCAGGTTTCCAGCGATGCCCAGGTAGTAGGGCGCGATAGCCCGCAGCAGCAGGCGACGGCCATCGCCATGGATGTTGACGTTGAAGTGGGTCAACAGCGCCTCACCTTCAGCGGCTTTGGACTGGATGCCGAGCTGCTGGGGCGCGTACACATTGGCAATGACCTGGACACCCGCGGCGAGTTGAGCCTGAACAAGGGCCGTTTCCGCGCCTACGGCCAGCGCCTGAATATACGCCGCGCACGCCTGCTGTTCGCCGGGCCGATTGATCAGCCATTTCTTGATATCGAGGCTGTGCGCAAGGTCGATGGTGTGACGGCTGGTTTACGCCTCAGTGGTAATGCCGCGCAACCGACCAGTACGGTGTTTTCCGAACCGGCCATGAGTCAGGAGCAGGCGTTGTCTTACCTGGTTATGGGGCGGCCACTGGGGCAGGGCGGTGGTGACAATACGATGCTGGCACAAGCTGCGCTGGCCCTGGGGATGGCCGGCAGTGCACCGTTGGTCAATAACCTGGCGCAGGGCTTGGGTATCAGTGATTTTCAACTCGACACCCAGGGCTCTGGGGTAACCACCAGCGTGGTCGCCAGCGGCAATCTCTCGGAGCGATTGAGCCTGCGCTACGGCGTGGGGGTGTTCGAACCAGCGAATACCATCGCCTTGCGCTATGAACTGAGCCGACGGCTCTACCTTGAGGCTGCCAGCGGGTTGGCGAGCTCTCTGGATTTGTTCTATCGGCGCGATTTCTAGGCCATGTTTCTGCGGGAGGACGCTGGATTAAGCCTGTTAATTCGCGTTTAAATTGCGCCCCTCGCTCAAAACGTCTGAGCGTTGAAATCTAAACAGTGAAAACCACTATCACAGTCTTCATATACTGACCGCCGCTGATACCTGGCAGTCGTTGTGCTGGCTGGTATAGCCCGATCCGCTGTTAGCAGGCGCGCCAACCCGGTTCGCGTTCTGTTCATCAGTTTGGCCTACCCGGCAATCGGACAAGAGAAGGCTACCCACCTCGCGTTCACTACAAGAATAAGGAAATGAGCATGGAATTCGTCAACACCCTGGTCAATCAACTCAATGGCGTGGTCTGGGGCCCGCCCATGCTGGTGCTGATTCTCGGCACCGGTCTGTTCCTCATGTTGCGTCTGAAATTCATGCCGCTGAGCAAGATTGGCGCGGGCTTCAAACTGATGTGGCAAGGCCGTCAGAAAGGTGATGCCGAGAGCGGTGAAATCAGCCCGTTCCAGGCCCTGATGACCTGCCTGGCCGCCACTGTCGGTACCGGCAATATCGCCGGTGTAGCCACAGCGATTTTCCTCGGCGGCCCCGGTGCGTTGTTCTGGATGTGGTGTACCGCACTGGTCGGTATGGCCACCAAGTACTGCGAAGTGGTGTTGGCGGTGCATTACCGCGAGAAGGATGAGCGCGGCGAGCACGTCGGCGGTCCGATGTACGCCATCAAGAACGGCCTGGGTAAAAAATGGCTGTGGTTGGGCACTGCGTTCGCCATCTTCGGCGGCTTTGCCGGTTTCGGCATCGGTAATATGGTGCAAGTCAACAGCATGGCATCGGCCCTGCAAGCCAGCTTCAACATCCCGCTGTGGGTCACCGGTGTGGTAACCATGGTGATCACCGGTCTGGTGATTCTTGGCGGGATCAAGCGTATCGGTAAGGTGGCGGCGTCGCTGGTGCCGTTTATGTGCGTGGCCTACATCATTGCCTCGATCGTTGTGCTGGTGGTGCATGCTGACGCGATTCCCGGTGCTTTCGACCTGATCTTCACCCATGCCTTCAGCCCTGCTGCGGCCACTGGCGGTTTTGCCGGCGCGGCAGTTATGGCGGCGATTCGTTTCGGTGTGGCGCGCGGCATCTTCTCCAACGAGGCGGGCCTGGGTACTGCCGGTATCGCCCAGGCGGCCGGCACCACCAATAGCCCGGTGCGCTCGGGCATGATCGGCATGATCGGCACCTTTATTGACACCATCATCATCTGCTCGATGACGGGTCTGGCGATCATCTGCTCAGGCGTATGGACCAGCGGTGCCAGCGGGGCGGCGTTGTCGGCAGCGGCCTTCGAGTCGGCCATGCCTGGCGTCGGCGGTTATATCCTTACCATCGCCCTGGTGATCTTTGCCTATACCACCATCCTTGGCTGGAGCTACTACGGCGAGCGCTGCTGGGAATACCTGGTAGGCACCAAGGCAATCCTGCCGTTCCGTGTGCTCTGGGTGCTGGCCGTGCCGTTTGGTGCGATTGCCCAGCTGGACTTCGCCTGGTTGGTGGCCGATACCCTCAACGGTCTGATGGCGATTCCTAACCTGTTGTCGCTGCTGTTGCTCAGTCCGATCGTGGTCAAGCTGACCAAGGATCACTTCGCAAAAAATTGATGTGTCGCCTGGGCGCGCAGGGTAGTCTGACTCAACGGTCAGCTCTGCTTGCCCTCTTTGCAGGGGCGCGTGCTTGCCATTTGGCCGGTTCGCGCCCTTACTTGTTCACCGCCCCTCAAATCCACTGATAAGGATCGTTTCCAATGGCACAAATCACCCTCAAAGGTTCCCCGGTTGAAGTTACCGGTCAACTGCCGCAGGTTGGTCAGCAAGCCCCGGCGTTTAGCCTGGTTGCCGGCGACCTGAGCGACGTGAGCCTGGCCAGCCTGGCCGGCAAGCGCAAAGTCCTGAACATTTTCCCAAGTGTTGATACCCCAACCTGCGCCACCTCCGTGCGTACGTTCAACGCCGGTGCCAGCAAACTGGCCAACACCGTGGTGCTGTGCATTTCCACTGACCTGCCATTTGCCCAGGCGCGTTTCTGTGGTGCTGAAGGCCTGGAAAACGTGATCAACCTGTCCACCATGCGTGGTGCTGACTTCCTGCAAAGCTACGGTGTGGCCATCGCCAGCGGTCCGCTGGTGGGTGTTGCTGCCCGTGCTGTGGTGGTGCTGGATGAAAACGACAAGGTGCTGCACAGCGAGCTGGTTGGCGAAATTGCTGACGAGCCGAACTACGCCGCTGCGATGGCTGCACTTCAGTAACAGCTGTTTACGTTGTGCCAACGGCCTGCTTTGCAGGCCGTTTTTATTTCTGCCTGCCATCACTTACGGGCCATCGCCGCGCAGCGTTCACTACTGTTCCGGCAATTTTCTATTCGGATCAGACATTTAGTTACGTAAGGAAAAGGTAAATAGGCGGTAAAGAGGCTTTGCAGGGTGGCTGATAGTGAATATCGTTCACGCTCCCCAAGGAAGTGATTGTCGCCATGCCTGATACACAGCTCACCACTCGTCCTCGTAACCTGTCGCGCCAATGGCTGGTCGGCTCGCTTGCGCTGGTAGTTCTGGCCTTACTGTTGTGGTGGTTCTGGCCCAGCCCGCCGGAAGCGCCCGCACGCGGTGGGCCGTGGCGCGATGGTGGGCCGGTGCCCGTGCGTGTTGCCAACGTGACGCAAGGTGATTTCCCGGTTGAGCTCAAGGCCTTGGGTACCGTCACCGCCTATAACACAGTGAATGTGCGTGGCCGGGTCGAAGGTGAGCTAGTCAAGCTGCTGTTCAAGGACGGCCAACAGGTCAAAGCCGGCGACTTGCTAGCGGTTATCGACCCACGTCCCTATGAAATCGCCTTGCAGCAGGCCCAGGGCGCCTTGCAGGAAAGCCAAGCGCAACTGCGCAATGCCGAGTTGGACCTGGCGCGTTACCGCGGTTTGTACGCCGAAGATTCTATTGCCAAACAGACCCTCGACACTCAGGAAGCCCTGGTCAACCAGTACCGGGGCGGTATCAAGAGCCTGCAAGCGGATGTCGCCACCGCGCGGCTGAACCTGGAGTTCACCCAGATTCGTGCACCGATAACCGGTCGCCTGGGCATCCGTCAGGCCGACGTGGGTAACCTGGTCAGCAGTGGCGATGCACTGCCGCTGGTGGTGATTACCCAAACCCTGCCGATTGCCGTGATGTTTACCCTGCCCGAAGCCGAGTTGCCGGCGGTGGTGCAGCAGCTGCGCGCAGGCGAAACCCTCGCGGTTGAGGCCTGGGACCGCAGTGAAAAACTCAAACTGGCCGAAGGCGAGCTGGAGAGCGTCGACAACCTGATCGATACCGCCACTGGCACGGTCAAGCTCAAGGCGCGTTTCGCCAATGCTGAAGAAATGCTCTTCCCCAACCAGTTCGTCAACGTGCGCCTACGGGTGAAAACCCTGCAAAACGTCACCCTGATGCCAGCCGCTGCGCTGCAGTTTGGCGCCAGCGGCACCTTCGCCTATGTGGTGGACGCTGAAGACAAGGTGCAGCTGACGCCGATCAGCGTGGGCGCCAGCGACGGCCAGCTCAGCGTGGTCGAGCAGGGCCTCAAAGCAGGTGATCGCCTGGTGCTGGAAGGCACTGACCGTTTGCGCTCCGGCAATAAGGTCGAGGTGATTGGCGACACACCGGTCGCCGCCCAGAGCGCGCCGGCCACGCCTGAAGGCAAACGAGCACCGCGCGCCCAATGAACACCTCTCGCCTGTTTATCCTGCGCCCGGTCGCCACCACGCTGATCATGCTGGCGATCTTCCTGAGCGGCCTGATTGCCTACCGATTGCTGCCCGTCTCGGCGCTGCCGGAGGTGGATTACCCGACCATCCGGGTAATGACCCTCTATCCCGGCGCCAGCCCGGACGTGATGACCAGTGCAGTCACTGCGCCGCTGGAGCGTCAGTTCGGTCAGATGGCCGGACTGAAACAGATGTCCTCGACCAGCTCCGGCGGCGCCTCGGTAATCACCCTGCGTTTTAACCTGGAAGTGAAGCTGGATGTCGCCGAACAGGAAGTGCAGGCCGCGATCAATGGCGCAAGCAATCTGCTGCCCGACGATTTACCCGCGCCGCCGGTGTACAACAAGGTCAACCCGGCCGACACACCGATACTGACCCTGGCCATCCGCTCGAACACTTTGCCGCTGCCGCAGGTGTTTGACCTGGTCGATACCCGCCTGGCGCAAAAGCTCGCGCAAACCAGCGGTGTTGGCTTGGTCAGCTTGGCCGGTGGGCAACGCCCGGCCGTGCGATTGCGGGTTAACCCGGAAGCGCTGGCTTCCTATGGCTTGAACCTCAGCGATGTGCGTACGCTGATCACCGCCAGCAACGTCAATCAGCCCAAGGGGAACTTCGACGGCCCGACACGGGTGTCGCAGCTGGATGCCAACGACCAGCTGAAATCCGTCGACGAATACCGCGAGTTGATCCTCGGGTACAAGGACGGCGCCACGCTGCGCCTTAAAGATGTCGCCGAGATTATCGACGGCGCGGAAAACCAGCGCCTGGCCGCCTGGGCCAACCGTAATGAGGCGGTGCTGGTCAACGTGCAACGCCAGCCCGGCGCCAACGTGATTGATGTGGTCGACCGCATCCAGACGCTTTTGCCCCATCTGACCCAGGGCCTGCCGGCCAGCGTGGAAGTCAGTGTACTGACCGACCGTACCGAAACCATCCGGGCAGCGGTCAAGGGTGTGCAGCATGAATTGCTGCTGGCCATTGCCCTGGTGGTGCTGGTGACCTTCCTGTTTTTGCGCAAGGTGTCGGCGACCATCATCCCGTCCATCGTCGTGCCACTGTCGTTGATCGGCACCTTTGGTGTGATGTACCTGGCCGGTTTCACCATCAACAACCTGACGCTAATGGCGCTGACCATCGCCACCGGCTTTGTGGTGGACGATGCCATCGTCATGCTGGAGAACATCGCCCGCCACCTGGAAGAGGGTGAAACGCCGCTAAATGCGGCGCTTAAAGGCGCCAGGCAGATCGGCTTTACCCTGGTGTCGCTGACCATTTCCTTGATTGCCGTGCTGATTCCGCTGCTGTTTATGGCCGATGTGGTGGGGCGCTTGTTCCGCGAATTTGCCATCACCCTGGCGGTGGCCATTCTGATTTCCCTGGTGGTGTCGCTGACCCTGACGCCGATGATGTGCGCGCGCTTGCTCAAGGCGGAAAAGCCCGAGGAAGAAGGGCGTTTCTACCGCGCCGCTGGAGCGGTAATCGACGGGATGATCGCCCGTTACGGCGTATGGCTGACCTGGGTGCTCAAGCATCAGCCGCTGACCCTGCTGGTAGCCATCGGCACGATGGCGCTGACCGTAGTGCTCTACCTCGTCGTGCCCAAGGGCTTTTTCCCGGTGCAGGACACCGGGGTGATCCAGGGCATTTCCGAGGCGCCGCAGTCGATTTCCTTCCGCGCCATGAGCGAGCGTCAGCAACGCCTGGCCGAAGTGATATTGCAGGACCCGGCCGTGGCCAGCCTGTCGTCCTACATCGGCGTGGACGGTGACAACCCGACACTCAATAGCGGCCGTCTGCTGATCAACCTGACGCCACGGGCCGAGCGCGATGTCAGTGCCAGCCAGATTATCGAACGGCTAAGGCCGGAACTGGCGCGGATTCCTGGCATTGAGCTGTATCTGCAGCCGGTGCAGGACCTGTCCATTGAGGATCGGGTCAGTCGCACGCAGTTCCAGTTCAGCATGGAGTCGCCGGATATCAGCCTGCTCGAAGAGTGGGTGCCCAAGCTGGTCAGCGCGTTGCGCGAGCAGCCGGAATTGACGGACGTAGCCAGCGACCTGCAGAACCGTGGGCTGCAGGTGTTTCTGCAGATTGACCGCGATATGGCAGGGCGCCTTGGCGTGAGCATTGCCGATATCGACAATGCACTCTACGACGCCTTCGGTCAGAGGCAGATCTCCACTATTTACACCCAGTCCAGCCAGTACCGCGTGGTGCTGGAGAGTGAGAACGCCGGCAGCATCGGCCCGGCGGCGTTGCGGCAGATTCACGTCAAGGCCGCCGACGGCCAGCAGGTCGCGCTGTCGACCTTAGCCCAAGTCGAGGAACGTGCCGCCAGCCTGTTGATCAACCATATCGGCCAATTCCCGGCCGCGACCCTATCATTCAACCTGGCCAGCGGTGTATCGCTGGGCGAGGCGGTGGCAGTGATCGAGCGGGTCGAGCAGGAGATCGGCATTCCTCCGGCGGTGCAGACGCGCTTCCAGGGCGCGGCTGAAGCCTTCCGTGCGTCCTTGTCGAGCACCTTGCTGCTGATTCTCGCGGCCATCGTCACCATGTACATCGTGCTCGGCGTGCTTTACGAGAGCTACATCCACCCGATCACCATCCTCTCCACCTTGCCCTCGGCGGGGGTTGGCGCGCTGCTGGCGTTGCTGATCAGCGGCAACGAGCTGGGGCTGATTGCGATCATCGGCATCATTCTGCTGATCGGCATCGTCAAGAAGAACGCGATCATGATGATCGACTTCGCCCTCGACGCCGAACGCAACCAGGGCATGCAGCCGGAAGCGGCGATCTACCAGGCGGCGCTGCTGCGCTTTCGGCCGATTCTGATGACCACCTTGGCCGCGCTGTTTGGCGCGATTCCACTGATGCTGGCCACCGGCTCCGGCGCTGAACTGCGCCAGCCGCTGGGCCTGGTGATGGTCGGCGGGTTATTGCTCAGCCAGATCCTCACGTTGTTCACCACTCCGGTGATTTACCTGTACTTCGATCGCCTGTCGCGGCGCATTAGCGGCCGTAGCGCAGCCGGGCTAGTGGTCAACCGATGAACCTCTCCGCGCCCTTTATCCGCCGGCCGGTGGCGACCTTGCTGCTGAGCCTGGCGATTCTGCTGCTCGGCGGCGTCAGCTTTGGTTTGCTGCCGGTTGCGCCGCTGCCGCAGATGGATTTCCCCACGATCACCGTGCAGGCGAGCCTGCCGGGGGCCAGCCCGCAAATCATGGCGTCGAGTGTGGCCACACCGTTGGAACGCTCACTCGGCACCATTGCTGGCATCAGCCAGATGAACAGCCGCAGCAGCCAGGGCAGCACGCGGATCATGATCCAGTTTGACCTGGATCGGGACATCAACGCCGCCGCCCGCGAGGTGCAAGCGGCCATCAATGCTTCACGCGAGCTGCTGCCCAGTGGCATGCGTAGCATGCCGACCTACGCCAAGATCAACCCGTCGCAAGCGCCGATCATGGTGCTGTCGCTGACCAGCGACGTGCTCAACAAGGGCCAGCTGTACGACGTAGCCTCGACCATCCTGGCGCAGAAGCTCGCCCAGGTCACCGGTGTGGGTGAAGTGCAGATCGGCGGCAGTTCCTTGCCCGCCGTGCGTGTGGCGCTGGAGCCACGCTTGCTCGATCAGTACGGCATCGCCCTGGATGAGGTGCGCCAGAGCATCAGCGCGGCCAACGCCAAACGGCCGAAAGGTGCGGTGGAAGATGCCGAGCGGCACTGGCAAGTACAGGCCAACGATCAGCTGGAGAAAGCCGCCGATTACCTGCCGCTGATCATTCGCTACCAGGACGGCGCAGCCGTGCGACTGGGAGATGTCGCGAGCGTCACCGATGGCGTTGAGGACCGCTACAACAGCGGTTTCTTCAACGATGAGCAGGCAGTGCTGCTGGTCATCAACCGGCAGACCGGGGCCAATATCATTGAAACCATTGCTGGCATTCGCGAGCAGTTGCCGGCCTTGCGCGCGGTGATCCCCGCCAGTATCGAGTTGGAAGTGGCGATGGACCGTTCGCCGGTGATTCGCGCCACCCTGCATGAGGCCGAGCAAACCCTGCTGATCGCCGTGGTGTTGGTCATACTGGTGGTGTTCGCCTTCCTTGGCCGTTGGCGCGCAGCGCTGATTCCGGCCCTGGCCGTGCCGGTGTCGCTGGTCGGCACCTTTGCGGTGATGTACCTGTTGGATTTCTCCCTGAACAACCTGTCACTAATGGCGCTGATTATCGCCACCGGCCTGGTGGTGGACGACGCCATCGTCGTTTTGGAAAACATTTCGCGGCATATCGAGGCCGGCGAAACGCCGATGGCGGCGGCGTTCAAGGGCGCGCGCGAGGTGGGCTTCACCTTGCTGGCGATGAATCTGTCGCTGGTCGCGGTGTTTATCTCGATCCTGTTCATGGGCGGTATCGTCGAGCGGTTGTTCCGCGAGTTTTCCATCACCCTGGCCATGGCCATCGTGATCTCGCTGCTGGTGTCGCTGACGCTGACGCCGATGCTCTGTGCGCGCTGGCTCAAGGCCGACACCGTTGAACGCCCGCCCAGCATCATGCAACGCTGGGGTGCGGCCGTGCAGACACGTGTGCTGGCGTTTTACGCACGGGGGCTGGACTGGGCTCTCAAGCATTCACTGCTGATGTTGTTCAGCCTGCTGGCCACCATCGCGCTGAATATCTTCCTGTTTGTCAGCGTGCCGAAAACCTTTATGCCGCAGCAGGACACTGGCCAATTGATCGGCTTTATTCGCGGCGATGACGGTCTGTCATTCCAGGTCATGCAGCCGAAAATGGAGATTTATCGCCGTGCCGTGCTGGCCGATCCTGCAGTGGAAAGCGTGGCCGGGTTTATTGGCGGCAGTGGCGGCATCAACAACGCCTTTATGATCGTGCGCTTGAAGCCAGTTACTGAGCGCAAGGTCGACGCCCAGGCAGTAATCAACCGCCTGCGTCAGTCAGTACCGAAAGTGCCGGGCGGGCGGATGTTCCTGATGCCGGATCAGGACCTGCAGATCGGTGGGCGGGAAGGGCGCAGCTCGGAAAACGAGTACATGCTGCTGTCAGGCGACCTCGATGCCCTGCGCACCTGGTTGCCCCCCGTACGTGAAGCGTTGCGAGCCTTGCCAGAGCTGACCGATATCGATGCCAAAGAGGCTGAAGGCACTCAGCAGATTCGTCTGGTGGTTGACCGCGATGTGGCCAAGCGTCTGGGCGTGGACATGAACATGATTACCGCTGTGCTGAATAACGCCTTTAGCCAGCGCCAGGTGTCGACCATCTATGACAGCCTCAATCAATACAGCGTGGTCATGGAGATCAATCCGAAGTTCGCTGAGTACCCGGAAACCCTCGACCAGATTCAGCTGATTACCAGCGAGGGCGCGCGCGTGCCCTTGTCCAGCTTTGCCCGCTGGGAGCGCAGCCTGGAAGAAGACCGGGTGAGTCACCAAGGGCAGTTTGCCGTGGAAAATATCGGTTTTTCCCTGGCCGAAGGGGTCAGCTTGGATCAAGCCAGCCAGGCCATTGATCGGGCCATTGCGCGCATTGCGTTACCCACGGAAGTTCAAGGCATGCTGGGTGGTACCGGTGGTGCTTTCCAGCAGACGCAACAGAATCAGCCATGGATGATCCTGATGGCCCTGGTCGTGGTGTATATCGTCCTCGGCGTACTGTACGAGAGCTATATCCATCCGCTGACCATTCTCTCCACCTTGCCATCGGCCGGCGTCGGCGCATTGCTGGCGTTGGAGCTGATGAGCATCGAGTTCAGCCTGATTTCATTGTTGGGGTTGTTCCTGCTGATCGGCATCGTCAAAAAGAACGCGATTCTGATGATCGACCTGGCCCTGCAGCTTGAACGTCAGCAGCATATGAGCCCGCACGAGTCGATCCGCCAGGCATGCCTGCTGCGTTTCCGACCGATCATGATGACCACCCTGGCGGCGATTCTCGGCGCATTGCCGCTGATGCTGAGCAGCGCCGAAGGCTCGGAAATGCGCCAGCCGCTGGGCATCACCATTGTCGGTGGGCTGGTATTGAGCCAGTTGCTGACCCTCTACACCACACCGGTGATCTACCTGTATTTCGACCGCCTGCGCCACCGGGTCAACCGCTGGCGCGGAGTGCGCACTGACGCTGCCCTGGAAACCCCGTTATGAAAGCCCTCGTTGCCTATCGTTTACCCACCTTGCTGGCGTTGAGTCTGGCCCTGAGCGCCTGTGCCATTGGCCCGGATTACCAGCGCCCGCCGCTGCAAACCCCGGTGCAGTTCAAACAGATTGAAGGTTGGACCCAGGCCAAGCCAGGTGATGTGCTGGAGCGCGGCAGCTGGTGGCAGTTGTATGGCGACAGCGAGCTGAATGCTCTGGTCGAGCGGCTGAATGTTTCCAACCAGAACCTGGCCGCCAGCGAGGCGCAGTACCGCCAGGCTCGTGCGTTGGTGCGCGGCGCGCGTGCGGCGTTCTACCCGAGCCTCTCGAGCAGCGCTGGGGCTACTCGCAGCAGCCAGGGCAACGGTTCCAATACCAGTAGCGTCAGCACCACAAGCAGCGCGGGGGGGATCAGCAAGAGTTATGAACTGGGCCTGAATGCCGCCTGGGAGCTGGATATCTGGGGCAAGTTGCGCCGCTCGCTGGAGTCCAGCCGCGCCAGCTATGAGGCCAGCGCTGCCGACCTGGCGGCACTGAAGCTCAGCTTGCAGGCCGAGCTGGTGCAGAACTACCTGCAACTGCGCGTGCTGGATGATCAACAACGCCTACTTGATGCCACTGTGGCGGCCTATGAACGCTCGCTGAAGCTCACGGAAAACCAGTACAACGCTGGCATCGTGCCGAAGTCCGATGTCAGCCAGGCGCTGACCCAGTTGAAAAGCACCCAGGCTCAGGCCATCGACCTGAAATGGCAGCGTGCGCAGCTGGAGCATGCGATTGCCGTACTGATCGGCGTGCCGCCGAGCGAGCTGAGTATTGCCGTACGCGAGCAGTTGCCCGCGTTGCCAGCAATCCCCGTGGCTTTGCCGTCGCAACTGCTGGAACGCCGTCCCGATGTCGCTGCCGCGGAACGCCGGGTGATCGCCGCCAATGCCGAGATTGGCGTCGCCGAAGCCGCCTGGTACCCGGACCTGACCATTTCCGCCAGCGGTGGCTACCGTGGCAGCAGCTTTGCCGACTGGATCGATCTGCCCAACCGTTTCTGGTCGCTCGGTCCGCAGTTGGCGCTGACCCTGTTCGATGGCGGCGCGCGCAGCGCCGAGCTGGATCGCAGCGAAGCGGCCTACGACCAGACCGTGGCGCAATACCGCCAATCGGTGCTCGACAGCTTCCGCGAGGTGGAGGATTACCTGGTGCAACTGCGTGTGCTGCAGCAGGAAGCCGTGATCCAGCAGGAAGCGCTAGACGCCGCCCGCGAATCCTTGCGCCTGATCGAAAACCAGTACCGCGCCGGCACGGTGGACTTCAACAGCGTGGTCAGTGTGCAGGCCACGGCGCTGAACAATGAACGCACCACTCTCAGCTTGCTGGGCAATCGTCTGACCGCCAGCGTGCAGCTGATCGCGGCCCTTGGGGGTGGTTGGCAGCAACAGCTGTTGTTGGAAGAGCAACCAGCTAGTGCTAGCGCGTCTGCTCCTGGCACAGCTGATACAACCGCTCCTTGAGGGCTGTACCCGCTGGCCCCAGGTTGTGCCGTGCATAGAGCGTCAGGTGCATACCTTCTACTGCCGGCAGGCTGTCGATCCGCTGATGATCCGCCTGCAGTACCCGTTGCGGCAGCAAGCTGATACCCAGCCCAGCAGCGACTGCGGCGCAGACGCTGGCCAGGCTGCTGCTGGAATAGCTGATGCGCCAAGCCCGAGCTTGTACCTCCAGGGTCTGGATCATTTCCTGGCGATACAGCCCTCCGGGAGCAAATACCACCAGCGGCACAGGATTGCGCTGCAGCGCCGGATGCTGCCGGCTGTCGAGCCAACAGAGTGGTTCCGGCCAGGCCGCCAGGCAATCGCTGCCGGGGTTCATCTGCTTGCTAAGTAGCACATCAAATTGGCCTTCACGGTACTGCCGCAGTAGTTCAGGGCTGAGCCCGCTGCTGACTTCCAAGCGCACGCTGGTTTGCCGGCCGGCAAAGTCGGCGAGCAGCGGCATCAAGCGTTCGGCGGCGAAGTCTTCGGGTACACCCAAACGCAGCACGCCTTCACTTTGTCGGTTACGCAGCACATCTTCAGCCTCATCGTGTAACGCGAGAATGCGTCGGGCATAGCTGCACAGTTGTTCGCCTTCTGCAGTCATCAACACCTGCCGCACACTGCGGTCGAACAGGCGATAGCCAAGGCTGTCCTCCAGGCGGCGGATCTGCTGGCTAACAGTTGACTGGGTAAGGTGCAGGCGCTCGGCCGCACGGGTGAAGTTGGCGCAGTCGGCCACGGCGACAAAACTGCGCAAAAGCAGGAGATCAAGCATTCGGGTATTCCTGAATCAACTGATTGGCATGCTTATATTTAATTTCAGCATACCTGTGCCGCTCAGGATAATCCTCGCCACGATTCCTGCGCTGGTGAGTACGCCGTGTGTAATGACCGCAACTTTCTTGAGCAGGCCATCGCCTTGGCTGCTGCCAACCTGGCGCAGGGCGGTCGGCCTTTCGGCGCGGTGTTGGTCCGTGAAGGCACGCTGATCAGCGCAGCCAGCAACCAGATGCACCTGAGTTACGACCCAACCGCGCATGCAGAACTGCTGTGCATCCGCCAGGCCAGTCAGGTTCTGGCCAGCAACCGCTTGGCCGGGTGTGTGATCTATGCCAGCGGGCAACCATGCCCCATGTGCCTGAGCGCGATGCACCTGTGCGGCATCAGCCGGGTGGTGTTTGCCGCCGCCAACGCAGACGCTGAGCCTTTAGGTTTATCGACAACAGACGCGTATCAGCAACTATGTTTGCCACTGGCAGAACAACGCATCTGCATTGAGCACATGGCGCACCATGCCGTGCCAGCGCTCTATCAACGCTGGCATGCGCAACATGTTTAGCTGGTCTGAACGGCATGTCAGTCCCGGTTGGCGCACCGGCGCCTGGCTGTGCGTTGTGGTGTTCGTGGCGCTCAACCTGCGCCCGAGTTTGACGTCCATCAGCCCTTTGCTGAATGACATTCGCGCCGCCGTCGGCCTGGGTTTCCAAATGGCGGGGATGCTCACCACGTTGCCAGTGGTGTGCATGGGGGTGTTGGCATTGTTCAGTGCCCAGGTAGAGACCCGCCTGGGTGAGGGCAGGGGCATCGCGCTCGGCTTGTTGTGCATTCTGCTGGCCTGCGCGCTGCGCGGAATGGTTCACAGCAGCCTGGTGCTGCTGCTCACGGCGTTAATCAGTGGGGTGGGTATAGCGCTTATTCAGGTATTGATGCCTGGTTTGATTAAGCGCCGATTTGTAGGGCGCGTGGCACTGGCCATGGGCATTTACTCCGCTGCGTTAATGAGTGGCGGAGGGCTTGCAGCCTGGTTTAGCCCGCAACTCAGCAGCCATTTTGGCCATTGGCAAATCGGCCTGGAGGTATGGGCGCTGCCGGCGCTCATCGGCTTGCTGTTATGGGTGCGAACGCCCTGGCGTGCCGCTCAGCTATTACCGGCAGAGCACCGTTTGAGCCGTTTTGTACGTAACAAACGAGCGTGGACCTTGGCGGTGTATTTCGGCTTCAGCAATTGCGGCTACATGGCCGTGGTGGCCTGGCTCCCGGCGTACTACCAGCACTTGGGCTGGAGCAGCCAGAACAGTGGGCTGTTACTGGCGTGGATGACGCTATTTCAGGTGATCGCCGCCTTGGGCATGCCCGCGCTAGCCCAGCACATGCGCGAGCGCCGTGGTTTGCTGAGTATCAGCCTGATGGCGCAGTTATTAGGCTTTGCCGGGTTGTTACTGGCGCCGCAACAGCTGCCCGGTCTTTGGATCGCTTTTATCGGCTTTGGCCTGGGGGCCTGCTTTGCCCTCTGCCTGCTCCTCAGCCTGGATCATGTGCAGGAGCCGATTGCCGCTGGCCAATTGGCGGCTTTTGTACAGGGGGTTGGCTTCCTGATTAACGCATTAGCGCCCGCCGCCGGTGGCTGGCTGCGGGCATACACTGGTGGCTTTTCCGCAACCTGGCTGCTGATGCTCATCTGCATCATTGTGATGCTGGTACTGACACAGCGCTTGAGTCCTGGCAGTTACTGGCGGATTTCCAGCAACCGCCAGCAGCCTGGTGACGCGGCAAGGTGAGAGTAAGCGTCAACCGCAGGGTCAGTTATGGCTGTTGCGGTTGACCGTTTGGGCGGCCTTCATCACGTCAGCCCCAATAACCCCTTCAAACTGTTGCCACACCGGCTGCATGGCTTTACGCCAGGCGTCGCGTTGCTCGTCGCTCAATGCGATCACCTGGGTACCGGTAGCCGCTGCGATACGGTCGCGGTCAGCCTGGTTAGCGGCTTCGGCCTGACGGTTCACCTCGTAGGTCACCTCATCAATAATGCCTTCAAGCTCCATGCGGATCTGGTGCGGAATGCCGTACCAGAAACGTGGGTTGCTCACCAGCATGTAGTCGAGTACGCCGTGGTTGGTCTCGGTGATAAACGGCTGCACCGTGTGCAATTGCTTGCTGTAAATGTTTGACCAGGGGTTTTCCGCACCCTGGACCTTGCCGCTTTTCAGCGCGTCGAAGACTTCGGCAAACGGCATGGCCAGCGGCGTGGCACCGAGCTGGTTGAACTGCGCTTCCAGCACCGATGAAGGCTGGATACGGAACTTCAAACCGGCTGCGTCGCCCGGTACCAGAAGCGCTTTGGTTGCCGAAAGCTGTTTCATACCGTTGTGCCAATAAGCCAGCCCGACAATGTTGTGGTCTTCCATGGAACGCAGCAACTGGCGGCCTTTTGCGCGTTTCTGGAAGCGATTGACGGCGTCCAGGTCATCGAACAGGAAAGGCAGATCGAACACCTGCAATTGCTTGGTGTATTTCTCGAACTTAGCCAGCGACGGCGCCAGCAGTTGCACCTCGTTTTTAGCCAATGCATCGAGCTCGTTGGCATCGCCGTACAGGCTGGAGTTGGGGTAGACCTCAACTTTTACCTTGTCGCCCAGGCGCTCCTCGGCCAATTTTTTGAACAGCAATGCGCCTTGGCCTTTAGGGGTGTTGTCTGCAACCACATGGGCAAACTTGATCACGATTGGCCCCTTGTCGGTTGCCGCGTGAAGCGTGGTAGACGCCAGTAGCAGGCTGCCAGCGGCGAGGGCGCAGATCGACTTCAACATAGCGATGGTCCTGTTGTTCTTATGTTGTGGTGCTGACGGCGAGCCAGGATGGGGCTTAGCAGGCTGGCATTCGTGTCAGATTAATTCGGCGACACATTCAGTTGTTGTGCGCAGAGCACCGGCTATATCGCAATGCGTATGCCAGAGTGGCAGCAGGGCTGCAGGGCTGGTTCAACCACAAAACGTGCGTGATCAAACGCACAGTGAGTGGCGATAGTTCGCCATTTCTGGGCAAAAATCGGCAGAAAGCCGCTTATGAGAGAGCAAGTGGCGTTTTACCGCCACCTGCAAAAGATCTGCGCTAAAGGATCAGCGGCGCACTGCACGCCAGGCAGCTAGCAGGCACAGCGCCAAGAGCAAGGCAACACTGAGCAATGTCCAGTACGTAAACGACAGGCCGAGAATGCTGTAGTCGTTCTCCCCGCACACACCTGCACTCATAAACACGCGGGGCAACCAATCATGCAGCGGTAGGTAAAAGGCATAGAAGGGGAAGGGCGAGCAACTGGAGCTTTCCAGCACGCCAGTTTCGATCAGCACCAAGTGCGTGTTGTCATACACCGCCATGCCCGCCGCAGCCAGCAGCAACGGCCATGACGGCAAGGTCAGCCAGCGCAGGCCAAGGGCTTCTGCAACCAGAATCAGCAAACTGAGAGCGCCCCCACAAAGCAGCCACAGGCGAATCTGAATGCACAAGGTGCACGGCTCCCAGCCTGCCAGGTGCTGCAGCAGCAAGGCGCCGCCGAGCATGGCAAAGCAGGCGAGGGCAATCAGGGCGAGTAAGGGCTTGAGTGAGGGGGTGCGGGACATCTGAATCTCCGGAAGGGGCGTTCGCATTTACTGACGCAGACATTGGGCCGAGGCATCAGATACTCGGCGCAAATTTAAGTTGCAGGCCGGTGTGAACGATCCAGATACAGGGCCAGCAGCGCAAGGATGATTGCCAGCGTATAGGCAAACAAGCCTAGGTTGATGCCCAGAATCATTTTTTCCGAACCATCGGACAACACCATCGAGCCGCCGTAGCTGCCACGCAAGGCATAGGCCAAGAGGAAGCCGCCAGTGACGAAGAAGGTCATCAGGCTGCTCAGCCGTAGGTTGGCTTTAAACCACACCAGCCAGAACGAGAACGCACCAATCGCGCAGTTGGTCGCCAATTGCCAGACCTCATGCAAACGCGCATGTGCCTCCCAGCTGGGGTTAAACACGTGCGAGTCGTTCAACTCGAAAATCGGCACCACCACGGCATAAAACACGATGCCGAGAGTTACTAATAATTTGCCAAGCATGGCTAACGCTCCCTGCAGAATCGGGTTGGATCGCCGCGAGCATAACGGCGCATCCGACATTGAACAAAAGCCCTTAAATTTGAAAGTCAGAATTGCATCGCGAGCACCTCGTCGGCTGCCTAAGGTGTGTCGCACACCCCACTCAAGGAGTTGTTGCGATGACCTTACCCACTGATACCGCCCCAATTGCGTTACGCGTTCACGGCATAGCCCATGCCGAGGCTATGCATATTTGGCAAGGCGGGCTGGATGCCAACGGCCAGTTACCGGTGCAGCGCCCGGCTGAAGGCCTGGCTAATCCTTGCCGGCATTGTCTGAGCCTGATCACACCCGGTGCAACCAAGCTGGTGTTGGCTCACCGGCCCTTTGCCGCTCTGCAACCCTATGCCGAAACTGGGCCGATCTTTCTGCATCAGCAACCCTGTGAACGGTATGAGCAGGCGACATTGCCTGCCTGGTTTGCGTTTCTGGAACCGGCGATTGTGCGTGGCTATGGCAGTGACGACTGGATTCGCTACGACACCGGTCAGGTGGTGCCCGGCAAATCATTAACAGCAGTTTGTCAGCAGATTCTCAGCGATCCCCACGTGGCCTACGTGCATATCCGCTCCAAGTTCAACTGCTTCCAGTGTCGGGTCGAGCGGGCAAGCGAGGGTTAAGTCAAACAGGGCACTGTTCGGCGTTGGCTTGCACTTAGCGTTTGAGCAAGGTGGAATCCAGCTGATTGAAACATTGCACGATGCGCTCATGGCTGACATCGGCAAATTCCTTTTGCGTCAGGCTCACCAATACGCTGGTTTTTACTCGGCCAGAGCGCAGTTGGCGCTGCATAAAAGCCAGCACGTCGGCGTCGCTGGCATCAATTGTTTGGCGGGTCTCATCCACGAATCGACACTCAATAGGGGGGAATAAATGCGATCTATCAAGGCGCCAATAGGACGCCGATGGCCGTTACTTTATCAGCTGTTTTGCGGCATTGACTCTATAGTCACGGCGACATATACCCGGACTACTATAAAGGTCATACCCAAATCCTATTGGCTCGTTCGCAGTCCAGCTACCAAGCTGAGTCCACCCCGTTAGGTGAAAAACAACAGGAGAGAGACATGTCAAATGATGCGAAATGCCCATTCTCGGGTGCTACCGGAACCAACACTGTGGCGGGTGGCGCCCCAAAGAATGCCGACTGGTGGCCTAACCAACTCAGCCTGAAAATTCTTCATCAGCATTCCTCCAAGTCCGACCCCATGGGCGAAGGCTTCAATTACGCCGAGGAATTCAAGACGCTTGATCTGCATGCCGTTATTAAAGACCTCACTGCGTTGATGACCGATTCGCAAGACTGGTGGCCAGCCGACTGGGGACATTACGGTGGTCTGATGATCCGTATGGCCTGGCACGCTGCCGGCACCTACCGCATCCACGATGGCCGTGGCGGTGCGAGCACCGGCAATCAGCGCTTTGCGCCGCTCAACAGCTGGCCGGATAACGGCAACCTGGACAAAGCCCGTCGCCTGCTGTGGCCAATCAAGCAGAAGTACGGCCGCAAACTGTCCTGGGCTGACCTGTTCGTTCTCGCTGGTAACGTTGCGCTGGAATCCATGGGCTTCAAAACCTTCGGCTTTGCCGGCGGCCGTCCGGACATCTGGGAGCCGGAAGAAGACACCTACTGGGGTTCGGAAACCGAGTGGCTGGCCACCAGCGACAAACCGCACAGCCGCTACACCGGTAATCGCGAGCTGGAAAACCCGTTGGCCGCTGTGCAGATGGGCTTGATCTACGTTAACCCGGAAGGCCCGGACGGTAATCCTGACCCACTGGCATCGGGCCGCGATGTACGCGAAACCTTCGCCCGCATGGCCATGAACGACGAAGAAACTGTGGCGCTGGTAGCCGGCGGTCACACCTTCGGTAAAGCCCACGGCGCCGGTGATCCTTCCCTGGTTGGCCCTGAGCCGGAAGCCGCGCCGTTGGAAGAGCAAGGCCTGGGCTGGATCAACAAGCTAGGCACTGGCAAAGGCGTACACACCACCACCAGTGGTATCGAAGGGGCTTGGAAACCCAACCCCACCACTTGGGATAACGGCTATTTCGACATGCTCTTCGGTTACGAGTGGGAACTGACCAAGAGCCCGGCCGGTGCCCATCAGTGGACACCGAAAAACGTCAAACCCGAGCACTTGATCCCGGATGCCCACGACCCGGCGAAGAAACACCCGCCGATGATGACCACTGCGGATATGTCGCTGCGCATGGACCCGGCTTACGAGAAGATTTCTCGCCGTTTCCACCAGAACCCGCAGGAATTCGCTGATGCTTTTGCCCGCGCCTGGTTCAAATTGACCCACCGCGACATGGGCCCGCGTGCTCGTTACCTCGGCCCGCTGGTGCCGCAGGAAGAACTGATCTGGCAAGACCCGGTTCCGGCGGTCAATCATGCGCTGGTTGACGCGCAGGACATCGCAGGCCTCAAAGCCAAAGTCCTGGCGTCCGGCCTGTCGATTGCTCAGCTGGTCAATACGGCCTGGGCATCAGCATCCACCTACCGTGGCAGCGACAAGCGTGGTGGTGCCAACGGCGCGCGCATTCGTCTTGCTCCGCAGAAGGACTGGGAAGTTAACCAGCCGGCTGAACTGGCCAAGGTGCTGGCAGCGTTGGAAGCCATCCAAAAAGACTTCAACGCCTCGGCTGCTGGCGGTAAGAAAGTCTCCCTGGCGGATCTGATCGTTCTGGCCGGTTCTGCCGCGGTGGAAGCTGCTGCCAAGAAGGGCGGTGTAGATGCCGTGGTGCCGTTTGCCCCAGGCCGTACTGACGCCACGCAGGATCAGACCGATGTCGAGTCCTTCGCGGTGCTGGAGCCCAAGGCCGACGGTTTCCGTAACTACGCCCGCAAGGGTTACGAAAACGTTGCGGCCGAGTTGCTGGTCGACAAGGCGCAGCTGCTGGAACTGACGTCGCCGGAGATGACCGTGCTGATCGGCGGTCTGCGCGCGCTCAATGCCAATGCCGGCAAAGCCCAGCATGGCGTGTTCACCAAGCGTCCGGAAACCTTGAGCAATGACTTCTTCGTCAACCTGCTCGACATGGGCACCAAGTGGCAGAAGTCTGCCAGCGAAGGTGTACTGGAAGGCCGCGACCGTAAAACTGGCGACCTGAAATGGACCGCCACCCAGGTTGACCTGGTGTTCGGCTCCAATTCCCAGCTGCGCGCTCAGGCTGAGGTGTATGCCACCAGCGATGCACCCGCGAAGTTTGTGCAGGACTTCGTGGCTGCCTGGACCAAGGTGATGAACCTGGATCGTTTCGATCTCAAATGATCCGCCTTGAGGTCTGAACGACCTCCCATGAAACCACTTCGCCCCGCCATGGTCATTCCTGGCGGGGCGAAGTTTTTATACGTGCCTGATTAAGTTTGAGTTCAGCCAGCGACGTTAACGTAGCGTCACTTTCTACATGTTATTGGAGTCACCGTATGTCGAACCTCGCCTTCCTACCGTTCAAGCAGGTCCCGGCCGCCGTCGCACTCTGCACTGCACTGTTTGCTAGCGGTGCGATGGCCAGCGAGCCGCAAATCTACGGCTTGCACGAGAAGGTTTCTTTGCAGGAACTGGACCTGGAACTGCCCGCCAAGCTTGATACGGGCGCCGAAACGGCTTCGCTCAGTGCCAAGAATATCGAGGTGTTCAAGCGTGATGGAGGCGAGTGGGTGCGCTTTCAGCTTGGCCTGGAAGACGCTCCGCACGCACAGGTCATTGAAAAGCCACTTGCGCGCATGAGCTATATCAAACGCCGTGCCGATGACCGTCAGCCGGGTGACAAGCAGCTCTACACCGAGCGCCCGGTGGTTGAGATGGACATCTGCGTGGGCGATGAACTGAAGAACATTGAGGTTAACCTGACCGACCGCAGTGCCTTTGAATACCCACTGCTGATCGGCTCGACTGCTCTCAAAGAATTCAACGCCGCCGTCAGCCCCGGCGTGCGCTACTCGGCTGGGCAGCCGAGTTGTGTGCAGGCTAGTTGAGCGTAAGAACACAAAAGATTTGGCCCGAAGGGAGTGGGTTGGACCCACAGTCGCTGGCGAGGAGGGCAGCGATCGGGCCAAAAGCGGCCGTTTGATTTGAAACACCCATAGAGCTTTAGTCTCTTGGCATGCTTCAGTGATTTGTCGTGTATCGAAGACTACTGGTTTCTAGGATCGCCCGTATTCTCCTTGTCCCTTATTCGCATGGACTCCTTCGTGGACCCCGACCCCGCAACATACAGCCGCTTTACCTTTCCTGAATTTGGTCTTGCAGCCAAATGATCGAACCTATCATTACCCTTCTTCTTGGCATTCTGGTCATCCTCGCGATCATCGCGGCTAATGGCTACTTTGTTGCACAAGAGTTTGCCTACATGGCGGTCGACCGCACACGGCTTGCTGCCTTGGCTGCTGCCGGTGATACGTCGGCAAAACGTGCACTGGCCGTCACGAATCGCACAAGCTTTATGCTTTCGGGTGCCCAGCTGGGCATTACCGTCACCGGTCTGCTTGTGGGTTATGTCGCTGAGCCGCTCGTAGGCGAATCTTTGGGCGTCCTGCTCGCAGGAACCGCTATTCCGGTTGAAGCCAGAGTGGCAGTCGGCACCGGTATAGCGCTGGTAGCGGCGACGATTATCCAAATGATCGTGGGTGAGCTTTACCCAAAAAACCTGGCTATCGCCAACCCTGAGCCGCTGTCGCTCGGGCTGGCCCGCTCGACGCTCTTTTACATGTCGGCCTTCGGCTGGTTGATCAGCTTCTTCGACAAGTCGGCCAACCTGCTCCTGAAGCTACTGCGTATCGAGCCTATTCATGACCTCGACGTGAGCGCCTCGGCTACCGATCTGCCGCACATCATTGCTGACTCTCGCGACAGCGGCGATCTGCCACTTGAGCTTTCGCTCATGATGGATCGCATCCTCGATTTCCCGCAGCGCAACGTCGAGCACGCAATGGTGCCCCGTTCCCAAGTTGACTGGGTCGAGCCCGATACGACGCTCGAAGAGCTGCGCGGCCTGATGGCGCGTGCCCACACCCGCTACCCGGTGATTGATGACGATGATGCTCCAGTCGGCGTTGTCCATCTCGCCGACGTGCTCGCGCGCCTCGATGCGGGCAACGGTCAGGAGACCGTTGCGTCGCTGATGCGGCCTGCCAAGGTACTGCCAACACTGATGCTCCTGCCGGACGCACTTGACCAGTTGGTGCAAACAACCAACCAGTTGGCCTGCGTTATCGATGAGTACGGCGGTTTCGCTGGAGTGCTCACCATCGAAGATCTCGCCATGGAAATCGTTGGTGAAATCACCGATGAACATGATGCTGAAGTCGGCGATGCGATCGTCTCCGAGGGTAACGACACCTGGACTATGGAAGGCGACGTTCACCTCGACGAGGTCAGACGCATAATTGGCCATGACCTGCCGCGCGTTGATGTCGAGACGGTTGCCGGCATGCTCATCGCTGAGCTTGGCGCACTGCCAGCGGAAGGCGACACCGTTACCATTGACCTGCCTATCGATCCTAGCGAGTTGATCTCCGACGAGCCGGTGATGTATCGACTCGAAGTCGATGTTCTGCGCATTGAACGACACGTACCGACTGAAGTTCGCGTGCGACTGGTCAAGGTGCCTATGGCGGAGGAAGAGCAATGAATGATCCGCTGATAGTTACGATCGCGACAGTCGTACTGATCGCGCTGAGCGCTTTGTTCGTAGTCATTGAGTTCGCGTTGCTCGGCGCTCGCCGGCACCGACTTGAAGAGCTGGCAGTCAACAGTCTGTCCGCTCGAGCCGCGCTGCGCGGCATGAATGACCTGACCTTGATGCTTGCTGGTGCTCAGCTGGGTATAACCCTCTGCACCTTTGCCTTGGGTGCGGTGACGAAACCTGCGGTCGACCTTTGGCTCGGTCCTGTGTTTATCGCCTGGGGCTTGCCCGATTGGGCTGCGGCAGGCACAGCTTTTGGCCTTGCGCTGTTCCTGGTGACATTCCTGCACTTGGTGGTCGGTGAAATGGCGCCCAAGTCTTGGGCCATTGCTCACCCGGAAAGATCCGCCTTGGCAATTGGCATTATCTCGCGCATGTATATCTGGCCGCTGCGTCAGCTGTTGAGCTGCGTAAACCGAATCGCCAACCGTCTCGTCAAGGCTTCGGGTGTTGAGCCCGTCGAAAGCGCGGCAGTGGGCGGCCAGGATATTGAGACGATCCGCCAACTGGTTGAGCATTCGGCAAAGGTCGGGACGTTGATGCCGCAGATGCAGCAGCAGCTTTCAGGCTTGATCGACCTCGGCACGCTACCCGTAGAAGCCTTGCTGGTCGAAGGTGAAGAGCTGGTTCACGTTACGCGGGACGCAACAGTTGCAGATGTTCGTGCCGCGGCTATCCAGTCTGGGCACTTGCGCATTCTTGTGCTGGGCGCCGAGGGTATTCAGCCGTCGGTGGTTCACGTCCGCGACACCTTGCTTGAGCCGGAAACTCGCGCGGCGCATGAGCTTGCGCGGGTAGCCTTTGTGCTCGACGCAAAAACTCCCGTCTACGAAGCACTTGCGCAAATGCGAAAATCCAGCGTTCAACTCGCTTTAGTCATGAACGCGGATAGCTTGCTTGGCGTTGTAACGCTGGCCGATATCCTCAAACGAGTGCTACCGGCAGCCTCCAATACGTAACGAAAGCACTTAGAAATATTCAGCCTTTCCCCGATAAGTGGTCATGCCTTAGCAATGACATCTTATCGGGGACGACGCTTCCAAGTTGAGCGTCGGTGGCTGTTCATGTGTGCTGGCCTGGCGACGATTTTTTGAACTCTCCTGGTAACCCGGGGTTATTCAACGCCTGTCATTGGACGTTTTGAACTCAACTGCTCCATCTAAAATTGAAATAACTTGCAACCCTTGAGTGATTGAGAAACTCCACGCGCCTGTCTACATTTGCGCCCGCAACGCCGGGCCCCTCTGACAGCTAACCGCTGCCATGTCGGAGTTGCAGTTTGTACAACTTCGACACTTAGAGGAGGGGCTCATGACTGCCCTAGAACCGTTCTTCCTAGCCGAGTTCCTCGGCACTGCCACTTGGTTGTGGCTCGTCTTTATCAGCATCGTCATCAGCCTGTTGGTCTTCGACCTCGGGGTGCTGCACCGTGAGCATCGAGAAATCGGCGTTCGCGAAAGCCTATTGTTGTCCGCTGGCTATATCACGGCTGGCTTGCTGTTTGGCCTCTGGGTCTGGCAGGTCAAGGGCGGTGACGCCGGGATGGATTTCTACACCGGCTTTCTGATCGAGAAATCGTTGTCGATGGACAACGTATTCCTCATGGCGATGATCTTCAGCTTCCTGGCCATCCCGCGTAAGTACCAGCACGAGGTGCTGTTCTGGGGCATCCTCGGGGTGATCGTGCTGCGCGCGATCATGATTGGCTTGGGTGCGGCGCTGATCGCCGAGTTCAGCTGGATTCTCTACGTATTCGGCATCTTCCTGCTGCTGACCGGGGTGAAGATGCTGTTCAGCAAGGTCGATGCCCACCCTGACCTCAGCGAAAACCCACTGGTGAAGTTCCTGCGTAAACACATGCGGGTGACCGATCGTCTGCATGAAGGGCGGTTCTTCGTCCGTCAGGCGGATGCCAATGGTAAATCCGTGCTTTGGGCGACGCCGTTGTTCCTGGCCCTGGTGCTGATCGAGTGTGCCGACTTGGTGTTCGCGGTGGACAGCGTGCCGGCGATCTTCGCCATTACCCAGGATCCTTTCATCGTCTACACCTCGAACATCTTCGCCATCCTTGGTCTGCGTGCTTTGTACTTCGCCTTGGCGGCGATGATTCACCGCTTCGCTTACCTCAAGTACGCACTGGCGTTAGTGCTGGTGTTTATCGGCGGAAAGATCTTCCTGGTTGGCATCATCGGCAAAATTCCGGCTGTGATTTCCTTGAGCGTGACTCTGGGCCTATTGCTGGGCGGTGTGCTGCTTTCACTTTGGAAAACCCGTGGTCAGCCCCCAGCTAGCCCGCAGGTCTGAATCCATATGGGTGGCGGCTGTCAGTCGGCGGCCACCTTGCCGGGCATTTTACAGACCCTAGCTGATCGCTCTTGGCCGAAAAAAACCTCCCCCAATAAAAAAGCCCCATGGCAAGGAGCAACTGCCATGGGGCGGGAAGGGGTTGGCGAGGCCAACCTGGGGGAGAGTCGTTGAGCAAGTCAGGCGTTAGGCTGCCACCCGCCGCCGAGGGCCTTGTAGATGGCGACAATGCCGCGATACAGCTCAACTTCCGCTTGGGCCTGGGCGTCTTCGGCGCTCAGGCGTTCGCGTTCGGCGTCGAGCAATACCAGAAAATCCACTTCACCTTCGCGGTAGCGCACGCGGGCTTGTTCGGCAGCGGCGCGGCTGGCGTCGGATTGGCGTAGCAGGGCGAGCAGGCGTTGTTGACGTTTGCCGTAGTCGCTAAAGGCGTTAGCCGATTCCTCCAGTGCCAGTAGCACCTGTTGTTCATAGTTGGCCAGCGCGCCATCGGCTTCGGCTTCAGCCCCGCGCAGGCGTGCACGTACGCTGCCCAGATCAAACGCCGCCCAGCTGATGGTCGGTGCCAGGCCCCAGGCTTGCGCTGCTGATGAGCCCAGCTGCGAACCCCGCCCGGCGGTAAAGCCGAGGAAGCCGGACATACTCACCCGAGGAAACAGGTCCGCCGTGGCCACACCGATATTGGCAGTGGCAGCGGCCAGTTGCCGTTCGGCGGCGCGGATATCTGGGCGGCGGCGCAACAACTCGCCGGGGTCGCCCACCGGTAGCGCCTTGGCAATGGCGGGCAGATCCTGGGCCGAGAGGTCCACGCTCAATTGATCCGGACGCTGACCGAGCAGGGTGGCGATGCGGTGTTTAGCGCGCTGCTGTTCGGCCTGCAATTGCGGCAGGCTGGCTTCAGTGCCGGCCAGGCGCGCGTCGCTGCGCAGAACATCCAGCTGGCTACCGACGCCAGCTTCACGCAGCTGCTCGGTGATGGCGCGGGATTCCTGCTGATTCTTCAGGTTGGCGCGGGCGATGCGTTCGCGCAGTTGCGCGCCGCGCAGGCTGCCGTAAGCATCCACCAGCTCGGCGATCAGGCTGACCTGCAGCTGCTGATAATCCGCTTCGGCTACATCCAACTCGGCATCGCTGGCTTCCAGTTGGCGCTGGATGCGGCCAAACAGGTCCAGTTCCCAGAGCATGTCCAGACCCAGGTCATAACGCTCGCCGCGCACGCGCTGCTCGGTGACGCCGGGTTGCTGGGCTTTGCCGAACTCACCACTGGCGCGGCTGGTGACGGTCGGCAACTGATCGTTGCCAATATCATCACGGATGGCCTGGGCCGCCCGCAGGCGGGCAAAGGCCACGCGCAGCTGGCGGTTTTCCTCGAGCGACTTTTGCACCAGTTGGTTGAGCACCGGGTCGTCGAACTGCTGCCACCAGCTGACTTCGAAACGCGAACGGTCAAAGCTGCTGCTTTGCGCGCTGCTCAGCTGGGCATCTGCGGTCTGCGGGGCCTGGTAGTCCGGGCCGACAGCGCAGGCTGTCAGCGCCAGGGTTAACAGGCTGATGGTCAGCGGTTTGGCGTTAAAGCTGTTCATGCCTGCACCTCCTGCAAACGCGCGGCTTTCTGTTCTTCGCGTTTCTCCACGAAACCGCGAATCAACACATAAAACACCGGTGTCAGCAGCAGGCCGAAGAAGGTCACGCCGAGCATGCCACTGAAAACCGCCACGCCCATGGCATGACGCATTTCTGCGCCGGCGCCGGAAGACAGCACCAACGGCACCACACCCATGATGAAGGCAAAGCTGGTCATCAGAATCGGCCGCAGACGCAGGCGACAGGCTTCCAGCACCGCGCTGACGCGATCCATGCCTTCTTCCTGTTTTTCCTTGGCAAACTCGACGATCAGGATGGCGTTCTTACAGGCCAATCCCACCAGTACGATCAATCCGATCTGGGTGAAGATGTTGTTGTCGCCTCCCGCGAGGATCACCCCGGTAATAGCCGACAGCAGGGTCATCGGCACGATCAGGATCACCGCCAGCGGCAAGCTCCAGCTTTCGTACTGGGCCGCCAGCACCAGGAAGGCCAGCAGCACGCAGAGCGGGAAGACGAAGATCGCGCTGTTACCAGCCAAAATCTGCTGGTAGGTCAGGTCAGTCCACTCGAAGCTCATGCCGTTGGGCAGTTCTTCCTTGAGCAGTTTGGCCATCGCCGCTTCGGCCTGGCCGGAGCTGTAACCGGGCGCTGCCGCGCCGTTGATTTCGGCGGTGAGAAAGCCGTTGTAATGCATCACCCGATCCGGTCCGGAACTGGCGCTGACTTTAAGGAACGCTGACAGCGGCACCATTTCCCCGCGGTTGTTGCGCACCTTGAGCTGGCCAATCTGCTCCGGCTCCAGGCGGAACTGTTGCTCGGCCTGCACGTTGACCTGGTAGGTCCGGCCAAAACGGTTGAAGTCGTTGGCGTACAGCGAGCCCAGGTAGATCTGCATGGTGTCGAAGATGTCGCTGATCGCCACGCCATGGGTCTTGGCCTTTTCGCGGTCGATAGCGGCATCGATCTGCGGCACATTCACCTGATAGCTGGTGAACACCGACATCGGGTCCAGCTCCGGCAGTGCGCGGGCCTTGGCGATGACGTTCTGGGTCTGCACGTACAGCTCGTCATAGCCGAGGTTGCCACGGTCCTGCACCTGCAGGCGGAAGCCGCCGATGGTGCCCAGCCCCTGAACCGGCGGTGGCGGGAAGATGGCGATGTAAGCGTCCTGAATCTCACTGAACTGGGCGTTCAACTCAGCCGCAATGGCCGTGGCGCTCATCGACGGATCACTGCGCTCATCGAACGGTTTCAGCGGAGTGAAGACGATGCCGCTGTTCGGGCTGTTGGTGAAGCCGTTGATCGACAGGCCAGGGAAAGCCACGGTGTTTTCCACACCGGGGTGCTTGCCGGCGATTTCCGACATTTTCTTGATCACGTCTTCGGTGCGGTCCAGGGTCGCGGCATCCGGCAGTTGGGCGAAGGCGACCAGGTATTGTTTGTCCTGCGCCGGTACGAAACCGCTCGGCGTGCTGGCAAAGCCCAGGTAGGTCAGCCCCATCAAGCCGGCGTAGACGAACAGAGCAATACCGCTGCCGCGCAAGACGCGTTTTACAGTACCGACATAGCCATGGCTGGCGCTGTCAAACAGGCGGTTGAATGGGTTGAACAACCAGCCGCCAAACAGTTTGTCGAGCACCTTGGAGAAACGGTCCTTCGGCGCGTCGTGGCTTTTCAGCAGCACGGCCGCCAGGGCAGGGGATAGGGTCAGTGAGTTGAAGGCCGAGATCACCGTGGAGATGGCGATGGTCAGCGCGAACTGCTGGTAGAACTGTCCGGTAAGCCCGGAAATAAACGCCGTGGGAATAAACACCGCGCACAGTACCAAGGCCGTGGCCACGATCGGCCCGGTGACTTCCTTCATCGCCTGCTTGGTGGCCTCTACCGGGGTTTTGCCCAGGCCGATATTCCGTTCAACGTTTTCCACCACCACGATGGCATCGTCCACCACGATACCGATGGCCAGCACCAGACCAAACAACGACAACGCGTTGAGCGAGAAGCCGAACATGTGCATCACGGCGAAGGTGCCGATCAACGACACTGGCACGGCGGCCAGCGGGATGATCGAAGCACGCCAGGTTTGCAGGAACAGGATCACCACCAGCACCACCAGGATGATGGCCTCGAGCAGGGTATGCACCACCGCTTCAATGGAACCACGCACGAAGATGGTCGGGTCATAGACGATTTCGTAGTCCACGCCCTGCGGGAAGCTCTGCTTCAGCTCGGCCATGCGAGCGCGCACCGCATCGGAAATCTCGATGGCGTTGGAGCCGGGACGCTGGAACACCGGGATGGCAACCGCCGGCTTGTTGTTGAGCAAGGAGCGCAGGGCGTACTGGCTGGATCCCAGTTCAATGCGTGCGATGTCTTTCAAACGGGTGATTTCACCGTTTTCACCGGCGCGAATGATGATGTTCTCGAACTCTTCCTCGCTGACCAGACGGCCTTGGGTGTTGATCGACAGCTGGAAGCTGTTGCCTGCGTCAGAAGGTGGCGCACCGAGCGAGCCGGCAGCGACCTGGCGGTTCTGCTCGCGAATGGCATTGACCACGTCGCTGGCGGCCAGACCCCGTGAAGCGACCTTGTTCGGATCGAGCCACACGCGCAGCGAATAGTTACCCAGGCCAAACAGCTGTACATCACCCACGCCATCCAAACGCGCCAGCTCGTCCTTGACGTTGAGCGCGGCGTAGTTGGACAGATACAGCATGTCGTAGCGGTCGTCTGGCGAGGTCAGGTGCACGACCATGGTCAGGTCGGGCGAGGCCTTGTCGACCGTCACACCGAGACGCTGCACTTCGGTGGGCAGGGTCGGCATGGTCCGCGTCACGCGGTTCTGCACCTGCACCTGGGCTTTGTCCAGATCAGTACCGAGGGCGAAGGTCAGGGTTAGGGTCATCTTGCCGTCGGCCGTGCCCTGGGAAGACATATAGAGCATGCCTTCCACCCCGGTGATCGCCTGTTCCAGCGGTGAGGCAACGGTTTCACCAATCACCTTGGGGTTGGCGCCGGGGAAGGTGGCGCGCACCACCACGGTGGGCGGCACGACTTCCGGGTATTCGCTGATCGGCAACTGGAACAGCGAGATGGCCCCGCCAATCAGGATCAACAGTGATAGCACAGCGGCGAAGATCGGCCGCTGAATAAAGAATTGCGAGAAGTTCATCAGAAAGTCCTCGGACGCCGGTGCGCCAGGCCCTAACGGCCACGCGCGCCCTACGAATCAGGTTGTCGGGTAGGGGCGCAATGCGCCCCAGGCGTCAGGTCAGCCGCGCGGCTTACCGTTGTGGGTGTCCTGTTTGGCGACCCGTGGCGCATCGCGCTCATCGGCTGACTGACGCAAGCGCAGCAGTTGGGCGAGGGTGGCCTCGTCGGCCATCGGCACGCTCTGCGGATCAACCGTGGAACCGGGGAAGGCACGTTGTAGGCCGTTGACCACGATCTTCTCGCCCTTAGCCAGGCCCTGACGCACGATGCGCAGGCCTTCCAGCTTCGGCCCCAGCTCAATGGCGCGGTATTGCACGGCATTGTCCTTGTCGAGCACCAGGACGAACTTCTTGCCCAGGTCGGTGCCGACCGCTTCATCCTTGATCAGCGCGGCGGCGTATTGACCGCTGCCAACCAGCTTCAGGCGTGCGTACAGGCCTGGCGTAAAGCGGCCATCACGGTTATCGAACACCGCGCGGCCACGGATGGTGCCGGTCTGCGGGTTAACCTGGTTGTCGAGGAAATCCAGCTCACCCAGGTGCGGGTGGCCGTCTTCGCTGGACAGGCCCAGGTAGACCGGGCTGGCATCGCGCGTTTGGCCGCCAGCCTGGCGCGCCAGCTCAACGTATTTGAGGAACACGCGCTCATCGGCATCGAAATAGGCGTACACCTTGTCAGTGCTGACCAGGGTGGTCAGCAGGCTTTGCCCTGCATTGACCAGGTTGCCTTCGGTGATTTCCGCACGGCTGACGCGGCCATTAATAGGCGCGGTAACCCGGGTAAAACTGAGATTGAGGCGAGCGTTATCCAGTTCTGCCTGGATACCGGCCACAGCCGCTTTGGCTTCTGCGGCGGCGCTGGCGCGTGCATCAGCCAGTTCGGCAGAGATGGCGTTGCTCTGGCGCAGGCGCTCGCCGCGATTGGCTTCACTTTGCGTGCGCGCCTGACTGGCACGGGCCTGTTGCAGCTGAGCTTCGAAGCGTTTGACTTCGGCCTGGAACGGCCGTGGATCGATCTGGAACAACAGATCGCCTTTCTTCACCAGGCTGCCTTCGGCAAAGGCAACGCGATCAACAAAACCGGACACCCGTGGGCGGATCTCGACCGACTCAGGTGCTTCCAGGCGCCCGGTGAATTCATCCCATTCGTTGATCTGTTGTTCAATGACTTCTGCCACGCTGACTTTTGCAGCAGGCATCTGCTGTGCAGTTTCCGGCGCTTTACCGCATGCACTCAAGACCAGCACTGCGGCAAGGGCCAAGGGGAAATGCCAGCGATTGTTATTGGACTGTTCCATGTGTGTATCCGCCCGAGGGTGTTGTGATGGGGCGGAGTCTGCTGCGCGCTCTGGCGTGGAACGAATCGAATGCCGCGAAGGTGACTATCATCGTGAATGATGAAGGGGCTTCTATCAATTTCAACTATGTGAACAAAGTGCCCTGAATGCACCTTTGCTGCAGTGCTGGGTTTACTCCAGGCTGTCCGGATCACCGCAGAACATCTGGATGCGCGAGCGCAGCCAGCGCTCCGCCGGGTCGTTGTCCTGGGCGCCACGCCAGGCCATATGCAGCTCGAAAGTCTGCGTCGGCAGTGGCAGTTCTTCGGCGCGTACCCCGCCTGCAGAGGTCAAGGCGGCTGCGGTGTAATCCGGCACTGTGGCCAGAATATCGGTGCCGGCCAGCAGGGTACCCAGGCCGTTGAACTGGGGCAGGGCGAGTACTACGCGACGCTTGCGCCCCAGTTTTTCCAGTTCGGTATCGATAAAACCACCCAGATCGCCCGCAAAGGACACCAGCGCGTGTGGCCTGGCGCAGAAATCATCCAGGCTCAGTGCGCCAGGCGCGGTATCGGCACGCAGCAGCTTCGGTTTGCTACGGCGCAGTACCTTGCGCTTGGCATTGGCCGGCAACTCTTCGGTGTAGGCAACGCCCACGGAAATCTCCCCGGAGGCAAGCAAGGCCGGCATCAGCAGGTAGTTGGTGCGGCGAATCACCAGCACCACGCCGGGGGCTTCAGCGCGCAGGCGTTTGATCAGCGGCGGTAAGAGGCCGAACTCAACGTCATCCGACAAACCGATGCGAAACACCGCGGTGCTGGTGGCTGGGTGGAAATCAGCCGCACGGCTGACCGCCGTAGAAATCGAATCCAGCGCCGGCGAGAGCAGGGCGGCAATCTCCATGGCGCGAGCGGTGGGCTCCATGCTGCGCCCCGTGCGCACGAACAGCGGGTCATCGAACAGGCTGCGCAGACGGGCGAGGGCAGCACTGATGGCCGGCTGGCCGAGAAACAGTTTTTCCGCCGCACGGGTGACGCTGCGCTCATGCATCAGCGTTTCAAAGACGATCAGCAGATTGAGATCGACGCGGCGAAGATCGTTACGGTTCATCCGGTGTCCATTCTGGAGTGGCTGCGGTTTTGCGCGCGAATCAGGCTAATGCCGAATGCTATTGCCAGGCAATATGCACGGCGAAATGATGTGTGCGTGACTCATCATCATCGACAAGCATGGTGAATATCAGCCCTGAGCGGTGGAATTGCTGGCAAAGCCCGGATAAAGTCCGTGGCCATAAGAGGTCGCCGCGGCTGTATCGCGCAGAAATGCTGAACAGCTACCACGACCTGAATGGGTCAACCGAAGAGGTTTGCGATGTCCCGCATAGTGCGTTTCCACGAATTTGGTGAGGCCTATGTCCTCAAGATCGAAGAGCGTCAAGCACCGGCGCCCGCCGCAGGTGAAGTGCTGGTCGGTGTTGAAGCCGTAGGTGTCAGCTGGTACGACGTGCTCTGGCGGCAGAATTTAGCTAATACGCCGACGCAATTGCCGGCAGGCCTGGGCCACGAACTGGCCGGCGTGGTGCTGGCCGTCGGCGATGGCGTGACTGATTTGGCTGTCGGTGATCGAGTCGCGAGCTTCCCGGGGCACAGCGCCAACCGTTATCCCAGTTACGCTGAGCACGTGGTATTACCACGCAGTTCCTTGGCGCGTTACCCGGATAACCTGACCGCGCAGCAAGCTGCCGTGCACTATCTACCATCGATGGTCGGCTGGTTCGGTTTCATTGAACTGGCGCGTTTGCAGCCCGGCGAAACCGTGCTGGTAACGGCCGCAAGCCGCTGCTGGGGCCCGTACATCGTGCAGATGGGCAAAGCTCTGGGCGCCACAGTCATTGCGGCGACAGCATTTGCCGAGGACAGCGACTTTCTCAAGCAGCTGGGTGCAGATCACATCATCCTCACCGAGGAGCAAGATTTGGTCAGCCGCGTCAGCAAACTGACCGATGGCCGCGGCGTCAACGTGGTGATGGATGCACTTGGCGGCCCGCAGATGTGCCTGCTGGGCGACGCCATCGCGCCGCGCGGTCGACTGATTCTGTTCGATCTGCAAGGCGGCAATGAAACGCCATTCCCAGCTTGTGCGGCTTTCCAGAAGAACATTCAATTCTTCGTGCATTGCATCGGTAACTTCACCGGCAAGGAAGAGCTGAATATCCCGCAGGATGCAGTTGCCGTGGCCAAGGCCGTGCAAGGCATCAATCAGCTGACGGCAGATGGTTTGCTCAAGCCGTTGATCGACAAGGTTTACAGCTTCGATGACGTAGTCGAAGCGCATCGTTATATGGAAACCTGTCCAAGCCGTGGCCGTGTGTTGCTGGATATCGACGCGCGTTAAACATAACTCACATTGTACGAAGCCCGGATTAGGGCGAGAGCGGTGAATCCTAAGTGGTCTAGGTTCACTGCTTAGTACGCATTAGTTCGTATAATGTATATTATGTTAAATGGCATAGGGGGCATGCTACGAGTGCCCCAGCCGGCTGTCTGATCTGTTTGTTACTACGTCCTCCCGTCCATCAGGAATGATGAACTTTGCTAGGCCTTTCTGCTTCGAATCCAAACGACTCTGTTTAATCGGGAGTCTCTTTGTTTGTGGCTTCCCACATCCGCACACGCACATAACGTGGATAAGCGCCAATGAGCTTCAGTACGTGGATGCTGGTGATGGGCACCCTGTTATTGATTCTCGGACTGGCCTCAACCTTTGTGCGGCTTTTGCCGGTTACAACGTCAACGCTTTATCTGGCATTCGGCCTAGCGATAGGCCCGCTCGGCTTAGGCATCTGGCAGCAGGATTTATTGGATATTTCCACCTGGCTGGAACACTTGGCGGAAATCGCTGTGCTGATTTCGTTGTTTATTGGCGGGCTAAAACTGCGTCTGCCGTTTCGCGCCCCTGAATGGCAAGCCGCTTGGTTGCTCGCAGGTCCGGTGCTCCTCGGCACCATTCTCAGCGTGACGTTAATTGCCCACTATCTATTCGGTCTGAGCTGGGGGCTATCACTGTTAATAGCGGCGATTCTCTCGCCTACCGATCCGGTGCTGGCCAGCCTGGTGCAGGTCAGTCACGCTGGGGACGAGGATCGCGTGCGTTATGCCATCTCGGGTGAAGCTGGACTGAACGACGGCATTGCCTTTCCTTTTGTAATCGCCGCGTTATTAGTTCTTCAGTTTAGTGCCCAGGCGCCCTTAAGCCCTCTGCGTGAGGCGTTCGACTGGTTTTTGATCTATGTCGTGTGGGCCGTTCCCGTGAGCTTGTTACTGGGCTATACGCTGGGACGTAACGTTGGCCGGCTGGTCATTCACCTACGTGCCCGGCAGACCGACACAACCATATCAGCCAATGATTTCATCGCACTGGCCTTGATCGCCCTTTCCTATGTAGGTGCAGAAAGCATCGGAGGTTGGGGCTTTCTCGCGACTTTTGCCGCTGGGCTGGGCCTACGGCATGCCGAAGTGACTGCTAGCCAAGGACATGAGCAGCCCGCAGAAAAGCGGACGAGCAATTCAATGACTCGTGAAGAAGGCCAGACGCACGGAGATATCGAGTTTGGCGAAGACAAGGATGAGCATCCCAAGGTGACCGCTGGAGCCCTGATGATGGACATCTTGTCATTTGGCAGCTTGCTGGAGCGTATCCTGGAAGTGCTCATGGTGACCCTGCTCGGCGCCCTGCTCTATCAGCACTGGGACTGGCGCGCACTGCCTCTGGGGTTGGCACTATTCTGCGTGGCGCGTCCGGGCATGGTGTTACTGCTGATCGGTGATCGGTTAATACCACCGTCGCATCGACTGCTGATTGGATGGTTCGGCATTCGCGGCATTGGCAGCCTGTATTACCTGAGTTATTCGATCAATAAGGGTCTGCCCGCGACAGTGGCACAAACAGCCAGCGATCTGGTGCTGAGTGTGGTGGCCATGAGCATCGTATTACACGGGCTAACCAGCCAGCCGTTGCTGGATTATTACGAACGCCTCAAGCACCGAGCATGAGTGACCCTGCCTGAGTTGGGCAACTAATCGCGATCCAACAAGTGGAAGCTGGGCAACGCGACATGCCAGCGAATGGCAGCCAGACGAATCAGCAGCACCGTGAGCATGGCCACACCGGTATCCAGCCAATGTGGCGTATCGAGGGCGCGCATGCCGATAAACACCACTGCGCCAGCTATGCAGGCGGTGGCATAGATTTCCTTCTGAAAGATCAGTGGGATTTCATTGCAAATCACATCGCGCATCACTCCGCCTGCGACACCGGTCATCACGCCCATGATTACAGCAGTGCTATGCGGCACATTGTGCTGCATAGCGACCTCTGTGCCGATCACGGTAAACACCGCCAGCCCGAAAGCATCCGCCAGTAACAGACCTTTCTCGTGAATCGGCTGTGTCATGCGTACCCAGACGACCGTAGCCACGGCTGCCAGTGATGCGACAACGATATACAGGTCATTGCGAATCCAGCTGACTGGATGGTTGTCTAGAATCACATCACGCAGCGTACCGCCGCCCAGTGCAGTGACGATGGCAATCACCAGCACGCCGAACAGGTCCATGGACTTGCGCCCCGCCATCAGCGCGCCGGTAATGGCGAATACCGCCACGCCGAACAGATCAGCCAGATAGAACAGTTGAGCCATGCTGACCTCAGGACGACACGGGGGTACGCATGGTGACGAACTCTTCGGCAGCCGTTGGGTGCACGCCAATGGTTTCATCAAACAATTGCTTGGTGGCTCCGGCTTTGAGTGCAACCGCAAGGCCCTGAACGATTTCGCCGGCGTCCGGCCCGACCATATGGCAGCCGAGAACACGGTCTGTGGCAGCGTCCACCACCAGTTTCATCAAGGTGCGTTCCTGGCTTTCGGTCATGGTCAGTTTCATCGGTCGGAAGCGGCTTTCGAAAACCTGGACGCTGTAGCCCTCCTCCTTTGCCTGCTCTTCGCTCAGCCCAACCGTGCCGATATTGGGCAGGCTGAATACCGCCGTCGGGATCATCCGGTAGTCGACCTTGCGGTATTCCTCTGGTTTGAACAGGCGCCTGGCAACCGCCATGCCTTCGGCTAACGCGACCGGTGTCAGCTGCACACGACCGATTACATCGCCGATGGCGAGAATCGAGGGTGTGCTGGTCTGGTATTGCTCGTCCACTTCGATAAAGCCGCGCTTATCCAGCTGCACTGGAGTATTTTCCAGGCCCAGATTATCCAGCATCGGCCGACGGCCGGTGGCGTAAAAGATACAGTCGGCTTCCAGCACGCGACCGTCCTTGAGCGTGGCTAATAGACTGCCATCGGCTTGTCTGTCGATACGGGCGATGTCGCTGTTGAACTGCAGATCGACGCCGCGCTTGTTCAACTCTTCCTGCAGGTGCAGACGCACGGCCTTGTCGAAGCCACGCAGGAACAGATCGCCGCGATAGAGCAACGAGGTTTTTGCGCCAAGGCCGTTGAAGATCGAGGCAAACTCTACGGCGATATAACCACCGCCCACGACCAGTACCCGCTTGGGCAGTTGCTCAAGAAAGAAAGCTTCATTCGAGCCGATGGCATGTTCATGCCCCGGAACTTCAGGCATCTGCGGCCAGCCGCCGGTGGCAATCAGGATATGTTTGGCGCTGTAGCGTTTACCGCCCAGCTCGACAGTATGGTCATCGACAATCCGCGCGTGGCCTTCCAGCAAGGTCACGCCGCTGTTCACCAGCAGGTTGCGGTAGATGCCATTGAGTCGTTCGATTTCACGGTTTTTGTTGCTGATCAGGGTCGACCAGTCGAAGCGAGCCTCGCCCAGCGCCCAGCCAAACCCCTGAGCCTGTTCGAAGTCATCGGCGAAATGCGCACCATAGACCAGTAGCTTTTTCGGTACACAGCCGACGTTGACGCAGGTGCCTCCCAGGTAACGGCTTTCAGCAACCGCCACGCGTGCGCCATAGCCGGCGGCAAATCGCGCAGCCCGCATACCGCCAGAACCGGCACCAATCACAAACAGGTCAAAGTCGTAGGTCATTTCAGCCTCCAGAGCAGACCATTAGCATACCCCAAGGCGCGCCAGGGCCTAAACTTGATGCATGCCGAACAGGAGAGCATTTATGCGCCCTACCCTTACTCATCTGGCCTTGCACGTGCCTGATCTCGATGCATGTGTGTGCTTTTACGAGCAGTTCTGCGCGATGCAGGTGATTCATGAGCGCGCGGGCAAAGGCTCACGAATTGTCTGGATGGCCGAACAGGGTAAGGAACACAGCTTTATTTTTGTGATCATGCCGGGCGGACAGGATCGCCGATTGGCTGCGGATGATTACAGCCACTTTGGCTTTGCCCTGGAAAGTCGAGAACAGGTCGATAGCATCGCAGCGCGAGCGCGATTAGCAGGATGTCTGGTCTGGGAGCCGCGTGATGAACCCTTTCCCGTTGGTTACTACTGTGGGTTGCGTGACCCCGCAGGCAACTATGTGGAGTTCAGCTATGGCCAACCGCTAGGGCCTGGTGCTGAACAGATACCCATGCCCTAAATGCACACAGCTACCCGAAGGTGGCTGTGTGAGTAACGCTGGCGAGCAGGACTCAGTAAGCCTTGCCGGTCTTGTAGAGGTTCTCGAAGCAGAAGTTGGTGGCCTCGATATAACCTTCAGCGCCGCCGCAATCGAAACGCTTACCTTTGAATTTGTACGCCATTACGCAGCCGTTCTGTGCCTGTTTCATCAGCGCGTCGGTGATCTGGATTTCGCCGCCTTTGCCGGGTTCGGTTTGCTCGATCAGCTCGAAGATGTCCGGAGTCAGGATATAGCGGCCAATGATCGCCAGGTTCGACGGGGCATCTTCCGGCTTTGGCTTCTCGACCATGCTGTTGACCCGGTAGATGTCCTCACGAATCATCTCGCCGGAGATCACGCCATATTTATGGGTTTCTTCTGGCGGCACTTCTTGGATGGCCACGATCGAGCAGCGGAACTGGTTGTACAGCTTGACCATCTGCGTCAGCACCGCGTCGCCGTCCAGGTTCAGGCACAGGTCGTCCGCCAGAACCACGGCGAATGGTTCATCACCAATCAGCGGGCGGCCACATAGAATCGCGTGGCCCAGGCCCTTCATCTCAACCTGACGGGTGTAGGAGAAGGTGCATTCTTCGATCAGGCGACGGATGCCGACCAGGTACTTTTCCTTGTCGGTGTCGCGAATTTGATGTTCCAGCTCGTAGCTGATGTCGAAATGGTCTTCCAGTGCACGCTTGCCGCGGCCGGTGATCATGGCAATTTCCGTCAACCCGGCTTCCAGGGCCTCTTCAACGCCGTACTGGATCAGCGGCTTGTTCACAATCGGCAGCATTTCCTTGGGCATGGCCTTGGTGGCTGGCAGAAAGCGGGTGCCGTAACCGGCTGCAGGGAACAAGCATTTCTTGATCATAGGAAACCTTGGGAAGATGGGGTGAAAATCGCGTGCGCAGTTTATCAGGCTGCACTGGCCTTACAATGCCCCTGCGCAGGCCGGCCAATGCCTCGGTAAAGAAAACCCAGTTCGGCCAACTGTGCGGCATCGTAGATATTGCGCCCGTCAAACAGCACAGGCATGCGCATCAAACCGCGAATACGGACAAAATCGGGCTGACGGAACTGCTTCCACTCGGTGACCAGCACCAGTGCATCCGCACCTTCGACAACGCTATACGGCGATGTACTCAAGCGCAGCTGGCCGCTATCAACTGCCTGGCTATAGCGCTCTGCCAAAGCCGTTGTGGCAACCGGGTCGCACGCCTGAACGGTGACGCCGGCTGCCAGCAAGGCATCCAGTAGAACCAGGCTGGGCGCTTCACGCAGATCATCGGTGCCCGGCTTAAACGCCAAGCCCCAAAGCGCCACTACCCGCCCTTGCCAATACCCGGAAAAATGCTCACGCAGTGACTGAAACAACAGCGTCTTCTGTAGCGCGTTACGGGCTTCGACTGCGCGCAGGATGCCAGGTTCAATGCCTTCCTGCTCTGCGCAACGAATCAGGGCCCGCACATCCTTGGGGAAACACGAGCCGCCATAGCCGCAGCCGGCGTAGATAAAGTGGGTACCAATGCGCTTGTCACTGCCGATGCCACGGCGCACCTCCTCGATATCGACCTCTAAGCGTGCGCACAGGCTGGCCATTTCGTTGATAAAGGAGATTTTGGTGGCCAAAAAGGCATTGGCTGCGTACTTGCTGAACTCCGCCGCGCGCAGACTCATGCACAGCAAGCGCTCGTGGTTACGCAGAAATGGCGCGTACAGGCGGCGCAGCGTTTCGCTCGCGGCGGCATCGTCACAACCGACGATAACCCGGTCCGGACGCATGAAGTCGTCAATCGCCGAGCCTTCCTTGAGAAATTCCGGGTTACTCGCCAGCGTCACCGCAAAACGTTTGCCGCGTTTGCTCAATCGACTGTTGATGCGCTGGGCAACACGCTCTGCCGTGCCCACCGGCACCGTTGATTTGTTCACCACCACGCAGTTCTGCTCAAGCAGGTCGCCCAGCTCATCAGCCACCGCGAGTACATGGGACAAGTCTGCGGAGCCGTCCTCCCCGCTCGGCGTACCTACGGCGATAAAGATGATCTCAGCCTGCTTGATGCCTTCATGCAGGTGCTGACTAAAGCTCAGCTGACCGCTACTCAAATGAGTCTGCAGCATGGCCTCCAGCCCAGGCTCGTAAATCGGCAACTGGCCGCGGGCAAGCCGCGCCACACGCTGCGCATCGCGCTCAACGCAGATCACTCGATTGCCCATCTCGGCAAAACAGGCTGCCGATACCAGCCCCACGTATCCTGCGCCAATCACACAAATCCGCATCGCCTGCACTCCTCGCTGAGTTACCGTGATTGCAGCTAAAGCAGATGGCAGGCGTATGACTGGCGTGCGACATCCAGATGACAAGCCTGGATAAACGCATGCGCACAAATTTCAGACACAAAAAAACCGGCTACGAAGGCCGGTTTTAGTGGGTTTCAGGTTCATCTGGGAACATCTGAAATCATGTATATGGTGCCCGAAGCCGGGGTCGAACCGGCACGAGGTTACCCTCGAGGGATTTTAAGTCCCTTGCGTCTACCGATTTCGCCATTCGGGCGGTAGCGCTGCATTGCGAGGCTTGGACTATATACAGCCCGTGGATGCCTCGCAAGGTTTCAAGCTTAAATGAAAAAGCCTCGTAAATCAGTGATCTACGAGGCTTTTCTAATTGGAGGCTGAGGTCGGAATCGAACCGGCGTTCACGGATTTGCAATCCGGTGCATAACCACTCTGCTACTCAGCCTTGAAACTAAACGGACCGTGTAAAACGGTCCGTTGAAAATGGAGCGGGAAACGAGACTCGAACTCGCGACCCCGACCTTGGCAAGGTCGTGCTCTACCAACTGAGCTATTCCCGCTTGTCGTGCTGACGGCCGCCATTCTATAGCTTCAGAACGCCCCGTCAACCCCTTGATTCAAAAAAGCTTATTTCTTTTCCGAGGTGATTCGCAGGTGTGGCCATGCGGCCAGCAGGTACTGCGCCATCGACCACAGGGTGAGTACCGCGGCAATGATCAACAACGCGTAACCGAGCACAACCCAAGCGGTAAAGGTCGGTGGATTGGCCAGCAAAATCACCAGGGCAACCATCTGTGCGGCGGTTTTCCACTTGGCCAATTTTGATACGGCAACATGCGCACGGGCACCTATCTCTGCCATCCATTCCCGCAGCGCCGAAACCACGATTTCGCGACCGATGATGATGGCCGCAGGCAGCGTCAGCCAGAGATTGGCGTGCTCAGCCACCAGCAACACTAGGGCAACCGCCACCATCAGTTTGTCGGCAACTGGATCGAGGAAGGCGCCAAAAGGCGTGCTCTGCTCCCAGCGGCGCGCCAGGTAACCATCCAGCCAATCGGTTGCAGCAGCGACTGAAAACACCGCGCTGGCGGCCCAATAGCTCCAGCTGAAAGGAAGGTAGAACAGCAGAATAAACACCGGGATCAGCAATACACGGAGCACGGTAAGCAGGTTGGGGATATTCATCGACACAACTTGGCGGTAAAGAGAGTCGGCATTCTACTCACTGTGCAGTGCCGCATAAATCAACTCGGCGAGTTTTTTACTGATTCCAGGTGCTTTGGCGATTTCTTCGATGCTGGCGCGGGACAACTCCTGCAGCCCGCCGAAGTGGTTGAGCAGCTCGCGCCGGCGCTTTGGCCCGACGCCAGCCACCTCTTCAAGCGTGGAGGTGCGCCGGGTTTTGCCGCGGCGGGCGCGGTGACCGGTAATGGCAAAGCGGTGAGACTCATCACGGATCTGCTGAATCAGATGCAGTGCCGGTGAATTGCCCGGCAGGGTGAACTCATGGGCGGCGTCATTCAGGTACAGGGTTTCCAAGCCCGGCTTGCGGGTGGTGCCTTTAGCCACACCGAGCAAAATCAGATCAGGCACCGACAGCTCTTCAAGCACTTCGCGGGCCATGGCCAGCTGGCCTTTGCCGCCGTCGACCAGAAGGATGTCCGGTAGCTTGCCTTCGCCATCCTTGATCTTGCTGAAGCGCCGGGTCAGCGCTTGATGCATGGCGGCGTAGTCATCGCCAGGCGTCACGCCCTCGATGTTGTAGCGGCGGTAATCGGACTTCAGCGGGCCTTCCGGGCCAAATACCACGCAGGAAGCAACCGTCGCCTCGCCGCTGGAGTGGCTGATGTCGAAGCACTCCAGGCGCTGCGGCACTTCATCCATATACAGCGCCTGAGCCAGGGCATCAAAGCGCGCAGCAACGTGCTGCCGATTGGCCAGGCGCGCCGCCAGCGCCTGCTCGGCATTGGTCACGGCCAACTGCTGCCAGCGCGCACGGGTGCCACGTACGCGGTAGCTGATGCTCAGCTCACGGCCGCGCAGTTCATCAATGGCGGCAATCAGCGTGGGGAAATCTTCGTGCTGCGCATTGACGATCAGTTCGCTCGGCAGGTCGCGCTCCTGACTGCTCAGGTAATACTGCGCAAGGAAGGCCAGCAGTACGCCACTGCCCTCCTCCTCGATGGCCACCTGCGGGAAGAAGTTTTTACTGCCGAGCACTCGGCCACCACGCACACTGATCAAATGCACACATGCACCACCGGGATTGACCATAGCGGCAACCACGTCCACATCACCGGTGCCGCCTTCCATGCTCTGCTGATCCTGCACCCGGCGCAGCAGTGAGATCTGATCACGTAGTCCAGCTGCTCGCTCGAAGTCGAGCGCCATGGCCGCTGCCTGCATGCCGCTGGACAGCTCGTCGGTCAGGGCATTGCTGCGCCCCTCAAGAAACATCACTGAATGGCGTACGTCATCAGCATATTCAGCGGGCTCTACCAGGCCAACACAGGGGCCTTTGCAGCGTTTGATCTGGTACTGCAGGCAGGGCCGAGTGCGGTTCTTGTAGAAACTGTCCTCGCACTGGCGCACCAGAAAAGTTTTTTGCAGCAGGTTAAGGCTTTCTCGAATGGCGCCTGCGCTGGGATACGGGCCGAAGTACCTGCCTTTCTGCTTTTTCGCCCCACGATGAATGCTCAGGCGCGGGAAGTCGCCGTCGGAAAGCAGCACATAGGGGTAGGACTTATCATCGCGCAGCAGAATATTGTAAGGCGGGCGCCATTCTTTGATCAGAGTCTGCTCAAGCAGCAGGGCTTCGGTTTCGTTGGCGGTGATGGTGGTTTCGATCTGAGCGATTCGGCCGACCAACGCGGCGGTCTTTGGCGTTAAGCCGCTCTGGCGGAAGTAGCTGGCCAGGCGCTTTTTCAGATTTTTGGCTTTGCCGACATACAGCAGTTTTGCGTCCACATCGAACATGCGGTACACGCCAGGACGACCGCTGCAGGTGGAGAGGAATGCGCTGGAGTCGAAAGAGGCAGGACTGTTATCAGGTGTTGGCATCAATCATGCCGTGGCGTACGGCCAGCAGGGCCAGTTCGACATCGCTGGTAATCGAGAGCTTTTCAAAGATGCGATAGCGGTAGGTATTCACGGTTTTCGGCGACAGGCAAAGCTTATCGGAAATGGCCTGAACCTTTTGGCAGCCTGCAATCATCAGGGCGATTTGAATTTCGCGCTCGGACAGTAAGTCGAACGGTGAGTGACTGCTCTGTGGCTGAAATGACTTGAGTGCCAGCTGCTGGGCAATCTGCGGACTGATATAGCGTTGACCGCTGAATACCATGCGAATCGCCTGAACCATTTCTTCCAGCGCAGCGCCTTTAGTGAGATAGCCAGCGGCACCAGCTTGCAGTAGGCGCGTGGGGAAAGGGTCTTCCTCACATACGGTTACGGCAACAACTTTAAGATCAGGATGGCTGCGAATCAGCTTACGGGTGGCTTCAAGACCACCGATACCCGGCATTTTGATGTCCATCAGAACAACGTCAGGTTTCAGCTCGCGGGCTTTTTTCAGTGACTCTTCGCCTGATTCGGCTTGGCCGACCACCTGTAAACCGTCGATATCGGCCAGCATACGAGTAATGCCGGTACGTACCAGGTCGTGGTCATCAACAACGAGAACTCTGATCAAGCGTCACCCCGGTCGACATCAACTGCGTTGAGCAGTTGCTGGGTTGAAAGTCTGGTGCCTGTAAGCCACCAGCTTGGCGCATAACCGTCAAAAGGCAAGCGCCAATAAGTGAGCGCTAAATGACGGCCAGAGAAAATATGGCGGAAGCGGTGAGATTCGAACTCTTATACAAGGTAGCTCTCCTTGCGGAGGAATCTTCTTGACATAGTCCCCAAACCTCAACCACCTAGAAGCCAGTAAAACCGGGGCTTAATCGGAGTTAAGCTCTAGATTTCAATAGCTTATCAACCTTTTCCACAAAATGCAACCCGTTGCACCTTATTGCCCGGCAAATATTTTTCGTACCGTGATTTCCGCAATGCTAACCGAAAGCATGCGATTACAACTAAATGAGCTGAGCGCAATCACCCTCCGCCCCTCATGATTCTACCCATTGGCATGTCCAGAAGCATGAGGCTACGTTGATAGCCAAATGCCCTCCCTACCGGGTTCACTGTGGCGGCGACAGCATGAGCGACGTAGGTATTTTCTGTGGCGACCTGCTGATAGTAAACCGGTCTAAACAGCCGATTTCTGGTGACATTGTGATCGCCGCTGTGAAAGTTGAGCCACCGCTTGAGCGGCTGGTCATGGAGGGAACGCAGGAAAGATTTTGCCCACCCCCTAAAACTTACACCGTCTGAGTATAAGCGCATCGGTGCGGTCAAATTACCTGTGCTACTCCGCTTTAGACCAATACCGCTGAACAGTGCGAAGCCCCAGATCCAACTTTCTAGCTACCTCTTCCTTGCTCAGCCCTTCGGTCTGTAACCGCGAGACGGCTGCACGTGTGTTGTCCGCTTTCTGCCCTCGAATCCCACGAGCAGCATCATCTTGGCTAACAGGCTCAAGCCGCCCAGCATCACACAACGCCCTTAGCCTTTTGTTGCTCCTTTGTATCTGATCTTCGACGGCAAGACCAGATTGGCGCGCTTCGACAATCAAAAGAAAATCCGCAAGGGCTATACCCATCAGCTCACAGAGTGCAGCAAGCGTATCGATGCGAGGGAGAGTCTGACCATTCTCAATTTTGCTTAGGTTTGCTTTGTGGATTCGCTCTGCACACTCAGTGCGCGAGAGTCCTGCCTGGAGCCTGATGTCTCTGAGCACCTGTCCCAGTACTTTTTCGAACCTCATTTTCTTTGCGCTCAAAAACAAGGATCAAACCAGCTTTGACGCGCCACATCGTTAGCTATTATGCTAACCATGTGGCGGATCATCATAACAGCAAAACCTGTCAATACATGCCAATTGAAATTTTAGGCGACAAGCAATCAAGCAGGCAGGCAGCGGAACGTCTACGGCGAGGCCAAGCCAAGTGAGTCCAAAAAAAGAATGCCAAACCTGTGCTCCTGGCACCAAAGGTTAAGACTTGCCCGTGAGGCGACGTAGCAACTGAACAAATATTCGAAGCGGAGAAACACGATGGCTGCCAAGGCCGGACATATAGACTTTGAGTTCAAATCAGAAAGCGCAGGCCTCTGGTGCCTGAGTAAAAAAGGAAGCGAACGCTGGATGAGCATTACGCTGGCCAGTGTCGAAACCAATAGCGTTGTAAACACCATCGCTACAAATGATCCAGAGATCATCAAGCGAACCCTTAATGCCCCTGGCGAAGGGCTTTACATCCGAAGCTTCCAGGCGGTCGTTAGCTGTGACTTTCCCGACAACAAAGGAATTGCCGTCGCGGATGTCCTGAAATTCATCGAAGAGCGAACTAAACGCGGCGAGTTACTTCATCTTGTCCATACCAAGTTTGGTTGCTACCAATTCGGCGGCCCCTCCAAGGTAATGTCCAGTCAAGTTCAGTTTGGGTCTGATGTAGTGCTCTACACCGCCGAGTCTCCGGCGCGCCGCTACTACGGGGGCTAAGCCATGAAAGAATTGAATGAGATAACCGATCTGCTCTACGGCGAAGGAATACCAATGGCTGGATCCAAGGTCAGCCAGGATGAGGCTGTGCGGATTGTCCGTGAGCGCTACCCCTATGCAGAGTTCTGCCTAGTTTCTAACTGGAGATGGCTCGATTTAGATGTAACTCAAGAGCAACGAGACCAGCTAGTTAGAACCAACCGAGAGCCAGTCGTCCTCTACGCACATACCGTGATTTACGACAGTCAGCGTAGATGGGATGTTGGCGACTTTGTGCGCACAAGCTATCTCCATAAATTCGAAGACGGGTTCATCTTCATGACACTAAATTCTATTTACATCTTGATCGGCGATGGCATCAGAGCAAGAGCGTCTCTTGAGACCCTTGGGCGCATTTTTTGATGTCAGCAGCCGGCCAATCAAGACGCACCAAGCTACGCCTGATCAAAGCACAAAACACGCAATTTTCATGGCGAGTGACTGGATACCTGACTGATGTCTATATCTTCGCTAGGTGCGGCGTCGGTCGCGTTTTCAGCCATCGCAGCTCACGAAAAGTATTCAGGGAAGGGGTAACAATTCGCACGTCAGATGTTATCCACCTTCATAAAGAAAGCGGCTTCTGGGTACTACATACCACTAGCGGCAGCTTCTACGTCATCGCGACTTTTGAACGCAAAATCGGGTGGTACTCGCTGATGCAGTTCAGGGCATCAGGACAAGCTAAGTTACGACTGCCCCATCTACTGTTGCACTGATATTTTTTCGCCAACCTTGGCGCCTCAATTTTGTTCACGCAACATGCGCATTACCAAAATTATTCCTCACTGCTCCCCAGACTATTGTTGGGTTTCTCGATAGGCTTTCCTTTTACCGTTCGCCATTCATGTAGATACAACATCGCTGCCAAGCTCCATCTGGTTGCATAAAACTTATCGATAAATCTCGTAACAGTCGTAGATTGCTTATATTTAGTTTATAAACGTATATTCGTCCCAAGTTACTAATCAAGAAATAGGGCTACACATTCCTTTTGCGCTTATCAAAAAGTGAGATTTTATTCTCGCCTAACATCAATGTCCCACTCGCCTGACTGACCTGGCCACAGCCATTTTGAAAGCACATATCTCGAATAGAACTTTATCCAGAGGCAGCCCCTGAAGCCATGCAGCCTTAATGCCATATCGAGATGCTGAAATAATCAAGATATGAAAGCCCTAAGTCATAGCATCTAGTTCGACCGTAGCCAAAGATGCCATCTCGACTCCCGTGAGAGCTATTGCATCCACGCCAGCGACTATGAAACCCACAGGAAACACAACGCTAAGGCCTACCGGCGCGAACGAAGTGAAGCCTAAAACACTCTCACCACCTGATCGCTAACCCGCAGCACTGCTCTTTGTTGCCTTTCATCAAGAACAAGTCTACAGTTAGCTGAACGCGTTCACTAATCTGGCCTTTACCCCTGCTCAGTCGCCGTTCAAGCACCGGCGCTGCGAACCGAAAGCCTAATTTTATAAAGAGAGGCACGAGTGAGATTACTCAGTAATGGCAATACATTCAGGGATAAAGAGTTTCTCAAACAGAAAAGAAGTGTCGATAGCCCAGCCAGTGCCGTGGCCCGCTATCAGAATCGTTCTTATTTCATGATCGTCAGCGGCGACGACTACGAGAATGGCTATGCCCAGGGAAAGTTACTCCGCTTGCAAATACGTAACGGAGTTTACAAGTACTTCGAAAGGCCATCACAGAGCATAGGGGTCAAAACTAACTCCAGATTGATTGAGTGGCTTATCACACTGATACTTGACCTATTTATTTTTGGGCCGCTAGAAAAAAACTGCACCACGAGATTTCTTAAAGAGCTTAAAGGAATCGCCGATGGTGCAGGTATCTCCTACAGAAAACTATTCAGAGCTAATTCCATCTCCGAGTTGAAGATGTGCGCTATGGGAAAGGCCTTAAAAGGCTTTTTCCAAGTCAATTCTTTAGCTGAATGTTCAACTGCCGTTATTGGACAGTCATTTAGCAATTCGGGTGGGGGGCTCATCGCAAGAAATACTGACTACGCAGGCGGCAACTACTGGTGTAAAAATCAGCTGGTAATTCGATATGCAAATCCCGGTCGTTACAAGTATGTTTCGGTAACAGCAGCAGGGATACTTAAGTGTAACTCAGCAATAAACGAGCATGGTTTGTTTGTTGGTGGACACTTTCTAGGTCTGCAAGGAGCAACAGCAAATGGAACGCCTTTTTCGTGCATTGAGCACGAAATCATGGCGAAATGCTCTACCCTTGAGAAAGCAGTTGAGGTTGTCCGGCAATACACCTTTGCAGGATCATTTGCACTGGTAATCGCTGACAAAAGTGGTAAATCTTTATTGATTGAGTGCGTTGCAAATCGTCTGTTTATTAAGGAGCAACATGCCGAACTCTTTTTTATGGCCAACCACGCCCAAACTGACGAGGGCCAGGCTCTGGATATACTGAAGAAATCTCGGATTTTTCATGACAACATCAGTGGGCGAATGATTAGAGCGCAGTCTATTTTCAGGGACTGGCAGAAGCCTTTCACTCCTGAATCTCTTTCCTCACTGCTGGGTGATCGATACGACGAGGCCGCAGCACATGAGCGATCTAACGCTGGCACGATTGGCTTCAAAGACAACGTAACATCGATTGTCGTCGACACCAAAAGTGGTAACTTGTGGATCGCCTCAGGTGAGGCGCCAGTCTGCGATAACATTTACTATGGTTACGACTTTGAGCTAAATAAAACAAATCATAATATTTATCCATACCCGTGGGTTGAAGCCGATAAGCGAAATACACTACGTCAGTACCTGGAACTGCAAGACGCGAGCATAGATCTTCCGCACCAAAAACTCAGGAATATTGCTTTAGCATTAATTTCTAAAGACCCTCAAGAACCGAAATACTTTTTCCTGCTGACAAAAATATTTCTCCATGTCAACAATCTTGAGGAAGCTCTGATAGCCATTTCAAGCTCCATCGACATATGCAATACCAATAACGAGCTGGCATATGCGCTAACCCTAAAATCCTCAATTGAACTGAAAGCAAATTTCATCGAGGAACACAGAAAGACAAATCTACAACTAAGCTATCTACTGAAAAAGGGGATAAATATCCTTCTAGCAAAGGAAGCCCATAAAACGCTTCTAAGCAGGCCCGTCTCTAAATCCATGCAGGATTTATTTGATGAGCGCTTTTTTTAGTACTCGTCTGCGCACCGACCTGCACTAGCTTGAGACACAGAACGGTGAGGTAACGTTCGATAGCGATGAATGATCACCGGTTTGAATGACCCTCCCATCAAGTGCAGCCCAGCCAAAGCAGTACTGCCTGGCCCATTCCAGCAAATCGCTGGTAGACAGACTCATGGGCGCCATCATTTGCGACACGCTCGCCATCAGACACGGCAGGAGGCAAAAGCCATATTGAATGCTCTCATCCAAAGGGCACTTTGGCTTCGGCAGCAACACAAAATTGCGCTTTGGTGAGAGTCCTTTCAGCCCAAGCCTTGCCTTGCAAGCCCCTGCTCTATACATGGGTTTACTGATCCTCTGCTCGAAAACGGCGTTTTTTCACTTAAAGCAATACTGTCACAGTAGAAGAGCTTGGCCTTTATTTGGTAATTTCTGCTCTTGCAGGTATTCTCTGTATACCAGTGCCTCAACTAAGGATTCGAAATGTCGATCATTGCAGAATATAAGGCTCTCGAAGCCCAGATTGCCGAGCAGCAGAAGCGCCTCGAAGCGTTGAAAAATGATGAGAAGCTCAAGAAAGAGATTGAGTTTGAAAACAAGCTGCGCGGTCTCTTGGCTGATTACGGCTACTCTCTGCGCAATGTCATTGCCCTGCTCGACCCAAATGCGGGCAAGTCCACCCCTGTAGCCGTGAAAGAGGTTCGTCGTGAGCGCACCATGAAGCGCTACAAGAACCCAAATACCGGTGATGTGGTAGAGACCAAAGGTGGCAACCACAAGGTCTTGAAAGCCTGGAAAGAACAGTACGGCGCTGATGTGGTTGAGAGCTGGCTCCAGTAAGCTGGATCACTCCGCAGGAAGGGCCGCATTCGCGGCCTTTTTTGTTTTGAGCACTACATGACACGCGATCAACAAAAGCGTCTTTGGGCAATCGCTCTTGCCGAGTACGGCACAGCGGATCTAGAGCAACTAGTACGTAGTACTTTGGCTATGCATCTGGACAGCGAACAGGCAACAGAGTTACCGAACCAGGTGAGCGCTGATGGCCTCGCAGAACTGGTAGGCATACTGCTGCTTAACATTGATACCGGTGAGCGCCCATTATTAGGTGCACTCCGCACCATGAACCGTTTGCACTTTAGAGTCCTACGCCAGCTTTGTGATCATCTTACGTACGCCATCCTGGCCAACCTTCCCATCCGGCTTGTGCCAAAGGATCTGCTGAGACTTAGATCCATGCTTGATCTTGGGCTTTAGTTAGCGCTATCGATTAGTGAGGAAAATCATACGATTCGCACCTTGCCTCGCACGTTTAGGGGAAATATCAGAATCAGGAAGCAGTCGTGGTATATTTTCCGCTTCAACAGGAATCTGCTTGTAGACATCAGTGTAAATAGTTATTTTCAAGGAAATTCATACTTTCTGTATTCATTGAGAGGCGACATGAAAAGAGACTGGGATATTATTCGCGCCATTCTTCTAGAGCTTGAAACCTCCACCACGGCACGCACTTCGTTAAGCATGGATGCTATTGAGGGGCTTGATGAGCAGGAAGTTGCCTACAACATGCAGCTGCTTCACGAGGCTGGGTACATTGAAGCGAGTATCCTCAACTCTCATAGCGGTGATGGAAAAATTAATGCAGCTTTAGCAAAACGGCTGACTAACAAAGGGCACGATCTTCTAGACTCAATACGCAGCGAAACCATTTGGCGTAAGGTAAAAGAAACCTTTATTAGCAAAGGGGTTGATATGACTTTTGATTTGGTCATATCCGTAGGCAAGAAAATCTCTGAAAACCTCTTACTATTGTAACATTCATCCACACGCAAAATTTATAGAAATAAAATCATGCATGACATTAAATCAAACCTTTATCCATGCGCGCATTGCGCGGGGCTTGGATCATGCAAAAATGGACATGAAGAAGCCTCTTGCGCAGTCTGCATACAGAACAACGATCTCAAGGGAGCTTCTTTTTTTGGAGTGCCGTGCTCTATCTGTAACGGAATAGGTCAGGCTGAGCCCAAGACTGAGCGAATTAATAAACGAATGCCTGCACTTCTTGGATTTTCGGTTGTCTTCTTGCTAATAGCACTTGTATTTAGCGCTGCAATCACCAATAGCAAGTACTTCAGTGAAGTGCTTGCATTCTCTGGCAGCCTTATTGGCATGGTATTAGGCTTTTATTTTTCAGTCCGGGCAAGAGCATCCTAGCACGGATGCTCAACAGTCCCACCAGAATGTCAGTACTCTGAAAGCCACCGATGCAACGTCATAGCTGTATTGGCTCTGGCATCCAGCACCATCCATTCCTCTTGCTCTTTGCCTGAAAATTTTCCCCAGACGATGCGGTGGTACAAGCCGAGATACTCCCAACTCGCCCAACTGTCATTGCTGATGCTGTCAGAAGCCGGGAAAAGAGCTATCCCCCTCAAGCCCTTTTCACCATCAGCAATGCCCAACTCCCATGGAACCCACCGACTGTCTTTGCTGTTCTCAGTCGTCAGCAGAACGAATCGCCTTGTTTGACTAATTCGCTGTTTAAGCAGGGCAGCAGTTTCTGCTGAAGTGTAGGGCGGCATTTCAGGATCAATTTCATCGATATAGACCCGAGCACCGTGGTTGTGAAGTACCTCCATCGCCCCCTCAAGCAGATCTTGATCTTTGCTGGAGTGCGACAGGAATGTGCTCGTACCACTACTCGAAGCATTGGATCTAAAAAGCTGCTCGCGACCACTTTGCGATCTTTTTGCCGTGAAAGCTCGAAGCTCGGCCCTAGTAACGTTCCTTGCCATGGAATCCTCCATCCTGGGTGCCAGTCAAGCAGCACGAGTTATTCGGTCAATGATCTCAAACACCAGGGAAACAAGCTTGCGCCGCCCATCCTTGTTATCTAGCAGCCATGGTGCAGAAAGTTCTTTCAGCTCTTTATCTGTGGGCCTTACTGCATCCTGACCAGATGAAGGAAGCTCCGACCCAAACAGCATGTCAGTGATTGTTTTCGCAGCACCACCAGATGCCCCTACAGGCAGTAGAAAAACTCCCGTCGACTTGGCAATCTCAAACTCCTGCTCGACTCCTTCAGCAACATCCAACTTGTCTTCAACCACCTTTGCACCGCCAATGAAAATGGCGATACCAGCTTGGCGGGCAAGCTCTAAGCGCAGCGCAGACCACTCTTCCCTATTTGGCTGGGCTTCTGCCAGGGGTTGCGGAAAAGGTCTGGCGATCAGCCTTCGCTCCAAATCCCATCCCCCACCTTGACGCAGAGCTCCCAAGAAACCCGACAGTGACGCAGACCCTACCAGCAGGCCTGCGCCAGTAACCAAGTGGCGCCCTGTCTCACCAATCCGTCGGCCAATGTCTTCGGCCAGCGCATGGATGTCGGCTGACTCGGAACCTCCCCGCTCAACAGGCCAGCTACCACTCACCCAGACTCGGCGTGCAGCAACCCGTTTTTCGATCTGACGCAAAAGTGCTGGAATCTCGGCATAGTCGTTGACCTCTACCGCCAACAAGCCGTAGCGCTTTAAATCTTTCGTCCACAGCTTGTGCTGAGCATTGCGCGCTGCGAATTCACCTTCGGTCGCGAAGTCGGTCTTCTGTGGTGCACGTACAATGGCGAAGTGCTCGGGCGGCGCTTCGGTGAAGCTTTCCCGGATAAGAGATAAGACATGCCGAATATTGGGGTCGGTGAAGCTGATACCAATAAACAGCATGGACATGCTTGTCAGGTGTGCTTGAAACAGCGGCAGATAGGGGCCTCGTTTTGAGCGAAACAACTCGTAATCATCTGTGGAGATAACAACATCGTCGAGACGATCAACTGAGCCATGCATCTTGTAGAGCAGCGATGCGCCAGGAGTCACCCTAAGGGCAAGATCTTTAGGGCTGGATATTGGATTCAGAGGTCGACTGATAGATGCGAATGCTCGCTCGATCAAGCGGTCGTAGTTGGTCGTCCAAATATGCCTAACCGGTAACCGCGAGATGATCTCAACCGTCTCCGGGATAGGCTTCTCAGGGCCAATTTCGCTCTTAATGACATTACGGACGCGTGTGGCACCACCACTCTCCAGAATGCTCCATTGAGCAAGGGCCGCTAAGTCGTGGACATTCTTGGAGTCGACCTCAAGTTCGATAGCGATGTCACTGAGTAGTTCTGACCAAGAAGGGTAACCCGCCGCCATCGAGACGCCGGCACCCACGAAAATAGCCCCTACACCATCGTTCAGGGCAGCAGGATACTCAGTGAGGAATCGGTTTAAAGCCGCTTTAGTCATGGTCAGAACTCATCGAATACACGGAAACTCACCGAGAACTCAGGATTTGAAGTTCTTCCTTATAGCAATCGCATCCTCGATCCATTGCTCAATGTTTGTTTGGATAGAGGCATAGACAGCCTTGCTGTCGGCGCCAACTGGAGTAATCAGCTTGGCGTAGTTCGAAAGGCACAACGAAGTGCTCTTCAGTATGACTTTATCGAAAGGATTCGCACCTGGCGCCGAAGATTGTCCATTGGTGTCGAGAAGCTTGTTGATGCGAATGGCCACAACGCCCTTGCCGGCGTTCCAGCCCTTGATGATTTCGGTAACGACCCATGGGCGGCTCGCGGTCTCTGAGCCCACCAGTACGACAACACAGGACTTCCCCACCAAGCTGTCATCAATCCACTTTTCAATGGCAGCTTCCCCCTTTTTCTTGACTTCTTCCCACTCGTTAGCGGTATAGAGTTTTTGGCCATCGAGTGCGCCGATGTTTCGAACTTGCTGAGTGCGCCAAAAATCATTATTGAAGTGAAAACTAAAGAAAACATTCCTTGCCATTGCATAACTCCTTATTGGGGAAGTAGAACAACCCTGCGGGTCAAAAAAATTCTCAAGGCCACCAGGGTATTACGAGCGAGTCCAAAAAGTTAATCGGCCTTGCTCATAGTTAAAATTTTTTTGTGAAACCAACCTGTGTCGCACCTGACCATTGTTACCGAACGACTGTAGTTGGATTTAAACGCTCGCAAAGAAAAACATATCAAGTAAAATTTTCCTGCAACCTACAGTATGTAGGTTAAATTTATACGACAGCTACATGTGTAGAGTCGATGTCATCTGGCAACTCAACAATATATTTCTGAGAATCAATCCCATGGTGCCAGTTAGCACGCAATGGAGCAATGATCGACCAAGGGAAAAAATAGGCTATAACAACCTGCCCTCCGTCTACCAAAAGTATACGCACATCGAATGAACAATCCTGATCTGGATTTTTCTCAGCAAGACCATCTAGTATTTCTGCCGGATCGAAATTAAACGGGTCAGAGCCGCTTCGATACAATCTTACACGCGTATGGAATGGCCGCTTTTGGCCTAAGAGGGGCAGTTCATGGAGCGATAAAAGTCCGTCCAACTCGAAGCGCAAGACCTTTTCCCGAAACGCATCCAGAGGCCAATTGCCATGTAGGTATCTGAGAACACTCACTATAGTAAATGCGAGCGACCTGAGTTTAGCGGCACTAATATCCGAGACCGGGCCAGCAGCTCCTCTTTTCGTACTCGAAACCCTGAGCGAACCGTCTTGCGTACTGAAGCTTTTGTTATGAATGATCGTGCCGCGAAGCGGCTCAAGGCTTCCATACAGACCGATTAGACGCTCTTTCAGCCAAGAACGGGTTTCGATGAACTGCGGAAAAATCGGTGAATCGTTGAGCTTTTTCAGTTTCTCCTGAAACCGAAACGTGCTGGGCATGCCATTCTCTTCCAGGATCCACTCAATAAGCATATCGAGTAGCTTGAAGGTTGAGACAAACACAAGTGGAGCTTCTGCGTTCAGGAAACCGGGGCGCCAATCGCCTAAAATAATATTTCCGCGCCCATATCTATAGTACTGCGCCTGCGATGTATCTAGTGGATAAACCACGGCATCTGGCCAGTTAAAAAAAAGCTCTTGCTCGACAAGTGTATACACTTCCTCAAGAAGCCAGGCTTCATATTCCGTACGTTCAGCGAGCCGGCTTAGGGCTTCTTCGTCAAAGACTGGAGAAGTGCTCATGATGCGAAACCAATCAGTCAGTAAAAAATAGCTTGATACGCAAGCACGAATTATTCAGACCAGGCGCATCTAAGAATCACAAAAAAATAAATAACGCGAGTCCAATTCATTTAGTCAATCCATGACAAAACGTTAAATTACCAATCCGTCCGAAACGGTCAATCCAGCCCGCGCCTCAATGATCTCAATCAGCTCGAAGTGCTTAGGGAACTCCCGCTTAAGCCATGCACTCGGCACAAAATGGTGCTCAAGGTGAACGGCGGTGATCTGACGATCATCTGCGGCACAGAGCATCACATTCAACTCATTCTCATCACCCGCCATCGCAGCCGGCACATAGACCTCTCCTTGATCATCGATACCAAAGGAACGCCGCCACTCAGGAAAGCGTTTGTGCTCAGGATTGGGGACTGAAAACCACCTGATTCTGCTCATAAATTCGACCTCAATTACGCTTAGTGAGCCTCACGAATACCAGTAGGCACCACCATTTGTCACACCTGCGCTCCGAGGCCGCCTTCTTTCAGCGACAGTCTTTACGCTTCCCGTGCCCGCAGGCCATGCCATCAGAGCAACATAATGACTATTGAGTGGAGAGCCCAGGGCAACACGCAGTGAGTGTTTCACAAGAGTCCCTGTCTGGATCAACCGGACAGCATCAACCTCATGGCTTAAGGCCCAGACGTCAATGCGACTGGCTTAACACCTCTCAAGTGAACAGCGCCAGGAACGCCCCTACCTCCTCAGAACAGCTAATCGTCGCGCTGAGTCCCCACACAATAGCTTGTCGAACAGCTTAAGCAAACACGTTCAGAAAATCATGACAAAGGGTTGACAGAGACACCTCTCAGGATTTAAATGAACGCGTTCCGCTATGTGAACGCGTTCAGCTAGGATATTGAGAATGACTATCGACTACTCAGAGCTCGGTGCGCCCGAAACCAGATCGTTCTGGTTGAACACGTACGGGCCCTATGAAGCCAACGAAAAACTTAATGGGCACGTCAATGCCGACATCGTGATTGTTGGGGGTGGCTTTACAGGCCTTTCCACCGCAGCACACCTCAAAAAATTCAACCCAAGCATCGACGTAGTGGTCATCGAGGGAAGCGTCATCGGCTATGGCGCCTCCGGAAGAAACGGCGGCTTTTCGATGACACTTTTCGGTTTTGAGCCTGAAGTGACGAGTCTCATGCATGGGAATGAGAAAGCAGCAGCAGCCCATCAATACATGGAGGACGCTGTTGATTACGTCAAAGAGCTCGTAGAGCTTTCAGGCTTCAACAGTAACTACGAACATAATGGGTTTGCGCGCGTATCGCTTACCAAAAAACATAGTGAGCGCCTAAAAAAGCAATATGAGCTGTATTGCAAATTGGGCTTTGAGAAATCGTTTGAGTGGTGGGACTCTGGAAAGCTGCAAGAAGAGCTGAAAAGCCCAGTATTCAAAGTCGGCTTCTATGAAAAACGGTGTGGAATTCTTAACCCCGCAAAACAGGTCAGAGAGTGGAAAAAGCTCTGCGAGAATTTGGGCGTAAAGATTTACGAAAACACCATTATTAACTCAGTCGAGTATCCGAATACTGGCGTTGTCGTTAAGACCAGTCAAGGCTCCGTTAAAGCAGAAAAAGTTGTCCTTGCCACAAATGCCTACGGTCACTTGATTCCAGAAATGGGAGCATTCAACAGGAATCAAACGCCGATCTGGACTTATCAGATTGTGACTGAACCACTGAGCCAATCCATGTGGGACAGCATTGGCTGGCAGGGACGTTACGGCATTGAAACCAATCGCAACATGGTGCACTACTTCAGGCCGACAGCTGATGGCCGCATTACCTTTGGCGGCGCTAACGTAGAAACTTCTATTGGCAACAATATGAACTACGACAGCAATGAGTCGTACTGGAGAACACTCGAATATCACCTGAAAACGATGTTCCCGCAGCTGAAAAATACACGCATTGATTATCGCTGGGGTGGGCCAGTCTCCGTCACTCTGGATATGACGCCGAACCTCGGCTTTTACAAGGACGAAAGAACACTCTACCTATGCGGTTGTACAGGCCATGGCGTTTCTTTCACCCAATATAGTGGCAAAACCTTGGCTGAATTGGCACTGGGGATTGAAAGCAAACGAACAAATGCTTGGTTCGTAAACAGAAAACCATTCCGCTGGCCAGTTCAGCCACTCAAGCAGATTGGTATCGCGACCGTTAAAAACGTGCTTAAGGCAGAAGATGCCTGGCAAGAACGAAGCCTCTGGAAATAGTAAAAATGAAAAAAACAACAATACTATCATTAGCCATAATTGCATGTTCCTCAAAAGCCGCTGCGGTGGATATTTATAGCGGCGACGAGGTTTCAGCCACATTGAATGGCACCGTAGAAGCAAGCGCTGGTTATAGGATTAATGACTATGACAAAAGCCCTGCAAACCAAAGCGATCCCAACATTAATAGTGATGACGGCACCGGCCTCTATGATAAAGGCTGGTTCTCCAAAGAAATGAAAATCACTGCTGACCTGCTGATTCAAGCAGAGGATACCGGCGCCTTAATACGTGGAAGCGCCTGGTATGACTATGAAATCATGAACAAAAATCCTGACAACGAGGATTTTGATAAACGTAATCACACCGGCAATGGGCACTACCCCTCCTCGCTTCAAAATGAGGTCGGCAAAAGAGCGGAGCTTCTGGACGCCTACATTTTTCACAACATGGAAATTAGTGGTGTTCCGGCATCCTTCCGACTGGGACGCCAAGTTGTCAGTTGGGGTGAAAGTATTTATTACGGAGACAGCCTGAACGTTGTGAACCCTTACAACGTATCGAAGCTAGCGACTCCAAACGCAAAGTTCAAAGAAGCACTGTTGCCCGTCAACATGGCCTACGCTCAGTTCGGCCTTACTGAAACCCTGTCCGTTGAAGGTTTCACGGCGCTCGAATGGAAAGGCAATCAGGCCATACCCAATGGCAGCTTTTACAGCGATGAAGACATCTTCGGCCCAGGCTCCAATGGCGCAATCATCGATCTGAGGCCAGATCTCGCACTCATGGGGATTCCAGAGTTTCTTGTCCCTGGTGTAAATGGAGTTGATGGCGTTGTCAGCGGCATCAGGCGGGGGCGCAATGACGAAGGCTCAGACAACGGTCAATTTGGCCTCGCGCTACGCTACCTAAGCGAAGAGCTCAACGATACCGAGGTGTCGCTCTTCTACATCAATTACAACAGTCGCAACCCATTCCTACGCGCAAATGGCGGCCAAAGCGCAGCCTGTAGTGTAGGCGGTGGCAGCAAGTTCAGTACCCTTTGCGCTCTGGCGGCAGCACCAGAAGATTTTGCGCTGGTGGATGGACTTGAGTATCTGGATACCACTACTTATGACCTGATTTACCCTGAGAATATTCATCTCTACGGACTAACAGTCTCGGGTAATGTTGGTGACACCAATATCGCGGGCGAAATTACCTACCGACCAAACGCGGCCATTGAAAGCTCAATGTCTGGCGAACTGGAGGATCTCGCTATTGGTGCGCTGTCGGGTGGCGCAAGCGGTGGCAGTATCAATCTGGGGAGTTTTGGCGATATCACCCAGAATGGCAGTGTTGAGCTTTATCGTCGCAATGAGTTCTACACCATGTCCGCCTCTGTTCTACACAACGTCGGCCCGACATATGGACTTGACGATCTTACCATTGTGTATGAACTGTTCGGTAACTATATACCTGGAGGCTTGGTCGATGATGAAAGCTTTAACTATCTGACAAAAACTGCCTACGGCCACACAATCAATCTGGCAGGAAAAGTTGAAGACATCTTTCCAGGCATTGATTTGAAGCCAGGCCTCACCTTTCGACAGGACATCAGAGGCTATTCGCCAGTTGTTACGAAAAACTTCGTAGAAGACCGAAAGTCTGTCACCGTCGAATTCGGCTTAGACCTTAGCGAAACATTCCAGACCAAGGTCAGTTACGTGAACTATTGGGGAGCGAAAGAACTCAACCCAATGCAAGACCGTGACCACCTTGTTTTCAATGCGACATATAATTTCTAAGGTAAATGCTGTGAAAATTATAAAAATCTCAGCTGTAGCAACATTAATCTCACTATCAAGTGCAATTGCAGCAGCAGAACTGAACTCTCCTGAACTCACCCCATTTGGCGCTGAGAGAGCCGCAGATCCAGCAGAAGGTATTCCTGAGTGGACTGGTGGTTTGGAGAAGAAGCCAATTAATCAAAGCGGTGGAAAGTTTCATACCAATCCGTTCAGTGATGAGAAACCCATTGCTGTCATTGATCGCGCCAACATGGCTAGCTATGAGCAATACCTCTCGGAAGGTGTCAAAGCACTTTACAAATCTTATGGCACTTACAGCATAAACCTGTACCCAACACACAGGACTATGTCGGCGCCTGAAGAGGTGTACCAGAACACCAAGCTAAATACCACTCGTGCAAAACTGGTAAAAGATGGTAACGGAATTGAGGGTGCAATTGGTGGCATTCCTTTCCCAATTCCAAAGTCTGGTATAGAGCTTTTCTGGAACCACATCGCACGCTGGCAAGGGGTCTACTACGAGGACACCTCTGGCACTGCTATCGTTGATGTGTCTGGAAAGTTTTCCCTCTTGCGGGAGCAGAACAAGGTTCTTGTTAACTATTACAACAAGAATAATCCAGCGGATTTGGATAACGTTCTAATCTATTTTGTTAACAAAATGCTGCCCCCGTCACGATCAGCAGGTGAAATTCTGCTCGTGCATGAGACTGTCGATCAGGTTAAAGAACCACGTCGTGCATGGGCCTACTTTGCAGGCCAACGTCGTGTTCGTCGCGCACCTACCCTGGCATATGACACACCGCAGGACGGTTACTTCAGCGATGAAGCTGACATGCTTAACGGTGCGCCAGACAGATACGATTGGAAAATCGTTGGTAAGGCAGTGAAGATCATTCCATACAACTCATATGAGCTTGCTAGCGAGTCATTGAAATACGAAGACATTCTTAAACCTGGGCATATCAACCCGGAACATGCTCGCTGGGAAAAGCATCGAGTATGGGTATTGGAGGCAAATCTCAAGCAAGGGCAACGTCACATCTACAGTAAGCGTAGGTTTTACATTGACGAGGACAGCTGGGCTGTCGTAATGAGCGAAAACTATGATGGTCGTGGCGAGTTGTGGCGAGTGAACATTGCTCACACCCTTATTTCTTATGAGGTGCCGACCATTTCTCCGCAGCTGACTGTCTACCACGATTTGACCAATAGAACCTACACGGCACTGGGACTTAAAAATCAGGAAAAAATTCCTAGAGACTTCAGTGCAGCGATTCCAGATGAGAAGTTTTGGACGCCAGGTAATTTGAGGAGAATGGGGGTTCAGTAACAGTTTTACTTGAATAGTCAGGCGCACGCAGATCTAACCACGCATTGGATATGTCGTGCGCCTGATGCCACAGAGCTGAACGCCAAACAACCCCACGCCATACCATGTGTAGTGAAATCAGCACACGACTCATTAATTCGGCTATTAATAGCCATACAACTGCCGTAGTGACCGACGCCTTTTATTCCAAGACCAAGGGGCCAGCCCTTGCGACTGAGGGCCCACAGCGGAACTCGAATAGCAAGCAAAAATTAAGCGCTCGCGTCGAAAAAATCATCTATAATGATCCTCTTTCTTATAGGCACATGATTAATGTAGCCAAGCTCTTAAATGTCTCTACCCGGACACTATTACGGAGGCTTGAAGCCGATGGGACAAACTTTAAGAAAGTCCGAGATCAAGCTCTTTACCAAAGAGCCATAGATGAATTGATGCTTGAGAATATGTCTGCAACTGAAGTGGCATCAAGCCTTGCCTTCTCTGATCCTGCACATTTCACGAGAGCATTTACACGCTGGTCAGGTCTAACACCATGTGCTTTCAAAGATAAGAAACGATGAATAAAACCAAACAAAAGACCACAGACATAGAGCCCATGATTAAGAAAACGCGGGCAAGGAGCGAGACAGCGCAGCTAGCTGTAAGGTCACTTATACTCAATACAGCGCGCAAGCTTTTCCAAGCTAATGATGTAGATCTAATATCGCTCAGATCAATAGCCCGAGAAGTGGATATGGCTCCAGGGGCTTTATACACTTATTTTCCGAGTAAAATATCGCTTATGCGTGCTGTTTGGGCTGAAGATTTAGCCCGCCTGAATATCGAGCTCTCGGGCTATCCTAAAGAGTCAACGCTTTTAGACTTCTCATGCTTTTTTGTTGATTACTGGCTTGAGAACGCCAGTGCATTCAAAGCGCTATTCCTAGTGACGGACGAACCGGACAACGAAGGTGGAATGTTTATCGAGTCACCGGAAGTCATTGATCTACTACGTATAATTAAGCATCGCGTTGTTTCGAAAATGTCCAACGAAATGCACTCTGACGCTCAAGAGACGGAGTTCCGTGCGTTCCTGGCATCTTTGCACGGCGTAATCAGTATAGCCATTCTAGTCCCAGAGTTGGGATGGAATAACACACGCCAGATTCTGGAAAGCCAGGTGTCAGCCTTCTTGGTTAAATGGAGTCGGAACGCCAGTACCTAAATCTGTCGTGTAATGGCAATTGAGCCCATGTGGCTTCCGTAATAGATTTAAAATAACTATTAGCGGGAGCGTCACATGTATCACTTCATTCTGCACAACCTCATGCTTTGGCTGCCAGAACAAGACTCACCAACACTGGGATGGGTGAGCGTAGCCGCAGGCAAGATCGAACAAATTGGTGCAGGTTCCCCTCCTCCATACTATCCGATTCCTATGCTCAACTTGGGTGGAGCCCATCTGCTCCCTGGTCTCGTTGATGCGCACCGCCATTTCCACTTCATGTCTCTGCTTCCTAAAATGCGCTCAGGCGCACAATGGCAATCTGCGGCTGAGGCACTTGAAGAGATCGCATATCTAACATCCGTTTCAGCACCTGATGAATGGACAATTTTCACATTCGTTGACCATAGTAAATGGAAAGACTCGCGCCCGATCAGCCTCTATAAACTTGACGCTGTAAGCAATGGAAGAAAGGTCTTATTGATTGATGTCACGCTCCATCGAGGAATGGCGTCAAGCGCTGCGTTAGTACGCAGTGGCATAGTTTTTGGCAATACTGATTTCGGTGAGGACGTAGATCGCAAAGAAGGCATCATGACAGGCCTTATTTGGGAGGCTGCCTTTGGGCGTGTCTTGAACTGTGTAGTCGAAGACGTTCTCAAAAGAATTACTGATGAAGAATATGAATCGTTACTTGAAAACGAAGCTGAGAGGACGCTTTCACAGGGTATTGTCGCACTACATGACCCTGGCCTTGGAGTTAAAGCCCAGGAGAGTTTAGCTAAACTTCAAACAGTCACAGCTCTGAGATTGAACTGGTCAGCTACAAGCGAGAAAGGACTCTTTGAGCTCGCTGAGGCCTCGGAGCTGGAGAGGTTTATTCCGCCGAAGTGGGGCCAAAAATCTGTAAAAATATTCTTGGATGGTGCTAACCGTTGTGCCGCATGCCTTCCCCTTGGCATCGTACTTAGAAGCGCGCTTAAAGCAGGGTATAGCAGCGCAATTAATCTCAGCGCAGCACCTCTCAGGCGCCTTCTTGAACCGAAGGTCAAGATCTCAGGGTTTCACGCACACCTCCCGTACCTGAGATTCAATAACATTGAGTCGCTAGTAGAGAAATGCCGAGCATATGTCGATATGGGCTTCTCACTAAAGATCCATGCTCTAGGAAATGAAGCAGCCACCCAGGCCTGTGAACTACTTAGAACGGTTAACCCACCACATGCCTCAATTGAGCATGTGATGGCTCTCTACGACCATGAGGTTCACCAAATTGCCAGCTCTAAAGCTTACATTGGCATTCAACCTGGATTTATCCCTTATTACGCATCTGCGATTGAAGAACAGGGCGTTTCGAGTGTTATGCGTGTCTTCCCCACCAAAAGCATCCTGAACCACTCAGGAAAAGTTGTCATTAGCTCTGATGCCCCTTGCGGTAACGACGACCCGCTACATAACTTAAGAAGAGCCGTTGATCGCAAAAAACATAATGGCAGTGAATTGATGCCTGAAGAAGCTCTAACTAAGTCTCAGGCCATTAAAGCAATGTCTTATAAGGCAGCACAGTCGATTGGACTAGCACCACACGGACTGTATATTAACAGCGAGGCTAATTTTACAATTTGCAGCGGAGATCCTTTTGCCGAAGGCACTGAGGCGCTTGAGACATGGATCGCAGGCAAACCTGTTTGGCGCAGACTCAAAACCATACGCTACTAAATTATTAATCGATATGAATTTAATTCCCAGCAAAAAGATATTGGCTACAGCCTTCATCATTATTACTTTTGTGCAGATTATAATTTTATGGCCAAGATTTTTTGGAAGCACACTTCCAGAAGGAATAATCTCAGCTGAAGGGCGACTTGAAGCTAAGGAGACATACGTCTCGGCGAAGAATCCAGGACGGATCTCCGAGCTTCATGTAGATGAAGGTGAGTATGTAACTCAAGGCCAGCTATTAGGACGCATCGATAGTTCACCGTTGATTCATGCCAGGGAGCAATCACTACACGAAGCTGATAGCTTGAAACAGACCGTCAGAAGTTACGCTGCCAGTTTGACGGGTTTTGAAAGTGATTTAAAGCTCGCTGAGAGTGAATATCTTCGCGCATATAAGCTCAATGCGCACGGGTTTGCCAGCCAACAATTAATTGACCAATCCTTAGCTAGAAAGAAGATTGCTCAGGCGACCCTAGCGTCTTCTCAAGCAGCCAAGGCGTCCGCAGAAGCCTCTCTCTCTGCGGCTGAGGCAGCGGTGAAGAAATTAACAGCGGAAATCAATGACAACGACCTTATCTCACCCATAGACGGAGTTGTTCAATCTAGTATCAGTGAAAAAGGTGAGGTAGTTGGCTCTGGCAGCACATTATTTATCCTGATTAACCCTAACTATCTTTTTGCCAACATTTATTTACCTACCCAGCACGTAGGGGCCATTCGTATTGGCGATGAAGCATTGATTGTTTCTGAGCTATCACCCACTTTAAAACACAAGGCAAAAGTAGTACTGGTTGAGTCTCATGCTGAATTCACCCCGAAAGAAGTCGAATCTTTTGATGAACGTAAGAAGCTACTTTTTCGTGTGAAAGTAGTGCTAGACGAAAAGGATATTTCAAGATCTCTTAAAGCTGGCATACCTGCAACAGTATATCTTCGTACATCTGATCAAGCTTGGCCTGAAAGATTGTAGCGTATGAATAACTCAGCATTTATAGCAGGCAAGGTTTTCCATTGCTACGGCAATCAGGCTGCGTTAGAGGACTTTAGCTTTTCTCTACCGACAGGCACCAGTTGCGGGATCATTGGCCCCGACGGGGCCGGGAAATCAAGCCTTCTTGGACTTATTTCCGGCGTAAAGAAAATTCAGGATGGTGAATTACAGGTTCTTGGTGGCTCCATAGCAGATGGCTCCCATCGAGAATCCCTCTATGAACGAATTGCCTTTATGCCCCAAGGCCTAGGGCATAATCTCTATCCTGAATTAACCGTAAAGGAGAATATTGAATATTTTGCACTCCTGTATGGTCTAAGTAAGAATGACTATGAACAAAGAATCTCATCACTTCTCGCAGCAACTGATCTTAGTCGTTTTTATGATCGTGCAGCAGGGCAACTATCAGGCGGCATGAAGCAGAAGCTTGGCTTATGCTGTGCGCTGATACACGATCCAGATCTACTGATTCTTGATGAGCCTACTACAGGTGTTGATCCATTATCACGACGCCATTTTTGGAAGCTCATTGATAACGTACGTCTCGCACGTCCTTCTTTAACGCTTGTTGTCGCCACTGCTTATATGGAGGAGGCGAGTCAGTTTGATTACTGCGTGCTACTCGATGACGGGAAGAAACTTTCCTCTGGGCTTACCAAGGATATCCAGTCTATAACACCCAGTGGAAAGCTTGATGACGCCTTTACAAAGCTCCAGAGTCGAAACAGACAAGTACCTCCGCCTTTGGAAGTCAAGCTATTGAGCAATACCAATGGCGAGATTGTAATCGAAGCTATCGACTTATCACTGAGATTCGGCGAATTCACAGCCGTTGACAATGTGAGCTTTTCTATCAAACGAGGTGAGATCTTCGGCTTTTTAGGATCGAATGGTTGTGGCAAAACCACCACTATGAAAATTCTTACTGGCTTGTTACCCGCCAGTTCAGGTACAGCGACGCTTTTTGGCCGCCCAATTGAAGCTAACAACCTGGATTCTCGTAAGAAGATCGGTTTCATGTCGCAGAGTTTTTCATTATATGGAGAACTCACGGTGATTCAGAATCTCGAACTTCACTCTAAAATATTCAACTTATCATTAAGTGATAGCGCTGATCGTATTCGCTCATTAGTATCAAGATTCGGCTTGGAAGTGTATTCGCATACACCTGCCAATGATCTTCCACTCGGACTGCGCCAGCGTCTGTCATTAGCAGTTTCAGTTATCCATAGCCCAGACGTATTGATACTTGATGAGCCTACTTCTGGTGTAGACCCAGCGGCACGCGATGATTTTTGGCGTCTTATTCTTGAACTATCGAGGGATCAGGGTGTCACCATCTTTCTATCGACCCACTTCATGAATGAAGCAGAACGATGTGATCGCATTTCATTGATGCACGCCGGTAAGGTTTTAGCTTGCGACAGCCCAGATCGCATTACCCAAAAAATGGGATGTGAAACACTAGAAGAAGCATTTGTTCACTGTCTCGAAGAGGCAAGATCTGAGAATGGTAATCCGGATAAACCTGTCATACTCAGTGATATCACCCAAACCACTGGTAGTAAATCAAAATTCAGCCTGAAGCGCATTCTGGCAGTATCCGGTAGAGAGCGAAAGGAGCTTCAGCGTGATCCTATCAGACTGTCATTTTCGCTATTTGGCGCGATATTCATGCTGATTGTCTTTGGCTATGGGATTTCTCTTGACGTTGACAATGTACCTTTTGCTGTTTTCGATCAGGACAACTCCATTGAAAGCAGAGCCATTATAGAAGCATTTAGAAACTCAACATACTTCGATGAGAAGCAGTCTATCAGCTCTGCAAAATTGTTGAATCAAAGACTACAGTCTTCAGAGATTAATCTTGCAATTGAAATTCCTGCTGGATTTTCAAAAAAACTGCACAAAGGTGAAATCCCTGAACTTGCTGTATGGATAGACGGGGGAGATCCATTCAGCGCTGAGGTAATTAAAGGTTATGCCTTGGCAGTGCATTTTCATGTACTCAGTCGCTTTGTTCGAGAAAGTTCATCCCCTACCCTACCCTCTGACTCAATTAACATCATTACGCGCTTTATTTACAATCAAGATGTGCGCAGTGTTAACGCCATAGCCCCTGGGGTCATAGCACTCATTTTGGCAATGATCCCGGCCATGCTGACTGCATTAGGTATTGTTCGGGAAAAAGAATTCGGAACCATCCACAACTTCTATTCGACCCCATTAACGGCTTGCGAGTTCCTCATTGGCAAACAGATACCCTACATTTTCTTGAGCGCTCTGAATGCCATTGCACTGATGACGATCATCATTATGATCTTCGGCGTACCGCTTAAAGGAGATATTGTCGCCCTGACCTTGGGAACCCTTCTCTACATACTAACCTGCACAAGTCTAGGGCTATTAATTTCATCTTTTACTCGCACACAGATTGCAGCAATTCTTGGCACAATCGTATTGACGGCCATGCCAGCAATTCAATTCTCCGGCCTTATCTCCCCGAGATCATCCTTGACAGACAGTGCTGAGTTTTTTGCTTATGTAATTCCTGCTGGATATTACCTCGATATTTCAGTCGGCGTCTTTACGAAGGCGTTAATGGTCAGTGATCTGTGGGATAAATACCTTGCCCTAATCATCTTTTTTATAGTCTTTACGTCCGCATCTGTTCTCTTACTAAAAAAACACGAGATATAAAATGAAAGAAGCGCTGCACATTTTCTATCTTGGCATCAAAGAATTCACATGCCTTCGCAGAGACTATATTCTTGTTTGCTTTTTATTGTATACATTTAGCCTTGATATCTATATGCCTGCTGCCGGCTCAGTAATTGGTGTACAGCATGCCAGCATTGCAATCATTGATGAAGATAAAACTCTAACCTCTCGCTTCATCGCTGACAGTATTCACGAGCCCATCTTTCAAAACCCTGTCAACATTAAAATGTCAGACTCCATTCGACTTCAAGATTCTGGGGCTTACACTTTTGTAATTCATATCCCACGAAATTTTGAGTCAGACCTTATAGCCGGAAAAAAACCTGAGTTGCTCATTAATGTTGACGCCACCGCTATGAGCCAGGCGTTCATTGGTGCCGCTTATATTCAAGAGATAATCTTAGAGTCAATTGACCGGCAACAGCACAGCAGTATGGCTCAGCCAGTTAACATAGTGACTCGTACACTATTCAATGAAAATCTTCAGGCCAGCTGGTTTCTCGCAATTACCCAAATAGCTTACAACATTACAATCATGGGGATACTATTAACTGGAACAGCCCTATTACGTGAGCGCGAGCATGGCACAATTGACCACCTACTTGTTCTTCCGTTGAAACCCCGAGAGATTATTCTCTCAAAAGTTTGGAGCAACACAGCTGTAATTATTGTCTTTACATGGCTGTCTATTGAAATTATCGTGAAAGGCTTCTTAGGTATACCTTTGCCAGGCTCTATTGGCTATTTCTTGCTTGCTGCGGTCATCTATCTCTTCGCCTGCACAACGATTGGAATCTTGCTTGCTACCTTTTCCAGATCGACGCCACAGTTCGGTTTATTGGCGATACCTGTTGTCATACCTATGCTCTTGCTATCTGGCGGGACAACGCCGATTGAAAATATGCCGGCCTGGCTTCAGGTCGCGTTGCAGTTTTCACCGACTACTCACTTCATTGAGCTATCCATTTCGATTCTATTGCGAGACACGGATATCTCATTAGTCATGGATCGCTTCTTAGCAATTTCAGCGATAGGGATATGTGTGTTTATAGCGGCTAGCTATCGCTTCAGAAGATTTCTTGTCTAAAGATTGACAATTCACTCCGTGCGCTACACTTAGAGCGTTCCTTACTCTGCTTCTGCCCATAGGGGGCACACGTGAACAAAATTTTCACGTCCAGCATAAATATGCTCTTTTATTTATGCTTAGGATGCGTTTTTTCGGCGCAAGCATCTAGCCAAAATCAGGTCGTATTAGCGAGCGATCCATGGTGCCCTAAGGTCTGTTTCGACTCTTCTGAGAATCCTGGCTATGTTGTTGAAGCAGCATCGTTTGCCCTTTCTCGTCACGGTTACGAACTGAAAGCACTCGAACTTCCGTGGAGTCGTGCTATTAGATCTGTGGAGAATGGCACCATTGACGGGCTATTGACCGACCCTACTGGTAACACCGAGAATATCATTCTACCTGAGCACGCATATTTCTACGCCACTGCCGGATATGCCATCCACAATAGAGTGCAGCATCCTCACGTGCTGAGCGTAAGTGACTTAAATAAAATCCGATTCAAACTTATTCAGGACTACGACTACTCACTCCTCCCAATCTATGACGACATCGTCAAAAACCAAGGAAAAGCCGTCTATATAAAGGGCAACGATTCACTTCACAGAATACTGAAGCTAATTGTTTCCAACAGAGCAGATGCCACAATTGATGACATTGAGGTATTAAATTACAACATTCACAAGATGTCTTTCTCTAGCGTATTTCACACCTTACCGATCTCTGATCCGGTGCGGGTTTATATTTCAATCTCGCGAAAGCATCCTGACGCTGAAAAAATTGCTAGAATACTTAGCAATGAAATTCACGCAATGAAGCTTAATGGGCAAATGGACAGTATTATGAGGAAATACCTCATAACTCCTGAGGAAGACCTACACTCGCCCTGGAAACCCTCACTATGACAGCCATTGCCTGAAGGGTATCCACCGACCAGCTTCGACCTCACTCTCGTATTCTGATTGTTTAACAGCGCCAATTAAATCATGCGCTCAGTTGTTATATACCAACCCCTACCCCACCTGAAAATCTCTCTCGGCCCGAGTTTGATCTTCATGCCACAGCTTCCACGCTTCTTGCTCTTTCCTCCAGGTAACTGGGCATACAACCCTAGACCTTATCTTATGAATATCGATTTCTTCGCGTGAAAACACGTAGCGATCCGCATGTTCGATGATTATGCGACTTATAATTTCCGCTGTTCTCATGTCAACTGTAGTCCCCCTAACCCTTACTACTCCCCCATGGTTTCTATAAAGAAGGTGTTTCGGGCTAAGAGGAAGTAGTACCTCACCATTTTTTAACGCCCATCCGCCCTCAAAGTCATAGTTATCCTCATCATAATATTTAAGTCGTATTAATGGATTATCAGAGGTTGGCCATGCCATACCATGAGGAGCTTGCAAAATCGTCCATTTCTTAAGCGGTATCTCCTGTATCGTATTCTTCAGTATGTGTTTCATCTGCCAAATCCATAAGCGCCGCCCGACAATGGTTTCGGTTCTTATATGGCCAGCGCCTTCCGCACTTTTCTCTATGATCACCTTGAACATTGAACGGTCATCATTTTTTTCTTGCGAGATTGGTATTTGCTCACTTCTTCTGACAGCTTCTTCAAGCTTCTGAACCGACTTCATCAGCGTTTCAGTCATTGTAGTTGCCAAATTCTCGTGCTGTTCTCGCAAAAACCGCCTAAGACTTGCGGGTGTCCGTACATCTAGAGCCACGGCAAATCTCACTAATCTCTCCCAGTGATCAGATGACATTTGCTCCTCTTTAACTATCCGGCGTATAGCTTCTTCCGCTGGGTTCTCAAACTCTGTATCAAGCCATCTCTCGAATTCATCTGTTTCCTCTCGCCCTGCAAGATATGTATAAAGATGCTGATGGTAGGCTATTCCCTTGAGCGAATGCGCCTTCCAATGCGGCACATTATCGCTTGGAACCAATAATCTATAAGTAGATATTTTCCCCGATTTTGCCCATTGCTTCAGGTACACCTTCGGCACATAGTGGTTATCCTTGCGAAGGTTCGGCACAACTAACTCCCTTTTAATAAATGATCCACACTTGCTATATTTTTAAGGCTTACAGCACACTTAAGCTAATCATGTTCATATGCATGTATATAGCAAGGATAACGAAGCGAACAGAGCAACTAGCAGTTTTTCTCTTCGGCAACTCGGTCTTCTAGTTTACGTTGAAATTTTTGGCAGTTTATCCGGCCCCCAATGCAACACGAATCTCGTACACCGCTCATCCCATCAGTACTAGCCTGCCGCTCGTCAAGCCTCTACTTTCCATCTGCCCAATGACGGCATTAAGCCATCATTAGCGCTACACTTAAAATTCTGACTGCTTGCCTGGTATGGTGCTGTCTGCCGCTAGAACACGATTTATCGCTACCAACCCGCGACCAGCTTTTATCTATCATTCGCATTCAGATTGAGATTGCCAAGCAAGGGCTTGATCTCGCTCAAATCATGTCGGTCGTCGTAGAGCGGTCTCTAGACTTGCTCAATGCAGATGGGGCCGTTGTCGAGTTAGCTGAAGATGAGGACATGGTGTATCGGGCGGTCGCTGGGATTGCATCCGGTAAGCTTGGTTTGCGCTTGCGGCTTGCCAGCAGTCTATCGGGTCGCTGTGTCTTGAGTGGCGAACTCCAGCGGTGCTCCGATACCGAAACCGATGAGCGCGTCGACCGTGCTGCCTGTAGACATTTGCAGGTTCGTTCCATGCTTCTGGTTCCCTTAAAGCATGAGAAATGCACTGTCGGCGTCTTGAAGGTTATGTCCAAGGCTGTTTCCGCTTTCGATGCGGCTGATGAGGCCGTATTGGGCTTGCTCGCTGAGGTGCTCGGCGCCGATTTATTCTTGGCGGCTAAATATGCGTCCGATGATCTGTACCACCGCGCTACTCATGATGAAATGACAGGCTTAGCTAACAGGGCACTCTTCTTCGATAGAATCAGAAATGATCTTTCGCGCGTTTCGAGAGTCGGCCTGGAGTTCGGTCTGCTGATGATTGATATGGATGGCCTCAAAGCTATAAACGATTGTTATGGTCACCGTGCGGGTGACGCAGCCATTTGTGAAGTTGCTCGTCGCGCAAGCCAGACCCTCAGAAAGTCAGACACTATTGCCCGTCTGGGTGGGGATGAATTCGGGGTCATCTTGCAGCCAACTAATAGTATTTCGTATTTAGCTGAGACTGTTGAGCGTCTTCAGGCGGTCATCTCCACGCCTTTTCTTTTTGAATCCACGTGGTTGAAACTGGGTGTCAGTATTGGCACAGCTATAGCTGTGAAGGATGGCCTCGATCTTGATGCTTTGCTTGATCACGCTGACAAAGCCATGTACGAGAACAAGCGTGAACGTAAGCGTCTAGCGAATCTGGCCCGCTAAACGGGGGAGCTATCTCCACGGCAAGCGCCATGCTGCGTTTTGTTTCAGCCTTTCGCAGCGCTAGCACAGATTCATTTATCCGGACATCTGAGGATGTAGTCAGCTAAAGCGCTTTATGCATCCTTCAGGCTGTCAATGCCATTACGCATCAGCATCTCAACTTTAAACACGCTCAAATCACTCTCACCAGCATCACTGGCTTGAGTTGCATGCTCAGAGCGGGTCTCCAATCAACACAGCTCGCCCCTGATCGGCTTCACACCCCGCAGAGGGCAACCAACGTAAGTCTGCCGATCTGTCTTTCACGTGAATAACAAGATGCTTGTCCAAGCAGTGCTCTATGGCTTTGCTGGCAAACGCCTCTAGCCTGGCCTCATCCCAGCGCGTGATTTGATAGTGGAACACTTGAGCCTCAAGATCCTGACCCGAATCGTGGTGGAGGATCGTGGCTAATGCCTCAGTGCAAGTCCCCCGCTCTCGATGACAGCGAAGCTCTACCGCGCTTGTGCTGTGAGCCTGATACCCCTCTACTGTCTTCCAGCCACCCCAGACTATCAACTCGTCTTGCTGCTCCTTTAGCAGTAATGGCGGGATTGTTGTGCTTTCAATCGGCGAGGGCTTAACAAACCACAACACGGCATAGCTAGCACCCAAGGCTGAGGCCAGGGCTATAAGCAAGCATTTGGCATAAAGGTGCATACAGAGTCCTTTCTTTGAACGGCCATCCAAGCCAGTACCTAAAAGCTAGAATAGCTTCATGATTAGCGCCAGGTGGGCAATGGCAGGCACTGGGCAACAGCCGTTAGCCAATGCGCACAAGCGCATCTCAACGCCGTGCTCGGGGCGCCTGCTTGTATTCCTCTACTGATAGTGCTGCTCAGCACGAAGGCTTGGGATAACCTTGAGCCATCAATCAACCATTAGGCTGCGAATTGAACGATGGGTTTTGAGCAACTAGCTGAGCTACGTGACCGCCTACGAGCTGAAAATCAGCGAGCAAGTACTGATAACACCGGGCAACGCAAGCGTAAGCCCTCCTCGCAGAAGAAGTCTGCCGGGAGTGATCCTGCGGTCGAGGCGATCTGGCGATTGCAGAGGCACTTCCCATTGGCCTTTCCGTTAAATCCAGCTCCCAAGGTTCCACTCAAGGAAGGCATTCTCCAGGATGCTGAGCAGCAGTTGCAGCTGCTCGGCATATCAATCGAACAGCTCAAGCTGGGAATTGCAGCTTGGTGCCAGGGAAATCGATATTGGGCATGCATGACGGCGAATGCACCCCGATTTGACTTGAACGGCCAAGTAGTGGGATCAGTAACAGCTAGCCAGGCACTCTATGCAAGGCGACAAGCTAAGCGACAGCACGCACGCGATCAGGCACTCAGAGCGGCGTCAAAATCAAAAGCGCGCATCCAGCCAGACGCGTCGCTCTCAACGGCATAATGATCTCCTCTTCGGCATTCGGTTCTTGACGTTGTCAGGTCACTGTCGTGCTCCTGTCGTGTTGGCGAGCCTGCCCTCTCCTCCACACTTGCTACATCGTTCAACGTGATGGAGCAGCAAAATGAATACCTCGGATACCTGCCAGCAACCTCGTACTCTGACACCTACTGAACTTGCTAAGTGCATCAGACTGTTTCGCGAAGCGAAGCGTTGGTCTCAAGAACAATTAGCCGAAATCTCAGGTCTGAGTGAGCGAACGATTCAGCGAGTAGAAAAAGGCCTTTCGGGTGACATCAACACCCGGCGCGCCCTCGCGCGAGCGTTCGACTTCGAAGACATCGACGTTTTCAACAAGGCCTACGAGATACCCTCCGAAGAAGAACTCAAGGCCGCCCAGGAGAAATTCGACAAGGAGAACGTCACCCTGGCGGCTAAACCACTGACCACTGGGAGGCAACTAGCCAAGTTGGCAACAACCTGCACAATGGACATTTCAGAGCCAGCGTTCGAGTTAGCCCGAGAGGCTGAAGAAGCATTTTCTGACTTGGTGGACAGCTTTAGGGAGTACCGTGATTGCGCCGATCTGTATAGTGAGCGGGATAAAATTGGCGTTTATGACGAGATGCAGGCGGTCATCGATGCACTCAAAAGGCTTGGCGTGTCTCTTCTCTATGCAGAGCAAAAGGTGAAGCTGAAATGGGGAGCAGATCCAGCCACTCCACCTATGCCCGCCAACATCCTATACGTCGTAGCCTTTCCTCTCGGTGAAGAGCCTGAACACTTCGCCACGCCCAGGTCAGGTGGGATCAGCCTTTAGATCCCCGCGCCCACTATAAACTGACTCCGCAATTTCACATTGCGGAGTCAACAATTTCGCAAACTGCATCAACCCTTTAGCGTTGAATTTCCCGCCAGGAAGGCTTCAGCGACTACAAATGCAGCGATGATGTAACTCTCATCTTAAACCGCGAAATGAAATCGGCCTCTTTCGAGGCCGTCCTTTACTGCGAATGAAGGTATCACGCATGTTCCAACTCTGGGCGTTCGTCAGCCTCATGCACCAGCTTAGGCTCTGAATTACAGCCAAACACTGGCCATTCGTGAGGCGCATTTAATCGAGCACTCAGCGTATCCGCATATTGAATGGCTTCTTGCTCGCTCCCGCAAGGAACGCAAATACTGCTAGTGCAGACTAGCCAGGACTGATTGCCTTGATCTTCATGCCTCAGAACTTCCACTTTCACGGCTTATTCCTCCACTCAATCAAGATCCAAAAGCAGCTAAACCGCATGCCAAGTGGGCATTACGAAGCAAAAAAAAAGCCGACGCATGGGGTGCTATCGGCATAGGAGAATATTGGTGTAGCCAGTGCCCCGGAGTAGCCGTGACAAACCTGTCTTACGCTCAACTCATTACAGCCTTGTGACAATCTATACGTCCTTACAGAAACTGGTATTGGGCCAGATCAACGGCACGAGCTTACGCCCGCTTCAGTCCTTCAAACGAAGAGTCACGAACAGAACGAAGCGCCTGGGCATCCAAATTCATCTGCTGAATGACGCAATGTAGCTTCTGGCGCAAGAGTTCATCCCCAGTTCGCTCTGCTGCATTCATCACTGCTATGGCCGCCATCTCATTATTTGAGGCCACGTGATCAAGGGTCTTACGCAACAACTTTTGACTGCTCACTTTCACATGCTCCGGTTCAGACGGCGTGAAAGGTACGGCCAGAGTGTTACGGGCCCATGACAAGCTGACGGGTCAGTTAGTTTTCAGGGCCCCTGGCAGCTTCAGCCTCTGACGATGAGCAAAAAGCAGACGTTCAGTAGTGCCTGAGAAACTCTGGGGTATTCACCTGCTGAGTGCTAGTTCGGCCTGTCGGATGCTAGTCTAAAGCGCATTACCGCCATTCAGCGATGCCACCATGCTCGTTCGCTTGCTCCTTTGCCTGCTGAGCTCTCTTCTATTGCCAATGGCTAAGGCCGAGCCGCTCATGATCTACGGCCCCAACGATGGGCACCCCAAGTATTACGAGGAAGACGGTGAGGCCAAGGGGATAGTGGTGGACATCAGCCGCCACTGCTTGGACGAGATGAAAATTCCTTACCAGATCAGGTTGGCACCTTGGGCACGCGCCTACCGCCAGGCTGAGCGCGCCGAGGGTGCAGTGATCGGCCTGTCAGCCAGTCAGGAGCGGTTGGAACTGTTCGACTTTTCCGATCCCATTTTCACCGAGCGAATCATGCTGCTGGTCAAGATGGATCGTAAGTTCACCTATGAGCGGATTGAGGATCTCAAGGGGCGGTTAATCGGCGTGACCACGGGCACTAGTTATGGCACCGCATACGACGAGGCGGTGGCCAATGGCACCCTAACCATTGTTGGCTTCAACAGCATCCAGAGCGGCTTAGCCATGCTCCAGCGCGAGCGCGTGGATGCCATCCTGATTGGCTCTAGTGTGAATATCGAGGGGCTGGTCGAGCGTAGCGAGGAGCTGCGTGGCAGTGTATTCACCACTCTGCCCGTGCCGTTCAAGACCGACAGCAAGCACATGGGCATCGCTAAGTCACTGAAGATGGGCTGGTTCCTGGATAGTTTCAACCAGTGCTTGGGGCGAGGCCAAGCGGACGGTACCTTCGAGTCTATCGTCTACCGCTATACCAATTGAGGAAGGAGTTGGTACGCTGAGGTGCGCTCACGTCCTCGGCGCAGACGCTGTTGATGAGTCAATGGACTGTTCTGCTGATTGTGCAATCGCGCAGAGTCGCCCTGAATTTGTAAACACTGTTGAGTGCCGCTTTGAGCCTGTCGCATCAGGCGGGAGTCGGCCAGAAGAAGCCATTGACTAACGTTTGGTTAAGGAGCGGGCTTTAGCCCGTCCCGGTGAGCGGAGCGAGCGGTTTGAACCAGTTGTTATATTTTTGACTCCAGATGGCGAATTACTTGCTCATCCGTTCCTATCTCTCTAAGTTTCTCAATTGCATTCCTGATGACAGGCTCTTTTTCTTCAGGGCTGTACTCAACTTCTGAGTCACTTTTTAAGTCAAAATTAGTTTTTCCTGCGATTGCTCCGAGCTCTTCTACCGACTCTTGAGTATGAAAAACTATACAAGACTCGACCACTTGAGCTGCATGACGCAACCAAGCTATTGACTCAGTAACTACGCCTTCCAGAAATTCATAAAACTCTTTTCTATCCGGCGGGTAAACTAGGTCGATCTCGTGACCAAATACTTTTTGGTGCCCGTCCTCTGTTAAGAAAGAGTTTATAGAGGCCTCTAATAGAGCTCTGTAACTTTCAAAAATTCTATATTCAGAATTTTCTCTTGAGCTCTCCATGAATAATTGGGGCATCCATTGAACAGCGCGCTCCGACAATACGAAATCTATATGGCCAACTGATTTATTTCTAACATGATTGATAAATCCTAGCTTTTTTCTAAGTTCACGTGTGTGACTCTGGAACTCTGCATCCCCTCTAACGCCTCCTTGCTTTAGGAAGTCATTGAGATTGTTCAGTATGACGAAGACGTTACGAGTGCTCCTAAGCTTTCCAATGTGTGCCTTGAGATCATTCGTAGGAGCTCTTAGATCATCGTCCAGACATTCCAGGTCATGCTGAATGATGGTAAGGCACAAATATGTGGCTTTCTCTTTGATTTGATATTTCTCTTTGCTCAAACACATCTCCTGATCTATGAGGACATATAACTTTTGGTTAAGGGGCGGGCTTTAGACCGTCCCAGCGCGCACAGCGAGCGATTTGAACCACTTGTTATGCGAAAATATTACGCCCAAATACAGTATGAAATTTCTCGGTAATTACCGCAGCATGACTAGAGATTTCAGTCGTCAGATCCCGATAGTAGACTGCTTTGTATTTAAACTCATCGCCGAAGCCATTAACTAGCCTTGATTTAAAATCTTCAATATCAAAAAGAGCTGTTGGTTCGTGGCTGCTTGCAAATTTATCCATGCTCAGCATGGCCATAACCATTGTAAAATTTTGATATTTATTGCATAGCACTTCATATTCTGATTTCTTGGTCGCATCAAGCTGATTCAAGAATCTTGATCTGCGGCTATTAATTGGCTCCACATATTGTAGTAGGCAATCTACAGCGGAGAGAACCTTGACACAAAAATACTTGCTATACCATTGTTTGAAGTAACGCTCTTGAAATTCGGCATATGTCAAAGCCACAATGTTTGTGTGCTGTATATAGCTTAGTGCTCCTTCCTGAAAGCCCTCCTTGGATATCAATATGCCAATGTGGCCACCTGTCTCATGAAGCACGGTTGTAAATGAATGCACGACTGCTTGCGGTATTGTGCTGCCCCAGTTCTTACATTCGATGATGTACTTTATTTTTTCTACGCTGTGTTCATCTATTCCGTACACATCTATCTCAACTTTCCCTCTGGGTGTCTCGATAGTTTTCTCTGTTTCAGCAGCTATCCCAACCTCATTAAGTATCCTGCATACTCCTGATTGCAGATCTTTCCAGTCGGATGGTTTGGGATTTTCAATCATATGTAAGTTTTACTCATGATCTGTTTTTTTGCATAACTACTATTAGGCGGCATCGCTGTCGCATAACATCCGACGGGTGTCGGATAACGTTCCTTGTCGTTTTTTAAGCTCTACTCTGGCTTGAGGAATTTCACGGAAAATGCGACAGCCTAAGGGTGGAAGGGCGACATGGGCGACAAGCACAATCTGCTCGATCATGTTCGGCGGCTATTCGCTGGAAACACTACTTGAATCCGCCAGCGCCAGTCTATTGCCAGTGACCGCTCTTGGCCGGAAGCAGAAACCTACCCCCTCACCCCAATCACCTCATCCCACCGAGTCGTGTACCTCTGACTCAACATCTCCCGGCGCATTGCCCAAGATGGCTTCGCCGGCACCCGGCCAATGCGTACGGCGCCTCGCCCTTCTCTCTGATTGATCTGGTCAACAACCTTCATCAGCTGCTCTGAGCCAGGGCGGGGTTTGGGCGCAAACAGATCCGGCGTCATCTCGCCGCGCTGACTCAAATCCATCAGCAGGATGGAGCACTTTGAGAACGGATATCCAGGACGGTAGATTTGGCTCAGGCCTCGCTGGGCAAGCGCCAGAATTTCTCGCGTGTCGTCGGTAGGTGCCGGCAGAGCCATGGTCACCGCATTGGCATAACGCGGCCCATCAACCTGAGCCAACTGTGTCTGAAGGCCGACCTGAATGGTGCCGCAAAGCGAGTTCTGGGCACGCAACTTCTCCGCAGCACGGCTCACATAAGCAGCCAGTGCTTCGCGAATTGGCGGTAGCTCTGTTTGGCGTACACCAAACATCTTGCTGGTGCCGATAGCCTCCTTGGGCGGAGGCCCCTCATTAAAGCCGATGCAGCTCACACCACGTAGCTCCCTCGCTGTGCGCTCCATGGTCACCCCGAAGGTTTTGCGTAGGGTGCCGATATCGAACTGCGCCAGATCCCAGGCTGTCGCGATATTGAGAGTCGTGAGCTTGGCCGCCGAGCGATGTCCTACACCCCACACTTCTGACACTGGCGCCAAGCGAAGAAGCTTCTCCTGGCGAATGGGGTCGGTCAGGTCGAGAACACCACCAGTGCCTTTCCATTTTTTTGCCGCCCAGTTTGCGAGCTTGGCTAGGGTTTTAGTCGTGCTGATGCCAACGCCAACCGGCATACCGATTTCACGGGCTAGGCGCTCGCGAATGCTCCTTCCCAGTGCTTCAGGATCAGCAACGCCGGTCATGTCGCCCCAGGCTTCGTCGATTGAGTACACCTCGATGCCTGGCAGCATCTCTGCCATAACGCGCATGACTCGGTTACTGATGTCGGCGTACAGCGGGTAGTTGCTGGAGCGCGCCACCACACCTTGCCGACGCATCTCATCGCGCACTTTGTAGTACGCGGCGCCCATGCCAATACCCAACGCTTTTGCCTCGCTGCTGCGGGCAATCACACACCCGTCGTTGTTCGATAAAACCACGACAGGTCGACGCTTGAGCTCCGGCTGGCAGATTCGTTCGCAACTACAGTAAAAGCTGTTGCAGTCGATGAGCGCGAAGACTCGACGCGGGGCGCTCATGACGACACACAGCTGACCACCCAGGATACGACTCCCCAGATCTCGACGATCTCTTCACCGTCCAGCTGGACATCCGGGACGATTGGGTCGGCAGCTTTAAGCCAGCGGCCACCAAACAAGTCCCGCTGAACCAGCCTCACCCGGTAGCCGTCGCCGAGGTCGACTACCACAAGTTTGTTGTCCAAGTGGCTTGCTGCTCTGTTCACGATCAACCGGTCACCAGGGAATATCCCGAAGCCCAGCAGTGTGTCATCGAGCACACGAACGCCCCATATATGCGGCGCCCCCAGACCAGTAAGCCGGTCTAAGGAAAGGCCCTCTTCTTTCTCATCTTCAGCAGGCGATTGAAAGCCGGTGATGCGCAGATCAGCAGCGTCGGCAAGTAGGCGCTCGCGCAGCCGTTCACCGCGAGCCAGTATGGACAGAGAAGGCATCGGATTACTCAACAAATACTGTATATGCAAACAGTATTCGCCAAGCCTTGCGATAGGTCAATCAGGGAAGATAGGCGGTCGCTGCTAAAGCGGATCAGCGCTCAGAGTCGCGTACCCAGTGTCGCCCTCACAGCTTGCTTCCGAGCCTGGACTCCATTCCAAGCGAGCCTGCTTGGTAGTCAGATCCAACAGAAGGCGCCGGTTGTGATGCTTTGTGGAACGGCCAGCCGAAATGCCACAGGAGACTGACAACCATCGACGTCGCCATGACCTCTGAAGCATTTACTTAAGACGACCCGCCAGTCTTTGCGAGTCATTGGGACGCGTTAAAGGCTCAGGGAGGTTGGCCAAGAGGTCGTTTCACTCATTGGTCTGGCAACCTTTTCGCCCTTTTACGCCACTTAGCTACGTCCTCAAAGATGCGATCAAGCTCATGCATATCTTCCATAGGCGCAATCAGCCCCCTAGGCCCATGGAACCCTGGAGTGGCAAAATTTTGAGTCGTTTTCCCTTCAGGAACCAGCTTGAACGCTCCCGGTATCTGACCGCACATACCTTCATAGATGCTGATTACCAGCGCTAGATCGCTTTGAAGACGCTCAATTGTGGCTTGTAGTGCCTCACTTCCTCCAGAACCTTCAAAAGAAACCCCAGAGTCGATGGCGAGTATCTTCTGCTCAAGCCACTGGTTTTTCTTGCGCAGGCTTGCGATCTCAAAATTAAGAGCCTCACTATCCGAAATGCTTAAATTTGTAGTGTCCGGATTTTCCTGCTTAATCTTCAAAAATCTTTCAAGCAGATCTCTATAAGTTTTATTTCGCAAAAGAGTCACGTGGCTCATGGGCTTTTGAGGCACGACCACCACACCATCCTGCGAGGAAGTTTTCCGATTTGACTCAAACTCCGTAACCAATTTTGCCACATCCTTAGCAAAGCTAGTTACGTTAGAAAATTTTGCATTTGACAGAATTTTTATAGCGTCAGTTATGAGCTTAAGTCTTTCGGCTTCATGCTTACGTCTATACTCATCAAAAGTTTGAGACCGTTTCAATTACACATCCCCAGGGGAATTAAAAATTAGACTGGGTTTAACTTCGGGTTCTTCGATGACTAACGCCTTAACGGGATCACTAGCGATCCGGAAAACATCCATAGCGTCAAGTGAGCCGGTAGAAATCATGCTGGCAATCTGAGTAGCGAGCGCCATACCTGGAGTTTTGGGGGTTGGCTTGAAACCTTCCAGCATATTCCCCTCCTTCATGAGCATCACCGCGCGCATATAGGCAAACTGAGAGTCCAACTCTGGACTGGAGGTGTCAGGAAAATTTTGCACATCAACCAAGCGTTTTATCAAATGCTCAGCAGACGTTAATTCCACGCGTTCAAAATGCGAGAGTAACTGCTCCTTCTCCTGCAAGAAAAAGCCTTCTCCCTGCCCATTCCTTGACATCATGTAAAGCTGCTGCTCGATGGCTTCGTAAGCATAGACCTCACGAGTATAGCGATCATGCTCACTTTCAAGGTTATCCATAACCTGTTTATCCTGAGCAGACGGCTTTCGAATGCGATATTCATTCAGTTTCTTCAGAATACCAGCCATCATTTCCTTGCACTTATCCTTCTCAGCACAAATTGCAGGAAGATGGACAATACCACGTATCGCATATACACACAGTGAGCAGATCCTCTCACCACCAAGCGCCCGAACCACTTCCTGAGGACAGTTATTGTTGAATGGACAGATGTGACACGGATTGTGCGCAAGCTCAGTGAAATGCTTACCACGGAGCACTCCTAGTCCATCTTTGTCTTCTTTAACCCCGGTCAAGCTCATGAGGCCGTGAGTCTGAATCGCCGCCTCAGGATCAGTCTCAATATCGCTGATGAGCTTGGCGTTCACACGAAGAACTGCCTCAGCCAACTCCGGTGCATCACCGTCATTAAGCTTGTCCATATTCTTCATTAGATAATTTTCAAGCAACTGCTGATGGCTAGGCATACTGTCTGTATCAGAAACTGTGTAGTACCACACCAACGACTCTGTTTGACCGGTCATCATTGAGCCAATGATTGACGCTGGAAGCCAGTTCATCGCTTCAGATACGAAGCCCGCACGAAGTCCATGTGGAGTATGATCACTCCTCACAGAGGATTTACCAATACCACTGAGAAACTTTGAAGAGTAATCATCAAAAGGCAGCTTGTTTTTCCCTTCTTTTAGATAAACAAGATCTGCACCGTCTTTATCTCCAAGTTGAACCTTAATGAAATATTGCAGAATGAGCAGCAGCGTTGGGAAAATATGGAAATTGTACCATAGGGTCTGATTTGATTTGGGCAATCGGAACAACGGCTTGTATCTGCCGAATCGCGCTCCTTCTTTCAACCCGTACCACAAATCTTCCTGATAACTTGGATCGCTACATTGATCGTACCAAGTTCTCTGCCTATCCAGAACCTCGTAAACACGACGAGACACAATTGCCGTCCAGGCTCCGTGGGATTTATCACTGCTGACAAACAGCGGCGCGAGCTGGCTCTGATTGTAGCGATCAAGAACACAGTCATACTTGTCTTTATTAAGCCAAATAAGGTGCGCTTGACGCAGCCCCGTTTCACACATCAATTGCGTGACCCGTATGTGATTTGGAACAATCCGCTCTTGCCAGCTCCCGTCAATTTGATAACTCGAAAAAGAGTAAAATCTAGGCAGGAACTCAAACCTCTGAACTTTTCCCTCATGAAAAAAAATAGGGCAGTAGTTAAGAGCATCTAGATCCACTAAACTATAACTTTGCCCTTCTTTGCCCCAAATCCCTTTCCAGGCAATATTCTCTCGAAGCTCACCTAACGTAGGCTTGTACAGAGCGCCATTAAGAATCCCGAAATTACCCAGATATCCAGCTTTTCCTGCGTCGTTGACGACATCCTGCACCAACATGTCATTTATATGCATTACCAAGTATTCAAGCGAATACAGCATGCTAATAAAAGTTGAGAAATAAGATCTGGGAATTGGCTTCTTAACTGTGCCATACCGCTTCTGAATTTTTGGATAACATGCAGGCGAAAACGTGCTTTTGAATTTATCACATTTAGGTATGATCGAATTATGATCTTCTACATATTGGCACCACTGCTCCAGCATTAGGACGCGGCTATAATGTGTATCCTGTGTCCATTCATATTGTTTTGCGCACAGATCAAGATAGTTAAGAAATGTCATCGGCATTTCTTTACTTGCCTTTAGTACGCGATCAGAGATCGTCGCTTCACGAGTAATAAATAAGGAGCATTGGAAATCATTCATGGACGTCGGATAGTCATCCAGCGATTGATCTCGCCGAAAGTAAAAGCTAGGAAGATAGACAGCAGCATAACTCATAACGAGATTCAGGAGAAATATCGGCTGAGAATCTTTCTGATAGTTCTTTGACTTCAAAAACGACCTGAATAACTCGTTTAATAAGTCAGAAAAATCGTCCACCTTTTTTGGTAGGCGCGAATAAATTGGCGAGTTATCGACTCCATCTTCACGATTGAAAATGAATTTAATCCGACTTGGCTTTAAATGATTTTTGATAAAATCACTTAAGGATAATGCAGATTCACCAGAAGAATATTCAACGGCGACAGCCATTGATTGATTAATCAGCAATGATTGGTTATTTCTTTTTTTGCGTTCCTGAGGCTCATGCATCCGCGCATGCCTTGCCTTCTTTGTACAAGCCTGCTCTCTTTCTTCTTTTTTTGCAATTTTGTAGTCTGAAATAATTTTCTCGACCACATCTGCAATCGCAGGTGTGTTTCTAGAGAGAGTCACCAAGAAATCGTTAACATAATGACGCCTGAGTGGTAGATCACCTACACCATTGGCAGCCCCGAATAAAACCTTGATATCCGCCTCATTCATATCTTCAACAGAATAAAATGTTGTGCTCAGCAACAATCGCAGCCAAAAACCTAACCGACCACTACTGTCGTCCTTCAGAGGAATACTGCTGGGCAAAGCAGACTGGGGGCTCATCGAGCGAAGCAGTATTAGCGTCTCTACCCCGGAGTCAAGGCTAAGTGCGTCATATAATTCATTTTGGTGCAGCACACCCATCAATGAGAGTGGCGCAAGGAATTTTTTCCTGGCCCAAAGATCAATGAACGCAAACCTGAAGAAATTAGAGAGGGTTTGAAGGTGTGTAGGTTTCAACTGTGAAAAGCGAGCATCGACATCAGACAATTTGACAGACGTTTTCTTAAAGCCGTACGTGATCAGTTGTTCGACTTGCTTTCTTGTGAACCCTTTTAGATCAATCCCCAATTCAAAAAATTTGCGCAGCTTATTGGGTGATGAAGTTCTACCCGCAAGAACATTTGACTCTGGCAGACTGAAAAATAACTTCCTAACATTAGTCACTGACCTGTTAAACTCAACTCCAACCTGGCTATCATCGACAAACCATACGGCAGCGTTTTTATCGAGATTAATCATAGCCAACCTCCAGACCAATAGACTTTTTCATATTACCCAACTGGTTTTCGAGGTATTTTATTTGCGAATTAGCAACGCTAAATGAATCGTCTCTCAATCTGAGCATATTGATTGAGGAGAGTGTAAACTCCAGCAGCTTGGCATCTTTTCTGGCATAACGCTGCGTTGCTTCAATAGTTTTATGCCCCATGAATTTCTGAACCATTTTAAGGTCTAGCCCGAATTTATTCGGACTAGACGGATTCGGGCAGAAATTCACTAAGTAATAGCCATACATATGCCGTAAAGAATGAAAGCCATAGCTATTCAGCCCAAGCTCTTTTGTCGCCTTATTGAATCGTTCCCAAGTCGCTTGATAGGACGAGGGCATCGCATCACCGTTCTTCAGATTGCGGAACAAAAAACGATGTCTTTTGGGCCTGAGGCGGAGAGACTCTTTTTCCCGTTCCTCCTGAATATATAAATCTAGATTGATCCAAAACATAGATGCAAATGGCTCTATCAAGAATGTCTCTTCTGTAATCCGCCCCTTGTGATCAAGCTTTTCAATCGCACTTGCAGACATATACTTTGCGAGAATGTCTTTCCTAGTGTTAGGGTCAACAATTCTAACCTTGCCTTCACTGGGGTTAATATCATCAACCAGCAATGTCAGGGCTTCAGATATCCTGCAACCTGAAGCCGCGATAAAGCTCCACAAGACTTTATCTCGTAAACATTTCGCGCTATCTATGAGCGCTTTGCATTTGTCTATTGGGAAAACAAGGTCGTCACCACCATTGCAATCGGTGTATGCAATAACAGAATTTTTAGCCTTAGCGACCAGCCCCTTTACCTTTATAGACTTGAGCCCGCCCGCAATACAGCCAGCAAGCCAGCTTTTTGACTTTATAGCCTGTTTTATTTTTAGTGGGGCCTTTTGATATCTTTCCATCGAAAGCGGTAAGACTGAAAAACTAGAGTCAGACAGATATCCAGCTTGCTCTAACTGCTGGAGACCGATCCGCAACCTTTCGCTAGCATCAATGAAGTTATTAATCGCGACGAAATGCAGGTCTATGGAGCTAGCGCCAATACCACCTGTCCCAAGAGCTTTTGCCGTCGACGCAGCCAGTGGAGCCTCACTGTCAGCGCCATATGCCAAGTAGCTCTCGTAGGAGTCCAAGGCATCTCTGAGTAGGATCGGTGTCAGGAACCCCTGCTGCGCAATCACTTCGTAGATGTAATTGAGAAAACGGCTGACCGCGTAGCAATAGGCCTTGACCGTTCTGAATTTTTTGCTGATGGCCAGCTGGTACGCCCACTCATCAAAAAACTCGCACATCATTTCGTCATCGGCTAGCAGGCGAAAGGTCGCCTTGCCGTTACGTGTGGTTTCTTTGATGTCAAGGTGGCCGGGGTGTGCTTTCAAGCGGCTCAAAATTCTTCTTCCCGTCATGACAAGATGCAACAAGGGGTGAGTCTTGTACAACAACATGCAACTTAATGCAACAGAATGCAACTTTTCTGTTGCGTGTTGTTAGACTCCAAGCCCTTAAGCTCTTGATCGCACCCCTGATACGAAAAAGCCAAAAAAAAGGGCCTAGATTTTCATCTAAGCCCTTGTTTTTTCAGGTGTATGGCGGGAAACGGGGGATTCGAACCCCCGGGACGCGTTAGCGTCCGCCGGTTTTCAAGACCGGAGCATTAAACCACTCTGCCAATTTCCCATTTTTACTACGTTGCTACTTGAGAACCAGTCATAAGATGCAACTGAATGCATCCTAGTATAAGAACTCACGGAAGAGTTTCCCCTTCGACGGTTTTCAAGACCGTTGCATTCAACCGCTCTGCCACGCTTCCGGCGTTTGCGGGCGGCAATCTTACCCGAACGCAACACGCTGTCAAACTCTGCGTGTTGGCTCTTTATTCGCCTCTGCTATGATCGGGCCTGACCTTGGTCACGGAACCATCAGCCATTTCAGGAGTGTCGCCATGAACGAACACAATTATGCACTTGACCATACGCAGGTTGAGCAGCAAGAAGTCAGCCGCGTCCTGCGCAACACGTATGGCCTGCTAGCCATCACCCTGGCCTTCAGCGGCTTGGTGGCTTACATCGCGCAGCGCGCCAATGTGCCTTACCCGAATATCTTTGTGGTGCTGATCGGCTTCTATGGCCTGTTCTTCCTCACCGCCAAACTGCGTAATTCGGCTTGGGGCCTGGTTTCGACCCTCGCCCTGACCGGCTTTATGGGCTACACCCTCGGCCCAATCCTCAATCGCTACATGGGTATGGCCAATGGTGCTGAAGTTGTCAGCTCGGCCTTCGCCATGACGGCCCTGGTGTTCTGCGGCTTGTCTGCTTACGTACTGACCACCCGCAAGGACATGAGCTTCCTCAGTGGCTTCATCACTGCGGGTTTCTTTGTCCTGCTGGGCGCGATGGTTGCTGGCTTCTTCTTCGAGATTAGCGGCCTGCAGCTGGCGATCAGCGCAGGTTTCGTGCTGTTCTCCTCGGCCTGCATCCTGTTCCAGACCAGCGCGATCATCCATGGCGGCGAGCGCAACTACATCATGGCGACCATCAGCCTGTATGTATCGATCTACAACCTGTTCGTCAGCCTGCTGCAGATTTTCGGCATCATGGGCAGCGACGACTGATTTAAGTTGCTGTGAAAAGCCCGCTCCGGCGGGCTTTTTTATGCTTGCCATCCATGGCTCGCCCCCTCCGGGCCGTCGCTAGCGACGTTAAAAATGACTCCCTGTCATTTTTTATGCCTGCCGCGCGCATCTTGGCGGCCCAAGCTTTATCATTCCGCCAAATTGGCTCGCCAGGTTTGCTATGAAGTTCGCCATCGCACTGTTCTCCCCTCCCCATGCGCCCTCCTCGCGCCGTGCGCTGCGTTTTGCGCAGGCTGCATTGGCGGGCGGGCATGAGATCGTGCGGCTGTTCTTTTATCAGGACGGCGTACACAGCGCCTCGAGCAATGTGGTTTGCGCGCAGGATGAGGTGGACCTACCCCGCGAATGGCGAGAATTTGTGCAAGCGCAGCAGCTGGATGGCGTGGTGTGTATCGCCGCCGCCTTACGCCGTGGCGTGTTGAATGACGATGAAGCCCAGCGCTACTCGCGCACGGCTGCCAACCTGGATGCGACCTGGGAGCTTTCTGGCCTGGGCCAGTTGCACGAAGCAGCGCAGCTGGCGGATCGTCTAGTGTGCTTTGGAGGGCCTTGAGATGAGTAAGTCGCTGTTGGTCATCAGCCGCCAAGCGCCTTGGTCCGGCCCCGGCGCGCGCGAAGCACTGGATATCGCGCTGGCCGGCGGCGCCTTCGATTTGCCGATTGGCCTGCTGTTTCTCGATGACGGTGTATTCCAGCTGAGCAGCGCGCAGCAACCGGCCACCCTGCAGCAGAAAGACCTCAGCGCCAACCTGCAGGCCTTGCCGATGTTCGGTGTCGAGGCGCTGTATGTCTCGCAGCGCAGCCTGGCCGAACGTGGCCTGCAGGATCAACCCAGCAGCCTCGCTGTCGAGCGCCTCGATGATTCCTCAATAAGCGCCTTGATTGACCGTTACGACCAGGTGATTACGCTCTGATGGCTACCTTGCACGTACTTTCGCACTCGCCCTTTACCGATAGCCGCCTGAGCAGTTGCCTGCGCATTCTCGGCAGCCAGGATGCCCTGCTGCTCTGCGGTGATGCCGTATACGCCTTGCAGGACGGCAGCGCGCAGCGTCAGGCGCTTGAATTGATGCCTGAAAGCATTGCGCTGTATGCGTTGGATGAAGACGTGCAGGCTCGCGGCCTTGTGTTCCCAGCCCGCCTCACACTGGTCGATTACCCTGGCTTCGTTGCGCTGAGCTGCCAATACGACAAGGTAAACACCTGGCTATGACCACGCTGAATGTTGAGGGTCGCAGCCTGGCGCTGGACAAAGACGGCTATCTGCTCGACCTGGCGGATTGGTCCGAAGCTACCGCGCAAGCCCTGGCGCAACGTGAAGGCATCAGCCTGAGTGCCGAACACTGGGAAATCCTTTGGCTGGTGCGCAGCTTTTACGACGAATTTCAGTTGTCCCCGGCCAACCGTCCGCTGATCAAATTTATAGCCGTGAAAATCGGCGCCGAGAAAGGCAATAGCCTGAACCTCAATCGCCTGTTCAATGGCGCTCCTGCCAAACTCGCCGCCAAGCTGGCGGGCCTGCCCAAACCGACCAATTGCCTATGAACCTTGTTACTCCGCCGGAACATCCTTTCGCTCAATTTGTACGCATTCTAGGTAAGGGCAAGCGCGGCGCACGTAACCTGACTCGCGAGGAAGCCCGAGACGCCATGGGCATGCTGCTTGAGGGGAAGGTCGAAGACACCCAGTTGGGTGCCTTTTTGATGCTGTTGCGGCACAAGGAAGAAAGCGCCGAGGAAATGGCCGGCTTTGCCGAAGCCGTGCGCGCGCGCCTGCAGGCGCCAGCGATTCAGGTGGACCTGGATTGGCCGAGCTATGCCGGGAAGAAGCGCCACCTGCCTTGGTTCCTGCTAGCCGCCAAAGCACTGGCCAATAGCGGTATTCGCATCCTGCTGCATGGTGGCGGCCCACACACTGCCGGGCGGATGTACAGCGAACAGCTGCTCGAAACCCTGCACATCCCGCTGTGCCGCAACTGGGAGAGCGTCGAGCAGGCATTGGCGCAACAACAGCTGGCGTTTATCCCGCTGGGCGACTGGGTGCCGCAACTGCAACGGATGATCGACCTGCGCAATATCCTCGGCCTGCGCTCACCGATTCATTCCCTGGCGCGCATTCTCAACCCGCTGGGCGCGCGTTGCGGCCTGCAGAGCATCTTTCATCCGGGTTATCAGGCGGTGCACCGCGAAGCCAGCCAGTTGCTCGGCGATAGCGCTGTGGTGATCAAGGGCGAAGGCGGCGAAATCGAGATCAACCCAGACGCCACCAGCCACCTATATGGCACGGCTAACAGCACCAACTGGGATGAAGAATGGCCGGCACTGTCGCCGCAGCGCCACGTCAAACCCGAATCATTGCAGCCCGCTCACCTGTCCGCGTTCTGGCGTGGTGAGGTGGCCGATGATTACGGCCAGCTTGCCGTCATCAGCACCATGGCTCTGGCCTTGCGCGCCCTCGGCGAACCGCGTGAACAAGCCCTGGAGCGTGCCGCCCAGATGTGGGCGGCGCGCAATCAGACGCTCGCCTGAGCCCCTTCGAACCAGGCCAGTTTCTCCCGCAGCTGCACCACTTCGCCGACTATGACCAACGTCGGCGCATGCACCTCATGCTCTGCCACCAGCTCCGCCAGATTGGCCAGAGTGCCCGTAAACACCCGCTGGTTCTGCGTGGTGCCCTGCTGGATCAATGCTGCCGGGGTTGTAGCGGCGCGGCCATGGGCAATCAACTGCTGGCAAATGATCGGCAAGCCGACCAACCCCATATAAAACACCAGAGTCTGACTGCTGGCGGTGAGTTCGTTCCAGGGTAAATCACTGCTGCCATCTTTCAGGTGGCCGGTAACAAAACGCACCGACTGCGCATGGTCTCGGTGAGTCAGCGGAATCCCAGCATAAGCGGCGCAGCCAGAGGCTGCGGTAATGCCAGGGACAACCTGAAAGGGGATGCCATGGGCGGCCAGCTCTTCAATTTCCTCTCCACCGCGGCCAAAGATGAACGGATCTCCGCCTTTAAGACGTAGCACCCGCTTACCTTCTTTGGCCAGATTGACCAAGCGCTGGTTGATCTGCTCTTGCGGTACGGCATGCTCGGCACGCCGTTTGCCGACATAAATGCGCTCGGCATCACGGCGGCACAGTTCGATAATCGCAGGTGCCACCAGGCGGTCATACAACACAACATCGGCCTGCTGCATTAGGCGCAGCGCACGGAAGGTCAGTAAGTCAGGATCACCCGGCCCTGCGCCAACCAGATATACCTCGCCCAAGGTGCGCGGGGCAATGCCAGCAATTTTCTCTTCCAGCAGGCGCTGACCTTCTTGCAGCTTACCGGCGAATACGCTTTCGGCCACCTGGCCCTGGAACACATCCTCCCAGAACACCCGGCGCTGCTGCACATCGGGGAAGAGCCCTTTGACCTGGGCACGAAAACGTTTGGCCAGACCCGCCAACTGGCCATAGGTCGCGGGAATCCAGGTCTCGATTTTGGCGCGAATCAGCCGCGCCAATACAGGAGCATCGCCGCCACTGGTAATCGCCACAATCAAAGGCGAGCGATCAACAATGGCGGGGAAAATCACGCTGCACAGCTTGGGCGCATCCACCACATTGACCGGAATGCCCAGGGCCTGCGCCTCGGCGGATATCTGCGCATTCAGCGGCTCGTCATCGGTGGCGGCAATGATCAGTGCCACCCCCTGCAGATCAGCCGATTGATAATCGCGCAGCAGCACCTCGCCGTTACGGGCGCTGGCCATCTCACGCAATTCATCACGAATCTCCGGCGCAACCACACGCAAGGTTGCACCTGCATCACTGAGCAAGCGCGCCTTGCGCACGGCAACTTCGCCGCCACCGACCACCAGTACCAGGCGATCCTGCAGTTTGTGGAACAGGGGCAGAAAATCCATGACGCACGCTCTCGATCGGATAAACAAAACGGGGTGGCACTGGCCGCCCCGTCGCAGGTAACTGAAATTCGGATTAACCGATGATTTCGATACCGCCCATATAGGGCTTCAGCACGTCCGGCACGCGGATGCTGCCATCGGCCTGCTGGTAGTTCTCCAGTACGGCGACCAGTGTGCGACCTACTGCCAGGCCGGAGCCGTTGAGGGTGTGCACCAGCTCGGGTTTTCCGGTTTCTGGGTTGCGGTAGCGTGCTTGCATGCGACGCGCCTGGAAGTCGCCACAGTTAGAGCACGAGGAAATCTCGCGGTACTTATCCTGGCTCGGCACCCAGACTTCCAGGTCATAGGTTTTCACCGCACCGAAGCCCATGTCACCGGTACACAGCGCCAATTTGCGGTATGGCAGCTCAAGCAGCTGCAGCACGCGCTCAGCGTTGGCGGTCAGACTTTCCAGCGCTTCGAAAGATTTGCTTGGCTCGACGATCTGCACCATCTCAACCTTGTCGAACTGGTGCTGACGAATCATCCCGCGGGTATCACGACCCGATGCGCCGGCTTCGCTACGGAAGCACGGGGTGTGCGCAACCAGCTTGAGTGGCAGCTGCTTAGGGTCAAGGATCTCGCCAGCAACGATATTGGTCAGCGACACTTCAGCAGTCGGGATCAGGTAAAGATCGGCTTCGCCTTCGCGGCTGATCTTGAACAGGTCTTCCTCGAACTTCGGCAGCTGGCCGGTGCCTTGCAGCGCCGGCGCCTGTACCAAATACGGCGTGTAGGCTTCTTCGTAGCCGTGCTCGCCGGTGTGCAGGTTAATCATGAACTGTGCCAGGGCGCGGTGCATACGGGCGATGGGCCCGCGCAGCACGGCAAAGCGCGCGCCAGAGAGCTTTGCGGCGGTCTCAAAGTCCAGCCAGCCGTGCTGCTCGCCGAGGGCAACGTGATCCTGAATCGGGAAGTCGAAGCTGCGCGGTGTGCCCCAGCGCGACACCTCAACGTTACCCTCTTCGTCTGCACCAACCGGCACCGACTCATGCGGCAGATTGGGGATATTCAGCAGCAGGTTGTCGAGCTCGGCCTGGATGCCATCGAGGTCACGTTTACCCTGCTCCAGATCGCTGCCCATCTGGTCCACTTCCGCCAGCAGCGGCGTGATGTCTTCACCGCGCTGCTTGGCCTGGCCAATGGATTTAGAGCGACTGTTGCGCTCGGCCTGCAGCTGCTCGGTGCGGGTCTGCAGAGTCTTGCGCTGGGCTTCTAGCGCTTCAAAACGCGCAACATCGAGGACAAAGCCACGGGCAGCCAGGCGCTCGGCCACTTCATGGAGCTGGGTACGAACGAGTTTGGAATCAAGCATGTTCTGGTCTCAACACTTCACAAGGGTTTGCATGGCTTTGGCCATGACGCGCAATGCCGCGCAGTTTAAGGCTTTAGCGGGGGGAAGTGCCAATCGACAACGCCGTTACTGACACAGGCGCGCCAAGCTAAGTCCCGCCCAGGTCGCTAGCAGGCTACCCAACACGCTGACTGACGCATAGCCCAGGGCCAGCGGCAGCTGGCCGCTCTCCAGCAGCCGTACGGTGTCGAGGGAAAAAGATGAAAAGGTGGTCAGGCCGCCAAGAAAGCCAACAATCAGCCCCGCGCGCAACTCCAGCGGCAGCTCAGGGCGCAGCAGGAACAGGCCATATAGGTAGCCGATCAGCAGGCAACCAAGAATATTCACCGCCAAGGTCGCACCGTAGAAGTGCTGCGGCCAGTTTGCGCTGACCCAGTTGGCCGTGGCGAAGCGCAACAGCGTGCCGAACATACCGCCCAAGGCTACGGCAACCACTACACCGATCATGGTTTTCTCCGCTGCCGAGGGCTGTTGCGGTCCTGGTTTTTCAGGTGCTGCAGCTTGTCGCGAATTTTCAACTCCAGGCCACGTGGCACTGGCTGGTAATACTCGCGTGGCTCGAATGTTTCCGGAAAGTAATCTTCGCCTGCCGCATAGGCATCAGGCTCATCGTGGGCGTAGCGGTATTCGTCGCCATAGCCCAACTCTTTCATAAGTTTGGTCGGCGCATTGCGCAGGTGCAGCGGGACTTCTTGCGAGCCATGCTCGGCAGCGTCACGCTTAGCGGCGTTGAAGGCGTTGTAGACCGCATTGCTTTTCGGCGCGCAGGCGAGGTAGACAATCGCCTGAGCCACTGCCAGCTCGCCCTCGGGACTGCCCAGGCGCTCTTGTACATCCCAGGCGTTTAGGCACAGGGTCAGCGCCCGTGGGTCGGCGTTGCCGATGTCTTCGCTGGCCATGCGCACCACGCGCCGGGCGATATACAGCGGATCACAGCCTCCATCGAGCATGCGCGCAAACCAGTACAGCGCGCCGTCGGGGTTGGAGCCACGCACGGATTTGTGCAGCGCCGATATCTGGTCGTAGAAGGCTTCGCCGCCCTTGTCGAAGCGCCGACGGGTATCGCCAAGCAGATTGAGCAGCAACTCGCTGCTGATCTCGCTGCCGTCTTCGGCCAGATCCGCAGCGTTTTCCAGAAAATTGAGCAAGCGCCGGCCATCACCATCGGCGGCGGCTTGGAGAATCTGGAAGCTTTCTTCTGGAAGGCTAAGTTTGCGCTCGCCCAGGCCCTTTGGGTCGCTCAAGGCGCGATCGACCAGTTTGCGCAGCGCGCTTTCATCCAGGCTTTTCAGTACGTACATGCGGGCGCGTGAGAGCAAGGCGTTGTTCAACTCGAATGACGGGTTTTCCGTGGTGGCGCCGATAAAGATCAGCGTGCCGTCTTCCACGTAAGGCAGGAAGGCATCCTGCTGCGACTTGTTGAAGCGGTGCACTTCATCGACAAACAGGATGGTCTGACGGCCATATTGCGCGGCATGCTGCTGCGCGACTTCCACTGCCTGACGAATCTCCTTAACCCCGGAAAGCACCGCAGAAATCGTCTCGAAATGCGCATCGGAAACCTGCGCCAGCAGCCGCGCCAGGGTGGTCTTGCCGACGCCCGGCGGGCCCCAGAAGATCATCGAGTGCAGCGCACCCTGCTCCAGCGCTTCACGCAAGGGTTTGCCGCGGGCCAGCAAGTGCTCCTGACCGACGTACTCATCCAGGCTGGCTGCACGCAAACGGGCAGCCAGGGGTTGAGCAACGGAAGCCTTGCGAAACAGATCCATGACTGCGGTTTAACGCCTCTGCTTTGAGCTTTCTACTCTTGAATCACGTCCGCGCCGGCCGGAATCTCGAAAGTGAACTGCGCATCGTTCTGTGGCTCATTCATTTTCACGTTGAGGAAAAGAATGTTGGTGCGCTGGCCGATGCTGTCGATCAGTTGCATGTCGTTGAGCACCTTGTTGCGGAACGACAGACGCAGGCTGTCGAACAGAGTGTCCTTGGATTTTGGCTTGAGAATAAAGTCGACCACGTTGCCACCCTCTTTGTGGCTGATCTCGAAGTTCTCACGGATCTTCGACACATCGCCGGACAGCAGCAGCGCCGGGGTGTGGGTCAGGCGCTGATCGAGGGTTTGAATGGTCACCTGTTGCAGATCCGGGTCATACAGCCAGACCTTCTCGCCGTTGGAAACCAGCAGCTGCTCCATCGGCGCATCGGTGTGCCAGCGGAACAGACCCGGACGTTTCAGCGCGAGCTGGCCAGCAGTTTCCTGCAGCTGGGTACCACTGCCGTCTAGGGTCAGCTGGGAAAAGCGTGCGTTGATGGTCTGCGCCTGGTTAAGCAGCTCGGTCAAACGCTGCACGGCAACTTCATCGTCGGCCATGGCGGCAACGTTGGTAAAACTCAGTACGGTCAGCAACAACATGCGAATCAGGCGCATGGGACTCCTTATCAGATCGGGCTAGGCGTTAATCGCGAACGGGGCTTGGTGCTATGACCTCGCGAGAGCCATTGGTGTTCATTGAGGTGACGACGCCGGCCATTTCCATGGCCTCGATCATCCGTGCGGCTCGGTTGTAGCCGATCTTCAGCTTGCGCTGCACCGCAGAAATAGAGGCGCGGCGGCTTTCCAAAACGAAATTGACTGCTTCGTCGTAAAGCGGATCGGACTCGCTGCCTTCACTGCCTTCGCCGCTGCCACCCTCAAAGCCGCTACCGGACTCTTCAGCGCCGGCCAGGATGTCATCGATATAGTCAGGCGTGCCGCGCTGCTTCCAAGCCTCAACCACGCGGTGTACTTCCTCGTCGGAGACGAAAGCGCCGTGCACGCGAATCGGTAAGCCGGTGCCCGGCGGCATATAGAGCATGTCACCGTGGCCCAGTAGCTGTTCGGCGCCGCCTTGGTCGAGGATGGTGCGCGAGTCGATCTTGCTCGATACCTGGAACGCCATACGGGTCGGGATGTTGGCCTTGATCAGACCGGTGATCACATCCACCGAGGGGCGCTGGGTCGCGAGAATCAGGTGAATCCCCGCGGCACGGGCTTTCTGCGCGATACGGGCGATCAGCTCTTCAACCTTCTTGCCGACGATCATCATCATGTCGGCGAACTCGTCGACCACCACCACGATGGTCGGCAGGGTTTTCAGCAGCGGCGCTTCGTCGTGCATGCTTTCGCGCTTGTACAGCGGATCGCTAAGCGGCTCGCCCGCCTCTTCGGCGTCTTTGACCTTGCGGTTAAAGCCGGCCAGGTTGCGCACGCCCATCTTCGACATCAGCTTGTAGCGACGCTCCATCTCGGCCACCGACCAGCGTAGGGCGTTTGCTGCTTCCTTCATGTCGGTCACGACCGGGCACAGCAGGTGAGGAATGCCTTCGTAGATCGACAGTTCGAGCATTTTCGGGTCGATCATGATCAAGCGCGCCTCTTCCGGCGTGGACTTGAACAGAATCGACAGGATCATTGCGTTAACCCCGACCGACTTACCCGAGCCGGTGGTACCGGCCACCAACAGATGGGGCATCTTCGCCAGATCGGTGATCACCGGCTTACCGCCGATATCGTGGCCCAGAGCCAGAGTAACCGGCGACTTGGCCTCATCGTACTCGGGCGATGACAGCACTTCGGAGAAGCGCACGATCTGCCGGTCTTCGTTGGGAATCTCGATACCGACGGTGGTTTTGCCCGGAATTACTTCCACCACGCGTACGCTGATAATCGCCATCGAACGCGCCAGGTCCTTGGCCAGGCCAGAAATACGGCTGACCTTGACCCCAGCTGCGGGCTGAATCTCGAAACGGGTAATCACCGGGCCCGGATGAACCGACTCGACGATAACCTCGACGCCAAACTCCTTGAGCTTGATCTCAAGCAGGCGCGACATGGCTTCCAGGTATTCGGGTGAGTATTTCTTCTGAACTTTCTCTGCCACATCGAGGATCGAAATCGGCGGCAGGCTGCCGGCCAGAGCGCTGTCTTCAAACAGGTTAACCTGCTTCTCTTTCAGCACGCGTTTGCTCGGCTCAGGCGCTTTCGGCGCGGCCGGCGGCGTGATCACCGGTGCTGGGCGGTTGACCCGTTCACTCATGTGCTTATTCAGCGACTCTTCGCGCTCAATCAGGCGCTCTTTGACCTTGGCCTGTTCGCGGCGATCCAGCACGATTGGCGCGGAGACTTCACTGACGCGCTCGTCGACTTCACGCAATTGCGCCACCAGCTGCTTGCGCTCAACCCGCGCACTCCACCAGCGGTTGGCCAGACTCTGGATCAGCTCGATCAGATCAAGGGTGATCTTGCCGGTCAGGTCCATCACCTTGAACCAGGACAGATCGGTAAACACCGTTAGACCAAACAGAAACAGCGCAATCAGCAGCAGCGTACTGCCTTGCACATTCAGCGCATTGATCGCCAGCGCTCCGAGGCTTTCACCCAGCGCTCCACCTGCGGAGGCCGGCATGCTTGAGCTGGCGTGAAAATGGATATACGCCAGCGCGGCACCGGACAACACCAGAAAAACCAGACCAATCAGCCGCCAGGAAAAAAGCCAGCCGCTCCACTGCCACGGCTGATGGCGGGCGCGGAACACCTGCAGGGTTTTTACTGCTAACAGCAGCGGGAATAAATAGGCGAAATAACCCAAGGCCATAAACAGAATGTCGGCAAACCATGCACCGGCGCGGCCGGCGGCGTTCTGTACCTGCTCAACATTGCTGGTGTGCGTCCAGCCCGGGTCAGCCGCATCGTACGTCAGCAGAGCCATCCAGAGATAAAGGCAAAGTGCGCCCAGGCCAATCAGCGCGCCTTCTTTGAGTCGATAAGGCAGCTGCTGACGCCAGAGAGGGGCTTGTGCGGTTGGGCTAGATTTCTTCAAAACGCATCTGTTCCTGCGCCAGAGGCGCCGAATAATTGGTTAACGGCAAAATATGCAGCGATTGTACGGGTTTAACCGCACCATACCAGAGCGAGCTGTATGCATAAACAGCTACGGCGGTTGACTCCCGCTCTTCGCCCGCTTCGGTGTAGCATATCCGCCAATATCTTCCGTGCGGCTCAATTGGAGCATGCATTCTCTTTTGTGACAAAGGCTTATGAGGTGTTTTTATGAGCGAAGTCAAGCATTCACGCTTGATCATCCTGGGCTCCGGCCCTGCCGGTTATAGCGCTGCCGTTTACGCTGCCCGCGCCAACCTCAAGCCTGTGATCATTACTGGCATTCAGCCCGGTGGTCAGCTGACCACCACTACCGAAGTGGACAACTGGCCTGGTGATGTCGAAGGCCTGACCGGCCCAGCGTTGATGGAGCGCATGCAAAAGCATGCCGAGCGCTTTGAAACCGAGATCGTCTACGACCACATCCACACTGCTGAGTTGCAATCGCGCCCTTTCACCTTGAAAGGCGACAGCGGTACCTACACCTGTGACGCACTGATTATCGCCACAGGGGCATCGGCTCAGTACCTGGGCCTGCCGTCCGAAGAGGCGTTTTCCGGCAAAGGCGTATCGGCGTGTGCCACCTGCGATGGTTTCTTCTACCGCAACCAGGTGGTCGCGGTGATTGGCGGCGGCAATACCGCGGTCGAAGAAGCGCTGTACCTGTCGAATATCGCCAAGGAAGTGCACCTGGTGCATCGCCGCGACAAGCTGCGTTCCGAGAAAATTCTCCAGGACAAGCTGTTCGACAAAGCGGCCAACGGCAACGTGGTGCTGCACTGGAATCACGCTCTTGAAGAAGTGCTGGGTGATAACACGGGTGTTACAGGCGCGCGCCTGAAAGATACGCAGAGCGGCGTGAGCAAAGATCTGCCTCTAGCCGGCGTATTTATCGCCATCGGCCACAAGCCCAATACCGAGCTTTTCCACGGCCAACTGGAGATGCGCGACGGCTATCTGCTGATCAAGGGTGGCAATGAAGGCAATGCCACCGCCACTAGCATTGAAGGTGTGTTTGCAGCGGGCGACGTGGCTGACCACGTTTACCGTCAGGCCATTACTTCTGCCGGCGCTGGCTGCATGGCAGCGCTGGATGTCGAGAAATTCCTCGACGACAATTGATCCACTCAGGGCAGACGCACACTCCGCCCTGCCCTCCTCTGTCCAATTTCGGCCCTGCACATGCTGACGTGGCTGCAACGCGACTCACTGGATTTCCCGCCCCTCAATAAAGCCCTGCGCGAGCCCAACGGGCTGTTGGCGGCGGGTGGCGATCTGCGCCCCGCGCGTTTGATCCAGGCTTATCGCCACGGTTGCTTCCCTTGGTTTCAGGATGGCCAACCGATTCTCTGGTGGTCGCCCGACCCGCGCACCGTGCTGCTGCCTGACAAACTGCATGTCTCGCGCAGTCTCGCCAAGGTGCTGCGTCAGGGCCGTTATCGGGTGACCTTCGATCAGGCTTTCGCCGCCGTCATCCGCGCTTGCGCCGCACCGCGCAGCTATGCGACTGAAACTTGGATCACCAGCCCTATGCAGGACGCCTACCTGGAACTGCACAGGCGCGGTATCGCTCATTCGGTTGAGGTCTGGCGCGATAACGAGCTGGTTGGCGGGCTCTATGGCCTGGCTATGGGCCAGCTGTTCTTTGGCGAGTCGATGTTCAGTCGCGCGGACAACGCCTCCAAAGTGGGCTTCGTTACTCTGGTTGAACACTTGAAGAACTGGGGTTTTGTGTTGATTGACTGCCAGATGCCAACCGAGCATCTGCTCAGCCTCGGCGCTCAGACGATTTCCCGTGCCGAGTTTGCCGGCTACCTGAGCGACCATCTTGATCAATCCAGCCAGGCCGACTGGGGCGCCTAGGCGAGTTTGCCAGCCTGGCTTACACTTAATTCAAGACCGATCCCGAGAGTCGATCATGACTGAGCTGGCCCGCCTGAAGTTTTATGCCACTCAACCGCACCCCTGCAGCTATCTGCCCGATGAGCAGGCGACAACCCTGTTCCTCGACCCCAGCCAGCCCATGGATGCGGATGTTTATGCTGAGCTTTCGGAAATGGGCTTTCGTCGCAGCGGCGACCACCTCTATCGCCCGCACTGCCAACGCTGCACCGCCTGCGTTCCAGCGCGCATCCCTGCCGCGCAGTTCAGCCCGAATCGCCAGCAACGGCGCATTTTTAAGCGCAATCAGGACATTCAGGTTCGCCTGGTGCGCCCGGCATTTACCGAAGAGTATTACGCGCTGTACGTGCGCTACATTGAGCAGCGGCACGCCGATGGCGATATGTACCCGCCCAACCGCGAACAATTTTCGACCTTTCTGGTGCGCGATCTGGCTTTTTCGCGTTTCTATGAATTCCGCCATGACAACCGCCTACTGGCAATTGCCGTAACCGATGTACTGCCCAATGGGTTGTCGGCGGTTTATACCTTTTACGAGCCAGGCGAGGAACGACGCAGCCTCGGGCGCTTTGCCATCCTCTGGCAAATTGCCGAAGCGGCGCGTTTGGGACTGCATGCGGTCTATCTGGGCTACTGGATCAAGAACTGCCGCAAGATGAGTTACAAGACCCAATACCGGCCGATTGAGCTGTTCGTCAATCAACGCTGGGTCAGTCTTAACTGAAGCCCTTGGCGCAAACCCCAAATTTCGGGCACAATGCACGCCGCTTTTGCCTGGCGCCAGTTGCACCGGGCCATTCATTGGATACCGAGGGCTTTACTGCATGTCGAAAGAAGACAGCTTCGAAATGGAAGGCACTGTCGTCGACACCCTGCCCAACACCATGTTCCGTGTGGAGTTGGAAAATGGGCACGTCGTTACTGCGCACATCTCCGGAAAGATGCGCAAAAATTACATCCGCATTCTGACTGGCGACAAAGTTCGTGTTGAACTTACGCCTTATGACTTGAGCAAAGGCCGCATTACTTACCGCGCCCGTTAACAGGCCAGCGAAAACTCAGTTTTCTGGCATCTGTTACACCAAGCTCCAGTAAAAACGCCCGGCTAAGCCGGGCGTTTTTGTGCGCGCAGGAAACTACGCCTAGGCCATTTCTGCCGTGGTTTCGAAATCGAAAGTCAGCTCACCACCTTCAATATCGATATGCACCACACCACCGTGCTCAGCCAGCTCACCAAACAGGATCTCTTCCGCCAGTGGACGCTTGATCTTGTCCTGGATCAGGCGCGCCATCGGCCGAGCGCCCATCTGCACGTCATAACCGCTTTCTGCCAACCAGCTACGCGCTGCATCGCTGACCTCCAGCGTGACGCGCTTGTCCTCCAGCTGCGCCTGCAGTTCGGTGAGGAACTTGTCGACGATGCTTTTGATCACTTCGTGGCTCAGGCGGCCGAACTGGATAATGGTATCCAGGCGGTTACGGAACTCCGGCGTGAAGCTCTTCTTGATCACTTCCATGGCATCAGACGAGTGGTCCTGATGGGTAAAGCCAATGGACGCCCGCGCTGCTGTTTCAGCACCGGCGTTAGTAGTCATGATCACGATCACGTTGCGGAAGTCCGCCTTGCGGCCGTTGTTATCGGTCAGGGTGCCGTGGTCCATAACCTGCAACAGCAGGTTAAAGACTTCCGGGTGAGCCTTTTCGATCTCATCGAGCAGCAATACGCAGTGCGGCGTTTTGGTGATGGCCTCGGTTAACAGGCCGCCCTGATCAAAGCCGACATAGCCCGGCGGTGCACCGATCAGGCGCGACACGGTGTGGCGCTCCATGTATTCGGACATGTCGAAACGAACCAGCTCAACGCCCATAGCCTTGGCCAGCTGGCGAGCGGCTTCAGTTTTACCAACACCCGTAGGGCCGGCAAACAGGAAGGAGCCCACCGGTTTGTCAGGTGCCTTGAGACCTGCACGCGACAACTTGATCGCCGTCGACAGCGAGTCAATCGCCGCATCCTGGCCAAACACGGTGAGCTTCAGATCGCGTTCCAGATTACGCAACAGTTCTTTGTCCGAGCTGCTGACGTGTTTTGGCGGAATACGGGCAATTTTCGCCACGATGTCTTCGACCTGCGCCACATCGATGCGGGTCAGGCGTTTATCTAGCGGCTGCAAGCGCTGATAGGCGCCGGCCTCATCAATTACATCAATCGCCTTGTCCGGCATATGCCGGTCATTGATATAGCGCGAGGCCAGTTCAGCCGCGGCACGCAGCGCTTCATCACTGTACTCGATACTGTGATGCTGCTCGAAGCGACCTTTCAGACCACGCAGGATGCCGATGGTGTCTTCCACCGAGGGCTCAACCACATCGACTTTCTGGAAGCGCCGAGCCAGTGCACGGTCTTTCTCGAAGATGCCGCGGAACTCCTGGAAGGTTGTGGAACCGATGCAGCGAATCTCACCCGATGAAAGCATGGGCTTAAGCAGATTGGAGGCATCCATGACACCGCCTGATGCAGCGCCCGCACCAATGATGGTGTGGATTTCATCAATAAACAGAATGGCATGTGGACGCTTGCGCAGCTCATTCAGCAGCGCCTTCAGGCGCTTCTCGAAATCACCACGGTACTTGGTGCCGGCCAGCAGAGCACCAAGGTCCAGCGAGTAGACCACGCTGTCTGCAAGTAGATCAGGTACCTGATTATCGACGATGCGCTTGGCCAGGCCTTCGGCGATGGCAGTTTTACCCACGCCAGCCTCACCCACCAATAGCGGATTGTTCTTACGCCGACGCGCTAGAATCTGCGCCACACGTTCGACTTCTGACTCGCGACCGACAAGCGGATCAATGCGGCCCTGGCGAGCGAGTTCGTTCAGGTTACTGGCATAAGCATCCAGCGGATTGCTCGAGCTGGAGGACTCGCCGCCCTCGTCGTCCTGCATTTCCTGTTCGGTTTCCGAATGGCCACCATGGCCCGGTACCTTGGAGATGCCGTGGGCAATAAAGTTGACCACATCGATACGCGCGACGCTCTGCTGCTTAAGTAAAAATACCGCCTGACTTTCCTGCTCGCTGAAGATTGCTACCAGTACGTTGGCACCGGTCACTTCACGCTTGCCGGAACTCTGCACGTGGAACACCGCGCGCTGCAGAACGCGCTGGAAACCCAGCGTAGGCTGCGTTTCGCGCTCTTCGTCGTGTTGTGGGATTAGCGGCGTGGTGGAGTCGATAAATTCCTGCAGATCATGCCGCAACTTGTCCAGGTTGGCCCCACACGCGCGCAGCACGCTGGCAGCGGCCTCGTTATCCAGGAGGGCCAGCAGCAAGTGCTCAACCGTCATAAATTCATGACGCTTGGTACGAGCCTCCTTGAAAGCCAGATTGAGGGTGACTTCGAGCTCTCGATTTAACATAGCTTCACCTCATGCCCAAGTGGCCGGCGTTAACCGTCCTTCTCTATTTCACAGAGTAGCGGATGCTGGCTCTCTCTCGCATATTGATTCACCTGTGTCGCTTTGGTTTCAGCAATATCGCGGGTAAACACTCCACACACTGCCCGCCCCTCTGTATGGACGGTCAGCATGATTTTGGTCGCCATCTCTCGATTCAGGTTGAAAAACACCTCGAGAATCTCGACCACGAAATCCATGGGCGTGTAGTCGTCGTTAAACAAAATCACTTTGTACATAGGAGGCGCCTGCAGGGCGGGCTTGGATTCCTGAACGGCTAAGCCGAAGGAATCGTCCTCATGCTCTGCGGGGCGATCCTGATTGAATGTTAGTCGAATCTGGCTACGTGCATGCATGCTGAATAGCTTCATTGATGGGCGAATAGTCTGTGCTAGACAGAGTTTGAACGGCTTCTCAGCCAGTTACAGCATTGCCTTGACTATCGGCAAAACGGTGTTACAAACAATGAATACCCACTGTGGGTATTAAGGGGTTTCACAGCTTTACTGGCTTACGTCAAGCAAAGCGTGGAATTGATGTGGATGATACTCCAGTGATGGAGTCCTTTGCAGAGGGATATCAGCATGGTTAGCGGTAAGGTCAAGTGGTTCAACAACGCCAAAGGCTATGGGTTCATCCTGGCCGATGGTCGAGATGAGGACCTGTTCGCCCACTACTCGGCAATCCAGATGGACGGCTATAAAACGCTCAAGGCTGGCCAGCCGGTAAGCTTCGATATTATTCAAGGTCCAAAAGGACTCCACGCCGTAAACATCAGTGCGGCTACTGCCGCCAGTGAAGCGCCCGTCGCTGTCAAGCAACACCAGGGCTCAACGGTTGAAGTCTGATTAGAGTTACCTGGGCAGTTAATCGCCCACAAAAAAGGCCGGTCACATGACCGGCCTTTCTTTATGTGACTGATTTGCTTACATGTGCGAAATCAGTGCATCACCAAATGCCGAGCAAGACAGCAGCTTGGCACCGTCCATCAGGCGCTCGAAGTCGTAGGTCACGGTTTTGGCACCGATGGCGCCATTTGTACCCTTGATGATCAGATCAGCCGCTTCGGTCCAGCCCATGTGACGAAGCATCATTTCGGCGGAGAGGATCAGTGAACCTGGGTTCACCTGGTCCTTGCCAGCGTACTTCGGTGCAGTACCGTGGGTAGCTTCGAACATCGCAACGGTGTCGGACAGGTTGGCACCTGGAGCGATACCGATACCACCGACTTCAGCCGCCAACGCGTCGGACAGGTAGTCACCATTGAGGTTGAGAGTGGCGATTACGTCGTACTCGGCCGGACGCAGCAGGATCTGTTGCAGCATGGCGTCGGCGATGGCGTCTTTAACGATGACGTTCTTGCCGGTTTTCGGGTTCTTGAACTGCATCCAAGGACCGCCATCGAGCAAGGTTGCGCCGAATTCTTCAGCGGCAATTTCGTAGGCCCACTCTTTGAAGGCACCTTCGGTGAACTTCATGATGTTGCCTTTGTGCACGATGGTCAGCGAGTCGCGGTCGTTATCGACGACGTACTGCAGCGCTTTACGTGCCAGACGTTTTGTACCTTCTTTGGAAACCGGCTTAACGCCGATACCGCAGTCCTGATCGAAGCGAATTTTGGTTACACCCATTTCCTCTTTGAGGAACTTGATCACCTTAGTTGCTTCTGGCGAGCCAGCTTTCCACTCGATACCGGCGTAGATGTCTTCCGAGTTCTCGCGGAAGATGGTCATGTCGACATCGCCAGGCTTCTTCACCGGGCTTGGCACGCCTTCGAACCAGCGTACTGGGCGCAGGCAGACGTACAGGTCAAGCTGCTGACGCAGCGCGACGTTGAGGGAGCGGATGCCGCCACCGACTGGTGTGGTCAGCGGACCCTTGATGGAGACGACGTAGTCTTTGACTGCATCCAGGGTTTCCTGAGGCAACCAAGTGTCCTGGTCGTAAACCTGAGTGGCTTTCTCGCCTGCGTAAACTTCCATCCAGGAGATCTTGCGTTCACCGCCGTAGGCTTTCTGTACGGCAGCATCAACGACTTTGATCATCACCGGGCTGATATCGACACCGATACCATCACCTTCGATAAAAGGGATGATTGGATTGTTCGGTACGTTCAGGGATGTATCGGCATTGACGGTGATTTTGTCACCGGTGGCAGGCACCTGGATCTTTTGGTATCCCATGCTGGACTCCGTCTTGTGGTTAAAACAGTCAGATCGCCCCAGAGTAACCCACTTGAATCGGGCGAAACCATATGTTCGTTGGTCTTATGCGCCAAGGCATTCTGCGACGCGTTAGCGCGGTGGTATACTTCGCAGATGACTCACAGGTCATAAGGCGCGGATCGTTTAAACAGGTTGTCCGCCTCTTGAAACCGTCGAATTGCTACAGCGCTTCAACGGCTCGAAACGTTCAACACTCTACTGGTGCATCCAACATCACCGCGGCAAGTCCTCGACTTCTGGCTCATCCATATGGGCCTCAGCGCTTACCTGCGCATATCGAGTGGCTATGCACGCTCAGCAAAGAAGAGAGTTCACTCAGAATGTCCACCCCCTCGAAGATCATCTACACCTTCACCGACGAAGCCCCAGCCCTTGCGACCTATTCGCTTCTGCCTATTGTAGAAGCCTTCGCAGCCTCTGCTGAGATTGCCGTCGAAACACGCGACATCTCTCTTGCAGGGCGCATCCTCGCAAGCTTTGCCGACCAGTTGGATGCTGACAAGCAAATCGCCGACGACCTCGCCAAGCTGGCTGTACTGGCCACCTCGCCAGATGCCAACATCATCAAATTACCGAACATCAGCGCCTCGGTGCCGCAGCTCAAAGGCGCAATCGCCGAGCTGCAAGCCCAGGGCTATAACGTCCCGAACTTCCCGGAAGACCCGCAAACTGACGCCGAGAAAGACGCCAGTACCCGCTACAGCAAGGTACTTGGCAGCGCAGTAAACCCCGTGCTGCGTGAAGGCAACTCTGACCGCCGCGCACCTGCCGCAGTCAAAGCCTTCGTGCGTAAGCACCCACACTCCATGGGTAAGTGGAGCATGGCCTCGCAATCCCATGCTGATTACATGCGCGGTGGCGATTTCTTCTCCAGCGAGCAGTCGATCACCATGGCCAAGGCCGGTGATGTACGCATCGAGTTTGTCAGCAAGAACGGTCAGGTCGTGGTCAAGAAGCAGCTCGCCCTGCAGGAAGGCGAAGTCTTCGACAGCATGTTTATGAGCTGCCGCAAATTGCGTGAGTTCTTCGAGAAGACCCTGCAGGACTGCAAGGAAACCGGCGTGATGTGGTCCCTGCACGTCAAGGCGACCATGATGAAGGTCTCCCACCCGATCGTCTTCGGCCACGCCGTCAGCGTCTACTACAAAGATGTATTCGACAAATACGGCGAGCTGTTCAAAGAGCTGGGCGTCAACCCGAACAACGGCATCAGCAGCGTCTACGACAAGATCAAATCCCTGCCCGCCTCGCGCCAAGAAGAAATTCTCGATGACATCCATGCCTGCTACAGCCATCGCCCGGAAATGGCCATGGTCGACTCAGTCAAGGGCGTCACCAACCTGCACATCCCTAGCGACGTAATCGTCGACGCTTCGATGCCAGCGATGATTCGCAGCTCCGGGCAGATGTGGGGCAAGGATGGCAAGCTCAAAGACACCAAAGCGGTGATGCCGGAAAGCACCTACGCCCGCATTTACCAGGAAATGATCAATTTCTGCAAAACCAACGGCGCGTTCGACCCGACCAGCATGGGCAGCGTGCCGAACGTCGGTCTGATGGCCCAGAAGGCCGAAGAATACGGCTCCCACGACAAGACCTTCGAATTGACCGAAGGCGGCATCATGCGTGTCGTAGCAGCCGACGGCACTGTGCTGATGCAGCATGAAGTCGAAGCCGGCGACATCTGGCGTGCCTGCCAGACCAAAGATGCGCCGATCCGCGACTGGGTCAAGCTGGCCGTGACCCGCGCTCGCCAGTCCAACACCCCAGCAATCTTCTGGCTGGACCCGGAGCGCGCCCACGACCGCGAACTGCAGAAGAAGGTTGAAGCCTACCTGCAGGAACATGACCTGACCGGCCTGGACATCCGCGTTATGGACTACAACCAGGCCATCCGCGTCAGCATGGAGCGCCTTATCCGCGGCCAGGACACCATTTCGGTAACCGGCAACGTACTGCGCGACTACCTGACCGACCTGTTCCCGATCATGGAACTGGGCACCTCGGCCAAAATGCTCTCCATCGTCCCGCTGATGGCCGGTGGCGGCATGTACGAAACCGGTGCTGGCGGCTCTGCACCCAAGCACGTGCAGCAGCTGATCGAAGAAAACCACCTGCGCTGGGACTCGCTCGGTGAGTTCCTGGCCCTGGCGGTTTCCCTGGAAGAAACCGGGATTAAGACCAACAACCCGAAAGCCAAACTGCTGGGCAAAACCCTCGATGCGGCCACCGGCAAACTGCTCGACAACAACAAGTCTCCATCGCGCAAAACCGGCGAGCTGGACAACCGTGGCAGCCACTTCTACCTGGCGCTGTACTGGGCTCAGGAGCTGGCCGCACAGAACGATGATGCTGAGTTGAAAGCGCAGTTCGCGCCGCTGGCCAAAAACCTGACCGAGAATGAAGCAACCATTGTTGCCGAGCTCAGCGCTGTGCAGGGCAAGCCCGTGGACATCGGTGGCTACTACCGCTCCAACCCGCAACTGACCAGCCAGGTCATGCGCCCAAGCGCGACCTTCAATGCCGCACTCGCTGCGCTGAACTAAAACGTAGCGCCCTGTTCCCTCGGGCACAGCAACACCACAAACCCCGGCCATGTGCCGGGGTTTGTGCATTCAGGGTAGACCGAATCAGGATAAGATCGCCTTTTCTCATAACAGGTAGCACGTTTATGCAGTGGCAGCCGCATATCACCGTGGCCACGGTCATTGAAGACCAGGGCCGTTTTCTGTTGGTCGAAGAAATGGCCGAAGGTCGCGCTGTGTTCAATCAGCCAGCCGGTCACCTGGAAGCCAACGAGAGCCTGTTGCAGGCGGCGCTGCGCGAAACCCTCGAAGAGACCGGCTGGGATGTCGAGCTGACTGGCGTTACTGGCATTTACCTGTACACCGCCCCCAGTAACGGCATCACCTACCAGCGCGTGTGTTTTGCCGCCAAACCCTTGCAACAGCGGCCCAATTATCCGCTGGATGACGGCATCATCGGCCCGCGCTGGCTAAGCCGTGACGAACTGGCCGCGCAGCCCGAGCGCTGGCGCAGCGAGCTGGTATTGCGCTGCATTGATGACTACCTGGCTGGCCAGTGTTTTCCCCTGAGCCTGATCCGCGATTAACGGCCACAGCTCTACGCCTGCTAGAATCGCCCTCTTTTTAAGCCCGTGCCCAGTATCCCCATGCCAGATCCAACTACTCAGCGCGTAATCGTCGGTATGTCCGGCGGCGTCGACTCCTCGGTTTCCGCCCTGCTCCTGCTTGAACAGGGTTATCAGGTCGAAGGCCTGTTTATGAAGAACTGGGACGAAGACGACGGCACCGAATACTGCACCGCCATGGATGACCTGGCTGACGCCCAGGCCGTGTGCGACAAGATTGGCATCAAGCTGCACACCGCCAACTTTGCTGCCGAATACTGGGACAACGTGTTCGAGCACTTTTTGGCCGAATACAAGGCTGGACGCACACCGAACCCAGACATCCTGTGTAACCGCGAAATTAAGTTCAAAGCCTTCCTCGACTACGCCCTGATGCTCGGCGCCGACCTGATCGCCACCGGCCACTACGTGCGCCGCCGTGATATCGACGGGCGCACCGAGCTACTCAAGGGCCTCGATCCAAATAAGGATCAGAGCTACTTCCTGCATGCGGTCGGTGGCGAGCAGATCGCCAAGACGCTATTCCCGGTCGGCGAGCTGGAAAAACCAGCGGTGCGTGCCATCGCAGAGAAATATGCGCTGGCCACGGCGAAGAAGAAGGATTCCACCGGCATCTGCTTTATCGGCGAGCGTCGTTTCAGCGACTTCCTCAAACAGTATCTGCCAGCTCAGCCCGGCAATATCGAAACCACCGAAGGCGAAATTATCGGCCGTCATCACGGCCTGATGTACCACACCATCGGTCAGCGCCAGGGACTGGGCATTGGCGGTTTGAAAGACGCCAGTGACGAGCCCTGGTATGTCCTGCACAAGGACCTGAGCCGCAATGTGCTGGTGGTTGGTCAGGGTAATGAACACCCATGGCTGTTCAGCCGCGCCCTGCTCGCCTCGGAAATTTACTGGGTCAACCCGATTGATCTGAGCACGCCGCGTGAGCTGACAGCCAAGGTGCGCTATCGCCAGAGCGATCAGACCTGCACGCTGGAGAAAACCGCCAGCGGCTACCGCGCTGTATTCAATGAACCGCAGCGCGCCGTGACCCCGGGCCAGTCCGTGGTGTTCTACGACGGTGAAATCTGCCTGGGTGGCGGCGTGATTGAAACCGCTGAACCATGGACTGTGCGGGAGCAAACGGCGTGAATCCTATCCGCGAGCAACTGATCGCCCTCGGCGCGGTATTCGAATCAGCCGTATTGGTCGACAAGCTGGCGCGTACCGGCCAGATCGGCGAGCCCGCCGTGGCCTGCATGATCAACAGCCTGCTAGTACGCGATCCGAAGGACACTCTGGACGTTTACGGCGGCGATGACCTCAACCTGCGTGACGGCTACCGCGCGCTGGTCAGCGCCCTGGAGCGCGACCCGGCCAGCCTGCAACGTGATCCATTGCGTTATGCCTTGGCCCTGCTCGCGCTGGAGCGTCAGCTGGATAAGCGCGGCGATATGCTGCAAGTCATGGGCAGCCGCCTTGACCAGGTGCAGCAGCAGGTTGAGCACTTCGGCCCGACCCATGAAAACGTGATATCCAACTGCGCCAGCCTGTATCAAGACACCATCAGCACCTTCCGCCAGCGCATCCAGGTGCAGGGCGATATGCGCCACCTGCAACAGACCAACAATGCCGCGAAGATCCGGGCGCTACTGCTTGCCGGCATTCGCTCGGCGCGCCTGTGGCGCCAACTGGGCGGCCATCGCTGGCAGATGGTGTTCAGTCGTAGCAAGCTGCTCAAGGAACTTTACCCGCTGCTGCGGTCTTGAGCGCATGAGCACGCGCTCGGTCAAGCCGCTGCAGGGCGCTGCCTTGCTGGCGCTTTCCGCCTTGCTGTTTTCCCTGATGGGCGTTGGCATCCGCGAAGTGTCGGTCAGCGTCAACAACGAGTCGGTGGTGTTCTTTCGCAACCTGGTTGGCGTGCTGTTCTTTATGCCGCTGGTCTTGCTCAAGGGGGTTGGCCCGCTCAAGACCACCCGCTTGAAGTCTCACCTGTGGCGCACCACCTATGGACTGGCGGCGATGTACTGCTTCTTCTACGCCATTGCCCACCTGCCACTGGCCGACGCGATGCTGTTCACCTACTCGGCGCCGGTATTCACCCCGCTGATCGCCTGGTGGTGGCTGAAAGAGCCGCTCAGTAAACGCATGCTGCTAACCACTGGCATCGGCCTGGTTGGCGTACTGTTAGTGGCCAAACCCTCCGCTGCATTGCTCGACAGTCAGGCCCTGATCGGCCTTGCAGCCAGTGTGCTGGCCGCATTCGCCTTTGTCTCGATCCGCGAAATGAGCGACACAGAGCCGGCTTTTCGCATCGTCTTCTACTTTTCCCTGTTCAGTGCACTGATCTCGGCCATCCCGCTGACCTGGGCCTGGCAACCGATGACCCAGCATGAGCTGGGCTTGCTCCTAGTGATCGGCCTGCTAGCCACAGCCAGTCAGATCATCATGTCTAAAGCCTATGGCCTGGCACCACCAGGGCTGATTGGCCCCTTCGCCTACCTGGCGATTGTGTTTGCTGGGCTGATTGCCTGGCTGCGCTGGGGGGAAACCCCGGATTTGACCTCTCTGATCGGTGCGGCGTTGATTTTCAGCGCCAGCCTGCTGTCGATTGCTCGAAGTAAACGCGGCTGAACGGTCGCAGCCAATCGCGATTCAGCTGTCAATTTCATGTATGATACGCGCCCTTTTCAATGCCCGATTGTCCGAGAACGCCTCCCATGCAGCTTTCCTCGCTCACCGCGGTTTCCCCCGTCGATGGCCGCTACGCCGGCAAAACCAGCGCACTGCGCCCGATCTTCAGCGAATACGGTCTGATCCGTTTCCGCGTACTGGTTGAGGTCCGCTGGTTGCAGCGCCTGGCCGCCCACGAAGGCGTCGCCGAAGTCGCGCCCTTCTCCGCCGAAGCCAACGCCGTGCTCAATGAGCTGGCGGACAACTTCGCCGTCGAGCATGCCGAGCGCGTCAAGGAAATCGAGCGCACCACCAACCACGACGTCAAAGCTGTGGAATACCTGCTCAAGGAACAAGCGGCCAAGCTGCCTGAGCTGGACAAGGTCAGCGAGTTCATCCACTTCGCCTGCACCAGCGAGGACATCAACAACCTGTCCCACGCGCTGATGCTGCGCGCTGGTCGTGACGACGTTCTGCTGCCGCTGATGCGCCAGACAGCCGAAGCCATCCGCGAACTGGCGATCAAATTCGCCGACGTGCCGATGCTCTCGCGCACCCACGGTCAGCCGGCGTCGCCGACCACCCTGGGCAAGGAACTGGCTAACGTGGTCTACCGCCTTGAGCGGCAGATCGCTCAGGTCGCAGCCGTGCCATTGCTAGGCAAGATCAATGGCGCCGTGGGCAACTACAACGCCCACCTCTCGGCTTACCCGCAGATCGACTGGGAAGCCAACGCTCGCCAGTTCATCGAAGGTGACCTGGGCCTGCAGTTCAACCCCTACACCACGCAGATTGAGCCGCACGACTACATCGCCGAGCTGTTCGATGCGATTGCCCGCTTCAACACCATCCTGATCGACTTCGATCGCGATATCTGGGGCTATATCTCCCTGGGTTATTTCAAGCAGCGCACCATCGCTGGCGAAATCGGCTCCTCGACCATGCCGCACAAGGTCAACCCGATCGACTTCGAAAACTCCGAAGGCAACCTGGGTATCGCCAACGCGCTGTTCCAGCACCTGGCCAGCAAGCTACCTATCTCGCGCTGGCAGCGCGACCTAACCGACTCCACCGTGCTGCGTAACCTCGGTGTCGGCTTCGCTCACAGCGTTATCGCCTACGAAGCCAGCCTCAAGGGCATCGGCAAGCTGGAGCTGAACGAAGCACGCATCGCCGCCGATTTGGACGCTTGCTGGGAAGTGCTCGCTGAGCCGATCCAGACCGTAATGCGCCGCTATGCCATCGAGAACCCGTACGAGAAGCTCAAGGAACTGACCCGCGGCAAGGGCATCAGCCCCGAAGCGCTGCAGACCTTTATCGATGGCCTGGACATGCCAGCAGAAGCCAAAGCCGAGCTCAAGCTCCTGACCCCTGCCAGCTACATCGGCAACGCGGTCGCTCAGGCCAAACGCATCTAACCGGCAACAGCCTCCCAGACGCCCGGCTGCGCCGGGCGTTTTTATTTATGGGTATTTACTTACTTCAAGGGCTTAGCGATGAATCCTGATACTCCGCTGCAACTGTTGGGTGGCCTTACTGCTCGCGAGTTCATGCGTGACTACTGGCAGAAGAAACCCCTGCTGGTACGCCAGGCCATTCCCGGTTTTGAGAGCCCTATTTCCCCCGACGAGTTGGCCGGCCTGGCGCTGGAAGAAGAAGTCGAATCGCGCCTGGTCATCGAACATGGCGAGCGCCCCTGGGAGCTGCGCCGCGGCCCGTTCGCAGAAGACGCCTTCGCTGAGCTGCCCGAGCGCGACTGGACCCTACTGGTGCAGGCCGTCGACCAGTTCGTACCGGAAGTCGCCGTACTGCTGGAAGAGTTCAAATTTCTGCCCAAGTGGCGCATCGATGACGTGATGGTCAGCTTCGCCGTACCGGGCGGCGGCGTGGGCCCGCACTTCGACAACTACGATGTGTTCCTCTTGCAGGGTTACGGCAAGCGCCGCTGGCAGGTCGGTCAGGTGTGCGATTCCGACAGCCCAATGCTGCAACACGCGGATCTGAAGATCCTCGCTGAATTCGTTAAAACTGAAGAATGGGTTCTGGAACCCGGCGACATGCTCTATCTGCCGCCGCTTCTGGCCCACTGTGGTACCGCTGAGGATGACTGTATGACGTATTCCGTAGGCTTCCGTGCGCCAAGCGCAGCTGAAGTTCTCACCCATTTCACCGACTTTCTCGGCCAGTTCCTGCCTGACGAAGAGCGCTACAGCGACGCTGACGCGCAGCCGACCAGCGACCCGACGCAGATCCAGCGAGACGCCCTGGATCGCCTCAAGGCCCTACTCACCGAACACATGAGCGATGAGCGGCTGCTGATGACCTGGTTCGGCCAGTTTATGACCGAACCCAAGTATCCAGAGCTGATTGCCGGCATCGAGATCGACGAAGAAGGCTTCCTCGGCAGCCTGGAAAATGGCGCAATCCTGATCCGCAATCCCAGCGCGCGCATGGCCTGGTCAGAAGTCGGTGACGACCTGGTGCTGTTCGCCAGTGGCCAGAGCCGCCTGCTGTCTGCCAGCCTGCGTGAACTGCTGAAGCTGGTGTGCGCGGCCGACGCCCTGCATATCGAAAACCTCGGCGCGTGGCTCGCCGATGACGAAGGGCGTAACCTGTTGGTTGAACTGGTCAAACAAGGCAGCCTGGAGTTTGCTGATGAGTGAGATACAGGTTCGTCTGGCGGACTGGCAGAAGGACAACGCTGACCTGCGGCGCATTCGCGAAACCGTGTTTATTGCGGAACAAGCAGTGCCGCCGGAGCTCGAATGGGATGCCGAAGACGCCGATGCCGTGCATTTTCTAGCGTTGGAAGGCGATTACCCGATCGGCACCGCACGGTTATTGCCTGATGGTCATATTGGTCGGGTGTCGGTGCTCAAGGACTGGCGCGGTCTGAACGTGGGCGTCGCGTTGATCCAGGCGGTGATCGCCGAAGCGGAAAAACGCGGCCTGACGCAACAAATGCTCAGCGCCCAGGTGCACGCTACTGCCTTCTATGAAAAGCTCGGGTTTGCCATCGTCAGCGGGGAATACCTCGACGCCGGCATCCCCCACGTGGACATGGTGCGTCATAGCGCCTAGAGGCCAAGATGAACGACGAAAACGCCCCGAGTGACCCTACCGAGCCGGTGGAGCCCATAGAGCTCCCTGCCATCGAGTTTCAGTCACCGGGGCGTTTTGCTGTGCACAATCCGGGCAGCCCCAGCCCGGATAGCCCACGAGCGGAGCCGGCGCCATTTACCCTCGGCGCACATACCACGCTGGAACGCTTCAGCCAGCCTGAACAAGCTCGCTCCCACGCACTGGCCCTGTTGCAACAAGCACAGCGCAGCCTGTGCATCTACAGTCACGACCTGGAGCCTTGGCTCTATCACCACAGTAGTGTGCAAGACGCCTGCACGCGTTTTCTGCTGGCCAGCCCGCGCAACCAACTGCGCATTCTGCTGCGCGACCCAAGCCGTGCAGTCAAGGAAGGCCACCGCCTGCTCAGCCTTTCGCGCCGGCTATCGAGCAACCTGCAGATCCGCAAGCTGCACCCGGACTACCCTAGTGAGGAGCTGGCGTTTCTGTTGGCCGATGATCGCGGCTTGCTGCTCTTGCCAGAAATTGGCCAGGCCAGCGGCTATGCCCTGTACCAAGACCCCGGCCGCAATCGCCAGCGCCGTGCACAATTTGATCAAGCCTGGGACACCAGCATCACCGACGCTGATTTACGGAGTTTTCTGCTATGAAGGTTCGCGCCCTGCTCGCCGCCGCGCTGTTGAGTTGTAGCCTGTCCCTAAGCGCCGCTACCGAAGTGATTCCGCTGAATTTCCGCACGGCTGATGAGGTACTCAGCGTGGTGCAATCGGTGCTCGGCCATGAGGGCAAGGTCAACGCCTATGGTAACCAGCTGATCGTCAATGCTGAACCGGCGAAGATTGCCGAAGTGCGCGCCCTGCTGCAGCAACTCGATACCGAGCCACGGCGCCTGCTGATCAGCGTCGACACCAATGAATCAGGCTTCCAGTCCGATCGCGGCTACCGCGCCGACGGCACGATCAGCGCGGGCGATGCCGAGGTGCAGATCGGCCAGGGTGAAATCAATGGCCGCGATCAGGTGCGCATCATCCGCCGCAGCACCGACAGCCGTAGCGGTGGTACTCAGCAGGTGCAGGCCACCGAGGGCTACCCTGCTTTAATCCAGGTTGGTCAGAGCGTGCCGCTGACTACCCGCGGGCGTGATGCCTATGGCCAGCCCTACAGCAACACTCAATACCGCAATGTAACCCGTGGTTTTTACGTCACAGCCAGCCTCAGTGGCGAGTTGGTGCACATCAACATCAGCAGCAACCGTGACCGCCTCAGCCAATCGCAAGCGGGCGCCATTGATGTGCAAAGTACCGATACGCGGGTCAGCGGGCGGGTGGGCGAGTGGATCAACATTGGCGGCGTTAGCGAGCAGAGCCAGGGCGAGCAAGGCGACTTTATGCGACATCGCTCGACCCAGGGCCGCGAAGACATGAGCATGCGTGTCAAAGTCGACGTGGTGAACTAAACCTCGCAGCCCCCTCGCACTGGGACGCCCTGGCCCAGTGCCGATAACCGCTCATCGGTTGATCTTCGCCGCTGCCGCAAAGCAAATACCTCGCAGCCATTGGCCAACCCCGCAAGCCGCCGGATAGAGCCGTAAAGCTGACTTGTCAGTCGTTTTTGGATTTATGTAGTAGTCATACGAAAAGCACTACAAAATAATTGACGAACACTTTTGGCAGAGGCATGATGGCCCCGCTCCCGCTAATCAGAGGTGCTTAAAGGCCCTCCGAATCGCGCTCCAACTTACCGTCCGAGCCGATTTGCGTTGTAAAGCCCACAAGGCCGTTCGATGAGATTGCGACTGGAACGAAGTTGTCCTGAGGGACGGGGAAGCGTTTAGCCACAGTGCGCAGCAAGTTGAATGGTTTACGGGCTCACGTCCGATAAGCATCAAATGACCCGCTCATTTGTAACAGCTGAAGCCGCGAACTGTTTAGCTCGTCACCCTCCTCCCGGATCAATTCCGTCTCAAGTCGATGTCTCGGCGTTCTGCAGTTGGCTACAACAACCTCCAGCAACACAGGTGTTCAGTGGGGAAGTCGGTGCTCAACCAAACACATACTTTGAAGGATTGACCATGTCAGCTTATCAAAACGACATCAAAGCCGTAGCCGCCCTTAAAGCCGCCGCAGGCAGCAGCTGGAGCGCTATTGACCCTGAGTCCGTGGCCCGCATGCGCGCCCAGAACCGCTTCAAAACCGGTCTGGAAATCGCTCAGTACACTGCCGACATCATGCGCAAAGACATGGCTGAGTACGATGCTGACTCCTCCGTCTACACCCAGTCCCTGGGCTGCTGGCATGGTTTCATCGGTCAGCAGAAGCTGATTTCGATCAAGAAGCACCTGAAGACTACCAACAAGCGCTACCTCTACCTGTCGGGCTGGATGGTTGCTGCTCTGCGTTCGGATTTCGGTCCGCTGCCGGATCAGTCCATGCACGAGAAAACCTCGGTTTCCGGCCTGATCGAAGAGCTGTACACCTTCCTGCGCCAGGCTGATGCCCGTGAGCTGGACCTGCTGTTCACCGCTCTGGACGCTGCCCGCGCTGCTGGCGACAACGCCAAAGCTGCTGACCTGCAGAACCAGATCGACAACTACGAAACTCACGTAGTACCAATCATCGCCGACATCGACGCTGGTTTCGGTAACCCGGAAGCCACCTACCTGCTGGCTAAGAAGATGATCGAAGCGGGTGCTTGCTGCATCCAGATCGAAAACCAGGTTTCCGATGAGAAGCAGTGCGGCCACCAGGACGGTAAAGTAACCGTCCCTCACGCCGACTTCCTGGCCAAGATCAACGCTGTTCGCTACGCATTCCTCGAGCTGGGCATCGACAACGGCGTGATCGTTGCGCGTACCGACTCCCTGGGTGCTGGCCTGACCAAGCAGATCGCTGTTACCAACCAGCCGGGCGACCTGGGCGACCAGTACAACTCCTTCCTGGATTGCGAAGAAGTCTCCCCTGCCGACCTGAAGAACGGCGACGTGGTTCTGAACCGTGAAGGCAAGCTGCTGCGTCCTAAGCGTCTGCCATCCAACCTGTTCCAGTTCCGTGCTGGTACCGGTGAAGCGCGCTGCGTACTGGACAGCATCACCTCGCTGCAGAACGGCGCTGACATGCTGTGGATCGAAACCGAGAAGCCACACGTCGGCCAGATCAAAGGCATGGTTGATGAAATCCGTAAGGTCATCCCGAACGCCAAGCTGGTTTACAACAACAGCCCATCGTTCAACTGGACCCTGAACTTCCGTCAGCAGGCTTACGATGCATTCGTAGCCGAAGGCAAGGATGTTTCCGCCTACGACCGCGCCAAGCTGATGAGCGTCGAGTACGACGAAACCGAACTGGCTCAGGTTGCTGACGAGAAGATCCGTACCTTCCAGCGCGATGGTTCGGCCAACGCCGGCATCTTCCACCACCTGATCACTCTGCCGACCTACCACACCGCCGCGCTGTCCACCGACAACTTGGCCAAAGGTTACTTCGCAGACCAAGGCATGCTGGCCTACGTGAAAGGCGTTCAGCGTCAGGAAATCCGTCAAGGTATCGCCTGCGTTAAGCACCAGAACATGTCCGGTTCCGACATCGGCGACGCTCACAAAGAGTACTTCGCTGGTGAAGCGGCCCTGAAAGCCGGCGGCAAAGACAACACCATGAACCAGTTCAGCTAAGAACCGGCTCACTCAACCGAGGCCACGATCAAGGTTGAGGGTGTTAAAAAAATCCCAGCAGAAATGCTGGGATTTTTTTATGGCCGGCCATCCATGGCGGCCACCCTTCTAGCCGTCGCTGTACGACGTTAAAAAATGGCTCCCGGCCATTTTTTGCCCGCGATTCGCCCTTCTTCCGGTTTTGTGCGCTTTCGCACAACCGCTGTCATGTTTACGTCAATTTCCTTGGATAGCGTCAGACACCCGTCGATTAATCCAAGGAGCCTGCATGAGCCAGAATAATGACAACTCAGTGCTGTTCGGCAATGGCGATGAATTGCCCAGCAATGCGTCCGATAACCCGCATATCAATCAGCTGATCGACGGCGTAGGCCGTAGGCAGGTGCTGGCCGCCGGTGCAGCGCTCGGCACCCTGGCGTTTCTCGGCAGTGTTATGCCTGGCGCCGCGGTGGCAGCAGAGCCAGCCGCCAAAGGCCTGGAAAAACTGCACTTTAGACCGCGCAGCAAGCTGCCCTTCACGGCTATAGCGACCAACCGCTTAGACAGCATCAGCGTACCGACCGGTTACCGTGCCACCCCCTTTATCCCTTGGGGTACGCCGATCACCGGTAATTACCCGGCCTACCTGAGTGACGGCAGCAACAGCGCCCAGGATCAGGCCGAGCAACTGGGCATGCACCATGACGGCATGCATTTCTTCCCGATTGACGCACAGCGCGGCGGAAAGAAAAGCGATCACGGCCTGCTGGTACTCAACCACGAATACATCGATGCACCCCTGCTGCACCCCAATGGCCCGACCCTGGTGGCCGGCAAACGCAGCAGCGCCGAAGAAGTGCGCAAGGAAATCAACGCCCACGGCGTTTCCGTGGTGGAAGTACGCCGCGGCCTGAATGGCGAATGGGCGGTATTGCCGAGCGCCAGAAACCGCCGAATCACCGGCGCTACGCCCATGCAGATCAGCGGCCCGGCGCGCGGCCATGCGCTATTGAAAACCCGTTACAGCCCAAAAGGCACGGCAACGCGCGGCACTTTGAACAATTGCTCACACGGTTTTACCCCATGGGGCACCTACCTGACCTGCGAAGAGAACTGGGCCGGCTACTTTGCCAGCCGCGACACTGACTTGCCGCGCGAGCTGAGCCGCTATGGCCTGCGCAGCAGCAGCCGCTACGGCTGGGATCACCTCAAGGGTGATGAGTTCGAGCGTTTCGATGCCACGCGTACCACCACCACCGCCAGCGCGGACTATCGCAACGAACCCAACCACTTTGGCTGGATCGTCGAAATTGATCCGTTCGCACCGGAATCAGTCCCGGTCAAGCGCACGGCGCTCGGTCGCTTTGCCCACGAAGGCCTGGTGTTCGCCCCGGTGAAATCAGGCCGCCCTGTAGTGTGCTACTCCGGCGACGATTCACAGAACGAGTACATCTACAAATACGTCAGCCGCGACAAATACCGCCCAGGGCGCAGCAATGGCCGCTTGCTCGACGAAGGCACACTGTATGTCGCGCGCTTCGACGCCAGCGGCAAGGGTGAATGGCTGGCGCTGGATATCTACGACAAGAAATTCCAGCAAGCCTGCAAGGCTGCTGGAGTGAGTTTTGCCGACCAAGGTGAGGTATTGATCAATACTCGCCTGGCAGCTGACGTGGTTGGCGCCACCAAGATGGATCGCCCGGAATGGGGCGCGGTCAACCCGGACAACGGCGAGGTGTATTTCACCCTGACCAACAACAGTGCCCGGACCAGCGTCGATGCTGCCAATCCGCGCCCCGCTAACGCGTTCGGTCATATCATCCGCTGGCGTGAGCTGTGCAAGGATTACGCCGGTCGTCAGTTTGCCTGGAGTCTGTTTATGCTGGCAGGCCCGGAAGCCGACAGCATCGGCCCGAACGGTAAACCGCTGACGGCAGATAATCGCCTGGCCAGCCCCGACGGGCTGTGGTTCGACGAGGAAGGCCGGCTATGGATTCAGACCGACATGAGCGGCAGCCAATTAAGCAGTGGTCCATTCGGCAACAACCAGATGCTGGTGGCCGAGCCACGCACCGGTGAGCTGAAGCGTTTCCTGGTGGGTCCTGTCGGCGCCGAAGTAACCGGCATTACCGCGACCCCGGACTTCCGCACCCTGTTCGTCAATATCCAGCACCCGGGCGAAGGCTCAACGGCGACCAACCTGCTCAGCACCTGGCCCGATGGCCCCGGTCAGCGTCCGCGCTCGGCCACTGTGATCATCACCCGCGAAGACGGCCGTCGCTTGCTCTAAGCGACTGGCTATTATGTGACCGGCCAGCCCTGGCCGGTCACATTTCACTGTGACAGACTCATGCCCTTCCCTCTCCTTTGCGCAAAGAGCATCAGCATGTCCAGCAATCGCTTGAGCCGTATCGTCGGCAAAATCCAGCAACTTCCTACGGCCCTGCAAAGCCCGGCGCTGTCGCTGCTATTTGGCTCCCAGGTGAAGTTCGCTGGCACCGCCAAGGTGCGCGTGCATACGCTGACCCAGCAGCAGGCGGTGATGAGCATCGCCAATAAGCGCAAAGTGCAGAACCACATCAAAGGTGTGCATGCCGCCGCCATGGCGCTGCTGGCTGAATCCGCTACGGGTTTTCTGGTCGGCATGAACGTGCCCGATGACAAACTGCCGCTGATCAAAAGCCTCAAGGTCGACTACCTCAAGCGTGCTACCGGTAGCTTACGCGCCGTGGCAAGCCTGACACCCGAGCAGATTCAAGCCATTCACACCCAGGAAAAAGGCGAAGTGCTGGTTGCCGTGACGGTGACCGATGAAGCCGGTATCCAGCCGATCCAGTGTGAAATGCTTTGGGCCTGGGTCAGCAAGAAGCGCTGAATGCAGGCTGGTCTAAGCTGAAAACGCCGCACGGTGCGGCGTCATTCAGGAGATAGCCGGTGCAGGGAAAACCTCTTCTAGTAGGTGGTGGGCTGGTGCTGATTGCGGTGCTCGGCACCTTGTATTGGCGCCTGCACAGCGAGCCGCAGGGTGTTGCGCAGGCCAGTCAGGCCGACAATTCCACCAGCGTGCTCTCGGGCGTTAGCCCAGCAACGCCGATGCCCACCGAGGCGCAGTTGCACGAGCTGCTGCAAAACCCCGCCGTAAAAAACCAGGAGCAACGCCTGGCGTTCCATCAGGCGTACCGCAGTTTTGTCAGCGGCGCCGCCGAGCTGTCCCCCGCACAACGTGAAAGCCAGGCGCAGGTCTTGCGTCAACAGATCGAAACTTACGAGCTACGCAGTGAACTGGCCATGAGTGAGTCGCTGTTACTGCAGCTGGGGCTGATTCAGCTCACCACTGGCGATGAACAAGCGCAGAAGGATCAGGCCGCCGCATTGGTCGCCCGCTACAAGGCGATTAGCGCCGAGCGCGAAGCCAAGGCAGCTACACCTAGCGCCGAGTTTCGTCGTTACAAGACCGATGAGAAGCGCATCGTTGAGGAAGTCCTGAGCATGGACAGCTTTCCCGATGGTTTGAGCCGCGATGAGTACCTGCGCCAACGCCTGCAGCAGGCGCGCGAACAACACTATCAATAACCCGACCTGAGCAGACTGCTCAGGTCGAGCTATAGCGTTACAACAGTTGGTCGAGTGCGTAGTAAAGCAGGTTGAAGGGTTTGTTGCGGTCGGCGGTGTCGCTCTGCTCAGAGGCATCCAATACCGGGCCGCTGCCATTCATCACGTTATTGACGAAGTCATCCAGCTGCAGGTTCTGCTCCTGAATATCCGCGTTGGTAAACTCGATGATGCTGGTGCAGTGGCTTTCATTAACCGCACGGTACTGCGGGAAGTAACCGCCGACATTCGGCAGGTTGGCCAGTTCGTTACGCAGCCTGCTGGTGTCCACATCCCACTTGGCGTGAATCAGTGCCTCCTTGGCGGCCTGGTTCGGTGCGTTGATGATTTCCGGGTAGAAACGCTCATAGGAATAGGACGAGTAATTTAGGTCCTTCCAGAAGTGCGTATGACCCATGCGATCAGCCGCCAGGTTGCTCGACAACGCCGGGTAAATGGTGCCCAGGTTGTTCAGGTTAAGCCCCGGCAAACGCGACTGCAGGTATGGCAACGGCCCGGTATCCAGCCCCCAGGCATTGCGGATAAAGCCCTGCAACGGCAAGGACGGATAAGACTCGTTACCACCGCCACTGATGGCCGAGAACACCGGCCCGGAGTCATTGATCAGGAAGCTGCGCGTCGGTGCGATGTCCTGCCGGGTTGGTGCGTAGTTGGTCAGGCTGCCGGCACCGCCAGCGCTGCAGCCGGTGGTCAGCATCTGCGTGGGGCGCGGCAGGTTGTCTTTCAACCAGCCTACCACCGCCCGCATATTACGCAGTCCGTTGTGGTGCCAGATCAGCGGAGCCTGCTGGCTTTGCGGGTCTTCATAGACCGCGACCTTATCGCCGGAGTAGATGTCGCCGGTGCAATACGGCACATAGACCATATTCCAGTTCTGGGTTTTCACGCGCGTCCAGGGATGCAGACGCACCACAAAGGGGCTGACCAGACTGGCACCTGGGTTGAGCAGGCTCATGTAGTCATTGGGAATGCCGTCGGGGTTACGTGCGCCACGAATGCCGCTTTGACCGGTGCAACTAGCGTAGTCCCAGCAGGCCCCGCCGCCCTCCAGGTAGATGATGGTGTTGCGGGTATTGGGCACGCGGTTGACGAAGAATTTGTACGGCGAGCCGTTGCCACACACGGCGCCGGTTTGCGGGGCCATTTGCACGGTTTGCCAGGCGTAGTAGTTAGCCGGTTTGAAGCCGCTGTTGAAACCGCTCGGGTTGGCCAGCAGCGGATACGGCCCTAGGCGTTGCGCCGGAGTGACCTTGTTATCTGCCGCAGGTGCAACCACTAGGTTGCTAAGTGTTTGCCAGAAGTTGTAATCGCCCTGCTCGGCCTGCACCGGCATTGCCAGGGCCGAAACCATCAGCGGCGCGGCACAGCGCCGAAGTGTTATCGCTACAGACATGGTGAGTCCCTCATCTTGTTGTTATCGATGGGTCCACATACCCGAGCCGTTGTACGAATCCCCTCCAGCTGTTACCCGAAGTCAGCCCATCACCCACTGGAGACTGCCCATACACCGCGCCGAAGCAGCAGTAACTGCGCGTACCCAAACGTGTCGCCGCTGCTCGACATTCAAGCCAGCCTGGCGATTCATGCACGCTAGTCCAAGAAACTCTGATTCACCACAGCCCTACATATTTATTGGATATAGCGCTGCTGGTTTTAAGCTGCTGCGGTTATCTGCGGTCTGCGCCGACAGAACACTGCTCATGACAATAAAAAAGGGAAGCCAAGCTTCCCTTTTTATATGCCTACCTCAGGTGCTAGATGCGGAATTGACGCACCAATGCGCCCAGGCGCTCGCCCAGCTCGGCCAGGTTGCGCGCGGTCTGTGCCCCCTGCTGGGTTTCGTCGGCCACGCTGTCTACCGCCACGGCAATCTTGTGCACGCTGCGGTTGATCTCTTCGGCCACTGCGGTCTGCTCTTCGGCGGCGCTAGCGATCTGCGCGTTCATCGCGTTGATGGTGCCGATCAACTGCGCGATGGCATCCAGCGAGGTGCCGGCGCGGTTAGCTTGCTCGCTGGTGACATCTCCAGCATCACTGGAGCGACGCATCGCCGTCACCGCATCCTGAGTGCCCTTTTGCAGGCGGTCGATCATCCCCTGAATTTCCTGGGTGCTCTGCTGCGTACGGCTGGCCAGCGCGCGCACCTCGTCGGCCACTACAGCAAAGCCTCGCCCCGCTTCACCCGCACGTGCCGCTTCGATGGCCGCGTTGAGGGCCAGCAGATTGGTCTGCTCGGCGATGGAGCGAATCACATCGAGCACGCTGACAATCGACGACACGTCTTTTTGCAGCGTATCGAGCGACACGCCGCTGTCGCGGATATCCTGCACCAGGGTGTGGATGCGCTCGATGCTGCCATCGACCACGTGTTTCGCAGCCTGGCCTTCGGTGTCGGTTTTTTGCGCCGCTTCTGCTGCGCCCTGAGCACTTTGCGCGACTTCATGGGCGGCGGCGGACATTTCATTGATGGCCGTAGCCACCTGATCGGTCTCATGGCGCTGACGCTCCATGGCCTCTTCTGAACGCTGCGTCTGGGCCGAAACCTGGCCGACCAACTCAGTCAGCTGGCCGGTCATGTCGACGATCTGCCGAACCAGGCCGTGGATTTTTTCGACAAACCGGTTGAACGAGCCGGCCAGCTGGCCAAGCTCGTCGTCGCCATTGATCGGTAGGCGACGCGTCAGGTCGCCTTCACCGGCGGCGATGTCATCGAGGTTGTCCTTGATCTGCTGCAGCGGGCGCAGGAAGGTGTTGCTCAGCACCACCCCGACAATGCCGAATATCACCAGCAGCACGGCGGCAATCACCATGATGCTGGTAATGATGGTGCTGATACGCTCGTCGATTTCACCTTGCACCTGAGCAATCTGCGCTTCGACGCCGTCGAGGTTGATTGCCGTGCCTAGGGCCATGTCCCATTTCGGCAGGTAGTAGCTGTAGGCCATTTTCGGCACCAGCACAGAGTCATCAGTTGGCAGTGGCGAGCTGTAATTGACGTAGTAGCTGTTGTTCTTGGCGACATTCACCAGTTCACGGTTGATGTATACGCCATTCGGGTCGCGGCGATCGGCCAGGCTTTTGCCGACGTCTACCGGACTATCGCCGCGGAACAGACGCACCACGTTGGAGTCGTGGCCGAAGAAGTAGCCGTCCTTGCCGAACTTGATCTTCGACAGAATGACGATTGCCTGTTCTCGGCTGGCCATGTCGCCTTGCGCAGCACCGTCATACAGCGTTTGTACAGATCCCAGGGCGATCTGTACGTAGTGCTGCAGCTCGTTGCGGCTTTCCTGCAGCAAGCGTTCGCGGGTTTCTTTGACTTCCTGAGCGGCCAGGTTCTGTAACACCTTGGCGGCAGCACCACTGAGCACCAGGGCAAACAGCACCACAGGGATCAGTGCCAACAGCACGACTTTTGATTTCAAGGTTAGGCGCATCGGCAGGTCCTTGGTTGGCAGTGGAGCGAAATAAAAACGGGGCTACCGATTTATCGGTAGCCCCGCTGAAAGGTTGAATCGCCTAAAGCAATAACGCTGTAGGCGAGCAATGCCCCGGTTAAATCACCATAGCTGCTGCCCAACCGAATACCAGCAGCGGCAGGTTGTAATGCAGGAAAGTTGGCACAACGCTGTCCCAGATGTGGTTGTGCTGGCCATCGACGTTAAGCCCGGCGGTTGGGCCGAGGGTTGAGTCTGAGGCTGGCGAGCCGGCATCACCCAGTGCGCCGGCGGTGCCGACGATGCACAGGATGGCCAGCGGACTGAAGCCGAGTTGCAGACCCAACGGTACGAAAATCGCCGCAATGATTGGCACGGTGGAGAACGACGAACCGATGCCCATGGTTACCAGCAGACCAACCAGCAACATCAGCAGCGCACCCAGCGCCTTATCATGGCCAATCAGTTCAGCAGAGCTGTCGACCAGGCTTTTCACTTCACCGGTGGCCTTCATCACTTCGGCAAAACCGGCGGCAGCGATCATGATAAAGCCGATCATTGCCATCATTTTCATACCTTCGGTAAACAGGCCATCGGCCTCTTTCCAGCGCACCACGCCAGACACCGAGAAGATGATAAAGCCGACCAGGGCACCGATGATCATCGAGTCCAGCCAAAGCTGCACAACAAACGCGGCAGCAATCGCCACACCCGCCACCAGCAGGCTCAATGGGTTGTAGGCAATATCCACGCGCTCGGCCTGCTCGATTTTGCTCAGGTCGTAGACACGCTTTTTGCGGTAGCTGAAGAACACCGCCACCAGCAAGCCAAACAGCATACCCAGTGCTGGGATCGCCATGGCTTTGGTCACGTCCAGGCCGCTGGTATCGACGCCGCCGCTGGCGACATTGGCCAGCAGGATGTCATTTAGAAAGATGCTGCCAAAACCCACGGGCAGAAACATATATGGGGTAATTAGACCGAAGGTCAGCACACAGGCGATCAAGCGACGGTCAAGCTGCAGCTTGCTCAATACATACAGCAGCGGCGGCACCAGCAGCGGAATAAAGGCGATATGAATCGGCAGGATGTTCTGCGAGGAAATCGCCACCGCCAACAGCAGCGCAATCAGTAGCCACTTGAGCAGACCGGCGCCTTTGGCGTCCTGCTTGTTGACCATCGCCAAGGCCTTGTCCGCCAGTGCGTGGGCCAGACCGGATTTGGCTATCGCCACGGCAAAGGCACCCAGCAAGGCATAGGACAACGCCACTGTCGCCCCGCCGCCCAGGCCCTTATTGAAAGCCGCCAACGACCCCTCAACACCGAGGCCGCCAAGCAGGCCACCGGCCAAGGCGCCAACGATCAGAGCCACTACCACGTGTACACGGCACAAGCTGAGGATCAGCATGATCCCCACTGCCGCAACGACTGCGTTCATCGATTTACTCCCGCGATTTAAATAGGCCCACGAAGGTTTGACCCGTCGTGGATGCTGCGCCGGCTCGGCGAAGGGCGCGTACTCTGCCTAATGCTGACTGACCTGTCAAAACACCCGTAAATTATTCTATACACTGCGTTGCAGATTTCGATTACCCTGCGATTTACAGTGTTCACACTGGCCTGCTATTTGCTCTGCTTTACTTGACGTGACACTTAAAGAAAAGCGCCTAAGCGCCGATAGGCGTTCTAAGCCTCTGCCCTATAAAGGTCCTGAAAATGCTGTTCAGCCGACTTTCCATCCAGTTGAAAATCACCCTATTGGCCGGCCTGTGCTTGCTGGCCATTGTTGCGGTGCTGGTATCCGCCTCAGTCATTCAGGCCTCGCGCAGCGCCAGCTTGGTCAAGCAGGCCAGCACCGCCATGCTGCAGGAGTCTGCGCAGCTGCGGATGTCCGCACGTGGCGAATCCCAAGCGTTGCAGATTCAACGCTACTTTATGGACGCCTATCAATACGGGCGCGGCGCGGCGACGCAAGTGTTGTTTATTCGGGAACAGGCTGAGAAGCGCTTTCTAGATGCCTTTGACCTGCGTGAAGACCTGACTCGTCAGGTGCGCAGTGCGCTGGAAGCCAACCGCAGTTTGCTGGGTATTTATGTCGCATTCGAACCGAACGCGCTGGATGGCAAGGATGAGCTTTTTGCTGATCAAGGCAACCTGGGCAGCAATGACAAAGGTCGCTTTTCGGTCTATTGGTCACAGGGTGATAACGGTGAGCTGAGCTCCGAGGCCATGACAGAAGAAAGCCTCAATGACACCACCCCAGGAATCAGCGGCGCGCCCTACAACGCGTGGTACAGCTGCCCACTGCAGAAAAAAAAGGTGTGCTTGCTTGATCCCTATATTGATGAGGCTGACGGGGTAAAAACCCTGATGACGAGCATCGCCTTCCCCTTGATCCAAGGCGACAAGGTGATCGGCGTATTGGGGGTTGATATCAGCTTGGCCAGCCTGCAAGAGCTCAGCACCAATGCTCATCAAGGTCTGTTCGACGGCGCCGGCCATGTGAGCATCATCAGCCCCGCCGGCCTGCTAGCAGGGCACAGCCGCGACAGCAGCCTGCTGGGCGGGAAACTGGAAAAAGCCATTACCAATCAACACAACGAAATCCTCAGCCTGGTGGCAAGCAATCGCCAGGAAACTTTGCACCATGATGGCGCACTACAAGTGCTCCAACCGCTGCTGCCAATCCCGGAGTCGCAGCCGTGGGGGGTGCTGATGGAGGCGCCTGAGAAGGTTTTGTTAGCGCCCGCTGCCCGTCTTGAAACGCAAATGGATGAAATGGGCACGCGCAGCACTGCGGTGTCCTTGGGCCTTGGCTTGGTTGCCGGGGTGGTGGGGATTCTGCTCATCTGGTTGACTGCGCTGGGCGTGACCCGGCCGATTCTCGGTGTTGCAGCAATGCTGAAGAACATCGCCAGCGGCGAAGGTGATCTGACCCGTCGCCTGGAGTACGCCAAGCAGGATGAACTGGGCGAGCTGGCCAGCTGGTTCAACCGTTTTCTCGATAAACTGCAACCCATCATCGCTGACGTTAAACGCAGCGTGCAGGATGCGCGCAGCACAGCCGATCAATCCGCCCTGATCGCCAGCCAGACCAGCGATGGGATGCAGCAGCAATACCGTGAAGTGGATCAGGTGGCTACAGCGTTCCAGGAAATGAGCGCCACCGCGCAGGATGTGGCGCACAACGCGGCTCAAGCCGCAGAAGCCGCGCGCACTGCCGACCAAGCCAGCCGTGAAGGTATGAGTGTGATCGGTAAAACCACTTCGACTATCGAACTCCTGGCCAACGAAATGAACGTGGCCATGCAGGAAGTCGAAGGCCTGGCCAATAGCAGCGAGAAGATCGGCTCAGTACTCGAAGTGATCCGCTCGATCGCGGAACAGACCAACCTTTTGGCCCTGAACGCTGCGATTGAAGCCGCCCGCGCCGGTGAAGCGGGCCGTGGTTTTGCCGTGGTGGCGGATGAAGTGCGCAACCTGGCGAAACGCACCCAGGACTCGGTGGAGGAAATTCGCCAAGTCATCGAAGGCTTGCAAAGCGGCACCAAGGAAGTGGTCAGCACCATGCACAGCAGCCATCGCCAGGCGCAGGGCAGCGTTGAGCAGGTTGAGCAGGCAGTGGCCGTGCTGCAACGCATCAGCCAAGCGGTCAGCGTGATCACCGACATGAACTTGCAGATCGCCAGCGCGGCTGAGGAGCAGAGTTCGGTGGCCGAAGAAATTAACCGTAACGTCGCTTCGATCCGGGATGTTACTGAATCGATTTCCGCCCAGGCAGACGAGTCAGCAAAAATCAGCCAAGGGCTGAACAAATTGGCCAACCACCAGCAAAGCCTGATGGACCAATTCCGCGTTTAACGCAGATGGCATGATCGGACCGCCACTCTGGCGGCTGCTTCCTTGTGACGCAGGCTAACCATTGTTAGCCTGCGTTTTTTATTGATGCCGCAGAAATCGAGAGGTGAACGATGCTCAATATTGCCCTAGTGACCGGCTCCAGCCGCAGTAACAGCCAATCGGGCAAGGTTGCCCGCTTTTTGCGCCAGCGTCTGATTCAGTTGGGTTACACCGATGATGCGCAAAGCAATGTGATCGACCTGGGCCTCGCCCCGCTGCCGCTGTGGCCTGCTGAAGACGCCGGTCCATGGGGGCTGTACAGCAAGCAACTGGCCGCTGCCGATGCCGTGGTGATCATTTCTCCGGAGTGGAATGGCATGGCCTGCCCGGCCATCAAGAACTTCTTTATCTACGCCAGCAAAGCTGAGCTGGCGCACAAGCCAGGCCTGTTAGTGGGCGTTTCGTCAGGGGTAGGTGGGGCTTATCCGATCAGCGAGCTGCGCGCCTCCAGCTACAAAAACTGCCGCCTCTGCTACTTGCCCGAGCACTTGATCGTACGCAGTGTCGAGAAGGTGCTAAACACGCCAGAACCGAGCCACGAAGAGGACCAGCGCCTGCACGCACGGATCGATTATGAGCTGGATATTCTGGTCAAGTATGCGCACGCCCTGCTTCCCGTTCGCGCCAGTATTGATATGAGCAACCCGGCATTTGCCAACGGCATGTAAACATTGCACTGAACGCACCTGATGACCTCAGGTGCGTTTTAGCGGCAAGCTGACCGTGACGCGCAACCCATCCAGCGGGCTCTCTGCCAGCTGCAAAATTCCGCCCCACGCATCAACAATATCGCGAACGATACCCAGGCCCAGGCCATGACCGGCGACCTGTTCATCCAGACGACTACCACGGCTGAGCACTTCGTCCCGCAGCGCGGCGTCGATACCCGGGCCATCATCATCAATCGTAAGTTGGTAGCCCGCTGTCACTTTGCAGATATGCAGCTGTACCTGGCTATCCGCCCACTTGCAGGCGTTGTCCAGCAGGTTACCGAGTAGTTCCAGCAGGTCTTCACGGTCCCAGGGTAAGCGCAAACCAGGCTCGGCCTGCCACTCCAGTTGCAGGTGGTTGCCGTGGATCATTGTCAGGGTCGAGAACAGCTCCGGCAGCTCGCTGGCGCAGTCAAAATGCGCGCCGGGCAAGGCCTCCCCAGCTAAACGCGCACGCCCCAGTTCACGGGCGATGCGCTGCTCGATCTGTTGCAACTGACCGTCCAGGCTTTCGCGCAATTGCGGCAGCTGTTTGAGCTCTTCCCGCGTTGCCAGACTGACCAACACCGCAAGCGGTGTTTTCAATGCATGGCCGAGGTTACCCAACGCATTGCGCGACCGTTTGAGGGTGTCTTCGGTGTGCGCCAGCAGGTGGTTGATCTGCGCCACCAGCGGTTCCAGCTCAAGCGGCACCTGCTGATCCAGCTGGCTACGTTGGCCTTGCTGCAACTGCAAAAGCTGCCTGCGGACTTGTTCCAGCGGGCGCAACGCCCGACTGACGATCAGCCGTTGCAGCAACAAAATCAGCACCAGTGCACTGACTCCCAAGCCCAGGATAACTTTCTGCACCTGGCTGAAACTATCGAGTATCGGCCTGTAATCACGCGCCACATGGATCACGATGGGCTGGCCATAACGCTGATAATCAGCACGGTACACCAGCCATTGCTGACCTTGCGGCCCATCGCCGAGTGCATCTTTCAAGCCTTCGGCTTCAACTGTGTGCAGCTCTCGGTCCCAAAGTGAGCGCGAGCGCCAGCTCTGCTCATTCAGGTCGATGCGAAAGTACAGGCCGGAGTATGGCCGCTTGTAGGCGGCACTGAGGCGACGTTCATCCAGCTGCAAGCCATTGGGCCCACGCACAACCGCACCCAGTAACGTCTGGGTTTCATCCTGTAAGGTTGTTTGCAGGTAACCCCGTAGGCTGCGGTCAAACAGCCAAAGGCTGCTTTGCGCCAGCAGCAGGCCGACAATCAGCAATACGCTGACCAGGCCAAGGCTCAAACGCCGTTGAATCGACCTCAAGCAGTATCCCCGCTGAATCGATAGCCCTGCCCGCGGCGGGTTTCGATTATCTCGCGCCCCAGCTTGCGCCGCAGATGGTTAACGTGCACCTCGATGACATTCGAGTCGCGTTCGCTTTCACCGTCATACAGGTGCTCAGCCAGGTGGCTCTTGGACAGCAATTGCCCAGCATGCAGCATGAAATAGCGCAGCAGGCGGAATTCCGCAGCAGTCAGCTGCACTTCTTCGCCGTTGCGTTGTACCGATTGTCGCCCTTCATCCAGTTGCAAGCCCGCCGCTTCGAGTTGCGGCTGGTTAGCCAGACCATGAGCGCGGCGCAGCAAAGACTGGATTCGCAGGTGCAGCTCTTCCGGATGGAAGGGTTTGCTCATGTAGTCATCGGCGCCCGCCTTGAGCCCTTCAATCCGCTCAGCCCAGGAGCCGCGTGCGGTAAGGATCAAGACCGGTGTGGTGAGCCCACCAGAACGCCATTCCTGCAACACCTCAATCCCCGGTTTGCCAGGCAAGCCGAGGTCGAGAATGATCAAGTCATAGGGTTCAGTGGCCCCCTGATAAGCCGCATCGCGGCCGTCGGCCAACCAATCCACCGCATATCCTTGGCGGATCAAACCGGCCAGCAGCTCATCAGCCAGGGGAACATGGTCTTCAACCAGCAACAGGCGCATTCAGTCTTCCACCTCATCCTTGAGCACTTCGCCGGTGCTGGCATGCAACTCCAGCTCACGCACGATGCCTTGCTCGGTCACCAGTTCGACTTCGTAAACCAGTACGCCGTCCTCTTCTTCCAGCTCGACTTCCAGCAGAACCGCACCGGGATGAGGCTTCAAAGCCATCTGTAACAACTGCTCAAGGGGCATGATCAGCCCCTCACGGCGCAGACGTAATGCTTCATCCTGATCCAGGTCGCGCGCGCTGCTGCTGAACGTCAGCGTCAGCAGCAGGCAGGCCAGGAATGCGCGGGCAAGCCAAGCAGTGGTGTTCATCAATCGTCTCGTTGGTTCTTCAGAACTTGTGCGTTAGTAGCATCCAGCTCGACGTCCCACTGCACGCCCTGGGCGTCGCGAACTTCAACTTGGTAGATATAGCGGCCGTACTCTTCTTCCAGCTCGGTGTCTTCGGTCTTGCTGCCTGGGTGCAGCGCCAGCGCTGCAGCGTTGAGTTTTTCGAAGGACTGGATGGTGCCGGCGTCACGCAGTTTCAGCGCTTCGTCCGGGCCCAGGTCACGGGCTTGGGCCAAACCGGCAGTCAGGGTCAGCGCAGCAGCGGCAAATACGGCAGTCAGTGTTTTCATGTTCAAGTTCCTTATGGAGTTGGCTTTCGACGGAGTCCAAGTTACTGCACACGACTTAACTCAAGCTGAATTTGCTTAAGGCATTGCTCAAGCACTGATTTATCCAGACCCACGCGCGCATCATTCACGCGCTGAAGTCGCTTGGCCTGGCTATTCAGCGCTCTATAATCGCTGCCTTGCGCGACGGAGGCCAGCATGAGTGCGATATTAATCAAGTCCCCTGCTTTGACAATCAAGGCCGGCAAACGCGCCCTCGCGCGTATTCGCGAGCACGGCTTGCAACCAGCCGATGTCGGCATTCTGCCCGGCGCTGCGGGTGGGCCGAAAGCGTTAGGGATTCAGGGGCTGGATCTGGCGTTGTTCGGCGACTGGCTGCAACGCGCGCCGCGCGAGCGTTCGCTAATCGGGGCATCCATCGGTTCTTGGCGTTTCGCCAGCGCCTGTTTGCCGGATGCTGCAGCAGGCCTGCGTCGCCTCGGCGAGCTGTATACCTCGCAGCGCTTTGCCAAAGGCGTGAGCATGGCGCAAGTGTCGAGTAGCTGCAGCCTGATGCTTGATCAACTGCTCGGCAACGACGACGCCAACATCCTCAGCAACCCGCATTACCGCTTGAATATCGTCGTGGTGAAAAGCCATGGATTGCTGCAGCACGACCATCGCGGCGCGCTCGGGTTGGGGCTTTCGTCAGTGATTGGCAGCAACCTGCTGGGTCGCCCGCGCCTGGCCAAACACTTCGAACGGGTGATTCTGCACGATGCCCGCCTGGCGCCGCCCTTAGGGACGCTCAGCGACTTCCCCTCGCGTTATCTGCAACTCGACAGCGGTAATCTGCGTCATGCATTGCTGGCCTCTGGCTCCATCCCGATGATCATGCAAGGGGTCCGCGATATCCCCGGCGCTGGCCCTGGCACCTACCGCGATGGTGGCCTGCTTGATTACCACCTCGACCTGCCGTACAGCGGCGACGATATCGTGCTCTACCCGCACTTCACCGATAAGGTCATTCCCGGCTGGTTCGATAAGGGCATGCCCTGGCGCCGAGGTGATGGCGGACGCCTGCAGGATGTTCTGCTGCTGGCCCCCTCACGTGACTACCTAGCCCGCTTGCCCCATGGCAAACTTCCAGACCGCAAGGACTTCAGTCGTTACCTGGGCGATGATGCCGACCGCGAACGCTATTGGCGTAAGGCCATGAGCGAAAGCCAGCGGCTTGGCGACGAATTTCTCGAACTGGTCGACAGCGGCCGCCTCGGCGAGCGTCTGCAGCCACTCTAAAACTGAAGCCGACCGAACACCCAAAGCAGCATGACCAAGGATGGGCAGGATGAAACTTGCAGTCGCCATTATCCACGGCATCGGCACGCAACCCGACCTGCGTGACAACGAAGGCCAGCACGCTTTTGCCCACAGTCTGATCGCCGGGCTGCGCCAACGCCTCGGTGCCGAAGCCGACCAGGTGGCTTTTCAGACGTTGTACTGGGCCAGCGTCCTGGATAAGCGACAACTGGCTTTTCTCGACAAGCTGCGCGACCAGCCCGTGCGCTGGCGCTGGTTACGCCGCATCGTCACGCTGTTTCTGGGTGATGCCAGCGGCTATCGCAAAGTCAGCCAGGCATACGACACCACCTATGAAGAAGTCCATCAGTGCCTGCGCAGTGGCCTCAATGCCTTGCGCGCCAAGGTCGATGCCGATACGCCGCTGGTGGTGCTGGCGCACTCACTGGGCGGGCATATTTTCTCCAATTTCGTATGGGATCAGCAGCGCATCAATACCGCTGAAGAATGCCCATTGGATCCCTTTCTGGCCTTGGAAACCCTGAGCGGGCTGATCACCTTTGGCTGCAATATCCCCCTGTTTACCTTTGCTTATGACCCGGTCGTGCCGATCCGCTTCCCCGGCCACTGCCTGACTGACGCGGTGACCAAACAGGCGCGCTGGCTAAATCTCTACGCACCTGCTGACCCGCTGGGTTATCCGCTGCGCCCATTGCCCAACTACGCCGCCGTGGTCGCTGAAGATCGCGCCATGCCAGTGGGGCCCTGGTACAAGCGCCATACCCCGTTGAGCCACTTGGGCTATTGGGATGATCGAGGCTTTCAGCGCTATATCGCTCATTATCTGCAGCAATTACTGGTCGCCTGCAAAGGCTCAGAGAAGCCCTAACCACCCTCTTCCTCGCCCAGTTTCTCGGCTTACACGATTAAAACTGTGATTTATCGGACAATTCCGTGCATTTTTTCGCCGGCATGTGACTTACTGGTCAGCTTCGGTCATCAACAACTATGACTGGCAAATGTGAATTCACCGTTTGCCCTTGTGTATTTGGGATCACCTCGGAGAAACCGACCCCATGAACGCACCGCTGCGTTTTAACGAAGCCCTGCTGATTGCCGACCGCGCTTTTCAACCTTTCCAATGCGTCGCCTGGGCCCCGCAAGATGGCACTGGCAACCTCAGCCTTAGCGTGATCGACCGGACCAGCACCCGCCTGCTCGGCCGCACGCAACTGTCCAGCACCATCTACAGCGACCCGGTGCAATTTGCCGACGTGCTCAAGCAGTCCCGTGAGCAACTCAGTCAGCAAGGTTTCGCCTTGGAGCCCTGGAGCATGCCGGAGTAATCGGCTGCTGTAATAAGGGCTCTGAGCTGCCAATCGGCCCCACTTGTCAGAGCCCTTCCCTTCCTTCTTTACCCCGTTTCAAATCCCACCCTGCGGCCCTTGCACTCATTTCCTGACTGATCTTTGCTGCACCCGTGCATTAGCGCTTATGCTCAGCAAATCAATCATTGCGAGGAGTTTGCCATGCTGCAATTGCGCCCCAACTGTGAATGCTGCGACCGAGATTTGCTGGCTGACTCCACTGATGCATTGATTTGCTCGTTCGAATGCACGTTCTGTCGGGCGTGTGCGGACAACAGGCTTAATGGCACCTGTCCTAACTGTGGGGGCGAATTGCTCCAGCGTCCTCGTCGTCCGGCCGCCAAACTGCTCAAGTACCCCGCGTCAACTGAACGAGTCAATAAAGCCTAATTCGGTTATGGCCACTCGGGACAAAGCAGGAGACACACATGAGCGACGAGGACAACAAGCCGTTGACGCTGTGGGAGATGCTGCAAAGCGTACTAAGCGCAGCGTTCGGTGTGCAGAGCGGAAAGAACCGTAGCCGTGACTTCTCAAGGGGCAAGCCCAGCCACTTCATCATTCTCGGCGTGCTGTTTACCGCCGTCTTCGTGCTGGTGATCTTTGGCATCGTCAAACTCGTGCTGCACCTGGCAGGCGTCTGACTTATTGCAGCAGCGGTTGTATGGAGAACTGGTAATCCTTGAGCTGCGGTCGGTAGACGGCACTGAACTGGCGAAAATCAAGGCCAAAACCTGGCACTTTGAGGCGTTTCTGCAAATGAGCAGCTTGTTTAGCGTCCAGTAAGCTGAAAAGCGGGTCGACTCGGTCTTTGCCACCACGCTCGGCAAAATCCAGCCCTGCATGGTAGTCATGCAACATCACCATGGCCCACCCTCCGAGGGTGAAATGCCCGGCCACCAAGACGCATAGTTTGCGGTTTATACGCGCTTGCAAAACCTCGTCTGAGTTATTCAGCGCCGACAGATAAATATCCTTGCCCGGTTGCCGGCCGATTTCTTGTGCCGCTTGCATCACACCAAACGCCATTTCATCGTTAGCCGACCACACCAGCTTTGCCTCCGGGTAGCGTGGAAGGATCAGTTGCGCCTGTTCATAGGCGCGTTGACGCTTCCACTCACCTTGCAACATCTGCTGCAATTTGATCTCCGGGTGCTCACGCAAGGCACGATGCAGGCCGTCTTCACGCAAGCTTGAAGAGGGAGTGAATCGCACACCAGCAAATGCCAGCAGACTGCCGGGCTTACCCTCAAGCTTGGCGATCAAGGCCTTAGCCATCCAATAGCCTGCTTGCTCGTCGTTGGGCACCAAACTGCCAATCCAGTTGCGGTAGCGTTCGCGTGAGGCGCCGATACGCTGTTGCTGTTCAGGCGTAAGGGTACTGTGCAGGGAAAACAGCTTGATCGGACTGTCGGCAAACTGCCGGAGCAGCTCCGGCGCGGTGTACATCTCGTTGACGAATATCAGGTAATCCGGTGGGTTATCGCGGATCAGTAACTCGCGGGCTTTTTCCAGTAGCTGCGACGGGTTGCGCTCACCGTAGATAATCTGCAGCTGCATGCCCAGGTCATAGGCAGCAGCTTGCATAAAGTCACTGTAACCGACCCAGAAAGGCTCATTGGAAAACCCCGGATTGAGAAAGACCACAGAAGCCGGCGTCTTTCCCGCTGTGTGTGCGTTCTCAGCGATGACCGGTGTTGTCACGCCAAGTGCCCATATGCACACAGCGCTGATAACCGTTAAAACAAACCTGAACACGCAATGCCTCCTCATCGGGACGCTGAGTATATCGGCAAAGCCATAGCAATTAGCCATCTCATCGAAATGAGCGGCCTGTGCAACCAAGACGGCACACAGTGCAGTCGTTACAATCGCCTCCCTGCGCTTTCGTTGATCGGTGTTACATGTCGCCTCTGGAAATCATTGCTTCAGCCCTTGGCGTGTGGGCCGTTTGGCTGACCGTGCGGCAAAACCGCTGGTGCTGGCCGCTGGGTTTGCTGATGGTGCTGATGTACGCCTGGATTTTCTATGACGGCAAGATGTACTCAAACATGCTGCTGCAAGGTGTGTATGCCGTCTTGCAAGGTTATGGCTGGTGGCTTTGGACGCGCGGCGGCAGCAGCCAGACCGGCGTACAGGTCAGCCGACTGAGCCAGCAAGGCATGATGCTTAGCTTAGCAACAGGTGCAGCCGGTGCACTTGTGCTCGGGTATCTGATGGCCACATTCACTGATGCGGCCGCGCCCTGGCAGGATGCAGCGCTAAGTGCATTCAGCCTGGTCGCACAGGTATGGATGGCGCAGAAACGTGTGGAGTGCTGGCCACTGTGGGTCATTCTTGATCTGCTTTTCGTCGCGCTGTTTGTACAGCAGGGCCTGTACCCGACAGCGGCACTGTATGGGCTGTTTACCCTGTTGGCGGTCAATGGCTGGCTGACATGGCGGCGTGATCGCGCGCTGGTTAACCCATGAAGGCACAAGCATGAAGGTGCTGGTACTCACCGGGCCAGAGTCCAGCGGTAAAAGCTGGCTGTCTGAGCATATCCAGGCGAATTTTGGCGGCGTGTTGGTAGGCGAATACGTGCGACATTTTATCGAGCGTGAACAGCGTGACACCTGCTATGCCGACATCAACGCGATCGCCCAGGGGCAATTGGCCTGGGAAGATCAAGCCCGAGCTAAACGCCCTGAGTTGCTCATCCTCGACACACATTTGCTCAGCAACATGCTCTGGAGCCACGAGCTTTTTGGGGACTGCCCAGCCTGGATTGAACAGGCCTTACTCGAACGTGACTATCACCTGCACCTGCTACTCAACCCTGTCGATGTGCCCTGGGTCGACGATGGCCAGCGCTGCCAGCCAGCGCTGGCTCAACGGTTGACGTTTTACCAACACTGCGAACACTGGCTGCGGCAGCATCACCAGCCGCTGCAATGCATTCAAGGTAACTGGGCGCAGCGCCGAGAGCAGGCGCTGGTCACCGTGGCTGACTGGCTCAACTCAACGCAATAGCACACTGGCCCATGCCAGCAGCAAACTCAGGCAGACAACCAACGTCAGCGGTCGGCGTAGGCGTGGGTACCATTGCGGTGCCAAACCCAGTTTGACGGCCCTCAAGTCAGCGGCATACAACCCACCGAACGCTACTAAGCACAGCGGTAACGCCAAGCTGGTTGGCATACCGCCGCTGATGGCCAGCCAGCCCAGCAAAGGCGGCACCACGGATAACCCCAGCTGCATCTGCGCTTGCTCGTCAGTACTTTCCGCACGCATTGCCAGGCCCCAGTGGATCGCCCCCATAAACGCCAAGATCACAGCGGCATAATCCAACAACGCAGCCAACACCAGCTCTCGCCACCCTTCAGGTGTCACCCAGATGCCCAGTGCGCCGGTGACAAAAGGCACCAACCCGGCATAGCCCAACATCAACGCTAATTTTGGCGGCTGTGGCGCGTCAAATGGATGCATCAATTCACTCCTGTGGGTTATTTCGTCATCACCGCACTGTAAAACGATTTTCGGCCCTAGAAGAAGCCTATTTCCGGGATTTTGCTGTAATGGCTGCTTGCCATCTGCGGCTGCAGTTGGCATAAAAACAACAAACAAAAACACCACAAGGAAGTTTCCATGCGCATCCTCCGTCGGGCCCTGTATGGGCTTCTTTTATTATTGATCGCAGGCTTGCTGATCGCCCTGTACTTCATCGCCAATCCCAACCTGCCGGTTTATCAGCAGCCAGACAAGCTGCACTACCTCGATCAGTGGTCTTCTGATGAACGCCAAACCTATTACTACACCCCTCAGGGTACCCAGGTAAAAGGCCTGCGCTATGAGTGGTTCCGTGCACTGGAGCTGCCGTTCAGCACCAGCAAGTTCGCCACCCCCGACTATCTGGCGCGCTTTGGCTTTCTCGTCGATCCCGCGCAACAACCTACGCCGCTGAATCCTGGAAACCTGCCCGTGGGCTTTGCCCGCCACGCAGATGCGGAGAGTGGTGAGCATTATTTGGATATCAGCTGCGCCGCTTGCCACACCGGTGAGTTGCGTTACCAGGGCCAAGCTGTGCGCATTGATGGTGGTGCTGCGTTGCACTCACTGGCATCCACGGTACCGACCGTGCGCGGCGGCAGCTTTGGCCAAGCGCTTGGGATGAGCATGGCGTTCACCTACTACAACCCACTGAAATTCAACCGCTTCGCCCAGCAAGTACTGGGAGATGAGTACGCCCGTCACAAGGCGCAGCTGCGTCGAGACTTCAAGGTAGTGCTCGACCGCTTGTTGGGCACCGCATTCAATGACTGGCACCGTGGCTTGTATCCAACCGAGGAGGGCTTTGGTCGTACCGATGCTTTCGGCCGTATCGCCAACAGCGTATTTGGTGATGCCATTGACCCAAGCAACTACCGCGTTGCCGATGCGCCAGTGAGTTACCCGCAGGTCTGGGATATCTGGAAATTCGACTGGGTTCAGTGGAACGGCTCAGCCATGCAGCCCATGGCCCGCAACGTCGGCGAGGCCTTGGGAGTCGGTGCGACCCTGCGTTTGCTGAATACTGACGGTCATCCGGTGGCCGAAGCCGAACGCTATGCCTCCAGCGTGCGGTTGCGTGACCTGTTCACCCTTGAAGAAACCCTGAAAAAGCTGCGACCACCTACCTGGCCTGAAGACGTTTTTGGCAAGGTCGATCTGCCACTGGCCAGTCGCGGCCGTGCGTTATTTGCCGAGAACTGTGCGTATTGCCATGCCCCTGATCCAAAAACACCTCAGGACAGCTTCGCACCTGCTCGCGATCCGGAATGGCGGATGCGCGTGGTCCCGACCTTAATCGTCGGCACTGACCCCACTACAGCTGACAATATTGCCGACCACCGCTTCGATATCAGCAAGCTGGGCTGGACCAAGGCCGAACTGAGTAAGCTTGATGTACGCCTGTACGGCGCGAAGCTGGATGACATCGACATGCGCAGCATCTCCAGTGCCAAGGCCCTGGCCTACGTCACCGCCTATGTGGAAAACCGCGCGTATCAGGATGCCGGCATCACACAACCCGAACGCGGCAATATGGATGGTTTCAACCTCCCTATCGGCGTACAGGAAAAACGTGGCTACAAGGCTCGCCCGCTCGACGGAATTTGGGCCACACCGCCCTTCTTGCATAACGGCTCGGTGCCGACCCTGTTCCAGCTGTTGTCGCCGGTGTCGGAACGGCAAACCGAGTTCTGGGTAGGCAATTTCGAGTTCAACCCCAAGCAGATTGGTTACCTGAGTGAGAAATTCACCGGTGGTTTCCACTTCGATACGCAGGTCACCGGCAACAGCAATCGCGGTCATGAATTCCGTGCGGGATGCCGTGAAGACGGGGTGATTGGCCGCGCTCTGCAACCGGAAGAACGCTGGGCGCTGATCGAGTACCTCAAGGTTTTGGGTAACCCCGCATTGGAACAACAACTACAGCCGGTGGCCGCCAAAACGTGGACGCCCGGCCCGTCTTGCCAGAACTGAACCGCACCGCGCCTGTGATTGCATACTGAGAATAATTAAAAGGAATTGACTCCATGTTTAAACGATTCTGGCTCTGGCTCGGCCGCATACTGGGCAAATTACTGGTGCTCGTACTGGCTATCGGCATCGGCGGCTGGGCCATCGGAGCCGCCTATTACGGCTGGAAGTTCTCCGGCCCGGTATCTACTGAAGAGCAGATCCCGCCCGATGAAGCCGCGCTCACTCAAAGCATCATTGAGGATGCCATTCGCGTGGTCGAACAGCACCGCGACAACACACGGGTACTGCGCGATGCCCACGCCAAGGCGCATGGCTGCATGAAGGCCGAAGTCACGGTCAGCGCCGATATCGATAGCAGCCTGCAACGCGGTGTACTCAGCGAACCAGGCAAGACCTGGCAAGCCTGGATGCGCTTGTCCAATGGTAATGCCTACCCGCAATTTGACCGCGCCCGCGATGCCCGCGGCATGGCAATCAAGCTACTGGATGTCCCTGGTGAAAAGCTGACACAAAGCCCGCAGCATGCCAGCGAGCAGGACTTTGTGATGTTCAATCACCCAGCTTTTTTCGTGCGCGATGTGGCCGAGTACAAAAGCAATTTCGCTGCCCAGGCCGACGGTAAAAAGGTCATGGCATTCTTCCCCAGCTGGAACCCCGACACCTGGGAAATCCGCCACCTGATCATCGCCCTGAAAACACTGTCCCCTGCCCCGGAAACACCCGTGGCGACCACCTACAACTCCATTGCGCCATTCAAACTGGGTGAGCACAACATCAAGTATCGAGTTATTCCTCAACCGGAAGCCTGCCCGGAGTACCAGTTACCTGAACAGAACCAGGATCTGCCGAATTTCCTGCGCAATGCGCTGTACCAGCAGCTGTCGCTGGACCGTGTATCGGCCTGTTTTGCCCTGCAGGTGCAGCGGCAGAACGCCGAGTACTACATGCCTATCGAAGACCCCAGTGTTGAGTGGAGCGAAGCCATTTCACCGTTCGAAACCGTCGCCACCATCAAGGTGCCGGCGCAGGACTTTGATAGCCGCGAGCAGAACCTGTTCTGTGACAACCTATCCTTCAACCCCTGGCATGCTCTGCCCGAACACCGTCCGATTGGCGGCATCAACCGTCTGAGAAAGGCAGTTTACGAGGCCGTCAGCATCTATAGGTTGGAGCGGAATCAACCATAAAACTGTATCCAATCCTCTGTGCTACTCGGTTAACAGCCTTTGAGCTGGTAATATTCGCGCCTTGCTAAACGCGCTGCTAGCCGCGTACCACTTGAGAGAAAGACCGTGGAATTGTTCAAAGAGTTTATGTTCGAGGCCGCCCACCGCCTGCCTCACGTCCCCGAAGGCCACAAATGCGGGCGCCTGCACGGCCACTCCTTCAAGGTCGCGGTGTATATCGAAGGTGACGTTGATCCTTATACCGGCTGGATTCGCGACTTCTCCGAGATCAAGGCGATCTTCAAGCCACTCTATGAGCAACTTGATCATAACTACCTGAACGATATTCCTGGCCTGGAAAACCCGACCAGTGAAGTGCTGGCCAAATGGATCTGGCAGCAACTCAAGCCCCTGCTACCTGAGCTGTCGCGTATCCGTATTCATGAAACCTGCACAAGCGGCTGTGAATACCGCGGCGATTGAATCGCCGCCTTGCGCCTGATCGAGGCGCAAGGCACCTCCCAGCTCCTCACCGTTCTCCATTGGATTGCCAAATCAAGTGTGCTGCACGCAAGAACAGCGGCTGGCAAAAAATCCACCGAAAGATTTCATAAATTTGAAACCGGTTTGAAAACAAGCAGGCGAACTTGTTATTGCCTGTGCACTGCTTTAGGGTGCCCGTGCACTTTACCTGGATGGGTAAAGCTTCTTATGGATAAGCGAAAAGGAATCACAACATGTTGAAGAAAATTGCTCTGGCTGCCGGCCTGGTTACCCTGCTCAGCGGTTGCGCTTCTGGCCTGTCGCCAGTCAGCGTTGGCCTGATCACCGACGTTAAAGGCCCGATCACCGCCACCACCGCTTCCGGTAACAAAACCGGTACTGCTTGCGCCACCACCATCATTGGTCTGATCAACAAAGGCGACGCTTCCATTGCTGCCGCCAAGGCCAATGGCAACATCGGCACCATCGCTACCGCTGATTACCACACCAAAGGCTTCTACCCGTTCTTCGGCGAAACCTGCGTGAACGTAACCGGTAACTAAGTTGCCCGACTGCCCCCAAACCCTGTTTGGGGGCAGTACAGAAAACTCGCACCTCTAGAGGCCGTAGCCTGCCAAGGCTGACAAGAACTGCGCCTCGTCAATCACCCGAACACCCAGCTCACTGGCCTTTGCCAGCTTCGAACCAGCACCAGGCCCAGCCACCACACAACTGGTTTTTGCCGAAACCGACCCTGCTACCTTGGCGCCCAGACTTTCCAGCTTTTCCTTGGCCACATCGCGGCTCATCACTTCCAACGTGCCGGTCAGCACCCACGTCTGACCAGCAAGCGGCAAGCCTTCGATCACTTTTTTCTCGCAGTGCCAGTGCATGCCAAAGGTCTTTAGCTGCGCTTCGATGGCGCGCGCGCGCTCTGCATTGGCTGCAACCTCGAAAAACTCGCGCACCGCCTTCGCTTGCTTCTCAGGCAAGGTCTGCCGCATATCCAGCCAGTCAGCCGCCAATACTGCATCCAGGCTGACAAATTTATCCGCCAGCTTCTGCGCGCCACCGGGGCCTACGGACGGGATATTTAGCTTATCGAGCATTCCGGCCAGGGTAGCGCTGGCACTAAACTCGGCACTCAGCCCGCCTTGCTCCTGCAGTTGCAGCCCGCACTGATCACTGGCCAACAAGGCCGCGATAACCTGCTGGTTATGGCTGTCGGCAAAGAAACTGTGGATCTCATGCGCCACTTCCAGACCGATATCCGGCAGATAAGTCAGCACTTCCGGCAAGGCCTGCTGCACGCGCTCCAGAGATGCCAGCGATCGAGCCAGCACCTTAGCGGTTTCCTCGCCTACATCGGGTATGCCTAGGGCATAGATAAACCGCGCCAGGGTCGGTTGTTTACTGTCGGCGATGGCCTGCAGCAGCTTGTTGCTGGAGACCTCGGCAAAGCCTTCAAGGTTGATGATCTGTTCATAGCTCAGCGTGTACAGATCGGCCGGCGAGGCGATCAACTGCTCATCGACCAGCTGCTCGATGGTTTTATCGCCTAAGCCTTCGATATCCATGGCGCGGCGCGAAACGAAGTGGATGATTGCCTGCTTAAGCTGCGCAGCACATGCCAAACGACCGACACAGCGGTAAACCGAACCCTCGCTAAAGGTTTCCTTACCCTTGCTGCGCTTGACCAACTGGGTGCGCTCAACATGGGAGCCACACACTGGGCAACTTTCGGGAATTTGCACAGGCCTGGCATCCAGTGGACGCCGCTCAGTCACTACCTGCACCACCTGCGGAATCACGTCACCGGCTCGGCGGATGATTACCGTATCGCCGATCATCACCCCCAGGCGCGCCACCTCATCCATATTGTGCAGAGTGGCATTAGACACCGTAACGCCCGCCACCTTGACCGGTTTCAGGCGTGCCACCGGGGTGACCGCGCCGGTACGACCGACCTGAAACTCCACATCCAGCAACTCGGTCAGCTCTTCCATCGCCGGGAACTTGTGGGCAATCGCCCAGCGAGGCTCGCGGGCGCGGAAGCCCAGTTCACGCTGATAGGCCAGGTTATTGACCTTGAACACCACGCCGTCGATTTCATAGGCTAACGACTCGCGTCGCTCACCAATACTGCGGTAATACGCCAGACATTCATCGGCACCTTTGGCCAGTTTCAGCTCGCGACTGATCGGCATACCCCATTGCTTCAAGGCCTCAAGGATGCCGATATGCGTTTGTGGCAGCTCGCCTTGCACCTGACCAATGCCGTAGCAGCAGAATTCCAGCGGACGGCTGGCGGTAATTTTAGAATCCAGCTGGCGCAGGCTGCCGGCCGCCGCATTACGCGGATTGGCGAAAGTCTTACCACCCTGCTCCAGCTGCCGTGCATTCAGCGCCTCGAAACCGGCCTTGGACATAAAGACTTCGCCACGCACTTCCAGCACAGACGGCCAGCCCTCGCCCTGCAGCTTTAATGGCACATTACGAATGGTGCGCACGTTAACGCTAATGTCCTCGCCCGTGCTGCCATCGCCACGCGTAGCGCCACGCACCAGCAGGCCATCGCGGTACAACAGGCTGACCGCCAGGCCATCAAGCTTAGGCTCACAGCTGTATTCAACCTCGGCGCCGCCACCAAACAGATCGCCTGCAGGCAGATCCAGGCCCTCACGCACCCGACGATCAAAGTCGAGCAAATCAGCCTCCTCAAAGGCGTTGCCCAAGCTGAGCATTGGCACTTCGTGCTTAACCTCACCGAAGGCCGAAAGCGCCAGGCTACCGACGCGCTGGGTCGGTGAGTCGGCCGTGACCAGCTCTGGGTGTTCGACCTCAAGTGCTTTGAGCTCATGGAACAGGCGATCATATTCGGCGTCGGGAATACTCGGCTCATCGAGTACGTGATAGCGATAGTTATGCCCATCCAGTTCGTCGCGCAGTTGCACTATGCGCTGGGCAGCAATCGAGGCATCGGTCATTGCGGTGTGCTCTCAAACGAAAAGAGCAGCCTTGGCTGCTCTTGGTATTTCATCGATTAAATCAGCGCTTATTGGTCAGTTGCTTGCGTTCATATTCGACGATGCGCTGGCGGTAGTGTTCGATAGTTTGCGCGGTCATCACGCTGCGCTGGTCATCTTTCAACTCGCCATTGAGTTCATGGGCCAGTTTGCGCGCTGCGGCAACCATTACATCGAAAGCCTGTTTGGGATGACGCGGGCCAGGCAGACCGAGGAAGAAGCTTACAGCACGGGTGCTGAAGCCCTCGATATCATCCAGGTCAAAGGTGCCAGGTTTTAGTGCGTTGGCCATGGAGAACAACACTTCACCATTACCGGCCATGCTTTCGTGGCGATGGAAGATGTCCATTTCGCCAAAGCGCAGGCCACTTTCCAGAATGTTCTGCAGCAACGCCGGCCCCATAAAGCCTTCATCGCCACGGGCGATCACGTTGATCACCAGTACTTCTTCAACCGGCGGCAATTCCTTGGTGCTTTCTTTGGCCGGGCTTGCAGGTTTGCCTACCACCTCATCATCAACTGGGTTGAGCAATGTCGGTACGGGTTCATCCTGACCCAAATTCAGGTCGCCCTGTTGCGGCTCTCCGCTGCGACGACGATTCAGTTCACGGGCGCTTAACGATGGCAGGTCTTCTTCATCAAAAGCCGGCTCATGGCTGCGGTCAATTACACGCGGCGGACTAAGCAGATCGGGATCGCTGTCATCATCCGGCAGATTGGCAAAACTGCGGTCAAGTTTGAACTTGAGTTTGCCCTTACCACCGCGCATCCGCCGCCAGCCATCAAACAGGATGCCGGCAATCACAATAATGCCGATGACAATCAGCCACTCGCGCAGACCGAATTCCATGAAATACCTTAACCCCTAATAAAAATGTGATGAAAAAGGCCTTCCTGGGCCATTTTGCTAATTCTTTTCCGCGACGCCAAGCCTATGTTATGCCAGGCCTTTCCCTGAGTTATAACGCCACGTCTAATAACAATGCGCATTAAGCTAGCACGACGAAAGATAACTTTACACCGCCCTGGCCATCATGATTCAACCAAGGCCAGCGCTTCCTCCACATCCACGGCCACCAATCGCGAACAACCAGGCTCGTGCATGGTTACGCCCATCAACTGATCAGCCATTTCCATGGCGATTTTATTGTGGGTGATATAGATAAATTGCACCGTTTCCGACATCTCTTTTACCAGCCGTGCATAGCGCCCGACGTTGGCATCGTCCAGCGGTGCGTCTACTTCATCGAGCATGCAGAACGGCGCCGGATTGAGCTTGAAGATAGCAAATACCAGGGCCAATGCCGTCAGCGCCTTTTCCCCGCCAGAGAGCAAATGAATGGTGCTGTTTTTCTTGCCCGGCGGACGCGCCATGATGGTTACGCCGGTATCCAGCAAATCTTCACCGGTCAACTCCAGATAGGCGTTACCGCCACCGAAGACTTTCGGGAATAGCGCCTGCAAGCCGCCGTTGATTTGATCGAAGGTTTCCTTGAAGCGATTGCGGGTTTCCTTGTCGATCTTGCGAATGACGTTTTCCAAGGTATCCAGCGCTTCCACCAGGTCAGCGTTCTGCGCATCTAGGTAACGCTTACGCTCGGATTGCTGCTGGTATTCATCGATCGCCGCCAGGTTGATCGGCCCCAAGCGCTGAATACGCGCGGCCAGGCGTTCCAACTCTTCTTCCCAAGCTTTCTCGCTGGCCTCTGCGGGCAAGGTCGCCAGCACGCCATGCAGGTCGTAGTTGTCTTCCAGCAACTGATCCTGCAACGCCTTACGCCGCACGGTCAGCGATTGCCAATCCATACGCTGTTGCTCCAGCTGGCTACGCAGCAACTGCGACTGCTGCTCGGCCTGGGTGCGGCGTTTTTCCGCATCGCGCAGCTCGCGATCGGCATCTTCCAGGGCCAGGCGCGCAAGCTTGAGTTCGTCTTCTACCGCCATGCGTTTATCGAGTTGCTCTTCGAGCTTCATCCGCAGCTCTTCCAGCGGCGCTTCGCCCTCCTCCAGATTGAGGTTGAGCTGCTCGCGTTTCTCGTGCAGACGCTCGGCCTGCAACTCCAGGCGTTCTAGGGCCTGGCGGGTGGAGTCATGCTGGGCTTTCAACGAACCCAGGCGCACGGCTAACTGGTGGGCGTGATCTTTGTGCTGACGGGCTTCCTGACGCACGCGGTCGAGGCGTTCGCGCAGGCTGTCGCGGCGGGCCAGCAGGCTTTCGCGTTGCTCATTGTCATTGGCCATGGCATCCAAGGCATCTTGCAGCTGCAAGCGCGATTCACCCAGTTGCTCGTGTTCAATTTCGCGCTGCTCGCCCAGCTCCAGCAGTTCGCTGTCCAGACGGCTACGACGCAGGATCAGTTGTTCAACCTTGGCCTGGCCGGCAGACAGCTGAGCCTTCAACTCACCGAGACGACGGGCCAGGTCCTGCGCTAAGCGCCGCTGCTGCTCGCGCTGTTCTTCCTGAGCACGCTGGTTGTCGCGCAGATGGGTCAAACGCTCATCAAGCACAGCTAGCGCGGCTTCGCGCTCATCGCGCTCCAGGCTTAACCGTTCGATCTCCTGACCGCGAGCCAGCACGCCGCTTTCCGCTTCACTTGCGCGGCGAACGCGCAAAAAGTGCCGGCCGACCCAGTAGCCATCACGGCTGATCAGGCTTTCGCCTTCGGCCAAGTTCAAGCGCGCGGCCAGCGCTTCATCCAGGCTTTGCACCGGTTTGATCTTGCCCAGCCAGGGTGCCAGATCGACGCTAGCTTCAACCTTGTCCAGCAGGCTGCCGGCAACCCGCGCGCCGCCCTTGCTCGGGCTGGCCAGGCGCAGATCGCCCTGGGTCAGGCCGGCAAAATCCAGCCCCTGGAAATCATCCAGCAGCACGGCCTGCAGGTCGGCACCCAGCACGGTTTCCACCGCCAGTTCCCAGCCGGCTTCAACCCGCAGGCCCTCGGCCAGACGTGGGCGTTCGCTCAGCTGCTGTTCGCGCAGCCAGTCGCCAGCGCCTTTGCCTGGGTCCAGCGCCGCTTGCTGCAGCGCCTCCAACGAGGCCAGGCGGCCATTCAGGCGCTGCAATTCACCTTGTGCCTGCTGCTGGGCTTGCCCGCTGTGCTGCAGGTCATTACGTAGCTGCTGCAGACGCTCGGCCTGCTGCTCTTCTTCAAGCTGCAGGTCTTCCAGGCTGATTTCACCGGCGACGATCTGCTCGCTCAATTCGATAATCGCCGCATCTTCCGGGTCGGCCGCCAGTTGCTGCAGTTCATCGGTCAGGCGGCGCTGACGCTCGGCCAGGCGCTCCAGGCTCTGCTCCAGCTGGGCGATTCGGGATTGTTGCACCTCGGCCTGACGCCGCGGCTCGGCGCTGCGCTGGTTGAAGCTGTCCCACTGCTCCTGCCAGCCGTGCATGGCTGCTTCAGACTCTTCCAGCCCGGCCGCAGATTCTTCAGCCGCCGCTGCAGTCAGCTCCTGCTCGGGCTCGAGCAAGGCCAGCTCTTCGCCCAGGGTCGCCAGCAATGTGCGGTCATGACCCAGGTGCGATTCGGTTTCCAGGCGCGCGCGCTCGGCTTCGTTAAGGTCATCCTGCAACTGGCGCAAACGCTGCTGGCCGTGCTGGATGCTCTGCTCAATACGCGCGATATCGCCGCCCACCGAGTAGAAACGGCCCTGCACCAGGTTGAAACGCTCGCTCAGCTCATGGTGGCCATCGCGCAGGCGTTCAATGCTCGCATCGGCGTTGCGCTGCTCGGCCACCAGCGCTTCGAAGCTGATTTCCTGGTTGCTGATGACCGCCTCGCGGCTACCCACCTGCTCATTCAGCGCCTGCCAACGCAGGGCGGTGAGCTGAGCTTTGAGCTGACGCTCCTCGGCCTTGTATTCCTGATACTTCTCCGCCGACTGGGCCTGGCGGTGCAGGCGGTCGAGCTGACGCTCCAGCTCTTCCCGCAGGTCGGTCAGACGCGCGAGGTTTTCATGGGTGCGACGGATGCGGTTCTCGGTTTCGCGGCGGCGCTCCTTGTACTTGGAGATGCCGGCAGCTTCCTCGATAAAGTTACGCAGGTCTTCCGGCTTGGCTTCGATCAGCTTGCTGATCATGCCCTGCTCGATGATCGAGTAGCTGCGCGGGCCCAGGCCGGTGCCGAGGAAGATGTCGGTAATGTCGCGGCGACGGCATTTGCTGCCGTTAAGGAAATAGGTGTTCTGACTGTCGCGTGTGACCCGGCGGCGGATCGAGATTTCGTTGTAGCCGGCGTATTCGCCCGTCAGGGTGCCGTCGGAGTTGTCGAAGATCAGCTCGATCGATGCCTGGGTCACCGGCTTGCGGGTATTGGAGCCATTGAAGATGACGTCGGTCATCGACTCGCCACGCAGATTCTTCGCCGAGCTTTCGCCCATCACCCAGCGCACGGCGTCGATGATGTTCGACTTGCCGCAGCCGTTAGGCCCGACCACTGCCGCCATATTACTGGGGAAGGTCACCGTGGTTGGGTCAACAAATGACTTGAAACCGGCCAGTTTGATGCACTTGAGCCGCATAAACAGCCTTCCTTAAGCGTCGGCCAGTGCGGCCAGCACCAGCTGGCAATTGTGCTCGCCGTAACCCAGCAATACCTCGCGGATGGCCTGGTGGTCACGGGCGATAATTGCCTGCAACAAGGCGGCAAAGGTATTGAGGAACTGGCCCATTTCACCTTTGCGCCGCTCCAGCGCCAGGTGATAGGTGCGGCTGATGGCCGGTAGCAGGTTCTCCACGGTTTCCTGCAGGTAGGGATTATTGGAGAACGGGAAGGCAGCACGCATGATGTCAAAGCTGCTTTCGACAAAAACGTTGATATCTTCGCGCTGTAGGCTGTCCTGCAGACGTTGCTGAATCACCAGGAACGGCCCGAGATCCGCCTCAACCTGCCAGCTATCCGCAACCGCCTTGCCCAGCAGGATGTACAGCTCCATGACCAGAGCGTACAGGCTCTTGACGTTATGCGGCGTCAGTTCAGCCACCTGCGCGCCACGGCGCGGTGGAATAACGATCAAGTGCCGGCGTTCCAGAATCAGCAGCGCTTCACGCACCGAACCCCGGCTGACATTCAGCGCCTGGGTGACTTTCTGTTCCTGAATTCGCTCACGCGCCTTCAACTCACCACGAATGATGCGTTCGGCAAGGTGATGGGCGATCTGCTCAGCGAGGCTATCCGGTGCCTTGAACGTCATGATGATCCTTAGGCTCTATCTGACCTATTGGAGGGGGCTTAAAGCGGCTAAACCCGCGCCAGGCTTGGCCTGAGCGGTCGAGCGCCGGCGCGAGTGTAACACAGGGTGTTACCGGGCCAAGGCCACCAGCGCCCTGCTTTCAAACCAAAAGGTGGGCTGTGAGGGGATGGGCAGCAACATGGATTGTCCTACAATCCAACTATCAACCCACTCCAACAATAATAAGTACGGAGCCACCATGTTCGAACGCCTGCCCTCCAACTGGATGCTTGTGATTAAAAGCATCGGCTACTGGTTCTGGTTGATCCCTGTATTGGGCATCCCATTGAGCTATTACTGGTCATTAAATAGCCAATACGCCAACGCCTGGCCCTGGCTGGTGGTGCTGGTGGTGTTTGGGGTGATTCCGCTGCTGGATTTCATCATAGGCCGTGACCCTGCCAACCCCGACGAAGCGGTGCAAGTACCGCAAATGGAGCAGCAAGGTTACTACCGTCTGCTCAGCCTGATCACCGTGCCGGCTTTGCTCGGCATGCTCGGCTGGGCAGGATGGGTATTCGTCAACCATGAGGCCTGGAGCTGGGTTGGCCAGCTCGGCTGGGTGCTGTCCGTAGGCACCGTGACTGGTGCCATCGGCATCACCGTGGCCCATGAGTTTATCCATAAGGACCCGCAGCTGGAGCAAAACGCCGGCGGTTTACTGCTGGCGGCCGTGTGCTACGGCGGCTTCAAGATCGAGCATGTGCGCGGCCACCATGTGCATGTATCGACCCCGGAAGACGCCAGCTCCTCGCGTTACGGCCAGAGCCTTTATGCCTTCCTCCCGCACGCCTATGTGCACAATTTCCTCAATGCCTGGAAGCTTGAAGCAGAGCGGCTGAAGCGCAAGAGTTTGCCAGCGCTGCACTGGCGCAATGAGCTGATTGGCTGGTATGCGATCAGTGCGCTGTTTCTCCTCGGTTTCAGCCTGGCCTTCGGCTGGCTCGGCGCGCTGTTCTTTATCGCGCAGTCGGTGGTCGCCTTCACCCTGCTGGAAATCGTCAACTACGTGGAGCATTACGGCCTGCACCGTCGCAAACTGGAGAATGGCCGTTATGAACGCACCAATCCGACGCATTCATGGAACAGCAACTTCCTCCTGACCAACCTGTTTCTCTTCCATCTACAGCGCCATTCCGACCACCACGCCTATGCCAAACGCCGCTACCAAGTGCTACGCCATTTCGACGACAGTCCGCAATTGCCCAACGGCTATGCCGGGATGATCGTCCTCGCGCTTTTTCCACCGCTGTGGCGCGCGGTGATGGACCCTCGCGTACGTGCTTACTACGCCGGTGAAGAGCATCAACTGACTGATTCGCAGCTGACCCATTCCTAAAAGCAGTTACCGCAACAAGAAAACGCCAAGGGCTCACACCCTTGGCGTTTTTTATGTCCTGCACTTTTGTTTCTGCAGCGCCTTGCTTGGCATAAAAGCGGCTAGCGTTTAACCGAGCTGCAGGGCTTTTCGAGCTCATAACTGAATCGTATGACAATCGCCTGACCAAAGAGTCAAATATTTGTTGACCCTAAAGTCAGAAAACTCTAGATTCGCCTCATGCCAAGCCGTGTGGAAACGCTGTGCCATTGTGCTCAGTCGTTTCAGCAGAGCCTGATACGAGAACAATAAAGTGCCTGGAGGTCGTCCTTGATCCAGTTTTTACTCAACCGGGAGCTGCGTACTGAGCATGCCCTGGACCCAAACATCACCGTGCTCAATTACCTACGTGAGCATGTCGGCAAATCCGGAACCAAAGAAGGCTGCGCCTCTGGCGACTGTGGTGCCTGCACCGTGGTAGTCGGTGAGCTGGACGGTGAGCGCGTGCGTTATCGCACCCTCAACTCCTGCCTGACCTTCGTTTCCAGCCTGCACGGCAAACAGCTGATCACGGTTGAAGACCTCAAGCACCAGGGCAAACTGCACAGCGTGCAACAGGCCATGGTCGACTGCCACGGCTCGCAGTGCGGCTTCTGCACCCCGGGTTTCGTCATGTCGCTGTTCGCCCTGCAGAAAAACAGCAGCGGCTTCGACAAGGCTGACACTATGGAAGCCCTGGCCGGCAACCTCTGCCGCTGCACCGGCTACCGCCCGATTATCGATGCCGCCGAGCAAGCTTGTTGCCAGAAGCAGCCGGACCAGTTCGACGCGTTTGAGCCGCAAACCGTCGCGCAACTGAAAGCCATCGCCCCTAAAGACACCGCCGAGCTCAACAGCGGCGACAAACGCTGCCTGCTGCCGCTGACCGTGGCCGACCTGGCCGATATCTACGCTGCCAACCCTGAAGCGCGCTTGCTGGCTGGCGGTACCGACCTGGCGCTGGAAGTCACCCAGTTCCACCGCGAACTGCCGGTGATGATCTACGTCGGCCATATCGAAGCGATGAAACGCGTCGACGTGACCGCAGAGAGCATCGAAATCGGTGCCGCCACCGCGCTGTCCGATTGCTACGCGGCACTGGCCCAGGACTACCCGGACTTCGGCGAGCTGCTGCACCGCTTCGCCTCCCTGCAGATCCGTAACCAGGGCTCCCTGGGTGGCAATATCGGCAACGCCTCGCCGATTGGCGATGCCCCGCCGCTGCTGATTGCCCTCGGCGCGCAGATCGTGCTGCGCAAAGGCAGCAGCAGCCGCACTCTGCCGATCGAAGACTATTTCCTCGACTACAAGGTGACTGCGCGCCAGGAAGCCGAATTCATCGAGAAGATCATCGTGCCGCGCCATCAGGCCAGCCAGGCGTTCCGCGCATACAAGGTGTCCAAGCGCCTCGACGACGACATCTCCGCTGTCTGCGCCGCCTTCAACCTGGTGGTCGAAGATGGCGTGGTGCAAAGCGCACGCATCGCCTTTGGCGGTATGGCGGCCATCCCGAAACGCGCCGCTGCCTGTGAAGCCGCGCTGCAAGGCTCGGCCTGGTATCCAGGTGTGATCGAACGCGCCTGTGCTGCACTGGCCGAGGACTTCACCCCGCTCAGCGACTTCCGCGCCAGCAAGGAATACCGCCTGCTCACTGCACAGAATCTGCTGCGTAAATTCTTCCTCGAGCTGCAAGCTCCCGAAGTCGAAACCCGGGTGACCGCCTATGTCTAACCACATCCAGCACAAAACCCAGGCCGAACTGGCCGAACTGTTCCGCGCCGACATCACCACTGGCGTCGGCAAGAGCGTCAAACATGAAAGCGCGGACAAACACGTCTCCGGCGAAGCTATATACGTCGACGACCGCCTGGAATTCCCCAATCAGCTGCACGTCTATGCCCGCATGAGCGACCGCGCCCACGCGCGCATCGTCAGCATCGACACCGCGCCCTGCTATGCCATTCCCGGCGTGGCTATCGCGATCACCAGCAAGGACGTACCCGGCCAGCTGGACATCGGCCCGGTGGTCGCCGGTGACCCGCTGCTGGCGGACGGCAAGGTCGAATACGTAGGCCAGGTGGTGATCGCCGTCGGCGCCGACAGCCTGGAAACTGCACGCAAGGCGGCTATGGCGGCGATCATCGAATATGAAGACCTCGAGCCGGTGCTGGACGTGGTCGATGCGCTGCGCAAGAAGCATTTCGTCCTCGATAGCCACCAGCACAAGATCGGCAATTCCAGCGCCGAATTGGCCACTGCGCCGCGCCGCCTGCAGGGCAGCCTGCATATCGGCGGCCAGGAACACTTCTACCTGGAAACCCAGATTTCCTCGGTCATGCCCAGCGAAGACGGCGGCATGATCGTCTACACCTCGACGCAGAACGCCACCGAGGTACAGAAACTGGTGGCCGAAGTGCTCGGCGTACCGATGCACAAGATCGTCATCGACATGCGCCGCATGGGTGGCGGTTTCGGCGGCAAGGAAACCCAGGCTGCCGGTCCGGCGTGCCTGTGTGCAGTCATCGCGCACCTCACCGGCCGGCCGACCAAGATGCGCCTGCCGCGCGTTGAAGACATGCAGATGACCGGCAAGCGCCATCCGTTCTACGTTGAATACGACGTGGGCTTCGATGACAACGGCCTGCTGCATGGCATCGAGATTGAACTCGCCGGCAACTGCGGCTACTCGCCGGATCTGTCGGGCTCGATCGTCGACCGCGCGATGTTCCACTCCGACAACGCCTACTTCCTCGGCAACGCCACCATTAATGGTCACCGCTGCAAGACCAACACCGCGTCGAACACCGCCTACCGCGGCTTCGGCGGCCCGCAGGGCATGGTCGCCATTGAGGAGATAATGGATGCAGTCGCGCGCAGCCTGGGCAAAGACCCGCTGGAAGTGCGCAAGATCAACTACTACGGCAAGACCGAGCGCAACGTCACCCATTACCACCAGACCGTCGAGCACAACGTTATCCACGAGATGACCGCCGAGCTGGAAGCCAGCAGTGACTACGCCAAGCGCCGCGAAGAAATCCGCGCGTTCAATGCCAAGAGCCCGGTGCTGAAGAAAGGCCTGGCGCTGACCCCGGTGAAATTCGGCATCAGCTTTACCGCCACCTTCCTCAACCAGGCCGGCGCGCTGATCCATATCTACACCGACGGCTCGATCCACCTGAACCACGGCGGCACCGAGATGGGCCAGGGCCTCAACACCAAGGTCGCGCAGATCGTCGCCGAAGTGCTGCAGGTGGATATCTCGCGCATCCAGATCACCGCCACCAACACCGACAAGGTGCCAAACACCTCGCCGACAGCCGCCTCCAGCGGTGCCGACCTTAACGGCAAGGCCGCACAGAACGCCGCCGAAACCCTCAAGCAGCGCCTGGTCGACTTCCTAGTGCGCGAATACAAGGTCACCCCGGAAGACGTGGAATTCCGCAACAGCCAGGTGCGCGTACGCGACCTGTTCCTGAGCTTCGAGGAAGTGATCCAGAAGGCCTATTTCGGCCAGGTATCGCTCTCCAGCACCGGTTTCTACCGCACGCCGAAGATCTTCTATGACCGTGACAAGGCCGCCGGTCGTCCTTTCTACTATTTCGCCTACGGTGCAGCCTGTTCGGAAGTGATCGTCGACACCCTGACCGGTGAGTACAAGATGCTGCGCACCGACATCCTGCATGACGTCGGCGCTTCACTGAACCCGGCGCTGGACATCGGTCAGGTCGAAGGCGCATTCGTTCAAGGCATGGGTTGGCTGACCATGGAAGAGCTGGTGTGGAACGGCAAAGGCAAGCTGATGACCAACGGTCCGGCCAGCTACAAGATCCCAGCCATCGCCGACATGCCGCTGGACCTGCGCGTCAACCTGGTGGAAAACCGCAAGAACCCGGAAGACACCGTATTCCATTCCAAAGCCGTTGGTGAACCGCCGTTTATGCTCGGCATCGCCGTGTGGTGTGCGATCAAGGACGCTGTGGCCAGCCTGGCGGATTACCGCGTACAACCGAACATCGACGCCCCGGCAACGCCTGAGCGCGTGCTCTGGGGGGTGGAGCAAATGAAGAAACTGCAGCAAAGCGCCAAGGCTGCTGTCGCAACAGAGGCAGAACCAGCCTAAAGCTGTGGGTGGATGCCGCTACGAGCGATCGTATCTGCATCCACCCCATGCAAGACCAGGGTGAACAACAATGACAAAACACACCGAAACGAAACCCCAGACACCACGACCGATTCCAGTACCGATACTGGACCCGTCGCCGAGCAACTGGCGCTTACCGCGCCCCGGACAACTGCCACCTACCTGGAGGCTGAGCAAATGAGCTGGATCAGCGCCCTCGCCGACCTGCAGCAACGCGGTGAACCCTGCGTGCTGGTGACCATCATCGAAGAGCGCGGCTCAACCCCGCGCAATGCGGGCTCGAAAATGGTGGTCACCGCTGACCGCATCTTCGAGACCATCGGTGGCGGTCATCTGGAATTCAAGGCGATGGAGCTGGCCCGCGAAATGCTCAGCAGCCGCAGCCAGGACACCCGACTGGAACGCTTCAGCCTCGGCGCCAGCCTCGGCCAATGCTGCGGCGGCGCCACCGTGCTGCTGTTTGAGCCCATGGGCCAACCGCAGGCGCAGATCGCCGTATTCGGTGCCGGCCATGTTGGCCGCGCCCTGGTGCCGCTGCTCGCCAGCCTACCGTGCAAGGTGCGCTGGATTGACTCGCGGGAAAACGAATTCCCCGAGCAGATTCCGGTTGGGGTCGACAAAGTGGTGAATGACGAGGTGATAGACGAGATCGAGCGCATGCCCGCCGGCAGCTACTTTATCGTCATGACCCACAACCACCAGCTCGACCTGGAGCTGACTGCAGAAATCCTCAAACGCAACGATTTCGCCTACTACGGCCTGATCGGCTCGCAGACCAAACGCGCCAAATTCGAACACCGCCTGCGTGATCGCGGTTTTGATCCTGCAGTTGTAGCGCGGATGCGCTGCCCGATGGGTCTGGCTGAGGTCAAAGGCAAGTTGCCGGTGGAGATTGCCGTGTCCATCGCCGGCGAAGTGATCGCCACCTATAACGCCGCCTTTGGCCAAGAGAGCAAAAAGGGCCAGCCCAGCGTTGCCAAGCTGCTGCCCGCCTCTCGCCGAAGCCAGGCCTGACTATTTGCCCAGGCGCACGCACACCTGGGAGACCAACTCCATAGATTGAGATCAGCTTTACATGACTAGCCCAGTGAAAGCCTACCGCGCCGCCATCCTGCACAGCATTGCCGACCCTGCCGTGGTGGGCGTTGAGCAATCCTATGAGTATTTCGAAGACGGCCTGCTGGTCATCGACAACGGCCAGGTGGCTAATGTTGGCCATGCCGCCGACCTGCTACCCAACCTCAAGGGCGTGGAAATAACCGAATACCGCGACGCGCTGATCACCCCCGGCTTTATCGACACCCATATCCACTACCCGCAGACCGGGATGATCGCCTCCTACGGCGAACAGCTGCTGGATTGGCTGAACACCTACACCTTCCCCACCGAGCAGCAGTTTGCCGACAAGGCCCATGCAAGCGACGTGGCCGGTATCTTCCTGAAGGAGCTGCTGCGCAACGGCACCACCACAGCGCTGGTGTTCGGCACCGTACACAAGCAATCGGTAGACGCCTTCTTCGAAGCCGCCGAAGCGCTGAACCTGCGCATGATCGCCGGCAAGGTGCTGATGGACCGCAACGCTCCGGATTACCTGACCGACACCCCGGAATCCGGTTATACCGACAGCAAGGAGCTGATCGAACGCTGGCACGGCAAGGGCCGCCTGCATTACGCAGTCACCCCACGCTTCGCTCCGACCAGCACCCCGGAGCAACTGACCCTGGCCGGCAAACTGCTGGGCGAGTACCCGGACCTTTATATGCACACCCACCTGTCCGAGAACCTCAAGGAAATCGAATGGGTCAAGGCACTGTTCCCCGAGCGCAAGGGCTACCTGGATGTGTACGACCACTACCAGCTGATCGGCGCGCGCTCGGTATTCGCCCACGGCGTGCACCTGTGCGACGACGAATGCCAACGCCTGGCCGAAACCGGCTCGGCCGTGGCCTTCTGCCCGACCTCGAACCTGTTCCTCGGCAGCGGCCTGTTTGACCTGAACAAACTGGAACAGCACGGCGTACGCGTCGGTCTGGGCACCGATGTGGGTGCCGGCACGAGCTTTAGTCAGCTGCAATCGCTGAATGAGGCCTACAAGGTCATGCAGCTGCAGGGCAAGAAGCTTGATCCGTTCAAGTCGCTGTACCTGGCGACCCTCGGCGGTGCCAATGCGCTGTACCTGGACGACAAGATCGGCAACTTCGAGAGCGGCAAAGACGCCGACTTCGTGGTGCTCGATTACAACGCCACGCCGCTGATCAGCTACCGCATGCAACAGGCCAAGACCTTGGACGAGAAGCTGTTCGCCCTGACCATGCTCGGCGACGACCGCGCGATCAAGGAAACCTTCGCCGCCGGCCAGTCGGTGCATCGCCGCGATTGAGGTGGGTAAAAACCCAACCAAGAAAAAGCCCGCTCATTGAGCGGGCTTTTTCGTTTAGGCCGGTTGCGCCAATCAGCGGCTCGCGGCTTTCTTCTTGCTGCCTGGCAGCAGGTGCGAGAACACCGCGTGCAGGTCATCGGAGGCGGTTTCGCCATCCAGGTTGAGCTTGGCGTCGACGCTGTCCATGTGGCGCATCATCAGGTCCACCGCCACTTCAACATTGCCGGCCTCGATAGCGTCGATCACCTGGTCGTGTTCGGCATCCGAGCAGTGCGTACGGCTATTGCTTTCGTACAGGGCGATGATCAGCGAGGTCTGCGAAATCAGGCTGCGCAGAAAGCCCAGCAAGGTCAGGTTGCCGGCGGCTTCGGCGAGTTTCAGGTGGAACTCACCCGACAGGCGAATGCCCATGCCGCGATCACCACGAGCGAAACAGTCGCGCTCATCGATCACCATCTGGCGCAGCGCGGCAATCTGTTCCGGCTTGGCGTTCTTGCAGGCCAGTTCGGTAATCGCCCGCTCGATCATACGGCGTACATAGAAAATCTGCCGCGCTTCTTCCGCGCCCGGGCTGGCCACTACCGCGCCACGGTTAGGCCGCAACAGCACCACGCCTTCGTGGGCCAGGCGCGATAAGGCGCGACGGATGATGGTGCGGCTGACGCCGAAGATTTCACCGAGCGCCTCTTCACTAAGCTTGGTGCCAGGAGCCAGACGCTGCTCAAGAATGGCATCGAAGATATGGGCGTAAACGACATCGTCCTGAGTCCCGCTGCGAGTGCTTTTGCCTTCGCGCGTCTGCTTCTTAAGGGGCTGCAATTGTTCGTTCATTGTGGCTCGCGTGATCAAGGTTCGGCGGTTGCTGATGCAACTCTACTGTGTGCTACCTACCCTCTGGCAAGCGGCAAACCAGTGAAAAGTCACAAATAAAAAGCCTTTGCATTGTACACAATGTAACCAGTACGTACACCGCACCAAGGCATAACCCTCGCGCAAAGGTGCATTTTCATGCGCTTTCTGTTCGCACTTCTCTGCCTAAGAACGCGCAGTCGGCAGATTCATTTCTTATATGCAGCATTTTTCTTGTTCGCGAATCTGCTTAGCAACTGCCCTGGTGAGTTACGGCGGCAACACCGCGATGCCCACGATTATTGCCGAAGCCCCACTGATCATGAGGGGTGTAAACACCTCGTCAGATCGGCGAAACAAATGCTCCGGAACACATCAGTAACAGGACAGGTACTGCATAGGTAAAAAAGCCGAGTACATAGCAGCTTTTAACAAGAAACATTATTTGCTTTTTTTGTATACAACATCATAATCGGCCTCAGCGTTATTTCTTGACCGAAAGGTCAGCTAAGCACGCCAGCAAGGCAAAAAAACACCACCTACCTCAAGAGTCGAGCAGTGCGCAGCACAGGCTCTGGGTGGCACACAACAAGAGATGAGGAGTACCCCTGTGGAAAGCGCTAAACAAGAACAACAGGCGACGCAGATGCAAGAGCTGATCAAACCCGGTCTGCTTGACCGCTTCTTCAAGCTGACCGAACACCGCACCACAATCAAAACCGAGCTGCTGGCGGGCCTGACGACTTTCGTCACCATGGCTTACATCATCTTCGTTAACCCCAACATCATGGCCACGGCTGGCGTCGATCATGGCGCCGCGTTTGTCGCCACCTGCATCGGCGCGGCCATCGGCTGTTTCCTGATGGGTCTTTACGCTAACTGGCCAGTCGGCCTGGCACCTGGCATGGGTCTGAATGCCTTCTTCACCTATACCGTTGTCGGCGAAATGGGCTATAGCTGGCAGATCGCCCTCGGCGCAGTGTTTATCTCCGGCGTGCTCTTTATGATCATGAGCCTGTCGAAGATCCGCGAGTGGCTGCTTAACAGCATCCCCATGAGCCTACGCTTTGCAATGGGTGCGGGAGTGGGCTTGTTCCTCGGGCTGATCGGTTTGAAAACCGCAGGCATCGTGGTCGACAGCCCAGCCACGCTGCTGACCATGGGCTCGTTCGGTGAACCGAGTGCAATCCTGGCGGCCGTGTGCTTCCTGCTGATTGCCGTGCTCAGCCATCGCAATGTGTTCGGCGCCATCCTGTTCAGCATGCTCGGCGTGACTGCCATCGGCTGGGCTGTGGGCCTGGTTGAATACAACGGTCTGGTTTCCATGCCGCCAAGCCTGGCACCGACCTTTATGGCGATGGACATCGCTGGGGCCTTCAACATTGCCATGGTCAGCGTGATTCTGGCCTTCCTCTTCGTGAACATGTTCGACACGGCCGGTACCCTGATGGGCGTTGCCCACCGTGCCAACCTAGTGGATGAAGACGGTAAGATCCAGAACCTAGCCAAGGCCCTCAAGGCCGACAGTACCTCCAGCGTGGTTGGTGCCATGGTCGGTTGCCCGCCGGTAACCAGCTATGTGGAAAGTGCTGCAGGTGTTGCTGCCGGTGGCCGTACCGGTCTGACAGCTATTACCGTTGGTGTGCTGTTTCTCGGCGCGATGTTCTTTGCCCCGCTGGCTGGGATGATCCCCGCCTACGCCACCGCTGGCGCGCTGATTTATGTAGCGATGCTGATGATGAGCGGCATGGCGCATATCGACTGGAAAGATCACACCGACACCATCCCGGCGATCGTCACCGTGGTCATGATGCCGCTGACCTTCTCCATCGCCAACGGTATTGCCCTGGGCTTCCTGACCTACGCGACACTGAAACTGCTGACCGGTCAGCGCGACAAGGTATCGCTGAGTTTGTACGTTCTGTGCATCATTTTTATCGCCAAGTTCGCCTTCCTGTAATTGAAAACTACTGCGCTCGACTATGCAGCGTTGAAGTCAGGCTCAAAATGCTCATGTACAGTCGTACACTCCGCTTTTTCGCCTGACTTCGCCTTGCCTAGTCATCGCTCGCTACGTTTTCAAAACAAAGGAACATGAACCAAGCAAAACCTAAGCCCTGACATGGCGTCGGGGCTTTTGCGCATCTGGAGAATCACTAATGAGTCTGGAAACCTGGCTGTTATTCGCAAGTGCTGCACTGGTGGTGATTCTGATCCCCGGGCCGCTATCACTGTTGATGGTCAGCAACAGCCTGAACTATGGCCTGCGCCGCTCGGCACCGGCCTTTATTGGTGGGGTGTCAGCCTCGATCTGCCTGTTGAGCGCTTCAGCCCTTGGCCTTGGCGCACTGCTGCTGGCCTCGGAACAGCTGTTCAGCTTGCTGAAGATTGTCGGCGCGCTGTACCTGTTCTACCTCGCCTGGCAAAGCTGGCAGGAATCGCGCAAAGCCGCCAAGCCGGTGACGGCCGAGGAACAGCCGGTCAACCCGAGCTTTCGCGCCATGTTCTGGAAGGCCTTCGGCCTGGGCGCCAGTAACCCCAAGGACATCCTGTTCTTTGCCGCCTTTCTGCCGCAGTTCATCAGCGCCGAGCGCCCCATGCTTGGCCAGTTGCTGGTGATGATTGCCACCTGGGCGGTGCTGGACCTGGCCTGCAAGCTGTTCTACGGCCTCAGCGCCCAAGGCGCCGCGCGCTACCTGCGTTCGGGCAAGGGCCAGGTATGGTTCAATCGCATCAGTGCGGCCTTGTTTGGCGGAGCTGGAGCTGCCTCACTGCTTAGCCGCTAGGTTATTGCTGAGCGCGCGAAGCCCATTGTTTGGGTTTCGTGCAGCTCAAACACTCGGCCCCGATCAGCACCTCAAATCGTAGGCAAAAAAAAGCCCGCAGTGTGTACGGGCTAGGGACTCTTAAATTGAGTCAGAGGGTGACAAGCATTCGGTTCAGCTACCGCGGTAGGTGGAGTAGCTGTAAGGGGAAATCAGCAGCGGCACGTGGTAATGCTCCTGCCCGGCATCGATGCCGAAGCGCAGCACCACAACATCGAGAAAGGCCTGTTCAGGCAATTTGACGCCGCGAGCGCGGTAGTAATCGCCGGCATGGAAATGCAGCTGGTAAACGCCACTGCGGTAATCGTCACCCTGCAGCACCGGCGCATCACAGCGCCCGTCGTGGTTGGTGACAACGCTATTGAGCAGCTCCATCTGAGCCCCTTCAACGCGATACAACTCAATCTTCAATTCGCTGCCTGGGCAACCATGGGCGGCATCCAGTACGTGTGTGGTCAATCGTCCCATCGCTTATGGGCACCTGCGCAGATAAGCCTACGTAGACGCCGCACCTCCTCTACTTTTATTGAATTCGGCAGATTTATCAGGCTAAGCAGCCTCGACTGAGGTGAAGCATAGCATATTGAAACTCAAAAATAAGACAGTTTTATAACAAACTGTACACAATACATCGATCATTTAGCCTGCGTAGCGCACCGTAATCGGGCAGTAAATCAGCCATAAGTGCTTGCGAGCACTGCTTTTGCACAGCAACAGCTGACGCACTGGACAGATTCAGCATTAAGGCAAAATTTCGCAAAATAAGTGAATTTTAGATTTACAAGATGCAAAGCATTTTGTATACAATTAGTCCATCACGGTCGTGCAACGCATTCATGCCTGCCAATGACCGCCACAAACAGCAAGAAGGAAGACTGCAGTGAGCGCTGACTACCCACGCGACCTGATCGGTTACGCCAACAACCCGCCCCATCCGCACTGGCCCAATGATGCGCGCATCGCCCTGTCGTTTGTTCTTAATTACGAGGAAGGCGGCGAGCGCAACATCCTGCACGGCGACAAGGAATCCGAGGCATTTCTCTCCGAGATGGTTTCCGCGCAGCCGCTGCAAGGCCAGCGCAACCTGTGCATGGAATCGCTCTACGAGTATGGCAGCCGTGCCGGCGTCTGGCGTCTGCTCAACCTGTTCCAGAAACACAACATCCCGCTGACCATCTTTGCCGTGGCCATGGCTGCGCAGCGTCATCCAGATGCGATCAAGGCGATGGTCGCCGCAGGCCACGAGATCTGCAGCCACGGTTACCGCTGGATCGACTACCAGAACATGAGCGAAGCCGAAGAGCGCGAGCATATGCTTGAAGCCATCCGCATCCTCACCGAACTGACCGGCGAACGCCCGGTGGGCTGGTACACCGGCCGCCTCGGCCCAAACACCCGCCGTCTGGTCCGTGAAGAAGGTGGCTTTCTGTATGACAGCGACACCTACGACGACGACCTGCCCTACTGGGATCCGGCCAGCACCGCAGCCAAGCCGCACCTGGTGATCCCTTACACGCTGGACACCAACGACATGCGTTTCACTCAGGTGCAGGGCTTCAACAAGGGCGATGACTTCTTCGAATACCTGAAAGACGCTTTTGATGTGCTTTACGCCGAAGGCGTGGCCGGCGCACCGAAGATGCTCTCGATCGGCATGCACTGCCGCCTGCTCGGCCGTCCGGCGCGTCTGGCGTCACTGGCGCGCTTCCTTGAATACGTGCAGAGCCACGAAAAAGTCTGGTGCGCCCGCCGCGTCGACATCGCCAAACACTGGCACGCGACCCATCCGCTGCAAGAGCCATCCAAGGAGAGCTCGAAATGAGCCGTTTTCAAACCCTGACCCCGTCCCGTTTAAGCCGTGAAGACTTCGTCAAAGTCTTCGCAGATGTCTACGAGCACTCGCCCTGGGTCGCCGAAAAGGCTTTTGACCTGGGCCAGGACGACAGCATCAATGAAATCAACGGCCTGCATCAGCGCATGGCCGACCTGTTGCTCAGTGCCAGCCATGCTGCACAGCTGGCGCTGATCAATGCTCACCCGGACCTGGCCGGCAAGGCAGCCGTTCGTGGTGAGTTAACCGCCTCTTCGACGTCGGAGCAGGCTGGTGCGGGCATTCATGAATGCACCGCAGAAGAGTTCGCCCGCTTTACCGAACTGAATGATGCCTACAAGGCCAAGTTCGGCTTCCCCTTCATCATGGCGGTGAAAGGCAGCAATCGGCACCAGATCCTGGCGGCCTTCGAGGAGCGGATTCATAACTCCCCGGAGCAAGAATTCGCCTGCGCCCTGGCCGAGATCAACAAGATCGCGCTGTTCCGCTTGCAGCAGCTCTAGGCCGCAAGCCCTCCGCCCTCCCCAACGCCATCACTAAGGCAGACATTTCATGAAAGCTTACGCCGTACCCTTTGAGAAATACGTCAACCTCGCCGACGCACGCCTGGGCACCAAGGCCATCTCGGTCACCGACGACTGGTTCGCCGACGTTAACCGTCTGTTCCAGCCGACCCCGGCCGTATGGAAGGAGGGCGTGTTCGATGACAACGGCAAGTGGATGGATGGCTGGGAGTCGCGTCGCAAGCGCTTCGAAGGTTACGACAGCGCGGTAATCCGCCTGGGCGTACCGGGCTCGATCAAGGGTGTGGACATCGACACCAGCTTCTTCACCGGTAACTTCCCGCCATCGGCGTCCCTGGAAGGCTGCTTTGTCGCTGAAGGTGACCCGACCGACGCCACCGTGTGGACTGAAGTGCTGGCCGCAGTAGAGCTGCAAGGCAACAGCCACCACTACCATGAAATTGCCAATGCACAGGCCTTCACCCACCTGCGCTTCAACATCTATCCGGACGGCGGCGTCGCCCGTCTGCGCGTCTACGGCGTACCGTTCCGTGAGTGGAGCAATGTCGGCGACAACGAGCAGATTGACCTGGCAGCCGCACTGAATGGCGGTCGCGCCCTGGCCTGCTCGGACGAACACTTCGGCCGCATGAGCAACATCCTCAACCCAGGCCGTGGCATCAACATGGGCGATGGTTGGGAAACTGCACGTCGCCGTACCCCAGGTAACGACTGGGTGATTGTCGCACTCGGTCATCCCGGCGAGATAGAGCGCATCGTCGTCGACACCCTGCACTTCAAAGGCAACTACCCGGACAGCTGCTCGATCCAGGCGGCCTTCGTCAAAGGCGGCACCGACAGCCAGATCGAGACCCAGAGCCTGTTCTGGCGCGAGCTGCTACCAAGCCAGAAACTGCAGATGCACGCCGAGCACGAGTTCAGCGAGCAGATCAAAGCGCTGGGCCCGATCACCCACGTACGGGTGAACGTGTTCCCGGACGGTGGTATCAGCCGCCTGCGCCTGTTCGGCAAAGTCGCCAAGTAAGCCAATGAAACCCCTCTCCCATTGGGAGAGGGGCATAAACGAACGAACAAGAAGACCAACATGCGCACATTGATCATCGAGCCGCTGAGCAAAGAAGCCTTCGCACCCTTTGGTGACGTTATCGAAACCGAGGGCAGCGAGTACTTCATGATCAACAATGGCTCCACTCGCCGCTATCACAAACTGGCCACGGTCGAGACCGCACAGCCAGAGGATAAGGCGATCATCAGCATCTTCAGTGCCGAGGCGCTAGAGATGCCGCTGACCATTCGCATGCTGGAGCGTCATCCGCAGGGCAGTCAGGCGTTTATTCCGCTGCTCGGCAACCCCTTTCTGATCGTGGTCGCGCCACTTGGCGATGCACCTGAATCAGAGTTGGTCCGCGCCTTCCGCAGCAACGGCAGGCAGGGCATTAATTACCATCGCGGCGTTTGGCACCACCCGGTGCTGACGATCGAAAAGCGGGATGACTTCCTGGTGGTTGATCGCAGTGGTTCTGGCAACAACTGCGATGAGCATTTCTTTACCGACGACGAGCAACTGCTCCTCGCCCCCCACCAATAAGAGAAGCCTGCAGCCGGCGTGTCGGCCTGCGGGAAAGAGGTACTGATTGTGGAAGCGCATTTGACTGAGTGGCTGAACCTGGGTATCCGCTGGATCCATATGATCACCGGCATCGCCTGGATCGGCGCATCCTTCTATTTCGTCTGGCTGGAAAACAACCTCAACCGTAGCAACCCACGCGAAGGCCTGTCTGGTGACCTCTGGGCGATTCACGGTGGCGGTATCTACCACCTGGAAAAGTACAAACTGGCTCCGCCGAAAATGCCGGAGAACCTGCACTGGTTCAAATGGGAAGCTTATTTCACCTGGCTGTCGGGCGTGGCCCTGATGCTGGTGGTGTACTACCTAAACCCAAGCCTGTACTTGGTTAAACCCGGCGTTGATCTGGCCCCGGAAATGGCCATTGCCATCGGCTTCGGTTCGATGGTGGCGGGCTATGTGGCGTATCACTTCCTCTGCGATTCGCCGCTGGGCAAGCGCCCGGCCCTGCTTGGCGCCGTGCTGTTCGTGCTGATCATCGCTGCCGCCTATGGCTTCAGCCAGATATTCAGCGGCCGCGCTGCCTATATCCATGTCGGCGCGATCATCGGCACCATCATGGTCGGCAACGTGTTCTTCACCATCATGCCGGCCCAGCGCGCGCTGGTTAAGGCCATCGAAGACAACACCACGCCGGACCCGACTCTGCCGGCCAAAGGTCTGCTGCGTTCGCGCCACAACAACTACTTCACCCTGCCGGTGCTGTTCATCATGATCAGCAACCACTTCCCGAGCACCTACGGCAGCCAATACAACTGGCTGATTCTGGCGGGCATCGCGATGCTGGCAGTACTAGTGCGCCACTACTTCAACACTCGCCATGACAGCAGCAAGTACATCTGGACCCTGCCTGCCGCCGCACTGGGCATGATCTGCCTGGCGTTCGTCACGGGACCGAGTATGAAAGCCGCCAGCACCGAAGCGCCTAAAGCAGCCGCTATTACCTACGCAAAAATTCCGGCCACTGCCGTGAGCGGTAATCCGGATGTAGCCAAGGCAGCTGAACCCGCCAGCACACCCGCTGAGCCAGCAGCCGCCGCACCGGCTGTAGCAGCTGTCGAGTTTGCCAAGGTCAGCAGCGTGATTCAGGAACGCTGCAGCGTCTGTCACTCGGCCACGCCGAGCAGCCCAATGTTCAGCGCGCCACCGGCCGGCTTCATGCTCGACACCCCTGAGCAGATCAAAGCGCAAGCCGCAAAGATTCATGCGCAAAGCGTGGCCTCACAGATCATGCCGCTGGGCAACATCACCCAGATGACCCAGGAAGAGCGCGACTTGATCGGCTCATGGATCGACCAGGGCGCACAGCTCAACTGATCCACGCGAATGCCGCACCCGCTCAGGGTGCGGCATTTGTCTTTCGGCCAACAGCCGCACACCCCTCCCCGCGCCAATACGCCCTACCACACGTCCTACGCACGTTTTGCCGTGACGTTCAGCAATCTGACTGGCGGTGAATTTTTGTGCACAATATTTAAATAAATTGTTTTTAACGATGTAAACAAATTGCTATAGTCAATCAACCTGACTATGTGGACAACTTTATGTCGCATTCAGGACAGAGGCCCGTGAAGCCTCATGTAAGCCCATGACCATATAAGAACAACTGGCAGGCTCAGACATGACAACCCCTCACAATCCACGCACCCCAGCTCCGTCTACGGTCAGCCACAAGCGGATCGCCCCATTGGTAATTAGCGCACGGATACGGCTCAGCGCTATCCGCCTGGCCGCAATCAAACTTATCCCGAAAGCCACGCTGCCAAAGCCAACCCAGGCCGATCTGCCCAATTCGCTGTTCAACGCCCTGCATGAGTTCAACACGCCCCAGCGGCCCAGTTGAGACGTCTCCCTATTTGCCTGTTCGACCCTGCGGTTCGCCACGGGGCTGAGAAACCCTGTAAGTCCACAATAAGGAAAACGTGATGAAACTGAAGCACCTGCCCCATTGCATCGCTCTCTCAGCCGGTCTGTTTACCGGCCAGCACGCCTTCGCCGAGGGTGCCTTCCTCTGGCAAGACACCAGCCTCTCCTACCTCTATGGCAGCAACTTCCAGCGCCTGAACAACAACGGTGAAGAACAGCGCTCGCAAACCACCTTCACCCTGGAAAACGCCAGTGGCTGGACCTGGGGCGATACCTTCTTCTTCCTCGACTACATCGACGCCGACAACAACCAGGCCCGTGGCAGCACCTTCGGCAACCTGGATGTCGATGAGAAGAACAGCTTCTATTACATGGAATTCTCGCCACGCGTCAGCCTCAGCTGGCTGACCGGCCAGGACCTGTCCGCAGGCCCGCTGAAGGATGTATACGCAGCCTTTACCTATGAAAAGGGCAACGGCGGCCCTGGCACCGAGAACTACCTGTACGGCATCGGCACCGCCTGGAACGCTCCAGGCTTCGCCTACCTGAACGCCAACCTGTATGCGGTGAAGGTCAATAACCACATCTTCTTCGATCATGACTTCAAGGCATCGGACAAGGGCAACGGCCACACCTACCAGCTGACTGTGAACGGGGCTTATCCGTTTGCCATTGGCGAACAGGACTTTGTGGTCGACGGCTACATCGACTGGCGCGCGCCATCCAAGGATGCCGGCACCCAGACATCAGTCGGCTCCTCAATCCAGATCAAATGGGATGCGGGCAAGGCGCTGTTCGGTGAAGGTCGCAAACTGTATGTCGGCACAGAACTGAACATGTGGCACAACAAGTACGGCATCAAGCCAATCGACGGTTCCACCGATGGCTTCGATCAGACCGCAGTACAAGCGCTGGTGAAGTACCACTTCTAAGCCCATGTGCTGGATGCGGATCGCCGGGTAGGCGGCAACCCGCAACAAAAAGGGGATGGCAACGATGCCATCCCCTTTTTGTTGCGCCTATTCGCTCTTGTTACACGCAGAAAAAACCGCTCACTTGGAGCGGCTTTTTTTAGCTCAGCGCATTACTGCGATTGCGCGTCCTTGAGCTTTTTGCGCTCGATAAAATCCAGCTTCCACTGCTCCAGGCCGATGCGGTCGGCCTCCAGATTAGCCTCGACCTTGTACTTACTTTTCAGCGCGACAATTGCAGGCTGCTGCTCGCTCAAGAATCGGTCAAAACGCTGCATAAACGTCGCATGCTTGAGCGTGGACAGCTTGAAGCTGCCACGGCTGTGCGGCAACTGCGCATCGAATATCAGCGCGCCCGGACGCGCGCGGATGTTGTCCAGATAATGGGTGGCCACCACCACGTTGAAATAGGCGCCATCGGTGTCCTTCTTCAGCGCCTGGCGAATCATCTGGCGTAGATCATCGCTGTAAGTCAGCTCAATCTGCCCGGCATCGATACGTTCCTGATAGCCCCGTGGCGTCCAGCCGTTGACGATGGCCAGGCGCTTGATCTGCTCGATGGGTTGGCCATGGCGCTGCGGCGCCACCAGCACACCATCGACATACTCGACCACGCCCTGGCTGTAGCTCAGGGCCTTGCCGGCCTTCTGCTCCTGCGCCCAGGTTTCGCTGTCGGGGTATTTGAAATCCACCTGACCGCTAAGTAGCGCAGGCAACAGCTGCTCAACAGGCAGCACCTTGTAACTCAGCTCCACTCCGCTGGTCTGCGCGAACAGGTCGAACAGCTCACGGGCAAAGCCCTGGTACTGGCCTTGCGCATCGATGCTGTAGTGCGGCGCAAAGGCCAGTTTCTCTACACCGATCACATAGCTTTCAGCGCTGACCGCGCTGGAACAAACAACGGCGAACAAACTGCAGACGTGCGAGGGCTTCACAGCAAACCTCCTGTTGATTGTGAGAGTGGAACGAATGGAACCGCCCAAGGCGGTGAGGACGCGGCTAGGGGCTAGCCGCCGGTCATGCTCATAAAGCGAATAACCTGCACCTGGGCATCGCTCTCGAAGTGGTGACGTTCGGGTTTCAGTTGCAAGGCTTGCATCAAGGCTTCACTCAGGCGCTGGCTGTCGCCGGGGTGGGCACGCATCAGGCCTTTCAGGTCCAGGGCATTTTCATGACCCAGACAGAGCACCAACTTGCCCTCGGCGGTGACCCGCACGCGGTTGCAGTCGCCGCAGAAGTTGTGGCTGTGCGGTGAGATAAAACCAACCTGGGTGTCGCTGCCGACCACCTGCCAGTAGCGCGACGGCCCGCCGGTCAACTTGCTGCTACGCACCAGGGCATAACGCTGCTCGATGCGCTCACGCACCTCGTCACTGGAGCAGAAGGTCTGCTCGCGCTGATGGCTGGAAATACTGCCCAGCGGCATTTCTTCGATAAAGCTGATGTCCAGGCCCCGCGCCATGGCGAACTCGACCAGGTCGAGCACTTCGTCATCGTTGCGGCCTTTCTGCACCACGGCATTGAGTTTGATCTTGCGAAAACCCGCCGCGCGCGCCACCTCGATGCCGTCCAGCACCTGATCGAGCTTGTCGCGTCGGGTAAAGGCAGCAAAACGCTCGCGCTGCAACGAATCCAGGCTGACGTTCAGGCGCTTGACCCCGGCTGCGTGTAACTGCGGCGCCAGGTCAGCCAGCTGTGAGCCATTGGTGGTGATGGCCAGGTCTTCCAGCTCGGCGCGCTGGCCCAGGCGGGTCAGCAGGCTGATTAGGTTCTTGCGTACCAGCGGCTCGCCACCGGTGATGCGGATGCGTTTGACCCCGAGGCCGATAAAAGCGTCCGCCACTGCGTAGAGTTCTTCGAGGGTGAGAATCTGCTCGCGCGGGGCGAACACCATGTCCTCACTCATGCAATAGGTGCAGCGGAAATCACAGCGATCGGTGACCGATAACCGTAGATAGGTGATGCGCCGACCGAAGGGGTCAACCAATTGATTGTTCACTACGTGTCTCCTGGAGCTCAACGAGCCGAGACTTTTTGTTATGAATGCATGCATGCATGCAGGGAGATAAAAACAGAAATATTAAATTTTGTATACAACAACCTGACTTGCAAGTCAGATAGCCCGCCGGAGCCCAGGCCACAAGCCTTGAGCGCCGCTCAAAGCCGGTGCTACCATCCCGGCGCTGCCCAGCGACGGGCGTTCGACAGAAGCAAAGAGGCTTATGACCAGTATTCGCGAGCGTAACAGAGAGCTGATTTTACGCGCAGCCAGTGAGGAGTTCGCCGACAAAGGCTTCGCTGCCAGCAAAACCAGCGACATCGCCGCCAAGGCCGGGGTGCCCAAGCCCAACGTCTACTACTACTTCAAGTCGAAAGAAAACCTCTACCGCGAAGTGCTGGAAAGCATTATCGAACCATTGCTGGAAGCCTCTTCGCCGTTCAATCAGCCAGGCAAACCGGCCGACGTACTGCGCGCTTATATCCGCTCGAAAATCCGTATCTCCCGCGAACTGCCGTTTGCCTCCAAGGTATTCGCCAGCGAAATCATGCACGGCGCGCCGCATCTGTCCGCCGACCAGACCGCGCAACTGAATGCCCAGGCCAAGCACAATATTTCCTGCATCCAGGGCTGGATCGACCAGGACCTGATGGCCCAGGTTGACCCGCACCACCTGCTGTTCAGCATCTGGGCCGCAACTCAGACCTACGCTGACTTCGACTGGCAGATTTCCACCGTCACCGGCAAAGCCAGCCTGGATGAGGCCGACTACGAAGCCGCCGCGCAGACCATCATCCGCCTGGTGATCAAGGGCTGCGAAATCGACGAAACCCAGCCCAGCCCCTCCGAGCAGGTCACCAACGCCTAAGCCCGTTTATCCGCCCTGCCCTTGGCTTAAGGCAGCCATAAATAAAAACGGTGAATGCCGTAAAGCATTCACCGTTTTTTTATTGCGACTCTAGTTGCGGCGAAAGCCGCACATCATCAGGCGGCGATACCCGCATCCGGCTTCAGCCCGACCGATTCCACCGCGCTCACCGCGCACTGCTCATCGATATCCGAGGAATCACCGGTGATACCCACTGCGCCGATCACCTCGCCGCGCTCATCACGGATCAGCACACCACCCGGTGCCGGCACCAGTTGACCGTCTGCCAGGTTGTTAACTGCACCGATAAAAGCTGGACGCTGCTGAGCGTCGGCGGCGATCAGGCGCGAGCCCTTGCCCAGAGCCAGCGCGCCCCAGGCCTTGCCGATGGCAATTTGCGGGCGTAGCAGGCTGGCGCCGTCTTCGCGCTGCAGGCTGATCAGATGCCCGCCGGCATCCAACACGGCAACAGTCAGCGGCGCGGCGGAAATTTCCCGGCCGACCGCCAGGGCGCGGTTACTGATGGTGGTGGCGATTTGCAGATTCAACGTACTCATGCTGGGTCTTCCTCGATGCTGATAAATCCTACGAAACACCTGGCGCTGCGCCGCCTGCAGGGCGATTGACAGCGGCCGGGCAATCCAAAGCTCAACATCACTATCCCACTAGAAACAAAAAACTCAATAGTCGAATACAATACAAGCTGCACTTGTATACAGTTATCAGAGCTATTTTCCGCAGCAGATCAAGCACCCCAGCTAAAACGGTTGTTTTAAAAGATTTTTTACCAGACAGCGCCTCGACAATAAAACGTGTTGACCGGAAGGTCAGGCCATGAATAGAATCCAAGTCAGCTGTTTTGTATACAATCTGATAACAAACGAGGCACAAGACAATGGCCAAAATGAGAGCAATCGAGGCCGCCGTACTGGTGATGCGCCGCGAAGGCGTTGACACTGCGTTCGGCATCCCCGGCGCCGCCATCAACCCCCTGTACGCTGCACTGAAGAAAGTTGGCGGTATCGACCACGTCCTGGCTCGCCACGTCGAAGGTGCCTCGCACATGGCTGAGGGTTACACCCGCACCAATGCCGGCAATATCGGCGTGTGCATCGGCACCTCCGGCCCAGCTGGCACCGACATGGTGACCGGACTGTACTCGGCATCCGCTGACTCCATCCCGATTCTGTGCATCACCGGCCAGGCGCCGCGTGCCCGCATGCACAAGGAAGACTTCCAGGCCGTCGACATCACCAGCATCGTCAAGCCGGTGACCAAGTGGGCGACCACGGTAATGGAGCCTGGCCAAGTGCCGCGCGCCTTCCAGAAAGCCTTCTATGAAATGCGCAGCGGCCGTCCAGGCCCGGTGCTGATCGACCTGCCGTTTGATGTGCAGATGGCCGAGATCGAATTCGACATCGACGCCTACGAGCCGCTGCCGCTGGCCAAACCGGCCACCAACCGCGTGCAGGCAGAAAAAGCCATCGCCATGCTTAACGATGCCGAGCGTCCGTTGCTGGTTGCCGGTGGCGGTATCTTCAATGCCGACGCCGCCGACAAGCTGGTGGAATTCGCCGAGCTGACCGGCGTACCGGTTGTACCGACGCTAATGGGCTGGGGCGTGATTCCGGATGACCACAAACTGATGGTCGGCATGGTCGGTCTGCAGACCTCACACCGTTACGGCAACGCCACCCTGCTGGCTTCCGACCTGGTGTTCGGTATCGGTAACCGCTGGGCCAACCGCCACACCGGTTCGGTTGATGTTTACACCGAAGGCCGCAAATTCATCCACGTCGATATCGAACCGACGCAGATTGGCCGTGTATTCAACCCGGACCTTGGCATCGTTTCCGATGCTGGTTCGGCGCTAGACGCGTTCCTAGAAGTGGCTCGCGAGTGGAAAGCCGCTGGCAAGCTGAAAGATCGCAGCGCCTGGCTGGACAGCTGCCGCGAGCGTAAGCGCACCCTGCAGCGCAAGACCCACTTCGACAACGTGCCGGCCAAGCCGCAGCGCGTGTACGAAGAGATGAACGAAGCGTTCGGCAAGGACACCTGCTACGTCACCACCATTGGCCTGTCGCAGATCGCCGGCGCGCAGTTCCTTCACGTTTACAAGCCGCGTCACTGGATCAACTGTGGCCAGGCCGGCCCGCTGGGCTGGACCATTCCGGCAGCGCTGGGTGTGGTCAAGGCCGACCCGAGCCGCAAGGTTGTGGCGCTGTCTGGCGACTACGACTTCCAGTTCATGATCGAAGAGCTGGCGGTGGGCGCGCAGTTCAACCTGCCGTACATCCACGTGCTGGTGAACAACTCCTACCTGGGTCTGATCCGTCAGGCGCAGCGCGGCTTTGAGATCGACTACTGCGTACAGCTGGCGTTCGAGAACATCAACGCGCCGGAAATCAACGGTTACGGCGTTGACCATGTTGCCGTGGTTGAAGGCCTGGGCTGTAAGGCCATCCGCGTGTTCGACCCGAACGAGCTGCAGAACGCCTTCGCCGAAGCCAAGCGCCTGATGGCTGAGCACCGCGTACCGGTGGTGGTGGAAATTATCCTGGAGCGTGTCACCAACATCTCCATGGGTACCGAAATCAACGCCGTAAACGAGTTCGAAGAACTGGCTGAACGCGGCGTCGACGCCCCGACTGCCATCTCACTGCTCGACTAAATCGCTTTTGAACCAGCAGCCCGGACGCATAATCCGGGCTGCGCAAGACAAGGAGCACCACATGCCCCGTTTTGCTGCCAACCTGTCCATGCTGTTCACCGAAGTGGACTTTCTGGACCGTTTCGACGCTGCCGCAGCCGCAGGCTTCAGCGGTGTCGAATACCTGTTTCCCTATGATTTTCCGTCTGAAGTGATCAAAGCGCGCCTGGATGCTAACCGTCTGGAGCAGGTGCTGTTCAACCTACCCGCCGGTGATTGGGCCAAGGGCGAGCGCGGTATCGCTTGCCACCCTGACCGCGTTGAAGAGTTCCGCGCCGGTGTCGACCAGGCCATCGCCTACGCCAAGGTGCTGGGCAACAAGCAGATCAACTGCCTGGCCGGTATCCGTCCGCAGGGTCTGGATTGCGCCACCGTCGAGCAGACCTTTGTCGACAACCTCAAGTTTGCCGCCGGCAAGCTCGAAGCCGCGGGCATCAAGCTGGTCATGGAAATGATCAACACCCGCGACATCCCGGGCTTCTACCTGAACACCACCCAGCAGGCGCTGGCCATTCGCGACAAGGTCGCAAGCCCCAACCTGTACCTGCAATACGACATCTACCACATGCAAATTATGGAAGGTGACCTGGCGCGTACCGTCGAGGCCAACCTGTCTGTGATCAACCATGTGCAGTTGGCCGACAACCCGGGCCGCAACGAGCCGGGCACGGGCGAGATCAACTACCGCTTCCTCTTCGAGCACCTGGACCGTATCGGTTACCAGGGCTGGATCGGCTGTGAATACAAGCCGGCCACCACCACCGCTGCCGGCCTCGGCTGGATGAAAGCGCACAACGCAATCTGAATCAGAGGATATTTCTCATGGCAAAAATCGGATTTATCGGCACCGGCATCATGGGCAAGCCTATGGCGCAGAACCTGCAAAAAGCCGGGCACACCCTGTTCTTCTCCGAGCACTTCGACAAGGCTCCGGCCGACCTGCTGGGCGACAACGGCATCGGTTTGGCCAACCCGCGCGAAGTGGCGCAGGAAGCCGAATTCATCATCATCATGGTGCCGGACACCCCGCAGGTTGAAGACGTACTGTTCCGCGAAGACGGCGTTGCCGCAGGCGTGGGCGCTGGCAAAGTAGTGATCGACATGAGTTCGATCTCCCCGACCGCCACCAAGGTCTTCTCCGAGAAGATCAAAGCCACTGGTGCTGCCTACCTCGACGCGCCGGTATCCGGCGGTGAAGTGGGTGCCAAGGCGGCCACCCTGTCGATCATGATCGGCGGTTGCCCGAATGCCTTCGAACGCGCCCTGCCGCTGTTCCAGGCCATGGGCAAGAACATCACCCGCGTTGGCGGTAACGGTGACGGTCAGACCGCCAAGGTCGCCAACCAGATCATCGTCGCTCTGAATATCCAGGCAGTAGCCGAAGCCCTGCTGTTCGCCGCGAAGAACGGCGCCGATCCAGCCAAGGTGCGTGAAGCGCTGATGGGCGGTTTCGCCGGTTCGAAGATCCTTGAAGTGCACGGCGAGCGCATGATCAAGGGCACCTTCGACCCAGGCTTCCGTATCAGCCTGCACCAGAAGGACCTCAACCTGGCCCTGGCTGGCGCGCGCGAGCTGGGCCTTAATCTGCCCAACACCGCCAACGCCCAGCAAGTGTTCAGCACCTGTGCGGCCATCGGTGGCAGCAACTGGGACCACTCGGCGTTGATCAAAGGCCTGGAACATATGGCCAACTTCAACATCCGTGGTGAGTAAGTAACAGGTTTCAGGGCGGGGTCAGCCGCCCTGAAACAACCCTTTCGATCTGTCCGGCAGGCGGTGTCACGGCCTGCCTGCCGGGTGGGTCGATTCTATTGCGCAGCGTCTTGGTCCAGGGCGCTGCGCACTAGAATCGAACGTGCTTCAGTAATAAAAAGTGGCTCCGGCCCTATCAAGAGAGATCGCCATGTCCATCGATCCGTCTTTCAATCCAACGTCCCTGCTGCGCGAGCTGTTCGCCAGCGCCATCGACGCCGCCCACCCGCGCCAGGTTCTGGCTGATTACCTGCCGGAAGATCGTAGCGGTCGCGTCATCGTCATAGGCGCCGGCAAAGCCGCCGCGGCCATGGCCGAAGTGATTGAGCAGGAATGGCAAGGCGAAGTCTCCGGCCTGGTGGTTACCCGTTACGAGCACGGCGCCAACTGCAAAAAAATCGAAGTGGTCGAAGCGGCCCATCCGGTGCCGGACGACGCCGGTGAGCGCGTGGCACGTCGCGTGCTGGAACTGGTCAGCAACCTGAGCGAGTCCGACCGGGTGATCTTTCTGCTGTCCGGCGGCGGCTCGTCCCTGCTCGCCCTGCCCGCCGAGGGCATCAGCCTGAAAGACAAACAAGCGGTCAACAAAGCCCTGCTGAAGTCCGGCGCGTCGATTGGCGAAATGAACTGCGTGCGCAAGCACCTTTCCGCGATCAAGGGCGGTCGCCTGGCCAAAGCCAGCTGGCCGGCCAGCGTCTATACCTATGCGATATCCGATGTACCGGGCGATGAAGCCACAGTGATCGCCTCCGGCCCAACCGTGGCCGACCCAACCACCTCGGCTGAAGCGCTGGCGATCCTTGCCCGCTATAGCATCGAGATCCCGGCCAACGTACGCGCCTGGCTGCAGAACCCGGCCTCTGAAACCGTCAAACCGGGCGATCCGTGCCTGGCCCGCAGCCACTTCCAGCTGATTGCCCGCCCACAGCAATCCCTCGACGCTGCCGCCGCTAAGGCGCGCGCAACCGGCTTGCCGACGCTGATCCTCGGTGACCTGGAAGGCGAATCACGGGAAGTTGCCAAGGTGCACGCCGGTATCGCCAAACAGGTGCGTCTGCATGGTCAGCCGATCAAGGCACCCTGCGTGATTCTCTCCGGCGGTGAAACCACCGTGACCGTGCGCGGCAATGGCCGTGGCGGGCGCAACGCCGAATTCCTACTGAGTCTCACCGACAGCCTCAAGGGCCTGCCCGGGGTATACGCTCTGGCCGGTGACACCGACGGCATCGACGGCTCGGAAGACAACGCCGGGGCCCTTATGACCCCCGACAGCTACGCCCGCGCCCACGCCCTGGGCCTGAGCAGCAGCGATGAGCTGGATAACAACAACGGCTACGGCTACTTCGCCGCCCTCGATCAACTGATCGTCACCGGGCCGACGCGTACCAACGTCAACGATTTTCGCGCCATTCTGATCCTTGAGAACCCTGCCAAATGAACGCCGACAAGAAAGTAAAAATCCTCGCCACCCTTGGCCCAGCGATCAAAACCATCGACGACATCCGCCAGCTGGTGGAGGCCGGGGTCAACCTGTTCCGCCTCAACTTCAGCCACGGCGAACACGCCGACCACGCCCAGCGCTTCGACTGGGTGCGTGAAGTCGAGCAGCAGCTGAACACCCCGATCGGCATCCTCATGGACCTGCAAGGGCCGAAGTTGCGCGTCGGCCGTTTTGCCGAGGGCAAGGTCAACCTGCAACGCGGTCAGACCCTGCGCCTGGACCTCGACAGCACCCCTGGCGACGTCAATCGGGTCAACCTGCCCCACCCGGAAATCATCGAAGCGCTGCAGCCGGGCATGAGCCTGCTGCTCGACGATGGCCGCCTGCGCCTGCAGGTCACCGCCAAGCACAGCGATGCGGTGATCACCGAAGTGATCGCCGGTGGTGAGCTGTCCGACCGCAAGGGCGTCAACGTGCCGGAAGCCGTGCTGCAACTGAGCCCGCTGACCGAGAAGGACCGCCGCGACCTGAGCTTCGGCCTGGAGCTGGGTGTGGATTGGGTCGCGCTGTCGTTTGTGCAGCGCCCGGAAGACATTGTCGAAGCCCGTCAGCTGATCGGTGATCGCGCCTTCCTGATGGCCAAGATCGAGAAGCCGTCTGCGGTGATTCACCTGGAAGCGATCACCCAGCTGTGCGACGCGATCATGGTCGCCCGTGGCGACCTCGGCGTGGAAGTGCCGGCCGAGAACGTGCCGCGCATCCAGCGGGACATCATCCGCACCTGCCGCCAGCTCGGTAAGCCGGTGGTGGTGGCCACACAGATGCTCGAATCCATGCGTTTCTCCCCTGCGCCGACCCGCGCCGAGGTCACCGACGTGGCCAACGCCGTGGCCGAAGGTGCCGATGCGGTGATGCTGTCAGCGGAAACCGCCTCCGGCGACTACCCGCTGGAAGCTGTGCAGATGATGAGCAAGATCATCCGCCAGGTGGAAAACGGCCCGGACTTCCAGGCCCAGCTCGACGTCAGCCGCCCGCAGGCCGAAGCCACCGCCTCGGATGCGATCAGCTGCGCGATCCGCCGCATCAGCACCATCCTGCCGGTGGCCGTTCTGGTCAACTACACCGAGTCGGGCAACTCCAGCCTGCGCGCCTCGCGCGAGCGGCCGAAAGCGCCGATCCTCAGCCTGACGCCGAGCCTGGACACCGCGCGACGTCTGAGCGTGGCCTGGGGCGTCTACTCGGTGGTCAACGAGCGCCTGCACAAGGTTGAGGAAGTCACCCGCACTGCCCTGGAAACCGCCCGCTCAGCCGGGCTGGCGAAAACCGGCGATACCGTGGTGATTACCGCCGGCGAGCCGTTCGGCCAACCGGGCAGCACCAACAGCCTGCGTATCGAAATCCTCCACTGATCCAGTTCTGCGGTGGGTCGCCAGCACCCGCCGCAAACGCAACTCCCACGCTGGCTTTGCCAGTTTTGTAGGCACCCACTGTTCCCGCGGTGGGTGCCTCTTTTTATGGCCCCTGGTGATCGTCTACTCAGGTTCGTCTGCATGTCGCCATTACCGCTCGCCCCCCACGCCTTGCAAGGCTCTCGCGCCCTGCTTAACGGCTTTAGCCAAATTTTTTTGCAAGCCAACCCCGGCTGCGGCTTGCTGGTGCTGTTGGCGATTGCCATCGGCGCGCCGCAGCTGCTCGGCGGTGCCCTACTCGGCTGCCTTAGCAGCACGCTGACGGCGCAGCGTCGTGGTTATGCCAAAGCCGATATCGATCTCGGTTTGTATGGCTACAACGGGGTTCTGCTGGGCATGCTGATCAGCCTGCAATTTGCCTGGTCGGCGTTGCTACCGCTGCTGATCATCGTCAGCTCCGGAGCTTCCAGCCTGCTGCTGGCCGCATGGATGCAGCGCATGCGCGAGCGTCAGTGGCTACCAGCTTTCACCTTCCCCTTTGTCGGCTTGAGCTGGCTGCTGTTGTGGCTGGCTCCGGTCCTGCAGCTGGAGTTGCAGCCGGCCGTAGCAAGCCCGGCGCAACCACTCGACTGGTGGGCCAGTCTGATCGCCATGGCACGCGGCTTGGGGCAGGTGATTTTTCTCGAACAGCCGTTGGCCGGCGTTTTTCTGCTAATCGGCCTGTTGCTGGCGGATCGCCGCGCGGCCAGCTGGGCGCTGCTCGGCTCCACTGGTGGCCTGGCTCTGGCGCTGTATCAGGGCTTACCCCAGCACAGTGCGCTGACCGGTCTGTATGGCTATAACGCAGCGCTGGCGGCCATCGCCCTCAGCCAGGTGCATCGCCGCCCTTGGTTACCGGCCCTTGGCATCGCTCTGGCGCTGGTGCTGCAACCCGGCTTCAGCGCACTGGGTCTGCCAGCCCTGACCATGCCATTTATCCTCACCTGCTGGCTGGTAAGTGCCACCCAGCGTCTGCTGCACAAAGCTGCGGCCGACTGCACACCACTGCCGCCTAATAAGGGCAAAGGCTTGCATCAGCGGGATAAAACTCCCTAGGCTGACTGTCTGTTCGCGTTATCAGCGAGCACCGCAAACGGAGCAGCCAGAACACCATGGACACGCGGCAAAAGCTGTACAGCATCATCTTCCACACCGACACCCCAGCCGGTCAGCGCTTCGACCGTTACCTGCTGCTGACCATTATGGCCAGTCTGGTGGTGGTGATGCTTGACAGCATCGACAGCGTGCACAGCCAGTACGCGCCTCTGCTGGCAGGCATTGAATGGGGCTTCACTGCGCTGTTCGCCATCGAATACGTGGTGCGCCTGTACTGCTCGCCAAAACCGCTGCGCTACGCTTTCAGCTTCTTCGGCCTGATTGACTTGCTGGCGATCCTGCCGGGCATCCTCGCTCTGTTCTACGCCGACGCCCAGTACCTGCTGATCATTCGGGTGATCCGCATGCTGCGGGTGTTCCGCGTGCTCAAGCTCAGCCCCTATCTGCGCCAAGCCAACTTCCTGCTCACCGCGCTGCGCGGCAGCAAGCAGAAGATCATCGTGTTCTTCGCCTGCATCGCCACTATGGTTACGGTGTTCGGCACCCTGATGTACGTGATCGAAGGCCCCGCGCACGGTTTTACCAGCATCCCCAAGGGCATCTACTGGGCCGTGGTTACCCTGACCACTGTCGGCTTCGGCGATATCGTGCCGAAAACCCCGCTGGGCCAGGCGCTGTCGACCCTGGTGATGATCACCGGTTACTCGATCATCGCCGTGCCGACCGGCATCTTCACCGCCGAATTGGCTAACGCCATGCGCGGCGGCGACGAACTGATTCACGACTGCCCAAGCTGCGCGAAAAACACCCACGAACACGGCGCTGCCTTCTGCACTCGCTGCGGCAACCCGCTGTTTCCGCGGCAGGTCGACAAACCTGAGTAATCTTGGCCAATAAAAAACCGCAGCGAGCTGCGGTTTTTTTATGCGTTCTCAATTAACTCAGCCACGTTCAATTGGCGTCGAAGTCAGCTCAAAGGGGCTGTTGCTGCGGCGCTGGTTGCGGTCTTCGCGCGGGGTGGCGCCAAAGAAGTTGCGGTAGGCGCTGGAGAAATGCGGGCCGGAAGAAAAGCCGCAGGACAGGCCGATCTGGATGATCGATTTGCTGGTCTGCATCAGCAACTGGCGCGCCTTGTTTAGACGCAGTTCCAGGTAGTACTGGCTGGGGACGCGATTGAGGTACTGCTTGAAGATCCGTTCCAGCTGGCGGCGCGATACGCAGACATGCTGGGCGATTTCGTCGGTGGTCAGCGGCTCTTCAATATTGGCTTCCATCAGCAACACGGCCTGAGTCAGCTTGGGGTGGCTGGAGCCCAGACGGTTCTGCAACGGAATACGCTGGCGCTCGCCACCTTCGCGGATACGCTCGACTACCAACTCTTCGGATACCGCACCGGCCAATTCGGCACCGTGGTCACGGGCCAACAAGGCCAGCAGCAGATCAAGCACGGCCAGGCCGCCACAGGCGGTCAAGCGATCACGGTCCCAGTCGAACAGATGGCTGGTGGCGATGACCTTGGGGAAGCGTTCAGTGAAATCATCCTGCCAGCGCCAGTGCACCGAAGCACGGTAGCCATCGAGCAGGCCCAGCTGCGCCAGCGGATAAACCCCGGCGGCAATCGCACCGATCACGCAGCCGCCGCGCACCAGCTGCTTGAGCGCGCCGGAAAGCGCTGCGGGCATCGGTCCTGGTGGTTCATCGGCCAGCAGAAAAAGCTTCTGGCAGCCTTCCAGCTTGCCCACCCAGGATTCCCCCGGTAGCCGCCACGCGCCCTCAAGCGGCGCTTCGGCCTGCAAGAACACCAGCTCATAGACCACCTCGGGGTGGACGCGCTGGGCAACGCGCAGCGCTTCTTCCGCCAAAGCCAGGGTCAGGGGCTTGGTGGTGGGCCAAAGCAGGAAGCCAATTCGGTGCGCATTCATGGGGGGCAGTTTAGGCTCTGTTGGCGATTATGGGCATAGCGTGGGTGCGTGCAGATGTTGCCGCGGGTTATTTGAGACTGCCAGAGAGGAACTGCTGTAAGCGCTCGGATTGCGGATTGGCCAACACTTCTCTCGGGCAGCCGCACTCTTCCACCACACCTTTGTGGAGGAACACCAACTGGTTGGAGACTTCACGGGCAAAGCCCATTTCGTGGGTCACCACGACCATGGTGCGGCCTTCCTGCGCCAGATCCTGCATGACTTTCAGCACTTCACCCACCAGTTCCGGGTCCAGCGCCGAGGTCGGCTCATCAAACAGCATCACCTCAGGTTCCATGGCCAGGGCGCGGGCAATCGCTACACGCTGCTGCTCGCCGCCGCTCATGTGCGCCGGATAGGCATCTTTACGATGAGCCACGCCAACTTTGTTCAGGTAGTGCTCGGCCTTTTCCAGGGCTTCCTTCTTGCTCATGCCAAGCACGTGCACCGGGGCTTCCATGACGTTTTCCAGGGCGCTCATGTGCGACCACAGGTTGAAGTGCTGAAACACCATGGACAGGCGCGAACGCATACGCTGCAGCTGCTTGGGATCAGCGGCTTTCAGGCCACCGTCTTTGTTGGCAACCAGTTTCAGCTCTTCGTTGTTGAGCAGAATTTTGCCACCGTGGGGCTGTTCCAGCAGGTTGATGCAACGCAGGAAGGTACTCTTGCCCGAGCCGCTGGAGCCGATGATGCTGATCACATCGCCGGCCTTGGCCGCCAGTGACACGCCCTTCAATACTTCATGGCTGCCGTAGCGCTTGTGCAGATCCTGAACTTCAAGTTTGTACATGGTTTCCACTCTCTTGAATCAGTCGCTGAGCAAGCGACCCTGGCGAATAGGGGTACGACCGGCCACTTTAGCCAGCCACAAACCGGGCTGAGCAAAACGCAACCGCTCGCGCGCATAGAGCACACCATCTGTAACGGCACAGACAGTTGTGTGGCGATCGTCCAACGGATCGATCACTTCAAACAATGGATCGCCGGCCTTAACCCACGCCCCCACCGGTTGCAGAAAACTCACCACCCCAGCATGCGGGGCATAGGCGTATTGCGCGCCATCAAATGGCGTGGCATCGCAGTTTTCAGCGGGTGCTGGCGGCCAGTCACCGGCAATCAGGCCCTGCTCGGCAAGGAACGCCAAAATGCTTTCGGCGCTGGCTTCGGCTTCTGGTTTGCCAGTATCGGCCATGCCGCCCAGCTCAACGGTTACTGCTAGACAAGCCAGCGGCAGAGCGGCCTGGGGGAAATGCCGGGCTAAGTGAACCCAAGGCAAAGCGCAGGCTTCATCGAATGAACTGCCGCCGGAATCCTCGACGGTCAGCGCCGCCCCGGCCTGCAGGCGTGCAGCCAGCGAGCGCAGTTGCGGCCACTGTTGTGGCAGCAGGTATAGATGCACTGCGGCATCAAAATCACAATGCAGATCAAGCACCACATCGGCATCGCAGGCATGTTTTAGCAACAATCGCTGCATGCCTTGCAGTTCTGATCCGGCGGGTGGCAAGGCTTCCAACGCAGCTTGCATGGCGGCGCGAATCAGCCGCACATTGCTCGGGCCATCACTGCCCAGGCAGCCTTCCAGCGCCGGCGCGATGGCAGCGGCCAAAGCAAAAAAGTCGCGGTTGAAGTTCTTCCCGCTGGCCATTTCAAAACGGCCCTGATGGGTCGCCTGGAACATCTGCCCCAAACCAATCGGGTTAGCCACCGGCACCAGCTCTACCACCCCAGTCAGCCGCCCCTGGGCTTCCAGTTGACGCAAGCGGCGCTTGAGTTCCACCGCCACGCGCATCCCAGGCAGTTCGTCAGCATGCAGCGAGGCCTGAATGTAGGCCTTGCACGGCCCATGACCGAAACGGAATACGCTCACGTGGCGTTCGGTGCCGGGGCAGCCCCAGGGCAGTGGATGATCGATACGCTGCATGCTCTCTTCCTCAGGCCTTACGCGGGGCCAGGTAAGCCAGCCAGCGGCGTTCGGCCAGCTTGAACAGGCGTACGAGGATAAAGGTCAGGCACAGGTAGAACAGGCCGGCAGTGATAAACGCCTCGAACGGCAGGTAATACTGCGAGCTGACGGTACGTGCTGCGCCGGTGATGTCGATCAGGGTGACGATCGAGGCCAGCGACGTGGTGTGCAGCATCATGATCACTTCGTTGCTGTACTGCGGCAGTGCGCGGCGCAGGGCCGACGGCAGCAGGATGCGGCGGTACAGTTTGAAACGCGACATACCCATGGCCTTGGCGGCTTCAATCTCGCCATGCGGCGTGGCTTTCAGGCTGCCGGCGAGAATCTCCGCGCTATAGGCACTGGTGTTGATGGCAAACGCCAGGCAGGCGCAGAAGGTGGCGCTGGAGAAGTACGGCCACAACACGCTCTCACGGACGGCCTCGAACTGCGCCAGGCCGTAATAGATGAGAAACAGCTGCACCAGCATGGGGGTACCGCGAATCACGTAGGTGTACAGCCAAGCTGGAAAGTTGACCAGAGGCGACTTGGAAACGCGCATCAAGCCCAAAGGAATGGCCAAGGCCAAGCCGCACGCCAGGGAAATCAGCAGAATTTTCAGGGTGACGCCCACTCCGCTGATGTACAGCGGCAGGTTTTCCCAGATTACGGTGTAGTCAAAAATCATCGCTGCGCTCCCCGCTTACAGATCAGCGGCTTTAATGCCGACCGAGTAACGTTTTTCCAGGTAACGCAAAGCCAGCAGCGACACGCTGGTCAGCACCAGGTACAGGGCCGCTACAGCCAAGTAGAAGGTGAAGGGCTCGCGGGTGGCATCGGCGGCACTTTTCGCCTTGAACATCATGTCCTGCAGACCCACCACGGAAATCAGCGCGGTAGCCTTGGTCAACACCAGCCAGTTGTTGGTGAACCCAGGAATGGCGAAGCGAATCATCTGCGGCACCAGGATGCGGAAGAACACCTGCATGCCATTCATGCCATAAGCCGCGCCTGCTTCAGCCTGCCCTTTGGGGATGGCCATAAAGGCGCCGCGGAAGGTCTCCGACAGGTAAGCACCAAAGATAAAACCCATGGTGAACACGCCAGCAATAAAGGGGTTGATATCGATGTAATCGTCGTAGCCGAGCATCGGCGCCAAACGGTTAACCATGTCCTGACCGCCATAGAAGATCAGCAGGATCAGCACCAGATCGGGAATCCCGCGGATCACCGTGGCGTAGGTTTCGCCCAGCAGCGCCAGCCACTTGATCGGCGACAGGCGAAACGCCGCGCCCAGCAGCCCCAAGACAATGGCCACGGCCATCGAGGTCAGCGCCAGAATCAGGGTGAGCCATGCACCGTCGAGAATTGTCGAGCCGTAGCCGTTGAGCATGCTCTGGTTACCTCATGCAAGCGCCAGGCGGCGCCAGGAAGCACAACAAGAAAGTGACGCAGGCCTACAGGCTGCGGGCTTGCGCCACTTTGAGTGAAGACGACGCGGTCAGGAAAATCAGTCGCCGTAGACGTTGAAGTCGAAGTACTTGTCCTGCACTTCCTTGTACTTGCCGTTGGCACGGATGGCCAGGATGGCAGCGCTGATTTTGTCAGCCAGGGCCTTGTCGCCCTTGCGCACGGCAATACCAGCGCCCATGCCGATGTATTTCTCGTCGGCGAAGTCTGGGCCTACCAGGGCGAAGCCTTTACCGGCGTCAGTCTTGATAAAGCCATCGTCGATGTTGACGACGTCAGCAAAGGTGGCGTCCAAACGACCGGAGGTCAGGTCGAGGAAGGCTTCGTTCTGCGAGCTGTAACGCACGATTTCGACACCGGCAGGTGCGAAGATATCGGTGGCGTAGCGGTCGTAGGTGGAGGCGCGCTGTACGCCGACTTTTTTGCCTTTCAGATCCACCAGCGGGTCGTTGATCACGGTGCCGGCCTTCATCGCCAACTTGCCTGGGGTCTGGTAGTACTTGCCGCTGAAATCAACCGATTTCAGGCGATCTTCGGTGATGCTCATCGAAGAGAGTACGGCGTCGAACTTGCGTACTTTCAGGGCTGGGATCAGGCCGTCGAACTCCTGCTCGATCCATTTGCATTCCACTTTCATCTCTTCGCACAGAGCGATGCCGATGTCGTAGTCAAAACCGCTGATGGCACCATCAGCCGTTTTGAAGGCGAACGGCGGATAAGCCGCTTCGATACCGATACGCAGAGGCTTGGCGTCTTCAGCCATGGTCAACGGCGACAGCATGGACAGCGCCAGAGCGCCGAGAAGTGCAATCTTCTTCATTGTGTGACTCCTTCGAATGGGAATGGCATCGGTTGGCAGAGATTGTTCGGGTATGCATCCAGCCTTGCATGAATTGTAGTGAGTCACCGCCAAGCTGCGCGCTACGCAGGCGCCGGACGGCCCCAGCCGGGTGAGCGGCATTCTAGCGACAGCTCGGAAGTCGATATTTCTTCAATGCGACAAGTAATTACAAAAGGCCAGGACGGGTATAGCGAGGATATTGACAGCCTCTGAAATTTATGCAGAGACAGAAAAGACATTTAACCATTGATTCAAGCAATTAACGCGCCCAGTTTTAACAAGGCCTTTATTTACCTGGCCTGGTGGCAGTTTTTATTTCTACAGCCGCAGCGAACGACGCGCCATCTTGGCGCAAAACGTTCCCGCACACCCCATAAAAGTGCGCGTTGTTACACCCGAGTGACAACGAAATACCCAGATGAAAATCGATAATGCAGCACAAAGTACAACGCCCTGCCCGGCTTGTGGCCGAAACAGGGCGTTGTTTACAGGCGTTGCAACCGAAGTCAGGCAGCCTGCATCTCGCGGTGAGTGTCGATAAGGTGCTGCACCACGCCAGGATCGGCCAGCGTGGAGATATCGCCGAGTGCATCGTATTCGGCGGTTGCGATCTTGCGCAGGATACGGCGCATGATCTTGCCCGAGCGGGTTTTCGGCAGGCCTGGGGCCCACTGAATCACGTCCGGTGAGGCAATCGGGCCGATTTCCTTGCGCACCCAGTTTTTCAATTCCTGACGCAATTGTTCGGACGGCTGCTCGCCACCATTCAAGGTGACATAGACATAGATGCCCTGCCCTTTGATGTCATGCGGCACGCCAACCACGGCGGCCTCGGCAACTTTCGGGTGAGCCACCATGGCGCTTTCGATTTCGGCGGTGCCCATACGGTGGCCGGACACGTTCAACACGTCGTCGACGCGACCGGTAATCCAGTAGTAACCGTCTTCGTCACGGCGCGCACCGTCACCAGTGAAGTACATGCCCTTGAAGGTTTTGAAGTAGGTGTCGACGAAGCGGTCATGGTCGCCATACAGTGTACGCGCCTGGCCCGGCCAGGAATCGATGATCACCAGGTTGCCTTCGGCAGCGCCCTCGATCAGATTGCCGAGGTTATCCACCAGCGCCGGCTGCACGCCGAAGAACGGACGGGTCGCCGAACCCGGCTTGAGTGCAGTAGCACCCGGCAACGGGCTGATCAGAATGCCGCCGGTTTCGGTCTGCCACCAGGTATCAACAATCGGGCAACGCTCTTTACCGACAGTCTTGTAGTACCAGTTCCAGGCTTCCGGGTTGATCGGCTCGCCGACCGAGCCGAGCAGGCGCAGGCTGGAGCCATCGGCACCGGCAACCGCCGCATCACCCTGGGCCATCATCGCGCGGATCGCTGTCGGTGCGGTGTAGAGGATATTGACCTTGTGCTTGTCGATGATCTTTGACACCCGGGTAATGTCCGGATAATTCGGGATGCCTTCGAACAGCAGCGTGGTCGCGCCATTGGCCAGCGGGCCGTAGACGATATAGCTGTGGCCGGTGACCCAACCCACGTCGGCGGTGCACCAGTAGACGTCGCCTGGTTTGTAGTCGAACACCCGCTCATGGGTAAGCGCGGCATATACCAGGTAGCCGCCAGTGGTGTGCTGCACGCCTTTCGGCTTACCAGTGGAGCCGGAGGTGTAGAGGATAAACAGCGCTTCCTCGGCGCCCATTTCCTTCGGCGCGCAATGGCTGGACGCAACGGCCATAAGGTCTTCGTACCAGATGTCACGGTGCTGGTTCCACTTGATCGGGCTACCGGTGCGCTTGCAGACGATGACCTTCTGGATGCTCGCGGTTTCCGGGTTGGTCAGCGCGTCGTCGACATTGGCTTTCAGCGGGGTTTTCTTACCGCCGCGCAGGCCTTCATCGGCGGTGATTACCACCTTGGATTGGCAGTCGATGATGCGGCCGGCCAGTGCTTCCGGGGAGAAACCGCCGAACACCACCGAGTGGATCGCACCGATACGGGTACAGGCCAGCATCGCCACCACTGCCTGCGGAATCATCGGCATATAGATGGTCACCACATCGCCGCGGTGCACATCCTGGCCACGCAGGGCGTTGGCGAACTTGCACACCTGCTCGTGCAGCTGGCGGTAGGTGATTTCCTCATGCTCGGATGGGTCATCACCTTCCCAGATAATCGCCACCTGATCGCCACGTTCTTCAAGGTGACGGTCCAGGCAGTTGTAGGACACGTTGAGGGTGCCATCGGCAAACCACTTGATATCGACGTGGTGATCGTCGAAAGAGGTCTGCTTGACCTTGGTGAACGGCTTGATCCAGTCCAGGCGCTGAGCCTGTTCACGCCAGAAACCGTCAGGATTGATCACCGACTGCTGGTACATGGCTTTATAGGTGGCCTCATCAGTCAGCGACTGGGCCGCCACCTCAGGGCGCACGGGATACAAGGACGCAGCACTCATCAGAAACACCTCGGTGGGTAGTTGTTGTTCTATGGGCCATTTTGTAGCCAGGACCCCACCTTTGAGCCATTCGACCATGGTCTTAACGCTCTACGACCATGGTTGCAGACGCTTTTTCCAGGCAAAAAAATTGACGGGAGCAATTTTTAACGTCGCGTAGCGACGGCCCGCAGGGCGGCGGCCAGGGATGGCACGCCACAAAAACGCGAGGAGCGTTTTTGCGCGCAAGCCCCGTCGAGGGAGAAGCACATGGATGTGCTGAACATAAAAAAAGGCGGTCATCTGACCGCCTACCCAAATCATTCCAGGGAGAGGAATGGAGAAACGCTTGCATCCAAACCACGCAGGATTGGAACGCCGCCACTTTCGCCCAGCACGCTGCGCTGCACTATTGCACCTTGGTCGTAGGCTGCAGCGTACTCGCCTGCCTGGCACTCAACGCAACAAACCAGGGCTCCAGCCGCCGACCGAAGGCGACTTCGGCACTAAACAGCTTCTGATAACCCGAGTAGTCGACGCTTTGCTGCTCAGCTTGCTGGGGCAGGCTGTCGAACGTTGCATGCCAGCGATGCGGCAGATTGAGGTTCTGCACCCCTGGGGTTTCGGCCGAACCGCCGAGCTGCCAGGTCCAGCGCTGGTTATCCGGGCGCGGGTCATCGCCCTCTCCATCCCAGTCAGTCGCTACGCTGCTGGCTTGCACTTCGATGATGCTGCGCACAATGGCGTAGCGCGCACGATCAGGGTAACGCTCGCGCAATGCCTGCTGATCCATTCCAACATCGACCACCAGCAAGCGAGTGGCGCGGTGCTGCTCATAGTTCAGCGCATTAGCAGCATGCTGAGCCGCCTCGCTCAACTCCTTGCTGTCCGGCACAGACTTCTGCAGGCGCAAGGCTTCGGCATGGGCGGCAACCTGCAGCGCCACTTCACGCTGATAAGCCGGACCATCGAGTTCCAACACCAGCAACGCATCGCGGTCCAGCTGACGACGGTAACGCCGCACGGTCTGCTCGTTAAGCTCAGTGGGTACATGGAAGCCTAGCTCGGCCATCTTTTCGGCGCTGATCGACGGGTAGTAGTGGTCATCATCCGCCTGGCTCGGCCAGCGGTAATCAAGGCGCAGCGCCAAGCTGCTGTTGTCCTTGCGCCAATAGGCGTAGGTCGCGCCCAGCTCGCGCTCGGACAGTTGTAGGCGGCTTTCCTCGGGCTCCTGGCGATTCCAGGCCACGCCCGCCAGGACAATGGCGTTAACCAGCCCGATCAGCACCAGCCCGGCAATCAGATAACGCGCACGCACGCTGCTCATTGCGCACCTCCCAGCAAACCGTGGCGGCTACGCAAGCGCCGCAGCACCAGCAGAATCAGCACCGCACTCAAACCCAGCACCAGGAAGAACAGGTACTTGGGCATGCTCTCCCACCACCAGTCGAACAGCTTGGTGTAGAGAAAAATCACAAAGAAACTCAGCCCGGTGTTCACCACATCCGCCCAGCCACGGCGCACGCCGAGCCAGATCACCAGGGCGGCGAGGATAAAGCTACCAATCTGGTAGGTATTCTCGATGTACTCGGGCGAATAATCGAAGTAACTGCCCGCGCCCCAATGCGACAACACCAGTACCGGGACAAATACCCCAAGCAGGCCAAATACCCGATAGATCACCGCAAAGCCGTCAAAACGGCGCTGATTAATCAGCAGCGGCACCGCGAAGATCAGCAGCGCCGGCAGCATGAAATTCTCAGGCCGCTGGGCAAAACCCAGCCAGTAGATGCCGTCCCAACTGCCAATCCGCGCCGCGACAAAGGCCAGCAGACAGCTGAGCCCTGCCGCCAGCAGCAGACGCGAACCACAGGCATAAGCCAGCAGCAGCGCGTAGAGTGCCCAGGGCAGCAAGGCGTTGTTCGAGGGAGTGATATTGAAGATCTGCCCAAGCATGACGATGTTCAGCACAAAGCAGGTAAAGGCCACCAACGCCGCCAGCTTGCTGAAATAGCCCGAGCTATCGAGGCGTTGCACCCACAGTGTCAGGCCAAACGAAGCGATGCTCGCGTTCAGCAGAATCGCCACCTGGCTCTGAGTGCCGAACAGCCCCCAGAACTGGTAGAACAGGAAAAACACACTGGCCGCCAACGCCAGCGCGCCGAGAAACGATGCAATGCGCATGCCCAGCGACAGCTGCCGAGCCTGGATATCGTGATCGATATCGAAAGCCGCCAGGTAGCTGTTAAGCAATTGCTGCTGATAGCCGTGCAAATTGGCACGCTGGCTGTCACTAAGATTCAACACCTGCTCTGTCTCAAGACGAGCCAATTCACGGTTGAAAACGCCAATGTCATCGGCACGTTGCTGGGCATCACTGCGGTTTATGTTGGGCATGGCCATCCTTGCTGCGGGTCCATCAGGTCATAGGCTGATCAGCACACTCTAGCGCTACATTTTCCGCGATGGGCTGACCCAATAGAGGGTTCGTAACTGCGAATAGCCCTTACGGCTAAAGGCCCGCTACTCCTTACCCAACCCATGCTGACGCAGCTTGTTGGCAATCGTGGTGTGTGACACGCCAAGACGCTTACCTAACTGACGGCTGCTGGGATGGTCATGGAACAGACGCTCAAGCACGGCTTTCTCAAAGCGCCCGAGAATCTCGTCCAGGCCGCCTTCCACCGAGAACTCGCCCAGCGGCTGCGGCGCGCCGTAGTCCGGCAGGCGGATATGCTCGCCCTTGACCACCCCGCCGTCACACAGTGAAACGGCTTGAAACAGCACGTTCTCCAGTTGGCGCACGTTGCCCGGCCAGTGGTAATGGCTGAGTTTGTCCAGCACTTGCGGTGCGAGTTTGGGCAGCGGGCAACCGATCTGCCGGCTGGCCTGGTCAAGAAAGTGCTCCACCAGAGGCGGCAGGCCATCCAAGCATTCGCGCAGCGGCGGGATATGCAGGCTGAGTACGTTGAGGCGATGGTAAAGATCTTTGCGAAACTCAGCTTTCGCGCATAACTCGGACAGATCGACCTGGGTGGCGCAAATCACCCGCACATCCAGGTACACCTCTTCATCACTGCCCACCCGGCGGAAGCAGCCATCCTGCAGAAAGCGCAGCAGCTTGGCTTGTAGGCGCGGGCTCATCTCGCCGACACCATCGAGAAACAGCGTGCCGCCAGCGGTCAGCTCGAGCAGGCCGAGTTTGCCTTCAGGCCGCGCGCCTTCGAAAGCTCCGGGGCCGTAGCCGAAGAGCTCGGTTTCGGCCATGGATTCCGGCAGACCGGCGCAGTTCAGCGCCATAAACGGCGACTGCCCACGCGGGCTGGCCAGGTGGCAGGCGCGAGCCAGCAGCTCCTTGCCGGTACCGGTTTCGCCCTCGATCAGCAACGGCGCATCCAGGGGCGCCATACGCCTCGCTTCGCGCACTACAGCGGCCATTACCTTGGAGCTCTGAAAGATCGAATCGAAGCCACGCAGTTCCTGCTTGCGCACGTTGTAGATGCGCTCGCCCACTCGATCCGCGCGGTGCAGGGTCAACACCGCGCCGGCCATGGCATCGCTCTCTTCATGCTCGGTTTGCAGCGGCGCGATATCGGCGAGAAACACATCGCCCTTCACTTTTACCCGCAGCCCATTGATCCGCGACTTATTGGCGCGCACCAGTTCGGGCAGGTCGAAATCCTCGGCGTAGCGTGACAGCGGAATACCCGGCACTTCATCCACCCGCACCCCGAGCAACTGCGCGGCGCTGCGGTTGGCCGCGACGATGGAGCCACCCATATCAATCGACAACACCGGGAAATCCAGCGCACCGAGCAAGGCATTCAACTCCAGATGACGACGCTCGCTGGGCATCAGACCCACACGCTTAACGCCGAACACCCCGGAAATCGCCTCGAACTTAGGTCGCAGCGATTGGAACTGCAGGTTGATCAGGTTCGGGCAGTGCAAATAGATGGCATTGCCCTGTTCGCCACCGACCTCGCCACGGGCGACGTTGATGCCGTATTCGACCAGCAGGTTGAGGATGTCGCGCAGGATGCCAATTCGGTTCTGGCAGTGGACTTTGATACGCATGGCAGGGCTCTTATGGGTCTTGTTATGACCGTAAACGACGAACAATCGACGTTGCCGGCGGATTATCCGTCAAGAATATGTGACAGATTAGCGCAGCAGCAAGACGATAGTTCGCCGCACCGCCGCCCACGTAACCAATTCTTTACGCAATAACTGCCCTTTTCTCCCTTACCAGACCCAACCCAGGGCTGCATAACCGCACGAGCTGGCGTATTCCTGAGTCCAATACAACAACAAAGCCCCAGCAGGAGGCAGTGATGAAGAGCACGCAATACCTGGCGCGTGAACCGGATGACAGTGGCTTTATCCATTACCCGGAAGCTGAGCATCAGGTGTGGAATACCCTGATCACCCGCCAGCTCAAGGTGATTGAAGGGCGTGCCTGCCAGGAGTACCTGGACGGCATCGAGCAGCTCGGCCTGCCCCATGAGCGTATTCCGCAGCTCGGCGAGATCAACCAAGTGCTGCAAGCCAGCACCGGCTGGCGCGTGGCACGGGTGCCGGCGCTGATTCCGTTCCAGACCTTCTTCGAGCTGCTGGCCAGCAAGCAATTTCCGGTAGCGACGTTTATCCGCACGCCCGAAGAGCTGGATTACCTTCAGGAGCCGGATATCTTCCACGAGATCTTCGGCCACTGCCCGCTGCTGACCAACCCCTGGTTCGCCGAATTCACCCACACCTACGGCAAGCTCGGCCTAGCCGCCAGCAAGGAAGAGCGCGTGTACCTGGCGCGGCTGTACTGGCTGACCATCGAGTTCGGCCTGGTTGATACCAGCCAGGGCCAGCGCATCTACGGCGGCGGCATTCTTTCTTCGCCAAAAGAAACCCTCTACTGCCTGTCCGATGCACCGCAGCACCTGGCCTTCGACCCAATCGAGGCAATGCGCACGCCCTATCGCATCGACATCCTGCAACCGTTGTACTTTGTTCTTCCGGAACTTAAGCGTCTGTTCGAACTGGCCCATGAAGACGTCATGGCCATGGTGCAGCAAGCCATGCGCCTGGGCTTACATGCACCGAAGTTTCCGCCGAAAGCGGCATAACCTTTGTAGGATGGCCCCACACCCATCCTACGGCTCACTTTTGACCCTCGGAGAATCCCCATGTCCCTTGCCCAAGCCCAATGCGAAGCCTGCCGCGCCGATGCGCCAAAAGTCAGCGATGACGAACTGGCCGAACTGATCCGCGAGATTCCGGACTGGAACATCGAAGTTCGTGACGATCATATGGAGCTGGAACGGGTCTACCTGTTCAAGAATTTCCGCCATGCCCTGGCCTTTACCAACGCCGTCGGTGCCATCGCCGAGGAAGTCGGCCATCACCCGGCCCTGCTCACCGAATGGGGCAAGGTCACCGTGACCTGGTGGAGCCATGAAATGCGCGGCCTGCACCGTAACGACTTCATCATGGCCGCACGCACCGATGTGTTGGCTGCAGGTGCCGAGGGCCGCAAGTGAGCCACTTCCACAGCATTGTGCGAGTGCCGGGCGATCCGATTCTCGGCCTGATGGACGCCTACCGCGCTGACCGTAACCCGGCCAAGCTCGACCTCGGCGTGGGCGTGTACAAGGACGCCCAGGGCCTGACGCCGATTCCCCGCGCGGTAAAGCTCGCGGAACAGCGGCTGGTGGAAAGCGAAACAACCAAGAGCTACATCGGCGGCCATGGCGAACCACTGTTTGGCAGCCTGCTTAGCCAGCTGGTACTGGGCGCAGACAGCCCGCTGCTGGCTGAACGCGCTGGCGCTACCCAAACGCCTGGCGGCACCGGTGCGCTGCGCCTGTGCGCGGACTTTATCGCCCACTGCCTACCGGGCCGTGGCATCTGGCTGAGTGACCCGACCTGGCCAATCCACGAGAGCATCTTTGCTGCCGCCGGCCTACGCGTTGGGCATTACCCCTATGTCGGCGCGGACAACCAGCTGAATGTCGAGGCGATGATCGCCGCCCTCGCCCACGTGCCCAAAGGCGATGTGGTGCTGCTGCACGCCTGCTGCCACAACCCCACCGGCTTCGACCTCACCCCGCGTGACTGGAAGCGCGTGCTGGAGGTGGTCAAAGCCCGCGAGCTGCTGCCGCTGATCGACTTCGCCTACCAGGGTTTTGGCGATGGCCTGGAACAGGACGCCTTTGCCGTGCGCCTGTTTGCCGCCGAGTTGCCCGAACTGCTGATCACCAGTTCCTGCTCGAAGAATTTCGGCCTGTACCGCGAGCGCACTGGTGCGCTTATCGTCTGCGCCGAGACTGCGACGAAGCTGCAGGACGTGCGCAGCCAGCTGGCGTTTATCGCGCGCAATCTGTGGTCCACCCCGCCGGCTCACGGCGCGGCAGTGGTCGCCAATATCCTGGCTGACTGTGAACTGCACAGCCTGTGGGTCAGCGAGCTGGACGCCATGCGCCAGCGCGTTGCCAGCCTGCGCGGCGGCCTGGTTGAAGCCCTGCAACCGTATGGTCTGAGTGAGCGCTTTGCGCATATCTCGCTGCAGCGCGGGATGTTCTCCTACACGGGCCTGAGTCCAACACAGGTGCAACGCCTGCGCGATGAGTTCAGCGTGTATATGGTCGGCTCAGGCCGGGCGAATATGGCCGGGCTGGACGCCGAGCGCCTGGATCAGCTGGCCAGCGCCATTTCGCGCGTCTGCTGCGACTGACACGCACCAGAGCCCCGCACAGCGCTGGGGCTCTGGTAGCAGCATGTGCCGACAAGCTTGCTATAGTCGCCGCACGCCCATCGCAGCGAGACGCCCGTGCCCCGCTTGTTGAATTTTGCCTTCCGCCTGTACCAGCGCATCTTGCACAGCCTGGCCCTCTACCCGACGCTGATCGCATTGGGCTTCTTCGTTTTGTGCCTGCTGAGCATGAGCATCGAATACCAGCCCTGGATGATGTCGCTCAAAGGCGAGATTGATGTCGGCCTGGTGCGCAATGCCGAGAATGCCCGCTTGATTCTCGGCACGCTGGTCGGCGGCATCCTCTCGCTGATGGTGTTCAGCTTCTCCATGGTCATGGTCGTGCTCAACAATGCCGCCGCCGCACTGTCACCGCGCGTAGTGCCTGGACTGATCAGCGATAAGAGCCACCAGAAGACCCTCGGTTTCTACCTCGGCACCATCCTCTTCTCGCTGCTGCTGATCACCACTATTGAACTGGACAACTCCACCCAGGTGCCCAGCCTCGGCGTATTGATGGCATTGGCGATGGGTATCGCCTGCCTCGGCCTGTTTGTGCACTTTATCCACTCGATTTCCCGCTCGATTCAGGTGGAGTACATCCTCAACAATCTGTACCACACCACCCTGGCGAAACTCGCCGCGCGCGAAGCCAAGCTGGCCGCTATCGACAACCTGCCCAGTTGGCCAAAGGATCAAAACTGGCAGGAGGTCTGCGCGCAACGCAGCGGTTATTTCAAAGAGCTCAACGTCAATACGATCAACACCATCTTGTGTGAGCACGACCTGCGCATGACCGTGATGATCCACCGCGGGTTCTTCGTGATGAGTGGCCGGCCGCTGTTCAAGCTTGACCGCCAGGTCGATTCGGCAATCACTGACGCGCTACTCGACTGCTTCGATTTCTTTCTCGAGGAATACGCGCACTCCCACTACCTGTTTGGCTGCACGCAGATGTCGGAAATCGCCGTTAAGGCGCTCAGCCCCGGCATCAACGACCCCGGCACGGCGATTACCGCCATCGACCTGCTCAGCGTGCTATTCAGCAAGCGCCTGGCGTTGCCGGACCTGGATGTCACCCTGGCGGACGATGGCCCGCCACGCCTGCTGCATTACGAACTCTCGCTGGATGAGTTGCTGCAACGGGTATTCGGCCCCATTCGCCACTACGGCTGCGCCGATGTGAGTGTGCTGATCGGGTTGCTGCAGGCCTTCAAGAACCTGCTCTACCAGCCGCTGCGCGCAACGCAGAAAACCGATCTGCTGCGGCATGTGCGCAGCGTGCAGGAAACCGCCGATCAGCACCTGTGCAACAGCCGCGATCGCCAAGCCATCAACCAGCTGCTCGAACGCATCAATCAGACCAGTTCAGCCCTGGAGCCGATTGCCCTGCTTGGCATACCGGGCAGCAAGGGTGCGGAAGACAACACCCAGCAACCCTCGACCAGCTCGCGGGAAGCCTTGTAAACGCGCCGAAAAAGTAAAGTGATGGCTGCGGTCTGTATGGGTGCAGCACAGCGCTTCAGCGCCCTCGGCGCACGCAGAGGCAATGCCTGGAAAAATCAAAATACCGTTCATCTATAAAATTAACCGTTTAAAAACAACAGCTTAATTCGTTACCTGGCTAAGCACTGGCACCCTTCATGCTTGCACTCAGCGGCATAGTTCCCTAGGGTAGGTCGCCATGTGGTCCCTGATTGCCCCTATCAGCTCGTTGCTCGGTGGGGTTGCATTACTCCTCCTCGGCAATGGTCTGCTCAACACCCTACTGACCTTGCGTGGCGTCGCTGAAGGCTACTCCACCTCGATGCTCGGCCTGATTATGTCCGGGTACTTTGTCGGTTTTCTCCTTGGCACCTGGCTGGCGATTCCGCTGGTCCACCGCGTTGGGCATATCCGTGCGTTTGCCTTTTGCGCCGCCCTCGCTGCCATCACCGCCCTACTCCATGTGCTGATTGTTGACCCTTGGGTCTGGCTGGGCCTACGCGTGCTTTACGGCCTGGCGCTGGTCAGCCTGTATATGGTGATCGAGAGCTGGCTTAACGCGCAGGTGCCCAACGACAAACGCGGCCAGGTGTTTGCCGTGTATATGGCGGTCAACCTCGGCGCACTGGCCGCCGCGCAGCAGCTGCTCAATCTGGCCTCGCCGAGCGACTTCGTGCTGTTCGTACTGGCCGCCATGCTGATCAGCGCGGCCTTGATGCCCATCACCCTGACTCGGCAGATCCAACCCAGCGTGCCGGATACCCTGCACACCAATCTGCGGCAGATCGCCGGAATCGCCCCATTGGCGCTGGCCGCCGCGGGCTTATCCGGTCTAGCCCTCGGAGCGTTCTGGGGCATGGCTCCGGTGTATGCCAGCCTGAATGGCTTCGATGCCACCGGCGTGGGTTTGCTGATGAGCAGCACGATCCTTGGCGGCGCCTTGCTGCAATGGCCGATTGGTATCTACTCGGATAAACACGACCGCCGCCTGGTGCTGTTCTGGGTAGTCGCGCTGGCCGTAGTGGTTGCCGTGCTGATGAGCCTGTTGCCGGCCGGTCGCCTGCTGCTAGGGCTGATATTTATCTGGGGCGGTTTGGCCTTTGCTATCTACCCGATTGCCGTGGCGCAGCTGATCGACCAATTGCACAGCGATGAAATCCTCGCCGGTTCCAGCAGCCTGCTGATGGTCAATGGCATCGGCTCGGTATGCGGCCCGCTGCTCGCCGGCCTGCTGATGCATCACCTCGGTGCCCAGGCGCTGCCGCTGTATTTCGCCGCCACGCTCGGCCTGCTCGCGGCGTACACGCTGTACCGCCTGCGCCATGTCAGCGACCTGGTCAGCGCACCGGCCGGGCACTTTATGCCCATGCTGCGCACCAGCCACACGGTGCTTGAGCTGATGCCCGATGCACCGCCCACAGACGACCCAGACCCAACTGACTCACATGAGGACCCGCCCAACCCGGCGCCGCAGACGCCTGGGTAAACCAAGAGACGAACGCCCCGTGGCGCAATCGTCCATAGCTCGTCGGCCTTTGTCGGCGCGTCACTGCACCCACTTAACTGGACAGGAAGACAGCGCATGTTACTTGCCACCGATCTCGATGGAACCTTTCTCGGCGGCGATCCCAAGGATCGCTTAAGCCTTTACCAAACCATCGCCGCCCACCCGGAAATACGCCTGGCCTACGTCACCGGCCGCAGCCTGGAATCAGTGCTGCCACTGCTGGCAGACCCGACCCTGCCGCAACCGGATTTCATCATCTCCGACGTTGGAGCAAGCCTGGTGCATGGCGACAGCCTGCAGCCGATTCAGCCGCTGCAAAGCGCGGTGGACGCCCTCTGGCCCGGCGACAGCCAGGTTGCCAGCGCCATCGAACGCTTTGCCCTGGAGCGCCAGGACGTACCGCAGGTGCGCCGCTGCTCCTACTTCTGCAACCCTGAACAGGCGGCCAACCCGGAGCTGCTGACAATTGCTGAAAGCTTGGGCTGCGACCTGCTCTACTCGGCCGAGCGCTATCTGGATTTTCTGCCAAAAGGCGTGAATAAAGGCAGCAGCCTGCAGGCGCTGATCGACTGGCTGGAGCTGGACAACGACCAGGTGCTAACGGCTGGCGACACGCTCAACGACCTCTCCATGCTGAGCGGCCAGTTCAAGGGCGTCTGCGTCGGCGCATCCGAGCCGGGCCTGCTGCAAGCCACCCGGCAGTATTCGCGGGTGTTCCACGCCGAGCGCGCCGGTTGCGGCGGTATTCTTGAAGCCTTTGTGCACTTTGGCTTTCTCGGCAAACAGGGCATCGCCGCCGAAGGCAAGCAAGTTGCCGAACCCGGCAAGGCCGATCTGGTGATGGTCTACCACCGCCTGCCCTATGAAGAATTCCGTGGCGCCGATGGCAAGCTGCAGCGCCGCCGTCCGACGTCACCCAACGGCATTATTCCGACCCTGCTGAGCTTCTTCGGCGATGGTCGCGCTGGCTCCTGGGTGGCCTGGGCCGAGCATGACGAAAACAGTGGGGAAACCTTCGACAGCCACACCACGGTGGATGCCGAACGCTACCCGAGGCTGACCGCCGCGCGGGTGGCGCTGAGCAAGGAAGAAGTCGACATTTTCTACAAGCGCTTCTCCAAGGAAGCCTTCTGGCCGACCCTGCACACCTTCTGGGAGCGTGCGCAGTTCCGTGAAGACGACTGGCAGGTATTCCTCAAGGTCAACCGCGCCTTTGCCGAACGCACCGCCCTGGAAGCTGCTGAGGGCGCCACAGTGTGGTTGCACGATTACAACCTGTGGATGGTCCCCGGCTACCTGCGCGAGCTGCGCCCGGACCTGCGCATCGCCTTCTTCCACCACACCTACTTCCCCTCGGCGGATGTGTTCAACGTACTGCCCTGGCGCCGGCAGATCATCGGCAGCCTGCTGCAATGCGACTACATCGGCTTCCATATCCCGCGCCAGGTGGAAAACTTCGTCGATGCCGCGCGCGGCGTGATGCCCCTGCAAACCGTCAGCCGACAGAACTGCGCGCCACGCTTTATTACCTATGGCTGCGCCGTGGGCCTGGAGCGCATGACCACCGCCGTGGACACTGGTAACCGCGTGGTCAAACTTGGCGCCCACCCGGTGGGCCTGGATATCGAGCGGGTACGCAGCGCCCTGGCCGCACCGAAGATCAGGCAAATGATGGAACGTCTGCGCAGCGAACTTGCCGGGGTCAAACTGATTCTCTCGGTAGAACGCCTCGACTACACCAAAGGCATTCTGGAAAAGCTCAACGCTTACGAACGCCTGTTGGAAGAAAACCCCGAGCTGCTCGGCAAGGTCACCCTGGTAACCGTGTGCGTGCCGGCGGCCAAGGAAATGACCATTTATGACGAGCTGCAAGGGCAGATCGAGCAGGCCGTGGGCCGCATCAACGGCCGCTTCGCCCGCATCGGCTGGACACCACTGCAGTTCTTCTTCCGCAGCCTGCCGTTCGAGGAAGTCAGCGCCTGGTACGCCATGGCCGACGTGATGTGGATTACCCCACTGCGCGACGGCCTCAACCTGGTGGCCAAGGAATTTGTCGCCGCTCAAGGCCTGCTGGATGGCCGTGGCGTGCTGGTACTTTCGGAGTTTGCCGGCGCTGCCGCCGAGCTCAAAGGCGCGCTACTGACCAACCCGCATGACCCGGTGGATATGACGCAAACCTGTTATGTGGCGCTGAACATGCCTAAGGCCGAGGCCCAGGCACGCCTGCGTGAGCTGTTCGATATCGTCAACTACAACGATATCCGCCGCTGGGGTGATGAATTCCTCGCCGCCGTCAGCGACCCGCAGGAGCAACTGGACCGTGCCCTCGGGCTGGTCGGCTAGGCGGCAACAGCGCAGCTGCATCGTTCAGCTGCGCCGAGCCAAGCCTGCATACCTAGCCCATCTGCGCATCAATATCGCAGTTAATCATCCAGCCGACGCCAAAGCGGTCGGTGAACATGGCAAAGCGCGTAGCCCAGAAGGTCGCCTGCAACTCCATCTGCACCGAACCGCCCGCAGAGAGCGCTTTATACAGGCGCTCGGCCTCTGGCACATTTTCCACCTGCAGGGAGACGGAAGAACCTTTGATGCCCTCGTACGGCATACCGGGGAAGGTGTCAGACGCCATCAGCAGCTGATCGCCCACGGTCAGGCACACGTGCATCACACGGTCATGAAACTGCTCCGGCACATTGCCTGCTTCCGGGCTTTCGCCCATGCGCATCAGCTCCAGACTGCCGCCCAGGCATTGGGCGTAATAGTTAAAGGCCGCTTCGCACTGGCCATCGAAGGTCAAGTAGGTATGGATCTTCATCAGCACTCTCCTTAGAACTCGCGTACTTGATTGATAGCCTGCCACTGGGGCTTTTTCCGGGCATGTAATGGCAGACCGCAAACCCAAGGCTAGGTTCTGTACGTGAGTCGAACGGCGAAATGGCCAATCGACAGGCGTGCAAAAAGTACTGAAGTTAATCCCCACTCACAGCTGACGCGGGTGAGGCAGCGAACGCTCAGCCAGCTGACTGCTCAGGTAATCGAGAAAGCAGGTGATGCGCGAGGTCAGCGCGGTATTGCGGTAATACACCGCATGAATCGGTTGACGCACCTCGACGGTGTCGCGAGCCATCAGCTGCACCAAGGCACCATTGGCCCGGTCAGCGCCGGTCATAAAGTCCGCCAGGCAGACGATTCCAGCACCGCTCAAGGCCAGCTGGCGTAAAGTCTCGCCACTGGACGCGCTCAGACTCGGAGTAATGCTGTAGGCATCGCCCAGCGCATGTCGCAGCGGCCACTGGTTAAGGCTGTCGGGCTGGGTAAAGCCGAGCAAGCTATGCCCGCTCAGATCTTCAACACGTTTCGGCGTGCCCTGTGCCTTGAGGTAAGCCGGGCTGGCAAGAATACGCAGGCGATTACTGCCAAGTGGCCGCGCATGCAGGGTGGAGTCGCGTAATGGACCGATACGTATTGCCACGTCGGTGCGCTGCTCCAGCAGATCGATGATCTGGTCGCTGCTGTGCAGCTCCAGCTGAATCTCCGGGTACTGCGCCCGAAAACCCGCCACCAGCGGCACCACTGCATGCAGCATGAATGGCGCGGCGGCATTTACCCGCAAGCGCCCTGCTGGCTTTTGCCGGCGCACCATCATCTGCTCTTCGGCGCTTTCCACGGCATCAAGTATTTTGCGCGCCTGCACCAAGAAGGCCTGGCCCTCCTCGGTCAGCTCCAAACGCCGGGTGGTGCGGCGCAACAGGGTGACATCGAGCTTTTCTTCCAGCCGACTCAGCGCACGGCTAACACCGGAAGCCGTCTGCGTCAGTTGTTCGGCAGCGGCACTGATCGAGCCGCCGTCCACCACGCTGACAAAGGCCAGCAGTTCATCGAGGGTCGTTTTCATTCATGCATATTAGTCAAGTATTCACGCCTAAAAACACTACCTTTACTCACGAAAATAAGCTGATAGCGGCTGTTTTCACCACGCAGCGGACTGTAAGCAGATTATTAGAAGTCGACCTTGCCACGCCCGGCCTTGATCGTACCGCGGATGCTCTTGCCTTCCAGGCGGCGTTTTTTCGAACCCAGGGTCGGTTTGGTCGGACGGCGGGCTTTCTCAGTCTTAGCGGCGCTGCGAATCAGCTCGGCCAGGCGCTCCAGCGCGTCGGCGCGGTTCTGCTCTTGGGTGCGGTACTGCTGGGCTTTGATAACCACCACACCTTCGGCGGTGATGCGCCCGTCGCGCAACGCCAGCAGCCGCTCCTTATAGAACGGTGGCAAGCTGGATGCCTGGATATCGAAACGCAAATGGATCGCGCTGGACACCTTATTGACGTTCTGCCCACCGGCGCCCTGGGCACGAATGGCGGTCAACTCGACCTCATCGTCGGGCAGGTGAACGCTGTTGGAAATAACCAGCATGGACAGGATTCGGCGCAAGGAAGGGCGTTCAGGATAACGCGAACGTAGGTCAGCCGCTCGCTCAGGTTGCTAACCACCTGAGCGATTAAAGTGGCGCAAATACCTGAGGCCGTGGCTGGTTGCCACGGCCTCAGGCGGCTGAGTTAAACGCGGAAACGGCTGACCAGCGTTTTCAGTTGATTGCCCAGGCGCGCCAGATCTGCACTTGAGGCGGCGGTTTCATAGCTGGCGGTTTGTTCGGATACGTCACGCACGCTGAGGATGCTGCGGCTGATCTCCTCGGCCACCGCACTCTGCTCCTCGGCGGCTGCGGCAATCTGATGATTCATCGACTAGATGTTGGACACCGCATGGGTGATGTTGCCCAGAGTGTCGCCGGCATTGCGCGTCAGTTCGACGCTGCTGTCAGTAAGGCTGCAGCTGTTGCGCATCGCCGCTGCCACCATTTTGGTGCAGTTCTGCAGGCCGGCGATCAGCGCTTCGATAGCTTGTGCATGGCCTCTAACCCCCTTGCGCATACCCCAACTCAACCCGGTTGCGCCCTGCGGCCTTGCCTCGGTATAGCGCAGCATCTGCCTGCTGCAAAAACTTGTCGAACGCCTGTGCGCTAGTGAACTGATCCGAGACTCCAATGGTTGCGGTGCAGCGGATTAACTGGCTGTTGTCGGTACTAGGTACTTCGCTGTATTCAATTGCCGTCCGTGTGCGTTCTGCCAGTTGCACGGCGCCAACGCTGTCGGTATCCAGGGCGATAATCACGAACTCCTCGCCGCCCAGCCTGCAGACCAGATCGCCCTGCCGGGCGGTGGCCTTGAGTACTTCGGCAACGTGACAAAGGACAAGATCGCCGACGTTGTGGCCATGAGTGTCATTAATACGTTTGAAGTGGTCGATGTCGACGATCAGCAGGTACGCAGGCCCGGCAGTGCGTGAGCGGAAGTGCGCTTCCATTGCATCCAAAAGCCCACGCCGGTTTAGCAGTCTGGTGAGCGGGTCATGCGCGGCCAAGCTACGCAGTTCATCCGTGAGGCGGCGCAGCACCAACCAAACCGCACAAGGTGGTAGCACGGTCGCCAGGAACGACATGTAGATATAAAAGACCTTCTGGAAGCTGCTGCTCATATCGAGCGCCGCCATTCCGCCATCGACAATTAATACAAACTTCGCGGCATTGAGAATGCAGATGCCGCCGATCAGCACTGCAAATATGATCATTTCAACGCTCAGGTCCTTGGCAAAACTTCGCCTGCCATAGAGCACTGCCGCTGTCATGCCCAGAAAGAGCAAAGCGCACAAGGCCGCTAATAGTGCATGACGGGCTGCGTCTCCGAGCAACAGTTGCACCAGTACCTGCACCACCGAGTAGATAAGAGCCAATACAAGCAGTGGGCGCAAAACCGGGGTTGTCCGATCAAAAAAGCGCATGGCACCCAAGACATACGCGACAGGAGCGCTGAGAGTCAGCGTATGGTTGACGACACTCATGAAACCCCAACTCGAGGGGCCGCCGAGCAATTGAAGAATATAAGCGAGTCCAAGCAGAAGATTACCGAGCGCCAAAACCTCCATGCCCATCTTCTTGCCATTCAGCCGAGTGCTGATTAGCAGGAACATTACACAAAAGCAGATTAAGTGCACGCAGAGCATGCCAAGGATAACGGTGGTGGTCATAGGCGTCGCATTGATAGAAAAATCGCAATAACGGAGAAACACAAAGGGATAGCAAAAGCTCACGATTGCTGGGATCCCTCGGTACTCCCTAGATGTTTGGTATGGCTATTTAACACTAGTGCTGGTGCTTGCCATAGCCACAATAGTTTTGTGCCCTAAGCCTGATGTTTCAAAGCGACAGACTTATGTCAGTAGCGTCACGACTGAAGCAGCACAGGCTCATAGCAAGTATCTGCGTTGCCCCCAAAGCTCTGACAATAACTCGCCACAACTACCAACGACCTGACGATCTGATCCGCTTTTTATTTGAAAACCTGAGTCTGTTACTCAAACAGACGTGCTCGCATTATGCCCCTCGCCTGATAAAGCCCGACGAGGCCCGCAATGAGCGAACGCATACCTGCGCAGATCATCGAAACCATCGACCCGCGCCAACCTATCCGCCTGACGCCTTCACAAGCGGGTGGACCGATTCATACTCGCAGTTTCAGCGGCCGTTTTCGTAACCTGCGCCTGTACGGAGCAGGTTTGCTGTTTCTGATTTTCTTTGGCACCGCATGGCTTGACTGGGATGGCCGGCAGGCGGTGCTGTGGAACTTGGCCGAGCACCGCTACTACATTTTTGGCGCAACCTTCTGGCCGCAAGACTTCATATTGCTCTCGGCATTACTGATCATCGCCGCCTTCGGTTTGTTCGCCATCACGGTAGTGGCTGGGCGCGTATGGTGTGGCTACACCTGCCCGCAAAGTGTGTGGACCTGGGTGTTTATGTGGGCGGAGAAGATCACCGAGGGCGAACGCCACCAAAGGATCAAGCTGGATGCAGCCCCCTGGTCGCTGAGCAAGTTGGTGCGGCGCAGTGCAAAGCACGCCATCTGGCTGGCGGTTAGCCTGCTCACAGCCCTGACCTTTATTGGCTACTTCACGCCAATCCGTGAGCTCACCCGCGATCTGCTGAGTTTTCAACTGGAGAGCGGCACGCTGGTCTGGGTACTGTTTTTTATGACGGCCACATACCTGAACGCCGGATGGCTACGTGAGAAAGTCTGCGTGCACATGTGCCCCTACTCACGCTTTCAAAGTGCCATGTTTGACGACGACACCCTGCTAGTGGCCTACGACGCCACGCGTGGTGAAGGCCGTGGCCCACGTAAGAAGGAAAGCGATCACAAAGCTGAAGGACTGGGTGATTGCATCGACTGTTATATGTGCGTGCAAGTGTGCCCCACCGGTATCGACATCCGTGATGGCCTGCAGATCGACTGCATCAGCTGCGGAGCATGCATCGATGCCTGCGATTCCATCATGGACAAAATGGGCTATGCCCGTGGCCTGGTTGGCTACCACTCCGAACGCGAACTGCAGGGTGGCAAAACCCACTGGCTTCGGCCACGGCTGATTGGCTACTGCATCGCGTTGGTGTTGATGATCGGGGCCTTCATCTGGGCATTGCATGGCCGCTCGATGCTGTCCATTGATGCAGCCAAAGACCGCAGCATGTTCCGTGAGAACCAATCGGGGCAGATCGAGAACACCTACCTGCTCAAGGTGATCAACAAGACCCAGCAACCACAGCGCTATGCGCTGACACTGGCCAACAGCCCTGATCTGCGCCTGCAGGCTCCTGCACAACTGCAACTCAACCCTGGAGAAATCCTCGACGTACCGGTGACCGTGATCCAGGAAAACCAGCAGGACACATCCAGCACCCTACCCGTGCAGTTCGTGATCCAGAACCTTACCAATGCCCGTGAGCAGGCACAGACGCAGAGCATCTTTCTCTCACCCAGTGGGCGCTGACAGTCGCATGGTCAGGCAACTCCCCGTAGAGTGCGCGAATCTGCAACGCGCGCCTACGGACACGATGAAACGCTACGAGATATTTGCCGACCAGATTGCCGAACTGATCCGCAGCGGCATGCTCGCGCCTGGCGAAAAAGTGCCCTCGGTGCGCCACGCCAGCCGCACCTATGGGGTGAGCCCATCCACGGTGTTCCAGGCCTATTACCTGCTGGAAGACCGTGGCCTGATCCAGGCGCGCGCCCGCTCCGGTTACTTCGTGCGTGAGCTGGCACGGCATTCTCTGGCCGAGCCGGAAACCAGTCAGCAGCCGACCCAGACCACCGAGGTGGATGTCAGCGAGTTGGTGTTCTCAGTCCTCGCGTCGCTAAAAGACCCCGGCACTGTGCCATTCGGTTCGGCGTTCCCCAGCCCACAGCTATTTCCCCTGCCACGCCTGGCCCGTTCAATGGCCCAGAGCGTGCGCGACATGCAGGCACAGGCGGTGATTGCCGACATGACCGAGGGCAACCCCAGCCTGCGCCGGCAAATTGCCCTGCGCTACATGGTCAGCGGCGTAATGCTGCCATTGGAAGAACTGGTGATCACCAGTGGCGCCATGGAAGCACTCAATCTGTGCCTGCAAACCGTCACCCAACCCGGTGATCTGGTGGCCATCGAGGCGCCCGCCTTTTATGCCACGCTGCAGGTGCTGGAGCGCTTGAAGCTCAAGGCCGTGGAAATCCCGGTCAACCCACGTGAAGGCATCGACCTGAACGTGCTCAGCGAACGTCTGGCCAGCCTGCCAATCAAAGCCTGCTGGTTTATGAGCAGCCTGCAGAACCCGCTGGGCGCGAGCATGAGTGATGACAAAAAGCGCGCTCTTTATGAGGTGCTCCATCGCCATCAAGTACCGCTTATAGAAGATGACGTGTACGCCGAACTGTACTTCGGCAGCCAACCACCTAAACCCGTCAAGAGCTTCGACCGCGACGGACTGGTGATGCACTGCGGCTCGTTCTCCAAATGCCTGGCCCCGGGTTATCGGGTTGGCTGGGTGGCCGGCGGACGTTATGCCGAACAGATCAGCCGACTCAAGCTGATGACCACCATCTCCCCCTCCGTACCAGCCCAGGCCGCCCTGGCCGATTACCTGCAGCACGGCGGCTACGATCGCCACCTGCGCAAACTGCGCCATGCTCTGGAAGCGCAACAGGCGTCAATGCTCGCCTCCGCCGCACGCCATTTCCCCGCCACGACCAAGGTCTCTCGCCCCAGCGGGGGCTATTTCCTCTGGTTCGAGTTCCCTGAACAGGTTGATGCACTGCGCCTGTTCCAACTGGCCCTGGCCCAGGGCATCAGCCTGGCACCAGGGCCGATCTTCTCGGCCACCCGGCGCTTCGGCAACTGCGCTCGCCTGAACTATGGCCACCCCTGGGATGCGCAGAGCGAACAGGCGATGGCTGTGCTGGGGCGCATACTCGCCTCGTTCTGATCAAGGCTACCCAGGCCGTATACAGCGGTCTGCTCATGATCAATCGGCATAAGCCTATTTCAGCCACACGCTCAGCCTGTACAACTTTCGTATAACCCAACAGATGATCTGCCTGCTCAGCTTGGCAGATCAATTCGCCCTTCCTGAACCTCAATAAACCGCATATTTGCGGGTATTACGGCCATTTCAAGGACTCCTGTGCAGCGCCGCTACCGGCCATCGATCACTATAGCTAAAACCCAAAACAAAATTGTACAAAGCAATTATTCTGTATAAGATTTGCATAAGAGAGTACTCACCACCTGCTGAGCCTCCCCTTAACGCAGTAAGCAGTCGCCGCCCCAAGGGGCAAGAGGAGTCGATTTCATGCAATCACAATTGAGTATTGCGCAACGCCTGAGCCTTGGATTTGGCTTGATCCTGTCACTGATGATCCTGATTACCCTCATCGGTGTAATACGCGTTGGCTTTATCGACGAGACCCTGACCGCTGTCAGTGAAGGGGCCTCGCTCAAGCAGCGTTATGCCATCAACTTCCGTGGCAGCGTGCATGATCGCGCCATCGCCATCCGCGATGCCGTGTTGGTGGATAACGATGTGGCGCTGAACCGTCAACTGAGCGAAATTCAACGCCTTAAAGACTTTTATCAAGAGTCGGCCCGATCCATGGACAGTTTGCTGCGCGAACAAGCGCCAACAGCTACCGAACAGCGTCTTCTGAGCGATATTCAGACTATTGAGCGCAGCACCCTGGCCTTGACCGAGCAATTGGTCAGCCTGCGCAGTCAAGGCGATACGGACGCAGCTAGAACCCTGCTGATGGAGCAAGCCTCCCCGGCTTATCGCGAATGGCTCAAACGCATCAATGCTTACATCGACCATCAGGAACAAGAAATCGGCCAGGATATTGGTGCGGTGCGTGAGGCCGCCGGCGGCTTTCGCCTGCTGATACTGCTGGTAACCGCTGCAGCCGTACTGCTGAGCATTGGCGTGTCACTGATCATCATCAACAAGTTGAAATCCACGCTGGGCGCCGAACCCTACAAAGTCGCCGAGATTATTCAGCGTCTGGCCAATGGCGAACTCAATCAACGCATCCAAACCCACTATCCGGACAGCGTTATGGGCGCCCTGCAGGACATGGTCAAACACCTGGCTGATACCATTACCCAGGTACGCGGAGCCGCCAGCGAACTGACTCTGGCCTCAGACCAACTGCTGACCACATCCGACAGCAACAATAAGCAGATCCGCCTGCAATCCAGCGAGGCTGAGCAGATGGCCACCGCCATCAACCAGATGGCCGCCACCGTCAATGAAGTGGCCAACTATGCCGCCAGTGCAGCCTCCGCTACCCGCAACGCAGACAGCGAAGTCGCCACCGGCAATCAAGTGGTGGGCGCTACCGCCAGCGCCATCCAGAACCTGGCGCGTACCCTGGAAAGCGCTGCCGAAAGCGTGCAGCAGGTGTCCACGGACAGCGAGAGCATCGAGAAAATCATCGAGGTGATTACCTCCATTGCCGAGCAAACCAACCTGCTCGCCCTTAACGCCGCCATTGAGGCCGCACGAGCGGGCGAACATGGCCGTGGCTTTGCCGTGGTGGCCGACGAAGTCCGCTCCCTAGCTACCCGTACTCAGGATTCCACCCGGGAAATTCGCGGCATGATCGGCAAGCTGCAGGAAGGTGCTGGCAAAGCCGCCGAAGTGATGCGCAACAGCCGTCAACTGGCCCAACAAACCGTCGAACAGACTGGTCAGGCCGAGACTGCGCTGAACAAGATTCGCCGCGAGGTCACCGCCATCAACGAAATGAACGCGCAGATCGCCAGCGCCTCGGAAGAGCAAAGCGCGGTGGCTGAAGAGGTCAACCAGAACATCAACCGCATCCACAGCGCCACCCTGGAGACCTCCTCCGGTTCCGAACAGGTGGCAGCCTCCAGCCGTGAACTGGCCACCCTGGCCAATCGCCTAACGGACAAAGTCAGCTTCTTTAAGTTATGACTGTAGGCAAGCAAAGCCCTGGCGCAGATGCCATAGATTCCAATGCGCGGGGCGATTTGCACTATTGATTTCGGCAGAGTAATGGCACAGTGATATCATCCGCTATGTTCTACAATCCTACAGCGCGACAGTATCAATAGTGCCTGCCTCTTCTACGGAGTCACCTTATGACCTTCTCCGCTCGCCGCCTGTTTTCAACACTTGTTTTACTGACTATCAGCTCAGCGCTTTGGGCGGAGACTTCCTGGCAGGAGCAACCGTCAGGGCCGCTGATACTGACTATCAGCGGCGAACTGGACTGCTGCCCCAGTGGCACTGCCTATTTTGACCTGCAACGCCTGGATGCTCTGCCGCAGAGCGTTGTCAGCACCATGCCCCCCTGGACTGAAACCACCGACAGCTATTCAGGTGTCAGACTGAGTGAATTGCTCACAGCCCTGGGCGCCAAAGGCAACAAGATAAGTGCAACGGCACTGAATGATTACAGCACTGAGTTCAGCAGTGATGCCTCGCTAGAGTACCCGGTCATTTTGGCAACCCGCCGCAATCAGCAATTGATGCGTGTACGCGACAAAGGGCCCATCTGGATCATGTACCCACTGAACGACTATCCGCAGTTACGCAAAGAAGAACACCACCACGCCATGGTCTGGCAGCTCAAATCCCTGCAGATCAGTGAGTAATTCAGATGCGGCGTCTGCGCTATGTCTTTTTGTTGTTGGTGACGCTGGGCTTTGCCATTGGTATCGCGGCATCACTTATCAGCAGCCAGCGCAGTGCAGAATTGACCTCCAGCCGTATCCAGCTATCAGCGTGGTCGTTAGCCCAGCTTGAGCATGAATTTCTAAAGTTTCATGCCAGCCTGCGACTATTCCAGGCAGATAAGCTGCTGGCGGAACAGCTGCAGCTTGATTACGACTTGCTCTGGAACCGTTTGGAAGTTTTCCTCAATGGTGAAGAAAACCGAGCGATTCGCGAGCGCTTTGATGCCGCCGCGCTGGCAAGAAGCCTACTGAACCAGCTGAAACAGGATGAAGCACTGCTGTTTGCGCCCCAACTGCAGCCTAGCGAGCAAATCGAGCAATTGATTAAGGCTTACAGCGAGTATCAACAGCCCATTCGACGACTGATTGTGCGCAATTTCACGGGCCCAGAGGCGGCCAGTATCGTCGATGAAGCCCATGCCCAACGCTTTCTGACTCAAGGCCTTCTGCTCGGTTTACTGTTTTGCGGCGGAGCCCTGCTGTCGCTGCTGTTCTTTGAAAGCCGCCGCAACAACTTTCTTGCGCGCAACGACGCCCTGACTCAGCTACCCAACCGCCAAAGCCTATTGGCACTGCAAACCGGCAGTGTCAGCCCCACTGCATACAGCGCTGTTGCCGTAATCGAGATGAACAACTTTCGCACGGTCAACGAAACCATCAGCCATGAGGCAGGCGATCGTCTACTGGAAAGAATTGGCCAGACCTTGAACCAGTTAAAACCCGAAGGCAGCTTTATTGCGCGCGTTGGCGGTGATGAGTTCCTTATGACATTCAGTGAACGCTTCCCCGCTGACTTGGTCATTGAAACCCTGAAAGTGCTGACAAAAGCCCTGAGCTTTGACTTCCAGAGTGATAAGCAGCTTTTTCAGGTCAACGCTCGCATTGGCGTCGTATTCAACAGCGACAATACTCACAGCATCGAAAAGCTTTACTACTGCGCAACGCTTGCTACACGCGAAATGCGCCTGAGCCAAACCCGTGGGCTCAAAGTATTCGATGAAGAAATTAACAACCGTTATCTGCGCAGCCAGCAGCTGCTGAGCGATCTACGCCGCGCCATAAATGGCACGTTCCCCGGCCTGGCGCTGCATTACCAGCCGATTCTCGGGCTCAAGCAAGATGTCATGGGCGTTGAGGTGTTGCTGCGCTGGAACCATCCAAGCATGGGTTACATCTCGCCGCTGGAAGTCGTGGAACTGGCCGAGAATAATCAGCTTGGCTTACCGTTTGGCCGCTGGTTGCTGCAACGACTGAAGCAGGATCTTTATAAACTGCCGGACGAGATGCGCGAGCATCTGTACTTTTCTATCAACGTATCGCCTTCCCAGTTCACCCCACGCTTACCTAACAGCCTGGCCAAATGGCTAGCAGATGCGCCCATAAGCGCAGACCAGTTGCTACTGGAAATGACCGAGTCGATTTCTGTGGCCAATTTCAATGAGTGCCAAGGCATTCTGCAGCAGATAAATGCACTAGGCGTTGATATTGCACTGGATGATTTCGGCACCGGTTACTCCTCGCTCTCCTACCTCAGCAGCTTAAAAGTGCAGCGCATAAAAATTGATAAATCCTTTATCCAGGGCATCAGCCAGGATCTGCAAATGCAGAGGGTTGTGCGCAGCATTATCGAGCTCTGTCATGGATTCAATTTCAGCGTCATCTGCGAGGGCATTGAAGACCGTGCTGATGACCAGCAGATTCGCTCGCTTGGCAGCGACTATGCCCAAGGCTACTTCTACGGCAGGCCGATGGCTTTGCCTGGCTTAATCGCCTGGTATAGCGAAAACCGCCCGCAGTTACTCTTCAGCGTCCAAGAAGTGCATGACCATCACGTCCGCCACTGAAACCTTTGCTCGAAAATTAGCCGCTGCCAAAACCTGGGCGTTCGGCTAATTTAGCCGCCTGTTTAATTCAGAGATCAGTCATGGACTCGATAACCCAGGCGGTACTGGGCGCCACTATTCAGGGCGCACTGCTCGGTCGTTGGCAGGGACGCAAGGCGCTGCTTTATGGCGCCATGCTCGGCACATTGCCAGATCTGGATGTAGTCATCGATTATGGCGACGCCGTGGCTGACATGACATATCACCGGGGATTCAGCCACTCGCTGTTTGTCCTCACCGGTCTCGCGCTGTTCCTGACATGGATCACACGACGCTTTCGCAACCACCCTGGTTATTCCGCCCAACGTCTGTTCGTGACGGTATGGCTGGTGCTGATTACCCACCCATTGCTCGACAGTTTTACCAGTTATGGCACCCAGTTGCTCTGGCCGCTAACCCCGGTACCAACTGCATGGTCGAGCATCTTTATTATCGACCCGCTCTACACCGTGCCACTGTGCATCGCCGTAGCGCTCGGGCTGCTTTATGGCTTACGCGACACCACTGGGCAGAAGACGGCTACTAAGGCGCCCGCACTGGCCTTGCTGGTGTCTTCGCTGTACCTGAGTTTTACCGTCGCGGGTAAGTACATGGCCGAGCAACGCGTGGAAGCCGAACTGGCGCGTCAGGGCATCGAGCCCCAGCAAATCTTCAGCACCACCACGCCGTTCAACAGCCTGCTGTGGCGGGTGATTGTTTTGGATGGCGACGATTACCACGAGGCGCTGGTCAGCTGGTTTGACGATACGCCACCGATGCTCGAGCGCATCCCCCGGGGGACGCACCTGGCAGCAGCGCTGGCAGATTCACCGGCGCATGCCCGGCTGGCCTGGTTTACCAATGGTGTGCTGCGCTATGACCAGCTCGGCAATCACTTGGTCGTGACCGATATCCGCCTGGGCATGACCGGTTTCCACCCCTTCCGCTTCGACTTCGCCACCCTGGAAAACGTCCAATGGCGCGTACATGACAACATCCAGCGCCTGCCGGTAGAACGCGGCGATGTATCGCGCCTGCAGCTGTTGTGGGCGCGCATCTGGCAGCCTGAGGTGCAAGTACCGCTGCTGGTCTGGGCTGATGAGTTACGTAAAGTGCCGCTGGCCAGCAGCGACTTGCCATAACCGCGCCTGCCAGCCTGCATGGGCCGGCCCTACAGAGATGCTGCGCATGGTCTAGGCTGAACTCCAACCTCTATCCGTTGGAGTCTAGCCATGAATATCCGGCAGAAAATGATCGCCTGTGGTGCTATCAGCGTACTCGCAGCCACCCTGCTGGGTAGCATCGGTTTCTGGGGGCAAACCCGCCTGGCCAGTGCGCTCAACGAGAATCAGCTGAGCGTCAGCGCCCTGCGCAACCACCTGGAGGGCGACATGATGCATGACGCCCTGCGCGCCGATGTACTCGCCGCCTTCTATATCGACCCCGCCGACAGCGCGGCGGTCACCCAAGTACGCGATGACCTGCGCGAGCACAGCGAATGGTTTACCCGTACCCTGAATGACAACGCCAAACTGCCGCTCAGTGCGGATATTCGCCAGGCCATCAGCCAATCGCAGCCAGCCCTGGCCAGCTACATTCAGCAGGCCGAGGGCATCGTCAATCTGGCTCTGACTGACCCACAGGCCGCACGGCAACAGATGGCGGCCTTCGATGCCAGCTTTGGCGACCTGGAAGAAAAGAACGAAGCCCTCAGCGGCCTGATCGAAACGCACTCGGCAAAAACCCGTAGTGACGGCGAGGCCGCCGTGCAACAGGCAGCCTGGTTGCTGATTGGCGGCATTCTGATGGTCTGCTGCCTGCTGTGCCTGCTCACTACCCAGTTGATGAAAGCCGTTTTGCGCCCACTGGAGAAAATCATCGGAGTGGCGCGCAATATTGCTCAAGGCAACCTGCGTAGCACCATCACCATCGACAGTAACGATGAAGCCGGACAGCTGCAGCAAGCACTGGCGGATATGCAAACCAACCTTCGGCAAATGATTGATGACATTCGCCAGGAAGGTGAGCAGTTGCAGCAAACAGCGCGCAACCTCAACGGTGCCTCGCAGAGCATCGTACACAGCACCACAGAAGAATCACAAAGCGCCAGCAGCATGGCTGGCGCGATGGAACAGATGATGCAAAACATCGAACAAATTGCCGGCCATGCACGCAATGCTCAGGAAATTTCTTCGCACTCGGAACACCTGGCCAGTAACGGCGGCCAGGTCATCATGGGCGTGGTCGATGGCATGAGCCGGATCGCCGAAGCCGTCAATGAATCCAGTGCCACCATCACCGCGCTGGGCGAATCATCGGAAGAAATTCACTCGATCATCCAGGTGATCAAAAGCATTGCCGAACAGACCAACCTGCTCGCACTCAACGCGGCCATTGAGGCTGCTCGCGCCGGTGAAGCAGGTCGTGGCTTTGCCGTGGTAGCCGATGAAGTACGCAACCTCGCCGCACGTACCGCGCAATCGACCCAAGAAATCACCGGGATGATCGAACGCATCCGTAGTAGCACCGAACAAGCAGTGAACAGCATGCAGACGGGGGTCACTCGGGTCAGTGATGGCGTGGCGCTGGCTCGTCAAGCCGGTGAGTCGATCAACGAAATCCGTGGCGGCGCGCACCGTGCAGCTGAAGTGGTGGAAGAAATATCGCAAACCATCAACGAGCAGAGCCGTGCCAGCAGTGAAGTGGCACAGCAAGTCGAACATATCGCGCAGATGTCGCAACAAAACAGCCGCACCGTCAATGAGTTGGCCAATGCGGCGCAAAGCCTCGACCGTGTTGCGCGCAGCATGCAGAACGCAGTGCTGCAATTTCAGACCTGAGCCACGCGCTGAGCCGGTTACTCAATACCCTTGGTCAGCCCACCGAGCCCAACCGCTCGGAGAGTTTCGCACATCAATCAGCTGCGGAACTGCGCCACGAGCCCCTGCAACTCAACGCCCAAGCGCGCCAGTTCGGCACTGGATGTTGCTGTTTGCTGACTGGCACTGGCGCTTTGTTCGCCGATATCGCGCACCCGCGTCACGCTTTCACTGATGGTTTCCGCCACCGCGCTCTGTTCTTCGGCCGCCGCAGCAATTTGCTGGTTCATCTGCTCAATGGTGCTCACCGCCTGAGTGATGCGGCCCAGTGCAGCGCCAGCTTCGCCAGCAAGAGTGACAGTACGCAGCGTCAGATTGCGGCTGCTGTCCATCTTGTCCACGGCGCCCTTAGCCAGGCGCTGCAAGCTGGCGATCAGCCCTTCAATTTCTTCGGTAGAGTCCTGCGCACGCTTGGCCAGGGCGCGGACCTCATCGGCTACCACAGCAAAGCCACGCCCCTGCTCGCCAGCCCGTGCGGCTTCGATCGCCGCGTTCAATGCGAGCAAATTGGTCTGCTCAGCTACGTTGCGAATCACCTCCAGCACACCGCCAATTCGAGCGCTTTCCTGATTCAGCGCGGCAATCGCTTCGGCAGACTCTTCAACTTCGCTGGCCAAGCTGCTGATCTGGCTGACAGCTTGCTGCACCACCTGGTTGCCCTGTTGCGCTTCCTGATCGGCGGCGCGGGCGGCCAAAGAAGCCTGTTCGGCGTTCTGCGCCACTTCCTGCACGGTTGCAGCCATTTCATGCATAGCGGTGGCGGTCTGTTCGGTTTCCATCTTCTGGTTCTGCACACCAATGCTGGTTTGCGCGGTAATCGCCGACAGCTGCTCGGCGGCAGCAGCAATCTGGCTGACGCCACCGCCAATGCGCCCAACCAGGGTGCGCAGGCTCACGCTCATCACTTGCATGGCGGCCATCAGTTGGCCCGGCTCGTCACGCCGATCCTGCGGCAGGTCGTGGGTCAAGTCGCCAGCTGCGATGCGCTGGGCAAACACCACGGTCTGCTGCAAGGGCGCAACAATCAAGCGGGAGATAATCAGCGCCGCCAGCATGCCGATAATCACCGCAGCAATGCCCATCGCGCCGAGCAACAGCATGGCCTTGCGGCTATCAGCGGCCATGGCCTGCTCTTGCTGAACCTTGGCTTCATCCACCAGGGCCAGCACGGCCTGGGCACGCTCGACCATGGCCACTTCGCTCTGTTGGCTCTGCCCACGTACCTGCTGGTAATTGGTGAACGCCTGCTGATACAGGGTCAGCGCCTTCAAAGCCGTTTCGATGGCGCCTTTCTGGTCGTCATCCAGCCAAACCATGAGGCTGCGCGCCACGGTTTGTAGGTCGTCATTGATATAGGTCCACTCTTCCAGCGCTTCGGCCGAGCCATCGATGATGTACTGGCTCTCATGGCCGCGCAGATCGAGCATGCGTTTGCTAAGGCCCGAGGCGGTTTCCGCCAGGGTCAGTGGGTCGCTGCCGCGCAGCTTGTCACCTTCAAGGCGCAGCTCACGCACGGCGTCATACATATCCAGCTCGATCACATCAAACTGGTCACGTGCCTCACCAGCCGCTTCACGCATCTGCGTGCGCGCCGCGCGGGCATTGTTCTGCTGCTCGACAAAGCTGTCGAACTGCCGGCGATAGTCGTCGATGGCCTGCTGCATGCTTTGCAGACGCGCCTGATCGGCGCCGGAAGCGGCCGCCAGCTGCTGAGCCAGCGTGGCGCCGACCCGATCCAACTGCTCGTGCACCTGCGCGGCGGCCTCGCTGTTCTGCCGCAGAGCGAAATCACGCTCGGCGCGGCGCGCCTGCAACACCTGCGCATCGATCGCCGACAAACCACTGGTACTGGCATGCCCATCCAACACGGCTTGCACTGCCAGAAAGCCACTGCCGGTAACGGCAACTGTGAGCAACAGCACGAGGCCGAAGCCACACATAAGCTTTTTTCCGACAGACAGATCGGCGAACAGACGCGCGGCAGAAGAGGACATAGCAACAACTCCGTTTTTATTATCGAGCGCAGCAAGGCGGCGTGATGGCGGCCTAGGCAAGCTCATGAACAACTGATGGCAGTTTAGCCCCGCTTTATTGCAACCCTTGCGCCAGAGGTCTGACCCGGGCTTAGGTATCAGCGCCAAGGCCCGAGCCAGAGCCGTTAACCGCTGTTCAGCGAGATAAAGCCAAAGGTCGAAAGCTGCGGATAACCCGGTTTATCGGCATGTTTCCGCTGATGCCTTACCGAGAGTGGCGATTTATCGCCAAAAAGCCCGCGCCAAGGTTATGGCGAACCAATCTGTAAGTAAGAAAAAGGGCGCACGGCTTTTGCTCGTGCGCCCTTCTCTATTGCGGCTCAGCTTGGCGTGATTAACGCCCGGCGAGCACCGGTACGACCCGTGGCCTGAGCACTTCACCGAACACCGCGAGCAAGCCAATGGCGCCAGCAATCCAGTACCACTGGGCAATCGGGTCAAACATCAACCAGCCCAGAGCGTGGAGGAACACCACCATGATCAGCACCGGGCTGACGTAGCGCACCATAAACAGCCAAAGTGCATAGCCCAGCGGCGGCAGGTTCAGCTCATCACGCATGATTTCATCGCGCAGGGCGTAACCGGCCAGCAGCACCATGAAGATCCCGCCCAGCGGCATCATCCAGCGCGAAGTCAGGTAATCCAGCCAGTCGAAGAAGTTCTTGCCCAGCGGCGTCCAACCGGCCAGCAGGTTGAACGAGAGCATCGCCAACAGACTGATCACCAGCAGCACCGCACCGGACGCGGCAGCGGCCTTGACCCGACTGACGCCGTGTTTCTCGTTGAGATAGGCAACCAGTGCCTCGATCATCGAGATGGCCGAGGTCAGCGCCGCCACCGACACCATGGCGAAGAACAACACACCGAAGACAGTGCCGAACGGCATCTGCTGGAAGGCCAGCGGCAAGCTCATAAAGATCAGGCCAGGCCCCGCGCTCGGGCTCATGCCATTGGCGAAGATGATCGGGAAGATCGCCAGCCCCGCTAGCAGCGCCACGCAGGTGTCGCAGACCACCACCATAAAGGTGGTGCGGGTAATCGACTGGCCATCCGGGATATAGGAGCCGTAGGTGAGAATCGCCCCAGAAGCCAAGCTCAGGGTAAAGAAGGCATGGCCCAGAGCCGCCAGCAACGCTTCGCCGGTAATTTTCGAAGCATCGAAGGTAAACAGGAAATCGAAGCCGGCCTTGAAGCTGCCACTGGTGAAGGCATAACCGACCAGTACGATCAGCATTACAGCCAGGCCCGGCATCATCCAACGAAAGGCTTTTTCGACACCAGCCTGCACGCCCTTGCCGACAATCCACAGGGTCAGCAGCGCCACCAACACGCTCCAGCCACCGAGTTGCCATGGGTTGGCGTTATGCGCTTCGAATACCCCGCCCAACTGTTCGACACTGGTTGCCGCCAAGGAGCCGTCGAGCATCTTCCACGTATAGGCAAAGGCCCAACCGGCCACCACCACGTAGAAACACAGGATCATAAAGCCGGCCAGCATGGCCATGCCGCCGACGGCCTTCCACAGCGGGTTGCCGCCGTTTTCCTTGACCATCCGACCAATCGCATCGATGGGGCTGCCACGGCCGCGTCGGCCAATGGCGATCTCGGTCATCATCACTGGAATACCGATGGCCAGGATGCAGGCCAGGTACATCAGTACAAACGCACCACCGCCGTATTCGCCGGTGATGTAGGGGAATTTCCAGATATTGCCCAGGCCCACAGCGGAGCCGGTTGCAGCAAGAATAAAGCCCCAGCGCGAGAGCCAGAGGTTCTTCGGTTTTTCACGGGTCATGCGTCACCTGTTTGTTTTTATCTGTGACGAAATAGAACCCGCAGCGCTTGTGGCGCGGCGGAGTGGCAAGGCATTCAGGTCGGTTTAAAGCTACTGCGCTCGGCTATGCCGCTTTGCGCCTACCTGAGGAAGCCGGATTCGCCAGACCCTAGCGGCGGCGAAGCCGGCTGGGATCACTGAACGTCGGGTTGCACCTCCGGCGCCGCCTGTTTAAAGGCATCCAGAGATTCACAACGCGCCGCCATGGCGAGGATGCGCGGGTACGCATCAAGGTCACAGTTAAAACGGCGCGCATTATACAGCTGCGGAACCAGACAGGCTTCCAGATATCCGGGCCGTTCGCCGAGTGACAGGCGATCATTGAATATCGCCAGCCCAGCCTCGACCGCAGCCAGACCCTTGTGCAGCCAATGGCGATACCAAATGTCCTTGGCGGGCTCGCCCACCCCAAGCTCGCCGGTCAGGTACTGCAGCACCCGCAGGTTGTTCAGCGGATGCAGATCACAGGCGATATGCAGCGACAAGGCACGCACCTGAGCGCGCTGCACCGGATCGCTGGGCAGCAGCGCCGGCGTCGGAAACACCTCATCGAGGTATTCGAGAATCGCCAGCGACTGGGCGATGCGCACCCCGCCGTTGCCTTTGTCCACCAGCAAGGGCAGCAGCTCCTGCGGATTCAGCGCTTGATACTCGGCCGAATGCTGCTGACCGCCGTCCTTAACCAGATGTACCGGCACTTGCTGGTAGGCCAGGCCCTTGAGATTAAGCGCGATACGCACCCGGTAGGCCGCGCTGGATCGCCAGTAGCCATAGAGCGTCAACTCAGTGTTCATAGCGCTCCACCGCCTGGTCGATGGCACCGAACAGGCTATGGCCGGCGGCGTCGAACATCTCGATGCGCACCCGGTCACCAAACTTGAGGAACGGGGTTTTCGCCTCGCCGCTCTCGATGATTTCTAGCATGCGTTTCTCTGCCAGGCAGCTGGAACCCGCGCTTCGGTCGTAGTTCGACACGGTGCCGGAACCGATGATGGTGCCGCAGCACAACGGCCGGGTCTTGGCGGCGTGGGCGACCAGAGTCGGGAAGTTGAAGGTCATGTCCACGCCGGCATCCGGCTGACCGAACAGCGCGCCATTGATATGCGAAACCAGCGGTCGATGCACCTTGCCATCGCGCCAGGTATCGCCAAGCTCATCCGGGGTAATCGCCACAGGCGTGAAGCTCGACGACGGCTTGCTCTGGTAGAAACCGAAGCCCTTGGCCAGTTCGCCGGGAATCAAATTACGCAGTGACACATCGTTGACCAGCATCAGCAGCTGGATATGCCCGGCGGCCTCGGCAGCGGTCGCGCCCATCGGTACGTCATCGGTGACCACCGCGATCTCGGCTTCCAGATCGATACCCCAGGCCTCGTCGGCCATCTGAATCGGGCTGTGCGGCGGGATAAAGCAGTCGGCACCGCCCTGGTACATCAGCGGGTCATGCCAGAAGCTTTCCGGGATTTCGGCGCCACGCGCCTTGCGCACCAACTCCACATGATTGACGTAGGCGCTGCCGTCGGCCCAGTGATAGGCACGCGGCAAGGGGCTGTGGCAGGCCGCCTGATCGAAGGCAAATGCGCCCTCTTCCAGGCCATCGTTCAAACGCTGATACACCGCCTCCAGCTTGGGCTTGGCCACCTTCCAGTTATCCAGCGCGGCTTGCAGGGTCGCGGCAATCGCCGGGACTTCGGTGGCGCGGCTCAGGTCGCGCGATACCACGACGAGCATGCCGTCGCGGCCTTGATTCAGTGATGCGAGTTTCATCAAGATTCCTTACCCGGCGCACGCCAGGAATTCACATATTCGGGAACATCCACCCCGGCGGCGGCTTCGCCGACTTCGAGGGCGCGGCGGGTATCGATCATCACCGCCACTTCATCGATAAAGGTGGCCGGATCGATCTGCGCCTTTTTCAATGCCTTGGGGTGCGGGCCATGGGGGAAGCCACACGGGTGCAGAGTGACCATGCCCTGCTCGATATTGTCGCGGCTGAAGAAGTTGCCTCGGTGGTAGAACAGCACTTCGTCGTAGTCGTCGTTGTTGTGATAGAACGGCACCTTCAGCGCGCCGGGGTCGCTTTCCACCGGACGCGGGGTAAAGGTGCAGATCACAAAACCATTGGCGACAAAGGTGGTGTGCGCCGACGGCGGCAGGTGGTAGCGATGGCTCATCAGCGGGCGAATATCGCGCCAGTTGAGACGCACCACGGTGTTGTCGCCATGCCAGCCGACCACATCCAGCGGGTTGTAGGGATAGGTCACGGTGCTGATCTGGCCACGGCGCTTGATGCGAATCTGCCAGGTGTTTTCATCCTGCTGGGCCTTGAAGGCCTTATCGATGCGCGGATGATCGAGCACCGCCGGGTCGAAGATCGCCTGCGGGCCGAGCAGGCCCTTGTCCGGCAGCTGATAGGCGCCATCGGTACTCTCGATCAGCAGCATAAAGGTCGGCTCGCTGGCCTCGATGCGCCAGGCGGTACCACGCGGAATCAGCAGGTAATCGCCATCTCGGTAGGTCAGGTGGCCAAAATCGAAGTAGAACTCCCCTGCTCCCTCATGGATAAACAGCAGGTCATCGCCGTCGGCGTTGCGCACCAGATGGCGCATAGCACCGTGGGTTTTCCACACGCGCAGCTTCACATCGCTGTTATGCAGAGTCAGCGGCGCGGCCAGCGGGCAATCACGCTCGCTGGAAATATCGTTGAAGTTGAACGCATGCGGGCGCAGCGGCCCCTGCCAGTCGATCCAACCAGTCGGCGGATGCTTGTGGTGCAGGTGCGCGGTGGGGCCGAAGAAGCCCTCGCGGCCCATCTCGCGCTCGTAGGTGCCTTCAGGAAAGTCGCAGTGCGCCTGGCGCGAACATTCGCCTTCACGCAGGGGGAAACTGATCCAGTTACGGCTCATGGCATCACTCCTTGGAGATTACGCCGCGCTTGATCTGGTCTTCCTCGATGGACTCGAACAGCGCCTTGAAATTGCCTTCGCCAAAACCCTGGTTGCCTTTGCGCTGGATGATCTCGAAGAAGATCGGGCCAATCACAGTATTGGTGAAAATCTGCAGCAGGATGCCGTCATCGCCGGGGGCGCCATCGATCAGGATGCTCAGCTCACGCAGCACATCGGTCGGTTCGCCATGCCCGACCACGCGGGTATCGACCTTGTCGTAATAGGTGCCGGGGGTGACCATGAATTGCACGCCATTGGCGCGTAGCTGGCGCACGGTGGCGTAAATGTCCTCGCTGCTCAGGGCGATATGCTGGATACCCTCGCCCTGGTACTCGCGGATAAATTCCTCGATCTGCGACTTGTCGTCGGCCGACTCGTTGATCGGGATGCGGATCTTGCCGCACGGCGCGGTCATAGCGCGCGACAGCAGGCCGGTGAGCTTGCCTTCGATATCGAAGTAGCGGATTTCGCGGAAGTTAGCGATGCGCTCGTAGAAGCCCGACCACACGTCCATCTGCCCGCGTTTGACGTTGTGAGTCAGGTGATCCAGCTCTTTCAGGCCGACCGAATTGTCGTTCGGCGTGCGGCCTTCGATGTACTCGAAGTCGACGTCGTAGATGGTCTTGTCGCCGAAGCGGTCCACCAGATACAGCAAGGAGCCGCCGATGCCCTCGACGCAGGGGATGTTCAGCTCGCCGAAGTTGGCGTGGCTACCCACCAGTTTGGCGCCCTGGGATTCCACGTAGGCGGCGGCCTGGGCGGCGTTTTGCACGCGGAAGGCCATGGCGCAGGCACTCGGGCCGTGCTTCAGACCGAATTCGCGCACGTGCCCAGTAGGGCTGCCGTTCAGCACGAAGTTGATGTCGTTCTGCTGGAACAGCCAGACCTCTTTCGAGCGGTGCTTGGCGGTTTCGGTAAAGCCCATGGCGGTGAACAGTTCACGCAGCTGCTGGATGCCTTCCGGGGTCGGCGCGGTGTATTCAACGAACTCGAAGCCGTCGGTGCCGATAGGGTTGTGCTGTTCGATCTTGTTCACGGCGTTCATTGCGCCTCCTCGTTGTTGTTTTGATCAGCCGCTGCGTCAGCGGGATTGACCTCATAACAACCGAGCGCAGGCCCGCTAACAAGCCGAACCAGAGCGCCCTGCCCCAGGCTTGGCCAAGGCTTTCGGCAAGTTTTTAATACAGCTAGAGAAACAGCGGGAATGCTGACCGAAAGCACCCAACATGCGTAACGATAACTTTACAAAGCGGTCGATTTAACTGCCAAGTGCGAGGCCGCAGTAGCTCAGGCCCGATTGATACCCGCGAAATAACGATGCGTTTAATGCTTTGCTAGTGCTGCAGATGGCCGTAGAGCTTGGCGTAAAGCCCACCTTCGGCAATCAACTCTTGGTGACCTCCGTCTTCGGCGATGCTGCCGCCGTCGAATACCAGCACCCGATCAGCCTGCTTAACCGCACTCAGACGGTGAGCGATGATCAGCGTGGTGCGGCCATGCAGAAACTGATTGAGCGCCTGGTGCAGGGCGTATTCGGTAGCGGCATCCAGAGCCGAGGTGGCTTCATCGAGAATCACCACTTTCGGCTCGGCCAGCACCATACGGGCAATGGCCAGGCGCTGACGCTGGCCACCGGAGAGGCGCACGCCGGAACGACCGACAATGCTGTCCAGGCCTTGCGGCAAGCCGTGAATGGTGTCGGCCAGCTGAGCAATTTCCAGGGCGCGCCAGCAGGCGTCATCGCCCCGCTCGCGGCCCATGCACAGGTTGGCGCGCACCGTGTCGTTAAACAGCGCCGGATGCTGCAGCACCACCGCGACGTGTTCACGCACGCCTTCCAGACCGATTTCTTCCTGACTGCTGCCGCCAAACCGAATAGTCCCGGCCTGCGGCGTATACAGCCCGAGCAGCAGCTGCACCAGGGTGCTCTTGCCGCCGCCGCTGGCGCCGACGATGGCGACCTTCTCGCCTGGGGCGATGCTCAAATTAAGCTGGTTAAGCACCGGTTCGTCGTTATAGGCAAAGGTCAGCCCACTGACCTCGATGCCCACGGTGTCGCGGCCTTTGAACGGATCGACGCGCCCGGGGTATTGCGGCTCGTCCTTACGCGCCAGCAGCTCGTTGATCCGCGTCAGCGCGCCACCGGCGGCGTAGAAGGCATATTGCAGGCTAAGCAGCTGCTCGACCGGGCCGATCATAAACCACAGGTAACTGAACACCGCGAGCATCTGGCCGATCGACAGATCAGAGAACAGCACGGTGAGCATCGCCGCCGCGCGGAACACGTCGATACCGAACTGGAACAACAGACCGCTGGCGCGGTTCGAGGCATCGGTCTTCCACTGCGAGGCCACGGCGTAGTCGCGCACTTCCTTGGCACGACCACCGAGGCGACCGAGGAAGAAGCCCTGGCGGTTGCCGGCACGGATTTCCTGAATCGCTTCGAGGGTTTCGGTCAGCGCCTGGGTAAAGCGCGAAGTGCTGTCGTTCTCCAGCTTCTTCAGGTGTTTGACCCGCTTACCCAGTTGCACCGTGGCGTAGATCACCAGCGGGTTGAACAGCAGGATCAACAACGCCAGCTGCCAGTGCATCCAGATCAGGATCGCTGAGGTACCGGCCAGAGTGAGCATGGCCACCAGAAAACGGCTAAGGGTCTCGCCGACAAACTTGTCCAGGGTATCGAGGTCGGTAACCAGGTGCGTGGTCACCGTGCCGCCGCCGAGGCTCTCATATTCGCCAAGGGAAATCCGCTTGAGCCGTTCGATCAGGCGAATGCGGATGCGGTAGACGATGTCTTTCGACAAGCGGGCAAACAACCGCGCCTGCAACACGTTGAAGATCAGCGCACCGCCGCGCAGAAACAGGGTCAGCACCAGCATCAGGCCGATATAGCCGGCAGCGGTTTCCCAGTGCGCCGGCAGGAAGTTATCCATCACCTTGAGCGCGGCGTCACCGTCGTTGAGCAGCACTTCGTCGACCAACAGCGGCAGCAACAGCGGGATCGGCACGCTGCACAGAGTGGCCAGCACGGCAACCAAGTTGGCCCAGATCAACGCCTTCTTGTGCTGCAGGGCCAGCCGACGAACTTCCGCCCAACTCAAACGATCAGGCATGGGCAACCCGCTCCAGCCAGCGCGTCAGCAAGGGCTGCAACACGTCCAGGGGTTGATAGCCGTTGGTAAGCAGCGCCAGTTGGCCGTTGCGCTCAGCGAGCAGCGTGGGAAAGCCGGCAATGCCCAGATCCTGAGTCCAGCAGAAGTCAGCGGCGGTGGCGGCGCGCTGTGCAGCGCTGTCGAAGGCTTCGGCAAACACGATGCGCGGAATCCCGGCGCGCTCGGCCAACTCCACCAACACACTGGCGCGGGTGACATCCACGCCTTCGGTGTAGAACGCCCGCTGAATCAGTCGGGCCAGCGGCCAGACCAGCTCGGGCGCCAGGTTGCGTGCTGTCACCAGAGCGCGGCAGGCCGGTTCGGTGTCGTAGACCAACCCCTCAGGCAAACCGGCATTGAAGTTGAATAGCTGCCCGGTGCTGGCATTGACCGCCTGCCAATAGCCCAGGTATCGCACGCGGGCGGCGGCATCAATGGCCACACCATCACGGCGCAACCCGCCCATCACTAACTCCAGCCCTACACCTGCTGCAGCCGCTTGCTCAGCGAGGGACTCCAGCACCGGGGCAAAGCCCCAGCACCATGAACACATCGGGTCCATCACATAGAGCAGGCGTGCGTGCATGCTTAAGCCTCGCGATTTTGTCGGGGGTTGTAGCCCAGTGGGTGCGGCTGATTGCGCTCTTTAGCCAATTCAATCTGCCGTTGACGTTCGCGGGCGCCGGCGCGGGTTTTCTCCGGCAGCGAATCCCAGCAATGCGGACAGCTGACGCCCGGGGTGTAGAACTCGGACTGACGATCTTCCACCGACACTGGCGTGCGGCAGGCGTGGCATTGGTCGTAATCGCCTTCGCTGAGGTCGTGACGTACGGTAACCCGGTTATCGAAAACGAAGCAGTCGCCCTGCCATTTGGTCTCTTCCTGCGGCACTTCTTCGAGATACTTGAGGATGCCGCCCTTGAGGTGGAAAACCTCCTCAAAGCCTTCACCGAGCATATAGCTGGAAGCCTTCTCGCAGCGGATGCCGCCAGTGCAGAACATCGCAACCTTCTTGTGTTTTGCCGGGTCGAAGTGCGCTTTGATGTAATCGGGAAACTCGCGGAACGACTTGGTTTTCGGGTCTACCGCGCCTTCAAAGGTGCCAATCGACACTTCGTAGTCGTTGCGCGTATCGATCAGCAGCACTTCGGGATCTGAGATCAGCGCGTTCCAGTCCTTGGGCTCAACGTAGGTGCCGACCTTCTGGTTCGGATCGACGCCGGGCACGCCCAGGGTGACGATTTCCTTCTTCAGCTTGACCTTGGTGCGATAGAACGGCTGCTCGTCGCAGTAGGATTCCTTGTGGTCGATGTCGGCCAGGCGCGGATCCTGGTCAAACCAGGCCATCAGGCCATCGATACCGGCACGCGAGCCGGAGACGGTGCCATTGATGCCCTCTTCAGCCAGCAGCAAGGTGCCCTTTACCGCGTTATCCAGCATGCATTGCAGCAGCGACTCACGCAGGTCATGGAAGTCAGGCAGGGAAACGAATTTATACAGCGCAGCGACAACGATCTTGTCAGTCATAAGCAAATCCTTCAGTAGTCGCCCACGTAAAGGGCGGACCGGGATACAAACGTGACCGGCAGCGGCTTTAACAGGCTGCTGAGCCACAAACAAAACCGCCGGCGCTAGGCCGGCGGGGTGCGCAGTTTACTGCCCTTGAGAAGCGCCGTGTAGAGGCGAATTGCCTCAGTGGCCGCCCTTGCAGGTCGGCGAAGCCGGAGCCACGCCCTGCTGTGTCCACTCATCGGGTGTGTAGGTATGCAGCGCCAGGGCATGGATCTGCCCCATCAGTTCACCTACGGCGGCGTAGACTTTCTGATGGCGTTTAACCGCATTCAGGCCAGCAAACTGCTCGCTGACGATCACCGCCTTGTAATGGGTTTCCAGCCCCCGGCTGTGCATATGGCTTTCATCCAGCACATCGAGCTGCTGGGGCTGCAGGCTTGCCAGAGCGGCCTGCAACAAATCGATCTTCGGCATAGGGACTGTCACTCAGGGCTTCTTTGGAGTCAGCTTGGTGGTCATTTCCGCCAACAGCTGATTGACCTTGGGTACGGCGGCTTCCAGCTTGCCCTGAGTCAGCTGCGCCGACTGTGCGGTCAGCGTTGGCATTTTCTCCAGGACTTTCTTGCCCAGCGGCGATTCGTAGAAACGGATCAGGTCCTTCATTTCCTGCTCGTTGAAGTTGCTGGTGTAGAGCTTGACCATATCCGGCTTGAGCTTGTCCCAACCCACGGCCTGTTCCAGAGCCGCATTGGCCTGAGCCTGGTAGGTTTCCAGCACAGCCTTCTCGCTCTGCGGCGCATTACTTTCGGCAAAACGCTGGGCAAACATCTGCTGCACCTGGGCATACACCGGAACAGCCAGCTTGTCAGCGCGAGCCAGCAGCAGGAAGCGCTCAGCGTCAGCCGCGTGGCTTTTGGCATCGGCGAGCACCTGAGCACTACCGCACGTCAGTATTAGGGCAGCGCAAAAGGCAGGTAAACGTGACATGTACTACTCCTGAGAAAGGGCATGAGTGCTGTTGGACCCAATTGCCGGCATTTTGTGCCCAACCACGGGTCACACTCAAGCCAGTCAGAGCATCGATTGATTCACGCTACAACTGTGCACTGGCGCACTGCCTGGTTAAAGGCCAAAATGCCAGCACTTGCCGAGCAGGTCTGCGCCTGTGCATGCTCGACGAGATAAGCCATCTTCTGCTTCAGCGCGCCTTTGAGCCCACAAGGTAGGCGCCAGCACACACATGGACGTGTCGATGAACAGTTTCACTCACCCAGAGCCTTTTGCCGCCATCGCACTATGCGACAGCCGCGGCCTGCTCAACCCGCAGGCCATCGGCTGGTCGCCAAGGCCCATGATCGATTGCGCCATACCCGGGCACTTCGGTCGGCGCAAACGCTGGAACCATTGGTGCATCACCACCCCGCAGTGGATGCTCTCCTTTACCCAGGCCGACCTCGACTACCTGGGTTACGCCGCCGCCTACTTCCTTGATCTGCAAAGCGGCCAAGCCGTCGCCTACAGCCAGTACCGCCTATTCGGCCGTGGCTGTGACCTGCCAGACCAACCGCAGGCAAGCCACGAATTCAACCACCCACGCCTACAACTGCGCGTGGCTGAACACACCGGACGCACCCGTATCACCATCAATGCACCGGACATTGGCGGGCAACCACTGCAAGTCGCCCTGGACATTCAGCGCCCTAGCCACCTGGATTCGGTCAACCTAGTCGCCCCGCTTGGCCCGCATAGCTTTCACGCCACCAGTCGTCAGCTAGGCCTGCCCTGCAGTGGCAGCGTGCAACTGGGCAAACAGCATTACAGCTGTGTAAACGGGCAAAGCTTTGCCTCACTGGATTTCGGCCGTGGCGTCTGGCCGCTCAATAGTCACTGGACCCGCGCCGCTTTTGCCGCGCCGGGTGGCATCGCCGGCAATTTCGGCTCTGGCTGGACGGATCACAGTGGCCTGTCGGAAAACACCCTGTGGTTTGGTGGCGAGTTGCAGCATCTGGATATCCCAATTGCCATCACTCAGGCGCCGCACACCCCCCTGGCGCCCTGGCAACTGCGCAGCCCGGATAATGCCGTACAGCTGACCTTCACCCCACGCCAGCGTCACCAGGCCTACCGCCGTCTCGGGCCGTTTTATGCAGATACGCAGCAGTGGTTCGGACATTTCGAGGGGGTTTTACGCGGTCCGGAAGGTGAACGAGTGCCAGTCAACAACGCCCTTGGCTGGCTCGGTGAAACCCGCGCCCGTTGGTAATCGGCCATTGCGGTTGAACCTCTCCTGCTGCATCGCAACCTAAGCTGAAAGACACCCGGGCGTGCATCCACCCGCCGGGCAAGTCGCTTGCTGCACGCTCAACCCTCAGGAGAATCGCCATGAGTCGCACTGAAACCGACAGCCTCGGCCCCATCGACGTGCCGGATGAAGCCTACTGGGGCGCACAGACTCAGCGCTCGCTGATCAACTTCGCCATCGGCCAGGAGCGCATGCCCTTGCCAGTGGCTCATGCCCTGGCGCTGATCAAGAAAGCTGCGGCGCGGGTTAATCAGCGTATCGGTGAATTGCCCGCAGATCTGGCCCGACTGATTGAGCAGGCCGCCAATGAAGTCTTGGCCGGTCAGCATGATGAGCAATTTCCCCTGGTGGTCTGGCAGACCGGCAGCGGTACGCAGAGCAATATGAATGTTAATGAAGTGATCGCTGGGCGCGCCAATGAACTGGCCGGCAACGGCCGTGGTGGCAAAACACCGGTGCACCCCAACGACCACGTCAACCGCGCGCAAAGCTCCAACGACAGCTTCCCTACAGCCATGCATATCGCCGCCGTGCAAGCGGTGCAGCAGCAACTGCTACCCGCCTTACACGAACTGCGTGATGGCTTGCAGGAACAGGCTGAACGGCATGCTCGGCTGGTCAAGACCGGGCGCACACACATGATGGACGCCACCCCAATGACCTTCGGCCAGGAGCTATCGGCCTTTGTCGCGCAACTGGGTTATGCCGAACGCGCCATTCAGGCTGCGCTGCCAGCCGTCTGCGAACTGGCCCAAGGCGGCACGGCCGTCGGCACCGGTCTGAATTCACCTCAGGGCTTTGCCGATGCCATGGCTGCCGAACTGGCCGCCTTGAGTGGCCTGCCACTGGTCAGTGCGCCGAACAAATTTGCCGCCCTCGCCGGCCATGAACCTTTGGTGGCGCTGTCCGGTGCCTTGAAAACCCTGGCGGTGGCCCTTATGAAGCTTGCCAACGACTTACGGTTGCTGGGCTCCGGCCCGCGTGCCGGCTTGGCCGAGGTACGTTTGCCGGCCAATGAGCCGGGTAGCTCGATCATGCCGGGCAAGGTCAACCCGACACAATGCGAGGCGCTGTCAATGCTGGCGTGCCAGGTACTGGGTAACGACACCACGATTACCTTTGCCGCAAGCCAGGGCCATCTGCAACTCAACGTGTTCAAACCGGTGATCATTCACAACCTGCTGCAATCGATCCGCTTGCTGGCGGATGGCTGCCATAACTTCCTACAACACTGCGTCGCTGGCCTGCAACCGGACGCAGGGAAGATGGCCGAGCACCTGGAGCGCGGTCTGATGCTGGTCACGGCGCTGAATCCACATATCGGCTATGACAAAGCCGCACAAATCGCCAAACAGGCCTACCAGAATGGCACCACCTTGCGCGAAGCAGCACTGCAGTTGGGCTACCTGAGCAATGAACAATTCGACGCCTGGGTGCGTCCTGAAAACATGCTGGAGGCAGGTCAACATGAGTGAAGCGGCAAAGAGCGGCGCAACGCCACTGGAAGGTGATGGCAAACGCATCCTGATGATTCTCGGCACACCTAAGGGCAACAGCTTCTGCCATGCCCTCGGTGAAGCCTATGCCCAGGGCGCACGCAGCAAGGGCCACGTGGTGCGCCAGCTGAAGCTTGGCGAAATGAACTACGACCCGGTGCTGCGCGACGGCTATGAGCAGAGCCAGCAGCTGGAGCCCGACCTACTGGAGGCGCAGCGGCAGATTCACTGGGCCGAGCATCTGGTCTTCGTTTATCCGGTCTGGTGGGGCGGCATTCCCGCGCTGCTCAAAGGCTTTTTTGACCGCACCTTTCTACCCGGTTTCGCCTTCAAGTACCGCAACCGCTCGCAACTCTGGGACAAGCTGCTGACGGGGCGCACGGCAGATCTGCTGGTGACCATGGATACCCCGCCCTGGTACTTCCGCTGGATTTATGGGGCACCCGGGCATCGGCAGATGACTCGCACCATCCTCGGTTTCAGCGGCATCAAAACTCGCCGCCTGGCTGAATTCGCGCCGGTGCGCCCTTCCAGCGAAGAGCAACGTCAGAGTTGGTTACGCCGGGCAGAAACGCTCGGCAGCCGGGCCTGAACGTTACTTACGTCAGAGCAGCCAAACGCGCCTTGCGGGTGCGCCAACCCGCCAACAACGACGGCCCCAGCGCCGTCAGCGCCGAGCCCAGCACCACCAGCACGGCGCCGCCATAGGCCAACCAGTTGATCTGTTCAGGCTGCACATGGTCAGGCCACCAACTGGCAGCCAGGGCCACCGACGCAAACGTCACCAACGGCGTAATCGCCAATGCGGCGCTGACCCGCGAAGCCTCCCAATGCGCCAATGCTTCGGCAAACGCGCCATAAGCCACCAGGGTGTTCAGGCAGCAAGCGAACAGCAGCCACCCCTGTAACGGGTTGAGCTCGAGTGCTTGCAGCGGGTGTGCCCAAGGCGTCAGCAATAAAGCGCAGGCCAGGTAGATCACCATCATCACCTGCAGCGAATTCCACACCGTCAACAGTTGCTTTTGCGCCAAGCCGTAGAACGTCCAAACAAACGCCGCCAGCAATACAATCAATACACCGGTGGTGTAGGCCGTCAGCGAGGTCAGTAGCTCATCCAGACGCTGGTTGAAGAACAAAGCAAAACCGACCAGCAGTACCAACAAGCCAAGCCCTTGGCCAACGCTGAATCGCTCGCGAAAGATAAAAATACTGCTGACAAGCAACAGAATCGGGGCTACCTGAATCACCAGCTGAGTCGTACCAGGGCTGAGCAGGTTAAGCCCCGTCAAATACAGCACATAGTTACCGGTCAGCCCGGCAATCGCCAGCAGCAGAAGCCCGCCACCTTTCTTGCCCAGCGGGCGAAACGCGGGTAAGCGCTGACTGGCAGCCAGATAGGCCAACAGGATAGAGCCGGAAACCAGCAGGCGATACCAGGTCACCGTGACCGGGTCCATCACCTGCAGCACTTCCTTGAGCTTGATCGGCAGCACGCCCCACAGCACGGCGGTCAACAGCGCGAGAAACAGACCGTAGAGCCAACGACCGGAAGAAATGTGCATAAACGCCTCGCAACCAGCACCACACCCTCTGCCCGATGTGGGTTCGAGCGGTAATGCCGCATTCTAGGTCGTCCCAGCAAACCGGCACAGTCACAGACAAGCACCGCAATTCACGGAAACTGTACTGATGGCTGCACCGCATCAAGCCAGCGCTCTGGCGTCAAAAATATTAAAAACAGTGAAATCAAGCCGAATTTCGGCAAAACCGACCATTTGTCGTCAAAATCTGCAGCCATCCAAACGCCGTTTAGACTGACCTCAGCAGCTCATTTTGCGGGAGGTTCATCTATGTTCGGCCAACGTCATATCGACCATAACCCCGGGACCCACTACCGCAGTGAACGCGTCAGCGCGGTCAACGGGCAATACTTCTTTTCCACCCGCGAGGGTACGCTGGAAGGCCCTTACTTCAACCGAACGGATGCAGAACGGGAGATCGCTTTCTATATCCGCCGGATGAAACAGGCCAACGAGATCATCGAAAGTCGCGCATTCTGAACACAAAAACCAGCCCATAAAAAACCGCGACATGTCGCGGTTTTTTATTGAGAGCAGGACGATCAGCGCACGGCTTCAAACAACCCGGTCGCGCCCATGCCGCCGCCCACACACATGGTGACGATGCCGTAACGCAGGTTACGCCGCTGCAGCTCACGCACCAGATGGCCGACCTGACGCGAACCCGTCATGCCGAACGGGTGGCCGATGGAAATCGAGCCGCCGTTGACGTTGTACTTGGCGTTGTCGATTTCCAGACGGTCACGGGCATACAGGCACTGCGAAGCAAACGCCTCGTTAAGCTCCCACAGGTCGATGTCGGCAATACTCAGGCCCTTGGCCTTGAGCAGTTTGGGCACCGAGAACACCGGGCCAATGCCCATCTCGTCCGGCTCACAACCGGCGGCAACAAAGCCACGGAAGAACGCCAGTGGCTTGAGACCCAGCTCGATGGCTTTTTCCAGGCTCATCACCAGGGTCATCGAAGCGCCATCGGAGAGCTGTGAGGCGTTGCCAGCGGTGACCGAACCGTCATCGGCAAACACCGGCTTAAGCGCGGCCAGACTTTCCAGAGTGGTGTCAGCACGGTTGCAGTCGTCGTGAGCGACGATGCCGTCGACGATGCTCTTCTCGCCGGTGGCTTTATCTTCGACTTGATACTTGACGTGCATCGGCACGATTTCATCGTCGAACAGGCCTTCGGCCTGCGCCCGCGCAGTGCGCTGCTGGCTCTGCAGAGCATAAGCGTCCTGGGCTTCGCGGCTGACGTTGTAACGACGGGCGACGATCTCGGCGGTCTGGCCCATCGGGTAATAGATGCCCGGCACGTCTTTTTGCAGCAGCGGGTTGAACAGGTTCTGCGTGTTCATGCTTTTCAGGGTCATGGTGATCGACTCAACGCCGCCCGCCACGATTACATCGCTGCAGCCCGACGCCACCTGGTTGGCTGCAATCGCAATGGCTTGCAGGCCCGAGGAGCAGAAACGGTTGAGGGTCATACCCGCCACGTTGGTGCCAAGGCCAGACAGCACGGCCACGTTACGGCCAATGTTCATGCCCTGAGCGCCTTCATTGGAGCCGGCGCCAACGATGCAGTCATCCACCAGCGCTGGGTCGATACCGGTGCGCGCCAGCAATGCATTGACGCAATGAGCCGCCATGTCGTCTGGACGGGTCAGATTGAACTTGCCACGGAAGGACTTGGCCAAACCAGTCCGTACGCTGTCAACGATCACCACTTCACGCATGTCGCACCTCATTGTTATTGGGTTGAGTTGCCAATAAGAATAAAGCCGGACAATCTCGCTCAGCGATGATCATTCATCAGCCGTATGCGCGACCATCCTCTTGCCCATGTGCCTTAGTCTTTGCTGAACGCCGCTTCGAGCGCTTCATTAATGGTGCGCAGCACCTTGATCCGGGCAAAGCGCTTGTCATTGGCTTCCACCAACGTCCACGGGGCAATTTCTGTGCTGGTGCGGTCGACCATATCGCCTACCGCATCGCGGTACAGCGGCCATTTCTCACGGTTGCGCCAGTCTTCTTCGGTGATCTTGAAGCGTTTAAAGGGGATTTGTTCGCGGGCTTTGAAGCGCTCCAACTGGGTCTGCTGATCAATCGACAACCAGAACTTCACCAACACCACGCCGGCTTCGCTGAGCTGCTCTTCGAAATCATTGATCTCGCCATAGGCACGTAGCCAGTCGCCGGTGCTGCAGAAGCCCTCGACTCGCTCGACCAGCACCCGGCCATACCAGGAGCGATCAAATACGGTGAACTTACCGCGCGGTGGAATATGCCGCCAGAAACGCCACAGATAAGGCTGCGCGCGCTCTTCTTCGGTCGGCGCGGCAACTGGAACGATGCGGTACTGGCGGGGATCAAGCGCACCAATCACCCGGCGAATCGCGCCGCCCTTGCCGGCTGCATCATTACCTTCGAACACCGCGATCAGCGAATGGCGGCGCATGCGCTTGTCGCGCATCAGGCTAGACAAGCGTGCCTGCTCAACCACCAGTTGCTCGTTGTAGCTGTCCTTGTCCAGCGCCTGGGTCATGTCCAGGCTGTCGATCAGCCCACGTTCATCCAGGCTGGATGTCAGCGGCGCGGCATGAGGATGAGGCACTGGGCGCGCCTTGGCCTTCAACGCGGCTTGCAAGCCATCGAGCAGAATGCGTCCGACCGTCAGGCTGCGGTAATACTCGTCTGCCCCTTCAACCACATACCAGGGCGCATAGTCGCGGCTGGTGCGGCGCAGCACACGCTCGCCAACGCGTACAAATTTGTCGTAGGTTTTTGACTGTTGCCAGTCCAATGGACTGATCCGCCAGCTGTGCAGCGGGTCATCCTGCAGCGCCTTGAGCCGCGCCTTCATCTGCTGTTTGGACAGGTGGAACCAGAACTTGAAGATCAGCGTGCCCTCATCGCAGAGCATGCGCTCCAGCCCAAGGGTGGTATCGATGGCCTGATCGAGCACAGCATTCTTGATCCGCCCATGCACCCGGCCCTGCAGCATCTGGCTGTACCAGTTGCCGAAGAAAATGCCGATACGCCCCTTGGGCGGCAGTTGCCGCCAGTAACGCCAGGCCGGCGGGCGCGCCAGCTCTTCATCAGTCTGCTGATCGAAGGTACTGACCTGAATTAGTCGCGCATCCATCCACTCATTGAGCAGCTTGACCGTCTCGCCCTTACCCGCACCTTCGATGCCGTTAATCAGAATAAGTACGGCAAAACGCCCTTGCTGCTGCAGCTCATACTGCGCTTCCAGCAGTGCTTCGCGCAGCGCAGGGGCCTCGGCCTCAAAGGTTTCTTTATCAATGCTGCGGCCAATCTCGGCGGATTCGAACATAGCCCACTCCCTGACAATATCCTTTGAGCCTAGCGGATCGGCGGTGGCTTTGGCCAAAGCTATTGTGGGATTCACTCAGCGCCGGGTAATCAGCCCCTGCTTGGCTACACGCGTCAACTGCCGCACGGTTTCATCCAGCTGCGCGGCCGTTGGCGCCTGGATCACCGCCATATCGAAATGATTGCTGGCAAAGCGCGCCAGGGATTCGCCGTCGTGAACAAAGTTGATCAGAAAGGTCCGCGGTCCAGGCCAACGCTTGGGCCAGCCGTCGAGATAGCGCAGCAGAGTCGGCTGATGGCTACCGCCAAGGAGGATTTTCGGATTGTGCAGGGTAAGCCCGGACGTGATCGGGGCCAGGCGAATAAGCGGTTGGGGACAGTGCATCGATATGTCTCCGCCTCATTGAGTCCGCTGGGCAGCGGTGAGAGGCGACACCGAACCAGCGCTTTAGCGGAATTTCAAAGCCTCAGAAGAGTGCTTCTCAGGGCACTGCAATCAGCAGTTAACCCGGCGCCCCGCAAGTAGCTGTTTAAATCGGCGCATGGGTCGGCATCCTAGAGAAGCCCGCGCAAAGCTGTCAAGCCGCGATCCTGCGGCCCTCCCCAACCACCCCAACCTTTGACTGGTGGCACCCCTATTCGGCCGGCCAACCTGGCTTTTTGCCGCTGGCTCGCAGGCCGCTGATCCGCCATCTGGGGCCTGAATCCAGACCAGCACCGTTTCACCCCGTAACAAACCCGCGGCACCGCGCCTGCACCGGATTGCGCACAACTTCGATGTATCGCCCGTGGCAGAGGGCTATACGGCTGTTTGCGACTACTGGCATGGTTTCTGCCACTACCCTTGGGCTGATGTACGCGCCACGGGATGGGCGTTTTGGCTGCATGGAGTGCCTTGAACTGCCCGATAAACCCTAGCGAGAGCACCAATGAACAACAATAAAACCCTGCTCGCCCTCTGCCTGGGCGCCGGCTTGCTGGCCTCTGGCAACACCCATGCTTTCTGGTTCGGCTCCTCCGGCTACACCCAGACCAAATACCCGGTTGTACTGGCCCACGGCATGCTCGGCTTCGACAGTATCCTGGGCGTCGACTACTGGTACGGCATTCCTGCGGCGCTGCGGCGCGACGGTGCCAGCGTGTACATCACCGAAGTCAGTCAACTGAACACCTCAGAAGCCCGCGGCGAAGAACTGCTGGATCAGGTGGAAGAGATTGTCGCCATCAGCGGCAAGCCCAAGGTCAATCTGATTGGCCATAGCCATGGCGGACCGACCATCCGCTACGTCGCTGCCGTCAAACCAAACCTGATTGCCTCCGCCACCAGCGTCGGTGCACCGCATAAAGGCTCGGCCACCGCCGACTTTATCCGCCAGGTACCGCCGGGTTCAGCTGGAGAAACCCTGCTATCGGGTATCGTCAATGGCCTCGGCACACTGATCAACTTCCTCTCTGGCAGTTCGAGCACCACCCCGCAGAACGCACTTGGATCGCTGGAATCTCTTAACAGCCAGGGTGCAGCGCGTTTCAACGCCAAGTTCCCACAGGGGATTCCAACCACCGCCTGCGGTGAAGGTGCTTACAGCGTCAATGGCGTGCGCTACTACTCCTGGAGTGGTACCAGCCCGGTGACCAATATCATCGACCCGAGCGACCTGCTGCTGGGCGCCACCGCGCTAACCTTCAATGGCGAAGCCAACGACGGCCTGGTTGGCCGCTGCAGCTCGCGCATGGGCAAGGTAATCCGCGATAACTACCGGATGAACCACCTCGATGAGGTCAACCAGACCCTCGGCCTGACCAGCCTGTTTGAAACGGACCCGGTCACGGTCTACCGCCAACATGCCAACCGCCTGAAAAACGACGGCCTGTAACGGCTTCACCAGGGGCTGCCGTGCAGCCTCTGGTGCTGTTGTCCGTTTCGCCGAACTCGCCTGTCCGCCTGAAGAGTGCCTGTGAAAAAATTTCTGCTGCTCTCCCCGCTTATGTTCGCCGCCTGCCTGGCTCTCGCGCTGTACCTGCAACCCGTGGATATTCCCGCGCAGCTCAGTGGCGATGCGCCACAGCCGATTCAACGCAGTGATACGCCATCGGCTTCACCAAGCCAGATCGGCATGCAGACCCAAGTAGCGCCACTAAAAAACCTGCCTGCCTCATTCGGCGGCACCACAGTGGATGGCGTCTTTCGTCTGGACGCTAACGGCAACCTGCTGATCAGCGAAGACATCCGGCGCATCTTCGATTATTTCCTTGCCGCAACCGGTGAAGAACCGCTGCGTACCAGCGTCGAGCGGCTGCGTGCCTATATCGCCGCAGAACTGCCGGCCAATGCCCGTGAGCAGGCCCTGGTTCTGCTCAACCAGTACCTCGACTATAAGCGCGAGTTGGTACTGCTCGAACGCGACCTGCCGCAGATGGCTAATCTGGATGCCCTGCGTCAGCGCGAGGCCGCCGTGCAGGCACTGCGCGCGCGGATTTTCGACAGTGAAACGCAGCAAGCATTCTTCGCCCGCGAAGAGGCCTACAACCAATTCACCCTGCAACGCCTGGCGATTCTGCAGAACAGCCAGCTGGACGATACCGGCAAAGCCGCCGCCGTCGATCAGCTGCGCAACAATCTGCCTGCCGAGATGCAGGACACCGTGCTGCCGCAACTGCAGAACGAGCTGCGCCAGCAAACCGCGCGACTGCAGGCGGCCGGCGCCAAACCGGAACAGATCCGCCAGCTGCGTCAGCAACTGGTCGGCGCCGAAGCCACCCAGCGTCTCGAAGTGCTCGATCAGCAGCGGCAAACCTGGAAAAAACGCATTGCCCAGTACAGCACTGAAAAAGCCGCCATCGAAAACAACCCAGGCATGAGCGCCAGCGACAAACGCGCCGCCATTGCCCAGCTGGCCGCAGAGAACTTCGATGAGCGTGAACAGCTGCGCCTGGAAGCTGCCGAACAGCTGGCGACGCAGAACAAACCCCAACCCTGAAACGCAAAAAGCCCACCGAAGTGGGCTTTTTACTGGCTGCTGCCGTGTCGATTAACCAGCGATGCGCTTGTCCAGGGACAGTTTGCCAGCGCCTTCAATCAGGATTGCTACGCTGATCGCCAAGAGTGCCAGGGCAAACTCATAACCGTTGTTGCTCATGAAGAAACCATTGGCCAGGTGCACAGTGGCAATCGCCACCACCATGGTCACTGCCAGTACCGCTGCAGCTGGGCGCGCCAGCAGACCGATAATCAAGGCAATGCCACCAAAGAACTCGGCGCTACCGGCCATCAGTGCCAACAAGTAGCCCGGCGCCAGACCGATGCTTTCCATCCACTGGCCTACGCCTTCCAGGCCGTAACCGCCAAACCAGCCAAACAGCTTCTGCGCACCGTGGGCGGCAAAGGTAATGCCGGCGATGATGCGCAGCACGGTAAGGCCATAGCCAGCTTGAGTTGCAACAACAGATTTGATCAGAGCGTTCATGTGCAGCAGTCCTTGTAGTGAGGGGTTGATGGAACAAAGATTAAACCAATTAACCAATATTTAAAGCGCATAAAATCGCTTTAAAATATCGAATAAATTAATAAATCGACATTCTCAACCTGCGCGCTAGGGTTCAAGCAGATAGCGCTCACGGTCATAAGCAAGGTAGTACTTATTCACGCTATTCACATAGCTGACCACGCCCATGCCCATCTGCTCCATCGCCACCCGTTCGACCTGGAAGAACCACTGGTTAGGATTTAGGCCACGCCGACGCGCTTCAGCCCGCAAGCTCTGCACCCGTTGCGGGCCCAGGTTGTAGCCAGCCAGGATAAAGGCCATGCGCTCACGCTCGTTGAGCTGTGGGCTGTTGAAGTAGTTGCGACGAATCATCGCCAGGTACTTGGCGCTGGCCTGCACGTTGTTATCCAGCACGCCGATATTGCTCACGCCAACACTGCGTGCCGCCGCCGGGGTGATCTGCATCAAACCGGTGGCACCGCCCGCACCTCGGGCGGCGGGGTTAAGGGTCGATTCCTTAAAGGCAACGGCCGCCAGCGCCAACCAATCGAAATCATGCTGGGTCGCATAGCGTTGTAGCACCGGACGGACCTTTTCCAGGCGCTGACGCTCGGTACGGCCCAGCGGATAATGCACTTTGTACAATCGCCGATAGACGCGCTGGAACGCGGCATCTAAATCCGCAGGATCACGGTAACCCTTGAGGAAGCGATCGATACTGGCGCCAAGCATGGGGGTGTCGCGGCGCACATACCAGCGCATGTCACCGTCGCTGGCCAATGGCAGGTGGCGGTCCAGGCGCAACTTAGGCATCACCTTGGCCCAACGTTCGGCAATCGGTTGCTCGACTGCGGTGACACTGAAGATTCCAGCCTGAACCATTTCCAACACGTCCTCGACCGCCAAGCTCGGGTCAACCCACTCGACGATAATCGGTGAGCGTTTACTGTCGATCAGCCGCTGATTGAGTGCCCGTACCGCCTCACCCGCCACACTGCCTGCAGGCAATGCCAAACTGCGTCCGGACAGCTGTTCGAGGCTCTGATAACGCCGGTTACCCTGCTTGGCAACGATGATCACTGGCACGTTGCTGCGGATCGCCGCGCTGGCGCTGAGGTTACTGCCGCGCGGCATATTCAATAGTTCGCCAGGCGCGACCAGATCGCCTTCGCCCCGCTGCAGGGCGGCCAGCAATTGGTCCTTGGCGCGCGGAATGATCTTCAGCTTGAGTGTGCGGCCATCCCGCGAGTTGCGATTGAGGTACTGCTCGAAGGCGCGCATACGTTGATATTCAACACCAATGCTCTGGCCTTTGACTTCACCCGAGCTGTTGCGGCTCTGGTTGACCAGCACGCGCAACTCGCCGCTGCTGCGAATACTCGCCAGGTCGCGGACCGCCTTAGGCTGCTCGACTTCCAGCGGGCCAGCCACGCGCGCTACCGCCGTGCAAGACAGCAGCAATAGACAGCAGATGAGCAGCACTCGCGACATCAAGGCTCCAGGGCAGAATCGGCCGACAGATCAGCACCGCCACCCGGTTAAACAGGCTGCAGACAAGGCAACTGACCCCTCGCGCGGGGCGCGGAGGTTCGCACAGCCCGCACTCAGACGCCAGCCGACAATCACATACAACATCACGTATAAGCTTTAAGTTGCTGTATTTATTAGCTTTTAATCTATTAAAAAAGCTCTGCTATGCTGCCCAATCAATTCAGCAGGTAGCACCATGCAACTCATCGACATCGGCGTCAATCTGACTCACCCAAGCTTTGCTGAACAACGCGAAGCACTCCTCGCTCGCGCCTATGCGGCGGGCGTCCAGCAAATGCTGTTAACCGGCACCAGTCTGACGGAAAGCCAACACGCCCTAGAGCTGTGCCGACAGTTGGATGACAGCGCCGAACATTTGTTCAGCACTGCCGGTATTCACCCCCACGACGCTAGCAGCTGGAACAGCGACAGCCATGCGCAGCTCAAGGCTTTACTGGAAGATCCCAGAGTGCGGGCGGTGGGCGAATGCGGACTGGACTTCAATCGCGATTTTTCACCACGGCCACAACAGGAACAGGTGTTGGAGCAGCAGTTAGCCCTGGCGGTAGAACTGCAAATGCCGGTATTCCTGCATGAACGCGATGCCGACGAGCGCCTGCTGGCGATCCTGCGGCACTTCCGCGACCAGCTGCCGGCGGCCGTGGTGCATTGTTTCACCGGGGAGAAGCGCGCGCTGTTCAACTACCTGGATATGTACCTGCACATCGGCATCACCGGTTGGATCTGCGACGAGCGCCGCGGCAGTAACCTGCATCCGCTGGTCAAGGAAATCCCCCGCGGCCGCCTGATGCTGGAAAGTGATGCGCCGTTCCTGCTGCCACGCAGCCTGCGCCCGAAGCCGAAGAACGGTCGTAACGAGCCGGCCTTTCTGGTTGAGGTGTTGCGTGAAGTGGCGTTGCACCGCGGTGAAACCGAACAGGTTTTGGCGGCCCATACCAGCGCTACAGCCCGGGCCTTCTTCAACCTGCCCACCCCAAAGGGTACGACCGACTGAACCCTGAGTAGCGCAGTGAGTGCTAGCTTGTTGATAAGGATCAATAGCGCCGCAGTGTCGTTGACCGACACTACTGGCACTTTGCCAAGCCTTCACCTCACACAGAGACACCTGCATGGGCCATTGGATCAGCGACCTTTCCCTGAAGTACAAATTCTGGGCCGTAAATGCCGTGGCCTTCTTTACCACGCTGCTGTTGGTGCTCTATGCGCTGCAGCTGGAGCAGCAGGTGCACCACACCGCCGCCAAGCAGGCCGCACAGCAGCAGGCCCGACTATTAAGCCAATGGCCTCAGGATCAGGCCCTGCCAAGCGCGAGCAACCTGCTGAGCGTTGCGGCCGGCCAGACTCCACGCCAGCCGGACAATCAGGGCAGCGCCCTGGCCAACGCCCGCGGCTGGGTCGATTTGAATGGCAGTGAGGGTCTGATTGGTGCCGAAGTCATCGTCCGTGAAGACGGTCAGCGCCTGGCCATCACCGCCTCGGCGCCAAGCCTGCCCGAAGTGTTTTTCGACCGTGCACCGAGCTATGCCCTGGTCGTTGCGCTCTTGATGCTGCTGTTGCTGGCGGCCTCGCAGTTGCTGATTCGCTTTCTGCTCAGCCACCTCAACACCCTCAAGGATGTGATGCTGCAGGTGGAAAAAAGCGGCGACCTCAGCGCCCGTGTGCCACTCGACAGCAAAGATGAAGTGGGCCAGATGGCCAGTGCCTTTAATGCCATGCAGGCGGGCTACCAGCGTGTTGTTGGCATCGTTGCCCAGTCAGCAGCGCAGCTGGATGAAGGTGCCGAACGCTTGGCCGGTAATATGCGCGATGTACGCCAGGGCATGCTCGAACAGCAAAGCGAAACGGAGCAAGCGGCCACGGCAATCAATCAGATGTCCGCCACCGTGCATCACATTGCCGAACACACCGCCGATACCCGTGACCAGTCCAAGAATGCCGAACACCTGGCGCACAGCGGCCAGCAGGCAGTCAACCGCGTGAGCCTGTCGATTTCCGGGTTGTCGAGCGGCGTGCAACAAACCGCGCAGATGATCGAAAAGCTGGCCGCCGATAGCCAGAAGATTGGTGGTGTGGTCAGTGAGATCCATGGCATTGCCGAACAGACCAACCTGCTCGCCTTGAACGCTGCCATTGAAGCCGCCCGTGCCGGTGAAATGGGGCGCGGCTTTGCCGTGGTGGCAGATGAAGTGCGCAACCTGGCTAGACGGGTGCAGGACTCCACCGATGTGATCACCCAGATGATCAACACCCTGCAAAGCGGCACCCGTGATGCCGTGGACTTTATGCAGGACAGCTCGATCAAGGCCGATGAATGCGTCAAACAGGCCGGTGAAGCCGGCCAGGCGCTGGTGGCCATCACCGAGTCGGTGGCGCATATGCGTGAAAGCAATACGCAGATTGCCGTGGCGGCGGAACAGCAGAGCCAGGTGGCTGAAGAAATGAACCGCGCGGTGATCCGCATCCGCGACGTGACCGAACAAACCGTCAGCCAAACGGGAGAATCGGCGCTGACCAGTGCCAACCTGGCCAATTTGGCCGGCTCATTGAACACCGCCATCCGTCAGCTCAAGCTGTGAAGAACGGGCAATTCAGCCGTTGCAGTTCGTCACTGCAACGGCCGTAATCAGCGCTTAACCGAATACCGCCACCGTCTGCCGGCTGATGGCCAGCAACTCCCCTTTGGCGCTCCACATTGCTGCGGCCACATGGCCGTAGCCATCGCGGGCATGCTCAATGTGCGCCCGGTACAGACACCAGTCCTGCGTCGTCAGCGCCGTCATTGGCTGCACAAACTCAATCGTCCAGGTCAACGTACTACCGGGTGCTGGCGCACTCAGGTGCGGCAAAACCGCAGGCGGCCACGCATCAACCAAAGCCAGCAGGTGAGCCTCAGTGACCACCTCGACCGCTTCCTGATCACGTAGACGCACCCAGCCGCCCATGTCCCGTGACGGATTATTAGTGAAAGGCAAACCACCAAACGCCCAGCGCATGGCCAGAAAACGGGTGAACTCAGGGGTTACAGTGGGGATATACGGCATTTCCTGGCAGGCTTCCACGGCCTTGGCCTCCGGTGCCGGCTCTGCCGACACGGCAATACGCGAGTCGCGCCCAGCACCGAAGCTACCCTGGACGATAGTCACCACTTGCCCATCTTGGATTGCCCGCCCCAATACCTGGCTGACGGCCTTGCCTTCACGCAGCACTTCCACCTCAAAGCACACGGGTACGTCAGGCGCCGCAGGGCCAACAAAGGTAATCGCCAGAGAGCGCGGCGGGCGCCCACTTGGCACCTGAGCACGCATGGCCTCATAGGCCAGCGCCGCCACCAAACCGCCGAAACTGGCACGGCCTTGCCCCCATGCGGCAGGAATCCGCACCGCCTGAGGGTTGTCACGCACCGCCTGGAGTAACTCGGAAAAGCCCATAAGCACCTCGAACACTGAAGATGCGGGTGATCTTAGGGTAAAGACGCCAGCGAATGACACGACATTTCGGCCAAACACGCCGAAGGTTTAACGACTTTTCAGCCAACTCAGTCGTCAGCGCGCGCAAACCCCGTTGCCAATGCCTGCAAGGCCAGATCAGCTTGCTGCTCGGCGTCGAGCATTGCCGCCCGCCAAACCGCTACGCACGGTTGCAAATCTGCTTCGGCTTCGGCGCGCTGCAACCATTGCCAGTGGTCATGCCAATCACCCAGCGCTGATTGCGCCTGTTTAAGCTGCAGGCGCAGACGACCGGAAAAACCGGCCAACTGCGGATAGGCCTCGGCGGCATAACGCAGACGCTTGACCAGCAAGCGCAGGCGATGGCGGTCATGTGCAGGGTCAAGCAGTGCCTGTTTCAGGCGCTTGCGATCCTTGCGCAAGCGTTGCTTGATCAACTTGTCCAAACCACGCAGTTGTCCGTTGCTAGCCGCCTGACGCCATTGCCACGGCCAGTCATCCAAAGCAGTGAGCAGATGGGCCAACGGCGCGCAGTCCAACAGCTGCAGGTAGCCCTGCTGTAACAGTGGTAGCCGAGATTTCGCGGCGCTATCGAGCCCTTGCTGTTGCAGATAGCCCTGCAGCACTTCAAGGTCGCGCAGCGGACCGGTCAAGCGGCCCAGCTCTGCCGCCCGCTGTTGCAACGTCTCACAGGCGGCGACCGAAGATAACGGCCGCAGCAGGCTGCGCAACTGGCGCAAAGCAATACGCAGATCGTGCAGGGCCTCGCCATCGGTGGTCACCCGCAGCCGTTCACGACAGGCAAACAAGCGCATCTGAATACGCAGTACGTGTCGTGGCACCTCATCAATCAAGCCTTGCATTGCCTCACTCCTTTGAAATCACTACCCAGACTATGCGCTTATTGGTTAGCCACAAGTGGCCAATGGTCGCGGTACTAAGGCTCCAGGCGAGTAAGCCGCCAAGGCAGCGCGCGCCTGAGGGCCTTCAGGTGCAGGCGCAACTGCAGGGTAGAGGGTTCTTGCCCGGCATAACGCTGCGCCTCGAAGGCCGCCGCAAAATCGCTAATCGCTTGCGCCTGGGCTGGCATCAGCTGGGATGCCCGCACGGCATAGTCGCGCGGACCTTCACCGGGTTTACGCGGCACGCCATGGCGCGCTATCAAACTCTCAAAACGACGGAATAGCCGCTGCTGCACATCACGTTCACGCTGCCATGGCTTGAACAGCCAAAGTGATAGCAAACCAAGCAGCAGCGCCCCACCACCGACCAGGCCGATCACCAGCGACTGGGCATCCACCCGCCCCAGCCAACGCTGAAGAAACTCCAGCTGCTGCTGGCTCTGGTAGCCCAACACCCAGCGTTGCCAGCCGTAATTGATATTGTCCCAGGCCAGACGCAACTCATTCAGCCAACTGAGGTTGCGATAGCGCAACGGCGAGAAAGGCGAGTCTTCGAGAAAACTCTGCTCACCTACCAGGGCCTCTTCAAGGCCCATATCGATCCGCTCGGGCGCCACCTGGAAGGTCGGATCGACACTGACCCAACCCCGTCCCTCCTGCCAGTACTCAACCCAGGCATGGGCATCAAACTGGCGCACCTGCACATAGTTACCCGCCGGGTTATATTCGCCCCCCTGATAACCCGCCACCACCCGCGCCGGGATGCCCGCAGCGCGCAGCACATAGGTCATAGCCCCGGCGTAATGCGCACAGAAGCCACTGCGGGTTTCAAACAGGAAATCATCAATATTGTTCACCCCTAACGTTGGCGGAGTCAGGGTGTACGCAAAGGGCTCGCGGTTGAAGTGGCCAAGCAGTGCCTGCACCAACAATTCGGGCTGCGCATGCTCGCGCTTAAGCTGCTCAGCCCAAGCGCGGCTGCGTGGCTCGCCTTGATCCGGCAACTGCAAGGCACGGCGCAAAGCTGCCTGGGGCAGTTGCGGCTCGCGCAGCGCATCGGGCCAAGAGGTGGCCTGATAGATCAGCGAGCGATCCACCGGCTGCCGGCGTTGTAGACGGAAATCGCTCATCTGCCGGGTCTGTTCCAGCGTGGTTTCCGCCACATCCAGGGTAAACAGCCAGCGCTGCGCACTGGGTTGCATGACGATGCTGTAGCTCAGCGCCTCTCCACGCTTCTGCCACTGCGCACCGGGGCCAAACTCGGCGTAATCGGATTGCGACCAGCGCCGGCCATCAAAACGATCGAGGGTCAGTGCACGCCAGTACAACTCACTGCGCGGCGGGGTTTCACCGTTGAAACTGGCGCGAAACGCCAGCGCCGCGGAGCGACTTAGATCGGCGATATCCGCCGGGGCCATGTTGTCCGACAGCCCGGTAGTCGCCTTGTCATTCGGCACCGGCAACGACCACAGCGGACCCATGCGCGGGAAGAACACAAACAGCAGCAGCATCACCGGCAGCGCCTGCAGCAGCAGCCCACCGGCCAGGCGCGCGGTCGGCCAGGGCTGGGTGGCCAGACTGCTCTGCTGCAAACCGATCAGCGCGGCGAGCAAGGCGGTAACCGGAAACAGGCTGTAGAACGCCATCAGCATGCTGTCATCGAACAGGTAGGCGGTGACCACAACAAAGAAGCCGAGAAAGATCAGCACCAATGCATCACGCCGCGTGCGCATCTCCAGCAGCTTGAGCACGAACGCCGCGATCAGCAGCACCACCCCGGCATCCAGCCCGATCAGGCTGCCACGGGAAAGAAACACCCCGAGCGCTGCGGCCAGCATCAAACCGCCCTTGGCCCAGGCATTCGGGTAACGCGCACGCATGCGGAAAATTTGAATACGCCAGGCCGCACTGCCCAGCCACAGACCAATAATCCACAACGGTAAATGCGTCAGATGCGGAAGGATCACCAGCACCTGTGCCACCAGCAGCCAGGTCAGGCTGATCCGAGGGATCGCAGTAACCCGGCTCATGCTGCACGCCCGAATAGCGCCAGAGCGCGCAAGCAGGCATCACGGTGCAACTCGCCACTATCGGCGTCCAGCACCTGGCCTGGCAGGCTCAGGGCAAAGGGTTGCTGACGCTCGGACAGCTGCAGCACCCAGTGACAGAGCAGTGACAGGCGAGTTTCGACATCACCGGCCAATGCATCGAAATCCAGGTACAGGTCACGCCCGGTGATCGAGGCAAAATCCTTGACCAGCAAGCCCTGGCCACGGGAATAGGCTTTCCAGTGCAAGCGACGCTTGGAGTCGCCCGGCTGATAAGTTTTCAGCCCCTGATAATCATCCCCGCCCTGGCCGTGGGGCCGACTGCCATCCTCGTCCTGATCCTCACTGGCGCCTGCGGACAGCGGCAGATCACCGGGCAAGGGACGCGGATAAACCAGTACGCGCTGATCCAGATCGACCCAGCTCCAGGCCACCAGAATGCCCAGGGGGAAACGGCTCTCGACCCGCAGACGACCGGGCCGTAGCCAACCGCGCTGCAACGCTGGCAGGTTTAGCTGGCTTTCACTTACGCCTTCGACTGGCACATCCAGCGTCTGCAATTCGGCCGGCGGCCAACCCAGGCTGACGGCCTGATGAGGCCGCTGACTGCTTTCCAGGCGCACGCGAAAACCGGCAGGCTCGCCAACAAATACTGCCGGCGCACTGCCGGCCTTGAGGATCAACCCGGCCAGGTTGCGGTAGGTGTGCAGAATGGCGACGACAAACACCGAGGCCAGCAGGAAAGTCAGGCCATAGGCCAAGCTGTTCTGATAGTTGATCGCCGCCAGCAACATCAACAGCAGCGCCAGCATAAAAGCCGCGCCAACCCGGCTGGGGATGATAAAGATCCGCCGCTGGTTCAGGCGTACGCTGCTGGCTGCCGGAATGCGCCGCGCCAGCCAGCGGTTCCAGCGCGGTCGGAGCTGGGCGATCAAAGCGCCGGTACCTCCCGCAGCAACCACTGCACCAAGCTGCCGGCACCATGCCCGGCCGGGTCCGCGCGCTCACGCAGGCGATGGCCGACCACTGACGGCAGCACGGCCTGCACATCTTCTGGAATCACGTAATCTCGCCCGGCGAGGAAGGCCCAGGCTTTCGCAGCCGCAAGCAGCGCCAGGCTGGCCCGAGGCGACAGACCCCAGGCGAATTGCGGCTGAGTGCGGGTGGCATCGACCAGGCGCAACACGTAGTCGATCAATGCATCGCTGGCGCGCACTTTCGGTACTTCGGCCTGCAGCAGAGCCAATTCAGCGTGATCCAGCAGTGCCGGCAGCGTCGGCAACAGCGAACGCCGTGAGTCGCCCAGCAGCAGGGCCTTTTCCGCCGCCTTGCCTGGGTAGCCAAGCGATAGACGCATCAAAAAGCGATCCAGCTGCGACTCAGGCAAGGCGAAGGTGCCACCCTGACTGACGGGGTTCTGCGTGGCGATTACAAAGAACGGTTCGGGCAGCGGCCGAGTCGCACCTTCGATGGTCACCTGGCCCTCCTCCATGGCTTCAAGCAGCGCACTCTGGCTTTTCGGCGTGGCGCGGTTGATCTCATCGGCCAGCACCAGCTCGGCGAAAATCGGCCCCGGATGGAAAATAAATTGCCCGGTGTCCTTGTCGAAAACTGAGGTGCCGAGGATGTCACCTGGCAGCAGGTCGGAGGTGAACTGTATGCGCTGAAAACTCAAGCCCAGTACCTTGGCCAGGGCATGGCTGAGGGTGGTTTTGCCCATGCCGGGCAAGTCCTCGATCAGCAGATGGCCCTGGGCCAACAGGCAGGTCAGCGCCAGACGCACCTGCGGTTCCTTGCCCAGAAGCACGTGATTGACCGTCTGCAGCACAGTTTCCAGTTTGGCGCGCATGTATCACTCCTTTAAGACCGATTGACGATGCTACTGCGCCGCGTTGCCACGGCATAGCGGCTGGAAATCTTTACTGACGAACTTGTGAGCCATTCAATTGATCCAAGCTAACACCCACCTCGTTTGTGGTGTTTAGGCTAAAGACCCGAACAGCGCTGGAGCACATTGAATGCAAGCGCCATCAGGTCATGACTGGCACGCCCAGCCAGGGCAACAAAGCCTGCAGAACCTCAACAGCAGTGCCCAAGGTCTGGACAGTTCCGACGCCGCCCAACGCCTCAGCGAGCATGGTCCCAACCTGCTGCCACAACCACAGGCCAACGGGCCGTTTAAGCGCTTTGCGCTGCAGTTTCACAACCTGCTGATCTACGTCCTGCTCGGCGCTTGCCTGCTTACTCTCTTGCTGGGCGAATGGCTCGACAGTGCGGTGATCTTTGCCGTGGTGCTGATCAACGCCCTGGTCGGTTTTGTCCAGGAAGGCAAAGCCCAGCACGCCATGCTGGCGATTCAGCAGATGCTCAGCCTGGAAAGCCGGGTACGCCGTAACGGCCAGGTGCACAGCATTGCCGCCGAACAACTGGTGCCCGGCGACTGGGTGCTGCTGGAGGCCGGCGACCGCGTGCCTGCTGACCTGCGCCTGCTGGAGACCCGTGATCTGCGCATTGACGAGGCCGCGCTGACCGGTGAATCCCTACCCGTGGATAAACACCACGACGCCGTAGCCGCCTCGGCCAGCCTGGCCGACCGCCGCAGCATGGCCTATTCCGGCACACTGGTGAATGCCGGCAGCGCTGCGGGCGTGGTGGTGGCCACGGCCAAGCAGACCGAGCTGGGCAAGATCAGCCACATGCTGGAAAACGTGGTTAGCCTGCAAACGCCGCTGCTGGTCGATATGGCTAAGTTTGCTCGCCACCTGACCCTGGGCATTCTTGCCCTGGCGCTGCTGACCTTTGCCTTTGGCGTGCTGCTGCGGGGGTACAGCGCAGAGGACATGCTGCTGGCCGCAGTCAGCCTGGCGGTGGCTGCCATTCCGGAAGGCCTGCCGGCGGTGCTGACGATCATCCTCGCCCTCGGCGTGCAGCGCATGGCCAAGCGCCGGGCGATCATTCGCCATCTGCCAGCGGTGGAAAGCCTCGGTGCGGTCACGGTGATCTGCTCAGACAAAACCGGCACCCTGACGCGCAACGAGATGACCGTGCAGCAAGTATTTACCGCCGCACATCATTACCGCGTCGATGGCGTTGGCTATGCCCCGCAGGGCAGCATTCACTGCGATGACGGCCAGCTGTGCCAACTGGACGCCGCTGACGACCTGCGCGAGCTGGCCCGTGCCGGCCTGCTGGCCAATAACGCCAGCCTGCGCAGCGGCGAGAACGGCTGGTGCATCACCGGCGACCCCACCGAAGCTGCCCTGCTGACCCTGGCTGGCAAGGTCGGTCTGGAGCTGCAGCATGAAGCGCGTAATCTGCCGCAGGTCGATGCCATCCCCTTCAGTTCCGAGCAACGCTGCACCGCCAGCCTGCACCATGATCATGCCCACCATGGCCTGATCTATATGATCGGCGCGCCAGAACGTGTGCTCGAAGCCTGCAACCGCCAATGGCGCGACGGCCATCCCGAACCGCTGGACCCACGCCACTGGCACCAGGCCCTAGACAGCGGCGCCCGCCAGGGGCTGCGCATGCTCGGCCTGGCCATTCGGCCGCTCGGCGAACCGCAGCAGAGCCTCGACTATCAGGACCTGGACGGCGATTACGTGCTGCTCGGCCTGGTCGGTATGCTCGATCCACCGCGCGAGGAAGCCATTGCCGCCATCGCCGACTGCCACAGCGCAGGTATCGCGGTAAAGATGATCACCGGCGACCATGCCGGCACCGCCAGCGCCATTGCGCAGCGTCTTGGTCTGGGCGATGGCAAACCGCTGACTGGGGCCGATCTCGACAGCCTCAGCGACAGCCAACTCGATCAGTTGCTACCCACCACCAGCGTGTTCGCCCGCACCAGCCCGGCGCACAAACTGCGCCTGGTTGAACGCCTGCAAGCCTGCGGCGCGCGGGTGGCCATGACCGGCGACGGCGTCAACGACGCGCCGGCCCTGAAACGCGCAGACATCGGCATCGCCATGGGCATCAAGGGCACTGAGGCGGCCAAGGAAGCCGCGCAAATGGTATTGGCCGACGACAACTTCGCCACCATCGCCCATGCGGTCGAGGAAGGCCGTACGGTCTATGACAACCTGAAGAAGACCATCCTGTTTATCCTGCCCACCAATGGCGGCGAAGCGATGATACTGCTGGCGGCCATCGCCCTGGGCCTGACCTTGCCGATCACCCCGCTGCAGATTCTCTGGATCAATATGATCACCGCCGTGACTCTGGCGCTGGCCCTGGCGTTTGAGCCGGCAGAAGCCGACCTGATGCGCCGCCCGCCACGCGATCCCAAGGTCAATCTGCTCAGCCGCCATCTGCTCTGGCGCGTGCTGTTTATCGGAGCGTTGATGACCCTGGCCAGCCTGGGCCTATTCTTCTACACCCAGACTCTTGGCTGGAGCCTTGAAAGCAGCCGCACCCTGGCGGTCAACGCAGTGGTTGCCTGCGAAATCGGCTACCTGTTCAGCAGCCGTCGCCTAGAAGGGTCGGCGAACTTCGGCCTACGCGATAACCCGATGATCTGGAGCATGGTCGGCTTGTTGCTCAGCCTGCAACTGCTGCTCACCTACTGGCCGGCGATGCAGCAGGTCTTCGCCACTGCCGCCCTGCCAGCATATGCCTGGGGTTGGTGCCTGCTGGTAGCGCTGGGGGTATGCGTCTGTGTTGAAGCGGAGAAGTGGCTGTTGCGGCGGCAACGCCCCTAGGGGCGTTGCAACTCAAAGCGCTGCAAGGTGCGGGTATAACCACTGCCGCCGAGACGGCCAATCAGGTCGAGTTGCTGGCTGTCGATACGGCCCTGCTCATTGAGCACCGCATCGTCGATATGCGCCAACAGTACTTCGGCGAAGATCAGATGGCAATTGGGCTTATCCGCTGGGTAGGCCTGGATCTGCGCTACCCGGCATTCAAAGGTGACTGCCGCGCCGGCAACCCGAGGCGGCGCTACCCGCTGCGATGGCAGGCTGGCGATACCGCACTGCTCGAACTCGCTGATACCATAAGGCAGCACCGCCGCACTGGCATTCATCGCCTCGGCCTGGGCGAAGGACACCAGCTGAATCACCAGCTCGCCGCTGGCCTGCACATTCAGCAGCGTGTCCTTGAGGCCGCCATCGGCGCGGTGATTAACGTTGACCATCAGGGTCGGCGGGTCATCGCTGATCACCTGAAAAAAGCTGAACGGCGCCAGGTTGCTGACCCCTGCGTCCGATTGGCTGGAGACCCAGGCAATCGGTCGAGGCGTGATAGTCGAGGCCAACCAGCGGTAGCGTTCGAGCGGTTCAAGCGCGTTGAAATCCAGTTGCATCAGCGGCCAGCTCGCGACTCACGGATATAGAAACGGGCGCGCTCGGACTTCGCCGTACAGCCCTTGTAGCCCTCGAACTGCTGCTGAGTTTTCGCCGCAGTCAGCAGCGACACCGCCTTGGAATAACTCACCGTACCGGCAAACCCTTCGGCCTTGGCCAGATCCAACTCGCGCCAGGCGGCGTCCAGCTGATTGGCGCAGCTGGTGCGATAGGCCGTTTTTCCCGCACAACCGCTTAGCACCAACAGCAACATGGGCAACACGATCAACAGTTTCATCAGGTAACTCCTGCAAAGAGACATACGTTTCACTCGGTATAAAGACACATCGCCCGACTCATTGCGATGCATCAATACAGCCAGTAAGACGTGCAAAACAGACAAAAGTGCCAACGCCTCCAATTGCCGTCGCACTTAGGCCCGAATGCCGTGGATACTAGCAAATCGCGCCTTGGCGGCGCGCGGCACGGCGCGTATGTTCGCTGCATTAATAGTTACGAGGGACATCAGGATGAGTAAGCGCATTGCGCTGGTACTGGGCTCCGGTGGTGCGCGTGGTTATGCGCACATCGGCGTGATCGAGGAGCTGGAAGCCCGTGGCTATGAAATCGCCTGTATCGCTGGTTGCTCCATGGGCGCGGTGGTGGGCGGCATCTACGCCGCCGGCAAACTCAATGAGTACCGCGAATGGACGCAGAGCCTGGATTATCTGGACGTGCTGCGCCTGCTGGATGTGAGCTTCCGTTTAGGGGCGATTCGCGGTGAAAAGGTCTTCGGCAAGATTCGCGAAATAGTCGGCGAGATCAATATTGAAGAGCTGCCGATCCCCTTCACCGCCGTGGCTACCGACCTAACCAACCAGCAGGAAATCTGGTTCCAGGAAGGCTGCCTGCACCAGGCCATGCGCGCCTCAGCGGCGATTCCTAGCCTGTTCACCCCGGTGGTACAGGGCAAGCGCATGCTGGTCGATGGCGGCCTGCTCAACCCGTTGCCCATCGTGCCGGTGGTGTCCAGCCACTGCGATCTGATCATTGCGGTCAACCTCAACTCGACCAACCAGCAGCACTACGAACTGCCGATCATCGAACGCGCGCCGGCGCTCAAGGGCCGCTTTGATCTATTGATGAGCTCGCTCGGCTCACGCCTGCCCTCGTTCAAACGCAAACCCGGCGAAGACGATGAGCTGCTTCTGCTGGAAGACAACAGCAACCCACTGCAGCCCGAAGCCATCAATCCCTGGCAGCAGAATGCCCGTAGCAACCTGGACAAACCCGCCGCACCGAAATCCGCCAGCGGCTCGCGGGTGGCCGACCTCAGCGGCCCGGCCTCACTCTTGGAACTGATCAACCAGAGCTTCGAGGTTATGCAGACGTCCCTGGCTCAGTACAAAATCGCCGGCTATCCGCCGGACATCCTGATCAACGTACCCAAGCGAGTGTGTCGCTTCTTCGAGTTCTACAAGGCGCCGGAGCTGATCATGCTCGGCCGGCAGATCGCCAGCGATACGCTGGATAAGTACGAGCGTGGCGACCGCTAGAGACTTTTTACGATCTGCTACGCGTCGGCCCTGCTGCGTTAAAAACAGGCTCGGCAAGCCGCTTGCGGCTAATGCGCTTTAGCGCGACCCCGAGGGGGCGAGTGAAACGAGTAATGCTCATGTACAAAAGTACACTCCGCTTCCTCGCCTGTTTTTGCCTTGCAGGACTCTAGCTCGCGAGATCGTAAATAAGCTCTAGAACCTAGGCGGAATCGCGCAGGCGATAGCCAACACCTGCTTCGGTGACGATAAAGCGCGGCGCGGTGGGATCGTCGCCGAGTTTCTGCCGTAGGTGGCCGACCACCACGCGCAGGTAGTGGCTGTCCTCGCCGTGGGTCGGGCCCCAGATGTCCTTGAGCAGTTGCTGCTGAGTCACTACCCGGCCGATATGCCGCGCCAGTTGCGCCAGTACCGCATATTCCTTGCGGGTCAGGCTGACTTCAACACCATCGAGGCTGACCCGGCGGTAGGCGAAATCCACCTGCAGCGGGCCGCTGCTGACCGCCGCGCTGGCCTGTTCCACACCGCCGGCCAGGCGCAGCAACACGCGCACGCGGGCGAGGAATTCCTGAATGCCGAACGGTTTGGTCACGTAGTCATTGGCGCCGCCATCCAGCGCCAGGACCTTTTCGCCCTCGCTGGCGCGCACCGACAGCACCAGTACCGGCACTTGCGACCAGGCGCGCAGCTCACGCAACACCTGTTGGCCGTCCATATCCGGCAGGCCGAGGTCGAGCACCACCAGGTCCGGTTTACCCAGCGCGGCCTGGGCCAGACCTTCCTGCCCCGTAGCGCCTTCCAGCACCTTGTAGCCCTGGGCCGTAAGGCTGATGCGCAGGAATTTGCGAATCTGCGCTTCGTCATCGATAACCAGAATGGTCGCGGGGTTTTGGCTCATCGGCTATCCATCACTGTTCTTCTTCCATCTGCGGCTGCGTGTGCAACGGCAGGTGCAGGGTCAGGCTTGCGCCCAGGCCATCCAGCCCTTCGCCCACAGTCACCCGACCGCCATGGGCGCCGAGCATGCCCTGACAGATCGCCAGGCCCAGACCAGTGCCCTGCCCACCGCGATCACCACGGGCGGCGGTATAAAACATATCGAAAATCTTCGTGCGCTCATGCTCAGGAATACCCGGCCCCTGGTCACTGACACTAAAGCGCAGTTCCTCGGCATCCGCCTCGATGGCCACACGCAAACGCCCCTGGGGCGGGGAAAAACGCGCAGCATTCTCCAGCACATTGACCAGCGCCTGTTCGATCAACGCGGCATGCACATAGAGCAGCGGCAGCTGTTGCGGCACCTGTATTTCCAGTTGCAAGGCAGACAATACCGGGCGCAGGCGCTGGGTCGCACTGGCAACGATATCCGCCGGGGCGACCCAGTCACGCGCCAGCTTCAGCCCGCCGTGACCCAGGCGGGTCATGTCCAGCAGGTTCTGGATATAACGGTCGAGGCGCTCGGCCTCATCGCGGGTGCCTTCCAGCAGCTCGCGGCGATCAGCCAGGGGAATCTGCTCACCCAGCGCCAGCAGGCTATCAATCGAGCCGCGCATAGCGGTCAGCGGCGTGCGCAGATCATGGGAGACCGAGGCCAGCAGCGCGCTGCGCAGCTCCTCGGTCTGCCCGTGCAGGCGCGCGGCCTCCAGATCCTCCGCCAGCTGCGCGCGTTCCAGGGCCTGGGCCAAGGGCTGGCCCAACGCCGTAAGCAGACGCCATCGCTCGGCAGGTAAGCTCCTGCCGTCCTTGGGGCTGATACCGAGCAGCAACAGCGGCCCCTCTTCGCCCGACAATGGCAACCACCACCAGCGCCCGTCCGGCAAGGTGCCGGTGCCCAGTCCGGCCGGCTGATCGTGCTGCCATGACCAATCCGCCGCCGCTCGTTCCAGATCAGTGAGCAGGCGCTGCGCACCCGCCTCCACCTTCCACAGCGCATCCGGGCTACGCGACAGCAAGCTGACCTCAACGTCCTGCCACAGGCCCAGCTGCTGCATGGCCGCAGCCAGAACCGCCTGGCGGTCGGTGGCCGCCGTCAGCTTGCGCGACAATTCCAGCAGTGCGCTGGTTTCTCGCTGCGTCTCACGCAGCGCCTGTAATTGCTGGCGCTGGCGGCTGGCCAGGTTACCGGTCAGCCCGGCCATCAGCAGAAAGAACAACAGGGTCAGCACGTCCTGCTGACGGTCGATGGTCAGGGTCAGGGTAGGCGGAATAAACAGAAAGTTGTACGCCAGAAACGACAGCCCCGCGCATGCCATGGCCGGGCCCAGGCTGCTGCGCACCGCCACCACCAATACCGCCGCCAGCAGAATCAGCGAGATATTCGGCAACTCCAGTACACGGGATAAACCCAGCGCCACGGCAGAGGCCAGCAGCGTCGCCAGCAAGGCCAGCAGGTAGTCACGCCAGACTACAGGCTGGCGGCGCCGCGACAGGGCCGGGGTATGGCTTGCCTCGGTATCCAGCACGCTGATTTCCAGGCCCTGGCCGTGCTGCAACAAGCGCTCCGCCAGCCCCCGGCCAAGGTGCCAGATACGCCGCAGACGTTGCCGGCTGCGGCCCACCAGAATCAGGCTGGCGCGGCGTTCGCGGGCATGCTCGATCAGGGTTTTCGCCACCTCGCTGCCGCGCAGGCTGACCACCTCCCCGCCCAGGCGCTCGGCCAGTTGCTGCGCGCCCTGCAGGTAACTCAAACGGGTTTCATCGCGCTCACCGCCGGTGTCCACATAAACCACCGACCAGGGCAGATGACGGCGCTCGGCCACCCGGCAGGCGTGCCGCACTAGGCGCTCGGCCTGAGCATCGCCGTCGATGCCGACCAGCAAGCGGCCACGCAGCGCAGGCGCTTGCTGACCTTGCTGGCGGTAGCGTCGGCTGAGGTCCGCATCGACCCGCGCAGCAGCCGTCTGCATCGCCAGTTCGCGCAACGCGGTGAGGTTGGTCTGGCTGAAAAATGCATCGATGGCGGCGCGCGCCTGTTCCGGCACATACACCTTGCCTTCGCGCAGGCGCTCCAGCAGCTCGCGCGGCGGCAGGTCGATCAGCAGAATTTCGTCGGCTTCCTGCAACACCCAATCCGGCAGGGTTTCACGCACTTGCACGCCGGTGATATCGCGCACCTGATCATTCAGCGCTTCGAGGTGCTGCACGTTGACCGTGGTGTACACGTCGATGCCGGCATCCAGCAGCTCCTGCACATCCTGCCAACGTTTGCTGTGGCGGCTGCCGGGGGCATTGCTGTGCGCCAGCTCATCGACCAGCAGCAGCTTCGGCGGTTTGGCCAGAATGCCGTCGAGGTCCATCTCGCTCAGCGCCACGCCACGGTATTCCAGACGCTGCTGCGGTTGTTGCGGCAAGCCGGTGAGCATGGCCTCGGTTTCCGCGCGGCCATGGGTTTCCACCACACCAACGCGCAGGTCGACGCCCTGGCGCAATTGCGCCTGCGCCGCCTGCAACATGGCGTAGGTCTTACCTACGCCAGGCGCCGCGCCGAGAAAGACCTTTAGCCGGCCACGCCCCTCTCGCGGCATCTCATCGAGCAGGGCATCGGCGCGTACGGCATCACTCATGCAAGTTACTCAGCTTTTGCGGGAGGCGAATTGTCGGCCAGCGCCAGGTTCAGCGCCAGCACATTGACCACTGCCGGCCCTACCAGTGGCTTTTCCACGTGCTGTTCGATCAGTCGTTCCAGGCTGGCCGCCGGGATGCCACGTGCTGCGGCGATTCGGGCGATCTGAAACTGCGCCGCTGCCGGCGACAGATGCGGATCGAGGCCACTGGCCGAGGTGGTCACCAGCTGCATGGGTACTGCGCCCTGACCTTCTGCCTGCAAGCGCTGGGCATCTGCGGCGATACGCTCGGCCAACGCCGGGTTGCTCGGTGCCAGGTTGCTGGCACCGCTGGCCACGGTGGCGTAACCACCGGCCGATAGACGCGGCTGAAACCACTGCGCGCCCTCGAAGGGTTGCGCCAATAACGCGCTACCGAGCACATCGCCTTGTTGATTGTGCAACAGGCTGCCATTGGCCTGCGCCGGGAACGCCAGCTGCGCCACACCGGTAACGGTCAAGGGATAAACCACACCGGTGACCAGGGTCATAAAGGCCAGCACGCTAATGGCTGGGCGGATTTGTTTGAGCATGATAAATCTCCAGATTCTGTGTAGCCGGATGCAATCCGAGCCCGGAGTTCATCCGGGCTAAGGATTGCGCTTGCTTAAACGAGGCCGACGGCCACCAACAGCAGATCAATCAGCTTGATCCCGACAAAGGGCGCCACCAGGCCGCCCAGGCCGTAGATCAACAGGTTGCGGCGCAGCAGGCTGGCAGCATCGGCGGCCTGTACACGCACCCCGCGCAGGGCCAGCGGAATCAGCGCTACGATGATCAGCGCGTTGAACACGATGGCCGAGAGAATCGCGCTCTGCGGGCTGTGCAGCTGCATCAGGTTGAGCGCGCCAAGCTGCGGGTAGATGCCGGTAAACAGCGCCGGGAGGATGGCGAAGTACTTGGCCACATCGTTGGCCACCGAGAAGGTGGTCAGCGCGCCGCGGGTCACCAGCAACTCCTTGCCCACCTGCACCACGTCGAGCAGCTTGGTCGGATCACTGTCCAAGTCGACCAGATTCGCCGCCTCGCGCGCCGCCTGGGTGCCGTCGTTCATCGCCAGGCCCACATCGGCCTGGGCCAGGGCCGGGGCGTCGTTGGCACCGTCGCCGCACATGGCGACCATCTTGCCTTCCGCCTGCTCACTGCGGATGCGTTGCAGCTTCTTCTCCGGGGTGGCTTCAGCGATCACATCATCGACGCCCGCTTCGGCAGCGATGGCGGCGGCGGTCAGCGGGTTGTCACCGGTCACCATCACGGTGCGGATGCCCATGGCTCGCAGCTCGGCAAAACGTTCGCGAATACCCGGCTTGACCACGTCCTTAAGATGAATGGCGCCGAGCAACTGACCGTCACCGGCTACCAGCAAGGGAGTACCGCCGCTCTGGGCGATTTTCTCGATTTCACGGGCCAATACCGGCGGCACGTCGCTGCGCTCGATGCCTAGATAAAGCAGCACTGCATCCACTGCTCCCTTGCGGTAGCTGTGGCCGTTGTAGTCGGCGCCGGACAGGCGCGTCTCGGCACTGAAGGCAATTGATTTGATCGCACTGCGCTCAGGCTCAACCATGGTATTCAGCGCACGCAGGTATTCGACAATCGACTTGCCTTCGGCAGTGTCGTCCGCTAGCGAAGCCAGCAACGTTGCATCGCTAAGCTGCTTGCCGGATACCCCCGGCGCTTTGTAAAGCGCGCTGCAACGGCGGTTACCGAAGGTGATGGTGCCAGTCTTGTCGAGCAACAGTACGTGCACGTCCCCCGCCGCTTCCACAGCGCGGCCGGACTTGGCGATCACATTCAGACGCACCAGGCGGTCCATGCCGGCGATGCCGATGGCTGAGAGCAGCCCGCCGATGGTGGTCGGAATCAGCGTCACCAGCAGCGCCACCAGGTACACCAGCGGCAGGTCGCCGTCGGCAAAACGAGCGAACGGCTGCAGGGTCGCCACCACCAGCAGGAAGATCAGAGTCAGGCCGATCAGCAGGATATCCAGCGCCACTTCGTTAGGCGTCTTCTGCCGCTTGGCGCCTTCAACCAGGGCGATCATTCGGTCCAGGGTCGATTCGCCCGGGTTGGCAGTGATCTGCACCAGCAGCCAGTCGGACACCACCCGGGTGTTGCCGGTAACGGCCGAACGGTCGCCGCCAGACTCACGAATCACAGGCGCGGATTCGCCGGTAATCGCCGCTTCGTTGACTGTGGCGATGCCTTCGACGACTTCGCCGTCACCAGGGATCAGTTCGCCGGCCTCGACCCGCACGATATCGCCCCGGCGCAGGCTGCTGGCTGCTACGGTCTCGAACTGCTGACCATTCTTGCGCCGCGCATTCAGCCCCTGGCTGCCAGCCTTGAGGCTGTCGGCACGGGCCTTGCCACGACCCTCGGCGAGGGCCTCTGCAAAGTTGGCAAACAGCACGGTAAACCACAGCCACAAAGCAATCTGCACGGCCAGGCCGGTGGAGACCTGAGGGTTGGGGATAAAGCACAGCACGGTGGTGACCACAGCCGTCAGCTCAACCACCAGCATCACTGGTGAGCGCAGCAGCTGGCGTGGATCAAGCTTGACGAAGGCCTGGCGCAGCGCAGGTTTCCACAGCGCGGCGATCGAGGTTTTCGGGTGTTGCTGGGCGCTGTTCAGCGCCGGTTCAATACGGGCATTCATCATGGTTCTCCCTTAGAAGCCCTGGAACATGGTCATGTGCTCGGCAATCGGGCCCAGGGCCAATGCCGGCAGGAAGGTCAGGCCGCCGACCAACAGAATGGTCAGGGTTAGCAGGGTGACGAACAGCGGGCCGTGGGTCGGGAAGCTGTTGCTGCCCACCGGCGCGCGCTTCTTCGCAGCCAGGCTGCCGGCAATCGCCAGAATCGGCAGGATGTAGCCGAAACGGCCAAGCAACATGGCCAGGCCAATCATCAAGTTGTGATACGGCGTGTTGGCACCAAAGCCGCCAAAGGCCGAGCCGTTGTTGGCCGCACCGGAGGTGTAGTTGTAAAGAATCTGACTGAAGCCGTGTGCGCCTGGGTTACTTACAGAGGACGCTGGGCCCGGCAGGCTGGCCGCCAGGGCGCCGAGTACCAGTACGCCAACCGGCATTACCAGCAAGGTGGCCACCAGCAAGCGCACTTCGCGGGCTTCAAGCTTCTTGCCGAGGTATTCCGGGGTGCGGCCGATCATCAGGCCGGCGAGAAATACCGCGATCAGCACAAACAGCAGCATGCCGTAGAGGCCAGCACCGACACCGCCGAAGATCACTTCGCCGAGCATCATGTTGAACATCGGGATCATCCCGCCCAGCGCGCTGAAGCTGTCGTGCATGGCGTTGACCGAACCGTTGGAAGCGGCCGTGGTGGTCACCGCCCACAACGCCGAGGCCGTGGTGCCGAAGCGGCTTTCCTTGCCTTCCAGCGAACCGCTTTGCTCAATCGGCAATGCGGCCAACGCAGGGTTCGGCTGATGCTCGGCATACAGCGTGCCGCCCAGACCGACGCTGAACAAAATCAGCATGCAGGCCAGCAACGCACGGCTCTGGCGCAGGTCTTTGACGTAATGGCCAAAGGTGAACAGCAGCGCAGCGGGGATCAGAATGATCGAGGCCACCTCGAACAGGTTGCTCCAGGCTGTTGGGTTCTCGAACGGATGCGCCGAGTTGACGCCGAAGAAACCGCCGCCGTTGGTGCCCAGCTGCTTGATGGCAATCTGGCTGGCTGCAGGCCCAAGTGGCACAACCTGATCGGTGCCGCCGATGGTGTGCGCAGTGACGTATTCGAGGAAGGTCTGCGGCACGCCCTGCCACACCAGCAATAGCGCCAGAACCAGGCAGAACGGCAGCAGGCCATAAAGCGTGGCACGGGTCAGATCGACCCAGAAGTTGCCGACGCTATTGCTCGACCGCCGCGCGATGCCGCGGCAGAACACCACCAGCACGGCCAGACCGACTGCCGGGCTGACGAAGTTCTGCACGCCCAGGCCAACCATCTGGCTGAAATAGCTCATCTGCGCTTCGCCGCTATACGCCTGCCAGTTGGTATTGGTGACGAAACTCACGGCGGTGTTGAACGCCAGCGTCCACTCCAACCCCGGCAATTGCTGCGGGTTGAGCGGCAAACTGCCTTGCAGCATCAAGATGGCGAACAGCGTCAGCAGGCTGATCAGGGTGAAGGCCAGCAACGCCAGGCTGTAGGTTTTCCAGTCCTGCTCGCGGTTGCTATCGACACCGGCAATCCGGTAGCACAGCCGCTCGACCGGCTGCAGCACGGGGCTGAGCCAGGTTTTTTCGCCTTCCATCACCCGGTACAGGTAACGCCCGATAAAGGGCGCCGGCAGCAGAACCAGGACGAAGAACGCCAGGATCAAGGTGAAATCGTAACTGTGCATATGCGCTCCTACGCCTGATCAGCGCGCAACAGCGCAACCAGCAAATAAATGAATAGTCCCAAGGCCAGGCCCAGGGACACCCCGTCGAGAATGCTCATGTGTTTGCTCCTTATTGCGGTGGCTACCGCTTGGGGCAAATTGTCGGCAACCAGGGCGTAAAGGAACGAGTGCGGGCGATGCTGCCCGGCATAAAGAAAGCGTAAAGATCGCAGGCTGTGGACAAACAAAAACGGCCAGGCGCCCTGCTTTACAGGTCGTCTGGCCGTATGTGGCGCTCGCTACGCCTAGGGTGTAGCGCTGAAGGCGTTACTGAATGGGGCTTTGAGCCTCGCTTTCTTCCAGCAGCATTTCCTCGGCCGGGGTTTCAGGGGCCATGCCCGCCAAACCACCGCCACTGCTCATGGCCAGCGCGACGAACTGCTCCACGGTCATCTGCTTGCCATTGAAGGTCACCTGATCGTTGGCGTAATGCAGGCTGGAGCTGATGTCCTGCCCCTGCACCACTGCCAGTTCGCTGGCCACCGCCATGCCGCTGGCCATTTCACCGACCATCGCCGCCTGCTGGGCAATTGCTTCCTTGTCGGTTTCCCCGGCCAGAGTGGCCTGTACACCAATCACATCGGCAATCATCGCCTTGGACACCAGCAACTTGGCATCCAGTTGGGCAATCAACTGCTTGGCCAGTTCAGGCGCCGGCAAGTCGAAGGACACCGGCTTGTCCAGGTCCAAGCCAAAGCTGAAGCTGCTCTCGCCATTGGCAGTCTTGAACGCCAGTTTTTCCAGAGCCAGGCCCGGTTTGCCGGCCAGCAGTTTTTCCAGATCAGTCTTGAATTGCGCAGTCTGCGCGTCGGTCAGCTCCGGCATACCGCTTTCAGTGTCGACCTTGCCGCTCTGCAGCAGTGTGCCGTACAGCTCGATCATCGATTTCAGGGCGGCTGCATCAAGGTTTTTCACGGTCCAGAGCATCTGCGAAGAGCCGATGTCGGTACCTTGGTAGCTGACCATGCCAATGTCATAGCTGTAACGCGCGGACAGCTGCTGGTCGGCTTCGCTGGTTTCATCGCGCTGGACGAAATCCTTGAACAGGATGGGGGCGTTTTCGCCAACCTGCAGCTCGATCTGCTGCAAGCGCACCTCGTTCTGCCCCAGGTAGAAGTCGCTGACGCCCTTACGGGAATTACTGGTGAGGTCCAGGCCCTTGAACTCAAGACGCATGCTCTCATCGGTGGACAGGGTTGAAGTGACCTTGAAGCTGTCCATCACGCCATTGGCACTGATTGCTTCGACATTCGCGCTGCTGTCGAAGTCGATTTGCAAGCCACTGAAATCAATCTGGGTCTGCTCATCCAGCGCCATCTGCAGGGGTTGTACGCGCAGGTTGCCGCTCATCGAACGGTCATAACCGAGACTGACCTGGCCCTGCAGCGGCGCCCCACCTTGGCTACTGGCAAACCATTTTTCCAGCTCCGGGCCGCGCTCCAGGGCGTAGTTGCTGGTGGCCATAACGGGTAGCAATTTGAGAGCTTGCAGCCGTGACAGCGGGAAAGGCCCGTGTTCAATGTGGTCAGTGACGAACCACTCGAAGTTGCTCGGCGACTCGCCATCCAGGCTGCCAGCAAACTGAATGCGGTAGCGCGCGTTACTGCTGAACAGCTGGCGTTCGAGAGAAACCAGCTCAATGGTGGCGCTAAGGCCCAGGGCCGGCAGGGTTTTACCCATGTCCTCGTTGGCCTGTTTGATCGAGGTTTCCAACACGGCGGGGAGCTGCTGACCGGTGTACCAGGCTCCGGCGGTGCTCAGTACGCCTAGAACGACAACTGCGCCCAGGGCGCTGCCAACAATTTTCTTCATGGGGGATATCCTGCGTGTCCGTTATGGGGTGGGGCTTCCCTGCTACCGCGTCAATCACTGCACGGCAATGTGGCGGTTTGAGGCGCGACGCCGGGCATGCGCACAACGCCTGGCTGCGCAAGCCAAGGCGTGGTCGCGAAGCGCCGCAAGGCTACCACCCCGGCTACAGGCGACCAAGGCGCCGCCGCGGAAATTTACCGAAAATGCCAACCGGCTCGAACAGCTGTGCAGCCCTAATGAACAGTCAGCTGTCTGGCTTCTCGGGCGATTCAACGCTGCTGACCGTGGTGTTGACGACAGGGCTACCGACCCAATCACTAAGCAGGCTGTAAGCCACGGCCAGCAATGTTGGGCCAAGGAACAGGCCCATAAAACCGAACGCCAGAATGCCGCCGAACACCCCGAGCAACACCACGATCAAGGGCAGGTTACCGCCACGGCTGATCAGGTACGGCTTAAGGATGTTGTCGACGCCACTGATCACAAAGAAGCCCCAAACCAGCAGGAAGATGCCCATGCCGACTTCACCCTGCCAGAACAGCCAGGCCACCGCCGGCCCCCAGATCAACGGAGGAATCATGATCAGGCTGAAGCCGAAGGTCATGATGCCAAGCACCAACGCCCCAGGCACGCCAGCGATGGTGAAACCGATAAAGGCCAGGATGGCCTGCGCCGCGGCAGTACCGATCACCCCGTTGACCACCCGCTGCACGGTACCAGCCACCAGTTCCAGATAATGCTCAGCGCGATCACCGATCAAACGCTGTAACAGGCTTTCGGCAAACGCCGCTAGACGCGGCCCGTCTCGATAGAAAAAGAACACCAGAATCAAGCTCAAAGCCAGTTCCAGCATGCCGCCACCGATCTGCGCACTGCGCGCCAGCAGCCAGTTGCCGACCTGCCCCAAATACGGCCGCACGGTGGCGAAAAACGCCGCGCCCTGCTGGTCGATGGTCATCCAGAAGCCCACCAGGCGCTCCCCCACCAGCGGCACGCCAGCCAACCAGGCGGGAGCTGGCGGCAGCCCTTCGACCTGGAAATCCTTGAGCAGCGCGGTGACATCCTTGATGTGATCCGCCAGGTTGAAGCCCAGCATCACTAGAGGCACGGCCACCACGACGGTCCAAGCCAGGGTCAGCAACCCCGCCGCCAATGCCTGACGACCATTGAGCAGGTGCGTCAGCACACGCATCACCGGCCAGCTGGCAAACGACAACACCGCAGCCCAGAACAGCGCCGACCAGAACGGTGCCAACACCAACAGGCTGGCGCCCAGCAAGACCAACAGCAGTATCTGCACCAGCAAACGATCGTTATTGGCCATCCAAACAGCTCCCTGCACAACGCAAAATGCTCTGCCTCGAAGGGCAGAGCCGGATCAATTCATAACGACAAGAGTACCGGGCGGAGCGTCTTAGCGCAGCACGTTGAGTTGTACGCCGCTCGCATCTGCGTCACCCAGCTCCAGACGGCTGGCGCGCACCCGTTGCTCAACCAGGGCATCGCGCCAGGCTTCGGCCTGGGCGCCGCTGATGGTGACACGCAAGGTGCTGTCGAGCTTAAGGCTACGTGCCAGCAGTTCAATCCAGGCAGCGCTGGGTTCAACCTGCTTGGCAAGGCGCAGTTCACCGGTACTTTTCAGCTGGCGCTGCAGGGTGGCTGGGGTCGGCAACACTTCACCCAACGGCGCATTGGCCGTGAGCAACTCGGCATGCAGGTAGGCGCGCTTGTTGCCACGGGTGATGCTGTACAGCGCCAACAAGCTGTCCTGACGTGGCTCAGCGAGACGCAGCAATGCGTACGTTTGCTGGTCATCCGAACCGGTCAGGGTAGCGTTATTGAATACCGCGTTAGCCCATAGACTGCTGGAACCGCATTCACGACCCACGCACCAGTACAGCAACTCGGCGTCCTGGGCTTGTAAATCACTGCGGGCCTTGGCGAATGCCTCATTCGCTGTGTGAGTGCGCGGTAACTCATAGGTCACGGCGGTCAACTGGCCCTGAGCAGCTACTTCGCGCTCATACCGTAAAGTGCCACTGATCCGCCGAATTGCCCCTTGCGGGTAGATGCGCTCCTGTTCGGCAACATCCTTGAAGCTGACAATCTTGCTCCCGGCAAAGCGCGGTAACACGTCGAGATCCTGACTACCTGCAACATCGGCCCGGACAACGGCTGTGGCCAGCAACAGGCTGATGCCGAGGCCATAAATACTGAGACGGCTCATTTGATCAACATCGACTGGGCCGCTTTGACGATTTTCGCGCCGTCCTCTTCGCGCTGCGGCACCAGCAAACCACGCTGTACGGCAGGACGCTCAGCCAGCTCAGCCATCCAGCGCTGCAGATGCTCAAGGCCGTCAACAGAGACGCCTGCCCAGTCATGAATACGCACCCATGGGTAGGTGGCAATGTCGGCAATACTGTAGTCATCGGCCAGGTACTGCGATTCGCTCAAGCGCGTGTCGAGCACTTCATACAGACGACGGGTTTCGCGCTGGTATCGGTCAATCGGCCCCTGCAGCTTCTCCGGGAAATAACGGAAAAACACGTTGGCCTGACCTTGCATAGGGCCAACCCCGCCCATCTGGAACATCAGCCACTGGATCACCCGCGAGCGGCCCTTGGCGTCGCTGGGCAGCAGCTGGCCGGTTTTCTCGGCGAGATACAGCAGAATGGCGCCGGATTCGAATACCGCGAAATCATCATTAGCGCGGTCAACAATCGCCGGAATACGGCCATTGGGATTGATCTTGAGAAAGGCCGCAGTCTTCTGTTCCTGCTTATCGAAACTCAAAGCCTGCACGGTGTAGGGCAGCTGTAACTCTTCCAGTGCGATGGACGCTTTATGGCCGTTGGGGGTGGCGGCGGTATACAGGTCGATCATGCGAATCTCCGTGGGTAACACCCACACCTTTCCCCAGTTGCCTTTAGCAAGTCAAGGCGCGCCCAGGAAAGCTTTGAAACAGTCTGCTACCAAACCCGCGCCCACGTCGTCATCCAGGTGCAGGTGATGGCCGCCAGGCAGATGCGCCACCTCGATGGCCAGGCCCTCGACCAGCTGAGTAATACTCGGCTGCGCGAGCAACATGCCTTGCTGCGCCATCACCAGTTTGGCCGGACACTGCAGGCTACGTGCAAACGCTAGGGCATGGGCGTGGGTCAGACGCAGTGGCGACGGCAGTGTCAGCCGGCTGTCAGTGCGCCAGGTGTAACCGCCAGGCACAGGCATCAGGCCGCGCTGGGCGAGCAATTCTGCAGCCTCACGACTGACCGCCCCTACCCCGCGCATACGCGCTTCCACAGCCCGGTCAAACTCGGCGTATACCGGCTTGCTCTTACCGGCCAGGGCCAGCTGCGCCTTGAGCGCTTCGCCGAGTTTCTGCGGCGCCGTGTCCGACTCGCCGGTGTAGGGAATCAGCCCGTCAATCAGTGCCAAGCGCTCGATTCGCTCCGGCATCGCTCCGGCCAAAAGCACCGAGACAATTGCGCCCATGGAATGCCCGAGCAGGGAAAAGCGCTGCCAGCCGAACTGCTCGGCGACCTGCAGCACATCGTGGGCATAGTCCCAGATGGCGTAACTGCCGCCTGGCGGACGGTGATCGGAATGACCGTGGCCGGCAAAATCCAGGGCCACAATACGCAACCCTGGCAACAGCGGAGCCAGGCGGGAAAAACTGGCGGCATTGTCCAACCACCCATGCAGGGCAATCACCGGTATACCGTCTTCCGGGCCATACAGATGGGCGGCCAGTTCGATATGCGGCAACCGTAGGCGGACTTCTTCGAAATGCAGGCTCATGCGTGTTGCTCACTGACAGGTTGACCGTCCCAACGCTGGAACAGCTTTTTTAGCAATTCGGCAGTGTCTTGCGGACGTTCCAGTGGAAACATATGCCCACCGGGCAGCGTCAGGTACTCACCATTGGGAACACGACGTACCAAGTGGGCATGATGCGGCATCACCACCCGGCTATGCCGACCGCGCACCATGGCCAGCGGCACTTTCAGCTGCTGCGGCCGTCCTGGGCTGGTGTGCGGCACGCTGCGGTAGATACTGATTTCCGTGGCGGGATCAAACCGCAGGCGCAGGCTATTACCCGAGGCCTGCAGGCCGTGCTGCACATAGGCGTCCAGGCACTCAGGATCGAAGCGACGGAATAGCCCTTTGCCTGCGAAATATCCGCGAGCCTCGGCCAGGTCAATAAACTCTTCACGCCGCCCCAGGGTACGTCCGGCCGGGGTGATGCGGTCGATAAAGCCAAAGCGTTTGGCCGCGCGAATCACCATCTTGTCCGCCAGGGTCAGGACTGGCGAATCAAGCATTACCACCCCACGGTAAAGCTCGGGGCGTAGTAACGCAGCGTGATAATGCAGCACGCCGCCCAGCGAATGCCCCACACCCCAGACAAGCTGCTGGTTAGCCTCAAGGTGATGGATCAGCTCATCAACCAGATTGCTCCAGTTGTCGTTCACCGGAAAACGCGGGTCATGCCCATGTTGCTCCAGGTGCTGCACCGAATAGTCCGGCGCCAGTGCGGCAAATAGCTTGCCGTAGGTGGCCGAGGGAAAGCCGTTGGCATGGGCGAAGAACACGGACTGGGTCATGGCAGCGGGCTTATCTGGGAAGTTACGGATGATTGTCCGGCAGTGTTTGAGATGCAGCAATGACAAAACGGCCAGTGAATGACGGCACTATAGCCAAAGCTGATGGGAGGCCCGCCAGCCGGAGCGGCAGTGGCGGGCTTTACGGATTAACGCAGCGCAGGGCCATTCTCCCCCAGCGGCACAATGGCCATAGTCAGCCGGGAAATGCAGCTGGCCTTGCCATCCTCCCCCGTCAAACGGATGTCCCAGACATGGGTGGTACGCCCTAGGTGAACCGGCCGAGCTACCGCGGTGACCCGGCCGCTGCGCACGCCACGCAGGTGGTTGGCGTTCACTTCCAGGCCTACGCAGTAAAACTTGCTGCTGTCGATGCACAGGTGGCTGGCGGTGGAACCGAGGGTTTCCGCCAGCACAACGGAGGCGCCGCCATGCAGCAGGCCATAGGGTTGGTGGGTACGTGCATCGACCACCATGCTGGCGGTGATCGACTCGTCATCAAACGATTCAAAGCGAATATCCAGCTGCTCGCCAATGGTGTTCTTCAGAAAGCCATTGAGCTGAGCCAGGTCAGGGTTTTGTTGCCAGAGGGTCATGATGTGTCCTTTTGGATCAGTTCAGTCAGAACAGGGCCGGCGGGCTTAGCCTTGCCGGCCACAGGCTGATCACTCGTGCCAGAGCACCGCTTCACTGCGTTCGGTCCATTCACTGAAGCGCTCTCCATACGTGCCTTCGACCACAGCGCGCTTGATTTTCAGAGTTGGCGTAAGGAAGCCGTTCTCAACCGCCCAGACCTCCTTGACCAACACCAGACGTTGCAGGCGCTCATGCTTGTCGAGGCTTTGGTTAACGTCCTCCAACAACTTCTTCAAACTGCTTTCCAACTCGCCACGCCCGCTGGAAGCCTCACTGCGCCCCACATCGGACAGCACACAAAGTGCCATGGGTTGTGGCATGCCATCGCCCACCACGCACACCTGTTCAATGCGTGAGTGCTCGCCGAGCAGATTCTCAATCGGCGCTGGGGCAACGTACTTGCCTTTGCTGGTTTTGAAGATTTCCTTGATCCGACCGGTCAGGCGAAGATTGCCTTCGCTGTCCTGCTCGCCTTTGTCACCGGTGCGCAGAAAGCCGTCGGACGTGATGGTTTCTGCGGTTTTCTCAGGATCTTTGTAGTAGCCCTGCATGGTCGCGCCGCTGCGCACCTGCACCTCGCCATCCTCGGCGATGCGCACTTCGACGCCAGGGCTGTTCTGACCGATCCAGCCTTGTTTGAACTTGCCCGGCCGGCACACATGGGAGTAACCGCAGTTCTCGGTCATGCCGTACACCTCCAGCACATCCAAGCCCAGGCGCTTGTACCAGTTGAGCAGCGCTTCAGGCACCGGCGCGGCGCCAGACAGGGCGTAGCGCACGGCATCCAGCCCCAGGCCAACCAGCACCTTTTTGCCGACGATGCGGCCGATGATTGGCAGCTTGAGCAGGAAATCCAGCTTCTCGGCTGGCATCTTGCTGTAGACGCCCATCTGGAATTTAGTCCAGATACGCGGCACACCAAACATCACCGTCGGCCGCGCGCGCTTGAGGTCTTCAAGGAAGGTTTCCAGGCTCTCGGCAAAGAAGATTGTCTGCCCAGCGTAAATGGATGCCAGCTCGACAAACATGCGCTCGGCCACATGGCACAGCGGCAAGTAAGAAAGCACTCGGTCATTCTCGCCAACGCCAAACAGCTCAGTGGCGTGGCTGGCGGCAAAGCCGAAATTGCTGAAGTGATGCATCACCCCTTTCGGCGTGCCGGTGGTACCGGAGGTGTAGATGATGGTGGCGAGCTGATCGGCAGCCGCCTTGGGGTTGTCCTGAATCGGCGTGCAGGCCTGCAGGTCATCCCAGGTAAAGCTGAACTCGCCCTGCGGACGCAGTGGCAGGCCGATGGTTGGCACATCCTGCGGCACACCGGGAACCATTGCTGGCCAATCATCCAGCTTGCCGACGAACACCAGTGCCGCCTCTGAGTGGCACAGCACCTGGCCTACCGACTCGGCGGTGAGATTGGGATAGAGCGGCACCGAGACGTGTCCGGCCATCCAGATCGCCAGATCGGTGACGATCCAGTGCGCACAGTTCTTGGAAATGATCGCAATGCGGCTGCCATGCGGCAGTTCGCGGCTACGCAGCCAGTTGGCCGCACGGCGCGCCTGCTCGCCGACGTCGGCCCAGCTCAGTTCCTGCAGCTGACCGCCCGGCAGCGGCTGCACCATGTAGCGTTTATTCGGGTGACGAGCCTCGCGCTCATAAAACACCTCAAGCGGCAAACGGATTGCATCAGCCACAGGGCTTCCTCCTTTGTTGTTTTTGTGGAGCCAACCAAGCAATTGCTTGGTTGGACTATTCCACGCACAAAGGCGGCCCGCAAGAGGAGAAATGTTTCGGTGTGTAGTGAGGCGTCAGGAATGACTTGGATGCTTGTGGGCAGACAATTCCATCAACCCAGCGGCCAGCTCATCACCTTCCAGCAACGCCAGACTGGCGGTGTTCATCGGCAGCGGTTGCTGGCGATGGCCGTGAATCAGCAGGCCCGCCAAGGCGCCAACCAGCGGCTGATGGGTGACCAGCAACAGCTCATCGAACGCATAACCGTCAAGTTCCCGCAGCGCTTGGCGCAGATCACTCTCCGGCGTTAGCCAGGGCACGGTCTGCCGGATACCGCTAAAGGCCAAGACTTCGCAGACTAGATCTGCCGTCTGCTGAGCCCGCACATAGGGGCTGACCAGTACAGCCTGCAGCGGCCGATCCAGCAACTGCGCAGCCACCTCACGCACCTGTTGACGACCATAGGCAGTCAGGTTGCGCTCGGCATCAGTGCGCGCAGTCGGTTCGGCTTCACCGTGGCGCAGTAGCCAGAGCCTCACAGGCTTGCCCCAATAAGCCGACGACTCAAAGCTTCGGCTCTTCGTCGCGCACCGGGTGGGCCGCCGGAGGAATGCTGTGCGGGGTCTCACCTTGTGGTGCTTGCGGGGTTGGCCAGTCAGCAAACGGCCAAGGCTTTTCATCAGTGTTGAAGGTGCCAAAGCGACCGATCTGCGCCAGGTACTGGCTCAGGCTGTCCCCAAAGCCCAGCAGGCCGGCATTCGGCGCACCGTAAAACAGGCGGTAACCCAGTTGCAGCAACACCACGGCGCCCAAGAGGATTTCCGCCAGTTGCCAAACGATGGTGAAAATCACCATCCAGAGGATGCGCAGCAGAATCGATTCGCGCTGCAGTTCCTGATTGCCATCACTCATGCTCATCTCCTTGCAGGGTCTAGTAAGGTGAATCTCAAAAACCGGTGGTGGGGATAAAATCAACGTCGGTCTTGGGCTCTGCATTCATCAGCGCACCGATTACCTGATTCAGCGTGCGCCCCTCGAACAGAATGGCATGCAAGCCCGCGACCAGGGGCATATAGACCTGCAACTCCTCAGCTTTGGCCTTGAGCACCTTGATGGTGTTGACCCCTTCCGCCACTTCGCCCAGGCGCGCCACTGCATCTTCCAGGCTTAAACCCTCACCGAGGGCAAAGCCGACCTGGTAGTTGCGGCTTTTTGCCGAGGAGCAGGTGACGATCAGATCGCCCACACCGGCGAGCCCCAGGAAAGTCATGGGATTGGCGCCCAGCTTGACCGCAAAACGGGTCATTTCCGCCAGAGCGCGGGTAATCAGCATGCTCTTGGTGTTTTCGCCCATGCCCATCGCTGCAGCCATGCCGGCGATGATCGCGTAAACGTTCTTCAACGCACCGCCCAGCTCGACGCCAAAACGGTCGGCACTGGCATACACACGGAACGTGCGCCCGTGCAACGCAGCTTGCACGTGCTGGCAGAGTTCTTCGTCCTCGCTGGCGACGACCGACGCGGTCAGCGCATGCTCGGCCACCTCACGCGCCAGGTTTGGCCCCGACAGCACGCCGATACGCGCTTGCGGAGCAATGTCTTCGAGAATCTGGCTCATCAGCAGAAAGCTCTGCGCCTCGATGCCCTTGGTGGTGCTGACCAGCTGCTTGCCGCTGAGTAGCTCAGCCACCGGTTGCAGTGCCTGACGCAATGCACTGGAGGGCAAGGCGACGAAGATCAACTGACAGGCGTTCAACGTCGCCGCCAGGTCGGTGACAGGCTCAACGCCCAAATGAATTTTGATGCCTTTGAGGTAACGCGGGTTTTCACGGGTCAGCCGAATCGCCTGGGCCTGTTCGGGGTCGCGCATCCAGTGCAGGACATGCTGGCCGTTTTCGGCCAGCAAATTAGCAATCGCAGTGCCGAAGCTACCGCCGCCAAGCACGGCGATGGGGTGCTGATCAGTCATAACGTATCCGTGGTAAACCATTGAAAGTGGCGAATCGCTCGCATTATACGGCGGCGCCTCTATGCAACCAGCTTTTAGCAGGTTGCCTGGCACTGGCAAAGCCAAGCAGCTCAGTTAACATGCAGCCTTTAAAACGCAAACAAGGTTGTGGCGTGATCGACAGCACCCAAGCCCAGCTTCATCCTGAGACCGCGCAAAACCGGCCAGTTCTCCAACGACCGAACATTTTTTGCAGCTGCGGAGTGTCGCGATGATCCTGCGTCGTGGCTGGAATATCCATACCCGCACCCAATTGATCAGTGTCGGCCCTGCCCTGCTGCTGACCCTGCTGCTCACCGGGTTCTTCACCTTTGCCCGTCTGCAGGACCTGCGCCAGGAGGTCAACCACTACGGTCAGTTGATCGCCAGCCAGTTAGCCCCGGCCAGTACTTATGGGGTCATTTCCGGCAACCTTGAGGTGCTCGAGGCACTGCTGCAAGCCACGCTGAAAACTCCGCATGTGCGCTTTCTGGAAGTACGCGATCACACCGGTAAAATTCTCGTTTACGTTGAGCAAGCCCCAGGCAGCGGCCACGCAAGCAGCCAGGTCGATGTGTTTCAGGCGCCCATACACCTGCAACGTGCAGCGCTGAACAACCCTGATCAACAGGCATTGGCCGATGACTACCTGGGCTATGTCGTCGTCGGCATGTCTAACGACGCCTTCAATACACGCCAGCAGGAAATCCTCTTTAAGGCCACCCTGCTCGCCCTGTTCGCCCTGGCCCTGACCTTTATTCTTGCCCGCCGCCTGGCTCGCCACCTGTCGCAGCCGCTGAGCGCCATGGGTGAAGCCGTCAGCGCGATTCAGGCTGGCAACTACCAGACCACCCTGCCCGAAGTCGGTGAAGGTGAGTTGCAGGCTCTGGCGCGGCATATCAACAACCTCGCCCACGGTCTGGCCAGCGCCAGTGACGAACAACAACGTGCCATGGCCCTGCTGATTCAAGCACGCGAGCAGTCCGAGCTGGCCAACCGCGCCAAATCCGACTTCCTGGCGATGATGAGCCACGAGTTGCGCACCCCGATGAATGGCGTGCTGGGCATGCTGCAGTTACTGGAAACCACTGAAATGACTCAGGAGCAGGCCGAATATGCCGCCCTGGCCACCGAGTCCACTGAACACCTGTTAAAAGTCATCAATGACATCCTCGATTTCTCGCGCATCGAACGCGGCGCACTGGAGCTCGAACGCATCCCCTTCTGCCTGCTCGACCTGCTGCAAAGTTCGATTCAGGTGTTCCAACACAGCGCCCAACAGCGTGGCCTGCAATTACTGCTGGAAACCGAAAGTGGCCTGGAGAACTTACAGGTACAAGGCGACCCCACGCGGATTCGGCAAATTCTGGTCAATCTCATCGGCAACGCATTGAAATTTACCGAAACCGGCAATATCCGTGTGCACAGCAGCTGGCAGGCGCTGGATAACCAGGTGCTGTGGTTCAGCTGTGCGGTGCATGACAGCGGCATCGGAATATCCCCTGAGCGGCTTGAACATATGTTCGATGCCTTCCAGCAGGCCGACACTTCTATTTCAAGACGTTACGGCGGCACCGGGCTGGGTTTGCCGATTGCCCGCACCCTTGCAGAACGCATGGGCGGCACCCTGCGCGCAGTCAGTCAGGAAGGTCAGGGCTCGGTATTTACCCTGGAAGTGCCACTGCCGTTTTCCCAGCACGTCACACCCGCTATCAGCGACACACCACTGCCAGCGGACCAGGGGAACGGCCAACCGGTGCTGCTGGTCGAAGATAACCCGGTCAACCAGACCGTGATTGAAGCCATGCTGCGCAGCCTGGGCTATCGGGTCAGCCTGGTTGGAGATGGCGCACAGGCCGTGCATCAGGTCAGCCAGCAGCGTTATTCAGCGATTCTGATGGATTGCCGTCTGCCAATCATGGACGGATACGAGGCCACGCGTCAGATCCGTCGCCTGCCCGGCTGTAGCGAACTGCCTATCATCGCGCTGACCGCCAACGCCTTGCAGGGCGACCGCGAGGCCTGCTTACAATCGGGCATGAATGACTACCTGGCAAAACCCTTCAAACGGGCCGATTTGCAGCGAATCCTGCAGCGCTGGCTGCCCCCTCGACCATCGACGGGTAGTCAAGAAGGCTCAACTGCTGCAGGCTAATGAGCATGGGCGCTATGACAGGCCAACAGGAGCGGAGTACAACTGTACTCACAAGGCTGTGACTTTCACCACAACGCAACAGTCTATGACTAGGCTGTTGGCAGGCGCAGCAGACTGTGCCGCCAGCCAGGACGATTCGCCCAGCCTTGGCGCATGGGACATATTGAGGAGCTCGCATGACCAAACAAAACGCCTTCACCCGGGAAGAACTGCTCGCTTGCGGTCGCGGCGAACTATTCGGCCCAGGTAATGCGCAACTGCCCGCGCCGAACATGCTGATGATCGATCGCATCACTCATATCAGCGACACCGGCGGCAAGTACGGCAAGGGCGAAATAGTCGCCGAGCTCGATATCACTCCTGACTTGTGGTTTTTCGCCTGCCATTTCGAAGGCGACCCGGTGATGCCAGGCTGCCTGGGCCTCGATGCCATGTGGCAGTTGGTAGGCTTTCACCTTGGCTGGCAGGGCAATCCAGGCCGTGGCCGTGCCCTGGGTTCGGGCGAAGTGAAGTTCTTCGGTCAGGTGCTGCCGACCGCCAAGAAAGTCACTTACAACATCCATATCAAACGCACCATCGCCCGCTCCCTGGTTCTGGCTATTGCCGATGGTAGCGTCAGCGTTGATGGTCGCGAGATTTACAGCGCCGAAGGCCTGCGCGTTGGTCTGTTTACCTCTACCGACAATTTTTAAAGGACTCTCTGCATGCGTCGCGTCGTGATTACCGGCCTGGGCATCGTTTCCTGCCTGGGCAATGACAAAGCCACCGTCTCTGCCAACCTGCGTGCTGGCAAGTCAGGCATCCGCTTCAACCCTGCCTATGCCGAAATGGGCTTGCGCAGCCAGGTGTCTGGCTCGGTTGACCTCAACCTGGAAGAGCTGATCGACCGCAAGGTCTATCGCTTCATGGGGGATGCTGCTGCCTTCGCTTACCTCTCGATGGAGCAAGCGATCAAGGACTCGGGCCTCAGCGCAGAAGATATCTCCAACCCACGCGTGGGGTTGATTGCAGGTTCCGGCGGCGCGTCGACCTTCAACCAGATGGAGGCCATGGACATCCTGCGCGAGAAAGGCGTCAAGCGTGTTGGCCCCTACCGCGTACCGCGCACCATGGGCAGCACCGTGTCCGCCTGCCTGGCCACGCCGTTCAAGATCAAGGGCGTTAACTACTCGATCTCCTCGGCCTGCGCCACCAGTGCGCATTGCATCGGTAATGCCATGGAGCAGATCCAGCTGGGCAAGCAGGACGTAGTGTTCGCCGGCGGTGGTGAAGAAGAACATTGGAGCCAGAGCTTCCTGTTCGACGCCATGGGCGCCCTCTCCACTCAGTACAACGAAACTCCAGAAAAAGCCTCGCGTGCTTACGACGCCAAGCGTGACGGTTTCGTTATCGCCGGCGGTGGCGGCATGGTGGTGGTCGAAGAACTGGAACACGCACTCAAGCGCGGCGCCAAGATCTACGCCGAAATCGTCGGCTACGGCGCCACCAGCGACGGCTATGACATGGTCGCCCCGAGCGGCGAAGGCGCAGTGCGCTGCATGCAGCAGGCTCTGGCTACCGTCGACAGCCCAATCGACTATCTGAACACCCACGGCACCTCGACTCCGGTCGGCGACGTTGCGGAAAGCCGCGCAGTACGCGAAGTGTTCGGTGTCAAGGCGCCCGCCATCAGCTCGACCAAGAGCCTGTCCGGTCACTCCCTGGGCGCCGCCGGCGTACAGGAAGCGATCTACTGCATGCTGATGATGGAAGGCAACTTTATCGCCGGCTCGGTCAACATCGACGAAGTCGACCCGGAAATCGCCGACCTGCCGATCCAGCGCAGCACCGTTGAGAACGCCAAGCTCGACACCGTGATGAGCAACAGCTTCGGCTTCGGTGGCACCAACGCCACTCTGGTACTCAAACGCTGGGCAGGCAAATAAGCCTCACCCAGTGTTTGCAGCATAAAAAAGGCCATCCCTCGGGATGGCCTTTTTTATTGTGGCTTGCGCCAGGCTTACTCAGATAGAAAAGCGCGCTACCAGTGCATTGAGGTCCACCGCCAGGCGTGACAACTCTTGGCTGGCCGCACTGGTCTGGTTGGCACCGGCTGAAGACTGCATCGACAGATCTCGGATATTCACCAGGTTGCGATCCACTTCGCGGGCCACCTGAGCCTGTTCTTCCGAAGCGCTGGCGATCACCAGATTGCGCTCATTGATCTGCGAAATCGCGGCCGCAATCTCATCCAGCGCTTGGCCGGCCGCCTTGGCCACATCCAGGGTTGAACGGGCACGGCTGTTGCTGTTCTGCATGGCGTTAACCGCTTTATCGGTGCCCTGCTGGATGCCGCTGACCATTTGCTCGATTTCACGGGTCGACTGCTGAGTACGGTGCGCCAGGGCCCGCACTTCATCGGCCACCACGGCAAAACCGCGTCCGGCTTCACCGGCACGCGCAGCTTCAATCGCAGCGTTCAGTGCCAGCAGGTTGGTCTGCTCGGCAATCGAACGGATCACATCCAGTACCTTGCTGATATCGCGTACTTGCCCGGCCAGCTGCTCCACTTCGGAAGCGGTATGGGTCACGTCGTCCGCCAGATGACTGATCGACTCAACAGTCTGGCGCACCTGCTCGCGGCCATGTTGCGCCGTACGATTGGACTCGCTGGACGCTTCAGAGGTGCTAACGGCATTACGCGCAACCTCTTCCACGGCACTGGTCATTTCATTGACCGCGGTAGCCGCCTGCTCGATTTCATTGTTCTGCTGATGCAAACCACGGGTGGAGTCTTCAGTGACCGCACTGAGCTCTTCCGAGGCCGAGGCCAGCTGCGTAGAGGAGTCCGAGATATTTTGGATAGTGTTACGCAGGCTTTGCTGCATGGTCTTCAGCGCACTCAGCAAACGTGCCGGCTCATCACTGCCCTGCACTTCAATTGATTGAGTCAGGTTGCCGCCTGCCACCACTTCAGCCACCCGTACCGCCTCGGTCAGCGGCGCGACGATGCTACGGGTCAGCAGCAACGCCAGAATCACCGTCAGACCAAGTGCAGCCAGCATCATCACAATGACCCATGTACGGGCGCTGGAAAATACTTGATCAGCCTTTTCAGCCGCTGCGGAGGCCCCCACCCGATTCAGCTCGGACAAATCAGCGAGGGCTTTGGCCATACTGTCCGCATGCCCATTCAGCTGACCATTGGCAACCGCCAGTGCAGCATCAAGATCATTTTGACGGACGGCGGCCACGATCTTCGACTGCTCCTGCAGATAGCTGCTTTCAGCCTGTTTGAAACGCTCGTAAATCGTACGTTCTTCAGGGCTCGCAATTAATTTTTCATAGCTGTTCTGAGCCGTGTGCAACTGGTTTTTAAACTCCTCAACACGGGCGAGATTCTGCTGCGTCGCACTTTCATCGCTATTAAGCATCAAGCGCAGTGTCAGAGCTCGCAGCCTTAGAATGTCTTGGCTCATCTCACCCAGGCTCAGCACGCTGGGCAGCCAGTTTTCATTTACATCAGCTGATTGCTTGTTCATCTCTGACATTTGCAACAGGGAGAAGCTGCCCAGCAGCAGCACAAGAAGTGCGACTAAGCCAAAGCCAAGTGACGCTCTGGGAGCGATGTTTATATTTCTTAGGGTCATCACGGCCGTCCTTTACGGTTCTGAAGCAGCTTGCTCGATAGCATATGGCCATTGTCCTTATGGGGACCTTAAGACCTTCAGCCAATATCTACAGATTCCGTATCGACTCTAGCACTAGATTCTTGACCCCTCGCACATAAAAAACCCGAGCCAAGGCTCGGGTTTAGCATTACGACTTCAGCTAACTTCAACGCACGATAAAGCGCTGCTCCAGCAATTTGCGGTCGTCCTGAAACACCATAAAGTGCCACTCACCCGGGACCACTTCATGCGCTTCGGTGAACTCGAAGGCCATCACGTCCTGCACGGCACCGGGTGCCTGCTTCTGCATCACGACAAACTTGTCGTGCCGGGTACCGGTCGGGGTCACCACTCCAGGAGTAAGGTAGAGCAAGGTCAGCGGCGCATCATCGGCCACCTTGCCCACCAGGGTGTAACGCATACCGAACTTGGTACCGAGCTTGGCGGGGATCACGTCGCCTTGCTCAATCTGCTGGTTACTGCGGGTCAACACCCGCTCACCTTCCTGAAAGTCCTGATAGTCACTGGCGAAAACGCCGTATTCGATCGGACCTTCAACACGCACTTCGGCGTGCGCCAGGCTGCTGATCAACACAAGTGCGGCCAAGCCACTGAAACGGGTGTATTGCATGTCGCGCTCCTTATTTAGATGGCGCGAGCCTATGACACCCGTGTGACAGGGCTATGACAGCTCTACTCAGTCATCTCGGCTTGCACCTTACGTGGCAATACCGCGAGGAAATTGTCGAGCGCCACCTGATGGGCAACCTTCTCCGGCAAGGCATCGAGAAACGGCTTAAAGCCTGTCATGTAGTCCGGCAAACTTGAGAAACGCCCTACCACATCGGAGCCCAGCATAAAGCGCGCGGGATAGCTGCTGACCAACTTTACCCAGGCCGGATCAGGTTGCCCCTCGGCATCAAGCAGGTAGGGGCGAAGCATGGTCCAGGACAGATCGATATACAGATTGGGGTACTGTTTAAGCATCCGCTCCAGGGTGGGCAGGAGGAACTCCAGCTTTTCCTGATGCCGGTGAATTTCCATGCTGGTACCGGCATGCGCCCAGATAAACCGCACATGTGGATGGTTACGCAGTGGGTCCTCGATTTCCTGCAGGTACAGCGGATTGCGTTCGCGCTTGGAGGTGATATTGGAATGCAGCATCACTGGCAGGTCGTACTCGGCAGCCAGGTGAAAGACCCGCGCCAGGGCTTCGTTGTTGGCCCGTGGCGCATCACCATGGATCAGCGCGGTGAGGTCGTCATGTCGAGTGAAAACCTCCCCAATGCCCTGCCACAGCCCTGGGTCGAGTTCGAGCATTCGGCGGATATGTGCATCGGCATTCTTGTCGTTCGGATTAAAGCCCGAGAGAAACGGGTGTAGACGTTTGCGCTGTTCAGCGGGCACCTGTTTGTAGGCATGTGCCACCAACACATCGGTGGCACTGTACCAATAGGCATTGGCATCATCACCCGCGTAATAACGAGGACGCTTGGGCTCATCCTCATGCCATTTCTTCGCCACCGGAATGCCTGAGAGCATCACATGCTCGATATTGCCGGCCGCCATCTGCTCGAACAACTCAGTCATGCCCGCGCTTTCTTGAAAGAAATCCACGTAATGCAAATGGGCATCGCTGTAGCGATAGTCGCGGGCCTGGGCCATTGCACTCAGCAGGCCGAGCAACAGGGCAACACTCAAACGCGATACAGGCAAGGGCATATCCTCCAGACAGTCAGAGCAGCATAGACCCCAGGCGTCAGACGCAAGTTCAGGCACAGAGCGGCGAGTAGCGAGCAAACAGCACCACAGAGGCCCAAACCACAACCTGCAGCACCAGAACAGGGCGGCCACAGCGACTGTTTTCCAGCGTCAGCAGCATGACGCGGCACGTCAGTGATGGCACTTGGCTTGCAGTAGAACCGCCAGCCCCTAGAAGGAATTCGCCATGCTTCAGCTATTGCGCTCGACCCCACGCAAGAACACGGACGACATTGCGCTCGATGCGCTGTTCAATCAGCAAGACCTCACCGCCCGCCTGAGCGATAACTATCGCTGGATGTCGCGCCTGAATGACTTCAGCGCAGGTCTGCACCAACGCATCCGCACCAGCCTGGGCGCAGCAGTCGGCATTGCTTCGCATGCTCCACAACTGGCACGTATCGCCGCCGCCAACCAGCAGAGTGGGCAAACGTTGGCGCAGTCCTCGGAGCTGATCGCCAGCGCCAGTGAACAGGTCACCACTACCCTCGACGCCGAGTTGGTACCCGGCGCCGCCGAAGTCGCGCAGCTGTCCGCTGAAGTCACCGCCACCCTGCATGGTTGCCAACAGAGCGGCCAGGCGGTACTGCAACAGGTAGAGGTGATCGGCAAGAGCGAACAGCAACTGGAGCTGGTGATTCAACAACTGACTAGCCAGCTTGAAGAGGTCAGCAAAGTGATCGGGGTGATCGCCAGCATTTCCCAGCAGACCAACCTGCTCGCGCTGAATGCAGCCATCGAAGCTGCCCGCGCAGGCGAGCATGGTCGTGGCTTTGCCGTGGTGGCCGAGGAAGTGCGGCGCCTGGCCGGGCATACCACCGACGCCACCACGCAGGTCAGTGACATCATCGAGCGTTTTCGCAGCGGCATGCAGCAACTGACCGAAGCAGGCAGCCACATGCACCAGGCCGTAGCCGATGGCCGCGATGGCATGCTCGCCGTGGGCGGTGGTCTGGACAGTACCCGCCAGGCTATGGATCGCCTGGACAGTCGCGTGGGCCAGATCGCCGCAGGCACCGAGCAGATCGGCCAAGCCGTGCGTTCAATCAACGGTGACGTGCAGAACATCGCCCGGGTCGCCGGCGAATTGCTCGGCAAGGCCAGCCAGGTGCTGCACCACAGCCAGGCGGTGCGCGAAGATGGCGACCGCCTGCTGGCGGGGCTGGGTGATTTCCGTCTGGAGATTCACCACGCCGTGCAGGCCAGTGTCGAGCAGCTGGCTAGCCAACCCGGCATGAGCGCGGATATGGCCACCGCCGAACGCTTGCTCAGCGACACCCTCAAGCGTGATGCGCGGTTTGAGCTGTTCTACCTGGTCGACAACCGCGGCGTGCAGCTCTCCGAAAACATCTTTGCCGCCGATGTGAACCACAGCGAAAGCAGCTGTATAGGCCGCAATTGGCAGCAACGTCCGTGGTTTCGCGCCGTTGCCGATAGCCTGTGCAGTCATATCACCCAGGTCTATCGCTCATCGGCAACCGACGACTTCTGTTTCACCGTTTCGGTACCGATCCTCGATACCCGTGGCCAATTGCTGCGCGTACTAGGGGCCGATGTGCGGCTGTCTGCACTGGTCTGAGGCTGACACCATGGGCTAGGCTGATCACTCACTCAGCCCATGGCGTTGGAGTTCACATGATCAGCATCAGTAACGAGAAAGGCCTGTTGCAGCGCATCAGCATCGGCCCGCACACCCTGCACAGCGACGTGTCGGTGGAACTGGGCGGCGAAGGCTCAGCGCCTGAGCCCCATGACCTGTTCGACGCTGCGCTGGGCGCGTGTAAGGCGCTGACCCTGGCGCTGTATGCCAAGCAACGAGGGTTACCGCTGGAAGGGCTCGACGTGAAGCTCAACCGTGACGACAGCCAGGAACGCCAAGGCATCTACCACCTGAACGTAGAGCTGACCCTGCATGGTGCACTGGATGATGCGCAACGCCAGCAGCTGCTGCGCGTCGCCGATAAATGCCCGATTCACAAGCTGATGACCAGCAGCGAGGTTCAGGTCAGCACTCAGCTAAACGAGGGCATGGAATGAGCGACCTTCTGCTGATCCAGCCGCGCCCGGAAAACCTCGGTGGGCAACCTATCCTGCGCCCCCTACCGTCAGCCAAGTGCCGCAGCGTCGGGCCGTTCGTGTTCTTCGACCATATTCTGGAAAACACCTACCCGGCTGGCAGCGGTATGAATATCAACCAGCACCCGCATATCGGCCTGTCCACCCTCACCTACCTGTTCAAGGGGCAATTGCAGCACAAGGACAGCCTCGGCTCGAATCAACTGGTCAGCCCCGGCGAAGTCAGCTGGATGACCGCAGGCCGTGCCGTCGCCCATGTCGAGCGCACCCCACAGACGCTGTGGGAAAGCGGCTCGCACATGCATGGCCTGCAGGTCTGGCTGGCCATGCCCGCCGCCGATGAGCAAAGCGAACCCCACTACAGCCATCACCCCGCCGACAGCCTGCCGCGCAGCACCAGCATGGGCGTGGACATCTGCCTGATTGCCGGGGCAGGCTTCTGCCTGCAATCAACGGTACCGGTGCTGTCGCCCACTATTTATGCCGAGATCAAGCTGGCCACAGGCAGCGCACTGCAAATCCCCAATGAGCATACCGAACGCGCGCTGTACCTGATTGACGGCGAGGCGACACTGGACGACCAGCAACTGCCGCTGCGTGGCCTGCTGGTACTGCCTGAAGGCGAGACTTACACCCTCAGCGCCTGCAGCGAGAGCCACCTGGTGCTGATTGGCGGCGAGCCGATTGGCCCCCGCCGGATTAACTGGAACTTCGTTGCCAGCGATCCGGCACTGATCGATCAGGCGCGCCAACGCTGGGCCGCGCAGGACTGGCCAACCGTGCCAGGGGAAACCGATCGCATCGAGCTGCCCCGCTGACGGAGAAAATTTGTTGCACTCCCGAGACATCCAAAGCGCAGGTGCTCGGGTATAACCCTTGGCACGCTCACACATTCAGGAACCCTGTGCATGGTGCAGCCGCTGTTTGATTACGAAAGCCATCTGGAAGCCTGTGCTCAGCAGGATAAACGCGCATTCCAGGCGCTCTACCAACAGGAGGCCGCGCAGATGCTCGGGTTGGCCATTACCCTGCTCGGCCGTCGTGATCAGGCTGAAGACTGTGTGCACGATGCCTTTGTGCAAGTCTGGCGCAACGCCCAGCGCTTTCAGCGGGCACTGGGCAGCGGCCGCGCCTGGATCTACAGCATCCTGCGCTACCGCGCGCTGAATCAGCTGCGCAGCCGTGGTCGTACGGTGGAGATGGATGACGACTTTATCGAGCGCGCGGCCGACGACACCCCACAGGCGGCAGAGTTGTTGGAGCAGCAAGGTGAACACCAACAGCTGCGTCGCTGCCTGCAAGGCATCGAACGCAATCGCCGCCACCCGATCCTGCTGGCCTTTTACCGCGGCCTGACCCATGAACAAATCGCCAACCGCCTGACCACCCCGCTGGGCACCATCAAAGGCCGTATTCGCGCAGGTTTGCGCGCCCTGCAGGAGTGTTTGCAAGCATGATTCCGCAGCAACCTGCCGAACGCCGCGCCTTGATCGGCGAATATGTCCTGGGCTTACTTGATGAGGCCGAAGCCGCTGAAGTGCGCGAGTTGATCGAGCGCGACAGCGAAGCCGCGCAAATGGCTCTGCAGTGGCAACAGCACTTTCTCGAACTGAGCGATCAGCTGCCGCCGCAAACACCGTCTACACAATTGTGGCAACGCCTGCAGGACAGCCTCGGCCTGGCCCCAACCGTCGGCCGGGTGAATGTCTGGCTGACGTGGTGGCAGAGCCTGGCCACCTGGCGCCTCACCAGTGCTGCACTGGCGCTTGCCTTGATCGTCGCGCTGATGCCTAACCTGTGGCGCACAGACATGCCTGGCAACAGCTACACCGTGGTGCTGCAAGCCCCTGGTGAAGCCGCCAAACCCGGCTGGGTAGTACATGTGGACGGCACAGGCGGCCTGCGTTTGCAGCCGTTGCTGAACGATCAGATCCCAGCCGACCGCTCGGTACAGTTCTGGACGTTGATCGACCCAGCCATTGGCCCACGCTCCCTAGGCCTGGTCGAACCGGGTAAGCCGCTGCAACTGTCTGCCGAACAGATTGGCGCAGTGCAACCCGGCCAGCTGTTCGAACTGACCCTGGAACCGGCCGGCGGCTCGCCGAAGGATCGGCCTACCGGCAAGGTGCTGTATATCGGTCGCGCGGTGATGGCTTCGATCAACTGAAGCCATCTGCAAAAAAACTGAATTTATTTTCAGGCCGCGACATCCAGATGCGTTCTCGTGGGTATAGCTATCAGGTGTTTCATCGAGGCACCTGCAAGGTAGGCCTAAGCCGGCCTTGCATCGATGCTGGATAACCACAGATGAGAGAACGCATATGAACAGCTTCAATACCCTGCTGACCGCTGCCGTTACCACTGCCACCCTCAGCCTCGCCGCCGGCACTGCCAGCGCAGCGACCCTACTGGCCCTGGGCGCCGACGGTCAGCTGTTCAAGATCGACAGCAGCAGCCAGAAAGTCACCGCCACGATGGCAACCAACAGCCCAAGCCCGTTGCGCGGCATTGATGTGCGCCCGGCAAATGGGATGCTCTATGCCCTGAGCAATGACCATCAGCTCCACACCCTGGACCTGGCCACTGGCGCAGCCAGCAAGGTCGCCAGCCTGAACAAGCAACTGCCTGGCAGCGGCCAGGCGGTCATCGACTTCAACCCGGTCGCCGACAAACTGCGCATGCTCGCCGCCGACGGCACCAGCTTTCGCGTCAACGTTGAAACCGGTGAAGTGGTGGTAGACGGCTCGGTGGCTTACGCCGCCGAAGGCCCTTATGCCGGTAAAAGCGCCAAAGTAGTCGCCGGTGCGTATAGCAACGCCTACGCCGGCACTCAGGCCACCGCGCTGTACACCGTGGATCTGGCCAGCAGCAATCTGATGCTGCAAAACCCGCCAAACAATGGCATCCAGCAAGCCGTGGGCAAAATCGTTGATGGCTTGCAGAATGCGGCGCTGGACATCGCCAGCGACGGCAAAGGCGGCAACACCGCGTACCTGCTGACAGGCACCACGCTGCACACTCTCGACCTGGCCACGGGCAAGCCGACCACGCTGGGCGACATCGCCGGCCTGCCGGGCAATATCATTGATATCGCTGTACTGCCAGGCATGTAATCCGCATGCGGGAAGGCCACACGGCCTTCCCGCTCACGCCTTACTCGGCGAAAGTTTCCGCAAACAGATCATCCATGGCCTTGAACGCTCGCGCGGCCACTACCGGGTGGTACTCATTGCGCCCCGGCACATTGGCCACCGGGTTGGTAAAGGAATGCACAGCGCCACCGTAGCTGACTAACTGCCAGTCGGCTTTCGCCGCTTTCATTTCAGCAATAAAGCCATCGACCTGCGCCTGCGGCACTGCCGGGTCATCTGCGCCATGCAGCACCAGGACCGGTGCCTTGATGTTCTGCGCATCACTTGGGTTGGGCGTATCCAGGTTGCCGTGGAACGAGACAAAGCCTTTCAAATCAGCACCGGAACGCGCCAGCTCCAACACCGTACCGCCGCCGAAGCAGAAACCGATCGCCCCCAGTTTGCTGACATCCAGCGCCACCTGTGCGGTTTGTGCCTTGAGCACTTCCACGGCTGCTTGCGCCCGTTTGCGCATCAGTGGTCGGTCGCCGCGTACCCGCGTCGCGGCAGCCTTGGCCTCGTCGGCATTGGTCGGACGCACCGCCTTACCGTACATATCGGCCATAAACACCACGTATTTGTTACTGGCAGCACGCGCGGCCTTCTTTGCCGAGTCATCGGTGACGCCTAACCAGTTAGGTACCATCAGCAGGCCTGGACGCGGCGTGGTGACCGTATCGTCGTAGATCAACAACCCTTCGAAGGCTTCGCCATCGATCTCATAGGGCACGGGCTTGACGACCACTGCAGCTTCAGCAAAACCGATCATGCCGGCGCACAGCAGGGGCAACAGAGACTTGGTGGACATGGCGAGGCTCCTCAGGCGAATTAAACGCAGCGCTCACCATAGACCGCTGCCACGGGATGACCAAGCACCGGAATCCCCGGCAGCATGCCCAAAGGTTTCAGTCTGTTTCCGCCTCAGCCCTGCTCTGCCCAGCGTTCCTTGATTTCCAGAATCGCCGGCAGCTGCTGGATAAACAGCTCGACCAGTTGCGGGTCAAAATGCCGGCCACTCTCTTCACGCAGCAAACCGACCGCGGCCTCAACCGTCCAGGCCGCCTTGTAGGGCCGCACGCTGGTCAAGGCGTCGAACACATCGGCTATCGCCACGATGCGCCCTTCCAGCGGAATCTCCTCGCCGCTGAGGCCATTGGGGTAACCGCTGCCGTCCCATTTTTCGTGGTGGGTCAGGGCAATGCGCTGTGCGGTGCGCAGCAGGCCCGAGGCATGCTCACCAATAATCCGCGCGCCAATTTCGACATGCTGGCGCATCACCGCCCACTCCTGCTCATCGAGCTTACCGGGTTTGCGCAGCACCGCATCAGGAATGCCGATCTTGCCGATATCGTGCATGGGCGCCGCATTGAGCAGCTCCTCGGCAGCCGCCTCGCTAAAGCCCGCTGCCAAGGCCAGGACCTTAGAGAAATGGCTCATGCGGATGACATGCAGGCCGGTCTCATTGTCTTTGTACTCCGCGGCCATGCCGAGGCGCTGAACAATCTGCAAGCGGGTCTGGCGCAGCTCATCCATACGCACCAGCGACAAATGCGTGCGCACGCGTGCGCGCACGATCGGCGGGCTGACGGGCTTGGTGATGTAGTCCACGGCACCTACAGCAAAACCGCGGGCTTCATCCTCAACATCAGCCAGCGCGGTGACAAATATCACCGGAATGGCCTCCAGCTCAGGTTGTGCTTTGAGTGCCTGGCACACCTCATAGCCCGTCATGCCCGGCATCATCACATCCAACAGGATCAGATTCGGCCGTTCACGCTCAGCCATTTCCAGGGCCTTGGCACCCTCTTTGGCAAACAGCAGGCGGTAATCGTCCTGCAGGATGTGCCGCAGCACTTGTAGGTTCGTGGCTTCATCGTCGACCAACAGGAGCAGCGGACGAGCATCGGCTGGCGTGATCATGGTGTCTGGCTGTCCTCATCGTGCAGCTGATGCAGCAGTTCGGTCAGCGATTGCTGCGCCAGCTCAAAGTCAAAATCATCCAGCGCCTGGCGGATATGGTCCAGGGCCTTTTCCTGCTGCGCGCCTTGCAGCCCTTCAGTTAGGCAGCTCAGCGCCTGATCATCCAGGCCGCCACGACTGACCGCCTGCTGCAAACGCAGCTGTGCATCACGCAATTGCTCACGACCAACCGTCTGGGTCTTTTCAAGCGGCTTCGGCACCTGTGGCAGCGCCTCAGCCACCGCCGCTAAGGCGCGGGATAGCTCCTGCAGCAAGCTGCGCAGGTGCAAGCCTTCGCGCTGATTGAACGCCAGCTCAATCGCTTGGCCAAGCCCCGCCAGGTGGGTCAGTGCCAGATTGCCGGCTGCCCCTCGGAAACGATGCGCCAGGCTGCGCCCCGTATCCCAGTCATTCTTTTCCAGCATGCAGGTGAGGTGTTCAACCAGTGCATCCTGCTCACTGAGGAAACGCTGAATAGCTTGGCTCATTTGCACCGGCCCGCCCCACAGGCTGGCGCCGCGCTGCCAGTCGAACATGCCGCCACTTGCCGTAACAGGCTGTTGTGGTGCGCCGCCCTGCTGAGCAGTGCCCAGCAGCCTGGCCATTTCGGCCAGCAGGCCGGGCAAGTCGAGTGGTTTGGAGGCGAAACCATTCATCCCGGCATCCAGCGCCGCCTGACGATCCTGATCCAGCACGCTGGCGGTCAAGGCAATGATCGGCAGGGGCACGCGCTGCCCGGCTGCTTCCAGCGCGCGAATACGGCGGGATGCTTCCAGGCCATCGACCAGCGGCATTTGCACATCCATCAGAATCAGGTCAAAGGTGCCGTGGGTAAACGCTTCAACAGCGGCCTGACCATCCGCCACACAGGTCACCTGATGCCCTAGCCGCTGCAAGTTGAGCTGCAGCAATTCCAGGTTTTGCGGCACATCGTCAGCGGCGAGAATGTGCAATGCCGCCAGTTGTGGCAGCGACTGACGCACCTGTGGCGCCAGCCGTTGCCCCGCACGCAGGGGCAACTCGACAATAAAACGACTGCCCTCACCCAGTGTGCTTTCCACCCGCAAACGGCCGCCCATCAGCTCGACCAGCTGGCGCGAGATGGTGGTGCCCAAGCCTGTACCGCCGAACCGCCGACTCATCGACGCATCGGCTTGGGCAAACGGCTCGAAAATCTTCTCAAGGCGGTCAGCCGCAATGCCGATGCCGCTGTCTTCGACGATCAAGCGGATCGCGCCGGGTTCACCCTGCACGTGCAGGCACACTCGGCCTTCACTGGTGAACTTCACCGCATTGCCCAGCAGGTTGGTCAGCACCTGCTGCAGGCGTAAAGCATCGCCCCGGTAGAACTCCAGTAACTGCGCCGGGTAATCGAGCTGCAAGGTAAGGCCTTTGTTCTCTGCGCTCAGACGTTGCGTGGCGCACACCTGTTCGCACAGTTCGCGCAAGGAAAAATCCAGGTCTTCCAGTTCAATCGCACCCCGGTCCAACTTAGCGGTATCAAGGATGTCATTGAGCAGGCTGAGTAACGAGCGCGAGGCCTGCTGCACAGTCTGTAGATGACGGCGTTGATCGTCGGCCAATGGCGTGCCGATCAGCAGCTCAGTGAAGCCAATAATGGCATTCATCGGCGTGCGGATTTCATGGCTCATATTCGCCAGGAAGCTACTGCGCGCAGCGGCAGCGGCTTCAGCACGGTCGCGAGCGGCGCGGGTTTCCTGCTCCATGAGCCGGCGCGGCGTCAAATCGGTGGCCAGTTTCACCACTTTGAAGGGTTTGCCATCCGTGTTGAAAATGGGGTTGTACGTAGCCTGAATCCAGACTTCACGGCCGCCGTTACCAATGCGCCGGTACTCTCCGGCGGAGAACAGACCTTTGGCTAAGTCGACCCAGAATTGCCGGTAATCCTCGCTGTCGACATACAAAGGGTCACAGAACAGGCTGTGGTGCTGGCCCAGCACGTCTTCACGCTGGTAGCCAAACAGGTCCAGGGCGTTGTCATTGATCGCCAGCACATGGCCTTGCAGATCAAATTCAATCAGCGCCATGGCTTTGCTGATGGCGTTGACCTTGCCTTCGTACTCGGCGTTACGCAACTTGGTTTCAGTTTGATCAAGCAATACGCCGTCAATCCAACGCGGGATACCCTGTTCGTCGAACACGGCGCTGCCACTCTCCCAGATCCAGTGCTCTTCACCATTGCGATCAAACAGACGGTACTCAACGGTGTAGTTACGCCGCTCCTCGATTGCGGTCATGATCTGCTCGGCCACCGGCTGCAGGTCATCCGGGTGGTACAGACTAGCGATGGCCTTGCGCTTGCTGATGAAGTCATCTGCGCTCCAGCCCGTAAGAGCTTGCACTGCATCGCTGATGAAAATCATGGTCCAGTCGGCATCGAGCAGGCAACGAAATGACACACCCGGGATATTGCTGATCAACGAGCGATACTGCTGCTCGCGCTCACGCAACGCCTGCTCCATTTCAATCCGCTCACTGATGTCCGTGACGAACACCACGAACAAGGGATGCTGGCCGGAACGGGTCACCCCAATACTGATGCGCACCGGTTTTTCCTGGCCGCTTCGAATAACGCACAGCAACTGCTGCTCAGCATTCGGAAGGCTGACCTGACCGGTTTTCACATACGTGTGTATGTGCTGCTCAAAAATGCGGGCCTCGGAAGGGTTAAGCAGTCTGGCCATCGGCATGCCGACCAGCTCATCCACTGACCAGCCAAACAGACGAGCGGCGGCGCGGTTAACCGAACGGATCGTGCCGGTGTGGTCAATGGTAAGAATGGAGTCCAGCGCGGTATCGAAGATCGACCGCAGGTGATGCTCGTTGGCACGCAGTTGCTGGCTCAGGTAGCGATAGCGCAGCAGTGCATTGGCAGCTACCACGAACACGGTCAGGGCGACCGTGATCAGTGAAATCGCACTGCCCAGGTACAGGCTATCGACCATGGCAAACGGCTGCGCTGACTCTGCCACTCCAACAAAGCGGGCAGCCGCCATACCGGTGTAATGCATGCCGCTGATGGCCAGCCCCATGACCACGGCACTCAACAGCAACGCCATGAGCGATGGCAGACGATTCTCCAAACCAAAACGCACCCACAAGGCAAGAATCGCCAGGGCAACCGCCACCAGAATCGACAGGGCAAACATCCAGGGGTCATAACGCAGCAATGGCGCCATCTGCATCGCGGCCATGCCGCTGTAATGCATCGCACCGATGCCCGCCCCTACTAATAACCCACCCACGCAGAGCTGCAACACGCTCAGATTTCGCCGCGCCAGAACGGTCAGCGCAACCCAGGATGCGCCCAGGCTTGGCAGCATCGACAACAGGGTTACGCCCAGGTCAAAACGTACTTCGGCACACAGCTGGAACGCCAGCATGCCAATAAAATGCATTGCCCAAATACCGGCTCCCAATGCCAGCGAACCAGTGGCGATCGTGACCTGTCGCCACCAGGCTGAATCACTGTCACGGGCTACGCCGGCCAGTTGCAGAGCCATGCCCGACGTGAACACAGCAATGCACAACGACATGAGTACTAAGAGCGGATCATGATTGCTGAGGACCAGGACACTGGGGTCGGCGTTGACGATAAACAACTGATCAAAAAACGACATATCACCCCAGACCGCATTGGATGCGCACACACCACTGGCGCAATGACAGCATCACAAACGAGCCTGCCCAGCCTGTCAATCAAGCACCGACAAAAAAGCCCGCCAATGGCGGGCTTTTTTATATCCGCTTGGATTAGGCGGAGAGTTCAACCAGTAGCTTGTTCAACCGCTGCACATAAGCGGCTGGATCTTTCAGGTTGTCGCCTGCAGCCAATGCCGCTTGGTCGAAGAGGATGTGGCTAAGGTCGGCAAAGCGATCTTCATCGGCCTCACCATCGAGCTTCTCGATTAGCGGGTGGCTTGGGTTGAATTCGAAGATCGGCTTGGAGTCCGGCACCTTCTGCCCGCTGGCTTCAAGGATCTGGCGCATCTGCAAGCCCAGGTCCTGCTCGCCAATAGCCAGGATGGCGGGCGAGTCGGTCAGGCGATGCGATACGCGCACTTCGGCAACCTGCTCACCCAGAGCCGTTTTCAGACGCTCGACCAGGCCTTCTTTGGCCTTGGCGACTTCTTCCTGGGCCTTCTTGTCTTCTTCCGAATCCAGCTTGCCGAGGTCCAGATCACCACGCGCCACGTCGACGAACTGCTTGCCGTCGAACTCGGTCAGGTAGCTCATCAGCCACTCGTCGATACGGTCGGTGAGTAGCAGCACTTCGATGCCTTTCTTGCGGAACACTTCCAGGTGCGGGCTGTTCTTCACCTGAGCGTAGGATTCGCCAGTCAAGTAGTAGACCTTGTCCTGGCCTTCGGCCATGCGCGCGATGTACTCGCCCAGGCCAACGCTCTGCTCGCCATCTTCGGTGCGGGTGGAGGCAAAACGCAGCAGACCGGCGATCTTCTCCTTGTTAGCGAAGTCTTCTGCCGGGCCTTCCTTGAGCACCTGACCGAAGTTCTTCCAGAAGCTCTTGTATTGCTCAGGCTCGTTCTTCGCCAGTTTTTCCAGCATGTCCAGCACGCGCTTGGTCAGCGCCGATTTCATCGAGTCGATGATCGGGTCTTTCTGCAGGATCTCGCGGGAGACGTTCAGCGACAGGTCGTTGGAGTCGACCACACCCTTGATAAAGCGCAGGTACAGCGGCAGGAAGGACTCAGCCTGGTCCATAACGAATACGCGCTGCACGTAGAGTTTCAGACCACGCGGTGCTTCACGCTGATACAGATCGAATGGTGCACGCGCCGGGGTGTACAGCAGCGAGGTGTATTCCAGCTTGCCTTCGACCTTGTTGTGGCTCCAGCTCAGCGGGTTCTCGAAATCGTGACCAATGTGCTTGTAGAACTCCTGGTATTCCTCGTCCTTGATCTCGGTACGCGGACGGGTCCACAGGGCACTGGCGCGGTTGACGGTTTCCCACTCAACTTCGGCAGGCTTGTCCTTCTCTTCGCCGTGGAACTCCTTCGGCAGCTCGATCGGCAAGGCGATATGGTCGGAGTACTTCTTGATGATGTTGCGCAGACGCCAGCCATCGGCGAACTCGTCTTCAGCCGCTTTCAGGTGCAGCACGATGCGGGTACCGCGCTCGGCTTTTTCAACGGTGGCAACTTCGAACTCGCCCTCGCCCTTGCTCGACCAATGCACACCTTCGCTGGCCGGGCTGCCGGCGCGACGGCTGAACACTTCAACCTTGTCGGCAACGATAAAGGCCGAGTAGAAGCCCACACCGAACTGACCGATCAGGTGCGAGTCCTTCTTTTGGTCGCCGGAGAGGTTCTTCATAAAGTCGGCGGTGCCCGACTTGGCGATGGTACCCAAGTGGGTGATCGCATCTTCACGGCTCATGCCGATACCGTTGTCTTCGAGGGTGACGGTCTTGGCGTCTTTGTCGAAGCTGACGCGAATTTTCAGCTCAGCGCCGCCTTCGAGCAGCTCAGGCTTGGCCAGCGCTTCGAAACGCAGCTTGTCGGTGGCATCCGATGCGTTGGAAATCAGCTCACGAAGAAAGATTTCCTTGTTCGAATACAGCGAATGGATCATCAGGTGAAGCAGTTGCTTCACCTCGGTCTGGAAGCCCAGGGTTTCTTTTTGAGTTTCCACACTCATGCTCTCTTACTCCACGTTGTTGACGAAGCCGTAATGCGGCGGATGTCATACAGGTGGGGGCATGTTGTGGGATTTCAAGTGTTTGCTGCAGAACCTGTTTAGGATCAAGCGAGCTAGAGACCTGCAAGGCGCTACGTTAGTAACAGCCTCCGGCTGGTCAAAGCGGCAAGGAAGCGGACTGGGCTCGCACACGAGTGTACTGTTGTACATGAGCATTACTCGCGTCACTCGCCCTTCGGGTCGCGCTAAAGCGCGTTAGCCGCAAGCGGCTTCTGAGGCTGTTTTTAACGCCGCAGGGCCGACGCGCAGCAGGTCGTAAATAGGTTCTCAGGGCTCAAGCAACTCGATACGGGTAATCTCTTCCGGCTGCAGGCTGAAACTGACTTCACCCTGCCCGCTCATGCGCTGGCGCAAAGTGATCCGACCGTCCTGATCGATACCCTGAAAGCGACCTTCAGCACTGTTACCGCGCTCAGTGGTGGCTCGCATGCTGAGGTTTTCATAGCGGTTGGGGTTGCGCAGCAAGCCATCAAGGCTGAAACGTACACGCCGATCCAGAGGCCGACTGACGCGCTCTGGGACGACTGCCGCCACTGCAACCGGTTTGGCCTCGGCAACCGGCGGTGCAACGGCGCTAGGTAACGGCGGAAAACTATCGGCAGCGACTTGCCAGCCACGCTTATCCTGCTTCTGCAGCAGGATCGGCAACTGCTGCAGCTCACCGTTGATCCGCGCCTGGACGTTCAGATCAACCCTCTGCAGTGGAAAGTTCAGGTTACCGATTGGCAGCAATTCCACCCGGCGAGTGGCAAAGCGGCGCTCCAAGTAGTCCTGAATCACATGGCTGACGGTATCCACCGAGTCGAACTGGCGATCGACTTTATCGCCCTGATAACGCAGGCCATTGCGGAACAGCTCAAGCTTGCCGCTCAGGGTCGTTTTGAACTGCGGCGGTAGTACCAGATGGAAATCACCGGCCAGCTTGTTCGGCGGCACCGGCTGCAAATCCAGGTGCAAGGTGTAGCCTCGGCTCAAGCGCCGCGCTTCGGGCAACTCCTGCTCAGGCAATAACCAGCTGATTTCCACTTCCGGCAGTATGCCTTCATCGGCCGGCAACACATCGAACCGCACTGGGCCCGAAGCGACGCTGGGTAGACGAATTACCAGTTCGCTTTGGGCAAAGAAATCCTGCCCCTCACGCAAACTCAACACGCCATCAATCAGCTCAGCCTGTTGCGGCGAAAAGGGGCGGCCATTCAACTGGCCACTTAGCACAATCGCTAATTCGGCGGGTGCTTGCACTTCAGGCTCAAGCCACTTGAGGCTGAAGATGGCTTCCAGACGTTGCGCATCATGGCTGGCCAGCATGGTCAGGCCGACCACCAGCGGAATAATCCCCAAACTGGCCAAGGCCAGCGCTGGCCGCGCCGAACGCCAATGGCGCAACACATACAGCAAGGTGAACGGCGGCAGGAAACTGGCCCAGCCCCACAGCAGGCCGGTAGCAAAGGCGCGCATGACCAGCCAGACCAACCCGGCGAGTATCAGCAGCAAGCCACCCAGAATCAGCAGCGCATCCATTCAGTAATCCTTAGCGATGGTTAAACGAGGGGTTATCCGCCTGGCCGGCATCCCTCAAGGTTCATCGACCTTAAAGTGCGCCCGCGCCGTAGCAATCGGCTCGGTCTGGTTGGTTTGCCAGGCGGTGATGGCCACGTTGGCGACCCGGCGACCCTGGCGCCAAACCTGGCATTGCACGAAGGTGTCACGATAATGGCCGGCACGAAGGTAATCTATCGAGAAGTCGATGATTTTCGGCAAATGTGGAATACCCATAAACATCAGCAGATGAAGCATTGCCGAATGCTCCATAAAACCGGCGATCACCCCGCCATGCAATGCGGGCAAGGTCGGATTACCGATATTGTCCTGGTTGGCCGGTAGGCGAAACACCATGTCATCACCCAGGCGCAGACACTCGATGCCAAGCAATTTGGCGTAGGGAATCAGACTGATCAACGAGTCATAGTTATTCTGCTCGTGGGCTTCGCGCACCAGCTGGTTGAGGTTCAGCGTGCTCATTGGCCAGCTCCCTTGGCAGTGCGTTGCAGATCAGCAGGTTTACCCATGCGCATGAAGGCGCCGACCACATGGGCAATCGGCTCATCGGGATTGTCCTGATAGGCATAGCCGCGGGTGAAGATGATGTTCTCGGTTACCCGGTAGCATTCAGCGAAACCAAATACATCCTTGTTCGGCTCAGCCGGGCGCATGTAATCAATGCGCAGGTCGAGGGTTGGGCAGATTTCGAACTCTGGCAGCACACACACAGTGGAAATACCGCAGGTGGTGTCCATCAGCGTGGTGATGGCACCACCGTGGATCACACCGGTTTCCGGGTTACCAACGATCTGTGGGCTGTAGGGCAAACGCAGGATCAGCCCCTGTGCATCAGCGCTGTGCACACTGATGCCGAGCACCTGGCAATGACGCAGGACCGATAGAAAACGCTGCGCCCGCGCAACAATAGGAGAATCGCTCATGACTTCAGACTCAGGACAACTGTACAAAGGGTGAGCATGATACTCGCAGACACCAGGCCCGGCACCACGGAGCCGACCTGCTGACGAGAACTGCCAGTAAATTAATAGGGAACTTCGGCGAAACTGCGTTGTTTAATGGCTATGCCCGGGCGACCCGGCATTGATTTCTACACTACAAGGAGTACTAACCGTGCAAAAGCCATTCACCTATGCCCTGCTTCTCGCCGCCATGCTCGGCCTGGCAGCTTGCGAGAAAACCCCGGAAGACAAAGTAGAGTCAGCCAAGGAGTCCGCTGCTGAAGCCATTGAATCCATGGGTGATGCCGTTGAAGAAACCGGCGAAGCCATTGAGCAGAAAGCTGATGAAGTGATGGGCACCGAGCCAACCACTGGCGAGAAAATCGAAGACGCTGCCAATGATGCAGCTGACGCTATCGAAGATGCTGGCGATGAAGTCAAAGATACTGTTGACGGCCAATAAGCCTTCCAGCTGAAACAAACAGGCCCGCTTAATGCGGGCCTGTTTGTTTATGGCGCAATCAAAGCGCCGGGGTAAGCATGAGCAGCAGGCTGCACAGCAGCCCAACCACCCAGACCAGACTGCGCTGCCAGTGCAGGTCGGCCCAGTAGAAAAGCAGATAAAGCACTCGCGCCACAACGAAGGTCACCGCCAAGACATCCACCAGAACGCCGTGGTTATTGGTCACATGGGCCATCAGCACGCCGACGGCAAACAGCGGAAACGCCTCGAAGTTATTCAAGTGCGCCGCCAAAGCACGCGCGCCAAAACCGGTCAGACGCGCTTGCTGGGCGCGCGGATGGTGGTTGTCGTAATGACCGTCACCCTCCTTCGCCATGGCCTTGGCCACCGGGGCCTTGGCAATAAAGATCAGTAATGCGCTGATAAAAATGCACCAGAATGGAATGCTCATTCGCTTTTCTCCTTGGGCGATTCGAATGCCGGGGTCTGGGTGTAGACCATCACTTCCAGCACATCGGAGTGAAACTCGCGGCGGTACAACACCAATACCACACCTGCGCTGACCAGCATGAAAAACCATGGGTTGATAAACCAGGCCAGGGTTGCCATACCGAAGTAATAGGCACGCAACCCCTGGTTGAACTGGTTGGCGGCCATCGAGATCACCCGCGCGGTGCGTTCGGCGAAGGCTTTGCGCTCCTGCTCAGTGACATGTCGCTCCCCCACCATCGGCGCAGAACCCACCAGTACGGCGGCGAAGTTGTACTGGCGCATGCACCAGCTGAAGGTAAAGAAGGCGTAGACGAACACCACTCCCAGACACAGCAGTTTGACTTCGGACAGCTCGCGGCTAGCGGCCTGGACAAACGGCAGATCGGCCAGCAGCGATACTGCGCGATCAGAGGCGCCGAGCACGGTCAGAATACCGGCGAGAATGATCAACGTACTGGAAGCAAAGAACGAAGCGTTACGCTCCAGGTTGCCGATCACGTTGGCATCGGCGATGCGGTTGTCGCGTAGCAGCATGCGGCGCATCCAGTCTTCGCGGTACAGGTGCAGCACGCTGGCCAGGCATGGCGTGGTGCGGCCCTTGGCCTGGGCATAGCGGGTATAACCGGCCCAGCAGACGACGAACCAAAGAACGGCAAGCAGGTGCGGTAGGTAGTAGTCACTGATTGGCATGCAAACTCCTTGTTAACCTGCGCCGATTATAGACAGGCCTAGCTTTCAGCTGGCCAACAAAAAGGCCGCTCAGTGAGCGGCCTTTTGTAACCAACAGAACTTAGGCTACAGCGGTCTTCGGCGCACCTAGCGCGCGATCCACCACAACAGCCAGGACCAGGGTCAGCAGCACCGGCAACAGCCAGCCGAGGCTCTGGTCCGCCAAAGGCAGTTGGCTGAAGAAGTTCGGGATCAGCGCCTTGCCGCCGGCTGCGGCAATCCCGTCAACCAGGCCAAACACCAAGGTGACCGCCATCACCGGACGGAACACACGCGCCGGTGAACACCACAGGTCATCCAGCAGGCTCAGCGCCACCAACACGATGGCCAGTGGATACAAGCCGACCAATACCGGAATCGAGAAGCTGATCAGCTGGGTCAAGCCCTGATTAGCCACCAGCAGGCTGAACACGCCAAACGCGATCACCACCGTGCGATAGGAAACCGGCAACAGGCCGCTGAAGAACTCGCCACACGCCGTCAATAAACCCACAGCTGTGGTCAGGCAGGCCAGGGTAATCACTACGGCCAGCAGCAAGCTGCCTGCAGTACCGAAGGTGTGCTGCACATAGGCGGTAAGAATCTGCACGCCATTCTGCGCTTCACCGGCAATGCCCTGGCTAGTCGCACCGAGGTAGAACAGCGCCAGATATACCAGCGACAGGCCGACTGCAGCGATCAGGCCGGCAATCACCGAGTAGCGGGTAATCAGCTTGCTGTCAGTCACGCCATGGTCGCGAATCGCGGTGGCGATCACGATGCCGAATACCAGCGCACCGAGGGTATCCATGGTCAGGTAGCCCTGCAGAAAACCCTGCACAAAGGGCGTGCTCTGGTAATCAGGCGAGACCTGGCCGATCTCCCCCGCCGGAATCAGCAGCGCAGCGCCGCCCAACACCAGCAGCGCCGCCAGCAGCACCGGGGTGATGTACTTGCCGATGCGATCCACCAGCTGCCCTGGATTGAGGGACAGGAACAGCACCGCAGCAAAGTAGGCCAAGGTATAGAGCAATAGCGCAGTACTGCTATTGCCGCTGAACGGGGCGACGCCCATCTCGAACGACACCACAGCGGTGCGCGGCGTAGCGAATAACGGGCCAATGGCCAGGTACACCGCGACCGCAAACATTACGCCTGCACGCTTACCTAACGGCGCGGTAAGCAGTGCCATGCCGCCACCGACGCGCGCCAGGGCGACAATGGTCAACAGCGGCAAACCAACGCCAGTGAGCAGAAAGCCCAGCGCTGCCAGGCCGATGTTCTCGCCCGCCGCCATACCGGCGCTGGGCGGAAAGATGATGTTGCCGGCGCCCAGGAACAGCGCAAACGTCATAAAGCCGAGGGCCAGGAGATCCGAGCCTTTCAAACGAGTCATAGAAGGGAATACCACAGGCAGAAAGTTGGAAGTTGAAAACCGAAAGTTCCGAGGGTTTCCCGATGGATCGGGGGAAACGTCACCCAGCCGGTTAAGCGGGGCCACTGCAGCACCCTGAGCCGCTTGTGGCGGAGCAGGCGCTAATAGTTGCAAGCCTAACGAAATTGGCACGCCAGCGGCACTGGCACAGGTCAGGCTGTCGGACTGGTGAAAAAAGCTGTCGCATCGACAACAGTTCGTCCCTGGCCGCAATAAAAAAGGCCACCCGAAGGTGGCCTTTTCTCAGGTCAAAAAGCCTTAGGCTTTTTTCACTTCCCAACCGGTCAGCTCGGCCAGGGCCTTGCCGATGTCAGCCAGGGAACGCACGGTTTTCACGCCAGCGTCTTGCAGGGCTGCGAACTTCTCGTCTGCAGTACCCTTGCCGCCGGAGATGATTGCGCCGGCATGGCCCATACGCTTGCCCGCAGGAGCGGTTACACCAGCGATGTAGGACACTACTGGCTTGGTCACGTTGGCCTTGATGTAAGCAGCAGCTTCTTCTTCAGCCGAACCGCCGATCTCACCGATCATCACGATCGCTTCGGTCTTCGGGTCTTCCTGGAACAGCTTCAGGATGTCGATGAAGTTGGAACCTGGGATCGGGTCACCACCGATGCCGACGCAGGTGGACTGACCGAAACCGGCGTCAGTGGTCTGCTTAACAGCTTCGTAAGTCAGGGTGCCGGAACGCGACACGATGCCGACTTTGCCTGGCAAGTGGATGTGGCCGGGCATGATGCCGATTTTGCACTCGCCCGGAGTGATCACGCCTGGGCAGTTCGGGCCGATCAGGACCACGCCCAGCTCGTCACACTTGACCTTGGCTTCGAGCATGTCGATGGTCGCGATGCCTTCGGTGATGCAGACGATCAGCTTGATGCCGCCCATGGCCGCTTCAAGGATCGAGTCCTTGCAGAACGGAGCCGGAACGTAGATCACGCTGGCGGTGGCGCCAGTTTGTTCAACTGCTTCACGCACGGTGTTGAACACCGGCAGATTCAGGTGAGTGGTGCCGCCTTTGCCCGGAGTCACGCCGCCAACCATCTTGGTGCCGTAGGCGATGGCTTGTTCGGAGTGGAAAGTACCCTGCGAGCCGGTGAAGCCCTGGCAGATAACTTTGGTGTCTTTATTGATCAGGACGCTCATTACTTGCCCTCCGCAGCTTTGACGACTTGCTGAGCAGCGTCGGTCAGGCTGGTTGCCGCGATGATGTTCAGGCCGCTTTCTGCCAGGACTTTAGCGCCCAGTTCAGCGTTGTTGCCTTCCAGACGGACAACAACCGGGATTTTCACGCCGACTTCTTTCACTGCGCCGATGATGCCTTCGGCAATCATGTCGCAACGAACGATACCGCCGAAGATGTTTACCAGTACGGCAGCAACGTTGCTGTCGGACAGGATGATCTTGAAGGCTTCGGTCACGCGCTCTTTGGTTGCGCCGCCACCTACGTCGAGGAAGTTGGCTGGCTTGCCGCCGTGCAGGTTGACGATGTCCATGGTGCCCATGGCCAGGCCAGCACCGTTGACCATGCAACCGATGTTGCCTTCCAGCGCTACGTAGTTCAGTTCGAACTTGGCAGCGTGGGCTTCACGCGGATCGTCCTGGGACGGATCGTGCATGGCGCGCAGCTTCGGCTGACGGTACATGGCGTTGCTGTCGATGTTGATCTTGGCGTCGAGGCAATGCAGATTGCCGTCAGCCTTGATCACCAGCGGGTTCACTTCCAGCAGAGCCAGGTCATAGTCCTGGAACAGCTTGGCCAGGCCAACGAAGATCTGAGTGAACTGCTTGATCTGATCACCTTCCAGGCCCAGCTGGAATGCCAGCTCGCGGCCCTGGAACGGCTGAGCGCCGACCAGCGGGTCGATGGTCGCCTTGAGGATCTTCTCAGGGGTATCGTGGGCTACTTTCTCGATGTCCACGCCACCTTCGGTGGAAGCCATGAACACGATGCGACGGCTGGAGCGGTCAACGACTGCGCCCAGGTAGAGTTCCTTGGCGATGTCGGTGCAGGACTCGACCAGGATCTTGGTCACTGGCTGACCGTTGGCATCTGTCTGGTAAGTCACCAGACGCTTGCCCAGCCAGTTGGCGGCGAAGGCTTTGGCGTCTTCTTTGTTCTTAACCAGCTTCACGCCGCCCGCTTTACCGCGGCCACCAGCGTGGACTTGAGCTTTGACGACCCACTCGGTGCCACCGATTTTTTCGCAGGCTGCTGCGGCTTCTTCCGGGGTGTCTACCGCGAAGCCCTTGGATACGGGCAGGCCGTATTCAGCGAACAGCTGCTTACCCTGATACTCGTGGAGATTCATGCTTGTCTACCGTCTTCGTTTAGGTATTGCGCATACGGTGCTGCACTTGTGATGCCGCACCACCTGTGACTGCTTCTGGAGCAATCCGGCTAACGTTCCGCGCAGAACCTGAGGTGTACGCGGGCAGTCGGCCGTGGTTCTTCCTGTTGAGCTGCACCTTCACCGGTACACAACGCCGGTGAAGGCATCCGCTCAAACAAACAACGACTTAACGCTTCTTGCGGTTGGCGATGTGGATGGCGTGGCCATTCACTGCCAGAGCAGCTTCATGCAGCGCCTCGGACAGCGTCGGGTGGGAGAACACCATCATCCCCAGATCCTCGGCGCTGGTGCCGAATTCCATACCAATTGCACCCTGCTGAACCAGTTCGGCAGCGCTTGGGCCAATCACGTGTACACCCAGAACGCGGTCGGTGCTGGCATCGGCGATCACCTTAACCATACCGCCGGTGTCGTTGGCCGCCATGGCGCGACCGCTGGCAGCGAACGGGAAGGTGCCGACGTTAACGGCAACGCCTTCGGTCTTCAGCTGCTGCTCGGTTTTACCAACCCATGCGATTTCCGGGTGGGTGTAGATAACCGACGGGATCAGGTCGTAGTTCATCTGGGCTTTGTGGCCGGCGATGCGCTCGGCAACCATGATGCCCTCTTCCGAGGCTTTGTGGGCCAGCATCGCGCCGCGCACCACGTCACCAATGGCGTAAACGCCCGGTACGCTGGTGGCGCACTGGTCGTCAACGAAGATGAAACCACGCTCGTCCATGTCGACGCCGCTGTCGGCCGCCAACAGGTCGGTGGTCACCGGACGACGACCAACTGCAACAATCAGCTTGTCGAATACGATCTTCTGCTCGCCTTCGGCGTCGGTGAAGTTGACAGTGACCTGCTTCTTCTTCACTTCCGACCCAGTAACGCGAGCACCCAGACGGATGCTAAGGCCTTGCTTGGTGAAGGTTTTCAGCGCTTCCTTGGCGATCTGCTCATCGGCAGCCGGGAGGAACTTGTCCAGCGCTTCCAGCACAGTCACTTCAGCGCCCAGACGCGCCCACACCGAACCCAGTTCCAGACCGATTACGCCAGCGCCGATCACGCCCAGCTTCTTCGGCACGCTCTGGAATTCAAGGGCGCCAGTGGAATCAACGATCACGTCCTGGTCAACCGGGGCAGGCGGAATGTCGATCGGCTTGGAGCCGGAGGCAAGAATAACGTTCTCTGCTTCGACGATCTGCGTCTTGCCGTCGGAGCCAGTGACTTCAACCTGCTTGTTCGCCAGCAGCTTGCCGTGACCTTCGAGCAGGGTCACACCATTGGCTTTGAACAGCGTGGCAACGCCGCCAGTTAGGTTTTTCACGATATTGGCCTTACGACCGATCATCGCAGGCACATCGATGGTCACGCCCTTGGCTTCAATACCGTGAATTGCGAAGTGATCCTTCGCCTCATAGTATTTCCAGGAGCTGTCCAGCAGCGCTTTGGACGGGATGCAACCGACGTTCAGGCACGTACCACCGAGTGCAACCTTGCCCTCTTTATCCTGGTACTTCTCGATGCAGGCAGTCTTCAAACCGAGCTGCGCTGCTTTGATGGCCGCTACATAGCCACCAGGGCCGGCACCGATGACTACCACGTCGAATTTCTGGGTCATAACGTATTCCTTCTCGAATAAACCGGACGGCCCTGGTTAGAGAGCCGCCGAGGGAGAAACTGGCTTTTAGATGTCCAGCAGCAGACGCGCCGGGTCTTCCAGCAAGTTCTTGATGGTCACCAGGAAGGTCACGGCTTCCTTACCATCAATCAGGCGGTGATCGTAGGACAACGCCAGGTACATCATTGGACGGATTACCACCTGGCCATTCACGGCCATCGGACGCTGGATAATGTTGTGCATACCCAGAATCGCGGCTTGCGGCGGGTTGACGATCGGCGTCGACATCATCGAACCGAAGGTGCCGCCGTTAGTGATGGTGAAGGTGCCGCCAGTCATTTCTTCGATCGACAGCTTGCCGTCTTTGGCTTTCTTGCCAAAGGTGACAATGCCGTTCTCGATTTCAGCCAGGCTCATCAGCTCGGCGTTACGCAGCACCGGAACAACCAGACCACGGTCGCTGGACACGGCAACGCCGATGTCGGCGTAGCCGTGGTAAACGATGTCGGTCCCATCGATCGAGGCGTTGACTGCTGGGAAACGCTTCAGCGCTTCAGTGGCAGCCTTGACGAAGAACGACATAAAGCCCAGGCGCACGCCGTTGTGGCTCTTCTCGAATAGGTCTTTGTACTTCGAACGCAGGGCCATGACTTCGGTCATGTCGACTTCGTTGAAGGTGGTCAGCATGGCCATGGAGGACTGAGCCTCAACCAGACGCTCGGCGATCTTGGCGCGCAGGCGAGTCATCGGTACACGCTTCTCGGTGCGGTCGCCGGTGGCGAATACCGGGGCGGCAGCGGCTGGCGCGGCAGGCTTGGCGGCAGGTGCAGCAGCAGGCGCGTTCTTCTTCGCTTCAACGGCAGCCACCACGTCTTCCTTGGTGACACGACCGCCTTTACCGGTGCCGGCAATGCTGTTCGGATCGATACCGTTTTCTTCAGCAATCTTGCGCGCAGCTGGGGACAGGATCTGATCGTCGCCCGCAGCAGCGGCAGGAGCAGCGGCAGCAGGTGCAGCAGATTGAGCTGCAACAGCCGGTGCAGGAGCAGCCGCGCCGCCCTCGCCCAGGGTACCTAGCAGTTCGTTGGACAGAACGGTGTCGCCTTCATTCTTGATGATTTGCGCGAGGACACCATCGGCCTCGGCCAGCACTTCAATCACTACCTTGTCGGTTTCGATGTCAACGATCAGCTCGTCGCGCTTGACCGCATCGCCCGGCTTCTTGTGCCAAGTGGCCACGGTGCCGTCGGCAACCGATTCCGGGAAAGTAGGGGCTTTGATCTCGATAGCCATTGTGTGTGGTTCCTTAAATTCGGTTTCTTCTAGCAGGCGACCCAGTTGGCCGCCTGTTGCGCGAAGGCGTTAAACAGTAAAGGCGTCTTGCAGGAGTTTTTCCTGCTGTTCGGCGTGCATCGATGCATAACCACAGGCAGGTGCAGCAGACGCATCACGACCGGCGTACTCGAGGAACAGCGCTTTCTTGTGCGCTGTCGCCACGCGACGCATGTGATGCTGGCTGCAGTACCAGGCGCCCTGGTTCATCGGCTCTTCCTGACACCAGACGATGTGCTTGAGGTTCTTGTACGGAGCAATTGCCTCGGCCAGATCATCTTCCGGGAACGGATAGAGCTGCTCGATACGCACGATGGCGATGTCTTCGCGGCCTTCGTTGCGGCGCTTCTCCAGCAAGTCGTAGTAAACCTTGCCGCTGCACAGAATCAGACGCTCGACTTTCTTCGGATCGATTGCATCGATCTCCGGAATCACGGTCTGGAACGAGCCTTCGGCCAGATCTTCCAAAGTCGAGATGGCCAATTTGTGGCGCAGCAGCGACTTCGGCGTCAATACGACCAATGGCTTGCGCAGCGGGCGAATCACCTGACGACGCAGCAAGTGGTAGATCTGCGCCGGGGTGGTCGGTACGGCAACCTGCATGTTGTGCTCGGCACACAGTTGCAGATAACGCTCTAGACGCGCCGAGCTGTGCTCAGGCCCCTGCCCTTCATAACCGTGCGGCAGCAGCATGGTCAGACCGCACAGACGGCCCCACTTGTGCTCGCCACTGGAAATGAACTGGTCGAACACTACCTGAGCACCGTTGGCGAAGTCGCCGAACTGCGCTTCCCAGATCACCAGCGACTGCGGCTGGGTGGTGGCATAGCCGTATTCGAAGGCAAGCACGGCTTCTTCCGAGAGGAAAGAGTCGTACAGGTCGAAACGCGGCTGACCCTGGTAGAGGTTCTGCAGCGGCAGATGAGTGCCGGCATCCTTCTGGTTGTGCAGCACCGCGTGACGGTGCGAGAAGGTACCGCGGCCGATGTCCTGGCCGGTCATACGGATTGGGTGGCCTTCGAACAACAAGGTGGCGTAGGCCATGGTTTCGGCGTAGCCCCAGTTGATCGGCAGTGCACCTGCGCTCATCTTCTGGCGGTCTTCGAGAATTTTCGCGACCTGGCGCTGCACAACGAAGCCTTCCGGAATTTCCAGCAGCTTGTTGGACAGCTCCTGCAGGGTTTTCAGCTCGAAACGCGTGTCGTGACGCGCGGTCCAGGCATGGCCCAGGTACGGACGCCAATCGACGAAGAGTTCCTTGTTCGGCTCTTTGACCAGGCTTTTGACCACATGCTGACCATTATCCAGCGCGGTACGGTACTCGTCGATCTTGGCCTGCACCTCATCTACCGACTGACGCGCCGCAGCGGTCAGCACTTCGGCATACAGCTCACGGGTGGTGCGCTGCTTGGTGATTTGCTGATACATGATCGGCTGGGTGCCGCTCGGCTCGTCGGCCTCGTTGTGGCCGCGACGGCGGTAGCAGACCAAGTCGATGACCACGTCACGCTTGTACTGCATGCGGTAATCGACAGCCAGCTGGGTCACGAACAGCACCGCTTCCGGATCATCGCCGTTAACGTGCAGGATCGGCGCCTGAATCATCTTGGCAACGTCCGTGCAGTACTCAGTGGAACGCGAGTCCAGCGGGTTGCTGATGGTAAAGCCGACCTGGTTGTTGATCACGATGTGGATGGTGCCGCCCGTCTTGAAGCCGCGAGTCTGCGACATCTGGAAGGTTTCCATGACCACACCCTGACCGGCAAATGCTGCGTCACCGTGTAGGGAAACCGGCAGCACTTTCTCGCCAATCGCGTCGTTACGACGGTCCTGACGGGCACGTACCGAACCTTCGACCACCGGCGAAACGATCTCCAGGTGAGACGGGTTGAACGCCATCGCCAGGTGCACTTCGCCGCCAGCGGTCATCACGTTGGAGGAGAAACCCTGGTGGTATTTCACGTCACCGGAGGACAAGCCTTCGGTTTTCTTGCCTTCGAACTCGTCGAACAAGTCGCGTGGGTTCTTGCCGAAGGTGTTGACCAGCACGTTAAGACGGCCACGGTGGGCCATGCCGATAACGATTTCCTTGGTGCCGTAGGAGCCGGAACGCTGGATCACTTCATCGAGCAGCGGAATCAGGCTCTCGCCGCCTTCAAGACCGAAACGCTTGGTGCCGGGGTATTTGGTACCCAGGTATTTTTCCAGACCTTCAGCCGCAGTCAGACGTTCGAGCAAGTGGCTCTGCACGTCAACCGAGAATTGTGGACGACCGCGCACGCTTTCCAGGCGCTGCTGGAACCAGCTGCGCTGCTCGGAATCAACGATGTGAGTGAACTCGGCGCCAATGGTGCGGCAATATGTCTGCTGCAACGCATCGCGAATTTCGCGCAGAGTAGCCTCTTCCTTGCCAATGAACAGACCACCGGTACGGAAGGTGGTGTCCAGGTCAGCATCGGTCAGACCGTAGTGATTGATTGCCAGATCAGCCGGGACAGGACGCTTCCAGAGGCCAAGCGGATCGAGCTGGGCAGCCTGATGGCCGCGCATGCGATAAGCCTGAATCAGGCGCAGCACCTCGACTTGCTTCTTTTCGTGCTCACTGCTGACGCTACCAGCAGACACCGGTTGGGCGCGGCGCTGGTTTTTGGCGAGCAGGACGAAATGATCGCGAATCGTTGAATGCGATACGTCTGTGGCGGCGCTGCCGTCAGTCGGCAACTTCTGGAAGTAAGTGCGCCACTCTTCTGGCACAGCGTTGGGATCGTGCAGGTAAAGCTCATAGAGCTCTTCCACATAGGCAGCGTTACCACCGGATAGGTGGGCACTGTCCCACATGCGCTGCATCACGCTTTCTTGCATGCTTGGTCACCCTCGGTAAGGGGACACCACCGGCGAAGAAACCGCATGGCTGTCAGTCCTGAAGCAGCGACTGGTAAGCCACTACGGATCCCGCAGATAGTCCGGGCACCAGCCCGGATGCCCCTGCTGGTCGTCATATTTTTCAAATTAGGGCCACCGCTTTGTGAGCAGCAGCCCTGGCTAAAACTACGGCGCTGGGTTGAAAGCAGCGCCGCAGGTGTTACAGGTCTAGCAAACAACCGTGAATCAGGTACCGCTTTGCAGCAACATGTTACGTACGTGGCCGATTGCCTTGGTCGGGTTAAGACCCTTAGGGCAGACGTTCACGCAGTTCATGATGCCGCGGCAACGAAACACGCTGAACGGATCATCCAACGACGCCAGACGCTGTTCGGTCTGAGTATCACGGCTGTCCGCCAGGAAACGATAAGCCTGCAGCAGTGCAGCTGGGCCGAGGAACTTGTCAGGGTTCCACCAGAACGACGGGCAGCTGGTGGAGCAGCACGCGCACAGAATGCACTCGTACAGACCATCCAACTTCTCACGCTCTTCCGGCGACTGCAGACGCTCGATGGCCGGAGCAGGCGTGTCGTTCTGCAAATATGGCTGCACCTTCTCGTACTGCTTGTAGAAGATGCTCATATCAACAACGAGGTCACGAATGACTGGTAAGCCAGGCAGCGGCCGGATCACAAGCTTGCCGCCTTTAAGGCCGGCAACCGAAAGCGGCGTGATGCACGCCAGACCATTCTTGCCGTTGATGTTCATGCCGTCGGAGCCACATACACCCTCACGGCAGGAACGACGGTAAGAAAAGCCTTGATCCTGCTCTTTGATCAAAGCCAGCACGTCGAGAACCATTACATCCTTGCCACCGGTATCGACCTGGAAGTCCTGCATAAACGGCGCTGCATCTTTTTCCGGGTTGTAGCGATAAACACTGACTTGCAACATATCAGTCACCCTTAATAAGTCCGGACCTTGGGTTCAAACGCCGGTACTGTCTTCGGCGCGAAATTGACGGCACGCTTACTGACGCGCTTATCCTCTGGAAGATAGAGGGAGTGGCACAACCAGTTTTCGTCATCACGCTCTTCAAAGTCTTCGCGAGCATGAGCACCACGGGACTCTTTACGAGCCTCCGCAGCGATCGCAGTGGCCTCAGCAACTTCGAGAAGGTTTTGCAGTTCCAGCGCCTCGATACGCGCAGTATTAAATGCCTGACTCTTATCCGCGATCTTGACGTTCGCGATGCGCTCACGCAGGTCGGTCAGTTGTTTGATGCCTTTTTGCATGTATTCGCCGGTGCGGAACACACCGAAGTAGTTTTGCATGCAGTTCTGCAGTTCTTTACGCAGCGGCGCTACGTCTTCACCTGTGGTGCGCTCGTTGACGCCAGCCAAACGCTTGAGCGACAGCTCAATGTCCGTCTCGGACGCGCCACGCGCATCTACGCCTTCTTTAAGCGCTTTTTCCAGGTGGATACCGGCGGCACGGCCGAACACCACGAGGTCAAGCAACGAGTTGCCGCCAAGGCGGTTTGCACCATGAACCGATACGCAAGCCACTTCGCCCACAGCGAACAGACCGTCGATGATCTTGTCGTTACCGTTGGCATCCTGGGTGATGGCCTGACCATGGATGTTGGTCGGTACGCCGCCCATCATATAGTGGCAAGTCGGCACAACCGGGATAGGTGCAACAACCGGATCAACGTGTGCGAAGGTCTTCGACAGCTCGCAGATACCCGGAAGACGGCTGTGAAGCACCTCTTCACCGAGGTGATCGAGTTTGAGCATCACGTGATCGCCTTCTGGACCACAACCGTTGCCAGCAATGATTTCCTTAACCATCGAGCGTGCAACAACGTCGCGACCTGCCAGGTCTTTGGCGTTCGGAGCATAACGCTCCATGAAACGCTCGCCGTGCTTGTTGATCAGGTAACCACCTTCACCACGGCAGCCTTCGGTTACCAGCGTACCGGCACCTGCGATACCGGTTGGGTGGAACTGCCACATTTCGATGTCCTGCACCGGAACGCCAGCACGCAGAGCCATACCAACACCGTCACCCGTATTGATCAGGGCATTGGTGGTGGAAGCATAAATGCGACCAGCACCACCGGTAGCCAATACTGTGGCTTTGGAACGGATATAAACGGTTTCGCCGGTTTCGATGCAGATGGCGATGGTGCCAACTACGGCGCCGTCCTGGTTCTTCACCAGATCGACCGCGTACCACTCGTTGAGGAACGAGGTACCAGCTTTCAGGTTGGCCTGGTACAGGGTGTGCAGCAGGGCGTGACCGGTACGGTCAGCAGCAGCACAGGTGCGCGCAGCCTGAGTCGGGTTATTCGGGCCTTTGGATTGACCGCCGAACGGACGCTGATAGATGCGGCCCTGCTCGGTACGGGAGAACGGCAGCCCCATGTGTTCCAGTTCAAATACGGCCTCCGGACCCACGGAACACATGTATTCGATAGCGTCCTGGTCACCGATATAGTCGGAGCCCTTGACGGTGTCGTACATGTGCCAGCGCCAGTCGTCGTTCGGGTCGGCCGAAGCGATGGCGCAGGTGATACCGCCCTGAGCGGAAACAGTGTGCGAGCGCGTCGGGAAGACCTTGGTCACGACTGCGGTTTTGTGACCACCCTGAGCCAACTGCAGTGCAGCGCGCATACCCGCGCCGCCGCCACCAATAATGATGGCGTCATAAGAAAGAGTGCGAATGCTTGTCATGGATCAGTTACCCCAAAAAATCTGCACGCCCCAGACGAATAACGCGAACATGGCAACGCCACACGCGGCCTGGAACAGAAAACGCACGACAGTAGCCCACTTACCCAGGGCCATCGGCGTCAGGTAGTCGGTGGAAATTGTCCACATGCCAACCCAGGCGTGAACGCTGAGCGCCACCAGGGTCAACAGGCTGAAGATACGCATTGCGTTATTGGAGAACAGCGCCTGCCATTCGGCATAACCCAGACCCGGGTTACACACGACAAAGCCAAGCAAAAACAGCACATAAGCCGCGAGGACGACAGCAGATACACGCTGTGCCATCCAGTCATAAAGACCCGAACGCGAGAAATTCGTGACGTTGGTTACCATATCCACACCCCCAGCAGCACGATCACGATCGTCGAGACGACGAGAACGATTTTCGAACCCAGCTTGCCGCCTTCCAGCGTCTCACCGATGCCCATGTCCATGATCAAGTGGCGAACACCGGCCACCAGGTGGTACAGCAGAGCGGACAGCAGACCCCAAATCACGAACTTGGCCAGCGGGCTGGTCAGGCATTCCTGCACCTGGGCAAAGCCCTCTTCGGACGCCAGCGACTTGTCGAGGCCATAAAGCAGAATGGCGATACCGACAAAGAGGATGACACCGGAGATACGGTGAAGAATGGACGTGTAAGCAGTGATCGGGAGTTTGATAGTCCTAAGGTCTAGGTTTACAGGTCTTTGGCTATTCACGGCTTTTTATCACACTGAGAGCCCCTAACTATCAGGGCAAAGTTGTCGGGAGGTGCACTGGTCAGGTACCCATCACCCAAGGAGTGACAACTACCAAAAGACAGGCTAAAGCCCTTGGTAGCTGGGCGCAGAGTATAGACAGTTAGGTTACTAATGACAACGCAAAGCCCCCTACCTAAAAGCGCATTGCGTACCTTTTATAAATGGCGTAAAGAACCACTTTAAAAGCCCGAAAACCACCCGCAAACCCTTCTGCCGCCTGGGTTTTCGCAAATTGACATTCGAATTTATCTCACTATAGTGGTGCGGGCCCTGCGTGGGGGGCAGTCAGATGATTTCAAGCATAACTAGGAGGCCACACATGGCTGACAAAAAAGCGCAGTTGATCATCGAGGGCGCAGCCCCCGTCGAGCTGCCCATTTTAACCGGCACCGTTGGTCCCGATGTAATTGACGTGCGGGGCTTAACCGCCACGGGCCGTTTCACATTTGATCCTGGCTTTATGTCCACCGCCTCGTGCGAGTCGAAGATCACCTACATCGACGGCGACCAGGGCATTCTGCTGCATCGCGGCTACCCCATCGAACAGCTTGCAGAGCAATCCGATTACCTGGAAACCTGCTACCTGCTGCTGAACGGCGAACTGCCGAGCGCAGAAGAAAAAGCCAAGTTCGTCAGCACCATCAAGAACCACACCATGGTTCACGAGCAACTGAAGACCTTCTTCAACGGCTTCCGCCGTGACGCTCACCCGATGGCCATCATGTGCGGTGTAGTCGGTGCACTCTCGGCCTTCTACCATGACTCACTGGACATCAATAACCCGCATCACCGCGAAGTATCGGCCATGCGCCTGATCGCCAAGATGCCAACCATCGCCGCCATGACCTACAAGTACTCCATGGGTCAGCCGATGATGTACCCGCGTAATGACCTGAACTACGCGGAAAACTTCCTGCACATGATGTTCAACACCCCGTGCGAGATCAAACCGATCAGCCCGGTGCTGGCCAAGGCCATGGATAAGATCTTTATCCTGCACGCCGACCATGAGCAGAACGCCTCCACCTCCACTGTACGTCTGGCCGGCTCCTCGGGTGCCAACCCGTTCGCCTGTATCGCAGCCGGTATCGCCGCCCTCTGGGGCCCGGCGCACGGCGGTGCCAACGAGGCAGTGCTGAGCATGCTTGATGAGATTGGCGATGTTTCGAACATCGACAAGTTCATCGCCAAGGCCAAGGACAAGAACGATCCGTTCAAACTCATGGGCTTCGGTCATCGCGTTTACAAAAACCGCGATCCGCGCGCCACCGTGATGAAGCAGACTTGCGACGAAGTACTGAAAGAGCTGGGTATCAAGAACGATCCACAGCTGGAACTGGCGATGCGTCTGGAAGAAATCGCCCTGACCGACCCGTACTTCAGAGAGCGCAACCTGTACCCGAACGTCGACTTCTACTCGGGCATCATCCTCAAAGCTATCGGTATTCCGACCAGCATGTTCACCGTGATCTTCGCCCTGGCGCGGACCGTCGGCTGGATCTCGCACTGGAAAGAAATGCTCTCCAGCCCTTACAAGATTGGCCGTCCGCGCCAGCTGTACACCGGCTACCCGCAGCGCGATCTGAAGAAGTAATTCAGTTCTCGGCGCACAAAAGGCTGCCCTCGGGCAGCCTTTTTTATTGCGCTGAATAAGCCAGCTTTATGGCTGTTCAGCCAACTGACGCAGCCCCTGCAAAGTATTGAACGGCGCATCCACGACAAAGCTGTTGGCCAACCAGGCCGGCACGCTTCCACCCGGTTCGGAATGAACCTCGTAGATCACCTCGATTTCGCCCTCGCGCGGCGTAAGGCTCCAGAAGCCCTCCACCTTGCTCACCCGCACAAAGCCTTGCTGCGGCGGTAAAAAGTCGGCAACGCCATGCAAGGTGCGGGTTACCCGACCATCAGCATCACGCGTGGTAGTCACCTGCAGGATGGAATCACGCGGTTGCACTGGCCAAGGCGTGTGGAAGCGGCTGTAGGCCCAGCTCAGATCACCCTCATGCTTGAGCAGTTTCTGCTCGCTGCACGCATGAATCCAGGCGCAGGCCGCGCTGACATCATCCTGCAGGGCCAACAAGCGTGGCATATCCACTCGTATACGAGTGACACCGCGAAACGCCTGAAAACTTGAGCCTGGGATCTGCTGCAAATAGACCTGAATACCCGCTTCATCCTTAACCAGACGCCATTGCGCCGCCTGCGCCCCGCTCACCGCCAGCAACGCGGCAATACCCAAGAGCAGCCCTTTAAACCGCACCATCACGCCTCCAGCAGCCAATAACGTTGTGCCACAGTATCAGACTGCAACGGCCGTGCTTTGCTCCAGCCAGCCAATCAACTGCAGCGCCTCTGCCGTGGTGCTGCCGCATACATACTCGGCAGCATGAAATGCAGAACACACCGCAGGTCGCTCAGGCCGGCCAAATATCAGGCAGTAGTTGTTCGCATCCAGCTGCACGCAGCGCACACCAGCCGGCTTGCCATCAGGCATACCTGGGATAGGGGAACTGATCGATGGAGCGATGCAGCAGGCGCCGCAGCCGGCACGGCAATTCATGACAGGAAGACCTCAACATCACAGCACAGGGCATAGGCCGGCGATTCTACGTGGGTGCAGACGGCTTGGCAGCCGTTCATCCATAGATTCAGGCGAGTGGTAAACGCAGACGAAACTGCGTGCCCTGCCCTGGCGCGCTGCGTACCTGTAGATCAGCGCCGAGAATATCCACAGCCAGCTGGTGGGTGATATGCAAGCCAAGCCCGGCGCCTCCGCGTCCGCGCCGGGTGGTAAAGAACGGGTCGAAGATCTTGCCCAGCACCTCCTCGCTCATGCCATCGCCGTTATCGCTGACTTCAATTACGCATTCGCGGCGCATCTCATCATGCTCAACCCTGACCGTAACCACGCCGTTCATGCCCGAATCGAAAGCATGGATCAGCGCATTGTCGATCAGGTTCTGCAGGATCTGACCCAGAGGCCCCGGATAGCTGTCGAGCATCAGGCTCGGCGGTAGCTCCAGCTGTACCCGATGGTTTGACTGCTTGAGCTTGGGAGTAAACAGCAGCATGACCTCACCGACCAACTCGACCAGATCAAAGCAACGTCGCTCGGTACTCGCACGGTCACTGGCCAGTTGCTTGAAGGCCCGGGTTAGCTGCGCCATGCGCGTCAGACTATTAAGGATGATCGCCAGGCCTTCATCATTGCGCTGCACAAAGCGCTCCAGCGCCGAACGCTGTAACCCTTCACCGAGGCTTTTCTGCAGGCTCTGATTACCTTTATCCAGGGTTGAGGCAGCCATGCTGGCGGCACCAATCGGCGTATTCAGCTCATGCGCCACCCCCGCGACCAAGGTGCCCAACGAAGAGAGCTTTTCCGCCTGAAGCAAGGCGCCGCGCGTGCGCTGCAGCTGATCAACCGTGTCACGCAGCTCCGCATTACGCTGCAACAGTGCCTGGCTACTGACCTCCAGCGCCTGGCGCACCTGATCACGCTCGAACTCCGCCAAGCCGAGGCGCAACACCACCAGTAGCCCAAGAGAGAGCATCACGCAGACAAACAGCAATACCTGCCAGAGTACTTGCCCACGCAGCCCCTGAATTTGCTCCAGAGGCAGGTGCGAAACCAGTAACCAGTACTCACCTGTTGCCGCGTTCTGGCCACTACCCTGGTAAGGATCGAACTTATTAAAGGCCCAATAACCACCACTGTCGCTAAACACGCCATCGTGGGCAGCCTGCATCCGCCGCCAGCTATCCGGAAAGCGGCTGGCCAGCGTTGCCTCAGGCTTGCCCAGAGCAAAACCCCAGGCATCCTGCTCATCAGCAGCGAGTATCCAGTAGCCTTCATGGTCGACCAGAGTCAGGTTGTTGCCGTAACTCTTGGACACCTCGGCCAGACGTTGCAACAGCACTTGCCCAAGGTAATTGAGGATCAGGATGCCGCGGCGCTTGCCCTCACCATCGAAAATCGGCTCGGCACCCCGCAGGGTGGGCTTGAGTGGTTGCTCGACGCTGCCCATATCAGCGTTCAGGTCAAAACGTGAGAGGTAGAACGCACCCTGAGGCAGGTTCATGGTCTCGACGAAGTAATAGTGCTGCGCCTGGTTGTGCAATTGTGCCTGATCACTCGCCAGCGGCTCGCCATTGCGCCAATCAACCCGCACCTGCTCTGCACCACGCTCATCCAGCCAGCGAATCTGGTCATAGACCATGCTGCTGCGGGCGAACTCGACAAACAGTTGACTCAGGGCGTGCCGGTTATCTGCACTTGGGTTCCGCAGCACCTCAGCCAGTAGTGGCTGTTGGATGAGAAATTGCAGATTGCCGCGCAATGTCGCCAGGTGCCGATTTAGCACGCCAACGCCCTCGTTCAGGCTGACCTGCTGATCGCGCAACAACGGTTCAAGTCGCGCATCCAGCAAGCGCTCGTAAAGCAGTGCCATCAGCAGCAGAATCAGCAGCGTCCATGGCACAAATAGCAGCAATAGGTTGCGCCTGACCGGCTGCGACAACAGCCTGGCGCGCCTGGATTGCTGCATCAGGCCGTGCACTCCGGCCAGTCACTCAACCAATTGAGTAAATCCGCGCAGGCCATCGGTTTGGCAAACAGATAGCCCTGCGCCTGCCGGCAGCCATGTTTGAGAATCCAGTCGGCCTGCTGTTGGGTTTCGACGCCTTCGGCAATGACCCGCATGCCAACCCGCGCGGCAATCTGGATCACCGCTTCGGCGATCATCTGCTGGTCGCTGACCTCACCGATTTCCAGAACAAAACTGCGGTCGATTTTCAAGCGATCGGCAGGCAACAAACGCAGGTAGCTGAGCGATGAGAAACCAGTGCCAAAGTCATCGATGGCCACCTCCACGCCCATGGCCCGCAGCGCACGAAGCTTTTCACAGACGGTGTCGAAGGTGCGCATGGCCACCGACTCGGTAATTTCCACTTCAATCTGCTCAGGCAGCACCCCAGCCACCTGCAAGTGCGACTTAAACCGCTCAATGAAGTCATGCTGCAGCAGTTGCGGTGCAGAGACGTTAACCGCAACGCGGATGTGCGGGTACCCCGCATCAGCAAGCTGTTTTGCCGCCTGCAGCGCGAGACGCATCAGTAAATCGCCCAACGGCAAGATGTAGCCCGTGGCTTCAGCCAGAGGAATAAAGCTCAAAGGCGGAACCATCTTGCCGTCAGTTTTACGCCAGCGTGCCAAAGCTTCCACACCAGTTACGCGGAGCGTTTCAAGGTCAATTTGCGGCTGCAGTTCAACACTGATTTGGCCGGCGTCCACCGCATCACGCAAGGCCAGCAACATGCGATAGGACTCTGCATGCGCACCTTGCAGCCTAGGGTCGTAGACGCCGTGCTGGTCATGCCCCAAGCGCTTGGCCTGTTTTAGGGTCAACAGCGCATCCTGCAGGGCCACACTGGCGCTGCCGGTAAAGTCAGCCAGGTGCATGGTCACGCTGCTCAGGCTGTGCACCTGGCCCAGCTCATAAGGGCGTTTATGCCGGCGAAACAGTGCCACCACGTCCGCGGCATTAACCTGGGTTTGCGGGCCGAGGATGGCAAACAGGTCATCACGCACCCGGGCAATCAGCACCTCATGGGTGAAGGCGTCGCGCAGTTTCTTCGCCACCAGGCCGAGAATAAAATCGCCATAACCGGTGCCAAAGGCGGTGTTGGCACCAGAGAAATTATCGATATCGATGAGCACCAGCACCCGCTGATCCTTGGCCTCCGACTTCAGCGTCATGTCCAGCATGCAAATCAGCGCATTACGATTGGGGATCTTCAGCAAGTCGTCCTGATAGGCCATTTCCTCCAGGCGGCTGAACAGCGCAACGTTGTAAAGGCCACGGCTGATACTGACACTGAACACCTTGAGCAGCTCCAACTCGGTGTCATCCAGCGCCCGTGCACTGTCGATATAGCAGGCGTAGTCAGAACCGGCCTGAAAGCGCGGAAAGAACAAGACCGTGCAATCGCTCAGACGCAGAGTCTGCTGCGCCCGCAGGCATTGGCGCACCGCCGCCGCGACCTGCGGCTGCAGCACGTCCAGATTGGCGTCGATGCTGTCGAAGAAGCGCCCGCTGGCGCTGACAATCCGCGCATTTGGCTCGGTAGTGGCGTCACCCTCATCGGCGCGCACGCAGACAATGCCCTCGGTCTGCAGGTCAAGCAGTGAGGTGATTTCCGAGAGAATCTTGGCCGACAGCTCGCGGGTACTCTTCGAACAGAACAGTGCATTGCTCGACTCGACGATCATCTGCAAGCCGCGCCGCGCGCTAGCTACAGCCCTGAGCTGCGCATAACCGCGCACCGCTGCGGTGAGCACCGTCAGCAAGCGCTCGGCGCTGAGTTCACTCTTGGTCCAATAATCGTTGATGTCGTAATCACGCATCACTTCATGAGCCGGCGCCAGGCCTGGCTCACCAGTGAGCATCACCACGCGGGTTTCGCGATTGCCGATCACCTCACGCAGCGCCTTGATCAGGCGCAGGCCGGCGTCTTCGGTCTCCATCACCACATCGAGCAATACCAGGGCGATGTCATGGTGTTTGGCCAACAGCATCGAAGCTTCACGGCAGCTGAACGCCTGGATCAGCTCAATACGCCCGCCCAGCAGCTCCAGCTCGCTCAGGGCAAAGGCGGTGGCGCGCTGGAAGTCGGCGTCATCATCAACTGCCAGCACGCGCCATACGGGCTGGCTGGTGGTGCTGGGAAGGTCGTCGCTGAATGCAAATTGATCATCCATGAACAGTGCCCGCATGCCTGAAAAGTGAGAACAGTGCCGAATCCATACTGGCTTTGAACCCAGTATAGACGGCCGTACTCAGCTGCCAGTTAGCGCTTGTTCAGGCGGGCTAACAGACTGGACGTGTCCCAGCGGCCGCCGCCCATGCCCTGCACATCGGCATAAAACTGATCGACCAGCGCGGTGACCGGCAGCTGCGCGCCATTGCTGCGCGCCTCGGTTAGCAGAATTGCCAGGTCCTTGCGCATCCAGTCCACGGCAAAGCCGTGTTCGAACTCGCCGGCCAGCATGGTTTTGTGGCGATTTTCCAGCTGCCAGGATTGTGCAGCGCCCTTGCTGATCACTTCCATCGCGCCATGGGCGTCGAGACCGGCGCACTCGGCGAAATGCAGCGCCTCGGACAAGCCCTGCACCAGCCCGGCGATGCAAATCTGGTTGACCATCTTGGTCAGCTGACCGCTGCCGGCTTCGCCCATCAGGCGGGCCATGCGTGCATAGGCCTGAATGATTGGCTCAGCTTTGGCGTAGGTCGCCGCCTCACCGCCGACCATGATGGTCAACGCGCCGTTCTGCGCCCCAGCCTGTCCGCCGGAGACCGGCGCATCGAGAAAACCCAGTTGCCGGGCAGCGGCCTGCTCGGCCAATTCACTTGCAACCTGCGCCGAGGCGGTGGTGTGATCAATCAGCACCGCACCAGCCTGCATGCCGGCAAAGGCGCCCTGCTCGCCCAGCACAACACTGCGCAGATCGTCATCATTGCCCACGCAGACCATCACAAACTCGGCACCCGCAGCCGCTTCACGCGGGGTTGGCGCGTGGCTGCCGGGGTATTCGGCGGCCCATTGCGCAGCCTTGGCGGCGGTGCGGTTGTACACACACACCTGATGCCCGGCACGTGCCAGATGCCCAGCCATCGGATAACCCATTACGCCCAGCCCGATAAACGCCAGCTTTGCCATATCCACCTCTACCGTCGAGCGTCCTTTACCGCACGCTTCTGATTAACTGCATACCTGCGCCATACAGCGGGTACGAACCTGGCTGCAAGCATGCCCGCCACCTGCAATCAACGCCAGTACAGCCATGTGGCAAAACTGTATGGATGCCCCAAGCAACAGGCTTTACCCGACGCTGAAACTGCTTCCATACTGACTGCACGCTAAGGAGGGCTTATGCAGCACTGGCTGGTCATCGACCTAGAAGCCACCACCGAAGAAGGCGGTTGGCCGATTACAGACATGGAAATCATCGAAATCGGCGCCAGCCTGGTCAACGCGGGCGGCCATGAAATCGAGAGTTTCCAACGGTTTGTGCGACCCACACGACGCCCGCACCTGACCCACTTCTGCCGTCAGCTCACCCAGATCAGCCAGGCCGATGTTGATGCCGCCGCGCCGCTGAGTGCGGTATGGGCACAATTCGAACGCTGGCTGCTGGCCCATCAGGCACAACTGGCGGGCTGGGCCAGCTGGGGCGACTACGACCGCCGCCAGTTTGAACAGGAATGGCGCGCCCATGGGCTGGAGAGTCACCTGAGCCAGATCCCGCACATCAACCTGAAAAAGCGCTTCGCCGAAGCCCGCCAGCTGCCCAGCCCGATTGGCTTGAAAATGGCGCTGAATCTCGCCGGCCTGCAGTTCCAGGGCCAGCAACACCGCGCCCTGACCGATGCGCGCAATACCGCCCGGCTGCTGCCACTGGTTTTGCCTGCGCAAAGCAGATGACGAAGAAAAAACGCTTGGGCATACTGGCGGGCCTTTTTCTATGGCCTGTCGCTACTGGCGGCCAGCCTTTTTAATCCCCTATCGAGGAACTGCAGATGTTCAAGGTCAATGAATACTTCGACGGCACCGTCAAATCCATCGCCTTCGGCATGGCTGAAGGCCCGGCTACCATTGGCGTGATGGCTGCAGGCGAGTATGAATTCGGCACCAATCAGCTAGAAATCATGCACGTGGTCGCCGGCGCCCTGACCGTGAAACTGCCCGGCAGCGACAACTGGGAAACCTTCACCAGCGGCAGCAAGTTCACCGTACCGGCCGACAGCAAGTTTCAGCTCAAGGTGGCAGCTGATACTGCATACCTGTGTGAATACCGCTAAGCCTTAGCCGTGGTGCATAAAAGCCGGCCCCAGTGGCCGGTTTTTTATTACTGGATAGATAACCCAAAGGAACAGCCATGCCGCGCTCAACGCAATTCTCCCTGGTGATCCTGCCGATCATATTGCTGCTGATCGCCATGACCTCGATCCAGAGCGGCGCGTCCCTGGCCAAGGGGCTATTTCCGGAGATTGGTGCCAGCGGCACGACGGCCCTGCGTTTGAGCCTTGGCGCGCTGATCCTGTGCATCTTGATGCGCCCGTGGCAGGCCAAGCTGACGCTAAAGTCCAGCCGTTCGCTGCTGGCTTACGGGTTGTCGCTGGGCGGTATGAACCTGCTGTTCTACCTCTCGCTGAAAACCATCCCTCTGGGCATCGCCGTGGCCCTGGAATTCACCGGCCCGTTGGGCCTGGCGCTGTTGTCGTCACGCCGTTTGGTGGATTTCGTCTGGATTGCCCTGGCGGTTTTCGGCCTGTGGCTGCTGTTGCCCACCGGGCAAAGCGATGTACCGCTGGACCCCGTCGGCATGGGCCTGGCCCTGGCGGCTGGGCTGTGCTGGGCGCTGTATATCGTTTTCGGGCAAAAAGCCGGCGCTGAGCACGGCAACCAGACCGTGGCACTCGGCACCATCGTCGCGGCCCTGCTGGTGTTCCCGATTGGCCTGTGGCAAGCCGGCAGCGGCCTTTTTTCACTGGACCTGCTGCCCGTCGCCCTCTGCGTCGCCGTGCTGTCCTCGGCCCTGCCCTACAGCCTGGAAATGGTCGCTCTGACCCGCCTGCCCGCGCGCACTTTCAGCATCCTGATGAGCATGGAGCCGGCGATTGCCGCGCTTTCTGGCCTGCTATTCCTCAGCGAGCGCCTGACTCTCAGTCAATGGCTGGCGATCAGCGCCATCATTCTCGCCTCGGCCGGTGCAGCGGCGACCATACGCCCCAACGCCAAGCCGCTTTAAACAGCGGCCTCCGCCTCGTTACTGAACTGCAACTCGGCTAAACGGGCATACAGCGGGCTGTTGCTGACCAGCTCGCTGTGCGTGCCAATCGCCGCCAGCTTGCCGTGCTCGATCACAGCGATGCGGTCAGCGCTTTTGACCGTCGCCAGGCGGTGGGCGATCACCAAGGTGGTACGCCCTTCCATCAGCGGCGGTAAGGCTTGCTGAATCAAGTGCTCGCTCTCGGCGTCCAGTGCACTGGTTGCCTCATCGAGCAGCAGAATCGGCGCATCCACCAACAGCGCGCGGGCGATTGCCAGGCGCTGACGCTGACCACCGGACAAGCCCAGCCCAGCATCGCCGAGGTGAGTCTGATAGCCGTCCGGCAGCTTCATAATAAATTCGTGAGCATGTGCGGCTTTGGCTGCCGCTTCGACCTCAGCCAGGCTGGCAGTGGTTTTGCCGTAGCGGATATTGTCCTCCACCGAGCCGAAGAACAGCGCCGGGTTCTGCGACACCAGGGCAAAGCTACTGCGCAGTTCGCGAGGGTCGAGCTGTTGGATCGGCACGCCATCAATCAGGATACGGCCCTGCTGCGGGTCGAAAAAGCGCAGCAGCAGATCAAACAGCGTCGATTTACCTGCGCCAGACGGCCCGACCAACGCCAGGGTTTCCCCAGCTGCAACCTGCAGATCGATACCGTCCACGGCGAAACTACCGGGGCGCGACGGGTAGGCGAAGCGCAGCCCTTGCAGCTCGATACGGCCCTGCACCGGCTGTTGCAGATGCAACGCATCGGACGCCGGCGGGGTGATTTCATTGCGTGCCTGCAACAGTTCAGCGATGCGCTCAGCGGCACCTGCGGCGCGTTGCAGCTCGCCGATCACCTCACTCAGGGTGCCAAAGGCCGAGCCTACGATCAGGCTATAGAACACAAAAGCGGCCAGCTCACCGCCGGAAATTCGCCCGGCAATCACGTCCATACCGCCGACCCAGAGCATCACCCCCACCGCGCCGAGCACCAGCACGATCACCACAGTAATCAGCCAGGCACGCTGGGCAATGCGCTGACGCGCAGTATCGAAGGCCGCCTCGGCGGACAGGCCGAAACGGCGCTTGTCCTCATTTTGGTGGTTATAGGCCTGCACGGTCTTGATCTGCCCCAGCACCTCGCCGACATAGCTACCGACATCTGCCACCCGGTCCTGGCTCTGCCGCGACAACGCGCGTACGCGGCGACCGAATATCAGAATCGGCGCGACCACCAGTGGCAGCGCCATCAACACGATGCCGCTGAGTTTGGCATTGGTCACCACCAGCAGCACGCTGCCGCCAACCAGCATGATCAGGTTACGCAGTGCCATCGACAGCGACGAGCCGATCACCGATTGCAGCAGCGTGGTATCAGCAGTCAGGCGTGACTGAATCTCCGAGCTGCGGTTGCTCTCATAAAACCCCGGATGCAGCTCGATCAGGTGGTTGAATACGCGCTTGCGGATATCGGCGACAAAGCGCTCGCCAATCCACGACACCAGGTAGAACCGGGTAAAAGTACCGATGGCCAGCGCCAGTACCAGCACGAAGAACAGCCCAATCGACTGCTGCAAGGCCGCCGGCGATTGAGTCGCCAGGCCCTGATCAACCAACAGCTTGATGCCCTGCCCCATCGACAGGGTGATGGCGGCGGTAAACATCAGCGCCAGCAAGGCCCCAAACACGCGACCGCGATACGGCGCAATAAAGCGCCAGGCCATGCGCAGGGCATTGCGTTGACGGGAAGACAGGATCGAAAGCATGAAAGCTCGCTGGGGCGCTGACGCCCGTTAATGAGGAAGCGATTGCGGCGTTTCCGCCCGCCAAGCCAGCCAACACAGCGCCAAAGCAGCAAGGTTGGTCGACAGCGGATTGAACGCCTGCAGCAGTAGATGGGGACTGAATAGCATCACATCAAGCAGCAGCCCGGCTAACAGCAAACCCGCGAGCAGCAACGGCCAGCGCTGACGCCGCCAAAGAAGCAACAAACCCAGAATGATTTCCGCCAGACCAGCGATGCGCGCCACCCATTCGGGAGCCGGCAGGTTGTGGACTTGGATCATCGCCAGCTCATCAGGGCTTAACCAGAGAATCTTCGGTACCAGGCCGTGCCAGATAAACACCAGCGCCAAGGCGATACGCGCGAGCCAGGCAATCTGCTGTAGACGGGGATCAGTCATGCAAGAAGCGCCGGGCATGATCGGCGGTTGGTATTAGGCAACTGTTGTAACGACCGAATAGCCGATAGCGATTGAGCGCAATACGGTCATAGCACCAGTCACGTGCAGGCCGAGGGATCAGCCGCAGCCAGGCCAGCCAGCGCCATGGTTTAGGCAATTGCGCGACGATGCGCAGCACCGCATCCGAACGCAACAGCATCTGGCCATTCTCGATCAACGCCATGGTATCGAAACGATCGGTGGGCAAACCGCCCCAAGCCAGTAGCGCCTGGCCCTCGGCCGACTGCACCGAGGCCAGGCGAAAGCGCTGCTCAGCATCATGACGAATCAGAAACTTCGCCCAGCCGTTGCACAGTTTGCACACCCCGTCGAACAGCACCACACGTTCGCCAGGTTGGATAAGGGGTGGAAGTGTTTGTGCTTGCTCCTGCATGCCCAACTCCTTCTGCCTGGCCTTTAAGCGGCCGGGATACGGTAATGACCGGTAATTTTAAAACTGAAGAGAATGTCCTCTTCCTGGGTGCCGCGGCCGATATTGTGCAGCACCAGGGGCACGCCGCTGCCGGCCTGACGGTCGCTGATAATGCCGATATGGGTCAGGCCGCCGCCGAGATCCCAGGTGACGATATCACCAGGCCGATAGCGCTCGGCATCCTGGCCAAGCGGCAGCGCCCAGCCCTGGCGTTTAAACCAGGTCATTAAGTTCGGCACACGGCGGTGGTCGATATTGCTGTCGGGCCGGCTTAGCGCCCAGTTCTTGGGATAGAGGCGAAAGTTCGCGCGCATGTCCTGATGCACGGCCTGCTGCAAGTCGAGCCCCTGTTCGCGCAGGGCGCGGATCACTACATCGGTGCACACGCCTGTATTTAGCGGTACATCGCCATTGGGGTAACTCAGGCGGCGATAGGCGGGGTCATAACTCAAAGTCACGCCGACCTGCTCGCGGGCCGCTGTAACCAGGACATCAGCTTGCAGCGCCCAGGCCTGGGCGCTTAGCAACATAGCCAATGCAAACAGCAGAATTGCCCGCATCACGCCTCCTTGATCGCCCAGCTGCTACTTGCCCACGGTATAGAGCAGCTCTTCCTTATAACCGGCCCACACACGCACGGCATCGGGAAAGGCATCATCCAGCGCAACATCACCACTGTCGACCAGCAGCGGGCGGCCTTCAAGCGTACCGAGCTTACGCTTGGTGGCGACTACCCGCAGGTTATCCAGGCCAATCGCGCGCAACACCCGTGGGCTGATCTGCTGGTTGCCGCGACCGATGATATGGCCCTGCCCGCCAATGGCGGTGACCAACAGACGCGCTGGATGGCCATCAACCAGCTCGAACAGCTGCGCCTCGGTTACATCGCAGGCCAGCAGCTGGCCGTTTTCGACCACATCGACGCCGAGCAAGGTGGTCTGCATACCGAGGTTCTGCGCCAGACCATACAGGGTCGAACCCGGGCCGAAGACATAACGCACATCGGTTTCCCAGCTTTCCTGCAGCCAGTCGGCCAGATCATTCAGCACCAGCTCTTCGGACTCCACGCCGCCCTGTTTGACCTGCTGCACATAGCCGCCTTCCTGCGGCACCGTCAGTTCGCCGTACCAGCGTGCGGTTACGCGCCCCTCACGCAGAGCGCTTTCATCAATATCGCGCACTTCACCGCTGCTCAGGCGCACCAGACCGCCTTCGATCAGCCGCGCAGTCAACTCACCGGCTGCACGCGGGCTGATGGCATAGACCCCGGACTGAATCTTCACCCCGGCCGGAATCCCCAGCACAGGTTGGCCTTCGCGCACAGCGGCGCAGATATCCCGCGCCGTACCATCGCCACCAGCGAACAGAATCAGCGCCACGCCAGCATTCTGCAGCAGCTCAACTGCCTGACGGGTATCGGCTGCGCTGCTGGGGCCGGCGCCCAATTCACCAACCACACGGTGAGCAAAACCCATCTCGCTCAGCAGATCGGCGCCCATAACGCCGGGAAAGGTGACGAATTCCAGGCGCTCGCGTAGCGGCAACAGCACCTCAAGGGCAGTTTGCGTACGCAGTGCCGACTTGGCCTCAACGCCCAAAGCAAAGGCCTGCTCGGCCATGCCATCACTGCCCTTGAACCCCGCCGGGCCGCCCAGGCCGGCCAATGGGTTGATGATCAAGCCAATATGGAAAAGCCCCATAACACCCTCTGATTCAATACCTGCCAGCTCAATACCTGCCGGCCCTGGCACAGTGCCTGCAATGGCTAACTTGCCCTGTGTCTTGCGGCGGTTTTCTGCCGTCGCAGTTGTCATAGCGCCTTCATCTAACACTCATAAAATCGCGCTAACCGATGAGGAGACAAGCCATGCACAGCCAACAACAGAATTCGCAAAAAACCACGACAATGCCGATTGGTGGCTTTGTCATCGACGCCCAGGGCCGTGAAATCCCGATCACCGAAGAGATGATCCAACAGGCCTGCAACGCGTTGGAAAAAGCTCAACAGCAAACCACCAAGCGTAAATAAGTTTCCCGCCAGGGCAGCATTCGCTGCCCTTCGCTACAGCCGATTCAACTTCGCACCTAACGCCTGCACCAGGCTGGCCAACGCCGGTGCATCTCCCTTTACGCATACTTCCAACCCGTCGATCTCCCGGCGCATCGGGTAGTGCTTGCGCAGCCCGTCAAAAGCCGCACGCCGGGTTACCGCATCGCCCAGTAGGCTGCGGCGAAAATCCGCATCATCGCGGCGCGGGTCATACACGGCGCGGCAGATACTGGCCAGGGCCCAGGCCGGATCAGCGCTGGGGTCGATAGTCAAATCACTCAGCCACGGCGCGGGCATCAGCTGCGCCAGCTCGGTAATAGGCTCAACGCCTAGGTGCTGACACAGCGCCTGATAGATCTGCGCCGTGCCGCGCAGCTTGCCGTCCAGGCTGTAGCCGGCAATATGCGGCGTGGCGATGCGGCACAAGGCAGCCAGCTCGACATCGGCCTGTGGCTCGCCTTCCCAGACATCCAGCACCACCTGCAGATCGCTGCGCTGGGGCAGCAACTCGCGCAAGGCCTGGTTATCCACCACCGCGCCACGGCTGGCGTTGATCAGCCAGCTGCCTGGCTTGAGTGCGGCCAAGCGTGCGTGATCGAACAGGTGATAAGTCGGGTGCTCACCCAGACGTTCCAGCGGCGTATGCAAGCTGATCACATCGCACTCGGCTAGCACCTGCTGCAGACTGACGAAATCGCCGCCCTCATCGGCCTGACGCGGCGGATCGCAGACCAGCACACGCCAGCCCAGACCTCGCAGCACCTTAAGCAGACGGCTGCCTACCTGCCCCGCACCAACCACCCCATAGGTGCGCGTAGCCAGATCAACACCCTGCTGCTCAGCCAATACCAGCAGGCTGCCCAGCACATAGTCGACCACACCGCGGGCATTGCAGCCCGGCGCGCTAGCCCAAGTGATGCCGGCCTGTTGGAAATAGTCGAGGTCCAGGTGATCAGTGCCGATGGTGCAGGTGCCGACAAACTTCACTGCCGAGCCGTCTAGCAGCGCGCGATCAACCTGGGTCACCGAGCGCACCAGCAACAGGTCAGCATCGGCGACAGCAGCCGCATCGATACTGCGGCCGGGCAGGCGACGAATTTCGCCAAAACCGGCAAAGAATTCGTCAAGCAGGGGGATATTTTCATCAGCAACGATGCGCATGGCTGTGCTCCATAAATCAGGCCGGCATTCTAACCTGCCTGCACTGCTTGGCTACGCTGAGTAGAGCAATGCGCCCGTTGTGCTGAAACACTGTGCAACAAGGTTTCCTGACCAAGCCGTCAGGGCGTAGACTGCACGGTTTCCTGATACCAGCTGGATACTACTTTTCATGCTTGCCCAAACCCGCTTGCAACGCGCCAGCACCGAGTTCTACAACCTGCTGAAGCTCGCAACGCCGATCATCATTGCCCAGTTGGCCAATACTGCCATGGGCTTCGTCGATACCGTGATGGCCGGCCGGGTCAGCCCGCAGGATCTGGCCGCGGTGGCGCTGGGCAACTCGATCTGGGTGCCGGTATTTCTGCTGATGACCGGCATTCTGCTGGCCACCACGCCCAAGGTTGCGCAGCGCTTTGGCGCAGGTGCGCATACCGAGATCGGCCCGTTAGTTCGTCAGGCGCTGTGGTTGGCTCTGGCGGTGGGCATCGCGGCGGCGGTGATTTTGTGGAACGCAGAAATCGTCCTCAGCCTGATGAACGTCGACCCGGCGCTGATCGAACCCGCCATGGGCTACCTGCGTGCTGTGGCCTGCGGTTTTCCGGCTGTGGCGCTGTACCACGTGCTGCGTTGCTTCAGTGACGGCCTCGGGCATACCCGGCCGAGCATGGTCATCGGCCTGTGCGGCCTGGCGCTGAATATCCCGCTCAATTACATCTTTATCTACGGCAAGCTCGGCCTGCCGGCCATGGGCGGCGTCGGCTGCGGTTGGGCCACCGGCCTGGTGATGGGCTTTATGTTCCTGAGCATGCTCTGGTGGGTGAAATGGGCGCCGTTCTATCAGGCGAGCAAAATCTTCAACCACTTCGAATGGCCGCAGTGGCCGGTGCACAAACGCCTGCTCTCGGTCGGCTTGCCGATCGGCATCTCGGTATTCGCCGAATCGAGCATTTTCGCGGTAATTGCTCTGCTGATCGGCGGCCTGGGCGCCACCGTGGTGGCCGGGCACCAGATCGCCCTGAACTTCAGCTCCATGGTGTTTATGATCCCCTATTCCTTGGGCATGGCCGCCACCGTGCGCGTCGGCCAGGCGCTGGGCCGTGGCGAGCCGCGTGAAGCGCGCTTTGCTGCCGGGGTGAGCATGGCGGCGGCATTGGGTTACGCCTGCCTGTCGGCCAGCCTGATGCTGCTATTGCGCGAAGAGATTGCGCAGATCTATACCCCAGACGGTGCAGTAATTGCGGTAGCCACCACGCTGCTGGTTTATTCGGCGCTGTTCCAGTTCTCCGATGCCATTCAGGTGACGGCTGCCGGCGCACTGCGCGGTTATCAGGATACCCGCGTCACCATGATCCTGACCCTGTTCGCCTATTGGGGCATCGGCTTGCCGGTGGGTTATGCGCTCGGCCTGACCGACTGGTTCGGCGAGCCCAGTGGTCCCAGTGGGCTCTGGCAGGGTCTGGTGGTCGGCCTGACCTGCGCTGGCGGCATGCTCGCCGTGCGCTTGGCCGGCAGCGCGCGCAAACGCATTCGAGCCGCTAAGATGGCCTGATGAACGCCCGCCTGCTGCTTCTAATCACTGCGCTTTGTCTATGCGCCTGTACGCCCGCCGATGACGGCCTAGCGCTGCAGGCTGATTACCTGCAGCGATTAAGCAATGCTCTGGATGTCGAACCGGCAACCGCCTTCGACTCCAGCGAACTGACCCGTTACCGCCTACCCGCTCGGCGCGAACGACTGATAGAAATTGCCGAACTGCGCATCAGCCTGCTGGACCTGTTGGTCGATGTGCGTCGCTGCCCCGCCCTGCAACAGCAGATCAGCCAGCGCAACAACAGCCTCGGTAAACAGCTCACACCCAGCAGCCGCCTGGCTTACGAAGGCGATCTGCTGCGCGCCCTGGACGCCTGCAGCGAACACCTGCGCAGCCAGGACCAGCAACCCCTGCGCAATACCCTTGAACAACTGGCGCAAGAAAAACGTGCGCAGCTGCCCGGCGTATTCTGGAATGCCCTGAATGCCAGCCCGGAGGTCGAGCGCTACCTGCGCTTTGCCGAACAGCCGCTGCCGCCAAATGCAGGCGAGGATAACGCGGCGCTGGATGCTCTAACGCAGCTGGCCGCCATCGGCAGCGCGCTGCCTGATGCGTTGCCGCCGAGTGCCGAGCAGCTGGATCCGCTGTTCTTCGCCCTGCATGCCAGCGACCAGGGCGGCCAGTTGATCAGCAGCCTGGCCAGCCTGACCCACAGCCTCAACCAAGGCAGCGCCATGCTGCAAAGCCGCCAACAGGGCCGGCCGCTCTGCCCCACGGGCAAGGCCACGGAACGTGCGCGCACCCTACAGAACATCTTCGTCAAGTATTACGCCGGTGGCCTGCAGCCCTACCTAGCGCTCGTGGATCAACGCGGCCAAGCCTGGAGCAGCAGCCTACGCAGCCTCAGCGGCGTTGCGCAGATACCCCCAGCGACGCGGGAATACCTGCAGCAATTGAGCAGTGACGAGGCGTCGTTATGGGCGGACTTTCAACAGGCCACCGCACGGCATGTGCGCAGTTGGCAGGACGTGCTGAACAGCTGCGGCCTGGCGCCCGGTCAATCGGGATGGACGGGCCAAGCTGACAGCGTCGACCAGTAGGCTTCGGACAATAATTCACGCCCCGCCAGCAGGTGGGCCAGGTAATCAGCGCTGGGCAACAGCCCTTCTTCACGAAAGACCGGGTTGGCGATATACACCCAGGCCGGCTGCACGCCGTGGGCCGCGACAATCGGCAGGCATTCGCGGCTGTAATAGATCGGCGTACCTTCGAAGTGATCCAGCTTGGCGATCTCACCAGCGTCGGCCAGGCGATACAGCACACCTTCCACCCGCCCCTCGCGCTGATGACGGATATTGGCGTAGGCCCGCCCCGGCGCCCGATCCGCCGCCCGCTTGTTAAAGCACAGGCTGTAACCGGGAAGATGACCCGGCAGTGCCTCCAGCACCACCATGCCGCGCGCCTGCATGCGTGCCAGGTTCATATTCGAGCCGTAGGCGAAGTACCACTGCATCAGTCGAGTTTCTTGCGAATTAAGTACAGGTAGGTCGCGCCCTCTTCTGCCTGCTCCACCAGTTCATGGCCAAGAAACACGCAGAATTTTGGAATGTCGCGACGGGTCGAGGGGTCAGTGGCAATCACCTTGAGCAGGCCGCCTGCCTGCAGGTCGCGCACCTTGTTGTGCAGCATCATTACCGGCTCGGGGCAATTGAGCCCAGTGGCGTCAAGGGTGGCATCGGGAATGGCGGTGGTTTGCAAAGACATCGGCTGGCTCCAGTAGCAGGCCGCTATTCTCGCGCAAAGCTGACCCAAAGGTCATCTAGCGCCTGATGGAAAACGCCTGTGTAGCGCGATTGGCCCGACAACAGGTCAACACAACCTTGGATGGGCAGGCAGCCACGCCCTGATCAGGCAGGCTGCGCAGCGTCCACCATTCCAATAAGAGCCATTCATGCGCCTTGCCCTTCTACTTGCCACCCTGCTGCTCAGCGGCTGCGCCGCCCGTGATCAACTGCCTGACTTCAGCGTCACCGCGCAGCAGGATCTACCAGCCACCCACTTTGATGCAGTGATCCATGGCCGCGATGGCACACGGCTGTCGGCCACCGTATTCCAGCCTGCACTGAAGGCTGGCGAGCAGGCTCCGGTCATCGTGCACACCCACGGCTGGGGCGGCTGGCGCGTCACCCGGCCGAACGGCTTCTACGGCACGCAGATGATGTCCGGTCGCGCCGCAGTGAAAGCCTGGCAGGCTGGCTATTGGGTAATCAGCTACGACCAGCGCGGCTGGGGCGGCAGCGAGGGCGATATCGAGATGATGGACCCCGACTATGAAGTGCAAGATGCCCTTGCAGTGATCGACTGGGCCGCCGCCAACCTGCCACGCCTGAGCATGGACGGACCGAATGACCCCAAGGTCGGTATGCTCGGCGAAAGCTACGGCGGCGCAGTGCAGCTGCTTGCGTCAGCTACGGACCCGCGCATCGACGCGATTGTGCCGATAGCCACCTGGTACGACCTAAGCGAAGCCCTGGCCCCGGACAGCCACCTGAAAATCGGCTGGACAAGCGTGCTGCTCAGCTTGGGCCTGTCCACCGGCTATGACCTGGGCAAGTTCGTCCAAGCACCCTACCTGAAAAGCGCTGATGGCCGTATGCGCGAACCGGTGCGCGACGAACTCAAAGCCCACAGCTTGACCAGCTACTGCGCACGAGGTCAGCGCCCACAAGCCGATGCCTTGCTGATCCAAGGCATGCGCGACACCCTGTTCCCGCTCAACCAGGGCCTGGCGATTCGGGATTGCCTGCAACAAGGCGCCCGTGATGTGCGCCTGCTCGGCATGCAGGGCGGGCATATTCTGCCGCCACCGATGCAACGCTGGAGCGGCCTGCCGCCGTTCAATAACGAGGCGGTGCTGAACTGTGACGGTCGGGCGATCAACCTCTACCAGAGCATCATCAGTTGGTACGAAGACAAGCTGCGCGGGCGCACAGGCGTGGCAGCGAGCATTCCCGATTTCTGCGTCAGTCTCGATCTGGATCAGGGCGTGGACCTGCAACAACTGCCGGCCAATCAACGAATCGAACTGCCGGCCACCGCAATTCGGCCATTTAGCAGCGGGCTGCTGCAACCGGCGCGCTTTATCCCGTTGCAACAGGTGCAGACGAGCAGCGCGCTGGTTGGCGTGCCACGCGTGCATCTGGAAAACGCTGAAGGAATGCCGACACTGTTTGCCGCCCTGGTGGTCCAGCGTGCCGACGGCAGCAGTGCAGTGCTCAGTGAACAGGTCACCCCGCTCAACGGGCAAGCCAGCACAGAACTGGCTGCCGTCAGCGCGCAGCTACAAGCGGGCGACACCTTGGGCCTGCGCATCAGTGGCTTTAGCGGCCAATACCTGTTCAACGGTTCCTGGCAGCTCTCCAGCAGCACGCTGCAAGGCAGCGTCGAGTGGCCGCAGTTGCTGCCATTGCAGCCGCAACTGGCCAGGCACTGAGGGGTTATTTACCTAAGCGGCGCAGGTGACAAGTGACTTCTTCGCGGTCGTGATAAAGCTGCTTGCAGGCGATCGACACCTTGATCTTGCGTGCAGCAAAGCCATCTTCAAGGCGCTGCAGCAAGCGACGCACCTCGGCGTAGCGCTGCTTCATCGGCAGCTTGAGGTTAACCACCGCTTCCCGGCAATGGCCGTCGCCGATCCAGGTTTCCACCATCGCCGCAGTACGCGCCGGTTTTTCGACGATATCGCAGACCATCCAGTCCACCGGCTGCTTAGGCGTCCAGGTGAAGCCATCGACCATCAAGTGGTTGACCAGCCCTGTGTCCATCAAGCTTTCCGCCATTGGCCCGTTATCAATGGCCGTCACCAGCATGCCGCGCTTGACCAGCTGATAGGTCCAGCCGCCGGGTGCCGCACCGAGGTCAACCCCGGTCATCTCATCGGACAGGCGCTCATCCCATTGCTCGCGGGGGATAAAGGTGTGCCAGGCCTCTTCCAGCTTGAGCGTCGAACGGCTCGGCGCCTCGCGGGGGAATTTCAGCCGGGGAATGCCCATCGGCCAGATCGCCGAGTTATTCGTCTCAGCCATGCCAACAAATACTTCGCGGCCGCTTTTAAAGGTCAGCAGCAGACGCGGCTTGTGTGCATCCTCGACCAGCTTGCCGGCCTTGGTCAGGGCGTTGCGCAGCGGCGCCTCGAACTTCTTGCAGAAATTCGACAGCTCCTTGCCATCGTTGGTGTCCAGCACTTCCAGCCACAGGCTGCCAAATACCGGAAAATCTGCCAGATGGCCGAGCAGCACGCTGATCCGGTCCAGCTCTGGCAGGTTGATAAACACCCCGCGTGCCCACTGCCGCGGGAAGATCAACTGATTGAAGCGCACCCCACGCATCAGGCGCTCGGCACCGTCCTCCTCGGTGCAGATAAATTCCGCGCAGGCGGTACTCGGCTTGGCCTTGGCATAACCGGCAACGTCCAGACGCGCGGCGTGCTCGGCGATTTCCGCGCACACCTCATTTTCAAAACCCGGACGGCAGTGCAACAACAACGTATTCATCAGCGACTCTCCTCAAGGCGCGCATCATAGCCGAGTCACCCGCCTGTGCTTGCTTTGCATCGGCCTTTTCCTGATCTGCAGGTTAGACTTACGCCACTGCGCAAGGCTCTAGAGCCTGCCAACCGCTCATCGGCCGCCCCAGCAAAACAACGTGTCACACGGCCACAACCTGTCCCTTGTCGGTTACGCCTGGATTCACGGGCTAAACTTCCGCCAGCAACGGCCGAAGTACCGGTAACGTTTAAAGGAATAAAAAACGCCATGCGCAATAATCAACCTATTACTCAGCGCGAGCGCACCTTCCCCGCGCAGCAACGACTGATTTCCACCACCGACTTCAAAGGCCAGATCAGCTACTGCAATGACGCCTTTGTCGAGATCAGTGGCTTTAGCCGCGATGAGCTGATTCGTGCGCCACACAACCTGGTGCGCCACCCGGACGTGCCTGCAGCGGTGTTCCAGCATATGTGGGACACCCTGAAAAAAGGCCGGCCGTGGATGGGTATCGTCAAGAACCGCTGCAAGAACGGTGACCACTATTGGGTCAATGCCTACGTCACGCCGGTGACAGAGAGCAACCAAGTGGTGGGCTATGAGTCAGTTCGGGTCAAACCAACGGCCGAGCAGATCCGCCGGGCCGAGGCGTTATACCAGCGCATCAACAGCGGCAAATCAGCCATTCCCGGCAGTGATCGCTGGCTGCCAATCGTGCAGGACTGGCTGCCATTTATTCTGGTCAGCCAGATCGGCTTCCTGATCGGTGCCTGGCTCGACTCCAGCTGGGGATTTGCCCTGGCAGCGGCGCTCTCGGTGCCGCTCGGCTTGGCCGGCTTGAACTGGCAACAGCGTGGCCTTAAACGCCTGCTGCGCCTGGCCGACCAGACCACCTCCGACCCGCTGATTGCACAAATGTACACCGACAGCCGCGGCGCCCAGGGCCGCCTGGAAATGTCCATCCTCAGCCAGGAAGCGCGCCTGAAAACCTGCCTGACGCGCTTGCAGGACACCGCCGAACAGCTCACCCAGCAAGCCAAGCAGGCCGACACCCTGGCGCACAACAGCTCCGCCGGGCTTGAGCGTCAGCGCAGCGAAACCGACCAGGTGGCCACTGCGATCAATGAAATGGCCGCCACCACCCTGGAAGTGGCGAGCAACGTCGCCCGTACCGCAATCGCCACCCAGGATGCCAACCGCCTGACCAGCGCCGGTCGTGGCATTGCCGCAGAAACCCGCGCAGCCATTCAGCGCCTATCGCAATCGGTGGGTGATACCGGTGAAACAGTGACCCGCCTGGCCCAGGACAGCACTGAAATCGGCGGTGTGGTCGATGTGATCAAAGGCATTGCCGACCAGACCAACCTGCTCGCCCTCAACGCCGCCATCGAAGCAGCGCGTGCTGGCGAAATGGGCCGAGGCTTTGCCGTGGTGGCCGATGAAGTGCGCTCACTGGCGCAGCGGACCGCCGAATCTACCGGGCAGATTCACCAGTTGATCGCCAAGCTGCAGCGCACCGCCGAAGAGGCGGTGCTGACCATGGAAATCGGCCGCAAACAGGCTGACGAAGGGGTTGAACGTGTGCAGCAGGCCGATGAGGCTCTGGCCGGCATCAGCGACGCGGTGGCCAATATCACCGACATGGCCAACCAAATTGCCGCCGCTGCCGAAGAGCAGAGCGCGGTGGCTGATGAGGTCAACCGCAGCATCACCACCATCGCCCAATTGGCCGACAAGACCGCCGGTGAAGCACATGACACTGCCCTGCTCAGCGAAGCCCTGACGGCCACAGCACACGGTCAGTACGCGCTGGTAGAACGCTTCAACCGTTAAGGTGTAACCGCGCACTGCCTCGCAGTGCGCGGTCCTCCCCGTTTACAAGTTCTGGTAGCGGTTCATATCCAGCACGCCAGCTTCCAGCGGTTCGGTTTGCTGGATATACGCCGACATATCGTGGAAGTAGCGCCAGAACTCCGGATGCGTACGGCGAATCCCCCAACGCTCGACGACTTTTTCGAAGGCCGCTGCGTCACGCGCCTGCTCCAGCGCCGTGATAAATTCCGCTGCCTGCTCCACCCGCACATTGAAGATAAAGTTCGGGTAACTGCTGAGCACGCCCGGATACACTGTCAGGGTATCCAGTGCCGGCTGGTAGCGCAGTTCCTCACCGAGCATAAAGGCCACATTCGTGTGCGCACGATTGCGCAGCAGGCTGTACACCTCACGCTGGCCATCGGCCATTTCCACCCGCAGCAAGGTAGCCTCTGGCAGTTGCTCGATCACCTTGAGGGTGCCCGCAGGTTTTGCCGTCAACCGACTCAGAGACTGCTCAGCGCGCTGTAATTCGGCATCCAGCCCAGAGCGATGACAATACGCACCCGTGCAGCGGTTGATCGGGTCGGGCCGGGCATTCAGGCTGCCGTAGCGCTCCAGCAGCGTTTCGACAAAGCTGCGTTTAGGGTCGCTGCCGGGCAAGCGCAGGGCGCTCGGGCTTTCGCTGTCGATGGCCTGGTAATCCAGCCAGATCTTCAGTTTGCCGCTGCTCTGGTACCAGTCGCTTAGGTAGCCCTGCCGCGACTCGGCTGGCATCAAGCGCAGAAAGTTGACCTCGGCGCCGTTGCGGATCAAATCGAAGTACAGCCGCGTTTGCGCCTGGTGCGACACGTTGCCGAACACATCGAAATTCACCACCAACTGGTAATAGGTACGCTCCAGCAGCGGGAAATCCAGCCACCAAATGGTTTGCGGCACTTCGCCAATCAGGCCTTTGCGCACTGACGCACTGTCGTGCTGGCGAAAAATCGACAGCAGTGCGTTGTCGTTACCGGCCCAGATATGCGACCAACTGGGCGCTGGCGCATCGGCGTAGCGCTGCATACGCAGCGCTTCATACTGATTGCGCTTGTCGCGGTAAGTCCGCCATAGACCGAGCGTGTCGCCGATGCTGTCCAGTTGACCCGGCATGGCCAACAACTCCTTGGCCTCCTCACGGTACTCAGGGTCAGTGATATAGAGGTCATGCTGCGGGTCCTGGAACACCGCCCAGAAATTATCGCGAATCACGTCTGTGGCAATCTGTCCGCGGCACACCGGACCGCGAATAAAGGTGCGCACAAAGTATTCAGCGTTATCCAGCATAAATTGATAACGCGCCTGGGCCGGAATCGCCGCAAAGGTCTCAAATGGGTTGGCACGGCGCTGCAGGCCATAACCTGGCACCGCGTCCGCCTGCCAATCGCTGTCAAAGAACAGCTCGTTGACCCGCTTCAACTTGGCGGCACTGAGGCCATAGGTGATGTGGGTCTTATGCACAATCACGCCCTGAACGGGGATCAGGCGGTAGTAGAACTCAGTGCCGGGGTCATCATTGGGCAGACGTGTGGCAATGATGTCCGCAGGTTTACCTGTGGGCGTGCGTGAACGCACCATCTGGAAGAAATGCCCCGGCTCACCGCCGGCGAAATGCAGATGGGCCAGAAACAGGTGCTCGTAGAGCCAGCGTGACACCAATGCTTCGCGGGCGCCTGGGGCGTTCATAAACGCTTCCCAGCTGGCGATTTGCTCTGCCTCCGCAGCACTGGCCTGCAGCGCCTGCTCATCTACCGGTGCACCCTGCGCCAGCCAAGCCTGCAGCGTCTGGTAGTCGGCATCACTCAGCCCGGTCACTGCGAACGGCATGCCGGCTTGCGGATTTTTCCGAGCAAACGCCTCAAACTCCTCAGGAAGCGGACATTGGTTGACCCGGTTGATGCCGATATTCAGCTGCGCCGGTAATTTGCTGTTGGCAGCAAACGGCTGCTGATGACCCAGTTCCAGCATGCGGGCCATCAACGCGGCCTGACTGCCCTGCTGATCCAGCACAGACACAAAGTCCTTGCGCCGCCACGCGGCCTCACCGTGGGCATCAACAAACAGCCGCGTAGTGGCCTGGGCCTGGGTGCGCGTGCCGTTGTACACCGCCGCCTTGCTGGCACCGCGCTGCACGCCTTCGCCACTGCCTAAATTGAGCTGGCAGGCCGCGTCGTAGCAGGCATGGCAAGCCACACAGTGCTGAGTAAAGATCGGTTGAACATCACGGCTATAGGAAATGGGTTCTGCCGCTTGTAATGAGCCAATGAACAACAAACACACAGCGAGCATTAAGCGGCAGACCATGGAAACGTCTCTAAAATGGCTTAAATGGCGATTCTAGCTGGCCCAGGGTCACCTAGGCCAACCCGTAAACATGAGCAAGATTCATGTAAAAGCACAGCCCACTGCAAAAGCACGCAGCTTTGCTATCATCGCCGCCTTTGTTTCCGCTCCCCAGGTAGTTCCCCATGTCTGATCGCACCGCCCGCCTCCACGCTCTGCAGAAGGCTCTTTCCGAGCGCATCCTGATTCTCGACGGCGGCATGGGTACCATGATCCAGAGCTATAAGCTGGAGGAAGCCGATTACCGTGGCGAACGCTTTGCCGACTGGCCGCAGGATGTCAAAGGCAACAACGACCTGCTGATCTTGAGCCGCCCGGACGTGATCGGCGCCATCGAAAAAGCCTACCTGGATGCCGGCGCCGACATCCTCGAAACCAACACCTTCAACGCCACCCAGGTGTCGCAGGCCGACTACGGCATGGAAAGCCTGGTGTATGAGCTGAACGTAGAGGGTGCGCGCCTCGCCCGCAGTGTGGCCGATGCCAAAACCCTGGAAACGCCGGATCGTCCGCGTTTCGTCGCAGGTGTGCTGGGCCCAACCAGCCGCACCTGCTCGATTTCCCCGGATGTGAACAACCCTGGCTACCGCAACGTCACCTTCGACGAACTGGTGGAAAACTACGTGGAAGCCACCCGCGGCCTGATCGAAGGCGGCGCGGACATGATCCTGATCGAAACCATCTTCGACACCCTTAACGCCAAGGCGGCGATCTTCGCCGTGCAGGAAGTCTTCGAGCAGCAAGGCTTCGAGCTGCCGATCATGATTTCCGGCACCATCACTGACGCCTCCGGCCGCACCCTGTCCGGGCAGACCACCGAAGCCTTCTGGAACTCGGTGCGGCACGCCAAGCCGATTTCCGTGGGCTTGAACTGCGCCCTTGGTGCCAGTGACCTGCGCCCGTACCTGGAAGAGCTGGCCAACAAGGCTGACACCTTTGTCTCCGCGCACCCCAACGCCGGTCTGCCGAATGCCTTTGGTGAATACGACGAAACCCCCGCGGAAATGGCCGTGGTGGTGGAAGAGTTTGCCGCCTCGGGCTTTTTGAACATTGTCGGCGGCTGCTGCGGCACCACGCCGGCGCATATCCAGGCGATTGCCGAAGCGGTGAGCAAATACCCGCCGCGCGCCATCCCGGATATTCCCAAGGCCTGTCGCCTGTCGGGTTTGGAGCCGTTCACCATCGACCGCAACTCGCTGTTTATCAACGTCGGCGAGCGCACCAATATCACCGGCTCGGCCAAGTTCGCCCGGCTGATCCGCGAGGACAACTACACCGAAGCCCTGGAAGTCGCCCTGCAGCAGGTGGAAGCCGGCGCCCAGGTGATCGACATCAACATGGACGAGGGCATGCTCGATTCACAGAAGGCCATGGTCACCTTCTTGAATCTGATCGCCGGCGAGCCGGACATCTCCCGCGTACCGATCATGATCGACTCCTCCAAGTGGGAAGTCATCGAAGCCGGCCTGAAGTGCATTCAGGGCAAAGGCATCGTCAACTCGATTTCGATGAAGGAAGGCGTCGAGCAGTTCAAGCACCACGCCAAGCTGTGCAAGCGCTACGGCGCCGCCGTGGTGGTGATGGCCTTCGACGAAGCCGGCCAGGCCGATACCGCTGCGCGCAAGCGTGAAATTTGCCAGCGCAGCTACAACATTCTGGTCAACGACGTGGGCTTCCCGCCGGAAGACATCATCTTCGACCCGAACATCTTCGCCGTGGCCACTGGCATCGACGAGCACAACAATTACGCGGTCGACTTTATCGAGGCCTGCGCTTACATCCGTGACCATCTGCCCTATGCATTGAGCTCAGGCGGCGTGTCCAACGTGTCGTTCTCCTTCCGAGGCAACAACCCGGTGCGTGAAGCCATTCACTCGGTGTTCCTCTACTACGCGATCCAGAACGGCCTGACGATGGGCATCGTCAACGCCGGTCAGCTGGAAATCTACGACGAGATTCCCAAAGAGCTGCGCGACGCAGTAGAAGACGTGGTGCTCAACCGTCACGACGGCGCCACCGAAGCGTTGCTGGCCATCGCCGACAACTACAAGGGCGACGGCAGCGTCAAAGAGGCCGAAACCGAAGAGTGGCGTAACCTGAGCGTTGAAGAGCGACTCAAGCACGCGCTGGTCAAAGGCGTGACCACACACATCGTCGAAGACACCGAAGAGTTCCGTCAGCAGTGCGCGCGCCCCATCGAAGTCATCGAAGGCCCGTTGATGGCCGGGATGAACGTGGTCGGCGACCTGTTCGGCGCCGGCAAGATGTTCCTGCCGCAGGTGGTCAAATCCGCCCGCGTGATGAAGCAGGCCGTGGCGCACCTGATTCCGTTTATCGAGGCCGAAAAAGGCGACAAGCCGGAAGCCAAGGGCAAGATCCTCATGGCCACAGTCAAAGGCGACGTGCACGACATCGGCAAGAACATCGTCGGCGTGGTGCTCGGCTGCAACGGCTACGACATCGTCGACCTGGGGGTGATGGTGCCGGCGGAGAAAATCCTGCAGACCGCCATCGCCGAGAAGTGCGACATCATCGGTCTGTCCGGCCTGATCACCCCGTCGCTGGATGAGATGGTGCATGTCGCCCGCGAAATGCAGCGCCAGGGCTTCACACTGCCGCTGATGATCGGCGGCGCGACCACCTCGAAAGCCCACACGGCCGTGAAAATCGAGCCCAAGTACCAGAACGATGCGGTGGTTTACGTCACCGACGCCTCGCGGGCGGTCGGCGTGGCCACCCAGTTGCTGTCCAAGGAGCTGAAGGCTGACTTTGTCGAGCGCACCCGCCTGGACTACATCGAAGTACGCGAGCGCACCGCCAACCGCAGCGCCCGTACCGAACGCCTGAGCTACGCCAAGTCTGTGGAAAACAAGCCCAAGTTCGACTGGGCCAACTATCAGCCGAGCGTGCCGACGTTCACCGGTGTGAAGGTGCTCGACAATATCGACCTGAATGTTCTGGCTGAGTACATCGACTGGACGCCGTTCTTTATTTCCTGGGACCTGGCCGGCAAGTTCCCGCGCATCCTCACCGATGAAGTGGTCGGTGAAGCCGCCACCGCGCTGTACGCCGACGCCAAGGAAATGCTGAAAAAACTGATCGACGAAAAGCTGATCAGTGCCCGCGCCGTGTTCGGCTTCTGGCCCGCCAATCAGGTGAACGATGACGATCTAGACGTCTACGCCGACAACGGCGAGAAGCTGGCCACCCTGCACCACCTGCGCCAGCAGACCATCAAACCGGACGGCAAACCGAACTACTCACTGGCCGACTTCGTCGCGCCGAAAGACAGTGGTGTCACCGACTATGTAGGCGGCTTTATCACCACCGCCGGCATCGGCGCCGAGGAAGTGGCCAAGGCCTACCAAGACGCCGGCGACGACTACAACTCGATCATGGTCAAAGCCCTGGCCGACCGCCTGGCTGAAGCCTGCGCTGAGTGGCTGCACAAAGAGGTGCGCACGAACTACTGGGGCTACGACCCCGAAGAAGCGCTCTCCAACGACGAGCTGATCAAGGAAGCCTACAAAGGCATCCGCCCTGCTCCCGGCTACCCGGCCTGCCCGGACCACACCGAGAAAAAGACCCTGTTCACCCTGCTCGACCCGGCGGCCGAATTCAACAAGGCCGGCGCCAGCGGTGTGTTCCTCACCGAGCACTACGCCATGTTCCCGGCGGCTGCGGTATCCGGCTGGTACTTCGCTCATCCGCAGGCGCAGTACTTTGCCGTCGGCAAAATCGACAAGGATCAGGTGGAAAGCTATACCGCACGTAAAAAGCAGGACTTGAACGTCAGCGAGCGCTGGCTGGCGCCCAACCTCGGCTACGACAACTAAGCAAGCCCCATAAAAAAGCCGCCTTAACAGGCGGCTTTTTTGTCACAACGGAATGCTTACTGCTGCAATTCCTGCTCGGTAAACATATCGCTAAACAACATGCTCGACAGGTAGCGCTCACCGGAGTCCGGCAGGATCACCACGATGGTTTTGCCCTGCATGCCGGGTTCGGCGGCGATACGCAGGGCGGCCGCCATGGCCGCGCCGCAGGAGATGCCACAGAGGATGCCCTCTTCGCGCATCAGGCGCAGGGCTACAGCCTTGGCGTCGTCATCCGTCACCAGTTCAACACGGTCGACCATGGCCAAGTCGAGGTTGCCAGGAACAAAACCGGCGCCGATACCTTGGATCTTGTGCGGGCTGGGTTTGACTTCATCACCCGCGATAGTCTGGGTGATCACCGGCGAGCCAATCGGCTCGACCGCTACCGACAGAATCGGCTTGCCCTGGGTCTTTTTGATGTAGCGCGAAATACCGGTTATGGTGCCGCCGGTACCGACGCCAGCAACCAGCACGTCAATCGCGCCATCGGTGTCGTTCCAGATTTCCGGGCCAGTGGTCTTTTCATGGATCGCCGGGTTGGCCGGGTTGTTGAACTGCTGCGGCATAAAGTAGGTGGCACTGTCAGAGGCAGCAATTTCAGCGGCCTTCTCGATAGCGCCCTTCATGCCCTTGGCCGGCTCGGTCAGCACCAGCTCAGCACCCAAGGCCTTGAGTACCTTGCGCCGCTCCAGGCTCATCGAAGCTGGCATGGTCAGCAGCAGCTTGTAGCCACGCGCCGCCGCCACAAAGGCCAGACCGATGCCGGTATTGCCCGAGGTTGGCTCGACAATCGTCATGCCTGGTTTGAGCACGCCGCGCTCCTCGGCATCCCAGATCATGCTAGCGCCAATGCGGCACTTTACCGAGTAGGCGGGGTTACGCCCTTCGATCTTGGCCAGAATGGTTACGCCCTCTGGGCCCAAACGATTGATCCGAACCAGCGGGGTATTACCGATGGCTTGTGCGTTATCTGCAAAGATGCGGCTCATGGCGAGGTCCTTGTTCATGCATTACCGAGTAAGCTCCCAAGCCTAAGGCCCGTTCGTGTGGCAGTCCAGCCATGTACACAGCTCGGCGGAAACCTATTGTGATTGGATAAGTCTGTTTCTGTATGAGAAAGCGCTACGCACTGCCCCTTTGGACTCTGCTCACCCTGGCCATCGCACTGCTGGCACTGCATATCGCCCTGCCCTTGCTGCTGCGTGACTACCTCAATGAACGCCTGGCCAATATGGGCGATTATCGCGGGCAGATCAGCGACATCGACCTGGCGTTATGGCGCGGGGCTTACCAGATCAACGGCCTGAATATCGTCAAGCTCAATGGCCAGGTACCAGTGCCGCTGCTCGAAGCACCGGTCATCGACCTGGCCGTCAGCTGGCGCGAGTTATGGAATAACCGATCGATAGTCGCCGAAGTAGCCTTCGAGCGGCCGCAGCTGACCTTTGTTGACGGTGGTAACGCCGCCAATTCACAGACCGGTGAAGGCGTCGACTGGCGCGCCCAACTCAGGGGCCTGCTGCCGATTCATATCAACGAAATCCGCGTAATCGATGGCACCCTGGCCTTTCGCAACTTCACCGCCAAGCCGCCGGTCGACCTGCAGGCCAGCGAGATCAATGGCAGCATCCTCAACCTGAGCAACGTCAGCGTCGCAGACAATACGCGTCCCGCCAGCCTGCAGGCCACCGCCAAGGTGTTCGAGCAAGCCCCTGTGCAAGCCAGTGCCAATTTCGACCCGCTCGGCCAGCTGGACGACTTCGATCTGCGCCTGCGCATCACCGATATCCAGCTCAAGCAGCTCAACAGCTTTACCCGCGCCTATGCCGACTTCGACTTTGCCGCAGGCCAAGGCGACTTCGTCATGGAGCTGGATGCCCGCCAAGGCAAGCTCAAGGGTTATGCCAAACCGCTGCTGCGCAACATGGAAGTCTTCGACTGGCAGCAGGATGTCGCGGCCAAAGACAAGAACCTGCTCACCGGCGCCTGGGAAGCCCTGGTCGGTGGCGGCAGCTGGCTGCTGAAAAACCAGCGTAAAGACCAGTTCGCCACTCGGGTGAACATTGAAGGTGACCTCAAAACCTATGACATCAGCCGCTGGCAGGCGTTTAAAGCGATCCTGCGCAACGCCTTTGTACGCGCCTTCAGCAGCCGCTTTGATAACCAGGAACAGCAACAGTAGCCAGGTGACCCGCCATTCAGTGACTGAATAGCCCGTCTACGTTCACAGTCACCGGGACTGCGCGTTATAGTCCACTTTTCAAATACTGAACCCGCGGGTATGGCCCTGCGCGTTACCGTTCGAGGATTTACCGATGAAGTTCGAAGGCACCCAGTCCTACGTCGCCACCGACGACCTCAAGCTCGCGGTTAATGCCGCCATCACCCTGGAGCGCCCATTGCTGGTCAAGGGTGAGCCGGGCACAGGTAAAACCATGCTGGCCGAACAACTGGCCGAGTCCTTTGGTGCGCGCCTGATCACCTGGCACATCAAGTCCACCACCAAGGCTCACCAGGGCCTGTACGAGTACGACGCGGTCAGCCGCCTGCGCGACTCGCAACTGGACAGCGACAAAGTCCACGACGTGCGCAACTACATCAAGAAGGGCAAGCTGTGGGAAGCCTTTGAGTCGGAGGATCGGGTCATCCTGCTGATCGACGAAATCGACAAGGCCGACATCGAGTTCCCCAACGACCTGCTGCAAGAACTCGACAAGATGGAGTTCTACGTTTACGAGACTGACGAGACCATCAAGGCGACTAAACGCCCGATCATCATCATCACCTCGAACAACGAAAAAGAACTGCCGGACGCCTTCCTGCGCCGCTGTTTCTTCCACTACATCGCCTTCCCGGATCGCGCGACCCTGCAGAAGATCGTCGATGTGCACTACCCCAACATCAAGAAGGACCTGGTCGCCGAGGCGCTGGACGTGTTCTTCGACGTGCGCAAAGTGCCGGGCCTAAAGAAAAAACCGTCCACCAGCGAACTGGTCGACTGGCTGAAACTGCTGATGGCCGACAATATCGGCGAAGCCGTGCTGCGCGAGCGCGACCCCACCAAGGCCATCCCGCCTCTGGCCGGTGCTTTGGTAAAGAACGAGCAGGATGTGCAACTGCTTGAGCGCCTGGCCTTTATGAGCCGCCGTGCCAATCGTTAAATAATCGGGCTGCTGCGCGCCTATCGGACGCGCTATCCACGCGGTATAGGGCTAGCGAGCTAGAGCCGGGCAAGGTGAAACCGAGCTAATCCGCGTAGCGTACTCCAGTACGTGAGCATGTGAAGCGAGGTTTCAACGCCGCAGGCCGACGCGCAGCAGCCCGACCAGAATCAACACATGAGGGTGCAGCCATGCTGCTCAACCTGTTTAACGAAATGCGCGCCGCCAAGGTGCCGGTGTCGGTGCGTGAGCTGCTCGACCTGATCAACGCGTTGAAACACAACGTGGTGTTCGCCGATATGGACGAGTTCTATTTCCTCTCGCGCACCATCCTGGTCAAGGACGAGCGGCATTTCGACAAGTTCGACCGCGCGTTCGGGGCCTACTTCAAGGGCCTGGAAAACCTTAATCAGCACATCGAGGCACTGATCCCCGATGAGTGGCTGCGCAAGGAGTTCGAACGCTCGCTGACCGACGAGGAGCGCGCCAAGATCGAGTCCCTCGGCGGCCTGGACAAGCTGATCGAGGAATTCAAGAAGCGCCTCGAAGAGCAGAAAGAACGCCACGAAGGCGGCAACAAGTGGATCGGCACTGGCGGCACCAGCCCATTCGGCTCCGGCGGCTTCAACCCGGAAGGTATCCGCGTGGGTGACGCCGGCAAGCGTCAGGGCAAAGCGGTCAAGGTCTGGGATCAGCGCGAGTACAAGAACCTCGACGATCAGGTCGAGCTGGGTACGCGTAATATCAAGGTGGCCCTGCGCCGCCTACGCAAGTTTGCGCGCCAGGGTGCTGAAGACGAACTTGACCTGAGCGGCACCATCGACCACACCGCCAAAGACGGCGGCCTGCTGAATATCCAGATGCGCCCGGAACGGCGCAATGCGGTGAAATTGCTGATCCTGTTCGACATCGGCGGCTCGATGGACGCCCACGTCAAGGTCTGTGAGGAGCTGTTTTCCGCCTGCAAAACCGAGTTCAAGCATATGGAGTATTTCTACTTCCATAACTGCGTGTACGAGTCGGTGTGGAAGAACAACCTGCGTCGCACCTCTGAGCGCTTCTCTACCCAGGACCTGCTGCACAAATACGGCGCGGATTACAAAGTGGTGTTCGTTGGCGATGCAGCCATGGCCCCTTATGAAATCACCCAGGCCGGCGGCAGCGTCGAGCACTGGAACGAGGAGCCGGGTTACGTCTGGATCAAGCGCTTTATGGAGAAGTACAAAAAGCTTATCTGGATCAACCCCTACCCCAAGGACACATGGAGCTACACAGCCTCGACCAACATCATGCGCGAGCTGTTGGAAGACCAGATGTACCCTCTAACCCTGCAGGGCTTAGAAGACGGGATGAAGTTTCTTTCCAAGTAAACCAAACGGGCCCAGCAGGGCCCGTTGTTCTTTAAGACTCGTTAACTGGGACTGGTATCGCTGCCTGTCAGGCAGTCGACAAGCGCCGCAGCAAACCCCGACAACAGCTCGCGCTTGCGCACACAAACCTTCAAATCGCGCTGCGCCCAGGGCTCTTCCAGCTCAATTACCGCCAGCTGCGCCCCAGCGGTTACCGCACTGCGCGGCACCAGGCCGATGCCAACCCCTGCGCTGACCATGCGGCACACCGCCTCAAAGCTGCGCACTTGAATCCGCACCTCGAGGTGCCGCCCCAATGCGGCGGCTGCGTTCATGGTAAAGGTGTGAATCGCCGAGCCCGAATGCAGCATGACAAAGGGGTAATCCAGCACTTGGGCAAACAGGCTGCTGACGTGCGCAGCGAGCGGATGATCGACCGGGGCAATCAGCACCAACCGATCGGCCCGGTACGGGATAAGTTCAACCTCCGCGTCCGCAATCGTCCCCGCCACCACGCCGACCTCCACCTCGCCGCGCGCCACGGCCATCAGCACCTGCGGGCTGGTGTGCTCTTCCAGCGAAATACTGACCTGCGGATGACGCTGCAAAAAGCTCGAAAGGCTGTCGGGCAGAAAGGTATGGGTGGCGTGGGTGTTTGCCCACAGGCTCACATGGCCGCGTACGCCTTTGGCGTAGGGCGTAAGGTCAGCATGCATCTGTTCGAGCTGGGCAAACACCTGGCGCGCATGGCGCAGCAGCGCCTCGCCGGCCCGGGTCAGCCTGACACCGCGCGGTTCGCGGAGCAGCAGCGGCGTGCCAATCGACTCCTCCAGCACGCGCATGCGATGGCTGGCCGAAGACGCGGCCAAATGCACGCGCTCGGCACCGCGGGTTAAATTCTTTGCTTCGGCAATCGCAACAAACAGACGCAGATCAATCAGGTCGTAATGCATAGCGTTAGTTAAATCCGAACGATTACTTATGAAAAAGCCAATTCCATAGCGATTCTAACCCCATCATCATTCGGCTCAGCACAACTCTTTAAGGATTACCCACATGCCATGGAAAACCTGGTCTGCTGAACGATTGGGCATTGCACTCGCGGTGCTCGCCGCCTTCGGTTTCTCGTTCAAGGCGATCTTCGTCAAGCTGGCCTATGCCGCTGCGCCCGTGGATGCGGTCACCCTGCTGACGCTGCGCATGAGTTTTGCCCTGCCTATCGCGTTGTGGGCCACGCTGTGGCTGTGTCGCGCAGCGCCGCCGCTCACGCGCAAAGACTGGGGCATGCTGATTGCCTTGGGGCTGCTCGGTTACTACGGGGCCAGCATTCTTGATTTTATTGGCCTGCAGTACATCTCGGCGGCGCTGGAGCGGTTGATTCTGTTTATCTACCCAACCATGACCGTGCTGATTGGCGTGCTGTTTCTGGGTAAGCGTCTGGAGAAACGCCAGATTGCGGCGCTGCTGCTGACCTACGCGGGCATCGGCCTGGCGTTCGCCCACGATCTGCAAGTAGCGGAGGACCTGCATACGGTCCTGATCGGCGCCGCCTTTATCTTCGGTTCTGCACTGTCCTACGCGCTCTACAGCTCGGGAGCCGAGGTAGCTATTCACCGGCTGGGCACCATCCGCTTTGCTGCCCTGGCGATTATCGTGTCCACCTTTGCCACGCAGATTCACTTCCTCGCCACGCAACCGTTTTCTGCACTGCAGCAGCCGATAGAGGTATATGCGTACAGCGCGGCGATGGCGATTTTCTCCACCGTGCTGCCGATATTCTGGCAATCGGCTGCACTGCGCCTGATTGGCTCGGCGCGTACCGTACTGATTGGCACACTGGGGCCGATCCTGACGATTGTCTTCGCCTGGATGCTGTTATCGGAGCCGGTGTCGTTTGCCCAGCTGGCGGGGGCAGGCCTGGTGCTGGCGGGGGTGTTGTTGGTGTCGCGGCGTAAAACAGTGCCCGTTCAGCCCGCACCTACCGCCGAGGATGTTCACCCTAGCAAGCAGGCACTCGCCACGCCGGTTTCACCCGGCCAGTAGGCTTAGAAGCGGTTTATCAGCAGAAACAACAAGGGCTCTTGCGAGCCCTTGAGAGTGATGCAACTTAACGCCAGTGCCGCTGCTGCACCTTCTGGCTGCGGCCCGCACCAAACAGCATGCCGACCAGCAGCGCCAGGCTTTCCAGCAGCCAGGCCAGCAACATGGCGCAGGCAATGCCCCAGGCGATGGCCTCGGGGGCCAACAGAACCTGATAACGGTAGGCGGCGAAGGTTTCTTCCAGCAACTCATGGTCTGCTGCTGTAGACAGATGCCAGACCTGGCCATACCAGGGCCCTTGCATCGCCTTGGATTCGCGCTCAAGGAATGCCGAACGCTCAACCAGGGTGCCCAAACTCTGCGCATCGCTGCGCATCACGGGGTCAGCGCTGGCTTGGTAATGGCCAACCAACGCGACCAGATCCCCCTTGAAAAAGCGCTTTGCAGTCTCCCGAAAGCCTTTAAGCCCTTGCTCGGATTCAATCCGATGGGCTTCAACGCGCTTACTGTAGTCGTCGATAAACCCCGGCACCTGCACCCCAACCAGCAACCCCAGAGCAAACAAGGCCAACCGCAGATAGCTTCTAAACATGTCCCCTCCCCCAATTCAGTCCGTTAGGCCTTGTGCCACACATTCACCACCGCGCCACAATCGCCACTCGCCCGGCTGGTAAAGCGTCCAGCTCTCGTTATCGGTCAAGGGTTCTGTGGCTAACACGCTGACCACGTCATTGGGCGTGGTTTCCGCCTGAAAATCCACCTGCATATCGGCATCTTTCAGATGGGCCGGGCCAAACGGCGCACGTCGGGTGATATGCGCCAGCTTGCTACTGCAGAAGCTGAACAGCCAGTCGCCATCACTGAGCAGGCAATTGAATACACCGAGCTGACGATAGCCCGCGCAGGCACTGACCAAAGTGGGCAGTAACCGCTCTACCTCCACCGGCTCGGGAAAGGCCTGACGCAGGCGATTGAGCAAATCACAGAAGGCCGCTTCGCTGTCGGTATCGCCAATCGGCCGGTAGTTATCCAATTGCGGGGCAAAATCGGCCAATTGGCCGTTATGGGCAAAACACCAGTTACGCCCCCACATCTCGCGTACAAACGGATGGGTGTTGGCCAGGCAGACGCGGCCGACATTGGCCTGACGGATATGGCCGATCACCACTTCGCTCTTGATTGGGTAGCGCTGTACTAACTGCGCCACCTCTGACTCGCTGCTGGCGCGCGGGTCCTGAAACAGGCGCAGGCCGCGCCCTTCATAAAAACCGATGCCCCAGCCATCGCGGTGCGGGCCGGTTCGCCCGCCGCGCTGCATCAGGCCGGTAAAGCTAAAGACAATATCGGTCGGCACATTGGCGCTCATGCCCAGCAATTCACACATTGCGTAACGCCTCGCGCAGCTGCTGCGCTTCAATTGCCAGACGCGCCTCGATGCGTTTGCGCGCCAACGGCAGAAAACGTGTCAGGGCGCGCCACAGCAACGGCATCACATCGCCGCTGCGTCGTGGAATCAGGTGCAGATGCAGGTGTGGCACATGCTGATTGGAGGTCGGCCCGTCGTTGATCAAGAAATTGATGCCCTGCTCGCCATAGCCGGCCGCACGCAGGGCGGCAGCCATGCGTTGCGCCAGCTGCAGCAACTGCTCGCTGGCCGCAGAGGAAAGGTCTTTAAGAAACGGCGCGTGTTCGCGGCTGACAATCAGCACATGGGCCGGACGCAGAGGGAAGATATCCAGCAGGACGATAAAGTGCTCGTCCTCATAAATACGCTCGGCAGGCAATTGCTCGGCGGCGATTGCACAGAACACACACGTCATAAGCCTCTCCTTAATCAACAACCCAGCATGCTGAACGGCTGGCTGCGTTGGCACAAGGCCGGCGGCGTCAGGCAGCGCCGCCGAGGCTTACAGGCGGGGTTCAACTCGCAAGCGACGGTCGCCGCGGGCATCGTATCGGGTGTCGCCAAAATCCTGCTCATCACGCGTCATCATTTCACGCAAGGTCGGCTCATCGTCGGCAGCCGGCGCTGGCCCCTTACGGGCCTGCCACCAACGCTCAATAGGCCAGCGCACCGCGACAAACAGCAGATAAAGAGTAAACAGAATCAACGCGTACATGCTCAGATCCGCCACTGCACGCCAGGCGTTATTGCCCACATCTAGCAACAGGTCCATGGCGGTGATTGCCACCGCAGGGGCGAACTGCTCCTTACCGGGGTCAACCACAGTTGGGCTGAACAGCAACACCAACACCAACACGCGCAGCGGCTCACGCAGGTAGCGCCACATCCAACTGGTCAGGCGAAACCACACCAACAGGCAACCAAGAGCGGCCAGAAGATAGGCGCCCCAGGCAAGCAGGTAGTCGTTTTCAGTCATAAAACACACATTCTCTGGCATTGAAGACCCAGCGGCGCATGCACATAAGCACGTAGATTTCAGCAGCCGACGGTCAAAGTGGCGCTTATGATAACGGCTTTTGCCTGCCTCGGCGTCCCCGCTGTCGGCCGCCATCTACAGGAGTTGTTTCATGCCACACGCCCCCATAGCCCGTGCCGATAACGCTGCAGACCCGTATCGCTGGCTGGAAAACCGTGACAGCGCTGAGGTGCTTGATTACCTCAAGGCGGAAAATACCTACCTGGAACAACAACTCAGCGACCAACTGGCACTGCGCGAAGTCTTGTTTCAAGAGATCAAAGGGCGCATCCGCGAAACCGACCTGAGCCTGCCGTCGCCCTGGGGGCCATATCTGTATTACCAGCGCACCACGGCGGGCGACGAATACCCGCGGCATTACCGCTGCCGCAAACCCGCCGATGGCTCGCTGACGGTCGATGAGGCCAGCGAACAGTTGCTGCTCGACCCCAACGACCTGGCCGATGGCGGCTTTATCTCCCTCGGCGCTTTCAGCATCAGCCCTGACCATCAGCGCCTGGCCTACAGCCTGGATACCAGCGGCGAGGAAACCTACCAGCTGTTTGTCAAAGAGCTGGCCGATGACAGCCTGATCGAGCTGCCGTTCGAGGAATGCGACGGCAGCATGACCTGGGCCAATGACAGCCAGACCTTGTTCTTCGGTGAACTGGACGATACCCACCGGCCGCACAAACTCTACCGCCACCGCCTTGGCACCGACGCAGCCGAACTGGTGTTCCACGAGCCGGACGGACGTTTCTTCCTCAGCTGCTACCGCAGCAGCTCCGAGCGCCAGCTGATCTTGCAACTGGGCAGCAAAACCACCAGCGAAGCCTGGGTGCTGGACGCCGAAACACCGCAAGCCGCGTTCAGCTGCGTGGTCCCGCGCGAAGAGGGTCACGAATACGACGTCGACCACGGCGCTCTGGATGGCCAGTGGCGCTGGTTTATCCGCAGCAACCAGCACGGCATCAACTTCGCGCTGTTTACTGCATGCGACACAACGCTGAACCGTAGCGATTGGCAATTGCTGCGCGCCCATGACCCCGACGTCATGCTGGAAGGCGTTAGCCTCAATCAGCAAGCGCTGGTGCTGAGTCTGCGAGAAGGCGGTTTACCGATGATCGACGTGCAGCCGCACGGGCAAGCGGCCTACCGCGTGCAGCTACCGGACGCCGCCTACAGCCTCTATGTACAGGACAGCCTGGAATTCGACAGCCCCGCCATTCGCCTGCGCTATGAAGCGCTCAATCGCCCGGCGCAGGTGCGTCAGCTGGAACTGGCTACAGGCGCGCAAGTGGTGCTCAAGCAAACCCCGGTGCTTGGGCCGTTCGATGCCGACGACTATGTCAGCCAGCGCCTGTGGGCTACTGCCGCCGATGGCAGCCAGGTGCCAATCAGCCTGGTGGCCAAACGCGAGGTGATTGGCACCTCTGCCCCACTCTATCTGTATGGCTACGGCGCTTATGGCGAAAGCCTCGATCCCTGGTTCTCCCATGCGCGCCTAAGCCTGCTGGAGCGCGGCTTCGTGTTCGCCATCGCCCATGTGCGTGGCGGCGGCGAGCTGGGTGAAGCCTGGTACCGCGCGGGTAAACTGGAGCACAAGCAGAACTCGTTCAGCGACTTTATCGCCTGTGCCGAACACCTGATCAGCACCGGTTATACCAGCGCGCAACAGCTGGTGATCAGCGGCGGCAGCGCCGGCGGTCTGCTGATGGGCGCAGTGCTCAACCAACGTCCCGAGCTGTTCGCCGCCGCTATCGCCGAAGTGCCGTTTGTTGATGTGCTCAACACCATGCAGAACCCCGACCTGCCGCTGACCGTCACCGAGTACGACGAATGGGGCGACCCTAGCCAGCCCGAAGTGTTCGAGCGGGTCAAGGGTTACGCACCCTACGAAAACGTCCAGGCCCAAGACTACCCAGCGATTCTCGTAGTAGCCGGCTACAACGACAGCCGCGTGCAGTATTGGGAAGCCGCCAAATGGGTGGCCAAGCTGCGCGCGCAGAAAACCAACCACAACCTGTTACTGCTGAAAACTGAACTGGACGCCGGCCATGGCGGCATGAGCGGTCGCTACCAAGCGCTCAAAGATGTCGCCCTGGAATACGCCTTTATTCTCAAGGTACTCGGTCGGGCTTGACCCGCCACCACCGCGCTACCGCCTGCTGTCAGGCGGTTAAGCCGCGCGACACACGCTCAGAGTCATTCGCACTAAACAGCGGACGTTTAGCGCGAAAAATTACTTGACCGGTCATGCAGATCTAACCGGCCTGACGTACAAGTTCAACTACGCTGAATTGCACGCTGGCTTACTGCAATCCCTCCCATTTCGCTGCCTGCTCACCATGGACGGTCTGTGATGAAAAACTGGAAGATCAGAACCCACTTATTCCTGCTCGCCGGCTGCCTACTGCTGGGTTTGCTCTGTGTTGGCGGTCTGGGTTTGTATGGTTTGCAGGCCACCGTCAAGGGGCTACAAACGGTGTATCTAGACCGCGTGGTGCCGCTGCGCGACCTCAAACTGATTGCCGACCTCTACGCGGTCAATATCGTTGACGCGACCCACAAGGCGCACAGTGGCGAACTGGATGAAAAAACGGCGCAACGGTTGATTGAAGAGGCCCAGGTACGAATTGAGGACACCTGGAAAGCGTACTTAGCCACCGAACTGATCCGCGAAGAAAGTCAGCTGATTGAGCAAATCAACCCGCTGATGGAACAGGCACGGCAACCACTCAATGAGCTACAGAGCCTGCTTAACCGTGGTGATAAGACTGGCATTGATGCCTTTGCCAGCCAACGTCTTTATCCATTGATCGACCCACTCTCTGAGAAATTCGCCGAGCTGATCGATGTGCAACTGCTCGAAGCCAAGCGCCAGTACCAACTGGGTGAGGCCGCTTATGCGAGCAACCTCAAACTGAGCATCAGTGTGCTGCTGATTGCGCTGTTGATTGGTCTGGCCCAGGTCATCTATTTCATCCGCTTGATGAGCCAGCAACTGGGCGCAGAGCCCGGTGAGCTGGAAGAAATCAGCGCACGGATTGCCGAAGGTCGTCTGGGCGGCGGCAAGAGCTTGGGTAACCAAGTGATGACCGGCGTCATGAAATCGGTGCAGAGCATGCGCCGCGGCCTGCAGGATATGATCGGCAATATCGGCGAAGCCTCCGAACAGATTGAATGCGCCACCCTGCAACTGGCCGCCTCCTCCGAGCAGGTGCTGACCAGCGCCAATGTGCAAAGTGATACCGCGTCAGCGATGGCCGCCACCGTCGAACAACTGGCCGTAAGCATCAATCACATTGCCGAAAACGCCCAGCAAACCTATGACATGGCCAAGAAAGCCGGTGACATGACCGATGCCGGCATTTCTGTCATGGCCCGCGCCACCACAGAAATGCACAAAATCGCCGAGCTGGTTGCTGAGAGCGCGCAGGATGTCGAAACTTTGGCCGCACAATCGCGCAACATCACCGCCATTGTCGACGTAATCCGCGGCATTGCTGAGCAAACCAACCTGCTTGCCCTGAATGCCGCTATCGAAGCGGCACGTGCCGGTGAGCAAGGTCGCGGTTTTGCCGTGGTCGCCGATGAAGTGCGCAGTCTGGCCGGGCGTACCGCCCACTCAACCACGGAAATCATCGCCCTGGTCGATGCCATTCACAGCGGTATGCACAAAGCAAAAATCAGCATGGCCGCTGGCTGTGAACGAGTGAGCATCGGTACGCAGTTGGTCGATCAGGCGGGCAATTCGATGACGGGCATTCGCCTGGCGCTGAATGAATCATTGCAAGCCGTCAGTGTGATTTCGCTGTCACTGCAAGAACAACGTGCGGCCAGCGAGCAGGTGGCCATGAACGTGGAGCTGGTGGCGCAAGTTGTTGAGGAAAACTCTGCGGCACAAGGCGGCATCGTCCAGGCCATCCAGTCCCTGCAAGCCATGTCCGGGCGCTTGCAGGGCGTGATGCGGCGCTTCAGTTTCTAGACCGTAGCCCCCGTTCAGGCCACTCGGCTGCAGGTCGCGAGTGGCGCTGGCGAGCCAAGTGGCAGGCGGCTAAGGTCAATCTATGCGACTGACCTCGCGCCACGTCTATCCAGGCTGCCGTCCATGCCCGCCCACTCCCAACTGATTGATGAAATACGCGACATGCTGCTCGATTGCGGCCTGTTCGACAGCCTCACGCCCAACGAGCTGCTCAGCGCCGCCGGTTACTTCAACATCAGCAAATGCGCCCCGGACGCGAGCATCTGCCGCGAAGGCGACCCCGGCACCTTTATGTGCATCATCCATTCGGGCGCGGTATCGGTGCGCAAGATCAACTCCAGCGGGGAAACCATCGAACTGGCCAAGCTGCGCAAGGGCCGCGCCTTTGGCGAGATGGCAGTACTCGACGGCGAGCGCCGCTCGGCCAGTTGCATCGCCGTAAGTGACTGCAGCCTGCTGATGCTGGCCAGGGACTCACTGGACAAGATGCTCGGCGAAGCCCCCAAGACCGCCGCCAAGGTCATCCGCGCCATCGCTATCGCCATGTCCCGGCGCTTGCGGATGGCCGATGGGCAGCTGGTCGAGCAGCAGCTCTAGCTACCCGCAACTCACTCGTCAGGCTTCGGCACCGGCTGCGTATTGCGTTCGCGCTGCTGTTGCAGCAACGGCACATCCTGATCGCTGCGCGGCTGGTTGGATTGCGGCTGCGGCGCCTGCCTGAGCAGCGGCGGATTATTGCGGGCCGGGGCAGGTAGATGCTGCGGCGGCGCCGGTGCATAAGGTTGCGGCGTGGCGGTACCCGGGGCACCTGCCGCTGGGGCTGTGCTCGGCATTTTCGGCGGTTGCTGGGCAAGCAGCGCGGTGCTGGCCAGCGTGGTTAGAACAAACAACAGATGGTTCAGGCGCATGCTGGTATCTCCAGGGCAGTTATCCTCTTGGGCAGCAACCCTGCAGCTAAGTGCCGCACGGGCGGTTCTCACTGACCACTGGCAAGGCTAGACTGATCGCACAGCCCCAGCGTACGAGAATCCAGATGAGCAGCGACAAATCCCCCTCCGCCACCGGCAAGCTTGACCGCATCCTCGCCGAGGCCCAGCGCTCGCGTGAAGAAGGCTACCGCGACAAGGCGCTGAAGATGTACCCGCACGTCTGCGGCCGCTGCGCCCGTGAGTTCTCCGGCAAGCGCCTGAGCGAGCTGACCGTGCACCACCGCGACCACAACCACGACAACAACCCGCAGGACGGCTCCAACTGGGAGCTGCTGTGCCTGTACTGCCATGACAACGAACACTCGCGCTACACCGACCAGCAGTACTTCAGCGAAGGTTCGCTGAGCACACCGAAGACTGCTCAGGCGACCCACAACCCCTTCGCCGACCTGGCTGCAAGGCTGAAAAAGCAGTAGCGCAATACTCTGGGAACCCGCTTGCTGACGATCTTAGGGTCGTCGCATCGCCAGCAAGCTGGCTCCTAGAAAAATCAGGCCGCTGCCATACAGGTATACTCGCGTCTTTTTTGTCGCCCGCACCCTTGGCGCGGCTGCAAAACTTCTCCCGAAAATTCTGCGCGAGTGCCACCGTGGCCAACAAGAGATACGCCTGCATCGGCCTGTTCAACCCTAAATCCCCGGAAAACGTCGGCTCAGTGATGCGCGCAGCCGGCTGCTATAGCGCGGCCTCGGTGTTCTACAGCGGCAAACGCTACGCCCGTGCCCGCGATTTTATTACCGACACCCAGCGCATCTATATGGATATTCCGCTGATTGGCGTGGAAGACCTGCAGCAGATCATTCCCATCGGCTGTACGCCGGTGGCCGTGGAGCTGGTCGAAGGCGCACGGCCACTGCCGCAATACACCCACCCCGACCGCGCCATCTATATCTTCGGCCCCGAAGACGGCTCGCTGAGCAAGGAAGTCCTCGACTGGTGCGAGGACGTGATCTACATCCCCACCCAGGGCTGCATGAACCTCGCCGCCACCGTCAATGTGGTGCTCTACGACCGCATGGCCAAAGGCATCAACACCAAGTCCGGGCCAGGGCTCAAGTAGACCGCTGCCCCGCCGCTACAAGCCCGACTTGAGCCGGCTAAAGGCGCGAGTTAATGCGCGGTTGAACGCCTTGGCGTTGTCGTTCTTGGTGTACAGCTGCGCGCGCACAGCGGCCGGTGGATAGGTGCCGGGGTCAGCGAGGATGGCTGGATCGACCGTGGCATTGGCCGCTGGTACCGCGTTGGCGTAGTAGATGCTATTAGTGATCGCGCCAATCACCTCTGGCGTCATCAGGTGGTCCATCAATGCCAATCCGGCCTCAGGGTGCGGTGCGTCCTTGGGAATGACCATCGCATCGAACCAGATCAGCGTGCCTTCACGCGGGATGCTGTAGTGCAGGCTGTAAGGCTTACCCGCCTGCTGCGCCTGACCGGCAGCGATCGAGACGTTGCCGTTCCATGACATCGCCAGGCAGGTATCACCGTTGGCCAGGTCAGTGATATTGCGGTCGTTGTCGAAGTAGCGAATCGACGGCCGCACCTTGGCCAGATGGGCTTCGGCCAGTTTCAGGTCGTCCAGGCTCTGCTTGTTGATATCCAGGCCCAGGTAACGGAACGCGGCGGAAAACACCTCATTGGGGTCATTGAGAAAGCTCACCCCGCAGTCGGCAAACTTCGCCACCACCTGCGGATCGAGCAACATCGCCCAGCTGTCAGTGGGTGCATCGGCCATACGCTTGGCAATGGCCTGCTGCTGATAGCCAAAGCCTGTGGTGCCCCAGACGTACAGGCCGGCGTAACGGTTGCCCGGATCGAACGCAGCCATATGCCCGGTGAACTCGCTGTCTAGCCCACTGAAATGCGGCAGCGCGGCCTTGTTTAGCGGCTGCAACGCCCCACTCTGGATTGCCCGCTGCAGATGCTGACCGGCCGTCAGCACCAGGTCATAACCGCTGCGTCCGGTAAGCAGCTTGGTTTCCACGGTTTCCAGCGAGTCGAAATGATCGACCACCACCTTGATCCCGGTTTTCTCCTCGAAACTGCTCAAGGTGTCTGGCGCCAGGTACTCGCCCCAGATAAACAGATTGACCTGCTTCGGCGTTTCGGCCGCCAGCACTTGCGCGCTCACGGCCAGGCTCAAGGCCAACAGACTGGTATGCAGTTTCATCAGAGCCTCCTAGGCGCGTTTGGGCGCAGCGTATTGCGGCATGGTGATGCAGGCGACGTTGCCGCCACCGAGCAGAATTTCCCGGGAGTTCTCGATGCCGATAATCCGGTGCTTGGGGAACAGCTCGGCCAGAGTGGCCTGAGCCACACGGTCGCAGGGATCATTGAACAGCGGCACGACGATGGCCGAGTTGCCGGCGTAATAGTTGATATAGGAGGCGCAGATCTGCGTGCCGGCCTGACGGGTGTGGGTGGCGTCATCCTGATCCAGGCCTTCGGCCTCTTCCGCCGTCCACTCCAGCACGCGCGGTTGCGGCAGCTTGTGCACTTCCAGCGCTCGGCCACGAGCGTCGCGGGTGCTGCGCAGGATGTCGTGGGCCTCCTGGTAGATTTCCCACTGCGGATCGTTACGGTCGTCGGTCCACTGCTGCACCACCACGCCAGGGCGGACGAAGCAGGCCAGGTCGTCGATATGGCCGTCTGTTTCATCGAACTTGCAGCCGCGCGGCAGCCAGATCACCTGCTCGGCGCCGAGGTAATCGCTGAGTCGGCGAGTCATCTCCTCCTTACCCAGATGCGCATTACGGTTGCGGTTAAGCAGGCACTGCTCGGTGGTCAGCAGAGTGCGCTGGCCATCGGTCTGGATGCCGCCCATTTCGGCAATAAAGGGTGCGCGGTAGCGGTCATAGCCTTCGATCTCGAGGATTTTCTGCGCGATCTGGTCGTCCTTGTCCCAGGGGTAGTACAAACCGCCGTCGAGGCCGCCATAGGCGTTGAACTCGAAATCCACGCCGCGCACTTCACCGCTGTCGTCATTGACCAGAAAGGCCGGGCCGCTGTCGCGGAACCAGGTGTCGTTGCAGGTCATCTCCACCACCCGCACATGGGCCGGCAGCTGGCGCCGGGCGTTGGCGTACTGGCTGGCAGAGGCGCACACGGTGACCGGCTCGCTGCTGGCAATCGCCGTGACGATATCCACCCAGACCTTCTGCGCCGGCTTGGCACCGTTGCGCCACACGTCCGTGCGTTCCGGCCAACCCAGCCAGCAGCCGGCCTTGGGTTCGAATTCGCCGGGCAGACGGAAGCCATCGGCTTTGGGGAGAGAAGTCAGGGAACGCGCCATCGGATGCACCTTATGCCTGTGGGGAAGATGGCCACACAGTACGCGGCGCTTTGACCGAGGTTCCAACGACGATTATTGCGGAATAGCTGAATTCAATTCATCAGTCAGCCAGGTGATCCCCCAGCCAATCTAAGAAGTGCGCCACCGCAGGCCTCTCCAAACGGATGCGTTCACAGACCAGCGCATACTGCCCCAGCGCCGCCACACTGGCGTTGAACGGCCGCACCAGACGGCCGCTGGCCAGGTCTTCGGCGGCGGTGAGGTTGTCGCCCATGGCCACGCCCTGCCCTTGCGCCGCAGCTTCCAGCGCCAGGCCTGCATGTCCCAGGTAAAGATGACGCGCCGGCTGGATATCGCCGGCATGAGTGGTCAGCCAGGCGGTCCAGGTCTTGCCGTCCTGATCATCGTGCAGCAGACCATGGCGGGCCAGGTCACGCGGATGCTTGAGCCCGCCCTGGTTGAACAGGCTGGGGCTGCACACCGGAAAGAACTGCAGGGTAGGCAGCGGTCGCACGAAGTAGGCACTGGCATCCTCGGGACCGGTGCCGTAGGTAATCGCCAGATCGATATCCGGGCTCGGCAGGCTGGCTTCCAGCGGCTGTTCGTGCAGATGCAGGGTGATCTGCGGATAGCGATCGCTGAAGTCGGCCAGCCGGCTGACCAGCCACTTCTGCGCCAACTCGGGCGTTACCGCGATACGCAGCACCGCCTGCGAGCCGGGGTCGCGCAGCTCGTCACAAGCCTCACCGATCAGTTCGAAAGCCTGCTGCAAGCGCTGCAGCAAACGCCGTGCGGCTGGCGTCGGTACGACTTGGCGACCTTCGCGGGTAAACAGCGGCGTGCCGAGTTGTTCTTCCAGCTGGCGAATCTGATGGCTGACTGCGCTGTCAGTAACGCACAGCTCGGCCGCCGCCCGGCCGAAGTGGGAGTGCCGGGCGGCGCACTCGAAGGTGCGCAAGGCGGTGAGGGACGGTAGGCTGCGCATGCTTACTCAGGGCGTGGGCTAGCGCAACAGCTTGTTGTCCAGCGTCTTCGAGGCGCTACCCATGACGTTCTCGCTGATCTCGATAAAGTCTTTGGTACTGGCTTTGTCGAGGCGCATCAGGCCGCGGGTCACGTCATCCAGCGAACGTGGCTGGGTGGTGCCTTTGGTGGCCTGGCGGATTTCCCGATCCAGTTCCTGCAGCAGCAACACCGCGCGGGCGGTGACCGGGCCGCTGGAGTTGTTGGTGCGCAGGCTGTCCACCGGCTTGCTCCAGCGAATCAGCTGCTCGCGGATTTTCTGATAACGCTCCTCGCTGAGGCCGCCGGCGCGGCGCATCAGCTCAATGGCGTAATACTCCGCCAGGCCTTCGGTGATCCAGTCACTGCGATCACGGGCGCGAATCCGGCTGAACACATGCACCAGCTCATGCACCAGAGAACTGGTGCCGTTCTCACTGACCAATGGACGGTCCGTGTGCATGTAGTAGGAGTTGGCTGCCGACAGGCCACCGCGCCACATCGGGTCACCGGCGCCGACAATCAGCAATTTGGCCGGGTCGCGCGGGAACACGTCCTGAGCATGCGGCCAGATAAAGGTCAGCAGGGTCATAACTTCCATGCGGCGCATGCCCTCGCCCACTGGCGCGGCGATAGCTACATCGGTTTCACCCAATTTGGCGCGGCGCGTGCCGACCTTACCGGCCACCATCCAGCCAGTCGGGCGATCGAACTTGCGCTGAGGGTTGTCGATGCGGAATTTGTTCTTGCCGATGCGCGGCCAGCCGGTTTCGACGCTCTTCCAGCCCTTGGGCAGGTCGAATTGCAGGCGCGAGACCAGCTCGGTTTTATCTTCCTGGCGCAGCTTGACCGCCGGCACCAGGTCATCGCCCCGCAGCAACGCCCAGTCCGGGGTGATCCGCGCATCAAACCGATCCGGGCTGCGCTCGTTATTGATGCGCACACGGTAGCTCAGGGTCGACTTGCCTTTTCCCGGCTGCCAGGTGCCCACCTCAGGGCTGTTTTGCGTCCACTGGCCATCGGCCTTGAAATCGCTGTAGGCACCCTGCTCACCAAGGTTGAAGGCCAGACTGATCACCTGCGCGCCGTCTTCCAAGGTCAGGCTGACCTCGGCCTGCTCAGTGTCTGGCAGAAAGCGCACGCGATAATCCAGATCGACCTTCTTTGCCCAGAGTGGCGTGCTCAGGCTCAGCAGAACAACGGACAGCAGCAAACGGCGCATCAACATGGCAAAGCTCCACAGTGCAAATCATTGATTCAGGCGAGTTTAGGCTGACATTTACCGGCGAGGTTCAGCCAGCGCGGAAAATCATGTGGTCTTCCCACTCGTCCTCGGCCACGCTGTTCTCGCTGAGCATGCGCCCAGCCTGGGAAATCCGCTGTTTGTGCACCTGCTCCGGGTCGCCGCAGACCAGGTGGTGCCACAGCAGCAGATCCTTGCCTTCGCTAACTAAGCGATAGGCGCAGGTCGGCGGCAGCCACTGGAACTGGTCAGCCTGGGCCGGGGTGAGCTGGATGCAGTCCGCAACGAATTTGCGCCGGTTGCTGTAGTCGGTGCAGCGGCAGGTCTTCAGATCCAGCAGTTTGCAGGCGATGCGCGTGTAATACACGCTGCCATCGTCCTCATCCTCGAGTTTTTGCAGGCAGCACAGGCCGCAGCCATCGCACAGCGATTCCCACTCGTCCTGATCCAGCTGTTCGAGGGTTTTACGTTTCCAGAAGGGTTCGACTTTGGCGGCCATGGCGAGGGTACGGTGAGGGGTGAAAAGGCCGGCAGTCTAGCGGCTGGGGCAACAGCGGCCAAGGGCGGCGAGCCGAATGGTCCTGAGAACCTATTTACGATCTGCTGCGCGTCGGCCCTGCGGCGTTAAAAACAGGCTCGGAATGCTCATGTACAAAAGTACACTCCGCTTCCTCGCCTGTTTTTGCCTTGCATGACTCTAGCTCGCGAGATCGTAAACAGATTCTAGAAACTTCAATAACCACGAACAAAGTCCACGTGCCCGCGCAGTGCATGACCGGCCTTCCAGCGCGCCAGGTTATCGACAAACAACTTCACCAATAGATGAGGATCAGTCGGCGCCGAGCTATGTCCGGTAAGCAGCAGACGCGGCGCATCCCAGAATGGATGGCCAGCGGGCAAAGGCTCCTCACGGCACACATCAATCACCGCGCCGGCCAGTTGCCCCTGTTTCAACGCATTCACCAGCGCATGATCGACCACCGCGACACCGCGCCCGGCATTGATAAATAGCGCGCTGGGCTTGCAGGCGGCGAACAGCGCGACGTCATAAATATCGCGAGTATTCGGTGTATCCGGCAGCAGGTTGATCAGGTAATCGGCCTCACCCACCAGGCGCGGCAGCTCGTCGAGCCCGACCACCTGACGGAACGGCGGCAGATTGCGCGGACTGCTGGCGATGCCCAGTAGCTCGATACCGAACGGCGCCAGAAACTGCGCCACGCTCAGGCCGATATCACCGCTGCCGACGATCAGCACCTTGCGCCCGACCAGGCTGCGCGGCAGACGATTGTCCCAGCGCTGCTCAACCTGAGAGGCCAGTGCAGCAAACAGTTGGCGCTCATGGGCTAGCAGATGGCACAGCACATACTCGGCCATCACCTGCCCAAAGATGCCCACGGCACGGGTTAACGCGTAATCCGTTGGCAAGTCCTTGGCGAGCAGCGGCGTGATGCCCGCCCAGGTCGATTGCAGCCACTGCGGCCTGCTGCCCTGACGCAGCAAAGGCAAGAGCAGATCCGGCTGGCCCAGCCATAGCGGGCAGCTCGCGGCGTATTCGGCCAACTCGGCCGGCTGATCACTGCTGCACAACTCAAGCTCAGGTGCCTGCTGGCGCAGCAACTCGGCATACAGGCCGTGTTCGGCTTCGGCAATCAATACACGCAGTGGGGCATTCGCAGTGGCGGGCATGGCGGTTACATTGGGTCGTTACGGCGCAACAACTCATCGGGCAGATGCTCGATATATTCGTCTTCCGGCGGCGGCATCTGCAGGTGGTAGCCCTGCTCGTCGAGGTTGGCCAGCACCTTGTGGATGTCTTCGCGGGCCAGAACGCGCTCAGGCGTCAGCACCATCTCAAAGGCCAGGGCTGGAGGGCCGAAAGCCAGCAGCAGGTTTTCCGGCACGCGCTTGAGGCCATCGCTGCGCAGCACATAGAGGTACATCTCATTCTTGCGCGGGCTTTTATAGATTGAGCAGATACGTTTCACGCGGACTCTCCGGTTGCAGCCAGGCAATCAAGCAGCGCCTGACCCATCAATTCACGCCGCCAGCCGCGCAGCGACTCCGGCAGCTGATAAGGCCCTTTGGGATAGCCGGTTTTCAGCAAGGCTTCGAGGGTTTTCTTGCGCAACATCAGCTCCGGGGCGATGTTCAGGCGCTCGCCTTCACGTTGACCAATGGCACGCAGCTTTTTCAGCAGCGACGCGGCCTCAAGCGGCAAGGGCTCAGGCAACGCTTCGGGCCACATCTCAGGCGGGGTTGCGGCGGCTTGCTGGATCAATTGCAGAATAAAGTCGCCGTCCTGACGCACAGTTTTCGGGTGCATGTCCTCGATCCGCGCAAGCGCCACCAGGTTATCCGGCTGGGTGCGCGCCAGTGGCCACAACGAATGCTCACGGATAATCCGGTTACGCGGCTGGTTGCGTTTGCGCGCCTGCTCTTCACGCCAGGTGCACAGCGCTTTCAGCACGGCTAACTGCTGCCGGTTGAGTTTCCAGGCCAGCTTGGCTTCGCGGTAGGCCAGCTCGGGATCGACTTCGCGCTTGAGGTTGCTGACCAGCTCGGCGCCATCTTCCAGCACCCAGGCGTATTTCTCGGCAGACAGCTGCGCCTTGAGATGCGCATACACCTCGGCGAGGTGCAGCACGTCTTCGGCCGCATAGCTGACCTGAGTGGCCGACAACGGCCGCTGCAGCCAGTCAGAGCGGGTCTCGCCCTTGGGCAGTTCGATATTCAGCACCGCCTGCACCAGGCGCGAATAGCCCATGGAGAAACCCAAGTTGAGGTAGCCAGCCGCCAGTTGGGTGTCGAACAGCGGCGTAGGCAGGCTGCCGGTCAGGCGCAGAAAGACTTCCAGGTCCTCGCTGCAGGCATGCAGCACCTTGACCACGGCAGGGTCCTGCAACAGATCGGCAAAGGGCGCCCAGTCGCTTATCAGCAGTGGATCGATCAGGTAAGCCCGCTCGCCCTCGCTGACCTGCAGCAGGCCGGCAATCGGGTAAAAGGTGTCGACCCGCATAAACTCGGTATCAACCGCCACAAACGCCAGCGTGCGCCAGGTTGCACAATGCTGCGCCAGGCTGGCGTTATCACCAATCCACTGAATATCAATCGCCACACAGCTCTCCCATCAAGAATGCCGCGCAGTATATATGCCCAGGCACTGTGCCGGGCATTTGCCGGCCATTTACCCCCGGGGCATCACAGATGCGAATGAACCCTGTAATCTGGCCGGCGCTTGCATCTGCTTACCTTCATCACAGGGAATAAAAACAATGAAGAAACTGCTTGGCCTGCTTGTGGCCTTGATTGCTGCGGCGGCGATCTACCTCGCCGTCACACCCAGCCCGATTGATCCACTGGCCTGGGAAGCCCCGGCCATCCCGCCGATGACCGGCGTACTGGAACCCAACGACACGCTGATGAAGGCCGAACTGCTCGGCCGCGGCCAGGTGCATGGCCCGGAAGACACCGCCGTGGATGCCCAGGGCCTGGTGTACTCCGGCCTGCATGACGGCAAGATAGTGCGGATCAAGGCCGATGGCAGCGTGGAAACCTTTGTCGACACCAAGGGCCGCCCACTGGGTATGGACTTTGACGCCGCCGGCAACCTGATCGTCGCCGACGCCTACAAGGGCTTGCTGAGCATCGACGCCCAGGGCCAGATCAAGGTACTGACCACCGAAGCCGAAGGCGTAGCCTTCAAGTTCACCGACGATCTGGATATCGCTCGCGACGGCACCATCTACTTCAGCGATGCCAGCCAGCGTTTCGAACAGCCCGACTATCTGCTCGACCTGCTCGAAGCCCGCCCACACGGCCGCCTGCTCAGCTACAACCCGGCTACTGGCGAAACCAAGGTGTTGCTCAAGGACCTGTACTTCGCCAACGGCGTGGCGCTGTCGGCCAATGAAGACTTCGTGCTGGTTAACGAAACCTACCGCTACCGCATCACCCGTTACTGGCTGAGCGGCGAGAAGGCCGGCACCCACGACATCTTTATCGACAACCTGCCGGGCCTGCCAGACAACCTGCAGGGCGACCGCAATGGCACCTTCTGGGTGGCCCTGCCAACCCCACGCAAAGCCGACGCCGACATGCTGCACCGCTCGCCCTGGGCGAAATCACAGTTAGCCAAACTGCCACGCGCCTTCTGGCCCAAGGCCGTGCCTTACGGCTTTGCCATCGCCCTCAATGAACAAGGCGAAATCACCCAGAGCCTGCACGACACCAGCGGCACCCACCTGCGCATGATCACCTCGGTCAAACCGGTGGGCGACTACCTGTACTTTGGCAGCCTGGATAATGATCGGATCGGTAAGCTGAAAATCCGCTAAGAACCTGCCCAACGCCTGCTGCGCGTCGGCCCTGCTGCGTTAAAAACAGGCTCGGATGCTCATGTACAACTCGTACACTCCGCTTCCTCGCCTGTTTTTGCCTTGCATGGCTCTAGCTCGCGAGGCGTTGAATAGGTTCTAAGCTCGTAAAAAAGCCCGCGCAACTGCTTAGCTGCGCGGGCTTTTTAATGTTCGCGATTTACCTATTTGATCTTTTCCGCGATCCAGATAGTGTGCCGAGTGCCCTTGTTGCCATGGGCGTAGACCTGCACTTCTTCGACCTTAAAGCCGGCCTTGCGCACCTTGTCGCTGAATACCCGGTCGGCACTCGCCGACCACACCGCCAGCACGCCCTTGTTGCGCAGCGCCTGGTAGCAGCGCTGCAGGCCCTGGGCGGAATACAGCCAGCTATTGCGCTTCTGGGTCAGACCTTCGGGGCCGTTGTCGACATCCAGCATGATCGCGTCATAACGCTGATCGGCGCTCTTCAGGCAATTAGCCACGTCGTCCTGAATCACCCGGGTACGCGGATCGAGGATGGGATAACCAGCCTTAGCGCCCAGCGGGCCGCGGTTCCATTCCACCACCCCAGGCACCAGCTCGGCCACTTCCACCTCGGCGGTCTTGCCCAGGTTCTGCAACGCAGCCGCCAGGGTAAAACCCATGCCCAGACCGCCGATCAGCACCCGCGAATCCGACCGGCCGGCGACCTTCTTGCAGGGAATCGCCGCCAGGGCATCTTCAGAGCCATGCATGCGCGTATTCATCAGCTGACCGCCATCGCCGCCGGCAATCTTGATCACAAAGTCCTCACCGTACTCGAACAGGCACAGCGCACCGGAGCCATCGGGAATCGGGGCGGTATCGAGCAATACAAAACGCTTCATGGGGTACGGCAACCTGGGTCAGAACAAAACGGGCATGCAGCATGCCCATAAACCGACAAAGATGCAGCGCCCTGTCGGCAGAAATTCTTCTATGCGCGGCGTCTCGACAGCTCAACGCCAGGGTTTATGATGCCGCCTGCCCTAGAATCTGTTCAGGATCTCGCGAGCTAGAGTTATGCAAGGCAAAAACAGGCGAGGAAGCGGAGTGTACTTTTGTACATGAGCATTCCGAGCCTGTTTTTAACGCCGCAGGGCCGACGCGCAGCAGATCGTGAGCAGGTTCTTATTTACCCACATGATGACTGTATGCCCCTCTCCCAACTGATCAGTGCCGCACAGCTGCAGCAACGCCTTGATGAGCCCGACCTGCTGATTCTCGATTGCCGTTTTGCCCTGGAGGATCTGACTTACGGCCAACGCAGCTATGGCGAAGGGCATATTCCCGGCGCGCAGTTTGCCGATCTAGAGCGTGATCTGTCCGGGCCGATCCACAAAGGCATCACCGGCCGTCATCCCCTGCCAGAACCGGCGCAACTGCTGCAGCGCCTGCGCGAATGGGGCCTGAACAACCACAGCGAAGTGGTGCTTTACGACGACGGTCCGGGCGCCTTTGCGGCACGTGCCTGGTGGCTGCTGGCGTGGTTAGGCAAACGTGAGGGCGTTTACCTGCTTGATGGCGGCCTCAAGGCCTGGCGCGAAGCAGGCGGCGCCTTGACCCAGGACCTACCTAAGCCAACGCCAGGGGCATTCAGTGGCAAAGCGGACACCCACTTGGTGGTCAGCGCCGCCCAACTGCAGCAGCGCTTGGGCGATCAGCAAATGACACTGCTGGATGCACGTGGCCTGCCGCGCTTCAGGGGCGAAGTCGAACCGATCGACCCGGTCGCAGGGCATATCCCCGGCGCGCAGTGCGCGGCGTTCACGGACAACCTCGACAGCGACGGGCACTTCCTCAGCGCAGAGCAGCTAAGCCAGCGCTTTGCATCACAACTCGGTGAGCGCCCGGCCAGTGAACTGGTGGCCTACTGCGGTTCTGGTGTGACAGCCTGCCATAACCTGTTTGCCCTGTGCCTGGCCGGCTACCCGCTGGCGCCGCTGTATGCCGGTTCCTGGAGCGAATGGATCACTGACCCTGCTCGCCCAGTAGCCACTGGCGACTGATTTCAGTTCAGGCTGGCTGGCCGCGCGACTCATGCTCGCCAGCAGTGCTTAAGCACCAACTGGAATATAGGCAATAACCGAAAGCCGAAAACAATTTAAAAACAGCCCTTTACAGTAAAAAGGTCGCACTACACTTCAACTTGAGCGGCTAACCCCGCTCCCGGTGGGGCCTTTATCAGAATAAGTCGAAGCTGCCAGCGCCCCGGCCCCACCGGTCACTTTTCGCCGAGGGCTATATGGGAATTGCCGCCTGCGAGTTAGGCCAGTACGTCATCCGCCCGACCCTGCTTTACCTGGGCCGCCATTCCACCGCTGCCGAAGCCTTGTTACTGGGGGCCGCCGCCAGCCAATCCGGGCTTGGCTCTGTTTTAGATGACAAGCACGGTCATGGCCTCTACCGGATCGCCGCTCTGCGCCATCAACAGCTCTGGGATCAGCACCTCGCGTTGGATCCGGACCTCGCCAGCCAAGTACGCGGTCTCGCCAGCCAGCATGCCTTCCTCGCGGCGCCGCACTTGGAACTGACCGTTAACCTGCGTTATGCCACAGCGATTGCCTGGATGCTGATCGAAGCTGAGCACCGCGAGCTGCCAGCCGCTGATGATCTGCTGGGTATGGCGCACGTTTGGCGCCGAGTGTTCAAGCCGCACGGTCGCACTAAAGACTTTATCGCCGCCTGGCAACGCTGCATCGGCAGCCTCAGCCAAGTGGCTTGAAGCCAAACAGGCCAGAAGATTGTCTGACAACATCCACGCGGTTAGCAGAAAATAGCGTCATGATAAAGGCATAAAACCGCTCTATCTCGGGAACTTCAAAGGCTTGGCAAGGGTCATGGAAAGTTGCTAGTTTCCGCCTCCCGCTAAACCCTAGGAGTCCTCCGTGCCTAAAAGAGTCGTCAAGACCTGCCTGTCAATTGCCTTCATTTCTGCTACCAGTCAAAGCGTTGCCGGTGGCTTTGCCATCAATGAACAAAGCGTCAGCAGCATGGGCACCGCTTTCGCAGGCCGCTCGTCGTCTGCCGATGATGCCAGCACCGTATTCGGCAACCCCGCTGGCATGGCACGCATCAAGCGCGAACAAGTCAGCGGCGGCATTGCCCTGATCCACGCTAAAACCGATATCGACAACACCAGCGGCTCTGCCCGCGGCAGCAATGACGGCGACATGGTGCCGTTTATCGGCGCGCCCATGGGCTATTACGTCAAACCGCTGGACGACAACTGGAGCTTCGGCCTGGGCCTGTACGTGCCCTTTGGCCTGGTGACCGACTATGAGCGCAGCTTCCAGGGTCGCTACCACGGTGACCGCAGTGAGGTGCGGGTGATTACCCTGCAGCCGACGTTGAGCTATCGCGTCAACGAGCAACTGTCGATCGGCTTCGGCCCAACCATCAACCGCATCGACGGCGAGCTGACTTCGGCTATCGATAACCCAGTGCCTGGCGCCAGTGACGGCAAGGTCGAAATCAAGGGCGATGACACCGCGCTGGGCTACAACCTCGGCGTACTGTTTGAAATCACCCCACAGACACGCTTCGGCCTGACCTACCACTCCAAAGTGGACTACCGCCTGAAGGGTGACACCACAGTCTCTGGCCCAGGCGTTATTGCAACTTCGGCTGGCACCTACGATGCGTCACTGGAGCTGACCACTCCGGAGTCGGTGGATGTCTCCGTCACCCATGAGCTGAATGCTGACTGGACCCTCTACGCCGGCAGCACCTGGACGCGCTGGAGCCGTCTGGAAGAAATTCGTGCAAATAACAAAGGCGTGGGTGGCTTGCTGGCGGGCAAGCTCAACAGCATCAGCGAACCGCAGAACTGGCACGACACCTGGGCTCACGCCGTTGGTGCTGCCTACAAGCTGAACGCGCAGTGGACCCTGCGCGCCGGCCTGGCTGTGGACCAGTCCCCTACCAACAACACTGACCGTTCGCCGCGTATTCCTACGGGCGATCGCACCATCGTCAGCCTGGGCACAGCCTGGAGCCCGAATGATGACGTGACCATCGACCTGGCCTACTCCTACCTGATGGAAGACGACGCGCACATCGAGCGCGACGACTACAGCGCCACCTACAAAAACACCGCTCACGGCCTGGGCGCTCAGGTGACGTACCGCTTCTAAATCACCCTGCAGTTTGGGTTACACTCGCGCGGCGCACACAACAATAAGAAGAATGGTCTGGAACCGTTCTAACGTCGCGTAGCGACTGCCCGCGGGTGGCCGCCATGGATGGCAGGCCATGAAGCCGCCTGAGACAGCCCTGATGACCACACTCTGCACTACCCTGCCCGAACAGCTCAGCCTGCTCCTGGTGGACGACCACCGTATTTTTCTTGATGGCCTCAGCCTGGCCCTCGGCCCACTCTGCGCCGACCTGCACATTCGCACCGCCGAATCCGCTGCCGCCGCCGAAGCCTGCCTGCAACACACCACCTTCGACCTGATTCTGCTTGACCTGCGCTTGCCCGACCTGCCGGGCCTGGAGTTGCTGCAGCGTTGGCAACAACAAGGCCGCATGACCCCGGTGGCAATCCTCAGCGCCAGCGATTCGAACCTGGATGCTCAAGCAGCCTTAGCCGCCGGTGCGCTGGGCTTTATTCCGAAAAGTGCCAATAGCGATGAACTGCGTCAGGCAGTAACCCGCGTACTGCTGGGTGAAACCCTGCCCGCACCGCAAACGGGCGACAAACCGCAGCTCACTCCACGACAGATGGAAATCCTCCAGCTACTGGCCGAAGGCTTGCCAAACAAGTCGATCAGCCGTCAGTTGGGGGTCTCCGAGGACACGGTGAAAACCCACCTGAAATCACTGTTCCAGGAGTTTTCTGTGCACACCCGGACGGCTTGTGTCAGTGCGGCGCGGCAACGGGGCTGGCTCTGAGCTCGGCGGGCAACAGCACTGCCAGCGCTTGACGCAAACGGGCTGGCAACAGCGGCTTACCGAGCAAGGTGACATGGGCACGGGTGCAGCGCTCTTGCAAGTCAGCGCTGACATCTGCAGTAATCAGCAACGCTGGGAGCATGCGTCCGGCTTCTTCACGTAAGCGCTCGATCACGCGCAAGCCGTCCTCGGTGGCGGCCAGGCGGTAGTCGCTAATCAGCACCTGCGGCTGCGCTTCACGCAAACACTGCATGGCCTCTGTGGGGTCGGCGCAGGCCCAGACATCACAGCCCCAGCGCTGCAACAAACCGGACAGGGCTTCACGCCCTGCAGCGTCGTCTTCCAGTAATAACACCCGCCCGCTCAATGCTGCGGCAACCGCTGCAGGTGGCTGCCACTCACCGGCTTCAGCTTGCGGCAGTTGCAGGATAAAACGCGCTCCGTCGCCAGGGCTTGAATCCAGCCGCAGCGGATGCCCAAGCAACTGCGCCAGTTGCTGAACGATGGCCAGACCCAGACCCAGGCCACGTTCGGCATTACGCCCAGGGTTATCGAGCTGGCGGAACTCTTCAAAGACCTGACTCTGTTCTTCTTCACTCAGCCCCTGGCCGTCGTCACCGACCTCCAGCTGCACTTCGCCCTGCTCAACACTGACATGCAGCCAGACTTGCCGCGCCTGGGCATGCCGCAAGGCGTTGCTCAGCAGATTGCGTAGCACGCGCTCGAGCAGCAGCGGATCACTGCGTACCCAGAGCTCCGCGCATTGCAGTTGCAGCTCGACACCCTGAGCATCGGCCTCGGCGCGGCTTTCACCACTCAAGCGCACCAGCAAGGGACGCAAGGCAAACACCTCTGGTTTGGCCTGCACGCCGCCGGGCAAGGTCAGACGGGTGTAATCAAACAGCGACTGCAGCAGTCGACTGAGCTGCTCCACGGCAATGGCCAGGCGGCTGCTGATGCGGTGTACGTTGGGATCCTGATTTTGTTCCAGCAAGTGCTGGGCATACAGGCCCATCGCGTTGAGGGGCTGGCGCAGGTCATGGCTGGCCGCTGCCAGCAGGCGCAGCTTGCGAGCGTCGTCCGCTTCCGCACGCTGCCGCGCCAGATCGAGCAATCGCAGGTTAAGCCAAGCACCGCGCTGGCCATGCTCTTGCAGGTACGCGCCGACACTGCCAATCAGGTTGGCGCAAAACAGAAACAATCCCTGGTAACCCAATGCCACGCTTCCACCCGTGACAACCCACCCCAGCCACAGGAACAACCCGCAGACGCCCCAGGACGCCAGGCTCACGGCACGAAACGAAACCCCCAACAACACATAGCCAAACAGCAGCACCAGAAACAGCCCGTCATAGGGCATGGCCACACCCAGGCTCCAACACAGGTGAATAATCACCGCAACCGAAGCGCCATTAAGTGCATAGGCCGCCACATAAGCCAGCAAGGCGCGTCGCGGTGGCGTGTGCGGACGACGACAGTAGAAGAAGGCCAACAGCGCACCGCACATCCCCATCATCCGCATGGGTAAAGTTGCCAGGCTGGCGTTGAGGGGCAGTAACACCAGATCAAGGGCGGTGTAGACGAGTTGGAAGATGACTGCCGTGCTGATGATCAGCAGCAGGCGGCGGCGAATACGCTGCACCCGATGGTCGAGAAACTCATCTTCCAGAACGCCAGTAAAGCGCAGCCGCCGGTAACCACGACGCTGCTGGGCCAACAGCAGCGACTCCTGACGCTCCAGGCTCATGCCTTACAACTCGGGGGATTGATTTTCCTGCTGCTTGGCGGCGATGGCGTCATAGGTTTCCACCCGGTGCTGATCTTCGGCGCTGAACAGGCGCTGACGTAACCGTTGCTGCTCCTGCTGCTGATCCGTAGCACTGAGGCCATTGGCCTGCAATGCGGCAAGTTCCTGCTGGTAGGCGGCATAACGCTGTTGCCAGGCGCGCTCATTGCGCTGTTCGTCGAGTACACGCTCGACCGTGGGCGGATCATAGGTCAAGGCAAGCAGCTGGCGCACCTGCTCTTCACTGGCGCCGTCTTGCCAGAGCTTGTCGGTCTGAACTTGTAGCGCTTGCGCCTGCGTCTGGCGCACCTCACTGGCGCGCATGGCCTCGGGCAGCTGCGCACGCAGACGCTCTTGCGCCTGAGCCTTGGCGTGCTCACTGAGATCAGTACGGGCCATCAAGGCCAGATTATCCAAGGTGTAGCGGCCATAAGCCTCTTCCGCACCAAACAGGGCCTCGGCAGCGGCACTGGAAAAATGCGCCCGGCGTAACTCGGCAAGCTGTTCAAAAGCCCGCTGTAACGCAACGAGTTGGCCATCTGGGGTGCTTTGCTGGGCCGTGCTCAAGGGCTGTTGCAGTAACGCCAGGCTGGCGCGTTTGTAATCCATGTAGTCGCCCAACAGGCCAATAAACTGGCCGAGGGCAGGCTCCGGCAAACGCCCTCGGGCGTCGGCCAGCATCACTTCGACCACCGCGTCCAACCCAGCCTGATCCGCGGCGCTAAGGAAGTAATCCAGATAGTCGCGCAGCGCCAGGTTCAGCTGCAGATTGCCGGCGCTGTCGGCCTTGAGTTCACCATCCACCTCCGTGTCCTGCAAACCCGGCAGGCTGGTCGGCGCACGAGGCACTGAGCGCTCTGATTTGACGAGGGGTAACTGAGAGGGGGTGACAACAGCTACAGGCGCCGAAGCAGTGACCGGCATAGCCGTCGCACCGGGTGAGGCAGCATCTGGCCACTGCCAATACAGCGTAAAGCCGGCAACGCTGCCGGCCAGGAGTAAAAGAGGAACCGTTGAACGTAACGACAGGGCCATATGACCTCCAAAATGCGGGCTGCAGGACGCAGCCCGCTGAGGTGACGGTCAGACGCCTTTGCTTTTCAGGCGGTTGGCATGTTGGCGGTACAGCGAAACTGGATCGGTCCAGCCACGTACGCCGAACAGGTGATTGATCGCATCCACATGGTTCATGTTGTAACCATCACCAATGACCTGCCCCAGGTAAGTTGAACAGACGCCAACCAGGCCGTCGTTCTTCTCGCTGCCAAACGCCAGGCCGGTGATGGCCAGAAACGGATCAACCGCATCAAAGACGTTGGTGTACGGGGTATTACCGGTCCATGAGTAGTAACGAATGTTGTGCCCGCGCACGTTGTGCACTTCGGTGGACTTGGCGCAGTAGCTGCTGCTGTTCACGCCCCATGGGTGACGGCCATTGAGTGCCGTGGTGCCTGCGGTGGTGAGCGTCTTCAGGGCCGCCAAGCCGTTCTGCGGGTTGTTGTTACCCGACAGCAGGTTGATCAACGAACCGATGGCGTTGGCCAGGCCATTGGCCCCACCTTCGATGGCGCTGTTCGCCGGGATCACACCGCGCAGCACGTCGGCCACTTTCGAGCCTTTATTAACGCCATTGACCGAGGTCACCGACGCCACCAGATCCGGACGTAACGAAGCGGCTACGCGCGAGGTTGGCGACCCCTGGCTATGACCAATCAGGTTGACCTTGCCGCCATTGGCGCTGGCCCACGGCACAATCTGCTGCGCCAGAGAGGCGCCACGTTGCTCACTGTCATTGAGCGCAGAAACACTGGCCACATAGACCTTTGCGCCATCGCGCTCAAGGTTCCAGGGGATGGTGTGGAAGTAGTTGATCAGACCGCCGATGGTGTCAAAGCCGGTCACCCCGTGCACCAGCACGATTGGGTATTTAGTCTTGGTGTAGTTGGCCTGAGCCTCAACCGCGCCGACCAGGGCGCATACAGCTAAAGCAGAAGTAATAACGCGACGCATGGGTGCCTCCTTATTTTTCTTGTTGGCACGCCGGGAGAACTGCGTCCGGCGTACTCACAACTTTAAGGAGGTACTGCGGTGTGGACTATCGCCCAGATGGGTGAGGCGCTCACCCATCTGAGGTTCAACGCTGCGAAGCGATTGCCTGCTCGACGGCGGCCAGGAAGGCCGGATCATCCGGTGTGGTGCTGCTGGGAAAGCTGGCGATCACCTTACCCTTAGCATCGATTACATACTTGGAAAAATTCCAGCGTGGCGCCTGGCTTTGCGCGGCCAACTCTTTGAACAGCGGCAGCGCCTCACTGCCCGTCACACGTTGAGTTTCACTCATGGGGAAGGTCACGCCGTAATTGACGTAACAGACTTTCGCCGTTTCTTCGCTGTTGTCGGATTCCTGACGAAAATCATCAGAAGGCACGCCAAATACCTGTAAGCCTTGGGCTTTGTAGCGTTGATAGAGCACTTCAAGGCCTTTGAATTGCGGCGTAAACCCGCAAAAGCTGGCGGTATTGACCACCACCAACGGTTTACCAGCAAACTGGGCACACAGATCTATACGTTCCTCGCTGCGCAACTTCTGCACTTCACCTTGCAGTAACGCCGGGCACTCATCAGCCTGCGCAGGGATAACCCAGGTACTCAGCAAAGCGACAACCAGCAGGGTAAAACGCCACATCCGAATCACTTTGAACCCCTTTCACGACGCCGTAATTGCTTTAACACACACCCAAACCCAGCTGCAGAAAAGCCAGGCCACTTTGTAACCAACCCCACCAGGCCAGGCCCAAAGCCAACATGCCGCCCATCACCAGCGCGGTATTCCAACCGTAATCGGTGTTCATACATTCGCCTCCTGTTGTTGCAAGCGCGCCACGGGCAACTCACGTACTGGCCAGTTGAGTGCGGCGGCCAGCAAACTCAGCAGGACGGCAATCTGCCAAACCAGATCATAACTGCCGGTGTGGTCATACAGATAGCCGCCCATCCAACCGCCGAGAAACGCCCCCAGCTGGTGGAACAGAAACACAATACCACCGAGCATCGACAGGTTGCGTACACCAAACATCGTCGCCACCGTGCCATTGGTCAACGGCACCGTCGACAACCACAGCAAGCCCATGGCCACACCAAAGGCGTAGGCGCTCCACACCGTCAGCGGCGTCACGATAAACGCCACTATAACCACCGCGCGGGCCAGATACAGCGCACTGAGCAGGCGCGGCTTGGACATCCGTCCGCCCAACCAACCGGCAATGTAAGTACCAAAGATATTGAACAAACCGACCAGCGCCAGCACTGTGGTGCCGACCAGCGCAGGCAGATGCTGATCGACCAGATAAGCCGGCAAATGCACGCCGATAAACACCACCTGAAAACCGCAGACGAAAAAGCCCAGCGCCAACAGCCAGAACCCGGAATGGCTGCAGGCCTCGCGCAAGGCCTCGCCTAGGGTTTGCTCTTGGCCGGTGAGCGGCAGTGGCGTGTCCTTGAGCATGGCTGCCAGCGGTATGATCAGGGCCACCAACAGGCCCAGCGCCATCAGCGCTACCGACCAACCGAGCCAGCTAAGCAGGCCCAGGGTGCCAGGAAGCATGACGAACTGGCCAAAGGAGCCCGCCGCCGCCGCGATACCCATGGCTATGCTGCGTTTTTCCATCGGTACGGCGCGCCCCACTGCACCGAGAATCACCGAGAACGAAGTGCCGGACAAACCAATACCGATCAGCAACCCGGCGCTCAGCGACAGGCTTAAAGGTGAGTCGGCCAGGCCCATGCAACCGAGACCAATGGCATACAGAATGCCGCCAACAATCACCGTGCGCTTGGCACCGAAGCGGTCAGCCAGGGCGCCGGTAAAGGGCTGGGTCAAGCCCCATATCAGGTTCTGCAAAGCGATGGCGAAGGCGAACACCTCACGCCCCCAACCGAACTCGGCGCTCATCGGCGGCAGGAACAAGCCAAAGCCATGGCGAATACCCAGTGACAGCGCCAGCACCAGCGATGCCCCCAGCATTAACCAGCCACTGGTGCGCCATAACGAAGTCATACGGTGTCCTATGCGGGGCCTGGCCCGCTCTCGATAAATCGGCAAGATGACGCAGGTATATACCCCTACCCGCGCTGGCAACAGCTACAGCTGCTCGGCAATCCGGTGTTACAGATTGCACGCTGAATTGACCATGCCGACAAGCCGACCATCGGCTAATCGAACCGCAGCGGCGCGTCGCTGGCGCGCTGAGCAAAAAACTGCAGCAACGCATCGTGGTAATGGCTGTACACCTCAGGCGGCAGCCAACGCTGGTAAATCGCCAGGGTGCTGGCGGGCGCGGCGGAAACCTCGCGAATCGCCTGATCGAGACGCCGAGCCATCTGCGCCCCCCATGGTGTGCGCGAGCAATAGATGCCCACCGTCACCAGTTCAGCGTTCTCGCGCAGCGGTACGCTGACCAGCGCATCACTGAGACTGAAATGGCGCATTACCTCGGTGTAGATCACGGGGTAATCGAAGACATAATCCAGACGGTGATGGCTGACCATCAGCAGCAAATTCTCGCCGGCCAGGCTACCGCCTAGCTCTGGGATGCGGTCTTCGGCGTGCGCTTTAAGTAGGCGATCACGAATCGGCGCGGGATAGACGCGACTCTTGGCCAGAGCCCCTCGCAAATAAGGATTACCGAATAGCCAGTCAAGGCTGACCTGGCCGTCTTCGATCAGCAGTTGATCCAGGGTTTGCCTGCGTACCAGCACATGGATAGGTGTGCTCGCCACATAGGGTACGAAGTAACCCAACTGGTCGCGTTCGGGGCTCTGCAGCTGGCCACTGCTGCACAACTCACCCTGCTCGCTCATGCGTTGTTCAACCCGAGCCATGGGTAAAACCTGATAACGCATCTGCAACTCGGGTAGACGGGCGGCCAGCAGTTGCATGACCTCGTACAGCACGCCATCAACCACCTCACCGTCACGCACATTGAAAGCGCCGGGTATCGGTACAACGCCCCATACCAGCTCCTCAGCCTGAGTGGCACCCGCACAGGGCACGATCCCAAGCAGTGCCGCCACCAGCGTCGAGTAAAGCAACCTACGCCCCATGTCCATCCCTGCTGTGTCTTGCTGTCCTTACACGCTAGCAGGCCAACGCCACCAGCACCGCGCACTCGACGATTTCCAGCAGAGCTCCGGCGGTATCACCGGTGGTGCCATCCAAACGCTTGAGCATCAAGCTGCGCAGCCAGATAAACACGCCCCCGGCCACCAGCAAGGCGAGCAGCGCCGGCCATCCAAACAGCAACATGGCCAGCACATTGGCAACCAATACCCAAGGCAGTTGTCGGCGCGGCAGATGTTCGGCCAAGGCCTGACCGAGGCCGCCGGCGCGCACATAGGGTGTGGTCATAAATAGCAGCGGCAATAGACAACGCGCCAGCCAAGGCACCAGTAGCAACAGCAATCCGGCGCCGCTCTCCAGCAAGGCCACCAGCGCGGCGAACTTGAGCAGCAATAGCAGCACCAGCACCACCACTGCGATCGGTCCGCTGCGAGGGTCTTTCATGATCGCCAGGGTGCGCTGCTTATCGCCAAAACCACCGACCCAGGCATCGGCACTGTCGGCCAGGCCATCCAGGTGCAAGCCGCCGCTGATACCCACCCACAGCGCCAGCAATAACGCCGCCTGCAGCAACACCGCGCTATCGCCCAGCAAGTGTTGCGCGGCGAGCAGCAACAGGCCGATCAGCAGCCCCACCAGCGGATAGAACAACAGCGAGCGGCCGACCTGCTCAGGCGTCGGCATGCCAGCCAGGGTCACTGGCAAACGGGTGAGAAATTGCAGGGCAATCCACCAGGGCGTCATGCGCGCTCCCACAGCTCGCCTTGTTCATCCAGGCACAGTTGATAGCGCTCGGCATGGCCCACAGCAACCTGCAGCAGATCATTGCGCGGCAAGCCACGGGCACGCGCCAGCAGCAGGCGAATCACCCCACCGTGGGTGACCAGCAACAAGCGCTCGCCGGCATACCGGGCCTGCAAGCGTTGCAAGGCACTCAGTATCCGCGCCTCGAAGGCCAGCAAGGTCTCGCCTTCGGGCGGGGTGAAACCATAGGGATCGTTCCAGAAACGGCCCAACTCTTCTGCGTTGGTCTGCATCAGCTCGGCGGTACTGCGCCCTTCCCACGCGCCGAAATGCAGTTCCTGCAGATCAGGCTCCAGACTGAGTGGCACGCCATGCTGCGCGGCCAGCTCTTCGGCAAAGCGCGCGCAGCGCTGCAAGGGCGAGCTGATCAAGCGGTCCCAGCGGCTGCCGTCAGCCACCGCCGCGCGCAGCTGCGCCCAACCGGTTTCGGTCAGGGCATCGTCGAGGCTACCGCGCAGGCCGCCGCCCAGTTCGGTTTCACCGTGACGCAGCAGTTCCAGATAGACCGTCATAGCGGACGCTCGGCTACCGCCGCCTCGGCAAAGGTGGCCATGTCGTTGTGCAGGCTGCAGGCCAGTTGCAGCAGTGGCACCGCCAAAGCCGCGCCACTGCCCTCGCCCAGACGCAGGCCCAGATCAAGCAGCGGCTCGGCCTGCAGCGCCTTGAGCACCCGCTGATGGCCGGGCTCGGCGCCGCTGTGAGCAAACAACAGCCAGTCGCGGCAAGCCGGATTCAGGCGCACCGCCATGAGCGCGGCCACGCTGCAGATAAACCCATCCACCAGTGCAGTGATGCCCCGCTGCGCGCAAGCCAGATAAGCGCCGCTCAGCGCCGCAATCTCAAAGCCGCCGAGGCGCTGCAGGATATCGATGGGGTCGCTGATCGCCGGGCGATGCAAGGCCAGGGCTGCCTCGATGACCTTGGCTTTATGCGCCACACCCGCGCTATCCAGGCCGGTGCCGGGGCCGACCAACTCTTGCGCCGGACACTCCAGCAGCAGGCAGGCCATGGCTGTGGCGGCAGTGGTATTGCCGATGCCCATCTCGCCGCCGATAAACAGCTGGCTGCCAGCTTCACAGGCACGCTGCACGCTGGCTTGGCCGGCAGCCAGGGCCTGCAGTAACTGCGCGGCAGTCATCGCCGGGCCTTGGACGAAATTCTGCGTACCTTCACCGAGATGCAAATGACGCACGCCGCGCAGCGGTTCCAACAGCAGCGCGGTACCCAGGTCGATCACCTCAAGCGTCGCGCCCAATTGTTTGGCCAGTACGCTGATCGCCGCACCTCCATTGACGAAGTTGCGCAGCATCTGCCCGGTGACGGCTTGGGGGAATGCCGAAACCCCTTCAGCGACCACACCATGGTCACCGGCAAAAATGCTGATCCATAGCCGGTCGACCTGCGGCCGCTGGCTGCCTTGCATGGCCGCCAGCTCAATCGCCAGCTGCTCCAGCTGGCCGAGGGAGCCGGCCGGCTTGGTCAGCTGCTGCTGCCGCGCCTCGGCGGTGTTGCGCGCAGGCCTGTCCAACGCCTGACAGCCCTGCTGCCACCATTGCTCACTCACAGCGCCTCTCCTTTGAGAACCATCGGCAGACCCGCCACGGTAAACACCACACGCTCACAGCGTTCGGCCAGGGCCTGGTGCAACCAGCCGGCCTCATCAACATAACGCCGGGTCAGCTCGCCCAGCGGCACCACGCCCAGGCCGGTCTCATTGCTGACCAGCAGAAGCCGCCCCGGCAAGTCGCTGAGGCAATCCAGCAACGCATCGCGCTCGGCGCTCAGGCGCGCCGGATCATCGAGCATTAACAAGTTGGTCAGCCACAGCGTCAGGCAATCGACCAGCAGACACTTGTCGGCACCCGCCTGTTCACGCAGCACTCGGGCCAGAGCCACAGGCTCTTCCACCAGTCCCCAGTGCGCAGGGCGACGCGCACGGTGCTGCTGAACCCGTACACTCATCTCGCCATCGAGCGGCTGACTGGTGGCGATATAAGTCACGGCCAGGCCGGATTCGGCCGCCAAACGCTCGGCGAGACGACTTTTGCCAGAGCGAGCACCGCCGAGAATCAGTTCATGCATGACCTACTCCACATAACTCGCGCAGCCGGGCCGTATCCAGATGCGCCTCGACCAGATCGGCCAGGCGCTCGATATCACGCTCACGCAGGGCGTGGTAATCCACCGCCTGCACGTCACGCAGCCCCGCCCAGCGCAGCAAGGCGCTGCACGCCTCCGGGGTTTCAAACAGGCCGTGCAAATAGGTGCCGAGCACCTGGCCATCAGCGCTCAGCGCGCCGTCGCTGCGGCCATCATCGAGTCGTACAGCCGCGTTCAACCCCGGGCCAGAGCTGACCCCAGCATGAATTTCATAACCACTGACCGCGGCATTTTCCAGACACAGCTGGCCGCGTACATTGCGCAGCTGCTTCTCCGGCTCCAGCACCGTGTGGAAATCCAGAAGCCCCAACCCAGGGCTGAAACCTGCCGCGCCTTCCAGCCCATGCGGATCATCAATCTGATGGCCGAGCATCTGCAGCCCACCGCAGATACCCAGTAACTTGCCGCCATAGCGCAAGTGTTTGTTAAGGACTGCCGGCCAGCCCTGCTCACGTAGGAACGCCAGATCGCTGCGTACGCTTTTCGAGCCGGGCAGGATAATCAGGTCGGCCGCAGGAATGGCCTGGCCCGGGCCGACAAAGGTCAGCTCGACCTGCGGATGCAGGCGCAGCGGATCGAAATCGGTGTGGTTGCTGATGCGGGGCAACACCGGTACCACCACCTTGATCCGCTCGGCCGTCTTGGCGCTCTGGCGAATATCAATGGCGTCCTCGGCCTCCAGATGGAAATCCATCAGATAAGGCAATACGCCCAGTACCGGTTTGCCGGTGCGCTGCTCCAGCCAATCCAGCCCCGGTTGCAGCAGGGCGATATCACCGCGAAAGCGGTTGATCACAAAACCCTGGACCCGCGCCTGCTCGCTCTCGGAAAGCAACGCCAGGGTGCCGACCAGATGGGCAAACACCCCGCCCTTGTCGATATCGGCAATCAGGATCACCGGGCAATCCACCGCCTCGGCAAAGCCCATATTGGCGATATCGCCGGCGCGCAGGTTGATCTCCGCTGGCGAACCGGCGCCCTCCACCATCACCACCGGATAAGCGGCGCTCAGACGCTGGTGCGACTGCAGCACCGCCTGCATCGCCACCTTTTTGTAATCGTGGTATGCCACGGCATCCATGCTGCTGAGGGCGCGGCCGTGGATGATCACCTGGGCGCCGGTGTCGCTATTGGGCTTGAGCAGCACCGGATTCATATCGGTATGCGGCGCCAGCCCGGCGGCTTGTGCCTGTACTGCCTGGGCGCGGCCGATTTCGCCACCGTCGGCGGTGACGGCTGAATTGAGCGCCATATTCTGCGGTTTGAACGGCACCACGCTAACGCCCTGGCGCTTAAGCCAGCGGCATAGCGCAGTGACCAGGGTGCTTTTGCCAGCATCGGAGGTGGTGCCCTGCACCATCAGTGTGCTCATGTCAGCTCTCTAGCGAAGACCGCCAGCGCCTGCTGCAAACGCTGCCAGCCGGCTTCATCCGGTGGCAAACCAAAACGCAGGCTCAGCGGCTTTTCAAACAGGCGGGTAAGGATGCCTTGCAGGGCGAGAAACTCATGTAGCAAGGCAGCCTGCGGTGTGCAACAGAACTGGAACAACGCGCAACCACCTGTGGGGCTGAACCCATGCGCAGCCAACAGCGCCGCAAGACGTTCACCATCGGCGAACAACCGCTCACGTTGCGCCTGCTGACCAGCCATGTCCTGCAACAACGCCGTGGCCACCACGCGGCTCGGTCCGCTGATGGTCCAGGGGCCAAGCAATTCGGCCAGTTGCGCCAGCAGCTGCGGTTGCGCCAGGACAAAACCCAGACGAATGCCCGCCAAACCGAAAAATTTGCCAAACGAGCGCAGCACGATCAACCCGGGCAACTCACTGAACGCCGCCAGGCTGAATGCCGGCGCGCAATCGATAAAGGCCTCGTCCACCACCAGCCAGCCGCCCCGCTCGGCCAACCGCCGATGCCACTCCAGCAAACGCGCAGGTTCAATACAGCGGCCGGTGGGGTTATTCGGGTTGACCAGCAACAGCACATCGATGCGCTCCAGCGCTCGCTCGATGGCTCCTTCGCTGAGTTCCAGCAAACGATGCCCTTCGCGCTGCCAGGCCGCCGCATGCTCGGCATAAGCGGGTGAAACAATGCCCACAGTGACGTGCCGCAGCAGACGCGGCAGCGTCTGAATGGCGGCTTGCGAACCCGCCACCGGTAGCAGGTTGGCGACGCCGTAGTAATCGCGCGCCGCGATTTCCAGACCGTCCTGCTGCTCGGGCAAGCGTGTCCAGGCACTGGCCGGAATGGCGGGCAAGGGCCAGCCGTAGGGCGCAATGCCGGTGGACAAATCCAGCCACTCCGCCAGGGCTATGCCATAACGCAGCGAGGCCGCGCGCAGGCGACCACCATGTTCAAGCATAAAACAGCCCCCACAGCAGTAGCAGCGCCAGCCACAGCAGCACGCCGCCGTAGACCAGATTGACTGCCCGTTCGATATCCCGCGCCCGGGGCGGCGGCCCCGCACCCAGATCAGACCGCACATGCACCTCACCGTGATATTCCGCCGCTCCGCCCAGGCTGATGCCCAAGGCACCTGCACCCGCTGCCATCACGGGGCCAGCATTCGGGCTGTCCCACAGCGGCGCCTGAGTGCGCCAGCAACGCAGCGCCAACAAGGTTTTACCCAGCAGCGCGTAGGTCAAGGCTACCAGCCGCGCAGGCAGGTAATTGAGTGCATCGTCGATCTTCGCCGCGGCCCAGCCGAAGCGTTCAAAGCGCTCATTGCGATAGCCCCACATGGCGTCCAGGGTATTGCTCAGGCGATACAGCACCACCCCCGGTGCGCCAGCCAACACAAACCAGAGCAGCGCGGCGAACACCGCGTCGCTGCCGTTCTCAAGCACCGATTCGCTGCCAGCGCGGGCCACACCTGTGGCATCCAGTTGCGCGGTATTGCGGCTGACCATATAGCCAACCCGCTCGCGGGCCAGGCGCAAATCTCCCAGACGCAGCGCCTGCGCCACTGGCATGGCATGCTCGCCCAGGCTTTTCAGGCCCAAGGCGGCATACAAGGCCATGATCTCCACCGCCCAACCCAGCCCGCTGATCTCACTCAACAGCCAGGCCAGCAGGGTCAGCGGCAATACCGCCAGGCACCAGGCGCTGACGCCATGGCTGCGCCAACCGCCGCCCGCCGGATTGAAGCGTTGCTCGATACGCTCGGCCATACGACCAAAGGCCACGAGCGGGTGCCAGCCCTTGGGTTCGCCAAAAATCGCATCCAGAACGATCCCGGCGCAGGTACTCAGTACCAGACTCATGGCGTGCTCCACTGATTCTCGAACAGCAACTCGCTGAGCGGCCGAGGCTCAGCCCAACCCTGCTGCACCAGCATCGGCGCCTCATAGAATTCCGTCACCGGCCCCAGGCACAGCACCGCTAACGGTTTGCTACCGGTTGGCATGTTGAGCAAATCCGCCAGGGCCTGGGGCTCGAACAGCGACACCCAGCCCATGCCCAAACCCTCTGCACGAGCCGCCAGCCAGAGGTTCTGAATCGCGCAGGCCAGGGACGCTAGGTCCATCTCGGGCAAGGTGCGGCGGCCAAACACATGAGCCTCACGCCCATCCATCAGGGCCACAACCAACAGCTCGGCGCAGTCGCGAATACCCTCGACTTTCAGCCGCATAAACTCGTCGCTGCGCTCGCCCAAGGCTTCGGCGGTGCGCGTGCGCTCCTCCTCTACCAGACCGTGGATCGCTTCGCGCAAGGCCGGACGAGTGATGCGAATAAATCGCCAGGGCTGCATCAAGCCCACGCTCGGCGCCTGATGCGCAGCCTCGAGCAAGCGCGCGAGCAACTCGGGAGCCACCTCGCCACCGCTGAAATGGCGCATATCGCGGCGCTCAGCGATGGCGCGGTATACCGCCGCACGCTCCTCGGGACTGAAAGCCTGCTCGCTCATGCCGGCGCACCGGGACAAAACAGTGCAGCAGCGGCAACCGGGTCGGACGGCAGATAGAAGTGAATATAGGAGGCGGTCATCCGCCCCTGACGATAGACCGCCTCACTGGTGCGCTTGTAGTTCGGGCACTCACCACGGGTCAGTGGTTGCAGTTCACTGCTGAGCGCCGAGTAGTGGAAGCTATGGCCGCGCAGCAGCCCTTCTGGCAGTTCAGCCTGTTGCAGAGCCATGGCGGTCATGCGTGGTTGCAGGGTCGCCTCGCCGTTTAACAAACCGAGCATCTGCCCGCTGGCGCCCTGCTTGTCTGTCAGTTTATCGAGCAGATAGAGCATGCCGCCGCACTCGGCGTGGATCGGTTTGCCTGCCTCGTGGTGAGCGCGGATTGCCTCGGCCATGTGCTGGTTAGCTTCAAGTTGCTCCAGATGCAGCTCTGGGTAACCGCCAGGCAGGTACAGGCTGTCGACATCCGGCAACTGCTCATCTGTAAGCGGCGAAAAGAACTGCAATTCGGCACCCAGTGCGCGCAGCAAATCGAGGTTGGCCTGATAGAGAAAGGCAAAAGCGCTGTCGCGTGCAACGCCAATGCGCACACCTTTGAGCAAGGGTTCAATACCACAAGACTCAGGCGCGGCGAAGCTGACGGGCGGCGGCAGACTGGTATCGGCACTGGCAGCCAAGGCATCGGCGGCGGCATCCAGACGCGCATCCAGGTCGAGCAGTTCGCCCGCCTGCACCAGTCCCAAATGACGACTCGGTAAACCGACCTCGGCGCTGCGCGGTAGCGCGCCGTACCAGCGGATCGAGGCTGGCAGCGCATCACGCAGAATCTCGCCATGCCGCGCGCTGCCAACCCGGTTACCGAGCACGCCAGAGAATGGCAAATCCGCCTGGAAGGTCGCCAGTCCATGGGCCATAGCGCCAAAGGTCTGCGCCATCGCCGAACCATCAATCACCGCTAGCACCGGCACACCAAAGTGCCGGGCCAGGTCGGCTGCCGAAGGCGTGCCATCGAACAGGCCCATCACCCCTTCAATCAGAATCAGGTCGGCGTCACCCGCCGCCTCCCAGAGCAGACGACGGCTCTCGGCTTCACCGACCATCCACAGATCGAGCTGATACACCGGCGCGCCGCTGGCGCGAGCAAGAATCATCGGGTCAAGAAAGTCCGGGCCGCATTTGAACACCCGCACGCGCTTGCCCTGGCGTGCATGCAAGCGCGCCAAGGCAGCGGTGACCGTGGTTTTACCCTGACCGGAGGCCGGTGCAGCGATCAATAACGCGGGGCAAGAGTGGGCGCTGTTCAAAACTCCACGCCCTTCTGCGCCTTAACCCCGGCCTTGAACGCATGCTTGACCAGGCTCATCTCGGTCACGGTATCCGCTGCCTCGATCATGCCCGGCAACGCGCCGCGACCGGTTACCACCACATGCTGTAGCAGCGGCCGCGCTTCGATGTCGGCGAGCACCGCGTCGAGTTCCAGATAACCGTACTTCAGGGCGATATTCAGCTCGTCGAGCACCACCAGACCGATGGCCGGGTCATTCAGTAGCTGCGCCGCCACCGTCCAGGCTTCGCGCGCCTTGTCGATATCACGCTGGCGATCCTGGGTCTCCCAAGTAAAGCCCTCGCCCATCACGTGGTAGCTGACTTCATCGGGAAAACGGCGAAAGAAGGCTTCTTCGCCAGTGCTGGCTGCACCCTTGATAAATTGCACCACGCCCACTTTGAGGCCGTGGCCCAGGGCGCGGGCGACCATGCCGAAAGCGCTGCTGCTCTTGCCCTTGCCATTGCCGCTGTGCACCAGCAGCAGGCCGTACTCATCCTGGGCTTGGGCAATCTTTTCATCGATAAGGGCTTTCTTGCGGGCCATGCGCGCCTTGTGCCGGGCGTCACGTTCAATCGATTCAGTCATCGCATGCTCCACCGCCACAGGGCGATCTGGCTGGAAAAAGCATGCGGGGATAGGGAAAGCGCGGGCCTGCGCACAGCGCACACCACACGCCAGCCATCGCCCTCCGCGATGCCGTGGACTGCAGCAGGCCGGTCTCCGGGCTTGTGAGCGAGCCGAATGGCTCACGACCGCACCTTCCCATGCATCACGCACAGTGGTTCTTGCGGCGTTTGACTCACTTACCGTTGCGGGGGCAGCGTCGGAATAGCGGGCGTTCACACGCACAGCGCACCGACTTCCCTGTTTCACCCCGCACACGCAATGCGTTGGGGGCACCTGCTACAAGGCGCGAAGGTTAGAGAGTTCATGATTAAGCGTCAAACGAATGCGCCATTTGGCGCAGACTGCTTAAGCCACCAGGGTTACTTGGCCTGACACTTCATCTCGGGCGAGCCATAGCCCCACACCACGGTCGCCTCCCCCTGGTGCTCCCAGAATGATTCGTTGCGCCCCTGATATTTGCTGCCGCTGGCTGCAGGCTGCTGATACATCAACGACACGCTGTCAGCAAACTCGGCCACCAGGGTCCCAGGCTCGGTGGGGTAGTAGGTGACGATGACTTCCTTGGCCGGCAGACCATCGCATTGAAAACGCACCGGACCGGTCCCTTTCAGTAACGCGTAGCGCGCCTGCAATTCGGCAATCCGCAGGCGATAGCTCTCGGCTACGCACTGCTCACGGTCAGCGGCCTTCCAGCAGTCATTGCGGCCTTTTATCCAACCTCTCTGCTCAGCCTTGAGTACCGGTGGATGCTGGTTTATGGCCTTGGCCGACGCCTGCTGATAAACATTCGACATTTTCTGATCAAGCTCGGCCAGAGCAGGCGCCTGACAAATCAGCTCCTCGATACTGCCAGCCTCAACCTTGGTACAGCTGAACGATGGCTCAGCCGCCTGCAGGGTCGCTAACGGCAGGCCGAGCAGAGCTAAAAGGGCAAAACGCTTAGGGGTAAACATGCTGATTCCTCGTCCGCTTTACGTTGGTTTTTAATAGCCGTATCCAGGCGTACACCCTGCTTGCGACAAGCTGCATGCTTCGTCAGCTAAGGCCAGACCAGAGCACCTACCACTGCCCCTTGAGTACCCGCCGGGTTGCTTCACGTACCGTCAGCGGGTAGTCCGTATTCATGTACCAGACTGCCGGGTGCTCGGTGACAGATAGCGCTCGCTGATCCGGCGGCAGGTTGGTACGCAGCAGCAAGATCACATCACTGCTGACCCAGGGATGACGGTACCAGTAGTGATGCCCGACGATATCAAAGCCGCGCTCGCTGCTATTACCGGAAACATCCAGCAGAGTGACATTGTTCAAGTGCCGCCTGCGGGTGAACTGGTGCAGGCTCTGCTCGGCCCGACTGCTGCCAATCCGCGCGCCACCGGGCATCAGGCGCTGCGCGTAATCCAGCGCCTCGTCCTGATCGGACACGGTGATCATCACCTGTTCAGCGACGCGACTGATTGCCGGCAGACGCCCTTCAAATACTTCCTCGGGGACATCCGCAGCGGCAAACACCACCGCGCCAATCCGATAACGCGCCTGTAACTGCGCGGTATTCAAATCCGGATGACGATTCTGGAACGCCTGCAACGCCAGAGATGCCACGCGCCCACCGGCGCTATAGGCGATCAGGTTGATCCGCTCAGCAGCGGTATGTCGCGCCAGCAGCTCGATCAACTGCGCCAACGCCTGGCTGGAATCACGAGCGCGATTCACATCGATGCCGAGCAGATAACTGGCAATGTTCTGGTGTGACGGCCAGTCGAACGCCAGACCGACAAAGTCGCGCCCGGCAAAATGCACAAGCTCGCCCGTCAGTTCACAGGCATTGGCAAAATCCACTTTTGCACCATGCACATAGATGATGATTTCCTTGTCGCGGGCCTTGTCCAGCGCCAGATTGATCGCATCGACATAGCTCTGCACCGCCGGCGCCAAAGGCACATCAACCGGCCGCTGCACCGGCAGTATCGCTGTTTGCTGAGCCTCAATCAGACTCAGTGGCAGCTCACGCGCGCGCAGCTCGCTGACCGAAGCCGAATGCAATTGCGACCAATCACTCTGCTGATCGCCCAAACGCACCTGGGCACGCCCCAGTTGCAAGGTTGGACTGACGCGATTGCCATAGCCCACGCCCTCTGGCGCCCGAGTAGTGGCGTAGAACAGTGCCACATCGGGCACCCATTCTGCCGGTGACAAATGGGCGAAAGGATCGATAGCAGCCTGGTGATAAATCACCGGCGTACTCATCAGCATCAGCGGCGTTGGCCCAGCACAGGCGCCCAACAACAGAGCAAGGCATACACATGACAGCGCGCGTAAACAGGTCATCGGCAGTCGCCACTACTAAGAGTTCAGAAGGTCATCACAAACAAGCAGCAAGCCTAGCCGCGATTCAATATCTGGGCATAAAGCCCGCCGGCTTGCTGGCCAGCCACTCGACAAACGTACGTAGGCGTTCGTCGCTGAGCAGGCTGTCGCGATTGTTATAGGTCAGCGCCAGCTCCTTTTCGCTGAACAGCCGGTGGATCTGGTTGTGGCAGGCGCGGCAGACCCAGAGCGTGGCGCTGATGCGCTCGCTTTTGCCGAAGCGCTTCTGCACATAAACCTTGTTGTGCAGCGCCTTGGGGATCAAATGGTGACGCGTCAAAGCGGCCGCACGGGCGCAGAGCTCGCAGGCATCAGGTTGTTCGGGCAGACGAATCGGTTCAGGCATACGGGTTCAGCGTTTACGGCACAGGCTCAGACCGTCGCCCAACGGCAACAGGGACAGGTCGATGCGCGGATCATCACGCAGCGCCAGGTTAAGCGCCTGAATGGCTCGGGTGTCGTCGCTTTCGGGGTTCTGCTCAAGCACACGTCCGCTCCACAGGGTGTTATCGAACAGGATCAGTCCACCCTGGCGCACCAGGCGCAGGGCATGTTCCAGATAGGCGAGGTAATTGGCCTTGTCGGCGTCGATAAACAGCAGGTCGATACTGCCAGCCAAACCTTCAGCTTCTAGCTCCACCAGGGTCTGTAGCGCCGGCGCCAAACGCTGTTCGATACACCCACTCAATCCCGCGGCGCGCCAGTAATGCTCAGCTGTGGCGTTGTATTCGCCGGGAATATCACAGCAGATCAGCCGACCACCCTCAGGCATGGCCTGGGCCATGCAGATGGCGCTGTAGCCGGTAAAGGTGCCGACCTCGACAATCCGCCGCGCTCCCGTCAGCTGCACAAGCAAGGCCATAAACTGCCCCTGCTCGGGAGCAATCTGCCAACGCGCCGTACTCAGCTGCGCGGTTTCCTCACGCAGACGTTTGAGCAGCGGTGTTTCACGTAGGGAAACATCCAGCAGGTATTGATACAGGGTGGAATCGAGATTGAGCGTTCGATTGGTCATGCCTACTCCCTCTGCAAACCAAAGCTGTCAGGGGTTGCGCGCCAGTTCCGGGGTGAACACGCGCTTGGCATTCAGATAAGTGCGTTGCCAATACGTATTGCTCAGGCTGTCCAGGCGTACGGTGCCGCCGCTTGAAGGTGCATGAACAAAACGGCCATCGCCGACATAGATACCCGCGTGACTGACCTGGCTGCCGCCATTAGTGGCGAAGAACACCAGATCACCACTTTGCAGGCGATCACGGCCGACAATCGGGGCGCGCATGCTGATCAGCTCGCGGGTCGAACGTGGCAGTTTGATGCCCGCCGCATCGCGGTAGACATAGCCAATCAGACCGCTGCAATCAAAGCCGCCATCAGGGGTATTGCCGCCGTAGCGATAGGGTGTCCCGACTAAACCGAGGGCACGAAAAAGCACATCTTCAGCATTGCCGTTAAAGCTGCTGATAGGCGCATGCACAACTGGCTTGGGGGTTGGCGTGGGGGCATTGCTGGCGCAGGCGCTGAGCAACGCGGCAAGCACAATCAAACTGAGACGGGTGATAGCGGTCATGGACGAGCGATCCTGAGCCGGGATGCACCCTACTCTGCCGGCTTGCACATCGTAGTGCAAGCTTTAGCTTTGCTTGGCAGGTTGTTGAAAATTATCGAGATAGGACGGGAGTGTCAGTTAATCGCAGCGACCGAACAGATTCAGTCGCTATTCACGAGATCAAGGGTGACGTACAACCGACTCGCTTGGCGCCAGCGCCAGGGCACGCTTGGCCTCGATAAAGGTACGCGACCAGTAACGATCATCCAGACTATCGACCCGCACGCCGCCACTGCGGCTGCTGCTGGAGTGGATAAACTGGTTATCGCCCATATAGATGCCGGCATGGCTGACGCGGTTACGGCCACTGGTGCTGAAGAACAGCAGATCACCCGGCTCCAAGTCATCACGCGACACCAGCGGTGCGTCGATATTGATCATGTCGCGGGACGAGCGTGGCAGTTTCATGCCCAGCTCTTCCTTGAACAGATAACCGATAAAGCCGCTGCAATCGAAGCCGGATTTCACCGAGCTGCCACCGTAACGATAACGGGTACCCACCAGCGACAGGCCGTGAGTCAGGATGCTGTCAGCCAGTTGCGGCAGTTTGTAGGATTTGTCTTCAGTGAAGTCGCCCAAAGCCGCTTCTTTGGCTTGCTCGTCAAACTCGGCAAGTTCTGTCGAGGAGAACACCGCAGGCTGGGTTGCCAGCTCTGGATGTGGGGCATGGTTGGCGCAGGCGGCCAGAACCACGGAGAGTGCGATAGGCACGAGGGGTGCGAGGCGTTTGAGCATGGGCACGACCGTGTCGGTGAATTTCACAAGAGCGTGACTATGCCCTCTATGGCATGCATTTGCAAATTCTATGACTCTAAATGTGACTCAGTAGTTCCGGCAAAACATCTAATGCCCGCCCTTGCAGATGCACATCCACTCGAGCACTCAAGTCGGTACGTTGCGGGTTAATTTCCACGGTAAAGCCACCCGCCTGGCGGGTACGCAGCAGTGGCTCGACGATATACGGGAAGCTCGCGCTGGTACCGATACTGATCACCACCTCAAAGCCTTTGCGCACCTCGGTATAGAGCGTGTCGATAGCCTGCTCTGGGAGCATTTCTTCGAACAGCACCACGGGCGGACGCAGTACCCCGGCGCATTGCCGGCATTTGGGCGGCAGCGGCCGTTCAAGGTGTTCCGCCAGCTCGCTGTCGACAGCGCCACAGGACTGGCAATACAGCGGCGCCAGCTCGCCATGAATCTCGATCACCCGCTCCATCGGGCTACCAGCGGCGCGGTGGTAGCCGTCGATATTCTGAGTGAGCAGCCAGCACTCTGGCTTCTTGCGCTGCAATTCGGCGATGGCGTAATGCCCAGCATTGGCCTGAGCACCCAGGCAGGCCTTGCCCAGCTCCGCCAGGTATTTCCAGCACAGCGCCGGATCACGCTGCAGCATCGAGCCGGACAACGCCGCCTCAATCGGCAAACCCTCAGCGGTGTGGCCGTTATACAGGCCGCCGAGGCCGCGATAGGTGGGCAAACCGGAATCGGCGGACAGCCCAGCACCGGTAATCAGCAGGATGCGTTCAGCCTGCTTGAGCTGCTGTGCAACCTGCTTGATTGCCCGTTCCATCGCCAAACCCTCAGTGGTTGACCGTATGCGCCAGCATCACCGACAGCTGGCACAGCGGCCGCCCGCTCTGCTCCTGCCATTGGTTGAACGCGGCCTGCACGGCGGCCCGCTCTTTTAGGCTGGTCGGCACCTTGTCGATAATCTTCTGCGCCTTCAGCGCGGCAACCATGTCATCACTAGGGACGAAGGTGTCCTTGCCAACCATGCGCAAGAACCGCGGTGCGGACAGCCCGCCTAACTGACAGCCATGTTTGGCCAAATACTTCCATAGGCCAACGATATCGCTCACGGGCCAATCAGCAATCAGCGCACCAAAACTGCCCTTCTCCCTTTGCACATCAAGGATGAACTGGGCATTGCGCGGCACACTCTTGAGCTTGCCCAGGTGACGGATGATGCGCGCATCCTGCATCAGGTTTTCCAGGCGCTCGGCGCCCATCAGCACCACTTTCTCCGGATCGAAACCGAAGAACACCTGCTCGAATGCAGGCCACTTGGCATCGACCAAGCTGTGCTTGAGGCCCGCACGGAACACCCGCAGGCTGAGCACTGAGAGGTAGCGATCATCACTGATCGCGCGCAGTTCCTCGGCGCTGCGTGGCTGCGGCAGGATCGACTCCAGCGCAGCGACCGAGCCGAAACGGTTCAGGCAGTACTCATGCAGCCATTTGTAATCACGCATCGGGCATTCCTTGAGGCGGGAAACTGCTGGATCAGAGGTTCATCACATCAAGGAAGCGCGGTGTGGCGCTGTCGTCGATCTTCAGGCTCTTGAAGTCGAACAGGTTGCGGTCAGCCAGCTGCGACGGCACCACGTTCTGCAGGGCACGGAACATGATCTCGGTGCGCCCCGGCGACTTGCGCTCCCAGTCCTGCAGCATCTCCTTGACCACCTGGCGCTGCAGGTTTTCCTGAGAACCACAGAGGTTGCATGGGATGATCGGGAATTCCTTGAGCTGGCTGTAAGCCTCGATATCCGCCTCGTTGCAGTAAGCCAGCGGACGAATCACCACGTTACGACCGTCGTCGGCGCGCAGCTTGGGCGGCATGGCCTTGAGCGTGCCGCCGTAGAACATATTGAGGAAGAAGGTTTCCAGGATGTCGTCGCGGTGGTGACCTAGGGCCATCTTGGTCGCGCCGATCTCATCGGCAAAGGTATACAGCGTGCCGCGACGCAGGCGCGAGCACAGCGAACAGGTGGTCTTGCCTTCCGGGATCTTCTCCTTGACCACCGAATAGGTGTCCTTCTCGACGATGTGATACGGCACACCGATGGACTCCAGATAGGCCGGCAACACATGCTCGGGGAAACCCGGCTGCTTCTGGTCCATATTCACCGCAACGATCTCGAACTTGATCGGCGCGACCTTCTGCAGGTGCAGCAGCACGTCAAGCATGGTGTAGCTGTCCTTGCCGCCAGACAGGCAGACCATGACCTTGTCGCCGTCCTCGATCATGTTGAAGTCGGCAACGGCTTCGCCGGCCTGACGACGCAGGCGCTTTTGCAGTTTGTTCTGATTGACCGAGAGGGTGCCCATGGTGCGCTGGAGTCCGGAAGTCGTTGAAGAGGCGGCATTTTACGCAGAAAGCGTGACGTGCCCTACCCCAGAGTTGCTGAAATGCTAGGCTCGACCGATGAATGACGACTTCGACCCGGGCCTCGACTTGCCCGAACAACTGTACCAGCTGCTGCGCGCGGTCCCTGAAGGCCTCGGTGAATACCAGCTGATCCAACAATTGAAAGCCCGCCAGTGTGTGCACATCCCCAATCTGCCACTGACCGACAAGCTGGTGCTATTCCGCACCCATTTTCTGCTGTTCAACGCCCTCTACCGGCTGCGTGAACGACTTTGGGCGACGCAGAGCGGTTACCTGCAAATCAGTGCGCTGAATATCCAATTGCTGCCCTATCAAACCGGAAGCGCGGAACTGAGCGAACACGACCCGCTGCGTGACTATTATCTCGATCTCAGCCAGCTCAACGACACCGACGAGCAGGATGTGGCCAAGCTGCTATTGAGTTTCTGGACGCGCATGCACGGCAGCGAAGAGAAACAGGCGGCGCTGGAGCTGTTCGAGCTCGAAGGCAGCGAACAGACGCTCAATCTCGCCATGATTAAGCACCGCTACCGACAACTGGTGAGCCTGCATCACCCTGATCGCGGCGGTAACACGGCGCGCCTGCAATCGATCAACAAGGCCATGGAAATCCTCGAACGCTATTACGGACGTGCTTGAGAGTCCGATTTGCTCTAACACCCAGCCTTTGCCAATCGCGACCTCTGCCTATACTGCGACATACGGTCGCATAGGTTCGGCCTTGTACCTGATGACGCTGCACACGCGAATCAGGCGCTGCGCTGGGGGGCGACCGCTATAAAAACAGGAGGTCTGGCATGATCCATCACGTTTGGGGGCTATTCACCCATCCTGACCAGGAATGGCAGGAAATCCGTGGCGAAGAAGAAACCATCAGCCACATGTATCTCACCCACGTACTGATTCTCGCGGCAATTCCCGCAGTTTCGGCCTATATCGGCACCACCCAGGTCGGCTGGGCAATCGGCGATCGAGCGCCGGTGATGCTGACCGAAGCCAGTGCGTTGCAAATGACCGTCATGACCTACCTGGCGATGCTTGCCGGGATCGCAGTGATGGGCGCGTTTATCCATTGGATGGCACGCACATACGATGCCAGTCCGAACCTTACGCAATGCGTGGTATTTGCGGCTTATACCGCTACACCGCTGTTTATCGGTGGCTTGGCGGCGCTCTATCCACATCTCTGGCTAGCCATGGTGGTGGGCACGGCGGCCATCTGTTACACGGTTTATCTACTCTACGTCGGCATACCGACTTTCATGGGCATACCCGAGGATGAAGGCTTCATGTTCTCCAGCTCGGTGCTCGCTGTAGGTTTGGTGGTGCTGGTGGCGATGATCGCCAGTTCGGTGATTCTCTGGGGCTTTGGGGTCGGCCCGGTCTACACCAGCTAACGCAACACTTGATGACACAAGATGAAACCACCTGCGGGTGGTTTCGTCGTTTCAGGGCTGTGATCGCTGCGCTGCTTGGGCATAATCGTCGCTCCGATCCTGATCACCGTACTTATGTCCGAACACCTTCTAAGCCGCGTAGAGCAGTGCTACCAGCAGGCTGAAGCCTTTTTCAAACGCCCCTTTGCCCGCGCCGAGGTGAGTTTCAAGCTGCGTGGACAAAAAGCCGGTGTGGCTCACCTGACGGAAAACAAGCTGCGCTTCAACCCGCAGCTGTACCGGGAAAACCGCGAAGACTTTCTCAAACAGACCGTGCCGCATGAAGTGGCGCACCTGATCGCGCATCAGCTATTCGGCCTGAAAATCCAACCCCATGGCGAGGAATGGCAGTTGATCATGCGCGGCGTGTATGAGCTGCCGCCCAATCGCTGCCACAGCTATGCGGTTCAGCGGCGCACGGTCAGCCGCTATATCTACCGTTGCAGCTGCCCTCAGGGCGAGTTTCCGTTTTCAGCCCAGCGTCATTCCTTGGTCAGCAAAGGCCGGCGCTACTACTGCCGGCGTTGCAAGGTGACCTTGAGCTATACCGGCGAACAGCGCGTCGAATAAGCCGATGTTGGCATTAGAGGACGTAACGCAACACCGCGACAAAGTGCATCAGGCTGCCGCCCATGACAAACAAGTGCCAGATGCCATGCCAATGGCGAAAGCGGCTGTCATAGGCGAAGAAGATGATCCCCACGGTGTACAGCACCCCGCCACCTGCCAGCCAGATAAACCCTTCCATGCCCAGGGCAGCGATCAACGGTTTGACCGCAATCAACACAATCCAGCCCATCACGGCGTAGATCACAATCGACAACACGCGCGCCTCGGAGCGTGGCTTGATCTCCTGCAGCATGCCGATGATTGCCAGCGTCCAGACAATGCCAAACAACGTCCACCCCCAGGCACCTTCGAGGGTGATCAGGCAAAACGGCGTATAACTGCCGGCGATCAGCAGGTAGATCGACAGGTGATCGAGCTTGCGCATCAGCACTTTCGCCCGCCCCTGCACGCTGTGATAAAGCGTGGAGATGCTGTAGAGCAGCACCAAAGTCAGGCCATAAATCGCCACACTGATGATCGTACGCAGCTCACCGTCCAGGCTCGCCAACACCAAGAGCCACACTGCACCCGCGCAGGCCAGAAGCGCCCCGACCAGATGGGTCCAGGCGTTGAAGCGTTCCCCGTGATACATGTTCTCCGTTCCCAAGCTGCCCGATGGCGAAAATGCATCAGGCTTATGCCGGAAAACTCAGCGTTTGACGAGTGTCAGTGTGCATCCCCGCAGTGACGGGATTGCGCTAACACCTGCATCAGTCAATCAGGCCACCACCTTAGCTGCCTTGAGCTGAGCGATCTGCTCAGTGCTGTAACCCAGTTCCGCCAGCACTTCACTGGTATGTGCACCTAGGGTTGCGCCGATATGCCGGGGCACAGGCAAGCCGCTGGAGAATTTGATCGGACAGGCGATCTGCGTCTGCGGCGCGTTGCCTGCACGCGGCACCTCGGTGACCAGACCGCGCGCCTTGATCTGCGGATGTTCGACCGCTTCACTGAGGTTGAGCATCGGCTCGACGCAGGCATCCAGGCCGGCAAATACCTGACTCCACTCGGCAAAGTCGCGTTTCTCGAACTCGATTTCAATCTCACGTTTAAGCGCTTGCTGATCCTCCGGCTTCTGCGACAGCCCGCGCGCAGCCAGTTCGGGGCGGCCGATGGCGGCGCAGAACTGCTGCATAAACTGCGGCTCCAGGCTACCGACCGAGAACCAGCGGCCGTCGCGGGTGCGGTAGTAGTCGTAGAAACTACCGCCATTCAGCGCCTGGTTTTCCATCGCCGGTTCCACTCCAGCGGCCAGATAGCCCGCGCCGGCCATGCCGTGCAGGCTGAAGGCGCAGTCGGTCATGCTGATATCCACCTGCTGCCCCTGCCCCGTGGCCTGACGCTGGATCACCGCCGCCAGCAGGCCGATCACCCCGTGCAGGGAGCCGCCAGCAATATCCGCCGCCTGAATGCCCAGTGGCAACGGCCCGGTTTCACGGCGCCCGGTGTAGCTGGCGATACCGGCCAGGGCCAAGTAGTTGATGTCATGGCCTGCGCGGTCCTTGTACGGGCCGCTCTGGCCGTAACCGGTGATCGACACGTAGATCAGCTTCGGGTTGATTGCCTTGAGCGCTTCGTAACCGACGCCGAGTTTGTCCATCACCCCAGGACGAAACTGCTCCAGCACGATGTCGTACTCGGCCACCAACTGCTTGACCATCTCCACCGCTTCAGGCTTTTTCAGGTCTAGAGCAATGCAGCGCTTGTTGCGGTTGAGGTAGGCGTGACTGGCCGATACGCCGCCGTCATGCGGCGGCAGTACACGCACCAGATCCATGCGCGAAGGCGACTCGACCCGCAGCACCTCCGCGCCCATGTCGGCTAGCAGCAGCGAGGCAAACGGCCCGGGCAACAGGGTGGAGAAATCCAGCACTTTCAGTGACGACAACGGGCCTTGCATGACAGCTCCTCAGGGATCTCAATCCCGTAGCCCGGATGCAATCCGGGGAATATCAACAGGCTCCCGGATTGTATCCGGGCTACTAAGCGCTCACTGCCAATGCAGCGGCTGCTTGGCATCCAGCTCACTGAGCTGATCGGCAAAGCGAGCTTCCAGTTCATTGCGGCGAATTTTCATGGTCGGGGTCATGCAGCCGTTGTCCACGGTCCAGGCCTCACGTACGAGCACAAAGTGACTCACCCGCTCATGCGCTTGAAGCTGCGCATTGAGCTGCTGCAAGGTCTGCTGCAAGTCCGCGGTGACTTGCTCACGCGATTGCTCGCGGGCCGCCGGCGACAGCTCGATCAGCGCCAGTGGCTGGTCCAGGTTGCTGCCCATCAGGCAGACCTGCTCGACCCAAAGGTTCTTGGCAATCTCACCCTCAATCGGCGCCGGGGCGATGTACTTGCCCTTGCTGGTCTTGAAGATGTCTTTCACACGCCCGGTGATTTTCAGGTAACCGGCCGCGTCGACCTCGCCCTTGTCGCCGGTGTGCAGCCAGCCATCGGTAATGGTTTCGGCGGTTTTCTCCGGGTCCTGGTAATAGCCCAGCATCAGGCTCGGGCAGCGCAGGAGGATTTCGCCATTCTCGGCGATGCGCAATTCATTACCCGGCATCGGCCGGCCCACGGTGCCGAAACGTACCTGCCCCGGCCGGTTGAAACAGCCATAGGCCAGGTGCTCGGTCATGCCGTAGCCCTCGCAAATGGTGATGCCGATGCTCTGATACCAGTCGAGCAAGGCACGTGGAATCGCCGCCGCGCCGCTGACCAGAATGCGTGCACGATCCAGGCCCAGGCCCTTGCGAATCTTGCGCGCCACCAGGCCACCAATCAGCGGAATACCCAGCAACCGCGCCAGCTTGGGCTGCGGCAGTTTCTCCAGCACGCCCTGTTGAAAACGCGTCCATAGCCGTGGCACGGAGAAGAACACGGTTGGCCGCACATGGCGCAGGTCGCTGGCAAAGGTTTCCAGTGACTCGACAAAGGCCACCCGTCCACCGCTGTAAAGCGCATTCATCTCCACCAGAAAACGCTCGGCGGCATGCGACAGCGGCAGGTAGGAGAAATACTGATCCTGCTCGGTAATCTGCAGTTCCTTCACCGAGCGCCCGCCGGCAATGGCAAAGGCCTTGGCCGAGAGCATCACACCCTTGGGCTGGCCGGTGGTGCCGGAGGTATAAAGAATGCTCAGCAACTCATCCGGTAACTGCGAATGACCATCGCATAACGGCTGGTGCGCTACCAGCAAGGCATGCCAGCCGTGATTGGCCTCGATGGTCGGGTACGGCATGGCGATACGCATGACCTCGGACGGAATACCCGGCGCGAGCTTGGCCGGCTCATCCAGTTTGCCGAGGAAGATCGCCTTGCACTGCGAATGGCGCAGCACATAGTCGATGCTTTCCGCCGACTGCAACGGATACAACGGCACGCTGATCAGCCCGGCGAGCATGATCGCCAGATCGGCGATGATCCACTCGGCGCAGTTCTTCGCCAGCAACGCCACCCGATCCCCCGGCGTACAGCCCAGCGCATGCAAGGCCGTGGCCATTCGCCGCGCCTGGTCGTCCACCTGAGCCCAGGTGAAGTCATGCCACTGGCCGTTTACCGGCTGGCTGAGCCAGACCGCATCCGGGCGTTTTTCAACCCAGAGCGCCAGGCGCTCCAGGGGCAGTTGATCGGTCATCGCAATCCCTCGTTCTTATTGTTGTACCGACGTGAACGTTAGCGTTTGAACAGCTTCCCTCGGTAAAAAATATCCTACGGCCTAAAGGCGAAGACCCCGATAAACCGCCGGGATCGGCAGGTGGTGGCTCGTGCGCTACAACTTCATGCCGCGGCTGATGATCTCCTTCATGATCTCCGAGGTACCGGCGAAGATGCGCTGGATGCGCGCGTTCGCGTACATCTTGCAGATCGGGTATTCCCACATATAACCCCAGCCGCCGTGCAGTTGCACGCCTTCGTCGACCACCTTGCACAGCAGCTCGGTGGTGAACAGCTTGGCCTCGGCGGCCACTTCCGGGGTGAGTTTCTTCTCGTTGTGGTCGGTTACGCAGCGGTCGACAAATACCTGCGCCACGTCGATCTGCGTGCGCATTTCGGCCAGCTTGAAACGGGTGTTCTGGAAGTGCGAAATCGGTCGATCGAAGGCCTTGCGCTCCTTCACGTAATCGATGGTGGTCTGCAACGCCGCCTCGGCCGCCGCCACTGCACCGCAGGCGTTGGTCAGGCGCTCCTGGGCGAGCATGTTCATCAGGTAGAAGAAGCCGCCCTTGGCATCGCCCAGCAGGTTGGCCTTGGGCACCTTGACATTATTGAAGAACAGCTCGGCCGTGTCCTGACTCTTCATGCCGAGTTTTTCCAGGTTCTTGCCGCGTTCGAAACCTTCCATACCGCGTTCAACCAGGAACAGGCCCATGGCATGTTTGTTATTTGGGTCGGTCTTGGCAGCCACGATCACCACATCGGCCAGCAGGCCGTTGGAGATAAACACCTTGGAACCGTTGAGTACGTAATGGTCGCCCTGATCCACCGCACTGGTGCGCATACCGGCCAGGTCGGAACCAGCACTCGGCTCAGTCATCGCCACCGCCAGAATCAGATCGCCGCTGATGATGCCGGGCATAAAACGCGCCTTCTGCTCGGCATTGCCGTACTCAGCGATATAGGGGCCGCACAGTGCGGAATGCAGCGGCAACATAAAGCCCGGCTCGTTAATCTTCGCCAGTTCCTCGCACATGATCTGCTCATAGCGAAAATCCTTGAGCCCGGCGCCGCCGTACTCCTCATCCGCCCAGGGCAGCAGAAAGCCCATGTCGCCGGCCTTCTTCCATACCTCGCGGCTGACCACGCCGGCGGCTTCCCACTCATCCTGATACGGGACCACTTCCTTTTTCAGAAAGGCGGCAAAAGCGTCGCGGAACATGTTGTGTTCGGTGTCGAAAATAAGGCGCTGCATGCGGGTGTGCTCCCTGAGCTGAAGTCGTGCAGCAGGTTAGGCCCCACGCCCCCGCCGCCTCAATGACCCATGCGCTCAGCCTGGATTGACCCAATCGCTCGACCGGCTTGTCGGCGGCGCAGTGAGCTGCCTACCATCGGCGTACTTTCAAGGAGCCGTCATGCGCGAACGCACCATCGCCAGCCACTTTGTCCGCGCCGCCTTGCGCGGCGCCGAGCGCCAGGGCCACGACTGCACGCCGCTGCTGCGCCAACTGGGCATCCAACCCGCCCTGCTTGATGAGCCACGGGCCCGCATCGCCCCCGAGCAATTCGCCCGCCTGATGCAACTGCTCTGGGAAAGCCTCGACGACGAATACCTGGGCTTTGGCCGCCTGCGCAGCAAACGCGGCACCTTCGCCATGATGTGTTACGCCATCATCCACTGCCATTCACTGGAAAAAGCCCTGGGTCGTGGCGCGCTGTTCTACAGCCTGTTCCCGGAAGCGCCGGCTATCAGCATTCAGCGCGAAGGCGACTGGGCACGCCTCAGCGTGGACGACTCCACCCTGTGGGATCCCGACCACTTTCTGGTGGAAAGCCTGCTGGTGATCTGGCATCGATTGGGCAGTTGGCTGATCGGCCAACGCATCCGCCTAGAAGAAGCCACCTTCACCTACAGCCAACCCACCCACGCAGGCGAATATGAACTGCTATTCCCCTGCACCCGGCGCTTCACGGCCGGGCGCACCAGCCTGCTGTTCCATGCGCGCTACCTGGCCATGCCGCTGCTGCAGGACGAACGCACCCTCAAACAGTTCCTCCAACACTCCCCCGCCGACTTGCTGGCCCGCCCGGATGGCGGCGACAGCCTGATCAGCCAAATCCGCCGCCTGCTCGGCCGTGACTGCAGCAACTGGCCAGACCTGGATGCCGTTGCCCAGCAACTGCATATGAGCCCACAAACCCTGCGCCGGCACTTGCGTGAGGAAGGCTCGAGTTTTCAGGAATTGAAAGACCATCTGCGCCGCGACTTGGCGATTTACCACCTGGGGCGCGATGAGTTAGCGATTCAGGATATTGCAGAGCAGCTGGGGTTTTCCGAACCGTCGGCGTTTCATCGGGCGTTTAAGAAGTGGACGGGGCTGACACCGGGGGCTTATCGGGCGCAGGAGGGGTAAGGCTGAGGTGCAACACAACCACCGCGAGCAGCACGGCTCCACCGGCACCGACGTCGAATTGATCCGCGATCAAATCCTGGCGCACCTCGCTTGATCTCAGGAATCAAATGGAGAAAGAGCGCTTCTGCCTAGGTTAAGTGTCCATTAGTAGAAAGCCATATTGCTTGCACGAACGAATTCAGTTCAGGCTTGAAAATCAAGAAGAATTGCAGCCGTATTTGAGAAAAAGGGAAGAGTCAATGAGCACGGCATACCTCACAAAACCAAATGAGTTCAGCCATAAGTTTTTGTTAAAAGGGCAATATCAACCTACCCGCGAAGACATCATGCTTTTCCCGCAACGCTTCGAAGCTATAAAAGCATCAACTTTTGAAAGTATGCTTCTCTTTAACACCATTAATTTTAAAGTGGTCGGAGAAAATATCCCGCTCGCGGTTCTAGCTACAGAGATAGGGACTAAAGGGATTGAAGAACTAATAGATCAAGAAGCGCTGCGATTCACTCACTGGACCCCAATGATTCTACATTTCGTGGGAAATATACCTGGAGTGTATCCACTGGCATCTGGGCGCCATAGATCAAAGGCTCACAACGACCCCGAGGAGTCAATTTCATTAGGACTCAATGCGCTCGCACAGAAGTTAAATAAAAAAGAACGGAAAACTTTAATTAGAAAGGTCAGAGACCTGTACGAGTACGCAGAGGACAACATAGAACACAAATCCAAAGACTATGTCCTATCAGCTTTCGACTCCAACAAGCTTTCTAAGCTCGGATTAGACAAAGAAATACACGACATATACCAACTCCCAAGCCATTTAAAAGAAAAACTATCCAAGTGCGCCGAAGAACTGCTCGAATACAAGCACATAACAAACGCGAAACTAACTTCAACCGACAGCATTGGCAGTCACATCTTACTTAATGAATGCATAAACAAGATAATAAAAATAAATCACCCCGAAGCATTCTCAAAAATAATTGAAATTGAAAACTTCCCCGACCTGAGAAAAGTCTATTCCAACATAAGCGCCCCTCTTAGACAGGCTGTAAAAATAAGAAGCAATAAAAACACTAGAAAATTCCGCTCTTGGCTTGACGAGACCGTCGAAAACAACGAACTCAGCGAAATTTCAAAAGCCTATATTGACGCAGTAGCAAACAAGAAGGGCTTCTTTGATAGCCACGCTGGAAAACTCACTAAAACGACAGTCATGGCTCTCGCTGGTGCTGGAGTAGGTGCAATTACAGGGCCAGTCGGGCTAGCGGTCGGTGGAACGATCGGCGCACTCGTGGCACCTGCAGCTGACATAGGTTTCGATCTTGTAGACGAGTATGTCCTTAGCGGCCTGCTGAAAGGGTGGTCTCCTCGGATGTTTATCGAGGAGCTTCGCAAGCTAAATATTAAAATCGAACCTTCGATTTAGCGAACTAGGCATATATCTGGAGCTCCGTCGTCAGTAGGAAAAGGGAACAGGCTTATTTTCTCCGTCGCCTATTTCTACCGGTTTCGCCCTTACGGCGAGTTACTTTCTCTTTGCTTGTGCAAAGAGAAAGTAACCAAAGAGAAAGCACACCCGACATCCGGGTTTCGCTTCGCTCAACTTCCCTCGCTCCGGCGCTGTTCCGAGGGTCGTCACGGTGGGCCATCCCTGGCCCATCGTTCCTCGTTTGGCATCCATGCCAAACGCCCCTCTACACAACACCTCCACTCGGCCTCCTGACGGGCCCCGGACGCGCGCTTGTGAGATTTCATCAAGTTCGAACACAGCAGCGTCTGTTTCTAGTTCGTAGGATGGGTTGAGCAATGCGATACCCATCAAATCGTAGTGGTGGAAAACGCTTCGCGGTTTTCCACCCTACAAGTGGCAACGCGGCCGTTGCTTTTAGTTACCCCACGCAAAACGTGCAGACGACGCCAAACGCCCCTTCAGGAGGGTGAACAGAATCATTGCGGAAGGGGTTGAGCGACATGGATGTCGCGAGAGCCGCGATGGGCCAGGGATGGCCCTTCGCGGCGGGCCCCTGGAGCAATGATTCTGTTCACGAACCCTGCCGCAGGCAGGGCCGGATGTCGGGGCAAGCGTTTTTGGTTACTTTTTCCGCGACTGGAAAAAGTGACTCGCCCGTAAGGGGCGAAACCAAAACCCAAAATCACCCCGCTAATGACCTTTCCGCAGAACCCGAACAAGAACCGTCAACAGCAGAAAAAACTCGCGGCTAAAGCCCCTCCTACAGGCTGACGTCGGCCCTGATAGGAAAAGTACCGAACCCTGACCGGTAGGCGGGCTCTAACGACTATCGCTACTGGAGGAAACGTCTAATGAGCCAACTACCCGAGCCCGTTCTGCAGGCCATACAACGCGGCGATCACGACCAGGCCATTCGTATGCTTAGCCTGAACCAGGGCATCAGCCCGGAAGCAGCGCAAGAACAGATAAATACCTACCTCGAAGAAAACCCACCAATTCGCCTACGCGGGGCCGGTATCGTTGGCCTGAGCAGAACAAATGCCCTGATCTGGCTGGGACTGATCGCGCTGATGGTGGTGGTTTACCTGGTGCTGGCGAGCTACAGAGCGCATTAATCTGAGCCGAAGCAGCTCGGCGAATTTGCATCGGGTTAGCCCCGCAGCTCTACAACTGCTCGCGTATTCGACGCGAAACGCACATACAACGCCTGCCCTCTTATAGCTTGTGCGCGCTGACTCCAGCCGCGACAAACAAAGCCGCTAGCACGGCGAACATCGGCAACCAACCCGGCACAGAACAGCGCCCGGGTCGCGCGCCGGTAGGCGGCAGTGCCGTGCATCAGGTGCGCAGAGGAATCGGCAGCAGACATCGGCAGGCTCATAAAAAGACTCTAAATCGGCCGTCCTTGCAGATAGCACGTAGCCAGCTGGCTGGTTTTTGCGCAGCGGGCATAGCCGTTGTGCGTGCGCGAACAAATACCGAGGTAAAGCCATCCGTCTTGATTCAGATCAACGCCACTATCCATATCAAGAGTAGGGTCTAACCTGATTGCTATATCTGAATGGAGTCAGCCGCCATGACCACCGATAACGACAAAAGCGTGCAGAAAAGCAAGGAGACCCGCCTTTTTCTGTTTCTTGTCGTCTGCTTTTTTCCCCTGCTGTCCATCGCCCTGGTCGGTGGTTACGGCTTCTTTATCTGGTTTATGCAGATGCTTCTCGGCCCGCCCGGACCGCCCAGCTAATCCTCCTTTTCACAGAACCTGCTCACGATCTCGCGAGCTAGAGCACTACAAGGCAAAAACAAGCGAGGAAGCGGAGTTTACTGGTGTAAATGAGCATGCCGACTGGGCTCGCACCCGAGCTTGTTTTTAACGCAGTAGGGCCGACGCGCAGCAGATCGTGGACAGGTTCAACTTGGAGCCACGGAATATGGCCACACCCCTGCATATCGCCAGCCTGCTGGTACACGCCCGCCCTGAGCTGTTCGAGGCGGTAAAAGCCAATCTGCATCTACTTGACGGTGTGGAACTGCATCAGCAAAGCCCACTGGGCAAGCTGGTGGTGGTGCTGGAAACCGTAAATGAACAGCAGATCCTTGAGCGCATCGAGCAGATCAGCAATCTGCCGGGCGTACTTAACGCCGCGCTGGTCTACCACGAAGTACTCAGCCCCGAGGAAGCCGCCGAATGAGCATAACCCGCCGTCAATTCGCCAAAGCCAACGCTGCCGCCATTGCCGCCGCAGCGGCTGGCCTGCCGATCGCCACTTCGGCCAGCAACCTGATTACCGAAGCGGACATGACCGCGCTGAACTGGAACAAGGCGCCCTGCCGCTTTTGCGGCACCGGCTGCAGCGTGATGGTGGCGACCAAGAACAACCGCGTGGTGGCCACCCATGGCGACGTCAAGGCCGAGGTCAATCGCGGTCTGAACTGCGTTAAAGGCTATTTCCTGTCGAAGATCATGTACGGCGTCGACCGTCTGACCGAACCGCTGCTGCGCATGAAGAACGGCGTGTACGACAAGCAGGGCGAGTTCCAGCCGATCAGCTGGGAGCAGGCCTTCGACATCATGGAGCTGAAGTTCAAGGAAGCCCTGAAGAACAAAGGCCCCGAGTCGGTGGGCATGTTCGGCTCAGGACAATGGACCATCTGGGAGGGCTATGCGGCCAACAAGCTGATGAAAGCCGGCCTGCGCAGCAACAATATCGACCCCAATGCGCGCCACTGCATGGCCTCGGCGGTGATGGGTTTTATGCGCACCTTCGGCGCCGATGAGCCGATGGGTTGCTACGACGATATCGAAGCGGCCGACGTGTTTGTGCTGTGGGGCTCGAACATGGCCGAGATGCACCCGATTCTCTGGAGCCGGGTCACCGACCGCCGCCTCAGCCACCCGCAGACCCAGGTCGCGGTGCTGTCGACCTTTGAGCACCGCAGCTTCGAGCTGGCCGACATCCCCATGGTGTTCAAGCCGCAGACCGATTTGCTAATCCTCAACTACATCGCCAACCACATCATCGAAAGCGGCGCGGTAAATCAGAGCTTCGTCAGCCAGCACACCAAGTTCGCCAAGGGTGCCGACGACATCGGCTACGGCCTGCGTCCCGATCACCCGCTGGAAATGCAGGCGAAGAATGCCGCCACAGCCAACACCTGGAGCGATATCTCCTTCGAGCAGTTCGCGGCCTTCGTCAAACCCTACACCCTGGAGCGCACCGCCAAGGAAACCGGGGTGCCGGCCGAACGCCTCAAGGCTCTGGCCGAGCTGTATGCCGACCCCAAGCGCAAGGTCATGTCGTTCTGGACCATGGGCTTCAACCAGCACACCCGTGGGGTGTGGGCCAATAATCTGATCTACAACATCCATTTGCTCACCGGCAAAATCAGCGAGCCGGGCAACAGCCCGTTCTCGCTCACCGGGCAACCCTCTGCCTGCGGCACCGCGCGCGAGGTCGGCACGTTCTCCCATCGCCTGCCGGCCGATATGGTAGTGACCAACCCCAAGCACCGCGCCACGGCGGAAAAAATCTGGAAGCTGCCGGCTGGCACCATCCAGGAGAAGGTCGGTTTTCACGCCGTGCAGCAGAGCCGCATGCTCAAAGACGGAGTGCTCAACGTGTACTGGACCCAGGCCAGCAACAATATGCAGGCCGGACCCAACATCATGGGCGAGGTGCTACCGGGCTGGCGCAACCCGGATAACTTCGTGATTGTCTCCGACGTTTACCCGACCGTTTCCGCCCAGGCCGCCGACCTGATTCTGCCCAGCGCCATGTGGGTGGAAAAGGAAGGCGCCTATGGCAACGCCGAGCGTCGCACGCAGTTCTGGCATCAGTTGGTGACTGCGCCCGGCGAAGCGAAATCCGATCTGTGGCAGCTGGTGGAGTTTTCCAAGCGCTTTACTACCGATGAAGTCTGGCCTGCCGAGCTGCTGGCCAAGTCGCCGCAACACAAGGGCAAGACGCTGTACCAGGTTCTGTTCGCCAACGGCCAGGTCGATCAGTTTCCCAGCGAGCAGATCGAGGCCGGTCATATCAATGATGAGTCCAAGGCCTTCGGCTTCTATCTGCAAAAAGGCCTGTTCGAGGAATACGCCCAGTTCGGCCGTGGCCACGGCCATGACCTCGCCGACTTCGACCGTTACCACAGCGAGCGTGGTATGCGCTGGCCGGTGGTCGACGGCCAAGAAACTCGCTGGCGCTACCGCGAAGGCCTCGACCCCTATGTGGAAAAAGGCAGCGGCGTACAGTTCTACGGTTACCCTGATAAGAAGGCGATCATCTTCGCCCTGCCCTACGAGCCGCCCGCCGAAGCGCCGGACGCCGACTACCCGTTCTGGCTCAGCACCGGTCGGGTACTCGAGCATTGGCACACCGGCAGCATGACCCAGCGTGTCGAAGAGCTGCACAAGGCCGTACCCGACGCCCTGGTGTATATGCACCCGGACGATGCCAAAGCGCTTAACGCGCGGCGCGGCAGCGAAGTCAAAGTGATCAGCCGACGCGGTGAAATGCGTGCGCGCATCGAAACACGCGGGCGCAACAAACCGCCCCAGGGCCTGGTGTTCGTGCCGTTCTTCGACGCCAACAAGCTGATCAACAAGGTCACCCTGGACGCCACCGACCCGATCTCCAAGCAGACCGACTACAAGAAGTGTGCGGTGAAGATCGAACTGATCAGCGTGGCCTGAGGAGAACCCTGATGAATATTCGCCTACTGCCTCTCCTGCTGCTGGCCGCATTCGGCATTGCCGTGGCTGCCGAGCTCAATTACCCGCTGGACGCACCCGCGCCGGATGGCCGCCGCCCAGGCGGCACCATCAGCCAGAGCCTGCCGGCCCCTGCCATCGCCAATGAGGAAAACAAGGATCTCAAACGCGAACGCAACTACCCCGAACAGCCGCCGACCATCCCGCACAGCATCAGCAGCTACCAGATCGACAAGAACGGCAACAAGTGCCTGACCTGCCATAGCCGCGCTGGCAGCGCACGCAGCCAGGCGCCGATGATCAGCATCACCCATTACATGGACCGCGATGGCCAGGCCCTGGCGGCGGTGTCGCCACGGCGCTACTTCTGCAACCAGTGCCATGTCTCGCAAAACGAGGTGCAACCGTTGGTGGGCAACAGCTTCGAGAACATCGACACGCTGTTGCAGAACGAAGCCACTGCCCCGGCAAAGCCCTGAGGAGGCGTCATGAAGTCATTGCTTGCCCTGCTCAAGGACTACTGGCGCATCTTGCGTCGCCCGAGCGTGCATTACAGCCTGGGCTTTCTCACCCTCGGCGGCTTTATCGCCGGGATCATTTTCTGGGGCGGCTTCAACACCGCGCTGGAGGCCACCAACACCGAACAGTTCTGCATCTCCTGCCATGAGATGCGCGACAACGTGTACGTCGAGCTAAAGGACACCATCCACTACACCAACCGCTCCGGCGTACGCGCCACCTGCCCGGATTGCCATGTGCCGCACAAGTGGACCGACAAGATCGCGCGCAAGATGCAGGCCTCCAAAGAGGTGTGGGGCAAGATCTTCGGCACCATTAACACCCGCGATAAGTTCCTCGCCCACCGCCGCGAACTGGCCGAACACGAATGGGCGCGGCTAAAAGCCAACGACTCGCTGGAATGCCGTAACTGCCATAACTTCGAGTTTATGGACTTCACCCGCCAAGGCCAGCGGGCCAAACAGATGCACTCCACCGCCCTGGCCAGCGGCGAAGCTACGTGCATCGACTGCCACAAAGGCATCGCCCACAAGCTGCCCGATATGAGCGGCGTACCGGGCTGGTAGCGCACACGTTAAGCAGCGCGAAGGATGGTCGCTGTAAATAGCGCCCATAAAAAAACGGGAGCCCAAACGGGCTCCCGTACTCATTCTCAGAGAAATGCCGGAACAAGCCTCACGCCTGCGTCAGCTACAACCTCACCTGCGTCCCCGAAGAAACGCATGCCGCAGTGTGGCAAAAAAGCCTGGACGACTTCGTTTAGCTTTGTTGCCGCTTTGCAAAGAAATGTAAACGCCCGCGCCGGCTGGCCGTACAAACCGCCGCGCGGCAGAATAGACCGATGAATACAGCCTACTTGCCATCCTGCTGCAGCCCGCTGAATGACCACTGGCCACTGCCGCATGCGCTGCCGGCGGTGCAGCTGATCAGCACACGCTTTAGCCCCGAGCTGCTGGATGCAGAGGATTTCAGCCGCTGCGCCGTCGAGCCGGTGCGCGGCGTGGCCAAACGGCAGACCGAATATCTGGCCGGTCGGCTGTGTGCGCGTGAGGCATTGATGCGTTTGACGGGCATTTCCGCCACGCCGGCCTGCGGTGAAGACCGTGCGCCGCAGTGGCCACTAGGCATGGTCGGTTCGATCACCCACGGCAGCGGCTGGGCCGGCGCCGTAGTGGGTAACAGCACGGACTGGCGCGGCCTGGGCCTGGACATCGAGCAGATCATGCCAGCCAGTCGCGCCGAACGCTTGGCAGCGGAAATCCTGACGCCCTCTGAACTGTTCCGCCTGGAAACCTTACCGAACGAACAGCGTGCCCAACGCATCAGCCTGATATTTTCGCTCAAGGAAAGCCTGTTCAAGGCGCTCTACCCGCAGGTGCTGCAGCACTTCTACTTTCAGGATGCCGAGCTGCTCAGCGTCGACGCCGACAATAACGTGCGTATGCGTCTGCTGATTGACCTGCATGCGGACTGGCCCGCTGGCAGTGAGCTGGCAGGCCAATTCGCCGAGTTCGACGGTTATCTGCTGAGCCTGGTCAGCATCCCGCGCTGATCTGTCGAGCGTGGCAGCCCAAAGCGCTAGGCAAATCCGCTAAACTCGGCCGATTGCCGTCTGGAGTGCCCTATGCGCGAAGATTTGAATCAAGGCCTGATCGAGTTCCTCAAGGCCTCGCCAACCCCTTTTCATGCCACCGCCAGCCTGGCTCAACGTCTTGAAGCGGCCGGTTTTCAGCACCTGGACGAGCGCGCCAGCTGGCACACCGAGGCCGGCGGCCGCTACTACGTGACGCGCAACGACTCCTCGATCATCGCCTTCAAGCTAGGCAAGCGCGCGCCACTGGAAGGCGGTATCCGCTTGGTCGGCGCACACACTGACAGCCCGTGCCTGCGGGTCAAGCCGCAACCAGAACTGCAGAAGCAGGGGTTTTTCCAGCTCGGCGTTGAGGTGTATGGCGGTGCCTTGCTGGCGCCCTGGTTCGACCGCGACCTGTCGTTGGCCGGTCGTGTCACGTACCGCCGCGATGGCAAGGTGGAAAGCCAGCTGATCGACTTCCAATGCCCGATTGCCGTGATTCCCAACCTGGCCATTCACCTCAACCGTGAAGCCAATCAGGGCTGGGCAATCAACCCGCAGAGCGAGCTGCCGCCAATCCTCGCGCAGCTATCCGGCGATGAACCGGCGGATTTCCGCGCGCTGATCACCGATCAACTGGCACGCGAACACGACTTCAGCGCCGATGCGGTGCTCGATTACGAACTGAGCTTCTATGACACCCAAAGCGCTGCAGTGATTGGCCTGAATGGCGACTTTATCGCCGGCGCGCGCCTGGACAACCTACTGTCTTGCTACGCCGGGCTGCAGGCGCTGCTGGCAGCGCCGGATGAAGAAAGTTGCGTGCTGGTGTGTACCGACCACGAGGAAGTCGGTTCCTGCTCGGCCTGCGGCGCCGATGGCCCGATGCTCGAACAGGTGCTGCGCCGCGTGCTGCCGGACGGTGATGCCTTTGTGCGCACCATCCAGCGCTCGCTGCTGGTCTCGGCCGACAACGCCCACGGCGTACACCCCAACTATGCCGACAAACATGACGCTAACCACGGCCCCAAGCTCAACGCCGGCCCGGTGATCAAGATCAACAGCAACCAGCGCTACGCCACCAACAGCGAAACCGCCGGGTTCTTCCGTCATCTATGCCTGGAAAATGAAGTGCCGGTGCAGAGTTTCGTTACCCGCAGCGACATGGGTTGCGGCTCGACCATCGGCCCGATCACCGCCAGCCAGCTGGGCGTACGCACCGTGGACATCGGCCTGCCGACCTTCGCCATGCACTCGATCCGCGAACTGGCAGGCAGCCATGATCTGGCGCATTTGGTGAAAGTGCTGACGGCGTTTTACGCCAGCGCTGAGCTGCCGTGACGCTCATTATCTAAAAGCTCACGATATTGTAGGGTGGATGAAAAAGCACCATCCGCCCTCCGCTGTTACCGTCACTCCGGCACCTCGACGCTCACATGCAGAGCGTCGTGGCGCCAGAACTCCAGATCGCAATCAATCAGTCGGCCATGCTGGTCGCGGTTGATCCGCACAATGCGCAGCGCGGGGCTGCCCACCGCTACTTTCAATGCCGATGCGGCTTCGCTGTGCAACGCTGTGGGCACCATATCAAACCGCACCCGGCCGTAATGAATGCCATATTCGCTGGCATACAACTCAGTCAGTGAGCGGGTCAGGTCGAAATCCAGGATGCCGGCGAAGTAATTCGGATTGAGGTAGTGCTCGACATACAGCACCAAACGGCCGTCGATACGCCGGGCGCGGCGGATCTGATAGACGCTGGAGAGTGCCGGCAAAGCCAGTAGCTGGCAGATCTCAGCGCTGGCCGGAATCAGTTTGGCGCTCAGCACTTGGGTGGCCGGCACCCGCCCCTGCTCGCCGACCATGGCGTGGAAGTGGCTGCGCACCAGCGGGTTGTAGGCCACCCGCGGCGGCGAAACAAACCAGCCGCGACGCTCCTCGCGATAGATCAACCCCTGAGCCTCAAGCTGGCCCAGCGCCTCACGCAGGGTGATGCGCGTGGTATCGAATACCTCGCTGAGCTTGCGCTCGGCCGGCAACTGACTTCCCGACGGCAACAGACCGTGTTCGATCTGCTCTTCCAATGCCCGGCATATAGCTGTGACTGCCCGCGGCGCTTCATCGCGCATCAAGACCTCCAAAATTGGACTAGTCCAGCCCCATTTCGGGGCATCAACATGTGAATGCAGCAGTAAAAACCATGTTTCAAGTTTAAGCAGTCTTGATGACCACGCCATGACAACTTTCTTTCAGCGCCAGTAAAAGCTGATAAAACTTGGCCTGCACGCCATACATGACTGAATTTGTTCATGGTCTACGCTAGTGGTGCGCCAGTTTGTGCAACCCGGCTCGAGCCGGTAAATGACCAACGTACATAAAACTGTCATTTAACAAGCCTAAATTGGCCTGGGTCTTGCTGATCTAGACCAGAACTTTTCACTGCACGCACCTCAATCGCAAAGGAGTTTCCAATGAAACAACTGCTGCTGGCTTCACTGATGGGCTCAGCCATCGCCCTGGCCACCTCGGCCATGGCTGCTGAAACGGATTTGCAAGCACTGGAAAAGGCCGCGCGCGCTGAAGGCGCGGTGAACAGTGTGGGCATGCCGGACAGCTGGGCCAACTGGAAAGACACCTGGGCCGACCTGAACAAACTGTATGGCTTGAAGCATATGGATACCGACATGAGCTCGGCCCAGGAAATTGCCAAGTTCGCCGCTGAAAAAGACAACGCCACCGCCGATATCGGCGACGTCGGCGCGGCCTTTGGCCCCATCGCCGTGCAGCAGGGTGTTACCCAACCCTACAAGCCAAGCACCTGGGAACAGATTCCAACCTGGGCCAAGGACACCGACGGCCACTGGATGCTCGCCTACACCGGCTCCATTGCCTTTATCGTCAACAAGCAGCTGGTCAAGGATATCCCGCGCTCCTGGGCTGATCTGAAAGAGGGCACCTACAAAGTCTCTGCCGGTGATGTCAGCACCGCCGCACAAGCCGTAAACGGTGTACTGGCTGCCGCCATCGCCATGGGCGGTAATGAAAGCAACGTGCAACCGGCGCTGGATTTCTACGGCGAGCTGGCCAAACAAGGCCGTCTGTCGCTGGCCAACCCCACCATCCAGACCCTGGAAAAAGGCGAAGTGGAAGTGGGCGTGGTATGGGACTTCAACGGCCTGAGCTACCGCGACCAGATCGACCCAAGCCGCTTCGAAGTGCTGATTCCTTCCGATGGTTCGGTGATTTCCGGCTACAGCACCATCATCAACAAGTGGGCGAAAAACCCCAACGCGGCCAAACTGGCGCGTGAGTACATCTTGAGTGACGCCGGCCAGATCAATCTGGCAAAAGGCAACGCCCGGCCTATCCGTGCCGAGCACCTGACCCTGCCAGCCGAAGTACAAGCCAAGCTGCTGCCGCAGGAGCAATACGCCAAGGTTCAGCCGATCAAGGATGCTGCTGCCTGGGAAGCCACTTCAAAGGCACTGCCGCGTCTGTGGCAGGAACACGTCATCATCAATATGAACTAATGCAATCTGGCCCCGGATACACTCCGGGGCCGATTCGGTTGCTAAGGCTTTCAATCATGTCGCACAACGTCATCCTCGTGGTTCTGGATGGCTTGAGCTATCAGGTGGCTCAGCACGCGCTGGGGCATCTGCAGGCTTACTGCCAGGCTGGACGCGCCGCGCTGTACAAGCTCGACTGTGAACTCCCGGCCCTGTCACGCCCGCTGTATGAAGCGATTCTGACCGGTGTTGCGCCCATCGACAGCGGCATCGTCAATAACGATGTCTCGCGCCTGTCGACCCAGCGCAGCATGTTCCACTACGCCCGCGACGCTGGGCTGATTACCGCTGCGGCGGCCTATCACTGGGTCAGCGAGCTGTATAACCGTTCGCCATTCAAAGCGGCGCGCGACCGTCACACGACAGACGCCAACCTGCCGATTCAGTACGGCCACTTCTACTACGCCGATCATTACCCGGATTCGCACCTATTTGCCGATGCGGAAAGTCTACGCCTGCGCCATGCGCCCAACCTGCTGCTGGTGCACCCAATGAATATCGACGACGCCGGCCACAAGCACGGCCTCGACAGCGCGCAGTACCGTAACAGCGCGCGCATGGCCGATGTGTTGTTGGCCGAATATATTCAGCCCTGGCTCGATGCCGGCTACCAGATTCTGGTGACCGCCGACCACGGCATGAACAACGATCGCAGCCACAACGGCCTGCTGCCGGAAGAACGCGAAGTGCCGCTGCTGGTACTTGGCAGCGCCTTCAGCCTCAACCCCAACGCCCAGCCGAAACAGCTGGAGTTGTGCGGCACGGTCTGCGAGCTGCTCGGCGTGGCCCACGACAAACCTGTCTGCCGGGAGCTCCTCGCATGATGTCTGCCCTGCGCGGCAAATGGCTGGCGCTGCTGTGCCTGCTGCCTTTTGCCCTGTTCTTTATCGCCTTTCAGATCGCCCCGCTGCTCTGGGTGGCCAGTAACAGCCTGCAAACGACTGAAGGCTGGGGCCTGGGCAATTTCCAGCAGGCCTTCTCCTCACCGTTCTACCGCCAGGCGATGCGTCACAGCCTTGAAGTGGCGTTCTGGTCGAGCCTGATCGGCATCAGCATTGCCATTCTCGGTAGCTACTCGCTGCGGCAAGTCGACAGCAAGCTGCGCGACTTCGTCATGGCGTTTTCCAACATGACCAGCAACTTCTCCGGGGTGCCGCTGGCCTTCGCCTTTATCATCCTGTTGGGGTTTAACGGCGCACTGACCATCCTGCTCAAGCAGGCGGGGATCATCGAGGATTTCAACCTCTACTCGAAAACCGGCCTGATCGTGCTGTACACCTACTTCCAGATTCCCCTGGGTGTGCTGCTGCTCTACCCAGCCTTCGACGCCTTGCGTGAAGACTGGCGCGAATCGGCTGAATTGCTCGGCGCGAGCAACTGGCAGTTCTGGCGGCATATCGGCTTGCCCGTCTTGACCCCCGCGCTGCTCGGCACCTTTGTGATTCTGCTGGCCAACGCTCTCGGCGCCTACGCCACGGTGTATGCGCTGACCACTGGCAACTTCAATATCCTGCCGATTCGGATTGCCGCCATGGTTTCCGGCGACATCTTCCTCGACCCGAATATGGCCAGTGCCCTGGCGATGATTCTGGTTGGCCTGATGACCCTGATCACCATCGTTCACCAATGGCTGCTGCGCCGGAGCTACCATGTCCCACGCTGAAAAACGCTCGCCGCTGTTCCACCAGTTGGTGGTCTACAGCCTGCTGCTGATCCTTTTGCTGCCGCTGCTCGGCACCCTGCTCTACTCGTTTTCCACCAGTTGGTCGGCCAGCGTGCTGCCCAGCGGGCTAACCTTAAAGTGGTACCTGGCACTGTGGAGCGATGCACGCTTCCTCGCTGCGTTTGGCCGCTCGCTGCTGGTCTGCCTGGCTGCTTTGGCGCTGTCGCTGGTGCTGATTCTGCCGCTGCTGTTTGTGGTCAGTTACCACTTCCCCAAGCTCGATGCGGTAATGAACGTGCTGATCCTGCTGCCGTTCGCCATCCCGCCAGTGGTGTCCTCGGTCGGCTTGATGCAGTTGTTCGCCGGCGGCCCGCTGCCAATCCTCGGTACGCCGTGGATTCTGATTGGCTGCTTCTTCACTATCGCCCTGCCGTTTATGTACCGAGCCATCAGTAACAACCTGCAGGCGATCAACCTGCGCGACCTGATGGACGCCGCCCACCTGCTCGGTGCCAGCACATGGCGCGCGGCCTTTATGGTGGTGCTGCCTAATCTGCGCAAGGGCTTGATGGTCTCGGTATTTCTCTCCTTCAGCTTCCTGTTCGGTGAGTTTGTGTTCGCCAACCTGCTGGTCGGCAGCCGCTATGAAACCCTGCAGGTGTACCTCTACAACATGCGCAACGACAGTGGTCACTTCACCAGTGCGTTGGTGATTTCCTACTTCATGTTCGTGCTGCTGATGACCTGGGCGGCCAACAGCCTGAATAAGGACAAGTCATGAGTTATCTGAGTATTCAAGGCCTGCACAAGCGCTACGGCGATACCGCAATCTTCAGCGATATCAACTGCGAGATCGCCAAGGGCGAATTCATCACCCTGCTCGGCCCCTCTGGCTGCGGCAAATCCACCCTGCTGCGCTGCATCGCCGGCTTAACCGGAGTGAATGGCGGACAGATTCTGCTCGACGGTGAGGACCTGGTGCCCGTTGCCCCACAAAAGCGCGGCATCGGTATGGTATTCCAGAGCTACGCGCTGTTCCCCAATATGACCGTGCAACAGAACGTCGCCTTCGGCCTGCGCATGCAGAAGGTCAAAGGCAGCGAAGCCGAGCAGCGGGTCAAGGAAGTGCTGGAGCTGGTTGAGCTGAATGACTTCGCCGGCCGTTACCCGCAGCAACTGTCCGGCGGCCAGTGCCAACGCGTGGCTCTGGCCCGCTCGCTGGTCACCCGCCCGCGCCTGCTGCTGCTCGACGAGCCGCTGTCAGCGCTGGACGCGCGGATTCGCAAGCACCTGCGCGAGCAGATCCGCAGCATCCAGCAGGAGCTGGGCCTGACCACCATCTTCGTCACCCATGACCAGGAAGAAGCGCTGGTCATGAGCGACCGTATCTTCCTGATGAACGCCGGCAAGATCGTCCAGAGCGGCGACGCGGAAACCCTCTACACCGCCCCCGCCGATGCCTTTGCCGCCGGGTTTATCGGCAACTACAACCTGCTCGACGCCGATACCGCCAGTCGCCTGCTGCTGCGCCCGGTCAACAGCCGCGTGGCAATCCGCCCGGAGGCCATCCAGATTGGCGCCCTGGGCAGCATCGAGGGGCAGATCCGCAGCCATCGCCTGCTCGGCAACGTGATCCGTTACCGCATCGAGGCGCGCGGCGTCGAACTGCTGGTGGACGTGCTCAACCGCTCCCCGGCGGACCTGCACGCCAGCGGGCAACGCATCAACCTGAACATTGAAGACAACGCAATCTGTGAGGTGGCCTGATGGCCCTGGCAATTTTCGACCTGGACGAAACCCTGATCGGCGGCGACTGCGCCAGCCTGTGGACCCAGGAAATGGTCAAGCTCGGCTGGGCCGACGCCGACAGTTTTATCGCCCATGAACAGGAGCTGATGCGCCAATACGCCGCCGGCAGCCTGGCCATGGAAGACTACATGGCCTTTACCTTGTCGCCCCTGGTGGGTCGCACGCCGGAAGAAGTCGCCCACGTGGTCGAGCCGTTTGTCGAAGACGTGATCGAGCCGATTTTCTACAGCGACGCCACCCGCTGCCTGGCCAACCACCGCGCCGCCGGTGACCGGGTGCTGGTGATTTCCGCCTCGGCGCACTTTCTGGTCAGCGCCGTCGCCGCACGTTTGAAGATCGAGGAAGTGCTGGCCATCGACCTGGAAGTTCAGCACGGCCACTACAGCGGCCGTACCCAGGGCGTCATGACCTACCGCGAAGGCAAGGTCACGCGCCTGCGTGATTGGCTGCAAGAGCACGGCGAAGCCCTCGACGGCGCCTACTTCTACTCCGACTCACGCAACGACCTGCCACTGCTGCAGGTGGTCGACAAGCCCTATGTGGTCAACCCAGATCCTACTCTGCTTGCGCACGCCCAGCAGGCCGGTTGGCCGGTCCTTAACTGGCGCTGATTGAGGCTGGATGTGGCGCGTAGGCCTGTCTACAGGCTATAACGCGTCACCTCACCGCCATGCGCCTGATTTCATGCCCAGCAATTCACCCCTCGTCGCCTATCAGCAGGCCATCGACTGTGATGGCTTTCAATCCGATCCAGCACAGTGGCAGGCCGCCCAAGCCTTGCACGCTTGCTATCAGACCTTGCACCAAGACGAACCCTTGGACTCAATCAACGGGGTGTATCTGTGGGGGCCGGTGGGCCGTGGCAAGACCTGGCTGATGGACAGCTTCTACAAAGGCCTGAAAGTCCCCGCGCGACGTCAGCACTTTCACCACTTTATGCGCTGGGTGCATAGGCGCCTGTTTCAGCTCACCGGTACACCTGATCCGTTGCATGCGCTGGCCGTTGAGCTGAGCCAAGAAGTGCGCGTGCTGTGCTTCGACGAGCTGTTTGTCAGCGACATCGGCGATGCGATCATTCTCGGCCGCCTGTTTCAGGTGATGTTCGAACAGGGCATGGTGCTGGTGGCCACGTCCAACCAGCCACCTGAACTGCTGTATGCCGAAGGCTTTAATCGCGAGCGCTTTCTGCCTGCGGTGGCCGCCTTGCAACGGCATATGCAGGTAGTGAGCATCAATGGTGAGGAAGACCATCGCCTGCACCCAGGTATCGCGCATACCCGTTACTGGGTCGCCACGCCTGGGTTGCCCAGTGTGCTCAGCCGGACCTTCAGTCAGTTGGCCGCAGGTAGGCACAGCAGCGATCAACCGCTCACGCTCGGCAACCGCAGCGTGCAGACCCTGCGCCACTGCGACGGCGTACTCTGGTGCCGCTTTGCCGATCTGTGTGAGCAGCCCTTGGCCGCGCCGGACTTTATCGCCCTGTGCGACCGCTTCCAGGCCATTCTGCTCAGCGAAGTTCCCAACCTGAGCAGCCCGCAACGCGCGGCGAAGATCGCCCGCGGCACCGAAGATGGCATCGAGCGGGTGCAGGCCGGTGACCGCCAGCTGCCCGCTCTGTCGGTCAAGGATGACAGCGTGCGGCGCTTTATCGCCCTGGTGGATGAGTGCTACGACCGCAAGGTGCCGCTGTACCTCGAAGCCCAGGTGCCGCTGGCCGAACTATATACCGAGGGCTACCTGAGCTTCGCCTTTCGCCGCACCCTCAGCCGCTTGCAGGAGATGCAGCTCCAGCGTTTCGGCGCGTAATGCTTTGGGGCTTTAAGAATCTTTTTGAAGTATTGCGAGCTAGAGCCATGCAAGGCAAAAGCAGGCAAGGAAGCGGAGTGTACTTTTGTACATGAGCATTCCGAGCCTGCTTTTAACGCAGCAGGGCCGACGCGCAGCAGACTGTAAGTAGGCTTAGGCCTGCATGGCCCAACCATGCACACTCATCGCCGCCTGGCGTAGCGCCTCCGAGCGGGTTGGGTGCGGGTGGCAGATCAGCGCAATATCTTCGGCAGAAGCGCTGAACTCCAGAGCCACGCAGTACTCGCCGATCAGTTCGCCGGCACTGGGGCCGATGATATGCACGCCGAGAATCTGATCGGTGCGCTCATCGGCCAGCACTTTGACGAAGCCTTCAGCCTCGTGATTGATCTTCGCCCGGCTGTTGGCGGTAAAAGGAAACTTGCCGACCTTGTAGGCGCGCCCCTCGGCCTTCAACTGCTCCTCGGTTTTGCCCACGGTGGCGACTTCCGGCTTGGTGTAGATCACCCCGGGAATCGCCTCGTAATTGACCTCGGCAGCATGCCCGGCGATGCGTTCGATACAGGCGATGGCTTCATCTTCGGCCTTGTGCGCAAGCATCGGCCCGGAGGTCACGTCACCGATAATCCAGATGCCCGGCACGCTGCTGCGGTGCTGCTGGTTTTCCAGCATGCCGCGCTTGTCGGTGGCGAGACCCACGGTTTCCAGCCCCAGGCCGGCGGTATAGGGGCGGCGGCCAATGGCGACCAGTACATAGTCCGCCTGTAATTGCTCGACAGCGCCGCCGGCAGCCGGCTGCAGGTCAAGGGTTACGCCATTGGCCGTGGCCTTGGCGGCGCTGACCTTGGTTGCCAGTTTGAAATTCATGCCCTGCTTGCTCAGGGTACGCTGCAGGGTTTTCGCGGTTTCGTTATCCAGGCCTGGGCAGATGCGGTCGAGGTACTCCACCACTGTCACTTCGCTGCCCAAACGCCGCCACACCGAACCCAGCTCCAGGCCGATCACCCCGGCGCCGATCACCACCAGGTGCTTGGGCACTTGCGGCAAGGCCAGCGCGCCGGTGGAATCGAGAATGCGCTGGTTATCAATCGTCACCCCTGGCAGTGGCGTCGGTTCCGAGCCGGTGGCGATCACAATGTCCTTGGCCTGCAACTCGCGCACACTGCCATCGGCGAGGGTCACCGTGACCTTGCCCGGCCCGTTCAAACGGCCCCAGCCCTTGATCCACTCGACCTTGTTCTTGCGAAACAGAAACTCGATGCCCTTGGTCAGGGCCGTTACGCTTTCATCCTTCTGCTTCATCATCTGCGCCAGATTGAGCGTCGGCTTGACCTCGATGCCAAGGTTGTTGAGCTCGCCGCTGGTTGCCGCCTCGTACAGTTCCGAGGCATGCAGCAACGCCTTCGACGGCATGCAGCCGACATTCAGGCAAGTGCCACCCAGAGTCTCGCGCCCCTCGATGCAGGCGACTTTCAGGCCCAGTTGCCCGGCGCGGATTGCAGCGTTATAGCCGCCGGGGCCGCCACCGATGATCAGCACGTCATAGTTGCTCATTGAGTTACTCCTAGGCTGCAGAGGTTTAGCGAACCAGGGCCGCGTTCGCTGCCGGCCGTGGACGCAGCAGGTGGAAGGCGCAGAACGCCGCGACGGCGAATAAACTGTTCAGCAACACCATAGGCCACGCCGAGCCATCCGCCAGCAAGCTAAGCAAGACGCCGCTGCAAGTGGCGCCGGCCATTTGCGCAAAGCCCATAAACCCTGCGGCCAAGCCGGCGCGGTGGGCATTGGGGATCACCGCGCCCGCCACCGATGCCGGCAGCAACATGCCGCCGCCCAAGGTGACCAACACCTGTGGCAACGACAGGCCGAGCAGAGACAAACCAAACAGCAGATAAATCGCCAATGTGGCCACGGCGCCGCTCGCCACCAGCGCCGCACCTATGCCCACTATTCTCTCGGGGCCCAACTGCAGAATGCGCCGCTGGGTAAACAGCGCGCCGGCGATCAGCGCCGATACAATCGCCGCAAAGGTGATGCCGTATTGCGCCGGGCTCAGCCCCAGGAGGCCGATATACACAGCCGAAGAGCCGGCAATTACCGCGAACATTGCGCCGTAGGTGCAGGCCAGCGTCATGGCCAGCGCGCGAAACGAAGCGGCGCGCAGCAGATCGCGGTAATTACCGACCAAACGGCTGAGCTGCCCAGCATGCGGGTCGAGTTGCCGATTGCTTTCGCGGTACAGGCCCAGCACCGCAGCCACGATGGCAACACCGATCAGCAGTGCCAGGGCAATCGGTGCGCGCCAGCCGCCATATAGCGTCAGCGCACCACCGAGCATGGGCGACAGGACGATGGCGCAAAGCATGCCAATCACCGTCAGCGCTAATGCAGGACCAGCCTGCGCCTGCCACACATCGCGAACGATGGCCCGCGCCAGAACCAATGCCGCACAGGCCCCAAGCCCCTGCAGCACGCGGGCGGCAATGAATTCGCCCATGCTGCTGGCCAGCAGCATCCACAGGGTCGCGAGCAGATAAACCAGCAACCCGGCGATCAACACCGGACGCCGGCCGATGCGATCCGACAGCGGGCCGAGCAGCAACTGGCCCAGACCAAAGGCGGCGACGAAAGCCGATAGAGCCAGCAGGCTGCTGCCGGGGCGGGCCGTCATGATCAGCTCGATAACGCCCAGGCTGGGGATGATCAGCTGAGTGGAAATCTCTCCAAGGGCGGTCAGGGCCACCAGAATCAACAGCAGGCTGCGCGACGGCAAGGGATAGCGATGCATGGGCGTGGGTCCTGTGATCACGGGCTGGCGTGGCTCGCCAAACAATAACATTTCGACCATAATATAAATAATTAAATTACGCTTATAATTTTACCCCCCCCTCAGCAGACGAGGCCTGATCCATGAGCATCCCATCACGCGAAGAAAAACTGGCCGAATGGCTCGCCGCTGAACAGGCCATGCGCGCCAGCCTCGGTGCATCCGGCAGCATGAGCCTGGCGCAGGTCAGCGAACTGTTGCCGCAGGAGTTCTTTGACGGCATCGGCCGCGGTGAACTGCCCTCGCCGCCCATCGGCCATCTGCTGGATTTTGTTCCGCTGGAATGGTCATCCGGGCGCTTTGTCTTCCAAGGCACACCGGACGCGCGCCACTACAACCCGCTGGGCAGCGTGCACGGCGGCTATGCGGCCACCCTGCTCGACTCCTGCATGGGCTGCGCCATCCACACCCAGTTGCAGCGCGGCCAGGGTTACACCACCACCGATCTGCGCATCAGCTACATTCGCGCCCTCAGCACTAAGGTCGGGCCGATCCGCGCCGAAGGCCGCATCGTCCATATCGGCCGCACCACGGCGCTGGCCGAAGGGCGCATTTACGATGTCGACGACCGCCTATACGCCGTCGGCTCAACCACCTGCCTGATTCTCAGCATGCCTGGGACATCGCATACACCCGGCACTGAAACACCGGGGCGAAGCGAGTAAGATGGCAGGCAACATCTGAAACCAGCGGCCAGGTACTCCATGCGATATTCCGAAGACCACAAAGCCCAGACCCATCAGCGCATCATCGAAGAGGCTGCGCGCCTGTTCCGCCGCGACGGCGTTGGCGCCACCGGCCTGCAGCCGCTGATGAAGACCCTCGGCCTGACCCATGGCGGTTTCTACGCCCACTTCAAATCGAAAGATGAACTGGTGGAAACCGCCCTGCGTCACAGCGCTGACAAGCTGACGGCGATCACCAACGAGATGGCCAACAGCGATAAACCGCTGACCCGCCTGATCAGCGGTTACTTGTCGTCCGCCCACCGTGCCAACCCGGGCGATGGCTGCCCGCTGCCGACTATGTCAGCCGAGCTGGGCCAGCGCGGCGCACCCAGCCCGGTGACCGATGAGCTGATCAGCGACCGCCTGCAAGCCATCGAAGCCGGCCTTGGCGTTGAGAATGCAGATGAGCAGAGCGTGCTGATTCTTAGCGCCATGGTCGGCGCCCTGCTGCTGTCACGCAGCGTAAGCGACCCGGAACTGTCTGACCGGCTGCTGAAAACCACCCGCAGCCTGCTGATCGAACAGAATACCGGCGACGCGGCGCAAACTACCTGATTGCAGAACATCATTGCCCACAGCAAAAGCCCTGACTGTCTCCAGCCAGGGCTTTTTGTGTTGTGGCCAGCGATTTACTTGTAACGTGCAGCGGCGCTGCTGTGGGACAGGTTCGGCGCCAGCTTGCTACGGGCATCGGTAAAGGCCTGCCAGTCAGCCGCATCAGGCAGCGATGGAATGGTGATCAGCTCGCCCTGATCGAAACCGGCCAGCGCCGCATCAACCATTTCGCCGACCTCCATGATCATGCTCGCCGGCAGTGCCGAATCATCCATGCCGCTACGCTCCCAGATCTCGGTGCGGGTAATACCGGGCAATACAGCCTGCACCTGCAGGCCCTGCGCCTTCACTTCACCGTTGAGGGTCTGGGTCAGGCTCAGTACATAGGCCTTGGTGGCGCTGTACACGGCATTGAACATTTCCGGAGCCAGAGCCACCACCGAGGCGATATTGATGATTGCTCCACGCCCGGCGGCGGTGAAATTGGCCGCGGCTGCGGTGGACAGGTGAGTCAGCGAAACCACGTTGAGCAGAATCATCCGATCCACGGTGCCGAGATCGGCCTCGGCCAGCTGACCGTTCATGGCCATACCGGCGTTGTTGACCAGCGTGCTGATGGCCTTGTCGGTACGCAGGCGCTGGGTAATGGCATGCAGATCAGCCTTGTCAGTCAGGTCGGCCTTCAGCGTTTCGATCTTTACCCCGTACTGCTCGGTCAAACGCGCAGACAGCGCCTGCAAGCGCGGCAGATCGCGGGCAACCAACAGCAGGTCGTAACCGCGTTGCGCCAGGCGCTCGGCGTAGGTGGCACCAATGCCTGATGAAGCGCCGGTGATCAATGCAGTGCCTTTCTCGTTATGTGTGCTCATGGTGCGTCTCCTGGCTTTGCGGGGGTAGGTAGTGCGTCTGGAGGTATAGTGCGCCAACTCATATTACACACATAATATAAATACTATATGTCGATCATAATAAAAACTATCGACAGCCATGCCGCAAACGCCTGGGACGTAAAACACTCGAAAAAAGACCGCTAACCGCCTGATGGCAGAGCACAAAAAAGCGGACAACCCGCAAAGGTTGTCCGCTCTGGTGCGACGTAGATCGTCGAGCTTTTTAGCTACGGATCAGGTGATCGAAGGCACTCAGGGAGGCCTTGGCGCCCTCGCCCACAGCGATGACGATCTGCTTGTACGGCACAGTCGTCACGTCACCGGCAGCAAATACACCCGGGATATTGGTAGCACCCTTAGCGTCGACGATGATCTCACCGAAACGCGACAACTCGACGCTGCCCTTCAGCCAGTCGGTGTTAGGCAGCAAACCGATCTGCACGAAGATGCCTTCCAGCTCGACGCTGTGCAGCTCTTCGGTGGTGCGGTCCTTATAGACCAGCGCATTAACCTTCTGGCCATCGCCTTTGACTTCGGTGGTCTGCGCGCTCTTGATCACAGTAACGTTGGGCAGGCTGTAGAGTTTCTTCTGCAGCACGGCGTCTGCACGCAGGGTGTCGGCGAACTCCAGCAGGGTCACGTGAGCCACGATACCGGCAAGGTCAATCGCTGCCTCGACGCCGGAGTTACCACCGCCAATTACTGCAACACGCTTACCCTTGAACAGCGGGCCGTCGCAATGCGGGCAGAAGCACACACCCTTGGCCTTGTATTCCTGCTCACCGGGCACACCCATCTCGCGCCAGCGCGCGCCGGTGGAGAGAATCAGGGTCTTGGCCTTGAGACTCGCGCCATTGTCGAACTTCACCTCATGCAGGCCGCCTTCGCTGCTCGCAGGAACCAAGGCGCTGGCGCGCTGCAGGTTCATGATGTCGACTTCGTATTCACGCACGTGCTCCTCCAGAGCGCGCACCAGTTTTGGCCCTTCGGTTTCCTTCACCGAGATAAAGTTCTCGATCGACATGGTATCGAGCACCTGACCGCCGAAACGCTCGGCTGCAAGGGCGGTGCGAATACCTTTACGCGCTGCGTAAATAGCTGCTGCAGAACCGGCTGGGCCACCACCGATTACCAGCACGTCGAAGGCTTCCTTGGCGCTCATCTTCTCGGCATCGCGGTTGGCGGAGCCAGTGTCGATCTTGGCGAGGATTTCCTTCACGTCCATGCGACCGGAAGCGAACACTTCGCCGTTCAGGTAGATGCTCGGCACGGCCATCACCTGACGACGCTCGACCTCCTCCTGAAACAGCGCACCGTCGATCGACACGTTGCGGATATTCGGATTGAGCACCGCCATCAGGTTCAGTGCCTGAACCACGTCCGGGCAGTTCTGGCAGGACAGCGAGTAGTAGGTCTCGAACTCGAACGAACCTTCGATGCTCTTGATCTGCTCGATGGTCTCGGCATCCAGCTTGGACGGATGGCCGCCCACCTGCAGCAGCGCCAGTACCAGCGAGGTGAACTCGTGGCCCATGGGAATGCCGGCGAAGGTCAGACCGATGTTTGCGCCTGGACGGTTCAGCGAGAACGACGGACGACGGGCGTCGCTACCATCGGTCTTCAGGGTGATCTTGTCGGTCAGGCCGACGATGGTTTGCAGCAGCTCAAGCAGTTCCTGAGATTTCGCACTGTCATCGAGGGACGCGACGATCTCGAACGGCAGGGTGACCTTTTCCAGGTAGGCCTTCAACTGGGTTTGCAGGTTAGCGTCCAACATGGCGAATAGTCCTCAATGACAAAAATTCTGGGCAATAAAATGCCCGGGCGGATCGCGCCCGGGCATCGGGCACCACTAGGGTCGGGTTGCGACCCTGACAGCGCTAAGTACTCCACGCCCCGAGCCTTAGCCCAGGGGGGTATTGGCAAGTTTAGATCTTGCCAACCAGGTCCAGGGAAGGAGCCAGAGTCTTCTCGCCTTCTTTCCACTTGGCTGGGCACACTTCGCCTGGGTGAGCAGCGGTGTACTGAGCAGCTTTCAGCTTGCGCAGGGTTTCCGACACGTCACGAGCGATTTCGTTGGAGTGGATTTCAACGGTCTTGATCACGCCTTCCGGGTTGATCAGGAAGGTGCCACGCAGGGCCAAGCCTTCTTCTTCGATGTGCACGCCGAAAGCGCGGGTCAGAGCGTGGGTTGGATCACCAACCAGCGGGAACTGAGCCTTGCCTACAGCTGGCGAAGTTTCGTGCCAGACTTTGTGGGAGAAATGGGTGTCGGTGGTGACGATGTAAACTTCAGTGCCGGCATCGCGGAACGCAGCGTAATTGTTGGCAGCGTCTTCGATCTCAGTCGGGCAGTTGAAGGTGAAGGCAGCTGGCATGAAGATCAGTACCGACCACTGGCCTTTCAGGGACTGCTCGGTCACTTCGATGAATTTGCCGTTGTGGAAAGCGTTGGCCTTGAACGGTTGAACTTGGGTGTTGATGAGATTCATCTCTGATTCCTTGTTGAGGGTTAGAAATTTACAGGGCGCATCTTAGCGCCTTGTGCAAAAAAAGCTTATTGATTGCCGCCATGATTCCGATTGATTAAGCCAATCGACCCTAGGCTTCACTCCAAGGTTGAGTCTATGACCAGCACCAGCTTGCCGTTGACCTGATTGCTCGCCAACGCAGCAAAGGCGGCCTCGACATCTTTGAGCGCATAAGCCTGCTGAAGTTGCGGCTTAAGGCGCCCTTCGGCGAAAAGCGGCCAGACAAATTGCTGCAAATCGCGCAACTGATCAGCCTTGAATTGCTCATCACGATTGCGCAGGGTCGAGCCGATCAACGCAATGCGCTTGCCCAATACCACCGCCAGATCGATCTCAGCCTTGCGTCCGCCGAGCAAGCCGATGTTTACCCAGCGGCCATCCACAGCCAGCAAATCCAGGTTAAGCGCGGCGTAGCTACCACCTACCGGATCGAGAATGACATCGAACGGAGCAAAATCGCGCAGGGCCTGTAGCTGCTCTTCGCCGCGCAGTACCCCGCCCTGAGCGCCCAGGCTTTCACAGTAGGTCAGCCGTTCAGCAGAGCCGACGCTGACCCAGCAAGGGCTGCCAAAGGCTTTACACAATTGAATGGCTGCCGAACCTACGCCACTGGCACCGGCATGCAGTAGCACCTTCTGCCCGGGCTTCAACGCTGCCAGCTGGAACAGATTGAGCCAGGCTGTGGCGTACACCTCCGGCAACGCTGCCGCTTCGGCCAGCGTCATGCCTTCGGGCACCGGCAAGGCGTGCCGTGCATCAACCACGACCTCTTCGGCCATACCGCCGCCGCTCAACAGCGCGCACACCCTGTCGCCTACTTTCCAGTCGCAACCGGCACCCACCTCGCTGACGATACCGGCGCATTCCAACCCAAGCACCTCGCTGGCGCCAGGCGGAGGCGGATAAAGCCCAGCCTGCTGTAACAAGTCGGCACGATTCAACCCGGCAGCCGCTACACGGATGCGAATTTCCCCTACATCACAGGCCGGCGTGGGGTGTTGCGCCCATTCCACACGGCCTTCAACGCCTTGCAATGCCTTCACGCTGCCTCCATAGTGCATTTGAACCGAGCCCGGCGCTGCCGCCGGGCTTTTGCATTGCGCCGATGGAACCTGGCGCCCTTAAAGACGGCCTAATATGCGTTATCAACTGCCCACACGTCGAATTAGCATGAAGCGATCCCTACTCAGCGTCACCCTCGCCTTTTCGTTTGCCCTCAGCGCTCTGCCGCTCGCGGCGAAAACCACCAGTGACGACTCCTGGGAATACCTGCAGCCTGACCGCGAACAGGTTATCGCCAGCCTCAACGTCGTGGAGTTGTTGAAGCGCCATCACTACAACAAGCCACCGCTGAATGACGAGCGCTCGGAAAAGATCTATCAGGGCTACCTGAAGATGCTCGACCCCTCGCGCAGCTACTTTACTGCTTCCGATATCGCCGAGTTCGATCAATGGCGCACGCGATTTGACGACTTGTTGAAAAACGGCGACCTGCAGCCAGGCTTCGTCATCTACAAACGTCACTTGGAGCGTTTGCAGAGCCGCCTGCAGTTCACCCTGAATATGCTCGAAAACGGTGTCGACACGCTCGATTTCAACACCGACGAAACATTACTGATTGACCGCGAGAATGCCCCCTGGGTCAAAGATCTTGCCGAGCTCGATGACCTGTGGCGCAAGCGCGTTAAAGATGAAGTCCTACGCCTGAAAATCGCCGGCAAAGAGCCCAAAGCGATCCAGGAGCTGCTGACCAAGCGTTACAACAACCAGCTCGCGCGCCTCAAGCAGACCCGCGGTGAAGACGTGTTCCAGGCTTACATCAACGCCTTTGCCATGTCCTACGACCCGCATACCACCTATCTGTCGCCGGACAACGCGGAAAACTTCGATATCAATATGAGCCTGTCGCTCGAAGGTATTGGCGCCGTACTGCAAAGCGACAACGAACACGTCAAGGTTGTGCGCTTGGTACCGGCTGGCCCGGCAGAAAAGAGCAAGCAGATCGCACCCGCCGACAAAATTATCGGTGTAGCCCAGGGCAGCAAGGAAATGGTCGACGTGATCGGCTGGCGTCTGGATGAAGTGGTCAAGCTGATTCGTGGCCCGAAAGGCTCACAAGTGCGCCTGGAGGTGATTCCAGCGAGCAATGCGCCAAATGATCAAACCAGCAAGGTTGTCGCCATTACCCGTGAGGCTGTGAAGCTGGAAGAGCAAGCTGCGAAAAAGTCCATTCTCAAACTCAAGCACGATAACCGCGACTACAAGCTCGGGGTTATCGAAATACCGGCGTTCTACCTGGACTTCAAAGCCTTCCGTGCCGGCGACCCGAACTACAAAAGCACCACCCGTGACGTCAAACGCCTGCTCACCGAACTGGAGAAGGAAAAAGTTGACGGCGTGGTGATTGACCTGCGCAACAACGGTGGCGGCTCGCTGCAAGAAGCCACAGAACTGACCGGCCTGTTTATCGACCAGGGTCCGACCGTGCTGGTACGCAACAGCGATGGTCGCGTTGACGTACTGGCCGACGAAAATACCGGCATCTACTACAAAGGCCCCATGGCCGTGCTGGTCAATCGCCTGTCGGCCTCGGCTTCAGAGATTTTCGCCGGCGCGATGCAGGACTATCACCGCGCACTGATTCTCGGTGGCCAGACCTTCGGCAAAGGCACCGTGCAAACCATCCAGCCGCTCAACCATGGCGAACTGAAGCTGACCCTGGCCAAGTTCTACCGCGTATCCGGGCAGAGCACCCAACACCAGGGTGTGATTCCCGATATTCGCTACCCGGATATCATGGACACCAAGGAAATCGGTGAGAGCGCTCTGCCCGAGGCCCTGCCATGGGACAGCATCAAGCCGGCGATCAAACCGGAGTTGGACCCAATCAAGCCGTTCCTCGCCGAGCTGCAAAGCCGTTTTGAAGGCCGTACCGCCCAGAACCCGGACTTCACCTTCGCCCGTGAACGCCTGCAACTGGCGCAGAAGCTGATGGAAGAAACCACCGTCAGCCTCAATGAAAGCAAACGCCGCGCTCAGCAGGCCGATATCGAAGGCCAGCAGCTCGCCATCGAGAACAGCCGCCGCAAAGCCAAAGGTGAAGCGCTCCTGAACAAACTAAAGGAAGAAGACGAAGACGCCCTGCCGGTTGAAGATGAGAAAACCAAGCCGGAAGATGACGCCTACCTCGCTGAAAGCGGACGCATTCTGCTCGACTACTTGGGCTTGAATACGCGCCTGGCAAAACAGTAAAACAGCGAGCGTCATCAAAGGGTCATCAAACTGTCGTGAAATGCGGGGACTGGTAGTAATGCCAGTCCCCGTTTTTTATGCACAGAGAGCCGCCATGATCGTCACCGAGCAGTTCAGCGCGTTGGACTCCATCCTCGCCAATGGCGACCTGCACAGCTTATTTCAACCGATTTTTTCGCTCTCCGAACGACGCATTCTAGGCTACGAAGCCCTCAGCCGCGGCCCGTCCAACAGTGCCCTGCACTCGCCGATCAACCTGTTCGCTGTGGCGCGCAGCGCAGGCCGCCTGAGCGAACTGGAGTTGCTGTGCCGCAAGAATGCCTGCCAGCGATTCAGCCAGCTCAAGCTTGACGGCAAACTGTTCCTCAACGTCTCGCCCGACTCGCTGATGGAACCCAAACACCAACCGGGGCGCACCTTACAACTGTTGCAAACTCTGGGCATTCCGCCAAGCCAAGTGGTGATTGAACTGACCGAGCAATCGCCCACTGACGATTTCGCTCTGCTCGACACCGCACTGCACCACTACCGCGCCATGGGCTTTTCCATCGCCCTGGATGACCTTGGCGCCGGTTATTCCAGCCTGCGTTTGTGGTCTGAGTTGCGCCCGGACTACGTAAAGATTGATCGCCACTTTATCGACGGCATTCATCAGGATGCGGTCAAACGCGAGTTCGTCGGCTCGATCCTGAAAATGGCCAAAGCCTCCCGTGCCCAGGTCATCGCGGAAGGCATCGAACTGCCCGAGGAGCTGGCCGTGCTCGCGGAAATGGGTGTCGACCTGTTGCAAGGTTATCTGCTCTGCCGCCCGCAGGAGCAGCCGCCGCGTGATGCCCTCAATCTATTGCCTAGCACCACCAGCAGCAGCCCACTCAGCGAAGAGTCCAGCGACCTGCGTGGCCTGCTCAACACACAACAAGCCGTGGCCTTGAGCACACCGACCAGCGAGGTGCTGGAACTGTTTCGCGCCCAGGCCAACCTGAACTCGCTGGCAGTGCTCAACCCCGCGCAGCAACCCGTCGGTATCGTTCACCGTCACTCGCTGGCCGAAGCCTTGCTCAAACCCTTCGCCAACGAGTTGTTCGCCCGCAAACCGATCAGCCGCCTGATGAGTGATGACTACCTGGCGGTGGAATGCAGCCAGTCGTTACAACAAGTCAGCCGCCTGCTCACCAGCCGCGCCCGCCAACGCATCGAAGAAGACTTCATCATCATTGAGGACGGCGGCTATATCGGGCTCGGCCGGGTGATCGATGTTCTCAAGCTGATCACCGAGCTGAAAATCCAGCAGGCCCGTTATGCCAATCCGCTGACCTTGCTGCCGGGCAATGTGCCGATCCAGCAGTGCCTGACTCGTCTGCTGCAACAGTGTCGTGAAGTGGTGGTGTGCTATGTGGATATCGACAACTTCAAGCCGTTCAATGACATCTACGGCTATGCCAAAGGTGATGAGGTGTTGCTGAGCCTGGCGCAGTGCCTGAATGACCGAGTTGATCCGTCGCGGGACTTTGTCGGCCACATCGGCGGTGATGATTTTCTCTTGGTACTTGGCTCGCAGGACTGGCGCGCGCGGCTCAATCGCCTACTGGAGGATTTCCAGAGCCAGTGCCGACGCTTCTACCGTGAAGAAGACCTGCATGCAGGCTGCTTTATCGCCCATGATCGCAGTGGCAAACGCCAGGAATATGCCCTGCTGTCTTTGTCTCTAGGTGTCGTTCACGTCCACCCCGAGCAGTGTGCGCAATTGGATGCAAGCCAGCTGGCGGCAATGGCCTCAGAGGCCAAGCGTCATGCCAAGGCCGTGCCGGGCTATAGCCTGCATATCATCGACACCCAGGCGGATTCGGCAGCTTGATGGCAGTACCTGGAGGCAGGATCAGAGGCCGCTCAGGCGATTGGATAACGCCGCGAAATGCTCGGCTTGCACGGCATCAGCGTCAACACCCGCCGCACCGCTGCGGTACAACTCAGCCAAGCGATAAGCCGCAGCTGGGTGCCCCGCCTGCGCAGCCAGCGTCCACCATTCAACAGCCTTGGCGGCATCTGCTGCCTGCTGAGCATCACCCGACAGACTCAACACACCTAGCTGGTAAGCGGCCTTGGCATCGCCAGCCATGGCCGCCAAACTGAGTAACCGTCGACCCTCGTTGCGAGCGCCCAGGCCTTGGCCACGAAACAGCAGGATATGCCCATAGAAACTTTGCGCCTGGGTGTCGCCCAACGCAGCCATGCGCGCAAACTGCCCTTCCATCCAACGCCAGGCCTGCGGCTGCTTAACCAACCCGCTCCAGTGGAACAGGCGGCGCGCAATCAGATAGCCGATACGGGCTCGCAGCGCGCCGAACATCAGGCCTCTTCCGGGTAGCTGAACTCGAACACACGTGCCACTTCAGCAGCATGCCAGGAGGCAGCAGCGATGCCATCGGATGCACCACTGAAGCGGCCCAAGCGGCTTACACACTCGAAGAAGCCAGTACGCGGCAAGCGACTGGCTCCCTGACTGATCACCAACGCACTGCGCAAAGGACGTTCGGCACGCGCATCCAGTGCCGCCAGATGCTCCAGCGCGGCAGCTAAGGTCTGCATGGCAGGGCTAGGCAGGGCCAAGCGCTCGATCAAGGCACGGTAGGTAAGCAGGTGACGCTGGCGCTGAGCATCTTCAAGCTCGCCGAGCAACGCCTGCCAGTGTTGCCGACTGATGCTCACGCTCAAGACTGTGCCTCCCAACCATCGACACCAAGATGCCAGGCCAGCGCACGCTGGATGGCCGCGTCGGGCTGGCGTTCGCCGCTCTCGATCATGCCCAGGTAATGCGGGCTGATGCCGACATTGCGTGCCAGCTGCTCAGCACTCATACCTTTGGCCTCACGCAAGGCTGCCAGCTGATCCAACGTCGGCTTGTTGCTATCGGCTACCACAGCGGCTGCCTTAGGCACCTGTCCAGCAGCCTGCAGCAAAGCCTGATACTGCGCCCAGGGCAGCACTGCATATTCAGGCTGGCCATCGCGCTCGATCACTTGCACATTCATCTGTAAACCTCCATGCAGAGCACTTCCATCACTCTCGGCAACTCCAGAACAGGCGGCCATCTTAACAGCCCGGCACGATAAAGAGCGTGATCTATACTGCCACCAGGTTATCAAGCGGTTGCTGGGGGCTGGTTTGCGCACACTGATAACAATACTGTTGATTAGCTGCGGTGGCTGGGCCTGCGCAGATGAGCTGCGCTGGGGTTTTGCTACGGCTGATGGCATGCCCTATGTCGATGTCCACGAGCAGCAACTACGTGGTGGCTTCATCTACCAGTTGGGCCAATTGGCCAGTCAGCAGCTGGGCTTCGACGCAGCATTTGTCGAAACGCCAAATAAACGCATTGATGAATTTATGCAGCGCGGGCGTATCCATGTGATCTGCAACAGTAACCCGCAATGGATAGACAAACCGGAGCGCTATCACTGGTCAGCCCCACTCTACAGCGAAGAGGACGTGCTGCTGTTGCACCGTGAACACGCGCCAATCACCGGCCTGCAAGAACTCCACGGTAAAACTGTCGGAACCCAGCTGGGTTACGTCTACAACAATGAGCTCATGCAAGCATTTGCCAGTAAGCAGATCATCCGCCAGGATCTTCGCGACCACAGAGCAGGGCTTAACCTGCTGCGTAAGCAGCGGCTGGACGCGATCATCGACATGCGCCGCTCACTGCGCTTCGAAATGGCCAAACACCCGGATACACCACTGCAAATAAACCCTTGGGTGATCGAGCGCTATGAGATGTACTGCACCTATAGCCCGCAATTGCCCGTGAGCGACGAAGCCATGGACAGCACGTTGCTGCGCCTGCGCGATCAAGGCCTGATCAAGCACATGCTCAACGACATCTAAAGCATCACCCCTCTACTCCTACTCTACGCGGCCTTGCAGCGGTGCCTGTGACTCGTCCACCGCCGGTAACCGCTCAACGACCCGCAGCATTTCTGGCGCCTGACTCGCCCGCCATTGCTGAAATGCGTTCAACTCTTCCTGCCAAGTACGCAACACCCAGGCCAGCACTGCCAAATCATCAACCAGGCCAATGCCAAACAACCAGTCAGGCATGGCGTCCAGCGGCGTCACGAAGTACACCAAAGCCGCGACCACGGCCATTAAGGCACGCGAGTCGATGGCCCGATACTCACCGCGCCACCAAGCCAGGCAAAGCGCCTGCAGCAATTTCAGCTGATCGGCCAATTCCGCAAAGCCGCTGCCAAGTTTTTCACGCTTTCGAGCGACGGATAATAGCAATGCCGGTAACCGTCCAAGCTTGAGGAAACGCTTGGCTAAAAACTGGTAACGCGCGAAATTCTTCGGTGCTTTCATCGCTTTCTCCCGGCAACCCGCGCACGGGCTGGGCTGGCCATGGTTATCCACTAAAGCTGTGGATAACCTTGTGAACAGTTTCTCGATAACCCTGGCAAACGCCCAGCCCATGCGGCCTCGCCATAGATCGAACATTTTTTGCCCACACAGTAAAAAATCATATAAATCAATAAGTTAAAAATGGCAAAGGGTTTCTGCAAGAAAGTTACCCTAATCCGTCACGGCTGATTTTAGAAATGTGCATAACCGTAACACCACCCCCACTTCACACACCCACTGAGACACTCCAGTCAAGCGAAAAGTGCCGAAGCAGCCTGTAGAAACGACAACGCCCCGTCGAGACGGGGCGTTGTCAGGAAACGCTGAAAATTACTCTTGAGCGGCGGCGTCTTTGATCGCAATCAGCTCCAGATCAAACACCAGCACCGAGTTGGCTGGAATGGCCGGAGTCGGGCTCTGCTCGCCGTATGCCAGCTCGCTTGGGATGTACAGCTTGTACTTCTCGCCAACATGCATCAGCTGCAGGCCTTCAACCCAACCCGGGATCACGCCGTTAACCGGCAGATCAATCGGGCTGCCACGCTCAACCGAGCTGTCGAACACACTGCCATCGGTCAACTTGCCTTCGTAGTGAACAGTCACCACGTCAGTGGCTTTCGGCTGAGCGCCGTCGGCCTTTTTCACAACTTCGTACTGCAGGCCGGAAGCGGTGGTGGTCACGCCTTCACGCTTGGCGTTGTCTTCCAGGAACTTCTTGCCAGCTTTGGCCGACTCTTCGTTCAGAGTAACCATGCGCTCTTCGGCACGTTTTTGCAGGAAGGCAAAGGCTTCGATCAGCTCTTCGTCTTTCAGGCGCTGTTCTTTCTTGCCAATGGCGTCTTCGATGCCTTGAGCAACGGCGTTGGAATCCAGGTCATCCATGCCTTCCTGAGCCAGGCTCTTGCCCATGTTCAGGCCGATACCGTAGGACGCTTTCTGTGCTGGGGTTTCCAGGGTGATTTCGCTGGTTTGCGAATCGCAACCTGCGAGAACCAAACCTACCAGGGCGACCGCCGCTGCTAAACGATGCTGTTTCATGCTTGTTCCTTGTCCGGTGCGCCCTAGGGCAAATGGTGTGAAAGCGCGAGCTTAGCAGGCTGCCGCGATCACTGGCTACCGTGTTAGGAGACAGAAAATGCGTATAAGTTCAGATGTTTAGCTGATTATTCAGAAAGGATTTTGCGAGGTATTGCGATATGTCACAGAGGGGATGAAGCGAGAATAAAAATGGCGCAGCGGACGGGACTCGAACCCGCGACCCCCGGCGTGACAGGCCGGTATTCTAACCGACTGAACTACCGCTGCGCGTAACTTCAAAAAGCGAGTTGGTGGGTGATGACGGGATCGAACCGCCGACCCTCTGCTTGTAAGGCAGATGCTCTCCCAGCTGAGCTAATCACCCTTCACTCTCGAAGTGGGGCGCATTCTAGAGAGCCATCGACACCTTGGCAAGCACTGTTTTTAAAATTTTTTATTGATGCAGCAAAGGCTTAGCGCAGACTTGGCCTCAGGCACCGCTCGGGGGAATAATGCGCCCCGAATGCAACGCACAGGTTGTGCAACGGGTCATACCGCTTCGGCCAACCTGAAACAGCACCCGCATAGGGTACTGACGACTTGTGATACCTGCCGCTGCCGGCGGGTCTGTTAATGGAGATACACCCTCTTATGTGGTTTCGTAACCTGCTGGTTTATCGCCTCACCCAGGACATCCCGTTTGATGCCGAGGCACTTGAAACGGCCCTCTCAGCCAAACCGGCCCGCTCGTGCGCCAGTCAGGAACTCAGCACCTACGGTTTTATCGCGCCCTTCGGCAAAGGCGGCGATGCACCGCTGGTACACGTCAGCGGGGATTTCCTGCTGATCGCCGCACGCAAGGAAGAACGCATCCTGCCGGGCAGCGTGGTGCGCGATGCGCTGAAGGACAAGGTCGACGAAATCGAAGCCGAGCAGATGCGCAAGGTCTACAAGAAGGAGCGCGACCAGCTCAAGGACGACATCGTGCAGACCTTCCTGCCACGCGCCTTTATCCGCAAATCCGCTACCTTCGCCGCCATCGCGCCGAAACAGGGCCTGATCCTGGTCGACTCGGCCAGCGCCAAGCGTGCCGAAGACTTGCTGTCGACTCTACGTGAAGCCATCGGCTCGCTGCCGGTACGCCCACTGACGGTGAAGATCGCGCCAAGCGCCACCCTCACCGACTGGGTCAAGGTGCAGCAAGCCGCTCCGGACTTCCATGTGCTGGACGAGTGCGAGCTGCGTGACACCCATGAAGATGGCGGCGTGGTGCGCTGCAAGCGCCAGGACCTGACCAGCGACGAAATCCAGCTGCACATGAGCTCGGGCAAGCAGGTTACTCAGCTATCCCTGGCCTGGCAGGACAAGCTGTCCTTCATGCTGGACGACAAGCTGGTGGTCAAGCGCCTGCGCTTTGAAGACCTGCTGCAGGATCAGGCCGAACAGGACGGCGGCGACGACGACCTCGGCCAGCAGGACGCCAGCTTCACCCTGATGATGCTGACCTTGGTGGACTTCCTCCCGGCGCTGTTCGAAGCCCTGGGCGGTGAAGAGATTCCGCAGGGGATCTAAGCCGCTGCACGCCCGTAGAGCAACCGCAGAGAAACAGACCACTGGTCCTCTGCGGCTTGCCCTGCGCCGGCCAATGTGCAAAATACTGCACAGTGTGAGGACGACCTCACCACTCTGCGAGTGATCACCACGGGACGGCCCCTCTATTTGTTTTTGGAGGTTTGTATGTCCTGGTTCATTCTGCTGCTGGCCGGCCTGTTCGAAGTAGGCTGGGCCGTTGGCTTGAAATACACCGACGGCTTTACCCGCCCTATCCCCACTCTACTGACTGTTGCGGCGATCATCGTCAGCCTGGCATTGCTTGGCCTGGCCATGAAGGAATTGCCCCTGGGCACCGCCTATGCAATCTGGACCGGTGTCGGCGCTGTGGGGACGGTGATTGCCGGCATCATGCTGTTTGGCGAGGCTGTGACGCTGCTGCGTATCGCCAGCGTGGCGCTGATCGTTTGCGGCCTGATCGGGCTAAAACTCAGCCACTAGCCGCTCAAACTGCACAAAAAAGCCCGCCAAATTGGCGGGCATTTTCATATCTGCGGTTTAACGCCGCTCACCTCGCAACTCAGCCACCTGGGCCTGCAGCAACTCGCGCTTGACCAGCTCGGGCGCAACCGGCGTACCGGCCACAAGGGTGATGCGCGACCACAGGCGCTTGAACAAGCCCTTGTGCGGATCACGGCTGAAAAAGCTGCCCCACAAGCCCTGCAACGCCATGGGAATCACCGGCACCGGGTTGGCTTCGACGATGCGCTCGATGCCATTCTTGAACTCATTCAGTTCGCCATCGGTGGTCAACTTGCCCTCTGGGAAGATGCACACCACTTCGCCATTGCGCAGGTATTCGGCGATTTTCTTGAACGCGGCGTCGTAGATCAACAGGTCTTCGTTGCGCCCGGCAATTGGCACGGTGCCGGCGGTACGGAAGATAAAGTTGAGCACCGGCAGGTTGTAGATCTTGTAGTACATGACAAAGCGCACCGGACGGCGCACCGCGCCGCCGATCAGCAACGCATCGACAAACGACACGTGGTTGCACACCAGCACCGCCGCGCCCTCATCGGGGATCGCCTCCAGCCCCTTGTGCTCCACCCGGTACATCGAGTGGCTGAGCAGCCAGATCATAAAACGCATGCTGAATTCGGGGACGATCTTGAAGATGTAGCTGTTGACCGCGATGTTCATCAGCGAAATGGTCAGGAACAGCTGCGGAATCGACAGCTCGGCAATGCTGAGAAACAGGATCGAGACAATCGCCGAGATCACCATAAACAGCGCATTGAGGATGTTGTTGGCGGCAATCACCCGCGCCCGCTCATGCTCCACAGTGCGCGACTGGATCAGCGCATACAGCGGCACGATATAAAAGCCGCCGAACAGACCGATGCCGAGAATCGAGCCGAGAATCCACCAGGCCTGGCCAATGCTCAGCACCGCCAGCCAGTCATGCGCCACCGCTGCTTCGGGGAAGCCGCCGGAGAACCACCAGAGCAGAATGCCAAACAGGGTCAGGCCGATTGAGCCGAACGGCACCAGGCCGATTTCCACCTTGTGCCCACTCATGCGCTCGCAGAGCATCGAACCCAGCGCGATACCCACCGAGAACACAGTGAGAATCAGCGTGACCACGCTTTCATCGCCGTACAGCCACTCTTTGGCATAGGCCGGAATCTGCGTCAGGTACACCGCGCCGAGAAACCAGAACCAGGAGTTGCCCACCAGCGAACGCGACACGGCCGGACGCTGGCCCAGGCCGAGTTTCATGATCAACCAGGACTGACGCAGGATGTTCCAATCCAGCTTGAGCTGCGGCATCGCCGCCGATGCCGCAGGAATGCCGCGGCTGGCCAGGTAGCCAAACACCGCCACCAACACCACGCAGGCTGCGACGATATGCGCGTAGCCGCTGCTGGCCATGATGATGCCCGCGCCAATGGTGCCGGCGAGAATGGCCAGGAAGGTGCCCATTTCCACCAGCGCGTTACCGCCCACCAGCTCTTGTTCTTCAAGGTGCTGCGGCAAAATCGAATACTTCACAGGACCAAACAACGCCGACTGCGTACCCATGGCAAACAGCACGGCGAGCATCATTGGCAGATTGCCGAGCAGCACACCGACGGCGCCAAGCAGCATGATCACGATCTCGGCGAACTTGATCTTGCGAATCAGCGAGTCTTTGGCGAACTTCTCACCAAACTGGCCGCCGAGGGCCGAGAACAGGAAGAACGGCAGGATAAACAGCAACGCACAGAGGTTGATCAGCAAGGCCTTGTCGGCCCCAGAGCTGATCTTGAACAGAATGGCGAGAATCAGTGATTGCTTGAAGATGTTGTCGTTGAAAGCACCCAGCAGCTGGGTGATGAAAAACGGCAAAAAGCGCTTTTTACCCAGCAATGTGAATTGAGAATGTTCGGTCATCGTCCGTGTACCTGTCTGCAGTGGCCAAGCGAGTTGTCAGGCATTTGACTGCAAGAACACCCGACAAAGCCACAGCCAAGCATGCTTTTTCCCGCACTTTCAGCAAATAACCCGCTCTTACAACGGCAACTGCCCGAGCAAGCCACGCAGAACAAAGAACACCAGAAGGCCGCCACCAATAGTTGCTAACAAATGCCGAGTCAGCGCGGCAATGGCAATAGTCGCCAGGCCCGCCAACAGGTAGGCATTATCCAGGCTGAACGCCCACTGCTGGCCATCGGGGATCAGCATGCCCGGCAGCACGATGGCGCTCAGCACCGCCGTCGGCACGTACTGCAGCCCTTGGCGCACCAACGGAGGGAAACGCATATCGGGAAAGGCAAACAGGCTGTAGCGAATCGCAAAGGTGATCAGCGCCATGCCGAGAATCAGCAGCCAGATATCCATCACGCGCCCTCCTCGACAGTCACCGGCGTTTTGCAGCGCTCCAGCCACACGCCGACCGCAATGCCGCTGAGTGCGGCCGCCATCAGCCCCAGCTTGTAGGGCCATGCGTGGCACAGCAGCGCCACCGCACCGGCTACCAGAGCTGCAGCAATCTGCGGTTGATTGCGCAGCGCCGGCACCACAATGCCGATAAAGGTCGCCAGCATGGCGAAGTCCAGCCCCCAACCCGCCAGGTTCGGCACGCTCTGACCAAACAATGCACCCACCAGCGAGCTGGACACCCAGGACAGGTACAACGCCAGCGCCACGCCGGCGTGGTACCACTGGCCGTGCTCAGTCATGCCGCGCGCCAGATAACGCCGCTGCACCACGGCAAAGGTCTCATCGGTCAAACCAAACGCCAGCGGCACCCGCCAGCGCTGCGAAAGCTTGCCGATATAGGGCTGCAGCGCCGCGCTGTAGAGCACATGACGCAGATTGACCACCAAGGTGGTGAGCAGAATCACCGCCGCGCCGCTGCCCAGGGTCAGCAGGCTGATGGCAATAAACTGCGCGGAGCCGGCATATACCAGCAGCGACATGCCCAGCGCCTGCCCCAGGCTAAGCCCAGCCAGACTGGCCAACGCGCCATAAATCAGACCGAACGGCAGAATGCCGACAATCATCGGAATGCTGTCACGACCCCCATAGAGAAACTGCTGCAAACGGCTCATACGCCCTCCTTTGCTGCATAGCCTGGCGCATCCCGGCCGCGCCGTCTTGAACAATCTTGCGCAGCGATGACAGCGCAGACTGACCTGCAACAATACAACCAGGTGCCCGCTGGCTAAACTGCCAGCACTCTTCGCTCAGGACAGCCCCATGCCAGAAGCCCTCGACACCTTGCTGAATTTTGCCAGTGCCCTGGCCGCCGGCCTGTTGATCGGTGCCGAACGCGGCTGGCAGGGCCGCCATACCGAGGACAGTCAGCTGGCTGCAGGGATTCGTACCTTCGCCCTGAGCAGCCTGCTCGGTGCCTTTGCCATGCTGCTCGGTGAGCACTTTGGCGTGATCGCCTGGGCGGTGATCTTCACCGGCTTCGCCATTCTGGTGGCGGCGTCATACTTTAGTGAGCAGCAACGCCAGGGCGACCTGGGCCTGACCAGCGAAGTCGCGCTGCTGATCACCTTTATCCTCGGCAGCCTGGCCATGGCCGGTTATGCCGGCCTGGCCGCAGCCGGCGCAGTGGCGGTGGCACTGCTGCTAAGCCTCAAGCAATCGCTGCACGGTGCCCTACAACGCCTCAGCGAGGCAGAGCTGTCCGGCGCACTGAAGCTGCTGTTTATTTCCCTGGTGCTGCTGCCCGCGCTGCCCAACCAAGGCTACGGCCCCTGGCAAGCCTTCAACCCCTACGTCATCTGGTGGATGGTGGTGTTGATCGCCAGTATCGGCTTTGCCGCCTATGTGGCGATTCGCCTGGTGGGCACGCGCCACGGCCTGCTGTTCACTGCGCTACTGGGCGGCGTGGTGTCTTCCACTGCAATGACCGTGACCCTGGCTCGCCTGGCTCAGGGGCGCAATCTGCAAGCAATCCTCGCCTGCGGCCTGCTCGCCACCTCGGCGCTGATGTTTCCACGCGTGCTGCTGGAAGTCGGCCTGGTCAACGCCAGTCTGCTGCCACAGCTGGCCTGGCCTTTAGGTATTGCCGCACTGGTATACGCCACAGGCGCGCTGCTGTACTACCGCCGCGCCGGAGCGGAAAGCGAAGAACAGGCCGAACCACCGCTGAAAAACCCCTTCGAGCTGGTCCCCGCCCTGCGCTTTGCCGCGCTGCTCGCATTGATTCTCTTGATGGTCGAAGGTGCGCAGCACTGGCTGGGCGATGTCGGCATTTATCTGGTGGCGCTGATCTCGGGGCTGGCCGATGTGGATGCCATCACCCTGTCGCTGGCCCGCAGCGCCAAGGGCGAATTGCATGCTCAGGTAGCGGTACAGGGCATCTTTCTCGCTGCGCTAAGCAACAGCCTGGTCAAAGGCTTTCTGGTCGCGCTGATCGGTGGCCGCAAGCTGGCGCTGATGACCCTGCCGGTAATGGCTGCCGGTCTGCTGGCCGGCGCGACGGCATTACTGCTGCTCGCATAGCCGCCCCTGTAAAACGCCCCAACCAAGGGCTGGATTTGCTTTGCCAAGCGGCTCATCTGCCCACGTAAACCCGCGCACAGCCGCATTGTAGAAAGCTTTCAGCTTCCTCAGTAACACCGTAACAGGCTCTGCTGTTAGCCAAAAAGTTGGCTAGGCAGATACCTCCCGAGCGTCCAACACTGCCCGTGACATCAAATGATGTAACGGTCAGCCATGACAATCCGGAGACGCCGCATGCCCATTGACCTCGCCTTTATCACCCAGCGCTACTCACTAACGCTCGCTCTGCATCGGGCAGTCGTATGAACGCACCAGCAGTGCTGCCATATAAAGAGCTGCAGGCCGAACAGCTGTGGATTCAGGGTGATGGCGTGCAGCTGGCGACCTATCGCTGGGGCAACCCAAGCGGGCCAACTCTGTTGCTGGTGCATGGCTACCCGGACAACCACGAAATCTGGCTACCCTTGGTACGCGAGTTGGCCGCTGACTATCAGATCATCGCCTACGACGTGCGCGGCTTTGGCGCATCGGATATTCCACGCAAGCGCCTGGACTATCACCTGGAGAAACTGGCGAATGATCTGGAGGCGGTGATAAAGGCCCTCAGCCCCGATCAGCCGGTACATCTGGTGGCCCACGACTGGGGCTCGATTCAGGCCTGGGAAGCGGTCACCGAGCCGCGTATTCAGCCATTGCTGGCCTCCTACACCAGCATCTCCGGGCCCTGCCTGGACCATGTCGGCCACTGGATGCGCGACACGCTCAAGCAGAAGACTCCGCGCGCGCTGCTGCAGGTGCTCGGTCAGTTGCTCAGCTCTTGGTATATCGCACTGTTTCACACTCCGCTGCTGCCCGAGCTGACCTGGCGCCTGGGCCTGGACCGCGCCTGGCCCCAGCTGCTGCGCAAAATCGAAGGGCTACGTAATGTGCCGATCAGCAGCAGCCAGCGCTCCGATGGGGTACACGGGGTCAAGCTGTACCGCGCCAACTTTATCCGCAGCCTGTTCACGCCGCGCCTGCGCCACACCCAGGTGCCTGTGCAGTTGATCGTGCCGACCCGCGACCGCTTTGTGCGCCCGCAACTGTTCGACCAACTACAGCACTGGGCACCCAAGCTGCAGCGGCGCGAGGTAAATGCCGGGCACTGGCAGCTGCTGGCCGAGCCACAACAACTGGCAGCCTGGCTGCGAGAATTCACCGCCCACATTCACAGCAAGGCAGGCAGCAACGCACCCGCCCGACGCAATCTGGCGGGTTGATAAGGAGAATCGAGATGAGCGAACAGCACCGCCTGCAGCAACGCAAAGTACGTTTCGACTTTGCCAACACGCCGCTGCACTGGGTGCCGAACGAGCCGGAAGCCTCGCTTATCATGAACAGCCTGCATCTGATCCTGCCGGCCGGCGAGTTCTGGTTCTGCCGGGTCTACAACAAGGCCCTGCCTCTGGTCAGCGACCCGCAACTACGCGAGGACGTACAAGGCTTCGTCAAACAGGAAGCACAGCACGCCCGCGCCCACGACAGCGCGCTGACGCCCTACCTGCTGCGCCACGGCATCGACCCAACGCCGTTCACCGGACCGATCCACTGGCTATTCGAGCGGGTACTGTGCGACCACCCGCTGGGCGATAACGCCATCAGCCGCTTTCTGCAGCCCTGGTGGCTGCGTCAGCGAGTCGGGCTGATCGCCGCGGTGGAACACTTCACCTGCGTACTGGGCGACTGGATTATCACCACCCGCAGCCTCGACCATGCCGACCCGGTGATGCTCGATCTGCTGCGCTGGCACGGCGCAGAGGAAGTCGAACACCGCAGCGTGGCCCACGACCTGCACGTGCATATCGGCGGCAGCCTGCTGATGCGCTGGGTGTATATGCTGATTGCCACGCCCGCGCTGATCTTCCTGTTCAGCACCGGGATGAAAACCATGATGTGCCAGGACCCGGTCACTCGTTACCGTCCAGGCTTTCTGCGCCTGTGGTACCACCTGGGCAAGCGCGGCTTGCTGCCGCGCATGGGCAGTATCGGCCGTTCAGTGTTGCGCTATTTCAACCCCAGCTATCACCCACGCAGCGAAGGCGATATCCGCGTGGCGCTGGACTACCTGGCCAACTCACCGGCGGCGCAACGCGCGGCAGCAGAAAAAACCCAGGTCACGGCCTGATAGCTCGTCAACCAACAGTAGCGCGCCCTACTCGGCCGCCTCATCATCCAGCACCATCACCCCGGCCGCCTGTTCGAGCAACTCGACAGGCAGGCTCTTGCTGGCGCGGGCACCGAGCAGTTTGAGGTTTTCCACCCGGCTGATGATATTGCCGCGCCCGTCGCAGAGCTTGTTGCGCGCGCCGGCATAGGCCTTGTCCAGTTGCTGCAGGCGAGCGCCCATTTCATCCAGGTCCTGAATAAAGGCGACGAACTTGTCGTACAGCGCGCCGGCGCGCTCGGCAATCTCGCGGGCGTTCTGGCTCTGTCGCTCCTGCCGCCACAGGCTGTCGATCACCCGCAGGGTAGCCAACAGCGTGGTCGGACTGACGATCACGATATGTTGGTCGAAGGCCTCCTGAAACAGGCCCGGATCGGCCTGTAATGCTGCGGCGAAGGCTGCTTCGATCGGCACGAAGAGCAGGACAAAATCCAGGCTATGCAGGCCTTCCAGGCGCTGGTAATCCTTGAGCGACAAGCCCTTCAGGTGGCTGCGCAGTGACAACACATGCTGCTTGAGCGACAGCTGGCGGCTGGCATCATCTTCGGCAGCAATATATTGCTGGTACGCGGTGAGACTGACCTTGGCGTCCACCACCACTTGCTTATCGCCGGGCAACTGAATCAGCACATCCGGCTGGAAGCGTTCGCCATCGGCGCTCTTCAGGCTGACCTGGGTCTGGTACTCGCGCCCCTTCTCCAGGCCGGCGTGTTCCAGTACGCGCTCCAGCACCAATTCACCCCAGTTGCCCTGAGTTTTCTGGCCCTTGAGCGCACGGGTCAGGTTAGTCGCCTCATCGCCCAGGCGCTGGTTGAGCTGTTGCAGGCGCTCCAGCTCCTTGCCCAGGGAAAAGCGTTCACGGGCTTCCTGTTGATAGCTTTCTTCCACACGCTTTTCGAAGGACTGAATGCGCTCCTTAAGCGGATCGAGCAACTGGCCAAGCTGCTGCTGGCTGGTCTCGGCAAAACGCTGCTCGCGCTCATCGAAGATCTTCCCGGCCAGCTCGGCAAATTGCGCGCGCAGCTCATCGCGCGAGCCCTGCAGGTCGCTCAGGCGCTGCTGATGGCTGTCCTGCTGTTCTTTAAGTTCGGCGCTCAGGGCCGCACGCTGGGCATCCAGGCGGCGGATTTCAGCTTCTTGCTGCTCGCGATGAGTGACCCAGGCCTGGGCGGATTCGCGGGCGATCTGCCGCTCCTGTTGCAGCAAGTCGGCCTCACGACGCAGCGCCGCCAGTTCAGCTTGCTGATCGGCCTTGATCTCGCTGATCTCGGCGACTTCCTCGCGGCAATCATCCAGCTGCGCCGTCAGGCCGGTCTGAGCCAGCTGCGCATTATTCAGACGCTCTTGTAGCAGGCTGAATTCCAGCTGCTGACTGGCCAAACGGCGTTGCAGCGACCAGGCCATATATAGAAGAGGAAGTGCTGCGGCGGCAAAACCGAGCAACGCTGGTGCCAGTGCGGTGAAGAGATCGATGGGCATAAGCAGCTCCGCAGAAAAGTACTGGCAGTATAACCAGTACTCCAAACTGCGTCAGAGCTGTTTAAGCAGTTGCCGCGCCTCTAGCGAACCCTGCCCTGCAGCCAGCTCCAGCCAATGGCGGGCCTGCTGCGGTTCATTGTTACGCGGCTGGTTATAGAGCTGGCCGAGTTCCAGCTGGGCGCCCATATCGCCGGCGCGGGCGGCCTGGCGTAGCAGCTCAAAACCAATGCGCCGATCACGCGGGTTGCCGCAATCACGACAAAGCATCTGCCCCAGTCGACTCTGCGCCTGCACCACACCCTGCAAAGCAGGCTGCTTAAGCAGATGACCAGCAAAGCGTTTGACGCTAGGGGCATGACCAAAGCGAGGACTGTCCAGTAGCCAGAGCGCCACACGGGTGGGCAGGCGAGGAACCGAGGTTGAAGCGATAGGTAGTCGAGTGATTGCGCGAGGCATAAAAAGCAGCGGTAGCCGGGAAGGCGCGCAACTCTACTCCTTTTTTCAGCCAGGTAAAGTCTTGCAAAAAGGCGCTGACTGGCGGTCTAGAGCAAGCGCTCGGGTTAATCCACAGAAGCTGTGGATAACTTCGTGGATAACATGGGAGCAAGCGGCCTCAGCGCCTATGGCGTGGGGCCCAAGGTCAAACTGGTGATTTTTTCACCAGCGTAAAAAATCCATATATTTCATTGACTTATAAAATCAATAAAAAGAATCAAGGGTTTACGTCAAGCACTGCATCTTGCTTGACAAGGCGCATCGCAATTGTGCACAAGTTGCTGCGTCACGCCGTCGCACTGCCCTTTTTCAGGGCAAAACGCCCTGAAAAAGCCGCCCTGTCTAGGCCGGACGTGGCAGGCGTCCCTCCACTTGATAGGCGTCGAGACGAAAGACTCTGGGAGTATCCGGAACCTGGGCATTCTTGAATGCCACATAGTCGCCGGTGGTTTCGCATAACCAGCTCAACAAATTACGCGGGCGCTTCTCCACCAACGCAGCGGGCACAAACAGCGCCACGTTATTGCCTTGCAGCGGACAGCGCGCCGACCGGTATTCAAACGCCTCAACACCTGATCCGCGCATCGCCGCGCCTAGGGCCTGGCACGGTTGATAAGCACTGGCGTGACTCAGCTCAGCTTGGAAGTCCGTAAACGGCGGATGCTGCAACTGAATACCGCGCTCAACCTGATAGCGCGCCTCGAAGGTGCAATGCTCGGAAAGGATGCGCCCGCTGGGCGGCGCGATGCTCATGCCATCCCAGAGCAGAAAGCGGTAATACGCCGCCTCGGCCATGGCAGTGTCGATACGCAGCGCGCCATAGAACAGGCTCGGCTCATGCACCGAACCAAAGCGCGAGCCCCAGCGCAGCGGTGGATAACGGAACGGGGTTTTCAGCAGGTAATGCAGCGGTTCGGCGCTCTGCGGCAGCGGCGGTTTGCTGGTTTCCAGCAGCTCTTCGAGCAGCGCCTGTTCGGCAAGGGTATCAACCAGTTGCAGAGTGGCGACCTGGGCCTGGCTCTCGACCAGACGCACCAGACGTCCACGCAGCGGTTTTATCTGAGCCGGGCCTTGGCAGTGTTGCCAGATATCCATGGTGGCGTTGTCCTTAACTTTTATTATTGTTGGGTGCTGCGCGCTCTAGCCTTTGCCACGAATCGCATCGAGATACTCCACCACCCGCACCAACCCCTGCACCTGCATCATCAGGGATAAGGGCGGTGCATCCAGATGGCGGTTGTCGGTGCGCAGAAAATGCTGCATATCCGGCAAATTGCCGCCAAACAGGGCAAACAGTGAGCGGTATACACGGACCAACAGCAGGGCCAGCTCACCGGTCTTGCTGTGCACGCGCAGGCCACCATCAGCCCAGCGCGAGATGGCCGTACGGTGTACGCCAATGATGTCCGCCAGCTCCTGCTGAGTCAGGCCCAGCTGTTCACGGGTATTGAGCAGCGCCTTGGCCAGCACTGCATCGGCGTCGGCAACCGGTCGAATCAATGCGCTCATCACGGCCTCCTACTTTCACAATGTCTGTTTACAGCAAAAATACCACTAAATGCTGTAATTACACAGAAGAGAATAACCTGTGATTGGCAGCCTGCCAGACATGGGTTAACGTCCTGCCACGCAACTCCCCCACTATGGATCAGTGCTTATGCCCAGCCGGCGCACCTGGCTGCGACTTATCAGTTGCCTGGTTTTACTGCTCGTACTGCTTGGCGCTTACGGCTACCTGAGCCTGAATCGTCTGCTCGAACGCGAGCAGATCGATAATCTCGAATGGCGCGGTCTGGGCCTATCCACCCAGGGCATACAGCTTGAACAGCTCAGCCTGCAGCACCCTAGCGGCGCAGTGCAGCTGCAACAGGTGCAATTGCACTGGAGCGGATTCAGCCTGGCGCTGCCCTTCTGGCAGCAGGTACAGATCGCCGCCCTGCAACTGAACCTGCCCTCTCAAGCCGAGCCTGCATCTGAAGACAGCACGGATTTTGAGGTGCCGATTGAGCAACTCACCGCTGTTATCAGCCTATTGCCGCAACGCGTGCAGATTGATGCGCTGCAAATCGAGCTGCCCTGCGCCGACACGCGCTGCCAGCTGCTCGGCGATCTGCTGCTACGCAAAGACGCCGCACAGCTTGATGCACAGCTCAACCTGCAACATCAGCAGGACCAACTGCGCTGGCACGCGCAACTACAAGGCGACGCCACAACTGCAGCGTTGCAGCTAAGCCTGACGATCAATCAACAAGCGCAACTGCAGCTCAGCAGCAGCCTGCAAAAGAGCGCCGCCGGGCAACTCTGGCAAGGTGATTTCACCGGCGATCTGCAGCAAAGCGCGGTGCTGCAAAGCTGGCTTAGCCAATGGCTACCCAACGCCGCAGGTACGCTGCCTGAGGCTCCGACGGCAGCGCAGCTGAAGGCAAGCTGGCAACTGCAGCTTGCGCCTGGCCCACTTAACGTGGCGCAACTGCAGCAGGCCAGCGGCCAGTTGCAGGCCAGCGCCAACCTGCCAGAGCCCTGGCCCATTCCCGCTATCGGTCAGTTGCAGGGCAGCTTCGATTTGTCCGCCCAGGCGCTGGATGGGCAGTGGTTGGCTAATAGCCTGAACGCCGACCTCAACCTCAAGCAGATTGCCAATGACCTTATCAGTGGCGTATCCGCGAAACTGCATCCCGAAGCGCTGCAGCTAACAATCCAGGCCACGCAAACGCCCGACAAGCTTGCGCCACAACTGGTTGATCGCGCCCTGCCCCTGCAACTGCTGTTAAAGGGCCAGGGGCGCAGCCAATTTGCACTGCAGGGCACGTTGGCCCTGGCCAACGGCTTGCCCTGGGGCTTGCAACTGCTGGACGGCAGCCTTAGCGCATCCACCCCGGCATTTCAGATGGAGGGCTGGAAGATCGGCGCGCTGCAGACGCAGTTGCAACTTGACGCTTTTCTGGATGCACAGCAGCTGGATCTCGCTCTCGGCAAAGGCTCACAGCTCAGCCTGCAGCATCTGCGTAGTGCGGATGTGCAGGCGCAGCAGCTCAAGGCCAGCAGCAGCGGGCTAAACCTGCAGGCACAACTGGGGGCAGGCGCACTGCTCGACTGGCAGCTAAAAGGCCCGCTCGACCTCAGTGCGCAGCTGCAGCATGGGCAATTGCAGCCGCAGCGCTGGTACTGGCAAGGCCCCGTGAATGCCAGCCAAGTGCAAACGGAGCTGGACGGCACACTGCGCAACGATGCCGGGCTGCAACTCAAGCTGCAGGCGCAACACAGCAGCGCCAAGGGCTTGAGCCTGCAAGCGCAACTGGCGGAACTGTTTCTGCGCAGCGGCAACCCTTTAAAAGGCAGCTTCACGGCATGGCCTGCCCTGCTGGAGCTGAACAACGGTCGCCTGAATGCCAACGCCAACCTGACTCTGGCCAGCGATCAACAGCTACCCACGGTCAAACTCGAACTTACCGGCAAGGGCCTGGGCGGGATTTATGACCGCGCCGCGCTGGAGGGCCTGGACAGCCGTATTAGTGTGCGAGTCGACCCCAAACAGCTGCAACTTGAGTTGAACGAGCTGCGCCTGGCTCAGGCCAACCCCGGCATACCGCTGGGCCCGCTGCAGCTCAGCGGCAACTACAGCGCCGCGCTGCAAACACCGACCCAAGGCCAACTCCAGCTGCGTCGGGCCGAAGCTGCGCTGATGGGCGGCAAGCTGCAACTGGCACCCGGACAATGGAGCCTGGCCGCCGAGCCGCTGCTATTTTCCGTACAGGTGCAGGGCCTGGAACTTGAGCAGCTGTTTATCCTCTATCCCACAGAGGGCCTGGCAGGTACCGGCACTCTCGATGGTCGTCTGCCGCTGCAGATCAGCAGCCAGGGCGTGACCATCGAACAAGGCCAACTCAGCGCACGCGCACCGGGCGGCAAACTGCAGTTCCACTCCGAACGCATTCGCGCCCTCGGCCGCAGCAACCCGGCGATGCAGCTGGTGACTCAATCACTGGAGGATTTTCGCTTTACGACTCTGAGCAGCCAGGTCAACTACGATCAGCAAGGCAAGTTGGCGCTGGCCATGCGCCTAGAGGGACAGAACCCGGCCATCGAACAGGGCCGGCCGATCCACTTCAATATCAACCTGGAAGAAGACATTCCGACCCTTCTGGCCAGCCTGCAACTGACCGACAAAGTCAGCGATATCATCAAGCAGCGTGTGCAACAGCGTATGCTGGAACGCAATGCCAAAACGGCCCCGACAGAGCCATGACCAAGGAGAAGCGCCATGCGCTTGCGTAGTTGTTTCGCCGTCCTGCTACTAGGGCTGCTCAGCACGGCCTGCACCCCGACCGTACAGCTGGCGATGCCCAATGAGCCGATCAACATCAACCTCAATGTGAAGATCGAGCACGAAATCTATATCAAGGTGGATAAAGCCCTGGACAGCATGTTCAGCGAATCCAGCGGATTGTTCTAAGGAGCCCGAGCATGAACCTCTATAAACGCCTTGCCAGCCTGTTGCTGCTGCTCAGTCTGAGCCTGCCGGCCGTAGCCCTGAACCTTAACGAAGCCATGTCCGCCCTGGGTGACGCCAAAGCCAGCGGCCAGTTGGGCGAAATGCCTAACGGCTATCTCGGCGTGGTGAGTAACGGTGGCCAGGCCGCCGAAATCGCCCAGTTGATCAACCAGGCGCGCCGCACCGAATACCAGAAGCTGGCGGCGCAGAACGGCATCCAGCTCAGCGATGTGGAAGCGATTGCCGGGCAGAAGGCCATCGACAAGACCCCGGCGGGACAATACATCCAGCTTGAAGGTAAGTGGCAGCGCAAATAGCTTGCCGCCTAAAGCAAACAAGGAGCGCATTGCGCTCCTTGTTTGTTTTACACGCCTGAACTTAGCGCTGCTGAATTACCGGCTGCCCCGCCTTGGGTTTGAAGTACAGCGTTTCACCGCGAGTGAGGTTAGCCAGGCTGAGGTGATCCTTGGCCACTTCGGCTTCGATCGGCTCGCTCTGCCCGGCGACCTTGAGGGTCACGCGGGTGATCGCGCCGAGCGGGCGGATGTCGCGCACCTCGCCGGCCTGGTGACCTGCTTCGGCCTGACGTGAGAGGTGAATCTCGTGCGGGCGGAACAGCACGTGGGTGTCGTTGCCGACGTACAAGCGGTTGGCATCGCCGAGAAAGTGGTAGACGAAATCACTGGCCGGCTTCTCGTACACCTCACCCGGCGAGCCGATCTGCTCAACCACACCCTTGTTCATGACCACGATGCGGTCGGCCACTTCCATGGCTTCTTCCTGGTCGTGGGTGACGAATACCGAGGTCAAGTGCACTTCTTCGTGCAGACGCGCCAACCAGCGGCGCAGCTCTTTACGCACCTTGGCATCCAGCGCGCCGAAGGGCTCATCGAGCAACAGCACTTTCGGCTCCACAGCCAGGGCGCGGGCCAGGGCGATACGCTGACGCTGACCACCGGAAAGCTGCTCCGGGTAGCGATCCGCCAGCCAGTCAAGCTGCACCAGATCGAGCAGATCGTGGACCTTTTTCTTGATCACATTCTCGTTCGGCCGCTCGCCCTTGGGCTTCATGCGCAGACCAAAGGCGACGTTATCGAACACCGTCATATGGCGGAACAGCGCGTAGTGCTGAAACACGAAACCGACGTTACGGTCGCGCACATCGTGGTTGGAGACATCTTCGCCGTGGAACTCGATGCTGCCGCTGTCCGGGGTTTCCAGGCCGGCGATGATGCGCAGCAAGGTGGTCTTGCCGCAGCCGGACGGGCCGAGCAAGGCCACCAGTTCGCCACTCTGGATATTCAGGTTGATGTCGTTCAGCGCTTTGAACGCATTGAAATTCTTGCTGACGTTAGAGATTGCAATCGACATGACTTATTCCTCGCCAGCACTGGCTTTCAGGCGGTTGATACGCGACTCGCTCCACTGCTTGAGCAGCAGGATAAACACCGCCAGCAACAGCAGCAGGCTGGCGACGCTGAAGGCGGCGACGTGGTTGTATTCGTTGTAGAGAATCTCGACATGCAGCGGCAGCGTGTTGGTGTAACCCCGGATATGCCCGGAGACCACTGACACCGCGCCGAACTCGCCCATGGCCCGCGCAGTACAGAGCACCACGCCGTAGATCAGGCCCCATTTGATATTCGGCAGGGTCACGTGCCAGAACATCTGCCAACCGTTGGCGCCGAGCAGGCGCGCGGCCTCCTCTTCCTGGGTGCCCTGCTCCTGCATCAGCGGGATCAGCTCGCGGGCAACAAAGGGCACGGTGACAAACACCGTGGCCAGGACGATGCCCGGCAAGGCGAAGATGATCTGGATATCGTGCTCGCGCAGCCACGGGCCGAAGAAGCCCTGGGCGCCGAACAGCAGCACGTAGATCAGACCGGCGATCACTGGCGACACCGAGAACGGCAGGTCAATCAGGGTGACCAGAATACTCTTGCCGCGGAACTCGTACTTGCTCACGCACCAGGCTGCGGCCACGCCGAACACCAGGTTGAGCGGTACTGAAATACCCACGGCGAGCAGAGTCAGCTTCAGCGCACTGATCGCGTCGGGCTCGAAGATCGCGCCGAAGAAGGTGCCAAAGCCGTGCTTTAACGCCTCACTCAGTACGATAAACAGCGGCAACACGAGGAACAGCACAAACACCAGCCAGGCGCTGATGATCAGCAGCCTGCGACCGAGCACATTGCCGCGCCGTGCGGCGTTGGCCGAGGCTGACGCGCTTAGGGTTACAGAAGACATGGCGACCTCCTCAGGACTTGGCGATCTGGCGCTGCAGCAGGTTAATCAGCAGCAGCAGAATGAAGGAGACCACCAGCATCAACACGCCAATAGCCGTGGCACCGGTGTAGTCGTACTGGTCGAGCTTGACCATGATCAGCAGCGGCAGAATCTCGGTTTTCATCGGCATATTGCCGGCGATAAAAATCACCGAACCGTACTCACCGACACCACGGGCAAAGGCCAGGGAGAAGCCAGTCAGCCAGGCCGGTAGCAACGCCGGCAGCAGCACATGGCGAAACACCTGCAGTGGTTTGGCACCGAGGCAGGCCGCGGCCTCTTCGACCTCGCGGGGAATATCAGCCAGCACCGGCTGGATGGTGCGCACCACAAACGGCAGGGTGACAAAGGTCAGCGCCAGGGTGATGCCGATGGGCGTGTAGGCAATTTTGAAACCCAGGTCGGTGGCGAACTGGCCGACCAGGCCGCTGGGGGCATACAAGGCGGTCAGGGCGATACCGGCAACGGCGGTGGGCAAGGCAAAAGGCAGGTCGATCATCGCCTCTATCACCTTGCGGCCTGGGAAGGTGTAACGCACCAGCGTCCAGGCCAGTAATGTACCGATAATGCCGTTGATCACGGCGGCCGCGAAGGCAGTGGCAAAGCTCAGCTTGAGCGCGGCCAGTACCCGCGGTGCGGAAATAATCGCCCAGAACTCAGCCCAGGTAAGCTGAGCGGCGTGAACGAACATGGCACCCAGAGGAATCAGCACCAACAGGCTGAGGTACACCAGGGTGTAGCCCAGCGTCAGCCCGAAGCCGGGTATGACGGGGGAAGTACGACGAGACATTCTCAGTCCTTATCTGCTTCTGCGTTGGAACGCTCAAATCAGCCCTGCCGCCGGTGTCGCCCTTTCCGGCTGGCCTGCAACAAGACCGACGCTTACACAACAAAGGGTGGACAGCGCGTGGCTAACCCACCCCGGGTCTATCTGACTTACTGCGCCTGATAGATCTGATCGAATACCCCACCATCATTGAAGAACTTCGGCTGTGCGGTTTTCCAACCGTTGAAGTCCTTGTCGATGGTCACCAGCTTCAGTTCCGGGAACTGCTTGGCGAACTCACCGGCAATGGCCTGGTTACGCGGACGGTAGAAGTGCTTGGCGGCCAGACGCTGACCTTCATCGCTGTACAGGTAGTTGAGGTAGGCCTCAGCCACTTTGCGCGTGCCCTTCTTGTCGACGTTTTCATCGACTACAGCCACCGGCGGCTCGGCCAGAATAGACAGTGACGGTGCGACGATTTCGAAGTTGTCGCCGCCCTCTTCTTTCAATGCCAGGAAGGCTTCGTTTTCCCAGGCCAGCAGCACGTCACCGATCTGATTGTTGACGAAGGTGATGGTCGAACCACGGGCACCGGTGTCGAGTACTGGCACGTTCTTGTAGAGCTTCTCGACAAACTCTTGGGCTTTCTCTTCGCTGCCGTACTTCTGCTGGGCGTAGGCCCAGGCGGCGAGGAAGTTCCAGCGCGCACCGCCGGAGGTTTTCGGGTTCGGGGTGATCACTTCCACGCCCGGTTTGACCAGGTCATCCCAGTCCTTGATGCCTTCCGGGTTACCCTTGCGCACCAGGAACACGATGGTCGAGGTGTACGGCGTGCTCGATTGCGGCAGACGCTCCTGCCAGTTCTCCGGGATCAGCTTGCCGAGCTTGTACAGCTCATCGATATCACCGGCCAGGGCCAGGGTTACCACGTCAGCACGCAGGCCATCGATTACCGCACGGGCCTGCTTGCCCGAGCCACCGTGGGACTGCTGGATGGTGATGGCTTCATTGCCCTGGGCTTGCCAGTGCTTGTTGAACGCGGCGTTGAATTCACTGTACAGCTCGCGGGTCGGGTCGTAAGACACGTTGAGCAGGGTTTCTGCAGCGGCCACCGGGCCTGCAAAAATGGCGCTGGCCAGGGCAGCGAGGGCAAAACGGCGAATGGACATGGTGCAGCTCCTAAAATTTTCGAGTGTTTGTTGGTTTGTATTTAGGGGTTGGCGGTCAACAACGCATTCGCGGGTGACAGCTGCAATACCGGTGTGTGCTCATGGTTTCTGCTCGGTTCATGCTCACACCCTCCGGTGGTCCAGTCGGGTTTTGAGGCTCGGTGTTGATTTAACGGGTCAGGCGTTCTTGCCGGCCGGAGCCTGCAAGCGGAATTTTTCCTTACGCTCGATCTGCACGACCTGGCCGTTGTGCACGGTGATTTCCACCGAGCCAAACTTCAGGCCGTTCAGTGCAGCCTGGATCTCGCGCAGGATGCTGGCCTCATCCTGACCTTCAAGGTTTCGTAGGGTTGCAGTCATGGTAATGCTCCTTGAAATAGCCCCTGTAAGCGGCGAAAACTGGCCGTAGTCAGTGGGCGTGGAGCGGATAGTAGAGAGACACCAATATTCTTAAAAATATTATTTAAGAACATTTATATACTTTTTTTGCATATACCAATCCATGACCTTCTCCCACAGAGAAATTGGATTTAAGGCATAAGCAAATAAGTTCTTATTCTTTTTGATATTCATCAGTCCTCCCTACACTGCAGCCATTCACATCTACAGGAGGGCGCACGATGCGCAACCAAACTATCCGTTACCTGATAGTGCCGGGCTGGCAAGGATCGGCCGACGAGCATTGGCAGAGCCACTGGCAGCGCAGCCTGCCGAACAGCGCCCGGGTGGAACAAGCCGACTGGCTAAACCCCAAGCGTGAAGACTGGGTCGCAGAACTGCAGCGCAGCATCGCCAGCGATCCGCGCCCGACCATCCTGATAGCCCATAGCTTGGGCTGCATCACCGTGGCGCATTGGGCAGCTCACGCCCCGGTGGAATCGCTGCGCCGGGTAAGGGCCGCGCTCCTGGTCGCCCCAGCCGATGTGGAACGGGCCAACTGCCCGCCAGCGCTGCAGAATTTTTCCCCGATTCCCCAGCACTCACTGCCCTTCCCCAGCCAGCTGGTGGGCTCGGATAACGACACCGCCGCCAGTGCCGCACGGGCTATCGAAATGGCCCGTGATTGGGGCAGCGATGTGGCGATTCTCAGCGGCGCTGGGCATATCAATGTGAAGTCGGGGCATCAACGCTGGGAGCAGGGTTTTGCCTACCTGTATCGCCTGCAGAGCAGTATCGAACAAGCCGACCGCCGCCGCGCCTGAAAAGCCAATCGCCCGAACGGCCGCAGCCCCTGTAAAGATCAAGCAACCTGCCTGCTCGCAATCCGAGTCGGGCTGGAGACTCGTTGATGAGCCAGAACACTTTCGGTGGCCAACCGCTGCTGACCTTTCCCGATGCAGAGAAAAGCCCGCTAAGCATCCGCGCCAAAGCGCTGGTGTTTATCGATCCCCGCTCCCGGCAGCTACGCGACCAGGTCGAGCTGCTTGCCACACAATCTTTACCGCTGCTGATTGAAGGCGAAACCGGCACCGGTAAAGAGTTGTTGGCGCGGCATATCCACCGCGCCAGCGAACGGCCGGGGTTGTTTGTCGCGCTCAGCTGCAGCGGCCTCAGCAGCAAGCATGCCCAGGCAGAACTGTTCGGCTATGCCGCCGGCGCCTATCAAGGCAGCGCTAGCAGCCGGGCCGGCTGGTTTGGTTCGGCCAACAACGGCACGCTGTATCTGGACGAAATCGGCGACCTGCCGCTGCCGCTGCAAGCTGAACTGCTTAGCGCCCTGGAAACCGGTGAAGTGCTGCGAGTCGGCGCCAGCCAGCCGAGCCCGGCGGATGTCCGGCTGCTGGCTGCAACCAGCATCGACCTGGCTCAGGCCGTGGCAGCTGGCAAATTCAATGAGCGGCTATACGGTTATCTCAGCGACGGCCGCCTTGACCTGCCGCCGTTGCGTGAACGCACCGGCGATATTCTGCCCATGGCGGAATACTTCCTCGGCATCTACGCCCAGCGCCTGAGTCTGCCGCTGCCTGCCATCAGCGATGCCGCACAGCTGCGGCTAGAGGCCCACAGCTGGCCAGGCAATACCCGCGAGTTGGAAAACGTCATCCACTTCGCCCTGCTGGTCAGCAGCGGTGATGAGATTCTCAGCCAGCACCTCAACCTGGTAGGCAGCGTTGTCGCCCTTACAGCCGTGCAAACCGCGATTGAGGCGATACTCAATGATGCTCAGCCTGAGCAACTGCGCGCGTTGCAACAACTGCTCAATGGTAGCCAAGAGCGCCTGCACACTTTAATCAACGTCGCAGACACCCCTGGCTAGCCTGAACACCGATTACCAGTAACGGCGTATACGCAGCCCGAGCAAAACACCCACTAAACAAAACACCGCAAATACCCAGCCGGACAACGCGCCGGCCATGATCCCCGAGAGCAGCGTGCCCACGGTGCAACCCAGCGCCAGCATGCTGCCCCAGCCGAGCAATACGCCGCCGAGCAGATTACGCAGCAGTTCACTGACGCGCGGACGCTTGGGCTGGAAGTCCCCCGCCAGCAAAGCGCTAGCCCAAGACGCCACAACCAGGCCGAGAATAAACAGACCGTTGTTCGACAACAGCGCCTCTTTGACTGCCGTGGCGCAGCCGGAAAAACTGTCCAGGCCTTCCAGCCGCTCCGGTAGCCAGCCCAGCCCGTCTGCCGCGGTGCGCGCCACACTGCCTAATTCCGCCGTCACGCCCAGTGGGCCAACACGCAGATAACTCAGGGTGGCGAGAAAGCCGATCAGCAAACCGCCCACCCAGGTCGGCCAGCGTTGGCCAAACAGCAGCTGCCGCAGGTTGCGCGCAACCACGCGTGGCTCAGTGCTCGCTTGCACATGCAACAGCAGCCAGCAGGCCAGCCCACCGAGCAAAGCGATCTGCAGCAGAAACGACACGCCATAACCCTGCCAGGCCGGCAACCAGACCACCGGAGCCTGCTGGATGCTCAGCAAATACAGCGGGTTCCAGCAGAGAAAACCCAGAAAGAAACCTATCAGCGCGCCGAACAGCGCAAACAGCGATGCAAACGCACCCTCGCCAAGGCGGTAGAGATGGGCACTGATGCACGAACCGGACAATGCCATACCAATGCCAAACACCGTGGCGCTCAACCCCAGCACCCAACTCAGCGGCCCGACATGCGCATCCGGCGGCAATCGCCCGCTGCTCGGGTCCGGCACAAAGGCGCCAAATACCAGGTGATAACCCAAGGTACCCACCGCCAATGCGGCGATGATGCCGAGCAACCCATCCGGTTTGCGCTGCTCAATAAAGTCGCGGGTTACGCAGAAGAAGCAGAAGCGTGAGCGCTGCAACAACAGGCCAAATAACGCGCCGCCAAGCAAGGACAGGCTCAACGCCTGGCTGTCACTGTCCGCGCCGCCCAACTGCCAGGCAGCAAACACCAGGCCCAGGCTCAATACCGCCGCCAATGCACTGGCCCAGCGTCCCGGCGCCTGCAACGCAGTCGTTGCCATAGTGGCTCCTCAGATAAAAGAAGAGTGAGCGCCCTGCCTGAACGCTCACCCTAAACAGGGGCATGGGGCTGGCCCATTCCATGATTTTTTCACGGTAGTAAAGGCTTATTTGCCGCCCCATACGGTGCCGGCCACGTTGACTACCGGTACGCCCACGGCATTGCCGTATTCGGTCCAGGAGCCGTCGTAGTTACGTACGTCGTAACCGAGGATTTTCTTCAGGGCGAACCAGGTGTGGCTGGATCGCTCGCCGATACGGCAGTAGGTGATGATCGGCTTGCTGCCATCGATACCCACTGCGCCGTAGACCTTTTTCAGTTCTTCAACCGATTTGAAGGTGCCATCGGCAGCCACTGCCTGCCCCCAAGGGACGTTGACTGCACCTGGCACGTGGCCGGCGCGCACTGCCAGTTCCTGCACACCTTGCGGGGCAAAGACCTTGCCGTTGTATTCATCAGCGGAACGGATATCCACCAGTTGCACATCGCTGCGCTTCTCTGCCGCTGCGAGCACGTCCGGGAGGAAGGCGCGCAGGTCTTTATTCGCCGCCTTGACCGTGACATTGCCGGCTACCGGCGTTTTCGCGCGGTTATCCAAGGCGCGTTTTTCTGCCTCCCACTTCACCCGGCCGCCATCGAGCAATTTGACGTTGTCCACGCCATACACATCAAACACCCAGGCGCCCCAGGCAGCGAACCAGTTGTTGTTATCGCCGTAGAGCACCGTGGTGGTATCTGCGGAGATGCCCGATTTACGCAGCAACGCCTGGAAGTTTTCCTGGCTGGCGATATCACGGCGCACCGGATCGACCAGATCACGGTGCCAGGCAAAGTTCACCGCACCGGGGATATGCCCACGCTCGTAAACGCCAGGTGCAACACTCACCTCGATGATCCGCACCTTAGGGTTGTTAAGGTTCTTTTCCAGCCACTCGGTGCTGACCAGCACATCACTGGCGGCGAGCGCCTGGGCGGCTTGCAACAGCGTGGCAGCAGCCAGCAGGCCGGCACCAAACAGGTTTTTTATAGTCATTTCACACTGCCTCAACGGTTATGAAACACGGCCAGGTGGCCCTATTGGTTTACTGGTTTATCAATCTGCTGCATGTCTTTTCTGCGCGCCCCTCCCTGTCGTATCAGCCATACAGCGAAGGCGTGGGCGCCTTGCCGTTGAGTAACCAGTGCCCGAGATCGCGCACCTTGTAATCGAGCGGGTCATGCAGGCTGTGCACCCGCACGTTTCTCCAGAAGCGATCAAATCCGTACTTCGAACTGGTGGAACTGGCGCCCATGCTTTCGAAAATGCGCGAGGTGATTTCCAGTGCAGCGCGGGCGGAAACCACCTTGGCCTCGCTGATGGCCAAGGCCACCTCAGCTCGCTCGGCGGCGGTCAGCGCGGGCTTTTCCCAGGCGCTTTGCAGGCGTTGAGCGGCGCTGTCGGCCAGCAACTGGGCGCTGCGAAACAGCAGCCACAGTTCGCCATAACGCTGTTGGATAAAAGGATCATCACTGGCCAGGGCCACCCCGGAAGCCGGCCAGGCGCGGCTGTGTTCGCGGGTGTAACGCAGCGCGCCATCCAGCGCACCCTGGGCATTGCCCAGGTACAACTGGGTCAGGATCAATTGCGACAGGCAGGCGCGCAGCGTGGTGCGCGGGCTTACGCCGCTGGGACCGAGCAGTTCGCTGCTGTCGACAAACACATTGTCGAATTGCACCGTACCGCTGTCGGTCTGGCGCTGGCCGAAACCGTCCCAGTCATCATTCACCGCCAGCCCTTCTCGCTGGCTGGGCAGCACGATAAATACGCGGTCTTCCGGGTTGTGGCTGCGCGGCGCGCTTATCACCAGGGCATCGGCACCCAAGGCACCCGAGCAGAATGACTTGCTGCCATTGAGCTCGTAATGCTCCTCACGGCGACTGAGTTTCAGCCGAGTGTCGCGGCCATTGGTGGCGTTGCCCCAGAACCAACGTTCATGCACCGTGCGGCTCAACCAGTGGCGCTGCTGATCGGGGCTGCCAAACAGCAGGATGGTCGCCACCTGCAGATGCTGAAAGGCAAACAGGTGCGCCAGTGAGCTGTCCACGGCAGCCAGGTAACGGATGATCTGGTAGATCTCCGGCCATACCAGACCTTGACCACCAAACTGCTGTGGAATGGCCAGGGTCAGCAGGCCACTGTCACGCAGCAACTGACGCTCGGCCTGGGCACTGCCACCCTGCCGATCACGCAGCACCGCGGTGGCCGCCAGTTTGCGGGCCAGGCGCTCGATCTTTCCGCTGCGGCTCGCGAAGTCACTGGGAAACAGCCGTGGATCGAATAGCGGCGCAGTACTATCGAAGGCTTGGGAATTGGCACGAAGCTCGGCGGCCATGGTTATTGCGCCTTCCAGATAGTCACATCGAGGGCGTTCACCGCTTTGGGCAGCAAGCCTTCGGCGACAAAGGCGTCAGCAATTTTCTGCTGCTCCTTGAGGCTCTGCGGCTGCACCAAACGCACCTGATAGCTACGCCGAGCATTGGCCTGTTCGACGATGGCTGGGTCCAGACCGCCCCACAGCGGGCTAAGCACTTGCGCCGCAGCGCGCGGGTTGGCGCGCAGCCAATCACCGGTCTTCACCAGCTCGTCGAAGACCACCGCCAGCACCTGCGGATTGTTTTTGGCAAACGCGGTACTGGTCAGGTAATAGCGCTGGTAATCGGCCAATTGCTTGCCATCGGCCAAGGTACGGGTCGGCAACTGCTGCTGGGCACCGCTGAGAAAGGGTTCCCAGGTGACCCAGGCATCGACCTTACGGTTTTCAAATGCGGCGCGGCCGTCAGCCGGAGTTAGGTAGGCCGGCTCAATGTCGCTGAATTTAAGGCCGGCTTTGGCCAAGGCTGCGAGCAACAGGTAATGGCTGCCAGCCGCCTTGGTGACCGCGACTTTCTTACCTTTGAGTTGCCCCACGCTGCGCAGCGGCGAATCATCACGCACGATAATCGCCTGAGCCGACGGCGACGGCGCCTCCTGAGCAAAATAGGTCAGCTGCGCACCGGCAGCCTGGGCAAATACCGGCACGGTATCGGCGACATCGGCAGATACATCGATATTGCCGACATTCAGCGCCTCTAATAGCGGTTGGCCGTTGGGGAACTCATGCCAGCTGATACTGACATCCTGCTTGGCCAGGGCCTTCTCAAGATCCCCATTGCTTTTCAATAAGCTGATCAGGGTCGAAGACTTCTGGTAACCAATGCGCAGTTGCGTGGCGGCATCGGCGGGCAGCACGCTGGCCAGTGCCAGGCTTAGGGACAAGCCCACGCTCAGCAAGGGACGACGGTTGAATAGGGAGCGGCTAGGCATGGCAGACCTCGTCAAGGACGTGCCGGCCTTCTGATAAGCCGGATCACGACAAACTTCAGGGGTGAACAGGAAGTCCGGTGATCCGGTAGAGACAAGCTAAATGATCTAAAAAAGTCTTCGCAAATAATTTTTAAGCATTAGCTTATGGGGTTCGCGACTAAGCATCGCTTATTCTTTTTAGTTACTAAAAAGTGAAAATAAATTCTTTTTAGGGATTACGAATAATCCCTACAGTGCGCCCAAGCCGACAGCGGACCACCGCATCGGGCCCATGAAACATCAAGGGGCTCTTTGCTATTTCGCTGAGACAGGTGCAACGCACACCGTCCGCTCGAGCCCCTTCTGCAGTGCCAAACACATTCCGCACAGACCTGCATTTGGAGCATCGAGCATGAACAAGTCCACACTGGCCCTGGCCGTTACCCTCGCCGCCCTCGCCAACCAGGCCACCGCCGCCGGCTTTATCGAAGACAGCAAAGCCACCCTCGGCCTGCGTAATTTCTATTTCGACCGCGATGATAAAAACACCGCCAACAGCAACAACGAAGCCAGTGAATGGGGCCAGGGGTTTATCTTTAACTACCAGTCCGGCTACACCGAAGGCACCGTAGGTTTTGGCCTGGACGCCATCGGTCTGGTGGGTATCAAGCTCGACTCCGGCGGCGATAGCAGCACGCCACGTAGCCGCGCCCCTGGCGCGTTATTCCCCCTGGAAAGCGACGGCAGTGCGGTGGACAACTACGGCAAGGCCGGTGTCACCGCCAAAGCGCGCTTATCCAAGACCGAACTGCGCATCGGCACCCTGCAGCCCAAGCTGCCGGTGATCAACTTCAACGATGGCCGTCTGCTGCCGCAAACCTTTGAGGGCGCACAAGTCACCTCCGCCGAGATCGACGGCCTGACCCTCACTGCCGGCCAGTTGGAAAGCACCAAGACCCGCAGCTCCACTGACGATATCGCCCTGCGCATTGGTGGCGCGGCCAGCTTCCAGGGCAAAGCTGCCGACTCCAATGAATTCATCTACGCCGGTGGCGATTACAAGATCACCAAGGACCTCACCGCTCAGTACTACTACGGCAACCTGGAAGACTTCTACAAACAGCACTTCCTCGGCCTGACCCACAATCTGGCTTTGCCGGTCGGCGCGCTGAAAACTGACCTGCGCTATTTCAACAGCGGCTCAGACGGCAAGAACGGCAGCCTGGCTGGCCGCACCGAAGGCTACAAAAGCAGTGGTTTCTGGCGTGCAGGCGACAGCAAAAACGGTGAAGTGGATAACAACACCTGGAGCGCCCTGTTCACTTACAGCCTGAGCGGCCACGCCCTCAGCGCCGGTTACCAGCAAGTTTCCGGCAACAGCGCCTTCCCGTTTGTCAGCCAGGGCGACGGTGCCACCGCGTACCTGATCACTGACCGGCAGATCGGCAAGTTCGCCAGCGCCGGTGAGCGCACCTGGCTGGCCGAATACGGTTATGACTTTGCCAGCGCCGGCATTCCCGGCCTGAAAGCCACCGTGACCTACCTGTCGGGCAGCAACATTGACGCCGCCGACAGCGACCGCAAGGAATGGGAGCGCGACTTCCGCGTGGATTACACCTTGCAGGAAGGCGCACTGAAAGGCCTGGGTCTGTCCTGGCGTAACGCCACCTTCCGTGGCAACACAAGTGCTGCAGATCAGGATGAGAACCGCCTGATCGTCAGCTACAGCCTGCCGCTGCTCTAAGGCCACCCTGCAACAACAAACCCCAATGTGTACCGGCCTGACCACAGGCCGGTTTCAACCCCGCAATAACTTTGACCTGAAGTGCCCGTCCACGGGTCGACAGGCGACAACCCTAACCAGAGGAAACGACCATGAGTCTATTCAATCTGCGTCGGGGGCTGACCGCCCTGTTTGTGGCGATTCTGCCTGCCGGCGCCTATGCCGAAACACCAAAAGAAGTCCGTCTGGACTACGCCTACTACGCCCCCACCAGCCTGGTGCTCAAGCAACAAGGGCTGCTGGAAAAAGCTCTTGCGCCGCAAGGCATCAGCGTCAAATGGGTATTCAGCCAGGGCAGCAACCGCTCGCTGGAATACCTCAATGGTGGTAGCACCGACTTTGCCTCCACTGCCGGCCTGGCCGCCGTACTCAGCCGCGCCAACGGCAGCCCGATCAACACCGTCTACGTGGCCAGCCGTCCGGAATGGACCGCCCTGGTGGTGCCCAAGGATTCGTCGATCGACAGCCTGGCTGACCTTAAAGGCAAGAAAATCGCCGCCACCAAAGGCACCGATCCGTTCCTGTTCCTGCTGCAAAGCCTGCAGAAAGCCGGGCTGGACAAGAACGCCGTGGAAATCGTCCACCTGCAGCACCCCGATGGCCGCACGGCACTTGAACGTGGCGATGTCGACGCCTGGGCCGGCCTTGACCCGCTGATGGCCTCCAGCCAACTGCAGGCCGGTTCGCGCCAGCTGTACCGCAACCTCGATTTCAACAGCTACGGCGTGCTCAGCGTCACCGAGAAATTCGCCGCCACTCAGCCTGAGCTGATCAAGCAGGTGATCGGCGCCTACGAACAGGCCCGCGAGTGGGCGATTGCCAACCCGGATGCGTTGGCACAGCTGCTCGCCGACGAAGCCAAACTGCCGCTGGAAGTCGCCAAACTGCAACTGTCGCGTACCGACTTCAGCAACTCGCAGCCCGGCGCCGAGCATATCGCCGCGCTGAAAGCTGCCGCGCCGATTCTGCTGGATGAGCAACTGGTTCGCCCGGGCACTGACGTGGCCAAGGTGGTGGATCAACTGATCAGCCCGCAACTGGCTGCCAGTGTGATCAAGCAGTCCGTCGCCAAGGCGAGCCAGTAAACCATGAGCGCCCTCAACCTCAGGCTTAGCCGTTGGGCCGAACGCTTACCCAGCCTGCGTCCATCACTGGCCAACCTGCGTGGTTGGGCGGTACCCCTGGCACTGCTGCTGGGGCTTGAGACCCTGGTGCGTTCCGGCATTCTGCCGGCGCACCAGATGCCTGCGCCGACTCAAGTGGCGCAAACCCTGTTCCACCTGGCGGTCAGTGGTGAGTTGCTGCGGCATATCAATGCCAGCCTACTGCGGGTGGCTGGCGGTTTTCTGATCGGCGCTGGCCTAGCCATCGTGATCGGCACCTGGGTCGGCCTTAGCCGCCGCGCCGAGGCCTACCTGGAACCGACCTTTCAAGCCTTACGGGCGATTCCCAGCCTGGCCTGGGTTCCCTTGCTGTTGCTCTGGCTGGGGATTGATGAAACACCCAAGGTGGTGCTAATTGCCCTGGGCGCATTCTTTCCGGTGTACCTGGCACTGCTGGCCGGGATACGCAATATCGACCGCAAGCTGGTCGAAGTCGGCCAGCTGTATCAGCTCAGCCGCTTCGCCCTGGTGCGGCGGATTCTTCTGCCGGCCGCCCTGCCCAACCTGTTTACTGGGCTGCGTGGGGCGTTGAGCCTGAGCTGGATGTTTCTCGTGGCGGCCGAGCTGATTGCCGCCACGCGTGGCCTTGGCTACTTGCTCAGTGATGGTCGGGAAACCTCACGGCCGGACCTGGTGATTGCCGCCATCCTCTTACTGGCAGTGCTCGGCAAGCTTAGCGACAGCCTACTCAAATACTGGGAAACCCGCGCCCTGAGCTGGCGCGACAGCTATCAGGGTGGGGAGAACTGAACATGAGCGCACTCCTGCAACTGCAGAATATTCATAAAGCCTACGACGGTCTGCGCGTGCTCGACGATGTCAGCCTGAGCCTGGCGCCTGGCGAGATCGTCAGCCTGCTCGGCCCCAGTGGTTGCGGCAAAAGCACCCTGCTGCGCATCGCCGCCGGGCTCGATCAGGACTTCAGTGGCGCGCTGGAATTCAACCCGCTGCTGCAGTTCGGTCGTGGCACCGGCATCGGAGTGGTCTTTCAGGAGCCGCGGCTGATGCCCTGGCTGAATGTCGCGCAGAACGTCAGCTTCGCCGATGGCTGGATTGCCGATGAAAAATGGGTGCAGCAACTGCTGCGCGATGTCGGCCTCAGCGGGCATGCCGATGCCCTGCCCAAGAAGCTTTCCGGCGGCCAGGCGCAACGCGCGGCGATTGCCCGCGGGCTGTATGGCAAGCCCCATGTGCTGCTGCTCGACGAGCCGTTCAGCGCAGTGGACGCCTTTACCCGCATGAAACTGCAGGACCTGCTTAGCGAGCTGGCCGAACGCTATGAAATCGCCGTACTGCTGGTTACTCACGATCTGGACGAGGCGTTCTACCTGAGCGACCGCGTACTGATCCTCGGCGGCACACCCAGCCGCCTGCAACGCGAACTGGCGGTGCCGCTGGCGCGACCACGGGACCGCCGCTCGGCCGAACTGGCCTACCTGCGTGGCGAGGCCCTGACTGAGCTGTACCAATCCCACGCGATCTAAACGAATTCCTCAGGTGGAATCTTTACCGGGCACATGGCCCGGTTTTTTTATGGGCAAAATAAATGAGAGCTAGGGATAAGCGCTTATTGGGCAATAGCCCGTGTCAGGCGAACAATCGACCACTGAGTAACCGCCCAAATGCCCACTGAGCGTGGAGACTAGATTGGTCTCGCCAGCTCGGGTTTGAATCGGTGGCGATAGCGTTGTGACCACCCAGCAAAGCAGGAGCAACAAAAAAGCCCGGCACATGGCCGGGCTTTTTTATTTCAGGTACTCCTTATTGCGCGGTGTAAATCTGGTCGAACAGACCGCCATCCTTGAAGTGGGTGCTCTGAATCACCGGCCAGTCGCCGAAGGTTTTCACCACGTTGAGGAAGGTGACTTTCGGGAAGCGGTCGGCGAACTCGGCGAGGATCGCCGGGTTACGTGGGCGCAGGTAGTTGTTGGCGGCGATGCGCTGGGCTTCGTCGGACCACAGGTACTTCAAGTAGGCCTCGGCTTCCTTACGAGTACCTTTTTTGTCGACCACCTTGTCGACCACTGCAACCGGTGGCTCAGCCTCGGCGGAGACACTCGGGTAGACCACTTCGAAGCTGCCACGGCCGAACTCGCGGGCGATCATCTCGGCTTCGTTCTCGAAGGTCACCAGCACGTCACCGATCTGGTTCTGGATAAAGGTGGTGGTGGCGGCGCGGCCGCCGGTGTCGAGGACCGGTGCCTGCTTGAACAGCTTGCCGACAAACTCCTTGGCGGCTTTCTCGTCGCCGCCTTTTTCCAGCACGTAACCCCAAGCGGACAGGTAGGTGTAGCGGCCGTTACCCGAGGTCTTCGGGTTGGGTACCACCACCTGCACGCCATCCTTGAGCAAGTCTGGCCAATCCTTCAGGCCCTTTGGGTTGCCCTTGCGCACGATAAATACTGTAGCTGAGGTAAACGGCGCGCTGCTGTTCGGTAGGCGTTCGGCCCAGTTTTTCGGGACCAGGCCGCCAATGTCGGCCAACGCATTAATGTCGGTGGCCATGTTCATGGTGATCACGTCGGCGGGCAGGCCGTCGATCACTGCGCGTGCCTGTTTGCTCGAACCGCCGTGAGACATCTGCAGCACCAGCGGCTTACCACCCTCAGCCTGCCAGTGTTTCTGGAAGGCGGTGTTGTAGTCCTTGTAGAAGTCGCGCATTACGTCGTAGGAGACGTTGAGCAGGGTCGTCGCCTGGGCACTGGAGCCGAAGATCAGGCCGGCGGCCAGCAACGAGAAAGGTAAGAGTCGTTTCATTACGCATCCTTTGAATGAGGTGTGCGGCGACTATAAAAGCGGTTTTTTATTCGTAGAAAGAATAGTTAGTTACTTGCTTATGCATTTATCTGCTTTAGAGCTGCTGAAGCCGCTTTGGTGACGGCATCGCCCATAAAGACCTAAAAGTTATAAATAAATCGTTATTTATTCTTTTTACTATTTTTTGTTCATAAGCATAGTGAGCGCCAGGCAACGGACTTTACCAAGGAGAACACGCATGACAATCCGACTCGGCGATATCGCCCCCGACTTCGAACAGGACTCCAGTGAAGGCCGCATTCGCTTCCACGAATGGCTGGGCAATAGCTGGGGCGTACTGTTCTCCCACCCGGCTGACTTCACCCCGGTGTGCACCACGGAGCTGGGCTTTACCGCCAAGCTGAAAGAGCAGTTCGCCGAGCGTGGCGTTAAGGCCATCGCCCTGTCGGTTGACCCGGTGGACTCGCACCTGAAGTGGATCGACGACATCAACGAAACGCAGAACATCAAGGTCAATTTCCCGATCCTGGCCGATGCTGATCGCAAGGTCTCCGACCTCTACGACCTGATCCACCCGAACGCCAACGACACCCTGACCGTGCGTTCGCTGTTCATCATCGACCCGAACAAAAAGGTGCGCCTGATCATCACCTACCCGGCCAGCACCGGGCGCAACTTCCACGAGATCCTGCGGGTGATCGACTCGCTGCAACTGACCGACAACCACAAGGTCGCCACCCCAGCCAACTGGGTGGATGGTGATGAGGTGGTGATCGTGCCGTCGCTGAAGGATGAGGACGAAATCAAGCAGCGTTTCCCCAAAGGCTACCGCGCCGTCAAACCTTACCTGCGTCTGACCCCGCAGCCGAACCGCTAAGGACTGAAGATGCTTGTCGTATCCCTGGGCGGCAGCCCGAGCCTGAAGTCACGCAGCAATATTTTGCTTGATCGCGCCAAACACTGGCTGCAGCTACGTGGTGTTGAAGTAATCAGCTACCAGGTGCGTGATTTCAATGCCGAGGACCTGCTGTTTGCCAATTTCGGCAGCCCGGCCGTGCAGCAATTGATCGAGCAGGTGGAGCGCGCCGACGGCGTGATTATCGCCACACCGGTGTACAAGGCCTCGTTTTCCGGCGCGCTGAAGACCCTGCTCGATGTACTGCCCGAACGCGCCCTGAACCACAAGGTGGTGCTGCCCATTGCTACCGGTGGCAGCAGCGCGCATATGCTCGCCGTGGACTACGCGCTCAAGCCGGTACTGGCGGCGCTGAAAGCCCAGGAAATGCTGCACGCCATCTTTGCTGACGACAGCCAGATTGCCTACGGCGAGAACGGCGCGGCGGCACAGCTAGCACCGGCACTGGAACAGCGTTTTGATGATGCCTTACAGCACTTCCAGCAAGCACTGGCCCGCCGTCCGGCACCGATTGATCCGGGTGTGCTGAATGATCGGCTGATCAACGCTCGCTGGAGTATCTGACACACCGCAACACGCTTTACCCCACCTTACTCGCCCGCCAACGGGCAAGCAGGTCGCAACCCAATAACCCCAACAGCAAAGGAGAGCGCTATGCGCACTGTTACTTTGCGTCGGAGTCTGGTCGCCCTGTTTGCCGCGGCCATTTCTTTCGGCGCCATCACCCAAGCACAAGCTGAAACATTGCGTATCGGCTATCAGAAATACGGCACCCTGGTGCTGCTCAAAGCCAAGGGCACCCTGGAAAAACGCCTGGCCGACAAAGGCATCGACGTTAAATGGACCGAGTTCCCCGGCGGCCCGCAGCTGCTTGAAGGGCTGAACGTCGGCTCGGTGGACTTCGGCACCACCGGCGAAACCCCACCGATATTTGCCCAGGCCGCAGGCGCGGATCTGCTGTATGTCGCCTATGAGCCACCGGCGCCGACCAGCGAAGCCATTCTGGTACCGAAAGACTCGCCGCTGAAATCGGTCGCTGATCTCAAGGGCAAGAAAATCGCCCTGAATAAAGGCTCCAACGTGCACTACCTGCTGGTACGCGCCCTGGAAGATGCCGGCCTGAAATACAGCGACATCCAACCGGTGTACCTGCCGCCGGCCGATGCCCGCGCCGCCTTCGAGCGTGGCAGCGTCGACGCCTGGGTCATCTGGGACCCCTTCCAGGCCGCCGCCGAAAACCAGTTGCAAGCACGCACCCTGCGTGATGGCCAAGGCCTGGTGAACAACCACCAGTTCTACCTGGCAACCAAACCCTATGCCGAGAAAAACCCGCAAGTGGTTGAAGTGCTGATCGACGAAATTCGCGGCATTGGCGAATGGACCAAAAACAACAGCGCTGCAGCCACCGCCCAGGTCGCTCCACTGCTGGGTCTGTCGGCAGAAATCACCCGCGTCGCCGTCGAGCGCCAGAGCTACGGCGCGCAGTTGATCAGCCCGGAAGTGGTCGAGGCGCAGCAGAAGATCGCGGACACCTTTACCGACCTGAAACTGATTCCCAAACGCCTGGTGATCAAGGACGTGATCTGGAAAGCCCCGACTAAGGCGTCCCCGACCAAGGTCGCAACAGCCCAATAACCATTCGCGACAGCTGCATCACCGTAGCCCGGAGCCATCCGGGCTACGCCCACGATTTCGTAAGAGGAGACCACTCCATGAGCTTGAATATTTTCTGGTTCCTGCCCACCCATGGCGACGGCAAATACCTGGGCACCGCCGAGGGCGCACGCGCCGTCGATCACGGTTACCTGCAGCAGATTGCCCAAGCAGCCGACCGCCTTGGCTTTGGCGGTGTACTGATCCCGACTGGACGTTCCTGCGAGGACTCCTGGCTGGTAGCCGCCTCCCTGATTCCCGTGACTCAGCGTCTGAAATTCCTTGTCGCCCTGCGCCCCGGGATCATTTCCCCGACGGTGGCGGCGCGTCAGGCAGCAACCCTTGATCGCCTGTCCAATGGCCGCGCGCTGTTCAACCTGGTGACCGGTGGCGACCCGGATGAGCTGGCCGGCGATGGCCTCAACCTGTCCCACGCCGAACGCTACGAAGCCTCGGTGGAATTCACCCGCATCTGGCGCCGCGTGCTGGAAGGTGAAGTGGTCGACTACGACGGCAAACATATTCAAGTCAAAGGCGCCAAACTGCTCTACCCGCCTATTCAACAACCGCGTCCGCCGCTGTATTTCGGCGGCTCGTCGGAAGCCGCGCAGGATTTGGCAGCCGAGCAGGTCGAGCTGTACCTGACCTGGGGCGAGCCACCGGCTGCGGTCGCGGAAAAGATCGCCCAGGTGCGCGAGAAGGCCGCCGCTCAAGGCCGTGAAGTGCGCTTCGGCATCCGCCTGCACGTGATCGTGCGCGAAACCAATGCCGAAGCCTGGGCCGCCGCTGACAAGCTGATCAGCCATGTCGACGACGACACCATCGCCCGCGCCCAGGCCTCCCTGGCGCGCTTCGACTCGGTCGGCCAACAGCGCATGGCCGCCCTGCACGGCGGCAGCAAGGACAACCTGGAAGTGTCCCCCAACCTCTGGGCAGGGGTCGGCCTGGTGCGTGGCGGTGCCGGCACGGCACTGGTTGGCGATGGCCCGACCGTGGCCGCACGGGTCAAGGAATACGCCGACCTGGGTATCGACACCTTTATCTTCTCCGGCTATCCGCACCTGGAAGAGTCGTACCGAGTTGCCGAACTGTTGTTCCCGCACCTGGACGTCAATCGCCCAGAGGTACCCAGCGGGGCCAGCTATGTCAGCCCGTTCGGCGAGATGATCTCCAGCGACATTCTGCCCAAGGCGGCCTCGGCCAGTTGATGCAATGCCGTAGGAGCGGGCCATGCCCGCGAACCTTAGAAACATCGCGGGAATGGAACTAGGCGTGCCTCCCGCTCCTACAAAGACCTGATGGGGTTTGCAATGAGCAACACAACCTTACACAACCTGGCCCTGCGCCTGGCCCCCTGGGCCTTGCCGGTGGCACTGCTGACGGCCTGGCAACTGGCGGTGGTCAGCGGCCTGCTGTCCACGCGTATTCTGCCGGCTCCGAGCGCGGTGCTGAGCGCCGGCTGGGAGCTGCTGCGCAGTGGCGAAATATGGACCCACCTGGCCATCAGCGGCTGGCGCGCCGGCATCGGTTTTGCCATCGGTGGCGGCCTCGGCTTGCTGCTGGGCTTTATCACCGGCCTGTCGAAATGGGGCGAGCGCTTCCTCGACAGTTCGGTGCAGATGATCCGCAACGTACCGCACCTGGCACTGATTCCGCTGGTGATCCTCTGGTTCGGTATTGATGAGAGCGCAAAGATCTTTTTGGTCGCCCTCGGCACTTTGTTCCCGATCTACCTGAATACCTACCACGGCATCCGTAACGTCGACCCGGCGCTGGTGGAAATGGCGCGCAGCTATGGCCTGTACGGTTTCAGCCTGTTCCGTCAGGTAATCCTGCCCGGCGCCCTGCCCTCGATCCTGGTCGGCGTGCGTTTCGCCCTGGGCTTTATGTGGCTGACCCTGATCGTCGCGGAAACCATCTCCGCCAGCGCCGGCATCGGCTACCTGGCAATGAATGCCCGCGAATTCCTGCAAACCGACGTGGTGGTGCTGGCCATTCTGCTCTACGCCGTACTCGGCAAGCTGGCGGATGTGGCAGCACGCACGCTTGAGCGCATCTGGCTGCGCTGGCACCCGGCCTATCAGGTCAAGGGAGGTGGACAATGACTGCGCTGCACACACTCAAACGTGGCCTGCCACTCGCAATCAACGGCATTCACAAGGCCTTCGGCGAACGCGAAGTGCTGAAGAATGTTCAGCTGAACATTCCCGCCGGGCAGTTTGTCGCTGTGGTCGGCCGCAGTGGCTGCGGCAAGAGCACCCTGCTGCGCCTGTTGGCGGGTCTGGATGTGCCCACCCAGGGCGAACTGCAGGCCGGTAACGGCTTGCTGGCCGCCTCACGCGAAGACATTCGCCTGATGTTCCAGGACTCGCGTCTGCTGCCCTGGAAGCGAGTAATCGACAACGTCGGCCTGGGCCTGACCGGCAACTGGCGGCCGCAAGCGCAACAGGCGCTAGAAGCCGTTGGCCTGGCGGATCGCGCCAATGAATGGCCTGCCGCTTTATCTGGCGGACAAAAACAGCGCGTGGCCCTGGCCCGTGCGCTGATCCACCAACCGCGCCTGCTGCTGCTCGACGAGCCGCTCGGCGCACTGGATGCCCTGACCCGCATCGAGATGCAGCAACTGATTGAACGCCTGTGGCAACAGCATGGCTTCACCGTGCTGCTGGTGACTCACGATGTCAGCGAAGCGGTAGCGATTGCCGACCGGGTAATTCTGATCGAAGACGGCCACGTCGGCCTGGATATAAGCGTCGACCTGCCCCGTCCGCGTCAACGTGCCTCGGCCCGCTTGGCGGCTGTTGAGGAACAGGTGCTTAACCGCGTGCTGTCGCTGCCCGAACTGCCACCGCAACCCGAACCTGTTTCACCCTTGCCCACGCAGTTGCGCTGGGCGCTTTAACCCGCATGACCACTCTTAAAACCAAGGAGCATCACCATGACCATTAAAGCCATCAACGTACGCAACCAGTTCAAAGGCACCATCAAGGAAATCGTCCTGGGCGACGTACTCTCGGAAATCGACGTGCAGACCGCCTCGGGCATCGTCACCTCCGTGATCACCACCCGCTCGGTAAAAGAGCTGGAGCTGGGCGTGGGCAGCGAAGTGATTGCCTTCGTCAAATCCACCGAGGTGTCGATCGCCAAGCTGTGAGCAACCATGAAGTGGGCGGGCTACCGCCCACACTCAAATAGCGGCGCAACCTGAAGAACGGCGTCTGGGCATCAGCGCTGGGAACAGGGCTTGGCGTCCCCGTATCGCCTGAGGCCAAGCATCGGTTAAACCCCAGGTCCCTTGGCCAGTTCGGCCTGCAGCCAATCGACAAATACCTGGGTCAAACGCTGGCGACGTTTACGCTCGGGCAGCACCAGGTAGTAACCCAGTTCCGAATGCGCGACTTCATCGCCCATGCGGCACAACAGGTTCTGCGTCAGCAGTTCATCGACCAGATGCCGCCAGCCGATGGCCACGCCCTGCCCGGCGATGGCCGCCTGAATCAGCAGTGTGTAGTTATCGAAACGTAGGCTGCCGGGGCTTGGGGTTTGCTGCAGGCCGAAGGCGCGAAACAGCCCGGCCCAATCGAACCAGCGCGAACGATTTTCCGGGCGCAGGTGCAGCAGCGGCAGGCTGGCCAGTGCAGCCGGTGGCAAAGGCAATGTCTGCCCCTTGAGCAACTGCGGGCTGCACACCGGGAACACCTCTTCGCGAAACATCAGCTGCGCCTCGGCGTGCTTGAAGCGCCCGTCGCCGAAGTTGATCGCCACATCAATCTCCGCCGGTAACGTGCCCTGATCACGCTCGCTGGTAATCAGGCTGACATCCACCTCCGGGTGCAATTGATGGAAGCGCTGCAAGCGCGGCATCAACCAGTAGGCGGCAAAAGCAAAGTCGGTGGCCACCTGCAGAACCTCATGCTGCTGTTGCGCGGTCACGGCCTGCAGACCGGCATCCAGACTCTGCAGGCCATCCTGCACATAACTCAGCAACAGCTCGCCGGCATCCGTGAGGGCAATGCCCCGATACACCCGGTCAAACAGCCGCGTGGCCAGCTGCTGCTCAAGCCGTTTGATCTGCTGACTGATCGCCGGTTGGCTGGTGCCCAGCTCGCTGGCGGCGGCGGTAAAGCTCAGCTGGCGGGCGGCGGACTCGAACACCCGCAGCACATCCAGTGACACGCCATCGATGCGTTCAAACATAAGCTCAGGTTATCCAATGCATCTGCTGACAGCAGGTTTACCCAGCTTTTGCTAAGCCGGATGATCAAGCCAGCACTGTCGCATAAATCTTTTATATGGAATACCGGCTGCCATGAAACGCCCGAACATCCTCTTTATCATGGCCGATCAGATGGCCGCGCCGATTCTGCCGCTGCACGATGCCGCCTCACCGATCCAGATGCCCAACCTGATGCGCCTGGCCGCCGAGGCCGTGGTGTTCGACGCCGCCTACTGCAACAGCCCGCTGTGCGCGCCGTCGCGCTTTACCCTGGTCAGCGGCCAACTACCCTCGAAGATCGGCGCTTACGACAACGCTGCCGACTTCCCCGCCGATGTACCGACCTACGCCCATTACCTGCGCCGCCTGGGCTATCGCACCGCGCTGTCGGGCAAGATGCATTTCTGCGGCCCGGACCAGTTGCATGGCTATGAAGAGCGCCTGACCAGCGACATCTACCCCGCCGACTACGGCTGGGCGGTGAACTGGGATGAGCCGGATGTGCGCGCCAGCTGGTACCACAACATGTCGTCGGTGCTACAGGCCGGACCATGCGTGCGCACCAACCAGCTGGACTTCGATGAAGAGGTGGTGTTCAAGGCCCAGCAGTATCTGTATGACCACGTGCGCAGCGACGGCGATCAGCCTTTCTGCCTGACCGTGTCGATGACCCACCCGCATGATCCCTACACCATCCCGACCGAGTTCTGGGACCTCTACCGCGACGAGGACATCCCACTGCCGCGCCAGCACATCGATCAGGCCGAACAAGATCCGCACTCGCAACGCCTGATGAAAGTCATCGACCTGTGGGACAAGCCGCTACCTGAACAGAAGATCAAGGACGCGCGCCGCGCCTACTTCGGTGCCTGCAGCTACATCGACAGCAACATCGGCAAGCTGCTGAAAACCCTCAAGGACTGCAACCTGAGCGACAACACCATCATCGTATTCTCCGGCGACCACGGCGACATGCTGGGTGAGCGCGGCCTCTGGTACAAAATGCATTGGTTTGAAATGGCCGCCCGCGTGCCGCTGCTGGTGCATGCACCCAAGCAGTTTGCTGCGCGCCGGGTAAGCCAGAACGTCTCGACCATGGACCTGCTGCCGACCCTGGTGGAACTGGCCGGTGGCACGCTGCAAGCCGACCTGCCGCTGGATGGCCGCTCGCTGCTGGCACACCTCGAAGGTCGCCAGGGGCATGATGAAGTCATCGGTGAATACATGGCCGAAGGCACCATCAGCCCGCTGATGATGATCCGCCAGGGCGAGTGGAAATTTATCTATTCAGAACACGACCCCCTGCTGCTGTTCAACCTGCGCCACGACCCGCAAGAGCGCGAAAACCTGGCAGAGTCCGCCGAGCACCAAAGCCGGCTGGCTGACTTTATCAACCAGGCCCAGGCGCGCTGGGACATGCAGGCGATTCATCAGGCCACTCTGGCCAGCCAGCGTCGCCGGCGTTTTGTTGCCAGCGCCCTGCCCCAGGGGCACCTGACCAGCTGGGACCATCAGCCAATGGTCGATGCCAGCCAACAGTACATGCGCAACCACATTGATCTCGACGACCTCGAACGTCGCGCCCGTTTTCCGCAACCCTGATTGCAAGCCACTGCCGCGTTGATCCAAAACTAATAATTCAAGAGGACATTGCCATGCACACACTTCGCACAGCACTTATCGGCGGCCTGTTACTGGCCGCCAGCAGCTACACCTTCGCCGAAGACGCCAGTTGCGCCACGGTGAAACTCGGTGATCCGGGTTGGAGTGATATTGCCGTGACCAATGGCATCGCCAGCTTCCTGCTCGACGGTCTGGGCTACAAGGCGCAGCCGCAGACCCTGGCCGTGCCGATCATTTTCGCCGGGCTGCAGAAAGGTCAGGTGGATGTATTCCTCGGCAACTGGATGCCCGCGCAGCAGAGCAACTACGACAAGTTCGTCAGCAGCGGTGAAGTCGAGCAACTGGTGGAAAACCTCAGCGGCACCGAGTACACCCTGGCCGTGCCCACCTACGCCTATGAGGCCGGGGTGAAAACCTTTGCCGACCTCGATCAGCATGCCGACAAGTTCAGCCGCAAGATCTACGGCATTGGTTCCGGCGCACCGGCCAACGAATCCATCCAGAAGATGATCGCCGCCGACGAATTCGGCCTCAAGGACTGGAGCCTGGTCGAATCCAGTGAACAAGCCATGTTGGTGCAGGTTGGCCGCGCAGTGAAACGCGAGCAATTTGTGGTGTTCCTGGGCTGGACCCCGCACCCGATGAACGTGCAATACGACATGCGCTACCTCAAGGGCGGCGAGAAGTACTTCGGTGCCAGCGGCAGCGTCAACACCCTGGCCCGCAAAGGCTATGCCGCGCAGTGCCCGAATGTCGGCAAGCTGCTGAGCAACCTGAAATTCACCCAGGAAATGGAGAACGCCATCGTGGATAAAGTGCTGAGCAAGCAAGCCAGCAACGATGAAGCAATCAAGACGTGGCTCAAGGCCAATCCAGCGGTGGTTGCCGGTTGGCTTGAGGGCGTAACCAGCCGCACTGGCGGTGATGGTCTGGCGGCAGTTAACGCCAAGCTTTGAATCGGCCGGCTTGATTCCCTAAAGTAGACGAGCCGCTGCTGTGCAGCGGCCTTGTCCATCGCCTGCAAAAGAAGCCCACGCATGCCCTTGCTCCGCCTTCAGACCCTGTTGCCCTTTTTGCGCTGGCTGCCGCATTGCAGCAAACGCAGCCTCGGTAAAGACCTGCTGGTGGGACTCAACGGCGCCATTCTCGCGCTGCCGCAATCCATCGCCTACGCCCTGATCGCCGGGCTACCGCCGCAATACGGCTTGTACGCGGCCATCGTGCCGGTGCTGATCGCCTGCCTGTGGGGCTCCTCTAGCTTTCTGATCTGCGGCCCCACCGCCGCGATCTCCATCGTGCTGTTCAGCAGTGTCAGCCCGATGGCGACACCGGGCAGCGACCACTTTATTGCCCTGATACTGCTGCTGACCCTTTTAGCCGGTGTATGCCAATGGCTACTCGGGCTGCTGCGCTTCGGCGCACTGGTGAATTTCGTTTCGCACTCGGTGGTGCTCGGCTTCACCCTGGGCGCCGCACTGGTGATCGGCATCGGCCAGTTGCCCAACCTGCTCGGCCTCACCGTCACCAGCCAAGCCACCGCGCTGACGAGCCTGCTCAGCCTCGACGAGCACCTGGCCGAAAGTGACTGGCGCACCCTGGTCGTAGCGCTGTTCACCTTGGCCATCAGCCTGTTGAGCAGGCGCTTGTGGCCGCGTGCGCCGGCTTTACTGATCGGGATTGTGGCCGCCAGTCTGCTGGTCATGGCCTGGCCGGGACAGCTTGGCCACGTTGCACTGGTCAGCCGTTTTGCAGGCAGCCTGCCGCCCTTCGCGCTGCTGGAGTTCAACCTCACCCACATCCTGCAACTGCTGCCCGCGGCCGTGGCCTGCGGTTTGCTCGGGCTGGTCACCAGCCTGTCGATTGCCCGCGCCCTGGCAGATAAATCCCAGCAACTGTTCGATGCCAATCAGGAAGTCCGCGCCCAGGGCCTGTCGAATATCATCGGTCCCTGGTTCGGCGGCTCGCTATCTGCCGGCTCTTTCACCCGCTCAGCGCTCAACCAGCAAGCCGGCGCCTGCTCGCCCATGGCCGGGGTGTTCGCTGCCCTGCTAGTAGCATTATTCGCCTTGTATGGCAGCCGCCTGTTTGCCTATGTGCCAATTCCCGCCATGGCGGCGAGCATTCTGCTGATCTGCTGGGGACTGTTCGACCTCACCGCCGTCAAAGCCCTGAAGCGCGTGAGCCGCAGTGAGTTTCTGGTGATGCTGCTGACCGTGCTGGCAACCCTGGTACTGGAGCTGCAAAGCGCCATCTACGCCGGCGTGCTGGCCTCACTGATCGTCTACCTCAAGCGCACTTCACAGCCGCGCGTGCGCCAGTGGCAGGACGGCGAGCAGGAATGGCTGTGTATCGAAGGTTCGATCTTCTTCGGTGCCTGTCATTACCTGCAGCAACGCCTGCAGCGTAGCGGCGCAGCGTGGGTGATGATCGATGCGCGGCATATCAACTTTATCGACTACGCCGGCGTCACCATGCTGCACCAAGAAGCGCGCCGCCTGCACAGCCAGCAGCGGCATCTGGTGCTGCATAACGCACGGCCACAAGTGATCGACGAAATTCGCAAGCTGGAAGGCCCGGAGCGCTGCCCGGTGCAGTTCGCCTAGCCGCCTGGAAAAGCTGCCAGACAATGGTGTACAGCCGTGCAGGTCGGAAGGGCTCCGACCTGCGCTTAGCTGACCTACAAAGGCTGCAGTTCAGAACATGGCATCAGCGTTGTGATGCCATGTCATGGCTGATGATGATTTCCACCCGCCGGTTCATCTGCCGACCTGAAGCCGACTCATTACCGGCAACTGGCATGCTCTCGCCCTTGCCCGAAGCACCCAGGCGGCTTGGGGAAACCCCCTGATTGGTCAGGTAATGCATCACCGAGTCGGCGCGACGTTGCGACAGGCTCAGGTTCATTTCTTCGCTGCCGACGTTATCGGTATGCCCTTCAATCAGTACTTGGCGCTCAGGATGCTGGCCGAGAAAAATCGCCAGCTTACCGAGGTTATTGGCCGTACCCGCACGCAACTCCGAGCGCCCGGTAGCGAATAGCAGATCACCCAGGGTCATGACCAAGCCACGTTCGGTTTGCTTGGCATTCAGCTCATCAATCTGTTGCTGCAACTGGCTGTTCTGCCGCTGCGCCTGATCGGCCTCGCGGGTGCGCGAATCCAGACGCGCGCCTTCACGCTGCTGGCTGAGGATTTTGCGCTGATCCTCGTAGAAGCGTGTCTGCGCCAGCGCCGTGGCAATTTCCACTTTGCGGTCAGCTATCACCACCAGATGCTGGCCCAAGGCCTGCTCTGCGTCCTGATCCTTGCGCGGCTGTTCGGCAACGATCACCGCATCTTCAGCGGCCTTAAGCGCTACAGGCGCGCGAGTATTCAGCTGTGGATCGGCTTGCAAGCGGGTGAGCTTGCCGCGCACATCGGCGGCGCCTTCCGGCATGCTCGGTTTAGCGGCGCAGCCGGCCAGTGCAAGGCTGATTGCGCTGACCAGCAGCAGGTGCTTCGCGTTATGAGCAAGGTTCATTGTTGAGCTCCCGTGTTGCGTTGCATTTCCTGTTTCAGGCTGTTGGTGCTTTTCTGCATTTCGTCATTGACTACCTTTGCTTTGGTCGCCTGTGACTTGGCCAGGGCCAGCTCGGCCTCTACCCGCGACTGGTCTGCCAGGCGCTCGGCGAGCAGCATCTCCTCACGCTGCACAGCCATATTGGCGGCGGTCAGTTTTTCCCGAGCGACACCCAGCTCCGGTGAGGCGTAATCGGCCACGCGGGCCTGTTCGGCATTGCTGATCGCCGATTCGGCAGCTTGCAACGCCTGGCTCGGCGGCAGGGGCGGTGAAGCGCAGGCGCTGAGCATCAGCAGCCCGGCGCAAAGGCCGGCAAAACGCAACGCAGCCATGCCATCAACGATGGATGAAGTCCTGTTCATAGGAATGTCCTCAAAAACAATTACGGGTAAGCACGCCACAGCTTTCGCCGCACACGGGCCCAGGTGGGCTAAGCCACAGCGCTCAATCAGCGCGGCAGACAGCATTCTCGGTCGCCAGATCAATGGCCTATGGCATGGCGCTCTGCGCCAGGCTCATGGCAATCAGCAGACTGCTCACGGCAAGGACGGCATAGACAATGGCAAACGCCAGCAAGAGCGGGCGGTAGTGGATTTTCATGGCGCATCTCCGACGGTTAATGCACAGGCAACTGCAGGCTAAACGCCACCTTGAAACACGGCACTCACGCCACGGCTGCAGCTCGCCTGGAGCGACAATCGCAGCTCGGCGCAGTCCTGTCGGTACGCTGGCGCGCATAGACCGCACAATCGCGGGTATCGCGATACGCCCTGCGTACGCAGGCGCACAGACACGCCCATTTACGCGGCTTAAGCTTCCGTTCGGTCGTCGACGACGGCTCACGATCAGGAGCAGCAAGATGGACCTCTATCGCCACCACGTTTCAGGCTTCTTTACCCAACGCAGCAACGCTGAACAGGCACTGGCCCAGTTGATTCAGCGCGGCATGCACCACGAACAGCTGGAGATCGTTGCAGGCAACGCCGACGCCCCACCCGCTCCTGCACCGCAGGGGAAAAGCAACAAGGTGCTCAAGGACATGCTGGTCGACATCGCTATTGGTACCGGTATTGGTATCGGCATTGGTGCCTTGATCGCGGTAGCGTTGATCGTCAGTGAAGTCAGCCTGTTCCACGCAAGCCCGATCCTTGCGCCCTTCTCCCTGATGGGCATGGGGGGCTTTATCGGCGGTTTTCTCGGCAGTGTGATCGGCGCTTCATCCGGCGCTGGCCAGCATCACGGACGCTTTGCCAAGCTGGTGAGCAGGGCGATTACCCACGGTGATGTGGTGCTGGTGGCACAGACCCACAACGAGCAGGAGACCCGCATGGCACGCGAGGTGATCAGGGCCACATCCGGCCTGGTCAAGGACATCAACATGGCCGCTGCACCCGAGCTGCAGCAGCAACGTTGAGCCCAGGTCCTTACTGAGTCAGCGTCAGCAGAATATCGGCATACCAGGTGCAATTGAGCCCTAGGGCCTCGTCCACCTCTAGATCCCGGCTGCCCAGATCAAGCCGCGCCGAATGCACGCCCAGCAGCACCCATGGCAACTCATCCGTCTCGCTGTCCGGTATGCGCATTACCACTGGCGCACCACTGGTGCCACGGTGTGTGCGGGCATCGGTCAGAAAGTACCCCTGGCCCTGAAAACGCAGGCCGAATGACGACGCCACCACAGCATGCCGCACCACCGCGATATGGTGCAGGGTGTCGTGAAAACCCAGGGGGAAACCCACCACCAGCAAGGATGTGCCGACCTCGACCGGGGTTTGCGGCTGCAGCAGGTGCTCCGGAGTAAAGGCGTGATAGACCATGCTCTCTGGCAGCGCCGCGCGCTCGATCTCCAGCACTGCCACATCAACCTCACCAGCGCCATCGCAGCCCTGCCGCCAGAGGCTCTGGCCATCGCGATAGAGCGGCATGGAGAAGCCGGTGGTCTGCGCCACATTATGCAAATCGATGTGCACTTCGATCTCGATACGATCGGGAAAATGCTGGCTCGGCTCATCAATCATCACGTGCCGACTGGTTACCAAGAACAAACGCTCATCGCGGGCGAAGTAAAAGCCGCTGGCGTTGGTCAGCAACTGCTCCCCGGCAAAGGTACAGACGCGTGCAGCCGTCAGCAGCACAGGTTCGATCATCGACATTGCGGCATATCCTTGAATTGACGACAGGCATGCCAGAACAGGCCCATGAGGCTCTAAATAGAGCAATTGCCACGCCATTTCACCTACGGCGCGGCAATCAGGCTATCGGCGCAGCGCCATGGCGTCGGTACGCAAACCCGCATAAGCGCTGTAGCGCACCGACTGGCGACCTCAGCTTTGACAGGCTGGCATCAGCACAATTCCGCTCTGACCGCGCAACCGGCCCAGCGCGGTAACCTCAGGAGCACCACACATGAGCAGACCCCTTGCCGAAATCATCCAGAAGAACTGGCGCAAACTGGCCGGCCTCGCCCTGATTGTCTGGGACGAGTTGACCCTGGATGAACTGATCAAATCCGAAGGCGATGCGCAGAAACTGACCAACCTGGTGCAGCAACGCTATGACATGCCCCGCGAGGACGCCAGCAAGCAGGTCATGAGTTTCTTTGAAAGGCACCGCACCAGCTGATAGCGCGCGAACGCTGGCAAGCAAGCGCCCGCCTCACTTCAAGCGATAGCGTGCCAGCTCAGCCGGCGTCAGCACGCGCATGCGCCGCGGCTCGGTGCTGTTGATCGCCTCAAGTAGCTCCGGCGGAATCTGCATTTCTTTGAAGTAAGCTGCCTGAGTCGCCTTGCTCGGCCCAAAGGCAGATGCCGAATGCACCGAATCACTACTCGCATAATACGGCCGGTGAATCCCCACATAACCACGCACGGTTTTAGCGTGGCCCGCCGCCAGCAGGTACACGCAACTGCCCTGGCACACCCCGGTGGAAGGCACTAGAGCATCGAAGCCAGTTTCACGCAGCAAACGCCCCATGCGCATGGACTCAGACACGCTACCGCCGATGCTGTCGAGCATGACGATCTTCTTCGTGTACTTGCCCGGATTGGCTTTGATGCCCTTGAGCAGCGCCTCGTAATCGCCCGGCGCAATATCCTCGGAAACCTTGGCCACCAGCATCCGCCCGAGGGTCTTGTGTTGCCCGGCCTGCACCTCGACCTTGGCCAACGCGGCGCCCGAACACAGCGCCGCCACGGAGATAATCACAGCCTGAAACACAGTACGACTCATAAACCCGGTAAATCCTTAAGCGATGCGGTCAACGGATGGGCGAAGATACCTGTTGCCGAGCAATCGCGCATAATTTGCAGCATTGGGAGCATGCCTCGACAACCCCGGCTTGCCCTACCCAACCCGTAAGCAACGCCGCTACCACCTGCTCAAGTGAGAATTACCGTGGCCCCGATGTTCAAAATCCAACACCGCACTCCTGAAATCTACCGTCAGCAAACCCGCCGCAGCACCCTAACTATCGCGGCAATCTTCGTCGCCCTGGCCATGCTGCTGTCGAGCAGCGCTGTGCTGCTATTCGGCACCCCAGGCGGCGACAACTTCCGCTGGAATCTTGGTGGGGTTATCGCCGCATTAGCGCTGACCGTGGTCCTGGTGCGCGTAGTGCTGTGGCCACAGCCCTTTATGGCCGCTGCCGTGTACGGCTGGCGCCTGAAACGCAGCCTGATGCGCGTGACCAACCTGATGCACCACGTCAAAGCCGGCGTCGCCGCCCGCGACCCAGCCGCCATGCAGCTACTGCGCTTCTACCACCTGGGCCTGACCCAAATGCACCAGTTGGATGGCAACTCCAGCGCCCTGAGTGAAGCGGTGGCGGAAATCAACCAACACCAGGAACGCATGGAAGAACTGGGTATGGATATTGACCAACTGCAACTCGATGCGGACTGGCTTGAAGCTGTGAAAAAGATCCAGCCCCTGCCCCGCTAACCTGCAAGTAAGCGCTGGCCGATGGGGAACAGCATAAAAAGGACAGGCTTGGAGAATTTTTGGGACTGTATATCTTAAAATCTAAGCCCACAAAAAAGCCCGCTGGAATCTATCAAGACTTCAGCGGGCTTTGCTTACTTCAATATGGCGGGAAGATAGGGATTTGAACGCTAGTAGTAAACTTTGTACACCGCTGCAGGCCGCAGAAAACCTAGACGAAAGAATTCCTTAACGGTCTAGAAAGGCCCAAGGCGGCCTCACTTTTGCCCAAATTTTGCCCAAAAAATCTATAGCTATCGTGCGTCTAAATTAAAGGCCGACTAAAGGCATATCCTGCAGGATCTGGCTCAGCACCGCGCGCAGCTTGCCCGGTTTGACTGGTTTGTTGAGCAGAGGCACACCCATGCCGTGCAGTTCACGACGGCACTGATCGCTGCGATCAGCGGTAATCATCACCGCGGGAATCGTCACCCCGAAGTGCTCACGCAAGTGCTGCACCACCTGGCTGCCGACCACCCCATGGTCGAGGTGGAAGTCGGCCAGGATCAGCTCCGGTGCCTGCTGGCCAAGCACCTGCAACGCAGTGGCCTGATCGGTGGCGGTCAGTACTTCGCAGCCCCACTGTTCCAGCAGTGCTTTCATGCTGTGCAGAATGCTCAGCTCGTTATCCAGCACCAGCAATCGCCGCCCTGGCAGCGGATCCCCCAGGCGCTGTTGTGGCGGCATCGGCGCTGCCAATGTACGCGACTGGCTGCCGCTGGCCAGTGGCACCTGAATGCTGAACACCGAGCCACGTCCTGGTTGCGAACGCACCTTGATCGGGTAACCGAGGATGCGTGCAATCCGTTCGACAATCGCCAGGCCCAAGCCCACGCCCTTGCGCTCGGCGGCGCGGCCGACATTCAGCTGATTGAACTCAAGGAAGATGCTTTGCAACTGGTCTTCGGCAATCCCCGTGCCGCTGTCCCATACCTGCAACTCGACATACCCGCCACGCTTGCGCGCGCCAAGCAGCACGCGGCCCTGCTCGGTATAACGGCAGGCGTTGCTGAGAAAATTACGCAGGATGCGCGTGAGCAGGCGCAGGTCGGTATTGAGCAGGTGCTCGCCATGGCGTACGCGCAGTTGCAACCCGACTGCAGCTGCTACCGGCTGAAACTCCGAGGCCAACGGCGCAAGCAGTTCGTCGAGGCTGTAGACATCCAGATCGGGCTTGATCGCCGCCTGGTCCAGGCGGGCAATGTCCAGCAGATCGGTGAGCAGGTCTTCCGCGCCTTCCAGTGCCTGGTGAGTACGTTCCACCAGGTTCTGCTCACTGGCCGGCAGGCTGCGTTCGCGCAGGGTCGAGATCAGCAGACGTGCGGCGTTCAACGGCTGTAGCAAGTCATGGCTGGCGGCGGCCAGGTACTTGTCCTTGCTGCGGTTGGCCTCTTCAGCCGCATCACGCGCCTCGCGCAGGGCCTTCTCGATTCGTTTGCGCTCGACGATCTGCTGCAGCAGGTTGCGGTTGGCTTCCTGCAACTCACCGGTGCGTGCGCCGACCCGTTGTTCCAGTTCGTCATTGAGTTGTTGCAGGCGTTGCTGGGCCTGTTTGCGCTCGGTGATATCAGCGACAAAACCTTCGAACAGACCGTTCTCATCGGGTTTGAGCAGCAGGTTCATCAGCACGTCGATCACGCTGCCGTCACGGCGGCGCAGCTGGGTTTCATAGCCAAACAGCCCAGGCTCATGGGCTAGCACGCTGCGTATATGTTCCAGCTCGGCAACACCGCCAACGAACAGGTAGTTGGCCAAGCCCGTCAGCGACCAGAGTACCTGCTGCGGATCGTCGTACCCCAGCATGCGCGCCAGGGCTGGATTGGCGGCGAGCAGGCCGTCCTGCAGGCTGGCCTGGAAAATCCCGTGCACAGCATGCTCGAACAACCATTTGTAGCGGTTGCGCTCGGTTTCCAGCTCCTCCAGGCGCGCCAATAGCTCGGGGTAATGGCTTTTGCGTGCCGAATGACTGCCCAGCCCCAGCAGGCCGGCAAGGGCCTCGCTCTGCGACTGCGGCAAATCAGAGGGCTTCGCCATAGACGACCTCGACATCACGCTGACTGGACTCACGCGGGTTGGTCAGGATGCACGGGTCTTCCATGGCATGCCGCGAGAGGAACGGAATATCGGAGCTGGAAACCCCGTGCAGCTTGAGGGTTTCATGAAAGCCTACGGACTTCTTGAAGGTCACCAGATGCTCCACCAACCGCTGGCGGATCTGGTTGTGGTTGAGCCCGCGCACATCGATACCGAGGGTTTGCGCAACCATGCTGAAACGCTCGGGTGCGGCGCTGTAGTTGAACGCCACCACATGCTCGACCAGCGCCGCATTGCACATGCCATGGGGCAGATCGAGAAAGCCGCCGAGGCTGTGGCTCATGGCATGCACCGCGCCGAGAATCGCATTGGAGAACGCCAACCCGGCCTGCATGCTGCCGAGCATGATCTTCTCGCGCAGGGCGATGTCGTTCGGCGTGGCAATCATCTGCACCAGGTTGCCATTGATCAGGCGCATGGCCTCCAGCGCATGGGTATCGGTGAGCGGGCCACTGCCGGTGGAAACGAAGGCTTCGATCGCGTGCACCAGCGCATCGATGCCGGTACAGGCACTGAGGAACGGATCCATGCTCAGGGTGGTTTCCGGGTCGATCAGCGATACATCCGGCACTACCGCCTTGCTGACGATGGAGAACTTCATCCGTTCCTGCTGGTTGGAGATGATCACGAACTGCGACACGTCCGCCGAGGTGCCGGCGGTGGTGGGAATCAGGATCAGCGGCGGGCTGGGCACACGGATGGTGTCCACGCCTTCGAATTCAAGAATGCTGCGGCCATGAGCCACCGCAATACCGATGCCTTTGGCGCAGTCCATCGGGCTGCCGCCACCAATGGCAACGATCACGTTGCAGGCGTTGGCCCGGTAGATTTCCGCGCCGAGCATCACCTCTTCAACCCGTGGGTTGGGCGATACATCGGTGTACAGGCAGTAGTCGATATTCTGCGCCTGCAGGCTGGCTTCAACATCCGCGACCCAGCCGGCGGCAACCACGCCGGGGTCGGACACCACCAGCACCTTACGCGCACCAAAGGTACTGGCGTAATTGGCAACGTTGTGCCGGCAACCGGCACCAAAAATGATTTCCGGTGAAACGAATTTACGTAACTGGCTGAGGGTGTGGCTCATACAACGGCCTGTTCTTGTTGTTATGGAATAGGTTAAGCGAGGTATGCGCCAGCCTACTGCATTGCTCGGTTTATGCAATGCGACCTGCGCTCAGTTCAACTGCTGATAAAACCCATATTCGGCGCGCAACGCGGCGGCCAGATTGGCGGCCTGACGGAAACCGTGGCGTTCGTCGGCGAACAGCTGACATTCCACCGGCAACCCACGCTGGCGTAATGCTTCGACCATGACCTCGGTCTGGCTCGGTACCACCACGGCATCCAGCGCGCCCTGGAAGAAAATAACCGGTGCCATGATCCGCTCGGCCTGCAACAGGGGGGTGCGCTCCCGGTAGCGTTCGGCATCCTGCTCCGGGTCGCCAATCAGCCAGTCGAGGTAATCCGCCTCGAACTTGTGGGTCTGCCTGCGCAGTGCCAGCGGGTCACTGACGCCATAGAGGCTGGCCCCCCCACGAAGCGGTGGCAGCTCGACCAAAGCCCGCAGCGCGCTGAAGCCCCCCGCGCTGGCGCCGCGTACGAACACGCGTTGCGGATCAATACAGCCAGCAGCGGCCAGCGCATCGATAGAGCCGCGAATGTCCTCGACCTCCAGCTCGCCCCATTGCGCAGCCAGACGCAGACGATAGGCGCGACCATAGCCGCTGCTGCCACGGTAATTCAGGTCGAGCACGGCGTAGCCGCGCAGGGTCCAGAAGGCGATGCGCGGGTCGAACACCGGGTAGCAAGCCGAGGTGGGGCCGCCATGCAGAAAGATCACCAGCGGCGGGCGCTCCCCGGTTGATACCGGCGAGTAGAAAAAACCGTGGCTGCGCTCGCCTTCACCCACCTCGCAGTTAAATGGTTGGGGGCGGGACAGTTGTTCCTCGCCCAGTGGCTGTTCACCACCGGCCAGTATCTGCACCGTATCATCGCCTCGGCTAATCGCCAGCACCGCCGGCAGGCGATCCGGTGCGGCGGCGATGCAATAGAAATAAGCGGCATCGGCGGCCAGGCTGCGAAAACGCGTGAAGTACTCGGCAAGTTGCCGCTCGTAGGGTGCGCTGTGCGCACCATCAGTCTCGGCAGCAAAATAATCGGTGCGCGCAGCGCACCCTACGAGGACGCCTGTGCCTTGCTCGAAACGTGTCAGCAACAGTTCGCCATCTTCCAGCGGCAGGTAGGTTCGCGTACCCAACTGCCAGGGCGCGGGCGCATGGTCGTAGGGCGCGGCGCGCGCATCAGGCTGATCATCAACGCACCAGGGCTGCCACCAACCTGCTTTGTCGTTCAGTACCCATAAGCGGTTCTGTGGGTCAAAACGCGGCTGTTGCAACGATTGATCACGCCCCTGCCCGGCCAGCACTTGGGTGCGCTCGCCCGACTTACGCTGGCACAGGCGTGTGGCAACCCAGGGCTGATCGGGGCGATCCCATTCGATCCAGGCCAGCCGCTGGCCATCGGCATTGGCCACTGGCGCGGCGTAAAAATCAGCGCCTTCGACCAGAACCTCGCGCTTGCCCGTCAGACCAATACGCACCAGGCGATGCACCACCGCGCCGCCTTCATGGCTTTCCTCCACGGCCAGCAGCGCCTGCCAGGCGGGCACAAAACACAGGTCGCCATAACGGCAGTTGGGTGAGTCGGTCACGCCGTAGGGTGCGCTGCTCGCACCGCCGTCAGGGTCAATATTGACTAGGTAAATCTGCTGATCATTTTCATTGACGAAGGCCACGCCCTGCTCCGTGGCACAGCACGCACCGCCGCCGTATTCGTAAACCCGGCTGCGTACAGAGAACCCCGGCGGGGTCAGTTCAGTCACGACTCCATCACGACAAAAGAACAACCCACAGCGCGCCAGTAACGGATCAAACGCCGCCCACAACACTCCGCCGTGGGCCGCATGCAGTTCGGCAAAGTCAGCGCTGGCCGCTGCGGCCTGTTCGGCGCTCCAGATCGCGTCGGGGTCGATCAGGCCTTGCATATGATCCGCGAGGCCTTCTCATTGCGGTATTGCAGGGCCTCCAGCCCCAGCGGCGCGTCATCGGCCTGCTGGCGCGCGGCGAGAATCACGCCATGGTGCGCCGACTTGCTGCACACCGGGTCGGCGTTGCTGGCATCGCCGGTGAGCATAAAGGCCTGGCAACGACAGCCGCCGAAGTCCTTGTGCTTCTCGTCACAGCTGCGGCATGGCTCGGGCATCCAGTCATCACCACGGAAGCGGTTGAAACCGAAGGAATGCCGCCAGATATGTTCAAGGCTGTGCTCGCGCACATTGGGAAACTGCACCGGCAACTGCCGCGCGCTATGACACGGCAACGCGGTGCCATCCGGGGTGATGTCGAGGAACAGGTTGCCCCAGCCGTTCATGCAGGCCTTGGGACGCTCCTCGTAATAGTCCGGGGTGACGAAGATCAGCTTGCACGGGTGATTCTCGGCCGCCAGCTTGTCGCGCCACTGATTGGTGATGCGTTCGGCGCGCTCTAGCTGAGCGCGGGTCGGCAGCAGCCCTGCGCGGTTGAGTTCGGCCCAGCCATAGAACTGGCAGGTGGCCAGCTCGACGAAATCCGCCTCCAGCTCCAGGCACAGCTCGATGATCCGCTCGATATTGTCGATATTGTGCCGGTGGGTGACGAAGTTCAGCACCATCGGGTAGCCATGCGCCTTGACCGCACGGGCCATGGCCAGCTTGTGAGCGAAAGCCTTTTTCGAGCCGGCCAGCAGGTTGTTCACCTCCTCGTCGGCGGCCTGAAAGCTGATCTGGATATGGTCAAGCCCGGCCTCGGAGAACTCGGCAATACGCGTTTCAGTCAGACCGATACCAGAGGTGATCAGGTTGGTGTAATAACCCAGATCACGCGCGGCCTTGATCAGCTCGGCCAGGTCCTGGCGCACCAGCGGCTCGCCGCCGGAAAAACCCAGTTGGGCAGCACCCAGCTCACGGGCCTGGCGGAACACCTCGATCCACTCGGCAGTGCTCAGTTCGGCACCCTGCTGGGCGAAATCCAGCGGGTTGGAGCAGTACGGGCATTGCAGCGGGCAGCGGTAGGTCAGTTCGGCCAGCAGCCACAGCGGCGGCCCTGGTTCATGACCTGCTTTAGCGAAGCTCGATCCAGAATTGAGCACTGGCGACCTCCATAAAGGCGAGGATGTCTTCGTCGATCCCCGGTACATCCGGGAAACGCTGATGCAGGCTGTCGATGATCTCGGCTACCGAACGCTTGCCATCGACCTGCTGGAGAATTTCACTGGCACTGTCGTTGAGCTTGATCATGCCTTCCGGGTAGAGCAGCACATGGCAACCCTGGGCCGGCTCGAATTGCAGGCGAAAACCGCGGCGAATGGCGGGGATAGTGGGCAGGATGGTGGCAGTCATAATCTCGGCTCCGTGGCGGTGCGCGCGGCGCACCCTACATACCGTTCACCCGTAGGGTGCGCCGTGCGCACCGTTTGTCTGTGGCTCATAGCGCAATCCCCCGATGCCAGACGCGCTCAGCGGTCACCGTGTGATACGGCGCGCGCTCCAGCTGGTAGGCCATGCTCATGGCGTCGAGCATGCTCCACAGCACATCGAGCTTGAATTGCAGAATCTCCAGCATGCGCTCCTGCGCTTCACGGGTGCGGTAGTGCTCCAGGGTGATCCGCAGGCCATGCTCGACATCGCGGCGCGCCTGTTGCAGCCGCGCGCGAAAATAGCTGTAACCCTCGGCATCGATCCAGGGGTAATGCTGCGGCCAACTGTCCAGGCGTGACTGGTGGATTTGCGGGGCGAACAGTTCGGTCAGCGAGCTGCTGGCGGCCTCCTGCCAGGACGCGCGGCGGGCGAAATTGACGTAGGCATCCACGGCAAAGCGCACGCCGGGCAGCACCAGCTCTTGCGACAGCACCTGCTCGCGCTCAAGGCCCACGGCTTCGGCCAGGCGCAGCCAGGCTTCGATACCGCCCTCCTCGCCCTGCGCACCGTCGTGGTCAAGAATGCGCTGCAACCATTCGCGGCGGGTGTCGCGATCGGCGCAGTTGGCCAGGATCGCCGCATCCTTGAGCGGGATGTTCAGTTGGTAGTAGAAGCGATTGGCCACCCACCCTTGAATCTGATCACGGCTGGCGTGGCCGGCATACATCGCCTGATGAAACGGGTGGTGAATGTGGTAGTACGCGCCCTTGGCGCGCAAGGCCTGCTCAAACTCGGCAGGGCTCATGGCGGGTTGGCTCATCAGTATCTCCAATACGCGTTGCCGTAGGGTGCGCCGTGCGCACCCGCATTCGTTGAGGTGCGCACGGCCTGGGCGCCCTACAAAACGATGCTCATGCCATCGAACGCGACCTCGATACCGTGCGCGTCGAGTTCAGCGCGCTCAGGCGAATCCAGGTCGAGAATCGGGTTGGTGTTGTTGATATGAATAAGGATCTTGCGCGCAGATGGCAGGCCATCGAGCACCTCGATCATGCCGCCCGGGCCGCTCTGGCACAGATGGCCCATCTCGCTGCCGAGCTTGTCGCCCACTTCGCACACACGCATTTCGTCATCGCGCCACAGCGTACCGTCCACCAGCAGGCAGTCGGCGCGGCGCATCCAGGCCAGCAACGGTTCATCAACCTGACCCAGACCGGGGGCATAGAACAGCGTGCTGCCGGTGCGGCGATCCTCGACAAACAAACCAATGTTGTCGCCCGGATGCGGGTTGCCACGGTGCGGTGAATACGGTGGAGCACTGCTGCGCAGCGGCACGGCCGTGATCGACAAGTTGGCACAGGCCGCAATGCTGAACGGCTCGCCATCGAGGGTAATCAGGTTGTGCTGCAAACCGCCATTCCAGTGGCTGAGCATGTTGAACAGCGGAAAGCCGCTGGTCAGGTCCTGATGCACCATCTCGCTGCACCAGACCTGGTGCGGACAGCCTTCGCGCAGGGTCAGCAGGCCAGTGGTGTGATCGATCTGGCTGTCGAGCAGGATGATTCCGGCAATCGCGCTGTCGCGCAGCCGACGCGCCGGGTTGAGCGCAGGAAAGGCTTCGATCTGTACGCGGATATCCGGCGAGGCGTTGCACAGGATCCAGTCCTGGCCATTGTCACTCAGGGCAATCGAAGACTGGGTACGTGGCTGCGCCCGCACGCTGCCCGCGCGCACGCCACGGCAGTTACGGCAGTTGCAGTTCCACTGGGGGAAGCCACCGCCGGCGGCGGAGCCAAGAATCTGGATATGCATGGACGCTTCCGATTGCGATGCCGATGGGCATGCCTGTTGGGATGCCCCGGCAATGCCGGGGCAAAACGGCTCAACGATTGGCGAAGTACATGGTCACTTCGAAACCAATACGCAGGTCGGTGTAGGCGGGTTTAGTCCACATGGCGCGGTCCTCTTCTTATCGACGCCGGCGAATTCCGGCCCCTTCATTAAGCCCCCCGACCGACAGCAGCCAAATGGTACTTTGGGATGAATTTCTGCTGACATTGGTAGCGTTTACGGGCCCCGGCTGATGCCAACCGACGCAGGGTGCGCCGCGCGCACCGCAATAGTGGAAGCCCTGGCCTGCGGTGCGCACGGCGCACCCTACAGGTACACGCTTGGCACGGCGCAATAAAAAACGCGGCCGAAGCCGCGTTGCGATAGTGACCTGCTGCAGCAGTTATCTGCCCAGACCACAAACAGATCTCGCCGACCGGCGAATCGCAGGAAGGAGCCCGGCGCACTGGAGCGGATACGCCGGGGTTACACGAGTTAGAAGAAGCCCAGCGGGTTGATGTCGTAGCTCACCAGGAGGTTCTTGGTCTGCTGGTAGTGGTCGAGCATCATCTTGTGCGTTTCACGGCCAACACCGGATTTCTTGTAACCACCGAACGCGGCGTGCGCCGGGTACAGGTGGTAGCAGTTGGTCCATACGCGGCCAGCCTTGATTGCCCGACCCATGCGGTAGGCGACGTTGATGTCGCGGCTCCACACGCCTGCGCCCAGGCCGAACTCGGTGTCGTTGGCAATCGCCAGCGCTTCGGCTTCGTCCTTGAAGGTGGTCACGCCGATCACCGGGCCAAAGATTTCTTCCTGGAACACGCGCATCTGGTTGGTGCCCTTGAGCAGGGTCGGCTGGATGTAGTAACCGTTGGCCAGGTTGCCTTCGAGTTTCTCCACGCCACCGCCGGTGAGCACCTGAGCACCTTCCTGCTGGGCGATCTCCAGGTAGCTGAGGATCTTGTCGAACTGCTGCTGCGAGGCCTGGGCGCCGACCATGGTGTCGGTGTCCAGCGGATCGCCACGCTTGATCTGCTTGATCTTTTTCATGACCTCGACCATGAACGACTCATAGATCGATTCCTGCACCAGCGCACGCGACGGACAGGTGCACACCTCGCCCTGGTTGAAGAAGCCCAGTACCAGGCCTTCAGCGGCCTTCTCGATAAACGCCGGCTCGGCATTCATGATGTCGGCGAAGAATATGTTCGGCGATTTGCCGCCCAGTTCGACGGTGCTCGGGATGATGTTTTCGGCGGCACACTTGAGGATATGCGAGCCCACTGGAGTCGATCCGGTGAAGGCGATCTTGGCAATGCGTTTACTGGTGGCCAGTGCTTCACCGGCTTCACGGCCGAAGCCCTGGACGACGTTGAGCACACCCGGCGGCAGCAGGTCGCCAATCAGCTCCATCAGCACGGTGATCGACAGCGGCGTCTGCTCGGCCGGTTTGAGCACGATGGCGTTGCCAGCGGCCAGAGCCGGTGCGAGTTTCCAGGCCCCCATCAGCAGCGGGAAGTTCCACGGGATGATCTGCCCGACCACGCCCAGCGGTTCATGGAAGTGGTAGGCCACGGTGCCTTCATTGATCTCGGCGGTGCTGCCTTCCTGCGCGCGGATGCACCCGGCGTAGTAGCGGAAGTGGTCAGCGGCCAGCGGCACGTCGGCGTTGAGGGTTTCGCGCACGGCCTTGCCATTATCCCAGGTCTCGGCCACGGCCAGCAGTTCAAGGTTGGCTTCGATGCGGTCGGCGATCTTCAGCAGAATGTGCGAACGCTCCTGCACAGAGGTCTTGCCCCAGGCATCGGCAGCGGCGTGAGCAGCATCCAGCGCCTTGTTGATATCGGCGGCGTCGGAACGGGGGAATTCACCGATCACCGAACCATCCACCGGGCTGGTGTTGCTGAAGTACTGGCCACTCAGCGGGGCAACAAACTCACCATTGATGTAGTTGCCGTAGCGCGGTTTGAGGGTGATGACGGCGCCTGGCGTACCGGGTTTGGCGTAAAGCATGGGATTGACCTCTCTTGTTGGCGGAGCCTGCCCCCTGGGACGTGGAGCAGGTCATGGTTCGATCTTAGGAAGCGCCCTGCTCGACCGGTATGCGCCCATGGCACAAAACCTCTCGTCATTTGGTAGTAGAGCCGTAAAGCTCGCCCCAGAGCCGTGCACCGCCCCGTTTCAGGGCAGCTGCCGGCTAAACGCGCGGCCATCGGCATCCACCCAACACAGCAGCAGCGGTGTCTGTCCGGCGGGCAGCAGCATCCTCCAGTAAGGGTTGGCCGCCAAACCCTCAAAAGGTTCGATGCGCAGCAGGTTGCCGTGCGTCCCGCTGACCTCAAAATGTGTCGGCAAATGCCGGGGCAGCAGTTGACCATCCACGCTCGAACGCCGCCCGGTTTCCATTGGATGGCGCAACAGACTGCGCAACTCCAGACCGCGCCCATGCGGCTCCAGCCAGGCCTGCAACGGCCCCAGGTTGCTGCCTGGCTGAGCGCTACTCGGCGACAGGCAACTGCTGCTCAACACCTCCACCGCCTGCGCCGCCAGCCATACGCGCCCGCGCCCATCACGGGCCAGCACGATCAGTTGCTGACTGCGCGGCAGGCGCACACGGGTGGACAGACGCAGCGGCGCCTCCCAGGCCTGCACGTGCAGTGTGGCGATACGCGGATCGTCTTCGCCGCTGCGCAGCAGGCTGAGCGATACCGGGGGCTGGGCATCGCGCAGGGTCAGGTCAATGGCGACAAACGCGCCATCCTCGACCCAGGTCGGCACCGCCAGGCTCAGCCCTTGTGTCTGCACCTCATGGCCCTGCAACCACTGTTCAACGCTGTTCTGCGCCTGGCCCCAGGGCTGCGCAGCCACAGGGCCGGCCAGCACCAGCAACACCAGCAGGCGCAGGGTCATGCCAGATGCCCCCAGGCATCCATGCAGATGCTCTGGTACCAGGCGTCGGCCAGTGCCGCTTCCTGAGCCCGCAACCCAGCGGGCGGCTGCAACGGGCTGAGCGTCAGGCTGCCTGGCAGCTCAACCAGGCGCTGCTCCTGAATGCCGTAATCAGCCGCAATCGACACCGCCTGGCCCGGTGCCAACGCGCTGTAACAGGTGTTGCGCCAGGCCGCACTTGGCGGCTCCTGGCCGGCCAGATCCGCCAGCAGGGCCGCGACTGCCACCTTGGCCTGAGCATTGGCGCTGTAGGCTGACTTGGGCATGGGCGCGGCGATGCAGGCATCCCCCGCCACATAGATGTCACCGGCCTCGCGTGCCTGAAAGGTGGCCGGGCGGATCGGCACCCAACCGCTGCTATCGACCAAGCCGCTGCGGGCAGCAATTTCGGCGGCTTTCTGCGGTGGAATCAGGTTGATCACCGCCGCGCGATGGCGCTGGCCAAACTCGCAGAGCAGCTCGCGCCGCCCGGCATCGGCGCGCACCACGCGGCCATCGCCGGCACGCCCAACCCACTCGATGCGCTCGCCGTAGAGCGCCTGCCAACCCTGTTGAAACAGCGCCTGCTTGGAGAAACTGTCCTTGCTGTCGAGGATCAGCACCTTGCTGCGTGGTTTGGCCTGGCTCAGATAATGGGCAATCAGGCTGGCCCGCTCATAGGGCCCCGGCGGGCAGCGATAGGGGTTGTCCGGCACGCTGATGATCACCAGGCCGCCATCGTCCATGGCCTGCAGTTGCCGGCGCAGCAGAGCGGTTTGTGCGCCAGCCTGCCAGGCATGCGGCAGACGGCTGGCAGCATTGCGGTCGTAACCTTCGATGACCTGCCAGTCCATGTCGATTCCAGGCGCCAGCAACACCCGGTCATAGCGCAGACGCTGGCCGCCCTGCAGCACCACCTGCCGGGCCTGCAGGTCAATTTCCCGCGCCCATTCGCGCACATGCAGCACCTGTTGCTGCTGCAAGGCGCGGTAATCCTGACGCAGGCTGCCCAGCTCACGCAGCCCGGCGAGCACATGGTTGCTGAAGGGGCAGGTGTGAAAGTCAGACTTCGGCTCAATCAACACCACGTCCAGCTGCCCGGCCTGACGTTTCAGGTAGCGCGCCGCCGTAGCACCGGCAAAACCACCACCGATCACCAGTACCCGCGCACGGCCGACACTGGCTTGCAGCGCCCCCGGCAACAGCCAGGGCAGCATGGCGGCCCCGGCGAGCAATTGACGACGTGTAAGGCCCTGCATAGTGGCTCCTGCTTTCGTTGATGCTGCCACGCTGCTACAGCACGGCGGAGATGACCATGCCTCTTTGGTCTTGGGGCAGCCGTGCCAAAGCATAGGCAGCGCGCAGAGCTCAAGCCTGCGCGCACCCGATTTGCCTGCTGCACAAATGCAAATGGCCGGTCTAGACCGGCCATTTGCTACAGGCTAATTACCACTCAACGCTTGCTGACCAGGTCCTTGGGCAGTTTGAAGGTCCAGAGCATGCCGCCCTGGTTGTAGTTCTTCACCCGCTTGGCCACTTCGCCGCCCCACAGTGGTACTGCACCACCCCAGCCGGAGAGCACCGAAACATACTGCTCGCCGTCCATCTCCCAGGTTACGGGCGAACCCAGCACACCGGAGCCGGTCTGGAATTCCCAGACCTTCTCGCCGGTCTTGGCGTTGAAGGCCTGCAGGAAACCTTCCGGGTTGCCGGTAAACACCAGGTTACCCTTGGTGGTCATCACCCCGCCCCACAGCGGCGCGTAGTTCTTCTGCCGCCAGACTTCCTTGCCGGTTTTCGGGTCGATGGCGCGCAGTACGCCGATGTACTCCTCGTTCAGCGGTTTGATGGTGAAGCCAGCACCGAGGTAGGCCGCGCCCTTCTTGTAGGCGATGTCCTCGTTCCAGATGTCCATACCCCACTCGTTGGACGGTACGTAGAACAACCCGGTGTCCTGGCTGTAGGCCATCGGCATCCAGTTCTTCGCACCGAGGAAGGCGGGTGCGGAGAACACGCTCTTGCCCTTTTCCTTCGCGCTTGGCGAACCAGGACGGTTGCTGTCGTCGTAGATCGGCCGACCATTCTTGTCCAGGCCTTTGGCCCAGGTGATCTTGTCAACAAACGGGAAGCCACGGATGAACTTGCCGTTGGTGCGATCGAGCACGTAGAAGAAGCCGTTACGGTCAGCGGTGGCTGCGGCCTTGATGGTCTTGCCGCCTTCCTGATAGTTGAAGGACACCAGCTCGTTGACACCGTCGAAATCCCAGCCGTCATGCGGGGTGGTCTGGAAGTGCCACTTGATGGTGCCATCGTCCGGGTTCAGCGCCAGGCGCGAAGACGAATAGAGGTTGTCGCCCGGACGCAGGTGCGAGTTCCACGGTGCCGGGTTACCGGTGCCGAACAGCAGCAGGTTGGTTTCCGCGTCGTAGTAACCGCCCAGCCACGGCGCGGCGCCACCAGTTTTCCACAGGTCGCCAGGCCAGGTCTTGCCGGCTTCGCCACCGCTGATGCCGTTCTCAATCGCCTTACCGTCCTTGTAGACGTAGCCCATGTGGCCTTCTACGGTCGGACGGCTCCACAGCAGCTCGCCGTTTTTCGGGTCGTAGGCTTCGATCTTGCCGACCACGCCGAATTCGCCACCGGACACCCCGGTGATCAGCTTGCCGTTGACCACCAGCGGTGCCGCCGTGATCGAGTAACCGGCCTTGTGGTCCGCCACGTTCTTGCGCCACACCACCTTGCCGGTGTCCTTGTGCAGAGCCACCAGCTTGGCATCCAGGGTGCCGAAGATCACCAGGTCGCCATACAGCGCCACGCCACGGTTGATAACGTCGCAGCACGGGCGAATGTCATCCGGCAGGCGCGCATCGTACTGCCACAGCTCGCGCCCAGTGCGGGCATCGACGGCAAACACCCGCGAGTAGGACGCGGTGACATACATCACGCCGTCCTTGATCAGCGGCTGCGCTTGCTGGCCACGCTGCTTCTCGCCACCAAAGGACAGCGTCCAAACCGGGCGCAGGTCCTTGATGTTGTCTGTGTTGAGTGTGGCCAGCGGGCTGTAGCGTTGGCCTTGCAGCCCCAGGCCGTTGGTGACGATCTGGTCGGTGGTGGTGGCGTCCTTGAGGATTTCCTCATCGGTCACCGCCAGGGCGGCGGCGGACGGCATCAGCATCGCCGCGCACAGCGCGGTGAGGAGGAAAGGCTGGCGAAGACCGGTGTGTTTCATTGCGGCTACCTCTGTGGGTTCATTGTTATCACCGGGAATTTTTCCCGATCTGCCACAGATTCTTGGCTGCCCAGCCTCCCCCAACAATTGAACGCAGTACCGATTTAGCTACTCCCTTGGTAGCAATACCGCCCGTTTTATCGCTGCCTGACGCACCTGCCACGCAGGCAATTTTCCCGCCCGGATGTGCACCCACACCGTACCGGCACATGGCCTGGCCGACTTAAGTGCTAGCCCAGCCCCCTGAAAAGAGCATACCCAGCCCCCGGCCCAGCCGTTAGAAAGCTACTCCCCCACGCTAAGGAGCAAGCCATATGGGCCGCACCACCCCACTCAGCCACCTGTTGTTGAGCTGCCTGCTGCTGGTAGACCTGGGCAACCTTGCCCAGGCCGAGCCCATCAAGATCGGCCTCAACTACCCACGTACCGGCAATTACAAGGATGAAGGTCTCGAGCTGCGCCGTGGTGCACTGCTGGCCGTGGACGAAATCAACCAAGCAGGTGGCGTGCTCGGCAAACCGCTGGAGCTGCTCAGCAAGAACACCAGCTCGCAGGCCGACAAGGCCGTCAGCAATGTCGATTACTTCGCCAACCAGGACGCACGCATGGTGTTTGGCGGCGCCACCAGTGAAGAGGCGATAGCCGCCGGGCAACGCGCCCGCGAGCGCGGCCTGCTGTACTTCGCCACCCTGAGCTATGCCAATGAAGTGACCGGCCTGGCCGGCCATCGCTATCTGTTCCGGGAGTCCAACAGCGCCTGGATGAGTGCACGGGTGCTCGGCGAATACCTGTCCTGGCATATGCCACGCCAGCGCTACCACTACATCATTGTCGATGACGCCTGGGGCCGCAGCATGGAAAACGCCCTGCGCCTGGCCACCAACAGCACCGACCGCGCACGCCATGGCCGTACTGCGCTACCCAGTGGTCTGGTGCGCCGTGAGCAGTACCTGGCGGCGCTCAATAAAGCGGCCCGCAGCGAGGCGGATATCCTCGTGCTGGTGCTGCTCGGCGAGAACCTGCAGCGCAGCATGCGCATGGTGCACAACATGGGCCTCAAGCAACGTACGCAGATCATCGTGCCCAACCTGACCAAGAGCGTGGTGCAGCAGGCCGGGCCGCTGGTGATGGAGGGCGTGATCGGCACCGAAGCCTGGACCTGGAACCTGCCCAGCCAGGACAACATCGCCCAGGGCCAGCAATTCGTTGAGCGCTATATCAGCGATTATCAGGAGTACCCCGGCAGCACCAGCGCCTCCGCCTACTCCATCGTCAAGCAATGGGCCGATGCCGTGCAGCGCACGCAAAGCCTGGACAGCGAACGGCTGATCAGCACCCTGGAAGACCACAGTTACCAGTTGCTCAAGGGGCAGCAGCAGTGGCGCGCCTTCGACCATCAGAACGTGCAGAGCATCTATGCGGTACGGGTACGCAAGCGTGACGACGTGATGCTCGACCCGTTCAAGCAGCACTACTTCGACATCATCCACCATATGGACGGCGACCAGGCCGCGCCGAGCCAGGATGAGTGGCAGCAGGAGCGCGGCGAGGAATTGCAGCTGCGCTAAGCCAATCATGTGTTGCCAGGGACAACCCGTAGGGTGCGCTGCGCGCACCGGGATTCAACGTCTGCGCGGACATACCCCCAATTAGACGAGTAATGACTTGTGCGCACGGCGCACCCTACGAAGCAAGAGCACCTCACGTCTGTGTCGATAAATACAGACGTACCACACTCGTGGTATAGAGCCACCGCATCTGGGTATCGCAGTTTTTCTTAGCGATCCACCCGCTGCATCGCGGCCTGCTCATAACGCGGGTAGAGATGACTGACGCTGCGGATCAGCTCATAACGGCTGAGGTTTACGCCGGCAAAGCGTTCCGGGATGGCGGTGCGGATCAGTTCATTCATTTCCGCGCCCTGCTCGGCACCGCTGCGCATGACGCCGTCCAGCCAGCCGAGGTAATCACGCATCTGGGCAAAGGGCGCAGCATCGCTGGCCAGCGGGCCATGGCCGGGCACGATCTGCTTCCAGGGCAGGTGCTGCAGCTGGTCGAGATCCGCCAGCCAGGTGGCCAGGCTCGGTGTGCCGGGTGTGGTCAGGGCACGTTGATAAAACACCAGATCACCGGCAAACAGCACGCCGCTCTGCACATCGAGAATCGCCAGATCAGCCCCGGTGTGGCCGCTCAGGGCCAGCAGTTGCAGCGTCCGCCCGCCTACCTCAAGCATTCCCGGCTCAAGGCTCTCAGTGGGCAGCAGCACTTCGGTGCCGCGCATCCAGTCGCCCACCAGGCGGTACATGTTCTCCGCCATGGTATCGCCCTGCTCTACCAGCAACGCGGTGGTGCCGGGCAAGGCGGCAATCGGCACATCGCTGAAGGCCTGATTGCCCAGCACATGGTCGGGATGATGATGGGTCAGCATGACCTTGAGCAGCGGCTTGTCAGTGACGCGGGCAATCGCTTGGCGCATCACCTCGCCGTAACGCCGCGACGGCCCGCTGTCGATCACCACAACGCCTTTATCGGTGACGATAAACCCGGTGTTGACGATATTGCCGCCATTGGCCTGGGAGAAGTTGTCCGTGCTGCCTTCAAACAGCCACACGCCATCGGCAATCTGCCGGGGCTGTAGGTCGTAGGCGAGCGGATTGGCGTGCACGCAGGCGCTGGCCAGCGCCGCCAGTATGAGTATCCAGCGCATAAGCACCTCGCGATAAGACGGGCAGCGCCGTGCTGGGCTGCCCAGGGCAGAACCGCCATTTAGGGCGCGAGGCGGACCTCGCTGATCTGCACCAGCGGCTGGCTGTCGGTAAAGTTCGGCAGATCGCCCATGATCCGTGCCGCGTGCGGGGCAAAGCTCTGCTCGAACACCGCCACGCTGTCGAAATACAGATGCCCCATGGCGATATAGGGCGCGGCCTCACCGGGCGTGGCGCTGGCCAGGCCAGCGTCCACGGCAATGCCTTGGCACGCGCTGCCCAGGCATTCGCGCACGATCGCCATATGCTGCTCGCAGTAATAGGTCATGTCGAAACGCACACCGGGAGTATTGGGGTACAGCACGCTGACTTTGATCATGGCAGGTCCTTGTGGCTTTCAGAGTTCGGCTTTGAATTCATTGCCGTTGTTGTCACGCAACCATAGCTCGGTCTCGACGTTGCCCTTTACATCGAGGCTGATGGTCGGGTTTTCGCTGACGGCGGGAAACAGTTCGAGGCTGGCCAGGGTGTTGCCGCTGCGATCACGCAACTGCGCCTGGTTGAGAAAAAATTCCGGAATACCGCCGACCAGGCCGTTGTCCATCGGGTGGGCCACCTGCACGCGAAGGCGGTTGGCATCAGCCAGGACAAAGCGCTTGCCGAGCACTTCACCCAGATGCTCCTCCCAACCGGCCTGGGCGCGCACCACACTGGGGGCTGTGCAGCCGCCACCGGCAGCATCGATTTGCGTCGAACCGACATGCCAGAGCCCGTCACGGGTCAGTACCGCCACCCGCAGCGGCGTGGCCTGCTCGACCCGAATGCGGATGGCCAGCCGTGGCAGCACCTGCTCACCCGGCTGGAAATCGAAGATCTGTGGAATCGGATTGAGTTCGGCCCAGGCCAGCATGCGCACCACCTGACCGTCGAAGGCACTGGCGTCGATCTGAATCGGCACCTGCCGCGCGTCCTCGGCAAACGGCGGCGCGCTGAGCTTGACCCGCTCATCGAAAACAAAGGCTTCGCCGCCCAGCAGACGCTCGTGGTAGTAGTCCCACATCACCGATGTGACCGGGTCGCGCTGGCTGCCCCAGCTGTCCCAGGGCACGGCAAACAGCGCCAGCAGTAGAAATGAACGCCAATCCAGTTCCATCCCACACCTCCCGGTGCCGTTGACCTGCAGCCCTACTCAACCTCCTGGTACAACCCCGGCAACTCATAACGCAGACCGTAGTGGCCATAGATACGCTTGAGCTCCCCGGCGAGAATCAGCTCTTCGAGCTTTTCTTCCAGGGCATAGGCCAATTGCCGATTGCTTTCATGCACCGCCATGCCGATGTCCCAGACCTGCTTGCCCATGTCCGGGTAAGCGTTCTCGGCCAGCGCCAGTTGCTCGTCAGCCGCCAGTTTGAGCTGCCAGTCGACCTCGCCGCGCAGCGCCATCACCGCATCCACTTCACCGGCTTTCATCGCCGCGAACGCTTGCTGAACATTGCTGTAGTGATGGGTCTGCTGGCTGAGCATGCCGTCTTTCACCGATGACAGATAAAAGGACGGCACGCTTTCCACCTCGACACCAATGGGGTGGCGCTGAAACACCGCCACACTGGGCACCGCGTCCAGCCGGCGGCGGTCGAATGCCACCTGCCAGCGCTCACGCTGATACGGGCCGAACATCACCACCAGTTCGTTGACCAGCTCGCCGAACTCGTTGCTCTTGTAGGAAAACTCGCGGTCATAAGGAACGCGCAGCATCACATCGGCCAGTTCGTGCGGACGCAGGTAATGCCCGCGCCAGATGTAATCACGCAGGTCATCATCGAGCTTCTCGCCCGGCGGTGCCCAGATCACTTCAAGCCTGAGCCCCAGACCTGCGGCCAAAGCCTCGGCGACCTCATAGTCGACGCCACGGGATTTCCCGTCCTGCTGAAAGCTGTAAGGCGCGAAATCCTGATACAGCGCCACCTTGAGCACACCGGACTCGACAATCGAGTCATAGCTGCGCACCTGCGCCTGCAGCGGCGTACAGACCGCCAGCAGTGCAGAACACCACAGCCCCAGCCACACCAGTCGCCGAGCCATGCCGATTACTCCTCGATGGCCACGCTCTCCAGGTAACTGCGCACGGCCCACAGCGCTTCCTGGCTGAGGTAGTCGGCCATTTTCGGCATATACACCCGACCATCACGCACGGCGCCATTGATCACCCGCTCCTTGAACCACTCATCGCCGCTGATGCCGGCTTCGAGCAGGCGCAGGTCCGGGGCAATGCCACCGGATTTGGCTTCCAGGCCATGGCACGCCGCGCAGTTCTGGTTGTAGGCCGAAGAGCCAATTTCGATGGCGCGCGGGTTGCCCCGGTAGGGGTTCTCATCACGCCATTCTTCGCCCAGCGGCTCCAGACCGTCGGTCTTCACCGCCTGGGGCACCACATCACCATGCGCCCAGAGGTTGGCCGAGAAGGCCAACAGCAGCAGAGCAAAACCGGTGTTCTTTTTAATTGTCATGTTCAAGGCCTCATCGAATGCACGCACACAGCTCGTACGGAGCTTGCTTGCGAGCATCTTAGAAACAGCGCCGCGCCCGCCGAATGCTGCTTTGGTGGCCCGCGACTAGTCCCTTGGTAGTAGGGCTTGCGACCCCATGACAGGTGGCTTTGGCAGCAAGGCTAAGTCATGTCCAGTTTGGGCATTCTTCCCGGCGCAGGCGGGAGTTTTTCCGTTTCGGCGCAATCCCCGTGGTTCCACTATCGGCTCGCCAGGTCGCCAACAGCACAGGACCTGCAACCTTCACCACCACGATGGGAAACCACAACCATGACAACAAGATCGTTACCCAGCATGCCGCGCCCCGTGGCACTTGCCGTCCACAGCCTGCTGCTGGCCGGTGGCCTGGCCTTGAGTGGCAGCGCCCTGGCCAAGAATGTCACCTGGGACGACATCGCCAACGACCACACCACCACCAACAACGTGCTGCAGTACGGCATGGGCACCAACGCCCAACGCTGGAGCCCGCTGGCCCAGGTCAACGACCAGAACGTGTTCAAACTGACGCCCGCCTGGTCCTTCTCCTTCGGTGACGAAAAGCAGCGCGGCCAGGAGTCCCAGGCCATCGTCCATGACGGCGTGATCTACGTGACCGGCTCCTACTCGCGGGTATTCGCCCTCGACGCGAAAACCGGCAAACGCCTGTGGACCTACAACCACCGCCTGCCGGACAACATTCGTCCGTGCTGCGACGTGGTCAACCGCGGCGCTGCCATCTACGGCGACAAGATCTACTTCGGCACCCTCGACGCCCGCGTCGTCGCGCTGAACAAAGACACCGGCAAAGTGGTGTGGAACAAGAAGTTCGGTGACCACGCCGTTGGCTACACCATGACCGGCGCGCCAACCCTGGTGAAAGACCAGAAGAGCGGCAAGACCCTGCTGATCCACGGCAGCTCCGGTGACGAATTCGGCGTAGTCGGCAAGCTGTTTGCCCGCGACCCGGACACCGGTGAAGAAGTCTGGATGCGTCCGTTCGTCGAAGGCCACATGGGCCGCCTGAACGGCAAAGACAGCACCCCGACTGGCGACGTGAAAGCACCGAGCTGGCCGGATGATCCCAACCACCCGACCGGCAAGAAAGCGGCCTGGAGTCAGGGCGGTGGTGCACCGTGGCAGAGCGCCAGCTTCGACGCGGAAACCAACACCATCATCATCGGTGCCGGCAACCCGGCCCCGTGGAACGGCTGGGCACGCACCAGCGAAGGTGGCAATCCGAAGGACTACGACAGCCTCTACACCTCTGGCCAGGTTGGCGTAGACCCGACCACCGGTGAAGTGAAGTGGTTCTACCAGCACACCCCGAACGATGCCTGGGACTTCTCCGGCAACAACGAACTGGTGCTGTTCGACTACAAGGACAAGGCCGGTAAAACCGTCAAGGCTACCGCCCACGCCGACCGCAACGGTTTCTTCTATGTAGTCGACCGCGCCAACGGCAAGCTGCAAAACGCCTTCCCCTTCGTCGACAAGATCACCTGGGCCAGCCATATCGACCTGAAAACCGGTCGCCCGGTGGAAAACGAAGGTCAACGCCCACCAAAACCGGAGCCGGGTGAAGCCAAAGGCAAATCGGTAGAAGTGTCGCCGCCTTTCCTCGGTGGCAAAAACTGGAACCCGATGGCCTACAGCCAGGACACCGGCCTGTTCTACGTGCCGGCCAACCACTGGAAAGAGGACTACTGGGCCGAGGAAGCCAACTACAAGGCGGGCTCCGCTTACCTGGGCATGGGCTTCCGCATCAAACGCCTGTTCGAAGACCACGTCGGCATACTGCGGGCAATGAACCCGACCACCGGCAAGGTCGTCTGGGAGCACAAGGAAAAACTGCCACTGTGGGCCGGCGTACTGGCCACCAAGGGCAATCTGGTGTTCACCGGCACTGGCGACGGCTACTTCAAGGCCTTCGACGCGAAGAACGGCAAGGAGCTGTGGAAGTTCCAGACCGGCACCGGAATCATCTCCCCGCCCATCACCTGGGAACAGGATGGCGAGCAGTACATCGGCGTAACCACCGGTTACGGCGGAGCAGTACCGCTGTGGGGCGGCGACATGGCCGAGCTGACCAAACCGGTCGCGCAAGGCGGCTCGTTCTGGGTATTCAAGCTGCCAAGCTGGGATAACAAGACCGCACAACGCTGATCGCAACTCGCATGACGCACCCCAGGGTGCGTCATGCGCACGCGCTTCCAAGCAACCACCTGCGTTGCCCCGTGGTGCGCACGGCGCACCCTACCCGAGGACTCGCCATGAATTACCTGCCTCTGCTTCTGCCCATCGTACTGCTGGTGCTGGGTACCGAACTGGTCAATGCCGATGAGGTGCTCACCGTCAACGGCTGCCGCATCGAAGCCGACAGCCAATGCCCCAAAGCCAACCTGCAAGGTGCCAACCTGAGCAACCAGGACATGCGCCGTATGAACCTGGAAGGTGCCGACCTGCGTGGTGCCGATTTACGCCATAGCCGCCTGGATCTGGCCAACCTGGAAAAAGCACAACTGCAAGGTGCCGACCTGACCCGTGCCAGCCTGCAACAAAGTCAGCTGCGCCTGGCCGACTTCAGCAACAGCACCCTGGTAGCCATCAACGGCTGGGCCATGTATGCCCAGGCGGCAAAATTCAACGCAGCCGATATGCGCGCTGCCAACCTGGAATTCGCCCGCCTGTCTGCCGCCAAACTGCACAATGCCAACCTGCAAGCGGCCAATCTGGAAATGACCTGGCTAAGCAAGGCTGACCTCAAGGGCGCCAACCTCAAGGACGCCAACCTGCAAGAGGTCAAACTCTCAGGCTCCAACCTCGCCGACGCCGACCTAAGCGGCACGCGCACCCACTACGGCAACTTCCAGGGCGCCAATATGGAAGGCTGCACCGCCTGCCCCGATGGCTGGGAATAACCTCACGCTAACGCCCCTCCTACACCCCCCCTTCCTCTGTAGGAGCGGGCCATGCCCGCGAACCTCTACACAGCACAAAGCCGTAGCCCGGCTGCACTCCGAGGAGTTCAGCCGGGCTACCTATTCTTTTATCTAGAAAAACGGCTCAGGCGCTTTCCAGGCCCAGGCGGATGACCCCGGTATCGATGGCCAGATGCACCAGCTCGGCCTGGGAGCTGACCTGCAACTTGCTCTTGAGCAAGGTCAGGTAGTTGGACACGGTCTTACCGCTGATGCACAGCCGCTCGGCAATCTGCCGGCTGGGCATGCCTTTGGCCAGCATCACGAATATCTCGAACTCGCGCTGGGTCATGCCGCGCAGGCGCGGATCACTGCTGCCCTCGCCAAGTGGATTGCAAGCCAGATGCGTGGCCAGCCCCTGCTCGATATAGGCATGTCCGGCCAGGGTACGTTTAACCGCTTCAACCAGCACCTCGGGTGAGGACGTTTTGGTCAGATAACCCAGTGCACCGGCCTCCAGGGCCTGACGAACCAGGGGCAGCTCATCGTGCATGCTGAAGAACAGCACCCGCAGTTGCGGCAAACGCTGACGCAGCCGCCGGGTGGTTTCCAGACCGCTGATCCCGGGCAGGCCGATATCCATGATGACCAGATTGGGGATTTCCTCCTGCACCATCTGCAGGGCCTGTTCGCCATCGCAGGCCTCGCGCACCTGCACCTCTGGTAACAAGGCCCGCAGCAGGCTGGCATAGCCCTGACGGACCACCGCGTGATCATCGACCAGCAGAATCTTCATAGCTCGGGCTCCGGCACTATCAGGGTCAGGCACAGTGCCCACCCCGCTTGAGGACGGCTGTGTACGCGCAGTACGGCACCCAGGCTGCGCGCCCGCTCGTGGATCGAGCGCAGGCCGATGCCGGGACGCTGCGGCAGTTGCGCACCACAACCATTGTCACGAATAAACAGACGCAAACGCTGCCCCTGATAATGCAGGCGCACGCGCACTTCGCTGGCCTGGGCGTGCCTGGCGACGTTGGTCAGGGCCTCCTGCACCAGCCGGTACAGATGCGCCTTGGTCGGCAGTGGCAAACTTGGCAGCCGGCGGCTGAGCGAAACCTGGCACTGCACGCGCTGTGCGGCCTGCCAGTTATCAGCGAGCAGTTGCAGCGCCTCGTCCAGTTCAAGGCGCTCCAGTACCACCGGGTAGAGATCACGGATCAAGGCGCGAAAACCGTCCTGCAAGCGCTGGCAGTGGTTGTCCAGATGCTGGGCGGTCAGGCGCACCTGCTCGGGCTGAGCGGCCACCGCTTGCAGCAGGCAGGCCTGGGCACGGATACCGCTGAGGTACTGGCCGAGGTCGTCATGCAGGGTCTGCCCAAGACGGGTGCGCTCGCGCTCTTGCAACGCCATCAGCGCTTGAGTCAGTTCGGTATTGTCGGCCTGCACCTGTTGCAGGGTGGTGGCCATGGCATTGAAATGCCCGGCCAGTTGCCGTGCCTCTGGCAGGCTGTGCGCCGGCAGACGCGCATCGAACTGGCCCTGAGTCACCTGTTGCAGACCGCATAGCAACTCATCCAGCACGCGCAGGCCACGGTGCACGGCCCAGCGAATCGCCACCAGGCTGATCAACAGCGCCAGCAGGCAGAGCAACAGCAGTTGCAGAAGCGAATCCCAGACTTCATCGATTTCATCCGCCGGATCGACGGCAATCTGCAACTGTCGGCCATCGGCCAGTTGCACCACACGCGGGCGGTGTTGCTGCGGGAACAGACGCTGCCCCAGCCATTGTTCAAGCGACAACTGTGGCACGGCGGCAGGTGCTGGTAGCCACTGCACCCGCACATGCCGCAGGTTGCCGGTCAGCCCGCTGTGCAGGCTGGCCGGGTCACGCTGAGCCGCTTCGTACAGGTACTCGACCACCGCCTCGGCAGCCTGCACCTCACGCTGTACATCCTCGCGGGCCTGGCGCAGCAGCAACGCCAGGCCCAGCACCGTGACCAGTGCAAAAAACAGCGTCACCAGCAGGTAGATGCGCCATAGAACGGACACGTTACTTGACCACGAAATGACCGAGCATGCCCTTGCCTTCCAGGCCCTTGGCATAGAAACGGAACGTGCCGGGCTTGATCGGTACGAAGAAGATCTCCGCCTCGCCGGCTTCCTCAAACTCCAGTTCGGTAAGGGTGATGGCCTTGATCTCCACGCCACCGGCTTCAACCTTGCGCAGGTAGATCGAGGTGGCGAATTCCGGAGCCTGGAAGGCGTACTCCTTCAGCCCGCTGGCGATGATCTTCAGTTGGTAGGCCTTGCCAGTTTCCAGCTGGTATTCGCTTTGCGACAGGCTGTAATCGCTGGCTTCGCTGCCCAGCAGCAGATCCGGCAGTTTCTCGGTGCGACGGGTCAGGTCGCCGGCCGCATAAATGTTGTCAAAACCGATCAGGCTGCTCAGCAGAATCAGCGCCAGGGCGAGTGTTTTGAGCGTGCTCATGGAGGGTACCTGTTCTTGTTTTATGGGATGGGATCATCCTAAAACGCTGACGCACCCGCCGACTTACTACCTTGGTACTGGCGTACTGGTACTTTGGGCATATTTCCCGAATACCGGGCTGTTCCTATGCTGGCAACACCTATCCAGGAGTTGCCCATGCGTCGGATCAGCCACCCCCTCATGCTCTGCGCCGCCGCGTTGTGCAGCCTGGCAACGCCCTGCCTGGCCAGCCCGACAACCGACACCTTGCAGGTGCGTATCGCTTACCTGGGTTACACCCCGGCAACCGGCCCGGTGCTGTCCAACGTCATCCCCGAGCCGGCCGATACCGGCCTGCGCGGGGCCGAGCTGGCGATTATCGACAGCAACAGCACTGGGCGTTTTCTCAAGCACAGTTACCAGCTCGACGTAGCCGAACGAGGCGACAACGACAGCCTGCTGGCTGCAGCTCGTGAACTGCACGCACAGGGCCTGCGCCTGTTCGTGGTCAATGCGCCGACAGCAACCCTGCGCCAACTCAGCCAGGCGCTGCCCGACAGCCTGCTGCTCAATGCCGGCAGCGCCGACGACAGCCTGCGCCACAGCCAGTGCCTGAACAATGTGCTGCACACCCTGCCCAGCCGCACCATGCTCGCCGATGCCTTGGCGCAGTTTCTCGCCGTGCGCAAATGGACGCGCTGGCTGCTGGTGACCGGCAGCACCGAGGACGATATCGCCTACGCCGCCGCGCTCAAGCGCTCCGCCAAACGCTTCGGCCACAAGATCGTCGCCGAGAAGCCATGGAGCTTCGACAACGACCAGCGCCGCAGCGCCCAGGCGGAAATGCCGCTGTTCACCCAGACGGCGGAATACGACGTGGTGCTGGTGGCCGACGAGCGTGGCGACTTCGGCGAGTACCTGCCCTACAACACCTGGTACCCGCGCCCGGTGGCCGGCACCCAGGGCCTGATCCCGACTGCCTGGCACAAGACCGTGGAAACCTTCGGTGCCGCGCAGTTGCAGAAACGCTTCGAGGCCCACGCCCAGCGCTGGATGAACGACCGCGATTTCGCCGCCTGGATGGCCGTGCGCAGCATTGCCGCCGCGGTGACCAAACTGCGCCAGAACGACGCCCAGGCAATCCGCACCCTGGCCTTGAGCGAGCAGCTGCCGCTCGATGGTTTCAAGGGTCGCAAGCTGAGCTTCCGCCCGTGGAACGGCGAACTGCGCCAACCAATCCCGTTGGTACAGCCACGCGCGCTGGTCAGCACCTCGCCACAGGATGGTTTTCTGCACCCCAACAACGAAATGGACAGCCTCGGCTATGACCGGCCGGAAGTGAGCTGCGATCTGGCAGGCAACAGTAATTGATGGTGCGCGCGGTTCACCCTACCGCGCGTAGAACCGTAGGGTGCGCCGCGCGCACCACCCACACAACTTGCAGCCCAAAACAACAAGAGGATCAACCCCATGCGCCTGACTCACCTTGCCTGCGCCATTGCCCTTGGCCTGACCAGCCACACCGCCCTGGCGGCCACCGCCTATGTGTCCAACGAGAAAGACGACAGCATCAGCGTGATTGATCTGGACAGCCTTGAGGTCACCGCCACCCTTGAAGTAGGCATGCGGCCGCGCGGCCTGCTGCTGTCTTCCGACAACAAGCTGCTGTACATCTGCGCCAGCGACTCGGACCGGGTACAGGTGATGGACCTGGCCACCCGCACCATAATCAAGGAACTACCCTCGGGCGCCGACCCCGAGCAGTTCGCCCTGCACCCCAACGACCGCTGGCTGTACATCTCCAACGAGGACGATGCACTGGTGACCGTGGTCGACACCCAGAGCGACGAAGTGCTGGCGCAGATCGACGTCGGCGTCGAGCCGGAAGGCATGGCTGTCAGCCCCGATGGCAAATGGGCGGTCAACACCAGCGAAACCACCAACATGCTGCACTGGATCGATACCAGCACCCAGCAGTTGGTGGACAACACCCTGGTCGATCAACGCCCCCGCCATGTCGAATTCGACAAGACCGGCAAACGCCTGTGGGCTTCAGCCGAGATCGGCGGCACAGTCAGCGTGATCGATGTGGCCAGCCGGCAGATCGAGAAGGTGCTGAACTTCCAGATCAAGGGCGTGCACCCGGACAAGGTCCAGCCGGTCGGGGTCAAGCTGAGCGACGATGGCAAGTACGCCTTTGTCGCCCTCGGCCCGGCCAACCATGTGGCCGTGGTCGATGCCAAAACCTATGAGGTGCTCGATTACCTGCTGGTCGGCCGCCGTGTCTGGCATATGGCGTTGACTCCAGATCAAAAACGCCTGCTGACCACCAACGGGGTCAGCGGTGATGTGTCGGTGATCGATGTCGACAGCCTCAAGGTGACCAAGTCGATCAAGGTCGGCCGCTACCCTTGGGGCGTGGTTGTCACGCCATGAGTGCACTCCAGGTACAGGGCGTGAGCTTCGCCTACGGCCCACGCCAGGCGTTACAGGAGGTCGGCTTCAATGTAGCGGCGGGCAGCTTCAGCGCACTGCTGGGGCCTAACGGTGCGGGCAAGTCGACGCTGATCGCCCTGCTCACCCGGCTTTATGACCTGCAACACGGCGACATCCACATCTTCGGCCACAGCCTGCGCTGCGAGCCGCGCCAGGCATTGCGCCAACTGGGTGTGGTGTTCCAGCAGAGCACCCTGGACCTGGACCTGTCGGTGCAGCAGAACCTCGCCTACCACGCCGCGCTGCATGGTCTGGGCAAACGCGAAGCCGGCGCGCGCATCGACGAGGAACTGGCCCGCCAGCAACTCGGCGAACGCCGCCACGAGAAGATCCGCGCGCTGAATGGTGGCCACCGCCGTCGCGTCGAGATAGCCCGCGCCCTGCTGCATCGGCCACGCCTGCTGCTGCTTGATGAAGCCAGCGTCGGCCTCGACCCGGCCAGCCGTCTGGCGCTGAACCAGCATGTGCGCACGCTGTGCAGCGAACAGCAACTGGCGGTGCTGTGGACCACCCACCTGCTCGATGAAATAGCGACGGGCGACGACCTGCTGGTTCTCAACCGCAGCCGCCTGGTCGCCCAGGGCCCAGCCGGCGAACTGGGTGATGATCTGGCCGCCAGCTTCAACCGACTCACTGCGCCAGCACCACAACCGATGGAGGTTGGTCGATGAATGCCTACTGGTATTGCCTGCAAGGCATCGTGCAACGCGAATGGCTGCGTTTCGTGCTGCAGCGCAGCCGCTTCTTCAGCGCTCTGGTGCGGCCATTGCTGTGGCTGCTGGTGTTCGCCGCTGGCTTTCGCGCGGCGCTGGGCATCGCCATCATCGCGCCCTACGACACCTACATCACCTACGAAACCTATATCGTGCCGGGGCTGGCCTGTATGATCCTGCTGTTCAACGGCATGCAGGGTTCTCTGTCGATGGTCTACGACCGCGAAATGGGCAGCATGCGTGTGCTGCTGACCAGCCCACTGCCACGGGCCTTTCTACTTGCCAGCAAACTGCTGGCGATTGCCCTGATCTCACTGCTGCAGGTGTACGCCTTTCTCGCCATTGCCTGGTTCTACGGCGTGCAACCGCCCGTCTGGGGCCTGCTCGCTGCGCTGCCGGCGTTGCTGCTGGTGGCTCTGCTGCTCAGCGCCCTCGGCCTGCTGCTGTCCAATGGCATCCGCCAGTTGGAAAACTTCGCCGGGGTGATGAATTTCGTCATCTTCCCGCTGTTTTTCCTCTCATCAGCGCTCTATCCGTTGTGGAAGATGCGCGAGGCCAGCGAGTGGCTGTACTGGCTGTGCGCCCTCAACCCCTTCACCCATGCCGTGGAACTGGTGCGCTTTGCCCTCTACCTGCGCTTCAGCCCCCTGGCGTTGGCCGTATGTCTGGGCCTAACCCTGCTGTTCGCAGCGCTCGCGGTGCTGACCTTCAACCCGCAACATGCAGCCCTGCGCAAAGGCAGCTAGGCATATCAGGCACCACGCATATCTACTACTTTGGTACTGGTTTTCATCTCCAACGTAGAATTCCCAAAGCATCGGCATTGCCCTGTAATAGATCCATAAAAAGAATCGAGAACAAAGGCGATGAAACACTGGCCAAAGGCCCTGATATTGCTTGCCAGCCTGCTACCGACCAGCGCCGTACTGGCCGATACCCCGTTGTTTTCTGCCGATGGCTACCGCCTCAGCCATTACCGCAGCCCCACACCGCTGACCCACGAACACGCACGCACCCTGGACACCGTTGCCCTGCAGCAGTTGCTGCGTGAACAGCCTGGCACTCGGCTGATCGACGTTTATCGCCAGCAATGGCTGCACGGCCAGTTCATCGAGGATGAAGTGCACGCCAACCTGCCTAACAGCCTGTGGCTGGCCAATACCGGCGACGGTGAGCTGAGTCCGCAGTGGCAGAATTACTTCCAGCGCAGCCTGGCCCAGGCCAGCCAGGGCAATCGCGCCTGGCCGCTGGTGTTCTACTGCCGCTCCGACTGCTGGCTGGGCTGGAATGCGGTAAAACGCGCCCATCATCTGGGTTACACCAACCTGTACTGGTACCGTGACGGCATCGACGCCTGGCAACAGGCCGGCCTGCCCCTGATACCCGCACAACCACTGCCCTTGCTGCGTTAAACCATGCGTTACGGCTGCAACCCCACCATAATCAAAACAACGAGGTGATAAGGCCATGTACAAAATTCTGATTGCCGATGACCACCCGCTGTTTCGCGAAGCCATCCACAACGTCATCAGTGACGGCTTCCCCGGCAGCAACATCATGGAAACTGCCGATCTCGACAGCGCCCTGGTAATGACCCAGGAACATGACGACCTCGACCTGATCCTGCTCGACCTGAACATGCCTGGCATGCACGGCCTGGGCGGGCTGATTAACCTGCGCAACGAGGCGCCGACCATTCCAGTGGTGATCGTCTCGGCCGAGCAGGACAAACAGATCGTCCTGCAGGCGATTACCTACGGCGCGGTCGGTTTTATCACCAAGTCCTCGCCACGGGCGCAGATGACCGATGCCATCCAGCAGATTCTCAACGGCAACGTCTACCTGCCGCCGGACATCATCCGCACGCAGAAGAGCGGCTCGCAGCGCAGCCACGCCGACCACCACAGCTTCCCGCCGGAACTGCTGCAGGCACTGACCCGCAAACAGCTGCTGGTACTCGAACGCATGACCAAGGGCGAGTCCAACAAACAGATCGCCTACAGCCTGGACATCGCCGAAACCACGGTGAAGGCCCACGTCTCGGCCATCCTGCGCAAGCTCAATGTGCACAACCGGGTACAGGCCATTCTCTCGGCCGGGGATATCGACTTCGCCGCTTATCTGCGCCGCTGAACCGCACCCACAGCCATATGCGGCAACGCCCACGGAGGGCGTCGAGTCGCCAGCGACTACTCACCTCACGCTCTCACTACAAGGCTTAGCGCATGTCTAAAACAGCACTGATCATCGTCGACCTGCAGAATGACTATTTCCAAGGTGGCAAATGGCAGCTCGAAGGCAGCGAAGCGGCCGCCGCCAATGCCGCACGCCTGCTCACCGCGTTTCGCGCCAAGGGCTTGCCGGTGGTGCACGTGCGCCATGTATTCGCCAGCAGCGATGCGCCCTTCTTCGCCCCAGGCTCCAAGGGTGCCGAGGTCTACCCACTGGTGCAGGAGCAACCGGGCGAGGCCGTGCTGATCAAGCAGCAGATCAACAGCTTTCGTGATACCGAGCTCAAACAGGTGCTCGACCAGGCCGGAGCCAGTCAGGTGCTTATCTGCGGGGCCATGAGCCACATGTGCATCGACGCCGTAACCCGCGCCGCACATGACTTCGGTTACAGCTGTGCGGTCGCGCATGACGCCTGCGCCACCCTGGCCCTGGAGTTCAACGGGGTGAGCGTGCCGGCCAGCCAGGTACACGCCGCCTATATGGCCGCACTGGCGTTCGCTTATGCCAAGGTGGACACCACCGACGCCCTGCTCGGTGATCTGGCGTAACCATCAGATGCGATATGCACCGGCCTGCTTTTCCGGCCGGTGCATCCACGAACGAAACGGCAACCAACCCTAGCCAGCCGCGCCGCGATCCAGCAAATGACTCATCGCCGTCTTCAGTTTCATCGGTCGCACCGGCTTGTGCATCAGGGTATGGCCCAGCTCACGCATCTGTTGTTTGAGTTCGTTGCTGTAGTTGGCGGTGATCATCAACGCGGGCAAGGGTGAGCTGCGACGGGCGTTGATCTGCGCCACGGCATCAACACCGTTGTGGTCGTCATCGAGGTGGTAGTCGGCGATCAGCAGGTCGGCATCGGCATGGAAGTTGTCGACCTGGCGTGCCAGGTCCTCTTCGGACAAGGCCGTCACCACCTGACAGCCCCAGGCTTCCAGCAGCGTGCGCATACCGGCACAGATGGCGGCATCGTTATCCAGCACCCAGATGCGCGAACCGCTAAGCCGCTCCACCAGCGGGTTGGGTGCTTCCTGCACAGTACGGGCACGCGGCGCGAGGCTGGTCAGCGGCACGTCGATGGCGAACATCGAACCCTTGCCCTGGCGCGACGCCACGCGAATGCGGTGGCCAAGCATGCGGGCGATCTTCTCGACAATCGCCAGGCCCAGCCCCAGGCCACGGTCCTGCTTGCGGTGGCTGACATCACCACGTTTGAACTCCTGGAAGATCTCGCCGAGCTTGTCATCGGCGATGCCGATACCGGTGTCCCAGACCTCGATCGACAGGCTTTGCCGACGCCGCCGACAGCCCAGCAGAATGCGCCCGCTGGAGGTGTAACGGATGGCATTGCTGAGCAGGTTGCGCAGAATCCGCGCGAGTAACTGAATATCGCTGCGCACCAGTGCCGAACTGGGAATGAAGTCCAGGCGCAGACCTTCGCTGCCGGCGATCTGGTGGTATTCAGCGGCCAGGTTTTCCAACAGTTCGCCGACCGCGAACGGAGCAATATCCGGCTTGATCACCCCGGCGTCGAGCTTGGAAATATCCACCAGGGTGCCGAGTAGGCTTTCCACATCCTCCAGCGAGTTGCTGACATTGCGCACCAGGGCAGCACTGCCGGCAAGGTCGCGTTTTTCCAGCAGCGCACTGGTAAACAGCCGCGCCGCATTGAGCGGCTGCAACAGGTCATGACTGACGGCGGCTAGAAACTTGGTTTTCGACAGGTTGGCCTGCTCCGCCTCGCCTTTGGCCTCACGCAGACGGGCTTCCATCTGCGTGCGCTCATCGATCTCGCGGCGCAGCTGGGTGTTCAGATCGGTCAGTTCGGCAGTGCGTTCACGCACCCGCTGCTCCAGGTGCTGGTAGGCCTGATGCAGGGCTTCGGCGGTACGCCGGCGTTCGGTGATGTCGCGGATCAGCACAAAAATGCCAACCACCTCGCCGCTGGCCTGCCGGTTGGGCACGTAGGAGCGCAGCATGTAGCGCTCCTGGCCATGGTGGTTGGTTTCGGCAAATTCAAAGGTCACGCTTTCGCCAGACAGCGCCCGCTCGATAAACGGCTCCAGCCGCCGGCAATGCTCTTCGCTGTGCACCACCCGCAGGTTTTGCCCGAGCATCGCGTCACGGGGCCAGCAGTACCACTCCTCGTAAACCTTGTTGGTGAACTGGTAGACCAGATCTGCCGTGAGGTAAGCAATCAGCGCTGGCACATGGTCGGTGATCAGGCGAATCCAGCGCTCGCTTTCGCTCAGCGCCTTGGCATGGCGGTGACGCTCGGTGATGTCAGTGAAGGTGTTGACGAAGCCGCCAGTGGGCAGCGGATGGGTGCGCACCTCCAGCATGCGACCATCGAACAGGCACAACTCCAGTTCCGCAATCAGCCGGCCGTTGGCATCGCGGCTGGCCGGCGTCAGCAGTTCCAGCTCACTCTCGGCCATTACCTCGGCAAACGGCCGGTGGGCACTGATCGGTGCCAGGCCGCAGAGGTCGAGAAAACGATGGTTCCACAACTCCAGTTGGCCCTCGGCATTGACCATGGCCATGCCCTGGGACAGGTTGTCCATGGCCCGTTGCAACAGCCGCGACTTCTGCGCCAGGGCTTGCTCGCGGCGCATGGTTTCGTTGAGTTTGACCTCAGTGATGTCGGTGTAGAGGATCACCAGCCCGCCCTCGCGAGTCGGCCGTTCGCTGACCTGCACCCAGCGCCCGTCTTGCAGGCGGTAGAGCATGTTGTCGTCGCGATTGCCGCGCTGCTCCTCGACCACCAGGCCGGTGCTCTTGCTCAGGCGCTTGATCTCGGTCAGCCGCGTGCCGGGGGTGATCCGCGCCCGGCTGCCGGCCCAGAACGACTTGAAGCGGCTGTTGAACAGCACGATGCGTTGTTCGCGATCAAACAGCACGAAGGCATCGGAAATACTTTCTATGGCATCGATCAGGTGCTGGTGAGCCGTCTCCGCCCGCAGGCGCGCGTCGCTGAGCAACTGGTTACTGGATTTAAGCTCGGCCATGGCCTGGTTGAGGGCATCGGTGCGCTCGCGCACCTGCTCGGCCAGCACCACCGAATGCTGGAACGCGGCGTAGGCATCATCACCGCGCGAATGCACCGACTCGACCCGCTCGATCAGGGCGCTGTTGATCTGCCGAAGTTTGCCATTCTGCCGTTCCAGTTCCAGGCAACGGGCTTGCAGCTCGGCCACATCAACTGCGACCAGGACGGCCAATGGCGACTCCGGTAAAGGTCTGGTTGATGTGCATGCCATTGAACTGCTCTCCGTAGGTATTGAAGCCGATCACGTTCTGGCTGCGCAGAAAGGCCGACACCGGCTCGACCCCGTCGCGCCCTTCGATTTCCAGACGGCGCAGAAAGCAGTCGCAGCCAATCGTCAGCAGCAATGGCCCGAGCCGTTCACGCAGGCCGTCGAACACCCCTTGCAGGTCAGGCAGTAATGGTCCGGGCTGCATGGCGGTGAGCACGATGCCGTTCTCTACCGCGCAATAGAAGGTCAGGCTGAGGTCATCGTTGACTCGCTGGATGGAGCGCACGTAGTACTGGCCACCAATACGCACGGCCAGTGGATGGGCGGCAAACAGGCGATGGTCGAGGGCCTCCAGCGGCACGCCGATCAGCTCGGCATACTCCAGCGCTGCTGGCGCTGCATTGAGCTCATAGACCCGCCGGCTGGTGCTGTCGGCACGGGTTACCACCAACTTCTCGTCACGCGGCAGAATGTGATGGGTGCTGAACACCTCGAAATCCAGCCAGGTATTGAACAGCACCACCACCGCCGCACCGGTATGGAATTCGCCGTTGTAGTAGACGTGGGTGCGGGTCAGGTGATTGTCGTCGCCGGCCGACCCGCCAAAGTGTGGAATGCTGCCAAAGGCCGCGCTCAACGCGCCAAGCACCACTTCCTCGCGACTGGACAGGCCGTCGAGTAGGGTCAGGGCGAAACTGTGACCCTTGATAGTAGCCAGCTCATTGTTACGGCAATCACTGACCAGGCGCTCAACCAGCTGTTGCGCATCGATCAGACTGAAGCGCTCCATCTCGTCGATCAGCGCGCTGGCAATCGAAAAGCTGCGGTGGTCGAAGCCGATGGCGCTGACGCAACCACGGTCATAGCCCTGGGCGGTGATCTCCCCGGCACTGGTGCAGCCCACCAGGTTGATCCCGCCAAAGTATTGGTCCAAGGCCTCGCCCAGGCTCTGCAGGTCGTATTCCGCCGAGCAGAAGAACAGTACAAAGCCAAGGTGTGGATGGATCAGCTGACGGGCCAATTCCTGCGCCACCAGCTCGACATCCGTGGCGTTGGCAGTGGCGGTCACCACACCTTCGGTATGCGTATGCGGCATAGCGGCCCCCATGAGAAACACGGTAATTACTGGGGTTATTCTACGAAGCTGCTCCACTGCCCCACATGCCACTTGAGTAGCGCAGGACTAGTTCCTAAGTAGCGGGCCAGAACAACAGTGTCAGCATCAGCAGGCCGCTGTAGAAGCCGATCTCCAGGGTTTCACTGAGCGGCTGAATACGCCGCAGAGCCCCATAGACGTGGACGATGATCATCATCACGGCCACGGCGGCGAGCACCTCGAAAGTCGTGTGAATCGCCTCGCCAGTCAACGCGGCGCGCAACATCAAGGCTTCAACAATCAGGATAAAAGCCCCCAGGCAGCGCCCGAAATACACCGCCAGGTGGGTGTGACTGGGCAACGTCCAGCCCATCAAACGGGCCCAGACCAGCGGGATGCAGAAAATCGGCAATGCAAAGACCAAGGTGGTGGCCAGGGTCAGCCACAGTAGGTATTGCTGGGCATGTGCACTCCATAAACCGAGCATGGTGTCGTCCTTGGTGTCAGGTAGGGTTATAGGCAACGCATCAGCAGCAGTGGCAATGCGAGCAGTACGCTGCTGCAGGGCAGCAGAATCAGCAGGGCATCCAGGGGCATGGCAACCTCCAGGTAAAAGCCGGGCAAGGTTTGCCCGGCCTGTGCTGCATGCTTACCAGCTGAGGACGGCACCCACCGCGAAGGTGTTGGTGTCCTCACCCAGACCGCTGCCCTCGGCGGCATCAATCTCGTACTGGTTGTACTCGGCTACCAGCTTGAGGTTGTCGTTGATGGTGCGGAAATAGGCGATGCCGCGAGTCTCGTAGTCGGCGGCAGTACCCAGGCCGTTGCCGTCATCCTCGGTTTTGCCGTAGGACAGCGCCACGCGGTTTTTGCCGAAGGTGTAGGAGCCCTGCAGCAGGTAGCCTTCGCTGTCGATCTCGCGCAGCGTGGCTTCACCGGCATTGTTGGTGAAGAACGGGTTGATCCCTTCAGCCTGGAAACCCGACGCGGTGACCGAGAAACCGGCCATCTTCGCCTGCACGCCATAACCAAGGCCTTGCGAGGTCACGCTGTCGACGGCCTTGTCGGTGTTATCGGAGGTCTGGTAAGCGCCGTTGAGCCAGGAGTAGATGGTCGCGCCGCCCACATCGAACTGATAGCTGACCTCGGACTCGAAGCGCGGCTCCTCCTGGTAGGACTTGCCCACGGCGCTGTCATCGTTGGTGTCCACAGGGTCCATGATACCCACTGCCACACGCAGGCCTTCTGCCAGATTGTTGTTGCGGTAGGTGATCTGCGACGTCGGGAACGGATACGGGTAGCCGGTGCCGATGTTGCCGAACGATACGCCGTTGCCATCCACCAGGCCCAGGGTGTCACTGACGTTGCCGTAACCGGCCAGCAGTTCGTCCAGGAAGATGTTCGAGCGCGAGAACAGGCCAAAGTCCTTACCCACCAGCACCTCGCCCCACTCCGGGCTGGAAACGGTGCCGTAGAACTGACGCACATCGATAGCGGTATCGGTGCCGTTGGTTTCGCTGTCGTTGATGGTGACCCAGAACGACGAACGCCCGCCGAGTTTCAGGCCATCGATCTGCTTGCCAAAGTTGAAGCCGATCCAGTTGGGCAGAAAGCCCATCTTCACCCGCGACTGGCGACGGTCAAACTGCTCGCCTTCACGGTCTACATCGCTGTTCACATAGAAGGCGTTGATATAGCCATCGGTGGAAAAGGTGGTTTCGTCCTGGTCATACAGGACGATCTCGGCAGCTGCATGTTGTGCTGTCGCCATGGCGACGGCAGCAGCCAGGGTCAGGGGCAGAAATCGGGTGCTGGCGATCTTGTTGTTGTTCATAACACTCTCCGCTGGATGGGACGACCGGCAACGGTCAGTCGGGTCGGAGGCGATTATCGAAAAGCCCTGATAGCGGCCATACGCTGCCATGGCCTTGATTGCCTGCTGCTTTGGCCCGTCCTGGAGGCGCTGTCGGAACGGTGTACGACCGCCACTCCCAAAGACCCTGCCCGCAAGGATGCCCACCCAAGGTCGTAGACGGACTAAGCCCTGCCCAGATGAACAATGGCGGCATGGCTGCGGGTGAGAAATGCATGGACGCGAACCGATCAGTACGCAAACGGGCTGATCCCAACGGAATGCGCAAACTGAGAGAGGAGCGTGGCGAGAAACAGCCCTTAGATGTGAGCGGGCGTGGGCTCGTTGCTCAGTACGTACCAGCCCGCGGAAGCCTCAAGCAGCGCCTGCTGAGCCTGCTGCACGGTCACCAGGCTGAGCGACTGCAACGCCTGTTGCACGGCCTCGCCATGATCATCTGAAAGACCGGCCAGGTGCGCCAGCCAGGCCTGCTCGGCCAGCCCGTCACAGCTACGCGCCTGCACCTGCCACTGGCCAAGCAGTGCAGTAATCGACGCAGCCAATGCAGCCTGATCCAGCCCAGCCAGCCAAGCACTGCGCGCCTGTAGAAAAGCCTGAATGTGCTGCAGAATTTCTGCGGCCTTGCACCCCGGCGATTGCACACCGAACAGCAACCCACGTCGCCCCTGGATCTGCCGGTAACTGCAGAACACCGCATACCCCAGCTGCAACTCACTGCGCAGACGCTGGTAGAACGCGCCCTGGTGCAGATGCGCCAACATCCGCCAGCAGGCCTCGGTAGCGGGCGACTCATCCACTTGCGGGCAGAACAGCAGCAGCGCGCTGTCCCCGGGCGCGGTCCGTGTTCGCCAATACAAGCCAGATTGCAACGGGGCAACGAGCGCAGACGGCCAGAGCGCTGAGGTGCTGAACAGGCGCTCAATCCGTAACTGATCCGGGCGATCCAGCCCTACCCCGAGGGCTTCGATGCGCATCGGGCGATAACGCTGTTGCAACGTAATAGCCACCTCGCCCGCAAGCGCTTGTGCTTGACCTTGCATCAGCTCGGCAGACGCCGCCAACAACTGGCGTATCGGCATACTCGGCGCCTCAGCCTCCGCAAGCGCCGACCACTGCGCCAGCGCAGGCTGCAACAACGCCGGCATCAAAAGACCAACCGCCGCGGGAATCAACCTGGCACTGCCTTGCACACGCACACTCAGGCTGGCGGCCTCTGCCTCCAGACTCAGGCTGATACCGACGTTATGCAGATGCTGGGTCACGGCCCGCAAAGCGGTGTGCGCCAGGTTGAGCAATACGCTCGCACCCAATGGCTCAGCAAAACAGCAACGCGCCTGCCACACCGCCATGGCCGCCGCCGGCACCCTGTAATCAACCGGCGTCGCTAGCCAGCGCCATGCCGCAGGCACGGCAAGCTTCACCGTCGGCAACTCGACCGCTGCCAGCAAGGGGTTGCGTGCCGGCAACTGCCAACGACCACGCAGCACTGGCAGCGGCAGCGCCGGCTCGGCACGCATCTTCAAGGGGAAACCCGTACCAGGCCAGGGTGGCAGCTCGCGCTCATCCGCCAGCAGCACACAACGGCGCTGCGGCTCTTGCAACTGCTGCAACAGCTGGCAAATCGCCCCGCCATCATCAGATGCGGGAGCTTGCCAGTCACGGGCCAACGCCAGTGGTGTCATGCCACACAGGCGCAACTGGCGAGTCTGCTGATACGCCTCATGCCACGCCAGAGGATCGGCCTGCGCACTGACAAAGGCCAGCCAATCAAGCAGCAATGCCACCGCCTCATTCGGGGCAACACCACCGCGCATACTCAACAGCAACAAGGCTTGTCCCGCATGGCAGTACAACACCTGGGCACGCGCCACCTCGCCCAATCCACTCTCACGCAAGCCGGCATTCAAGCCTGCCGGCGCTTCATCCAATAGCCAGCCGAGCAGCCAATCAAGTGCGCTGTCCGCACGCGCTTCAGGCAACTCCAGGGCAAACCCCAGATGCAGAGTGGCGGCTGCACTCCGCAGGTTCAATCGCAGCCGTTCAGTGCGCAGCGGTAACAGTGGCGCCAGCCGACTGCGAACGACTGCCTGCGCCTCGGGCAGCAGCGCCCCATGGCGTTGCGACAGAGCCGTGAGATCCGCCAGTGACAACGGCGCCACGATGCTTAACTGACAATTGCCAGCGTGGTAGAACGCCTGATGAAAAGCCCGTAGCGCCTGCTGGAACGCTGCATCAGTAACCGGCAACGTGTCGCGATTACCCGCCTGAAACACAGCGCAACGATGCCCTTCGGCCAGGGCTTGCCCCAACGCAGCGCCAAGCAAGGTGTCGACATCCTGGCTACGGGCAATGAATTCGGCATGCACTACTTCTCGCTCGCGCAGTTGCTCGGCCTCTTCCAGCAGCGGCCGAGCCAGCATGTCCAACAGCCGCACCAGCGCCTCTTCCAGATAAAAGGTCGGTACCTCACAGAAATACTCGGTGTAATGCGCCTGCGTGGTGGCATTCACCTGGCCGCCGCACGCCTGCACAAAGGGCATCAGGCGTTGCTCAGCGGTAAATCCGGCGCTGCCAAGAAACAGCAGGTGCTCCAAAAAATGCGCCAACCCCGGATATTCCAGCGGCTCATCATGGCTGCCGGCATGTACCTGCAAACACAGAGCCGATTGGTTTAGCCAAGGAAGGCTGAACAACCTGACTGATAACCCGTTATCTAGGCGCAAAAAAACGGGGCTCATATTCTGGAGGGAGTAACAATCGATTACATCGGACATAACGGGCAAAGCCGTAGGACGTAGGTTTAAGAACCAGCATTGACCACATCAAGCTGAGGCACAATAGTTCTTTGGAACTAATCAATACAGGCCGATTGCAGCTATTCGCCCCTGTAAACCAGCTCAATCGATCACTGCGCGCTCAGTTAACAAAACGCTGAGCACAGGAATAAGTTCACAAATGTGAACCTTCCATGCGCCAGAACGGTGTCCCAAAGCTTCAGCCATTTGCTCACTGCTGGTTTAAGTTCACAAAAGTGAACTTTTTATCCACTTGAACGCTTTTTAATGACCAGTCCTCATCCTTCCCTGAATAAAGTTCACATAAGTGAACTTTTTCTGCATCTAGCATCAAGGATGTGAGCAAGCACGCAATCGGGCCATTTTTTCGCTTGTCAAAACCCACTGTATCGTGGAAATATTAACTCGTAATGATGACCCATGTGCGGACATCAACCCTAGCTGGTGGCACCAGCACCTCAATTCGTTCACGTCCGGAACTTATAGGCGTGATCACCACCTTGGCAGAGTCATTTTGCCAACCATGCGGCAGTATTGTTTGCGCTCAGCATGCATCACACGCCAATTTCATCTCCGGCCTTAAAGTCACGGTGCGATGTCCTGACGTTCGTCAATGACCATAACCGCGGTCTTATCGCTACTCCGAAAAGATTCCAGTTCGACAACAAGCTGTTTAGACCGCCATCCTAGCCATAGTCTCGACTGTCGTTAGAAGATGACTTGCCCTAAACAGAGACGGCCTTGGTCGGGAAAGCTCAAAGCCACGCCGGTTATAGCTTTCACCAATCAGCGCCCCAGACATTCCTACTGACAATCACCTGTTTCTAGCTAGGCTAGACGGTGCCAACTCATACGCTGCGTCCAAAATGGACCTCTACCTGACAAGTAGACCTGTAGCTATGCAGACCTAAAAAGCTTTGCGGCTGTTTTTGTCAGGTAGCCAGCCTTCCCGCCGCCCGTTTCGGGCCTTCAGGGCCATGCATTGCAAAGGAGTGCCTATCGGCGCTCCACAGTTTCGCTCATCAGCCAGTGCGCATATCGCGTTAACACTAAACATCCCCGGCGGGAGTTGGCTGACTGCTTTTCGTTCTATCCGGACAACCACTTTTCAGAATGTTCGCCTTTAACTAGGCAAGGAGTATCCATGTCAAAAAATCACGGTTCACGTGACAGTAGAAACTTCGGCTTTGGCCGCAAGCTGCATTACGCGATCAAAAATTGCCTCCGCACACATTTCGCAGATGGGCATTACGCAACAGTGCAAGCACATTCAGAGCGCTGCCGCCTTTTCTGCGACTGGCTGTTGTCATCGCATCAAATTGCAGATGCTCGTCTTATCAACCAAGAAGTTTTCTATGCGTACGCTGCCCATGTTCGCGGCTTGCTAGAAAACGGTGACATCTCCGTCAGCACGGCAACAAATCGAATTTCCAGCGTAAATGTCGTTATGAAGATTCTTCGTGGCGACACCAAAGTTCATATTTCCAAGATTGGAAAAGTACTCGGAGAAAAGCGCAGCCACATCAGATCCGTCGCTCCGCAAGGAATGATTTTTGAACACCTAGATCCATTGATTGATGACCTGATCAAGACCGACTTTCCGCGAGTGGCTGCAATAATCCTGCTAGCTAGGGCTACAGGTATGCGACTGAGAGAAGCCATCCTTGCAGACCTGCCCCGCTTAGCGCGGGAGGCCTCCAAGTTTGGACAGATCAACATCCAAGACGGTTGCAAGGGCGGCCGCTCCGGTGCATTCGCACCTCGCTGGGTACCCGCAACGGACATTGTGCTTTCAGCGATTGAGTTCGCCAGAAGCATTTCCACACCAGGTAGTCGAAACCTACTGTCCCCTACCGAAAGTTACGTTGAGTTTTTGAGGGGCACAGTTAACGCCTCACGCATTACCCTCAAGGCCCACGGCATACCACGCATTCATGACCTGCGCGCAGCTTATGCCTGCGACCGGCATCAAGAGTTAGCTGGAGTTCCGGCCCCCGTGTGCGTATCGGACGATGAATCACCAGTTCTATCGAAGTCGAGCAATCGAGAGGCACGCCAGAAAATCAGCCGTGAGCTCGGGCACGAAAGACTGGATGTCACCAACGCCTATCTGGGTAAGCACTCGTCATGAGCATCTGTATGAAAGCATTTCTTGGCGGAGTGCTCAGAGGGTCCGCTCACACCAAAAATCGTCACATCACGCAGGCCAACTGCATTCAACAGGCTATTGCCGATCGCTGGCAACGCCATCACCCCGAACAATGGCGACTAAAGCACATCCACTGGTTCATCGATATCCATCTCAAAAACTCATCTCAAGAAACTCGGTATAGGTATTGGCTGACCCTGCAAGTGATTTTGGTACGGCTGGGAAAAGCTCAAGATTGGGAACCTCGGCTTCAGGGCAATTGGATAAGCCGTGCCGGCTCCAAAAATGTCTAATCGCTGTAGCAACAGTTGCATTTTCAAAAGCCCTGACACGATGCCTATGACCTCATACATCACAGCTCATAGGAGATCAGCATTTGATCATCGTCATTGGTAGCAACAAAGGTGGCGTTGGCAAAACAACGCTCGCCACCAACTTGGCCGTAGCATTTGCAATCCGGATGAACAAGGCGGTGCTCGTTGATGCGGACCCGCAGGGGTCAGCTCTTTACTGGGGCTCAGTAAGACAGCAAAAACAACACACACCATTTGTTAATGTCGCACAGCGACGAGGAAACCTGGTTGACGCGCTGAAGGTTTTAAGCCGCCAAAACCAGGTTGTAATCGTTGATGTGCCCGGCAGAAACAGCCCTGAGCTGATCAGTGCAATGTCCGTTGCGGACATAGTCATTTCTCCTCACGCTTGCAGCCAACTGGACCTGGAGACCCTGCAAGAATTAGAGGACCAGGTCCATGCTCTTCGGCCGTTGAATCCAAAAATACGGGTGTTGATTTACCAATCGATGGGGACGACCAACCCAAAGATTCGACAACGTGAACGAAGTGATTTTTGCAGCTATGTCAGCGTGTTTGAAAACCTCCTGCTAGCAAATTCATCAGGGTTTCAACGCTTGGCATATCGCGAGTGTATCTCCGAGGGAATTGGGGTTCTCGAAAGTAATAACCCCCTTGCAGCTGACGAGATTCAGCAGCTGCTCACGGAGCTCCTCAATGGTTAATCCTCCACGAAAACCAGTCCCACTGGCCGCCGAAGTAGATGCCCTTTCACGGACACTCGCCGACAGGTCTTACAGCGGAACAGACGGTCCATCAAAATCGCAGATGCGCCCCATAACGATCAATCTGCCCACTTGGATGATCCATCAGCTTGAGGAATCGGCACTACAGAATAAACGCAGCAACGCATCCAACAGATCTGTTAGCGCACTGGTTCGGTTCGCACTCATCGAGTCAGGCGTACTGGCCGGGAATGTACAACGGGAGATGTGACCTCACAGATCACAGATCACAGATCACAGATCACAGATCACAGATCACAGATCACATTTTAGGCATTTTCTTTGGAGGCCAAGATGCGCGAAAAATTGAGCTTAAAAACGAGGGAAGCGCTGGCTTATCTCGTCGGGTTCGCTGCAGTGGCAGCACCTGGAGCCCTGTTTTTACTGAGCTCAGAAATCCAGGTCGCGACTTGGAAACTGGTGGCCCTCATCACCGCGTAGTTCGTCAGTGGTGAAGCTGTGCGCTCTGGTTTTCTCCACCTGAATACAAGAGGTAGAAATGATGAATACAGCTGACGGCATGAGTGACGAAGAGCTCGACACTTGGGCAGACATTTTCTATCAAGCAAAAATTGGCGGAGTAACATCGGTGACTTTCAGCCAATTCCTCAGCTGCCCGTTTATGCATCTGAGCTCAGAGCGTCGCAAGGTGGACAGGCCTGAGAAAGGAACGCAATGCCTTCGTTTGGCATACTCGAGAGATCGATGACCAAAGTGCTTTATGGCTTCCGGGTCAGTTCAGAGGGCTCCGAGGCCACGCCACTTCCGAGCTTAAGAGGTCTTGTGGCTTATGGTTTGGCGCAGAAGCGTTGTGTCTGTGCTTCTTCATAAGAGGCTTGGAAATTTTTGCCAGCCAACTCCGCCATTGGAGCGTAGGCTTTGAATCGTACAAGCCCCGATAGCGCCAATTACACCTTCACATCATACGGAAGAAGAAGATGGCCTTTTTTACTAAAGCTGAGGCGCGATCTGCAGCCAAGCGAGCAATGAAGAACCGCAGCCTCGGCGAGATGATTACCGAGTCGATGGAGTACAACAAGCGCGCGACCAGATTCGACATTTTCCTATCTCACTCGATCATCGATGCAGAGTTGGTGCTAGGAGTGAAAGTGCTTTTGGAGGGGATGGGAAAGAAGGTCTATGTCGATTGGGTCGATGATCCTGAACTCGACCGTAGGCAAGTCACCCAACATACCGCAGAGCGGTTGAGGGGGCGGATGAAACAATCAGATTCACTTCTGTACATCGCTGCGTAATTGCACCCAACTGACCAATCAGTTGCATTGGTCCTGACCAGCGATTGCATTCGACCTGACCAGTAGGCTGTACCGATTGACTGGCAGAAAACGGCCATAAGCGGCCTGTTTGCCTGCAAAAATAATCTTTCCCTTTTCGACGAAGAATCCATGTGCTGTGGCAAATAAAATTTGCACACCCTCACTCTGGGTGTATGCCTTTGCATCCATTTATAGAATTTCAAACTGAGGGATAGAGAAATAGTCTGCTGCGAAATAAAGCTTTCCGTGTGGTTAGGACGACCGCTGTGTGGGTAGGCATCGATTAGCCAGAGCGACTCTTCCGAGCCGGTAGATTGCTACTATGCAAACTTTGGGTCTTTATATGCCCGAACCGTGCTAGTGGATAACCGCATGATTTTAGAGCTCGTCAAGAATGTCACGCTGCTTATCACCTTGTGCTGGATGCACGGCATGCTGATGCGCTGCCTAGAGGGGCGCAAGCTGCTGGGGGATATCAGCGCAGGAGTCCTATTTGGTCTGGTGTGCATCATGGGTATGGCCATGCCGCTGACCCTTGCCGATGGTTTGATCTTCGATGGGCGAACGGTGGTGCTAAGTATGGCCGCCTTTTTCGGTGGTCCTCTGGTGGCGGTGATTGCTGGGGGCATAGCGGCGCTGTTTCGCTGGTGGCTCGGTGGTATCGGGGTGATGCCAGGCGTGCTCAATGTACTGATGCCGATTTTGATGGGCTTGCTATATCGCCACCTGCATCGGCGCGGCTGGCTGCCCTTCAATGTGTTGGCTCTGTTGATTTTCGCGGTGCTGGTACAGGTCCTGCAGGTGCTAAACCTGACCTTGTTGCCGGCTGAGCGTTTTGCTCATTTCCTACAGGTCGGCTTGCTGCCTGTGGTGACGGTTCTGCTGCCGTCCACGCTGATAATGGGCTTGCTGCTCAGGGATATCGAGCAGCAGAAAATAGCCCGTGAGGCTCTGCGCCAGAGTGAAGCGCAGTTACGTGCCATTACTGAGGCGGTGCCCGACCTGTCTCTGGTGCTGGATGAAGATGGACGCTACCTGAAGATCAAGACGCCAGACAACGATCTGCTGCTGGCAGGTTCGGAGGAGCTGCTGGGCAAGCGCCTGGATGAGGTATTGCCGGCGAGCCAGGCCGATCTGTTCATGCAGTTCATCCAACGCACCTTGGGCAGTGATACTCCGCAGTCCATTGAGTACGGCATGCAGACTCAGGCGGGCCATCGTACCTTCGAAGCCCGCGCACGGCGTCTGGATGCGCCCATCGAGGGCAAGCGTGCGGTGGTCTTGATGGCTCGTGATATCACCGAACGGGTCACGCTGGAGCTGGACCGGCGGATTGCTGCCATCGCCTTCGAGTCCCAACAAGGCATGTTGATTACCGACGCACAGACGAGGATTGTCAAAGCCAACCAGGCCTTCTCGAAAATCACCGGTTATAGCGAGGAGGAAGTGTTGGGTCAGCCAACCCGCATGCTCGGCTCAGGGCGCCAGGGACCGGAGTTCTATCAGGAGCTCTGGCAGACTCTGACGGAAACCGGGGAATGGCAGGGTGAAATCTGGAACCGGCGCAAGAACGGGGAAGTCTTCCCCGAATGGCTCACCATCAGTGCTGTGCGTGACGAGCAGGAGCGGGTCACCAACTACGTGGCTTCACTCACCGATATCAGCGAACGCAAGAGCGCCGAGCAGAAAATCCAGCACCTGGCCTTTTACGATCCGTTGACCGGCCTGCCCAACCGGCGTCTGCTGCGTGATCGTCTGCAGCAGGCGATGATCCTGTGCAGCAGAAAAGGCCAGCACGCTGCGCTGATTTTCATGGACTTGGACGACTTCAAGAATGTCAACGACCTGCATGGCCATCAGGTTGGCGATGAGCTGCTCTGCCAGGTAGCCGACAGGCTGAAGACAACGCTGCGCGAGCTGGATACCGTGGCGCGCCTGGGTGGGGATGAGTTCGTGATCCTGCTGGAGGGCCTGGGGCCCTATGCCGAGGAGGCCGGTGCCCAGGTCGAGCATATCGGCAGCAAGTTGTTGCAAGCGCTGCGCGAGCCGTATCTGGTCAATGACCAGCGCTTCAATAATAGCGCCAGCCTTGGCGTGGTGCTGTTCAATGATGAGCAGCACACGGTCGATGAGCTGATGCAGCATGCCGATCTGTCCATGTACAACTCAAAGGCGGCGGGCAAGAACACCCTGAGTTTCTATGACCCGCAGATGCAAGCCGTGGTCAGCATGCGCCTGCGACTGGAAGAGGATATTCGCCGTGGGCTGGCCGAAGGCGAGTTTATCCTGTACCTGCAGGCGCAAGCCGGCGCTAATGGTGCGCTGGAGGGCGCGGAGGCCCTGGTGCGCTGGCAGCACCCCCAGCGCGGTTTGCTCGGGCCGGGCAACTTCATCGAGATTGCCGAGCGTTGCGGCCTGATCGAGCAGATGGATCTGCTGACCCTGCGCCAGGGCTGCGAGCTGCTGGCCCGCTGGGCCGGACTGCCGCAGATGGCCAGCCTGAGCCTGGCGGTCAACATCAGTGCCCGGCTGCTCTACAAGGACGACTTTGTCGATCTGATCCAGCAGATCCTGGTGGACACCCAGGCCAGCCCGCTGCGCCTGAAACTGGAAATCACCGAATCGCTGCTGCTCAATGATAAGGACAAGGCTGTGCTGCGCATGCAGGCGCTGCGCGCGATGGGTATCCGGTTTTCTATTGACGATTTCGGCACCGGTTATTCGTCCATGGCTTACCTGCAGCAGTTGCCGCTTGATCAGCTGAAGATCGACCAGTCCTTTGTTCGCGACTTGCCAGCCAGTACCAGTAGCCTGGCGATTGTGCGTGCCATCCTGGCCATGGCGCAGAGCCTGGAGCTTGAAGTGATCGCCGAGGGCGTGGAAGACCAGGTGCAGCGCCAGGCCCTGTACGATAGTGGTTGCAAGCATTTCCAGGGCTATCTGTTCGGCCGGCCGATGGCGATAGAGGCCTTTGAGTATGTATGGCTGCCGGTGGCGGAGAGCTCCTGACGGATTGCCCGCGAGGACTGTGCACTAACTGAATCGCTCCTAGTTTCGTAGATATTTCCACGACTAAACTGGAGCCTGCGGGCAGTCAGCTTTTAGCCGATTCCAGCCTAGAGCGTTTGGCATAGGTCGGCTAATAGCAGTTCAAGCTCACTCACATTTATGGGAGTGAGCATGTGCAATCTTCTGAAAAAACATGTTCTAACACGCTCAACATTATAACCGGGGCCGTATCACGGCCCCGATTACCTTTTAGGGTGCAGTTTTCAAATCGGTTGCAACAAACTGACTGCCCTGCTGCTGCGCAACAAAACTCACTTTGTCACCGACCTTAAGACCTTCCAGTTGAGCAGCATCCTCCACCTGAAACACCATAGTCATCGGCGGCATGCCGATATTGGCCAACGGCCCGTGGCGCAAGGTGATCTTCTGGTTGGCTGCATCAATCTTACGCACCTCGCCATGACTCATGCTGGCGTTGGCCTGCGCGGCTACATGGTCCTCATGACCGCTGTGTTCATTGCCGGCCTGAACGCTAAAGGTCAGGCTACCCAGCAGGCACGCAATCAGTAGTTGTTTCATGGTCTTAATCCTCAAGTCAGGCGCCCACACGGCCGCCATGTTCATTTATCGACCCGCAAGAATTGCGCTGCCGCTATTCCCCAGGCCAGCACAAGCTGACGTGGGCTCACACGTATCAGTCAGTTAGACACAACCAGCACTTTTCCGACCATTCCCGCCTGGTAGTGGCCGGCGATCAGGCAGGCGAAATCGAATTCGCCGGCACGGTTAAAGGTCCAGATGATCTCGCCACTCTGCCCCGGCCCGACATGAGCCATATAGGGCTCGTCATGCTGCATGCCGGGAAACTTGGCCATCATCGCCGCGTGCGCATCCAGATCCGCCTGAGTACCCAGGACGAACTCATGCAGCAACTTGCCCTGGTTACGGTGCACAAAGCGGATGGTCTCGCCCTGCTTGACCTCAAGTTGGTCGGGGCTAAAGCGCATCTGGTCGCTCATGCCTATTTCGATGGTACGGCTGACCTGCTCAAGGTCACCGGCAATACCCCAGGGTTTCTGTTCTTTGACTACGGCAGCGCTGTACTGCGCAGTGTGTTGTTCGCTATGGGCCAGCGCTGAACCGCTAAGCAGCAAGCACGCCAGGGCGAATGCCAGCGGCAAATAAGCTGTCTGTTTCATGGGTCTACCTCCTCAATGGCCAGCATGGCCGCTTGGTTTACGCACCTGCACCTCAACTGCTTCACCGAGCGGCTGCTTAAGCGGCATGGATTGCCCGCCGGCCTCGCTGGAACGCGCCGGTTTGGCCAACTCCCCTTTCCATTCATAGGCCACAGTGCCGGCCGGGTGCTTAAACCAGCCGGGGTCGCTGTAATCGCCGGGCGCTTGATCCTTACGCACTTTGAGCACAGTAAACATGCCGCCCATTTCCACCGAGCCGAAGGGGCCGTCGCCGGTCATCATCGGGGCGGTGTTGTCCGGCAGCGGCATCTGCATTTCCGCCATATCGGCCATGCCGCGTTCACCCATCACCATATAGTCAGGGATCAGCTTGGCGACCTTGCGCGTCATCTCGCGGTGATCGACGCCAATCAGCGTCGGCACGTCATGGCCCATAGCGTTCATCGTGTGGTGGCTCTTGTGACAGTGAAAAGCCCAGTCGCCCTCCTCGTCGGCAAGGAACTCAACCTGACGCATCTGCCCCACCGCGATATCCGTAGTCACCTCCGGCCAGCGCGAACCAAACGGCGTCGGCCCGCCATCGGTGCCGGTCACCTCAAACTCGTGACCATGCAGGTGGATCGGATGGTTGGTCATGGTCAGATTGCCAACGCGCAGGCGCACCTTGTCGTTATGCCGCACCACCAACGGGTCGATGCCAGGGAAGATGCGGCTGTTGAAGGTCCACAGGTTGAAGTCGAGCATGGTCATGATCTGCGGCGTAGCCGCCCCAGGCTCGATGTCATAGGCGTTAAGCAGAAAGCAGAAATCCCGATCCACTTCGCTGATCAGCGGGTGGTGTTCCTTGGGATGAGTGACCCAGAAACCCATCATTCCCATGGCCATCTGGGTCATCTCGTCGGCATGGGGGTGGTACATAAAGGTGCCGGGACGGCGCGCGACGAATTCGTAGACAAAAGTCTTGCCCACTGGAATCGCCGGCTGGGTTAGCCCGGAGACGCCATCCATACCATTGGGCAGGCGCTGGCCGTGCCAATGGATGCTGGTGTGTTCAGGAAGCTTGTTAGTAACGAAGATGCGCACCCGATCGCCCTCCACCACCTCGATGGTTGGCCCCGGCGACTGGCCGTTATAGCCCCACAGGTGAGCTTTGTAGCCCGGCGCCAGCTCGCGCACCACCGGCTCGGCAACAAGATGGAATTCCTTGACCCCGTTGTTCATGCGCCACGGCAGGGTCCAGCCGTTGAGGGTGACCACCGGGTTATAGGGCCGACCATTCTGCGGTTGCAGCGGCGGCTGGGTATCGGCGCTGCCCTGCGACACCGCCTCCGGTATGCCGGCCAGGGATACCCGGCTGACCGCCGAGGTGGCGACAGCGGCAGTAATCGCGCTGGCACCGAGAAAGAAATCACGTCGTGAAACCATGGGGAATTTTCCTTGATCAGTGCCCGGCGGGCTCGTCGGTGGCGGCCATTGCCGGTGTGCTTGATGACAGACTAGGCGCGCCCAACAGGGCCATATCCAGATCGGCCTTGGCGATCCAGAAGTCGCGCTGCGCCTGCAGATAGCCATCGACCGCGAGGATCTGTTTGCGTGCATCGGCCAGCAGCTCGAAGGTGCTGATAAACATGCCGTTGTACTGCAGGAGGTTTTCCTCGGCGATACGCGCGCGCAGCGGCAGTACCTCGTCGCGATAATGCCGGGCAACGTCATGGCTGGCCTGGTAACCCAGGTAGGCCTCGCGCACTTGCGAGCGCGCGTTGATTGCTGTGGCAGCGGCGCGATTAAGCATCTGCCGGTACTGCGCCTCGGCCTTGACCACCTTGGCTCCACTCCAGTCGAACAGCGGCAACTCGACGCTGATCTCGTAACCGCGCTGGGTCGGTTCCTCATTGGAGCGGTTGTTCACCACGCCTAGCTCCAGCACGTTGATAAAACGTGTGGTCTTGCTCAGCCCCAGGTTGCTGGCCAGCCGCTCGGCGTCCAGGCGCACAGCCTGGATATCCAGACGCTGAGCCATGGCCAAACGTTCGACATCCGGCAACTGCTCAGGCTTAGCCGGCAACTCGGGCAAGCGCTCGGGTAAGCGGAATTCAATCTGCTCCCCCCACAAACCAAGCAGACGGATCAACTGCTCACGGCTCTGCATCCGAGCCTGCTCGGCGCGAATCAGGTTCAGCCCAGCATCGGCATAAAAACTCTGCTCCTGAGCTCGCTGCAGCGTGCTGTAGTTGCCCACTGCGGCCAACCGCCGGGCCAGCTCAGCCGAAACCTCAGCCGCCTGCATCACCTGCTGCATATAAGCCAAGCTCTCCTGCGCGGCCACCGCTCGGTACCAGGCCTTGCGGGTCTGGCTGGCCAGTTCGAACAACGACAGACTGGTCTGCCGCTGCACCTGCTCGAAGCGCTTGGCCTCCATGTCGGAGGTCAGCGGCATGGCGATCAGCCGCGCCAGATTTATATGCAAGCCGCGCTCGTACTCCACCTCGCTGCCTTTCTCCAAACGCCCGAAGGAAAAGCCCGGATTGGGGATACGCCCGGCCTGCACGCGCTCGGCTTCACTGATACCCAGCGCATCGAAGCTTGCCTGCAAGTCGCGGTTATTCAGCAAGGCAACCTGTACCGCGGCATCCACCGTCAGCGGCTCGACCAGCAACTCGGCGACCCGCTCGGCCACCTGGCTGCGCTGCTCCGGGGTTTTCACCCAGGTCACCTGCTTGTCCAACTGCGCCTGGCTGGCCTGCTCGACCTGAGTAAAACCACCATCCTGGCTAAAGCTGGCGCAGCCGCTCAGTAAAACAACCATTGCGCAAAGCCCGACGCGGCTCGTCATGCCACTCGATTTAGTGATGGCCATGGTGCGCCTCCATTGGCTTACTCGAAGGCTCGGCTGGCTGCTGCGCCGGGGTTTCCTGGGTATCGGACTCATGGGCATACGGCTCTTGGGCGTAAGTGCGCCAGCCGCCGATCCGGCCGACCAAGTCATTGGCCTCGCGCCAGTCGTACAGCGGTTGCTCGCTAAAACCCTGGTAGGCCTTGAGCGGCGATTGATAGTGCACAGGCGGCGTGGCGGCCTGGGCGTCCAGCGGATCGGGTGAATCAGCCCAACTGCCGGCCGGCAGCAACCATGCCAGGCAGATAAACGCCTGCGGGCGGGCAAAGAGAAAACGCATCATCGAATAATCTCGCGTGCAGAGGCGCAGCCTGCATTTCGCAGGCAAGCACCGACTAATAGCTAAATACGCGTTACGCGATCCCAGGCAGCAACTGAGCTAGGTGCGTCAACGCATGGTTTGGCTTAAGCGAGAAACAGTCGTGGGGGTCTTTCGGGGGTTTCGGCGATAAAACCGACAAACTGATCCAGTAGCGCCAGGGACGGCTCGACCGCTTGCAGTGGGGAATTGCTGGCAACCACCGTGCTCAGGGCCACCGCGCCGACACAAAAAGCGCAGAGGCTGCACAGGCTGTTATCGGCGTTGGACACGGACTTGCTGGAAGTATCGCTGGCGTGATGCTCGCCATGGGCAGGTGCCTTCGCAGGCTCAGCCATAACCATCGCACCCGGGTGATGCGCGGCCATTTGCGGATCATCCTGCGTCATCGCCCCGCTTTGCTGGGTTACCGCGCATAACTGCATGCTGATAGCTGCCATGCTCTGCACCGGTAAGGCGAGCATCAGCATCCAGATTAGTGCAATTTTTAGTAAGCGCATAGGCACTAGAGGTCTAAAAGCAAAGTCGATAGCCAATTATCCACCGATTAGTCCTTTTGTATACCGCAAACAATCTACTGAACAGTGCTGCAAAAAAGTCGCATTCGCGGTATCAGCCAACGCACTGATAAAGGGGCGCTTGCATGATTTTAATTCGCTTACGATTTGGCGACGATTGGGGCCCGGTTATCAATGACAACAACATCCAGAACCGACCGATGACGCCGTCTTAGTACCTGCATTAATGTCTGGTGTGGCAACATGAGCTGGGTAACCCGCTTCTCGCAGAACACCTATGACGGCCGCGGTATCCATGCTGCCAATGACGGTCACTTGATTAGTGTTCAGGTCTACAGCTACCTCATTGACGCCTGCAACCGGATGCAACGCCGCATTGATGTGTTTGACACAAGAGCCGCAACTCATACCTTCGACATTCAGATCAACTCTGCTCATTACGTAATCCCCTTTAAGTCGCCTCAGTAGTCACCAAATAGGCGTTTCTATCTGGACCTTGGGGACATCCTCGACCTTGCCACGAGAGTAAGGTCAAGCGTTTTCTGAAATTTGATAGAAGCCTGCGAATCCTTTGCGCAGAGCACATGAAAAGAAACCCATGGGTAATGAACGATGCACCCACAAAGACATCTATATTGATGATTCTAGGCCTCAAGCACTTGGAGGGTGTTGATACCTTAAAGCGGAGGCAATGATGACTTTTGCAGTGGAATTTTCAGGCTTAACGCCTAAGGAAATAACAAAATGATTGCTCGCATACTTGCGTTGATGATGGTGGCGATACTCATGTCAGGCTGCAGCCTGAGGCTTCCCGGAGTAGGAGTTGATATTGGAGATGGCGGAGGTGGCCCGCCTCACTGCCCTCCTGGACAGGCAAAAAAAGGTAGATGCTAGCCATCAGGCTTGAAGTGGCAGTTATTCAAGGGCCAGCATTGCACTTATGCGCTGGATTCAGACGTTGAATCGGGTGCAAAAGCTGTCCTGCTGGGCGGCGCACCGTCCATTTGCTCTAGAGTAGAACTGCATGTTAGAGGCAAGGGGTATGGGTATAAGCCTGGAAGCCCGCAACTAATTGTGCGTTTCAGCTCTTTTGCGCTGGCACCTTAGGCGGACTGGAAGCAGGTTGATCTGAATGGCTATTAAGATTCTGATTTGCTTTGGACTGGCATTGCTCAGTGGCAGGTTATGGGCTTCGGAGATTGGGGTCTACGCTCCGGAGGAAGCACCTTACCAGTTCCTTGATAGCAGCTCGGGGCAAGCTGCTGGCTTTGCTGTCGAGGTCGTACAACTGGTGCTCAACGAGCTGGGCAGCAAAGCAGCGATCAAGCTACGACCCTGGCCAAGAATTGAATGCTGTGTGCTGGCGCAGCCCAATAATCTGATCTTTACCGTCTACCGCAATCAAGAAACTGAACTGGACTACCGTTGGGTCGGGCCTTTGGTGCCCTTTAAGATAATCGTCTATAGACTCAAGTCGCGCCAGGCTGTGCAGGCAAACAGTGTCAGCGAGCTGGGCAAGTATCGTATCGGCGTTACTGCGCAAGGCGGCCGCTTTCGTTATCTGAGTAAACAGGGTTTGGCCGCCAATCTGGATATTGCCAACAATGATGAATCCAATATTCGCAAATTTTTCCACGGCCGGTTTGACCTTCTGCCCGAAGATCCCACCATGCTCCTCTATTCAACCCAGCGTTTCGGCTTGGATTTCAGTCAAGTTGAGAAGCTTTTTGAGCTCACCGATTTAGCTGGCGAAGGCTATCTGGCCTTTACTCTGGGGACTGAGGATGCGCTGGTGAGTCAGTTCACGCGCGCGCTGGAAAAGGTCAAATCAGGGTCGACTTACCGGGATTTGTTACTGAAGTATGGGTTGTAAGTGCTGGTGAGGGCATAATCGCGAAAAATCAAAAAGGGGTGGAGTGAACAAATTTTGATGAGCCAAGCTGGTATTTGAACTCCAGCGCGACCAGCGATTAAAAATAATTCACTTCCCGCCTTATAGTCACGATTTAGCAGGATTTTTATCCAGGAAGATGGGTGCGGCAGTCAGGTGTTTGCATAAAGATGGGATCTGACTGACCGCATCTGGCCGGTTAGCGACGGCCTGACTTCGACCGTCGCTATACATGGTCAAACCTCGGTCTGCTCCGCCATTTCCAAGGCGTCGTCGACCTCAATCCCAAGATATCGAACGGTGCTCTCCAGCTTCGTATGGCCGAGCAGCAATTGAACCGCCCGTAGGTTCTTCGTCCGGCGATAGATCAGTGATGCCTTCGTACGTCTCATTGTGTGAGTGCCATACATGGCCGGATCAAGACCAATGGCTTTCACCCAGCCCTTGACGATACGAGCGTATTGACGAGTGGATAGATGGTCTGAGGTGTGCAGCCTGCTCGGGAAAAGGCAGTCCTGGTTACGGAGCTGGGCTTGGTGTATCCAGGCCGCGAGAGCAGACCGTGTTTGCTCAGTAATTTCGAACTGCACTGGCCGCTTCGTTTTCTGCTGCATAACCATCGCTCGTGATGACACATGCTCGCCATGAGCAACGTCGCATACACGAAGCTTGGTTAAGTCGCAGGCTCGAAGCTTGCTGTCGATTGCCAGATCGAACAGAGCCAGATCACGGGTTCGTTCTGCAAGTTGAAGCCTTACTCGGATGGCCCAGATATCTCTCAGCCGGAGCGGGGTTTTCTGCCCGACCAACTTCCCTTTATTCCAGGGCCGGCAGCTGCAGGTAGCAATGATGTTCATGGCAAGTTCTCCACATGTGGGAGGACAAGCATGGCTAGCCAGAGCAGTAGTCGCTAACCGGCCAATAGCGGTCATCAGGTGTCTACAGAAACAGGGGCTATTCAGTGCTGACTTCCAGAGCAGAGAGAGATGATCTCGAAGTCTGCCACAGCAACCGGCTTGCCAAACAGATAACCTTGAAAGTGCTTACATCCGCTATCACTCAGGGCATCACGCTGAGCCAAGGTCTCTACGCCCTCAGCAATGACTTCGAGATTAAGACTATGCGCCATAGCCAAGATGGCGCGAACTATAGCCAGACCGCTCGTGTTTTCAGGTAAGTCACGCACAAATGACTGGTCGATCTTCAACTGATCGAGCGGCAACTGTTGAAGGTAAGCCATGGACGAATAACCGGTACCGAAATCGTCGATGGAAAAGCGAATGCCCATCTCCCGTAGTGACTGCATGCGCATCACTGCCTTCTCCTTGTCAGTGAGCAACAGTGACTCAGTTATTTCGAGCTTTAGGCGCAGTGGGTTGGCCTGGGTTTCATCCAACAAATGCTTAATCAGATCGATAAAGTCATCCCTGTAAAGCAGTCTGGAGCTAATGTTAACTGACAAGCTCAAAGCAGCTCGCTGCGGCTGGTTTGACCAGCGGACAAGGAGCTCGCAGCCCTGGCGCAAGGTTGCAAGATCCATCACTTCAATAAGGTCGCTGCGTTCAGCGATCTCGATGAATACGCCGGGCCCCAAAACACCACGCTGGGGATGCTGCCATCGCACAAGGGCCTCTGCACCTTCGAGATAGCCATTCACCCCAGCCTGTGGCTGCAAGTAAATGACAAACTCTTCTTCGGCTAGGCCGCGACGAATATCTTCTTCGAGTTGCAGGCGCTTGCTCACCACAGCCTGCATCTGCGGGTCGTAGAAACTGAGTGCGTTCTTGCCCAAGGCTTTTGAGCTGTACATGGATAAGTCCGCATGCTGCATCAACTCATCCACCGAGTGGTGAGCATCATTGAACATCACAATACCCAAGCTGGCGCTATTGTTGAACCGATGACCGCTGACTAAATAAGGCTCACGCAACGCCTGCAATAACTTGATACCTATGTGCTCAACCTGGGTGCCTGCCTCCTCGGCACAGGACTCCAAACCCTCCAACAGGATTACAAACTCATCCCCGCCAAGACGTGCCACGGTGTCCTGTTCTCGAAGCGTTTCAGTAAGGCGCTTGGCCACCTGACATAGCAACTCGTCGCCAACTTGGTGACCATAAAGGTCGTTGACGTTTTTGAAGTCATCCAGATCAAGAAAAATTAGTGCGCCATACATGCCTTTCCGGCCGCATAAGGCCATCGCCTGTTGGAGACGGTCACGCAACAAGCGCCTATTGGGCAAATTAGTCAGTGGATCATAGAAGGCCAGATGCTGAATTTTCTGCTCGGCACTTTTGCGCTCAGTGATGTCGGTGAGGGAAGCCACGTAGTTAATAACCTGACCTTGCTCATCACGTACGGCGCTAATTGTTAGCCACTCTGGGAACACTTCATTGTTCTTGCGGCGATTCCAGATCTCACCCTCCCAGAAGCCGTTTTCAGAGAGCGTTTTCCAAAGCTCTTGGTAGAACTCAGGGCCTTGATGGCCAGAGCCAAGCATGCGGGTCGGCTGTCCTAAAACTTCAGTTTCGGTATAACCGGTGATGCGCGAGAACGCTTTATTGACTTTGATAATCCTGGTTTGAGCATCGGTTATTATCATGCCTTGCTGGGACTCGAAGGCGATAGCAGCAACCCTTCGATCCAGATCATAAGCAATCCGGTCAGTTATATCCCGAGCCATAAGCACCACTGCACGACGGCCCTGAATAAGCGTATCTAAGCGACGCGCACGCGCTTCGAAGGTGCGATGACCAACCTGGGTTTGCATACCATATTCGATGGTTTGTGGGCGGTCACTGGCCAGAGTACGGCTTATAAATTTATGGAATAAATCTGCCTGGCTTGCCGGCAGTACATCTTGCAGGCGCTTTCCAAGTAACTCCGAAGCCCCAGTAAAAAGCAGGTCATTGTCTGGTGTCTTGATTTTCAGGTAGCGCCCATCCTCATCGAGCACCAGTGATAAATCAGGTACTGCTTCAGTAATCGCACGCAAATATGCCTCGCTCTGCCGCAAAGCCTCGCGGGCTTGTCTCTGTAGCTGAACATCCCTTAACAACAGACCTAGGAGCAGCGTTGCGGGTATCAGCACTGCAACGAGAGGCAATAGTGCATGCTTAAGGAACAAGGCAAAATGGTCGACTGGTAGTAGCGCCAGATTCAACACCTGCAAGCCTTGAAGCACAACTCCAAATACCAGCAGTGAGCCGATATTAAAGGGTACCCATCCCCGCCGATGTATGTAACTAAATGCCAGCCCCATTAGTATCGGCATCAATATATTGAGCAGCCCAGGGATAACACCTATACCTCCTAGCCAAAGGCGAAACAAACCTGCCATGCAACCTGCAATCGCGCCTACCAGTGGCCCGCCGAAGAACGCGGCCATACTTAGCACTACTGTGCGACCATCGAAAATTATCCCATCAGTCAGCACCAATGGGATTTTCATCCCGGCAATACAAACTGCGCCGAATAATAGGCCTGCGCAGACTTTACCCAGCCGCTCATACCCGTCCAGATACCGCATGATCATCCCATGTAGCCAGCACAGTGAGATCAGTAGGGTTATGTTCTCGATAAGGTCTATAAACATTCAATCTTCCACTGTGTAGAACGATGTCAGCCGAAGGTTAGCAAGCGCAACGGTATTAATTTGACCGCGCGCGCAGACTGGTAATAGTAGGTAAAAGTAGCTCACATAAAGCTTTTCCAGGCCATCTCTTGAAGCATTTCGCTTACTCCCTGCAACAGCACGTAGCAATCTGTATCGACCTGGTTCAGCTTTTCTACAAGCCAGGTTCCGCAATAGGTGAAGAACGCGAAAGCCATTCCGCTACGTAGCAGGGTCAGTTTGGCACTAAGAATGTGTGCCTTGTGACTTCTGGGTCGACGTCTTTGCTTGCGCTAATGCTTGGATACGGCCTAATTTTTTACAATACGCGGCCGATTACCGAAAGAAGAACAGCAGCGTCTTCCGGCACTAGCCAGTGGCTTCGCTGGAAAATGATATCATTATGCCGCTACCAAGAAGGCTTATGAAAAATGCGTAAAAACCTCCCCCTAACAGGCCGCGAGCGAAGCTTTGATCAGTCGCAACGACTGATTTCAGCAACAGACTCGTCGGGAAAAATCCTCTACTGCAATGATGAGTTTGAGGCGATAAGTGGCTTTACTCGGGCAGAACTGATTGGCAGCCCGCACAACATCGTCAGGCACCCCGACATGCCACCCTCTGTCTATGAGCACATGTGGCAATGCCTCAAGGCCGGAAAGTGCTGGATGGGTATAGTGAAGAACCGCTGTAAAAATGGTGATCACTACTGGGTTGAAGCCTACGTTACGCCGATCACTGAAAGCGGTAAGTTGATCGGGTACGAATCCGTTCGAACGAAACCGAGCCCTGAGCGCGTCAACAGAGCAAGCGCGCTGTACGACAGCATCAACGAAGGCAAGCTCAGCTCAGCATCCGCAGACCATTTTAGGTCATTGCTTGGGCAACTTTTTGCCCCTATTGCCATAGGCCTTGCCGGTGCGGCTCTAATAAGCTCTATGGGAGCAAGCTTTTGGATGGCCATCGTTCCGCTTTTTAGTGCTCCAGCTGCGGGCCTTATGGCAGTAAGGCGTTTGCAGAATCGTGTCAACGCTGCTCTGGGTGAAGTGCCGGATGCTTTCGACAGTGAACTGGCCGCCAAGGTATTCACTACAGATAAGGGCGTTACAGCCAAGCTGCGTATGGTTTTAATCAGTGAAGCAGCACGAATTCGAACCGTTCTTACACGCTTGGGTGATTATGCCGAGCAGACTAGTCAGGGTGCAGCGGATGCTCAAACGCTTGCCAGCAAGACCAGGCATGCGTTGGCAGAACAACGTGCTGAAGCCGATATGGCAGCAACAGCCATGACAGAAATGACCGCCTCGATTAACGAGGTAGCCGCCAATATCCAGCTCACAGCTGAGGAAGCACAGAGCGCCTCTAGTCTGGTGGCACAAGGGAGTGAAGTCGCGGACACAACGTTAAAAGTTATAGAAGCCTTATCCGTAACAGTGGATCAGGTCACTTGCGCAGTCGAAAGTCTTGCAACCGAAACGGACTACATCAATACCGCAGCGAGTTTGATCCAATCAATCGCTGATCAAACAAATCTACTCGCACTAAACGCTGCGATTGAGGCAGCGCGGGCCGGCGAGCAAGGCCGTGGTTTTGCTGTTGTTGCTGACGAAGTACGCTCATTGGCGCAAAAAACAAGAGAGTCCACTGAGTCGATTCAGAAGATCATTAGCACCTTGCGCAATAGCGCAGTAAACGCAGTAGAGATCGCCCGCAAAGGTAATGAGGACGCTGAGCAAGGCGTACAGCGTGTCAGTGAAACACAGCAAGCCCTTGAAGGAATAAAGTCAGCCATGGAGCGCATAAGTGCCATGAGCCAGCAAATGGCTGCGGCAGCAGAAGAGCAAGCTCACGTTGCTGAAGATATTTCACGGCAGATCAACCACATAGCTGAGGCTGCTGATGAGAGCTTGGAGAATGCCTCCAAGGCTAGTGATAGGGGGCAGGAGTTAGAGAAAACCGCGTCAGATCTCCATGGCCTGACGGAGCGCTTTAATACCTAGAACACTGTTTGCCAGAAGCGTGCGGCAACCATCGTGTTGCATCGATTGATGCGCTTTGAAGGGCTTCGCTCGCAGAAAAGGTACCGTCGCCTATCTGGACGCTACGGTTGTAAGTCTCAAGTGGCTTCACCGAATCATCTGACGCACCTATCCAATGTCATCGAACCCAACAAAGTCTGGGACAAGGACATAACCTACATCCACACCTATGAGGGTTGGTTATTTTTGGCGATTGTGCTCGATCTGTTTTCTCTGCAGGTCATTGGCTGGTCTGTGAAGCCGCAGATGGCCAGCGATCTGGCTATTGATGCATTGCTGGTGGCTGTTTGGCTGCTCAAGCCCAAGCAGGAAGTGATGTCTCACTCAGACCAGGGTAGTCAGTTCAGCAGCGGTGACTGGCAGAGTTTCCTGAAAGCTAACAACTTGCTTGGTGGCATGAGTCGACAACGTAAACGTCAAAGGTTGTAGATACCATTCTGAAAGCGAAACACCAACTTTTATAGATGCCGGATGACTGCTCTTGGCCGAGTCCAGCCCATCACGATCAGCCATAGCCGGCAATTGAGCGTCTAAAAATGTACGGGCAATTCCATGGCGCATTCAGCGACCTTGGCTATAGATGATTAAACCTCGGCTTGGCGCGTCATCGACCTCACGCCACGGATATCGCACGGTACTCTTCAGCTTCGAAAGGCCGAGCAACAGTTGAACCAAACGCAGGTGTATAGAAAGTAGTGAATCACTCACGCCTGACCCTGATGTGGGGCGTAATAGACCCCTCTTTCGATTTCCCCTTGTTCAAAATTGTTTTCGAGCAAGCAGACGGCTTGCCGTAAAAACCACGCGATATAGGGGATACAGTATGAAAAATCTCGAGGTGAACTTCGTCGCTGCCAGCTTTGTCGAGGCCAGCAACAGGCAGTGCGAAAACCGGGGAATCGATACGGGGGACTTTGGCGTTTTCACTACAATGTCTGATAGCGCCCAGCTCGTCATCCACTGGCGTTACACAACCGTTATGGCTGACGGCAACCTCTACACTGGCTTTCTCGACGACGTGAACGACGCTAATGAGGTGCTCTTCGAACACTCGATTGACGAGTTCGGTATTGAGCTGACTGACGATCAAAAAGCAGTTTTTCTGGAGTTTGAACCCAAGTTCGCTGTTATCCGCCGCATTCAGCATGTTCAGGATGAAATGGAATCACTGAAAGAAAAAATCCAGTTCTAACCTAACCCTTGGAACAGCTCTGCTACGCCGTTCGTAGCAGAGCTTACAGACACAAGCCCCCACGCACCCTTCTTTGCTCATCCATCGATCTAGCAATTTGGTCGCAACGTCGCACCACTCTTGCATAGTTCAAAACCTATGGTCACCTGTGGTGAGAGTTGCTGGATACCTGCGCCTGCTTACAGCGTACCGGCAACGCAAAATTCTTGATAAAACACGTTATCAAGAGCTGTTGCCGTTATCGATTTGACCCGCGGCAAAATCACTTTAGCGAAAAGGGCATAACCGGTTATGCAGTCAGAAAAGCGACTTGAGGTCAAAAATCATAAGGAGTTGATTGAGGCGCCCCCCTCCTCCGTTATTTGTTTGGTTTCAGAATGGCTCGCTAACCTCGACAACCAGCAAACACGGCGCGCCTATCGTTCCGATATCCAAGACTTCTTTGTTTTAGTCGGAGCGCGCTCGGTCGAGAACCTACGTGAAATTTCTCGCGGGCATGTACTGATGTGGCGCGCCGCACTAGAAGAGGCATGTTTAAGCGCTGCTACACGCAGGCGAAAACTTGCAGCTTTGGCATGCTTATTCGACTACCTGATCGAACGAGATCCGCGCTACACACGCAACCCTGTCCACGGGATCAAACGTCCACGTACTGAATACTACGAGGGCAAGACCCCTGCTTTGAGCCGCGCCCAAGCAAAGTTACTTCTCGACGCCCCCAACCTGCTATCAGCAAAAGGCTTACGAGACAGGGCCATTTTGGCGGTGCTGCTTTATCACGGCCTACGCCGCCAAGAAGTTGCTTCTCTACGCGTGTGCGACCTGCAGAAGCGGGATGGTTTGCTGCATCTACGAATCCACGGTAAAGGTGGCCGATTGCGATACATCCCTCTTCATGGTGATGCAGAGAACAGCATCAATCAGTACCTGGAAGGTACTTGCGTCGAGAGAGACAAAAGCTGCTTTATGTTTACAAGCCTTCGAGGCAGCAAAGCTGGCAGGAGCCTGAGCGCTGATGGCATCTATAAGCTTGTATTCCACTACGCGCTGCAGGCCGGAATCGATGTGGCTGGATTAGGCGTACACGGCCTGCGTGTTACTGCGGCTACCAATGCGTTAGAAAACAACGCAGATATTGCTCAAGTCCAGCACTGGCTTGGACACGCGAGCATCAGTACCACCCGGCTGTATGATCGCCGCCAAAACCGCGCGAGCGACTCACCCTCATTTAAAATTCAGTACGAACTCTGAAAACATCTTGTCATGGCACCAAAACCAGCACTCTTGAGCGGGTTGCATATCCGAGAAATCATGCTCACCTGAAGGCCCTATTTCTTGAGGCCATCAATCATGTACAGAACATCAGAAGAAGTTCGCGCAGCGCTTTGGAGACATCTGCTCTATAGCAGCCAGTCGATTGTGATCGTGGTATCCGCAATGACAATTCGTCTGGGCTACTTGGAATATGCTCCATCCACGTCAGCACCTCAATTGATTGAAATAGCCTTGTGGCGACTCGCCTTGCTCCTGTCTTTCCAATCGGCACCGCTTGCCTGGGCTGTGTTTCTCTTCAAAGGCTACAAGCACCGACGGCTATTAATCCCGCTCCATGAATCCATGAAGTTGCTGAGGTTACCGCTAGCGACATGGACATGTGTGTGCCTGCTCACCAGCACCGTTCTGTGGCCAATCCTGCGCACTTGAAAGTCGCTTCTCTCTACCTTCATTAATACTTTGTCAGCCTAGGTGCGCCATGTCCCGAACTATCCTAACTGCCGTTTTCATAACCGTCCTGAACGGTTGCGGCCTGCTCCCTCGAACCGGTACACCATCAGTGGCATTGCAAATAGCGGATGCGATGAGCATTCCTGCCTATGACATGTCACGCACCGAGCATGAAGAAACCTTTGCAGTGACTGGGTCTAGCGGTCGCAATCTTGATCACTCAGTAAGCGGCGCTGCACAGCTGATTGCATCCGGAGATCCAACAATGTTGCTGTTGAGTGGATTAACTCCAGGGAGCCCTGCCGCGCGAATACAAATCGCCGCATGGGTGCCTGAAAGCCTGGCATCCACTCCAAGGAATGCTGTGGCTGTCGCTTCACAGGCCTATATAGAGGCGCGCGCGGATGTTTACAGCAAGGATGAGCATGGCCGGGAAAAGTTACTTTCGACCAAGGTTAGGCATGTGCTCGGCCAACCATTTGGTGAGGGTGGTTTGATACAGACCTATGCCCAACTATACGATCTGATTGCTGACCATTCCCCAAGCCTGGCGCCCGTCCCTTCATTTATTCCGGAAACCGGTATGGCTTATGGCCCTATTTTCTTGGATGCCTGGGGAACACCTGCAAATGCAGAAGACATCCGATTGATTACTGAGATGTCTAAGGCGTTGCCATCCTGGTTCTACATCTATAACCCTGGCCTGCAAGGGGTTGCCGCTAGATCAATCCTAAACCAGGGACAAAAGCTACTTTTCGTTGAGCCGTAAACGCTAACTGTCACGACAGTCTGTGGCACTGCAAATTGGCAAATTTGCATCGAAATGTCCGAGCCTGGGAGTGTTTTCCCAGGCTGCTTGCATATTCAAAATAATGGGGAAACTGGAACCGTAACCCAAACGGAGCCATGCCCATGTCACTCGAAGAACAGATCACTTTTACCCCCGACCAACAGGTTCACCTGAATGCTTGGTCATCGGTTTACATCGATGCTCAGATACAGCAAAAACTCGGCATTACGCTCTCACAATTCCTGATAAACCCGGGAAAGTATCTTTTCCTGGCCTGGCTGACAGCCCCTCACATCCCGACGAATAACGGCTTCTTACCGCTGTTACCTGCACAAGTAGCAGCTAGCCGGCGTATTCACCAAAGGTGGGCTGAAGAGGAAGAATAAGTGCAGAACGCGAATATTGAATCTAGAAAAACACCAAAAACAAAGGAGCCAAATGCATGTATGTAATCGCTGCATTCATCATATTCATAGTGGGTTGCGCCCTTCTCGCCGATTGGCTCGCAGGCGACCTAATGGAGCGCAAACATGAAGCCTGGCTGCGCTTCCCTACTATTGAAGAGTACGCTCGGAAAACTCAATTGAGCCGCATTCAATGCTGGCACTGCAGGTCATGCAGCATCCGGCAGTATGGTCTTGAGACACGTAATGACGAACGCCGAATCCATGCATGCAATCAGTGCAACACAAATCTATATAGAACGACACGGGGCTAATGAAAAGCAGTTTTCCTCAATGCCCCAGAGTCAGTGAGGAAAACTGTTTAAAGGTACCTATAGCACCTGAAATATCTGCAGTGTTGTAGCTCAAGGTTTTTGACTATTTAGTCTACGTTCAAGCAGCTTAGCGAATAAAAAACCTCCGGTTCCGATCAAAGCAATCGCCAAAACCGTACCCAAAATAAAATAACCAATAGGTTCCATACAGACCCCATGACCCAACTCAATGGATTGATAATGTCTTCAGGATATACCCCTCTCTGAAAAATGCTGCCCTGCCCAGCTTACGGCCAGCGGAACCAGACAGAAAGACTCTCTGGGAGGCCACTCTAAGATCGAATATCGCCTTTGCCCCCCTCTATCGATCTTGGGGCCTGTCAAGCCAGCAGTTCAATGATCCATTGCATAAACCGAGCAACCTTCTGCACCTTTTCCTTTGGTACCGCCTGCCAAGGCCTACTGCTTCAGACGCAGCTACACACCCTAGCCGCATAGGCAAGTTCAACTCCCGCCCCATTTCAACCATCGACGTCCGGCGCTTTGACCTAATCGGTGCATGATTTTGTTGCGCAACGCCATGCATGGCAAATCTGTGTAAGAGGCGCGATTGACCTATCTGTACCCAAAACTGGGCCAAATAGCCTCCAATGCTAAATCATGAGTCGTCACCATCGCAGGAAACATAACCCTGGGGGGCTACTCAAAAATGCGCTGGGCAAAATTCATTCAGTACATGACACCTACCTCAACCCGTATCAGGCTGCCTCTAGTCTGGGGGAAATACGGGCAGCAGATAGTCCTGCCATTTGTCTCGGTGGGAATCCGATTGACTGATCAAGAATCAAATGATGGCGTCCTGCGCCGCTATCTAAAAAACGAGGATTCAGTAGTGCGCGCTTTTCGCGAGCTGTGCGCAGGCATTGAAGCCCACAATTCAACTCTGGTTATGGTCCACGCTGCTGGGCCGGGATCTAGCGAGCTAAGCCGTAAAGTCAGGTTTAAGGCGGTCTACCTGGAGCAAAAAAACAATGCTCAACGCTCAGCAGCTGATACTACCGAACATACAAAGACTCACACCCTGACCGTACCGGCCAGCATGATCCAAGAAAAGTTGGGCCATCTTTATGTTCCGCGCTGGTTTCTGTTGAAACAACTCAGCAAGTGGTACAAGAAGTCCGCGCCGGTACGAATCGCAGGATCTTGGGATGGCGAAGATCGTCTATGGAGCGCCGTGTTCAAACCTATGCTCGAAGAGATTGAACGTCTGCAACTAGCCAGTGAGGAGTCAGAGCAGCGTCAACAACTCGAAACGGACCAACAGCAAGATAGTGATAAAACCACCACGCCAGTGAAAAACATTAAAAATCAGGTGGTAAAAACGTCCGTGAAGGCGCGTAGAAAGCCGCAGGCTGCACTGCTAACACTGCAGGTCCCAACAGTAGAATGGGATGGATGGGTTGACTTAAAAACTCAATGGGGCAAGCAAAAAGTCAAAAAAACATTTTCGGCTGAAAACTGCGTTTTGCGTTTCTCAAAATCACGAATTTATATCGAATTACCTGATGGCAAGGTGCTGATCAAGTTGGCGTCGAACGTACGTTATGAATCGCCCCAGAATCTCTAGACGTATCCAACTACACGCTATTGGTCGGTAGCTGACTAATATGGAGGGCAGCTACTGGCCGATTCTGATGAAAAAAGCCATTGCGATTTTTACTTATGAAAGAATGTTAGCGACGTTAAAATGTGGTTAGCTCAGAAGGCGGATAGGTTTTATTTTATAAGTAGTAACGCCGAGGTCGAGCGATTTTTGAGCTATCGAAAAGCAGCTTTCTCTAAGCCGTCTTTTACAACAGAATTGGCCGAGAGCAGATACCACCATAGTAGTGCTAAATACTAAGATGTCACTTCTGGTTGACTCATCAGAGCCAAGGCCAGTGCCTTGGCTCCACCCAGATCCAGTTGCATCGTGGCATACGACTGCATAAGTAACATAGGTGGAAGCACCCAATCCCATTTCTCTTGAACCATGTTCTGTACATCAGCCAGAACAGAGGACTCATCGATGCCATCCCACCCGGCGATCTCACGCAACTTGTTTTCAAGCGACGCCCGCCCCCCCTTGACCTCGATGACCAGGCCACTGTTTTCACTGGTTAGTCCGGTGTACGTCAGCAAGATGGCCAAGGCATCGTTCGTCCAATCGCCTTGCCATGTAAAGAGGTACGTCTTGCCTCCGCTTTCGACCATGCTCGACTGTGCCAATCCAAGATCCGAAAAGGTACTGCGCGCCTGAGCCAAAAGCTCCTGTGCTGTAGTATCAAGATAGGGATAGATGTCTGTCTCCAGTAATACGGCCTTCATTTCTTGCCGGACCCGATCATGCACACGGGCTCCAAGACCATCGAAGGATGGAGGAGCGCCACCAGGATCGGATCTCACAGCGATGACCTTGGCATCAGTGTCAACGCTCGTAACTCGCCAGCGACGCCCAGCAAAAATAATGCGCTGGTCGACAGTCAGTGGCCTGGAGACCGGCAATGCTCCGAGTGGTCTGCCATCGCACACAAGGCGGAACTCTTCATTGCTTACGAAAGCACTGTAGAAGTCGTAGTTGTTGATCATGCGTTCTCCAACCACGCCCGGCAGCAGGAGTCCTGATGATTCCTGGGTTATCAAATCGCGGTCGCCGAGGGCGCGAAGCAAACTTAGGAAGCTACTCTGCTCCACTCCGGCGAACGGACCACTCCGTATCAAGGTGCTCCAAAGCTCCGCAGCTGTTGCGCCCCCCCGCTGCGCTATCACTGAGAGGCACTGCTGAACCAGTGTCGATAAATGAAGGCCTTGAACGCGAGGGGGCTCGAACCAGCCCTGCATCAACAACCGGATCATGGCGATACTTTGCACCAAGCCCTGGCGGAGTTGATCCGACAGTGGCGAGTCATCGTCCAGCCGACGTTCCGTGCAATAACTGCGGAGAATGGCTGCTTCCCCCGGACGGCGCCCGGATCGGCCCAAACGCTGTCGCAAGCTGGCAACCGATGGCGGTGGCCCGATCTGCGCCACGGTCTTGATGCTGCCAATATCTACTCCAAGCTCCAACGTCGTAGTGCAAACTGCGGTGGCAGGACGGTCACCAGCCTTAAGCGCTTTCTCGGTCTCCTCTCGAATGTCCTTCGCCAAGCTGCCGTGGTGCGGCCAGAACTCGTTCGGTACACCATACTGCTCGCAACGATGCCGCAGATTGTCGGCAAACCATTCCACCTGGCTTCGGCTGTTGGGGAAGATCAGGTTGTTGCTGCCCCTTAGCACCTGAAAGAGGTGCTCTGCGATGGCATGCTCCGGAGAAAAAACCTCATCATCTTCAGGCTGTATCGGGAGCGCCTGCTTGGACTCCACATACCCTCTAATCTGAACCTTAAGTATCTGGCCACTCCCTTTGGACTCAATCACCGACACATGATGAGGGGCATTGGGACGCAAAAAGGCAGCGGCCAGCATCATGTCGCCCAGCGTGGCAGAGAGACCGACCCTGGGCAGGGGGCGATCAATGATTGTTTCCACTCGATGCATGAGTGACTGCAGCTGCTTGCCTCGCTCACTACCAATAAAGGCATGGAGCTCATCTACCACCAAGTACCGCAGGTTGGCAAACAATCCCGCTAGACTGGTCCCCCTGTTCACGAAAAGAGCCTCGAGCGACTCCGGTGTGATCAGCAGAATGCCTTCCGGGGACTTGAGGAAACGATGTTTGCGGCTCGCTGAGATATCCCCATGCCATGCAATGACTGGAAGCTCAAGCTCATCGCAAAGTCTCTCCAAACGATCCCACTGGTCATTGATGAGAGCCTTTAGTGGGCTTATGTAAAGCACCGATCCAGGCTTTTCCGTGTCCTGCAGGAGATTGGTAAGGATGGGTAGAAACGCAGCTTCGGTTTTCCCGGCAGCTGTAGCCGCCGCGATGATGACATCCTGATCCGCACCCAAGAGCACAGGGATAGCGCGCTCTTGGGCATCGCGCAGGGAGGTCCAGCCTTCGGACCATATCCAGCGCTGGATTCGCGGTTCAAGGAGTGCGAACCCAGCCGATTCAGAGCTGGAAGGTGGCAAGCTCATCGTCCGCATCTAGCTGGGCATCGGTTTCACCACCTCGATCCTGTGCAATCTCTACGGCCCCCAGCAGGGTGCGCCAATCAGCCTCCGGATTCTGCTCCAGCACTGCTAGTAGGTTGATGAATGCAGTGATGGTCGTCCGCGGGGTCCGGAAGTAAGCATCGCCCATCCGCTGGTTGCAGTGGGCCATAAACAGCGGCAATGCTTCGTCGGGTAGCAAATAGCGCTCGCTCACGCCTGCAGCGTATACATGACGCAGCTTCTGCAGCAGCACGTAGAAATCCTCAGGCGTCAGACTGGTAAGGCGTATGACAGGACCAGACAGATCTACCAGCCCGGACTTGGCGAAGTTGTTTTCCGCCAATCGCGACTGCAGAGCCGGATAGCTGTAGAGGCCACGACGAGTATCCATGAGAAACTCGGGAGTACCACCCAACACAAAACCAAGCCCCTCAGCGGAACCCTGCAGGGAGTCATTGAGGATACGCAGAATCTGCTCGTAGTTAGCGTTGCGAGCTTGGGTGTTGGAGAGCTTGTACAGGTTCACAAGCTCATCGAGACATACCATCAATCCACTAAAGCCGGCCAACCGAACGAATCGCGCGAGCAACTTGAGCTGATCGTAGACCGACGCATCGTCGACGATGGTCCGCACACCCAGTGCGGTTCGGGCATCTGTCTTGGTAGTGAACTCGCCGCGCAACCAGCGGATAGCATCCGCCTTGAGCTGCTCGTTACCCTCTTCGAAGCCTTTGCAATAGGCCGCAATTACATCAGCAAAGTCATAGCCGTTGACCATCTCTGTCAGTTGCTCGAGATGCTCACGAATCACAGCCTCACTGTCTTTGCCAGACGCTTTGGCTTCCGTTTTGGCCTGTGCAATGAACTTCTCGACTATTCCTTGCAGAGCGCCACCATCAGGCTTAGTCCGGGTGGACATATTCTTGGCCAATTCAGCATACAACGAGCGAGCCTGGCCGCCAGTAGCATGGAGACGACGATCAGGGTTCAGATCGGCATGCATGGTGACGAGCTTGCGCTCCATCGCAATAGAGCGAACCAGGTTGAGGAAGAACGTCTTGCCTGCACCATATTCACCGATCACTACGCGGAACGCGGAACCACTTTCCGCGAGGCGCTCCACATCACGGATGAGCGCCTCCAGCTCACCGACACGCCCCACCTGAATCAAGTGCTGGCCTGCACGGGGAACGACGCCGGCGCGCAGGGACTGGATGACCGCATCGCGGTCCTTGGCTCTGATGCTGCTCATAGCGGTAGTTTGTCCATGATTTCAGGGTTTATTTCGAAGGGGTCTTCCCCCTCGGTGACTGGCATATCGAAATGCTCGAAGGCCATGTCGTTGATCTGCTCCAATGCTCCGTCGAGCATGAGCTCCATATCGCTTGCAACCGCCTCCAACTCGTCACGAGTCCACTCGGTACGGGATACGAGTACACGCAGGAAGGCTGAGTGATCGGCGTCCAATCCACAGATGGAGGAAGTATCCTCGACGGTCTCTTCGACAATGACCTCATCGGGCTCAGCAGGCTTATCATCAACGAAAACCTGAGCCAGCAGCGCAGATACCTGCTCCGTTTCACGCTGCAACTGAGCGATGCGCTCCTGGTCCAGAGCAAATCCGACACCGGGCTTGGACGGAGTTGCTCCGGGTATGGAGGGCGTTGTCTGCGATGAGCCAACGGGGCTGCAACTGGCGGCCACATGAAGGTCGCTGTATAGCGACTGCGGATCCAGCTGCAGGGTCTTGTAGACGCGCTCCAGCAACTTCACCTCTGCAGGGCTAACCTCGCCGTCGACCTGCGCTAAGTGAGCGAGAAAAGCCGCCACAACCCTCTTCGCCGGCTCGGCCAGGGGTTCCAGTTTCTTTTTCAGACTTTGCAGGGTTGGTGGCTGGTTAAGCTGCAGACGCAGGTGGGCCTTCAGGCGCTTCCGATGAGCACCGCTCAAGTGACTCCAAGAGTCGATATGCTGGGATAGCAGCATAATTTCCTGCGGCGACGTGTCACCATCGGCAGCCGCCACAGCACAGGCGAGATCCAAAGTCACAGAGGCGGCGTTATACGCCGGCGAAGATCGCAGATCACCATCTTCAGCCTGGGTCGCAAAGAGCGCCACATTGTCCTCTGCCTTGGGGATTCGACTGCCTGCCAGCACATCTGGCTCGATACCAATGTGCAATGACTCCAGCGCCCGCGCGAGCGTCAGGACCTTGTCTCGCGACAGACTACCTGCACCCTGCAGTCGCCCTGCCAGCTCACCGAAGCTCATGACCACCATGCCGTCGCCGATGCGTTGCTTGAGCTCGTCGAGCGCTGTTCGAGCAGTTGGCGGCCACAGGTTAACTGGCAGCTGTAGCAGCCCTTCTAGTGCATCAGGAGTGCCAGGGTTGCGGCCGAGATAACGACTGTAGGGCTCCAACTGCACCGTGCATTCGTCAACCAACTGCTGCAGCTTCTTCCGGGCTGCGCTGGTCGCAGTGACATCAGGAATACCGGATAGGCCATCCAGCTCTTGGGGTGGTAGTCCCGCAGAAGCGGTGTTGTATTGGAGTCTCAGCCGGGTCTTGTTCTGGGGGAGCACCATACCGGCGCCATAACGTTCCTCGTAGCGCATGCAGAACAACTGGGCGAACGCTTCTTTACAGCGGGTTACCGGTGTCCGCTTCCCGATGTTGTGATCAGACAGCACCCAGGCCAACGCCCAGTCAGCCGGCATTGGTTGCTTGTCAGCAGCCAACTGGCCCAGGCCAATACGTAGCTCTATGGGCATTTCATAGCCGTAAGACAACGGTGCCGGCGGCGCCTTTTGATAGCGTCGAGCAAGCACTTGGCCTTGACGGAGGACGTCTACGAAACGACTGGCGTAGGTATTAAACGAATGATTCTCGTCGTAGATCGAGAGCAGTCTTTCGACCTCGGCAATGATGCTAGGAATCTCTGCGGCGGCAGCCTGATTCGTCTTCGCATCGACGAATGCCCTGCGCTCCAGTCCATAGAAGAACAGGAACACGTAGCCAATGTTGGCATGCGGAGCCTTCCGACCACTGGATAGCCATTGCAGGTATGCGCGCCGAGCCTCAGGGGTGATGTTGTCGTAACTGGGCCAGTAGGAAGTGAGACGCTCAGCAATATCGACGATGCCCCGTGCGACCTTCAGCTTCGGGTTGATCAGTGAGGGTTCCGAAGATCCATAGCGGCTGCTTCGATCTTCACCGATATAGATCAGGCCGCCAGAGATCTTCTCACCGGCAACCTCAATGGATTCGCTAGCGGAAAGCCAGCGCACCTTGGCACTAGCCAGGTCCGCCGGCGCACTCGGAATTCGGTGGGAAGGCCGCTCGACGGCACCCAGGGTTACGGTAAAGAACTCGGAACTCTCATCTTCTGCAGAAACATGTTTCTGTAGCGAGGCCGATGCTTGAGCCGGCGTGGAAGATGGCACCCCTGCTGGGAAAACCTCGTCCAACGAGAATGTCAGGCCTGCATTCAATGGTATATCGGTGGCGCTCGATCGATCGACCTTTCGAGGTTGCTGCCGTTTGGCCTGCGATGGACGTGCGAAGGACAAATTGCTGCAGGCCTTAATGATCAACCAACCGCCTACGCCAAATATAACTATTCCGACCAGCACAACCCAGACATCTTTGGGAACGGAGGCAATCAGCCCCCAAAAAATAGCTCCAAGAACCAGCACGCCTGATACGTCAGACTTGCTGTTGCGCCTGCGCTTCCTTGCCATCGCCCCCCCCAAATCCAGTGCTGGCTATTCAGTAGTATCGGCAATTCGGCTGCATCAGCCAACAGCTTTCACCCGACAAGGGCGAAGACCGAAAAATGAGTGTGCACATAGGTGATGTGTGCGTGTGAAGCTTTTATGGTTAATGATGGTTAAAGAACGGTTAAGGCCTGTGGATAGATGGCCACAGCCCACGCCAACAGAGCCCTTCAAGAGTTTGCGATTCACCTCCTTATGAGGTGAATCATACCTCCTTATGAGGTAGATCTACCTCATAAGGAGGTAGCCCCATTTGTTACCACTCCATCCGTAGGTGCTGTCACCCCATCCGGAGGTAGTTACCACCCCATAAGTAGGTCAGCTCGCCTCGCCCAAATACGGACATTGAAAAGTAACTTTCTGGCGCCCGGTCGCAGCAATCTCTCAAAATAGAAATCAACTGATGACTTTGAATGCGTATGCCTCAATCAGTGGCAATCAACACAAAAGTGACTTTAAGGAGTTAATTTCCGCTTGCTGATATCCAGGCTCAAAACAGCACCGGATTGAGAAATCTCTACACCTTACAGAAATGCCCGCACGATAAGCGTGCAAAGACGATTACCGGCGTTGAAAGGGGCAGCATTCAGACACAGCCCGCAAACCCACGGACCGACTTGCATTACCTACAAGCACGGCAAACTGCTGTTACTTGAGTGACAGACTTGACCTACCTGTACCCCAAATGGGGCCGAATAGCCCCCCCCTCCCCCTTTTATTGCTGCAGCATCAGTGGAAATAGATGGGAAAGGAGAAATCCGAAAGTGAGCAACTCAGGTAGTGATCAAAAAGTGGTTTGCCCTGGAGAGTGGTTCCGGCAGGAGCTACTGGGCCCGGTATTCGGTATCAGCACAGAAGCCGCCAGAAAATATCGAACCAATGGACTCTGGTTGGAGGGCCGGCACTGGAGATGGGATCCAGCGCGGCGAATCGTCTTTAACCGAAGGGCCATTGAAAACTGGATGGAGGGGAAATTTTGACGGAAAAGTTGCCTAAAGGCGTAGAGCATATCGGGAACCAGCTACGCATTTCGTTCATGCTGCACGGCAAGCGATTCCGAGAACCTCTGCGCGGAATCGTCAAGATAAACAAAGCAGCAATCGCCTATGCCGATAACAAGCGGCGCGCCATCTTGGCCGAAATTAAAGAGGGGCGGTTCGACTATGCCCGCCACTTTCCGGACTCGCCGTCAGCCGCACAATTTTCAGGTATCCAGGGGGCAGACAAAAAACGCACAGTCGAGGATGGAGTACAACTTTGGCTAGAAGTACAAAAGGCGAAAAAAGCGAGCTGTACTTATACAAATTACCGATGCAAATCAAAGCATCTGCTGACACGAATGGGGCTAAGGCGGATATCGGACATCAGTAAGAGTGACCTTGAGTTGCTCCAAGCAAATTTGCTCAAAAGCGGCCTTTCGCCCAAAACGGTTAATGACGTGTTCACAGTCGTTCGCGGCGTATGGGCAAATGCTTTCGAGGACGGAGTGATCGCATCCAATCCACTCGAACGAATCAGCAACATAGAGCGCGATGCCGACTTAGAATCAGCCTTACCGTTTACTCGGGATGAGCTAAAGCGCCTTGCGATAGGCGACCCTAAAAGGATGCCCGATGTACGAATGATCGTTTTCAACTGCTGGGCAGGGCTGTCAGTGTCAGAACTAATCGCCCTGGCTGTAGAAGATATCGATTTAGAGGCTGGCACGCTTCATGTCAGGCGCGCTCGCGTTGCGCAGGAGTATAAGGTTCCCAAAGAACGTTCTCGAGTAAGAACCCTCGAACTGATAGCTCCGGCACTCGAGATCCTGCAGGAAATAAGTGCTGCACTTGGCCAGCAAGAGGCAATCGAAATCGAAGTGGTTCAACGGGATAACATAATCCGCAAGAAAGAGAAAATAACGTTTCTGTTTCGTAACTCGGTCAGTGGAATCCCCTGGAGTGGCCAAACCCTTAACGTGTGGTTCGAAGCACACCTCAAACGTTGTGGAATCGCTCACCGGGGGCCCAATCAAAGCAGACATACATTTGCCAGTCAGGCTTTATCTAGTTTTGTACCCATGGAGTGGGTCGCCCGCCAGCTTGGGCATACCGATACAACGATGGTTAAGAAGCACTATGGACGCTGGATACCGCGCGACACAAAAAGCATGGCCCACTCAGTCTCAAAGATGATGGGATTTTGATGGCTAGAAGCGGTTTAGAGCGGACTGAGGCGAAGTGGTTTTGTCCAAATTTTGCCCAAACACCAAACCCAGCAAACAAAAAGCCCCTGGAATCTATAATGATTTCAGGGGCTTAGAGTATTTCGATATGGCGGGAAGATAGGGATTTGAACCCGTCTGTGAGCGTTTCAGTTCGTGCCAAACCCGCTCAATACGGGCCTTTCGCTTCCCTCACCAGCTCGTTTCGGCCCAATTCGGCACAGTGTTTTCGACACTTTTTCGACACAGTCGCTAGACAGCCCCGGCGCCTAACAGTAGCGTCTGGCCACCAATACCCATACCGGTTTACAGACATACCGGCAAGCTCAAAGAGTCTATTTCGTGCATGACCCATTCAAGCCATCAGCAACCCTCGATTTAGAGCCAGCACCTAAGTCCATTGGAATAAATAGTCTTTTATTCTTGCTTGCCTCCATTGCCGCTTACATGCTGGCAACCGATGTAATATTTCTACTAAAGACTGAACAAGGATCACTCAGAGGCGCAAGTAGTGTTTCGTTTATTCACCACATCTACCTATCAGTAATCCCTTTTGAGGCCGCCTACTTTAGATTAGGCTCTAGTATTGCAGCCTTGTTATTTATAATATTTTCAGCACGCAACAACCTATTACTTGCTAAACACGCGCACTTTCTTCACGCATACGTAGCAACACAGCTCATATATCAAATACTGGCAATAACCGGCGTAGCTGGAATACTTAGCCAAGTAGCAGGCACAAGCGCACTAGATATATCATTTTGGTTTCATCCAGACATGCGATCTAACACAGCAATGCTATTACTCAGGTTCGCACTATTACTGCTTTCACCAATAGCATTCTTTATACTCTGCCTTATAGCCACATCAAAAATCAGAAAACATAATAATTTGTCTTTTAACGAAATACGGTAGTTAAATGCGCCCTATCCCACTTCGTAATCCATGGATTGAACGCCGCCGTAAATTCTTTATGGCGTTCGGTCTAATCATCATAGCCGTAGCCTCTACCCGACCGAACAGCCTCACCGGCCTAGCTATTGCTCTTTCAACTATTCCGTTTCTATTCCTTGCCTTTGTATCTTTGCGCTGGTGGTGGCACCGAAAGTTTGGCGGCAGCAAATTTATGGTTTTGATTAGCTGGATTCTCATGTTATCCATCGGACTGATACTGCTAACCATTGTAGAAATGCTTTCCCCATACATAGGGCAACACTTCAACTGAAGACCAAGGAATTATCAAATGATCAGCGGACGATTGCTAAAACAATACGACATGCCAGTCGCACTCGGAATAACACACCTAACGGCAGTAGCCTTCTTGCTTAACAGCAGTGAAGCCATGCCTACATGGATCGCCTCATACGCCTATTTTTTTGCAGTAACCTGCATATTGCTATGCAGGATATTCCAACCTATAAAAGGCTTTCTCTCAGGGATCGCCGTTGCGACCTTAGCGGCGACTGTAATCAGGTCAATTAATTACTCAAACGCTAACGTGCACGGCCCTGGTGTCGACTTTCCGCTGGGTTTAATGGGTGCAGGCGCTGGCGCAATTGCTTCTCTGATTTATTCAAAAAGCAACAATGGCAGTGTCATTGCAAGCGGATTCGCTATTGGATGTGCAGGCACCTTGGGCGGCTATCTTCTCAGCATGTTATTTGCCTGCAGCACAATCCTGTATTGCGGCCCTGCCTTTTCATGGGGCTTTTAGCTACCCCATCGGGCTAAAACTACTCGCTGCAGAGCAAAAGCGCTGCTCCATCCGGCTACTACGAGCTTTTCGATCATTATCGTAGCGCTCTCGCCATATTCTGCATTCTTCATGGTAATGCTGTTTGGCGGCTTTCCGGCATTCGCGGTAGTCGATTGAGCCTTTACGGTGGTTGGCGCATACGCTGCTGCTGTCTATGTAGTTATTAACGGCCACCCACTCTGCTAGGTAGTTCGTACCGCCATTCCAACCCTTAATCCATTTAACAGTCTGCTCGCGCCTTACAGGCTTCGATTTTCTTTCGCTGCTAGTGCTGACGGATGCAACCTGCTTATAGGTTGTAGGTGTGTAGACGTTGGCCGGTTGCTTGGGTGTGTAGTTGTCGTCATTGAATGAGTTCTGACCAGGCTCTCCCACTAGCGCGGCTTGCTGCTCTGACCATTCAATATCAGCTTGGCTAGGCGATTGCGCAATCTGTGGGGCGGGTTCGAAAGGCGCCGAGGCCTGTTGGATGGGTTGCAGGGGTTCGCTGTAGGTTTGGGCTGGCTGCTCGCTGAAAACCGGATGGCCGCCAACACGGATGGCCTGCTTAAGCTGGTTAACGTCGATAACGATTGGCTTGGCAAATAACGCGATCAGCCCCCATGTAATCGCTGAGCCAACGCCCAGGATGACGACCGTACGCCACGGGGATTGCTTCTTGTTGTTGCGTATATAGTCCGGTGCATCATCCCAATCTGATTTCATGTAGCCTCCTTGCGAAAATTCTAGCTTTACCTTAACGACCTAACGATATCCTCTCTTGCCTCTTTAGACTCTTCAGGATGGAATCTATATTTCTCGTCAAGACCACGCCGCTCGCCTGTAACCCTAAACTCAACAGCAAAGTCTTCGATGGAGTCAGAGCCTCTTATTGGACGTGGCATTTTTATGCCTTTAGTCTCTCCAGCTTTTAAGTAAATCGGCCCCCACCTACGCTCATCCCAATCAAGCGCATTATACTTTTCATCAATTCTTCTTAGCTCTGCATCACTTTCTTTCTCGTCGAAAATATTATACGCCGCTAGCCTTTCCCGCACATAAAGCCGACTATCCCTAGTCATATATTCCGCTGAAACCTTCAAAACTTCAGGCGTTCTGTTTTGGATAGAAAAATGCAAATATCTGTTCCCCTTAGCTTTCTCCACCCTGAGAAAGCTTATTGGCAAATCCTTATCAAAAGGATACAAGCCACTTAGAAACTTATTCTCTTGGATGTCATCAACAGAGAACCCAGCATTGTAAAAAGACCAATACCTTAAACTATAGTAACCATCAAATGGGCTTTTCCCGTCATATACGAAGTATCCCATTGATAAAATCGCTCCGAAAACTGAAAAAAATAAAAATATAGGCCCAGCGCCGACTGGCTCCATACCGCGCCCATAAAAAGACTTACCATTAGCATCTTCAGATTTAACAAACGGTTTATTTTTTCGCCCAGGTTCAAACTCACCTGAAACATAAACAATAGTTTCTATTCTCTGGCCAGCCAAAACTCGATCTATTTTTATCTTTCTGCCATCAGAAGTAACACCCGAATAGTCACTTGAAACAACCTTACAAACTTTATTTTTTGGAAAGACTATTTCGACAGCTTTTTCTTTATCTTTACCCTTATTACCAACCACCAAAGAAACAGTATAACCTCCAGCCTTATAGCTCAAATTATTTATAACAGAGTGCACAGTCACATAAAGCTGTCTTCTCCTGAAAATCGAAAGAAACTTATTTATAACCAAAGTCAAAAACACGGTAACCATTGCCTTAATAGCAACACTTATATATTCCAATTTCCTCAATTCCTTAAGTCCATATTCCTATGACTAACAAGATCATAAAATTCAAAATCGGGCATACCAGCGCCTAGCCACTTCCGTTGTGATCGCTATCCCGCGTTTTGATTGGACAAGTTTGAATCGGCCTCTTCGTACCCAGGCGAAACCTGGCCCTTTATGGGATCGACCTCACCCTTCCATAGCCACAGCTCGTACTGAGGGAATGCTTTCAGCAGCTCTTCCATATCCTCAATTCTCGCCTTCACCTTCATTTCGGTGGCTACGGTCTGCCACCTGCGACGGTTCTTGATTGTCGTTGCCTGAGCAAGCCTCGCGGGGCCGAGGTGGCGCACAAGAGTTCTAAGCCTTTCTTCAATCATTCCAAAAAGCTCTAAAAATAATGACAAATAATTTGATAGCCAAATAATTTGTCATTAGGATTGTTATCGAAGACAAATAATTTGTCGTTAGGGGTTTTGTCCTAATGACACGAATAGTGACGGAACGAGCATGGAACTGGAAGAGCTGGAACCTTCGAAGCTGATAGGCCCGCAACAGGACGTTGAAACCGTCGAATCCTGGGCGGATCGCAACGGCCTTACCTACGGCACTGCACGTGCCTGGGCCATGAAAGGCGTAGTGCCTACGGTGAAGCTCGGTAAGCGCCGCATGGTGAATAGCACTCTGCTGCGCTCCTGGCTGCTGGAACAGGAGTGGACGGCATGAGCAATGGGCCTTGCGTCGTTCAAGTAGCCAGCTACCACGGCAAAACCCGTCAGAAGCGCTGGCACCGTTGCTTCCGTGGCGACTCTCGCCAGGAATGTCACCTCTTTATAGATATGGCTGTGGCTGAGGTGGTTGCAGACGACCCGCTGGCCTCCCTGCTCGCCCAGGAACAGGCCCGCGAGAACTTCCGCATTTACCGGCTGTGGGGTGTGGCATGAGCGCTGACCTCTATAGCAAAAAAGCCTTCGCGGCCCTGGTTGGCGTTCCCGTTGAAGTGATCGCTGGTTGGATCATGCGCGGCAGTGTCCCCAGCGTAAAAGTCGGCAAAACCCGGTTGGTGCGCTTCGTGAGGCCGAACCTATGAGCCGCACAGCCGCGCAATTCAAGCTGCGCATGCCTGCTGCACTGCGCGCCCAGGTCGAGCAAGCCGCCAAAGAGGCGCGCCGCTCCCTGAATGCTGAAATCGTCCTTCGCCTTGAGGCGAGCTTTGCCCAGGTAAAGCAGGAGGTTTCCCAGTGATCTACGCCAGCTCCGGTTACCCAGGCGAGGGCATGAGCTATGACGCCATTCAGCTACAGCAACCAGCAGCACGCCGAGAACTGCGACTGCTCTGTTTGCTGGTCAAAGGCCGAGATGGCCAAGCCCGATCCCTGCCCGTCCACACCCTGCGACCAATGCCGCCCCGCGCTTGCCCGACCCGTGCGCGCACTCAAGATGCGCCTCGTCGCTGGTGCCTGGACGCCCTTGCTCTCCCAATGGGAAATCACCCCGGCCTTTACCTGCGCGAAACACACGCCAAACGACCGCCCGCCCAAGTATTGGAGCGTTGTGGCCAACATCGGCAAACCGGTGCCTTTCGTGCCACTGCACGAACCTTTCGAGCTGACGGGGTGAGCGCATGACTGTTTTTGAAAATTGGCCTTGGTTCGTTGCTTTCATTACAACCATTGCAGCCCTGACTATCGGCTACTGCCTGGGTCGCCTTGACAGCACCCCTGCCCCGCGCAGTTCTGCCGACCCACGTTTGGCATATACCCGCGCCGAACTCCACGGCTTCACCTGCGGCCTACTCGCTGCAATTGTCGCCATACATATCAAGGCAGACCCTCCCAGTAGATCGCCGCCTGTGTCCGGGGCTGGTTTACCAGTCGCGGGCGCAGGTGGCGAAACGGGATGACAAGGGCGCGGCCCTTGGTGTGGCAGTTTTTAATTAACAGAACTAATTAGGAGAAAAGTTGAAAGTGTCATTGCGTCACTATTAATTCCATTAAGAATCGTGACTATGACATTTAACTATCCATGATTTATCGCTGTATTTATCGCGTATAAATAACCCAAGGCAACCCCTTGCAAGCCGCAGCATACAGGGCAGATGAAGAACTTTACCAGTTCCTCTGCTTGGGACTCTTCGGCCTGCAATAAGGCAAAACCGCGCACTAACGCGCAACTAAGCGAGGAAACAAAAGATGGCACGTTCAACTATGGAAGTTGCATTTCTCGGCACTCAACGCTTCGACGGCGAAAACGGCCAGAAGTACATCAAGGTGTTTTATGGCGATGAACCGGACGGCAAAACCGAGCACGGTCTGTCCATCATCGGCATGTCAGCAGAAGAGGATGCAGCTGAAGAAATCTTCGCCGCTGGTACCCAGTTCGAACCCCTGCAACTGGTACGCATCACCTTCGACGTTGCCCGTGGTGGCCAGAACAAGGGCAAGAATCTCGCCCTGCACATTGAAGCGGTAGGCCCCAAGCCAACGGCCCGCGCTGCTGCTCCACAAGCCAACGCCCAGCAGCAAGCCAAACCAGCGGCCCAAGCTGCTGACCCGGCCAAGTCCTAAGCAGGCCGGCTCCCGTGGTGTGGATCTTCTGCAATCACTGCCGCAAGACCTCTCCGGCTACTAGCTGGCGTGTGATCCGGGCGTGTCCACATTGCCGGAGCCCCCTGTGAACTTTCTGGCCTGCGAGGGCGAATGGGTGGCCGGCCCAGGTGGTGAACCCATCTGCGCCGGTCAGCTGCTCAACCTCACAAGCGAGGAAATGCAGAGCCTTTCCGGCACTGCTCTCAGTTGGGATCAGGTGGGCGAACTCAAGGGCGAGGCGATGATGCTGTTTGCCCTGGTGTTCGGCTTCTTGGTTCTGAAAAAAGTCCTTTGAAACCGAGGTAACACCCCATGAAAAACAAACTGCAAACCCTGAAACGCTCCATCGGTGCGGCTGCAGCCGTTGGTGTGCTGAGCATGCAACAAGCCTACGCCGCCCTGGCCCCCGAGGTCAGCGGTGCCATGACTGACGCCAAGGCTGATGTGGTTGAGCTGGGCGGTTTGGCGCTGATCCTCATCGTCGCCGCTGCTGCCTTCAAGTACATGCGCCGCGCTCTCTAATCGCTGCGCGTTTTACCCAAGTCCCGCTACGGCGGGACTTACTTTTCAGGGCCACTCAATGAACTACGAACTCTTCGTCCTCCTGCTCACCGTGGTGGCGCTGTGCCTCGTTTTGTTTGGGCGGGTCTGACCATGAAATATCTCCTGCTCATTCTCTCCCTGGTTCCGCTTTTTGCCGTAGCCAATGAAAAGCCTTTCAAGATCCGTAACCACGACGGCTTTTATAAATCCGTGGAAGCTGCCTGTGCGGGCTTTGACTACTCAAAGATTGAACAGCCCATCGTGCTGATCAACCCGACCTATGCGGGTAGTTATAGCGCGCTGCAAAACACCAATTCATATCTGTGTAAGTACAACTTTTCCTATCACCCTTACAGCAACCCCGATCAACCCATTCGCCAAGGTGGCCCGTCCTCCGGTGCCGTTGTCGTCGATACCATGGCGGCCTGTGCTTCCGGCACCGAATCCACATACACCTGGCCCCTCGGTCGGCGTGACTCGACTGCAGAGTTCAACATCGCGCCGGGTACTGCCATTTCCCCGCCTGCCTTTGCCTGCATTGATGGCTGTAAAGCTCAGCATCAGTCGGTTTCTTCTTGCTTCAACGAAAGCGAAACCGACGGCTCCATTACCTACTGCGACTACAACGCCAAGCTAACCGGCGAAACCTGCACCACATCCGAAAACCAGCCCCCCGAGGTTCCCCAGCCAACCGACCCCGGCGACGGTGGAACTGATCCCGGCGATGGCGGCACAGATCCGGGTGATGGTGGTACTGACCCAGGCGACGGTGGCACCGATCCGGGTAATGGTGGAACCCCAGGTGATGGCGGCACCAACCCTGGCGACGGTGGCACTAATCCAGGGGATGGCGGCACCAACCCTGGCAACGGTGGCACCAATCCGGGCAACGGCGGCACCAACCCAGGTGGCGGTGACAGTGACGGCGGTAGCGCCTCCGGTCTTGCCTGCGATCAGCCCTTGGCCTGCTCCGGCGATGCCATTCAATGCGCCATTCTCGACACGCAAAAACGCGCCCGTTGCGATGCTGCTACTGCCGGTGATTTCCCCTCACAAGAAGGCGACATCACCGGCTTCATCAACGGCAAGGGTGACGAAGCCCAACTCGACGAAGGTGACGGCGAGATTGATATCTCCAGCCTCTTCAACGAAGGCACAAAAGCCCGCTTCCTGCCCTCAGGTTGCCCACCACCACGGGCCGTATCACTCGCCACTGCCGGTGGTCGTGTCTTCGAACTCTCTTTCGAACCGCTCTGCAACTTCGCCGCCGACCTGAGCTACTTCATCGTCATCGCGGCCTCGATCTTTTACGCCGTGTATGTCGGCCGTTCCTTTGGAGGTGAGTAATGCCGCTCTGGTTATGGGGTGCCCGTTTTCTCTGGATGATCGCCGGCCCACTGGTAAAGACCGTCCTGCGTGCCATCGGCTTTGGCTTCGTGACCTACTTCGGCTTCAACGCCCTGATCAACGCCGCCAAGGACTACATCACCTCCAACATGGGCAACGCGGCTATAGAGGCCCAACAGATACTCGGCCTCGCCAAGATCGATGTGGCCATAAACATCTACTTCGCAGCCGTCTTCACCCGAATAATCATCGCGGGCATCAACAAGGCCCAGGATCGCAAACGTAATCAGGTCTGGCGCAAGCCGGGCGGCACCTCCATCGAAGCGTAGGGAGGCGCAGCCATGCTCTATATCCGCACCGGCAAACCCGGACACGGCAAGACACTCAACACCATCAAGGAAGTGGATCAGAAGGCCCATGCAGAAGGCCGCACCGTCTACTTCCACAACATCAACGGCCTGCAGCCAGAACAGCTCAAAGCGTCCTGGTACAAATTCGACGACCCCGAAAAGTGGTTTGAACTGCCCAACGACTCCATCATTGTCGTGGACGAGGCCCAAGGCTGGTTTGGTGGTCGAGATCCTCGGGCGCGTCCGCCTGAACACATCACCCGCTTTGAAACCATGCGCCATAGCGGCCATGAAGTGCACCTGATCACCCAGGACCCGCGCTATCTGGATGTGCACCTGCGCCGCCTCTGTAATGGTCATGTGCACTACTGGCGCGTCTTCAAATCACAGCAACTGCTGCGGTTTGAGTCAGAGGCCGTCATTGAAAAAGTCGAGGTCAAAAGCAGCTTCAAGGATGCCGACAAAAAGACCATCCGACTCGATAAGAAGTACTTCGGCGTCTACACCAGCACTCAAGGTCAGCATCACTTTCAAGCCAAGATGCCGACCAAATTCATCATGGCCATGCTGGTTATCAGTGCCGCCGTGTACATGTCCTACCGCTTCTATGAGCGCTACCAGCAGAAGCTAGAAACCCAGGTTGCGGCCTTGCAGGCACCCCAAGAGCAAGCGCCCTCGGCTGGCGTGGTCGATCAAGTGAAAACCTCGGTCGGCTCGCTGATCAACCCCGTAACCAGCAAGCCCGGTAAAAAAGCACTCAGCCTCGATGAATACCTAGCTGCCCGTGTCCCTCGCATACCCGACGTACCCAGCTCGGCCCCGATCTACGACGAACTAACCAAGCCGCAAAGCTACCCGCGGCTCTCCTGCGTCATGAGTTCGGACGAGGGCTATATCGACCGCAACGCAAAGCGCTACCGGGTCATCAGAACGCAGGAAAAAGCCTTCATCTGCGAGTGCTTCACCCAGCAAGGCAGCTGGCACAAAACCACGTTTGCCTACTGCAAGAACACGGTAGAGCGCGGCGTATTCGATCCGGCCCGTCCAGACCCAGGCGCGCGCCCCGATCTGCAGCAGGCCAACAACCAACCTCAGCAGCAGCCACAACAACCCCAGGAGGCCCCCAAAGGCGTCACCGTGACCCGTATTCCCTACGAGAAAGGCCGATTCCTATGGTGATCGGTCAGCGCCTTCGCTCGGCGCATTTGAGCGCATGCGCGAGGCACGAGCGCAGCGCCAAATGCGCGCGCTGACGTCCCTGTAACACGTCAGATAAACAAGTTTGCACAGTGTCGATTCGTCACTATTTGGAGTAGTAAAAATGACCGTAAAAGATCAAATCCGGGTAGACCACCAGTTCAAAGAGTCGGCAACTGGTCGCGTCTTCTTCGACCAGAAAACTGCCAAGATCACCGATCTGACAAAAGTGCGCTTGCTGCGCTGTGGCGTCGATACGGTGCGCCAGTTGTATCGGGGCATGATCCGTCCGGAGATCATGGCGCTGTTTGAGAACCCAGGCACCTTGGTCGACTTCGCGGGTCAGCGCTGGCACTCCGGTCGTGTAGGCCGTGACTCGGGCTACCAGTACAAGCTACAAAACGCTGATCTGGGCATCATCCTGTTGGTAAAGAACTTCAACGCCAAGCTGGACTGCATCGGCCCACACCTGAAAATCGAAGTGTCACCCCATGCAATCGACAGCCTGTCGCCTGAGCGCCTGCAGGATCGGTTAGATTTCTATGCGTCTGAGGTCATGACCCATGTTGAAATCAATCAGTGCGCCGTCCACCTTGCGTTAGACCTCCAGGGCTGGACACCTCCCACCGATCTGGTGGCTCGCATGCACTGCAAAGCACGTGTGCAGCGTGACATAACCGGCATCAACGAAATCAACTGGGCTACCAAGTCCAGCACCTACGGACGTGGCGAAACCTCCATGTTTGGCTCGGCCAACGGTGTTCAGCTCTGCATCTACAACAAGACCGAACAGGCCAAGGCAACTGACAAGCTCGACTACTGGGAAAGCGTCTGGAAACGTCGTGACAGCTTCGACGAAAAAGACCCCGACAACTACAACCCAGACCAAGCCGTATGGCGTGTAGAACTGCGCTATCACCACTCCATCATCCAGCAATTCGCTAGCGGCTCGCTCGATGTGAGAACCGGTGAGGCCATCGACACCAGTTCGTTTGCAGCGTTTGCCGGGCATCTGGATGGCCTTTGGCGCTATGGCCTACGCCAATTCAAGTTGCTCGACCGCCCTGGTTACTTCTCCCCCATCTGGACACTCATTCGCGAGGATGTGCGCGTGGATCTACCTGTTGATTCCCTGCTCGAGGACACTGAATACAAGCGCTACTACAAGACCTCCCGTGGCTTCTCAGGCAAAAACGTCGAACTGTTCCTGGGCAACTTCGTCAGCCTGCTGGCAAGGGAACGGGTGGGTGCAAAAAAGGCGTTTGACCGGCTGCAAACCTGGGAATGCTGGCCGGTTATTCGTGATCACTACGCTGCCAAAGACATGAGTGAATACGACATCTACAAGCACATCAAAACCCTGCTGGAAGAGCGCAACGTCAGGTGGGGACGTGCCGTCTAATGGCTATCGAACAACAACCTGACGGACGCTGGAAGGTCGATGTAGAACCGATCAAGGGCAAACGCTTTCGTAAGACCTTCAAGACCAAAGCTGAGGCCCAACGCTTCGAGGCAACGTGCCGTGCCAAGGTCATAGATGCCCCTGCTTGGTCTCCAAAACCCAAGGACAGACGCCGCCTGAGTGACCTGATCGACCGATGGGCAACACTGCATGCGCATACCCTTTCAGATGGTGAGGCTCGCCGCCGTTTGCTTGATACGCTCGCAAAAGACCTGGGCAATCCGATAGCTATCAAACTGACGGGTAATGAGTACGCCGAGTACAGAACCAACGCGCTCAAGGCTGGTGCCAACCCCAAGACCTTAAACAATCGCCTGGGCTACCTGCGCTCTGTATTCAACGTGTTGTTTCAGCTCAGCGACATTGATTATCCAAACCCGCTGGCGCGTGTCCGCCCTCTTCGCCTGCAGGAAAAGGAACTGGCCTACCTGACCGATCAGCAGATCGAAAAACTGTTTGCCACAATCCACAGCTATTGCCGGACGCCTCACGTCGCGATGATCGCGGCAATCTGTTTGGCTACTGGCGCTCGATGGGGAGAGGCTCAGGCACTGACACCTGAAAAGGTACGCAACCAGCTGGTTACGTTCGTGAACACCAAAGGCAAGCGGGTCCGCTCGATTCCGGTCGCCCAGGAACTAGAACAGCAGATACACCGGCACTTCAAACAGCACGGTCAGTTCAGCAACTGCCTCAACAGCTTTGATAAGGCTCTAGCTGAATCTCGCTTACCTGTACCGGCTGGCCAGTCATCCCACGTTCTGCGGCATACATTCGCCAGTCACTTCGTTATGAGCGGCGGCAACATCCTCACACTGCAGAAGATCCTGGGCCATACAACCTTGGCAATGACCATGCGTTACACGCATCTGGCACCTGATCATTTGCAGGATGCAATCAAATTAGGGCCTGTATCTGACTATACGAAGCTGCTTGGAGAAGGAGTTGCTATGCATGGTGTGCCAGCTTGAATAGCCAGCACATCCATCAGGCATTCACTGGCGAGGAACAAGCTCGATATCGTGAATCTGCTCTTTACCTACGCTTTTGGTGTAGATGTTGTAGCCGGGAGCATTCACAAAAATTACGTGGCTAGGGATGAACGGCCCTGTCAGGTTATAGGCACCCATGGCATTAGTCGTGGCGCTCACATTGTTAATGGTCACTGACGCCGACGAAATAGGGTTACCTGTTGGCTTGTCTCGCACTACACCACTGATATTCATACATCCGGCAAGCGTAGCGATAAGAGGAAGGGTCAGGAATAGGTGTTTCGGGGACTTCATACAAATCATCCTTGGTTTAAAAAGTGCTGATCATTAGCACTTTGCCATCACATGTCCACACTTAGAAAAGACTTTCGACTTCATACCTCAGCCATAACCGATGACCTGTGCTTTCCTATACGGCGTGCATTGTTTAGCATGCATACAACGTATATACGTTGTAGATACGAACTGACTTAGAGGTATCGCACCATGGCCAAAGAAGCCGTTTTCAATTTGAAGTTGGAACCCGAGCTACGCGAAGGATTCATGGCAGCAGCTCAAGCTGCACACATGCCGGCCTCTCAAGTGATGCGTGACCTCATGCGCAATTTCATCCGCCAGCAACAGCAAGCCAAAGAGCATGATGAATTCGTGCAACGTAAGGTTGCTGCAGCCAGGGTATCGGTCGAGGCTGGCCGTGGTCGATCGAATGATGATGTAGAAGCAGAATTCGCCGCTCGCCGTGCTAAGGCTCAAGGGAATTAATGAAGGTTATTTGGACACCCGAAGCTCTTCAGGATCGTCTGGATATCTGGGAATACATCGCCGCTGATAACCCCGTCGCTGCCGTGCACATGGATGAACTATTCAGCGCGGCTGCGTCGACCCTTGCTGACTTTCCGCAAAGAGGGCGACTGGGAACGGTTGTCGGCACCCGCGAGCTGATACCCCACGAGAACTACCGCCTGATCTATCAGACCGAGAGTGACGGTGTCTGGATTCTTGCCCTGGTGCACGTCGCCAGAATGTGGCCTCCGCTCCAAAGCTAACCCTACCCCAGCTTTCGACACTTCTTCGACACTTGCCCAGCCTGAAACGAAAAAGCCCCCGAAACTCTAGGAATTTCAGGGGCTTAGACGATCTATATGGCGGGAAGATAGGGATTTGAACCCTAGGTACCATCGCTGATACAACGGATTTCGAATCCGTCCCGTTCGGCCACTCCGGCATCTTCCCGTGGCGGCGCGCATGATAACAGCTGAAATACGTTTGGCGAACCCCAGTTTTGAAATTTTTCACATACTTTCAGATGCTTGCGATCAAAGGCGGTTAACAGCTGCAAAATCTGGCTACTGGGAAGCTAAACAGTCGCCCACAAAAAGGGGCACCGCAGCGCCCCTCTGTGTCGCGCTTACGCGCGTATTGCTGCGGCTTAGACGGTGAGTCGCGTCAGGGCTTCGCGGTATTTGTCGGCGGTTTTTTGCGCGACGTCGGCGGGCACTGCTGGGGCTGGTGGCTCTTTGTTCCAGCCGGTGGATTCCAGCCAGTCGCGTACGAACTGCTTGTCGAAGCTTGGCGGGTTCTTGCCTTCTGCATAGCTGTCCGCCGGCCAGAAACGGCTGGAGTCTGGGGTCAGGGCTTCGTCCATCAGGGTCAGGGTGCCGTCTTCGTCAAGGCCGAATTCGAACTTGGTGTCGGCGATGATGATGCCGCGCGTGGCTGCGTATTCAACCGCTGCGCTGTACAGGGCAATCGAGGTATCGCGCACTTTGGCGGCCAGCTCTGCGCCGATGATGGCTTCGCACTGTTCGAAACTGATGTTCTCGTCGTGGTCGCCAACGGCAGCCTTGGTCGAGGGGGTGAAGATCGGTTGCGGCAGCTTGGCCGCTTCCTTAAGACCCGCAGGCAGTTGGATGCCGCAAACGGTGCCGCTCTTCTGGTATTCCTTCCAACCGGAGCCAACGATATAGCCGCGCACGATGGCTTCTACCGCGACTGGCTTGAGGCGCTTGGCGACTACTGCGCGGCCTTCCACCAGAGGCAGTTCGGCGGCGGGGACGATGTCTTCAACCTTGTCGCCGGTGAAGTGGTTGGGCACCAAATCCTTGAGCTTGTCGAACCAGAAGTTGGAGATGGCGGTGAGGATCTTGCCCTTTTCCGGGATCGGCTCGTTGAGGATCACGTCGAATGCCGAAAGGCGGTCGGTGGCGACCATCAGCATGCGTTTGTCGTCGATCTCGTATAGATCACGGACTTTGCCCGAATAGATTTTCTTCAAACTCAGGGTGGTGGCTGTGCTCATGTCGGAATTTCCGCCTTTGGTAAACAAAACAGGCGAAACCCGCCGGGTTTCGCCTATTGGTATTGCCGGTGTAGCAGTTGCCTGCTGTCAGCCAAGGTTTTCCTGGATCAGGTCCAGCACCTTGCGCGCCACGTCGGCGGGGGCAATAGTGTTGAGATCTTTTTCCACGGTGACCTGCACGCTGTCGCCAACGGCGGTCAGGCGTACCTGATAGCGTTCGGCTCGGGCGTCGATCTCTTCCTTGCTCGGCGCGCTGCCAAACACGCTACCGAAGAAGCCAGGTTTTTCGTCCGGCTTCTGCGCGCGCTCAGCGAGGTTGATGTAGTAAACGCCCAGGCTACGGTTGATGTCGTCGATGCGTACATCCGCCATTTCCAGGGAGCGCCCCACACCGGACCAGGCGCGGTCGAAATCAGCACCCAGGCTCAGCACCGGGTTACCGTTACCGTCTTCGGACAGGCTGACGCGATTCGGTGCATCGTAATCACGGGCGGCCAGCAGAGAGACCGAACCACCCTGCTCGGCGCTGCGCGCCAGGGTCACGAGCATTTCATCGAGCAGCGCAGCATCCAAGCTTGGGTTGCTGCTGCGGTTGGTGAAGGCGACATCGGCCGTGCTGCCAGCTGGACGCTCGGCGCTGACCACGAAGATTTCGCTGGTATTACGCTGCACGCCTGGCTCGATACGCACCCGCACGCGGGTTTCAGCCTCGGGATTCACCCCAGAGACGCGGCTGCTCAGACGACGGGCCATGGATTCAGACAGGGCATCAAAACGCTGCCAGGAGGTGCTGAATTCGCCCGTTTGCGGACGCTCTTCTGCAATCTGGAAGCCGTTGTCAGCAAAGAACTGACGCGCAACAGGCCAGACTTCGGCCGGTACGCGCTGCGCCACAACCCAGCGCGACTCGCCGCTCTTCTGCAGGCTGAACTCGCTGGCATCACCGGCCACAGCCAGAGCTTGCGGGCGCGGCACGATAAATTCGCCGGTATCGGTGGTGCTAGCTACCTGCTGCGGCACGGGCAGCAGCGGGTCGATACGTTTGGCGTCGACGTTTGGCGGCATTTGCATCGTGGCCGTCTGACGGGCTTCGAGGTAGTCGCTGCCACGGTCACGGAAATAGCCGTTTTCGCCATAGATCCAGCCGCAACCGCTGGTACCAGCGATGATCAGGGCCAGGGCAGAGAGTCCGGTGAGTCGCTTCATGCGTAGTAATTCCTCAATTAAACCAATACGCCGGACTGGCGCAGGGCCTGACGCAGCGGTTCATGACAACGTGGGCTGAGCCAGGTCAGTGGCAGACGGATACCGTCTGGCATCAAACCCATTTCATGCAGAGCCCATTTCACCGGAATCGGGTTGGATTCGATAAACAGCGCCTTGTGCAGCGGCATCAGGCGGTCGTTGATGGCGCGGGCAATGGCGGCTTCACCGCGCATGGCTGCTGCGCACAGATCGCTCATCGCGCGCGGGGCGACGTTGGCGGTTACCGAGATATTGCCCTTGCCGCCCATCAGCATCAGCTCGACGGCAGTAGCGTCATCGCCGGAATAGACGAGGAAGTCCTTGCTTACGCGATCCAGTACTTCCTGGCCGCGCTGCAGGTCGCCAGTGGCTTCCTTGATACCAATGATGTTGTCGATCTTGGCCAGGCGCTCAACCGTCTCCGGCAGCATGTCGCAGACCGTACGGCCCGGCACGTTGTAGAGAATCTGCGGGATGGCAACCGATTCGGCGATATGGCGGAAGTGCAGGTACAGGCCTTCCTGAGTCGGCTTGTTGTAATACGGGGTGACTAGCAGGCAAGCGTCGGCACCGACATCTTTAGCAGCGCGGGTCAGTTCGACTGACTCTCGGGTGGAGTTGCCACCGGTACCGGCGATGACGGGAATACGTCCGGCTACCTGATCGACCACACGACGGATCACTTCTACGTGCTCACCCACGTCAAGCGTGGCGGACTCACCTGTGGTGCCGACCGCGACGATGGCGTTGGTGCCCTCTTGCAGGTGGAAATCCACCAGTTTGCTCAGGCCGTCCCAATCAAGACCACCTTGTGCATCCATGGGCGTAACCAGTGCCACCATACTGCCCGCAATCATGCAACCGCTCCTGCCGGAAAAAGAGAGCGGTAATGGTACTGGGGCCACCTGCCTTGCACAAGCGAAGTACCTCGGCAACGCGTATACAATCTTTCTCAGGCAAACGCGGCACATTCCACATCGCCAAGCCCTGCCAGCATTCCCCTGAGCGGTGCTTTTCGCTACCCTTCCGGCTTTGATCGGTGCTGTATAAACAGCTCGACCGCTTATTGTTTAGGAAGGCTGCATGTCCACCCCCCCAGTTCGCGAACAATTCCTGCTTATCAGCGCCCTCGGTCCCAACGCCATGGAGCTGACCAACGTGCTCTGCCGCACCAGTCACGAGAACCGTTGCGCCGTGGTCAGTACTCGCCTCAGTCGGCATGGCGAGTACAGCGCACTGGTCTTGCAGATATCCGGCAGCTGGGATGCACTGGCTCGCTTGGAGTCAAGCCTGCCGGCGCTGGCGAAGAAGCACAGCTTCTCGGTCAACGTGATTCGCAGCGCCGCCTCGGAAAGCCGCCCACAGGCGCTGCCTTATGTGGCGTATGTCAGCTCGGCCTACCGCCCGGACATCCTTAATGAGCTGTGCCAGTTCTTTCTCGACCATCACGTCGAACTGGAAAACCTCACCTGCGACACCTACCAGGCCCCGCAGACCGGCGGCACCATGCTCAACGCGACCCTTACCGTGACCTTGCCAGCCGGCACGCAGATCAGCTGGTTGCGTGATCAGTTTCTCGACTTTGCCGATGCGTTGAATCTGGACGCTTTGATTGAACCCTGGCGTCCGCAGAACCCATAAAGGAGCAGCACGATATGGCCGTAGTACTCGACACCCCGGTTGCAGATTTTCAGGCAGAGGCCACCAGCGGCCAGACCGTAAAGCTGTCCGCACTCAAAGGCCAGCAAGTGGTGATCTACTTTTATCCGAAGGACAGCACGCCGGGCTGCACCACCGAGGGCCAGGGTTTTCGCGACCAATACTCGGCCTTTCAGGCAGCCAACACGCTGATCTTCGGCGTGTCGCGCGACAGCCTGAAGTCCCACGAGAACTTCAAGTGCAAGCAGGAATTCCCCTTCGAGCTGATCTCTGACAAAGATGAAGCCGTTTGCCAGCTGTTCGATGTGATCAAACTGAAGAAGCTCTACGGCAAGGAATACCTGGGCGTGGACCGCAGCACCTTCCTGATCGATAAAGAAGGTGTATTGCGCCAGGAATGGCGTGGCGTGAAGGTACCCGGGCATGTCGATGCGGTACTGGCCGCGGCCCAGGCACTGAATAAAGCCTGAATCGCGCGAGCAAAAAAGCCGGTCAATTGACCGGCTTTTTATTGCCTGCAGATTAATCGGCCGTTATCTGCTCACTACGTGGCCAGGCATCGATCACGGCTTTGAATAGCGTGGCCAACGGGATGGCGAAGAACACGCCCCAGAAGCCCCACATGCCGCCAAACAGCAGCACCGCGCAGATGATCGCCACCGGGTGCAGATTGACCGCCTCGGAGAACAGCAGCGGCACCAGGACGTTGCCGTCCAGCGCCTGAATGATCCCGTAGACCACCATCAGGTAAATGAACTGGTCACCAAGCCCCCACTGGAACAGCCCGATCAGCGCCACCGGCACAGTGACAACCACAGCGCCGATATATGGCACTACCACAGACAGACCGACCAACAAGGCCAGCAGCGCGGCGTAGTTAAGCCCTAAGTAGGCAAACGCGATGTAGGTGACCACGCCACAGATAATGATTTCGATCACCTTCCCGCGAATGTAGTTGGCAATCTGCTTGTTCATCTCCTCTGCCACTTGAGTGATCAACGCACGTTCACGCGGCAGATAACCACGAAACCACGCACTGATCAGCTCGCGATCCTTGAGGAAGAAGAACACCAGAATCGGCACCAGCACGAGGTAGATCATGATGCTGACCAGCATCGGCAAGCTTGATAAGGAAAACGACAGTGCCCACTGGCCAAACTTGCCGACCTCGCCCCGTACGCCCTCAATTAACTGCAGCACCTGCACATCGGTAATCAGCGTCGGGTATCGCTCCGGCAGCAGCAGAAACAGCGACTGCCACTCGCCAAGCATGCGCGGCAGTTCATTGAACAAGGTGCTCAACTGCTGCCAAAGCAGTGGCATCAATACCAACAGAAACAGACCCAGCATGCTTAAAAACAGGGTGAACACCAGCCACACTGCCACCACTTGCGGCAAGCGTAGGCGCTCAAAGGCATTCACCAACCCCTGCATCAGAAACGCCAGCACCAAGCCGGTCAGCACTGGAGCCAACATGCCGCCTAGGTTCAGGATCGCGGCAAAGCCCAACACCAACAACACCGCGAGCACCACCGCCTGCTCATCAGAAAAATAGCGATGCAACCAATCCTGAAACACCTTGAACATCGTGACTCCTTACTTGAGCAGCGCCTTCACAGGCATCCCTATGAACCGCACTTGTCAGCTGCTAGGCCTTGCGCAGCCAATAGCGATACACACCACTATCGACCTCTTCACGCAACAGACTATGCCCGGCCAGGCTGGCGAAGGCACGGAAATCCCGCTGCGAGCCAGCATCAGTGGCCTCAACCTTGAGCACCGCGCCACTGGCCAGGCGGTTTAGCTCCAGCTTGGCTTTGAGTAAAGGTAGCGGGCAGTTGAGCCCGCAGGCGTCCAGTTGCGCGTCGAAGTCCTCGGCACGCCATTGCATATCAGTCATTGAGCCACTCCAGGAAGGCCGCAAGGATACCCAAGGGCGTACAACCCTGGCCAGCACCGCCGCCAGCCAGCTACAGTAGCGCCTTTGTTCGACACGAGCTTTGTGCATGAGCCTTCTGCGCCCTACCCTGTTGACGCTGGCCTGCCTGCTGGCAGCCCCCGCCACGGCCAGTGACCTGCCCTCCCTTGGCGATGCCAGTTCCGCCATTGTTTCCCCACAGCAAGAGCACCAGTTGGGCCGCGCCTGGCTGAGCCTGGTTCGCAGCCAAGTCAGCCAGCTCGACGACCCACAGCTCAAGGACTTCGTCGAAACCAGCGTCTATCGCCTGAGCGAAACCAGCCAACTGCAGGATCGACGCCTGGAGTTCGTTCTGCTCAACAGCCCACAGATCAACGCCTTTGCCGCGCCCGGTGGAATTGTCGGGGTCAACGGCGGCCTGTTTCTGTATGCGCAGACCGAAGCCGAGTACGCCTCGGTTATGGCTCACGAACTGGCGCACTTGTCACAACGCCACTTCGCTCGAGGGCTAGAAGCACAGCAGCGCATGCAGATCCCGGTGATGGCCGGACTGCTCGCAGGTATCGTCGCAGCGGCGGCTGGCGCTGGCGACCTGGGCATCGCCGCCATCGCCTCGACCCAAGCAGCAGCGATGCAGGAACAACGACGCTTCTCTCGACAAAATGAGCAGGAAGCTGACCGCATCGGCCTGGTCAACCTGGAAAAAGCCGGCTTCGATCCGCGCGCCATGCCCAGCATGTTCGAGCGTCTGATGCGCCAGTACCGCTACGATCGCAAGCCGCCGGAGTTCCTCCTCACTCACCCGGTGTCGGAATCGCGCATCGCCGACACCCGCAACCGCGCCGAACAGTACAACGCGTCAGGGATCACTGACAGCGTGCGCTACCAGCTGATGCGCGCACGCGTGCAGCTGATCTACGAAGAAACCCCAGGCGTCGCCGCCAAACGCTTTCGCAATATGCTCGATGAGAATCCGCAGCTGGAAGCTGCCCGCTATGGCTTGGCGATTGCGCTGATCAAGAGCGGACAGCACAAAGAAGCCCGCGAAGCGTTGCAACCTCTGCTCACCAAATCCCCCAACGACGTCACCTACAACCTGGCGCACGTTGAACTGGATATGGCTGCCAATCGTCTAGGCGACGCGCAAAGCCGGATCACCCGCTTGCTGACCCTTTATCCGAACAATTACCCCGTCAACCAGGCGCATATCGATCTGCTGATGAAGCAGGTGCGCACTCAGGAAGCCGAGCGCGCTCTCGACGACATGCTGAAAAGTCGCGGCAAAGATCCGGATGTCTGGTATCAGGTAGCCGAAGTGCGCGGCCTGAGCGGCAATACCATCGGCCTGCACCAGGCCCGTGGCGAATTCTTCGCCCTGGTCGGCGACTATAACCAGGCCCTGGAACAGCTCGACTTTGCCAAGCGCCGCGCCAGCAATAACTTCCAACTCGCCTCACGCATCGACGCCAGGCAGCGCGAGCTGATGGAAGAACAGCGCATCATCGAGCAGATGCTTCGCTAGCACTGCGCGCCCTAGAAACGAAAAAGCCAGGCAAATGCCTGGCTTTTTTATACAGCTCGCTTAAGCATTCCCGCTCAGCTTGAGCCGCGCGGCCTGGGTAAAGTCGAGCATACGTTTGAGCGGCTTGATCGCTTTGGGGATCAATGCCGGGTCGACGAATATCTCGTTACTACCCTCACGCAAGCACTCCAAGGTGCGCTGCAGAGTATTCATAGCCATCCACGGACAATGCGCGCAGCTACGGCAAGCAGCGCCGTTGCCGGCGGTGGGCGCGGCAACAAACTCCTTGTCCGGACAGAGCTGCTGCATCTTGTAGAAGATGCCGGCGTCGGTGGCGACGATAAAGGTCTTGTTCGGCAGACGCTGCGCAGCGGCGATCAGCTGACTGGTAGAACCCACTGCATCGGCCAGATCGATCACCGCTGTCGGCGACTCGGGGTGCACCAGCACGGCGGCATCCGGATACAGCGCCTTCATATCTTCCAGCTGCTTGGCTTTGAACTCTTCGTGAACGATGCAGGCACCGTCCCACAGCAGCATGTCGGCGCCGGTTTTGTTCTGGATATAACGCCCCAGGTGCTGATCGGGTGCCCAGATGATGCTTTCGCCGTTATCCATCAGGTGCTCAACAATCTCCACCGCGCAACTGGAGGTCACCACCCAATCAGCCCGCGCCTTCACCGCCGCCGAGGTATTGGCATACACCACTACCGTGCGCTGCGGGTGCTGATCGCAGAACGCCGAAAACTCTTCCACCGGACAACCCAGATCAAGCGAGCAAGTCGCCTCAAGCGTCGGCATCAGCACGCGCTTTTCCGGATTAAGGATTTTCGCCGTTTCGCCCATGAATTTTACGCCGGCCACCAACACAGTCTGCGCCGGGTGCTGATTGCCAAAGCGGGCCATCTCCAGCGAGTCGGAAACGCAGCCGCCCGTTTCTTCGGCCAGCGCCTGCAACACCGGGTCGCAGTAATAGTGTGCGACCAGTACGGCATTTTGCTTTTTCAGCTCTGCGGCGATTTCGCTGCGGTAAAAAGCCTCTTGCTCAGGCGTGAGCGGCTTGGGCTGCTTGGCATCGAGGTGGGCTTGTACCAGCAGGCGTTCGGGAATCTGGGTCATGTCATCAGGCTCTGAATATGCTTTCAGTGCAGCGAGTATACCGCCTGCATGGCACGGCGCAGACAGCTTACGGCCAGACACAGGCAGGAAATTACAGATAAAAAAAAACCTGAAAATTCTTTTATCAGAACTTTCAGGCTTCTTTAACCTTCCGAAGAAGGGAATATGGTGGGTCGTGTGGGATTCGAACCTACGACCAATTGGTTAAAAGCCAACTGCTCTACCAACTGAGCTAACGACCCGACGCGAGGCGCATGATACTGATTTAATTCAGGAATTCAACACTTCGCGGAAAAATTTTTAGAAATAACGAGTGGGATCAACCAACCCTGCGGCAGTAAAGCCCGCTGCACGCAGACGACAGCTGTCGCATTTACCGCAGGCACGGCCCTGATCATCAGCCTGGTAGCAAGAGACAGTCAGCGCGTAATCAACGCCCTGCTGAACGCCAGCCTGAACGATCTCGGCCTTGCTCATGGCCTGCAGTGGAGCCTGAATGCGAAAGCCCTGCCCTTCTACACCGGCCTTGGTAGCCAGATTGGCCATACGCTCGAAAGCCTCAACAAACTCCGGACGGCAATCGGGGTAACCGGAATAATCCACCGCGTTTACACCGATAAAAATATCCCGAGCGCCCAACACCTCAGCCCAACCCAACGCAAGCGACAGGAAAACCGTATTGCGCGCTGGCACGTAAGTTACCGGAATGCCTTCGGTCGGGCTTTCCGGCACCTCGATACTGGAATCAGTCAGCGCCGAGCCACCCATGCCATTCAGGTTCAGGCCGATCACCTTGTGCTCGACCACACCCAGTTGCCGAGCTACCTGCTCGGCCGCCTGCAATTCAGAGCGGTGACGCTGGCCGTAATCGAAACTCATGGTGTAGCAGCTGTAGCCATCGGCTTTAGCCAACGCCACTACGGTGGCCGAATCCAGACCGCCTGACAGCAGGATTACCGCTTTCTTATCGCTCATATCAATGTCCCGGCTCATCATTCCAGAGAATCTTGTGCAGCTGCATCTGCAGGCGAACTGGCAGGTTGTCGGCAATGATCCACTCGGCCAGCGAGCGTGCATCCAACTCATGGTGACTCGGCGACATCAGCACCTCGCCGGCGCGCTCAGCCAGGCGGTACTGGATCAGTTTGCTCACAGCCCAGTCATAGTCCTCGCGCGAGCAGATGACGAACTTGACCTGATCATTTGGCGTCAGCAGGTCAATATTCTCATAGCGATTGCGCGCCACTTCGGCCGAGCCTGGGGTTTTCAGGTCGAGCACTTTGCTCACCCGCGGGTCGACCGCCGACACATCCAACGCGCCGCTGGTTTCCAGCGACACTTCATAACCGGCATCACACAGACGCTTGAGCAGAGGAATACAGTTGGGTTGCGCCAGCGGCTCACCACCGGTCACGCAGATATAGCGCGGCTTGTAGCCGGCCACCTGCTGGGCAATGGCGTCCAGCGACATGATTTCGCCACCACTGAAGGCATAGGCGGTGTCGCAGTATTGGCAACGCAAAGGACAGCCGGTCAGGCGAACGAACACGGTCGGCAAGCCGGCGGTGCGCGTCTCGCCCTGCAGCGAGTAGAAAATCTCGGTAATGCGCAGGGTATCTTGCATATCAGCCACGGGCGTGACAGCTAAACAGGCCGTCCGCCTCCGTTGCGGGAAAAGGGGCGCGGATTGTATACGAAAAAATTTCCGGGTGAAATTTTTAACGTTGCACAGCATGACGACGCACCAGCCCATTCACTGACTAAGTGCCAATAAAAACCCGCGCCAGGCGCGGGTTTCTTGAATCGAATTGCGACGTTACGGCAAACGCTGCAAATCACGCTGCGCCAGCTGAGCTGCCGAGCTGCCCGGATACTGAGCAATCACCTGCTGCAGAATACCTTTGGCCTTGTCGCTGTTACCCAAGCGCTGCTCGACGTCGGCAAGCTTGAACAACGAGTCCGGCACCTTGGCGTGGCTCGGGTAAGTCTGGCTGACCCGAGCGAATGCCTGGCCTGCGCCCTGCAGATCACCTTTGGCCAGATTCACCTCGCCGAGCCAGTACTGCGCGTTGCCGGCGTACTGACTGTTGGGGTATTTGCGCAGAAAAGCGGCAAAGGCCTGACTGGCCTTGTCGAAGTCCTTGGCTTTGATCAAATCAAAGGCCGCTTCGTAGAACAGCTTTTCCTTTGCTGGATCGGCCGGCTCATTACTGGCCGGCGCTTGTGCCTGCCCCGCCGCTGGCGGAGTAGGCGTACCACCGGCATTAATTGCACCGGCAGTTGAAGAATTCTGGCCGACTGCAGCACCTGCTGCACCACCACTCACACGTCGATCAAGATCCTGATAACGCTCCAGGCTTTCTTGTTTCAGACGCTGAATTTCATTCTGTTGCTCTTCCAGCGTACCGCGCAGCTGCGCGATCTCTTCCTGCATCTGCTGCAACTGGTTGAACAGCATGCCCTGCGCCGTGACAGGGGCAGCAGCCCCTGTCGCGACGGAGGTGCCGGACGTACCGTAACCAGCAGGCGGGTAACTGCTGCCGTAACCGGCATTGTTATCCACCACGGGAACCTCAGCCCACGCCGCAAGCGGCAGGCTGAGCGCCAAAACGGTTAAAGCACGACGGCACGTACGCATATCGAATTACTTACGCAGTTCGACGCGACGGTTTTGAGCCCAGGAGGACTCGTCGTTGCCAGTGGCGATTGCGCGCTCTTCACCGTAGGAAACCAGTTCCAGTTGAGCTGGCGAAACGCCCTGCAGTACCAGGTAACGCTGCACAGCTTTGGCGCGACGCTCGCCCAGAGCCATGTTGTATTCACGAGTACCGCGCTCGTCAGCGTGGCCTTCCAGAACTACGCGAGCGCCATTGCCTTGCAGGTCTTTGGCGTGCACGTCCAGAGCGCGCATGGCCTCTGGCTTCAGGTCGGAGCTGTCGTATTCGAAGTAGAAGGTGGTGATAGCGCGCAGAGCAGCTTCTTCGCTCAGGCTGCCATCAACAGCGCCAGTGTTGGCACCGTAACCAGCGTTTGGATCGGTAGCGCCTTCGCCAGCAGCGTCGCCGCCTTTCGAGGAGCAACCAACTGCAACGGCCAGAGCCAGGCTCAGGGCAGCAAACTTACCAAATTTCAGCATTTCCATCATGTAACTCCTAATGAACCCCAGTGTGTTAAGCAGTATTTCAGACAGCAAAAAAGGTGTAGCACCGCATCAGTTCAGGTAAGGGGACCAAGAAGGCTCTCGAACTTCGCCTTGAGCGGTAGGAAGAGGGAGCCTCACGCGACCATTGGTGGACGCTAATACCAAGACTCCCCGGCCCTGCTGGCGGGTGGCGTAGATTACCATGGTGCCGTTGGGCGCGACAGTAGGCGACTCATCCAGACTGGTATCGGACAGAATACGCAAATTGCCACGCTGCAGGTCTTGTGCCGCCACTTTGAATACGGTGTAGCCGTCCTGGCGATGGATCATCACCAGAGTCTTCTCATCCGCCGACAGCTTCGGGTTGGCGTTGTAGTTACCGATAAAGGTCACGCGCTCTGCCGAACCGCCGTTGATATTGGTCTTGTAGATCTGTGGCTTGCCGGAGCGATCCGATGTGAAGTAAAGGGTCTGACCGTCCTTACCCCAGAATGGTTCGGTATCAATCGATGGCTGATTGGTCACACGACGCAACTGGCGAGAGCCCATGTCCATCACATAGATTTCCGGATTGCCGTCACGCGACAGCACGAACGCCAGCCGATTGCCATCCGGCGACCAGGCTGGCGCGCCATTCAGGCCTTCAAAATTGGTGATCTGCTCGCGGCGACCGGTATCGATGTGCTGGACGAAGATACGTGGACGCTTCTGCTCGAAAGAGACGTAAGCAATACGACGACCATCCGGAGCGAACGACGGCGAAAGAATCGGCTCGCGCGATTGCAACAGAGTCACTGCACGGGCGCCGTCATAGTCGGAACGCTGCAGGGTGTAGCGGGTGTTGTTAACTGCAAAACGCTCGGCTGTTACATACAGCATACGCGTCGAGAATGCCCCCTTAACGCCGGTGAGCTTCTCGAAGGACTGGTCAGCGATGTGGTGCGCCATGTCACGCAGCTGATCGACACCGCCACCCACGCTGCCGGTCATTACCTGCTGCTGAGTGGTGACGTTGAACAAGGCGAACTGGATCTGCAGACGACCAGCGTTCGGCACAATGTTGCCAACCAGTACGTACTGCGCACCCAACGCTTGCCAATCGCGGTAGATCACTTCAGCCGCCTGAGTCGGCAGGCTGATCATGTTCTGCCGCGGGATCGGCTCGAATACGCCGGAATTGCGCAGGTCATTGCCGATGATGTCAGCCATATCCTCGGGTAACACACTGCCGCCCTGCCAGCCAAACGGCACTACGGCGATGGGGGTGGCACGGTCAGTACCACTGCTGATCACCAGCGGATCAGCGGCCTGAGCAGTACCGACCAATAAGGTCAGACCGAACAGAACAATACGCATTAGGGTATTCACAGACCTAAATCCTCCGGTTTGAAGACAGCGCGACGCTGCCGGTATAGGCGATCAAAAGTGGCTCTGTCCAGTTGCTGCATTTCAGCAATACGGCCCACGTTACGCACCGCCTGTACAGCAGAGTTGTCAAATGGCGAGTCACCACTGGAGCGCGTCACGCTGGCATTAGTAATGGTGCCATCAGGCAGCATTTCAATCAGCACTTCTACACTCATGCCATTACGCGCAGATGGCGGGCGCCGCCATTGCTGACTGACCAGCATGACAATCAAATCATCCAGGCTGCCAGCGACTTCATCGCCGACCGTGTCAGCGATTGCCTGCTGACGCCCGACATCCTCAGACAGCAACTCGGCCAGTGCGGCAGCCTTCTTGTCTTCTACAGCTTTACGCTGCGCCGCTTCTGCCGCCTTTTTCTTGGCGTCATCCGCTTTTTTCTTCTTTGCAGCTTCAGCGGCGGCTTTCTTCTTCGCCTCTTCTGCCGCTTTTTTCTTAGCATCTTCAGCGGCTTTTTTCTTCGCCGCCTCATCCGCGGCTTTCTTCTTGGCTACATCAGCGAGCTTCTTCTGCTCAGCAGCCTTTTTGTCAGCCTCGGCTTTTTTGGCCTCTTGGGCTTTCTGAACCTCTTGCGCTTTCTTTTGTTCCGCAGCCTTGGCCGCTACTTTTTCCTGCTCAGCCTTTTTCTGTTCAAGCTGCTCGGTTTCGTACACAGGAGCGGTGGTTTTCTTGGTTTCGCCTGCAATCTTCTGATTGGTCTGAGTGGTGGCCTGGCTTTGTGATTGCAGCTTGTACAGGGTGGCTTGTACCACCGGCTTGGCCGGCGGCAGATCCGGGGCAAAGGCAAAACTGACGAACAACATGGCAAACATGATGACGTGCAGGCCCACAGCCCAGACAACCGGCCAAAACAGACTTTCCGAAGGCGAGCGTTCGCGCTGGTCGTGCATCAGGGGGCCTCAGTGATCAGCCCGACGTTACCCACGTCAGCCTGCTGCAAACCGCCCATGGCTGCCATGATGGTGCCGTAATCAACGGTTTTGTCGCCGCGCACAAACACCTGAACCTGCTTACCGGTGGCCCGGCTCTGGCTGATGATCGCCGTCACCGCGCGGGTCATTTCTTCCAGCGTCAGCGCTTTGTCCTGAACTGTGTCGACATCGACTTCAGTGCCCATATTCCAGTAATAGGTCTTGTCGGCCTTGATCGAGATGGTCAACACCTGCGCGTTGTTATCTTGCGGCAGGGCTTCACTGCTGACTTTCGGCAGATCGACCTTGACACCCTGGTTGAGCATGGGCGCGGTCACCATAAAGATCACCAGCAGTACCAACATCACATCGATGTAAGGCACCACGTTCATCTCGGCGACGGGCTTGCGTCTGTTGCGAATTCTGGCCATGGCTTAAAACCTTTCGTAAAGAGTGCCTAAGGCTTAGTCGTCGCTGGTGTGGACTTTGCGGTGCAGAATCGCCTGGAACTCATCGGCGAAGGTGTAGTAACGACCGATCAGCATTTCGCCACGGGCAGCAAAACGGTTGTAAGCAATAACTGCAGGAATCGCGGCAAACAAACCAATAGCAGTAGCAATCAGCGCCTCAGCAATACCCGGCGCCACAGTAGCCAACGTCGCTTGCTGCACCTGAGCCAGGCCACGGAAGGAGTTCATGATGCCCCACACGGTACCGAACAGACCGATGTACGGGCTGGTGGAGCCAACCGTTGCGAGAAACGGCAGGCTCTGCTCAAGCTTCTCTTCTTCACGCGAGATGGCCACACGCATGGCACGCGCTACGGCGTCCATCACTGCATCCGGATCGACACCGGCCTGCTGACGCAGGCGCGAGAATTCTTTAAAACCAGCGCGAAAGATCTGCTCCAGACCTGAGTCCGGGTCCGGGTTGCTGCCCGCTTGGCGGTATAGTTTGGACAGGTCAATACCCGACCAGAAGCGCTCTTCGAAGTTATCCAGGGCGCGCTTGGCTGCACGCAGCAGCGCGGTGCGCTGAAAAATCATGACCCAGGACATGACCGATGCGGCCACCAGTGTCAGCATTACCAGTTGCACCACCAGACTGGCGTTGCTGATCAGACTCCACATTGACATGTGGTCAACGGCGTTGGCTTCCACGCTTACTCTCCTGCTCTAGATGTACCCGCGCCGCCCTGCCCGGCAAAGGCCGTGTGCAGAGCTTGGGGAATAGCCCGGGGTTTCAAATTGTCGGCGCGCACACAGGCCACCATAAACTGCCCTTCACAAAGCAGAGCATCATCCGTTGCTCGCCTAACCTGTTGACGAAAACGCAGGCTGGCACGGTTCAATTCACTCACTTCAGCGCTCACCAGCAACTCATCGTCGAGCTTGGCTGGCGCGTGGTAGCGCGCTTCAGCCGAATGCACAACGAACAACAGGCCCTCCTCGGCCAACGTCGACTGGAGAAAACCCAGATCACGCAGGCACTCGGTGCGAGCCCGTTCCATAAATTTGAGGTAATTGACGTAGTAGACGATGCCGCCTGCATCGGTGTCTTCGAAATAAACCCGACAGCGATGGGTGAACGGCGTAACTCCGTTTTGCGCGCGCATACTCTAGTGCCAGCTCCTGATCTTGCCAATCGTCTTCGACAAGTATTTTTTGTTAATCATCATCACCCCCGAACAGGTCAGCCGTGGGAAGTTCGCCCATGCGCTTGGGTACATTCAGGCCAAAGTGCAGATAGGCATGTCGGGTCACCACGCGACCACGTGGGGTGCGCATGATATAGCCCTGCTGAATCAGATAGGGTTCCAACACATCTTCGATGGTGTGGCGCTCTTCACTGATGGCAGCGGCCAGGTTATCGATACCCACCGGGCCACCGTCGAACTTCTCGATCATGGTCAGCAGTAGACGTCGGTCTTGGTGGTCGAAGCCACGCTCATCGACATCCAGCAGGTTCAGCGCCAGGTCGGCGATTTCGCGGGTGATATCGCCCTGCGCGCGCACTTCGGCAAAGTCGCGCACCCGGCGCAGCAGACGGTTGGCGATACGCGGCGTACCGCGGGCGCGACGGGCAATCTCGAAGGCGCCATGGGGCTCGATCGACAAGCCGAGAATCCCCGCAGAGCGCATGACGATGGTCGCCAGGTCTTCGGTGTTGTAGAACTCCAGACGCTGCACAATGCCAAAACGGTCGCGCAGTGGATTGGTCAGCATGCCAGCCCGCGTGGTCGCACCGACCAGGGTAAACGGCGGCAGATCGAGCTTGATTGAGCGCGCGGCAGGGCCTTCGCCGATCATGATGTCGAGCTGAAAATCCTCCATTGCCGGGTACAGCACTTCCTCGACAATCGGCGACAGCCGATGAATCTCATCGATAAACAGCACATCGCCCGGCTCAAGATTGGTCAGCAAAGCCGCCAGATCACCCGGCCGCTCCAGCACGGGGCCGGAGGTGCTCTTGATCGAAACATTCATTTCCTGGGCAATGATATTGGCCAGGGTGGTCTTGCCCAGACCGGGCGGGCCGAATATCAGGGTGTGATCAAGCGCTTCACTGCGCCCACGGGCGGCCTGGATAAACAGCTCCATCTGCTCGCGCACGCTCGGCTGACCGATGTACTCGGCCAGTTTCAGCGGGCGAATAGCACGGTCAACCTGCTCATCACGGTCACGCGGGGCTGCGGTAATCAGGCGATCTGCTTCTAGCACTAGACCATTCCCTTCAGGGCTCGACGAATCATATCTTCACTGCTCAAACCGTCTTCCTTAATAGCTGAGACGGCGCGACTGGCTTCCTGGGGTTTGTAGCCGAGTGAAATAAGTGCGCTGACCGCATCATTCTCCGCGCTTGAGACTGCACTGCCGCCACGAGGTTCCACCACCAGGTGCGACATGCCGGGCACGGTTTCCCAGGCTTTGAAGCGATCCTTTAGCTCAACCAGCAGGCGCTCAGCGGTTTTTTTACCGACACCCGGAATCTTCACCAGCACCGAGGTGTCTTGCGCCTGCACACAACGCACCAACTCATCGACCTCCAGCCCGGACATCAAGGCCAGAGCCAGTTTCGGGCCGACGCCATTGAGGCGAATCAGCTCGCGAAACAACTCACGCTCGCGCTTCTCAAAAAAGCCATACAGCAGATGCGCATCCTCGCGAACCACCAGATGGGTGTGCAGAGTCAGCGGCTCGCCCACTGCGGGCAAACGGTACAGGGTGGTCATGGGCACTTCCAGCTCATAACCCAAACCATTTATGTCAATAATCACATGCGGCGGCTGCTTTTCCGCCAAGGTGCCACGCAAACGTCCGATCACCGCAACTTTCCTTAAAAATGACGTTACAAACGAAGGCGACCAGCGCGCCGCTTGGCACCGACCAGGCCATGGGGAATCAGACTCTGCCGATGGTGGGCATGACACAAGGCAATCGCCAAGGCGTCAGAAGCATCGATCTGTGGCTTCTGCACCAGCTTGAGCAAGTGCATGACCATCATCTGCACCTGCTCCTTATCCGCGCCACCGGTGCCGGCAATGGCCTGTTTGACCTGAGTCGCGGTGTATTCGGCAATATCCAGCCCCGCCTCAATACCCGCAACGATGGCCACACCGCGCGCCTGACCGAGCTTGAGCGCTGAATCCGGGTTGCGCGCCATAAACACCTGTTCGATGCCCATGGTCACTGGCCCGTAGGTTTCGATCACCTCGCGTACACCGCGAAACACGACCTGGAGACGCTCTGGCATCGAACCATTGCCCGTGCGAATGCAGCCCGAGGCGACATATTCGCAGTTGCGCCCAGTATCACGCACCACACCGTAACCGGTGATGCGCGAGCCGGGGTCGATGCCAAGGATCAAGGTCATGCCTTACCGCCCACTCAAGGCGCCTGCCAATTTGGCCGACACACTGTCTATTTATCCAGCTCGCGAGTATAGAGCCCGCCTTAGCCCGCGTCATCCGGCGCAGGTTATAAAAATGACCGCGCATCATTCATATCGGGTCACAGCGGCATGCCGCTTAGCAGCCTGGACAACCAGCCATAAAAAAACCGGAGTGCTCAGGCCAACAACCTGAACACCTCCGGTTCTGCTCTACCCACAAACACTCAGCCAAGCTGCTCCATGATCTCGTCAGGAATCTCAGCGTTGTGGTAGACCTCTTGCACGTCATCAAGGTCTTCGAGCATGTCGATCAGCTTGATGACTTTCTGCGCAGTTTCCAGGTCGGTAATCGGTGCACTGATCGACGGGATCATGGCAATTTCTGCCTCTTCAGCCTTGAAGCCAGCCGCACGGAGCGCCTCATTGACCCCATGAAAATCAGAAAAGCTGGTGGACACCAGTGCCGAGCCGTCTTCGGCCATTTCCACGTCATCGGCACCGGCCTCCAGCGCGGCTTCCATCAAGGCATCTTCGCTCACACCTGCAGCAAAGCTGATTTGCCCCTTACGATCAAACATATAGGCCACCGAACCATCGGTACCCAGATTGCCACCACACTTGGTAAAGGCATGCCGTACTTCAGCCGCCGTGCGATTACGATTGTCCGTCATGGCTTCAACGATGATCGCCACGCCGCCAAGCGCGTAGCCTTCGTAGCTCAGCTCGACCACGTTATCGGCTTCGTTATTGCCGGCACCACGGGCGATGGCACGGTCGATTACATCGCGCGACATGTTGTTGGTCAGCGCCTTGTCCACCGCCAGACGCAGACGCGGGTTGTCCGCCGGGATCGGACCGCCATGCTTGGAAGCGACTGTTAACTCACGAATCAGCTTGGTGAATATCTTGCCGCGCTTGGCGTCCTGACGCCCTTTGCGGTGCTTGATGTTGGCCCACTTGGAATGACCAGCCATAACTCACTCCGGTTGTTTCATATTCGATTTCGAGGCGGGAGAGTTCGAGTCTCTCAGGCCGCTATAAAGAAGAAGCCTGGTAAACCAGGCTTCTTGTGACGCTTTATTCCGCTTTCGGCTGCTCGCGCAGGCGAATGTGCAATTCGCGCAGCGACTTATTATCCACCTCACCCGGCGCCTGAGTCATGACGCAGGCCGCGCTTTGGGTTTTCGGGAAGGCGATCACTTCACGAATCGACTGGGCGCCGGTCATCAGCATGACCAGACGATCAAGACCGAAAGCCAAGCCGCCATGAGGTGGCGCGCCGAATTTCAGGGCGTCGAGGAGGAAGCCGAATTTCTCTTGCTGCTCGTCTTCGCTGATGCCCAGCACACGGAAAACGGTCTGCTGCATGGACTTGTCGTGGATACGGATCGAACCGCCGCCCAACTCGGTACCGTTGAGCACCATGTCGTAAGCACGCGACAACGCAGCCGCCGGATTGGCTTCCAGCTCAGCCGGGCTGCATTTTGGCGCAGTGAACGGGTGGTGCATGGCAGTCAGGCTGCCGTCGTCGTTCTCTTCGAACATCGGGAAGTCGACGACCCACAGCGGCGCCCACTCGCAGGTCAGCAGGTTGAGGTCATGACCCAGCTTGATGCGCAGCGCGCCCAGAGCCTCGCTGACGATCTTGGCCTTGTCGGCACCGAAGAACACGATGTCGCCATCCACGGCACCGACGCGATCAAGGATCACGTTGATGTTGTCCAGCGGGATGTTCTTGACGATCGGCGACTGCAGGCCTTCGGCACCATTGGCGCGCTCATTGACCTTGATGTAAGCCAGGCCCTTGGCGCCGTAGATGCCGACAAACTTGGTGTACTCGTCGATCTTGCTGCGCGGCATGCTCGCCCCGCCCGGTACGCGCAGTGCGGTCACGCGGCACTTCGGATCGTTGGCCGGGCCGCTGAACACCTTGAAGTCGACTGCTTGCAGCTGGTCGGCCACATCCACCAGTTCCAGCGGGTTGCGCAGGTCTGGCTTGTCAGAACCAAAGCGGCGCATGGCTTCGGCCAGGGTCATGTGCGGCAGCTCGCCGAACTCGACGTTAAGCACTTCCTTGAACAGCTGGCGAATCATCTTCTCGGTGATGGCCATGATGTCGGCTTCATCGAGGAAACTGGTTTCGATGTCGATCTGGGTGAATTCCGGCTGACGGTCAGCACGCAGGTCTTCGTCGCGGAAGCACTTGGCGATCTGGTAGTAACGGTCGAAGCCGGCAACCATCAGCAGTTGCTTGAACAGCTGCGGCGATTGCGGCAGAGCGAAGAAGCTGCCGGCATGGGTGCGGCTCGGCACTAGATAATCACGCGCGCCCTCAGGGGTGGCACGGGTGAGGATCGGCGTTTCCACATCAAGGAAGCCGTTGTCGTCCAGGTAGCGACGAATGCTGCTGGTGATGCTCGAACGCAGTTTCAGCTTGGCCGCCATTTCCGGGCGACGCAGGTCGATAAAGCGGTAGCGCAGGCGGGTTTCTTCGCCCACGTCGGTGTATTCGTTGAGCGGGAACGGCGGGGTTTCCGCTTCGTTCAGCACTTCCAGCTCATAACCCAGCACTTCGATAGCGCCGGAGGCCATGTTGGCGTTACCGGCACCGGCCGGACGCAGACGCACCTTACCGGTGATCTTGACCACGTATTCGCTGCGCACCTTGTCGGCGGTGGCGAAGGTCGCCGCGCGATCCGGGTCGAATACCACCTGGGCCAGACCTTCACGGTCACGAATGTCGAGGAAAATCACCCCGCCATGGTCACGACGGCGATGTACCCAACCGCAAAGGGTGACTTCCTGGCCGTCCAGGCTCTCGTTCAGTTGGCCGCAATAATGGCTGCGCATCATGGTGGTGGTCGCTTCTCTTGAGTCTTGAATTCGTTGGGCCGCAATGAATGCGACGCTCGTGGGCCGGTCAACCGGCTGGCGCAGGCGCCATTTTCCGCAATTGTGCTGCCTTTAAGGGGCGCGAAACGATCAGCGGCGCATACGCAGCCCACTGTTCGCCCGACAAAAGCGGCAAAGCGCGGGATTATATATGGTTAAGCCGCCACTTGCAGCCGCCGCCCCACGCGCTTTTGTCAGCCCTTCCTATACTCAGGCATGCAGCTCTTTAACTGTCGATAAGTGGAGAGGCTTATGGCCACACCGAACCTGGCTGAAATACCCAGCGATTTGCTGGCTGACTTTCGCCTGGAATCCAGCGAACAATTCCAGCGTTGCGAGCAATTACTGATCGAGCTTGAGCACGCCCCCGATGACCGCCGCGAGCGCCTGCGTGAGCTATTTCGCCTGGTACATACCCTCAAGGGCAACCTGGGCTATATCGGCCTGGATTCGCTGATGAGTGTGCCGCAGGCTATGGAAGATGTGCTGTCGTGCCTGCGCGAAGGCCAGTTGCACTTCGACAGCCTACTCGGCGATATCCTGCTACTGACCCTCGACCACCTGAAAGAACAGATCCGCCATGCACTTGGGGGCCAAGCGCCACAGCTTGGTCCGGCTCAAAGCAAGGCACTCAGCCGCTCTCTCAGCGCACTGGCTATCGCGCCAACAAGTCAACAAATCGGCATCCGCAGCGCACTGCTGCAAGAGCTTGACCCCAGCTCAAAACCTCCTGAGGTTGTTGCTGCAGACAACCCAGCTGCCGCTGACCTACTTAGACGCTACGGCATCGAACCCGACGCTGACCTGCTGTTCTTTGTCGACCTGATGCAAGCCAGCGAACGCCGCTCACACTTCTGGCAAGGTCGCGGCCTGCGCCAGCTTGACATGGCCCTGGCGATCAACCAAATGGGCGGGAAACCGGAACAACCTGAGCAACTGGCCGCAGCCATTTGCCTGCACGATCTGGGCATGGCTTTTCTGCCACTGGAGATGCTGCACAAGGAAGCCCACTTTAACCGCGAAGAGCGCCGTCAAATGCAATCCCATCCGCGGCTCGCTTACGACCTGCTCAAGCGGATGCCACGCTGGGATGCTGCGGCTGAAATAACGGTGCAGCATCAGGAGCACGCCGACGGCAGCGGTTACCCTAAAGGCCTGAAAGAGATCGAAACCAGCCCCGGCGCCCTGATAATCAATATCGTCGACACCTTTGAAGCCCGCACCCATGAACGCGCACACCAGACACTGAATAAACGCCCACTCATACGCGCCATTTTGGAAATCAACAACCTCGCCGGACGGCAGTTCAGCGCACACTGGGTCGAGCTATTCAACCAGACCCTGCAACAGCACCCAGAACTGGCACATCGTTAACCCAAGAAAAATTGAACCCACACCCCTTAATAGCCTCCAATCATCACTCGCATTGATATAAACCACGATAAAGCTCGGTAAAACCCATGGTAGTCTCTGCCCATTATGCGGGCAGCCAAACCCCGAGCCACCTGAGAGGAGAAATGGTATGGAAATCAATATTGGAATTGCCGAGCAGGACCGCGCAGCCATCGCCGAAGGCCTGTCGCGCTTACTCGCAGATACCTACACCCTGTACCTGAAAACCCATAATTTTCATTGGAACGTCACCGGCCCGATGTTCAATACCCTGCACTTGATGTTTGAGGGCCAGTACACCGAACTGTCGCTGGCCGTCGACCAGATTGCCGAACGTATTCGCGCCCTGGGGTTCCCAGCGCCCGGTACCTACGCTGCTTACGCCCGCCTCTCCTCGATCAAAGAAGAGGAAGGCGTACCAAACGCACAAGACATGATCAAGCAACTCGTTCAGGGCCAGGAAGCTCTAGTGCGTACAGCCCGCGGCATCTTCCCACTGCTGGACAAAGTCAGCGACGAGCCCACTGCGGACCTGTTGACCCAGCGCATGCAGGTGCATGAAAAAACCGCCTGGATGCTGCGCAGCCTTCTTGCTGCGTAGGTAAATCATGCAAAAGGCCCGCATCTGCGGGCCTTTTGCTAGGCGCTTGCCCAGCAGCTGTTCTATGCTTTGGTCAATTGCAACTTGGCCACAGTGACGTGCATGAACAAACCCGCTAAAGCTCCCAGCATTCTGGAACTGTACCCCGAGGAAACCCGCGACGCTGCGGCGCTTCTGAAGAAGGCGGTACCGCTCATGATGCACCATGACATCCCTCCCAACCCCGTGCATTACGCCCTCTGGTACACCTACAGCAAAGGCCTGGAACCTGAGCTCAACCGTCGCCTGGAAAAAACCGTCGCCGACTTTGACAGTTTCCCGCCTGAAACCGCAGCCAAGCTGTTCCGCGACTACATCATCAATGGTGAGCTCGAAGAGGCGCGTGCCGGCCAACAGCAGGTCATCGAGCTGGTCGACGACATCGAAGGCAATGTATCGCGCAGCATCATCGGCAGCCGCAATTATCAAATCAGTCTCGAGCACGGCCTAGCGGCCCTGCATGAACCGGTCATAGATGACCTGCCCAATGTTTTGAATGAACTGCAGCAGAGCACGCAGTTAATGCAGGACCAGCAAGACAAATTCCTCTACCGCCTAAATGCCGCCCAGCAAGAGATCAAGAGCCTGCGCAGCCAGCTTGAGCGCGCGCACATCGCCGCGACACTGGACAGCCTGACTCAGGTTTTCAACCGCAACGCCTTTAGCAAACTGCTAGAGCAGACACTGAGTACAGAACACGACGGTGTCGCACTGGTAATGCTCGATATCGATCACTTCAAGCAGTTCAACGACCAATACGGTCACCCCCTGGGTGATCGCGTCCTTCAGCACGTTGGCCAGTTGTTGCGCGACCTACTTCCCGCTCGTGCCATAGCAGCACGTTACGGCGGCGAAGAATTCTGCATCATCCTTCGCGATTGTTTTGATAACGCCACGGCCTATGCCTTTGCCGAGCAATTACGCCTGAAGATCCAGTCTTTACGCATCAAAGTGCGCCGCACAGATGAAGTACTCGACAGCATTACCGCGTCTTTCGGCTTCGCCCTTGCCGAACGCGGTGACACATTGGAAACCTTGCTCACACGTGCCGATGACGCGCTTTATCAAGCCAAGCGTGATGGCCGCAACCAGATAAGCCCCATACCAAGTGAAACAGCGCTTAGTGCTTGATTGAGAACCCCACCTCTTTGCTGTTAAATACGTGCCGTGCTGCTGACCTGCATCCATAGGTCAGCACATAGGCTGGTACCACGCGCTTTTACTACTCCCCTTGCAATGCCCAATACGCGCAGCCAGCCATTTCTGCTGACTCTTTGAATTAAGCGAGCCCATTGAACATGTTGAAAATTGTCCACCTTCTGACGGGCGCCATTGCCCTGCTGCTTTCTTTTGCTCCCCACTTTGGCGACACCTCCCAACCACTCCTGGAACAACCCAGCGCACTGTGCCTTGCCTTGTTCGGCTTACTGAACCTATTACTAGCCCCACAGCTACCCATCTGGCATGCCGGCCTGCGCCATCAAGCACAAAACCTGGTTTCCGCATTGCTGGTACTCGGCACGCTGCTACAAGCCTTGATTCTGCTCGCCCCGCTGCCAGTCATTGCCAACCAACCGGCCAGCCTGTTTAGCCTACTTATTATCGCTGCCGCAGTAGCCGTTCACCTAGCGACCAACTTGCGCCTTAAACCGCGCAACACTTCAAGCTCGCAAGATCTGGGTGACCGCGAAACAGGTACCGTTAAGTGGTTCAACACCTCGAAGGGGTTCGGCTTTATCTCGCGTGACTCGGGCGACGACATTTTCGTGCACTTTCGGGCCATTCGCGGCGAAGGTCACCGCGTACTGGTCGAAGGCCAGCGAGTTGAGTTTGCCGTAATGCAACGTGACAAAGGCTTACAAGCCGAAGATGTCATCGCCGCACTGCCCGCACGGCGCTAAATGCCACAACGCAAAAGGCCCGCTCATTGCGGGCCTTTTGCGTTTATGGACAATCAATAATGGGGCGGTGGCGCCTCATCCTCAGCCATCCCGAACTGCGAACTCACTTCATCCTGACGCTTGATCAACGCAGCCACCTGCAGCTGCAAACGCTCCAGAAGCCGCTGTTGCGCCACCAGCGCATCATTGAGCGCCTGAATAGTATCGTCCTGAAAAGCCAACCGGCTTTGCAAGTCGTTAATGCGTTCGTCTATGTCCACCAGTCAGCTCTCAGCAAAACAAAAATTCCCGGTCAAAACCAGGCGTAAACGGGCTTTCAATACGGCCAATTGCTCAGGCGTGTATGGCTGCGCTGGATGCTTACCCCAAACAGGCGCCGGCCATGCAGCATCCTCGCGACGCCGAACGATGACATGCATATGCAGCTGACTCACCACATTGCCCAAGGTCGCGACATTCATTTTGTCCGCTGCAAAACAATCCTTGAGTACTTCGGCAAGGCCGTTGGTTTCCTGCCATAGCTGCAGCTGGTCAGCACCATCCAGCTGGAACAACTCACTGACGTCTTCACGGCGCGGCACCAGGATAAACCAGGGGTACTGCGCATCATTCATCAGCAGCAAACTGCATAACGGGTAATCACCCAACCAAACAGTGTCCTGCTGCAACCGCGAATCCAGAACAAACATGACTATTACCTTTAAGACAAACCTACTAACTCGGCCCTGACCGACACCGAACAGATCGAGCGACAACAACTGAACCCGGGTTAGCTAACAGACCGCCAAACCGCAATCAGAGCCAGCAAATACCGGTTACGTAGGATACGCCGAAGCAGCAAACCCGACACCCATGGTCAACACACACTCACCACGCACCAATAGACAGCACCCAACAAAAACACCCCAACCGCACGCACCAAAACTGTTCCCTTCGGTAATCCCCCGGCAGCAGCTAGATGCTACATAGCACCCGTGCAACAGCAACTCACTGAAAACCGAGCAGAAAGCGCTCACCTAAAACCCCTTTTCCCTGCCACAAAAATAGAAAGAACCCCTGAAAAATCACCAACAAACCAATGCACCCCCCCGAAAAACCCGGCAACACAGGTCAATTCGAAGATAAAAAATTGGCTTTTGGGGTTTTGTGCACGACTATTGCTAAGCAATCCGTGACGAATCGCACTGCACCGTTTGGCTGCCGAAAGCAACCTGCGAGCAAGCGCAAAAATCCGTTAGCGTTGGCTTCCTAGCACGCAGCTGCTTCTACAAAAATGCGACATGATTCATAAGCTTTTGCGACACAGCCGTGAAGAAATCGTAATGAATAGATTGCAACTATCGCCAACATTGGCAGCGTGCTATAAGTTACCGCCGACACAAAAAGAAAGAGCCGTTCATATAACAACCAGCCGGACGGCGCAACTTTTCTAAACCAAAGGAGCAATCACGATGCAAGTGATGAAGTGGAGCGTAATCGCCCTCGCAGTAGCAGCGGGCACCACCCAAATGGCCATGGCCTCCGATCAATCAGAGTCTAAAGGCTTTGTCGAAGACAGCAGCCTGTCGCTCCTCGCGCGCAGCATGTATTACAACCGAGACGCACGAAATGGCGGTGGCTTTAATCAAAAAGCAGGTGGTGGTTTCAAAAGTGGCTACTCCGAAGAGTGGGGCGCCAGTGCCCGTGCAATTTTTGAATCTGGCTTTACCCAAGGTACCGTAGGTGTTGGTGTAAATGCCTACGCTGGCACCCTATTCCAACTGGACACAGGCAGCGGCCGCCGCGGAGTTAACATGCTCCCGGGAAATGATGGGAAAGACCTGACCATCGCCAATGCTGCAGTTAAGGCTCGTATTTCCAATACTGTACTGACCCACGGCTCGCAAATGCCTTCGCTTCCGGTGTTGGCTTATGATGACGGCCGCCTGCTGCCAGAAACTTTTGAAGGCACCATGATCACCAGCACAGAGATCGAAGGTCTCGAATTAAATGCTGGCCGATTCACTGCATTCAATACACTTAATCAATCTGGCCGCGACAGCGGTGGTCTGAAATCGATTAACGTAGCAGGTGGGTCTTACAGCTTCACCGACAACTTCAGCACTGCTCTTTACTACAGTGACCTAGAAGATACCTTTGAGAAGAAGTACGGGAACCTGAATTACAACATTTCGCTGACTGAAGATCAGGCACTGAACTTTGACTTCAACATCTACAAAACCGATTATGATAAAAAATACACAGGCACCGACAAGGACCAAGACAACACCATATGGAGTCTTGCCGCTAAATATAGCCTAGGTGCTCATGCGTTTATCTTGGCTCACCAGCGCAGCACCGGTGATCGCGGCTACGACTATGGCGTAGGAGACGGCGGCGGCACCATTTTCTTGGCCAACAGCTACCTTTCCGATTTCAACCAAGAAGACGAGCGCTCCTGGCAGGCCAGCTATGAACTCGACATGGCAACTTATGGTGTCCCAGGCCTGAGCTTTAAGACTGCCTATGTATGGGCTGACAATATCAAGCTGGCTGACACTTCTAACGACGGTAAGGAACATGAGTTCTTTAACCAAGTTAAATATGTAGTTCAGGAAGGCGCAGCGAAAGATCTTTCCCTCCGCGTTCGCTCATCTGTTCTGCGCGGCACCACTGGAAACTCTACTGGTGATACCAACGAAGTACGCGCTTATCTCGAGTACCCACTGAGCGTTCTGTAATTCAGACCGTTTAGCTGGTAAGAAAAGCCCGACCTAGGTCGGGCTTTTTTATTGCCTGCTAAAAACTTACAACGGCAACGCATAAGTCCCCGTTACATGCGCCACCAACTCCTCTTCGTTGCCCTGCGAATAAACAGACACTTCGCAAACAGCCTGCCTGCGACTCAATCTCAATATCCGAGCTTCGGCTAACAGATCAACTGGCTTGGGTTTAACCAGAAAGTTGATATTCAAATTAGACGTCACAGCCATTTCCACCCGACCGAGACTGCCCAGCACCACCGCATACATCGCTGCATCCGCCAGCGCCATAATGGTTGGTCCGGACAAGGTGCCGCCGGGGCGAATCAGCTTGCTGTGAAATGGCACCCGGGCGAGCGCCCCATCGCCGTCCAGCCGATCGATACACAAGTTGATATCTTCCGCCATCGGCAACCCTGTTCGAATCAGCGCCTGCACCTGTTCCGCCGTCAATATCGACACACTCCCCTCCTTTTATGAGCACACACCAGCATCCTGTACGCATCTGTATAGGCACCGTACAATGCGGGCCATTCAAAATCTCTTGCAACCGACAGAACAGCCAAATATGCGTACCAGCCAGTTCCTGCTCTCGACCCTGAAAGAAACCCCATCCGATGCCGTGGTGATCAGCCATCAGCTGATGCTGCGTGCCGGCATGATCCGCAAGCTGGCTTCCGGCTTGTACACCTGGCTACCTATGGGCCTGCGTGTGCTGCGCAAGGTTGAGAAGGTCGTGCGCGAAGAAATGAATGCTGCCGGCGCACTGGAAGTGCTGATGCCCGGCATTCAGCCTGCGGAGCTGTGGCAGGAGTCTGGGCGCTGGGAGCAGTACGGCCCAGAGCTGTTGCGCATGAAAGATCGTCACGGCCGCGATTTCTGCGCCGGCCCGACCCATGAAGAAGTGATCACCGATCTGGCTCGTAATGAGCTGAACAGCTACAAGCAGCTACCAATCAATCTGTATCAGATCCAGACCAAGTTCCGCGACGAAATCCGCCCGCGCTTCGGCTTGATGCGTGGTCGCGAATTCATCATGAAGGATGCCTACTCCTTCCACGTTGACCAGGCTTCGCTGCAGGAAACCTATGACCGCATGCACCAGGCCTACTGCAATGTATTTACCCGCCTGGGCCTGAACTTCCGCCCCGTGCAGGCTGATACCGGCTCGATCGGTGGTACTGGCTCCCACGAGTTCCACGTACTGGCCGACTCCGGCGAAGATGATATCGCCTTCAGCGACAGCTCCGACTACGCCGCCAACATCGAGAAGGCCGAAGCGGTTCCGCGCGAGAACAGTCGCGGCGCGGCGACTGAAACCATGCGCATGGTTGAAACACCGGACACCAAGACCATTGACGCACTGGTACAAGGCTTTGGCCTGGCCATCGAGAAGACCATCAAGACCCTGATGGTGCACGGCGCCAAGAAAGGCACCCTGGTTGCCTTGATCGTACGCGGCGACCACGAACTCAACGAAATCAAGGCCGCCAACCTGGAGCTGGTTGCGAGCCCATTGGTTTTCGCCAACGAAGCCGAAATTCGCGCAGCCATCGGCGCCGGCCCTGGCTCGCTAGGCCCGGTCAACCTGCCAATCCCGTGCATCATCGACCGCTCGGTTGCCCTGATGAGCGACTTCGCTTCTGGCGCTAACATCGACGACAAACACTATTTCGGCGTCAACTGGGAGCGCGACCTACCGCTGCCGGAAGTGGCCGACTTGCGTAACGTGCTGGCCGGCGACCCGAGTCCGGATGGCAAAGGCACCCTGGAAATCAAGCGCGGCATCGAAGTCGGGCATATCTTCCAGTTAGGCACCAAGTACAGCGAAGCGCTGAATTGCCAGGTGCTCGGCGAAAACGGCAAGCCGGTCACACTGACCATGGGCTGCTATGGCATCGGCGTTTCCCGCGTAGTGGCGGCCGCTATCGAGCAGAACAATGATGACCGCGGCATTCTCTGGAATGACGCCCTAGCGCCTTTCCATATCGCCCTGGTGCCGCTGCGTTACGAAACTGATGCCGTGCGCGAAGCCACCGACAAGCTGTATGCCGAGCTTACAGCTGCCGGTTTCGAGGTACTGCTTGATGACCGTGACAAAAAGACCAGCCCGGGCATCAAATTCGCAGATATGGAACTTATCGGCATCCCGCATCGCATCGTAGTCAGCGATCGCGGCCTGGCCGAAGGCAACCTGGAGTATAAGAGCCGCAAGGAAACTGAAGCCCAGGCGGTACCTGTCGCCGATATCCTGAGCTTTATCCAGGCCCGCATCAGCCACTGATCTCAGCCCCTTTAGCAAGAGTCGTCATGTTCAAGCGAAACACCCTCAGCCTCATCGCCACCCTTGTGGGTGGCTGTCTGCTACTCAGCGGTTGCGCCAACCAGTTGCCGCAACGTAGCGAGCATGAGGAGCGCGTCGAGCGCAAATTGCTCGATCACAGCCTGCAGATTGATGTCGGTGAACCACGTGTATTGGAGCTGCCACAGCGCCGAGTACGCGTGCATGAGCAGAAAACCTTTGAGGTCACAGCGTTTGACGTGACACGTCGCTATGACCGCTACACCCCCTACCAGCCCTGGCGTGAGCTGTATGAAGTGCCATTGGGAGCACTGGCGGTCGTTGGCGGCATCGGTGCCAATGCACTCAATGTGGTATTGCTCGGCAGCCTGCCGGATACCGTCACCAAGGACTGGATCAGCTATGGCTTTGCCGGGCTCAATCCGGCAATGAACGTTGAATCCAACGGTCGCTCACAGCAGAACCTCGCCAGCCTTGAAGAGCACCGTCAAGATGCACGCCTGGAGTATTCCAGCCTGCCATGGGCCGAGCGCCCTGTGCGCGTCAAAGCCGGCGAACAGATCCATGAACTGCTAACCGACCGCAACGGCATCCTGCGCCTGAACCTGCTCGACAGCCCGTTTGCCGAAGAGGATGTAACGCGCGTCAGCACTCTGCTGCTGACGGTTGAAGATGATCAGGGCTCAGCGCGTGCTGATGCATCCCTGTTAGTCAGTCGCACCTTGCGCGGCAAGCTTCAAGAAGCTCACGAGCTGATTTACAAAGATCTGGAAGGCGACGATGTGGCTCAGTGGGTACACCGGGTTAAACGTCTTTCCGAGCTGGGGCTTGAGGAAGAAGCCAGTGAACTGGAGCAGAGCCTGATCGAACTGACGCGCAATGACCCCGAACTGCAAAAGATTTTCCTGCAGGCCCTGACCAAAGATGCCGGCCGCCTGGTTGCCGACCCTGGCAACGACTGATACATCCATGCTGCAGCGCCTGATCTGCGCAGTATTAACCCTGCTGCTCTGCGGTGCGGCGTATGCCGACGTGCGTCAGGCGCCGGAGCCAGAACTGCGCGCGCTGCTGCAACAGACCGTGGCCCAGGCGGACAGCTTTCAGGATCGTTTCGAGGCCGAAGTCTGGCTGCTGGATATGTCCACACGCTTGCGCCGCTATATTCCGGATGCTGAGGAGCGCCTGAGCCTGCTGCGGCTCGTGCATCGTGAAGCCAGCAAGGTGGGCTTACGTCCTGATTTAGTGATTGCACTGATTCATGCCGAAAGCCATTTCGACCGTTTCGCCATCTCATCCGTTGGCGCTCAAGGCATGATGCAAGTGATGCCTTTTTGGAAAGCCGAACTGGGCCGACCGCAAGATAACCTCACTGACACGGCCACTAACCTGCGCTATGGCTGCACTATCCTCAGCTTCTATCTGCGCAAGGAAAACGGCGATCTGAACCGAGCGCTGGCACGCTACAACGGCAGCCTGGGCAAGCACACCTACTCAGCCAAGGTGGTCGGTTTCTGGCACGACTTCTGGTACGTCAAACCCTGAGCTTATTTAGCGGCGCACGATAAATCCGGCGATCCCCTGCAAGGCATGATTCTGCAGTTCCAACTGGGTTACGTCGGCAGCCTCGGGCCCTTGCTCTAACCAGCTTGCCAGTTCAGCCACAGCAGCCTCATCGCCTTCAAACAGTACTTCGACCCGACCGTCGACCACGTTACGCACCCAGCCACCCAGATCCAGACGCTCAGCGTGCTTTGCAGTCGCGCGGCGAAAACCGACACCCTGTACGCCACCGCTGACGTAACCATGCTTGCAAATGCGCGCCACGACTTAGCCCTCCGCCTTGAGTGCAGCCAAGCGAGCCGTTAAACCAGCCGCCGTCTGTTCACCCAGTAAGCGCTCACGCATGCGTCCCTGATCGTCAACGATGTACGTCACCGGCAACACCTCGGCACGCGGCAACTGATAGCGCTCGGCCGGGTCCTGCGCCAACACCGTAAACGTAATGCCCATATCTTGCGCGGCCTTGCTGAGTTTCTCGCCCTGCAACGCGTCGAAATTCACCCCAAGCACCTGCACAGACTGTTCCTTGAGTTGTTTTTCCAAGGCATTGAGTTCAGGAATCTCGGTACGGCAGGGTGCACACCACTGCGCCCAGTAATTAATCACTAACCACTGGCCTTCCAGGCGCTCAACCGCTACCTTTCGTCCATATTGATCGACGCCAATGTCTTCAGCACAGCCGGCCAGAATCAGACCTATGCCTAGAACCGCAACAGCACGAATGATCGCCTGGAAATGCATAGCCATGCATTCGCTCCCTGATTCAATAAGGTTGATATGACGTTAGATGCCTTGCGCCTGGAAGTGCCAGACATCCTCGAAACCGAGGTCGCGCCATTGGCCGATCTCAACGAGCAACTGGCTCAGGCTCGCTTACAACCCGCAGAACTGGCCTTGCAGCAGGCACTAAGCCTGCTCTTCAAGCTCAACCGCAGCGCCATGACCTTACTCGAAAGGCAGCGCGCACTGCAAAGCTTCAGCGACCAGTACCGGCATTACAGCAAGGCCTATCAAGGCGAGAATCCCCCCACGGCATTGTTCGTACACCTGTGCAGTGAATTGGCCATCGGTTTCAAACGCCTGCTGCTGCAAATCCTGCAAGGCCGCCAGCCCTCACGTCCGCACCTGGCCTGGTGCTTGTACATGGCCCAACACTTTCTCGCACAAAGCCTGCTGCGCCACTACCAGCTGTATCAGGAGCCACCGCCCAGCCTATGGCGCGACAGCCACCTGCTGTACTGGATCGGCGAACATCAAAATTGCCTGGATGAGCCAGTGGCGGCAGCGTTTACACCGCAACCGGCAAACACCATGCGCGGCATTTACCAGCAGATGCTACTGCTAGCACTGAGCAACCCGTTTCACCTTGCCGATGGCGAATGTGCGCTGCTGTTCGGCGCCCTATCGCCGCTGGCCGAACTCGCGCGCTTGCTGCCCTGGGATGAGGACGATGAGATCGAAGGGCCGACCATCGACCTGACCGAGGCGCAGCCCTGCCTGAGTTATGCACAAACGCCAGAAGGCAGTGCCGACTATCTACGCCGCTTCGAGCTGGGCGCCTTGTTAGTGGCGCTGCATGAGCCAGCGCCATTGCAAAGCAAAGCGGAACGCCAACTGCTGGAGCGTGTGCAGCAGCATTGGCTGGGGCGCCAACAACGTCGGCATACCCGTGCCGACCATAGCTCTGAATGCAGCCTGGCGGTTGGTTTACCGGCTATTCATGCGCAGCTACTGGAACAACGGCCTTTGCGCACCAGCGCACAAATGCTTGATGCCAGCGCGGGCGGCGCACGTTTGCTGTGCAATGCCGATCAGGCCGCGCAGCTGTCGGTTGGCCAACTGGTGTTGCTGATCACCGGCAGCGATACGCCCACCCTGGCCCTGGTGCGATGGCGCCATCTCAACAGCGAAGGTCTGCACCTGGGCCTGCGCTACCTTATAGGCTTGCCGCGCTCGGTCTGGTTACGCCGCGCACCCAGTGCCCAGACCCACCCCGGCGTCCTACAGAGCACACCTGCACCAGGCAACGGCTGGCATCATGGGTTATGGCTGCCTAATGGACAGTTTGTTGAAGGGGAAAATGTCTGGCTGCAACTGGCCAGCGCGCACAACCAGGCGATCCTGCCATTGCCGCCCGCCAATCTGGTCACCGCATCCGTCACTCGCTACCCAATGCAGCTGGCTTAGGCACCGTTGCTGATACGCTAAAACTGCGAGAAAGGTCACGCCGAACGTCGGCAGAGCGCACAGTTTCATCGGATGCCCCGCGCTTATACTTGCTCGCACTTACGCTTGCTGCGATCCGTTATTAGCCTGGAACACACCATGACCCAAGCCCTCGATAAGTTGGTCGGCCCCGTGCCATCTGCCATCGTCAACCTCGCCCGCTTACAGGTCACTCAATACGAAGGGCGCGTCGCTGAGTTCAACGTAGCCGCCTGGCTGCACCTGCCAGGGCTGGCCAACCTGCCCGTATCCCTGTTGATCAGCTACCGCGATGGCACCACCCGCCGCGAAGTGATGGTCGACCATGGCAACGTCAACCAGCACAGCAAAATCCTGCTATCCAGCGTGGCTCGCCTGCCTGTGAAGCAGAAGATTGAAGAGATGCAGGTGCGCCTGCGCTCTGCCGCACCAGCGACCAGCCTGGTGGTTGAGGAGTTGTTTGTTCAAGCCGTCGAATTGCCCCAAACCGATAGCCGCCAAGCACTCGCCTGATCGCACTCAGCGATATAAAAACCCCCGCGCACCGACGCGGGGTTTTGCATTTAGCGCGAGAGCATTCCTGCCGGCCCGCAAGTGGCATCGGAATCTGTCTGGACTGGGGTTTCAGGTGAGCTCGATATGATTGAAGGCTCAGGTGGGCTGGAATTGACCAACGACTGCGGCCAGCTGCTGAAGCGCAGGCCAGTAATGCGATTGAGGCGCTCAAGGGCCTCTTGCGGGTCACGCTGATACAGATGAATCACTTTGCCGTTAGTGGCTGTCATAACGCCTTCACACTCCGCCAATCCCTGCCCTGCTGGCAACCTGATCGCTATCTGCAGGATAAATAGCCAGAAGCGTGCCAGCTTCCCTTTAACCGCGTTTGGCGACCTTCATGGTCACCAATGCCATCATGCGCCACCAGTTCAGCGCCGCAAACTGACGTTTTACGTCATGTTGCAGCGTCAGCCTCTACCTGCAACCACGTCGCCAGGTCCTCACCAAATAGCGCCGTTTGCTCTTCCTGCAACTTCATCAAGCCATTGCGCAGCGCTGGATACCAAGCTTCATCAAGCTGTTCGGGTAGATTCTCAGCCCTAGGCAACGGCCAAGGACTGTGGCTGAGCAGTTGTTGCAGCGAATAGTGGCCAAGATCGCGGCTCAATACCCAGGAACCGGAACCGGTCGGGGCAATCAGTTTCTGCTGCTCGAGAAACACCAAAATCTCTTCCCATTCATGTTCCGCCAACGACCAGCCCTGACGCTGCACGTCCAGCAAGCGCACTTTCAAACCCGACTGCTGACGCTCATAGAACACCCGCAAGACGCCAAGCGCCATCAACAAGCGTGGTATTGCGCGCTTGCGCCATTGCTGGGAGAACCCCAGGTTGCAGACCAGTTCAGCGCCAAACAGCACAATCAACCAGGACAGATAGATCCACAACAGAAACAGCGGCACCGTGGCAAATGCCCCGTAGATCAGCTGATAACCGGGAAACAGGCGCACATACAGGCCGAATAGCATCTTCGCCACTTCGAACAACACCGCTGCAAACAAGCCCCCCAGCAACGCATGGCGAACTGGTACCTGAGCATTCGGCACCGTCGCATAGAGCAAGGTGAATGCGGCCACACTGAATACCAGCGGCATGAATTTCAGCAGGGCCTGCGCCCCAAGCAAAGCATCCGGACCCGAGATCAGCGACAGTGACGTGAAGTAGGTGCTGATGGCAAAGCCACCGCCCAGCAGCAGCGGGCCCAGGCTGAGGATCGCCCAGTACAGCAAAAAGCTCGACACACCCCGGCGCGGCTGACGCACACGCCAGATGGTGTTGAAGGTTTTCTCGATCGTCACCAGCATCCAGAACGCCGTCGCAGCCAACACGGCTACACCAATCCAGGTCAGCTGGCGCGCCTGGGTAGTGAAGTCACGCAGGTATTGCTGCAGGGTCTCGCCAGCTGAGGGCACAAAATTTCGGAAGATAAAGCTCTGAATCTGCTCGCCGGTATCCTGGAACGCCGGAATAGCCGAGAGCATGGAAAAGGTCACCGTCATCATCGGCACCACCGCAAATAGGGTGGTGTAGGTCAAGGCTGCCGCATTGCTGGTGCCTTGGTCGGCGATAAAGCGCTGCAACAGAAAACGCCAGAACTCCAACAGGTTGTTAACACGCTGCAGCATGCCCTCTCCTTAGCCATTTGCATCCCGACAACCTGACTCACAAGCGCAGGTGGGAATGCTGTTAGCGGTTAGAATAGCCTCCATCGAAGGTAATCGGCGACCCGAACATGACCGCTATGACGCTGTACCATAACCCGCGCTGCTCGAAATCACGCAGTGCATTGCAATTACTGGAAGACCGCGGGCTCAGCCCAACCATCGTGCGCTACCTGGAAACACCGCTGAGTGCCGACCAGCTGCAGGCACTGTTGGATAAGCTCGGCATCCGCGCACGGCAGCTACTGCGCACGAGTGAAGATGAATACAAGGCTCTCGGCCTGAGCGACCCGCAACTGACTGACACACAACTGATCGCGGCCATGGCCAGCCAGCCCAAACTGATTGAACGCCCCATTCTGGTCGTCGGAGACAAAGCCGTCATCGGTCGCCCACCTGAAAATGTTCTGGAGATTCTGCCGTGAGCACACACTACATCCTGGTGCTGTACTACAGCCGCCATGGCGCCACTGCTGAAATGGCCCGCCAGATTGCACGCGGCGTAGAAATGGGTGGCCTCGAAGCGCGTGTACGCACCGTGCCTGCTGTCTCCAGCGAATGCGAAGCAGTGACCGCGGATATCCCGGCAGAAGGCGCCTTGTACGCCAGCCTGGATGACCTAAAAAACTGCGCCGGCCTGGCACTCGGCAGCCCGACCCGTTTCGGCAATATGGCCGCGCCGCTCAAGTACTTCCTCGATGGCACCAGCGGCCTGTGGCTGACCGGCGGCCTAGTCGGCAAGCCGGCCGGCGTGTTCACCTCCACCGCCAGCCTACACGGCGGCCAGGAAACCACCCTGCTATCGATGCTGCTGCCCCTGCTGCACCACGGCATGCTGATCACCGGGCTGCCTTACAGCGAAGCTGCGCTGCTGGAAACCCGAGGCGGCGGTACGCCGTACGGTGCTAGCCACCATGCCGGTGCCGATGGCAAACGCGCCCTCGATGAACACGAAACAGCCCTGTGCCGCGCACTCGGTCAACGCCTGGCGCAAACCGCTGCAAAACTGGAGAACACCCGTGGCTAAAACCGCAAAACCACTGCCGACCCTGGAGTGGCTAGAGCCGCGCCTTAGCATCAGCCGCATCGCCAGCCTGCTGAGCTTTTTTGGCCTGGGCGCATTACTGCTGGTGTGGAACCTATGGTTCGCCAATGTTCCAGGAAAACTTCTCTGGGTGATCCTTGGCGTACAGCTCGCCCCGCTGCTTTTACTCGCCCCTGGTCTGATCCTCGGCAACGCTCGCGCCCACGCCTGGGCGTGCTTTGTGGTGAATCTGTATTTTATTCAGGGCGTTCTTGCGGCCTTCGACCCGAGCAAAGCGCTGTACGGCTGGCTACTGACAGGGCTGAGCTTCAGCTTGTTCTGCGCAGCCCTGATGTTTACCCGCTGGCGCTTTCAGTACGAGCGCAAGTTGGCAGGGGAAAACTAAGATAAACGCTGAGCCTGGCTGCATGCAGGCTCAGCGTTATATGGCGGGAGCTTTACCAGCCGAGGGTTTCTTTCAGGAAGGGAATGGTCAGCTTGCGCTGAGCCTGCAATGACGCCTGATCCAGGCGCTCAAGCAAATCGAACAAAGCGCTCATGCTGCGCTCACCACGAGTCAGGATAAAACGCCCGACTTCATCACTCAGGTGCAAGCCGCGACGCGAAGCCCGCAGTTGCAGAGCACGCAGTTTGTCCTCATCGGAGAGTGACTGCAGCTGGAATACTAGTGCCAAAGTCAGGCGCGATTGCAGGTCCGCCAGCTGCACCGGCAATTCGCGCGGTGAAGTGCTGGCGCCCAGCAACAGACGCCGACCGCTGTCGCGTAGACGATTGAAAAGGTGAAACAGCGCTTCTTCCCAGTCGCTGCGTCCGGCCACCGCATCCAGATCATCCAGACAGACCAGTTCGCACTGCTCCAGATTGTCCAGTAGCGCCGGGCCGTACTCGACCACCTCAGCCAGCGGCAGATACACCGCCGGCTCGCCGCGCTGCTCAAAGCGCAAACACGCCGCCTGCAACAAGTGACTACGCCCTACACCCTCGCCGCCCCACAGATAAATCAGGCTTTCCGTCCAGCCAGCATCCGCTTCACACAAACGCTCGACATAGCCCAACGCCGCAGCATTGGCTCCAGGGTAGTAATTGGCGAAAGTGGCGTCATCACGTAGACGCACACCTAAAGGCAGTTGTATGGGTGTCATGCTGGGTTGGGCGGCTCGTCGGAACCGTTGGCTGGCTCACCGTAAAGATCGGAAAGTTTATAGAAATCATGCAGATGACGCACTAACACCATGATCACCGCAGCCACTGGCAAAGCCAGAAGGATGCCGGTAAAGCCGAACAGTTGGCCGCCGGCCATGATGGCGAAGATCACTGCGACCGGATGCAGGCCGATACGGTCGCCCACCAGCATCGGTGTTAGCAGCATGCCTTCGAGCATTTGCCCGACGATAAAGACTGCAGCGATGGCCACCAGTGGGTAGGGGTCCATGCCGAACTGAAACAGGCCAGCCGTCAATGCCGCACCGATGCCGACCACCACGCCCAAATACGGCACGATACTGGCCAAGCCGGCCAGTACGCCGATCAGTAGCCCGAGTTCCAAGCCAATCACCATCAACCCGGTGGCATACATCACACCTAGCGCCAGCATCACCAGTAACTGACCGCGCAGGAAAGCGCCGAGCACTTCGTGGCATTCGCCGAACAGCTGCACAACCAGGCCTTCACGACCGCGCGGCAGCAAGCTGCGCAGCTTGGCGACCATCAGGTCCCAATCGCGCATCAGGTAGAAGCTCACCACCGGAATCAGCACCAGGTTCGCCAGCCAAGCCAGCAGCGCCAGGCCTGAAGAGGTGGCCGTGGACAGCAGCATGCCGACGATATCGGTGGTTTTACCCAACTGCCCGGACAACGCGGTCTTCAGTTGATCAAAGCGCCAGAAGCCTTCGCTAAGCCCCAGCTTGAGTTGAACCCATGGCAGGGCCTGATTCTGTGCCCAGTCGAGCATCTCCGGGATCAACTCGTACAAGCGCACCAGCTGCTTGCCCAGCATGGGCACCAATACCAGCAGCAGGATGGCCATGATCAGGGTGATCAATGCAAAGACCACCACCACGCCCCAAGTCCGCGAGAGTTTCCATCGCTCCAGACGGTCGACCAGCGGGTCGCCCATATAGGCCAGCAGAACGCCTATCAGAAACGGCGAGAGAATCGGCGCCAGCAGGTACAACAGGCCGCACAGCAGCAGTGCCGCGACTATCCATATCCAACGGTGCGAATCGATCATGCCCAGCGCCCCATATGCCAACGTTTTATCCAGAAATACTAAACCCGAGGCCCGTTACATAAGAAAACCGCAGCTCGATAGCTGCGGTTTTCAAATCAGGGACCGGAATAATTGCCGCAGTCTACCAGCGAAACCTCAGCACATTGTCAGGCGCCACCACTGCGGAAGCGGGCTCAGCCGCAGTAGCCGGCGGCGTAACCGACTGGCTGGCGTCAACCACTGGTGCTTCTGCTGGCACTTCCTGCAAGCGCGCCAGGCCCAGTTGCGCACGCAACTGCTCGGGATTGGCATTGACGGCAAAGGTCAGTGTATTGCCCTGCACCTTGCGCAGTTGCGCCGCGAACGGCTCAAGAATGCGCTGCAGCTCGGCATAACGCGTCAGGTCAACGCCCTGCACTTCCACGGTCAGACCACTGGCCGCGCCGGCGGCGACAATAAAGCGTGGTGCCAGACGTTGGTTGACCGCCAACAGAATGGCATCGGCCAACGCGGCTTGATCGGCACCCTGCACAGTGCCCTGCTCCCGCTCATCGCCCAGCCACAGCCGCCACTCGGCCTGCCATTGGCCATTTGCTTCGCGCGCCATCACTGCCAGCAAGGCATCGGTGGCGTAGCGTTCGGAGGCTTCACGCAGGGCAGCCGGATCATTCGCCGTGAGGTTTTCCGGCACCGCCACCAGTTGCTCGGCCAGATCGGCCAACGGCAGGCGCAGCGGCAGACCACGGTGCTGTGCGGCCTGATTGAGCGGTGCGGCAGCAGCTTGGCCATCACCGAGCAGGCGACTGCCATCACTGGCATCGCTCAACCACCACAGCAGAATGCTCGGACGATTCGCTCCCCACAGCGCCAGGCCCGCCTGACGCAGGCTGCGGTCGGTGCTCAGTGGGTCAAAATCGACCAACAGTTTGTCGCCTTCATAGCCGTATTGACTGACGATCTGTTGCGGGTCCTTGCGCAGCGCCGCCAGTGCGGGGCTCTGCGCCGCATCGGCTTTACCGGTCAGGCGCAACACCAGGGTATCCAGCGCGCGGCTCAGGGCGGCAGCACGTTCTTCCGGTTGCTGACTGCTGACCGCTTCGCGGACTTGGTACAGATCACTTACCGGCGCGGCAAACGCCGGCAGGCCGGACAGCGACAAACAAACTAGAAGCAGGCGAGCGGTCAAACGCATGGATGAATTCTCGACAGACGGAAAGTGGCGCGCAGGCCAGGTTTAACAACAGTTGTGAACAACCCACGCCACATAAGGAAGGCCGCGGTGGCTCAAGAGTGCGAGTTTAGGTGCTGTTAAGGCGCATTCCAAAGCCCTTTTCAGCCGCAAATAGCCAACAACAGCCAGATTTCGAGCTTAAACAGCCGCCCCAACAGCCGCAACCTTAGCGGGTGGCCGCTGCCGGGTAAGCCTGATAAAATCGCGCGCCTTCGCAGACCGCCGCCATAAGCGGTGGTGCCAATCCGAATTTCCCCTAAAGGCCTGGATCTATGAGCAAGCAACCCTCCATCAGCTACAAGGACGCAGGTGTAGATATCGACGCAGGCGAAGCCCTGGTCGAACGCATCAAAGGCGTGGCCAAGCGCACCGCGCGTCCGGAAGTCATGGGTGGGCTGGGTGGCTTCGGCGCCCTGTGCGAGATCCCGGCGGGCTACAAGCAACCGGTGCTGGTATCCGGCACTGACGGCGTCGGCACCAAGCTGCGCCTGGCGCTTAACCTGAACAAGCACGACAGCATCGGCCAGGACCTGGTCGCCATGTGCGTCAACGACCTGGTGGTATGTGGCGCCGAGCCGCTGTTCTTCCTCGATTACTACGCCACCGGCAAGCTCAATGTCGATGTCGCCGCCACCGTTGTCACCGGCATTGGCGCCGGCTGCGAGTTGGCCGGTTGTTCGCTGGTTGGCGGTGAAACAGCCGAAATGCCCGGCATGTACGAAGGCGAAGACTACGACCTGGCCGGCTTCTGCGTCGGTGTGGTGGAAAAAGCCGAAATCATCGACGGTTCGAAAGTCGCCACTGGTGACGCGCTGATCGCCCTGCCGTCCTCCGGCCCGCACTCCAACGGCTACTCGCTGATCCGCAAGATCATCGAAGTGTCGGGCACTGAAATCGAAACCACCCAGGTCGACGGCAAGCCGCTGACCGACCTGCTGATGGCGCCAACCCGCATTTACGTCAAACCGCTGCTCAAACTGATCAAGGACACTGGCGCAGTCAAAGCCATGGCCCACATCACCGGTGGTGGTCTGCTCGACAACATCCCGCGCGTGCTGCCGAAAGGCGCACAAGCCGTGGTCGACGTCGCCAGCTGGACGCGCCCAGCGGTCTTCGACTGGCTGCAGGAAAAAGGCAACGTCGATGAACACGAGATGCACCGCGTCCTCAACTGCGGCGTCGGCATGGTTATCTGCGTGGCCCAGGATCAAGTCGATATCACCCTGCAAACCCTGACCGCTGCTGGCGAGCAGCCTTGGGTGATCGGCCAAATCGGCACAGCCGCCGAAGGTGCTGCTCAGGTCGTATTGAACAACCTGAAACAGCACTAATGTCGGCACAGTGTAATGTGGTGGTGCTGATCTCCGGCTCCGGCAGCAACCTGCAGGCGCTGATCGACAGCATCGCCCATGACGGCAATCCGGCACGTATCAGCGCGGTGATTTCCAACAGCGCCGATGCCTATGGCCTGGAGCGCGCCAAACAGGCTGGCATCGCCACCGCCGTGCTCGACCACAAGCAGTTCGACGGCCGCGAAGCCTTCGATGCCGCGCTGGTCGAGGCCATTGATGCGTTTGATCCGCAGTTGGTGGTGCTCGCCGGGTTTATGCGCATTCTCACCCCCGGTTTCGTCCGTCATTACGCGGGTCGCCTGTTGAATATCCACCCGTCCTTGCTGCCGAAATATAAAGGTCTGCACACCCATCAGCGGGCGCTGGAAGCGGGTGACAGCGAACACGGCTGCAGCGTGCACTTCGTCAGCGAGGAACTCGATGGCGGACCACTGGTCGTACAGGCAGTGGTACCGGTACAGTCGGATGACTCGCCCAGCAGCCTCGCGCAGCGCGTACACGAGCAAGAACATGTGATTTACCCGCTGGCCGTGCGCTGGTTTGCCGAAGGCCGTTTGCAGCTGGCCGCGCAGGGGGCGATGTTGGACGAGCAACTGTTACCGAGCACTGGACAGCTAATTCGAACGTAATCAAGGAGACACCATGGGTCGCGCCTTACTGTTCGCACTGACACTTTTGAGCCTGCCGGCACTGGCCGTCGAGCTGAAACCCTTCTCCGCCAGCTACACCGCCGACTGGAAGCAACTGCCTGTCAGCGGCAGCGCTGAACGCAGCCTTGAAGCGCTGGATAACGGCGTATGGAAGCTGAACTTCGAAGCCTCCATGCTGGTCGCCAGCCTGACCGAACAAAGCACCCTGCGCGTGGATAAAGAAGTCTTCCTGCCGCAGACTTACCTGTATGAACGCAACGGCCTGGGCAAGGGCAAGAAGATCGAGCACGACTTCGACTGGAGCGCCAAACAGGTCATCGGCAGTGATCGCGACACCCCGGTGCGCCTGCCACTGAACCGCGGCCTGCTGGACAAGTCGACCTACCAACTGGCCCTGCAATATGACGTGGCCGCCGGCACCAAGAGCATGAGCTACCAGGTGGTCGATGGCGACGAAGTGGAAACCTACGATTTCCGTGTGCTGGGTGAAGAAACCGTGCGTACCAAAGCTGGCCTGATCGACGCCATCAAGGTAGAACGCGTGCGTGACCCGACACAAAGCAGCCGCAAGACCATCCTCTGGTTCGCCAAAGATTGGGAATTCCTGCTGGTACGCCTGCATCAGGTCGAAAAAGACGGCAAGGAATACCAGATCATGCTCAAGGAAGGCACCGTCGACGGCAAAGCGGTTCAAGGTCGCCAGGATTGAGTTAGCGCGAATAAAAAAGCCGAGCTATATGCTCGGCTTTTTTGTGGGCGGGGGTCTGTGGGTGAGGCTAGGCGCCATCACCACATCAGGTCATCTGGCACCTGATAGGCCGCGTACGGATCATCGGCATCCGGCGCTTCGGTTGGGGTGTTGAGCAGCACCACACGTTGAGGATCGCGCTCCTGAATCTTCAGTGCGGCTTCACGCGGGATCACTTCATAGCCGCCGCCGTGACGGACAATGGCCAGCGAGCCACTGCTGAGTTTGTTGCGCACCAGGGTGTTCACCGACAGCCGTTTGACCTTCTTGTCATCGACGAAGTTGTAGTAATCCTCGGTGGTCAGCTTGGGAAGACGCGAGACTTCAATCAGTTGTTTGATCTGCGCGGCACGGGCCTTCTGCTCGATTTTTTCCTGCTGCTGACGGTTCAGCTCCTGGTCACGCGCGGCCTTTTCGGCCATTGCCTGCTGGGCGGCGAGCTTTTGCGATTCGTCCTTCTCGGCCTGACCTTTATGCACCAGGCGCTGTTGTTTCTGCTGTTGCTTGCCGGCCTGCTTGGCCTGCTTTTCATTGACCAGCCCGGCTTTGAGCAGCTGATCGCGTAGTGAGAGAGCCATAACCTACCTTTCCAACCATCAATTTAAAGCGGGCGTGCCCACCATCAGCGGGCAGACCGCACTCGCACAATCAACAACTCGGGGTCTGCTTTTCCAGCTTTTTGGCTTCGCCCCAGAGCGCGTCCAATTCATCCAGGGCGCAATCTTCCATGTTGCGCCCCGCTTCGCGCAATGCCTGCTCGATAAAACGAAAACGCCGCTCGAATTTAGCGTTGGCTGCACGCAGGGCAGTTTCCGGATCGACCTTCAGGTGCCGCGCCAGGTTGCTGACCACAAACAGCAGATCGCCGATCTCCTCGCTAATCGCCTCAGGGTCGTTCTCGCTCATGGCTTCGAGCACTTCATCCAATTCTTCGCGCACCTTGTCGACCACCGGCAAGGCCTCGGGCCAGTCGAAACCAACCTGGGCGGCACGCTTTTGCAATTTGATCGCCCGACTTAGCGACGGCAGCGCCGTGGGCACATCGTCGAGCAATGAGAGTTGCTCGGGGGCTGCAGCTTTTTCGGCGCGCTCTTCGGCCTTGATCTCTTCCCAGCGCTGTTTGACCGCGGCCTCTTCCAGCTTGGCCACGTCCACAGCGCCATACAGATCGCCATCGGGGAATACATGGGGATGACGGCGAATCAGCTTGGTGGTGATGGCATCAACCACCTGGGCAAACTCGAAGCGCCCTTCTTCGCGCGCCAGCTGGCTGTAATACACCACCTGAAACAGCAGGTCGCCCAGCTCACCCGGCAGATGATCGAAGTCGCCGCGCTCGATGGCATCGGCCACCTCGTACGCCTCTTCGATCGTATGCGGCACAATCGTCGCGTAGTTCTGCTTGAGATCCCACGGGCAACCATGCTGCGGGTCACGCAGCCGGGCCATCAGGTGCAGCAGGTCGTCGAGTTGGTACATGGCAAATCCAGTTAGATCGTAATCGCCTCAGGAAACTCGGTGGCGACGGGCTTCGATGATATTGGGCAATTGACTGATACGCCCCAACAAGCGCCCAAGCGCCTCAAGCCCCGGAATCTCCACGGTGATCGACATGGACGCGGTGTTGTCGTCCTTGTTCGAGCGGGTATTCACCGCCAGCACATTGAGCTTCTCGTTGAGCAGCACCTGGGTCACGTCACGCAGCAGGCCAGAACGATCGTAGGCCTTGATGATGATTTCCACCGGGTAGGTCTGCACCGGCACCGGGCCCCAGTTGACCTGGATAATCCGCTCCGGCTCGCGCCCAGCCAGTTGCAGCACCGAGGCGCAGTCCTGACGGTGGATGCTCACACCACGACCCTGGGTGATGTAGCCGACAATCGGATCGCCCGGCAGCGGCTGGCAGCAACCGGCCATCTGCGTCAGCAGGTTGCCGACGCCCTGAATCTGGATATCGCCGCGCTTGCCTGGTTTGAAGCCCAACGCCTTGCGCGGGATCAGCTCCAGCTGCTCGTTGACTCGATCCGGCTCGACCAGTTGCTGCGCCAGGTTGACCAGTTGCGCCAGGCGCAGGTCGCCGGCACCGAGGGAGGCGAACAAGTCCTCGCTGGTCTTCATATTGGCCTTCTCGGCCAGTTTTTCGAAGTCCACATGCGGCAACGCTAGGCGCTGCAGCTCACGCTCCAACTGGACCTTACCGGCCGCGACATTCTGGTCGCGGTCCTGCAGTTTGAACCAGTGGACGATCTTCGCCCGCGCCCGCGAGGTGGTGACATAACCAAGGTTGGAGTTCAGCCAGTCGCGGCTTGGCGTGCCGTGCTTGCTGGTGATGATCTCCACCTGCTCGCCGGTCTGCAGGCTGTAGTTGAGCGGCACGATGCGCCCGTTAATCTTCGCGCCACGGCAGTTGTGGCCGATCTCGGTGTGCACGCGGTAGGCAAAATCCAGCGGCGTGGCGCCCTTGGGCAGGTCGATTGCGTGACCGTCCGGAGTGAACACATAGACCCGGTCCGGCTCAATATCCACGCGCAGCTGTTCGGCCAGACCGCCGATATCGCCCAGCTCTTCGTGCCATTCGAGCACCTGACGCAGCCAGGAAATTTTCTCTTCGTAATGATTGGAGCTGGCTTTGACGTCGGTGCCTTTGTAACGCCAGTGCGCGCACACGCCCAGTTCGGCTTCCTCATGCATGGCCTGGGTGCGGATCTGCACTTCCAGCACCTTACCTTCCGGGCCGAGCACAGCGGTGTGCAGCGAGCGGTAGCCGTTTTCCTTGGGGTTGGCGATGTAATCGTCAAACTCCTTGGGAATGTGCCGCCACAGGGTGTGCACGATACCGAGGGCGGTGTAGCAATCGCGCACTTCCGGCACCAGCACGCGCACCGCGCGCACGTCATAGATCTGGCTGAACTGCAGACCCTTGCGCTGCATTTTGCGCCAGATCGAATAGATGTGTTTGGCCCGCCCGCTGATGTCAGCCTTGACCCCGGTGGCCTCCAGCTCAACGCGCAACTGACCCATCACTTCATTGATGTAATGCTCACGGTCCAGCCGGCGCTCGTGTAGCAGTTTGGCGATCTGCTTGTACTGCTCAGGCTCCAGGTAGCGGAAGGACAGATCTTCCAGCTCCCACTTGATATGGCCAATGCCCAGGCGGTGAGCCAACGGGGCGTAGATGTCGAAAACCTCGCGGGCCACGCGCTGACGTTTCTCGTCATCAGCCTCTTTCACCGCGCGGATCGCGCAGGTGCGCTCGGCCAGCTTGATCAACGCTACGCGTACGTCATCGACCATCGCCACAAGCATCTTGCGCAGGTTTTCCACCTGCGCCTGGGAGCCGAGCACCAGGGAATCACGCGGGTTCAAGGATGCGCTGATTGCCGCCATGCGCAGCACGCCTTCGACCAGCTTGGCCACCACCGGGCCGAAGCGCTGATGCACCAGCGCCAAGGGCACCTTGCCTTCGCGCACGCAGCGATAGATTACGGCTGCGACCAGGGAGTCCTGATCGAGCTTGAGGTCGGCGAGAATTTCGGCGATTTCCAGACCGGAGCGAAAACTCGACGCGCCCTCAGTCCACAGATTCTTCGCGGCATTGGCCTGTTGCTCAGCCTCGCGGGCGAACTCGCAGGCCTCGCGCAGGGCTTCGCGATCCAGTGCCGGATCGACGCTCAGTACATGCCCGAGCCAGGCTTCAAGGTTGATGCTGCCGTCATCGTTGATCGGCTGATGCGCTCTGACCTGAACCATCTTGCTTACCTTCCCTACGGTGCGCGGCATGCACACCGAACAGTCGCCGCCTTCTATGAGCCGGTCGGTTTAACCACTTAAGGCGCACTCCCTGCGCGCCCCTGCAGCGCCGGGATACGGCGCTTCTATCTACTGCCTGACAAACAGCGCCATCGCTTCGACGTGCGCGGTTTGCGGAAACATATCGAGGATAGCGGCACGTTCCAGCCGATAGCCTTGCGCCAGTAACTCGGCGCTGTCACGGGCCAGGGTCGTCGGGTTGCACGACACATACAGCACCCGTTTGACGCCCAACGCCGTCATTTGCTTGACCACCTGCAACGCGCCATCCCGCGGCGGGTCCAACAGCACCGCGGCGAAACCGCCCTGAGCCCAGCTCGCATCGACCAGCGGGTTGGACAGGTCGGCCTGGAAAAAGTGCGCATTGCCCAGACCATTGCTCACGGCATTCTCGGCGGCGCGCTCGACCATGGTTTGCACGCCCTCCACCGCCACCAGTTCACCCACTCGCTGAGCCAATGGCAAGGCGAAATTGCCCAGACCGCAGAACAGATCCAGTACCCGCTCATCGGACTGCGGAGCCAGCCAATCCAGCGCCTGCGCGACCATGGCGTCATTCACCGGCTGGTTGACCTGCACAAAGTCACCGGGCCGATACGCCAGGTCGAGCGCAAACGCATCCAAGCGATAACTCAGCTGCTGCGCTGGATCAAACGGCTGCGGCTCGTCCGTACCGTGTAACCAGAGCTGCGCATTCTGCGCCATGCAGAACGCCTGCAAACGGGCCAGGTCCGCTTCGCTCAATACAGCGGTATGCCTTATCAGCACAGCACTGGAGCTGCCGCTGAACAACTCGACATGACCAATGGCCTGAGGTTTATCCAACTCACGCAGCACCTGGGGTAACGCGCGCAGGATCGGCTGCAAAGGTTGTACCAGCACCGGGCAATCGCTGATGGCGATGATGTCCTGGCTCGCCGCTGCGCGAAAACCCACATCAAGGCGCTTGGCCTTGTTGTCCCAGCGCACGGCAATCCGTGCGCGGCGGCGATAGCCCAGCTCAGGGCCGACCAATGGCGCTGCCCATTCTTGCGGTTCAAGATTGGCCAAGCGGCTGAGCTGCTCGGCGAGCATGCGCTGTTTCAGGGCAAGCTGATCGGCATGGGGCATATGCTGCAAGCTGCAGCCGCCACAGACCTTGGCATGCACGCAAGCCTCGCTACGCCGCTCAGCACTGGCGGTGAGAATGCGCTCAACCCGCGCCTCGACTACCTTGCCGTGGGCACCCAGCACCCGCGCTTCGATCTGCTCGCCGGCCAATCCACCGCTGACAAACCAGGTACGCCCTTCGCTGAAAGCGATGCCACGACCATCGTTGGCCAGGCGCTCGATGGTGAGCTTCTGCTTCTTGCCCACCGGCACCTGGGGCGCCCGGGAACCACCGCTGGGTTGAAAGCGCAGACCGCCGTCTTTCTTGGCCATCAGTTGCTCGGGGCGTCGTAAACGCCGCTGGACAGGTAACGGTCGCCACGGTCGCAGATGATCGCCACCATCACCGCATTCTCGACTTCCTGGGACAGACGCAACATCGCCGCCACCGAACCGCCGGAGGACACCCCGCAGAAGATGCCTTCTTCACGCGCCAGGCGGCGCATCACGTCTTCGGCTTCCTGCTGGCCCATGTCGATAATGCGATCAACCCGCTCGGCCTGATAAATCTTCGGCAGATACTCCTGCGGCCAGCGGCGGATACCGGGAATCGCAGCGCCTTCCATCGGCTGCAGACCGACGATCTGCACGTCCGGCTTCTGCTCTTTCAGGAAACGCGAGACGCCCATGATGGTCCCGGTGGTGCCCATCGAGCTGACGAAATGGGTGATCTGCCCACCCGTCTGCTGCCAGATTTCCGGGCCGGTGCTGGTGTAGTGGGCAATCGGGTTGTCACCATTGGCGAACTGATCGAGCACTTTGCCCTTGCCATCCGCCTGCATCTGCAGGGCCAGGTCGCGGGCTTCTTCCATACCGCCGACCAGAATCAGCTGCGCGCCGTAGGCAGTCATCGCCGCCTTGCGTTCGGCGGTGGAGTTGTCCGGCATGATCAGCACCATGCGGTAACCCTTAATCGCCGCGGCCATGGCCAGGGCGATGCCGGTATTGCCGCTGGTGGCCTCAATCAACACATCACCGGGCTGGATGTCGCCGCGCTGCTCGGCGCGAGTGATCATCGACAACGCCGGACGATCCTTTACCGAACCAGCCGGATTGTTGCCTTCCAGCTTCAACAGCAAGGTGTTGCTGGTGTTGCCCGGCAGGCGCTGCAGGCGCACCAGTGGGGTGTTGCCGACGCAATCGGCGATGGTTGGGTAATGCGGGCTCATGGCGAACGAGATGATCCAGAAGCAAAGAAGGCCGCCATGATAACGGCAAACTGCGCTCGGCCATATCAGCGAACACCACTACACAGCTGCAAAATTACCCCGCAAGGGCGAACAGCAACAGCCAACACGGCAGCCCCAGCAACGGTCCGTACACCGCAAGGCGCGGTGCATAGGGCAACAGCAGGGCCAGGGCAAAGCCGCTCAGCGACAGCATGCCGAACCAACCCACCGGGCCCATCGCCCAGCCCCAGGCTTGCGCGCAACCCCACAGGCTGGCCACCAGCAGCAACCAGCCACTGCCACGCAGAACGCGGCGTTGCAACAACGTCGGCGCCCTGCCCCAAACCTGTTTGTAGTGCCGTTCAAGGCCCTGACACAGCGCCAGCATGCTGCTGTAAGCCAGCAAGAGACTGCCCAAGAATGCGGTCATCATCTCAATTCACCTGCGCCTGTGCGTGCCGCACCCGCCGCTCGCTGTGTTGCACTTGTGGCTGATGCAAACGCCAGACACTCCAGGCCAGCAGCAGGCCCAGTGCCACCACCGTCACCTCCAGCCACAGGCGCATACTGTCGCCCCAGGCCTGGCCGTCACTGATTACACTGAGCAGCGGTAAGCCCAGGCACAGCACCGCAGCCAGGCTCAGCTGCTCACGCCAGGCCTGCAGGCGCGGGCGCAGCCAGGCGTGCAGCAAGCTCAGCAGCCAGATTGCAAAGAAGCCGCGTACTTCCCAACCGGCACGCTGGGCCAGCTCAACCGGCAATAGGCGGTTGAGCCACAGCAGACCGATACAGGCCACAGCCAGGCCGCTGATCACTGCCACATTGAGGCTTTCGACCAGGCGATAGAGCTGTTGCCCCAAGCGACTTTCGCTGGCGTATTTACGCCGCCGCTTCACCGTAAACAGCACCAGCCCGGTGGCGATCATGGCGCTGCTGAGCACGCCGCAAACGAAGTACAGCCAGCGCATCGGGTAGCCACCGAACTGCGCAAAGTGCAGGCCAAACATCACCCGTTGCGCCAGCACACTGGGGCGCAGCTCCGGCGGCCCGGCCAGCAGCTCACCGGTAACACCGTCAAACACCATGTTGTGGCCTTTGGTCAGGGCAATACGGTTACCCAGCACGCGGCGCATTTCGATATGCGCATCACTGCGGCCGGGGTGCTCGATCACCACACCACTCAGCGGCCCCATGCGTGCTTCGGCCTGGGCCAATAGCGGGGCCAGCGGCGTCAGCGGCGTCAGCGGCGCCGGGTGAGTCTGCGCCTGACGCGGTTCCTCCATGACCTCGATGTGTTCGCGGTAGAACGTTTCAAAATCCCCTTTATAGAGGCTGTCCAGCGCTGCCGGCATATAGATCAGGGCAAAGATCGACAGGCCGGTATAGGTGATCATCAGGTGAAACGGTAACAGCAACACTGCACTGGCATTGTGTGCATCCAGCCAGGAGCGCTGGGCCTTGTTCGGGCGGAAAGTGAAGAATTCCTTGAAGAACTTCTTGTGAATGATGATGCCGCTGATCAGCGCCACCAGCATCGCCATCGCCGCTAACCCGACAATCCAGATACCCGGGTTGCGCGGCATGCTGAGGCTGTAGTGAAAACGAAAGAAAAATGTACCGCCGGCCGTGTCGCGCACCACCAAGGGCTCACCGGTGAGTGGGTCCAAGTACGTGCTGATGCCTGAGCGTCGGTCGCCCACCGTCACCCGCAAGGCAGGCATGCGCTCGCTGGGCAGGCTGATGTTCCAGGCGCTGGCATTGGCATGCTGGCGTTGCAGATAGGCCACGGCATGCTCGACAGCCTGAGCGTTGCTGACCGACGCCTGCTTGATCTCCGGCTGCATCCAGTGATCAATCTCCTGGTCGAACACCGCCAGGCTGCCGGTGAGAAAGATGGCAAACAGCAGCCAGCCGAACAGCAGGCCACCCCAGGTGTGCAGCCAGGCCATGGATTGGGTCAGGGTCTGTTTCATGCCAGACGCTCCAGCAGGTGTGGCCAGAAGCCGATCAGCGCCAGCGGCGCAGCGGCCGGCACCACCACCCAAGCGCACCAGGCGCTGCGTGCGGCAAACGCCCAGAGAATCACCAGGGTGTAGACGATGAATGACAGCAAGCTGGCGATCAGCAGCGCATCCACCCGGTCCAGCGGCAACAGCTGCGCCAGGGCAGCGGTCAATGCGTAGGTGAACACATAGCCGCCCAGCAACCCGGCCAACACCCGTGAACAGATCGGCCATGCCTGGGTTGTTTCTCCGGCCTTACTCATCGCTTCCCTCCTGCGCCAAACCAGCCGCCATCCGCAGTGCTGGCCGCAAAGACGCGGCCAACATCGGCCCATGGCCCAAGCCGGCAAATTCCTCATACGTCACCTGCATATCCGGCCAGCGCCCCAGGCGTTCGGCCATCTGCCGCGCGGCATCAACCGGAACCGCAGCCATGGCCTTGCGCCGCTGCTCCAGCACTGACGGATCGACTCCGGATCGGGCGTTGCCAGGCAGGCCTTCATCACTGCCGCGCACGATCAACAGCTGGGCAGTGGCCCCGGCAAAGTCACGTTCAGTCTCCAGCAACAGCCCGGACTGCCACCACAGCGACGGGCTGGCTGCGATATAGCGGCTAAAGCTCGCGGGCTGAGTGAGCAGGGTGTTGAGCACGAACAGCCCGCCGAACGAATGCCCCCAGAGCGCCTGTTGCGCCGGATCAATCGGTTGCTGCGCTGCCACCTGCGGCTTGATGCGCTGCTCTAGCAACGCCAGAAAGGCCGCGGCACCGCCACCCTGCACGCCATTGAAGGCCTGCATCGGCTGACCATCGCGACGTGCCGGGGTGTAATCGAGGGTGCGTGCCGGCACATTGAAGGGCCGCTCACCGGCATGCCCGATAAACACCAGCAGCGGCGGCGTCCCCGCCTTCAGCTCGTCCAGACATTGCGCCTTCAGCGCCGCCAGCGCGGCATGACCATCAAGCAGATAAAGCACTGGGAAACCGCTAGCCGGCGCTGCACGCGTCGGTACCAGCAGCTGCACTTGATAGCTGCGCTGGGCATCTGCCGACTGCACCTGAAACGGCTCAAGCCGTTGGTAACCGGGATAATCCGCAGCGTTCACTACGTTCAGCCAGGACAGACAGAACAACCACAACCAGCAGCGCTTCATGGCACTACCCCCAGCACTTGCCAACTGGGCAAGGTGTATTGCTCGAAGCGCTGCACGCGCTCGGCGGCCTGTTCCACCGTTACGCCGTGGCGGCGCAGCAGGGCCTGAATGGTTTCACTCAGTAAAACGCCGCGTAACTGCGGATGCTCCAGCAACACGCGAGTGGCCGCCATTTCCAGCTTGTCTGCCGGCACGCTCGCGCCCAGGCTCGGTGCCGCCAGGTGCGCGTAGCCCTCACCTTGCAAGGCCCCTTCGGCCAACAGACGGTTGAGTGCCTGACAGCGCGTGACATCCACCGGCGCGTGCAGCAACGGATGGGCATAGCCCGCCCACATCAATAGCTGCAAGGCACCGCTGAGCTGGCCAACCTGCGCCTTCAAGGCGGGGCGCCGCGCCAGCTCGGCAAAACTTTGCGGCCCCTCGCCAAGGGCCTGCAGCAGCGGCTGATACAACTCGGCACCGCCCTGCAACGAACCGATGCGCGTTGAAAATTCCACCGCCCCCGGTGCCGGCGCAGAGGCCAACAGTGCCCAGCAGCTGTCCAACAAGGCGTGCTGATGCGCCATGGCCGACAGGGCCTGATCGCCGCGCTGATACAGGTCACTGCGCTGGGCCTGGTTGCGCGCCAGGTCCTTGGCGGTTTCCCGCAGCAGCGGATCAGTCAGGCCCTGAATCGCGGCCAGGCAGTTACCGGGCAACGACAAAGCATCGATGTTTTCCAGTGGAATGGCGCTGCCGATCAGTTGACAGCCAAGGCTGGCAAACTCCGCCATGACGTCGGCCACCGGCAACGGTTGCCAGTGCTCACACAGCAGCTCATGAGCCAGATAATCCAGCCCCTGCTCGGCACTGCGCGCCAGCAGCCGGGCCATCTCAGGCTGCTCGACAAAATAGCCGGCGCCGCCTTGTTGCAAGGCCTGTAATGCGTCCAGAGCTGCCCGCACGCGCTGCGGCGGTGAACCTTCGCTGTGTTGTGCGTGCTGCCAGATAAACCGCTGAGCCGCTGCCAACGGCGCCATGCCGGGCTGACACATATAACCCAGGCACAGCAGCCCATTGGCTTTGAGGCGCTGCTCGACAAAGCCACGGATGGCCGCACGCTGCGCGGGTGCCACCCAGCTGTACACGCCATGGGCCACGATAAAGTCATAACCCTCACCCGGTTGCGCGAGCAGCTCGGTGAGATCGGCTTGCACAAACTCGATATTGCTCAACTGCGCAGCCGCGGCCAGTCGACGGCCATGGGCGATATGTTGGGGGTTGAAATCCACCGCCACGAACTGCCCCTCGGGATTGCTGGCGGCCAGCAACAGGCTATTCAGGCCTTGCCCACAACCCAGTTCGCAATAGCGAAACCCCGACAACAGGCTGCTTGCGCGTTGCCCGAGGGCCGTCTGCAGCGCCACCAGCCAACTCGGTGCCAACTGCGGCTGCACATGATGGGGATAGGGCAACTCGGCCAGATACCCCTGATTCCACACTTGCATTAAGCGTTTTCCTGCACTGAAAAGGCTCCGCCAGGACACGCCTGACGGAGCCGAAACCCGCCGTAGCAACGGGTAAGGAGCACGATGACCTAGAAGGATGCGGTGACCGAGGCGAAGTAGGCACGCCCGGCTTCGTTGTAGGTGTTGGCCCCGGCTTCGGTGGCGTTGCCTTCGCGGTAGATGCGTTTGTCGAACAGGTTGTTGATCCCCATGCGCACGCTGTACTGCTCATTGAAGGCATAGCCGGCGCTGACGCCCATCAGGCCGTAAGGATCGATGTCCTTCTGTGCCTGGCTGTCGATCGCCACGTTGCGCCGAGCGTTGTAGCTCGGGGCCTCCTGGGTGCCGTAGTAGGTGCCACTGACCTGCAGCGACAGCTTCTCGGTGGCAGCCCAGTCCAGGCTGGTGTTGACGGTGTACTCGGGGATGATGCTCAGCGGCTCGCCGCTGTTCTTGTCATTGGACTCGATCATGTAGGTGAAGTTGGTGTTCCACTCCAGCGCCGGGCTAAGGGTGACGAACAGGTTGCCTTCAACCCCTTCGACGACAGCTTTACCGGAGTTTTCCCAGTTCTGCACACGACGACCGTTCGCCAGGCGGAACTCCGCCGTGTTGCTGGAAACGATCTTGTTCTTGTAGTCGTTGCGGAAGTAGGTCGCACTGGTGCGCCATGTCCCCTTATCCAGAGCCAGACCGATTTCCTTGTTGATGCTGGTTTCCGGCTCCAGATCCGGATTACCGATCAGGTAGCAGCCGCCAGTGTTGGCTTCTGCCGCGTTACAGCCAAAACCCATGCTATAGAGCAGGTAGTTGGGGTTGGACTGATACAGGTTGGGGGTCTTGTAGGCCCGGGCGATACCGCCTTTGAGGGTCAGCTCATCGGTCAGTTCATGGGAGGCATTGAGGCTCGGACTCCAGTTGCCGCCAAACTCTTCATGGTCGTCATAGCGCAGCCCTGGGGTAACGATGGTGCGATCACCCACCTCGATATTGTCCTCGGCAAACAGGGCAAAGCTGTGTGCGGTGGTCTTGGTCTGGCTGCGGTCAAAACCAGGAACCGCCGGCACACCGCCGACACCCGGGTCCCAGGTTTGCGCGCGCATGGAGCCTGGGTCATTCAGGCTTTCATAGAGGTATTCGCCGCCCAAGGTCAGCACCTGCGGCGCACCGACTTCCAGCGGCAAATTGACTTCGGCATTGGCGCGGGTGTTGCGCAGGCGCGACATGAACACTCCGGCACCTTCCGCCGGCGCACCCTCACCGCCCCCGGCTAGGCCTTCATTGAGGCGCTCGTTACGGGTGTAGTCATAAGCCAGCGAGGCGGTGGAGCTGCCCCAGTCGTAACTGCCGTTATGGGTTAGCGCGTAGCTGCTGCGCTGGATGATGTTGGTTTCCTTGCCATACAGCTGGTTCACGAACGCGCCACCACCGTTAAGCATGGTGTCGCCGGCGTAGATGTTGCCCTGACGGCTGTAGGTGGCTTCCAGATCCAGGCTGTGATCGGGGTTAAGCTGCCAGCTGAGCAGGCCACTGATGTCCTTGTTGCGCACGCCTTCACGACCCGCCACCAGAGTATCGGCCCCCACCTGGTGTTCACCGTTGATGTCGGCATCATCGGCATTGGTCTTGTTGGCACCGCCATACAGGCGGAAGGCCAGACTGTCGTTCAGCGCACCGCTGAGGTTGAAGTTGGCACGCTGGCCGGTCCCTTCGGCATCGTCTTCCGGCTGGATCGCGTACAGGGTGACCGAACCACGCAACTCTTCAGTCGGCCGCTTGGTGATGATATTCACCACCCCGCCCATGGCCCCAGAGCCATAGCGTGCGGCGGCCGGGCCGCGGAGGATTTCGATGCGCTCGACTTCTTCAGCCGGCACCCAGTTAGTTTCGCCACGGGTGTCACGGTCACCGGTCCAACCGTATCTCACGGCGTTACGCGAGCTGGAGGGACGGCCATCGATAAGAATCAGGGTGTTTTCCGGGCCCATGCCGCGCAGGTCGATCTGGCGATTGTTGCCACGGCTGCCACTGGTGCTGTTACCAGTTAGATTGACCCCCGGCTCGCGGCGGATCACATCGGAGAGGTCATTGGCCGGCGGACGCTTCTTGATGTCTTCAGAGGTAATGATCGACACACCCGGCGCCTGCTTGAGCTCCTGCTTGGCGGTGACCACAGCATCCTTGAGCTTGATCGCATTGGTGGGTTCGGCGGCTGCACTCAGGGCATCGACCTCGGCATCCACCACGTCGGCGGCAAACAGCGTGCAGGGGGAAAGACTGGCCGCAACGATGGCCAATGACAGATGACTGAGCTTGAATCGCGACTGCATGAACACCCTCTCCTGTGGCGAATGGTCCGCGTCCAGGCTCAAGGGCAGGCAGTCACACACTACGCCAGCCCGACCGGTACACGGGAACGGCGCAGATGCTACTCATTCTTATTTGCGAGTAAAGTTCATTTACAATCTATACACTTTTCAGCCGGAAATTCAGGCGCAAACCTTCACCCGTGTTTTCGGCCCACATCGCCCCGCCCTGCATCTGCATGGCGCTGCGGGCAATCGCCAGGCCCAGGCCAAAACCATCACCGCCGGGGCGAGCCGCTGACAAACGAATAAACGGCAGGAACATCTGCTCCAGCTGCGTAGCCGCCACGCCACCACCCTGATCCTCCAGCCAGAACAGCCAATCGCCCTGCTCCAAGCGCCCATCCAGGCTGATCATTGCGCCAGGGGGGGAATGCCGAATGGCATTGCGCAAACCGTTTTCCAGCGCCTGCGCCAGGCCATTGAGCTGCCCGCGCACGCAGCAGTGCTCAGGTAACAGGCAACGCAGCTGGGCCTGCGGCCAGCCACTTTCAAAACAGGCATCATCGGCCAGCAATGCCCACAGCGAAGGCAGGCTGATCGGTTCCAGCTCAGGTTGCGGACGCTCTGTACCCAGCCAGATTAACTCCAGGGTGTCATCCACCAGGCACTGCATGCCGTTGACCTCTCGCTCCAGGCGCTGGCGCAGTTGCTCGGCATCCAGGCCACTCTCACAGGCCACCCGCAAACGGCTCAAGGGTGTACGCAGCTCATGGGAAAGATCGCGCAGTAGCTGACGCTGCAGGCTGAGCATGCCCTGCAGGCGCTCGGCCATATGGTCGAAGGCGCGACCCAGCTCGCCCAGTTCATCCTGACGGGTACTGATCTGACTGGCCGTGCGCACACTCAGTTGCTCATCACGCAGGGCGTTGGCCTGCTCACGCAGGTGCTGCAACGGGGTAATCAGCAAGCGATACAGCAAAGCACAGAGCAGCAGCGCCAGCCCGCAGGGCAGCAGGCCGTGCACCAACAACTGGGCGTGCCAGGTAAAACCCTGCGGCAGAAAACGCTCCGGCAACTCGATCACCAGTTGGCCATCCTGTGGTCGCTGCGGAAACGGCAAGGCAATGACCGGCAGGCCACTGGCGCGCTTACTCATCGGCCAGTCGATATGGCGCATGGCCGTAAGCCGCTCGGTTTCTGCAAGGCTCAAGGTCCGCGTGCCGAGGGCGCGCAAATCGCGACCAAGCACCGCCAGCCAGACTGACTCGCGCTGCTGCATCTGCGTCTGCCAGCGCTCGACGCCTTCGGCACCGGCACTGCGCCAGACCTGCTCAGCCTCAGCGGCATAGCCAAGCAGTTGCTGCTGCGCCGCTTCACTGAGCAGATAGCCGCGAAACTCGATACGCCCGCCCCAGGACCAGCTAACCCAGATGATCAGCAGGCAGAAAGCCATGACCAGCAAAGCCAGCCGCCAGAACAACGAGTGACGTCCCGGCATGGCTCAAACGCCCTCGCGGGTAAACAGATAACCTTTGCCCCACACGGTCTCCAGGCGCCCGGCGCTGTAGCCAAGAGCCAGCAACTTGCGCCGGATATGACTGATATGCATATCCAGGCTGCGGTCGTGCCGTGAATAGGCGCGGCGCAGCACCTGCTGGTAGAGAAAGGCCTTGGTCATCAAGCCTTCCGGGTGGCGCACAAACAGCTCAAGCAGGCGAAACTCAGTCTGGGTTAGATCAGCCCATTGCCCGCACAGGCACACATCCGTGCGGGAATCATCAAACTGCAACTGTGGATCCAGCCCCGGTGCAGTGAATTCACGCCGCTCATACGCCACCCGGCGCAGCACCGCTTCGATGCGCACTTTCAGTTCATCCATACTGAAGGGCTTGGGTAGGTAGTCATCCGCACCCTGGCTGAAACCGGCAATCCGGTCCTGTTCGCCACCCAATGCCGACATCAGAATGACCGGCACGCCGCGCTGCTCACGCAGGTTCTGCAATACCTGCAAGCCGCTGATGCCAGGCAGCAGGATGTCCATCAGGACTAAATCGAAGTCACCCTCGACTGCCAGTCGCAGTCCTTCACTGCCATCGCGACTGAGGGTGACGCCGTAACCGCTGTCCTGCAGATGCTGCTGCAGATGGCTGGCCAGCAGCGGATCATCTTCAACCGCAAGAATCCGCGCGGTTGGAAGGTTACAAGTGAGCACGAGCAATTCACCGATTCAAATGAGAATAATTCTACCTACTAACCACGCCGCACTCACCTACAGATTCTCGCCGGCTGAATCGCTACACTGCCAAAACATCACCCAAGGAGGCAGCGCGTGTTAAAGGATTTAGGCATTAAAGGTCGTGTGCTCATGCTCACCCTGTTGCCCACCAGCCTGTTGGCGCTGGTGTTAGGCGGCTATTTCACCTGGGTGCAATTATCCGGCCTGCAGGGACAACTGCTGCAGCGCGGGCAGATGATCATCGAGCAGCTCGCGCCATTGGCCGCACCAGCGCTGCATGCCGGCGACAGCGAGGTGCTGCAGCGCATTGCCAACCAGGCACTCGATCAACCGGATGTGCGTGCCGTGAGTTTTCTCGCCGCCGAGCGCAACATCCTGGCCCATGCCGGGCCGAGCATGCTTAATCCCTCGCCGGCAGCTGGCGAGCCGCAACCCGCGCAGAACAGCAATCAGAACGCCACGCGCTTTCTGTTGCCGGTGTATCAGCAGCACCTGAGCATCACCGGCAAAACCACAGGGGAGCCTGACACCCGGCTGCTCGGCTGGGTCGAGCTGGAGCTGTCCCACCACAGCACCCTGCTCAGCGGCTACCGCAGCCTGCTGGCCAGCCTGCTGCTGATTGCCACCGGGCTGATGGTCACCGCCCTGTTGGCCGTGCGCATGAGCCGCACGATCAACGACCCGCTGCGACAGATCAAACAGAGCGTCGCCCAGCTCAAGGACGGCCACCTGGAAACCCGCCTGCCGCCACTCGGCAGCCATGAGCTGGACGAACTGGCCTCTGGCATCAACCGCATGGCCGAGTCGCTGCAGAACGCCCAGGAAGAATTGCAACACAGCGTCGACCAGGCCACCGAAGACGTGCGGCAGAACCTGGAGACCATCGAAATCCAGAACATCGAACTCGACCTGGCGCGTAAAGAAGCCCTGGAGGCCAGCCGGATCAAATCCGAATTCCTCGCCAATATGAGCCACGAGATCCGTACTCCGCTCAACGGCATCCTCGGTTTCACCAACCTGCTGCAGAAAAGCGAACTGACGCCGCGCCAGCAAGATTACCTGGGTACCATCGAAAAATCCGCCGACAGCCTGCTGGCGATCATTAACGAGATTCTCGATTTCTCGAAGATCGAAGCCGGCAAGCTGGTGTTGGAAAATATCCCGTTCAACCTGCGCGATCTGTTGCAGGACACCTTGACCATCCTCGCCCCGGCCGCCCACGCCAAACAGCTGGAGCTGCTCAGCCTGGTCTACCGCGACACGCCGCTGTCGCTGATAGGCGACCCGTTGCGGCTCAAGCAGGTGCTGACCAACCTGGTGAGCAACGCGATCAAGTTCACCCGTGCGGGTACCATCGTGATTCGCGCCATGCTTGAAGATGAAAGCGCCGACCGCGCGCAGCTGCGCATCAGCGTGCAGGACACCGGCATTGGCCTGTCTGATGACGACCTGCGCGAACTGTTCCAGGCCTTCAGCCAGGCCGACAATTCGCTCAGCCGCCAGGCCGGCGGCACCGGCCTGGGCCTGGTGATATCCAAACGCCTGATCGAACAGATGGGCGGCGAAATCGGCGTCGACAGCACCCCAGAGGAAGGCTCGGAATTCTGGATCACTCTGAGCCTGCCCAAGGCCCGTGACGATGCCGAAGACCTGCCGCGGCCACCCCTGCTCGGTCGTCGCGCGGCCGCCCTGGAACACCACGACCTGGCACGCCAGGCCCTGCAACATCAACTGGAAGACTGCGGCCTGCAGGTCAGTGGCTTCGACAACCTCGACAGCCTGCTCAGCGCCGTCGCAGAGGCGCGACATAGTGCCCAGCCAATTGAACTGGCGGTACTCGGCGTGAGTACCCAGACCTTGCCGCCGGAGCGCCTCGATCAACGCATCTGGGAGCTCGAACGCCTGGCCTGCAAAACCCTACTGCTGTGCCCCACCACCGAACAGTCGCTCTATCACAGCCTGTTGCCGGATGCGTACAGCCAGCTGCAGGCCAAGCCGGCCTGTACGCGCAAGCTGCAGCGCGGTCTGGCTGAGCTGGTGAGCCCACGGCAGAACCGTGCAGAAAACAAGCAGAGCGCACCGAGTCGCCCGCCGTTGATTCTCTGCGTCGACGATAACCCAGCCAACCTGCTGCTGGTACAAACCCTGCTGGACGACATGGGCGCGCAAGTCAGCATCGCCAACAGCGGCTATGAGGCCGTGGAGAAAGCTGCCGAACAGCCATTCGACCTGATCTTTATGGATGTGCAGATGCCCGGCATGGACGGCCGCCAGGCCACCGAAGCCATTCGCCAACAGGAAAGCCAACGCGGCCGGAGTCCGGTGCCGATTGTTGCGCTGACCGCCCACGCCCTGGCCAACGAGAAACGCGCCCTGCTGCAAAGCGGCCTGGACGACTACCTGACCAAGCCGATCAGCGAGCGTCAACTGGCCCAGGTGGTACTCAAATGGACAGGCCTGGCCCTGCGCAACCAGAGCAATGAGCACACCGGCATCAGCAACACGCATAACAACCTCAGCGTGCTGGATGCCGACGAAGGTCTGCGCCTGGCTGCCGGCAAGGCGGACCTGGCCGCCGATATGCTGAGCATGCTGCTCGCCGGCCTGCCCGGCGACCGCCAGGCCATTCGTCAGGCGCGCGACAGTGGCGAGCGCAACAGCCTGATCGAACGCGTTCACCGCCTGCACGGCGCTACCCGTTACTGCGGCGTACCGCAGCTACGTGCCGCCTGCCAGCGCAGCGAAACCCTGCTGAAACAAAATGATCCGGCTGCCCAGCACGCCCTGGATGAGCTGGATGCCGCCATCGACCGGCTGGCCCGCGAAGCTGAAGTCAACGCCTGAAGCAGCAGGCCAACGCAGCCAATAGCGGCTGCGTGGTAGCATTTGCGCCTATTTGGAGGCTCCATGGCTGAACACGATTTTCGCTACAACCTGCTCAACCCCGAACACACCCTGATTGAATGCCGTGCTTTGGCACCGGGCCGTTACCAGGTCACCGGTAATGGCGGCTCGATCCAGAGTGGCGACACCTTGCTGGTGACCCTCAAAGGTAGCCGCGAATTGTCGATGCGCCTGCAGGCCGACAAGGTTCGTCATCTGATCAACCCGCGTGGCCAGTGGGTGGCGGTGGCCACCGGCCCGGCGTTCAAGGAGCTGGCGATCTTCAATTGGCAGGCCAACTGCGACAGCTGCAATGCGCAGCTGGACTTCGAGTTCGCCGTCGACGCCGCCCTCGGCAAAAAGGCCCAGGCACCTGCCGCCGAAGCGCGCATCAAAGAACTGGGCTGGCAGTCGAAAAATGCCAAGCACCTGTGCCCGAAATGCATCAACAAGGAGGTGATATGAAACGCGTACTGACTATCAGCCTGCTGGCTGCCGGCCTAATTGGCTGCGCCACATCCGCACCGCAGCTGGAAACCGAGCACAGCTACCAGGTGGAATGGATCGGCGAACGTCCACTGATCGACCGCAGCCACCTGACCATCACCCTCGGTGACGACGGCCGCGCCTATGGCAACGCCGGCTGCAACCACTGGTTTGCCAGCTACACCCTGGAGGGCGACAAGCTGAGCTTCAGCGCCCCCGGCAGCACCCGCAAGATGTGCGCCCCAGCCTTGATGGAGCAGGAAGCGCGCTTTCTCGCTAGCCTGAGCACGGTAGAGCGCTGGGATTTTTCCGCCACCGAGCAGCTGCGACTGTGGCCCGCCGAAGGCAAGCCATTGCGCCTATGGCCTGAGAGCAAATAAGAGCCCGTCTCAGATCAGCTGCGCGTCGACCAAACTGGGTTGCAATGCAGTAACTGCTACAGACTGTTACTAACGTAGCGCCTTGTTTTGCTCTAGCTCGCGAGATCCGAAACAGACTCTACGCGTACAAACCATGCGCAACAAAAAAAGGGAGCCCGAAGGCTCCCTTTTTTATTGCGGCTGAAACTCAGTGAATGATCTGGCTGAGGAACAGTTTGGTGCGTTCGTTCTGCGGATTGGTGAAGAAGGCGTTGGGCTCGTTCTGTTCCACGATCTCACCCTTGTCCATAAAGATCACCCGGTTCGCCACGGTGCGGGCGAAGCCCATTTCGTGGGTTACGCAGAGCATGGTCATACCGTCTTCGGCCAGGCCGATCATGGTATCCAGCACTTCCTTGACCATTTCCGGATCGAGGGCCGAGGTCGGCTCGTCGAACAGCATGATCTTCGGCTTCATGCACAGCGCACGGGCAATCGCCACACGCTGTTGCTGGCCGCCAGAAAGTTGCCCTGGGTACTTGTGGGCCTGCTCCGGAATGCGCACGCGCTCAAGAAAGTGCATGGCAATCTCTTCCGCCTGACGCTTGGGCATCTTGCGTACCCACATCGGCGCCAGGGTGCAGTTCTGTAGCACGGTCAGGTGCGGGAACAGGTTGAAGTGCTGGAACACCATGCCGACTTCGCGGCGCACCGCTTCGATGTGCTTGAGGTCGTGGGTCAGCTCGGTGCCATCAACCACGATACGACCTTGCTGGTGTTCTTCCAGCCGATTGATGCAGCGGATGGTGGTCGATTTGCCCGAGCCCGAAGGCCCGCACAACACGATACGCTCGCCCGGCTGCACGCTCAGGTTGATGTCCTTGAGCACATGGAACTGGCCGTACCACTTGTTCAAGCCCTGCAGCAGGATCATCGGTTCGGCGCTGGGTTGCTTGTTGGCTTCACTCATAACTCACTCCTAACGCTTGTGGCCGGTGTCCAGCTTACGCTCCAGATGCTGGGAGTAGCGGGACATACCAAAACAGAAAATCCAGAAAATCAGCGCGGCGAATACATAGCCTTCAGTGGCCATGCCCAGCCAAGCCGGATCGGTGGTGGCTTGCTTGATGCTGTTGAGCAGGTCGAACAGGCCGATGATGATCACCAGGCTGGTGTCCTTGAACAGCGCAATAAAGGTGTTGACGATGCCGGGAATAACCAGCTTCAGGGCTTGCGGCAGAATCACCAGGCCCATCATCCGCCAATAGCCCAGGCCCATGGCCGCAGCGGCCTCGTACTGACCTTTTGGAATCGCCTGCAGGCCACCGCGCACCACTTCGGCGATATAGGCCGACTGGAACAGGATCACCCCGATCAACGCACGCATCAGTTTGTCGAAGCTCAGGCCCTCAGGCAGGAACAGCGGCAACATGACCGAGGACATAAACAGCACGGTGATCAACGGCACACCGCGCCAGAACTCGATAAAGGTCACGCAGATCACGCGGATCGCCGGCATGTCCGAACGCCGTCCCAGCGCCAGCAAAATGCCCAGCGGCAAAGCGCCGGCAATACCCACAGCGGCAATCACCAACGTGAGCATCAGACCGCCCCACTGGCTGGTGGACACAGTCGACAGACCGAAGAAACCACCGTGCAGCAACCAGAAGGCCAGCAGCGGGTAAACCACCAGGAAAGCCAGGCCATACATGGCCTTACGCGGCATTTGCGGCACGAACAGCGGTGCAGCACCGATGACCGCTAACCACAGGGTCAGGTCAACGCGCCAGCGCAGCTCACTCGGGTAGAAACCGTACATAAACTGGCCGAAACGCTGCTGCACAAACACCCAGCACGCGCCGCCACTGGTGCAGTCGGCACGGGTGGTACCGGTCCAGTCTGCATCAATGAACGCCCACTGAATCAGCGGTGGCAGCATCAGCCAGACCAAATAGGCTGCAAACAATGTCAGCAGGGTGTTGAACCAGCTGGAGAACAGGTTGGCGCGCAGCCAACCCACCACACCAACGCTCAGCGCGGGTGGCGGTAGATCAGGTTTGAACGTATGCGTTTGCATGGCTGCTCCTTACCGCTCGATCAGCGCAATGCGCTTGTTGTACCAGTTCATCAGCATGGAAATGCTGATACTGATTGCCAGGTACACACTCATGGTGATGGCGATCACCTCGATCGCTTGCCCGGTCTGGTTGAGTACCGTGCCGGCGAACAGCGAGACCATGTCCGGATAACCGATACCGGCCGCCAGTGAGGAGTTTTTCGCCAGGTTGAGGTATTGGCTGGTCAACGGCGGAATGATCACCCGCAGCGCCTGCGGAATAATCACCAAGCGCAGGGTCTTGCCCGCTGGCAGGCCCAGAGAGCGCGCCGCTTCGGTCTGCCCGTGGTTGACGGCCATGATCCCGGAACGTACGTTCTCGGCGATAAAGGCAGCGGTGTAGATGGTCAACGCCAAGGTCAACGCCATCAGCTCAGGAATCAGCACCCAGCCGCCACGGAAGTTGAAGCCCGTCAGCTCCGGCACACTCCACTGCAACGGGTTGCCGCCCAGCAAAATCGCCAGACCCGGCAGGCCGATCAGCAGCGGTATTGCCCCCAGCGACACCGGAAACAGCTGGCCAGTGGCCTCAAAGCGCGCCTTCGACCAGCGCGACAGCAGCACCACACCAATGATCGCCACAACCACCGCACCGGCAAACAAGCCAAAGCTGTCGGTCGGGCTTGGGGCCGGCATATACAGGCCGCGGCTGTTGAGGAAGAACGCTTCACCAACGCCCATGCTCTGCCGCGGTCCTGGCAGGGAGAGCATGACAGCGAAGTACCAGAAGAAGATTTGCAGCAACGGCGGGATATTACGGAACGTCTCGATGTATACCGTGGCCAGCTTGCTGATCAACCAGTTCGGCGACAGACGTGCCACACCCAGCAAAAAACCCAACAGCGTCGCCAGAACAATACCAATCACCGACACCAACAAGGTGTTGAGCAGGCCCACCACGAAAACACGCCCATAGGAGTTGCTTTCGTCGTAGTCGATCAGGTGCTGGGCAATACCGAAACCGGCGCTGTTATTGAGAAAGGAAAACCCGGACGTAATCCCGCGTTTTTCCAGGTTGGTCTGGGTGTTGTCAAACAGAAACCAGCCGAGCGCCACAACGGCGATAACGGCAAGAATTTGAAATAGCCAAGCACGCGCCTTGGGGTCGGTCCAAACCGATCCACCGGGGCGCGGGACATTTGCAGTGGTTTGCATAGGAGCCCTCTTGGAACTCTCATGCCCGCATTAGCGGGCATGAGGTTCACATCAATCAGAACAATGCCAGCCACTCAGGACGAGTGACTGGCAGCGGATGGTCAGCGCACCGGCGGTGCGTACTGCAGACCACCTTTGTTCCACAGGGCGTTGAGGCCACGTTCGATCTTCAGCTCGCTGCCGGTACCGACGTTGCGCTCGAAGCTTTCGCCGTAGTTGCCCACTTGCTTGACGATCTGTACAGCCCAGTCTTTCGGCAGTTTCAGATCTTTACCGAACTCACCTTCAGCGCCGAGCAGACGTGCTACGTCGGGGTTCTTGGTGGATTTGGCTTGCTCTTCGACGTTGGCCGAAGTCACACCCAACTCTTCAGCGTTAACCATCGCGTAGAGCGACCAGCGCACGATGTCGAACCACTCTTCGTCACCCTGGCGCACGACCGGGCCCAGTGGCTCTTTCGAGATCACTTCCGGCAGTACCACGTAAGAATCCGGGTCAGCCAGCTTGATGCGCTGTGCGTACAGCTGCGATTGGTCGGAGGTCAGCACGTCGCAACGGCCAGCTTCAACCGATTTGGCGCTCTCGTCGGAGGTGTCGTAAGTGATCGGGGTGTACTTCAGGCCATTGGCACGGAAGTAGTCGGAGAGGTTCAGCTCGGTGGTGGTACCTGCCTGGATGCAGACAGTTGCGCCATCGAGTTCTTTAGCGCTGGAAACGCCAAGTTTCTTGTTAACCAGGAAGCCTTGACCGTCGTAGTAGTTAACGCCGGCAAAGTTCAGACCCAGGCCCGAATCACGCGAGCTGGTCCAGGTGGTGTTACGCGAGAGGATGTCGACTTCGCCGGACTGCAGCGCGGTGAAGCGCTCTTTGGCGGTCAGCGGGCTGTACTTGACCTTAGTCGCGTCACCAAATACCGCAGCAGCAACTGCGCGGCATACGTCAACGTCGAGACCCAGGTAGTTACCCTTCTCATCGGCGTAGGAGAAGCCAGGCAGACCATCGCTGATACCGCACTGTACGAAACCTTTCTTCTGGATCGCATCCAGAGTAGCGCCTGCTTGAGCAAAACTGCTGACACCGAGAACAGCGGCGGTGGTCAGTACTGCCAATGTGGATTTCACCATCTTCATTAAAACCTCCAGTTGCTTTTGTTGTGTTTGGAGTCTCGGTTCTACCACCGTACCCTTATGGGGCTCGTTGACTGTGTCGGCAGCAACACACTCAACCGGGGATCAAACCTTAGCGCGAGTTTAGTTGCCGATTGCTCCAGCGGCCATAAACTCTCACCCGCCCATTATTTGAATGGGCTAGAGACAGATAGCAAGTGACTTGTCGCACAGCATGCAGCACCTGGCGAACCTGTGAAGCGCCGTTAACGGCATTTCAGTCTGCTCCGTGCCCGGTTTGGTGGCAGTGTTACCACGGCCCGGCCACGTCATCAGTCCCTAAGGTGTATAGCAAGGCCCGTACCAGCGCCGCGCTTTGAGCACCATACGGACAGGTCAAGAGCAAAACTTGCACCCTGGCGACAACTTCTTTCTAGAATCGCCACCCCCTAAATTTTCCCGCGCACTAAATCAGCGCGCATGCACCACAGCGGAGCCTCAAATGAGTGAACCCTTGATTCTTCAGCCCACACTTGCCGCCGATGCGTGCGTCATTTGGTTGCACGGCCTAGGTGCCGACCGTTATGACTTTATGCCGGTTGCCGAGATGCTGCAGAAGCGCCTGCACAGCACCCGCTTCGTGTTGCCGCAAGCACCGACTCAGGCGGTAACCATCAACGGCGGCTACGCCATGCCCAGCTGGTACGACATCCTGGCCATGAGCCCGGCCCGCGCGATTAACCGCGAACAGCTGGAAGCCTCGGCGCAACAGGTGATCGAACTAATCGAAGCGCAGCGTGACAGCGGTATCGACCCGGCCCGCATCGTCCTCGCCGGCTTCTCCCAGGGCGGCGCGGTGGTGCTGCACACTGCCTTCCTACGCTGGCAGTTTGCGCTCGGCGGCGTAATTGCACTGTCAACCTACGCCCCTACATTCAGCGACGAGGTCGTCCTTGCAGATACAAAAAGACAACTGCCGGTCCTGTGTTTGCATGGCACATTCGACGACATCGTACTGCCGGCCATGGGCCGTGCAGCCCATGACTACCTGATTGCATCCGGAGTCAGCGTGCAATGGCGTGATTACCCGATGGGCCACGAAGTGGTGAATGAGGAAATCCGCGACATCGCCGACTGGCTGGAGCAACGGTTTACCAGTTGACTGCCTGCGAGCGAGACCACCTATGCCTGCCATACCTGCGATCAAGACCCTGCGTGATATCCAGCTGATCGAGCAAACACCGCTGGCCGAACGCGACCTGCCGGCCAGCACGTATGAGCTGATCTGCCGCAGTGCAGCGCAGCAAGCAGATGCACCGGCGCTCTCGTTCATCCTCCAAGGCACAGCAAACGAGGCGGCTTACCGCCTCAGTTACAGGCAGCTGCTGGGCAAGATCACCCAGACCGCCAACGCCTTCCACCGCCTGGGCTTACGTCCGGGCAAGGCGGTGTCGTTTCTGTTGCCCAACCTGCCGCACACCCACTTCACCATTTGGGGCGGCGAAGCGGCAGGGATCGTCAATGCGATCAACCCGCTGCTCGACCCGGAACATATCGCCGAGCTGATCCAGGCCTCGGACTCAGAGCTGCTGGTGACCCTGGCGCCCTTCCCCGGCACCGACCTATGGGCGAAGGCCGAAGGCCTGCGCGAGCAACTGCCTGCGCTCAAGGCGATTATCTGCGTGGACATGGCCAATCTGCTGCCGGAGCCGCAGCGTAGTGCGATCAAAGCGCAGCGCGGGTCGCTGCCAGAAGGCGTACTGGACTTTGATGAGCTGATCGCGGCCTGCCCAGACGACCACCTGGAAAGCGGCCGCGTAATCGCGCCAGACGACATTGCCAGCTACTTCCACACCGGCGGCACCACTGGTACGCCGAAGCTCGCACCGCACAGCCATGGAAACGAAGTGGCCATGGCGTTCAGCATGAACTTGGTTACCCGCTTCGAGCCGGGCGATGTCACCCTTTGCGGCCTGCCGCTGTTTCACGTCAACGGGGTGATTGTTACAGGTCTGACTGCTTTTATCGGCGGCGCCGAAGTGCTGCTGGCTACGCCGCAGGGGTACCGCAACGCCAACCTGATCAGCAATTTCTGGACGATCATCGAACGCCATAACGTCAGCTTCTTTAGCGGCGTACCAACCATCTACGCCGGCCTGCTGCAGGTGCCGAGCGAAGGCCATGATCTCAGCTCACTCAAATACGCCCTATGCGGCGCGGCACCGATGCCCGTTGAGCTGATTCGCCAGTTCGAAAGCAAAACTGGGCTGACCCTGATCGAAGGCTATGGCCTCACCGAAGGCACCTGCGGCAGCTGCGCCAACCCACCTGCTGGCGAGCGTCGCCCCGGCTCCATCGGCCTGCCAATGCCTTACTGCGAAGTGAGCATCAAGGTGCTCGACGAACTGGGCAACTATCTAAGGGAGGCCAACCGCAATGAAATTGGCAACCTGTGCATCCGTGGCGCCACGGTGTTCAAGGGTTACCTGCAGAGCAGCAAGAACACCGGCATCTGGGTCGACGGCGACTGGTTCAACACCGGCGACCTCGGCCGCGTGGATGCTGATGGTTACATCTGGCTCACCGGGCGCAGCAAGGATCTGATCATCCGTGGCGGCCACAATATCGACCCACAGATGATTGAAGAAGCGCTGCACAAACACCCCGCCGTGGCCATGGCTGCAGCGGTCGGTAAGCCTGACGAAAAGGCCGGCGAACTGCCGGTGGTCTACGTGCAACTCAAACCCGGCGCTGAGGTCAGCGAAGCCGAACTGTTGGCCCATGCAGCCGAACACATTCACGAACGCGCGGCGATCCCCAAGGATGCCTGGATCATTGACACCATACCGCTGACCGCGGTGGGTAAAACCTTCAAACCGGCGCTGCGCTTCGATGCGATTGCCCGCGTTTATCAGTCGGCACTGGCAGAAATAGATGCCCGTCTGCGCGTGGAGGTCTTGAGTGACGACAAACGCGGCCAGATTGCCCACATCTATATACCCGCCGACCAGGCCGCACTGGCCGATGCAGTGAGCCAACGACTGGCGGGCTTTGCCGTTGCGATAGAACTGCACCTCACCGAGTAAACAATCACTGGCGCAAGGAACACGCCAGAATTGTGATAAACCATTCAACTTCAATACCGCTGGTCGCCCGTGCGTCTGACAAGGATTGTCAGGCCACAGGCAGCGGAATATGTTCAGGCATGGTGTTCGCCCTTAATGCAGGGAGCGTTAGCGATGCCCACTATTCATAGCCTACAGCCACACCTGCCGCCCCAATGAAAAACGCCAAATGGCAGGCTGATCTGCAGCAAATTCGCCACTTGCGACTGTTCAATAACGTCGCCGCCAGCGGCATTAATCAGCTGCTTAAAGAATTCCGCGCCTGCGACCTGGATGCAGGGGAAGTGTTGTTATCCCCCTTCAACCGCAACCAGTACCTCTACCTGCTGCTCAAGGGCCAGCTCAAGGTGTACCTCGGCTCACTCGACAGCCAGGCCGTCAGCACCCTGAAAGTCGGCGACTGCGCGGGGGAAATCAGCTTTATCGACAACGAACACCCGTCCGCCTATGTGGTGGCAACCGAACCTAGCCAAGCACTGCGCTTGCACCGTGAGTCGCTGTTCAACCTGTTCCAGCAATCCCCCGAATTGATGCAGAACATGCTCGAGCTGCTCTGCGACCGTGTGCGCAAAGGCAACCGGATTATTCTCGACAGCGAGCAAACGGCCAATATCGACGCCCTTACCGGTGCCTATAACCGCCGCTGGCTGGAGCATATCTTTGAGCGCGAAAGCACCCGCAGCGCCTTCAATGGCAAACCGCTGTGCATGCTGATGCTGGATGTCGACCACTTCAAAGCCTACAACGACAAACATGGCCATCTCGCCGGCGACTATGCCCTGTGCCTGGTGGCCAACACCCTGCGCAACCAGCTGCGACCTAAAGACAGCCTGACCCGCTTCGGCGGCGAAGAATTCGTCATTCTGCTGCCGGAAATCGGCACCGAGGAAGCCCGCAGCATTGGCGAACGGCTGCGCCTGGCGCTGCACCACGTCAGCTCGTTTCATTCGCCGATTGGCGTGCTGCCAGGGGTGACTGTGTCCATCGGCCTGGCACAGATGCAGTCCAAAGACAGCCTGCAGGGCCTGATCGCCCGCGCCGACAGCGCGCTGTATCAAGCCAAGCAGAAAGGCCGCGACTGCCTCTGCGGCTAATCCCCCACAACGGCAGGCCCACCCCATCACATTTCTTACTCACTCTTGCTAGAGTGCTGCGCATAACAACAACGCCCGGATGGCACCTTAATATGCGCAAGATTCTGATCACCCTGCTGATAATCCTGTTGATCGCTGCGGGCAGTGTGTTTGCCCTGCCCTCCTTGCTTGACCGCAAGATGAACAGCGTCGAATCCCCCGCGCCTTATCCAGCCAGCGAAGCGGCCACGCAGCTGCATCAACAGCTGTTTATCGCCGACCTGCATGACGACGTGCTGCTGTGGGAACGTGACCTGCTCAAGCGCTATGACTTCGGCCACTCCGACCTGCCACGCATGCTCGAAGGCCGTGTTGGCCTGCAGGTGTTCTCCACCGTGACCAAGACGCCGCGCGGCATCAACTATGAAAGCAATAGCGGCGAGACCGACAACATCACCCTGTTGGCCATGGCCCAGCGCTGGCCCAAGGAAACCTGGAACAGCCTGCTGCAACGTGCGCTATACCAGGCGCACAAGCTCAATGAGGCCAGCGCCAACAGCGACGGTCGCCTGATCATGATCAAGAGCCGCGGCGACCTCGCCAGTTTTGTCAGCGCCTGGCAAAAAGACCCACAGCGCGTAGCAGCAATTCTCGCCACCGAGGGTTTGCAGCCGCTTGAAGGCAAACTGGAGAACGTTGACGCACTCTATGACGCCGGCTTTCGCATCACCGGCCTGACCCACTTCTTCGATAACGAAATCGGCGGTTCGGCCCACGGTCTGGAAAAAGGCGGCCTGACCCCGCTGGGCCGCCAGGTGATCAAACGCCTGGAAGAAAAAGCCATGCTGATCGACCTGGCCCACGCCTCGCGCCCGCTGATCGATGATGTACTGGCTATCAGCACGCGCCCGGTACTGGTTTCCCACACAGGCGTTGAAGGCACCTGCAAAGGCCCGCGCAACCTCAGCGACAAACACCTGAAAGCCATCGCCGCCACCGGCGGGGTCATCGGTATCGGTTACTGGGATGCAGCCGTCTGCGCTACTTCGGTCGAGGCCATCGTCAAGGCAATGCGCTATACCGCAGACTTGATTGGCGTGCAGCACGTGGCACTGGGCTCGGATTTCAACGGCACCATCCATGCACCGTTTGATGTAACGGGCTTGCCGCAACTGACCGAAGGCCTGCTCAAGGCCGGCTTCAGCCAGGCGGACATCACCGCCATCATGGGCGGCAATGTGCAGCGTCTGCTGCTTGCCAGCCTTCCCGAAAATTGAGTAAAAACCAGCCAACTACCGCCATCCGGCGCGGCCCTTCGCCGCGCCGGCTTCTTGCTTTACACTGGCGACCGTTCACTCCTTAACCAATTGATGAGATGACCGTGCTCAAAGCACTCAAGAAAATATTCGGCAAAGCCGAGGGCGAACAGCCCAACCCAGTCACTCCGCCCCCTGTAACGCCCAGCGCACCGCGCGTCCAGCCTGACGCCAGCGCTGACAAACCCAGCCGCAGTGCCTCACCGCGCACCGCTGAAGCCGCTGAAAAACCGTTGCAGAGCAAGGAAAAACCGGCGAAACCGCGCCGCGAACGCCCGGCCAAACCAGTTGACACCTGGAAACTGGAAGACTTCGCCGTAGTACCGGCCGAGGGTAAGACCCGTTTTCATGACTTCAAGCTCTCCCCCGAGCTGATGCATGCCATCCATGACCTTGGCTTCCCTTACTGCACACCGATCCAGGCGCAGGTACTGGGCTACACCCTCAGTGGCCGTGACGCCATCGGTCGCGCCCAGACTGGCACAGGCAAAACTGCTGCCTTCCTGATCTCGATCATCACCCAGCTGCTGCAAACCCCACCGCCGAAAGAGCGTTATATGGGCGAGCCACGCGCGCTGATCATTGCGCCGACCCGCGAGCTGGTGGTGCAGATTGCCAAGGATGCGGCCGACCTGACCAAATACACCGGCCTCAACGTGATGAGCTTTGTTGGCGGCATGGACTTCGATAAACAGCTCAAGCTGCTTGAATCGCGCTTCTGCGACATTCTGGTCGCCACCCCAGGGCGTTTGCTCGACTTCAACCAGCGCGGCGAAGTGCACCTGGATATGGTCGAAGTGATGGTGCTCGACGAAGCCGACCGCATGCTCGATATGGGCTTTATCCCTCAGGTCCGCCAGATCATCCGCCAGACCCCGATGAAGGGCGAACGCCAGACCCTGCTGTTCTCCGCGACCTTCACCGAAGACGTGATGAATCTGGCCAAGCAATGGACCACCGAGCCGGCCATCGTCGAGATCGAACCGGAAAACGTCGCCAGCGATACGGTCGAACAGCACGTCTATGCCGTAGCCGGCAGCGATAAATACAAGCTGCTGTACAACCTGATCACCCAGAACGACTGGATTCGCGTGATGGTCTTCGCCAACCGCAAGGATGAAGTGCGGCGCATCGAAGAACGCCTGACCCGTGACGGCATCAGCGCCGTGCAGATGTCCGGTGACGTGCCGCAGCACAAACGTATCCGCGCACTGGAAGGCTTCCGTGAAGGCAAGATCCGCGTGATGGTCGCCACCGATGTGGCCGGTCGCGGTATCCACGTCGATGCGATCAGCCACGTGATCAACTTCACCCTGCCGGAAACCCCGGACGACTACGTGCACCGCATCGGTCGTACCGGCCGCGCCGGCAGCAGTGGTACGTCGATCAGCTTTGCAGGGGAAGATGACGCCTACGCCCTGCCTGCCATCGAAGCTCTGCTAGGGCGCAAAATCGCCTGCGAAATGCCGCCAGATGAGCTGCTCAAACCGGTACCGCGCAAGCACTGATCCGCACGCAACTAAAGAAGGCGAAGCCCTGGGGCTTCGCCTTCTTTATTTTCAGCCCCACACACCCGCTGTCAGGGTGCAAACAACTCCAGCTGCTCGTGCTTACCGCGCAAGTCATGCAAACGCACACCAACCCCAAGCAAGCGCACAGCCTTGTTGCCACGGGCGAAAGCGGCGCTTATCAACCGTGTATAGCTCTCTAGATCACGCCGCGCCCCGCCCTGTTCCAGAGTGGTCTGGCTAAAGTCGTGGAACTTGATTTTGACGAAGGGCTTGTCCGGCCGATAACTCGCATCCAGCCGCTCCATTCTCTTGGCCAGTTGTTCCAGCAGCGCAGGTAACTGTTCCAGGCAGGCGGCCAGGTCTGGCAAATCTTTGTCGAAGGTGTTTTCCACGCTGACCGACTGACGCCGACTGTCGTTATGCACGACTCGCTCATCAATCCCGCGCGCCAGCCCCCACAACCGCTCGCCAAAACTGCCGAACTCCTTGACCAACGCCAGCTTGTTCCACTCGCGCAGGTCGCTGCAGGTACGAATGCCCAAGCGCCCAAGCTTGTCGGCCGTGACCTTGCCCACGCCATGCAGCTTGCTCACCGGCAAGGCAGCAACAAAATCCTCAACCTGATCCGGGGTAATCACAAACAGACCGTTAGGCTTCTTCCAGTCGCTGGCGATCTTGGCCAGGAACTTGTTCGGCGCCACGCCCGCCGAGACGGTGATATGCAGCTCCTGCGAGACCCGCCGGCGAATATCCTGAGCGATGCGCGTGGCGCTGCCGGCAAAGTGCGGGCTGTCGGTTACATCCAGGTAGGCCTCATCCAGCGACAAGGGTTCGATCAGCTCGGTGTAGTCGCGAAAGATCGCCTGAATCTCCCGCGATACCGCCTTGTAGGCATCCATCCGCGGCTTGACGATCACCAGGTCCGGACACAATTTCAACGCCTGCCCGGAAGCCATCGCTGAGCGCACGCCATAACTGCGCGCCTCGTAATTACAGGTGGCAATCACCCCGCGCCGGTCTGCCGAGCCACCGACCGCCAAGGGCTTGCTGGCCAGGCTCGGGTCATCCCGCATCTCGATTGCGGCATAAAAGCAATCACAGTCCACGTGAATGATCTTGCGGCTGTTCATCACCAAGCCCACCGATCCTGCGGCTACTGCTCGGCTGAACTTACAGGCGCTGCCGGCTTGGCCTCGCTCGCCGCATCCTCAGACTTACTCATATAAGACTGGATAATCAGGATGACGATCAGCATAAACGCAGCCAATGGCACCAACTTGGTCTTCGCCGCCACGGCAGCCCCGCAACCCGGACAGGTCTTGGCATCGGCCGGTACCTGAGCACCACAGGCTTTGCATTCAACGCTCATAACTTTCCTCCCATTTAATGGGCACGGACTCTAGCCCAACAGCCCGCTTGCGGGCTATGCCGACAGCAAACCTGTCCACCCAATCAGGCTCTAGCACAGGGTTCTGCAGCGAAAAATCAATCAACGCACGGCTAAGCATCTGAATAAAAACAACTTCTGGCCACCTTTAGGTTGACAAGCAGCATTTAAACGCTATAATTGGCGCCGCGGGATGGAGCAGTCTGGTAGCTCGTCGGGCTCATAACCCGAAGGTCGTCGGTTCAAATCCGGCTCCCGCAACCAGATACTCAAAAAAGGCCACTCAATCGAGTGGCCTTTTTTGTTTCTCTCGCACACGCATTCTAAGCATTTGATTAAAAACACTATTTTGTTGACACACAACGATTTCTATATAGAATTGCCGGCGCGGGATGGAGCAGTCTGGTAGCTCGTCGGGCTCATAACCCGAAGGTCGTCGGTTCAAATCCGGCTCCCGCAACCAGATACTCAAAAAGGCCACTCAATCGAGTGGCCTTTTTGTTTGTGCGCGATTTAGCTGATCACGCTCAATGAGAGCTGGAAGTTGCCTGCCTACACTGAAGCCGATGATCACTGACAGCCTAGGAGGCAAAACACCATGCCCTGGAAAAATACGGAAGCGCGCTATGGCAGCCTGAATATAGCGCTGCACTGGCTGATGCTGATACTTATTGCCGGCGTCTACGCATGCATAGAACTCAAAGGGAACTTCCCCAAAGGCAGCGATACCCGTGAATTGCTCAAGCAATGGCACTTTATGCTGGGCCTCGCCGTCTTCACGCTCGTGTGGCTGCGCTTGCTGGCACGCTTGATTGCACCCACGCCGGTCATCCAACCTACCCTGCCTACCTGGCAAGCCATCCCGGCAAAACTGATGCACCTAGCACTCTACGGCCTGATGATCGGCGCCCCACTGGCCGGCTGGTTGATCCTCAGCGCCGCCGGTAAACCCATCCCATTTTTTGGCCTGGAGTTGCCACCCTTGGTCAGCAAAAACCCGGATTTGGCTGGCACGATAAAGGAATGGCATGAACTGGCCGGTAGCGCCGGATACTGGTTGATTGGCCTGCATGCTGCGGCCGGGCTGTTCCACCACTTTGTTGTGCGCGACAACACCCTGACCCGCATCTTGCCAAGTAAGCAGCCCTGACGCCGCCAAGCATTCAGTCCTGATACACAGGTGACGCTCAGTGCTGGTCAATTGCCAGCGTCGCCGCTAGAATTGCGCACTTTTTGATCAGAGGCGCGACCAGCGCCCAGCATCCATCCGTACACGCCTGAGGTTAACGCCATGTCCACCCCCGCCACGCCGAAAGTCGGCTTTGTATCACTCGGTTGCCCCAAGGCGCTGGTGGACTCTGAGCGCATCCTGACTCAGCTGCGCATGGAAGGTTATGAAGTGGTGTCGACTTATCAGGACGCTGATGTGGTGGTGGTCAACACCTGCGGCTTTATCGACAGTGCTAAAGCCGAATCCCTGGAAGTGATCGGCGAAGCGATCAAAGAAAACGGCAAAGTGATCGTCACCGGCTGCATGGGCGTGGAAGAAGGCAGCATCCGCGACGTGCATCCCAGCGTGCTCTCGGTGACAGGCCCGCAGCAGTACGAGCAAGTGGTCAACGCCGTGCATGAAGTCGTGCCGCCGCGCCAGGACCACAACCCGCTGATCGACCTGGTGCCGCCGCAGGGCATCAAACTCACCCCGCGTCACTATGCCTACCTGAAGATTTCCGAAGGCTGTAACCACAGCTGCAGCTTCTGCATCATCCCGTCGATGCGCGGCAAACTGGTCAGCCGCCCGGTTGGCGAAGTACTCAACGAAGCTGAGCGCCTGGTCAAAGCCGGCGTCAAAGAGCTGCTGGTGATTTCCCAGGACACCAGCGCCTATGGCGTCGACATGAAATACAAGACCGACTTCTGGAACGGCCAGCCGGTGAAAACCCGCATGACCGAACTGTGCGAAGCACTCTCCAGCCTGGGCGTATGGGTGCGCCTGCACTACGTCTACCCCTACCCACACGTCGACGAGCTGATCCCGCTGATGGCCGCTGGCAAGATCCTGCCGTACCTGGATATTCCCTTCCAGCACGCCAGCCCGAAAGTGCTCAAGCTGATGAAGCGCCCCGCCTTCGAAGACAAGACCCTGGCACGCATCAAAGCCTGGCGCGAGATCTGCCCGGAGCTGACCATCCGCTCGACCTTTATCGTCGGCTTTCCCGGCGAAACTGAAGAAGACTTCCAGTACCTGCTCGACTGGTTGACCGAAGCGCAGCTCGATCGCGTCGGTTGCTTCCAGTATTCCCCCGTAGAAGGCGCGCCGGCCAACCTGCTCGACAACCCGGTACCCAATGACATCAAACAGGATCGCTGGGACCGTTTCATGGCCCACCAGCAAGCCATCAGCACCGCCCGCCTGCAACTCAAGGTCGGCAAGGAGATGGACGTGCTGATCGATGAAGTCGACGACCAAGGCGCCGTTGCCCGCTGCTACGCTGATGCTCCAGAAATCGATGGCAGCGTGTTTATCGCCAGCACCGACGTCAATCCGGGCGACAAGGTCCGCGTGCGCATCGTCGATGCCGATGAATACGACATGTGGGCCGAGCTGATCTGACCCAACGGATAGTTGCCCGCCACACAAAAACGCCCCGCATTGCGGGGCGTTTGCGTTCAACTGTCAGTGCAGCAGCTAGACCCGGAAACGACTCACCATCATCTGCAGCTGATTACCCAGACGCGCCAGTTCAACGCTGGCCCGTGCCGTTTCATCACTGGCAGAGGCCGTCTGCTCGGACACATCCCGCACGCTGATGATGCTGCGACTGATCTCTTCAGCCACCGCACTTTGCTGCTCAGCCGCCGCTGCAATCTGCTGATTCATCGACTGAATATTCGACACTGTACGGGTAATGCTTTCCAGCGAATCACCCGCGCGCCGGGTCAGCTCGACACTGCTGTCCGTCAGGGTACGGCTGCTCAACATGATGCTGGCCACCTGCTGCGTGCCATTCTGCAGCCCCGCAACCAAGCCCTCGATCTCCTCAGTGGACTTCTGCGTGCGTTGAGCCAAACCACGCACCTCATCCGCGACCACCGCGAAACCTCGACCCGCCTCACCGGCGCGCGCAGCCTCAATAGCCGCGTTGAGTGCGAGCAGGTTCGTCTGCTCAGCCACGGCCTTGATGACATCCATCACACTGCCAATCTTCTGACTTTCTTGCTGCAGAGCCGTCATGGCGCCAGTGGAGCGCCCCACTTCGTCAGCCAGACGCTCAATTTGGGCAATGGCCTGGGCTACCACTTTGTCACCTTTACGCGCCTCACTGTCAGCGTCCGTCGCGGCGTGAGACGCCTGCTCGGCATTGCGCGCAACCTCCTGCACGGTGGCAGACATCTCGTGCATGGCGGTGGCCACTTGATCGGTTTCACTCTTCTGGTTATTGGCCCCAGCACTGGTCTGCGCGGTTACGGCAGACAGCTCCTCGGCAGCACTGCTGATCTGGCTCACGCCATCACGAATGCCGCCAATCAACTCACGCAAGGTGCTGGCCATACGCTGCACGCCTTGCTGCAACACACCCAACTCATCCTGACGCACCACTGCGGCACTCGGTGTCAGATCGCCACTGGCAATGCGCCCAACATCCAACAGCGTCGCACGCAGTGGGCGAATGATCTGCCGTGTAATCAGCCATGCAGCAAGCAGCCCAAGCAGCAAAGCCATCGCTGTAGCCGCCACCTGCAGGTAGCGCGCCGCCGCACTTTCGACCGCCAGACGGTCAAGCTGGAAGCTGTAAAGCTCGTCGCTGATTTTGACAATCTCAGCGCCCTGCACGGTCATCTCCTGACGCGCGCGCGCAATGGCCTGCGTGGCATCACGCAGCGCCAACACCGCATCCCGGTACTGCGCCAAACTACGCTCAACCTGCAACACAGCGGCTTGCTGTGACCCGACGAATGCACGACTCACATCCGCCAGCCCTGCCATGATCGCCTCAACCCCCTGAATCATCGCCGACTCATTTGCGGGGCTGGCATTGTTACGGAACACACTGACCAGGTGTTGCACCTGCAGCAACTCGGCCCTGCTGTCAGTAATCGCCTGATACTGAGCAAAGCGCTGTGGATCAAATTCGGGTAATTGCACGACAACTGCCATGATCTGGCGAACTTGCTCAACGGCCTCGGCCGCCCTGAGGGCCAATACCTCATTAGCTGCATTGGCTTCTTTATAGGCAGCCTTCATGGCATTCAAGGACACTTGGTACTCATCGTTGATCGCACCCTGCTTCTTGAGTAACGCCACATTGACCGGATTCTTGAACGAAGCCTGCAGCGCCTCTTGCTTGGCAATGTAAGTGCTTAAGGTCGACTGTAGGCGTTCAGCGGTGGGCAAATCACCGTTAGCGATCATGTACTGCAACCGCGCAATACGCAGATTGGTGAGGCTGCTGTTGAGGTAGGTAATATCGCTCATCCAGTTGGCGCGCTGAATCACACTGCCCAGCCCACTCCAGCCCGTCCAGGCCATCAACACTGTCATCGCCAGCACAACGCCAAAACCTATCAGCAACTTGCGGGTGACGCTGATATTGGCAAACCAGGTATTCATAAAGCGGCCTCTCTCCAACGTACGTATCAAAAGCCAAATCAGCAGCTGGAGTTATTGTTGTGGCAGCGCGTCTGGACGGGATTGCCGAGGACTCGGCGAACTGTAGCTAGAAAGGAATCAGCAACTATCACGCTGAAACCACACGCCAGGCATTACCCGGAGTGCACAGCATGACGACGAGACATGCCAGGGCGTCACATTAATAGCGCCAAATTTATAACGCGTAGATTAAATCGAAGACAACACATGCAGACCCCCATGCTGCGGGGTTTTAGCTAGCTCGCCACTCAGGCCCTATCGAGCGGACTTAACACGGCTAGCCCGCCACGAACGCGGCTGAAAATGCCGTCACCAGTGGCGGTATGCCCTTGTGATACGCCAGGGGCCTAGGTAACGTGAGCGCACTTTTCAGGAGTGCCACAATGCGTTTCAGCCGCCCTTTTTGCCTTGCCTTGTTGCCACTGCTCGCCAGCTGCCAGGTGTTTACCGACAAACCCGCCGAGCCGGTGATCGAGCAGACGCGCATGCAGGGCGAGCTCAGCCTGAACGCGGGCCAGTTGCTGTTTCGCCCCTGCCAGGAACAACGTCAATTTATTCTCAAGGAAGACAGCGCAGCCGAGCTGAGCAGCGATGCCAGCACGCTATTCAATGATGGCCACACAACGCTGTATGTCGATATGCGCGGCCAGCTGCAGGCCAATGCGCAGAAAGGTGTCGATGGCCAGTTCGTGCCGGGCCAGGTGTACCGCGTTCAGGCTGAAGGCCATGGCTGCACAGACATCAACTTCGCCCGCACCCTCCTGCGTGCCAGCGGCCACGAGCCGGATTGGAATATCGCGGTAAGCAATCAGGGTCTGATCCTCAATCGCCCAGGTCAGGAGCCACAGGCGCTGCCGTACCTGGAAGAGCAATTGCCCGAAGGCCGCCTTAACCTCAGCAGTGAAGCCAACGGCCAACGCCTGGATCTGTGGGTCGCCCGCCAGCGCTGCGTCGACGGCATGAGTGGTGCGGTGCAGCACCTGAGCGCCGAGTTGCGTCTTAATGGGCAAGTCCTGCGGGGCTGCGCCTACCTCGGCGGCGCGCGCAACGATTAGCAATCAGATAGCTGAGATAGATCAGCCGAGCGGCAGACGATTGGCCTAAGCTGCAAGTGAAGACAGCCAAAGGGATATCGTTATGCTGCGCATTGCTATCAATGGATATGGACGTATCGGTCGCTGCCTGGTGCGCGCGTTGTTCGAGCGCAAACTGGAGCAGCAGATCCACCTCACCGCGATCAATGATCTGGGTGAGCAAAGCACCCTCGCCCACCTCACCCGCTTCGACTCCACCTTCGGCCGCTTTCCTGGCGATATCAGCCTGGACGGCGATACCCTGCTGGTAAACGGCCACCCGATCCAGCTGCTGCGTGAGCGCGAAGTGACTAATCTGCCCTGGCGTGAGCATGCGGTGGATCTGGCGCTCGAATGCACCGGCAAACTGAAAAAGCGCGAACAGGTCGAACAGCACATCAGCGCCGGCAGCCCGCGCGTGCTGCTCTCACACCCACTGGACAGCGCCGACCTGACCGTGGTCTACGGCGTTAACCATCAACTGCTGGGCGATCAGCAGATTGTGTCCAACGCCTCCTGCACCACTAACTGCCTGGCACCAATGGCCAAGGTACTGCACGAAGCCGTGGGCATTCGTCAGGGGCTGGTCAACACCATCCACTCTTACACCAATGACCAGAACCTGCTGGACAAGACCCACAGCGACCTCTACCGCGCCCGTGCCGCCGCGCTGTCGATGATCCCCACCAGCACCGGTGCGGCCAAAGCCATCGGCCTGGTCATGCCGGAGCTGATCGGCCGCTTGGATGGGCTGTCGATACGCGTACCGACGCCCAACGTGTCGCTGGTCGATCTGACCTTTACCAGCGAACGCCCGACCAGCCGTGAAGCGATCAACGCCGCGCTAAAGGCCGGCGCTATGCAATTGCCGCCTGGGGTGATGGAGTGCAACGAGCTGGCACTGGTGTCCAGCGACTTCAACGGCTACCCGGTGTCCTGCGTGGTCGACCTCAGCCACACCCGCGTGCAGGGCGATCTGGTCAAGGTCTTGGCCTGGTATGACAACGAGTGGGCCTTCGCCAACCGCATGCTCGACGTGATGCTGGCTTGGGTAAAGCCTGAGGTGCGCTAGCACTATGGGTTGAGCGCGCCCCATGACGGGCCGCTGCCGTTTATCGGCAGCGGCCTTTAACCACTGATCAGGCGTATAATCGTCGCCTTTTAAAAGCTGCCGGGTTGCCTCCGGCCCTGAAAGTGGATCGCCTTCATGCTTCGTATCACTGAACTCAAGCTGCCCCTCGACCACCCCGAAGAAGCCCTGCGCCCGGCCATCGTCCAGCGCCTGGACATCGCCGACAGCGAGCTGCTCGACTTCACCTTGTTCAAGCGCAGCTACGATGCGCGCAAAAAATCCAGTGAGATGCACTTCATCTACACCATCGACTGCGAGCTGCGCGATGAAGCGGCGCTGCTGGCCACGTTCAGCGATGACCGGCATATCAGCGTCACCCCGGATACCGCCTACAAACCAGTCGGCATGGCGTCCGAGAACCTCGCAGAGCGTCCGCTGGTAGTCGGCTTTGGCCCGTGCGGGATTTTCGCCGCGCTGATTCTGGCCCAGGCCGGACTCAAGCCCATCGTGCTGGAACGCGGCACCGAAGTGCGCCAGCGCACCAAGGACACCTGGGGCCTGTGGCGCAAGAACGTGCTTAACCCCGAGTCCAACGTGCAGTTTGGCGAGGGCGGTGCCGGCACCTTCTCCGACGGCAAGCTGTACAGCCAGATCAAAGACCCCAAACATTACGGGCGCAAGGTGCTGCAGGAGTTCGTCAAAGCCGGCGCGCCAGAGGAAATTCTCTACGTCAGCAAGCCACATATCGGCACCTTCCGCCTCACCGGCGTGGTCGCCACCATGCGTGAAGAGATCAAAGCGCTGGGCGGCGAAGTGCGTTTTCAGCAGCGCGTCAGCGATGTGCTGATCGAGGATGGCCAGCTCAAAGGCGTGGTGCTCGACAGCGGCGAGCAGATTCTCAGCCGCCAGGTGATCCTGGCCCTGGGCCACAGCTCGCGTGACACCTTCCGCATGCTGCATAAGCGCGAGGTCTTTATGGAAGCCAAGCCGTTTTCGGTGGGCTTTCGTATCGAGCACCCGCAAGGTCTGATCGACCGCGCACGCCTCGGTAAATACGCCGGCCACCCCAAGCTCGGCGCTGCAGACTACAAACTGGTGCACCACGCCAAAAACGGCCGCTCGGTCTACAGCTTCTGCATGTGCCCAGGCGGCACCGTAGTCGCGGCCACCTCGGAGCCGAACCGCGTGGTGACAAACGGCATGAGCCAGTACTCACGCAACGAACGCAACGCCAACGCCGGCATCGTCGTCGGCATTACTCCAGAGCAGGATTACCCAGGCGGCCCACTGGCCGGTGTGGAATTGCAGGAGCGGCTGGAATCTCAGGCCTACCTGCTCGGCGGCAGCAACTACGAAGCGCCAGGACAGCTGGTCGGCGACTTTATTGCCGGCAAGCCTTCTACTGAACTGGGCAGCGTCGAGCCGTCGTACAAACCGGGAATCAAACTGGGCGACCTGGCCCTGGCATTGCCGGACTTTGCCATCGAGGCGATCCGCGAAGCGCTGCCGGCCTTCGGCAAGCAGATCAAAGGTTTCGACCTGCATGACGCGGTGCTGACCGGCATCGAGACCCGCACCTCTTCGCCACTGCGCATTACCCGTGACGCGGATATGCAGAGCCTCAACGTTCGCGGCCTGTACCCGGCTGGTGAAGGTGCCGGCTACGCCGGCGGCATTCTCTCTGCCGGGGTGGATGGCATTCGTGTGGCCGAAGCGCTGATTCGCGACATGCTCGGGATTGCAGAAGCCTGATACGCCGCTGCTGGTTACTGATCAGCCCATGGCGCAACTCAGTCCGCCCGCCGGTTTAAGCTATAGACCGGCGGTAGGCAGGTCAGCAGGCAAAGGAATGCCACGCTCGGCACAGTCCGCCACAGCAGTAATGAACGCGGCCAGCTCGAACCCCTGAGCACTGAGCCAGGCGAAATCGTAGTAGGTGTCGGCATAGCGCTCACCGCCATCGCAGAGAATCGCCACCACCGAACCGGACTCCCCCGCCGCGACCATCCGCTGTGCAACCAGCAGCGCGCCAATCAGATTGGTACCGCTGGAGCCGCCCACTTTCCGACCCAGGCGCTGCGCCAGGTAATGCATGGCGGCCAACGACAAGGCATCCGGCACCTTGCACATGGCATCGATCACCGTCGGCAGAAAGGACGCCTCGACCCGTGGCCGGCCAATACCTTCGATACGCGAACCGTGGTTCAGGCACAGGCTGGCATCACCGGTGCGGTAGTAATCGAAAAACACCGAACGCTCGGCATCCGCGCACAACACCTGAGTGTTGTGGCGGCGATAACGCACATAGCGCCCCAACGTCGCCAGAGTGCCGCCGGTGCCAGGGCTGGACACCAGCCAACTAGGCTCAGGGAAACGTTCACTGCGCAGCTGCTGGAAGATCGACTCGGCGATGTTGTTGTTGGCGCGCCAGTCAGTGGCGCGCTCGGCGTAGGTGAACTGATCCATAAAATGCCCGCCGGTCTCTCGCGCAAGGCGCTCAGACTCGGCGTATATCTGCGTTGGATCAGTCACCAGATGGCTCTGGCCGCCGTAGAAAGCGATCTGTGCGATCTTCTCCTTCGAGGTGCTGGCCGGCATCACCGCGATAAACGGCAGCCCCAGTAAGCGGGCGAAATAGGCCTCGGAAATTGCCGTGGAACCACTGGACGCCTCGATCACCGGTGCGCCGGGTTTGAGCCAGCCGTTACACAGCGCATAAAGAAACAACGATCGCGCCAGCCGGTGTTTGAGGCTGCCGGTGGGGTGGCTGGATTCGTCCTTGAAATACAGCTCGACGCCGGGCAATCCCGGCAGCGACAGGGGTATCAGGTGGGTGTCGGCGCTGCGCTGAAAATCCGCCTCGATGATGCGGATCGCTTCGCGCGCCCAGCTTCTTGAATCGCTCATACCTTATCCCCTAATCCAGAACACCAGCGGGCACCACGCGCGCGCCTCGCCACTGACTCAACAACACGCCGGCAAACACAAAGGCGGCTGCCAGCATCTGCATGCTATTCAGGCTTTCGCCCAATAACAGTATGGCGAACAGCAAGGTGAACACCGGGATCAGGTTGGTAAAACCTGAGGCCTGGCTGGCCGGCAAGCGGCTGACGCCGAAGTTGTAGAGCCCATAAGCGCCCACGGTGACCAGAATGCCCAGATAGGCCACCGCGCCCAGGCCCATGGGGCTGACGCTGGTCGGCAACGGCGCGCTGAACCAGGCCAAAGGCAGAAAGAAAACAGTGCCGACAAAGGCCACCATGGCGGTCAGCAGAAAGGGCGAATAGCGCGATGACAAGTGCTTGAGCAACAGGGTGTAACCCATGGCGCAGAGCATCGCGAGCAGCTCGTAGAAGTTGCCGAGGATGGGGTTACTGGCGTGCTCGTCGGCACTGCCGGCCAGGCTCAGCCATACGGCGCCGACCAGGGCGATCAGAAACCCCGACAGGGTGATGCGACTGATCCGTTCACGCAGGAAGACAAACGCCCCCACCGCCACCAGCAGCGGCAGCAAAGCCGTGACCATGCCCGCTTGCGCGGCGCTGGTTTGCTGCAGCGCCAGGGCTTCAAAGAGGAAATACAGGCAGGGTTCGCAGGCAGCCAGGCCAAGCAGGTACTTCCAGTCACCGGCGCGATAATGCATCTGTCCGCGCCAGCGCCAGGCCAGCAGAAACACCAGGCTGCCCAGGGCCATACGGCCGAAGATCACCCACAGCGGCGGCAATTCGGCAAAGGCCAGTTTCAGCGCAATAAAGGAACTACCCCACAGCGCCATGGCGATCACCAGGCAGATGATCGCGATGCCCCTTTCCCGCTCTTGCATACCAAGCCCCTGACTAAAGGCTGCAGTGTAGAGAGGCATACGCGACGCCGACAGATACAGTCAGCGCCTTGAACTGTGTGGGCTTATTGTTCCCAGGGCTTACCGCGAGTTTGCTCGCTGATCCGCAGCTTCTGCTGCAGTGCGGCTTTGGCCAACATGTGGGCGCTGACCGGGGCAGTGATAAACAGAAACAGGGTAATCAGCAGCTCATGCAAACTGACGCCCTCACCGCGAAAGCTGAAGTAGATCAGCGAAGCGATCACCATGCCGCCCACGCCCAGGGTGCTGGCTTTGGTCGGGCCATGCAGGCGCATAAAAAAGTCCGGCAGGCGGTACAAACCAATCGCACCGATCAAGGCGAATAGGCTGCCGATCAGCAGAAACAGCGCCACCAGCGCTTCGATCCAGGTATCCATTCAGCAGTCTCCGTAGAACGTTGTTACTCGATGATGTCGCCGCGCAACAAATACTTGGCCACTGCGACCGTGCCGATAAAGCCCATCACCGCAATCAGCAGGGCGGCTTCAAAATACAGGTCCGATCCCAGCCAAATACCGAGCAACACCAGCATGGCAATCGCGTTGATATACAGGGTATCCAGGGCCAGGATGCGGTCGGGCAAATCCGGGCCGATGATCAGGCGCGCCATGGTCAGCACCAGGGCCACGCCAATGATCATCAGGCACAGCGGGATCACGTAGGCGAGCATGTGAACACCTCCAGCAGGGGGGCTTCGTAACGCTGTTTGATTTCTGCGACCAAGGCGTCAGGGTCCGGCACATCCAGGCCGTGCACCAGGAGCATCTTACGGTCGTCACTGAGGTCGGCAGAGACCGTGCCCGGGGTCAGAGAAATAATGCTGGTGAGCATGGTCAGGGCCAGTTCATCTTCCAGCAGCATGGGAATTTCCACGAAGGCTGGGCGCAGCTTGGCGGTCGACCCAAGGATCAGCTTGGCCACCTGCAGGTTGGCCGTGATGATATCGCCGAGGATGCGCAGCAAAAACAGGCACAGCTTGAACGGTTTGTGCACCCGTGGAGGGTTGATCCAGAACACCTGGGTCAACAGCGGAATGGCCCAGCCGAGCAGCGCACCGAGCAACCAGTGGCCCAGGCTCAGGTCATTCATCAGCAGCAGCCAGACCAACAGCAGGCACACGCTCAGCAGCGGATGGGGTAACCAGCGACGTGCTTTCATCGTGCAGCTCCCGATTCGATGATTTGCCGGTACAGCGCCAAGTCATGCAGTTGGCTGGCGGTAGCCTCGACATAACTCAGCAGCGGCGCGGCACCAACCATCAACACCAGGCTGAGCAGCAGCAAACCAGCGCAGGCTAACAGCCGGCCGTAATCCAGCTCGGCACTGTCCAGCTGGCTCAAGCCGACACGCCAGAACAGCATGCTACCGGCACGGCTGAGGGCCACCAGGGTCAGCAGGCCGCCGCCCAGCACCACGGGCCACAGCATGAGCGCCTGCACGCCCGGCTCCAGCGAGCGCAGCAGCAACAGCTTGCCGATAAACCCAGACAGCGGCGGCAGGCCGGCCACTGCAATCGCGCCGAAGAAGAACAGGCCGCCGAGCAGGTGCGGGTTCTGCAGCGCGGGACCTTGCACCAGCAGCGCCTGCTTATCGCCGCGCTGACGGGCAATCAGATCAGCCAGCAGGAACAGCCCACCGGCCACCCAGGTGCTGTGCACCAGGTAATACAGGGCTGCGGCCAGGGCTTGCTCAGTGCCGATGGCAATGCCGGCGAGCAAAGTGCCCACCGATACCACCACCAGATACGCCAGGAGCCCCTGCAAGCTAACGGCGGCCAGTGCACCGATCACACCCAGTGCCAGGGTCAGCAAGGCAATCGGCCAGAGCCAGTCGTTGGCCATGTTGGCCAGGCTGCCGGCCTCGTCACCGAAGATCAGCGTGTACACGCGGATGATCGAATACAGGCCGACCTTGGTCATGATCGCAAACAGCGCGGCGACCGGCGCAGTGGCCGAGGCATAGGCCTTGGGCAGCCAGAAATACAGTGGCAGAAACGCCGCCTTGAGGCCAAACACCACCAGCAGCAGCAAGCCGGCAGCGCCCAGCAGCGCCGCATCATCCGGCCCGGCAGCCGCCACGCGAATGGCCATATCAGCCATGTTCAGGGTGCCGGTGATGCCATACAGCACGCCCACGGCGAGCAGGAAGAACGCCGACCCCACCAGGTTCAGTACCACGTAATGCAGCCCCGCGCGCACCCGTTCTGCCCCACCGCCATGCACCAGCAGCGCATAGGAGGCGATCAGCAGGATTTCGAAGAACACGAACAGGTTGAACAGATCACCCGTGAGGAAGGCGCCGTTGATGCCCATCAGCTGAAACTGGAACAGCGCATGAAAACTCTGCCCGCGCTCATCGTCGCCCCGCACCGCATACAACAGGGCAAAGCTACCCAGCACCGCCGTGACCACCAGCAACAAGGCGCTCAGCCGATCGAGCAGCAGGATGATGCCGAACGGCGCCGCCCAGTTACCGGCGGCATACACCTGCAGCACGTCCTGATCAGCCAGCCAGAGCAGATAGCCGCTCAATGGCAGCAGCAACAGGGTTGCCACCAGCGACAGGCTGCGTTTGACCCGCAGGCTCAGGCCCGCACCCAGCAGCAACAGGCTGCCGGCAAACATCGGCAGCAGAATGGGCAGGATCACGCCGTGATTCATTGTGCTGGCTCCTGGCCGTCAACATGGTCGGTCTGGGTTTCGCCCACGCTGCGCAGCGCCAGCACCACCACGAAGGCCGTCATGGCAAAGCCGATCACGATGGCAGTCAGCACCAGCGCCTGCGGCAGTGGGTCCGCGTAGGCACTGCCCTTGCCAATCACCGTGACCACACCGCCCTGCAAGCGGCCCATGGCAAACAGGAACAGGTTGACCGCGTAGGAAATCAGCGTCAGCCCCAGCACCACTGGGAAGGTCCGGGCGCGCAGCAGCAGATAAACACCGCTTGCGGTGAGGAGGCCCAAGGTTGCGGCAAATATGGCTTCCATTTCAAAGCACCTCTTCTACAGCTTTTTCCTGGGTCAACTTGCCCAGGTTGGCGAGAATCAGCAGGGTCGCGCCGACCACTGTCAGGTACACGCCCAGGTCAAACAACAGGGCAGTAGCCAGCTCAATTTCTCCGACCAGCGGGATATGGAAATGACCAAAAGCCGAGGTCAGGAACGGCCGATCAAACAGCCAGCTGCCCAAACCCGTCAGGCCGGCAATCATCACGCCGAGACCTGCCATGCTTTGGTAATTCAGCGGCAGGCGCGACTGCGTCCACTGCACGCCGCTGGCGACGTATTGCAGGATCAGCGCTACGGCTGTCACCAAGCCGGCAATAAAGCCGCCACCGGGCAGGTTGTGGCCACGCAGGAAGATAAACACCGAGACCAGTAGCGCCATCGGCAGTAGCACCCGCGACAAGGTGGCGAGGATCAGCGGATGACGGTCCCGCGCCCAGCTGCGGCCCTGCGCATCGACCTTGGGTTGGAACAGGCGCAAACCATCGAGCAAGGCAAAGATGCCCACGGCCGCAATCGCCAGCACAGTGACCTCACCGAGGGTATCGAAGCCACGGAAGTCCACCAGAATCACGTTGACCACGTTGGTGCCGCCGCCGCCCGGTACGCTGTTCTCCAGGAAGAACGCTGAAATGCTGTCGTACGGCCGCGTCAGCACGGCGAACACCAGCATCGCAACCATCAGCCCACTGCCGACCGCCAGGGCGAAGTCACGCAAACCGCGCAGGCTGCTCGACTCGATGCGCGTCTGCGCCGGCAGGAAGAACAAGGCGAGCATCAACAGGATGATGGTCACCACCTCGACCGAGAGCTGGGTCAGGGCCAAATCCGGCGCCGAATAGCGGGCGAAGGCCAAGGCCACCATCAGACCGACCACGCTAAGCATCAACAACGAAACCAGACGCTGCCGGTGGAACACCACCGTTACCAGCGCGGCAAACGCCATGATGCCCAGGCCCAGGGCAGTGATGCCGTCAATCTCGGTCATCGCCAGCGGCCCGCTGATCTGCGGCAAGGAGCTCAGCCCCTGAGTCACCACCAACAAGGCGGCCGCCAGCAAAAGTGCCAGGTAGCGCTGCAGCGAAGCATTCTCCAGCCATTGGGTAAAGCCGCTGCATGCCTTGACCAGCGCCTGTACGCCGCGCTCAAAGATCAACTTGGCATCCACACTCGGCAGCCCGGCATACCAACGGAACAGCGGCTGACGGAACACGTACACCAGAATCCCGCCGAACAAGGCAATAAAGCTCATCAGTAGCGGCAGGTTGAAACCATGCCAGATCGCCAGACTGTAACTTGGCACATCACCGCCCAGGGTGGCGGAAGCGGCAGCAGCCAGCAACGGTGCCACGGTATAGGCCGGAATAATCCCCACCAGCAGGCAGAGGAACACCAAAATCTCCACCGGCACCTTCATGTAGCGCGGCGGTTCATGCGGCGGGTAATGCGGCAGGTCGACCGGCTCGCCGTTGAAAAACACGTCGTGGATAAAGCGCAGCGAATACGCCACCGAGAACACCCCAGCCAAGGTGGCCGCCGCCGGAATCACCCAATTGAAGCTGCCCAGCAGGTGCTGATTGAGCGTTTCGGTAAAGAACATTTCCTTGCTCAAGAAGCCATTGAGCAACGGCACCCCGGCCATCGCCGAGGCTGCCACCATCGCCAGAACCGCCGTGTGCGGCATGTACTTCCACATACCGTTGATGCGCCGCATATCGCGGCTACCGGTTTCGTGGTCGATGATCCCTGCCGCCATAAACAGCGAGGCCTTGAAGGTGGCGTGGTTGATGATGTGGAACACCGCTGCCACAGCGGCCAAGCGGGTATCGAGGCCGAACAGCAAGGTGATCAGGCCCAGGTGGCTGATCGTTGAATAGGCCAGCAAACCCTTGAGGTCATGCTGAAACAGGGCCATCCCGGCACCAACCAGCAAGGTCACCAGGCCGGTGATACTGACCAGGTAGAACCACCACTCCGACCCTGCCAACGCCGGATACAGACGCGCCAGGAGAAACACCCCGGCTTTGACCATGGTCGCCGAATGCAGATACGCCGACACCGGCGTCGGCGCGGCCATAGCATGGGGCAGCCAGAAATGGAACGGGAACTGCGCCGACTTGGTGAATACGCCCAGCAGCACCAGAATCAGTGCCAGCGGGTACAGCTCATGGGCGCGGATCGCATAACCGGCCGCCAGCACCTGGGATAACTCGAAACTGCCGGCGATATGGCCGATCAGCAGAATCCCGGCGAACAATGCCAGACCACCGCCGCCGGTCACGGCCAAGGCCATGCGCGCGCCTTTGCGGGCATCGGAACGGGCGCCCCAGAAACCAATCAGCAGGAACGACGACAGGCTGGTCAGCTCCCAGAACATCAGCATCAGCAGCAGGTTTTCCGACAGCACCACGCCGAGCATGGCGCCCATAAACAGCAAGAGGAAAGCGAAGAAACGCCCCATCGGCTCCTTCTTCGACAGGTAGTAACGCGCATAAAGAATCACCAGCAGGCCAATGCCGAGAATCAGCAGGGCAAACAGAAAGCCCAAACCATCGAGACGCAGGCTGAGATTCAGGCCCAGGGCCGGTAACCACTCCAGCTTGACCTTCAGCAGCTCGCCAGAGAACACCGCCGACTGCTGCGAAAGCAGCAGTACCAGAGCCATCAGCGGCGCCACCCCGGCCGCCGCGGCGCAGGCGGAACGGCCCAGACGCTCGGCCAGTAATGGCAGAAAAATGCCGAGAAATGGCAAGGCGATGATCAGCGCAAGCGTCATAGAAAAACCCCTTAATACGAACCCGGCACGTTACCGTGCCCGGCTGACTCCCTAACTTGCTTACTGGCGGCCCGCCATAGCACTGACCGAAGCCGCACTCATACAAAAGTATTGCACCGCGGCGTTACGAGCGCCTGCCGGTACAACAGCGTGCGCGATTATCCATAACTATCGGCTAACCGTCATGGATAGAATTATTACTAAAAACTCCGTTTCCCGCGAAGTCGCCTGAAAACCCCTTAAAACAAGGATAAACGTCTGGTTTATCTAGAAAAAAGGCAATAAAAAGCCGGATCAGTCAAAACTGATCCGGCTTTTTCAAGGCTCAGTGAGAAACGCGGCTGGTGCCATTTACCGTCAGGATGCGCACACGCTCACCAACGCGGAAAACCTGATTTTCTTCAACGGCCTGAACATAGGCACGCATACTGCCGTCATCCTCGCGGACGGTGATTTCCACACCTTGGGTGCGGGTCAGCCCTTCCTCGGTCATCGCGCCGAGCAAACCACCGGCCACTGCACCGATCACGGCCGCCACGGCACTGCCGCGACCACCGCCCACACCACTACCGGCGACACCGCCGATAACCGCACCGGCACCGGCGCCGATTGGGGTCTTGGTGCCTTCGATCTTCACTGGGCGCAGTGCTTCGATGGTGCCCATGCGCACGGTCTGCACGGTTCGCGCCTCATCACGCGAGTAGGTGTCACCAGTCAGGCTGGAGGCGCAGCCGCCCAACAGGGTCAGCACGGCAAACGAAGCGGCCAACAGAACAGGGTTACGCATGATCATTTCTCCAGTTAGGCAGGTGTTCATTAAACCGCCTGCGCAGCTTAGCTGTCACCCGCCAATATGCAGCAAATCTTTACCCAAGCTGCGATGCGGAGCGTTAGCGCGACACTACGCCGCGTGCAACCTCAATACCCAATCAGCCTAAGCTAAGACTTGGCTTGGAGGACTTATGGATTACTTTATCGTCGTCATCACCAGTGTGGCTGGGCTGTACTTCCACTGGTGGCTGTATGTGCGAATCAAACGCTGGATGGACCGCGACCTGGCGTTATCACTGGCGGGCGACTGCGCAGCCAAACGCAGCTATATGCTTACTCGCCTAGCTGAAGCCCAGGCCGCCGGTATCACGCGCAGTAACCTACCCGCCTGGCTTGAGCAAGCCGCCGGAGAATACGCCGGCGACTGATGAGAACTCAGGGAGCCAAGCGCTCGCGGAGCCAGTCGGCGCCCTGCAAACGGAAGTTGAGGCGGTCATGCAGACGACTGGAGCGACCTTGCCAGAACTCGATGCGCTCCGGCAGCAGGCGATAGCCACCCCAGTGCGGCGGGCAATGTGGCGCGCGATCCAGGAAGCGTTGTTCGGTCTCTTCAAGCAGGGCTTCCAGCTCAGCACGATCGGCAATCACCCGACTCTGCGGCGAGGCCCATGCCCCCAGTCGGCTGCCCAGCGGACGCACCTGAAAGTAAGCATCACACTCATCGGCCGTGACCCGCTCAACACGCCCCTCAATGCGCACCTGACGCTCCAGGCTGGGCCAGAAGAAGGTCATGGCGGCAAAGGGGTTGGCAGCCAGATGCTTACCTTTGGCGCTGTCGTAATTACTGAAGAAGGTGAAGCCGCGCGCATCCAGCCCCTTGAGCAACAGCACCCGGCAGTGCGGGCGACCGTCGGCATCAACGGTCGCCAGGGTCATGGCATTGGGTTCGACCGGTACCTGCTCGGTTTTCACCGCCTCGGCAAACCACTGCTCAAATAACGCAAACGGCTCGAGCGGCGCCTGCGTTTCGCTCAAGCCATCACGGGTGTAGTCACGGCGCATATCAGCCAGGGTTTGAGTCATGGGCACATCCTCTCGAACAGATGGTGCCTAGCTTACCCGCGAGCGCTCTATTTGGCTTGATCTGCGGCAACACGCCGCGACAAAGCCCTTACTGGCTTTTGGCGGGCTTATCGGCCTTGGCAACAGTTTTGGCGTTTTTGTCTGCTACGGTTTTGCTGGCCGCGACTGCTGGGGCGGGAGCCGCTGCCGGCTGGCTGTATTTGGCGATAAGCGCGTTCAGGGTGGCTTTCGAGGTCAGGAGAATTTCCACCCGGCGATTCAGCGCACGGCCTTGTTGGCTGTCGTTGGCCGCACGCGGCATGTCCGAGCCCAGGCCCTTGACCATTAAGCGGTTCTGCTTGAGCCCGCTAAGGCGGAAAATCGAGGTAAATGCACGGGCGCGCTGCTGGCTAAGGTCACGGTTGGCGTTTACTTCACCGCTGCTGTCAGCATGGCCGAGAATCAATACCCCGATGGTTTCATCACTTTCCAGCAACTTAGCCATGCGGCTCAGCGGGGCCAGGGTGGCTGGCAGCATCATGTGCGGACGATCCGGGTTGAAGGAGCCCTGCACCGGCGCAGTGACCACCAGCAGATTTTCCCGACGCTCAAACTCGAAATGGGTGCCTTTGATCGCTTCACGCACCTTCGGCTCGTACACATCCAACCAGGCCTGAGTCACTGCCGGCGGCGGCATTGGCACCGCTTTCGGCGCGGGCTTTTCGGATTTCTCGAAAAGGCTGCAACCGCTGATCAGTACACACAAAGCGATGGCGAGAGTTTTGTTGGCGAGCATCGGGTATCCACACGTGGTAAGCAAAAATAAGCCGGTCAGTGGCCCGCGCGGGCGGCGGGCCAAACCATGTTGCGCAGCAGTTTAGCCGAGCTGGCTACAAACAATCAGCCAATAGACGCGCAAGTTTCTGCGCACGAGGGTCCATCAAGACGAACGGTCCTAGGTTGTTGGTGACAAAACCGAAGGCCACATCTCGCTCCGGGTCGGCAAAGCCAATGGAACCGCCGGCGCCAGGGTGACCAAAGGCGCGCGGCCCCATGCCATAGGTGGCGTTGGCGACCTCGGGCTGATCCAGCATGCAGCCCAGACCGAAGCGGGTGCGGGTCAGCAGGGTCTTGTCTTCACCGACCGCGTGTTCACGGGTCAGCTCGGCCAGCAACTCGCTTTCCAGCAACTGACCATCCAGCAGACCGCTGTAGAAACCGGCCAGACTACGGGCATTGCCATGACCATTCGCCGCAGGCTGCTGCATGCGCCGCCACTCAGGCTTATTGGTACTGGTCATGATCGACGGCGGGTTGGTAAAGGCCCGCGTGCTCATGGCCGCTGGTTCGCTCATCATGGTTTTGAGCAGACGCTGGGCTGCGGCGTCGCCAAAGTTGCCCTTGCCACGAGAGATGATCGCCACCCGGTCGAACTCTTCATCGGCCAGACCGACATGAAAATCCAGACCCAGTGGTTTGGCCGTGCGCGCGACGATGGATTCGCCCGGCCCACGCCCCTCAACTCGGCGCAACACCTCACCCACCAGCCAGCCATAGGTGATCGGCGCATAACCGTGGCCCTCACCCAATGGCCACCAAGGCTGTTCAGCGGCCAGAGCCGTGGTCATCGCATGCCAGTCGTATAAAGCTTCGGCCGGCAACATCTCGCGCAAGGCAGGCAGCCCGGCCTGATGGCTGAGCAAGTGACGCAGGGTGATCTTGTTCTTGCCGGCGGCGGCAAACTCGGGCCAGTAGCGTGCGACTGGCGCATCCAGTTCCAGCTTGCCCTCACCCACCAACTGCAAGGCGGTGACTGCAGCAAAGGTCTTGGTACAGGAGAACAGGTTAAGGATGGTGTCGCTGTGCCAGGCCTGCTGACCCTCCTTGTCGGCAACCCCGGCCCACAGATCCACCACGGTTTCACCGCCGACCTGCACGCAGAGCGCCATACCGCGCTCCTGTGGCTCATCGAACAGTGCTGCAAAGGCGTCTCTAAGCGCTTCGAACTTGAGGTCGAAATAACCCTGTATCTGCACCACCCTGCCCCCTTTTTATACTCGCCAAATGTTCGGCAGATTGTTTCAGCTCTGACGCCTGCGGTGAACCCAGCACAAGGCTGGTAATCCTACTATCAGCTAGGCGAATAGCCCTTTACGGAGCCGCAGGAACTGGCGCAGTTACAGGCTTGAGCAGCGTCTTAGGAACATCGAGGTTGGCCTTGCGCACGGCTTTGACAAAGCCATCCCAAGGCCGGTCGGTAATGGCGAGCAGACCCAAATGACCATTCTCGCCATCCAGTAAACGCCCGGTAACCGGCTGATCGAGGTACTGGAACCAGTGCAAGCCGACGATCTGCGGCTCTTCCAGGGCCTTGGCCAGGAAATGCGAATAGGCCGGGCCGCGCTCTTCTTCCTTATAAACCTCGGCAACTCCGCCCCAGAACGGCCCACGGTCACGAGAGCCGAAGTGGAACTCGGTGACCATCAACGGTTTGTCCAGCTGGCGCAGGGCAGCAAAGTCATACCCATGCTGCGGCTCACGTGTATAGAAGTTGAAACTCAGCACATCGCAGAACTCGGCGCAGGCATTCACCGCCTCGGGAATACTGCTGGCGAAACGACCACCCAGCAGCAGGTGATTGGGCGCGTGCCAGTCGAGCGAATCGGCAATGGTCTTGAAATAGGTGTCGGCATACAGGCGCAAGAATGCCTGCATGTCCTTCTCGATGGCCGGGTACTCGGCACTTGGCAGCGGCGCCTTAAAGCCCGGATCTTCCATCAGCTCCCAGGCCGGCAGCTCGATACCCCAGGCGCGGGACAGGCCATTCTGATTGCGATACTTGTCGCGCAGCTGCTTGAGGAAGGCGCGCTTGGCCGGCACATCGGTGGTCAGGCGCAGCGTGGCGTACGCCAGGGCGTAACGACCGTTGGGGTCATCCGCCGGGCCAGCCCAGGCCAGTTCGTTATCAGCGAAATAACCGAGCAGCCAGGGATTGTCGCGGTGATCGCGCGAAGCAATCGCCACTGCGCGCTCGGTGGCCATGGCAAAACGCGGGTCGAATGGATCAGGCATCGCGCCCCACCAATCGACGCCGGTGCTGATGGTGGCGTAATCGCCATGAATCGACAGCGGGATGCTGAACGGCATGCGGGTATCGCTGCCAAAGGCCGGCTCGCTCCAGTTCCCTAGGGTATTGAAACCCCAGGCCTGCAGACGATCCTGGCTCAGTGTACGCCAGGCCGCGGGGTCAACCTGACCGTAGCTGCGCTGCAGGTTGGCCTTGTAGAAATCGAACCAGCGCCCGCTGGCAAATGCCCGGCCCTGATTGGCGCCGGTGTCGCTGCGGCTGTCGGACGTGCCGAAATAGGCTGCCAGTGCTTCGCCCGGCTGCGGCAAGCCGGCAAACATCGCTTCACGCCCCTCAACGTAAGTAGCACTCTGTTGCGCGGTGACCGCATTGACACCTAGCGAGTAGAACGGATGGCCCTCTGGCGTTACCAGGTACCAACGGCCGTCGCGTTTCTCGGTGCGAAAGAAGCCGCTCGCCTCAAACGGCATCCCGCCGGTCCAGCCTGCAAACTTGTCCTGCGCAGGGCGTTCAGCCAGCCAGGTATGCAATTGTTTCTGCTCCTGGGCCACAGCCTGCTGCAATTGCTCGTCGTTCTTGACCTTGCCTGGCCAATCGGCCCGTGTGTACTGGCCGTAACTGTCGACGATGCCGGCATAGGCCGCCGCCGAAAGCTGCTCGGTGCTCACGCCAAACTGGCTGATCAGAATATGTTGCGCGGCTTTCGGCTGCGGCATGGACAGGGTGACCGCGCTGACCTTGCTCAGGTCCAGCGCACCCGTGACCGTATCCGCCAGCAGCAGGCGCTGGCCTTTGTGCGTCCAGGGCATCGGTACGCCGGCACGCATACCCTGATCGCGGGGCGAGGCCGCCTGCAAAGGAATCAACAGGGTTTGCGCAGGGCCGGCAGGCAGGGCGATACGCGTGCTCAGGCGCTGGCCGTCAGTGCTCTCGATCAGCACATCCAGGGTCAGCGCCCAATCCATGGCGTTCTGCACACGCAGGCTGACCAGCGCCTGCTGCGACCAGTCCCAGCTACCGTTTTGCGGGGTCAGGCGCAGGCTCGGCTGCTCGGCAGGATGGAAGGTCACTCGACGCAGCACTTCGCCTTGCGGGGTCGGCTCGCCGATGCGGTTGGGCAGATCGGCATCCTGTGTCGTGACCTGCACGGCATCCATCGGCCGAACAAAGTTGAACAGTTCCTGCTGCTCTGTGGCCACGGCCGCCCCGTAAAAACCCACGAGCGCTGATACCAGAACAGCCGTTTGCAGCCTGCGCTTAACCTTCACGAACCACACTCCCCCATTGTTTCAACCGCCTCGGGCAACACTGCCGGAGGCAAAATCCAGGCCCTGGTGCTTACCAAGGCATTATCCATGCGCCACTTGGAGCCGATAAGGCTCAACGAGTTGCTTACCATGTGGACTGCTAACTGATTTCCCGACGAAACGGCGGCAAAGCATTGAGAATCGATTTGCCGTAGCGCTGGGTGACCACACGCCGGTCCAGCAGGGTAATAATGCCGCGATCCGCTTCGGTGCGCAGCAATCGGCCGCATGCTTGGACCAGACGCAGCGATGCATCCGGCACGGCAATTTCCATAAAGGGGTTGCCACCGCGCGCTTCGATCCACTCGGCCAGGGCCGCTTCTACCGGATCGTCCGGTACGGCGAAGGGGATCTTGGCGATCACCACATGCTCGCAGTAGGCGCCCGGCAGATCGACACCTTCGGCAAAGCTGGCCAGGCCAAACAACACGCTTTCCTCGCCGGAATCGACCCGCGCCTTATGCTTGTTCAGGGTTTCCTGCTTGGACAGGTTGCCCTGGATAAACACCCGCTTGCGCCAGTCGCGCTCCAGGCCGTCGAAGACTTCCTGCATCTGCTTGCGCGACGAAAACAGCACCAGGGTGCCGCGTGAACCCTCTACCAGACCAGGCAGCTCGCGAATAATCGCCGCCGTGTGCGCCACCGCATCACGCGGATCGGCGTTCAGATTGGGCACCCGCAGCACACCGGCGTCGGAATGATGGAACGGGCTCGGCACCACGGTGGTAACTGCCACTTTCGGCAAGCCGGCGCGCATACGGTAGCGATCAAAGGTACCCAACGCCGTCAGGGTCGCCGAGGTCACCAGGGCGCCATAGGCGACATTCCACAGATTACGTCGCAGGGTTTCCGCCGCCAGGATCGGGCTGGCATTGACCTCGATATCGAACAGCGCACCGCTATCGGCCAGGGTCAACCAACGCGCCATGGGCGGGCTTTCCTCCGGGTCTTCAGCGGTAAAGGCCAGCCACAGCTCCCAATTGCCCTTGGCCCGCGCCAGCAGGCTGCCGAACAGCGGGTACCATTCCTCAGCCTGGTGACTGGCAATACCGACAGCCCCCTCACCATCCATGGCTTCCTTGAGCTGTTCCGTTACGCCAGTGAACAGATCATTGAGCTTGGAAAAACCCTTTTTCAGCTCCAGACCCAGCTCGGTCAAGTGCTCCGGCACCACACCGCCGATAAAGCGATGGCGCGGCCGCTCGCGGCCCTGCATATCTTCGCCCGGTTTGAAGTCGGCCACCTGCTCACAGGCGGCGAACATAAATTGCTGCTGGGTTTTAAGCTCCCGCGCCAATTCCGGCACCTGTTCGATCAGCCTGCCTAGATCCCCGGGCAGCGGATTCTGCGCCAGCAACTTGGTCAGGTTCTTGTCGATCTGGGTCAGCCAATCGGCAGTCGAGCGCAAGCGGGTGAAGTGGGCGAAATGGCCAATGGCCTTGTCCGGCAGGTGATGGCCTTCGTCGAACACGTAAAGGGTGTCGCGCGGGTCCGGCAGCACCGCACCGCCGCCCAGGGCCAGGTCAGCCAGGACCATGTCATGGTTGGTGACGATGACGTCGACCTTGCCCATGCCCTCGCGTGCCTTGTAGAAGGCGCATTGCTGAAAGTTCGGACAATGGCGGTTGGTGCATTGGCTGTGATCAGTGGTCAGTTGCGACCAGCGCGTGTCTTCCAGCTCTTCCGGCCAGCTGTCACGGTCGCCGTCCCATTTATTGCCGGCGAGTTTTTCGATCATCGTGGTGAACAGCTTCTGGCTCTGCTCATCCACATCGATCTTGAAGCCTTCTTCCTCGAACAGCTGGGCGGTGGCGCTTTGCGCCTGACCCTCCTGCAACAGGATATCCAGCTTGGATAGGCACAGGTAACGCCCCCGTCCCTTGGCCAGGGCAAAGCTGAAATTCAGCCCGCTATTGCGCATAAGGTCCGGTAGATCCTTGTGCACGATCTGCTCTTGCAGGGCAACGGTGGCCGTGGCGATCACCAGGCGCTTACCTGCGGCCTTCGCCGTGGGGATCGCCGCCAAGCTGTAGGCCACTGTTTTGCCAGTACCGGTGCCGGCCTCAACCGCTACGACGGCAGGGTCACCCAGGCGACGGCCTTCGTCGTCCGTTTTAATCGCCCCCAACACTTTGGCAATTTCGGCAATCATCAGGCGCTGGCCATAGCGCGGCTTGAGCGACTTGGCCTCGAGAAAACGGGAGTAAGCGCCCTGGATCTGGGACTTGAGTTCGGTACTGAGCATGGGGATTTTGACGCGAAAAGGCTGGATAAATTTTCAGTGTTTGTAATCGGCGGCTATCATAGCGCGCTAATCGATCCAGCGCTGAATCGCTTAGGCCCTGTTTACGAACTCGCGAGCGAGAGCCTGTTTCTATAGCAGCAGGGCCGACGCGCCGCAGATCGCAACAAGCGCCTCAATCAACAGGAGTGCCTGCATGACCCCATACGCTTTCGTCTACAGCCTGCATCTGCTCGCCGCCCTAATCTGGGTGGGCGGTATGTTCTTCGCGTGGATGATCCTGCGCCCAGCCGCAGTCGCCGCCCTAGAAGCCCCGCCGCGCCTGAAACTCTGGCTGGAGGTCTTCCCACGGTTTTTCTACTGGGTATGGGCGGCGGTGATTGTGCTGCCGGTCACCGGTGTAGGCATGCTGCACCTGCGCTTTAGCGGCTTCGATACCGCACCGCGCTACGTGCACATCATGATGGGGCTGTATATCGCCATGCTGGCGCTGTTTCTGCGGATTCAGGCACTGCAACTGCCTGAGTTACGCCGCGCCGTGGCGGCAGAGGATTGGCCGAATGGTGGCGCCGTGCTTGGGCGTATTCGACGACTGGTTGGTATCAACTTGTTGCTGGGATTGTTGGGGGTAACAATCGCGGGCCTGCGCCCTTCGCTCTAAGCCTACTTACGCAGCCGCTGCTTTCGGGCAGCGGCTGGCCCTCAAAGCAGCTTAGAACTGCACGATATTCAGCGCACCTGCAGGGCCTGGCTCACCGGCACGCCCTGCTTGTCCTGGCTTGCCGTCGCGAGCGCCATCGGTGCTGTACAACCAGCAACCCTTACTCACGCCGCCTTGACCGCCTGCACCAGGCGCGCCCGGCTGACCGCCACTGCCGCCATCCAAACGCACCTGTACCTGCTCAACAGGGAAATCCTGTGGCACTTCCAAGCGCACCTGCGCACCGGCAGCACCCGGCTGGCCGTCGCCCCCATTCAAACCGTCATGACCGCGACTGGCTTCACCCCAGGTGCAGCCACCTGGCTTGCCATCAGCACCAGCTAGACCTGCATAGCCTGGCGCACCTGTGCCGCCGCGGGCATCCAGCACTAAATTTTCCAGGGTAACGGCCTGCAGTCGCAGACTCAGGTTGCGCCCCGGCAGCGCCGGCTTTTCAGCACTGCCGCGTGCGCCACGCGCGCTGATCTGTGCGCCACTGGCAATATCGGCGGTTTCAATTTCAAGGCGCAACACCTGATCACCAGGGGCAATCGCCAGCCGCGCATCACGCCCAAGGCGCAGCTGTGCGACACGAATTTCGGTCAAGCCAGATGGAATCAGCAAGGTGCCATTATCGGCAATCGCCAGACGGTCTAACAGCAACACGCTGGTAGTGCTGGGTAGACGCATAACCGCATGGGAATCAACTTCAATCACCGCCTGGGCTAATGCCAGCGGACTGAACAGCGCAGCGAGGACGATGAGCTTACGCATTTTCGGCCTCCATCTGCTGCGCTGGCTCAGGCTCGGCTACTGGCTCAGCGGGCAGCCCAAGCAACTGAAACACGCCGAACAGCATGACGTGCACACGCTCGTGAGCCGGTTTGGGGCAAGCGGCGATGCGCTTGCTAAAAAACCACAGTTCAAGGGCATGGATCAGCAGAATAAAAGCCCCAGCGCCGTTCAACAGCAGCGCAAAGGGTTGTGCAAAGGGCTGCAGCAGGTTTGCCAGTACAACACCCCAGAATAATGCCGTCAGCACCTTACCCAACGTCAGAAATACCTTCATATCCGCCCCCGGCAGTTTTTTATTTCGCTGCACCTTATCTGCTTTGGGAGTGAGCTGCCAGAAGACCAGTAAAAACCATGAGGAACGAATGCCTTCACAGCTTTTACTGGTTTAAAACTACGCTTCGCTGTTAGGCCGTTGCGAACATGGCTGATGGGTTCGCAACGGCCTGACAGCGCATCACGTCGGTTATGGCTGCGCTTCAACCTCCGCTTCAACACGACGATTAATTGCACGCCCGGAGTCAGTGTCGTTATCCGCTACCGGCCGCGATTCACCATAACCGACCGACGAAACCCTGCTGCTGTCGATACCATGTTGATTGACCAGTACATCACGCACAGCATTCGCCCGCCGTTCGGAAAGTCCCTGGTTGTATGCATCACTGCCCACCGCATCGGTATGCCCTTCAACAGTCGTGGTGGTTTGCGGGTACTGCTTCATGAAGTCAGCAAGACTTTTGATATCGGCCTGACTGTCTTCTTTAACATCGGACTTGTTGAAATCGAACTTAACATCCAGCTCTACCCGAACCGACTCCACCATTTCAATGGGCTCAGGCTCTGCTTCGGCAGGCGTACTGGCATATTCCTTGATCGGGCAGCCGTTATGGTGAACTGGTGTATTAGGCGGGGTTCCTGGGCAACGGTCACGACGGTCGAACACGCCGTCATCGTCTTCATCACCATCCTGGGCGTAACAAATCAGCGTGCCAATGACCGCACCGGCCACCGCTCCACCTGCTGCCCACGTAGAACTTTCGATTGCGCCCAGACCTGCACCGGTCAGACCGCCAATCGCACTGCACAGGGGCCAGTTCCCTTGGTTGAGCGGCGCATCTCCCGTACTGGAAGTTGTGACGCAACCTGAAAGAACACTGCTGACCAAGAGAATGGGGGCTAGCCCCACGATGGATCTAACTCTCATGGTAGGAATCTCCTGTAATACCGGCTACTGCCGGTAACTTAGGAGTAAAGACCTACCCAGGAAGCTACACAAGCCAGACCCCTAGAGGGCCTGGCTTGTTTTCTTCAGAACGTCTGGAGTCAGACGATCAAGGACGAGCTTCTACTTCAGCTTCTACGCGGCGGTTCACGGCACGACCATCAGCGCTGGCGTTGTCCGCAACCGGACGAGTTTCGCCATAGCCCACAGCGTTAACGCGATCGCTGCCTACGCCGTACTGGTTAACCAGTACATCACGCACCGCATTGGCACGACGCTCGGACAGGGTCTGGTTGTATGCGTCGCTACCGACGGAGTCGGTATGACCTTCAACCACGGTGGTGGTTTGTGGGTATTGAGTGAGGAAGTCAGCCAGGTTTTTGATGTCACCGTAGCTTTCTGGTTTGACCTGAGCCTTGTCGAAGTCGAACTTGACGTCCAGCTCTACACGTACGACTTCAGCTGGTTCAGCAACGACAACTTCTTCAACCACTTCTTCAACCACAACAACCTGCTCATCGCTGGCGCCATGCACCCAGCAATATGCAGCTGCCATACCGGCACCTACGACGGCACCACCACCGGCCCACGAAGAGCTTTCAATAGCGCCCAGAGCAGCACCACCTACACCGCCGATTGCGGCACAGGTTGGCCAATCCGTTTTTTGTAGCCCGGCACAACCGGTCAAAAAGGTACTCGCGACAATCAGGGGTAATGCTTTCCTGGTGATGCTCATATATACGTCTCCTATTGGTAAATCGGCAAAAACCGATACTGACGAAGTAAAGACGCCAGTAACAAAATATGCCAGAGAATATGCAAACACATTACTAGCACGATCCGCACTAGGCCGCATTACTGCAGCACGTTAGTCTCTGCACACTTGAGCGAGGAGCCGTTATGCCTGCAACCCCATCCACCCGAACACCCCAGCAAGACCTTGCCGCCCTGTTGGCACGCTACACGCCAGAACGCCTGTTGGTAGTCGGTAGCCGAAAACTACCTGCCATTGAAGCATTTATCCAGGCTCATCCAAGTTGCCACTTGGTGCAGGCGGATGCAGGCGTTCTATCTAATGAAGTAGCCGCCCAACGTTTCGATCTGGCGCTGATTGTCGACTGCCTTGAACACCTGCCAAAACGTGCCGGGCTGGAGCTGCTTGGGGGAATTCGCAACCTGAATGCCAGCCGAATGGCTGTGCTGGTCGATCTGCAGGCCTGTGAGTGGCAAGAAACCGATTTCTTTGCCTTGGCTCTTCAGGCTAGTGAGCGTTTCCAGCGCGATGAGCAGACGCTCAATCTATTCACCTACGACCTGCTGGAATACAAGCAAGTACCTGACTGGCTGAACGCAAAGTTCTGGGCCAATCCGGAGAATTTTGGCAAGTACTGGTGGTAAAGCCATGAGCAACACACCTTGCCCATGCGGCAGCGACCAACTGCTGGCATCATGCTGCGGTCGTTATCACGCAGGCATACCAGCCCCTAGCGCAGAAGCGTTGATGCGCTCACGCTATAGCGCCTACGCCCTGGGACTGATCGATTATCTGGTGCGCAGCACACTTGCCGCCCAGCAAGCTGGCCTCGACCGTGACGCCATCCTGGCCTGGAGCCTGGGCAGCACCTGGCTCGGGCTTGAGGTTGAAGAAGCGCAGCTAATCGAAGGCGAACCGCAGCACGCCTACGTCACCTTTACCGCGCACTGGCGTGATGAAAGCGGCACACACAACCACCGCGAACGCTCGGCATTTGTGTGCAATAACGGCCACTGGTATTTCATTGACCCTACAGTTGAGCTGAAACTTGGCCGCAACGATACCTGCCCGTGCGCCAGTGGACTGAAATTCAAGAAGTGCTGCGCGAGTTATTTCTGATCACTGACACCCAGTGTTTCTCCGAGAGCCTCCTCCTAGGACTCTCGGCGCAGAGCAGGCTAATCCTGCAGTTTCAGATGAGAAATATCCGGCGGCGGTCCGGCTGGGGCTTTTTTAGCCTCGCCCATGTCGCTGCCGGGCGGCGCCAAGCTGAACTGCGACAGGTCTAGAGCTGGCGCCTGCACCTGCGGCTTGCCGTCTTGAACGTCGTCGCCCAGTGGCGCAATGCCAAAATCCGGAGCGTCAACTTCGCTAAATGCGGCCATGTACTCATCTCGCGGCGCGACCTTCAGGCGCCCAGCAGGCTGGCCACTTCCCGCCTGCACTGATGCAGCAGCTGGAGACACAACCGGCGTGACGGCCATCGCCGGCGGCGCAGTCAACTCGATTTCCTCGATCTCATCATCCAAGCAAGCCACTTCAGCCAAGGCGCCCGCCCGCTCTAGGGTCGAACGGTATTTTTCCGCACCCGCTGCATCCAAGTTGCTTTTGATCACGATCCGTCGCCCCGAGAACAGCAACGCCAGGCGCTGTTCATCCGCTTGAAACAGCTTGGCCAGGTTGGCCTTCACCAGTTCCAACTGGGCACCCGGAACCAGCTGCGCACTGAAGGCAATTTCGTAGCGAGCCATGGTCATACTCCTGTCCTATTCGTTGCTCAGTATGGCGCAGGTTTTTTTACCGTCACAACAGGTGGCAGCCAAGCACTTGCTTGTTACACTGATGCGTCATTCGGAGTATGCAATGTTTTATCAGGCGCAAACGATAAGAATTCTCAGCCTATTGATGTTTTTTGGCCTTCTGTCAGGCCTTAGCGGATGCTCCTCTCCAGGCGATCTGAAGTCGCCCGAAGTACGCCTCGTTAAAGTCGACGTCGTTAAAGCCAAGTTGTTGGAGCAGCATTTCACGCTGCGCTTTCGCATCGATAACCCCAATAATTTCAGCCTGCCTGTCCGCGGGATGGACTATTTGGTGCACCTGAACCAGGTCAAACTGGCTGAAGGCGAATCGAGCGTTTCATTTACCGTTCCGGCCCATGGCCACCACAACTTTTCCATACCGGTGCGCACCAACCTTTGGCGCCACCTGCGACAGATCGTCAAGGCCCTGGATAAACCGGACCAGCCCATCCCTTACCGCCTTCAAGGTGCAGTAAAAACCGGCTGGCTGTTCGGACAGAGCGTGCACATGTCGCGCAATGGCGAGATAATTCCCGGCGATTACATTCCGGAGTAACTCGCATGACCCAGCAAGAACACGTCCACGGCCCTCACTGCAACCACGACCACGATCACGCACACAGCCATGATCACGGCCACGTGCATGGCCCGCACTGCAACCACGGCCACCAGGAACCTGCCCGCAACGCCCTGAAAGACGTTGGCCGCAACGACCCCTGCCCATGCGGTAGCGAAAAGAAATTCAAGAAATGCCACGGCGCATAAGCCTGTGATGAACAACCTCACGCTACTAGTCCTGCTTGGCAGTGCTGTATTGATTGCCGCGCTCGCGCTCTACGCCCTGCATCTGTGGCGGCGGGTCTGGGCCCAGGAAAAAATCCAGACTCAGGCACTCAATACACAGCGCGAACGCATCGGTGGTGATCTGCGCATCCTTGCCAGCAGCTTACTTGAGGGTCAGCTTCCGCTGATTGAAGGTGCTATTCGGATCAAGGTATTGCTGGATAACTACGACAGCAGCCTCAGTCAGGACCCGCGCTGTGAGGTTTTTCACTTGCTGTTCACCGCCACCGCCCAGGTGCCGACCCACGCCGACTGGAAAGCGCTTGAAAGAAGCGTACGCCGTCAGCATGAGCAACGTTTCAGTGAGCTTGAGTTGCAGCACAAGGCCGCCGCCCGCGCCGCCGCTCGCTGGCTGCTTGATGAGGCTGTACCGCCGTTGCGGCAAAGCGCCTGACTTACTCACCATGCGCCTTGTCAGGTGCATGGCGGCTGGCTAACTTAGTACCTCCTCACCTGCGCGCTTACGCTTCTGGAAAGCGCACACCCCAACCGACCGTTTTCCACCCGCAAGGAGCCTGCTGCATGCTAGCGCGCGCGTTACGCCCCATGGCCCATCTAAGCCTCGCCGCCTTACTGACGGCCGTCGTCGCGCTTACGGGCTGTCAGTCATTTCTGAACAGCCGCTACAGCGACAGCGTGCACCCTGATCAGGGCATCGTGCGGGTCAAGGGCCTGGCGCAAAGCGTGGTGATTCGCCGCAATCCGCTGGGTATGCCACTAATCGAAACCACCACCTTTCATGACGCGTTGTTCGCCCTGGGCTACGTGCACGCTAGCGATCGGCTTAGCCAAATGGTTGGCCTACGGCTGATGGCTGAAGGTCGGCTGGCCGAGATGGCCGGCCCAGGCGTGCTGGAAATGGACCGTTTCATGCGCGCGGTTAACCTGAAAAAAAGCGCTGAAGTGCTCTACAGCAACGCCTCGCCTCGGATTAAAAAATTCTTCGAGGTCTATGCCCGCGGGGTCAACGCCTACCTGTTCCGCTACCGCGACAAGCTGCCGATGGACCTGGCCGAGTCCGGCTATCGCCCGGCGTACTGGAAAGCCGAAGACTCAGTGCTGGTGTTCTGTCTGCTGAACTTCGGCCTGGCGGTCAACCTGCAGGAAGAAATCGCCTCTCTGGAACTTGCACAAAAAGTCGGCAGCGAACAGCTGGCCTGGCTGCTGCCAACCTACCCTGATGAGCCGTTGCCACTTGAAGAAGCTGCCAAACTCAAAGGCCTTGACCTCAAGGGCCAGCTGGCTGGCTTGAGCGATGTCAGCGCAGCCGTCAGTCAATTTGCCGATGCGCATATGCTCGGCGTGGCGGCGTCCAACAACTGGGCATTTGCCCCGCAGCGCACACGCAGTGGCAAAAGCCTGCTGGCCAACGACACCCACCTACCGCTGTCGATGCCCTCGGTGTGGAATTTCGTGCAAATCCGCTCACCCAAATATCAGGCAGCGGGCGTGTCGATTGCAGGCGTACCGGCGGTGGTCGCGGGCTTCAACGGCAAGCTGGGCTGGGGCATGACCATGGTCATGGGCGATAACCAGGACCTTTTCCTTGAGCAGGTCAAGCAGCAAGGCGGCCGTCTGCACTACCTGGCCGACGGCAAATGGCTACCGGCGCAGGAACGCCAGGAAACCTTCTTTATCAAAGGTGAGCGGCCGATTCGCGAAACCATTTTCGAAACCCGCCACGGCCCGCTGCTGAACTCGGTACTGGGCGAACGCAAACACATGCTGCAGCCCATGCAGCTGAGCAGTCGCTACGGTTTGGCCCTGAAAACTACGCAGTTTGAAGCTGACAAGACCTTGGACGCTTTCTTCGACCTGTCGCGAGCGCAATCAGTCGAGCAGGCCTTCGAGGCCACCCGTGAAGTGCGCGCCATGCCATTGAACATTGTCTTCGCCGATGCGCAGCATATCGGCTGGCAAGTTACCGGGCGCTTCCCCAACCGCCGCGCCGGCCTGGGCCTGATGCCCTCCCCCGGCTGGGACAGCCAGTATGACTGGGACGGTTTCGCCGACCCGATGCTGCACCCCTACGATCAGGACCCGCCAGATGGCTGGCTAGGCACCGCCAACCACCGCACCGTACCGCGCGGTTATGGCATGCAGCTGTCCAACTCCTGGTTCTACCCCGAACGCGCCGAGCGCATCGCCGCGCTGGCGGCAACGGGCAGGCATGACACCCAAAGCATGATTGCCATGCAGTACGACCAGACCTCGCCCTTCGTTGCCAAACTGCAGAACATGTTCAGTGCACCAGGCATGGCTGAAAGCCTGAAAGCCGCCATTGATGCATTACCCGCCATCGAGCGCAGCAAGGCACGCGAAGCGCATGACCGACTGATGAAGTTTGACGGCAAAATGGCCGCAACATCCGCGGACGCCGCGCTCTACAGTGCATTCCTCCACCAAAGCGCGCGAGAAACCTTCCTCGACGAACTCGGCCCCGACAGCACACGTGCCTGGAAAGCCCTGGTAGATACCGCTAATAACTCCTACTCCGCTCAGGCCGATCATTTGCTCGGCCGCGAAGACAGCCCGTTCTGGAATGACACCCGCACGGCGCAGCGCGAAGATAAACCGACCATCTTGGCACGCAGCCTGGCCGGCGCCGTCACCCTGCTTGAAACCAAATTGGGCAGTGAGCGCAGCGCTTGGCAATGGGGCAAGCTACACACCTACAACTGGACCACCGAAACCAGCCAACTGGCGCAATACATGAGCTCCAGCCAACGCACCAGCATCAACGCCATCAAAAGCTACCTGGATCGCGGCCCCTACCCTGCGGGCGGTGACCACGGCACACTGAATGTGGCGGCTTACAACTGGGGCGAGAACTTCGATACCTGGCTAATTCCAGCTATGCGCATCGTCGTCGACTTCGGCCGCGAAGAGCCCCTGATTGGCCTCAACAGCTCCGGACAATCCGGCAACCCGGCCAGCAAGCATTACGCAGACGGCATCGACGCCTGGCTCAAGGGCAGCTACATGAGCTTCCCATTCCAATCGCAGAATCTCGACAAGGTCTATGGCAATAAACGTTTGCTGCTGATGCCTGCAAATTGAAGCTCACCAGCGGCCAACTACCGTTCGTCGGCCGCCACTGAACCAATTCAGCGGCGCACCCTCTGAGTAAGTGGACTTACTCCATAGATCATCATCGTTTTAGGGCGCTTTTTAGCGCCCTTTCTTTTGCCCGCGATTCCCTAATGCACCTTAGCTGCCAGTTCTCATGCCGGTTTCGATCACGGTCGAGTATTTTCCTTCGACTCGCTCCGCACATTAAAGTCTTGCAGCTCTAGCGTGCACTTCACAGCCGGTTCAACGTAAGCTTTGTCATTACGCTAACGCTTGATGCCCTACCGTCAGCATTTCTGCTGCGCGACCTGCATAAGCCACTTGTTCTGCTCCCAGTGAGGACTTTGAAATGAGCAACCGCCAAGCCGAAATCGCTGCTGAACTTGACGTTGTGCCGCCCTTTGCCGACTCCGCCGCACTCGTCGCGCAAATCGACAAGCGCAAGGCGTTTATCAAGCAATGCCTGCGCAACTCGGGCCTCAAGGTACTGGTATTGGGTATCAGCGGCGGCGTCGACTCGTTGACCGCCGGCCGCCTGGCACAGCTGTCTGTGGAAGAGCTTCGGGCAGAAACCGGTGATCAGGCCTATCGCTTTATCGCCGTGCGCCTCCCTCACGGCACCCAACACGACGAACAAGACGCCCAGGACTCACTGAAATTCATCCGCGCCGATGAAGAAGACACGGTGAATATCGCGGACAGCGTATCGGGCCTCGGCGAGCAGGTGACTCATCTGCAGAAGCTCAGCGATGCCCGCCGCGACTTCGTTACCGGCAATATTAAAGCGCGCATCCGCATGGTTGCGCAGTTTGCCATTGCCAACGCCAACAACGGGCTGGTGATTGGCACTGACCACGCCGCTGAAGCGGTGATGGGCTTTTTCACCAAGTTCGGTGACGGCGCCTGCGACTTTGCCCCGCTGTCTGGCCTGGTCAAAGGCCAGGTTCGCGCCATCGCCAAGCATCTGGGAGCACCGGAAAATCTGGTGTTCAAGGTGCCTACAGCTGATCTGGAAGAACTGCGTCCCGGCAAGCCGGACGAAGAAGCGCATGGCGTCACCTACAGCGAAATTGACGCTTTCCTGCACGGCCAGCCAGTTCGCGACGAGGCATACGCCATCATCGTGCGCACCTATGACGCCACTCGCCATAAGCGCGAACTGCCACTTGTTCCCTGAACTTCCGATACACATGAAAAAGCCGGGCATTGCCCGGCTTTTTCGTTCCATCAACCGCTTAGGCTCGAGGCAGCGTCACACCCAGCTGACCTTGGTACTTACCGCCACGATCCTTATAGGACACTTCGCAAGGCTCATCGGACTGCAGGAACAGCATCTGTGCCACACCTTCGTTGGCGTAGATCTTCGCCGGCAAAGTGGTGGTATTGGAGAATTCCAAGGTCACATGACCTTCCCACTCTGGCTCCAACGGGGTGACGTTGACGATGATGCCGCAGCGCGCATAAGTGCTCTTGCCCAGGCAGATGGTCAGCACATCACGCGGAATACGGAAGAACTCAACGGTGCGAGCCAATGCGAACGAGTTAGGCGGAATGATGCAAACATCGCTTTTCACATCGACAAAGCTCTTTTCGTCGAAGTTCTTCGGATCGACAGTTGCCGAATTGATGTTGGTAAACACCTTGAACTCATCGGCGCAGCGTACATCGTAGCCATAGCTGGAAACGCCATAGGAAATCAGCGGCTGGGCACCTTCAGCGCGCACTTGGCGCTCAACAAAGGGCTCAATCATGCCGTGCTCTAGCGCCATGCGGCGAATCCACTTATCCGATTTGATGCTCATGGCGGCTGTCCTGCTGTAGCGAAGGGTGAAAAGTGCACGCATCTTACCGGGGCCGGCGACAGGGTTCAAAGGCTCTTGAGCAAGCACGGGGCGCAAAACGGTAAACCGTCTATCTGTCGCCAAATAACAGAAAGATGCACAGAGCATTCGCGCTTAGCGTTAAAAGCGAGTATGGTTGGCCCACTGTGCTGCATGTGTCACCGCGAATCGCTACTTGATGCCTAGATTTCGATCCAAACATCGTCCGACTCCTAGTACTCGTTGCACTCAGTCCCGGCCTGGGCTTTTCCAGGGCTGTTAATAAATTTGTTAGGAGACATAACATGTCGAATCGTCAGAATGGCACCGTCAAGTGGTTCAACGATGAAAAAGGCTACGGCTTCATCACCCCACAGTCCGGTGACGACCTCTTCGTACACTTCAAAGCTATCCAGAGCGATGGCTTCAAGAGCCTGAAAGAAGGCCAGGCAGTGACTTTCGTCGCTACCCGTGGTCAGAAAGGCATGCAAGCTGAGGAAGTTCAGGTTGTATAACCTGCACTAACCTCGCTTGAGAAAAGCCCCGCCTAGTGCGGGGCTTTTTTACGGGCGCTTACTTATCTGCGCGCAGGATGTGGCGCACTTGCGTGCGCCACTACCGAATCAATCTTCGCTGATCACAATGCTCGGCATTGCCTGCTGCGCAGTGCCCTGAGCAATCCGCGCGCCGACGTTACGTGCAGTTTCCTGATAGATCATCGCGATCTGGCTTTCCGGATCGGCGATGGTAGTTGGCTTACCGCCGTCGGACTGCATGCGAATGGCCATCGACAGCGGCAACGACGCCAGCAGATCGACGCCAAACTGCGCCGCCAGCTTCTCGCCGCCGCCCTCACCGAACAGATGCTCGGCATGCCCGCAGTTCGAGCAGATATGCACAGCCATGTTTTCCACCACGCCGAGCACCGGGATATTCACCTTGCGGAACATTTCCACGCCCTTTTTGGCATCCAGCAGGGCCAGATCCTGGGGCGTGGTGACGATCACCGCGCCAGCCACCGGCACCTTCTGCGCCAGGGTCAGCTGGATGTCACCGGTACCCGGCGGCATATCGACCACCAGATAATCCAGGTCATCCCAGGCGGTCTGGGTGATCAACTGCAGCAGCGCGCCAGACACCATAGGCCCGCGCCATACCACCGGCGTATTTTCATCGGTGAGAAAGGCCATGGACATCACTTCCACGCCATGCGCCTTGAGCGGCACAAACCACTTCTGGTCTTTCACCTGCGGCCGCGTGCCTTCCGGGATACCGAACATGATGCCCTGGCTCGGCCCGTAGATATCCGCATCGAGAATGCCGACCTTGGCACCTTCACGGGCCAGCGCCAACGCCAGATTGGCTGCCGTGGTGGACTTGCCCACACCGCCTTTGCCGGAGGCCACGGCAATCACATTCTTCACATTGGCCAGCGCCGGCACCTGATCCTGCGCCTTATGCGCTTCGATCACGCAATCAACCTGTACCTGTGCACGCTCGACACCGTCGAGGTTTTCCAGGGCCATCTGCAGCATCTGCGCCCAGCCGCTCTTGAACAGCCCCGCCGCGTAGCCCAACTGCAGGCGCACCTTGACCTGCCCGCCCTGAATATCCACCTCACGTAGGCAACCGGCGCTAACCGGGTCCTGATTCAAGTGCGGGTCGGTGTATTGGGACAAGGCGGCTTCGACCGCTGCGCGGGTAACGACACTCATGGAAGGCTCCGAAAGGCTGAGTAAAGCAGGCAGGCATCTTACCCCAGGCTAACTCCATAGGCGCGCACCGGCAGGCATTGCCTGCGCAAGGGTGAAAAATATCCGCTGCCCCTATATAGTTGCCGGCTTCCCTGAGTTACCAGTGCAGCCGATCCCATGAGCCAAGTCCGCAAGATTCTCGTTACCAGCGCCCTGCCCTACGCCAACGGTTCGATTCACCTTGGCCATATGCTCGAGTACATCCAGACCGACATGTGGGTGCGTTTCCAGAAGCTGCGCGGCAACCAGGCCATCTACGTCTGCGCCGATGATGCGCATGGCTCGGCGATCATGCTGCGCGCCGAGAAGGAAGGCATCACCCCGGAACAGTTGATTGCCAATGTGCAGGCCGAACACACCGCCGACTTTGCCGACTTCGGGGTCAACTTCGACAACTACCATTCGACGCACTCGGATGAAAACCGCGAGCTGTCTGCGGCCATCTACCTGAAGCTGCGCGACGCCGGGCATATCGCCACCCGCTCGGTGACCCAGTACTTCGACCCTGAGAAGGGCATGTTCCTCGCCGACCGCTTTATCAAAGGCACCTGCCCCAAGTGCGCGGCGGAAGATCAGTACGGCGACAACTGCGAAAAATGCGGCGCCACCTACGAGCCGACCGAGCTGAAAAACCCGCGCTCGGCCATCTCCGGCGCCGTACCTGAGCTGCGCGACTCCAAGCACTTCTTCTTCAAGCTGCCGGACTTTGAGGCCATGCTGAAAAGCTGGACCCGTGGCGGCGCGCTACAGGACGCAGTAGCCAACAAGATCGCCGAATGGCTGGATTCCGGCCTGCAGGAATGGGACATCAGCCGCGATGCGCCCTACTTCGGCTTCGAAATCCCCGACGAGCCGGGCAAGTACTTCTACGTTTGGCTGGACGCGCCGATCGGCTATATGGCCAGCTTCAAGAACCTCTGCGCCAAGCGCCCGGAGCTGGACTTCGACGCGTTCTGGAACAAGGACTCGACCGCCGAGCTGTACCACTTTATCGGCAAGGACATCGTCAACTTCCACGCCCTGTTCTGGCCGGCCATGCTAGAAGGCGCCGGCCTGCGCAAGCCTACTGCAGTAGCCGTGCACGGCTACCTGACGGTCAACGGGCAGAAGATGTCCAAGTCACGCGGCACCTTTATCAAGGCCCGCACCTACCTGGATCATCTGAACCCGGAATACCTGCGCTACTACTACGCGGCCAAACTGGGCCGTGGCGTGGATGACCTCGACCTGAACCTGGAAGACTTCGTACAGAAGGTCAACTCGGACCTGGTTGGCAAAGTGGTAAATATCGCCAGCCGCTGCGCCGGCTTTATCCACAAGAGCAACAACGGCCTGCTGGTAGCCGGCAATGCCGCACCTGAGCTGACCGAGGCCTTCCAGGCTGCCGCACCGAGCATCGCCGAAGCCTACGAGGCCCGCGATTTCGCCCGCGCCATGCGCGAAATCATGGCCCTGGCCGACCGCGCCAACGCCTGGATCGCCGACAAGGCGCCCTGGTCCCTGGCCAAACAGGACGGCAAGCAGGACGAAGTGCAGGCCATCTGCGCTCTGGGCGTAAACCTGTTCCGCCAGCTGGTGATCTTCTTGAAACCGGTGCTGCCCAAGCTGGCCAGCGATGCCGAGGCCTTCCTCAATGTCGCGCCTTTGAGCTGGGACGACCACCAGACGCTGCTGGCCAACCACCAGCTAAACCCGTTTACCGCTCTGCTGACCCGTATCGAGCCTGCGAAAATCGACGCCATGATCGAAGCTTCCAAAGAAGACCTGGCCGCCAGCGAAGCCACACCTGCTACACCAGGCAACGGCGAGCTGACCAAAGACCCATTGGCCGCCGAAATCGCCTTCGACGCCTTTGCCGCGGTCGACCTGCGTATCGCCCTTATCGAGAAGTGCGCGTTTGTTGAAGGTGCCGACAAGCTGCTGCGCCTGACCTTGGATATTGGCGATGCCAAGCGCAACGTGTTCAGCGGCATCAAGAGCGCCTACCCGGACCCGAGCAAGCTGGAAGGCCGCCTGACTCTGTATGTGGCCAACCTGGCGGCGCGCAAGATGAAGTTCGGCATCAGCGAAGGCATGGTCCTGGCGGCCGGCCCTGGCGGCGAGGAAATCTACCTGCTCAGCCCGGACAGCGGTGCCAAGCCGGGCCAGCGGGTCAAATAAACCTGCGACCCAATAGCGCAGCCACTCTGATCAGGCTGCGCTAGCCTTATGGCAGCACCTCAGGAAGGCTGATCCGGCTTGTATGGCTGGATCGGCTTACCGATAATAGCCACCCCTTTCCTGCGGCCTTTGCCCGTCCATTCACGGAACCTGCAATGACCGAACTCGCCTTGATCATGGTCAGCGCCATCCTGGTCAACAACTTCGTGTTGGTCCAGTTCCTTGGCCTGTGTCCCTTTATGGGCGTCTCGAAGAAGATCGAGACGGCTATCGGCCTGTCGCTGGCCACCACCTTCGTGCTGACCCTGGCCGCCATGTGCAGCTACCTGGTGCAGCAGTACGTGCTCAAGCCGCTGGATATCGAATACCTGCGCACCATCAGCTTTATTCTGGTGATTGCCGTGGTGGTGCAGTTCACCGAAATGGTGGTGAACAAGACCAGCCCGCTGTTGTACCGCGTGCTCGGCATTTTCCTGCCGCTGATCACCACCAACTGCATCGTCCTCGGCGTGGCCCTGCTCAACGCCAACAAGGCCGAATTCACCTTTATCACCGCTACCGCCAACGGCTTTGCCGCCGGCCTCGGCTTCTCCCTGGTGCTGGTGCTGTTCGCGGCCATGCGTGAGCGCATCGCGATTGCCGACGTGCCGAAGTCCTTCCAGGGCGCGGCCATCGGAATGATCACCGCCGGGCTGATGTCCCTGGCCTTTATGGGCTTTACCGGGCTGATCAAGCTATGAGCCTGGTGCTGATCGCCGTTCTTGCCCTGCTCGCCCTGTGCCTGGTGGCCGGCGCCATCCTCGGTTTCGCCGCCGTGCGCTTCAAGGTCGAAGGCAATCCGATTGCCGAGCAGATCAACGCCCTGTTGCCGCAAACCCAGTGCGGCCAATGCGGCTACCCCGGCTGCAAACCCTACGCCGAGGCAATTGCTGGCGGCGACAAGATCAACAAATGCCCGCCCGGCGGCGAAGCAACCATTCAGGCGTTGGCGGATCTGCTCGACGTTGAAGCCGAGCCGCTGGACGCCGTAGAAGGCGAAAAGCCGCAAATGGTCGCCTATATCCGCGAAGCAGAATGCATCGGCTGCACCAAGTGCATCCAGGCCTGCCCGGTGGACGCCATCGTCGGCGCGGCCAAGCAAATGCACACGGTGATCGTCAGCGAGTGCACCGGCTGCGACCTGTGCGTCGAACCCTGTCCGGTGGACTGCATCGACATGATCGAAGTGGGCAGCACCGTGCAAAGCTGGAAATGGGAAAAACCCTTGGCCCCCGGCCAATTGATTGCCAGTGACCGGGAGCAAGCGGCATGAGTGCGCAGGAACGTATCTGGGATATCCCCGGCGGCATTCATCCGGCCGAGCGCAAGGAGCTGTCCAACCGCACGCCGATCCAGCCAGCGCCGCTGCCCAAGCGCCTGACACTGCCACTCAACCAGCATATCGGCGCGCCCGCAGAACCTGTGGTCGCCGTGGGTGAGCGCGTGCTGAAAGGCCAGCTGATCGCCGCTGCCAATGGTTTTGTCAGCGTGCCCGTGCATGCGCCGACCTCTGGCACCGTGAGTTTTATCGGCCCGCAGCCTTACCCGCATGTCTCGGGCATGCTCGCCCCAGCCATCATCATCGAAAGCGATGGGCTGGATGAGTGGATCGCACTGACACCACAGCCTGACTATCGTCACCTGGAAAGCAGCGCTCTGGTTGAGCTGATTCGCCAGGCAGGGATCAGCGGTCTGGGCGGTGCGGGCTTCCCCACCGCAGTGAAACTCAACGCGCGGCCGACGCAGAAGATCCACACGCTGATCATCAACGGCACCGAGTGCGAGCCCTATATCAGCGCCGATGATCTGCTGATGCGCGAGCATGCTAGTGAGCTGATCAGCGGCATCGATATTCTGGTGCAGCTGATCCAGCCGGATCAGGTGCTGATCGGCATCGAAGACAACAAGCCCGAAGCCATCGCCGCCGTGCGCAGCGCGCTGAACGAGCGCAGCTATCAGCTCAAGGTATTCCCCACCAAATACCCCTCCGGTGGCGAAAAACAGCTGATCCAGATTCTCACTGGTGTGGAAGTGCCCAGCGGCGGCCTGCCGGCGGATATCGGTATGCTCTGCCAGAACGTTGGCACCTGCGTAGCCATCCATGACGCGGTGATGCACGGCAAACCGCTGATCTCGCGCATTACCACCCTGACCGGTGAGGCCCTGGCCCGACCGATGAACGTCGAGGTATTGCTCGGCACGCCGGCGGGTGAATTGCTGGAGTTTGCTGGCCTCGACCGCAGCAAGCTGAACCGCCTGATCATGGGCGGCCCGATGATGGGCTTTACCCTGCACGACTTCGCCGTACCCGTGATCAAGACCACCAACTGCCTGCTGGCCTCGACCACCGCCGAGCTGCCACCACCGCCGCCGGCCATGCCGTGCATCCGCTGCGGCGAATGCGCCGAAGCCTGCCCGGCCAGCCTGCTGCCGCAGCAGCTGCACTTCTTCGCCATCGGCCAGGAGCATGAACAGCTCAAGGCGCATAACCTGTTCGACTGCATCGAATGCGGCGCCTGCGCCTATGTCTGCCCGTCGAGCATCCCTCTGGTGCAGTACTACCGCGCGGCCAAGGGTGAGATTCGCGATCTGGAGCAGAAACAACTCAAGGCCGAGCAGTCGAAGCAGCGCTTCGAGCTGCGCCAGGAACGCCTGCGCCGCGCTGAAGAACAGAAAGAAGCCGAACGTCAGGCCCGTGCTGCCAAAGCGGCCCAAGCCAAGGCAGCGCAAGCCCAGGCCGCACCCGCTATGGCTAGCAGTGATACAGCAGCGGCCAAACCGGCCGGGCTGAGTGATGAACAGAAAAAACTCAAGATCGAAGCCAGCATGGCCCAGGTCGCCCTGAAAAAAGCCGAAAAGCAGCTGGCAACCCACGCCAGCCCCGAGCTACAGGCCCAGGTCGACGAGCTGCGCAGCGCAGCGGCCATCGCTCAGCAAGCGCTCGACATGGCCATGGCCGCCAACCCGCCTGCCATGGCGGCGGCCACCCTAGTTGCCGACGATGGTGCAGTGAAAAAAGCCAAGATCGACGCCGCCATGCTCCGCGCCCAAGTTCGCAAACTGGAGAAGCTTGAAGCGCCCAGCGATGAGCAGCAAAGCGAACTGCAACAACTGCGCAGCCAGCTGGAAGCCGCCGAAAAACTGCTGGCCAGCCTGGAAGCCCAGGCGCCAGCACCAACCGTCAAACCGACTGCCGACGATGGCGTATTGAAAAAGGCCAAGATCGACGCTGCCATGCTACGCGCGCAAGTACGCAAGCTGGAAAAACTCGAATCGCCAAGCGACGAGCAACAAAGCGAACTGCAGCAACTGCGCAGCCAACTGGACGCCGCAGAAAAACTGCTGGCCAGCCTGGAAGCTCACGCGCCAGCACCAATCGCCAAACCTGCTGCCGACGACGGCGCATTGAAAAAGGCCAAAATCGACGCTGCCATGCTACGCGCGCAAGTACGCAAGCTGGAGAAGCTCGAAGCACCCAACGACGAGCAGCAAAGCGAATTGCAGCAGCTGCGCAGCCAGCTGGAAGCCGCCGAAAAACTGCTGGCCAGCCTGGAAGCCCAGGCACCGACCGCCACCGCAAAAGCGCCCGATGCAGAAGCCTCCGATCCGCTGAAAAAAGCCAAGATCGAACTGGCGATGAAGCGCGCCGAATTGAAAAAGGCCGAAAAAGCCGGCAGCGATGAAGCCGCGCTTATCAGCCTGCGCGAGGCATTGGCAGCCGCCGAGCAGGCGCTGCACCAGGCCGAGGACGCATCCGGCAAGCCGGCACCTGAGCTGGTGCTCACCGACAAAAAACCGATTGATGAAACCACTCGTGCGTTGAAGACCGAAGTAGCCTTTGCCCGTGCGGATCTGCGCAAGCTTGAACGTGACGCCAACAGCCCAGCAGACGCCCTGACGGCTGCACGTCAACGCCTGGCCGATGCCGAACGCCAATTACAGGAACACGCAGGCAGCTGATAACAGCCCTGCGTAGCCAACTCAACAACCGGAGTGCCAATGGCCCTGCCCCGCATCACATCGCCCCACGCCAAGGGCAGCAATCGCACCCAGCAAGTGATGCTGCAGGTGCTGCTGGCTACGGTGCCGGGGATTCTCGCCCTGACCTGGCTGTTCGGCGCAGGCACGTTGATCAACCTGCTGTGGGCCAGCGCCTGCGCACTGGGTTTTGAAGCGGCTATCCTGGCCCTGCGTAAACGCCCGGTGCTGTTCTTCCTCAAGGACTACAGCGTACTGGTGACCGCTGTACTGCTGGCCCTGGCGCTGCCGCCCTATTCGCCCTGGTGGCTGACCTTGGTGGCGACCGGGTTTGCCGTGGTGTTCGGCAAGCAGCTGTATGGCGGTCTCGGGCAGAACCCCTTCAACCCGGCCATGCTCGGTTATGTGGTGGTGCTGATTTCTTTCCCGGTGGAAATGACCAGCTGGCCAGCGCCGCATACGGTCGGCCTGCTTGAAGGGCTGCAACAGATTCTCGGCATCGCCAACCTGCCTGACGGCTGGGCACAGGCCACTGCGCTGGACGCACTGAAGGTCAATAAAAGCCTGACCATTGACGAGCTGTGGGCGCAGCACCCCGCGTTCGGCTATCTCGGCGGCGCCGCCACCGAGGCGGTCAATCTGGCCTTCCTCGCCGGCGGCCTGTACCTGCTGCACAAGCGCCTGTTCACCTGGCATGCGCCAGTGGGCATGCTCGCGGGCCTGGCCGTGATGAGCCTGCTGTTCTGGAACGGCTCAGGCTCGGACTCTAACGGCTCGCCGCTGTTTCATCTGCTGACCGGCGCAACCATGCTCGGCGCCTTCTTTATCGTCACCGATCCGGTCAGCGGCGCCACCAGCAACCTCGGCCGGCTGATCTTCGGCATAGGCGTTGGCGTGTTGGTCTATGTGATCCGCGCCTGGGGCGGTTACCCGGACGGCGTCGCCTTCGCCGTGCTGCTGATGAACCTGGCAGCCCCGACCATCGACTATTACACGCGGCCGCGCACCTACGGCCATCGCAAGCCGACACGCGGCTTCAAGTTGGGAGAGTGACAGTGGCCCTGCCTGAAATTAGCCGCTCGATGCTGAAAAACGCCTTGGTACTGGGGGCTTTCGCCATTCTGACAGTGGGCATCGTCGCTATTACGCAACTGGGTACGGCCAAACGTATTGAGGCCGCCCAGCGTGAAGCCAAGGTCCAGGCGCTGGCGCAGATTCTGCCCGCCGGCAGCTATGACAACCACCTGCTGGACAACATCCGCGACGTTAATGACCCATTGCTGGGCAACAAAGGCCCTACTGCGGCCTATCTGGCCACTCGCAATGGCGAACCCAGTGCGGTGATCCTGCAGGCCACGGCCCCGGACGGTTACAGCGGTAGCATCAGCCTGCTGATCGGCATCCTGGCCGATGGCCGCCTGGCCGGCGTGCGGGTGATCAGCCACAAGGAAACACCGGGCCTGGGCGACAAGATCGAGTTGGCCAAGAGCAGCTGGATCAACAGTTTCGTGGGCACCTCATTACAGAGTCCGGATGAGTCCGGCTGGGCGGTGAAGAAGGACGGCGGCCAGTTCGATCAATTCGCTGGGGCCACTATCACCCCGCGCGCCGTGGTCAAAGCGGTGCACAAGGCGCTGCAGTATTTCGATGAGCACCGCGCTGAACTGCTCACGCTCCGGGAGACTGACAATGGCTAGTTACCGCGAAATCGTCGTCAACAGCCTGTGGAAGAACAATCCCGGCCTGGTCCAGTTGCTTGGCTTGTGTCCCCTGCTAGGAGTCAGCAACTCGGTAGTCAATGCCCTGGGCATGGGCCTGGCCACTGCCCTGGTGCTGGCTTGTTCGAATGCTGCCGTGTCGCTGATCCGCAATGCGGTCACCGATGCGGTGCGCTTGCCCGCATTTGTCATGATCATCGCTGCGCTGACCACCTGCACCGAGCTGCTGATGCAGGCCTTCACCTACGAGCTGTACCAGATACTCGGCATCTTCATTCCGCTGATCACCACCAACTGCATCATCCTCGGCCGCGCCGAAGCCTTTGCCGCCAAGAACAAGGTCAGCCATGCCGCCTTTGATGGACTGATGATGGGCATTGGTTTCGGCCTGGTGATGGTGGTGATCGGGGCCGTGCGTGAACTGCTTGGCACCGGCGCACTGTTTGCCAATATGCAGCTGCTGTTCGGCCCGATCGCCGCAAATTGGCAACTGACACTGTTAAGTGACTACAAGGGCTTCCTCCTGGCGATCCTGCCGCCGGGGGCATTTCTGGTGCTGGGCCTGCTGGTGGCAGGCAAAAATCGCATCGATGAACACCTCGAGGCCAAAGCCAAGGCGCAGGAACCAGAAGCTCCTGTGCAAAGCCGTCGCGTACGCGTCACTGGAGTGATCGAGTGAACGCGGCCAAGCGCTACGAAATCTTCCGTCGCCTGCATGAAGACAACCCTGAACCCAAGACAGAACTGGCCTACAACACGCCGTTTGAACTGCTGGTCGCGGTGACGCTGTCTGCCCAGGCCACTGACGTCAGCGTGAACAAGGCCACCGCCAAGCTGTTCCCGGTGGCCAATACGCCCGAGGCGATTTACGCACTCGGCGTCGAGGGGCTAAGCGAATACATCAAGACCATCGGTTTGTATAACAGCAAGGCGAAGAACGTCATCGAGGCCTGCCGTATCCTGATCGAGAAGCACGGCAGCCAGGTGCCGGACAACCGCGAAGACCTCGAAGCCCTGCCTGGCGTCGGGCGTAAAACCGCCAACGTGGTGCTCAATACGGCGTTCCGCCAGCTGGCGATGGCGGTGGACACGCATATTTTCCGCGTCAGCAACCGCACCGGCATCGCTCCCGGCAAGAATGTCGTGGAAGTGGAAAAGAAGCTGATGAAATTTGTTCCCAAGGAATTTCTCCTCGACTCACACCACTGGCTGATCCTCCATGGTCGCTATGTGTGTCAAGCGCGCAAGCCGCGCTGCGGCAGCTGCCGCATCGAAGACCTGTGCGAATACAAACAGAAAACCTCCGACGATTGAGCCACTATTTAGTCGCTCAATAAGCTCATTGAAAAAATCTTTTTTACCCGCCCAGGTTTTGCCGTTATAAGGTGCGCAAATGGCCCTTGTAGCCTGGAGCAGAACTGATGAGCACTGACAAAGAAGAACTTGAGCTCGACGAAGATTTTGTTGCTGAAGAAGCGGACGATGCCGAAGCACCGGTCGAGGTGGCCAAGACCAACCTGACCAAGCGCCGCATCATCGATAACTTCCTTGAAGAGCGCCGCCTGCACAAGCAATTGGCCGAATACGACTTCGACCTTTAACGGTCTTGCCAACAAAAAAGCCCCGCTACACTGCGGGGCTTTTTTGTGGCTCAGCTGACTCAGCCGGCCTTAATCGGCGCGCGACGGCGACAACAGCTCAATTTTGTAACCATCCGGATCTTCGACGAACGCCAGAATGCTGGTGCCGTGCTTCATCGGCCCGGGCTCGCGGGTGATCTTGCCGCCGCGGGTGCGAATGTCTTCGCAAGCCTTGTACACATCGGCCACTTCCAAAGCGATATGACCATAGCCGGTGCCCAGTTCGTAGCTTTCCACGCCCCAGTTATGGGTCAGTTCGATCACGCTGTTGTGCGCTTCATCGCCATAGCCGACAAAGGCTAGGGTGAACTGCCCTTCTGGGTAGTCTTTGCGGCGTAGCAGGGTCATGCCCAGCACTTCGGTGTAGAACGCGATGGATTTATCCATATCGCCGACGCGCAGCATGGTATGCAGCAGTCTCATCAGGTGTCTCCTCATCAATGCCCGGCTGTGTGGGCTTATAAATGCAAACCCCGGCTTATGGCCGGGGCTTGGTGTGGCTCAGGTGCTCAAGTCTATCAGAGCATCTTACGGCCTTTGCCCGCAGCGATGCGCATGCGCAGGGCGTTGAGCTTGATGAAACCGCCAGCGTCGGCCTGGTTGTAAGCACCGCCATCTTCTTCAAAGGTGGCGATATTGGCGTCGAACAGCGAATCATCAGACTTGCGACCAGTGATGATCACGTTGCCTTTATACAGTTTCATGCGTACCACGCCGTTCACGTTGGCCTGAGACGCATCGATCATCTGTTGCAGCATCAGACGCTCAGGGCTCCACCAGAAACCGTTGTAGATCAGGCTGGCGTATTTCGGCATCAGCTCGTCTTTCAGGTGAGCGACTTCGCGGTCCAGGGTGATCGATTCAATGGCGCGGTGGCCTTTGAGCATGATGGTGCCGCCAGGGGTCTCGTAGCAGCCACGGGACTTCATGCCAACAAAGCGGTTTTCAACGATATCCAGACGACCGATGCCGTTTTCGCCGCCGATGCGGTTCAGCTCAGCCAGGACGGTGGCCGGGCTCATGGCCTTGCCGTCGATGGCGACGATGTCACCGGCGCGGTAGGTCAGCTCGATATAGGTTGGGGTATCCGGCGCGGCTTCTGGAGACTTGGTCCAGCGCCACATGTCTTCTTCGTGCTCGGTCCAAGTGTCTTCCAGCACGCCACCTTCATAGGAGATGTGCAGCAGGTTGGCATCCATGGAGTACGGCGACTTTTTCTTGCCGTGACGCTCGATCGGGATGGCATGCTTCTCGGCGTAGTCCATCAACTTCTCGCGCGACAGCAGGTCCCACTCGCGCCATGGGGCAATCACTTTTACGCCGGGCTTGAGCGCGTAGGCGCCCAGTTCGAAGCGCACCTGGTCGTTACCTTTGCCGGTGGCGCCATGGGAAATGGCGTCGGCGCCGGTTTCGTTGGCGATTTCGATCAAACGCTTAGCAATCAGCGGGCGAGCGATGGACGTGCCCAGCAGGTACTCACCTTCGTAGACGGTGTTGGCGCGGAACATTGGGTAGACGAAATCGCGGACGAATTCTTCGCGCAGGTCGTCGATATAGATTTCCTTGACGCCCATGGCCTGTGCCTTGGCGCGTGCCGGCTCGACTTCCTCACCCTGGCCGAGGTCAGCGGTGAAGGTCACCACTTCGCAGTTATAGGTATCTTGCAGCCACTTGAGGATCACGGAAGTGTCCAGGCCACCGGAATATGCCAGGACTACCTTGTTTACGTCGGCCATGCCATCAACTCCACGGGGTTGTGCGGGAAAACCGACGATTCTACTGCCCATGCCGCCTGATTTACAGAGGCGCGACAGCTTGTGACGACCAAGCGACGGATAATTGTTGGACAACAGACGAGTTGCAGGCGCTAGGAGGTGGCCGCTGGATCCGCAGCAGCAGGCGCCGGCTCCGCTGCTGGCGCAGGAGGCACTGCTGCTTCCGGCACTCGGTCAAGCAGAATGGTTACTCGGCGGTTCTTCGCCCGATTGGCTTCGTTGTTATTCGGCGCCACCGGGTAGCGCTCACCATGAAAACGCATGGTGATCTGCTCGGCAGGAATGCCGTTGGCCTTGAGGTACTCCATCACCGCCAACGCACGGCGGCGCGACAAATCGCGATTAGTCAGACGATTACCGCCATTGTCGGCATGGCCGTCTAGCTGAATGCGATTGACGCTGGGGTCGGCCTTGAGAAAGCTGAGGATGATATCGAGTTTGGCCTGGGCCAGCGGTTCCAGCGCCACCCCCCCACCTGGAAAGCCGACCTGGCTCTTGCGCACTTGATCGAAATTCACCGGCAGCAGCTTGGCCGTGCAATCCAGGTACTCGTGGTAGGCCTTATTGAATTTGGCCGGCAGCAGGCGCACCTCAACCGCATCCCCCCCCATGGCTGCGCGATGGCGTACCAGAGGACTGCGCCCCTCCAACAGACCAGTCAGCAAGCGCGTGCCTTGCTCTTGCGAACTGTTGAACAGCACCTCGGCCGGCACCACACTGACTGAGCCCAAGTTGATATCACCACGCCCCGGCTGCCAGGGCGCCGCCGCCGCCAGCAAGGTTGCATTACCGGCACCCAGCCAGCGCTCACGGGCTTTCAAGCTGAAGGTGACCTGTTCGCCCGCACGGCGTACAAACACCCCAGAACCGAAATCGGTGATCGGTTGCGACAGGCGGCACTCGAACTGATCGCCTTCGACCTGCCACTCAATCTTCTCCAGACGAGTCTGGAAGCTGATGGCTAGGACGGGCTGGCTTGCCAGCAGGCAAAGCACCGCGAGTGGGTAGGGTCGCACGACAGACTCCAGGGAATACGGCTTACCTCTTGTCTATCGGTGCCACGGCGGAAAACTTGAGCAGTGCTTTATGGCTATTGCTCGGGGCGGACCATAAACCAACCCCGCCTTCAATCCGCTTTACCCGCGACAGCCGCTTTCAGCGTGCTGCCAAGGGGCTTTTCCGGTAGCATTCTCACTACGTTTTGCCCGCCTGGAAGCTTCCATGACTGACCGCCTTACCCTGCTGCGTCCCGACGACTGGCACATCCACCTGCGCGACGGTGGCGTTCTGCCCCACACCGTCGCCGATGTCGCCCGTACCTTCGGCCGCGCCATCATCATGCCCAACCTGGTACCGCCCGTGCGCAACGCCAGCGAAGCCGACGCCTATCGCCAGCGCATTCTCAGCGCCCGCCCTGCCGGCAGCCGTTTCGAGCCGCTGATGGTGCTGTACCTCACCGATCTGACCCAGCCTGACGATGTGCGCACGGCCAAGGCCTCGGGTTTTGTGCATGCGGCCAAGCTCTACCCGGCCGGCGCGACCACCAACTCCGACTCGGGCGTGACCAGCATCGACAAGATTTTCCCGGTGCTCGAATCCATGGCCGAAGTCGGCCTGCCGCTGCTGGTGCACGGTGAAGTGACACGCAGCGAAGTCGATGTTTTCGACCGCGAGAAGGTGTTTATCGGTGAACATCTGAGCCGTGTGGTCGAGCGCTTCCCGACCCTGAAAGTGGTGTTCGAGCACATCACCACCCGTGATGCGGTGGAGTTTGTGCAAGGCGCTTCGGCCAACGTCGGCGCCACCATCACTGCCCACCACCTGCTGTACAACCGCAACCACATGCTGGTTGGCGGCATTCGCCCGCACTTCTATTGCCTGCCGATTCTCAAGCGCAACACCCATCAGGACGCCCTGCTGGATGCGGCCACCAGCGGCAACGCCAAGTTCTTCCTCGGCACCGACTCGGCGCCACATGCCAAGCACGCCAAGGAAGCCGCCTGCGGCTGCGCCGGTTGCTACACCGCCTATGCGGCCATCGAGCTGTATGCCGAGGCTTTTGAGCAGCGCAATGCGCTGGACAAACTGGAAGCCTTCGCCAGCCTGAACGGCCCGGACTTCTACGGCCTGCCGCGCAACACCGACAGCATCACTCTGGTGCGTGAAGACTGGACCGCACCGGCCAGCTTGCCATTGGGCGAGCAAACCGTTATCCCGCTGCGCGCCGGTGAAACCCTGCGCTGGCGTCTGCTGGAGAACCAAGCGTGAGTGAAGACCTGTACGACGACGAAGCCGAAAGCGGCAGCCACTCCGGCCCGCGCCACCCGATGGCCGCACGCTTTCGTGGCTACCTGCCGGTAGTCGTGGACGTGGAAACCGGTGGTTTCAATTGCGCCACCGATGCTCTGCTGGAAATTGCTGCCACCACCATCGGCATGGACGAAGGCGGCTTCCTCTACCCTGAGCACACCCAGTTCTTCCGTATCGAGCCGTTTGAAGGCGCGAATATCGAACAAGCGGCGCTGGACTTCACCGGCATCAAGCTCGATCACCCGCTGCGCATGGCCGTCACTGAAGAGCATGCGCTGACGGAAATCTTCCGTGGCCTGCGCAAATCGCTGAAAGCCAACAGCTGCAAGCGGGCGATCCTGGTTGGCCATAACAGCAGCTTCGACCTGGGCTTCCTTAATGCTGCGGTTAACCGCACGGGCATCAAGCGCAACCCGTTCCACCCATTCTCCAGCTTCGACACCGCCACCTTGGCTGGTCTGGCGTACGGTCAAACCGTATTGGCCAAAGCCTGCCAGGCCGCCGACATCGACTTCGACGGCAAGGAAGCACACTCGGCCCGCTACGACACCGAGAAGACCGCCGAGCTATTCTGCGGCATCGTCAACCGCTGGAAAGAGATGGGCGGCTGGATGGATTTCGACGACTGATAACCACAGTCGCCGCATAACCGTCGCCAATAAAAAAGCCCCGCAATCGCGGGGCTTTTTTATTACTGCAGTCAGCGCAGGCCAAGCCTGCGCTGCCTTTATCAGGCGCTTTGCGCCAGGTCCATCAACTCGCGGTTAGCCACGGCATACATGGCGTAATCGGTGTTGGTGGCCGCACGCAGTTCGCCGAGCATAACCTTCCAGCGATCCACCAGACGGCGGTGCTGATCCAGCCACACACCGACCCGTTCCTCGATATCTGCAGGACCTTCGGCCATTTGCAGTACAGACACCGTGATAGCGCGCTGCTGCCAGTCCAGGTCATCGCGGAAGGCCTCGCGGGCCAGCGCTTGCCAGTTGTTTTCCACCGGCAGGCTAGTGATCTGCTGCAGGTACCAGGACAGCTCCAGCGACCCGCCAATGGCGAAGTACGCCGCCGCAACCCGAGCCGGCTCCTGCCCGGTCACATCCGATGCTTCGATGATCGGCAACAGGGTGTACAGATGGCTGGTGCCAGCCACTACCCGCGCCAGTTCTTCCGGCACACCGGCTTCAACATACCCCTGGAAGCGTGCCAGCCACTGTTCACGGGCCGGGCCTTCGAGCAGTTCGTCGAGTCGACCCACCAGTGCTTCGATGCGCGGTGCGAAATGCGCAACGTCACGGGCCGCATCCAGCTCGTTGCGGCGGCTGCGCAGGAACCAGCGCGTGGCACGGCGGCCAAGACGCATCAGCTCATCCATCAACTGCAGTTGCAGTTCGGCAGGAACCTGATAGTCCAGGGCCTCGATCTGTTTCCACCAATGCGGCAAGCGGAACAGGTCACGCACGATCACATAGGCGCCGGCGACATTCGCCGCGCTCATGCCAGTGGACTCCCTCAGGCGCTGCACGAAGGTGATGCCCATGTGGTTAACCAAGTCGTTGGCAATCTGCGTGCTGACGATTTCGCGCTTAAGGCGATGGCGACGCATCGGCTCACCGAACTTCTTCGCCAACAGCGGCGGGAAGGCGGTTTCCATCTCGCGTGCCAGGTACTCATCGTCCGGCACCAGGGATTTCAGCAGCGATTCCTTGAGATCGATCTTGCTGTAGGAGATCAGCACCGACAGTTCAGGACGAGTCAGACCCAGACCATTGGCGGCACGTTCGTTGAGCTCGTCGTCGGTAGGCAGAAACTCCAGCGCGCGATCCAGCTTGCCGGCCGCTTCCAGAGCCGTCATCAGGCGCTTGTACTCACTCACCCGCTCACGCGCACGGCGCTCAGCCAGCGACAACGCCTGGGTCTGCTTGTAGTTGTTGCCCAACACCAGTCCACCAACTGCATCGGTCATTTCCACCAACAGCTTGTTGCGCTGCTTGCCGGTCATGTCACCCGCGCCGACGATTTCGCCGAGCAGAATCTTGATGTTCACTTCATGGTCGGAACAGTCCACACCACCGGCGTTGTCGATAAAGTCGGTGTTGCTCTTGCCGCCATTGAGGCCGTACTCGACACGACCCAGCTGGGTCATGCCGAGGTTACCGCCCTCACCCACCACTTTGGCACGCAGTTCGCGGCCATCCACGCGCAGCAGGTCGTTGGCCTTGTCGCCGACATCGGCGTGGCTTTCCTTACTGGATTTCACGTAGGTGCCGATGCCGCCGTTCCACAGCAGATCCACCGGTGCTTTGAGCAAGGCATTCAGCAGTTCGTTGGGCGCCAGCTTGTCAGCACTGATGTCGAAGCGCTCTTTCATCTGCGGGCTGATGGCGATGCTCTTGGCGCTGCGCAGGAAGATCCCGCCACCCGCCGAAATCAGTTTGGCGTCGTAATCGGCCCAGCTAGAGCGTGGCAGATCAAACAGGCGCTGACGCTCAACAAAGCTCTTGGCCGCATCCGGGTTGGGGTCGATAAAGATGTGCATGTGGTTGAAGGCCGCGACCAGCTGCAGGCTTTCCGACAGCAGCAGGCCGTTGCCGAATACGTCGCCAGCCATATCACCGATGCCGATTACGGTGACGTTGTCTTTCTGCACGTCGATGCCGCGCTCGCGGAAATGGCGCTGCACCGAGACCCAACCGCCCTTGGCGGTGATGCCCATGCCTTTGTGGTCGTAACCGGCCGAGCCGCCCGAGGCGAAGGCGTCGTCCAACCAGAAACCGTATTCGGCAGCAATGCCGTTAGCGATATCAGAGAAGGTCGCGGTGCCTTTGTCGGCCGCCACCACCAGGTACGGATCGTCGCCATCGTGACGCACCACGTTCTGCGGTGGCACCACGGCGCCGTCTTTCAGGTTGTCGGTGATATCCAGCAGGCCGCTGATAAAGATGCGGTAGCAGGCAATGCCCTCGGCCAACACATCATCACGCGAGCCACCCAGCGGCAGACGCCGTGGGATAAAGCCGCCCTTGGCGCCCATCGGCACGATGACTGCGTTCTTCACCTGCTGCGCCTTGACCAGACCCAGCACCTCGGTACGGAAGTCTTCCTCACGGTCCGACCAACGCAGGCCGCCACGGGCGACGTCGCCAAAGCGCAGGTGCACACCTTCAACACGCGGCGAGTAGACGAAGATTTCGAACTTCGGCGTCGGACGTGGAATATCCGGAATCGCCCGTGGGTTGAGTTTGAAGCTGAAGTAGGACTTGTTCTGCCCGGCTGCATCGGTCTGGTAGAAGTTGGTGCGCAGGGTAGCTTTGATCAGGTCCAGGTAGCGGCGCAGGATGCGGTCTTCGTTGAGCACCGCAACGTTGTCCAGCGCGGCGAGAATCGCCTGTTCAAGCTTCTGCTGCTTGTCTTCCAGATCATCGGCGGTGAGCTTGCGCGCCAGGTAGAAACGCGTCTTGAACAGGCGCACCAGCTCCTTGGCGATATCAGCGTGGTTGACCAGGGTGCTGGCGATGTAGCTGAGGTCGAAGCCCAGACGAATCTGCTTGAGGTAGCGGGCGTAAGCACGCAGCAACGCCACATCACGCCACGGCATGGCGGCCATCAGCACCAGACGGTTGAAGCCGTCGTTCTCCGCCGCACCGCCAACGATATTGACGAAAGCGCCCTGCAGGGTGTCGTTGAGCTGCTGGATGTCGACATCCAGGCCTTCGGCATAGGTGAAGGCGAAGTCGTGAATCCAGAACTCGCGGCCATCAGCGCGGCGCAGTTTGTAAGGGAACTCGCCCAGTACGCGCAGGCCGAGGTTTTCCAGAATCGGCAGCACGTCCGACAACGGCAGCGGCGTGTCGGCGTGGTACAGCTTGCAGTGCAGCTGCTGCTCGCCCTGGGTCAGCGGCTGGTAGAAGCTCATCACCAGCTGACGTTCATTATTCAGGCTAAGCAGGTGCTGCATATCCACCACCGCCGAGTGCGGGGCGAAACGTTCGCGGTAACCGGCCGGGAAACCGCCGGGGAACTCGCTTAGCACTTCAGTGCCCTGAGCTTCGCCAAGGCTTTCGACAATCAGGCTGGTGTAATCGTCCTTCCACGAACGGCAGGCCTGGATGACTTCTTTTTCCAGGCGCAGCGGGTCGATCTGCACGCGGTTCTTCGGGTCAACCTTGAGGATGAACTGCACCCGCGCCAGTACCGACTCGGAGAAGAAGGTCCAGAACTCGCAATCGGTGGCCTGCAGGCGCTCCATCAGCACCTGTTGGATCTTCATGCGGGTTTCGGTGGAGTACACATCGCGTGGCACATAAGCCAGGCAATAGCAGAAACGACCGTACGGGTCGCGACGCAGGAATACGCGAATCTTGTTGCGTTCCTGAATCTGCACGATCGCCATGGTGGTGTTGAACAGCTCATCCACCGGGGTCTGGAACAGGTCGTCACGCGGCAGCACTTCTAGGACTTGAGCCAGCTCTTTGCCCAGGTGCGCGCTGCTATCGAAACCGGAACGCTGCTTAATCACCGCCACCTTGCGGCGGATAAACGGAATGCTCCACACGCTCTCGGCATACACCGCGGAGGTGTACAAGCCCATAAAGCGGCATTCCTTGATCACCTTGCCCTTGGCGTCCAGTTCGCGGATCGACACCAAATCCGGGTACGCAGGGCGGTGCACGCGGCTTGGTACGGCAGCCTTGGCGAAGGACAGCAGCTGCGGCTCGCGCAGGTAGGCCACGGCTTCAGGTTCGATATGCAACTCATCGGCCTTGAGGCCGCTGCGCAGGCGCTTGGACAAGCCCAGCAGGGACTTTTCGTCATAGACCATGCTGCCGCCGCCAGTGCTGTCGGCAACAGTGAACTCTTCATAGCCGAGGAAGGTGAAGTGGTCGTCGAGCAACCAGCTCATGAATACCTTGATCTCTTCCAGCTCGGCGCCTTCAACCTTGAGTTTGGCCTTATCCAGCCAGGCCAGCAGTTCTTTGGCCTTGGCTTTCATCGGCTGGAAGTCGGCGACACTCAGGCGCACATCGCCAAAGACTTCTTGCAGGTCTTTTTCCAGGGTCTTCAATTCACCGACGTTGGAGCTGCGGTCAATCTCCAGGAACATCAGGGCTTCCTGCTGCACATCCTTGCCCTGAGCACCTTTGGGCAGGATTTCCTGCAGCTCGCCGCTCTTGTTGCGGCGTACGCTGAACACGCTGTTCTGCAGGGTGTGGATGCTGTAACCGCGGCGGTTCAGCTCCATGCGCACCGAGTCGACCAGAAACGGAATATCGCTGTGCAGAATTTCTACGGCGGTATGGGTGGACTGCCAGCCGTGTTTTTCATAATCGGGGTTGAATACCCGCACTTCGGGCTTGGCCGGTTCAAAACGCTCCAGCAACCGCCAGGACGACAAGGTGCAACCGACCAGATCAGAGAGGCGACGCTGGGTCAGCTCCTCGAGGGCGATGATGCCGAAGAATTGCTCGGCGAACAGGGCTACTTGTGGCAGAGCCTGTTCACTGACGTGCTGCGCCAGCGCCGTTTGCAGGTGGTGCTGAAAATCGGCTTTGCTGGCCGCCGTAAAGAACGCCATGGGTTTGCTCCGTTTGGCTTGTTATTCGTCAGGGGACTCGATCAAGGCAGTCACGAGTAATGACCTTCGCCACAACCTTGTTGTTCAACGTTAGTCTAGGAGGCCGCGATTGCATTAAAGTGGCTGCCACTTAACTCTGGCGAGATTCAAGACTCGCTGGTCACATTTGCCGGATGAGCTTAACGATGGAACACCGTGAAGCGCTTGTCGCGCTGCGACATTTTCTTTCAAGTCAGATCCTCGGCCAGGAAAAACTCATCGAAAGGCTGCTGATTGCCTTGCTCGCCGATGGCCACATGCTGGTCGAAGGCGCTCCCGGTCTGGCCAAGACCAAGGCGATCAAGGAGCTGGCCGAAGGTATCGAGGCCGAGTTCCACCGCATACAGTTCACCCCTGACTTGCTCCCGGCGGATATCACCGGCACCGAGATCTATCGTCCGGAAACCGGCAGCTTCGTGTTCCAGCAGGGGCCGATCTTCCACAATCTGGTGCTGGCCGATGAAATCAATCGTGCCCCGGCCAAGGTGCAATCGGCGTTACTCGAAGCCATGGCCGAGCGCCAGGTCAGCGTTGGCCGCAGCACCTATCACCTGTCGCCGCTGTTTCTGGTGATGGCTACGCAGAACCCGATCGAGCAGGAAGGCACCTACCCGCTGCCCGAAGCCCAGCTCGACCGCTTTCTGATGCACGTGAAGATCGGTTTCCCCGATGCCAGCGTGGAACGCAAGATCCTCGCCCAGGCCCGTGGTGAAGCGCTCAACGGTGAAACCAAGCCTGAGCAGCTAGTCAGCCAGCAGGCAATCTTTGCCGCGCGCCAGGAAATTCTCGGCCTGTATATGGCCGACGCAGTGGAAGAGTATTTGGTGCAACTGGTGATGGCCTCGCGCACACCGGCCAAGTTCGACCCTGAGCTGGCCGAGTGGATTGCCTACGGCGCCAGCCCGCGCGGCTCGATTGCCCTGGACCGCTGTGCACGGGCCCACGCCTGGCTGGCCGGGCGGGACTTCGTCAGCCCGGAAGATATCCAGGCGGTGCTGTTCGACGTGCTGCGGCACCGCATCATTTTGTCGTTTGAGGCAGAAGCCGCCGGCATCGACCAGGACCGCGTGGTGCAGCGCATTCTCGACGTTGTGGCGGTCGCCTAACCACCATGCACGACCAACCCGCGCAGCCCGGCATTCGCGTCAGCCTCGGTGAACTGATCGAGATGCGCCACCGTGTGCGTGAGGTGCAGCTGTTCTCCACACCGGCACGGCGCAGCCCACTGATTGGTCTGCACCACTCCAAACTGCGCGGGCGCGGCGTGGACTTCGACCAGGTGCGCGTGTACCAGCCCGGCGACGACGTACGCACCATCGACTGGCGAGTGACCGCGCGCACCCAGGAGCCGCACACCAAGCTATTCCACGAAGAGCGCGAGCGGCCGATTTACATCATGGTCGAGCAGAGCAAGCGTCTGTTCTTCGGCTCCGGACTGATGTTCAAATCGGTACTCGCCGCCCAGGCCGCCAGCCTGATCGGCTGGGCTGCGCTGGGCCACAACGACCGCATCGGCGGGCTGGTGTTTGGCGACAACGAACACCACGAAATCAAACCACGGCGCAGCAAGCAGAGCCTGCTGCAACTGCTCAGCCGCCTGGCCAAAGCCAATCAGGCCCTGAGCAACGACAGCCAGGGTGGGCGCGACAGCTTCGGCCTGGCCTTGCGCCGCGCCCGCGAAGTGCTGCGCCCCGGCAGTCTGGTGGTGATTCTCTGTGATGAGCGCACGCTGAACGACAGCAGCGAACAGCAGCTGCTGCTATTGGCGCGGCATACCGACCTGCTGTTGCTGCCCCTTTCCGACCCGCTCGACCACGCTCTGCCCAATGCTGGCCTGCTGCGCTTTACCGAATATGGCGCACAGTTGGAGCTGGATACCCAGGATGCCGAACTGCGCCAGGCATACCGCAGCCTGGCCGATGCCCGCCAGGCACGCTGGCAGCGCCTGGCGCAGAAGCTCGGCGTGCCGCTGCTGGCCCTGAACACCCAGAGCGAGATTATCGAGCAGCTGCGCGAGCACCTGAATGCCCAGCGGCCGAGGAAAGCCCTGTGAACCCGCTGGACCAACTCGAACCACTGATCGCCCCTGCGCCGATCAGCTGGTGGCCGCCGGCTCCGGGCTGGTGGCTGCTCGCCCTGCTGTTGCCTGTGCTGCTGTGGGGCGCCTTCAGGCTGCTTAAACACCTGCCACGCAAAGCGGCCGAGCAGTCGAACGAAGCGCCGCTCGACCCATTGCGCCAGGCCGCGCTGAACGAACTCGAACGCCTGAGCAAACCTTATGACGGCGTCGATGCCGGCCCCTGGCTTCAGCAACTCAACGCCATCCTCAAACGCCTGTGCCGCGAGCGTTACCCGCAAAGCAACAGCCATATCCTCAGTAGCCGCGCCTGGCTGGCCTTTCTCGACAGCCGCTGCCCAGCCGCCGGCCTGACTCGCTGGATGATTCTGGTGGAAGGCGCCTATCGCCCGCACTGCAACCTGGATGACAAGGCCATCGCCGGGCTCAACCAGGCCGTAGCGATCTGGATTCGCAAACATGTTTGAGTTTGCCTGGCCCTGGGTCTTTCTGGTCGCCCCGCTGCCCTGGTTGCTCCGCGCCTGGCTACCGCCTGCGGACAGCGGCGAAGCAGCGTTGAAAATCAGCTTCCTGGCCGAACTGGAAGGTTTGAGCGGCCGCCGCGCCCGCGTACGGCTACCTGCCCTGCGACAACAAGCACCGTTTGCACTGATCTGGCTGTTACTGCTGCTCGCCTGCGCGCGCCCGCAATGGCTGGGTGAGCCGCTGCCGTTGCCGGCCAGCGGCCGCGACCTGCTGCTGGCGGTGGATGTATCCGGCTCCATGGATTATTCCGACATGGTGTGGGAAGACCAGGAAGTCAGTCGTCTGACCCTGGTCAAACACCTGCTCGGTGAGTTTATCGATGGCCGTCAGGGTGATCGGGTTGGCTTGATCCTATTCGGCAGCCGCGCCTACCTGCAGTCGCCGCTGACCTTCGACCGGCAGACCGTGCATACCTGGCTGGATGAGGCGCAGAAGAACATCGCCGGACCACAGACCGCCATCGGCGACGCCATTGGCCTGGCGGTCAAGCGCCTGCGCGAGCGTCCGGCGCAGAGCCGCGTACTGGTACTGGTGACTGACGGTGCCAACAATGGTGGCGAAATCGATCCCTTGACTGCCGCACGCCTGGCCGCCGAAGAAGGCATCACCATTTACCCGATAGGCATCGGTGCCGACCCCGAACAAGGCGGCGTACTCGGCATGCTCGGCTTTAATCCCGGTATCGATCTGGACGAGCCGAGCCTGCGGGCAATTGCCGAAGCCACCGGCGGCGAATACTTCCGCGCCCGTGACAGTGAAGAACTGCAGGCGATCGAAGCGACCCTCGATAGATTGGAGCCTGTGGCGCAGAAACCGACTCTGGCGCGGCCGACCTTGCCACTCTATCCCTGGCCGCTGGGCCTGGCCCTGCTGTTCAGCCTGCTGCTGGTCAGCCAAACACTCTGGCCAAGCCTGCAACAACGCTGGCGTACTCAGCTGACACGGCTACGGGGGAAACCGTCATGAGCGAACTGACCAGCCTCTGGCCCCACTGGCAACGCCCCTTCTGGCTGCTGCTGATACCGCTATTGGGCTTTTTGCTCTGGCAGCTTTGGCACCGGGAGAAACGCAGCGGTCGCTGGCAAGCGTTGCTGCCGGCCGCGTTCCAGTCCGCGCTGCTAACCGCCACCGGTGGGCGCAACAGTCGCCTGCCCTGGCTGGCCCTCGGCCTAGCCTGGCTCCTTGCACTATTGGCGCTGCTAGGCCCCAGCTGGCAACGCATCGAGCAACAGAACCCCAAGCCGGCCGACCCGCTGGTGGTACTGCTCGAACTGACCCCTGAGATGCTCGCCAGCGACGCCTCACCCAATCGCCTGGCCCAGGCTAAGCGCAAGCTGCTCGATCTGCTGGAAGCACGGCAGGATGCGCAAACCGCCATTGTCGTGTATGCCGGTAGCGCACATACCCTGGTGCCGCTCTCCGACGACCTGGCCACCAGCCGCAACCTGCTTGATGCACTAAGCCCAGAAATCATGCCCGAGCCTGGCAAGCGCGCTGACCTGGCGGTGATCAAGGCGCTGCAACTGCTCGAGCGGGGCGCCCAGGGCAATGGCCGCCTGCTGCTGCTAACCAGCAGCCTCGACGAGACGCAACGCCAGGCCATCACCCAGGCGCTCGGCCGCCGTGGTGAGCGCCTACGCATTCTCGGCATTGGCAGCACCCAGGGCGCGCCGATCATTCAGGAGGACGGCTCATTCCTCAAGGACGCTCAGGGCACCATCCTGCTGCCACGCCTGGACAGCAACGGCCTCAAGCGCTTTGCCAACGAGCTGGGCGGGCAGTATCAGGGCGTAACGCTGGATGAGCGCGACCTGCGCAACCTCGGCCTACTCGATGCCCCCCAACAGCTGCGCCGCGATGGTGAGCTGACCCAGCTGCAAGCCTGGGCAGACCAGAGCCACTGGCTGCTTCTGCCCCTGCTGTTACTCGCTGCCTGCGCTGCACGCCGCGGCTGGCTGCTGTGCCTGCCGCTGTTGCTGCTGAGCCTGCCGCAGAACAGCTACGCCTTCAGCTTCGATGACCTCTGGCTACGTGCCGATCAACAAGGCCAGCGCCTGCTTGAGGCGCAACAACCGGCAGAAGCCGCGCAGCGTTTCCACGATCCGCGCTGGCAAGGCCAGGCGCTCTACCAGGCCGGCGATTACGCCGCGGCCGCCGAACGCTTCGCCAATGGCGAAAGCGCCAGCGACCACTACAACCGTGGCAACGCCCTGGCGCGTAGCAACGAACTGGAAGCCGCCCTAGACGCCTACACCCAGGCGCTGGAACTACAACCCGACTTGGCCCAGGCGCAAAAGAACAAAGCCCTGGTCGAAGAGCTGCTGCGCCAAAACCAGCAGCAACAGCAGAGTCAGGCCGACAATCCGCAAGAGCCCACCGAGCAAGAGAACAAGCCCAACAGCCAACCACAGGTCGGCCAGTCCGATCCAGATGCCCAGCAGCAGGCCGAGCAATCGCCGGCCAAGCCGTCAGAGTCTGATGATGAGGGCGAAAAACCCGTACAACCCGGCGCCGACGAAGACGTGGATATACCGCCGAAACAACCAGAAGAAGACGACAGCGACAGCGGCGAAGAACAGATCGCCAGCGCCGAGCCGGCCCTCGACGGCGAACGGCGTCAGGCATTGGAACAATGGCTGCGGCAGATTCCGGACGATCCGGGCGAGCTACTGCGGCGTAAATTCAGGCTGGAACAACAACAGCGCCAGGAACAACTGCAATGAGCCGACTGCTCTGTACCCTTCTGCTTGGCCTGCTGGCCCTGAACGTCAGCGCGCAAAGCCTGACCGCCAGCGTCGACCGTACGCGCCTGGATGCCGGCGAGAGCGTTGAGCTGACCCTGGAATCAGATGACGCCACGCTGTTCGGCAAGCCCGACCTGCAGCCGCTCAATGAGCTGTTTGAGGTGCTCGGCACCCGCCAGGTCAACCGCCTGACCAGCGGCAGCAACGGTGCCCAGGCCAGCACGCGCTGGATCGTCACCCTGCAACCCAAACACAGCGGTTATGTGGTGATACCTCCGCTCACACTCGGCCAGCTGCAAAGCGAGCCGATTACCCTGCATGTTCAGCAAGCCGCGAGCGCCGATGACAGTCGCCTGGCACCGGTGTTTATCGATGCCAGCCTGGACCAGGAAAGTGTCTACGTGCAGGCGCAAACCGTGCTGACACTGCGCATCTACCACTCCGTTTCACTGTACGACGACAGCAGCCTGACCCAACTGGAGATGCCCCAGGCGCGCGTTGAAGCGCTTGGTGAACCGCGCACCTACGAGAAAGACATCAACGGCATACGCCATGGGGTAATTGAACTGCGCTACGCGATTTTTCCCCAGGAAAGTGGCGACCTGCTGATCCCCTCGCAAGCCTTTACCGCCACTGCGGTTGATCGCTCCGCCAGCAATGCATACAACCCGTTCGGTCCACGCCCCGGCAAAGTGGTGCGGGTCCGTTCGCCGGAAATTCCGCTGACGGTGAAAGCCAAGCCAGCCAGCTATCCGGCCGACGCGCCCTGGCTGCCGGCGCGCGCACTCAGCCTGAGTGAAGTCTGGAGTCCACAACCGGAGGCGGCCCGCGTCGGTGATTCGCTGACGCGCAGCCTACTGCTCAAGGTTGAAGGTTTGGCCAGCGCACAATTACCGCCCTTGCCCGCCACCCAAGTAGCCGGCCTGCGCCGCTACCCCGACCAACCCCAATTAGCCAACCAGGCCAACGACAACGGTCTGGTAGCCAGCCGTGAAGAACGTGAAGCTCTGGTAGCCAACCGTGAAGGCGAGATCACCCTGCCGGCAATCGATGTGCTGTGGTGGAACACCACGACCGACCAACTCGAACGCAGCAGCCTGCCCACGCGTAAGCTGCAGGTGGCCGCAAATCCAAACATGGAAACCCTGCCGATTGAAGTAGCAAGCCCAACCGTGCGCGAGGTGGACAATGCCCACCTCTGGGCCTGGCAACTCAGCACTGCACTTCTGGGCCTGACCACCCTGCTCGGCTTTACCCTGTGGTGGCGCGCGCGCCGTCAGCCTCCTGTATTGCCTAGCCAGCAGACGGGGCCAAGCCAACGCAACCTGCTCGATGATCTCAAGCGCAGCTGCCTGGCTAACGACTCGCAGGCCACGCGCCATGCGCTGGACGCCTGGGCCCGGCAGCAGCCGGAAACCCTCGCCGATATGGCCGCGCGTTTTATCCCATTGTCTGAAGCCCTCGACGGCCTGAATGGCGCGCTCTACAGCGAAAGCGGTCAGCACTGGCAAGGTCGCAATCTGTGGCTGGCCATTCGTAGCCTGCCTGCCGTAGAAGACCTTGAGAGCAATACCAACACGGATACCAGCGCTCTGCCCCCGCTGTATCCGCGTTAAACCCGCGCGGACACAGCCAGTGATGGGCAGCATTGCCTAGCAGGGCATAACACAAGCCAGGCCAGCCCATCTGTTTAGCAATACTTAGGCTCTGTGCACAACTTGCCGGCAAGCAGTTTTTCTAACAGCCAAAGCAGGCCTAGCGGCGCCTCTCAGGATGGATAAAGCCTACGCAGCGGAGCCTGCCACGGCAGTCGTTACCCAAACGCCAGAAACAGAAAACCCTCGGGAATCGCTTCACCGAGGGTTTCTGTTTTTGGGCCTGGCATAAGCGCAAGACGCTTACGCCATCAAGCTGCCCTTAGTGCGAAAGCAACGAACCACCTGTTTTGCCAACCAGTTTTTCTGGTTTGATCAGGAAGCGCGCCAGAGCCGGCAACAGCAGCAAGGCACCAAACATGTTGACGACAAACATAAAGGTCAACATCAGGCCCATGTCAGCCTGGAACTTGATCGCCGAGAAGATCCAGGTGGCAACGCCGATGGCCAAGCACAGGCCAGTAAACAGCACAGCTTTACCGGTGGACTTGAGCGTCTGGTAGTAGGCCTCTTGCAGCGGCAAGCCCGCACGCAGGAAGCTTTCCAAGCGGCTGTAGATGTAGATGCCGTAATCCACACCAATGCCCACGCCGAGCGCGATCACTGGCAACGTTGCGACCTTCATGCCGATACCCAGGAACGCCATCAGTGCGTTACCCAGAATCGAGGTCAGGATCAGCGGCAACACGATGCAGATAGTCGCAGGCACAGAACGGAAGGTGATCATGCACATCACCGCCACCCAGATATAAACCAGCACCAGGATGGTCAACTCGGAACTGGCAATCACTTCGTTGGTCGCCGCCTCGATACCCGCGTTACCAGCAGCCAGGCGGAAATCCAGATCCTCCTGGTTATTCACCTTGGCAAACTCCTGTACCGAGCTGACCGCACGTTTAAGTGTCTCGGCCTTGTGATCCTCAAGGAACACCAGCACCGGGGCAACCGAACAATCAGCGTTGTACAGGCCATCCGCCCGGGCAATCGAGTTATTCAACACGTCCTGGTTACGCGACAGAGTTTCCCACTTCAGGTTGCCTTCGTTCATCCCCTTGATCATCTGGCGCGACACCGTGACCATGGAAACCGCAGACTGCACACCTTTGGTGTTCTCCATCTTCCACATCAGCTCATCCATGGCCGACAACGTCTTGAAAGCCGAACAGCCTTCAGGAGCCGTCTTGACCATCACCACCAATACATCGGAACTGGTCGAATAGTTCTTGATGATGAAGTCGTTGTCCTGGTTGTAGCGCGAATCAGGACGCAGCTCAGGCGCCCCCTGATCCAGGTCGCCGACCTGCAGGTAAGCCTTCTGATAGAAGAAGCTGCTGACACCACCCACCAGCGCCAGCACAACCATAAACGGCGCAACATTCGGATGGGCGACGTTGGACAACAGACGCCACATCGGCTTCTCGGCCACCTCATCCTTCTTGCTGCGCTCAATCGCCTTCTTGCTGATACCCAAGTAGGAAATTGCAACCGGCAGCAGAATAAGGTTGGTGAAGACGATAACCGCTACACCGATGGAAGCCCCGATCGCCAACTCATGGATCACACCAATGTCGATGATCAGCAGGGTGATAAAGCCCACGGCGTCAGCCAGAATCGCGATCATGCCCGGCAGAAACAGCTGGCGGAAGGTGCGCCGCGCCGCCATCAATGGGTTATCGGCGCCACTGGATTGCAGCGCGATACCATTGATCTTCTGCACGCCATGGGAAATACCGATGGCGAAGATCAGGAACGGCACCAGCATGGAGTATGGGTCGAGACCAAATCCAACCAGGTTCATCAGACCCAGTTGCCAGCCCACTGCAACCAGTGTGGTTACCAGCACGCCGACGGTGCTGCGGATACACCAGCTGAACCAGTACAGCAGGACGAAGGTGATCAGCAAGGCGATGGCGAAGAAGCCGACCACCATCACCAGACCATCGATCAGGTCGCCGACCTTCTTGGCAAAACCGATGATGTGAATCTGCACATTAGGGTTCTGCGCCTGGTACTTTTCGCGGATTTTCTCCTCAAGCTGGTGGGAGAACTGCTGATAGTCCAGTTTGATCAACTTGCCCTGGTCGTTTGGATCAGGATAGGACTCAAGCAGCGGTACATCGACGATGCTGGACTTAAAATTGTTCGCCACCAGACGACCGACCTGGCCGGATTTGAGGACATTGCTGCGCAACTCCTCCATGCTCTCGGCACTGCCGTCGTAGGTTTGCGGAATTACCTCACCGCCGGCAAAGCCTTCTTCGGTCACTTCGGTCCAGCGCACGCTAGGAGTCCACAAGGACTTCAGGCCAGAACGGTCGACACCAGGAATATAAAAAGCTTCGTCGTTGATCTGACGCAGCGTCTCCATGTATTCCTTGGTGAAGATATCGCCATCTTTGGCTTCTACCGAAATACGCACCGTGTTGCCAAGGTTGGCCAGGTCATTACGGTGCTCCATCATGTTCTGAATGAACGGATGGCTCAGCGGAATCATTTTTTCAAAGCTGGTCGATGGCCGGATTTGCGAGGCTTGGTAGAACAGGAAAATGCTTACCAGCAAGCAGATCAGAATCACCGCAGGCCGGTTGTTGAAAATCAGGCGTTCAAGAAAGCTCGCCTTGTCCTGGTGATGGTTACTCATCAAACGCTACCCCAGCTTATTATTGTTGGCCAAGACTGGCATCAGTCGGCGCGGAAACATGTACGCCACCCTGCCCGACGAGGATCATGCGGCCGCTGTTATCCATGGCAAGGCCAGCCAAGGACAAACGATCAGGACGATTTAGGACGCTGAAACTACGCCCCTTGTCGATGCTACGCAGCACGCTGCCACCATGGCCGACAATCACGATGCTGCCATCCTTGAATATGGCACCATTGGCTAAGCCAAACTCCAGCTCACCATTGTTCGCCGTTTTGAGCGAAATACGCTCCCACGTGCTGCCGAAATCTGCAGAGCGGAACAAGTGTCCCCGTAGGCCATAGGCCAGCACCGCACCGGGCTCGCCGGTACCGAGCGCACCAAACAGTGAACCTTCATACGGGCTTTCCAGTGTTTCCCAGGATTGCCCCCAATCAGGTGAGCGGAACATCACACCCTGCTCGCCAACGATAAACAGACCTGAATCCTTCACTTCGACAATGGCATTGAGGTGATAGGCATCCTCATTGTCCATACGCTCACTGACGTCTTCCCAGGTTGTACCGCCATCGGTAGTGGTCAGCAAAGCACCATAGGCACCCACTGCAAAACCGTTGTTGCGGTCCTTGAACCAGATATCCAGCAACGGCGCTTCGCGCTCAAGATCTTCGAACTGCTTCACCCAGGTGGCGCCGCCATCGCTGCTGGCGAGAATCTGCGCATCGTGACCGACAGCCCAACCATGGCTATCGTCGAGGAAGAAAACGGCAGTCAACATCTGCTTGGATGGCACGCTAGCTTGTGTCCAGCTGCCGCCATCGTCATCGGAAAAGAGTATGTGGCCCCGATCGCCTACAGCCACCAAGCGCTTGCCAACACTGACAATATCCAGCAACAAGCTGTGCTGAGCTTTGGCCGATACAACGGATTGGACTTCAGTTTTGACGGTTTCAGCTTGCACGTGCATTGGCGCACTGGCGAGCATCAGCATGGACAGCACACTGCACAGCGAAAGCGCTTTAGTCAGTGGCGAGTGGACGCGGAACTCCGGCGTGTGGGACGACCCCACAGAACGACCGGCCTGGGTGCGCCGCATGACGGGCTCACTCATATACCTTCCCCCTTATTCTTATAGGTAGCACTACCCTTATAGCAGTGCGCCTATCCTACTGAGCTTTCAAAAGGCCTGACAATCGGCGCGACGTTATGTTTTGTTAAACCCGCCCGTCTACCATGCCCTGTTTGGCTGACAAATAGCAAAAGGCCGCTACAACAGTAGCGGCCTTTTGCTCAACCTACACGCGGATTAACGCGTACCGCGGCGACGCAGCGCAGCAGGCTTGAAGTAACCGTCATCCGGCACAGCCTGGCTAAAGTCGATGGTGCTTGGCTCTTCGTTATCCAAGTTCTGCACATGGTAACGACGGGCTTGTAGGTCGTGGAAGCTATCCAGTGCAGACCAAGTGGTCGGCAGGTCGTAGTAGTTTTTCAGGTAGGCAATCGACACGCGCCAAAGATCACCGCGACCGTCGTACTGATCAACCACTGCTGCTTGCCAGCTGTCCTCGTCGAGGAACAGGGTGCGCTTGGAGTAGATGTGGCGAGCACCCGACTTCAGCGTACCTTCAACCACCCACACACGGTGTAGTTCGTTGCGAGTAAACGCTGGGTTCAAGTGACCGACTTGTAACAGGTCCTTGTACTTAACTTCAGGGCTGGTGACTTTGTAGCTGTTATAAGGAATGTAGATTTCCTTCTTGCCCACCAGTTTCCAGTCATAACGATCTGGCGAACCGTTGATCATGTCGGTGTCGTCTGCTGTGCGCAGGCCGTCAGCGGCAGCGATCGGGGTGTCATAAGCCAGGTTCGGCGCGCGACGTACGCGACGCTGACCGGCGTTGTAGCCCCAAGCCTGACGCGGCTCTTTTACCTGATCCAGGGTTTCGTGCACCAGTACCGCACCACCTGCCAGACGCGCCGGGCTCTTGGTGAAGGACAGGTAGTAGAACATGATGTTGTTCAGATCTGCTGCAGTCCCTTTCGGGTTGTAGAACTTGAACATCGCTTCTTGCTGCGAGGTCACCAGCGAGTAGCTACCGTTACGCTGCACGGCCACTTCCGAAGCGCGACGCACAATGTAGGTACCACGGTAGCGTGCGATGTGGTTCCACAACGCTTCTACGCCATTTTGCGGGATCGGGAACGGGATGCCGCCGTAGGCGTCGGAGAAGCCGTTGCCGCCATCCAGCAACTTGGCAGTAGTAGCGTTCTTGATGGTGTTGTCATACACCCACTGCGGCGCAGAACCGGAGCGACGAGTCTGATAGACCGGCATCTGGTAGCTGTTCGGGTAGGTGTTGAACATCGCAATCTGACCTGGGGTCAGGTTGTCTTTGTACTGATCCAGGTTGGCTTTGGTGATGGTGAACAGCGGCTTGTCATCTGCAAACGGATCGACGTGGTGCTGGCCTGGCGTGGTGTAACCCGCCGGAGCCTTGGTGATACCACCGTTCCACTCAGGAATAGTGCCCGCCGCGTTGCCGGCTTTCTCGGCACCGAACGGGGTGAGGTTTGCGCCCAATTTGGCTGCTTCTGCAGGCGAAACCGCAGCGAACGCGCTGCCAGCGGACAGTGCCAGCGCAATCGCGGCCCCCATCAACGTGTGCTTTTTCAGCATCTTGATTCTCCGTGAAATAAGTCAGCAACCGAGTGCCCGCAGGCACTCGATATTTTCTAGTTATGTTTAGAAGGAATACTTGACGTTCAAGCCGACGTTGTCGCGGTCGCGACCCGAGTTGCTCTGACCTGCACCCATAAACTCGGTGTATTGAATTTCAGCTTCCAGGCTGTTCAGGTAGCTAGCGCGCAGGCCCAGAGTGTATGCCTTACGATCTTCGATGAAGTTACCGGTCTGATGGCCATTGCCCTGGAAGTCATGCTTGAAAACCGTAAATGGCGACAGATTCACGCCTGCGTACACATCGTTCCAAGTACCCGACAGCACCAAGGTGTAACCATAGGCGTCACTCGATGCGCAGTCCTGCTTGGCCATCGCGGCATCTGTAGCGTAGGAGGTGTTGGCGCGGCCTGCGATGCAACGCTCGCCATTGACAGACCTGTATTTCAGGCTATCACCGCGCAGGTGCTCCGAGGCGAGTTCGGCAACACCGAACAGCGAATCAAAGCTCAACACAGTGCCAAAGTTGTGGATTGCACCAATGGACGCATTAAACGCTTCAACACGGCGATAGTTACTGACCTGTGAATTGCGATTAACTTGCTGACCCGAAATCAGTCCACTACCGAGACTGCCACCGCGATTATTAGCCAGAGAACCGCCCTGCAGAACGATATCACCCAACAGGTCATTCGTGGCAGAGATACCCACAGGCAGGTTTGGACGATATGCAAGCTCACCGAATACTGAAGTTTCATTCAGCGTGGTGTTGAAACTGAAACCGTACATCCGGATATCTTCGGCATACTCGCGCTTAGCCTGGGTGGAGCCAAGCATATCAACAGTAGCTAGCCCGCCTGCCGCCGGAACAAAATTCTGGAATGTAGCAGATGCAGGGTTAGCGCAATTCGGGTTAAGACCAAGAGTAATACCGCAGAGCGTGCCCGCCAAAGCACCAATATCAACACCTTTGTAGCCATTCAAATCGGCATAAATAGTAGGCTCTTTGGCATGATAATTAACGAGATAAGCACCAAACTCAGTAGAATTCAACTCTTCGGCGATATACTTAAATGACAAGCCATACTGACCATCATTTTTAGCGTTAAGATCTTCTGTTACGTCTGCAACCTTTAGGATATTGCCAAAAGACTTATTAGTTCCCGCCTGATAAAGACCAGTAGCCTTCAATGCTGCCAGATTCGGATTCAACGGATTGGCAGATGCATTATATGTAGGAATTACACCCGCCAGCGCTGTGCCCGCGAAATTGTTATAGGCAGTATTACCACCCTCACCAAACAAGTCAGTCTCAGAGAAATAAGTACCAACCGGATCAATCGCCGACTCTTTCCAGTTGAACTGGTAGAACGCGTCCATGGAGATATTGTCAGTCAGGCCGACGCTAAAGCTCAGCGCTTCAACCGGCACCAGCACTTCTTTAACTTCTGCGCCAGGCAGACGGAACTTGCCGGCATCAACCGGGTTGGTGGTGTTTACACCACCGCGGTAGAACAGGCCTTCACCCCAGTTGAATACCTGCTTACCAAAGCGCACACCGACCGGCATGTCGGCGATATCCCAGTTACCGTAAACATAGGCGTCAAGGATTTCAGCGTTACGACCGGCCGAGTGGCGGGTGCCACGGGTAAAGCTGTCGTCTTTCGGTACATTCTGGCTTGGCTGATACGCCAGGCTGGAGTCGTAGTAGTCGTTACGTTTGTCCATGATCTGGGTGTCATAGAACGCCGTGCCGCGCACAAAAGCGCCGTAATTCTGGTAGGTCACTTCCATATCGGAAGTAACTTTGAAGACTTCAGAAACCAAGCCAGTACCGAAGTTACGGTTACCGTCGTTGGTATTGATATCGTTGTTGGTCTTGTCCTGACCTTGTACGCGCCAGAGCTGACCGTAGGACACGGTGGTATCGATGGAGCCGCTGATTTCATTGTCTGCGAAGCTGAATTCCACAGCTTGGGCATGGGCCGCCACCAGGAGTGGAAGAATGCCGACAAAAGCAAAACCTGCCTTGGCAGGTGCGAAACGCAATACGGGCTTACGGGACTTAATTTCCATCGAAACATTACTCCGTGGACAGATCATCTTTTTTGTACCCCAACCGCTGAGGCACGTTATGGCCATACTGATGACGGCCTTAAATGTTGATTGGAAGGCAAGCCCCCAACGCGCTTACACGCACCTCACTGTTTGGCGTGCACCATGACGAGGTCAAATCAATTTAGTTCCTTGCAACCATGGTGCCAATTCAAACGACCGTATAAAAAAAACAGTAACGCACAACTCAAACCATAAAACCATTTTATGACTGATCATTCAGCAACCAATCAACTGTATGCGGTGATGGATTTTTCCTATTTTGTCCTACCATCTGGCGTGATCAGTCACCCCACCCGGGATTAAGCATCCAGACGCTTCAAACAAATCGGCCAAGGTCAAGCCAAGCAGGCCAATTCAGATTGTGCAAACTTTGCTTACATCTAATCAGGTAACACAAAAAGTGTTACCCGTTCGAAACGGGTAACACTTTTATGCGACTCGGTAGGACTTCGTGAAGAGCATCTAACCCCATGCATTGCACACAGGCCTGTTTGATCGGTCTTTAGTATTAACGAATTGATCGAAAAACGATCAGACACATACAAATTTAAGTAGGGGTAACATGACCGCCCCTACTTTGTTACCGCTGATCAATTAACCAGCCAGACTCTTGCTGACCACTTCATACACGTCGCTAGACAGCTCACCTGAAGCCAGAATGCGTTGCAGCTGCTCCTTCATTTGAGCCTGACGTGCACTGCCATATTTAGCCCAACGAGTCAGCGGCGCCAGCAAGCGCGAGGCGATCTGCGGGTTGAGGGCATTCAGGGTAATCACCTGGTCGGCCAGGAAGCGGTAGCCACTGCCATCAGTCTGATGGAAACCCCGCAGGTTTTGCCCGGCAAATGCACCGATCAAGGCGCGAACCTTATTCGGGTTCTTCAAGGTAAACGCTGGATGCTGCATCAGTTGCTCAACACGCTGTAGCGCACCTGGCAAGGCGCAAGCTGCCTGCACGCTGAACCACTGATCCATAACCAGCGGGTTGTCTTTGAAGAAATCGGCGAAGCTGGCCAGGGCAGTTGCCTTTTCGGCTTCGAACGGCGAATTGACCAGCACCGCCAACGCAGTCAAACGCTCGGTCATATTGTCAGCGTTCTCGAACTGCTCCAAACAAGCTGCCAACACCTCAGCCTTGCAACTGAGCATCAGGTAAGACAACGCGATGTTCTGTAGGCTGCGCCGGGCGAAGTGCTCGGCCTCGGCCATATAAGTGCTGGTACGGGACACCTCACGGTTACGCTGGTAGCGCGCCCACAGCAGCTCAAACAACGCATCCGACAGTTGCTTGCGAGCAAATTCACGGGCGGCATGGATCGCTTCGACATCGGCCACCGCGCTGATTTCTGTCAGGTAGGCTTCACCTGGCAGCGAGAGCATTTCAGCGACCATAGCCTGATCCAGCGATTCATCGGCCAGCAGCGTACGGCAGGCCTCGACCAGGCGCTGATCAAGCACCAGCGGCTCAGCGCGTTGATGCTGACCAATCAGATCCTGCAGCACTTGCACGGACAGTTGCTGCCCCGCTTCCCAGCGGTTGAAGCCATCGCTGTCGTGCTGCATCAGGAACATCAACTGATCACGGCTGTAAGGGAAGCTCAGCTTGATCGGTGCAGAGAAACCGCGCAGCAAGGACGGCAGCGGTTTTTCCGCCAAATTGACAAAGGTGAACGCCTGTTCGGCTTCAGTTATTTGCAGCACGCGGGAAGTGCCCAAGGCGACGTTTTCACTGACCAGTTGCAGCGGCAGCTCACGCCCTTGGGCATCCAGCAGAGCTAGCTCCACAGGGATGACAAAGGGTTGCTTCTCGGCCTGCCCCGGCGTGGCAGGGCAGCTCTGACGGAATTGCAGGCGATAGCTGTTAGCGGCAGCATCGTAGCTTTCGCTGACTTCCAGGCGCGGTGTGCCAGCCTGGCTGTACCAGCGTTTGAACTGGGTCAGGTCGATGCCATTGGCCTCTTCCATCGCGCGGATAAAATCGTCGCATGTCACAGCCTGACCGTCGTGGCGCGCGAAGTACAAATCGCTGCCTTTGCGGAAGCCCTCTGCACCGACCAGGGTGCGGATCATGCGCACCACTTCCGAGCCTTTTTCGTACACCGTCAGGGTGTAGAAGTTGGAGATTTCCATAAAGGCGTCCGGACGCACAGGATGGGCCATGGGGCCAGCATCTTCGGCAAACTGGTGAGTACGCAGGTACGCCACGTCTTCAATGCGTTTAACCGTACGCGAGTGCATATCGGCGCTGAACTCGGCATCACGGAAAACGGTAAAGCCTTCCTTGAGCGACAGCTGGAACCAGTCGCGACAGGTCACGCGGTTGCCCGACCAGTTGTGGAAATACTCGTGGGCCACGACGGCCTCAACGCGCTGATGCGCGGCATCGGTAGCGGTTTCTGCCTTGGCCAGCACACAGCTGGAGTTGAAGATATTCAGGCCCTTGTTTTCCATGGCGCCCATGTTGAAGTCGTTGACCGCGACGATCATAAAGATGTCCAGGTCATACTCACGGCCGTAGACCTCTTCATCCCACTTCATGGATTTTTTCAGACTGTCCATGGCGTGCTGGCACTTGTCGATGTTTTCCGGCTCGACATAAATGCGCAGCGCCACGTCGCGCTTGCTCATGGTGGTGAAGCTGTCTTCCACACACCAGAGATCACCAGCGACCAGGGCAAACAGGTAGGCCGGTTTCATAAACGGGTCTTCCCAGGTCGCCCAATGACGACCGCCTTCGTCGCTGCCGCTGGCAATCGGGTTGCCGTTGGACAGCAGCACCGGGTAGTCATGCTGCGCGGCGCTCAGGGTAGTGGTGAACTTGCTCATCACATCCGGGCGGTCGAGGTAATAGGTGATCTTGCGGAAACCCTCGGCCTCGCACTGGGTGCAAAACATGCCGCTGGATTTGTACAGCCCTTCCAGCGCGGTGTTGCTCTCCGGATGGATGCGCACGCTGCTGTCGATCACGAAGCTGGCGTTATTGGGCTGCAAGGTCAGATGGCTGTCGCTCAGCTGGTAATCGCCGGCACTCAGCTCGCGGTCATCCAGCGCCACACTGAGCAGCTCAAGCTGCTGACCGTCCAGCACCAGAGGCGGCAAACCAGTGCCCGCCGCCGGGTTACGACGCATGACCAGTTGCGCATGCACCAGGGTATGGTCCTCGAACAACTCGAATGTCAGGTGCGTTTCATCAATCAGATAATCCGGGGCCTGGTAGTCCTTGAGGTAGATCATCTTCGGCTGTTCGGTGCGCATGGCTTGTGGCCCTTTGTCTGCGGCGCGCGGGCGCCGGGTTCGCGAATAAGTAACTCAGGCGGCCAGTTCGTGGACGGCCAGCTGGTAAGCGGTGTATTTGCGGATGTTAATCACGCCGGTATCGAACATCAGGTACTGGCCCTTGATGCCCAGCAAGGTGCCTTCGGCCAGCGGATTCTTGTCCAGATTGAAGCTGGTGATCTTGGCCGGGTAGGCGTCAATCGGATAACTGATCTGCACCACCGGCTGATCACTGAGCGGCTGAATGGCCTGGATGCCAAAGCGCTGCTGCAACTCGGTCAGCCCACTGCTGCACGTGGCAAACAGCTGCTCGCGTACGGCAAGCAGATCCACCGGCGCGGCATCGCCCTTGAGCAAGGCGCGCCAATTGGTTTTATCCGCCACCTGGCTACGCAATAGGTCTTCGACAAAGCCAGACTGCTGACGCGTGGCGACCCGCAGAATCGGCAGCGCTTGAGTCGCGCCCTGGTCGATCCAACGCGTAGGGATCTGCGTGGCCCGGGTAATGCCGACTTTAATGCCGCTGGAGTTAGCCAGATAGACCACATGATCAGTCATGCAGAACTGCTCGCCCCAGCTCGGCTCACGGCAGGTGCCTGCATCATAGTGGCAGCGCTCCGGACTCATGATGCAGATATCGCACTGCGCCAGCTTCTGCATGCAGGGGTAGCAATAACCCTGGCTGTAGCTGCTCTTGGTTTTACGCCCGCAGTGGGTGCAGTGGATCGCGCCTAAAAACTCCAGACGCAGGGTCTTACCGATCAACGGATTAACCGGCAGCAGCTCATCGCCTAAGCGAAAGCTGTATTGCACCGGCGCATCCAGCTGCGCCGCCATTTTGCTCAGGGCACCACGGGCCAACTCACTCATCAGTGCAGAGTATCCGAGGACTTGAACAACAGATTGGGGATAGGCGCGGATTTGCTGCTGCATTCCTGCGGGCCCATATAACCGATGCGCTCTTCTTCCGGCAGGTTGTGCGTTTCCCAGGCGATCAGCGCCTGCAGGGTCAGCTCTTTCTGCTCCTGAGTCAGCTTGCGGCCATCCGGCCATTTGCCAATTTCCACAGCCAATTTCAGGCTCTGGTAGATCTCAGGGGTGATGTTTTCAATCGCTTCAAGAAAGGACGACATACGCGCCTCCAAATGCAAAGTGGCAGTTTACCAGCCTGTAGAAGAACTAACTGTGTCGCCGACGCGCCAGCGCGCCACCGAGCAGCCCGGTCAGGCAACCGGCCAGCAGGCCGCCGACATGCGCCGCGTTAGCAATTGCGCCGAATTGCAGCAGCTCGAAGATGCCAGTCATGCAGATCAGCAGCCAGGCCAGCATCATTACCAATACCCCTGGCGGCAGCCGATAGGCGGGAGTAGGTGCCAACCGCTGGAAGATCCAGCAATGCCCAAGTAAGCCATACAGCACCCCGGACAAGCCGCCAAACAGCGATGGGCCGGCATTCAGGTACTGGGCGAAATTGGCCGTCAGACTGAACAGCAGGCTCAGCCCCAATAACATCATGGCACCCTGACGTGCCTCGATCCGCCGCCCCAGCTCCCAATACCAGAGACTGTTCATGGCCAGATGCAACCAGCCGAAATGGATCAACATCGGCGTCAACAGGCGCCACCATTGGCTGCTGGCCAGGGTCTCATTCAGGTAAGCGAGGTAGATGTGGCCATCCTGAATGCGAAAATCGACAAAACTAAACCAGCGGACTGTCGTGTAATTCTCGCCTGTACCTGTGACAGCAAAGACCACGAAAGTCAGCGCCAACATGATTGCCGTTAACGGGCTGTTTTTCAGCTGCTGAACAAAGCCCTGAGCACTATTTTTAGAAGCCTGTGACGGCTCAAGCAACACCTCAGCATCGCCCTGCGGATAGCGCCCATAAAGCTCACGCACCTGCTCGGCTAACTGCTCTCCGGGCACCCAGAGCACCTGTTCGCCCGCCTCTTCCGCGACCCGATGCGGCACCTTTAAGCGCTGCAACAAGGTAATAAAACCACTCAGATCGACATGCTCAGGCAAACGCATTGCCGCGACTGCGTTCATGGCCGCGCCTCCGGACTGTCGACATCGACCCACACAAACTTACTGGCCTCCAGACGCGTCTCTTGATCCAACCGATAGGCCACCAGTTTGCCGTTCAAGACGGCGCTGTAATCCAGGCAGGCCAGGTTGCTGCGAATCGGCGCTGGTTTGCCGCTGCGCCAGTAATGGCCAACAAACAGCAGCGGCTGATCAGCACCGTATTTAAGCAGTTCGGTTTTCTGCATCTCGCTGAGCGGCATCTGCGCTGCCAGTTCCGGCAGAGCATCAGGCTGGAAGACGATATCGCCGTAAGTTTGTGGGTCTTCTTCCCAGAATTTGGTGCGAAAGTGCGCGCGGGTAAAGCCGTCATCGCTGGTCAGGGTCATGCCATGTGGCAAACGCATATCAGTGCCGCGCAGCAGTCGATCCAGCGCGGTATTGGCAAAACTGCCATGCACGGCGGCGGCCTGGAGAAAATGCTCATCGATGCAGCCATCGGCAAACTGCGCACGCAACGGCTCAATCAGGCTGTCGTCCCAACAGGCATGGACCACACGGAAATGCCCAGCATCGATAAACAGCGGTAACTCGTAGAACCAGTCGAGAAAACCCTGCCACTCCGCCGGGTAAGCGTCGAACTGCTCCAGGGTTTCCTTGATCAGCCGCGCATGCCGTGGCGTGTGCTCACGGACAAACTGCCGACCGCTGCCAGGCGCGGCCGGTGTACTCCAGGCCAAGGCATTGAACTCATGGTTACCCATGATGCACAGCGCCTGTCCGGCCGTGACCATATCGCGCACCAGGTGCAACGCTTCACGGATACGCGGGCCACGATCGACCAGATCCCCTAGAAAGATCGCCATACGCTTAGGGTGCTGCCACACCCCGGCCTGCTGGCGGTAGCCCAGGCTGCTGAGCAGGCGTTCCAAGGTTTTTGCGCAGCCATGGATATCGCCGATCAGGTCGTAACCGCGAGCGGGATCGAGGTGCATCAAGCCCCCCCGCCAAGCCGGCTACCCCAGCCCAACTTGTTCCGACAGACTTCGTAATAGTTGTGATCCAGCGGATGAATCAGGCGCAGCTTCTGCGGCCGTTTAGCCACAGTGACCGTGTCACCGGGGGCGCAGGTGAAGTGATTCTGTCCATCACAGGAAACCTGCGGATACAGCTGCAGATCCTTGGACACGACGATTTTCAGCTCGCTGTTGCCATCCACCACAATCGGCCGACTGGACAGCGTGTGCGGGTACATCGGCACAATCACGATGGCGTCCAGCTTGGGGTGCATGATCGGCCCGCCGGCAGACAGCGCATAGGCCGTGGAGCCGGTCGGTGTGGCGACAATCAAACCGTCGGCCTTCTGGCTGCAAACAAACTGGCCGTCGATAAACAGCTCGAACTCGATCATCCGCGTGGACTTACCCGGGTGCAGCACCACATCGTTGAGTGCATCGCCCTGGCCGATGGCCTCGCCATTACGGCGCACCTCGGCCTCCAGTAGAAAGCGGTTTTCGGTCAGATAATGCCCTTCGAGCACCTGGGCCACTTTGACTTCCAGTTCATCGGGGCGAATATCGGTGAGAAAGCCCAGGCTGCCACGGTTGACGCCCAGCACCGGCACCTTATGCCGCGCCAGGGCGCGGGCGGCGCCGAGCATGCTGCCGTCGCCGCCAACCACGATGACCAGGTCGCACACTTCGCCGAGAATTTTGCGTGACGAGGTCTGCAAGCCATGGCCCGGCAGCACTTCGGCAATGGTGTCTTCGAGGATCACATGCAGGTGACGAGCGAGCAGAAATTTCTTCAGCCGGCGAATGGTGTCGAGAACCTGGGTGCTGCCCAGTCGACCGATGATGCCGATATTACGAAACTGCTCCATGGTGCTCCCGCCAGGCTCTGGATCTAATGGGTCGGATTATGGGCGAAAGCCCATGGCAGCGGCAAACCGCTGACTGCCTATGGCATCGATTAACAACCCGTTGAGAACGCGTGAATGGTTTTTAAACCCGCCGCACCGATGCGCAGTCGACGCCAATTAGCCTTGAAGCGCTATGCTCGCAACATGACGCCCTTTCCTCTGCTCACCAACCTGCCTTCGCAGCTGCGCCAGCCTGCTGTACGCGACCTGGCCTGGGCGCTGCTTTCACCACCGCTGCTGGCGCAAACACCCTGGCCACAGCGTCATCCTCTCCAGGCCAGTCGCTGGAGCCAGCAACCCGACGCTTTGGCGGACTGGCTCCTGAGCCTGGATGCCGACAGCCATGATTTGCAGCAGTGGCTAAGCCAACGATCAATACGCCGTCTGGGGCTGTATTACGAACGGCTCTGGCAGTTTGCCCTGCATGCCGCGCCGGGTGTCGAGGTACTGGCCGCCAACCTGCCCATCCGCCAACACGGTCATACCCTGGGTGAGCTGGACATGCTGCTGCGTGACGAGGAAGGCGTGCATCACCTGGAGTTGGCCATCAAACTGTACCTGGGCCAACCGTCGTGCAATGGCACGGATCTGGCGCACTGGCTAGGCCCCGGCAGCCACGACCGCCTGGATCTCAAGCTGACGCATCTAGGCCAGCACCAGTTGCCGTTGTCGACCCGCGCCGAAGCCCAACAGCGCTTATCCGAGCTGAATATTCAACGGCCGCAGGCGGCGCTGTGGCTGGGCGGTTATCTGTTCTATCCCTGGCAGCAGCCATCCTATGCCGCGCCGGCAGAGGGCAACCCTGAACACCTGCGTGGGCGTTGGCTGCATCGTGCTGACTGGAGCGATTTTGCCATGCACACACCTGGTCAATGGCAGCCATTGGACCGTCACGCCTGGCTAGCGCCTGCGTGTATTGAAGAAGCGTGTTTATGGTCGCGGGAGCATTTCAATCAATGGCTTGCGGCGCTACCGAGCGATGCTAACGCACAGCTGCTCGTATGCCTGATTGAAGGCCCACAGAATGATTGGCTGGAAGCCGAGCGAGTATTTTTGGTCAATGACCACTGGCCCGCGCAACCGGGCGACTAGCTCAGAGGCTGCGCTCGGTTCGACCGCCCGAGCGCGCGAGATAGCCCGAACCACTCTCACAGAGCAGCGCATCACGCTGGACCGCCGGCAAGGCATCCACCCCATCACGCAGTGCATAGGCGCGGTAGCCAAGCTGCGAAAGTAGAAACACTGCACTGCTGCTGCGCTTGCCGCTGTCGCAGTAACACAGATAAGTACGCGTCTTATCCAGTAAGCGCGCTTTCAGACGCAGCAATTGCAACGGCATATTCAGCGACTGCAGCGCATGGGCACGCTCGTATTCTTCCTGCAGACGCACATCCAACCACTGCGCACCCGCCGCCAGCAAACGTGATGCTTCGCCGAGCGACACCTCATCGACCACCGGAGCCTTCAGCAACGCAAAGAAATCCTGACGATCCAGACGCAGTACCACACCATCTTCCAGCATGGTCACCGTGGCATTGCGCGGGCTGTCGGCCAGCAAGGCCTCCTCACCAAAGCAGGCGCCGATCTCCAGCTCGGCCAACACCTGCTGAGCGCTGCCCGCACCGCGGATCACCTCAGCCCGACCATTTTTCAGGAAATAGCAGCTGTCACCGATATCACCCTCCTGCAGCACTGTACTGCCTGCGGCCAGCTCGACACGCTGCAGGCGTGCCAACATAGCGCGTACGTTAGACGGCGGCACCTTGGCAAACAGTGGGTTTTCTAGCAGGCGTTCCAACCATTCGACTTCGGCATGATCCTGCCCCAGTTCGAGTAGCAGATCCTGATAAGCCAGGCGCCAGGTCAGCAGCCGATTGAGGGTCGCGGTGTCCAACGCCAGCACACTGACATCAGTCAGCGCCCGCGCTTCGTGCAAGCGCGGCAGGCTCGGCGACAACGGGTGACAACTGGCCTCACTGCCAGCCTGCAAGCGCTGCGCCTGGCCATCGACCGATTGCAGCAATAGCTCACCCGCCAGCAGGTAATAGGTCAGCCGCGCCTGATCCCCCGGACGAAACAACAACTGACCCGCCAACAACGGTTGCGGCACCAACTGCGCACGCAATTCGCGCCATTGCTGTTCAGACAGCACATTGAGTGGCGTCAGGCTGCGCAACTGTTCGGGGTTAAGAGGTTCGCTCATGGAGTATCCAGGCTCCGCTGGTGAAGTTCAGTGTAGCTGGGTTAATCGGCCGATCATGCTTTCGCCGCCTGCTGCAAGGCCGCGGCACGGCCCTGCAAGCCGCCCGTGTGCACAAACACCAAACGACTGCCGCGAGCAAAGTAACCGGCCTCGACCTGCTGGCGCAACGCCATTAATGCCTTGGCGGTATACAGCGGCTCCAGCGGCACACCACTCTGCGTTTCTGCCGCCTGCATAAAATGGAGCAATTCAGCATCCACCTTGGCAAATCCACCACGGCTGGCCTCATGCAGCTGATAAGACCCCACCGGCATACCGGCCGCCTGAATAATCGTTTGCACCTGCTGCTCGACGCCATGATCCGCCGGTACAGCGAGCGCCGCATGCACCGGATGCGCAGCCGCTTCACCGAGCAGCAAACCGGCCAGCGTGGTGCCCGTGCCTGCTGCCAACCACCAGGCATCGTAATCAGCCCACCCCAGAGCTGGAAGCTGCTGGCGAACGTGCTGCACCAAGCCCATACACCCCAGCGCACCCGGCAGACCACCACCGCCCTCCGGCACTGGATAGAAACCCGGATAAAGCGCTTGCCATGGCAACCAGAAATCAGCCGCATGCCGAGCGCGATAACCCGCATAGCCCAGCCAATGCAGCTGCATGCCGAAGGCCTGCAGATCGGTCACCGTTGGCGTCTGCTGCGGGTGACCGCGCAAAAGCCCGACCGTTTGAAAGTTGAAACGCTGACCGGCGGCAGCAAGTGCATGCAGATGATTGGAGTGCGCGCCGCCCAGGCTGATCACGCCCGAGGCGCCAGCGACCTCTGCAGCGCGCAGATGATGGGTGAGCTTGAACCATTTATTACCGCTGATGAGTGGGTCGAGCAGGTCAAGGCGCAGCACCGCCAGCTCAACTCCAGCAGCCACCGACCAATCCAACGGAAAGTGCCGCAACGGGGCATGGGGCGCCCACTCAGGCAGGACAACAGACAAGGTTAACTGACAGTGCGCAAACGGCTACTGGCTTTGTGCCGCGCACAGCAATTGGATTCACCCAAAACAAAACGGCTCGGCGTATCGATACGGTCGATGGGGATGGCGCAACGCTCGCCACTGGGCAAAGAAGCCTCACAACTCGGCTTCTGATAATGCGCCAACCAGTGACGGTATTGCTCTTCACTGACAAAACACTTGGCTGCCGCATAGGCCAGCGGGTTGTCCTGGTAGGCAGCGATGTCCTGCAGCGGGATGGTCAGGTGACCCGCGCCTGGGTGATAGACCACAAAGACCACACCGAGCTTGGCCAGGCGCTCGAGAATCTGATCACCGCCCTGACTGGCCAGATCGGCGTATGCGCGTTTGAGGCGATTGATCTCCTGCAACGCTTGCGTGTCCTGCTCGCCGCGATAAGCCAGCTCAACATCGCGAATGGCAATCTGCTCTTTGTATTCAGCCACTGCAGAAGCAATCTTGGCCTGCATCTCGCCTTCGAACTGCGCGCGCAAGCTGTCGCTCTCACTGCGACCATCACGCTCCAGCGCCCGCAGTTGCTCGGTCATCTCCTCACGGGAGGTCTGGAAACTGGCCGCCTGGGCAGCCAGCTGCGCCTTCAACGCAGCATTGTGCTCTTCTTGCTGACGCAAGGCCTGATGCAGACCGTGGATTTGCGCCTGCAAGTTCTTACTCTGCTCGTCGCTGGCCAACTTGAACTTGGCCAGCTCTTCCTCATGCTGCTGGGCCAGGCTGCTGATGCGCAGACGTTGCTGCTTGATCAGTTGTGCAGCTTTCAGACGTTGTTCCTGATCAAGCTTCTCGGTGGCCTTGGCAGCTTCTTCCTGAGCGGGATCAGGTGCGTACCACTTATCCTCCGAAGCCATTTGCAAGCGCTCAGGGGCCACCGCCTGAGTGCTTTCATCTTCGGCGAGAAGCCCCAAGCTGTTGCGTTTGACCACATCGCGCAGCAGTGCAAGGTCGTTATTGCCTGGGGTCAGGCTGGGGTCCCACAGGTGCATCTGGTGCCAGGACACCGGACACTGGCTGCGGCACGCCAGGCGAATCGGTCCGGCACCCAGATCAGGGCCGCGCCCTGCCCGCTCGGCCAAAGCCTGCAAGGGGATATTCCAACCGGAATCCGGCGCACCCTTTTCGTCGAAATCGAGGTAGAAAAACACCAGCGCCTTGATCAGCAAGCGCGGATTGATCAGCACATAGGCAACCCGCATCTGCTCGTCGGCGAACTCCGGCATATTCACTACGCCATCGAGCAACGCTTCGAACTCAGGGAAAAACATTTGCTTGCAGATGCCACCGCGCTCACTGAAGAACAGTACGGCCTCAACCATCTGTGGCTTGTTCTGCATGCTCATCGCTTTTCCTCTAGGCCGAAACGGGGCTCCGCTCAGCGGTGACTCATCTTGATCATGGTGCGCAAAAAATGGCGCATATGACAAGACTGCCAACAATCTGACGGGCTAAGCAATACCTATGTTGCAGGCGCTATACCCTTGTTCAGGCAAGTCTAGGGGAAAAACCAAGCCCAGCAATGTGACTGTGTTGGCAGTCACCCTGCCAGCCAGCCGCTAAAAACCGGCTTACAGGGCGAAACTGTGATGGATTTGGTGCAACGACTCAGGCTTTGGCGGCAGCCAGGAATGGAGCCAGGCGTCGACCCATTTCCTCGCCCAAGGCCTGCAGACCACTCATGGGGCGAACCATCACTTCAAAATCGACGATCTTGCCGGTTTCATCGAAGCGAATCATGTCGATGCCCTTGAGCTCGCGCTCGCCCACCTTGGCACTGAACTCCAACACCACGTTGAGACCATCGGCGCTGGCCAGCTCGCGGTGGTAGGCAAAGTCGACGAACACCTTACTCACGGTATTGAGAATCAGCGACACCACCGGAGCACCGGCATAGGGCTTGTGCGCCATGGGTGAACGGAACACCGCCTGCGGGTGTAGTAATTCCGGCAGGCTGCGCAAGTCGTTGTTCTGCATCAGGGCATGCCACTGCGCGAGCGTTGCGGCCGCTGCCGGTTGAAGTTGAGCGTTGCTGGACATGAGCTTCTCCTTATTGTTGTGAGCCAAATGCAAAACGCCCCGCACTAGGCGGGGCGTCGGTTGCGTTAGAGTTCGGCGGCGAGGCGCGAGCCCTGGTTGATCGCACGCTTGGCATCCAGCTCACTGGCCACATCAGCACCGCCAATCAGGTGCACGTTCTGCCCGGCGCTTTCCAGACCTTCTTGCAACTCGCGCAGCGGGTCTTGCCCAGCACAGACAATCACCGTATCCACTGGCAATACCTGCGGCTCACCACCGGCGATGCTGATATGCAGGCCGGCGTCGTCGACCTTGAGGTACTCGACCGAGTTGAGCATCTGCACATTCTTGTTCTTCAGGCCGGTACGGTGAATCCAGCCAGTGGTCTTGCCCAAGCCGTCGCCGACTTTGGATTTCTTGCGCTGCAGCAGGAACACTTCACGCGCAGCCGGGTGCGGATGGGCCTGAATACCCGCCACGCCGCCACGGGCTTCCAGCGCGCCGTCGATGCCCCACTCCTTCCAGAACTCCTCGCGGTTGAGGCTGGTGGCCTCGCCCTGATGGGTGATGAATTCGGACACATCGAAGCCGATACCGCCGGCGCCAATCACCGCAACCTTCTGGCCGACCGGCTTGCGCTGCAGGATGGCGTCCAGGTAGCTGATTACCTTGCCGTGTTCAATACCCGGGATGGCCGGAGTGCGCGGCGCGATACCGGTGGCCAGGATGATTTCATCGAAGCCGCCCTTGGCCAGCTCGTCGGCCGAAACACGGGTGTTCAGGCGCAGATCAACGCCAGTGGTTTCCAGCTTGCGCTTGAAGTAGCGCAGGGTCTCAAAGAACTCTTCCTTGCCCGGCACGCGCTTGGCCACGTTGAACTGGCCGCCGATTTCGCTGGCCGAATCGAACAGGGTCACGCTATGGCCACGCTCGGCGGCCACGGTGGCAGCGGACAGGCCAGCAGGACCGGCCCCGACTACGGCAATCTTCTTCACCGCAGCGGTGGGAATGTAGTTCAGCTCGGTCTCGTGGCAGGCGCGCGGGTTGACCAGGCAGCTGGTCAGCTTGCCGCCGAAGGTGTGATCCAGGCAGGCCTGGTTGCAGCCGATGCAGGTGTTGATTTCATCGCTGCGGCCTTCTGCGGCCTTGTTGACGAAATCCGGGTCGGCGAGGAACGGACGGGCCATGGACACCATATCGGCGTCGCCTTCGGCCAACACTTGCTCGGCCACTTCCGGGGTGTTGATGCGGTTGGTGGTGATCAACGGAATGCTGACCTCGCCCTTGAGCTTGGCGGTGACCTTGGTGAACGCCGCACGCGGCACCTTAGTGGCGATGGTCGGGATACGTGCTTCGTGCCAGCCGATACCGGTGTTGATGATGGTAGCGCCGGCCTTCTCGATGGCCTTGGCCAGCAGGACGATCTCGTCCCAGGTGCTGCCACCTTCGACCAGATCGAGCATCGACAGGCGGTAGATGATGATGAAGTTCGGGCCAACGGCCTCACGCACACGGCGGACGATTTCCACCGGCAGGCGCATACGGTTCTCGTAGCTGCCGCCCCAGCGATCGGTGCGATGGTTGGTGTGGGCAGCGAGGAACTGGTTAATGAAATAACCTTCCGAACCCATGATCTCGACGCCGTCGTACTCGGCCTGCTGGGCCAGCACGGAGCAGTTGATAAAGTCCTGGATCTGCTTCTCGATGCCTTCCTCGTCCAGCTCTTTGGGCTTGAACGGGTTTATCGGCGCCTGGATCGCGCTTGGCGCTACCGATTTCGGGCTGTAGGCATAGCGGCCGGCGTGGAGTATCTGCATGCAGATCTTGCCGTCCGCCGCGTGCACCGCACGGGTAACGATCTTGTGCTTTTCCGCCTCTTCCGGAGTGGTCAGCTTGGCTGCGCCGGAATACACGCCGCCCTCATCGTTCGGGCCGATACCGCCCGTCACCATCAGGCCAACGCCACCACGGGCACGCTCGGCGAAGTAGGCCGCCATGCGCTCGAAACCATTGGGCTTTTCTTCCAACCCGGTGTGCATCGAGCCCATCAGGGTGCGGTTCTTCAGAGTGGTGAAGCCCAGATCAAGCGGGGCCAGCAGGTGGGGGTACTGAGCAGTCATGGAAATCTCCACATCGGGTGTTGGCTTTCACGGATGCCGCAACCTCTTAGCGGGTCGCGGTCGAATATGGTCTAGACGATAATCAGCCGCGCCGAACAGCTCAATGACCTAAAGTTACAACCTAATGATCAAAAAGAGCAGCAGCTCTTGGCAAAGCCCAAGCACCTGCCTACCCTGGCGCCTTATCTAAATGCCCAGCACTGAATGGGCGCAGACGGAATAACGCTGCAATGCTGAAAAGCACACGGGTGAAACTCGGCGATCTGTCGGTGGGCTTTGTCGACAGCCTGGCGGACGCCATGCGCCGCTGCGCCCAGGACCCACAACCGTTGCTCGATAGCTACGGCCTGGATGCCGCGCGCCTGGCCGAGCCGCGCGCGCGACTGTCGATACCGCGCTACATGCGCCTGGGTCATAGCGCCATCCAACAATGCGGCGAACCCGGCCTTGGCCTGCTGATGGGGCAAACCAGCCGTCTGAGCCAACTCGGCTTAGCCGGTGTGACAGCCATGCAGGCACCGACGGTGCGTGAAGCGGCGCGCGCGCTGACTCGCTTCGAGCCGTTGTATGCCAGCAACTACCGCGGCCAGTCGAGCCTGCACGAGGACAATCGGGGCGCCTGGCTGCGCTTCTATTCGATCAGCCCGTACAACGCCTATAACCGCTTTGTCGTCGACTCGGTACTGGCAAGCTGGACGCAACAACTCAGCAAGCTGGCGCAACAAGCGCTGCCCGTGGAGAAAGTGCAGATAGAATTTCCCGCGCCCATCTATGCAGCGCAGTACGGCGAACTGTTTAACTGTCCGGTGGAATTTGCCAGTGAGCATAACCAACTGCGCCTGGGCCAGCAGAGCCTGAACCTGCGCAACCCCGAACACTGCCCGAGCACCTGGCGGCACCTGCTGGAAATCTGTGAGCGGGAACTGACGCAGTTGACCCGCACCCGCAACCTGCGCGAGCGCATTACTCAACTGCTCGGCCCATTGCTGCACGGCCGCGAACCTGATCTGGCAGAAGTGGCAGCACGCTTGCAGCTACCGACCTGGACCCTGCGGCGCAAGCTGGCCGAGGAAGGCACGCAGTTTCGCAGCATCCTTAACGACACCCGCCGCGACCTGGCCATGGCCTATATTCGCGACACCGAGCTGGCCTTTGGCGAAATCGCCTACCTGCTCGGCTTTGCCTCCGCCGAAGCCTTCCAGCGCGCGTTCAAACGCTGGAACCAGCAAACCCCAGGCGAATATCGCCGCGAACAGCGCCGGGCGCTCTAGCAGCGCTAAAACAGATCAGAGCTCGGTGGCGTCTTCGTCACGCTCCGGCACATCCTGCTCGGTGGCGCGCGCTTCCAGCAGCTCTTCTTGATAATCGTCCATTGCCTATTCCTCCCACTCGATATGTCAGCGACTGCTCATTGCATAAACAAAGAGCATGCCAATCAGGCTAGGGCAGGTAGATGAACGCAAGATGACAGTTTGTCGCGCAACCAGATTCAGGCCAATCGCAGGAAATTACAGGCAATAAAAAATGGCCGGGAGCCATTTTTAACGTCGCGCAGCGACGGCCCGAAGGGTTGCCGCCATGGATGGCATGGCAATAAAAAACCCGCTGATATCGCTATCAGCGGGCTTTCTAATATGGCGCAGCGGACGGGACTCGAACCCGCGACCCCCGGCGTGACAGGCCGGTATTCTAACCGACTGAACTACCGCTGCATGTCGGTGGACTTTCGTCCGTACAACTCTTGCTTAATCTGATGAAGCCGCCTGTTAGGGCTTTTCCATCTCAACCTGAGCGAACTCAAGCAGGAAAATATGGCGCAGCGGACGGGACTCGAACCCGCGACCCCCGGCGTGACAGGCCGGTATTCTAACCGACTGAACTACCGCTGCGCGTCGGTGGACTTTCGTCCGGTTTCACAAGAGTGGTGGGTGATGACGGGATCGAACCGCCGACCCTCTGCTTGTAAGGCAGATGCTCTCCCAGCTGAGCTAATCACCCGCTGCTTGCGAGGCGCGAAATTTACGCAAGGGCCGCACCTAAGTCAACACCCTGCTTCAAGTTTTTCTAAAAAAGTGCAAAAACTGCTGCCCTCCCCAGGTGCCACTAAGGAACTCGCCGCACCATTATTGAGCCACCCGCAGACTGAGCCGAGCAGCCACCTTATTGTCTTCGGCGCGATCCAGCCCGGCTTCGGCGATTTGCACGCCCTGTTCCTGCAGCACAGTGAACCAACGCAACAGCTGGGCAAAAGGTGCCGGCTGCAGATTGAGCTGCACAGCGCCGTCGCCGGAGTTGTCCAGGCGCTCGATGGTCAGGCCCTGGGTCGCAGCCGTGGCCGTGACCATGCCTTGCAGCCGCTCCGGATCAATCGCCTGTTGCGGGGTGCTGGCCACATTACGCGCCGCCGGCGCCTGACTATGCAGGTAGGCATTCAATTCGCGCTGCGTTTCAAATGCACTGCGTGCTGCGGCCAGGCGCTCCTGCGTCGGTTGCCAGAGCGTCAGATAGAGCAGCACCAGCAGCAGAAACGCCCCAAGACTGCCGAGCGAAAACTGCTCACGCGGCGCCAGAGCACGCCAGCGCTGCAGCAACAGCGAATTATCCAACTGCGCGGTAAAGCCCTTGCCTTGCGAAACCATACTCATCCTCCGATCACCACGCGCGCGCTGACGCTTGCACCTTCACGGCTGGCCGAGCCCAGTTGTACCGCCAGGCCACTTTCCTGCAAGCGCTCACGCAGACGCTCCAGCTCGGCAAAGCCGGCGGCCTGCACCTGCATGGCCAGATCGCCACGTACTTCACTGAAATCCACCTGACTGATCTGCACCTGGCCGCCCTCAGCAGCCAAAGCGCCGCTGACCTGGGCGAGCAAGCCGAGCAGACGGGTTTGCCCGCTGCCCGCGCCTGCCTGTAGATGCTGATCAAACTGCGCACGCAGGTTGATCAGCTTGCTGTCCTGCGGGAACAGCTCCTTGTACAACGCGGCGCTGGCAGCGGCATATTCATCGGCCTGACGCTGCAGGTGCCAGCCCTGCGCCAGATTGAAGCCCCACTGCAACACCAGCCACATACCGACCAGCCCCAACAATGGCCGCCAGCGCTGCCACTGGCCGCTACTGCTTTGCAAGGCGAACTCGCCCTGGGCCAGGTTATTGCGCAGCGGCTGCTGGGCCAGCCAAACATAGGGATCGACCACCACTATGCTTTCATCCACCGGTTGCGGCGCCGGGTGCTGCGGATCACACCAGGCAACCTGTGACTGCGCGCACAGGGGGCTCAGCTGCGGCCAATCCTGCGCCTGCAGCGCCATCCGCGTGACATTCTCGCCGCCCAGCAACCAGCGACCGTGCAGCAGCAAGAGCGCAGTGCCCTGCCCTGGCAGCAGATCGGCATCCACAACTATCGCCTGCGGCGCTGTGGGGCACAACGCCAGCCAGCCGGCCAGCCAGCTGCGGCGCACGGCAAACACCCGATGACGGCCATCGGCCAATTGCTCACCCAACGCCAGGTGCATCAGCTCGACCTCTTCGGCGAGCAGCTCTTCTACCGCAAAAGGTAGCGCCTGACGCAGCCAGCGGGCTTTGCGCGTCGGCAGATTGACCGCGCAGGACGTCACCGCCTCAACGGGCAGGACCAGGGTCCAATTGCCGCCAAGCTGCGTCTGCGCCTCACAGAATTCCAGGGTTTCGCTTACGCCGTCGGCCACCCACTGCACGGGTAGATCCGCCTGCGCGCCGCTACAGGCGGCGGGTGGCAGAAACACATAGGTCTGACTCATGGTTCGACTTCCTCAACGGGCGCCGGCGGCATACCGCCCTGCCCCAAATCACGGGCTAGAACATACAACTGACCATCACTGGCGCGCTGCAAGGTGCTGCGTAAAACCTGACGGCGCTCACCAACAGTGACTTCGCTGAGCACCTGAAAATACTGACTGCCGACCGCCAGGCCCTGGCTCTGCACCTGCAAGCCGCTGAGCTGCGCGGTAAAGCTCGGTAAATCACGATAGCCCTCACTGCCCCGCGCGGCGACCAGGCCCTGGGCGGTGCTCAGGGGCAACCCTTCAGCCACGCTGGCCAATACCCGCGCGCTGGCGGTATTGACGTTAAGCGTGGCATCCGCCGGCAACGCGCTGACATAGGGCGACAGGCGCTGGTAATCCGCCTCGGTCATTTCCAGCAACAAGCGCAGTTCGGAGACATCCTTCAACTCTCGGTTGCCCGCGCGATAAGGCGGCTGCGCCAGCAGATATTGATTGTCTTCCGCGCCGTAACCACCGCTGGGCTGATCGTCAGCGTCCAACCAGTCGAGCAGGCGCTCGGCGTAGGGCGCTTCGATCTGCAGCCCCAGCAACAGACGGCGCAACTGCGCCACGGCGGCCTCATTGGGCTGGCCCTGACGCAGCAGGCTGTTGAGATTGAAACGCCCAGTCAGATCGGTGATCTGCACACGCAATGCGCCGCCCTCATCCAGGGCAAAGGGCGCACGAGCTTTGGCCCAGGCCTCGCCCGGATGATCCACCGGCGCACGCGGGTCACCCTCACGCAGATCGCGCTGCAGAATAGCCTTGGCCAGGGTCTCGCCGCCCAGGGCGTAATGCCAGGCTTGGCGCACGTGCAGCTGATTGGCGCTGCTGCGGATCGACAGCTGCTGGCGGGCGATAATCCCGGCGCTGACCACCGTGACCACCGCCACCACCAGCAAGACGGTGATCAGCGCCATACCGCGCTGCCGATTCATGAGCGCGGCTCCTCGGGAATATCGCCACCGGGCTCGGCGGGGTCGTCCGGGCTCGGCTCGGGTGCTTGCTGCAAGCGCTCCGGCAAGCCTTCGGGCAGGCGTAACACACGGCGCAGCTCGCCATAGCGGCGATGTTCCAGCACCAGCTCAACGGCCTGCGGCAACAGCTTGAGCGCATCGTCCGGGTTATTGCCCAGCGGCGGCCAACTGGTCTGCCAGATGCCCTCCTGATCCAGATAGCGCAATTGCAGTCGGGTCACCCCATCCAGCGCTTGCTGCACTTGCGGCTGGCTGTCCTGCGCCTGATCCAGCACCGTCCAGTAGTGGCGCTGCCACTGCTCGCCACTGAGCTGCCAGCGCACGCGCTGCAGGCCGGAGCGCGACTGCCCCAGGGGATTGCGCCAGCCGCTGCGGGTCAGTTCCAGGGCCGGATTATCGAGGTCTTCGCCGAGCAAAGCGGCGCGAGGATCACCAAAGGGATCACGCGTGGGTCGGGCCTGTACCTGCAACACATCGCGCTCGAATGCGGCCATGGCGCGCACCAGCTCGCGCAATTGCATTTCATGGGCTCGGGTGACTTTGTCGGTTTGCAGCACGCTGTCGAGCATGCGGTAGGTGCCCAGCCCCAGCAGCGCAAAGATGGCGATGGCGATCAGCAATTCGAGCAGGGTAAAACCGCGCACCGCCCTCATTGCAGCACCCCGAGAAAAGCGTTCAGGCTGACCACCGCACGCTCACGCACATCGCCGCCCGAACGCCCCTGCTCTGCGGGCGCGACCCACAGGGTGACGCGGCGCATATCTGCCTCACTGGTGGCCAGCACCTCGCTTTGCCATTGCCAGCGCCGCCCCGCGAAATCCACCTCGCCCTGGTCGCGGCCATCAGCAACCGGAGTCTTCGACAACTGCAACTCCGCCAGCTGGTTGTCGGCGATCCACATGGCCAGGGTCTTTTCTTCCAACCGCGAGGCGGTTTGCAGGCTGCGCGCGGTGGCCGTCAGTACGCTAGCGGCGACCAGCGCAAAAATTGCCAAAGCAACCAGCACCTCAAGCAGGGTAAAGCCGCCCGCGCGCCTCATCGTTTGCGTCCTGCCGGCTGCTCGCTCTCAACCTTTGGCAGCTGGAAACCATCGCTGACCAATTGCAGGCGCAGCCCATCAGCGCGGCGCTCGGCCAAGCGCAAACGAAACGGGCTGATTTCCCCGCTCGACAGCAACAACAACTGCGGCGTCAGTGCACCTTTGCTGGGTTCTTCGCCCTCAGGCAGCGGTAGCTCCAGCGCCGCACCTTCCAGCTCGACACTCAGCTCGGCCCAGCCCGGCAGCTTATGGGGCTTGGCCGACAAGGCCTGCCAACTCTGCTTCGCCGAGTCGTAACGCAGCACTTGGTAGGCCTCGCGGCTGAGCAGCAAGCCGTACTCCTGGTTATCCAGCACCGCTTCCTCGGCCAGCACGCCAATCAACCCGGCCAGCCGTTCGGCTTCGTTATGCAACTCGCGCCCCGGACCGGCGATGCCCACGCTGAGCACCGCAATACCGATCAGGCTGCCAAGAATCACCAGCACCACCAGCAGTTCGATCAGGGTAAAGCCCCCAGCCTGGCTCGGTTGCTGGCGCATGGGGATCAGAGGTCCCAGTTACCGATATCGGTATCCTGATCACTGCCGCCTTCCTTGCCGTCGGCGCCCAGGGAATACAGGTCGAAAGCCCCCTTGGTGCCCGGTGCCAGGTATTGGTAGACGTTGCCCCACGGATCGATCGGCAAGCGCTTGAGGTAACCGTCGCGATTCCAGTTCTTCGGCTGCGGGTTGCCGGATGGCTTCTTCACCAGCGCTTCCAGGCCCTGCTGGGTGCTGGGGTATGCATGGTTATCCAGCTTGTACATATCCAGCGCGGCCGCCACGGCCTTGATATCGCCCTTGGCCACGGTGACCTTGGCCTGATCCGGGCGGCTCATTACCTGTGGCACCACCAACGCGGCGAGGATGCCGAGGATCACCACCACTACCATGATTTCGATCAGCGTAAAACCGGATTGACGCTTGTTCACTGCTTACCCCACCAACTGATTGAGAGACAGAATCGGCAGCAGAATGGCCAGTACGATCACCAGCACCACCGCCCCCATAAAAACCAGCATAAAGGGCTCGAACAGCCCCACCAGCAGCGCCACCTGGGCACCCAAATCGTTTTCCTGATTACGCGCGGTGCGGGCCAGCATCTGATCCAGCTCACCCGAGCGTTCGCCGCTGGCGATCATATGCAGCATCATCGGCGGAAACTGCCCGCTAGCCTCCAGCGCGCGGGTCAGGCTGCCGCCCTCGCGCACCTTCTGCGCGGCAATTACTACATCGGCGCGGATCACCCGGTTGGCAATCACCTGTGCGCCGATGCCCAGGGCTTCAACTAGCGGTACGCCGCTGCGGGTCAGAATGGCCAGGGTCGAGGCAAACCGCGCGCAGTCAGTGGCACGAATCAGCCGTCCCACCAGCGGGATGCGCAGCAAGAAGCCATGCCAGCGCGCCTTGACCGCATCATCACGCAGCGCCCAGCGCAGGGCGAACACGCCCAGGATGGCGAGAATCACCGCCAGCCAGCCCCAGCCTTTGACCCAATCGCTCAGGGCAATCAAACCGCGAGTCAGCGCCGGCAGGGTTTGCCCGGAGTCGACAAACACCCGCACCACGTCCGGCACCACATAACCGAGCAGGAAGCCGACTATCAGCAGCGAAGCGCACATCAGAATCAGTGGATAAAGCAGCGCCAGTTGGATTTTCTGCCGCGACTGCTGACGTTGTTCGGTGTAGTCGGCCAACTGCTCCAGCACCGGACCAAGATGGCCGGCATGCTCGCCCGCCGCCACCGTGGCGCGGTACAGCTCAGGGAAAGCCGAGGGAAATTCTTTCAGGCTGCTGGCCAGATCATGGCCTTCCAGCACCCGCGCACGCACCGCCAGCAGCATGCTTTGGATACGCGGTGAGCTGGCTTGCGCGGCGGCCGCGCGCAAGGACTCCTCAATAGGCAAAGCGGCCTGCACCAAAGTCGCCAATTGCCGGGTGATCAACGCCAGATCGCGAGCGGAAATACCTCGGGCAAAACTGAAATGTGAGCCTGCGCCAGCATTTTCACGGGTGCGAGTAGCCTTCACATCCAGCGGCGCCAGTTGCCGTTCGCGCAGAATCTGCCGCACCTGGCGCGCGCTGTCGGCTTCCAGCACGCCTTTCTGCTGGCGACCTTTGCCGTCGAGGGCGAGGTATTCGAACGCGGCCATTATTCTTCCCCGCTCATTCTTCGCGAGTCACGCGCAGCACTTCCTCGACCGTGGTCGCGCCTTCCAGCACCTTGCGTCGGCCATCCTCGCGGATGCTCGGGCCGAGGCTGCGGGCGTGGCGGGTCATGTCCTGCTCGGAAGCGGCGTTGTGAATAAGCGTGCGCAAGTGGTCATCAAACACCACCAGCTCATAGATACCGGTACGGCCGCGGTAGCCCTGCTGATGGCACTCGGCGCAGCCGCGGGCGTGATACAGCGTCGGTGGACGCGCGAACGGTACACCGAGCAATTTGCACTCGGCTTCATCGGCCTGGTAGGCCTCTTTGCAATGTGGGCAGAGCACCCGCACCAGACGCTGGGCCAGCACACCAAGCAAGGACGACGACAGCAGGAACGGCTCGATGCCCATGTCCACCAGACGGGTAATCGCGCCGATGGCGCTGTTGGTGTGCAGGGTCGAGAGCACCAGGTGACCGGTCAACGAGGCCTGCACGGCAATTTCGGCGGTTTCCTTGTCGCGGATCTCGCCGACCATCACCACGTCCGGGTCCTGACGCAGGATCGCGCGCAGGCCACGGGCAAAGGTCATATCGACCTTGGAATTGACCTGAGTCTGGCCGATGCCTTCGAGGTGATATTCGATCGGGTCTTCGACGGTGAGGATATTGCGCGTGCGGTCATTCAGGCTGACCAGGCTGGCGTACAGCGTGGTGGTCTTACCCGAACCGGTAGGCCCAGTGACCAGCAGAATGCCGTGGGGCTTGCGTACGGTGGTTTCCATCAGGTCGCGGTCGCGCGTACTCATGCCCAGGTGTTGCAGGTTGAGACGGCCGGCTTGTTTATCCAGCAAACGCAGCACCACGCGCTCGCCATTGGCCGATGGCAGGGTCGAAACCCGCACGTCGACTTCACGACCACCGACTTTCAGGGAAATACGGCCATCCTGCGGGATACGCTTTTCAGCGATATCCAACCGCGCCATGACCTTGATCCGCGAGACCAATAACGCCGCCAGTTCTCGCTTGGGCTCCAGCACTTCACGCAGAATGCCGTCCACCCGGAAGCGCACGACTAAGCGTTTTTCGAAGGTTTCCAGGTGGATGTCCGAGGCGTTTTCCTTGATCGCCTCGCCGAGGATGGCGTTAATCAGGCGGATGATCGGCGCGTCGTCCTCCTGCTCCAGCAGGTCTTCGGTTTCCGGCACCTGCTCGGCCAATGCCGCCAGGTCCAGGCTGCCGCCGATGTCTTCAGCCAACTGCATGGAGGCTGAATCATGCTGATAGGCCTTGGCCAGGGCCTGCTCGAAGGCCTCTGCCGACAGCGCCTGCAACGGCAGCTGTGCACCGACAAACCGCTGCGCCTCGCTCAGCGCCACCAGTTCGACGCCTGGGCGATAAACCAGGCTGGATGCGCCCTCAACGCTTAACAGCACCACACCATGGCGCTTGGCAAAGCTGAAGGGCAAACGCCGTAAGGGCACTTCGATAAGCAGCGCATTCATTCGTAACATGCCTTTGTCACAATAACCCGACACCACGCAACAGGCGCCAAACGCAGGACAGCTAGCCAGGGTTCTGTGAATTAATTGTTGTAAGTTGGCGGAAACAGCATGAAAACAGCGCACTATCTTTAGCACATTGAGCGGATCGACACACTACCCCAACGGGGGGCTGCCAAATGCCCGGCAAGTGTCTATGATCAGCGCGCGATCCACGCCACATAATAATAAGTTCCGGAGTGACGCCCCTTGCCCCTTTTGGCCTCCCAACGCTGGCTGCAGCGCCATGCCACCACTCTGGTGGGCTTTGCGCTGGTGATCGCCATGAGCGTTAGCCTTGCCTGGCAAAGCGCCGATTGGCTGCGCCTGTTGCGCACCCCGATCAGTGCGAATGACACTTCGGCCACTACCGTGCAAACCGCTGTACAGCCTACTGAAATTGGCCAGCTATTCGGCACCAGCAGCGCAACCAGCGACAGCCCAGCACCCAGTACCAACCTGCGCCTGACCCTGCTTGGCAGTTTTGTACATGCCGATCCGCAGCGCTCCACCGCGATTATTCGCAGTGAAGGCAGCACCGCCCAGCGCTACACCCTCAACAGCGAGATCAGCAGCGGTGTACGCCTGCATGCGGTAGCTGCCGACCACGTTGAACTGCTGCGCAATGGCCGCCGCGAAAGCCTTAGCTTCCCGCTGAATAACTCGAGCACCAGCAGCCTGCAGAGCAATACCTCGGAGGCCATAGCGGACCCACTTGAGCAGCTCAGCGAAATGGAATCCGACGACCTGAGCCAATTACGTGAACGCATGGATGCGTTGCGCCAGCAGATGCAGGACTCCAGCACACTGCCGGGCACTGCAGAATCCACCGAACAGCCTTTGGAAACCAACTGACACGATGACTCCGACTCTCTCGCGCCTCACCTTCGCCCTGCTGGCCGCCGGCCTTGCCTTCAGCTCGCTGCCACTGAGTGCTGCCGTTACTGCTGTAGCGCCCAGCGCCAGCCAGCAGGAAGAAAACTGGACCATCAACCTCAAGGGCGCCGACATCCGTGAGTTTATCGACCAGGTCGCGCAGATCAGCGGGCAGACCTTCGTCGTCGACCCACGGGTCAAGGGCCAGGTCAGCGTGGTGTCCAACAGCCCGTTGACACTAACTGAGGTGTATCAACTGTTTCTCTCGGTGATGGCCACCCACGGCTTCAGCGTGATCACCCAGGGCGACCAGGCGCGCATCGTCCCCAACGCCGAGGCCAAGGCCGATGCGGACGCCGGGCGCAACGCACCAGACCGCCTGGAAACCCGACTGATACAGGTACAGCATGGCTCGGCCACCGAACTGATTCCGCTGATCCGCCCACTGGTGCCGCAGTACGGCCACCTGGCGGCGATCAGCAGCGCCAACGCCATCATCATCAGCGACCGTACAGCCAATATTGAACGCATCGAAGACCTGCTGCGTCAGCTCGACCAGAAAGGCCAAAACGACTACAGCGTGCTCAATCTGCAACACGCCTGGGTCATGGACACCGCCGAAGTGCTGCGCAATGCCGTAGACCGTGGCCAGGCCAAGGGCGCGTCTGGCACTCAGGTGATTGCCGACGGCCGCACCAACCGCCTGATTCTGCTCGGCCCGCCGGCCGCACGGGCCAAGTTGGTGGCCCTGGCACAGTCGCTGGACACACCCACCAGCCGCTCGGCCAATACCCGCGTGATTCGCCTGCGTCATGGTGATGCCAAGAGCCTGGCGGAAACCCTCGGCGAGATTTCCGAAAAACTCAAACCTGAAACCGGTGGTGAAACCACTGGCAAGCCGCAGACCATCCTGATCCGCGCCGACGAGAGCCTCAACGCTCTGGTGCTGCTGGCCGAACCTGATGTGGTGGCGACCCTGGAAGACATCGTGCGCCAGCTGGATGTGCCACGCGCTCAGGTTATGGTCGAGGCAGCGATTGTCGAAGTCTCCGGCGATATCACCGACGCCCTCGGTGTGCAGTGGGCCGTGGATGGCCGCGGCAGTACCGGTGGCCTGGGCGGCACCAACTTCAGCGGCACCGGATTGTCTGTGGGACGTGTATTACAAGCCATCCAGGACAGCGGCAGCGACACTGATAACAACACCCTGGCCAACCTGCCGGATGGCGCCATCATCGGCCTGGGCACAGACAGTTTCGGGGTGCTGATTACTGCGCTGTCGGCAAATAGCAAAAGCAATCTACTGTCCACGCCCAGCCTGCTGACGCTGGATCACCAGAAAGCGGAAATTCTGGTCGGGCAGAACGTCCCCTTCCAGACCGGCTCCTTTACCACCAGCGGTTCGGGCGCGGATAACCCCTTCACCACCATCGAACGCCAGGACATCGGCGTGACCCTGAAAGTTACCCCGCACATCAACGAAGGCGCCAACCTGCGCCTGGAAATTGAGCAGGAAATCTCCTCTATTGCGCCCACCAGCCAGGGCGTCAATGCCGTTGACCTGATTACCAACAAGCGCTCGATCAAGAGCACTATCCTTGCCGAAAATGGCCAGGTCATCGTGCTCGGCGGGCTGATTCAGGATGACGTGACCCAGGCTGACTCCAAGGTGCCACTGCTCGGCGATATTCCGCTAGTAGGCGCCCTGTTCCGCTCAACCAAGGAAACCCGCATCAAGCGCAACCTGATGGTCTTCCTGCGTCCAACCGTGGTGCGCGATGGCGCAGGCCTGGCGGCGTTGTCTGGGAAGAAATACAGCGATATCCGGGTACTGGGCGACGTACGTGAGGACTACCGTCCTGGCATTTTGCCGCGCGACCCTGTGCAGCTGTTTGACCAGAACACTCCTGAGGCGATCGACCTGCGCGAGTGATGGTTACGGATACGTAATCAGGCGACATAGCAATAAAAAAGGCCTCGGTGGATACCGAGGCCTTTTTGTTTACCGCGATGAATCCTTACTTATCTTCGTTACGCTGGTGCTTGAAGAACACACCGCTGTCACCGAAGGTAGACGCGATAAAGGCCGAGGTCAGTTCCATCTCGCCAATCTTCACCGCGCTGTTGCGCCGCTGAGCGGCGTAACTGCGGCTGATCGATGGAATGATCGAGGTCTTGATCTCCATCGAGGTGGCGTACACGTCATAGACCTTGGTGCCGGCATTCAGGGTCAGCAGGTCCGTACGGAAGTCATGGGCTGTGCTGGCGAAACGATTACGCAGCTCGGTGCGCGGCACAAAGTAAATCTGCGTCGGCGCTTTGGGTTTAGCTACGGCGGCGCCAGCCTGGGTGACTTCTGCCAGGTCGTTGAGCAGCAGCAACGTCGGTTTGAGGCTCACCGCGGAGAACAGGATGGTTGTGCCCAGGGTGTCATTGGCTTCCGGCACCACGTACTGCGACAGCTCATTGGCGAAGAAGTTATGGTTAGCGCCCTGCCCGCTCAGGGTGTACAGCGCGGACACGTTCTCCGACGGTTTGCCATCGACAAAGGCCTTCCACGCCAGCCCCGGTGCGAAACCGCGATCCGCCGGATCACCGGTAACCGACAGCCGCAGCAGGCCGCTGTCAGAGCCCTGGAACAGGCCGCTGTAGGGGTTATTGGGCACCGCGACGAACTTGACCTTGGCCATCACACCATGCGGATGAATCGGCTTCTCATAACCGGCCGGGGCCACGTCGCTGCGCACCTTGACCTTGTTCCAGAGGATTGAGCCGATCAACCCGCCAACATTCACCGGCTGCAACGCTGGCAGTTTGTCCGCCGCATACTGGGTGCGCAGCGCGCCGTTGACCCAAAGGTTTTCCTGCTTGTTGGCCCCAGGCCAGCTTTCGTAGTCCGCCGGAATATTCAGCCCCCAGGGTTTGAAGGCGTTTTCCACGCCGGCCAGGCTGGCTTGCAGCTGCGGGTTATGCCGACGCAGCACATCCACCATGGTGGTGTGTTCGACCCAGTCGATTCCTTCCGGGGTATACACCTCCGGACGGTAATCCTTGGTATAGAAGCGGTCAGCCATCAGGCGGCGCGAGGCGTTCATGATAAATATTTGGAATGCCGTTTCACCGAAGGCAAAGCCCTCAGGACGTACGGTTTCCGCCAACTGACCGACCAGGGTGTCGATCTTCTCGATGTCGTTGTTATACAGACGCTTGAGCTCGGCCAGGGTCGCGGCATCCTTGGTCAGGTCCTCGAACTTAGTGATCGGGTTGAGGCCGATCTGCCGGCGGAACTCGTTATAGCGCGGCACGCCACGCTCACGGTCACGCAACACATCGATGGCGGCCAGGTCGATATCACCCACCAGCGGCATCGACAGGTTACGCAAGAAGTTCGGGTAGTTGTTCAGCGTCAGCGAACCCGGATTGGTGATGCCGAAGGAGTACCACAGGCGCTCCGGGCGCTCGTCGTTGAGCAGGTTTTCGGCGTCGCGGTCACGGGTGTTCTGCAGTGCGATGGTGCGCGAAACCTGGTTCGAGCCGATGTCATACACCTGCACGTTGTCACGCATCAGCGGGTGCATGCGGTACACCGCGACGAACTCTTCGGTAAGGGTGAACGGCACGCCGTAGTTGTTCGGCGCGGTGGAGCCGACGATGCCGGTCAGGGCGTGGTCGATGGCACTGTTACCAACGCCCGGCGCCACATTCGGGTCGAAACCGAGGATACGCTTGACGAAGGAGTCGGAGCGCGCCAAGTCCGCCTGCAGCATGCGTACTTCGGCCTGGAAGTCATCACGCGGGCCGCCCTGGCCGAGCAGGCCCCACCAGTTGGAGTACATGGCGCGTTCGGTGATTGGGTTGGCGATCACCGCTGGGGTCCACTCCACGGTGTGGATCTTGGCCATCAGCGCCGAGTTGATCAGGCGTGCGCGGTCGTACAGCCACTGGTCGCTCTGCGCCGGGTACTTCTGCTTGAGCTTACTGGCGATGGCGTTGTGTTCGAGGGTGAACAGCTGATGCAGCATGCTCAGGCCTAACCACCAGTTTTCGTTGAACCCGGTGACCGGTTTACCGCTGAGCAGCTCAGTGGGCAAAGTACCGTTGGCGTTGACCTTGAGCTTGCCGTCGACAAACGAGCGCACCTTGTCGTTGGTTTCCTTGCTGCTGCCATACAGCTGCGAGCCGTCCCACCAGTGGGTGTTGTGGTTGCGGTAGGTTTGCGGTTTGCCGGCGTCACTGCTGCTGCGCGTCGGGTCAGGCTGCGTGCGCTTGACCGACATACTGCCGCTGCCCAGCAAATCGCCCGGGGGCAGAGGGAACTGGATCGGGTCGGCGTCGGCATTCGGGCCGTGATCGAACCAGTCGTGCACCATAAATTGAATCCAGGCGGCGGCGATAAAGTTCAGGCTTGGCGCCGGCTTGAAATCCTCGCGCGCCATGAGGCTGTTACTCACCTCACGCGGGTTAGGGCTAAGCAAGGTGGTGGTTTCACCCTGGGTCACCGCCGGGTTGACGTTACGGCCAAAGCGCCGATACACCGAACCCTCGGCCGGGTTACTGAGAATGTTGCAGGTACCGTCTTCAGTACGAGCCGCCTGGCTGCGCGCATCACAGGTGATGTTGGCGTTGTAGCCCGCGTAGTTTTCAACATCGAAGAGGTTGTTCTCGAACAACGCCTGGCGTTCAACCGCCAGCACCAGTAGTCCGGAGACTACGCCCAGCGTTCCCAGCTTGGTCAAAGCTGGCCAAGTGACCCATACCGACATGGCTAATGCTCCCGTTTTTATTGTTGTACGGACAAGGCGGCTACTGACATAGCAGCGCAGGATCAAGCCTATCGACGGGTACAGCGGATCGCCCCCCTCCAGCGGAGGGGCTATGGCCAATCAGGTGGGCAGAGCGATCTAGTTGAGCGTGGCGCGCGGCCGTACGGCGAGAATCGCCTCGGTGCGACTGGAGACATTGAGCTTGGAGTAGATGTTTTTCAGGTGCCATTTGGTGGTGGACAAAGCGATACCGGTCTTGTCGCTGATCTGAGTGTTCGACAGGCCGCTAAGCAGGCACTCGAACACCTCCACCTCACGCCCTGTCAGCAGGCCGCCGGCCAGCGTATCTAGAGCCGGCGCAACCTGAATACCCTGGAGAAACTCTGCGTAGTGCTCACGGTAATTGTCCGGTACCACCAATAAGCCGGCCTGCACCAGATCCAGCACCCTGGCGGCAAAACCTGGGGCCTCATCGAATACCGAGCGATTGATATTGACGATGCCATAAGTCTCAACCAGCCCCGCCAAAGCAGCCAGTTGCTGGCCCTTGCTCTGGCTGGGCGCCGCCAGCACCAGGCGGTTGGCTTCGACGATCAGCAGCCGCGCACGCATCTCACTTTGCCGCAACGAGGCCGCCAGCACCTTGAGAATCCGCTCGGCCTGCGCCTGCGCACCGCGTGCCTGCAACCAGTACACACAGGCCAACCCCTGACGTTCCCAACTTTCGTCATAGGCGCGCACGCGCTCCCATTCCCCGGCCTGCAACCGCCCAAGCAAACAGTAGCGCTGAGCTACGGCATCCATGACGACACTCTTACCGCTCAGGTACGCCTGACGCATGCTTTCCTGGGCCATCTGGCTGACAAAACGCGCGTAGTTGCCCAGCTGCAGGATGCACGACAGCTGGTCGAGCAAGCGGCTGGAACGCGCTGTCAGCTGCTGGCGATGCAGCAACCGCGACAAGGTGATGTAGACCGTGGCAATCGCTTCGGTGGCCGAGGATGAGTTGACCATCGCCATCAGCTCGTTACACAGCTGCTGCGCCTCGACCAGCTGATTCTGCTCATACAGCACCACCACCATGGCCGTGGCGCGATTGACCCAGGCCGGAGAAACAGAATCGGTGCCTTGGTAGTCCAGACACACCTGCTTACGCGCATGGGTGGCGCGCCCGGCATTGCGGTGGCAGAGGGCGATAATCAGATCGGTGTAACTTTCCAGAAAGCTGTGCCCACATTGCGCGAGCAACTGCTTGGACTCGCTGGCAAAACGAATCGCATCCTGCAGGCGCGCCGCCAATAGATGCTGATAAGCAATCACCGCCAGGGTGCAAGCGCGAATTTCCAGGTCCTGCCCTGCACCCAGCAAGTCGCGCCAGGCCGGCGGCGGCACAAAGTCCTTGTCCTGCTCGAACAAGCCCAGCAACAGGGCAAGAAACTGCCGCGTTGCCGGCTCCAGATTTACGCCTGGCATGGTGTGTTCAAGAGTATCGAGCAACTCAAGGTAGTAATGCGCCTGGTGAAAACGCCGCGACAGTGATAGCGCCGCAATCAACCAGCCGAGCAACTTGGGTTGCGCCAGCAGCTGCGTCTCCGGCAGCGGTTCAAGCCAACGCAGAATGTCGCCAAACTGCCCACTGCGCACCCATGACGCACAGCAGTGCTCCAACAGGCCGAGGAAGACGTTTTGATCGCTACAGTGCCGGGCATGCTGCAACGCCTGCTCATACTCGCCCAGGCTCAGGTAATAGTCGGCGGCACGGCTGTGCAGCTGATCCAGGCGCGCGTATTCCTCGACCTGCAGACGACGACAGAGAAAATCCTGCAGCAGGGCGTGAAAACGAAACCAGCCGGGCTGATTGTCCACCGGCAGCAAGAACAGTTGGCGTTCAGCCAACTCCTCCAGCAGCAACGCCGAGCCATTACGCTGCATCACATAGTCGCAAAGCGCACCGTCAAACCGTTCAAACAGGCCGCAACAGAGCAGAAACTCGCGTAGGCCCGGCGGCAACTGACGCAGCACCACATGGCCGAAATAATCGACGATTTCTGGCTGGCTGCCGTTAAAGCGCTGCAGCGCCTGAGTACCGAAGCGCGCATAGGCCAGCAGCGCAATCTTAACCCCCGCCACCCAGCCTTCGGTCATGCCCAGCAGGCTGTCGACATACGCCTGACTGAGCGCCTGACCACCCAGGTGGGTATTGAGCTGCTGCACCTGCTCAACTGACAAACGTAGGTCATGCTGATCAATACACAGCAGGCGGTTTTCCAACTTCAGCTGGCTCAGGGCAAAGCCTGGGTGGTTACGGCTGGCGATGATCAGATGGACATGGCCTGGCAGCTTCTCCAGCAGCGCCGCCATCACCTCGAGAATGCTGCGCGACTCGATCCACTGAAAATCATCCAGCACGATAAACAGCGGGCCCTCGACTCGCGCCAGGGCATCCGCGAGCAGCTCACCCAATAGCTGCGGTGACAGGCTGGAGGCCACCGCCAGAGGGTTGAACCAGGACGTATCAAAATCGCCTACCTGAGCGCGGATGCTGTCAGCCAGGCGGCGGAAAAAACACAGCGGGTCGTTGTCCCGCGCTTGCAGCGGGTAATGCACCACCGCGGCAGCGCAACGGCCGCGCCAGTGTTGCAACAGCGTCGACTTTCCCGAGCCGGCCGGGGCCAGCAGTAAAGTCAGGGCAAAATCTTCACTGCGCGCCAACAGGTTCAGCAGGCTCTGGCGGAGCACACCATTGGCAGGCAATACGCATGGCTGAAGTCGGTCCATCAGGCAGACCCTGTTCTTATTATTGTTCGCACGGTCAGACGCCGCACCTGGCCAAGGATGCTAGCGCCTGCGCACCTTCAGACTTTGAAGTGCGTCATGTTTTACCCGCAGCTAACCAAAGGATTGCCCACAGCCATACGCGCCCGAGAATTTGGCGAGACAAGAGAATGAATTTGGGGAGAAATGAAGCAGCCTGGCGGGCCGAGAAGGCCCGCCAGGTGGGGAGAGCGACTTAGAGCGCCGCCAGGCCGCGAGCCAGATCGGCTTGCAGGTCGGCCAGGTCTTCCAGGCCCACCGCGACGCGGATCAGGTTGTCGCGAATACCGGCGTTAGCACGCTCAGCAGGACTCAAACGACCGTGCGAGGTGGTCGCGGGATGGGCGATGGTGGTCTTGGTGTCACCGAGGTTGGTGGTGATCGAGATCACCCGCGTGGCATCGATAAAACGCCAGGCCGCCTCTTTGCCGCCCTTGACCTCAAAGCTGACCACGGCACCGAAAGCACTCTGCTGACGCTTGGCCAACTCATGCTGCGGATGGCTGGGCAAACCGGCGTAGTAGACATGCTCAATGCCGGGCTGTTGCTGCAGCCACTGCGCCAATTGCAGCGCGCTGGCGCAATGCGCCTGCATGCGGATGCGCAGGGTTTCCAAGCCTTTGAGGAAGATCCAGGCGTTGAATGGGCTGAGTGTTGGCCCGGCGGTACGCAGAAAACCCACCACTTCGGTCATTAGCTTGGCCGAGCCTGCCACTACACCGCCCATGCTGCGGCCCTGGCCGTCGATGTATTTGGTTGCCGAATGCATCACCACGTCTGCACCGAGCTTCAGCGGCTGTTGCAGCGCCGGGGTGCAGAAGCAGTTATCCACCGCCAGTAGCGCGCCTTTGCTGTGAGCAATATCCGCCAATGCAGCAATGTCCACCAGTTCGGCCAACGGATTGGACGGCGACTCGACAAACAGCAGCTTGGTGTTGGGCTTGAAGGCAGCGGCCCAGCCATCAAGATCAGCCAGCGGCACGTAGTCGACCTGCACGCCGAAGCGCTTGAGGTACTTCTCAAACAGGCTGATGGTCGAACCGAATACGCTTCGCGACACCAGTACATGGTCACCGGCGCTGCACAGGCTCATGACAATGGCCAGAATCGCCGACATGCCGGATGAGGTCGCGACCGCCTGCTCGGCCCCTTCCAGGGCGGCGATGCGCTCCTCGAAAGCACGCACAGTTGGGTTGGTGTAGCGCGAATAAACATTGCCCGGCACTTCGCCAGCAAAACGCGCGGCAGCATCAGCCGCGGTGCGGAATACGTAGCTGGAGGTTGGGTAGATCGCCTCGCTGTGCTCACCTTCTGGCGAGCGGTGCTGACCGGCGCGCACCGCCAGGGTATCGAAGCCTACGCCGTCGAGATCACTGTCCAGACGCCCGGCTTGCCATTCAATCGTCATTGCCAATTTCCTCAACCGGCCCGCCGCAGCGGGCCGGACTGCAACCTAGTTGTTGTACAGGTCGATAATCGCGCTGACGGCCTGGGACTTGACCTTAGAGGCATCGTTGCGCGCCTGCTCGATCTTATCCAGATAAGCCGCGTCGACATCGCCGGTCACGTACTTGCCGTCAAACACCGCGCAGTCAAAGTTGTCGATCTTGATCTTCTTGCTGCCACTGACCGCTTCGATCAGATCAGGAAGATCTTGATAGATCAGCCAGTCGGCGCCGATCAGCTCGCAGACTTCCTCGGTGGTGCGGCCGTGCGCGATCAACTCATGGGCGCTGGGCATGTCGATGCCGTACACGTTCGGGTAACGCACCGCTGGTGCGGCCGAGCAGAAGTACACGTTCTTCGCCCCGGCTTCACGGGCCATCTGAATGATCTGCTTGCAGGTGGTGCCGCGCACGATGGAGTCATCCACCAGCATCACGTTCTTGCCGCGGAACTCCAGCTCGATGGCGTTGAGCTTCTGCCGTACGGATTTCTTGCGGGCTGCCTGGCCCGGCATGATAAAGGTACGACCGATATAACGGTTCTTGACGAAGCCTTCGCGGAACTTCACGCCGAGATGGTTGGCCAGTTCCAGTGCAGCAGTACGGCTGGTATCCGGAATCGGAATAACCACGTCAATGTCATGCTGCGGACGTTCACGGAGGATCTTGTCGGCCAGCTTCTCGCCCATGCGCAGGCGCGCCTTGTACACCGAGATGCCATCCATGATCGAGTCCGGACGCGCAAGATAGACGTGCTCAAAGATGCAGGGCGCGTATTTTGGGTTCGCCGCGCACTGACGGGTGAACAGCTTGCCTTCTTCGGTGATGTACACCGCTTCGCCCGGCGCGAGGTCGCGAATCAGGGTGAAGCCGAGCACGTCGAGGGAGACGCTTTCCGAGGCGATCATGTATTCCACGCCTTCGTCGGTATGACGCTGACCGAAGACGATCGGACGAATGCCGTTAGGGTCGCGGAAACCAACAATGCCGTAACCGGTGATCATCGCCACTACCGCGTAGCCACCAAGGCAGCGCTCGTGCACGTCAGTCACGGCAGCGAACACGTCTTCTTCGGTGGGCTGCAGTTTGCCGCGCTGGGCCAGCTCGTGAGCGAACACGTTAAGCAGCACTTCCGAATCAGAGTTGGTGTTCACGTGGCGCAGGTCAGACTCGTAGATCTCCTTGGCCAGCTGCTCGACGTTGGTCAAGTTGCCGTTGTGCGCCAGGGTGATGCCATACGGCGAGTTGACGTAGAACGGCTGCGCTTCGGCCGAGCTGGAGCTACCCGCAGTCGGGTAACGCACGTGGCCAATGCCCATATGGCCGACCAGACGCTGCATGTGGCGTTGTTGGAACACGTCACGTACCAGACCGTTGTCCTTGCGCAGGAACAGACGGCCATCATGGCTGGTGACAATACCGGCAGCATCCTGGCCGCGGTGCTGGAGGACGGTGAGCCCGTCATACAGCGCCTGATTGACGTTCGATTTACCGACGATACCGACAATGCCGCACATGTGACGCAACCCCTACTCAATGAAACACGATGATTCGCAATGCACTTACGGCAGTTTAGGCTGCTGCAGTGCCTCTTTGAACGGTAACTCCACCGGCGCCGTAACGCCGCTAGCCAGCCACTCACTGGACAGACCCAGGATCAGGTTTTTCGACCAATCAGCAACCATCAGAAAATGCGGTACAAGTGCTGATTCCTGCCACCAGCTGTCTTGCTCCACCGGTGCCAGGCTGATCAAACCGACCAGCACCACGACCAGCAGGCCTCCGCGCGCCGCGCCGAAAACCATGCCGAGAAAACGATCTGTCCCTGACAGTCCGGTCACCCGGATCAATTCACCAATCAGGTAATTGACCAGGGCACCAACCAACAGGGTGACCACAAATAGAATCGCGCAACCTGCAATCACGCGCGCCGAGGGTGTTTCGATAAAATCCACCAGGTGCTGCGACAGTGCGCCGCCCAACATCCAGGCGACCACGCCAGCAATGATCCAGGTAAGCAATGACAGGGCTTCCTTGACGAAGCCTCGGCTCAGACTGATCAGACTTGAAACGGCGACAACGGCGATAATCGCCCAATCGACCCAGGTGAATGCCACGATGCAGGTTACCGACAAGAAAGGCGCTGCATTTTAGCAGAGCACCTGTGTGGGGCGTAAGCAAAGGATTCGCCAACCGCTGAAATGCCCGGCCAGCCTAGTGGCGGGTCAAACAGTTCGGCTTGGCGAAGAACGTCAAGCCTCTTACTCAGCCGGCTTCGGGCTGAAAACGCACCACAAAACCATTGAGCTTGTGCTGACGATTGAGCTGATCACGCAGGCGATCCGCCTCGGCACGCTCAATCAGCGGCCCGACAAAGACCCGGTTCATGCCATCGACGCTGCGGATATAGGCGTTGTAGCCCTGGCTGCGCAGGGTTTTCTGTAGTTTCTGCGCGCCATCACTGCTGGACAGGCTCGCCAACTGCACCGACCAACTGATCGGCAAGCTATTGGCATCCAGCTTACTCGGCGCAGGCTGAGGTGGTTCTGCCACAGGCTCAGGCGCGGCTGCTGGTATCCCTAGAGTGATGGGTTCGGCCGGCAGCTCACTCACAACAGGCTCGCTTGGCTCCAGGCTTTGCGCGGCCTCGCTACCAATCGGCTCATCAGGCAAAAGCTGTGGTTCAGGCACGGCCACAGGCTGTAATTCAACTTCGGGAGCCTGGGGAGCCGCAGGCATTTCAGGCGCGTCTACCTGCACGCGCTGCGACTCATCCTCACGCGACAACAGCATTGGCAGGAAAATAACTGCCAGCGCCAGCAATACCAACGCACCGACCATGCGCTGTTTCAATCCCTTATCCAGCAAAGCCATCCTGCACGCCCCCATTGGCTTGGCGGGCCAGCCAATCCAGGGCCTCGGCCACACAGTAGAAAGATCCAAACAGCAGCACTTCATCCCCATCCGAAGCCTGCTCACACTGAGCCTCAAGTGCCGCCTGCACACTGGCATAAGCGGTAACTTGCGCCCCGCTATGCTGCAGGTGCGACTGCAACTCGCTGGCAGCCCGTGTACGACTGGTCGGCAAAGCCGCCACCGCCCAACTGTCCACTTCGCTTAACAACGGCGCCACTACACCGGGCAGGTCCTTGTCAGCCAGCAAACCAAACACGGCCAGGCGCTTGCCTGACAGCGCCCGACTAGCCAGGCGCTGAGCGAGATACTCGGCAGCATGGGGATTATGCCCAACATCGAGCAGCAGTGTGAGTGACTTACCCTGCCAATTGAGGCTTCTGCGATCTAGACGCCCGGTCACCCGGGTCTGCTGCAACGCCTGACTGATCACCTCAGGCTGCCAGGGCAGCTGCATCACTGCATACGCCTGCAGAGCCAGGGCAGCGTTTTCCATGGGCAGGTCGAGCAGCGGCAAATGGGCCAGCTTCAGCACTTCGCCTTGATGATTGAGGCCGTACCAGGACCAATCCTGCGCATTCAGGCTCAGGTCATAGTCACGACCACGCAGAAAGAATGGAGCATCGAGCAGTACCACTTGATCAAGCAGCGGCTGCGGCGGCTCAAGATCGCCACACAGAGCAGGTTTCCCAGCACGGAAAATACCAGCCTTCTCAAAAGCGACCGACTCACGGGTATCACCCAGCCAGTCGGCGTGGTCGATGCCGATGCTGGTAACCAGAGCGATATCGGCGTCCAGTAGATTCACTGCGTCCAGGCGCCCGCCTAGTCCAACTTCCAGCACCAGCGCATCCAAACCAGCTTGCTGGAATAACCAGAAGGCGGCCAGAGTGCCCATTTCGAAATAGGTCAGTGAGGTGTCACCACGCGCGGCCTCGACCACAGCGAAGGCCTCACAGAGCATGACGTCAGTGGCTTCGACGCCAGCGATCTGTACTCGCTCGTTGTAACGCAACAGGTGCGGTGAGCTGTAGACACCGACTTTGAGGCCCTGCGCTTGCAGCAGCGAGGCAATAAACGCACAGGTCGAACCCTTGCCATTGGTTCCAGTGACGGTAACCACATGCGGCGCCAGCTTGGCCAAACCAAGACGCTGTAAAACGATCCGCGAGCGCTCCAGCCCCATATCAATGGCGCTGGGGTGCAGCTGCTCCAGATAGCTCAGCCAATCGGCAAGGGAGCGCTCGGTCATGCAGTCGCCGGCAGGGCTACAGGCGACGGCAGCCCCATCAGCTGAGCCAGCAAACGCGCGAGACGCGGACGCAGTTCAGCGCGGTGAATGATCATATCGATGGCGCCGTGCTCCAACAGGAATTCGCTGCGTTGGAAGCCTTCCGGCAGCTTCTCGCGCACGGTCTGCTCAATCACCCGCGGGCCAGCAAAGCCAATCAGAGCGCGGGGCTCGGCAACAATCACATCACCGAGCATGGCCAGACTAGCCGACACGCCGCCGTACACGGGGTCAGTCAGCACGGAAATAAATGGAATACCCTCTTCACGTAAGCGTGCCAGCACGGCCGAAGTCTTGGCCATCTGCATCAGCGAGATCAGCGCTTCCTGCATGCGTGCACCGCCGGATGCGGAGAAGCACACTAGCGGGCAACGCTGCTCCAAAGCGGCATTGGCGGCGCGGACAAAGCGCTCACCCACAATGGCGCCCATCGAACCACCCATAAAGGAGAACTCGAACGCGCAAGTCACAATCGGCATGCCCTCCAGGGTGCCGCGAATCGATACCAGGGCATCTTTCTCGCCGGTCTGCTTTTGCGCGCCAGCAAGGCGATCCTTGTACTTCTTGCTGTCGCGAAACTTCAGGCGATCAACCGGTTCAAGATCGGCGCCCAGTTCTTCACGTCCTTCAGCATCTAAGAAGATATCCAGGCGCGTGCGGGCATCGATACGCATGTGGTGATTGCACTTGGGGCAAACATCCAGGGTCTTTTCCAGCTCAGGCTTGTACAGCACCGAATCGCAGGACGGGCACTTGTGCCACAGGCCTTCGGGCACCGAACTCTTTTTGACCTCGGAACGCATGATCGATGGGATCAGTTTGTCTACCAACCAGTTGCTCATGCTCTTGACTCTCCAAAGCTGTTAACCGGACGGGCTGCACTAAATGCGACCAAGCCTAACCGGGAAAATTCATGGGTACGGTCGATTCAGGGGCCGGTGAGAGCTATCCGCATTACCCACCCGCCACCTCAAACGACCGCCTGCAGCGTTTATCAAACCTGCAACAGGGGTATGGACGACCAAGCCAGCAGCGTCGTCACATCAACCCTGCGCACCTTAAGCAGTCTTTACCGCCTGCATAAAAGCGCGAATCTTCTCAGCATCCTTGATGCCCTTGGTCTTTTCGACGCCACCACTGACATCCACGGCATAGGGACGCACCTGAGCGATGGCCTGGGCAACATTCTCAGCCGTCAGGCCGCCCGCCAGAATAACCGGCTTGCTCAAGCCTTGAGGCACAAGCGACCAATCGAAGGCCTCCCCCGTCCCCCCCGGAATGCCTGGCACATAGGTGTCCAGCAGGACACCACTGGCATTCTTGAAAAGCGCCACCTGCGCAGCAATGTCATCGCCCGGCTTGACCCGTAACGCCTTGATATAGGGGCGATGGTAGCCATCACAGTCTTCAGGGTTCTCGTCGCCATGGAACTGCAGCAAATCCAGCGGCACAGCATCGAGAATCTCACCTAGCTCACAACGACTGGCATCGACAAACAGGCCCACCGTGGTCACAAAAGGTGGCAAAGCAGCAATGATCGAGCGCGCTTGCTGCAGCGTGACCGCGCGCGGGCTCTTGGCATAGAACACCAGGCCAATTGCATCAGCGCCCGCCTCGACAGCCGACAATGCGTCCTCTATGCGGGTAATGCCACAAACCTTGCTGCGAACGGCTGACAACAGGATGACCTCGATAAATTCAGTGGAAGCCGGATGCTAGCAAATAGCCTTTCAGGCGTCAGCCGCCACATCAGGCAAGCCGGAAAGAAAGTGCGGCCCCAAGTAGCGTTTGGGCAAGTCGAACTCCTCGGGGTAATCAACCTGCACCAAATACAAACCATAAGGGTGCGCAGTCACTCCACCGGTACGCCGCACGCGGGTTTCCAGCACTTCCTGCGCCCACTCAATCGGCCGCTCGCCCGCACCAATGGTCATTAGCACCCCAGCGATATTGCGCACCATATGATGCAGAAAGGCATTGGCGCGGATATCCAGCACGATAAACCGTCCGTGCTGCAATAGCTCAAGGTGATGCACCGTTTTGATCGGCGACTTGGCCTGACACTGGCGGGCACGGAAGGCACTGAAATCATGGGTACCGATAAAACACTGCGCGGCTTGGCGCATGCGCTCGACATCCAGCGGCCGATGATTCCACGTGACCTCTTCGGCCATATGCGCCGGGCGAATCTGGTCGTTATAGATCACATAACGGTAACGCCGCGCCTGGGCGCAAAAACGCGCATCAAAGTGCGCCGGCATCGACTTGGCCCACGTCACGCTGATATCACCAGGCAAATTCATATTCGCGCCCATGACCCAAGCATGCATGGAGCGCTCGACCGGCGTACTGAAATGCACCACCTGGGCACTGGCATGCACCAGTGCATCGGTACGCCCGGCACAACTCAGGGTTACGGGAACGCCGCCGGCGACTTTCGCAAGGGCTTTTTCCAGCGATTCCTGAATTGAAGGCACGCCTGCACGCTGACGCTGAAAACCACGATAGCGCGAACCTTTGTACTCGACACCCAGGGCTATCTTGAAAACGCCAACGGCAGCCGATTCGGCTGCCGTTGTAGTAAGACCATCAGACATGTATCAAACCAATTTAGCGATCAGCTCACGCGCTTCACTTTGCTGACCTTCGTTACCTTCGGTGATGACTTCATCGAGGATATCGCGAGCACCTTCGGTATCACCCATATCGATGTAGGCACGCGCCAGATCGAGCTTGGTTGCTGTCTCGTCGGTACCCGAGAGGAAGTCGAAGTCATCGTCATTATCCATACCAGACGAAGCAGTGCTTGTCGGCATACCCAGATCCGCTGGCTGATCCAAGTCATCAGACAACAGGTCCAGCTCAGCGCTAACTTCATCCAACTGAGCAGCGAAACTGTCACTTGATGGCTGCGCAGGCGCATCATCATTCAGCGACAGGTCGAAATCAGCCGACAAGTCGAAATCACCACCCGCTTGCTCACTCGGCAGATCAAAACCTGACTCAGCCACGATCGGCGCTGCACTTAGCTCGTCATCCAGACTCAGCAGAAAGTCGTCTTCGGCAGCTGCCGCAGGCTTGGCCGGAGTATCCAGATCCAGACTGAAATCAGCCAGATCGCCGCTCAGATCCAGACCAGTATCGCCGCTTTCAGGTAGACTCAGATCAAAACCCAGGTCGTCATCCTTGTTGTCGGCTTGCTCAACCGGCGAGCTGAAGTCCAGATCGTCATCAAGTGACAAGCTATCCAGATCATCCAGCGAAGCAGTGTTACCGGCAGCCTGCAGATCACGATCCAGCTCAGACTCGAGATCATCCAGGCTCAGATCGAATGCATCGTCTTGATCGCCAGCAGCGGCTTTCGGGCTAGGCTCGTCCAGAGCAAGATCGTCCAGACTGAAGGTGTCCAGGCTTTCTTCAGCAGCAGCTGCGGCAGCAAAGCCTGCGCCAGCAGCAACGGCCATAGCTGGGTAGCGGGCCTTGATCTGATCAAGCTCGGCAGCACTGCCACCAATCTCACGCAGCTCGCTGTCCTGACGGGCAAAACCATTACGGTCACCCATCTCGGCATAGACTTCCATCAATTTCAGACGCAGATCACTGCGCTGAGGCTCATCATTGATGGCGCTTTGTAGTAGTTCAGCAGCCTGAGGGAAGCGACCGTAGGCAATATAGATGTCAGCCTCACCCAAGGCATCGCCGGTTTGCGCAGTCACACGCTCTTCGCTCGGCAGATCGGTTTGCTGACCATCCAGTTCATCAGCCATGCCAGCAAAGCTGTCATCCTGAAGGTCCAGACCAGCATCCAGATCGGACGGGGCGTCATCAGCTGCCAAGCTTTCCTGCAGCTCGGCTTCTTTCAGTGCATTGCGGCGCGACAGCATCATCAGCGCCACCAGCAATATCAGCAGTGCACCACCACCTGCAGCGCCCAGCAAAATCGGGTTAGCCAACAAATCATCAAGGGTACTGCTTTCAGCTTGCGGCTCAGCCACTACCGGTGCTTCAGCAACAGGGGTGACCGGAGCTGGCTCAGGAGCAGCAATCGGAGCGGGTTCCACCGCAACAGGTGCTGCAGTCTCCGGCTGGGCAGCGGGCTCTTCGCTGTAGTTAAAATCCGTTTCAGGTGTAGCAGCCGGCACTACGGGAGTAGCAGCAGCTGGATCCTTTGGCGCGGCCTCTGGCGCAGGCTCAACCGGAGTAGCCGGGGCTTCAGCTACCGGTGCTACGGGGGCGGCAGGCGCAACAGCTGGGGCTTGGCCTTGAGCAGCAAGATCAGCCTGCAGCTTGGCCATTTGGTCGTCTTTCAACTGAATCAGACGCTGCAGCTTGTCGAGCTGGCTCTGCAGGTCTGTCATGCGGCCTTTCAGCTCATCATTTTCACGACGACTGGAATCCAGGCTTTCCTGGGTCACGGCCAATTTGTCAGTCAGCGCTTTGCTGTCGGCTGCGCCCTTGTCGCTGCCAGTAGTGGCTTTACCGCTGTCAGCAGCAACCAGTTTCAGGCTATCGCCAGTTTCCACCTTGGCTGGAGTCGCGGCGGCGCTAGTGCGCTTAGTGGCATCCAACTGGCGAGCGCTGGCGGCAACGCTGCGACCTTCACGCCAGGCTGCATTCTGCTCGGCAACCTGAGCCAGGGCTTCGCCCTGGGCACGGCTCTTGACTTGCTGCTCATCAGGCAGACGCAGCACCTGACCGTTTTTCAGACGATTGATGTTGCCACCGATAAAGGCATCCGGGTTCAGATCCTGGATTGCCAACATGGCCTGATGCACGCTGCCACCAGCACGCGCTCGCTGGGCAATTTCCCAGAGGGTGTCGTTGGCGGTGGTTTTGTATTCATTGCCTTCCAGCGGTTTGCCCACTGGCGCAGCAGGTGCTGCCGGGGTCGTAGGCGCTACAGGCTTAACTGCAGCTGGGGCCGGGCGCGGAGCAGGAGCAGGAGCTTGCACACGTGGCGCAGGCGCTGGTGCAGCTACAGGCATTTGCGCTGCTGCAGGAATAACGCTCTGCGGGGTATACAGCGGCGGATCCAGCAACACGGTGTATTCACGCAACAAACGGCCATTCGGCCAGAGCACTTCAACTAGGAAGTTCAGGTAAGGCTCACGCATGGGTTTGCTGGAGGTCACCCGAATGACGCTTTTGCCATTGGGCTTGAGCACCGGGGTGAATTTCAGGTCAGTCAGGAAGAACTGACGATCAACGCCGGCTTTAGTGAATGCTTCCGGGGACGCTAGGGTCGGTATAACTTCGTTGGAAGCCAGGTCACGCACTTCCAGCAACTCAATCTCAGCCACTAACGGCTGATTGAGCGCCGATTGCAGGGTCACCTCACCCAGCCCCAGCGCGTGCGCCATACCGGATGACAGCGCCGAAGCAGCTGCGATTGCCAGCACCAGTTTGCGAACCCGAACCATAGCGTTATCCCTTGTTTTATCTTTTTTTCTCGGCCAGCGAGAGGATGTTGATAATTGCTGCCTACCACGCCCGAAGACGCAACCCCATCCAGCAATCAACTCAGCCAGTATTGCCAAGCTCGAAAGATTCTTCAAATTTCTTGGTAAGTATCTTTTACAGATAGTGTTTTATCAACAACTCGGCTAATTGCACAGCGTTTAGCGCTGCGCCTTTTCTCACGTTATCAGACGCAATCCACAAATTGAGTTCAGCAGGATCAGCCAAACCGGCGCGCACTCGGCCAACATAGACCACATCCTGGCCGACAGCGTCGCCGACGGCGGTTGGGTAATCATCCAACTCGACCAACTCCAGAGCGGGCGCGGCTTCCAATGAGGCATAGACCTGGCTCAGGTCGATGGCCGATTCGGCCTGCACTGAAACGCTCAGGCTGTCGCCAAAGAACACCGGAACCTGAATACAGGTCACCGCAACCTGCAAATCGGGCAAGGCCAGCAACTCCTTAAGCTCGCCGGCAATCTGCTGCTCCAGCGCCGAGTGCCCCGAGCTGTCAGTCTGTTCGACCTGCGCCAGTAGATTAAACGCCATTTGCCGATCAAACAGCTGCGGTTCGAGCGCCCGCCCGTTGAGCAGCTCGGCAGTCTGCCGCGCCAATTCAGACACCCCTTCCCGTCCGCGGCTGGAAACCGCCAGGCAGGCCGTCACAGTCACCCGATGAATACGCACTTGCTCAGGCAACGCCGCCAGCACCGCGGCCAGTGCAATACCCGGGGCGCTTGGGCTGGTCAACAGATAAGGCGCCGTCAAGCTCGCTAAGACGGCAGGATTGACCTCGGGAATCACTCGTGGCGCCTGCGCGGCTGGCAAACCGCTGGCCAGATCAATCACTGCGCAGCCAGCGGCAGCAGCTTGCGCGGCATACTTCTGCGTCACCTTGCTGCCAGCAGCGAAGAACACCAGCCGCACACTGGCAAAATCAAAGGTTTCCAGATCACGTACGCGCAGGTTCTTGCCCTTGTAGGACAAGGAGCGTCCGGCTGACTCACCGCTGGCTACCAGATGCAGATTAGCCACCGGGAACTCGCGCTCTTCCAGCAGCTGCACCAGGGTTTCACCAACGCTGCCGGTGGCGCCGATTACGGCAATATCAAAAGTACGGGTCATGGCAAGGCTCTGATAAATAAGCCCAGCACTGTATAGCTGCACCCGCAAAATGCAAAGGAGCGGACTATTGAGCACTCGATTTGACTCGAATGCCCAACAGCCCGCCCCTCTTAGTCAGCCTGTTTACGTATCAGCGCCGCGCGATTAACGCTCCAGCAGGATGCGCAGCATGCGCCGCAGCGGCTCGGCCGCGCCCCACAGCAGCTGATCGCCGACAGTGAACGCTCCGAGGTACTGCGAACCCATGTTGAGTTTGCGCAGACGACCGACCGGCACGCTCAGGGTACCTGTTACAGCAGTCGGACCCAGCTCGCGAATACTGGCTTCACGCTGGTTCGGCACCAGCTTGACCCAGGGGTTGTGCTGGCTGATCAGGCCTTCGATGTCCGACAGCGGCACATCCTTGTTCAGCTTGATGGTCAGCGCTTGGCTATGGCAACGCATGGCACCGATGCGCACGCACAGGCCATCAACCGGGATCGGGTTCTTGAAACGACCGAGGATCTTGTTGGTTTCTGCCTGGCCCTTCCACTCTTCACGGCTCTGGCCGTTCGGCAGCTCCTTGTCGATATAAGGGATCAGGCTACCGGCCAGCGGCACGCCGAAGTTATCGACAGGGAACGACTCGCCGCGCATGGCTTCGGCCACTTTGCGGTCGATATCCAGAATGGCGCTGGCCGGGTCGGCCAGTTCATCAGCTACCGAGGCGTTGATTGCGCCCATCTGCTTGATCAGCTCGCGCATATTCTGCGCGCCGGCACCAGAAGCCGCCTGATAGGTCATGGCGCTCATCCACTCGACCAGGCCAGCCTCGTACAGGCCGCCCAGCGCCATCAGCATCAGGCTGACGGTGCAGTTGCCGCCGATGTAGTTCTTGGTGCCAGCATCCAGCTGCTGGTCGATCACCTTGCGGTTGACCGGGTCGAGCACGATGACCGAACTGTCATCCATGCGCAACGACGAGGCAGCATCAATCCAGTAACCCTGCCAGCCGGCTTCGCGCAGCTTGGGGAAGACTTCGCTGGTGTAGTCGCCACCTTGGCAGGTGAGGATCACGTCCAGGCTTTTCAGCTCGTCAATGCTGTAGGCGTCCTTCAAGGGCGCCGTTTCCTTGCCAATCGCCGGGCCTTGGCCGCCGACATTGGAGGTGGTGAAGAACACCGGCTCGATCAAGTCGAAATCCTGCTCTTCCAGCATGCGTTGCATCAGCACGGAACCGACCATGCCGCGCCAACCGATCAGACCTACACGTTTCATAACCACTACACCTATATAAGCTGACCACCGGAGACCTCCGGCGGGCCAGGAAGATTACAGACTACGCAGCGCTTCGACTACCGCATCACCCATCGCCGCCGTGCCGACCTTGGTAGTACCCGCGCTGTAGATATCGCCGGTACGCAGGCCCTGATCGAGCACCTTGCTCACAGCCAGCTCGATGGCATCAGCCGCGACCGTCTGGTTGAAGCTGTAACGCAGCATCATCGACACCGACAGAATGGTCGCCAACGGGTTGGCAATACCCTGGCCGGCGATATCCGGCGCGCTGCCGTGGCACGGTTCGTACATGCCCTTGTTGTTGGCGTCCAGCGACGCCGACGGCAGCATGCCGATAGAGCCGGTGAGCATGGAGGCTTCGTCAGAAAGGATGTCGCCAAACATGTTGTCGGTGACCATCACGTCGAACTGCTTCGGTGCGCGCACCAGCTGCATGGCAGCGTTGTCGACGTACATATGGCTGAGTTCGACGTCCGGATAATCCTTGGCGACTTCAATGACCACAGCACGCCAGAGTTGGCTGGAAGCCAGCACGTTGGCTTTGTCCACCGAGCAAAGCTTCTTGCCACGCACGCGGGCCATGTCGAAGCCGACGCGGGCGATACGGCGGATTTCACTCTCGCTGTACGGCAGGGTGTCGTAGGCCATGCGCTCACCGTTTTCCAGCACTTTGCTTTCGCGCGGCTGGCCGAAATAGATGCCGCCGGTCAGCTCACGCACGATCAGGATATCCAGGCCGGCAACGATTTCGCGCTTGAGGCTGGAGGCATCGGCCAGTTGCGGATAGAGAATCGCCGGACGCAGGTTGCCGAACAGCCCCAGCTGCGAGCGAATTTTCAGCAGGCCACGCTCCGGGCGGATAGCCGGATCAATAGCGTCCCACTTCGGGCCACCGACAGCACCGAGCAGAATGGCATCGGCGGCCTTGGCGCGGTCCAGCGTTTCATCTGCCAGCGGCACGCCATAACGGTCGATGGCCGCACCACCGAGGTCATCGAAGCTCAGCTCGAAACCCAGGTTGTACTTATCGTTAGCCAGGTTCAGCACCTTGACCGCTTCGGCCATGATTTCCGGGCCAATACCGTCACCGGGGAGAATCAGAATCTGCTTGGACATACTTTTCTCAACTCATTAAATCGGCAAGTGACACATGCACTCGCCCACTGATTACTTGATAGCGCCGAACAGCCAAGGGCTGCGCTGCTGGTAAGTGCTTTCAAAGGTCTTGATCGCGTTGCTGTCCTGCAGGGTCAGGCCGATATCGTCCAGGCCATTGAGCAGGCAATGCTTACGGAAGGCATCGACCTCGAAGCTGTACTGCACGCCATCCGGACGAGTCACGGTTTGCGCGGCCAAGTCGACGGTCAGCTGGTAGCCAACCGTGGCTTCGGCCTGCTGGAACAGTGCATCGACCTCGTCTTCCTTGAGGATGATCGGCAGCAGGCCGTTCTTGAAGCTGTTGTTGAAGAAGATATCGGCAAAGCTCGGCGCAATAATGGTGCGGAAACCGTATTCTTCCAGCGCCCAAGGCGCGTGTTCGCGGCTCGAACCACAACCAAAGTTCTCCCGCGCCAGCAGCACGCTGGCACCTTGGTAACGCGCGAAGTTCAGCACGAACTCCTGATTCACCGGGCGCTTGGAGTTGTCCTGGTTCGGCTGGCCAACATCGTGGTAACGCCACTCATCAAACAGGTTCGGGCCGAAGCCGGTGCGCTTGATCGACTTCAAGAACTGCTTGGGGATGATCTGGTCGGTGTCGACGTTGGCGCGATCGAGCGGTGCAACCAGGCCGGTGTGTTGGGTAAAGGCTTTCATCGTCAGCTCCTTAGGCCTGGATCAATTCGCGCACATCGATAAAGCGGCCAGTCACCGCCGCCGCCGCAGCCATCGCCGGGCTGACCAGGTGAGTACGCCCACCAGCGCCCTGACGGCCTTCGAAGTTACGGTTGGAGGTGGAGGCGCAATGCTCGCCACTGCCTAGCTTGTCCGGGTTCATCGCCAGGCACATGGAGCAGCCTGGCTCGCGCCACTCAAAGCCGGCTTCGATAAAGATGTGGTGCAACCCTTCTTGTTCCGCCTGGGCTTTAACCAGACCGGAGCCCGGCACCACCATCGCCTGCTTGATGGTGCTGGCGACCTTGCGGCCCTTGGCCACTTCAGCAGCGGCGCGCAGGTCTTCGATGCGCGAGTTGGTGCAGGAGCCGATAAATACGCGATCCAGCTGGATATCGGTGATCGCTTGATTGGCCTGCAAGCCCATGTATTTCAGGGCGCGGATGATCGAATCCTTCTTCACCGGGTCGCTTTCGGCAGCCGGGTCCGGCACGTTCTGGTCAACCGCCAGCACCATTTCCGGCGAAGTGCCCCAGCTGACTTGCGGTTTGATGTCTTCAGCGCGCAGCTCAACCACGGTGTCGAAATGCGCATCGTCGTCGGATACCAGGTCCTGCCACTGCGCCACAGCGGCGGCCCAATCGGCGCCTTTCGGGGCAAACGGACGACCTTCGACATAGGCAATGGTTTTCTCATCCACCGCCACCAGGCCGACGCGGGCACCGGCTTCGATGGACATGTTGCAGATGGTCATGCGCCCTTCCAGCGACAGATCGCGGATTGCGCTGCCAGCAAACTCCAACGCATGGCCGTTGCCGCCAGCGGTGCCGATCTTGCCGATCACGGCCAGTACGATGTCTTTGGCGGTCACGCCGAACGGCAGTTTGCCTTCGACCAGCACCTGCATGTTCTTCATCTTCTTGGCCACCAGGCACTGGGTGGCGAGCACATGCTCGACCTCAGAGGTGCCGATGCCATGGGCCAGCGCGCCGAATGCGCCGTGGGTCGAAGTGTGCGAGTCGCCGCAGACCACGGTCATGCCCGGCAAGGTCGCGCCCTGCTCTGGTCCAACCACGTGAACAATTCCCTGACGGATGTCATTCATCTTGAATTCGAGGATGCCGAAGTCATCGCAGTTCTCATCCAGGGTTTGCACCTGAATGCGCGACACTTCATCGGCGATGGCTTCCAGGCCGCCCTGACGCTCGGCTTTGGTGGTCGGCACGTTGTGGTCCGGAGTGGCGATGTTGGCGTCGATGCGCCACGGTTTGCGCCCGGCCAGACGCAAGCCCTCAAAGGCCTGGGGCGAGGTCACTTCGTGGAGGATATGCCGGTCGATGTAGATCAGCGACGAGCCATCGTCGCGGCGCTTCACTTCGTGCATTTCCCAGAGCTTGTCGTACAGCGTTTTGCCAGCCATCCGCTATCCCTCATCAACCTGTTTCTATGCCTGGGCAAATAACCCTTTGGCTTATGGGGTAATCCTATGGGCTTGCATTAAATTACTCAAATTCATATTTTTCATCCAAAGGATTCCTCAGTGGAATACAAGTAAGCTTGAGCCGCGCCTATTGCGCCCCGCAAACTGCCAGGAACAGCCGCCATGGACCTCGCCACCCTCAACGCCTTTATCGCCATCGCCGAGCTGGGCAGCTTCTCCGAGGCTGCGGAACGCCTGCACCTTACCCAGCCGGCGGTGAGCAAACGCATCGCCAGCCTGGAGCAGCAGCTCAATGTGCGCCTGTTCGACCGCCTGGGCCGTGAGGTCAGCCTGACCGAGGCCGGCCGCGCCTTGCTGCCGCGGGCCTACCAGATACTCAATGTGCTGGATGATACGCGCCGCGCGCTGACCAATCTGAATGGCGAGATCAGCGGCCGCCTGACCCTGGCCACCAGTCATCATATTGGCCTGCACCGCCTGCCGCCGCTGTTGCGCGCCTTTACCCGGGCGCATCCACAGGTGGCGCTGGATATCCAGTTTCTCGACTCCGAAGTGGCCTATGAAGAAGTGCTGCATGGCCGCGCCGAGCTGGCGGTGATAACCCTGGCCCCGGAAACCCGTGAGCCGGTGCATGCGGTAGCTGTTTGGGACGATCCGCTGGATTTCGTCGCTGCACCCGAGCATCCACTGGCACGTAGCAAGGCGATCAGCCTGGCCGATGTGGCACACCACCCGGCGGTATTTCCCGGCGGCAACACCTTTACCCACCACATTGTGCGGCGCCTGTTCGAGGCCCAGGGGCTGACGCCGAATATCGCCATGAGCACCAACTACCTGGAAACCATCAAGATGATGGTTTCCATCGGCCTGGCCTGGAGCGTGCTGCCGCGCACTATGCTCGATGATCAGGTCGCGCGCCTGCCATTACCGGGCATCCAGCTGACCCGTCAGCTGGGCTATATCAGCCACACTGAACGCACCCTTTCCAACGCCGCGCGGGCCTTTATGAACCTGCTGGATGCTCAGCGTGATGGCCTTGCAATGGCCAGCGACTAGGGGCTAACGTGGGCTTATAACGATAAGAAAGGTTTCTGCATGACTCAGCCCCGTAGCTCAGCCAGCGACCAGGAAACCCACGCATACAAAGGAAGAGTTGGTCGTGGCTAAATCCAGTGATCGCCGTCCGCCACTGCCGTTTATCCCGGCACTGGATCCTGCCGAATTCGAAAGCGCCTGGAACGATGCCCCGCGCCTGTTGCGCGCCCTTAACGGCGCCAAACTGGGCACTTGGTACTGGGACATCGAAAGCGGTCGGGTCAGCTGGTCACGGGGCGCCCAGGCGCTGTTCGGCCTCGACCCCAAGCAACCGCTGAAAAAACGCATCGACTATATAGAGCTGATTCCCGAGGAAGACCGTCCGGATATTCTGCGCCTGTTTGAACAACTGCTCGCTGGCAACCCCAGCAACCGTGCCTTCCGCCACCGTATTCGCTGGCCGGACGGCAGCTTGCACTGGCTGGAGATCAGCGGCAGCCTGCAACTGGACGCCGATGGCAAGCAGCGTGTCATTGGTGTCATCCGCGACATCAGCAACCAGCAAGCCCGCGAACAGGCACTGCGCAGCAGCGAGGAAAAGTTCGCCCAGGCCTTCAATTACAGCCCGGACGCGGTGGTTATCACGGAGAAATCCAGCGGCCGCTTTATCGAAATCAACGCAGGTTTCGAACGTCAATTCGGCTGGACCAGCGAACAGACCCTAGGCCGCACCTCGCTGGAAATGGGCATCTGGGCATGCCTCAAAGATCGCCAACGGATGATGGATGCGGTCAAAAGCAACACCCTCAACGGCCTGGAAGTACCGCTCTACCACCGCGATGGCAGCATTCGCCGGAACCTGCTGTTTGGCGGCGAAATTACCCTGGATGGCATTCCCTGCCTGGTTCTGTCGCTGCGTGACATTACCCAGCAACGCCAGCAGGAGCGTGATCTTCACGATAGCCAGGAGCGCCTGAATCTGGCCCTGGATTCGGCCGACCTCGGCACGTGGGACTGGCACATCCCCAGCAACATGCTGTTTGGCTCGGCGCGCGCCTCAAAGCTACACGGCTTGGAAGATGAGCCCTTCCACGATGATTTTCGCAAGTTCTTCAGCTGCGTCCCACTGGAAGATCGTCACGCCATGCGCAAGCACTTCAATAACTTGGCGCAGGGACTCACCGAGGATTACCAGGTCACCTACCGCGCGGTGTACGGCAACAAGGAGGTGCATTACCTGGAAAGCACCGCCAAGCTCTACCGCGACGCCGACGGCAAACCTGAACGCATGGCCGGCATCCTCATCGATATCAGCGAGCGTGTGCGCCGCGAACAACGCCTAGCCGCTTCTGAAGCCAAATTCGCCAACCTGTTCCAAGCCAGCCCCGACCCCGTCGCCCTGACCACCCTGCCGGACGGCGTGGCTATGGAAATCAACTCAAGCTTCAGCCAGGCCTTCGGCTGGCAGCCCGAGGAAATTATCGGCCGGCGCATGACCGAGCTGAACTTTTGGGCCGACCTCGACGTGCGAACCGCGCTGTACGACAAGCTCGAACGCGATAAGAGCCTGCATAACGAAGTGGCGGATTACCTCGATAAACAAGGGCGCGTGATCACCTGCGTGGTGTCCACCAGACCCCTGCTGCTGAATAACCAACCCTGCATCCTCACCACCTTCCGTGACATCAGCGAACGGCAAAAAGCCCAGGCCGAGCTGCAGGCCAGCCAGGAGAAGTTCGCCCTGGCGTTCCACTCAAGCCCCGACGCCATCACCATTACCGAACGCGACAGCGGCCGCTATATCGAAGTCAACGAAGGTTTCGGTCGCCTAACCGGCTACAACATTGACGAGGTGATCGGGCGCAGCGCCATGGAGCTCAATGTCTGGGCAGACCTGGCTGAGCGTGACGCGATGATCCAGCGGCTGCAGCGCGACGGTCATGTCTACCACATGGAAATGCACGGCAAGCACCGCGACGGCACGATCAAGCTGGTTGAGGTGTCGGTTGAACCCATCGAGCTAAACAACACGCCCTGCCTGCTGCTCACCGCCCGCGATATCAGCGAGCTCAAGGAAGCCCAGGCTCAGGTGCAGCACCTGGCTTACCACGACTCGCTGACCAACCTGCCCAACCGTGCACTGCTGCTTGATCGCCTGACCCAGCAAATCGCCCTGCTCAAACGTCACGAACTGCGTGGCGCCCTGCTATTTATTGACCTGGACCACTTCAAACACATCAACGACTCACTCGGCCATCCCGTCGGCGATGCGGTGCTCAAGCTGGTGACGGCGCGCTTGGAGTCCAGCGTACGCCAGGAAGATACGGTGGCACGTCTGGGTGGCGACGAATTTGTCGTGCTGATTTCCGGCCTGGAAGGCAAGCGTTCAAAGGTCGTGCAACAGGTCCGCGCCCTGGCGGAAAAACTGCGCCACTTACTCGCCGAACCCATGCTGCTCGACGGCCACCAACTGCAAGTCACGCCCAGCATTGGCATCGCCCTGGTGCCTGACCACGGCGATACACCATCCGATGTGCTCAAGCGTGCGGATATCGCCCTGTACAGGGCCAAAGACTCGGGCCGCAACTGCATCCAACTGTTTCGCAACACCATGCAGAAGGCTGCCAGCGAACGCCTGCGCCTGGAAAACGACCTGCGTCTGGCGCTCGCCCGGGGTGAATTCGAGTTGTACTTTCAGCCTCAGGTGGATGCACGGAACAACCAGATTATCGGGGCCGAAGCCCTCTTGCGCTGGATGCACCCAACCCTCGGGCCGCAGTCGCCGGCGCTGTTTATCCATGTGCTCGAAGAAAGCGGGCTGATTCTTGAAGTCGGCGCATGGGTACTTGCCGAAGCCTGCCACGCCTGCGCCCGCCTGATTGAGCAGGGCATGGTCAACGGCGCGCAGTTCAGCCTATGCGTCAACATCAGCCCTCGACAGTTCCGTCAGCATGACTTTGTTGACCGAGTAGAAAGCAGCCTGACCAACAGCCACCTGCCGCCGCAGATGCTCAAACTGGAAATCACCGAAGGCATCGTGATCCAGAACATCGACGACACCATCGCCAAGATGAATCGCCTCAAACGCCTCGGTGTAACCTTCGCCATGGACGATTTTGGCACCGGCTACAGCTCGCTGACCTACCTCAAGCGCCTGCCGGTGGATGTGCTGAAGATTGATCAGTCGTTCGTGCGCGACGCCACCCTCGATGCCAACGATGCCGAGATTATCCGCGCAATCGTCGCCATGGCTCGCAGCCTGGGCTTGGGCATGATTGCCGAAGGGGTTGAACAGGTCGATCAGTTGGAGTTTCTCCAGCAACAGGGCTGTCACCACTATCAGGGCTACCTGTTCAGCCGGCCGGTGCCACTGCAGCAGTTCCGCCAGTTGCTGCACGACAACCGCATCCCGGCGCCCCTGTAAAACAACAAGGGCACCCGCAGGTGCCCTTGTTGTTAACCGCAACGCTGCTTAGCTCTGCAGCACAGTGCGACCAGCACCAATTGGAATGCGCTTGGCTTTTGCCTCTTCCGGCACGATACGCACCAGGTCGATATTCAGCAGGCCGTTGACCAGGCTGGCAGCCTTGACCTCGATATGGTCGGCCAAGCGGAACGACAGTTTGAAGGCGCGCTGAGCGATGCCCTGGTACAGGTATGTGACGTTCTCGGCGCTGGTATCGCGCTTGCCACCGCTAACGGTCAACACGCCGCGCTCGACCTGCAGCTCCAAATCGTCTTCTTGGAAGCCCGCAGCCGCAACCACAATGCGGTATTGATCGTCGGCATACTTCTCGACGTTATAGGGTGGATAGCTGCTACCTGCCTCGTTGCGCATGGCCGACTCGAACAGATCATTAAACCGGTCGAAGCCAACGGACTGACGGAACAGCGGTGTCATGGAAAATGCAGTGCTCATAAAAATCTCCTGATGTTCAGCGAGTGAATAAGCGCAGGACCCGATTTCGGCATCCCACACCACTGAACATGTGGTGACTCAGAAAAATTTCAAGTGCTGCATGTTTTGCACAGCGCCACAGCGGCAGTAAGGGCTGGCAGATCGTCAGGCACTGGCCTGCTCGACAGGCTCTACCTCGGCAAACTGGATACCGAGCAAGCCATCAATGCGCAGACAGTCGTTTTCGCGGCGCAGCAGGTTGAACAGCTCGGTGGCTTCGGGGTAGCTGCGCGTCAGCATGGCCAACCACTGTTTGAGCCGCCCCGGTGCGTAGCGTGGTGACATTTTGCACCGCGCCTGCAGCCAGAAATCCGCAAGCAGCGGCTGCAACTCAGCCCAACTCATGGCAACCACGTCCTGCCCTGCCCTGGCAGCGGCAATCTGCCGGGCCAGGTCAGGACGCGCCACCAGGCCACGACCGAGCATGATGTCCTCAACCCCACTGACCTCACGGCAACGCCGCCAGTCATCCAGGGTCCAGATCTCGCCATTGGCAAATACCGGCACCTTGACCACGTCCTGTACCCGGGCCACCCACTCCCAATGTGCCGGCGGCTTGTAGCCTTCAACCTTGGTCCGCGCGTGCACCACGATCTGCGCCGCGCCGCCCTCGGCCAATGCCTCGGCGCACTCAAGGGCATAGTCCTTGTGATCGAAACCCAGGCGCATTTTCGCCGTGACCGGGATCGCGGCCGGCACCGCACGACGCACTTCACGGACGATGGCATGCAGCAGCTCAGGCTCTTTGAGCAATACTGCACCGCCACGGGACTTGTTCACCGTCTTGGCCGGGCAGCCGAAATTGAGGTCGATCACAGGCGCGCCGAGGGTGCAGGCAAACGCCGCGTTATCCGCCAGGCAGGCTGGATCGGAGCCGAGGAACTGTACGCGCAGCGGCGTGCCTGCGGCCGTTTGCGCGCTGCTGAACAATTCAGGTGCGAGCTTCTCATAGGTGCTGCCGGGCAATACCCGCTCGGTAACCCGGATAAATTCCGTCACACACCAATCGATGCCACCCACCTGAGTGAGTACATCGCGAAGGATTTCGTCGACCAATCCCTCCATCGGGGCCAGGGCGATTTGCATAGGCAGTCTCTTGAAGATGCTGTGCCGCGCGTTAGCTAAAGGCCGCAGGTAGAAAAACGCCGCGTAGTGTACGCGGCGTGATGGTGAAACGCTCAGGCATTAGCCCAACGGCGCGTCACAGCTCCATGGGAAATGGGGGTTGCAAGGCAGCGCCATAACCCTCAACAAACTCCGGAGGCATGCGCTTAGGCTTACCGCTGGACAGTTCGATGCAGACAAAAGTGGTTTTCGCGCGCAACAGGGTCATGCCATCTTCCGGGCGAATCAGCTGGAAGCGTCGGTCCATCTTCAGGCGCTGGTCGGACTCGACGATCCAGGTAGCCATCTGCAGCTGCTGGTCTTCGTAGGCGCTGGCCAGGTAGTCGATCTCATGGCGCAGCACGGCCATAGCGCGGTCGAGGCGGCGATACTCAGCCAGGTCCAGCCCCAGAAACTGCGAATGGCGCCAGGCGCAGCGCTCCAACCAGCTGACGTAGACCGCATTATTGGCATGACCAAGGCCGTCGATATCCTCGGCCGTGACCTGTATATCAATGACAAAGGGATTGCTCAGTTCCCAGCTCATGCCGACTGCTCCAGGCTACCGGCCAGGGCGCGCGCCTCGGCGGCCAGCTGGGTGATCTGATCCCAGGCACGTGCGCGTACCAGGTTACTTGGCGCGATCCAGGTGCCGCCGACACAGGCCACGTTGGGCAATCGCAGGAAGCCCAACAGGTTATCCGGGGTTACCCCGCCAGTTGGGCAGAAGCGAATACCGGTAAACGGGCCTTTGAAGCTCTTGAGCATCTTGATACTGGTGGCGCCATCGGCCGGAAACAGCTTGAGCGAGCGGTAGCCGTATTCCAGCGCCAGCAGCACCTCGGACGGCGTCATCACCCCCGGCAAATATGGCAGGCCGGAATCCTCTGCCGCCGCCGCCAGACGTTCAGTGCAGCCAGGGCTGACGGCAAACTGCGCACCGGCATCGCGGGCTTCGAGAAACTGCTCGGCGTGGATCACTGTGCCGGCGCCAATCAACAGGTCCGGCAGTTCCTTGCGCATCGCCGCCAGGGCATCCAATGCCCGCGGCGTGCGCAAGGTCACTTCCAGCACGCGGATGCCACCGGCGTGCAGCGCACGGGCCAGGTCCACCGCCAGGCTGATGTCTTCAATCACCAGCACCGGCAACACCGGGCGGGCCTGCTGCAGCACCACATCCATCGTCAGGCTCATGCCTTGTTCCCCGCTCTCAAATTCAATTGTCGCGTTCAGTCTTCAAACAGGCTGCTGGCGCCCTGCTCAGCCGACCCGACCAGGCGGCGCTGCGCGGCGAACATTTCCAGACCATAGCCCAATTCCAGCTCGGTACTGGCAGATGCCAATGGCCGCGCGGCCAATTGCTGCTCAGTCAGTTCCACCTGCAGCAGGCCATTTTGTGCATCCAGTACCAACCAATCACCGTCCTGCAGCCGCGCCAAGGGACCACCGGCCGCCGCCTCCGGGGTGACGTGCAAGGCAGTGGATACCTGCCCCAAAGCCCCAGACATGCGCCCATCGGTCACTAGGGCTACCCGCTGGCCGGCTTGCTGCAAATTGGCCAACAACGGCATCAGTTTGTGCAGCTCAGGCATGCCATTGGCTTGTGGGCCTTGGAAGCGCACTACCAGCACCAGGTCACCTTGCAGCTCATCGGCACTGTAGGCCGCCTGCACAGCTGCTTCCGAATCGAAGATGCGCGCCTGGGCGCGGATATGCCAGAACGCCGGATCCACCGCTGAGGTTTTCAGGATGGCGCGCCCCAGGTTGCCAGCCAGCAGCACCAGCCCGCCCTCCTCAGCAAAAGGCTCAGCCACGTGCCGGACAATATCCGGCGCCGGGCTCTGTGCCGGCAGGTCACGCCAGGCCAGACGCTCGCCCTCCAGCCAGGGCTCGCGGGTATAGGCACGTAAACCATGTCCGGCGGCGGTGGCTACATCGTCATACATCAAGCCGGCGCCAAGCAGTTCACGCAGCAGCCAGGCCGGTCCACCGGCGGCCTGAAACTGATTCACGTCCGCCGCGCCATTCGGATAAACCCGCGCCAGCAGCGGCACCACCTTGGATAACGCGGCGAAATCATCCCAGCTCAGTTCATAGCCCGCCGCTCGAGCGATGGCCGGCAGGTGCAAGGTGTGATTGGTCGAGCCGCCGCTGGCAAGCAAAGCCACCACCGCATTGATCAGCGCCCGCGCATCAATCTGCTGACCGACCGGCAGATAGCGCTCGCCCTGGCGGCTGTTGTGCGCCACCAGGCGCGCTGCCTCATCAGTCATGGCATCGCGCAGCGGTGTGTAGGGGTGAATAAAGGCGCTGCCCGGCACGTGCAGGCCCATGGCTTCCATCAGCAACTGATTGGTATTGGCCGTGCCGTAGAAGGTGCAGGTGCCGGCCTGGTGGTAAGCAGCCAACTCGGCAGCCAGCAGCTCATCACGACTGGCTTCGCCACGGGCATAACGCTGGCGGACTGCGGCTTTTTCCTTGTTCGGCAACCCAGATTGCATGGGCCCGGCCGGCACGAATACGGCCGGCAGATGACCGAAATGCAGCGCGCCAATCAGCAGGCCGGGGACGATCTTGTCGCACACCCCCAAATACAGCGCGCCATCGAAAATACCGTGGGTCAAGCCGATGCCGGCAGCCTGGGCAATCAGGTCGCGGGAAAACAGCGACAGTTGCATGCCGCCCTCGCCCTGGGTGATGCCATCGCACATGGCCGGCACCCCGGCGGCGAACTGCGAGGTCGCGCCAGCCTTGGCCAGCGCCACTTTCAGACGCTCGGGATAGTCCCTGAGCGGCGCATGGGCCGAGAGCAGATCGTTGTAGCTGGAAATGATCGCGACATGTGGCGAGCCACCCTGTTTCATGATCAGCCGCGCATCATCAGGTTGCGCCGCCAGAGCATGGGCCAGGTTGGAGCAACCCAGGGCCTGATGTGCGGTGCGCGCGGCAGCCTGGGTCAAGCGCTGTAAATAGCGCTCGCGGCGTTTGGCCGAGCGTTTTTCCAGTGCGGCGGTCACCTGCTCAACAACCGGATGCAACATGACTATTCCCTTTCTCGGTGAGGTACAGGCTTGCAGTGTAACGGCTTAGCCACTGCTCTAACGCAGCAACGCCTATATGCAGCAGACCTCAACATGCTCTCAGGGTGCCCAGTAGATATTTACCGGCAACGGACTGCGCTGCAGCCAAGCATACAGCGGTAACTCGCGAGCCGAAGGTTGATCCGCCAGCACGGCATCAATCAGCTCGCGCTTGCGCTCGCCGAACGCCAGCAAGCCCAACCACTTCCCGCGCTGCAACATCGCCAAGTTTAGTGATAACCGTTGGCGTGGCTCTTGCGGCGCCAGAGCTGGCAAGGCTGCAGGTTGAGCTTGCGGATCCAGCGCAGCAGCCAGGCCGGGCATACCGGGAAACAGCGAGGCGATATGCGCGTCTTCACCCATGCCCAGCAACACTGCACTAAACGGTGGCCACTGCGCCAACTGCTCGCCCCAGCTCAATGCCGATTGTTCAAGCGTTGCGCCTTGGCGTGGGTCAAGGCAATTAGCCTGCGGCAGCCCCTGATGCAACAGCTGCCAATTACTTTCTGCCGCCTGCGCTGGCACCCAGCGCTCATCGCTGGGACTGATGTCAATCCGTTGGCTGTCCAACTGCCGCGCCAAGAGGGGCAATAAGGCCTGCGGGCTACTGCCGCCGGGCAGGATCAGACCGGCGCGAGGCTGTTGCCCCAGTGTGGCCCGAATCTGCGTTGTCAGATCAGCAGCCAGCGCATGCAGACAAGCGTCGCGCTGAGCATGGCAATGCAACAAATTTTGACTCATAAGCGACCTCGGAGAAGCTATCGGTATGTCATAAGGCCGCGTAATAATGCACCGTTGTAGTGTCGCCAACATCCTTGCCATGGAATGCCTCTTTTGATTGTGTTGCTGCGCGTACTCCTACTGCTGTTGCTGCCGACACTGGCGCAGGCCTCCAGCCTGCCGCTTCTAGCCAGCGATACCCCGCTGCTGCCAGGCCCGGCCATGCATGTCTGGGCTGACCCCGAAGGCCTGGCGGACATTCACAGCGTTCGCCAGCTGCCTGAATCGGCCTGGCAACCGGTAGCCCGTCGCGATGCCAGTTTCGGGTACAGCACACACGCCTACTGGTTGCGTTTCAGCCTGCACAACCCGGCTGATAACGCCATCAACTGGGTGCTATTGATCGGTAATCCGCTGCTCGACACCCTGGACGCATACGGCCTGGACGACGGCCGGGTGTACCAGGCGGGCGATCAGCGGCCCTTCGACCAACGCTGGGTCAATCACCGCCAACTGGTGTTGCCATTCAGCCTGGCTGCCGGGGAGGAACGTGAGCTGATCCTGCGCATGCAGACCGACGGCTCGGCCAACCTCAGCGCAAGCCTGATGAGCAGCCAGGCCTTCAACCAGTATGAACAACGCATGCTGCTGCTCCAGGGCCTGTTCTTTGGTGCGCTGCTGGTGATGATGATTTACAACCTGTCGATTTTTATCATCACCCGCGACCGTAACTACCTCTGGTACAGCCTGTTTGTCGCCAGCTTCAGTTTTTACCAGTTCATCCAGTTAGGCTTCGCCTTGCAATGGTTCTGGCCCGAGTCACTGACTTGGCAGCAGATGAGTTTCCCGTTCAGTTCGGCGCTGGCGACACTGTTCGGCGTACTGTTCACCCATGGCGTGCTCGACCTCAAAAATCACCATCGGGCTTACAGCTGGATTTGCCACGGCCTAATTGGCTGCAGCCTGCTGGTGATGGCACTGGCCGTGGCAGCGCCCTACCTCGTCGCGTTAATCGGCAGTTTCGTGCTGCTTCTGGTCTGTGCAATTTTCGGCTGCATCTTCACCGTGCTGCGCTGGCGCGACGGCTACCCGCCGGCCAAGCTGTTTGCCCTGGGCTGGTCAGCACTGATTATCGCCAGCCTGTTCAGCGTGCTGAGCGGCACCGGCCTGATCGCCAATTCGCTGCTAACCCTGCACGCCCAGCAGATCGGCAGCCTGCTTGAGCTGGTGATCTTTTCAATTGCCCTTGGCTTACGCATTCGGCTTGCGCAAAACGCCCAGCAAGAAGCTCAAGCTCAGCTATTTGCCAACGAGCACCAGCTGCGCTTGGAGCAGGCCAAGAGCCTGGACCTGCAACAACAAATTAACGAAGGCTTGGAAGCCCGCGTGCAGGAGCGCACCGCCTCCCTGCAACAGGCCCTGCAGGAACTATCGATTGCCAACCGTCAGCTGGCCGAACTGAGTCGTCGCGACAGCCTGACCGGGCTCCTCAATCGTCAGGTGCTCAACGAAGAACTGGAGCGTCTGCTGGCACAGGCCAAACGCAGCCAGCAGCCGATTTCAATGCTGATGATGGACCTGGATCACTTCAAGAAGGTCAACGACCTGCACGGCCATCTGGTCGGCGATGCCTGCTTGCAGCACGCCGCCCTACGCATGCAGCAGCGCATGCGCAGTAATGACCTACTGGTACGTTTTGGCGGTGAGGAGTTTGCCGCCGTGCTTTGCGACACCCACCAATCTGGCGCAATGGACCTGGCCGAGCAGCTTCGCGCAGACCTGGCCAGTCACCCCTGCATGCACCAGGGTTTGAGTATCGACCTGAGCCTAAGCATCGGCGTGTACACGCTCACGCCAGGCCCCAATAGCGAACGCGAGCAGCTGTTACGGCACGCTGACCAAGCGCTCTATCAAGCCAAAGCAGCCGGGCGTAACCGGGTTATTGGCTACGAGGCGAGCGCCTTGGACGGTGCCTGAGTCAACGACGCCAACAGCGTCAGCACGGCCTGTACAACCTGCGGATCGGCCAGTACGCGCTGATGCCCACCACGCTCGAGGCGCAGCAGACGACTGTCGAACCAACTCTGGTGAATGGCCTCCGCCTCGCTGAACGGCACCATCGGATCGTCCACCGCATGCACGACCAGTCCGGGAAAATCCAGTTGATAGTGCGCGCTATCAAGTTGTCCTGCAGGAATCCCTGCCTGCTCTTCGACCAACTGGACAAAGTGCGCGCGGGCCTGGCGCGGCAGCCCCATGTAGTGCGAGAAGCGCCGCAGCATGGTCAGAATTCGGCTGGGCGCGGCAATGCTGACGAGCGCCTCAGTACGCAAGCCCAACTGAGTGGCCAGCAAGGCGCTAGCGCCGCCCATGGAGTGACCAATCACTGCTTTGAGTGGTGGCAACTCACTGGCAGCCTCCAGCAAGGCACGGGCAAACAGCACCACATTGGCCTCGCGCCCAGGCGAACGGCCATGAGCTGGAGCATCCAGCGCCACCACGCCGTAGCCAGCATTAACCAAAGCCTTGATCAGCTCGGCAAACTGCGTCGGCCGCCCTTCCCAGCCATGCATCAACAACACGGCTGGCCCACTGCCCCAACGCAGCGCGGACAGACCGAAACGCAGGGTGATGCGCTCGGCCTGCGCCAGCAGCGGCAACTCCCAATCCCGCGGCGGCAAGGTGTGTGGCGTCATAAACTCCCGGCGCAACTTGCTGGCCAGGGCATGTGGCGCCAGCAGACCAATCGATGCGTTGAAACCACGAACCCAGCTCATGCTATTCATTGCCATATCCTCAAACGATTGCCGATTTAGCGGCACGCAAGACTCGATCAGACAACTCACCAGGGCCCAGCGCGCGTGCCAGCGCCAGCCCTCCGACCATCAAGGCAATATCGGCCAGCGCCTGCTCAGCCTCTTCAGGACGGCCCGCGAGCTGCGCAGTGATCAACTCGATATGCTCGGCCAGCACGACGCGAAAGCCTTCCGGCATACGCGCCAGCTCGCCTATCGAACTGGGCAACGGACACCCTAGCTCGCTGGCATCACGGTGCTTACGCGAGAGATGAAAGGCAGCCAGCAACACCCGACGCTCATGGCCAGGCAGCACGGGATCAAACTGCGCGACTCGCTCGCGGCGCTGACAAAGCATCTGCTGGAACACTTCCAACATCAGCGCGTCCTTGCTCGTGAAGTGCGCATAGAAGCCACCGACTGTCAGGCCTGCAGCGCCCATCAACTCCGCCAGACCAGGCTCAGTAGGACCGCGCTGCAACAACGCCGCACGAGCAGCTGCGAGGATGCGCTCGCGGGTTTGCGCCTTCTTATCGCTCATGCCTGCCTCCTTAACATTACGACCATAATATTAAGATCGAAATATAATTAAGCAAGCCTCTGCAGCAACCGCTGATCGGCTGGAGAATACTGTTCAGGAGGTAGAAAAAATTGCTTGGAGCAATGTTTAACGTCGCGTAGCAACGGTCCGCAGGGTGGCCGCCAGGGATATCAGGCCACAAAAACAAAAGGGCCATTCACTAATGAATGACCCTTCAAAATCCCGCAGAGCGGGCAAAAATGGCGTCCCCTAGGGGACTCGAACCCCTGTTACCGCCGTGAAAGGGCGGTGTCCTAGGCCACTAGACGAAGGGGACGAAACCTTCGAAGAACAAGGCCAGCTTTACGCTGGCCCCGTGGCAGTTGTTACTGCTGCAAAATTGGTGGAGATAAACGGGATCGAACCGTTGACCTCTTGCATGCCATGCAAGCGCTCTCCCAGCTGAGCTATACCCCCAGATTTATCGCCTCTCGGCTCACAGCCCAAACCAGCACTGCTTTTTGAAACTGGCGTCCCCTAGGGGACTCGAACCCCTGTTACCGCCGTGAAAGGGCGGTGTCCTAGGCCACTAGACGAAGGGGACGTAACCCTTCTACAACCAACCAGCTACAAGAGCTGATTGTGGCAAGCCTTACGGCTTTGAAGATGGTGGAGCTAAACGGGATCGAACCGTTGACCTCTTGCATGCCATGCAAGCGCTCTCCCAGCTGAGCTATAGCCCCATCTCAAGGACGGGGCGCATGTTAAGAGCGCGCCCCACACCTGTCAACAAAATTTTTACCAGCATCTGCATTCTTTATGCTGACAGAACAACCACTTACCCCATACCGGCACGCCAAAACGACAGCCGGACGGGGCATTCAGCTGCTTAGGCAATGGCTGCCAGCAGCTTCTCCCACTCTTTGTTTTCTTTCTTCGACACACCACCGAGCAGCTCAATGGCCTGACGCAGACGGAAGCGAGTCAGATCCGGGCCGAGGATTTCCATGGCATCGAGTACGGATACCGAGCTGGCCTGGCCAGTGACAGCAGCAAACATCAACGGCATGGCATCACGCAACTTCAGCTCCAGGTGCTCCACGACAGCCTGAATGCAACCAGTGATCCTGTCCTTTTCCCACTGACGCAACGCTTCAAGCTTCCACAGGATCAACTGCATGACCTGGCGTACCTGATCGGCACTGAGCTTTTTGCTCTCGAACAGCTTGGCGTCCAGCGTCAAGCCGCCCGCAAAGAAGAAACTGGCCAGCGGGGCGATCTGGCTAAACGTCTCTACCCTGCCCTGTACATGCGGGGCGATCTGCATCAGGTAGTTGCTGTTGAACGCCCACTTCTGCGCGCCAGCGGCGAAGTCTTCGACGCTCAGCTCACGCATCCACTGGCCGTTGAGCCAGGACAGCTTCTCCAGGTCGAAGATCGGCCCGCCCAGCGATACACGGTTGATATCGAAGTGCGCAACCATCTCGTCGAGACTGAACTTCTCGCGCTCATCCGGCATCGACCAGCCCATGCGCCCGAGGTAGTTGAGCATTGCCTGGGGCAAGAAGCCCATGCGCTCGTAAAAAGTGATCGAGGTCGGGTTCTTGCGCTTGGACAGCTTGCTCTTGTCCGGGTTACGCAGCAGCGGCATATAGCACAGCTGCGGTTTGTCCCAGCCGAAGTATTCGTACAACAGGATCAGCTTGGGTGCCGACGGCAGCCATTCTTCACCGCGCAGCACGTGGGTGATACCCATCAAGTGGTCGTCGACTACGTTGGCCAGGAAGTAGGTCGGCAGGCCATCAGTCTTCATCAGCACCTGCATGTCCATGCGATCCCATGGGATCTCCACTTCGCCACGCAGCATGTCCGGTACCACGCACACGCCTTCGGTCGGTACCTTCATCCGCACCACATTCGGCTCGCCAGCCGCCAGGCGCTGTTGTACTTCGTCGGCGGACAAGTGCATGCAATGGCCGTCATAACGCGGCGTCTGCTTGGCTTCCATCTGCTCGGCACGCACTTTGTCCAGACGCTCAGCACTGCAGAAGCAGTGGAAGGCATGCCCCTTCTCTACCAGCTCGGCGCTGTACTTCTGGTAGATGTGGCCGCGCTCGCTTTGTCGATACGGGCCGTGCGGGCCGCCGACATCAGGACCTTCACTCCACTCGATGCCCAGCCAGCGCAGGGCGTCGTAGATCTGCTGTTCAGACTCACGCGTCGAACGCACCTGATCGGTATCTTCGATACGCAGGATAAATTCGCCACCATGCTGACGGGCAAAGCACAGGTTGAACAGGGCGATATAGGCGGTGCCTACGTGCGGATCACCAGTGGGCGACGGCGCAATACGGGTGCGGACGGTGGTCATGGAAAGTCTCGAAGAGTTGCAGTGAACGCGGATTAAGACGGCGATGGTAACAGGCCAGCCGTGGGCGGCTCCAGCAGGTGACCACCCGACAACGACAGACTGCGTATCAGAAAATCCAGGAAAGTTTTCACCTTCATGGCCTGGAACCGCCGTGATGGATAGACCGCATAGAGTTCGCCGACCGTCAGCCGCGCTTCGGGCAACAGTTCAACCAGCTGCCCCGTCTCTACCGCAGCACCGCAGATCATCACCGGTAGCCCGGCGATTCCAGCCCCCGCCATGACGGTTTCTCGGGCAAAGGTGATGTTGTTGCACGACAGCACACTCTGGCAGGTGATGTTTTCGCCCGCCAACGGCCAATAGCGCGACGAGTCACGCGGCAACATAACGGCGCGATGCCCCGCCAATTCCTCGACCGTTCGCGGCGTACCGTGCCGAGCCAGGTAATCCGGACTGGCATACAGACGCCGACTGGTCTCGAACATCTTGCGTGCAATCAAGGTGGAGTCCTGCGGCTGCCCCACCAGAATGGCGATATCCACCCCTTCCTCAACGGGGTCGACATGCCGCGAGGTCAACTCCACCTCGGCGCTGATCTGCGGGTACTGGCGCATGAAGTCACCCAGTACCCTGCCAAGGAACAGCTGACCAAATTCAATCGGTGCAGTGATGCGCAGCAATCCCGAGGGCTCCAACTGCAATTGCATCACCGCCTGCTCGGCCTCGGCAAAGTCGAGCATGATCTGCCGACAGCGCTCGTAATAGGCCTGTCCGACTTCCGTTAGGCGCAGCTTGCGTGTGGTGCGGTTGAGCAGGCGCACACCAAGACGCTCTTCGAGCAGAACAATGCGTCGACTGACTGTCGACTTCTGCATACCCAACCCCTGCGCTGCCAGGGTGAAGCTGTGGCACTCGACCACCCGCGTGAAGATCAGCGCATCATCCAGCCCCATGATTGTTCCTCATAAGCAACAAAGTTTCCGAAGTCTAACGACTACAGGCACGAAAGGAACACTGTTAGATTTGCTTACACTTTTGCCCGAGCTTCGAGCGCCCGCCATGCCTGCCCAACTGCAACGCCGCCTGTTTGTCTTCCTGCTTCTTCTCTGCCTCATCGCTGCCGCCTTTTTCGGCCATTGGTGGCTGATCGGCCGACACCTTGAAAGCACCGACAACGCCTATGTACAAGGTGAAATCACCCGTGTGTCCAGCCAGCTGGGCGCACGCATCGACAAGGTATTGGTGCAAGACAACCAGCATGTCGAGCAGGGTGAGCTGCTATTGGTGCTGGAAAGCGCCGACTTTGAGCTGGCCAAGCAACGCGCCGAAGCCACCCTGGCCACCCGCGAGGCCGAGCTGAGCCAGGCGCGCAGTACCCTGAACCAACAGGACAGCCTGATTGCTGCAAGTCGTGCCGATGTGTCGGCCAGCGAAGCCACTCTGGGCCGCACGCAGATCGATCTGTCACGCGCACAAACCCTGCGCAAGCCGGGTTTCGTCTCCGAGGAGCGTGTCACCACCCTGGCCGCCGACAGCCGCATCGCCCGCTCGCAAGTGAACAAAGCGCAAGCCGATCTACAAGCCCAACGTCAGCAGGTCAGCACCCTGCAAGCCGAGATCAAGCGCCTGGAAGCGCAGATCAGCAGCGCCCGTACCGACCTGGCCCAGGCTGAGCTGAATATTGCCCGCACTGAAATTCGCGCGCCCATCAGCGGTTTTATCGGCCAGCGCGCCGCACGCCACGGCCAATATGTGCAGACGGGCGCCTACCTGCTGTCACTGGTACCGGATCAGGACATCTGGATTCAGGCCAACTTCAAAGAAACCCAGATCGGCCACATGCGCCCTGGGCAGAGTGCCGAACTGACCTTCGACAGCTTCCCTGACACGCCGATCGAAGGCCGCATCGAAAGCTTATTTGCCGCCTCAGGTGCGCAGTTCAGCCTGCTGCCGCCGGATAACGCCACCGGCAACTTCACCAAAGTGGTGCAGCGCATCCCGGTGAAACTTACCTTTGCCGCCGACAACCCACTCAAGGGGCTGATTCGTCCGGGCATGTCGGTCGAGGTCAAGGTCGACCTGCAGTCCGAGCCGCACCATGGCAGCTGATGCGCTGATCCGCCCCACAGGCGAGCCGAGCCGGCGCGACTGGATCGCGGTGATGAGCGTAATGCTCGGTGCCTTTATGGCGGTACTGGATATCCAGATCACTAACTCATCGCTGAAGGACATCCAGGGCGCGCTGTCGGCCACCCTGGAGGAAGGCTCGTGGATTTCCACCTCCTACCTGGTAGCGGAAATCATCATGATCCCGCTCACCGCCTGGCTGGTGCAGTTGCTCTCGGCACGCCGCTTGGCGGTATGGGTGTCATTGGGTTTCCTCGCCTCCTCGCTGCTCTGCTCAATGGCCTGGAGCCTGGAGAGCATGATCGTGTTCCGCGCCATGCAGGGCTTTACCGGCGGCGCGTTAATTCCCCTGGCGTTCACCCTGACGCTGATCAAACTGCCGGAACACCACCGCGCCAAGGGCATGGCGCTGTTCGCCCTGACCGCCACCTTCGCCCCCTCGATCGGCCCGACCCTCGGCGGCTGGCTGACGGAAAACTTTGGCTGGGAATACATCTTCTACATCAACGTGCCGCCCGGTCTGCTGATGATCGCCGGGCTGATGTACGGCCTGGAGAAAAAGCCCGCAGACTGGCAGCTGCTGAAAAGTACCGATTACGCCGGCATTGTCACCCTCGGTATGGGCTTGGGCTGCCTGCAGGTGTTTCTCGAAGAAGGCCATCGCAAGGACTGGCTGGAGTCCAGCCTGATCAGCGGGCTGGGCAGCATCGCCGCGATCAGCCTGGTGCTGTTCGTCATCCTGCAAATCTCGCGTCCCAACCCGCTGATCAACCTCGGCGTGCTGCGTGAACGCAACTTCGGCCTGTCGAGTATTTCCAGCATCGGCCTGGGCATGGGCTTGTATGGCTCGATCTATGTACTGCCGCTGTACCTGGCGCAGATCCAGGGCTACAACGCCCTGCAGATCGGCGAGGTGATCATGTGGATGGGCGTGCCACAGCTGTTTCTGATTCCGCTGGTGCCGCTGCTGATGAAGAAGATCTCGCCGAAATGGCTGTGCGCTTTGGGGTTTGGCCTGTTCGGCGGTGCCAGCTTCCTCTCCGGGGTACTCAACCCGGATTTCGCCGGCGAGCAGTTCAACCACATCCAGCTGTTACGTGCGCTGGGCCAGCCGCTGGTGATGGTCACCATTTCACTGATCGCCACTGCTTATACGCTACCGCAGGATGCCGGCTCGGCGTCGAGCCTGTTCAACATTCTGCGTAACCTCGGCGGCGCCATTGGCATCGCCCTGCTAGCGACCCTGCTGGACAGCCGTGCCAAGGTGTATTTCGACTACCTGCGCGAGTCGCTGGTACCGACAAACCCGCAGGTCGCCGAGCGCCTGGCGCTGCTGACTGAAAAGCTCGGCAGCGAACAAGCGGCACTGGCCAAACTCAGCGAGATCACCCATCAGCAGGCGGCGATCATGGCCTACAATGACGCCTTCCACTGCATCGGCATCGCCCTCGGCATCAGCATGCTGGCAGTTCTGCTGACGCGCAAACTGCCCGCTGGCACTACCGGTGGTGCCGCGCACTAATCCATCTTGCGCGCCGCATACCGGCGCGCTGCTGTTTCAGGTCATCCATGTCCGCATCCGCTTCGCGCACCCGCTCCCTGCTGCTGATCGGTGCCTTCGCCATTATCTACATTGGCTGGGGCACAACTTACCTGGCCAACCACTTCCTCTTGCTGGAAGTCCCGCCCTTTGTCATCGGCAGCCTGCGTTTCTCGATTGCCGGCCTGCTCGCCCTGGCCTGGGTGCTGCTCAGCGGCCAATTGCGCATCCAGCGCAGCGACTGGGGCGGCGTACTGATCGGCAGCCTGGCGCTGATTGCCGTCGGCCAGGGCGCGCTGATCTACGCCAACCAGTACCTGCCCACCGGCATGCTGGCCATGCTCTACACCACACTGCCGCTGTGGAGCGTGGCGTTGGAATGGCTGCTCGGTGAGCGTCCGCCGCTATGGGTAATGTGTGGGCTGGCGCTGGCCTGCAGCGGAATTGTCCTGCTGATGAACAACGGCTTGGACCAACGCGCGTCGACTGAGCAATGGTTCGCCGGCCTGCTGGTGGTATTCGCCACACTGCTCTGGGCCGGCGGTGCCTGGCTTATGCGCCAGCGCCCGCCGTTTCGTTCCAGTTGGCTGGGACTAAGCCTGCAGATGCTGATCGGCGCACTATTGCTGGCGTTGTTCGGCCTGTGGCATGGCGACTGGCAAGCGCTGGACCTGCGCGCAATAAGCGGCAATGCCTGGCTGTGGCTGGCGTATCTGGTGCTACCTGTAAGTCTGGGTGTTTATCCCGCGTATTTCTGGCTGTTGCGTGAAGTGCGCCCGAGCCTGGTGTCGACCTTCGCCTTCGTCAACCCAGTGGTGGCCTTGCTGCTCGGCTACCTGCTGCTGGGCGAACGGCTCAGCTTGATGGCACTGCTGGCCTGCGGCATCACCCTCAGCGGTGTAGTGCTGATTATCTTCGGCCGACGTTAATCGCACACCTGAAAAAGGGGCTTTAGCCGCGGACAAACAGTCAGCCTGTCGCGGCGAAAGCCCCTTCCACACCCAGCCAATCAAACCTGCAGCAATCGATCGCGCAGTTTCTGGATTTCATCACGCAGCTGCGCGGCGGCCTCGAATTCCAGATCGCGGGCCAAGGCGTACATTTTCTCTTCCAGCTGGCGAATGCGCTTGGTGATTTCGCTCGGTGACCGCAGTTCGTTCTCGTAACGCGCACTTTCCTCAGCCGCCTGAGCCATGCCCTTGCGCTTCTTGCTGCGCGCGCCAGGCACCACGGCCCCCTCCAGGATGTCCTTAACGTCTTTGAACACACCCTTGGGGGTAATGCCATTGGCTTCGTTGAAAGCGATCTGCTTGTTGCGTCGCCGCTCGGTTTCGCCGATGGCGCGCTCCATCGAACCGGTCATGCGGTCGGCATACAGAATCGCCCGACCATTGAGGTTACGGGCAGCGCGGCCAATGGTCTGGATCAACGAGCGTTCGGAACGCAGGAAACCCTCTTTGTCCGCATCAAGAATTGCTACCAGCGACACTTCCGGCATATCCAGGCCTTCGCGCAGCAGGTTGATACCCACCAACACGTCGAACGCCCCGATGCGTAAGTCGCGGATGATCTCGACGCGCTCTACGGTGTCGATATCGGAGTGCAGGTAACGCACCTTGACGCCGTGATCCCCAAGGTAATCGGTCAAGTCTTCGGCCATGCGCTTGGTCAGGGTGGTGACCAGCACGCGCTCCTCGATGGCCACACGTTTGTGAATTTCCGAGAGCAGGTCGTCGACTTGGGTCAACGCCGGGCGCACCTCGATCTGCGGGTCAACCAGACCAGTCGGCCGCACCACCTGCTCGATCACCCGGCCGGCATGCTCGGCTTCATAGTTGCCCGGCGTGGCGGAAACGAAGATGGTCTGCGGGCTGGCGGCCTCCCACTCTTCGAAGCGCATGGGGCGGTTATCCAGCGCCGACGGCAGGCGGAAACCGTATTCGACCAGGGTTTCCTTACGCGAACGGTCGCCCTTATACATCGCGCCGACCTGCGGCACCGAGACGTGGGACTCGTCGATTACCAGCAGCGCCTGGTCTGGCAGGTAGTCATACAGTGTCGGCGGCGGCTGGCCAGAATCACGGCCCGAGAGGTAACGCGAGTAGTTTTCGATGCCGTTGCAATAACCCAGCTCGATGATCATCTCCAGGTCAAAACGGGTGCGTTGCTCCAGCCGCTGCGCTTCCACCAGTTTGTTATTGCTGCGCAGGTACTCCAGGCGCTCAACCAGCTCGACTTTGATCTTCTCCACCGCCTCCAGCAGCACTTCACGCGGGGTGACGTAGTGACTCTTGGGGTAGAAGGTGAAACGCGGCAGCTTGCGGATGACCTCGCCAGTCAGCGGGTCGAAGGCCGAAATGCTTTCCACCTCGTCATCAAACAGTTCGATGCGAATGGCTTCCAGGTCAGATTCGGCCGGGTAAATATCAATCACATCGCCGCGCACGCGAAAGGTGGCGCGGGCAAAGTCCATGTCATTGCGGGTGTATTGCAGGTCAGCCAGGCGGCGCAGCAAGGCGCGCTGGTCCATTTTGTCGCCGCGATCGACGTGCAGCACCATCTTCAGGTACGACTCGGGGCTGCCCAGGCCGTAGATGCACGACACGGTGGTGACGATGATCGCGTCCGGCCGTTCCAGCAGCGCTTTGGTCGCCGACAGGCGCATTTGCTCGATGTGGTCGTTGATCGACGCATCCTTCTCGATAAAGGTGTCCGAGGACGGCACATAAGCTTCTGGCTGGTAGTAGTCGTAATAAGACACGAAATACTCCACCGCGTTGTTCGGGAAGAAGCTCTTGAACTCCCCGTATAACTGCGCAGCCAAGGTCTTGTTCGGCGCCAACACCAGCGTCGGCCGCTGGACTTGGGCAATCACGTTGGCGATGGAAAACGTCTTACCCGAGCCCGTCACGCCTAACAGTGTTTGGTGTGACAAACCTGCTTCAAGGCCTTCGACCATCTGCCGAATCGCCTCGGGCTGATCGCCGGCAGGCTGGAAACGGGTGACCAGTTGAAACTCGGACATGACGGACCTCGACAAGCGGATGTGACGCGGCCTGAAAGCCTACGTCAAAACCGGTGAAAAGCGTGTGCCTGTTGTCGCAGCACAGGTTATGCGCCGGTATACTACCGCCGCACTTACGCAACCCCTAGTCGGGTGTTGCCTGATCCCCACTTCTCCTCTTCAGAGCTGCCGCATCCATGAGTCTGTTCTCTGCCGTCGAAATGGCTCCGCGCGATCCTATCCTGGGCCTCAACGAAGCCTTCAACGCCGATACCCGCACGACCAAGGTCAATTTGGGCGTGGGCGTTTACTACAACGAGGAAGGCCGCATTCCGCTGCTACGCGCCGTAGCCGAAGCCGAGAAAGCCCGCATTGAAGCCCATGCCCCACGCGGCTACCTGCCGATCGAAGGCATTGCCGCCTATGACAGCGCCGTGCAGAAACTGTTGCTGGGTGCTGACTCTGAACTGATCGCCGCTGGCCGGGTGATCACCACCCAGGCCGTTGGCGGTACGGGCGCACTGAAGACCGGCGCTGATTTCCTCAAGCGCTTGCTGCCCAACACTGTGGTGGCGATCAGCGACCCAAGCTGGGAAAACCACCGCGCCTTGTTTGAATCAGCGGGTTTCCCAGTACAGAACTACCGCTACTACGACGCAGCCAGCCACGGCATCAACCGCGCCGGCATGCTCGAAGACCTGAAAAACCTGCCTGCCCGCTCAGTTGTAGTGCTGCATGCCTGCTGCCACAACCCGACAGGTGTCGACTTGTCGCTGGACGATTGGAAAGCCGTGTTGGACGTGCTGCGCGAGCGTGAGCATGTACCGTTCCTCGACATCGCCTACCAGGGCTTTGGCGACGGCATCGAGCAAGACGCCTTTGCCGTGCGCCTGTTTGCCGCCTCCGGCATTCCATTTTTCGTCTCCAGTTCGTTCTCGAAATCTTTCTCACTTTACGGCGAGCGCGTCGGGGCCCTGTCGATTGTCACCGGCAGCCAGGAAGAAGCCGGCCGCGTGCTCTCGCAAGCCAAGCGAGTGATCCGCACCAACTACTCCAACCCGCCGACCCATGGCGCCACAGTGGTGGCCAGTGTGCTGAACAGCCCTGAGCTGCGCGCCCTGTGGGAAGAAGAGCTGGCCTGCATGCGCGAGCGTATTCGCGGCATGCGCATGGCCATGGTTGAACAGCTGGCTGCATTGAACTGCAAACGCGACTTCAGCTTTGTCGCTCAGCAGCGCGGTATGTTCTCCTACTCGGGCTTGACCGCCGAGCAGGTAGAACGCTTGAAAACCGAGTTTGGCATCTACGCGGTCAGCACTGGCCGCATCTGCGTCGCCGCGCTGAACCAGCGAAACCTGCCTGCGGTGACCCAGGCCATCGCTCAGGTGCTGTAAACCTGCTAAAAGGAAGTCAGCATATGCTTGACTTCCCTTTTTGAATCAGTAGGATACGCGCCATCGTTCCGCGATAGCTCAGTCGGTAGAGCAAATGACTGTTAATCATTGGGTCCCTGGTTCGAGTCCAGGTCGCGGAGCCAGTAGTTCATCGGGGTATAGCGCAGTCCGGTAGCGCGCCTGCTTTGGGAGCAGGATGTCGGGAGTTCGAATCCCCCTACCCCGACCATTTTTGGGTCGCACGTGGTGCGAAATGCAGCTGGCTTTACGCAGCTGTTCGCAGAACACGCAACTCGCATGCAACACCATTCAAGTTCGCTTGAATGTAAAAAACCCGCCTTGTGCGGGTTTTTTATTGCCTATCTTATGGCGCGCACCACGAACAGAAATCACCAAAAACTATTAAAGCTATTCAATCCAAACATTTCACCAATCACAGCCGCACCACTACGCTACACCTCAGTAAAGAATAATTCTCACTCGAGGTGCGCCATGCTCAAGACCCTGACCTTCACCCTCATGCACTTCTGCATCGCCTTTGGTGTCACTTACGCCCTGACCGGCAGTATCGCAGCCAGTGGCCTGGTAGCGGCTATTGAACCGCTGTGCAACTCGGTGGGTTTCTACTTTCACGAGAAGGTCTGGCAACGTATTGAGGGGCGCCCTAAAGCCGCCGCTGAACGCCCCACACATGCCTGGCTGCATCACCAGGCATAAGGCCTGGTGCGAGGGTAAAAACCCGAACAGTGCATAAAAAACAACCAGCGTGGCACTGTGCCAATCCGCTACTATGCGCGGCTCAACCACCATACGCGCCCGTATCATGCCTGCTACCTCTCGCTTTCCTACCGCTCCTTTTGCATTTGCCTGCCTGCTTGGCCTCCTTGCGCTATTCGGCCTGTGGTATGGCATTGGTCAACCCGTCACATTGGCGGATGCCGCAACGCCCACGCACAAACTGCAGTGCGCGTCCTACACACCGTTCGACAAAGACCAATCGCCCTTCGATCAACCGATGCAGCTGCGTCCAGAGCGAATGGAAGCCGACCTGGCGCTACTCGCCGAGCGCTTTGAGTGCCTGCGCACCTATTCGGTGACTGGCCTGGAAGAGTTGCCGAACATGGCGCGCAAACATGGTTTGAAGCTCATCGTCGGCGCCTGGGTCAGCCGAAACCCAGCCGACACCGCGGTTGAGATTGCCGGCCTGGTTAAAATCGCCAACGCACACCCAGATGTGGTGCAAGCAGTGATCGTCGGTAACGAAGCGCTGCTACGCAAGGAAGTGACCCCGCAGCAACTGGTGGTGTTGATTGAACAGGTCAAGGCACAGATCAAGCAGCCGGTAACCTATGCCGATGTCTGGGAGTTCTGGCTCAAGCATCCGGAAGTTGCTCCCGCAGTGGACTTCATCACCATCCACCTACTGCCTTATTGGGAAGACAACCCAGCGGGTATCGAGAATGCGCTGCATGAAGTCGCCGAAGTCCGCCAGACCTTTGGCAACGCCTATGCCCCCAAGGACATCCTAATCGGCGAGACCGGCTGGCCAAGCGAAGGTCGCCAACGCGAAACTGCCGTACCCAGCCTGGCCAACCAAGCGAAATTCATTCGTGGTTTCGTCGCCATGGCCGAGCAAAACGGCTGGCGCTACAACCTGATCGAGGCCTTTGACCAGCCGTGGAAACGTGTCAGTGAAGGTGCCGTCGGAGGTTATTGGGGGCTCTACGATGCGGATCGTCAGGACAAATCAATCCTCGCCGGTCCGGTGTCCAACCTGCCGCACTGGCCGACCTGGCTGATGATCAGCCTGATCCTTGCAGCCGCCACCCTGATGTGGGCTGGCCGCCCCCACTCCCCCCGCGCCGCGCTCTTGTTACCGCTGCTTGCGGCAGTGGGTGCTGCCTGTATCGGACTGTTTGCAGAACTAACGCTGGTCACCAGCCGTTACGTGGGCGAATGGCTCTGGGCAGGTGCACTGATCGTGCTCAACCTCGTGGTGCTGAGCCATGGCGCACTGCTACTCAGCAGCCGAAATGGCTGGCGCGCACGTACCTTCAACTGGCTGCATAGCCGGGGCGCACTGTGGCTGACCCTGAGCGGCTTTGCCGGCGCGGTGATGATGCTCGCGCTGGTGGTGGATGCGCGCTACCGCAGCTTCCCCAGCGCGGCACTGCTGCTACCGGCACTGATCTACCTGTGCCGCCCAGTAGGCGGCTACCGCCGTGAAGTTGCATTGCTTGCCTTGCTGATCGGCGCCTGCATTGCACCGCAGCTGTACCAGGAAACTCTGAGCAACTGGCAAGCCATCGGCTGGGCGATGACCTGCGTGCTACTGGTGGCGGCGCTGTGGCGCAGCCTGCGGGTTAAAGCGCAAGCCGCCTAATCAGGCGATTTGCGGCGCACGCACCCAACGCAGCAGCGCCAGCACGACGGCAAAAACTGCCAGGCTGGCGCTGTACAACACAAGCGCCGGCAGGCCGAGCAGCAAGGCCGGCACTGCCAGTCGCTTGCCCCAAGCGCCGGGCAACACAAATGCCAACACGGCACAGACCAGCGCAGCCCAAGCCAATACACGGAAATGGATCAACCAGCCAAGGCTGGCACGTACCTGGCAAGCCATCTGCTGCGGGTCATCAACGCATAAACCAACCCACTGTGCGCCTTCCATCAGTTGGTAACGCAGCACAAAGCTCAGGGCCAGACACAGGGCCGCGGCGATCAGCAGAGCAGTCAGAGGCAAATAACGAGACATGGGTAACTCGGGCAATTGAAAAGGCTGCGTAGGATAAGCCGCCGCGTCACGGATAACACCCCCCGAAATCGCCTACTCACCGCCGCTGCGGCTAGAATCCAGCCATGCTGATACGTCGCCTGATACTGATCGCCGCAAGCTTGCTCGGCCTCTGGATGCTGTGGGTCATTGTGCTGCCCACGCCCAGCGGCCCGCCTGCCAGCCCCCCATCACACAGCGGCAGTTGGCGCTTAGCCGCGCACACCGTCAGTACGTTGCAGCCGTTCCAACTGGAAGCGCGCATCCTCGGGCGTGAAGACTATTACTTTGACCGCGGCGCCAAGCTCTCGCCAACCGATCTGGCGCTCGGTTGGGGGCCGATGGCTGATCCGGAGGTGCTGCGCCATATCACCATCAGCCAGCGTAACCGCTGGTATTTCTGGCGCGCCGAACAACTGCCAATCGAACGCCGACAGATCCAGATCCACAGCGCCAATATGCACCTGATACCCGCCAACCCGGCGGTAGCCAGCACCCTGGCCGGACTCAAAGAAGGTCAGCAGATTCGCCTGAGTGGACAGCTGGTGCGAATCGACGGTGACGATGGCTATCGTTGGATCAGTTCACTCAGCCGCGAAGACACCGGTGACGGTGCCTGCGAGCTAATCTGGGTTGAACAGTTGGCCGTATTGCCTTGACGCCCCCATTTTCAAATGGCTCTTTTGCCTGAAAACCGACAGTTCTATAACTAAACGGCACTTAACCACGCTTATGTGGTCAAATCGACCCGCACCTGAAGCACTGCATCAGCCCTAGCTCTCAAGAGATTTAGCCATGTCGCCTGTCCCTCGTCTGCTTGCCCTTCTCAGTTGCCTCGCCCTGATGGCTCCCGTCAGCGCCGCCGATATCGACGCCAGCAGTTATGGCTACCCGATCAGCAACCCTTTCGAAGCCACTCTGGCAACCACACCGCCCGAGCTGCGTCCGAAACTGCCGGCTGACGCGGACATCAACCAAAGTGACCACCAGATCAAACTGCGCCCGGAGCGCGAGTTTGAATTGCCAGAAAACTTCTGGCCGGTGACCAAGATGCACTACCGCATTGCCAAACAGTCCGGCGAAGCGCCGCTGATCTTTATCATTGCCGGCACGGGCGCGCATTACGCCAGCAGCACCCCGGAATACCTGAAGAAGCTGTTCTACGGTGCGGGTTATCACGTGGTGCAATTGTCGTCGCCGACCAGCTATGACTTCATGACCTCCGCCTCACGCTTTGCCACGCCCGGCATTACCCGTGAAGACGCCGACGATCTGTACCGCACCATGCAGGCGGTGCGCGCCCAGCATCCGCGCTTGAAAGTCAGTGAATATCACCTCACCGGCTACAGCCTGGGTGCGCTGCAGGCGGCCTTTGTCAGCGAGCTGGACGAGACCCGTCGCAGCTTCAACTTCAAGCGTGTGCTGCTGCTCAACCCGCCGGTCAACCTCTACACATCAACCACTAATCTTGACCGCCTCGTGCAGACCAAGGTGGATGGCATCGACAACAGCACCACATTCTATGAACTGGTGTTGGGCAAGTTGACCCGCTACTTCCAGAACAAGGGCTACGTCGACATCAATGACGCCCTGCTCTATGACTTCCAGAACTCCGGCGAGCAGCTCAACGACGAGCAGATGGCCATGCTGATTGGCGCGGCTTTTCGCTTCTCAGCTGCCGATATCGCCTTTACCTCGGACCTGATCAACCGCCGCGGACTGATTACCCCGATCAACTACCCGATCAGCGAAGGCACCAGTCTTACGCCATTCTTCCGGCGCGCCCTGCAGTGCGACTTCGACTGTTACCTGACCGAGCAACTGATCCCCATGTGGCGCGCACGTACTGACGGTGGCAGCGTGGCGCAGCTGATTGACCAGATCAGCCTGTATGGCGTCGCCGATTACCTGAAAAACAGCAGCAAGATCGCCGTTATGCACAATGCCGATGACCTCATCCTCGGCCCGGGTGATCTGGGCTTTTTGCGGCGCACCCTGGGGGATCGCCTGACCGTTTACCCGCTGGGTGGCCATTGCGGCAACCTCAACTACCGCGTCAATAGCGACGCCATGCTGGAGTTCTTCCGTGGCTAAGCCAACCTTTATTGCCGTGTTTTTCACCCTTGCGCTCGGTAGCGGCCTGGCGCATGCCCAGCACACCGTTGATGACGACGGTTTCAAACAACCGCTGCAGCACCTGCAGTTCAACCCGGGGCTTGACCAGCGCGAGTTTGAACGTTCGACCCTCAACGCGCTCAACGTCTATGACCCGCTGGAGTCGTGGAACCGTCGCGTCTATCACTTCAACTACCGCTTCGATGAGTGGGTGTTCTTGCCGATTGTCGATGGCTACCGCTATATCACCCCCAACCTGGTGCAGACCGGCGTCAGCAACTTCTTCAGCAACCTGGGTGATGTACCCAACCTGCTCAACAGCGCGCTGCAGCTCAAGGGCAAGCGCGCCATGCAGACCACCGGGCGCCTGCTGCTCAACACCACCCTTGGGGTAGCCGGGCTTTGGGACCCTGCTACACGCATGGGCCTGCCCAAGCAGCGCGAAGACTTCGGTCAGACCCTGGGCTATTACGGCACCCCTGCCGGGCCTTACCTGATTCTGCCGCTGCTGGGGCCATCGAACCTGCGTGATACCGGCGGTCTGGTGGCAGACTTTGCCGCCAAGAGCCAGGTCAATTGGTTAAATGTTGCCGAAGCCAGTGTCAGCCACCCAGAAATTACCCTGCTGGAAGTGGTCGACCAGCGCTCCACGGTGAACTTCCGCTACGGTCAGCTCAATTCACCGTTCGAGTACGAGAAAATTCGCTTCTTCTACCACGAGGCGCGCAAGCTGCAGATCGCCGAATAAGCCTGCGAGCTTGACCCAAGGGCCGCCCCCAGGTTTTAACCTGGCGCGGCCTTTAGTTTTTCGGAGTGTTTATCGATGCGTGTCGCCCAACTGGCCAAAGCCGCCGTCGTCAGCAGTGAGACCGTGCGTCACTACACCGATCTCGGCCTGCTCAGGCCTACGCGCAACCCGGATAACGGCTACCAGGAATACTCCAGCACCGACCTGCAACGCCTGCGTTTTATCGCGCGCGCCCGGCGCTTGGGTTTTAGCCTGAAAGACACACAGCAGATACTCACCAGTGCCGATAACGGCCAGGCGCCCTGCGCCGAGGTCCGTGACCTGCTCAGTGAACGCTTGGCGGCGCTACAGGCGCATATCGAGGAGTGCCAACGCCTGGCGCTGGTGATGCAGAACGCCTTCGACGACTGGGCCGACAAAGGCGAGTGCGCCCCAGATGGTCAGGCCATCTGCCGGTTGATCGAAGATTTCGAGCCGGATATCGAACGCCGCCCAGCGACGCCCTGCCCTGCCCACTAAAAACGCTTACTGAGCGTAACGACGATATAAGCCCGGCGGCACACCGCTGCTGTCGGTAGGCAACCAGGGGCCCTGCGGATTACCGGCCAAACTCCAGCCAGAGTTCCAACGGTAATAGGTGCGCTCACGGTAATAGAGGTGAGAAGCACCACCCACCACGTACACCCCTAACTGCGCATTCCACTGGCTGTCCACCCCAGGTGGCGGGGCAAAGCGTGGGTGGTTGCTACTGCCACTTGGACTGGTAACGGGCACGGTAGCCGTTGGTGTTTGCACGCAAGCACCGAGCCCCAGCAGGCCAATCAGCACGACGCCACGCAGTAACGACTTCATGGGGCTTTGCTGTCGGCACTGTCGATCCGCAGCTGCTGCAATTCCGTGGTCTTGCTGGCCAGCGGCTGGCTGCTACCTACCCATTCACCGGCCGTAGCGTTACCACTGCGCGAAATGCGCGCGACCAACTGCACCTGTTCGAAGCCGGAGATCTTCAGCTGCGGCATCATCGCATCGCTGTCTGACAGGCTGACCTCAGCCGGCAAATCAGCCACGCTCAGACGCTTGACCGCGAGCGGCATCGGCGGCCCGGAGACCGCTCGAGCAAACACGAACACCGCATCGCCCGGTTGCACCTTGCCCTGCAGCGCAGGGTCCAACTCAACCCGAACTGTCAGACCTGGAGAGGTAGCGGGTGTTGACTGAGTGGCGGGCTCGCCCAATTGCTCCTGAGCACGCTCAATCCCCCCCTGAATAGCCTGGCGAGACGGGTCTTCCGCCGGCAACACCGCTACCAGCTGCTGCCAGTGACCGATGGCTTTCTGGAACTGGCCGCTTTCATAGGCCGCAATCCCTAACAGCCCAAGACTGGTAACCTCCGCCGGATCGGCTTTCAGTGCTTCATCTGTCAACGCCTGCAATTGCGCGGTCCACTGCTTGTCACCGGCGAAATACAGCGCCTGAGCCCACTGCCCGAGCAACTCCGGCTCACGCCCGGCCACACCCACAGCACGCTCAAACGCCACGACGGCATCGGCGGCACGTTCCTGCGCCATATAGGTACGCCCCAGGAAGTACCAACTTTCCGCCGACTCAGGGTTGCTCTTTACTGCGGCCTCCAAGCGTGCGGTCATTTCCTCGATGGTCTTCGGCTGCGCTGCAAAAACCTGTGCGCGCTCAACATCCCCAATGGCGCCCCAGTGCTGATAAAGGCCATAACCCAGCAGCGGCATCAGCAGCGCGGCAATCAACGGGACCGTGCTGCCCAGCTTGCGCTGGGTCGGCTGCGCCAGCGCACCCTCAGTATCCGCGAGCAGCTCGCGAGCAGCCTCGTCACGGCCACTGGCCAACTGCTCAGCATTCAGTGCCCCGGCAGCGTGCTGGCTTTGCAGATCCAGCAAGCGCTCCTGATAAAGGGTCACGTTGAGTGCCGTACGGTCTTCCTCAGCCTGAACCTTGCGTGCACGCAGCACCGGGATCAGCAGAAACGCCAGGGCTGTCAGCAACAGCAGGCCAGCGCACAACCAGAATTCAATCATCAGTCTTTCTTATCCACAGGCGTTTGATTTAGCAAAGCAGCCAGACGTTGCTGTTCATCGGCAGACAGGCCGCTGGCGATAACGCCCGGCTTGCTACGACGACGCAACAGGATGCCCCCCAGCAGGACAAAACCACCGGCCAACAAGCCAGCTGGGCCATACCACAGCAGCAAGGTGCGCGCGGTGACCGGCGGTTTGTAGAGCACGAAATCACCATAACGGCTGACCAGAAAATCAATGATCTGCTCATTGCTCTGCCCCTCTTCCAGCATGCGGAAGATCTGCGCGCGCAGGTCCATGGCAATCGGCGCATCAGAGTCGGCAATGTTCTGGTTCTGGCACTTGGGGCAACGCAGCTCTTCGACCAGGTTGCGGTAACGCTCACGCTCCGCCTCACTGGCAAACTCGTAAGTGTCGATTGCGGCCTGAGCGGTGCCCAGCAAGGCCAACCCTAGTACCGCAGCACTCAGCAGACGCTTCATGGCTGGGCCTCGTCGACAAGTGCCTGATACAGCGGCGCCAGCTGTTCGCGCCAGACACGCTCATCGATCACCCCGACAAACTTGTGGCGGATGATGCCGTCCTTGTCGATCAGGAAGGTCTCGGGTGCGCCATACACGCCTAAGTCCAGGCCCAGGGTGCCGCGCGCATCGTTGATGTTCAGCTGATAGGGGTCATGGAACTCCACCAGCCACTTCTGCGCGGCGGCGTTGTCGTCCTTGTAGTTGACCCCGTAGATGGTCACACCCAGCTTGGCCAGTTTGTTCAGCACTGGGTGTTCCACGCGGCAGGCCACACACCAGGTGGCCCAAACGTTGACCAGCGCCGGCTTGCCCTTGAGATCAGCGTCGGTAAGCGGCTTGCCATCCTGCACCGCCGGCAGGGAGAACGCCGGCAGGGGTTTACCGATCAACGCCGATGGCAGTTCGGAAGGGTCTAGAAACAAGCCGCGGTAGAGAAACACCGCGACGCCCAGAAAAACCACTAACGGCAACAGCAGCAGTAAACGCTTCATGCCTGCGCCCCCGCCATACCCAGGGCATCACGCACACGGGTGCGCACCTTCATCCGGTAGCGCTTATCCGCAGCGGCCAGGAAGCCACCGAGCCCCATCAACAAGGCGCCAAACCAGATCCAACGGACGAACGGTTTGATGTGGACACGCACCGCCCACGCACCGTCTTCCAGCGGCTCACCCAAAGCAACGAACAGGTCACGGGTGATACCGGCATCAATGCCCGCCTCGGTCATCACCGATTGCTGCACGGTGTACAGGCGTTTCTCGGGGTGCAGCACGGCAATTTGTTTGCCCGCTTCGAGGATCCGCACCGTGCCTTTATCCGACGTAAAGTTCGGCCCTTCAAAGTGCTCAGCCCCTTCGAAGATAAACTGGTAACCGCCGATTTCGACCGACTCGCCCGGCGCCATGCGCATGTCACGCTCAAAGCTGCCCACGCTGGTCAACACCACACCGAGGGCACACACCGCCATGCCCAAGTGCGCAGTTTGCATGCCCCAGTAGCTACGGGTCAGGCTTGGCAGCCCTTTGAGCAGGCCTTTGTGACGGGTTTTCTCAAGGATGTCGCGCACACCCGCCAGCACCACCCAAGCGGACAACAGGCAAACAGCGAGCACCGCCCAGTTGAAATCACCGACCAGGAACGTCGCGATAACAGCCAGCACCACGCTGCCGATCAGCACCGGGGCGAGCATGCCAAGCAACCACTGCACCGGTGTGTCCTTCCAACGCACGATCACACCGACGGCAATTACAGCCATCAGCAAGCCCATCAGCGGCACAAACAAGGCGTTGAAGTAAGGCGGCCCAACGGACAATTTCGCGCCAGTGGTGGCATCCAGCACCAAGGGGTAGAGGGTGCCGAGCAGGATCATCGCAGCGGACACCACCAGAATCAGGTTGTTGACCAGCAGCAAGGTTTCCCGCGACCACAGGGCAAAGCCAACTTGGCTTTTCACCACCGGCGCGCGGATGGCAAACAGCGCCAAGGAGCTGCCCACCACGATCAGCAGGAACACCAGAATAAACACGCCGCGCTCAGGGTCACTGGCGAAAGCATGCACCGAGGTCAGCACGCCGGAACGGACCAGGAAGGTGCCCAGCAGGCTCAAGGAGAACGCGGCAATCGCCAGCAGTACGGTCCAGCTTTTGAACACGCCGCGCTTTTCCGTCACAGCCAGGGAGTGGATCAACGCGGTGCCGACCAACCAGGGCATAAAGGAGGCGTTTTCCACCGGATCCCAGAACCACCAACCACCCCAGCCAAGTTCGTAGTAGGCCCACCACGAGCCCAGCGCGATACCGATGCCAAGGAAGGCCCAAGCGACGATGGTCCACGGCCGCGACCAGCGCGCCCATGCTGCATCGAGCTTGCCGCCCAGCAACGCCGCAATGGCGAAGGCGAAGGCCACGGAGAAGCCGACATAGCCCATGTAGAGCATCGGCGGGTGGATGATCAGACCGAAGTCCTGCAACAGCGGGTTGAGGTCACGGCCATCAGACGGGGTGTCAAACAGCAGGCGCTCGAACGGATTGGACGTGATGATCAAAAACAACAAAAAGCCGATGCTGATGATGCCCATGATCGCCAGCACACGGGCGAGCATCTCTTCAGGCAACTGCCGCGAGAAGATCGACACGGCAAAGGTCCAACCGGCAAGGATCAGCCCCCACAGCAGCAGCGACCCTTCGTGGGCACCCCACACGGCGCTGAATTTGTAATACCACGGCAACGCGCTGTTGGAGTTGTTGGCCACATAGGCGACGGTGAAGTCGTCGATCATAAAGGCATAGGTCAGGCAGACGAACGCAAACAGCATAAAGGCGAACTGCCCCCAGGCAGCCGGCTGCGCCAGGCTCATCCATTGCCGGTCACCCCGCCAGGCACCGATCAACGGCAGTGTTGCCTGCACCAGCGCCATGCACAGCGCCAGAATCATCGCCAGATGGCCGAGTTCGGGGATCATTGTGCGTACTCCGATGGGGACGCTTGCTTGGCCGCTTTGGCCGCGTCGTGCTGCTGTTTCATGCCGCTCTGCTCCAAGGCCTGCATGACTTCCGGCGGCATGTAGTTTTCGTCGTGTTTGGCCAGTACTTCATCGGCAATCAGCACGCCGCTGGCGTCGAGCTTGCCCATGGCGACGATGCCCTGCCCTTCACGAAACAGGTCCGGAAGGATGCCGCTGTAGCGGATGGTCACGCTCTTGGCGCCGTCAGTGACGACAAAATCGGTGTCCAGTGAGTCGCTGGAGCGCTTCACCGAGCCCTCCTCAACCAGGCCGCCGGCACGGATGCGAGTGTCCTGCGGGGCTTCGCCGTTAGCGATCTGGGTCGGGGTGTAGAACAGGTTGATGTTCTGCTGCAACGCGCTCAGGGCCAGCGCCACAGCGATGCCGACACCGGCGATGATTGCCAGGACGATATACAGGCGTTTTTTACGCACGGGGTTCACTTCGACTCCTCCCGGCGCAAACGACGCGCCTCGTCTTGCAGATAACGGCGACGCGCCAGGATTGGCAGCGCCACATTCAGCCCCAGCACAGCCAGGCTGATGGCATAACAGGACCAGACATAAGGCCCGTGGGTGCCCATGGCGAGAAACTCGCTGAAGCTGGCAAAACTCATAGCCTCTTCTCCACCTGCGCCTTGATCTCAGTTTTGGCCCAACTGCTGCGGGCCTCGCGCTTGAGCACTTCCAGGCGCATGCGCATCAGCAGCACGGCCCCAAAGAAGCAGTAGAAGCCCAGCACCATGATCAGCAGCGGCATCCACATCTCAAACGGCATGGCCGGCTTGGCCACCACACTGAAGGTGGCCGGCTGGTGCAGGGTGTTCCACCACTCCACCGAGTATTTGATGATCGGGATGTTCACCACACCCACAATGGCCAGCACCGCACAGGCCTTGGCCGCGCTATCACGGTTGGTGATGGCATTGCCGAGGGCGATTACACCGAAATACAGGAACAGCAGAATCAGCATCGAGGTCAGGCGAGCATCCCACACCCAGTAAGTACCCCAGGTCGGCTTGCCCCACACCGCACCGGTCACCAGAGCGATCGCCGTCATCCAGGCGCCGATGGGTGCGGCCTGCTGCAAGGCGACATCGGCCAGTTTCATTTTCCACACCAGCCCGACAACGCCGGCCACCGCCAACATTACGTAGATCGACTGAGCGAGAAACGCCGCAGGCACATGGATGTAGATGATGCGAAAGCTGTTGCCCTGCTGGTAATCCGGCGGCGCAAAGGCGAGGCCCCAAACCAGGCCGACCGCCAACAGCACAGCGGCGGCCAGGGCCAACCAGGGGAGCCAGCGGCTGCTGATTTCATAAAACCATTTAGGCGAGCCGAGCTTGTGAAACCACGTCCAGTTCATCAGGTTACTCATCAGTGCTAGGGCTGATCAGGGCGCAGGCAGGCACCACGATCAACCGGCCATTCAGGCTTATTGTCTACTCAGCGACACTGATCGTCAGACCAGCGGCGATGGCAAAAGGTGTCAAGGTCACCGCCAATGCGGTGAGGCTGGCCAGCCACAACAAGTGACCAACCGCCGGCAATCCTTGCAGGCTGGCTTGTAGCGCACCGCTGCCCAGAATCAGCACCGGGATGTACAACGGCAAAATCAGCAACGCGAGCAACAGGCCGCCACGCTTCAGACCCACCGTCAGCGCCGCGCCAACTGCGCCCAGTAAGCTCAGCACCGGCGTACCGAGGAGCAGCGAGATCAGCAGCACCGGCAGGCAGCGCCCCGGCAAACCCAACATCAACGCCAGCAGTGGCGCCAACAGCACCAGCGCCAGGCCTGAGAACAGCCAGTGTGCCAGCACCTTGGCCAGAACCAGAAGAGCCAGGGGGTGCGGCGAAAGGACCCACTGCTCCAGCGAGCCGTCCTCGAAATCACTGCGAAACAGCCCGTCCAGCGAGAGCAGCACGGCCAATAGGGCCGCCACCCACACCAGCCCCGGCGAAAGGCTTTGTAACAACTGCGTCTGCGGCCCCACCGCCAATGGGAACAACGCAATCACAATGGCAAAGAACACTAACGGATTGGCCAGCTCGGCCGGGCGGCGAAACAACAGGCGCGCCTCGCGGGCGAGCAATAGGCTAAAGACATTGCTCATAACGGACGCTGCCCCAGATCAAGCTCGCGGTAGCCGGCCGGCTTGACCGTCAATTCATGGTGCGTGGTCAGCACCACCAGGCCACCTTGCTGACAATGCGCGGCGAGATGGTTCTCCAGCTGCGCCACTGCCGCCTTGTCCAGCGCAGTAAACGGTTCATCCAGCACCCACAGCGACGGGCCTGGCAGATACAAACGCGCCAACGCGACACGGCGCTGTTGCCCGGCGGACAGGGTGTGGCAAGGCACATCTTCAAACCCGCGCAGCCCCACCGCCGCCAGAGCCTGCCAGATGGTCTCGCGCTCGACCGGCTGATGCAGGGCGCAAAGCCAGGTGAGGTTTTCCTCGGCAGTAAGCAAGCCCTTGATGCCGGCGGCATGTCCAATCCACAGCAGGTTGCGCGCAAGCTCGGCGCGCTGCGCGGTCAACGGGCGACCATTCAGACGAATCTCACCAGCAGTGGGCTGCATCAACCCAGCCAGCAAGCGCAGCAGACTGGTTTTACCACTGCCATTGGGGCCCGCCACCTGAAGCATTTCACCGGGAACCAGACGCAGCTCCACACGCTCGAAGAGCATGCGCCAGTCTCGCTCACAGGCGAGCGCAACGGCTTCAAGAAGAGGGCTGGTCAAGGCATCGGCACCTAAGATGGATGGCAAAAGCTGTTCAAGTCGGCAGCGTCTTGGCCGCTATACTGACGCAAATGGAATGCGCAGCCGAACCAGACGGGGCGCGATTATACATGCCCAGCTCCGCCTGCCGCAGCGGGCATTTTCGACAGGGTGTAACCCGCCAATGAGCGAAATCAGCAGTCCGCGGCCTATTGCGCCAACGCCCCCCAGCAGCCGCCCCAGCGCTGTCGCGGCGGACCTGGCAGTGAAACTGTTACAGCCCATGCAAGGCTTGCTGGCCAGTGGCGAAACCGCCAAGGCCGAAGTCATCGCACTCAAGGAAGTGGCGCAGAGTTTTCAGGTGCTGCTCAAGCTGACCCTGAATAATGGAAATCAGGCGACCCTTGAGGCCAACAGCCCGCGCCCGTTGGCTCAGGGCACATCCCTGGCCGTAACCGCCCTGTCGGAAACCCGGCTGGCCCTGTCCCTGCTGATGGGAGGGGACAAACCTCTAACCAGCCTGGACCTCGACCAATTGCCCATCGGCACCCTGCTGCAGGGCAAGGTAGTGGCCCGCGAACAATTGCTGCAGGGCCGCTCGCAACAGGTGATCTACAAGGTGCTGGTCAGCTTGCTCAATACGCCACTGGCCGGCAGCAAGCTGTCTCTGGAAACCCCGCTGGCACTGCCTTTAGGTAGCCTGCTCAGCGCTCAGGTACAGGGCAGCCAGGCGCTGAATTTCCTGCCCCTGAGTGGCCGCCTTGACCAACTTGCCCTGAGCCAGCAACTGGGCAACCAAAGCAACCGCCAGGGCTCATTGGAAGGGCTGTTCAGCGCCCTGCAGGGTATCCGTGGCAATGCCGACATGAGCGAAGGCCTACGCACCAGCATCGACAAACTCTTCGGCATCATGCCCGACGCCGCGCAGTTGAGCAGCGCCAAAGGCCTGGCTGCCGCCCTTGAAAACAGTGGCATCCTGCTGGAAAGCAAATTACTTGGCGGTCAGGGCCAGGCACTGCCGAACGACCTGAAAGCCAACCTGCTGCGCCTGATCACTCAATTACTGCCGAATCTATCCACCGGCACACCACTGGCCGCAGCCACCGCAGGGACATCGCTGGCTCAGGCGATGCCCGCCCTTGCACGCGACCTGCTCGGCAACCTGGGCAAAGCCACGAATCGCCAGCAAGCGCTGAATTTCCCCCTGCCCTCACGCCTGCTACAGGCCATGGAAGGTGAGGCCGACCTGGAAACCATGCTAAAGCTCGCCGCGGCTGCCCTCTCTCGCCTGCAGACCCACCAACTTTCCAGCCTTGCGCAGAGCCAGGTCGGTCCGGATGGCAACCTGCTGACCACCTGGCAACTGGAACTGCCGATGCGCAATCAGCAAGAATTGGTTCCACTGCAGGTAAAAATCCAGCGCGATGAAAGCAACCCACAAGGCAAACCCGATAAAAAGGAAACCCTGTGGAAAGTCGAACTGGCCTTTGATCTGGATCCACTAGGTCCCTTGCAGGTGCAGGCGCAATTGGCCCATGGCCGCCTTTCTAGTCAGTTGTGGGCTGAGCGCAGCAGCACCGTCAACCTGATCGATGCGGAGCTGGATAACCTGCGTCAACGCCTGAATGCCGCAGGCGTGCAGGTTGGCGAGCTGGCCTGCAACCAAGGCACGCCGCCACGCGGGCCGCGCACGACGCTGGAACAGCGCTGGGTGGATGAAACCGCATGAAGAAGACCGCACCCCGCCAAGCCATCGCCCTCACCTACGACGGCCAGAAAGCGCCCGTACTCAGTGCCAAAGGCGATGACGAACTGGCCGAAGCCATTCTGGCGATTGCCCGCGAGTACGAAGTACCGATCTATGAAAATGCTGAGCTGGTGCGATTATTGGCGCGACTGGAACTGGGTGATGCAATTCCCGAGCAGCTGTATCGCTGTATCGCGGAAATCATCGCCTTTGCTTGGTATTTGAAAGGTAAGGCACCGGCCGGTAGCGGGCGGGATACCGACATCACACCACCGCTGCGTTTATTGGCAGGACCGCCAGAGTGAGGGAGCCTCAGGAGCGCTGCAGTTTGGCCTGCTGCATCTTGCTGACCAACTCAGCCTCGGCCTTACTCAGACCGCATGACTGGGTCAGATCATCCACGCTGGCACCCATACCCGCCAAACGTGCAGCCTGAGTAAATGACAGGCTGCTAGGATCACGCTGCTCAATCTGATTAAGTTTGTCCGGCAAAGGTGCAACAACCCTGCGCAATTCGTGCAACTCCTCACCCATCTGCACGCTACCAGTCAGGTAGGCATCCAGTCGCCGGCTAAGTTCTTTGAGCCGGCGATCACGCACTGCGTCACGCTCACCTTGCAACTTGATAAAGTCACGCAACTGCCTGACAAGCCAGATACTGACGCATACCAGCCCCAGGCACACCAGGGCTAATGCGACCAGCAGCGCTTCGAGCATGACTTAGATGCTCTCCAGATCGGACCACTCTTCTTCGCTCATCATCTTGTCCAGCTCAACCAGAATCAGCAGCTCGCCGTTCTTGTTGCACACGCCCTGGATAAACTTGGCAGATTCGTCATTGCCCACGTTCGGAGCAGTTTCCACTTCAGACTGACGCAGATAAACCACTTCTGCCACGCTATCGACCAAGATACCGACCACTTGCTTGTCGGCCTCGATAATCACGATACGGGTGTTATCGGTCACCTCGGTGGAGTCCAACCCGAAACGCTGACGTGTATCGATGACTGTGACCACATTGCCGCGCAGGTTGATGATGCCCAGCACATAGCTTGGCGCACCCGGCACAGGGGCAATTTCGGTGTAGCGCAGGACTTCCTGAACCTGCATCACATTGATGCCATAGGTTTCGTTATCCAGGCGGAACGTTACCCACTGCAGAATCGGATCATCAGAACCTTGTGCAGAACTTTTCTTCATGTCCCTAGCCTCGTCATGAACCGCTCGCGGCGGCGATCGCGGGTGTATACCCCGCTATGATTACTATAGATGCAAAGCTGCGCACCTCGCACAGCCCCGCGTTATTCAATGCACCTGCTTGGCCGCCATGCGCTTGGCAGCACCACTGGCAATCAACTCGGCCAGGGATGCGACATCCAACAAGGCACACATGTGTTCAATCACCGTACCCGCGAGCCACGGACGCTGCGTACGCTGGCTGCGCCATTTAACCTCGTCGGGATCCAGCCGAATCGAGCGACTGACCTGATGCACCGCCAGCCCCCACTCATAACCTTCAACGGAAATTACATACTGCAACCCTTCGCGAAAATCATCGCGATAACGGTCAGGCATCACCCAGCGCGCTGTATCCAACACTTTCAGGTTACCGGCCTGGCTCGGCAGTATGCCGAGAAACCAGTCAGGCTGACCAAATAATGGTGTCAGCTCCTGCCCCTCCAGGGGATAAATCGAACCCAGGCACACCAGCGGAACGGCTAAGGTCAGCCCAGCCACATCAAATAACAGGCATTCGAAAGACCCTTGCGCCCATTCAGGCCGCCCCTGCGGCACCGCCTCAGGTACCACCAACATCTGCGGCTCTGACTGCACCGACTCAGCCACTACAACAGTTTCTACAACCTCTGGCAGCGACTCGACGTGAACATCAACGTGCGCAGTGGGCATCTCGAAAGTGGGCAGCACCAATGGACGCGGCGCCAACTCAGCCAGAGGCTTGACCTTAGCCACGCTCACCTGCGGCATGCTGCGCGCATCGCGCACCTGCTCTTCCAGCACCGCGGCCTCGAATTCATCCAGCGTGATGCTATCGACAAACTCGACCGCAGCCTCCTGCAACAAGCCATCCAAATAGGACTGCAAGACCTGTTGCGAACGTGTAGCGGTGGCTAAAGGACGACTCATCAAGACAACTCGCAATAACAGTCTGTACAGACTATCGGCCGCGCTAGCGACAGACTTGAGCCCATATCTTCAGCATAGTCGTTCATCTCAAGCGACCTGAGCAGCAATCTGCTGAGAAAGCAGGTGTTTGAGTAAGGCGCGATAAGCCAGTACACCGCGGCTGTTGCTATCAAACGTTGACGGGGTCAGCCCTGCCCGACTGGCATCACGTAAACGCGTATCAACCGGAATATAGGCCGGCCACAGGTGATCAGGGTAACTGTTGCGCAACACACGCAGCGTGCCCATCGACGCTTGGGTACGACGGTCGAACAGGGTCGGTACGATGGTGTACGGCAACGCCTGCTGACGCGAACGGTTGATCATCGCCAAGGTATTGACCATCCGCTCCAAGCCTTTTACAGCCAGAAATTCAGTCTGCACAGGAATTACCAGCTGCTGACTTGCCGCCAGTGCATTGACCATCAGTACCCCAAGCAAGGGCGGACTGTCGATCACCGCATGATCAAAATCCTGCCAAAGCTGCGCAAGGCTCTTGGCTATCACCAAGCCCAAGCCACTCTGCCCGGGTGACTGGCGCTCCAGGGTGGCCAGTGCAGTGCTGGACGGCAGCAGGGAGATACGCTCATCACTGGTAGGCAGGAGCAGCTGCTGGGGCAAACCGCGCGGCACAGCGCCTTTATGTTGGAACAAATCGAAGCTGCTGTGTTCCAGGCTGTCCGGGTCATGCCCGAAGTAGCTGGTCATCGACCCATGGGGATCGAGATCGACGATCACCACACGCTTGCCGGCATCTGCCAACAGGCCTGCAAGAGCGATTGATGTGGTGGTCTTACCGACTCCACCTTTTTGATTGGCTACTGCCCAGACTCTCATCGTTATCATCCTCCCGGTTCAGCTGCAGCCTGACCGAGAACGGGGCCACCCTATGGGACCGGCGACGGGGGATTGACGGCACCCGCTTGCGGGACCGGCGCTGCTGGGGCTTTTGCAGGTTGCGTGCCAGCACGTTGCAACGCCGCATCAGGCTTAGCATTGGCACTGCCCACACCGCTAACGCTGCGACGTACGTCTAGATTACGCGAGATCACTAACACGACGCGACGATTGCGCCCGCGCCCTTCAGCGGTGGTGTTATCCGCGACGGGCTGGAACTCACCATAACCGACCGCTGCCAGGCGACTGGGGTTGACCCCATCCATCGTCAGCATACGCACGATACTCGCAGCCCTTGCGGTAGACAGCTCCCAGTTGGTAGGGAACTGAGCCGTCTGAATAGGCAGATTATCGGTAAAGCCTTCCACGTGTATTGGATTCTCGTACGGCGCCAGAATTTTGGCTACCTTTTCGATAATATCGAACGCTGCATTGTTAGGAATGGCATCGCCGCTGGTGAACAACAGGCTAGAGCTGAGCTCAATCTCGATCCACAGCTCATTTCCACTGACCTTCAGCTGATCCGACTGAATCAAGTCGCCGAAAGCCTCGCGCACACTGTTGGCAATATTCTGCAGATCATCAGCCGAAGACTGAGCGCTTTCCTCATCAACCAAGGAACGGTCCGGCTCCGTGGTCCGCGGACGCTCATCACCAACCGGAATCGGTTTGATAGCGCGATCAGGTTGATTGAACACCCCTGTCAGGCTGTCAGAAAGAATTTTGTACTTGCCTTCATTGAGCGAGGAAATCGAGTACATGACCACAAAAAAGGCGAACAGCAGAGTAATGAAGTCGGCGTAAGAGACTAGCCACCGCTCATGATTTTCATGCTCTTCTTGATGACGCCGGCGGGCCATAAGGTGTCCCCATCAATCCATGAAGCCTTGCAGCTTCAGTTCGATGGAGCGCGGGTTTTCACCCTCCGCAATCGACAGGATGCCTTCAAGCAGCATCTCGCGATAACGGGATTGGCGCTGAGCGATAGCTTTGAGCTTGTTACCAATCGGCAATAACAACAGGTTGGCAAAACCAACACCGTAGATGGTTGCCACAAACGCCACGGCAATTCCGCTGCCAAGCATGCTTGGATCGGCCAGGTTACCCATCACATGGATCAAACCCATCACCGCACCAATAATGCCGATGGTCGGCGCATAACCGCCCATGCTTTCAAACACTTTGGCTGCCTGAATATCACGGCCTTCCTGGGTGTACAGATCGACCTCGAGAATACTGCGAATAGCCTCAGGCTCGGCGCCATCGACCAACAGCTGCAAGCCTTTGCGCGCATAGGGATCGGGTTCGGCATCTGCCACGGCCTCAAGACCGAGCAAACCCTCCTTGCGCGCAGTCATGCTCCAACCAACCACCCGATTAATACCACCGGCCAAGTCCACGCGCGGCGGAAAGAATATCCAACTAATAATGGCCAGCGCCCGTTTGAACACATGCACGGGTGCCTGCAAAAAAGCCGCACCCAAGGTACCGCCAATCACAATCAATGCAGCCGGCCCATTGAGCAGGGCCGCAGCATGGCCCCCTTCGAGATAGTTGCCGCCAAGAATGGCGACAAACGCCAGGATGACCCCAATAAGGCTCAGTACATCCATTAAATACAGGTCTCCGCCAGGTGCCTGCCGATATCATCCAGCGGGTAAATCGCATCAGCCAGGTTGGCTTTCACAATAGCCATCGGCATGCCGTAGATCACACAGCTGGCTTCGTCTTGCGCCCACACTTGGCTTCCACTCTGCTTGAGCAGGCGAGCGCCCTCACGGCCGTCCGCCCCCATACCTGTGAGCACCACTGCCAGCACCTTGTCACCATAAGACTTGGCGACCGAGCCAAAAGTGATATCGACACAGGGTTTGTAATTCAGGCGCTCATCGCCAGGCAGGATTTTCACCACGCCCCGCGCATCCACCATCATCTGCTTGCCACCCGGTGCGAGCAGTGCCAGACCGGGACGCAAGACATCACCGTCCTCAGCTTCCTTGACACTGATGCGGCAGAGCTTGTCGAGACGTTCGGCAAAGGCTTTGGTAAAGGCAGCCGGCATATGCTGGATCAGCACGATTGGCGCTGGAAAATTCACCTGCAATTGAGTCAGTACCCGCTGAAGCGCAACCGGCCCACCGGTGGAAGTACCGATCGCAACAAGCTTGTAGGATTTACGTTTTGGCGCCGCACTGGCAACAACGGGGGCAGGCGCCACAGCTGGACGGCTTGGCGTGCTGGCAGAGGTTACTGGACGCGCCGCAGGCTTGGCTGCTGCAGCGGGTATAGCTGCGGGAGTAGAGACAGGCGATGGGCTGAAACTGCGACGATTACTGCGGGCAATCGTATGAATTTTCTCGCAAAGCAGTTGCTTAACTCGCTCTGGATTGCGCGAAATGTCCTCAAAATTCTTCGGCAGAAAATCCACCGCACCGGCTTCCAGCGCATCCAACGTCACTCGCGCACCTTCATGGGTTAGCGAGGAGAACATCAGTACGGGTGTCGGGCAGCGCTGCATGATGTTACGTACAGCGGTGATGCCATCCATCATCGGCATCTCGTAATCCATGGTAATCACATCGGGCTTGAGCGCCTGCGCCTGCTCGATGGCTTCACGGCCGTTAGTGGCGGTGCCGATTACCTGGATATTCGGGTCGGCTGAAAGAATTTCCGACACGCGCCGGCGGAAAAAACCGGAGTCATCAACCACCAACACCTTAACAGCCATAAACACTCCTAAACGGCGCCACAGATAGCTGCGCCGCTAACAATCAGATGCGCCGCGCGTAACGCTTGAGCATGCTCGGCACGTCAAGAATCAGGGCAATACGACCATCACCGGTAATGGTTGCACCCGACATGCCTGGCGTACCCTGCAGCATTTTGCCCAGCGGTTTGATGACCACTTCTTCCTGTCCGACCAGTTGATCGACCACGAAGCCAATACGCTGACTGCCAACAGTGAGAATCACCACATGCCCCTCACCCTGCTCCACGTGTGCTGCACTGCCGATCAACCAGCGCTTTAGATAGAACAGCGGCAACGCCTTGTCGCGCACGATCACCACTTCCTGGCCGTCAACCACATTGGTTCGCGACAGATCGAGGTGGAAAATCTCGTTCACGTTGACCAGCGGGAAAGCAAACGCCTGATTGGCCAACATCACCATCAGTGTCGGCATGATCGCCAGCGTCAGCGGCACCTTGATAACGATTTTTGAGCCCTGTCCCTTGACCGAAAACACATTGACCGTGCCGTTGAGCTGGGAAATCTTAGTTTTCACCACATCCATGCCAACGCCGCGCCCAGACACATCGGAAATCTCAGTCTTGGTCGAGAAGCCCGGGGCAAAGATCAGGTTGTAGCATTCGAACTCATTGAGACGGTCGGCCGCGTCTTTATCCAGCAAGCCTTTTTCCACGGCTTTGGCACGCAGTACATCCGCGTCCATGCCCTTGCCATCGTCAGAGATCGACAAGAGGATGTGATCACCTTCCTGCTCGGCGGACAATATCACCTTACCGCCACGCGCCTTACCTGAGGCTTCACGCTCTTCCGGGGTTTCAATGCCATGGTCAACCGCGTTACGCACCAAGTGGACCAGCGGATCAGCCAAGGCTTCAACCAGGTTCTTGTCGAGGTCAGTTTCTTCACCGACCAACTCCAAGTTGATCTCTTTCTTAAGGTTTCGCGCCAAATCGCGAACCAGCCGAGGGAAGCGCCCGAACACCTTCTTGATGGGCTGCATGCGGGTTTTCATGACCGCTGTCTGCAAGTCAGCCGTCACCACATCCAGGTTCGACACCGCTTTAGACATAGCCTCATCGCCACTGCTTGATCCGAGTCGCACCAAGCGATTTCGCACCAGCACCAGCTCGCCAACCATGTTCATGATTTCGTCGAGCCGTGCGGTATCGACCCGCACAGTGGTTTCCGCTTCACTGGGCGGCGCAGCCTTCTCAGCAACAGGCGCAGCGACCGGAGCTGCAGGAGCTTTTGCAGGTTCAACCTTAGCGGCAGGTTTTGCCGCAGGTTTGGCGGCTGCTTTGGCAGGCTCTGCAGGCTTGGCAGTCGACGCAGGCGTTACAGGTTTGATCGCTTCAGGCTCAACAAACTTGCCTTTGCCATGCAGCTGATCAAGCAGTGCTTCAAACTCATCATCCGTGATGTCGCCACTCGGCGCAGCAGCGGACTCAGCCACCGCTTCAGGTGCGGCAGGCGCCGATACAGGAGGAGGCGCAAACTGACCTTTACCGTGCAACTGATCGAGCAACGATTCAAATTCATCGTCGGTGATTTCATCACCGCCCGTGGCCGTTGCAGCAGATGCCGCCACAGCAGGCACAGCGCGAGCTACAGCTACATCAGGTGCTACAAATTGGCCTTTGCCATGCAGCTGATCAAGCAACGACTCAAACTCATCATCAGTGATTTCATCACTGCTTGCAGCCGCAGCCATTGGCGCCGGTGAGTCCCCCAAGGCGCCTAATAACTGCTCGAATTCAGTGTCAGTGATATCGCCAGCGGCCTCTTCAACCTCGACTGCAACCTCAGGTTCAGATTCCAGCTCAGGCTCAGCGTGTGCTTCAACGGGTGCGGCATCATCAGCACCCGCCGGTTCAGCCAAACGCGCCAAGGCGGCAAGCAGCTCAGGCGTAGCCGGAGTGAGATCGGTACGTTCACGGACCTCGGTAAACATGCTGTTGACAGCATCCAGTGCTTCCAGCACCACATCCATCAACGCGGAGTCGACGCGCCGCTCACCCTTACGCAGGATGTCAAAGACGTTTTCTGCGATATGGCAGCATTCCACCAGCTCATTGAGCTGGAGAAAGCCAGCACCACCTTTGACGGTGTGAAACCCGCGAAAAATGGCGTTGAGTAGATTCATGTCGTCCGGGCGACTTTCCAGCTCTACAAGCTGCTCAGACAGTAGTTCAAGAATCTCGCCGGCCTCTACCAGGAAGTCCTGGAGGATTTCTTCATCGGCGCCGAAGCTCATAAGACGTGCTCCTAAAATCCCAGGCTGGAAAGCAGGTCGTCGACATCATCCTGATTGGATGCGACGTCTTCACGCTTATCGGCATGAATCTGCGGACCTTCACCACGCGAAGGCTCTTTTTGTTTTTCTTGTTCGGCGCGGAGCAACTCATGGTTGTGCTCAATGCCGGCAAACTGATCAACCTGACTGGCCATCAGCACCAGTTTCAGCAAGTTGCTTTCCACTTCGGTAACCAGCTGCGTTACACGCTTGATCACCTGGCCGGTCAGATCCTGATAATCCTGGGCCAATAGGATGTCATTGAGGTGTGCAGAAATCTTGGCACCGTCGCGTTCGCTTCGCGCGAGAAAAAGCTCCACACGCTTAGCTAACTCGCGAAAGCCATCTGCACTCATTTCGCGGCGCATGAAGCGCCCCCAATCACCGCTGAGGCTTTGCGCTTCATCGCTGAGGTCATTTACCAGCGGGGCACTTTGCTCGACCAGATCCATGGTGCGATTGGCCGCTTTTTCGGTCATCGTCACCACATAATTCAGGCGCTCAGTGGCATCGGTAATTTGCGAAACCTCAGTGGCATGTGGCACACGGGGGTCGAGCTGGAAATTGACGATGGCGTTATGCAGCTCACGAGTCAGCTTACCGACTTCATGGTAAAGACCATGGTCACGTGCCTTATTGAGCTCATGTATCAGCTGTACCGCTTCACCAAAGTTGCCTTGTTCCAGGCTATCTACCAGTTGGCGAGCGTTGTATTTCAGGGTCGACTCAAGGTCACCTTGAACGGAATCTTTATGCTCCATAGCACCCTCGTGGCAAACATCAGCCGTTGACCCGCTCGAAGATCTTTTCAATCTTCTCTTTCAGCACTTGAGCTGTGAACGGCTTGACCACATAACCGTTAACCCCCGCCTGGGCTGCTTCGATGATCTGATCACGCTTGGCTTCTGCCGTGACCATCAGTACCGGCAAGGTTTTCAAGCGATCATCCGCACGCACTGCGCGCAACAGATCGATACCCGTCATGCCAGGCATGTTCCAGTCAGTCACGAGGAAATCGAAGCTACCGCTTTGCAGCATGGGCAGCGCGGTGACGCCATCATCCGCTTCCGCGGTATTGGTGAACCCCAAGTCACGCAGAAGGTTCTTGATGATCCGTCGCATCGTTGAAAAGTCATCAACGATGAGGATTTTCATGTTCTTGTCCAAGTCGACCTCCGTACAGTCCCAAACGCAGGCAGCAACCTGCATGCGCTTTTAATCGTGAAACCGGCCCAGCATCAGCGAATTCAACTCAATGTGCGCGCCACTCACCCAGTCGAGCACGTAAACGTGCGGCACACTGACTGTGTAGTTGGCTTACACGTGATTCGCTAACCCCTAACACCTCGCCGATCTCTTTAAGATTCAGTTCTTCATCGTAATATAGCGCTAACACCAAGCGCTCGCGCTCCGGCAGGTTGGCAATGGCATCTGCCAGGGCCGCCTGAAAGCGTTCATCTTCCAGATCACGAGAAGGTTCGAGGTGGTTGCTGCCAGCGTCTTCACCCAGCCCACCGTGTTCGCCGTCCTGCAACAGGTCGTCGAAACTGAACAGGCGGCTGCCTAAAGTGTCGCCAAGAATGCCGTAGTAATCCTCGAGACTCAATTGGAGTTCGGCCGCAACCTCTTGATCTTTAGCGTCTCGGCCCGTTCTGGCTTCAATTTTTCTAATTGCATCACTGACCATGCGGCTATTGCGATGCACCGAACGTGGCGCCCAGTCGCCTTTGCGCACTTCATCGAGCATCGAACCGCGAATGCGAATACCCGCAAACGTCTCGAAACTGGCGCCTTTACTGGAGTCGTATTTTTTTGACGCTTCGAGCAGGCCGATCATTCCGGCCTGAATCAGATCGTCGACCTGTACATTGGCCGGCAGGCGGGCCAACAGGTGATAGGCAATGCGTTTGACCAGGGGCGCGTAGCGCTCGATCAACTGGTGCTGGGAATCCTGCGCCTGCGCCTTGCTATACATACGAAGTCCAGAGGCTGCTGTCATATAGCCGTGTCCGCGATCGGTTGCTGCACCAGACGCTCAACGAAAAACTCCAAATGGCCACGCGGATTGGCCGGTAACGGCCAGGCGTCAACTTTCTGGGCTATCGCCTTGAACGCCAGCGCACACTTCGAACGCGGAAAGGCTTCGTAGACCGCACGCTGCTTCTGCACGGCCTTGCGCACTGACTCGTCGTATGGCACCGCGCCTACATACTGCAGGGCAACATCAAGGAAACGATCAGTCACTTTAGTCAGCTTAGCAAAGAGGTTGCGACCTTCCTGCGGGCTGTGGGCCATATTGGCCAATACCCGGAAACGATTCATGCCGTGATCGCGATTAAGCAGTTTTATCAGCGCGTAGGCATCGGTAATCGAGGTCGGCTCATCACACACTACCACCAGCACTTCCTGGGCCGCGCGCACGAAGCTCACGACACCGTCACCGATACCCGCGGCAGTGTCGATGATCAACACGTCGAGGTTGTCACTGATATCGCTAAACGCCTGGATCAGCCCCGCATGTTGCATGGGTGACAGCTGCACCATGCTCTGAATACCCGAGGCTGCCGGCACGATACGAATGCCGCCAGGGCCCTGCAGCAACACATCGCGCAGCTCGCACTCGCCACTGATGACGTCTTCCAGGGTGCGTTTGGCGCTGAGGCCCAACAAAACGTCGACGTTAGCCAAGCCAAGGTCGGCGTCCATCAGCATCACCCGACGGCCGAGATCAGCCAGGGCCAACGCCAGGTTCACCGAGACGTTGGTCTTACCGACGCCACCTTTGCCGCCGGTCACCGCAATCACCTGTACGGGATGCATACCCATATTTCTACACACCTTGTCTAACTTCGACTGGAGCCACTTGGCTGGCTAAGCGCGGTTCATTGCCAACAGCAGGACGCTTAACTGACGCGTCGTGCGGGTTGCTGGTAAAGCCCGGCAAACATCTCCGCCATCGTATCTTCGCTTGGATCCTGGGTTGCCTGCAGCCCTACGGCCCGGCTAACCAATTGATGACTGCGTGGAATCTGCAGATCATCGGGAATGCGTGGCCCATCAGCGAGATAGGCTACCGGTAGACGCTGGCTAATAGCCAGTCCTAAAACCTCACCCAGGCTGGTGGCCTCATCCGCTTTTGTCAGAATGCAGCCAGACAAGCCGCAACGCTTATAACTATGGTAGGCGGCTTTCAGCACTTGGCCCTGGCTGGTAGCGGCCATGACCAGATAATTTTTTGCGTTGACACCACGGCTTGCCAGCGTTTCCAGCTGCATGCGCAGGGCTGGGTCATTGGCGGGCAGGCCGGCAGTGTCAATCAGCACCACCCGCTTGCGCGCCAGCGGAGCCAAGGCTTGAGTCAACGATTGACCAGGGTCAACCAGCGTTACCGGGACATTGAGAATACGCCCCAAGGTCTTGAGCTGCTCCTGAGCACCAATGCGGTAGCTGTCCAGGCTGACCAGGGCAATATGCTGGGCGCCGTACTTGAGCACGTAACGCGCGGCCAGCTTGGCCAGAGTAGTGGTTTTGCCCATGCCAGCAGGGCCTACCAAGGCGATTACGCCGCCCTCTTCCATCGGTTCCTGCTTCGGCGTTTTGATTGCGTGAGCCAGGTGCGCCAGCACCATGCGCCAGGCCTGGCGAGGTTCAGTCACCGTATTCACACGTTCCAGTAGCGCTTTCGACAATTCGGCCGACAAGCCCATGCGCTGCAGGCGACGCCACAAATTGGCTTGCTGCGGGCGACGGTTCTGCAACTGCCCCCAGGCAATCGAGCCCAGCTGCACTTCAATCAGCTCACGCAGGCCATGCAGTTCGAAACGCATGGCATCCAGGGCGCGCTGATCGGTTGCCGCAGCTGGCGCTGCCTGCGATTTGCGCATCACAGCCGCCAAGCTGTCAGCAGGCAGGCTGTCAGCAGCGCCAAACAGCTGGCGGTCTTTGCCGGCATCGACCTGAGTACGGGTGGTCAGCTCGGCCTGGGCCGTGGCAATTTTCGCCTGAGTCTTGCGCAGCTCGGCTTCCAACGCAGGGTTGGGCTGACGCGCCGGTGCGGCTGGCACCTGATAATCCAGCGCGGCGGTCAATTCGACACCACCGGCTACCCGGCGATTGCCAATGATCGAGGCATCGGCACCCAGCTCATCACGCACCAATTTCATGGCGGTACGCATATCGGCGGCGAAAAAGCGTTTGACCTGCATGGCCTGTAACCTCGGTTAGTTCTGCCCCACCGTCGCAACGATGGTGACCTGCTTGTTATCCGGAATTTCCTGGTATGCCAGTACATGGATACTCGGAACCGCCAGCCGCGCGAATCGCGAGAGCATCGCCCGGACCGGACCGGCTACCAGCAGAATCACTGGCTTGCCGAGCATTTCCTGGCGCTGCGCCGCTTCCACCAGGGAACGCTGCAGCTTCTCAGCCATTCCAGGTTCCAGGAGGATGCCCTCCTCGGAGCCTTGACCGGCTTTCTGGATACTGTTGAGCAATATCTGTTCCAACCTGGGCTCCAGCGTGATCACAGGCAGCTCCAGCTCTAGTCCCACAATGCTTTGCACGATTGCGCGGGCCAACGCGACGCGTACCGCCGCCACCATCGCGGCGGGATCTTGACTCTTCACCGCGACGTTGGCGATGGCCTCGGCGATGGTGCGGATATCGCGTACCGGCACCTGTTCCTGCAGCAGGCTCTGCAGCACCTTGAGCAGGGTTGACAGGGAAATCATCCCTGGCACCAGCTCTTCAGCGAGCTTCGGCGAGCTCTTGGCCAAGAGCTGCATCAACTGTTGCACTTCCTCATGACCCAGCAGCTCGTGGGCATGTTTGTGCAGGACCTGGTTAAGGTGGGTCGCCACTACGGTACTGGCGTCCACCACGGTGTAGCCAAGCGACTGCGCCTGATCGCGCTGACTCGGGTCGATCCACACCGCCTCCAGACCGAATGCCGGATCCTTGGCGGCGATGCCATTGAGCGGACCGAACACCTGGCCGGGGTTGATCGCCAGCTCACGATCCGGGTACACCTCGGCCTCGGCTACGCTCACCCCCATTAGCGTCAGGCGATAGGCATTGGGCTGCAGGTCCAGGTTGTCGCGGATATGCACCGAGGGCATCAGAAAGCCCATTTCCTGTGAGAGTTTCTTACGCACGCCCTTGATCCGCGCCAGCAGCTGGCCACCCTGGTTACGGTCAACCAACGGAATCAGCCGATAACCCACTTCCAAGCCGACCATATCCACCGGTGTTACGTCGTCCCAGCCCAGCTCCTTGACCTCTTGAGCCTTCTGCGCCGGCAGCAATTCCTGTTGGCGCTGCACTTCCTTGATCTCGTTTTCCTTGGTTGTACGCTGTTTGTTGGCAATCCAGTACGCGGCACCCGCAGCCACCAGACCCAGGCTGATAAAAGAGAAATGCGGCATACCGGGCACCAAGCCCATGGCGATCATCACCGCAGCCGTCACCGCCAGCGCCCGCGGCGAGGCGAACATCTGCCGATTGACTTGAGCGCCCATGTCTTCCGAGCTGGAAACGCGGGTCACCATGATCGCCGCTGCAGTCGACAGCAGCAGCGATGGAATCTGCGCCACCAGACCGTCACCAATGGTCAGCAAGGTGTAGATACGGCCGGCGTCGGCAAAGCTCAAATCATGCTGGAGGATACCGATGGCGATGCCGCCAATCAGGTTGATAAACAGAATCAGCAGGCCGGCAATCGCATCGCCGCGCACAAACTTGCTGGCACCGTCCATGGAGCCGTAGAAGTCGGCTTCCTGGGACACTTCGCTGCGACGCTTCTTGGCCTCCGCCTGGTCGATCAACCCGGCATTCAGGTCCGCGTCGATGGCCATCTGCTTGCCCGGCATGGCGTCCAAGGTGAAACGCGCACTGACCTCGGAGATACGTCCGGCACCTTTGGTGACCACCACGAAGTTGATGATCATCAGGATCGCGAACACCACGATACCGACCACGTAGTTACCGCCGATCACCACCTCACCGAAAGCCTGGATCACCTTACCCGCAGCGTCGTGGCCATCCTGACCATGCAACAGCACCACCCGGGTGGAGGCGACGTTAAGCGCCAGACGCAGCAAGGTCGCCGCCAGCAAAATGGTCGGGAAAACGGCGAAATCCAGTGGGCGCAACGCATAGATCGCCACCAGCAGGACGACGATCGACAGGGCAATACTGAAGGTGAACAGCACATCCAGCAGGAAAGGCGGGATGGGCAACATGACCATGCCGAGCATGACCAGCAGCAACAGCGGGATGCCCAGATTGCCCTGCTTCAACCCCGAGAGGTTACTGCGCGCATCATTGAGCACTTGCGAGCGATTTATTGCCACATCCCTACCCCAGCCAATTCAATCTTTTGACGCTGAGCGCGCCTTTGGGGAGGGTTTTGCAAGAAGCTGTCCAACTTCTTCAGGTTGCAACAAAACAAACCTGGACACGCTGTAACAGCAGATGAAATCACTCGTCGCGGCGTAAATCTGGAGGGATGGGCACATCCGGCAGCGGGCCGGGACGTTTGCCCTTGCCCGCCTGGTACTGACGCAGCTGGTAGACGTACGCCAGGACCTGAGCGATGGCCAGGTACAGGCCGGCCGGGATTTCCTGATCCAGCTCAGTGGAATAGAACACCGCCCGCGCCAAGGCTGGTGACTCAAGCACCATGACCTTGTGCTCGTTGGCGATTTCGCGAATCTTCAATGCGGTGAAGTCACCGCCCTTGGCCAGCAGCACCGGCGCACTGCCTTTGGCCGGGTCGTACTTCAAAGCCACGGCAAAGTGCGTCGGGTTGGTAATGACAACATCAGCGTCGGGCACCGACTGCATCATGCGTCGCTCGGCCATTTCACGCTGCAACTGGCGAATACGCTGCTTGACCTCGGGCTTACCCTCGCTGTCCTTGTACTCGTCGCGCACTTCCTGCTTGGTCATCATCAGCTTCTGCTTACTGCTCCAGAGCTGAAACGGCACATCCACGGCGGCAATCAGAATCAGCCCACAGGACATCCACAATGCACTCCAGCCCACCACCGTGGCGGAGTGCAGGATGGCCGCTTCAATCGGCTCATGGACGATCGCCAGCAGGTCTTCTTGCCAGGCCGAAAGCACCGCTACGCCCACCAACAGAATCAGGGTGAACTTGGCCAACGCCTTGAGCAGCTCAACCAAGGCATCGGTCGAAAACATGCGTTTGAGCCCTGCCAGAGGGTTCATGCGACTGAGTTTGGGCGCCATGGCTTCGGCCGAGAACAGCCAGCCACCGAGAGAAATCGGCCCCACAATAGACACAATCAACAACAACACGAACAGCGGGAACAGCGCTTCCAGCGCGATCTGCCCAGAGGCTGCCAGCCACAGCGACATGCTGCGCTCATCCATGATCACCTCGCGGGTCAGCGAGAAATTACCCCGCATGATGTCGAGCATGGCGTTAGCCATGCTGCCGCCAAACGCGAGCATGCCACCAAAACCGCCGAGGGTTACCGCCAGGGTATTGAGTTCTTTTGAACGGGCAATCTGCCCCTTTTCACGGGATTCGCGTAGGCGTTTCTCCGTGGGTTCCTCGCTTTTATCGGCACCGCTCTCGGATTCGGCCATGGCTTAACTCGCCCCCGCCATTTCACGAAGAAACTGCAACGCCTCAGTGGCAAATACCTGGTACTGCGCGAGGATATCGGCCATGCCAATCCATACGATGACCATGCCCAACACCAGGGTCAGTGGGAAACCAATGGAGAAGATATTCAGCTGCGGCGCGGCGCGGGTCATTACCCCGAATGCCAGGTTGATTACCAACAACGCGGTAATAGCCGGCAATACCAGAAGCAGAGCCGCCCCCAATACCCAGCCTAGTTTGTTGGCAATTTCCCAGTAGTTTTCCACCAGAAAACCACCGCCTACTGGCAGGGTGAAGAAGCTCTCAGCCAGCACTTCAAACACCACCAGGTGGGCGTTCATGGCGAGAAACAGCAAGGTCACCAAGATCATGAACACCTGACCGATCACTGGCACCGAGATCCCATTGGCCGGGTCAATCATTGAGGCAAAGCCAAGGCCCATCTGGATGGCCACAATCTGACCGGCAATGACAAACACCTGAAAGAACAGTTGCAGGACAAACCCGAACATCAGGCCAATCAGGATTTCCTGGGCAATCCAGATAAAGGCTTGCAGGTTAATGGCATCAATCACTGGCATCGGTGGCAAGGTCGGCATAATCACGACACAGATAGCCAGGGCCAGGTACAGGCGTACCCGCGCCGAAACCAGCTGGGTACCAATGATCGGCATAAACATCAGCAGGGCTGAAATGCGAAACAGCGGCAGCAGAAAGCTGCCCACCCACGCACCGATCTGCTCGTTGCTTAGCTCGAGCATGTCAGCCGATCAGCATCGGAATGTTCATGATCAGGTTCTCGGTGTACTCCATCAGCTCACGCACCAGCCAGGGGCCCGCAAAAATCAGCACGAGCAGGATCACCAACAGCCTGGGCAAAAAACTCAAGGTCTGCTCGTTGATTTGAGTCGCCGCCTGAAACATCGCCACTAACAAGCCAACAATCAGGCTGGGAACTACGAGAATCCCCACAATCATGGCCGTAAGCCACAAGGCATCGCGCACCAGATCGACAGCCACCTCAGGGGTCATGGCTAAGTGCCTCCAAAGCTGGCAGCCAGGGTGCCCATGATCAGCGCCCAGCCATCAATCAACACAAACAGCATGATTTTGAACGGCAGAGAAATGATTAACGGCGAGAGCATCATCATCCCCATCGCCATCAAGATACTGGCCACCACCATGTCGATGATCAGGAACGGAATAAAGATCATAAAGCCGATCTGGAAGGCGGTTTTCAGCTCGGACGTGACAAACGCCGGCACCAGAATGGTCAGCGGCGCCTCTTCCGGACTGGCGATATCCGTGCGTTTGGACAGGCGCACAAACAATTCCAGATCGCTTTCACGGGTCTGTGACAGCATAAAAATCTTGATCGGCCCTTCGGCCTTGAGAATCGCTTCCTGCGCAGGCAGTTGCTCGTTCAGGTAGGGCTGCAGTGCCTCGCGGTTAATCTGATCGAACACCGGCGCCATGATAAACATGGTCAAAAAAAGCGCCATACCAACCAGGATCTGGTTAGACGGTGTCTGCTGCAACCCCAGGGCCTGACGCAGAATCGAGAAGACAATGATGATCCGGGTAAAGCTGGTCATCAGCATGACAAACGCTGGAATAAAGCTCAGCGCAGTCATGATCAGCAGGATTTGCAGGCTGACCGAGTACTCCTGCTGACCAGCCGTGTCGGTACTCAGGGTGATGGCCGGGATCGACAGCGGGTTATTGCCCGACTGAATCAAGGTACTGGCAGTCGGTGGATCGGCAGCGAATGCCAGTGACGCACCCAGGCTAAAAACCAGTATCAGCAGCAAACGCAGCATCACGACTTGTCCTTCTGGTCTTTACCCAACAGCTCCATCAGGCGCTGAGCAAACTCGGTCGAGGCAGGTTCAACATCCGGCATATGCACCGGTTCTTTCAGCACATGCAACGACGTGATGGTGCCCGGGGTCAGACCCAGCAATACCTGCTCGTTACCCACCTGCACCAGCACCAGGCGATCACGCGGCCCCAGCGCCTGGGTGGCCAGTACTTTGATGACCTGGCCACCCCGCGGCACGATTTGCTGCACGCGGCGCATCAGCCAAGCCAGCAGAAAAATCAGACCGATCACCAACAGCAGGCCCAGCAGCAGCTGCACAAGTTGCCCGCCCATACCTGTTCCAGCAAGGGGTACAGCCGCTTGCGCGGCCGGTTCGGCAGCCAGGGCCGCAACCGGTAGCAGCAAGCCCAACACAAGGGTTCTAAGCATGGTTAGCGCAGCTTCTTGATGCGTTCACTTGGACTGATCACGTCAGTCAGGCGAATGCCGAACTTCTCGTTCACCACCACCACTTCGCCGTGGGCGATCAGGGTGCCGTTGACCAGCACATCCAGCGGCTCACCGGCCAGACGATCCAACTCGATCACCGAGCCCTGGTTGAGCTGCAGCAGGTTACGGATGGTGATATCGGTATTGCCGACCTCCATGGAAATGGACACCGGAATATCCAGAATCACATCCAAATTCGGCCCATCCAGATTCACCGGCAGGTTCATCTTCGGCGCACTGTCGAACTCTTCCATTGGCGCACGCGGCGCTGATGGAGCAGGGTCGCTGGCGGCAAGCATGGCGTCGATATCATCCTGCCCGGCATCGCCGGCTTCAGACAATGCAGCCGCCCACTCATCAGCGAGTGCCTGCTCCTCGGGCGAGCTGGCTTCGTTTTCGTTTTCGTCTGCCATCGTTTTTCCTCGGCTGGCGTTGAATAGGGGATTTAGCGGTTACGCTCAATGGGGCCGAGCACCTGCAAAGCCAGCTTGCCTTTGTGCGCCCCCATCTTGACCTTGAATGAGGGCACACCGTTGGCGCACAGCACCACGCTTTCCGGCAGTTCCACCGGGATCACGTCACCGGGCTGCATATGCAGAATGTCGCGCAGTTTGAGCTGGCGGCGGGCAACAGTCGCGCCCAGGGGCACGCTGACGCCAAGAATGTCTTCGCGCAGCGCTTTGATCCAGCGCTCGTCCTGATCGTCCACATCGGACTGGAAGCCTGCATCAAGCATCTCGCGGATCGGTTCGATCATCGAATACGGCATGGTGATGTGCAGGTCACCCCCACCTCCATCCAACTCAATATGGAAGGTCGAGACTACGATCACTTCACTGGGACTGACGATGTTGGCCAGCGCAGGATTCACTTCCGAGTTGACGTACTCGAAGTTGATATCCATAACCGCGTGCCAGGCTTCCTTGAGGTCAATAAAGGCCTGATCGAGCACCATGCGCACCACACGCAACTCAGTGGGGGTGAACTCACGCCCTTCGATCTTGGCGTGTCGGCCATCGCCACCAAAGAAGTTGTCGACCAGCTTGAACACCAGCTTGGCGTCGAGAATAAACAGACCGGTGCCGCGCAACGGCTTCATCTTCACCAGGTTGAGGCTGGTCGGCACGTACAGCGAGTGCACGTATTCGCCAAATTTCATGACCTGCACACCGCCCACCGCCACATCGGCGGAGCGGCGCAGCAGGTTGAACATGCTGATGCGGGTATAGCGGGCAAAACGCTCGTTGATCATCTCAAGCGTCGGCATACGCCCACGGACAATGCGGTCCTGACTGGTCAGGTCATATTGCTTGACGCTTCCCGGTTCGGCTTCGTCCTCGGTTTCAACCAAGCCGTCGTCGACACCATGCAGCAGGGCATCGATCTCATCCTGGGAAAGCAGGTCTTGCACAGCCATAGATGGCTCCTGATTACTGCAACACGAGGTTGGTGAACAACACTTGCTCAACCGTGACTTTGCCGGTCTCTTTCTCAGCCAGCTCCTGCACGCTGGCAGTCGCTTGCTGGCGCAGCATTTCTTTACCGACCGGGGTTAGCAAGGAACCGAAATCCTGACCGGAAAACAGCATCACCAGGCGGTTACGCAACACCGGCATATGCACCTTGAGCGCATCCAGGGCCACTTGATCACGGGTCATCAACGCCACACTAACCTGCATATAGCGGGCGCGGCCTTGGTGGTTGAAATTCACGACAAAGGCCGGTGACAGCTCTTCATAGATTGCGGCCTGTTTGACGGGTACTGCTGGTTCGGCGCTGACTTCTGCCTTGGCTTCTTCAGCCCCTGCGTCCTTTTTACTTAAAAAGAACCAGGTTCCCCCCACAGAAAGGCCTACAGCGAGCAACACCGCAATAACGATGATAATGATCAGCTTCATTTTGCCGGCTGGTTTCGCCTCGGCATTTGCCGGTGCCGGTGCTGCTTCTTTCTTAGCCATGCCAATAATCCGTCGTTATTCGGAGTTCTATCCGTTTTCAAAGGGTTAAGAGCAAGTGTTATGCCAGTCTGTCAACAAACCTGCTCAGTACGAGTGGCGCAGCACCGAAAGGTGATGCGACCAAGGCATTCGATCAACGTACGCCCAAACAAAATCGCCCGACTCCCACACACGGGGAGTCGGGCGAAATGCAGTTTAGATCAGTGGGCCATGCAACTACAGCAGCAAGCGCTCTATGCGTAGTAATCAACCAAGCCACGGGCACTTACAGATGACGTGCGAGCCGACTCGACCGTACTCGAATGGAGCTCCTCATCCCCGCCCAGCAGTTCACTGGAGGACCCTCCGCGACTATTGCCACCATCGCCCCCCTGCCCTTGCCAACCGCGGTTCAGCGACTGATCAGAAACATTCACGTCCGGCTGATTCATACCCTGCTGGGCAAACAGTTCGCGCAAACGGTGCATCTGCGAATCCAGCGCTTCACGCACACCGGCATGTGGACTGGCGAACGTCACCTGACTTTGGTCCTGGTTGACGCTGATACGCACCTCCAGACGGCCGAGCTCTGCAGGATCCAGCTGAATCTCAGCCGACTTGAGGTTCTGGCTGGACATCACCATCACCCGATCCACCACGGCTTCACTCCAGCCACCCTGCTGCATGGCCACCGGTTGGCCAGCCAATAAGGGCGCGCGCGCCTGGGTCGCTTGTTGGTTCATCGCCTGAGTCAGGGCATTGAGCTTACTGACAAAGTTCTCCGGGGCGTTATTGGCCGTGCCTTCCTTCAACGCCTCCAGGCTTTTACCGGTGAGGGCTTCAAGCTGTAACTCTGGCAGTTCCAGGCTATCCCCCTCGACCGGGGTTTCATCCTGTACCACCTGACTGGCCAACAAGCTTTGACTGACGTTTTGCGCCTGAACCGAGGGCGCTCCAGCCTGATCGGCCTGCAGCTTCTCCTTCGCCCCCATTTCCAGGGCCATGCGCACTGCCGGCAGCTGATTGAGCGCATCCAGCTCAGCATCAAAGCTGGCCTCGGTCATGCTCGCCGGGCCGGAGCTGGTCAAGTTACCCGTGGTGACCATCAGCGGCACAGGTTCGGCTTCAAGCGCCACGTCATCCGTCTCGGCTACGGGCATCTCACCGGTGATACCAAGCAACAGAAGCGGATCCAGAACGGCGCCATCGCTTGCCGGATCAGTCGGCAAGGGCTTGCCGCTATCGGCAACCTCGGCCTGCCCAACGGCAGCCTGCGCCTGTGCATCCTGCGGTTCGTCTTTATCAACATTGCTTTCACGTGCCGGCTTTGCAGGCCCGTCGTTACGTTCAGCCGCTTTAGCCTGCCGCTCTTTGGCATACACCTGAGAGAAGCTGGAAGCCTCATTCTTATTGGGCTGCGCGGGTTTTTCCGGCGGTTTTGATGCAGCAGCTCTGGGCTTTACTTCAGGTGCTGACTTGAGCAGCAGATCGGGGGCAACGGACATGGATACTCTCCGCTCGGGATTGGTCGTGCGAAGGGTTTTGCAAGGGGCGGGCCAACTTGTTTATTGGCAGACGGGGCGAGGTGAGCTGCAGCAACGCCAGCAGACAGGCGCAGCAAAGTTAATGCCGATAACGCTGACGCTCGGACTTGAGCAGGATGCGCACAATGGCAAACTCACGCTCAATTTGTTCGACCAGCTCAGGAGCCTGCTCCAACTGTTCGCGACGCCCAGCCTCTTCCAGCTGTTTACACAGGCCCGCCAGCATCGGCGCCCCCATGTTGCTGCAACTGCCCTTAAAACTGTGAGCCGCCAACCGCAAGCTCTGCGCATCGGCCGCCTGTTCGGCTTGGCGCAGTACGAGCAGGCGCTCTTCAGAATCAATCAGAAAGGTGTCCAGCAGCACCGGATATTCATCTTCCATGACATCCTGCAAGGCCGCTAATACTGCGCTATCAAGGTGAATATCGGACAACGGCTCGCTCCCCTCGCGTGGTGCCTCGGATTATGCCCCAGGCAACCAGGAAAACTCCACGCGCACCCCCGGTTCGCCGTCGCCCCAACTGCAACGTTCACTCAGTTGCCTGACCAAGGCCAGTCCGCGGCCACTCAAACTATGTGCGTCACGCGGTTCAACGGGCACTTGTTGAGGATCGAACCCCGAGCCACTGTCTTCAACACGGACGATCAAGCGCCCTCCTGCGCCTTCAGGTAACAACTGCAGGTGAAAGCGCACAAATCCGTCGGTCAGCGCAGCCAGGCGCACACTGCGCTGACGGTAGTACTCAGCAAACCCCTCGGCATTTGCCTTGAGTGCTGAGTCCAACCCCAACACGCCATGCTCAAGCGCATTGGAATACAACTCGGCCAACACACTGAACAAGGCTCCGCCTTGAGGCCTTAGCCCCTGCACCTCAAGCAATAATTGCAGGAGGAACGGCAGCGGGTTGAAGTGACGCAGGGTTTCACCGCGAAACTCGAAGCTGGCCGACCAATCAAGGGAATGACTCTGGCCATTATCGGCAAAGGCCAGTGGCGGACGGCTCAACTCCGCATCATCAACCAGGCTGACCTCAAGCAAGCTGACATCGTCCTGCTGCTCACCACTGAAATGGGTCAGCGCCTGCTGAATTTCAGTGAACAACGCCGGCAGATGCCGGTTAGCGGCGATCACCTCCAGCAAGCGCTCTTCACCAAACAACTCACCGAGCTTGTTACAGGTCTCCAGCACACCATCGGAGAGCAGAAAAACCCGATCACCCAGCGCCAGCGGGTAGACCTCATACTTGTCGTTGAATGCGGCCGGTTCCAGCACACCCAACGGCAAGTGCCGCGACACCAGCGGCAAACGCTCGCCACTGCCACGCAGCAGATAGCCATCAGGCAGGCCGCCATTCCATACCTCGACCACCTGCCGCTGGAAACTGATATTCAACACCGTCGCACAGCAAAACACCCCGACGGGGAGAATACGTTTGAGCTTGGCATTGATCTCGCGTAGCACTTCAGCGAGGGAATAGCCCTTGGCCGTCATGCCATAGAACACCTCAGCCAGCGGCATCGCCCCAATTGCTGCGGGCAAACCGTGGCCGGTGAAATCCCCCAGCAACACATGCATGCCACCCGACGGTTTGAACGCAGCCAACAGCAAATCGCCGTTGAACACTGCATAAGGTGATTGCAGGTAGCGGATATTCGGTGCATCCAGGCAACCGGAGTGCGTCACCTTGTCAAACACGGCCTTGGCCACGCGCTGCTCAGTGAGCAGGTGTTCATTGTGCATGGCAATCAGATCACGCTGCTGCAGCACCGTATCCTGCAGGCGGCGCAAGCGATCCATGGCCTTGATTTTCGCTTCGAGAATGACCCGGTTGTAGGGTTTAGCAAGAAAGTCATCACCGCCGGCCTCCAGGCAGCGCACCAGGGCTTCGCCTTCGGTCAGTGAGGTCAGAAAAATGATCGGCACCAGCTCTTCGCCGGCCACCTGTTTGATCCGTCGGGCAGCTTCAAAGCCGTCCATGATGGGCATCAAGGCATCCATCAGGACCAACTGCGGCCGCTCTTGCTCGAACAGGGCCACCGCCTCCAAACCATTACTGGCGGTCAGTACCCGGTGCCCTTGGCGACTGACGATGGTCGACAGCAGCATGCGATCAGCCGCGTTGTCCTCGGCAATCAGGATGGACAGACGCTCAGCCATGACACGCGCCTCGATCAGGCGATTTTAAACAGCTGCTCGAAATTCGAGATTGCGAGAATCTTGCGCACATCCGGGTTGCAGTTGAGCAGGCGGATTTGCGCACTGTCACCGCCGGCATGGTCACGCAACAGCAACAGCATGCCGAGCGCGGAGCTGTCCAGGTAAGTGGTGTCTTTAAGGTCTACAACGTAGCGTTGCGGGGTGCTGTTGACGCGCTCGTAGGCATTGCGAAATTCCTGATGCGCACCGAAATCGAAGCGTCCCTGAATCAAAATGGTCAGCTCTTGCCCATCGGATGAGGGCAGCGAGGTGATGGCCATGAATTACTCCTATAAGCGAAAAGACGAGGCCGCACATACCAGTGGGCCAGGCAGCAGGTTATGCATGATCAAGATGTAGCATTGCAATGCGCTGGCAGCAACTGTTTAGGCTGTGTCGATGTATTGCAGGTGGGTAATTCGCGCTTAAGACTGCGAATCGCGGGCGGATATGCGCTGGGACAACTCATCAAGCAGTTTCTGCTCACGCTTGTCCTCAGCCAGGCGTGCTTCATCCTGATAACGCTTGACCAATTTGCGCAAACCTTCCAACCGCGCATAGCGCTGCTGCCAGGCCTCTCGCACCTTTTCCATATTGCTGCGGTGCCAGTCAACGCTGGTGCGCTGCTGGCCGATGGCGGTTTCCAGCTGGGTAAGAAAGCGCTGATAGTTCATCAGCCACTGCCCGGACACTCCCCGCTGGCCCTCGCTGATCCATTGCTGCTGGTAGTCTCCGCGGTAGCGCTCCAGATCGCCCAACTGCACTTCAGCCTGGCGCAGCAGGCCCTGGCAACGACCTAATTGCAGAGCAGCCTCGCGCTCGGCACGCTCGGCCATATCGACCACCGGGGCCAGTCGCGCGGCGCGGCTTTGTGCCATGGATTATGCGCCCGCTGCAGCGGGATTGAAGGTCGCAGCCAGCTGTGCGCTGCTGCTTTCCAGGCTTTCGTTGTCCTGCAGGTTCTGCCGCAGGTATTTGACCATGGCCGGCTGGCGGGCGATGGCCAGGTCGGTGTCGGCATCACCGCCCGGCACATAAGCGCCCACACTGATCAGGTCGCGGCTCTGCTGATAGCGCGACCACAGCTGTTTGAAACGCTGCGCCAGGCGCATGTGCTCAGCGCTGACCACCTGCGGCATCACCCGGCTGATCGAGGCTTCGATATCGATGGCCGGGTAATGGCCTTCTTCGGCCAGTCGGCGCGACAGCACGATATGGCCGTCGAGCACACCACGGGCGGCGTCGGCAATCGGGTCCTGTTGGTCGTCGCCCTCACTGAGCACCGTGTAGAACGCAGTAATCGACCCACCGCCCTTCTCAGCATTACCAGCCCGTTCGACCAACTTGGGCAGGCGGGCAAATACCGAGGGCGGATAACCCTTGGTTGCCGGCGGCTCACCAATGGCCAGGGCGATCTCGCGCTGGGCCTGGGCAAAGCGGGTCAGCGAGTCCATCAGCAACAGCACATTTTTGCCTTTATCGCGAAAGTACTCAGCAATACGCGTGCAGTACATCGCCGCTCGCAGGCGCATGAGGGGGGCATCATCCGCCGGTGAAGCGACCACAACCGAACGCTTAAGCCCCTCGTGACCAAGGATCTCGTCGATGAATTCTTTTACTTCACGGCCCCGCTCACCAATCAACCCCACCACGATGATGTCGGCCTCGGTAAAGCGCGTCATCATGCCAAGCAGTACCGACTTACCCACACCGGTGCCGGCAAACAACCCCAGGCGCTGTCCACGCCCCACCGTCAGCAGGCCGTTGATTGAGCGAATGCCGACATCCAGCGGTTCGCTGATCGGGTGGCGGTTGAGCGGGTTGATCGCCGGGCCGTCCATCGGCACCCAATCCTCCGCCTTCATGCCACCCTTGCCGTCAAGCGCGCGACCCGTGCCATCGAGCACTCGGCCCAGCATCGACATGCCCATGGGCAAGCGTCCGGTGTCAGGCAGCGGCACTACACGAGCACCTGGGGCGATGCCCGCCAGGCTGCCGACCGGCATCAGAAAGATTTTGCCGTTGGAAAAGCCCATGACCTCAGCTTCAACCTGCACCGGGTGATAGCTGTCGTCATTGATGACCAGACAGCGACTGCCCAGGGCAGCACGCAGGCCTTCGGCTTCCAGGGTCAAACCGACCATACGCAGCAGGCGACCCTCGACCAACGGCTGAGTCGGCAGTGTCACGGCCTCGCTGTAACCCGCCAGGCGCTTGGCGAAACTCACCCGATCAAGGCGCATCCGGGCTCGCCTGGCTGTGTATCTGCGCAGCCTCCACCGCTGGCGCATCCAAATCGGTATGCAAGTCAGCCTCCAGCGGGTGCGCGGCCTGCTCACGCTGCTGCTCGAACAGCTGTTTGATCGCTTGGTTCAAGCGGGTTTCCACCGTGGCATCAATACGGCTGAGTTCGCTTTCCACACGACACCCACCGGGCAGCAAAGAGGCATCTTCGAGAATTCGCCAGCTTTCTTCGTGGCGCTCGCGCAGGGCCTTGATGATTTCGAAGTCTTGCGGGTTGACGTGAATACGGATGTTACCGGTGCCCATCGGCAGCAACTTGAGCGCCTCGCTGAGCACCTGGCGAATCTGACTCGAATCACTGACCAGCTCACGTTGAATCACCTGGCGCACCATTTGCCCAAGCAGGCTGACCATGGCTTCTTCAAGCTGCTGATCCTGTGCGCTAATCGGCTCGAACAGCTGCGTCATCAGCTGCTCCATGCTGGCCAGTTTGGCGGCCAACGCAATGTCGGCTTCCTGCTTGGCCTTCAGCTGGCCAGCATGGAAACCATCCTTCTCACCAGTGGCAAACCCTTCGTTGTAGGCGTCCTGACGGATTGCCTCCAACTCATCCAACGTCAAGGGCTTGACATCTTCAAGGGCCACCTCTTCACTCTCAGCCGGCGCCTGATCGTCCACCTCAACCGTCGGGTTATTCGCTTGCTCTTCTTCGCCAGGCTCTGGGGTTTCCACTTCCGGGTCGAAGCTGGGCAACGCCCACACATCAACGCCTTTGAGATCCTTGGCGCGAATCAGCTCGCTGGGCGGCTCTTTACTGGACATGCGTCAAACCATTGCGAGCCATGTGTTAAACCATTTCCTCGCCGCCCTTGCCGCCCAGGACAATTTCCCCGGCTTCGGCCATGCGTCTGGCGATGGTGAGAATTTCCTTCTGTGCAGTTTCCACGTCGCTGACGCGTACCGGGCCTTTGGCTTCCAAGTCGTCGCGCAGCAATTCGGCGGCTCGCTTGGACATGTTCTTGAAGACTTTTTCCTTGATCGCCTCGTCAGCACCTTTGAGCGCCAGCACCAGCACATCCGACGACACTTCGCGCATGAGGGCTTGAATACCCCGGTCGTCGACATCGGCCAGGTTGTCGAAGACAAACATCAGGTCTTCGATCTGGCTGGAAAGGTCTTCGTCGACTTCGCGGATTGAGTCCATCAGCTGACCCTCAACCGAGCTGTCGAGGAAGTTCATGATATCCGCCGCACGTTTGACCCCGCCCAATGCAGCACGGGACGTATTGGCGCTGCCAGAAAACTGCCGCTCAAGGATGTCGTTGAGTTCTTTCAGCGCAGCCGGCTGCACAGTTTCCAGTGACGACACGCGCAGGACGATGTCCAGGCGTACCTTATGGTCGAAATGCCCGAGTACTTCACCGGCCTGATCGGGGTCCAGGTAAGCCACGACGATGGCCTGAATTTGCGGGTGTTCGTAGCGAATCACGTCAGCCACGGCGCGCGGCTCCATCCACTTCAGGCTGTCGAGACCACTGGTGCTGCCGCCGAGCAAAATACGGTCAATCAGGCTGCCCGCTTTATCTTCGCCCAATGCCTGCGTGAGCATCTTGCGAATATAACCATCGGCACCAACGCCCAGGCTGGTTTGATCACCGACGATGTCGACAAACTCCCCCATCACCTGTTCGACCTGCTCGCGCTGGATATTGCGCATACCGGCCATGGCCACACCGACCCGCTGGACTTCTTTCGGGCCCAGATGACGCAGCACCTGGGCGGCGTCGGTTTCACCAAGCGACAGCAGCAGAATCGCGGCCTTGTCGACTTTGCTCAATTTAGTGGCGGTTCGATTATCACTCATCGGCGTTAATCCACTCTTTCACAACCTGGGCTACGCGGCCCGGGTCTTCGGCGACCAGGCTCTTGATGGCGTTCAGTTGTGCATCATACCCCTCACTCGGGCTTGGCAGGAGGATGCTTTGCGGACCGCCCAGGCTCACACGGTCCTCAGCCAGATCACCACCCAGCGCGCCCATTTCACCCAGCTCAACATCGCCATCACGGCCGTCACTTTGGCCTTTGCCGCCATTGGTGATGTTATTGAGGACAGGGCGCAGCACACCAAATACCAAGATGAGAATAAACAGCACGCCGAGGACTTGTTTGACCACATCCCAGAACCACGGCTGGGTGTAGAACGGGATATCAATCATCTCTTCGCCCAGTTCGGCGGAGAACGGCGTATTGATCACGCTGACGCTGTCACCCCGACTGGCGTCAAAGCCTACTGAGTCCTGTACCAGGCGGGTAAACCGCGCCAGGTCATCGCGGCTCCACGGCACGCGCGTGGTTTCGCCCGTGGCTGCGTCGACTTTCACCTGATCGTCCACTACCACCGCTACCGACAGTCGGCGCAAGCGCCCCTGCTGCTGCTTGGTGTAGCTGATTGAACGATCCAGCTCGAAGTTGCGTGTGGACTGCTCGCGTTTGTCCTCTGGGTACGGCGCCAACATGGCCAGACCGGTGGCCGGATCGATAATCTGAGCGCCATTGGCATCCAGCAGCGGCTGCCCGGCAGCAATCGGCCCAGGCACGGCTGGCGCCGCGGCACCCGCTTGCTGCGGCGCGGCACCGGCTGCAGGCGGCTGGTTGCTCAGCGCGCCGGGGACACCTTGCGGCGGCAGGCTGCTGGTACGTTGTTCGTTGACCGACTGCTCGCTGCGCAGCGCAGGTTGATCCGGGTTAAACATTTCCGAGGTGGATTCCACCGCGCTGAAATCCACATCCGCCGAGACTTCGGCCTTGTAGCGACCCGAGCCCAGTACCGGTTGCAGGATGTTGTGCACGCGCTGAGTGAACAGGCTTTCCATGCGGCGGCTGTAATCGAACTGCTTGCCGGCCATGGTCAGCTCAGACATTTCCTGAATATCCGACAGCAGATTGCCCTTCTGGTCGACCACGGTGACCTGGGCCTTGTCCATTTCCGGCACGCTGCTGGCGACCAGATTGACAATGGCCATGACCTGACTCGGCTCCAGGCCGCGCCCAGAATACAACTCAACCAATACCGAGGCGCTGGGTTTGCGCTCATCACGCACAAACACCGAGCTCTTCGGGATGGCCAGGTGTACACGGGCCGCTTTAACGTTATTCAAGCTGGAAACGGTACGCGCCAGTTCACCTTCCAAGCCGCGGCGATAGCGGGTGGCTTCCATAAACTGGCTGGTGCCCAGGCCTTGCTCCTGGTCGAGAATCTCAAAACCGACGCTATTGTCTTTCGGTGCAACGCCAGCCGCAGCCAGGCGCATACGGGCGCGCGCCAGGTCGCCTGATTTGACCAGCAGCGCGCCAGAATTGGGTTCCACGGTGTATTTGATATCAGCCGCGGACAACGTCTCCATGACCTGGGACGCGTCCATGCCGTCGAGGCTGCCATAGAGCGGCTGATAATCCGGCTGCTGCGACCACAGCACCACAGCAAAACCGATGGCCACACTCGCAGCCAGACCGACCAACAGACCAATCTGGCGCAACATCGACATATCGGCGAGGTTTTCCAGAAAAGTCAGGCCGAACAGCGGTTTCTTCGGCTCATCACCACCGGTGGTGGCAGGTACGTTTGCAGCGACGGCTTCAGCCATGATTCAGCCCTACCCTTAAACCGGCATCTGCATAATGTCTTGATAAGCCTGAACCAGCTTGTTGCGCACCTGGGTCATGGCTTGAAAGGAAACGCTGGCTTTCTGCGACGCGATCATCACGTCCGTCAAATCCACGCCACTGGTGCCCATCTCAAAGGCAGTTGCCAGTTTGTTGGAGGCTTGCTGGGTTTCGTTGACCTTGCCCACCGCCTGCCCAAGCATCTCGGAAAAGCTTGGCGCACCGGGTTCAGGCGTGCTGGCGACAGGCTTCTGACGCGCCATGGCGTCGGCCTGCATGGACCGCATTTCCAGCATCAAGCGATTGAATTCAACACCCTGGCTCATCTCTACCTCCACTGGCCGCGGTTTTTTGACGCTTCGCGGCGTTTGCAGAGGTATTGCAACAAGGGTGCCAAATTTTGAACTGGGGCTTAGCGTCTATTTCCGTGTTTGCGAACGGACATACAGCGCCTCGACTTTCTCCCGCGCCCAAGGCGTCTTGCGTAAAAAAGTCAGGCTGGACTTGATGCTTGGGTCACTCTTGAAGCAACGGATATCAATCCGTTCAGCCAGACCATCCCAGCCATACTGAACCACTAATGCGGTGAGAATGGCTTCAAGGGTGACGCCGTGTAGCGGATTTTTAGGTGATTGAGTCATGCAGAACCTGTACGGACAGCTCGATTAAGACAAACCCCGCCACCATAGCCAAGCCGGTGAACAACCGAAAGCCTCCAGCGTGATTGGGCATCAGCATAAAAAATACCTGGAGGCCGCTATGCCCCTGCGCCGTAACGTCAGCCAGGGTGAGCCTCAGGATAAGTCGCCATAAAAAAGCCGGCCCACACCAAAGGTGTGGGCCGGCGAAGCACTATCGGGTCGCACGCACATCGCCGCGAAACAAGCCCGCGGGGCAACTGAACGACCAGTCAGTTGCCAGGTATTTCAAACTATCAGGCCGACTGATATTCCTTCTCGGCTTCGTCGAAGCGCTTGATCATGCTGGCCGATGGGCCGCTGCCGATCTTGCTGAACACCAGAATGGCGATGGTGGCGAAGATAAAGCCTGGGATGATTTCGTACAGGCCCAGGTGGCCGAGGAAGTTCTTCCACAGGATCACAGTCAGAGCACCCACCAGCATGCCGGCCAGCGCGCCGTTGCGAGTCATCTGCTTCCATACCAGCGAGAGGATCACCACCGGACCGAACGCAGCCCCGAAGCCTGCCCAAGCGTAGGACACCAGACCCAGTACGCGGTTTTCCGGGTTGGCGGCCAGCATGATGGCGACGATCGCGATCAGCAAAACCATGCCACGGCCTACCCATACCAGCTCAGCCTGCGAGGCACCCTTACGCAGGAAGGCCTTGTAGAAGTCTTCGGTCAGGGCACTCGAGCACACCAGCAGCTGGCAGCTCAGGGTACTCATCACTGCAGCCAGGATGGCGGACAACAGGATGCCGGCAATCCATGGATTGAACAGCAGCTTGGCCAGTTCGATAAACACGCGCTCAGGGTTTTCGGCTACCGGGCCAGCCAGGTCAGGGTTGGCGGAGAAGTAAGCGATACCGAAGAAACCCACGGCAACCGCACCGCCCAGACACAGGATCATCCAGGTCATGGAGATGCGACGGGCAGCAGGAATCGACTTCACCGAGTCAGCGGCCATGAAGCGCGCCAGGATGTGCGGCTGACCGAAGTAGCCCAAGCCCCAGGCCATCAGCGAGATCACGCCGACAAAGGTTGCACCTTTGAGCATATCGAAGCTGGTTGCGTCTTTCAGTTCGATCGCCGCGAAGGTGGCATCAGCACCGCCGGTGGCAATAATCACCACAATCGGGGTGAGGATAAGGGCGAAGATCATCAGCGTGGCCTGCACGGTGTCAGTCCAGCTCACCGCCAGGAAACCACCGATGAAGGTGTAGGCGATGGTCGCCGCAGCACCGGCCCACAGCGCGGTCTCGTAGGACATGCCGAAGGTGCTTTCAAACAGGCGGGCACCGGCCACAACACCGGAGGCGCAGTAGATGGTGAAGAACACCAGAATCACCAGCGCGGAGAAGATGCGCAGCACGCGGCTGCTGTCTTCGAAGCGGTGAGTGAAGTAATCCGGCAGGGTCAGGGCATTACCGTTGTGCTCAGTCTGCACGCGTAGACGGCCAGCGACGAACAACCAGTTCAGGTAAGCACCGACAATCAGGCCGATGGCGATCCAGCCCTCGGACAGACCGGACAGGTATACCGCACCCGGCAAGCCCATCAGCAGCCAGCCGCTCATGTCCGATGCCCCCGCCGACAAGGCGGTAACAAAACTGCCCAGGCTACGGCCGCCCAGGATGTAATCGGAAAGGTTCTTGGTGCGCATGTACGCGAACAGGCCAATCAGCACCATGAGCGCGATGTACACCACAAAGGTGACGAGCATCGGAGTATTTGCAGTCATTGGGGGGCTCCCCTCTTGATTGTTGTTATTTCAGCAACAGGGATTAGCCCCCATTGCCAACGTGGCATTGCACGCCTGCCTATGCAGGTGAAGCTACTTACCGCAACCGAGGCACAAAGAACCTGCTTACGATCGGCTGTGCTTCGTCGCCGCGGCGTAAAAACGCCTGTCAACGCGTTAGCGTGCAAGATCGTAAAAAGGCTCTGGAGCCCCAATACAACAACGGGCGCATGCCGCAAGACAGTCGCCCGTAAAAATCCTTTTAATGGCCCGCCAACGCCTTACCCCTGGCGGGACCCGGCATGCACTGGCCGGTTTGAAAACCGCTGCACACCGGTAAAAATGCTGCATTGCTCACCACAAAGTGCGCAGTAAGATGGCCGGACAAGGACCTAACAATGAAGGCTGTTGCGCTCATGCATGGTCCTTATCTGCTCATTGCCTGTGTTAGGTCTAGCCCAAACTCGCTGGCTTGCTGGGGCATCCTATGAGCAGAAACCTGCGCACCGTGTAAATCGAGCATGGAATTTAGTGGCAGATGCATGAACGCTTCTTACAAAAAACTCTGGAGTTTTTGCAAAAAACTCCAGCAGCGGGAACTTCCTACAAATAGCGTTTAAAGCAGAAAAGCAACGCACGCGCTGCTGGCCCTGCCATCCATCGTCATGTCCAACAGACGCAGGACAGCCATCTAGACTGCATTCATCAAGTTGGAGGTGTGTGTTGCAGAGTGAAGCATCCGATTACTCCATTTACCGCCGTGTCGTTTCACAGTTAATGCAGGGCGAAGAGCAATTGCCCAGCCTACCAACCATTACCCTCGATATCCGTCGCGCCTTGGGTGACCCCAATATTTCCCGAAACACCCTGGTGCGCCTGATCAGCCGCGATCCCGCCCTAAGCGCCCTGCTGATGAAACATGCCTCCAGCGCCCTGTATCGCCACACCCTGCCGCCCAAAACCCTGCACGAAGTGATCAGCATGCTTGGCATGGCTGAAGTTGACCGAATTACCATGGTGCACAGCATCAAAAGCCTGTTCACCCTGTACAGCCCGGGGCACAAACGGCTATTTGTCGAGGCCTGGGAGCGCTTGGTCATCAAAGCCAGCATCAGCGCCATGCTGGCACGCTTGCTGGGCCATGTGACGGCGGAGCACGCGTTGCTCGCCAGCCTGCTCAGCGAGGTGGGCACCCTTGCCGTGCTGTCAGCGTTCAGAAGTGAACGCGTAACACCCTCTAACGAGCTCTATTCAAAGCTGTGCCAGGAGTACAGCAAATCGCTCGGCATCATCGTGCTGAAGAAATGGTCGGTGCATAACGAATACATCGAGATCATTCGCAACGCCGGCAACTGGCAATGCAGCCCGGGGCATAGCCTGCAATTGCTGGATCTGGTCAACCTGGCGCTCTATCACGCCATCAAGGAGCACACGCCAACCGCCGAACTGCCCTCACTTCAAGAACTGGCGGCCTACCAGAAACTGATGCCACCGCAGGATTTTATCGGTGAGAACGGCGAACTCAGCCTGGTGATAAGTCACCGCGCCGACATTCAGGCGATAGCCCAGACGTTGCGTTAATCCCCCCCACACAACCCGGCAACCGTACACGCTACTGTCGCATTGAGCCGGTAACAGCCTCGTAGCGGCGTGACTGGCTCCCGATTGAACTGCAGCTGAGGTGTTTGCCAAGCCCAGCGTTTACACAGCAGGACGACCGTGTAGTAGGTGTGGTCGAAAGACGCTCTAGCGGTCAATCACCTGCGCACGCATCGGCGCCAGGCGCGCCAGCAGGCGGTTTTGCGCCGGCATGGGTACGTTCTGCGCGCTCATGGCCTCCTGCAGGTTTTCCACCAGGGCGTTGAAGTCGCTCGGCGTAAGGTTCTGGCCCTTGTGGCTCTCTTCCATGCTGTCGCCGGTGTACGTGCAGGGGCCGCCCGCTTCGACGCAGATCTGCTCCACCAGTTTGTCGCGCAGACGCTCGATATCGATATTTTCAAAGTGCCGAACGATGCGCGGATCAGCAGCAATGTTCAGCAGCATGCCTTCAACGATACGAGTGATCCCGGCCTGCTCACCCAACTCACGGTACAGGCTGTCGTTTTTGGGCGGCTGCTGAGCGCAGGCCGCCAGGGTCAGAACCATCGCTAACAGCACACTGCGCATGCCTAGAAACTCCCCTGCACGGACAGATAAACCCCGTCCTGATGATCCAGTGTGGCAATCTCGCCCAGGCGCGCATACGCCAGCACCACGGCGAGATTCTTGTTGGGGAAGTAGCCCAGAAACAAGTCGGCCCAATCACTTTCACCCGCAAAGCTCAGGTTATCCGGCTTTTCGCGGTATTCGACCCCAAGCGCCCAACGCGGATTGAACAGCACAGCGACCGAACCTTCCTTGAGTACTGAATGACGATCACGGCGGTCACCGCCAAAGCCCAACAGCCCCAGCTCATTGGCTCGGCTGTAACGAATACCGCCGTTGAGCAGCAGGTTGTAGCCAAAGGCACCGCCAAGGATCAGCCGGCTGGCCGTGAGGTAACCCTCGGTGTCCTCGCTGCGCTGGGCGCCAACCAGACTGGGAATCAAAAAATCCTTCTGGCGCTTGTGCTGAATGCCCAGAGAGACCTGCGGCAACTGGTCGTAGATCAAATCACCGAATAGGCGAACTTTGAGGCCAAAGATGTCCTGACTCAGGCTGTTCTCAGGCAAGTTGAGGCCGCGCGCCAGGTTACCCAGATCAAAACGCTGACGGGCGTAAGACAATTCAACACGGTTGTCGAAAGCGACACCGACACCGGCCACGTCCAGACGGTAATCGCCCGTCTCTACCCGCGTGGCGAATACATCCGCGCCCCACTCGCCGCGCTCACCATACCCAGACAACACAGCCCAGGGCGTAATCCCGCCACCGGCGGCGCCTTCAATACTGCTGGCACCGCCGGTGGCCAACAAACGGCCATCGGCACAGGCCAGATTGGCCAGCAGGCCGAGCAGCAGGACAATGCAGCGTGGCAGGTAAGTCATATTTAATGCACCAACGTCGAGGGGGCGTGGACGTACTGCGCCATCCAGGTTTCAAAGGCTTGCGCCGCCAGTGGACGACTGATCAGGTAGCCCTGGGCGGTGTCGCACTGCCAACGCCCGAGCAATTGCAGGCTGCGCTCGAACTCGACCCCTTCAGCTACGACCTTGAGGCCCAGGCTGTGGCTCATCTCGATGGTCGAACGCACGATGACTGAGTCCTCACTGGCATCGTCCAGGTCGCGGATAAATGATTGATCAATTTTCAACTCCTGCACCGGCATGCGCTTTAGCTGCGCCAGGGAAGAATAGCCCGTGCCAAAGTCGTCCACCGACAGGCTGATGCCACATGCCCGCAAACCATGCAGCACTTGCAGCGCGACCTCGGGATTGAGCATCACACCACTTTCAGTGATTTCAAAAATAAGCTGCTCGGCCGGGACCTGATACTCGGCCAACAACTTACTGACCCGCGCCGGCAACTGAGGGTCAATCAGGTCGTCGGTGGAGATATTCAACGACACCTGCACGCGCAGTCCACGCCCCGCCCACTCACGTAATTGGCGCAGGACTTCTTCAATGACCCAAGCAGTCAACAACTGGATACTGCCGGTGCGTTCGGCCAGCGGGATAAATTCACCCGGAGAGACCATGCCCAGCGTCGGGTGCTGCCAGCGCAGCAGGGCTTCGGCCTGACGCACCTGCCCGGCCGCAATGTCTAATTTGGGCTGATAGTGCAGCAACAACTCTGCTTTATCAGGGGCATGCCGCAAATCGCGAATCAGGCGAATCTGCCGCTGCTGCGCATCATCACGACCCTGTTGATACACCTGCAGATGGCTGGGCATGCCAGCCGCATCCTGCATGGCGATGCTCGCCCGGCGCAGCAGCTCTTCAGGGGCGTTGCCGTCCACCGGATAACTGGCTATGCCAATGCGGCAATCCAAGGCGAAATCGTGGGTGGCGACGCGCAACGGTTTGAGCAACAGTTGCTGAACCTTGTCGGCAATACCCACGGCACTGTCGCTGTTGGTGTTTTCCAGCAGCAGCAGGAATTCATCGCCGATAATCCGCGCCACACTATCACCAGGACGCAACACGACCTGCAGGCGTCGGCTCAATTGCTGCAACGCCAGGTCGCCTCCCTCAGCACCCAGGCTTTCATTGACGGCCCGAAAATTCGCCACCCCCAAGTAGAGCAACGACGTCGGTCGTCCCGCTGTGATGGCACTGCCCAGGCGTTCCAGCGCCAGCGTGCGGTTGGGCAGGCCCGTCAACGCGTCATGCAGCGCATTGTGCGCCAGCTGCCGCTCACGTTCGGCAATGCCTTGCTGCATGGCTTTGAACGCAGTGGCCAAACGCCCTAGCTCGTCGCCGCGCTGCAGGTCCAGGCTGGCCTGGTAATCACCCTGGCGTACCCGCTCAGCCACTGCCGCCAACTGCCGAACCGGCTGCGACACTGAGCGCGCCAGCAATAAGGCCCCCACAAGCGAAGCGGATAGCGCAGCCAGAGCAATCAGTAGAATTTTCTGATCAAGTGGAGCAAACGCCTCTTGCGCCTGACTCAAGGATTTGTGCAACAGCGCACGCACTTCAAAACCATCACCACTGGCCAGCACCAGGGTCTGATTCAAGTACGATTCTTCACCGATCAGGCTGATTGCATCATTGGCCAACTCAGACATGCTGCCTTGCAGCTGCTTACTTTGCGCGGGTTGCAAAGTGCTGATCCAGATATCCGCGACACCGTCCTGGGTCGCCCGCAAGGTCAAATCCAGGTGGGTCAACTCACGCAATTCGGCGGCAAATGCATCATCGACCTGAAAGCCCATCATGACCCGAGCAATTGGCAGCGGCGCGGTGACTGTGGCCTGCACCAGCAAGTAGATCTTGTCAGCAATCGGCATCAGAAAGATCTGCACACCTTCGCGCTGACGCTGCATCACCTGCGCGCTGAGGCGCTTGGCAGTCTCACCGCTGATTTGCCGATCACTGCTGACCTCAAGGTTGCCATCCAGGCCCAACATCATGACGGCACTGGCGTTGATCCGCGCGCCATGGTTGATCAACGCCGAGCGAATTGTCTCGGTGTCGCCACTGGCCACGGCATCCTTGAAACCAAAATCCGCCGCCAACACCTGCACCGCGTCGTGCAACTGACGGCCACGGACCTCGAGTAATTGCTGAAAGACCAGGCTGCCGACGTCTAACTGCTCACGTGCCTGGCTGCGTACGGCTGCATTGGTGGCAGTCTGCACCGCCACATACAGCGCTCCCACAACCACCAACAGCAGCAGTACCAGTACCCCGGCAATTCGCGCCTGAAAGCTATTGCGCAGCATCGCGTGCCTTCTTGAATGCATCACCAAAAGCGCTGACCGGCGCACTCGGAGCGGTTTGACCGCCAGGAGCCTGCATGGACAGGGTAAAGCGCTGCTGGCTACCGGCCTCTGTCAGCTGCACCTGGCCGGCATCCTGCGGCAACATATCCGGCGCTTGTGGGTGCCACAGGCTGGCGGTGTAGGTCCCTGCCGGCAACTGCTCCAGGTTCAGCTTGCCCTGCGCATCACTCACAGCGAACCACGGGTCGTCGGTGACGTAGACATAACCCACCATCCAGTCGTGGATATTGCAACCAAGCACCACCACACCGGGCTTATCGAAAACCACCGGCTCGCTCGGCGTGCCCTGGTAGAGGCGTAGCTCAAAGCGCTTAGCCAACGAGAACGAATAGACGTGATGGCGAATGTTGTCGCTATTAGGGAACGACACGGCAGTACCGCTTCGCACAGCCAGTACATTGGGCGCGAATTGCTGCGAGATTTGATCCATCACCGCCGTGGCAGGTGCAACCACGGGTGCAACCTCGCTGCGCAAGGTAAGCACAGCATTGGCCAGCGGCTGCCCTTCACTGTCCACCAGCTCGGCTTGCAGACTGGCAGCGGACAGCGTTGTACTGAACAGCAGCATGCCGAGCAGTGACAGTGTGGACAGGTATAGGGGCTTGTTCATCAAGACTACTCGCACTTTATGGGCACACTTGACTACCGGCAGCATCCTTGCCCGGGCACAGGAAAAACCTGCGTGGGCCACAGCTTAGCCGCCCATGTGCGGAAGTTCACGCTTCGTCGACTGTAACCATCACGCAAATGTATGCAGCGTGCTACCCAATAACCGTCGAGGGCTCAGTTATTCGGCGCTACGCAGGCGTTTCGGCGTCAGGCCCAGATAGCGGCGCATAGCGGTGGTCAGCGCGCTCTGGCTGGAGAAACCGCACTCTTCCGCGATACGGATCAGCGGCAGGCCGCTCTCGCGCAACAGCCGTACAGCCCGATCCAGGCGTGTTTTCAGCAGGTACTGATGCGGCGTCAAACCGACGCTGTCCTTGAACTGCGCATGGAAATGACTGGGGCTGAGACAGGCCACCTGCGCCAACTCAGCCACACTGATACGCCGCGCCAAATGCTGAGTGATGTAACTGTCGAGCCGCTCCACATTCAGCGCCCCCATGGGCCGCGTCTGGGGCTCGCCAAACAGGCGCAGGTGCAAGGCACGCAGCAGCACGCCCCCCAGGGCACGGGGAAGCAATGGATCGGAGCCATAGCGTTCCAGCTCGGCGCCGGCATAGCTCAGCAGGTTCTGGAAATCGGCATCCAGTTGCGGGTAGCGTGGTGTTTCAAACAGACGGGTCAGCAGCTGCAGGTCTTCGCTGGAGGTGCCCTGCTCGTCCAGATCGATGATCAGCATGCAGTTGTCACCCATGCCAGCGAACTGGTGATCGGCATCCCCCGGCACCAGGCAGGCGCGCATGCGGCAAACCTCGCCGCCCCGGCCGTTGACTTCAAATTCGGCACGCCCAGCCAGCGACAGCACCAGTTGATGATGGTCGTGAGTGTGTTCGTGGGCCTGGTCATCAAGACGCATCAACCGCGCGTTGAACATGAAAAGTGCAACCCTGAAAAACAGAGGTGCAACTTTAACCCTTTGCCCGGTAAAACTGCAGCCTGTACGACAAATGGGTGCTGATCGCCCTAAACAGTCAATGTCCGCCAAGCCTGAAATAGCAGGTGCTGCAACGCCTGGAACATGAGCTGATCGACAGGCGAAAAGTACGCCTGGCACGCCACGATTGCTTTGCCCTGCTCACACCGCTGATCGACCAATTCTTCCAGCAGTTGCGCGCGCCACTGCAGACGACGTTCTCAGCACAGACTCCCGCAGGGCGGACCTAGCGGCTATGCTGGCAGCCTCGACATTCGCCAGGAGCTCACCATGCTTGCCCCCCGCCTGACAGTGGCACTCAGCCTTGCACTGCTCGCCGCCTGCGCACAAACGCCCAGCAGCGTGACCCTGGAGCAAAACCAGCAGAGCAAATGCCCGCTGTCGTTGCACGTTGGCCAGCAATTCAACCTACGCCTGCCGAGCAATCCCACCACCGGTTTCCGTTGGCTGCTGCGTGACTCCGCACCCCAGGTGCTGAAAAGCCTCGGCCCGGAGGTCTACAGCAACCCGGAAGATGCCGGCCTGGTCGGCAGCGCCGGGGTTTCCACCTGGCGCTTCGAGGTCATCAAAGCAGGCGAAGGCCAATTGGCTCTAACCTATGAACGCCCCTGGGAAGTCGGTGTAGTGCCCGCCCAGCGCTTCAACTGCACGATCAAGGCTCGCTAGCAGGCGTTGAAAAACGTAGGCGAGGCAGCCAGCGCAAGGCGCTACGTTAGTAACAGCCTTCGGCTGGTCAAAACGGCGAAAAGCGGAGTTTACGAGCTGTAAATGAGCATTTTGATCGGACTCGCGCACGAGCCTGTTTTTAACGCGGCGATGCAACGAAGGTAGTTTTTCAACAGCCTGCTGCTACTGGCGCGAAATGCTGACCTAAGTGGCATCCACGGCGTGGCCAGTTAATTCGCGACGCGCCATAGTGCTGACCTTTCGAGTATCAAGGACAAGGGTCATGCGTTATCTGCTGCTGGGTTTGCTGGGTGCTGCGATGTTCTTCTATACACGGCTCAGCGGCATGAATGAACTGGGCCTGCTCAGCAAAGGCATTCCAGTGATTGCCCTGCTGCTGTGGTTGAGAACGGCACCCAGCGGCCTGTATCGACGTTGGATCAGCCTCGGCCTGCTCTGCTCACTGGCGGGCGATATTCTGCTCGACTGGCCGGGCGACCTGTTCGTTTTCGGCCTAGGCGCCTTCCTGCTGGCCCATCTGGCCTACCTGCGCGCCTACCTGAGCGACTGTAAACAACCAGCCTGGCTCGCTTTGATTCTTGCGCTGGCCACTGGCGGAACGATGTTCACCATCCTCGCCAGCGCCAACCTGGGCCCGCTGCTGATCCCCGTAGCCTGTTACGCCCTGGCGATCAGCGCCACGCTCTGGCGCGCTCTTGCCCGCCTTGGCCAACCCGACCTGAATATCCATTCCAGGCGCCTGGCCGCCGTAGGTGCCGCGCTGTTCGTATTGTCCGACAGCCTGATCGGCATCAACCGCTTTGTCGCCCCCTTCGAGGCGGCGCCCGTGGCGATCATGCTCAGCTACTGGCTGGGACAATGGGCGATTGCGGCGTCGGCCTTCAAACACGCCCGCTGAGCCGTCTCCATGCAGATTTGCGACCAATAACGGTAATCAAGGTTTGGCTATGCGGTGCACTTGGCTAAAATGCCCGGCTTTATTGACCAGTGCGCAGCCATCGTGAGCAAACAGCCCGACCGTCTTTTCGCCCAACCCCTGGCCCAGGTGCCGGACTTCGTGTTCAACGAGGATGTGGTGCGGGTTTTCCCCGACATGATCAAACGCTCGGTGCCGGGTTATCCGACCATTGTCGAGAACATTGGTGTGCTCGCTGGCCAGTTCGCCCAACCGCACAGCGTACTGTATGACCTCGGCAGCTCTCTGGGCGCCGTGACCCAAGCGCTGCGCCGACATGTGCAGATCGACGATTGTCGGGTGATCGCCGTGGACAACTCCAGTGCTATGGTCGAGCGCTGCCGCGAATACCTGCATGCGCAGGATTCGATGTTTCAAGAGTTGCTGCCCGTCGAAGTGATTGAGGCCGACATTCTCCGCCTCGGCTTTCAGCCCACTTCGCTGGTGGCACTGAACTTCACCTTGCAATTTATCCAGCCTGAACAACGCCTCGAATTGCTCACGCGAATTCGCCAGGCCCTGCTGCCCGGCGGCGCAATGATCCTCTCGGAAAAACTGCAATTCGAAGACGCCGGGCAGCACGCACTGCTGGGCGATCTGCATATCGCCTTCAAGCGGGCCAACGGCTACAGCGAGCTGGAAATCGCCCAGAAACGCAGCGCCATCGAGAAAGTCATGCTCCCCGACAGCCTGGAGCAGCACCGCGAACGCCTGCTCGCCGCTGGATTTAGCCAGGTAGTACCGTGGTTCCAGTGTCTTAATTTCGCCTCAATGATTGCCCTGCCATGATCAGCCGCCTCGACCTCGACGCCCTGCAAGCAACCCTTGCCGGCACTCCACTGCAAGACTGGTCAGCCGACCTGCCCGGGCAGATCGACGCCAAACTGGCCGTCGGCCATGGCGACCTGGCGCGCTGGTACGGCGCGGTGCAGAGCTTGCCGGCTCTGAATGTCGAACAACTGGAGCTGCTACACAGCTTCCGATTCAACGGAACCTGTGACGACTCGACACGCGCAGCATTAACCACGGCTCTTCAGGGCCTGATTCCCTGGCGCAAGGGGCCGTTTCATCTGTTTGACGTGCATGTCGACACGGAATGGCGCTCGGACTGGAAATGGCAGCGCGTCGCGCCCTACCTCGACCTCAAGGGCAAGCGGGTGCTAGATGTCGGCTGCGGCAACGGCTACTACATGTGGCGCATGCTTGGCGCCGGTGCGGACAGCGTGGTCGGCATCGACCCCAACTGGCTGTTCCTCTGCCAATTCCTGGCGATGAAGAACTACCTGCCCGACCTGCCCGCCTGGCATCTGCCGCTGGCATTCGAGGAACTGCCGAGCAAACTACAAGGCTTCGACACCGTGTTTTCCATGGGTGTGCTGTATCACCGCCGCTCGCCCATCGACCACTTGATCGACCTCAAGGACTGCCTAGTTAAAGACGGCGAACTGGTCTTGGAAACCTTGGTGGTAGAAGGCGATGCACAGCAGGTGCTCGTGCCCGAAGACCGCTACGCGCAGATGCGCAACGTCTGGTTCCTGCCTTCGGTGCCCGCCCTGGAGCTGTGGCTGCGCCGCGCCGGCTTCGTCGATGTGCGCTGCGTGGATGTCAGCACCACTTCAGTCGACGAACAACGCTCGACCGAGTGGATGCGCTTTCAGTCACTGCCCGAATTCCTTGACCCGGCCGACCATAGCCGCACCGTGGAAGGCCTGCCGGCGCCAAGCCGCGCGGTACTGATCGCCCGCAAACCGTAAACCGGACTTATCAAAGCTCACGTAGGGTCGACAGGCGCTAGCTTGTCCAGTGCAGATGGCGGACAAGCCTGCGGCATGTCCGCCTCCACTCAACCGCGATTAGCCGCCGCGACGATCAACTGTTTCATCTCCACTACCGCCTGCTTAAAGCCAACAAACAGCGCGTGGGCTACCAGGGCGTGACCGATGTTCAGCTCATTAATGCCAGCAATAGCCGCCACCGGCTCAACGTTGTGATAGTGCAAGCCGTGGCCCGCATTAACGATCAGGCCATACTGCAGGCCACAGGCCACACCGTCACGAATCCGCGCCAGTTCGCGTGCGGCTTCTTCCGGGGTATGGGCATCGGCATAACGACCGGTGTGCAGCTCGATGGCCGGCGCGCCGACCCGCTTGGACGCCTCAATCTGCAGTGGGTCCGGGTCGATAAACAGCGAGACCTCGCAGCCAATCTTGCTTAGGCGTTCGACCGCTGCGCGAATCCGCGCTTCCTGCCCGGCAACATCCAAGCCGCCTTCGGTGGTCAGCTCCTGACGGGTTTCCGGTACCAGACAGACGTGTTCGGGACGGATGCTTTCGGCAAAAGCCAGCATTTCTTCGGTCACGCCCATCTCGAAGTTCATGCGCGTCTGCATGACTTCCTTAAGCAAGCGCACATCACGTTCTTGAATATGCCGGCGGTCTTCGCGCAGGTGCACGGTGATACCGTCGGCCCCCGCCTCTTCGGCGTCCAGCGCGGCCTTGACCGGGTCGGGATAACGGGTGCCACGGGCCTGACGCAGAGTGGCCACGTGGTCAATATTTACACCCAGCAGAATACGATTGGCATCAGTCACGGCTTGGCTCCTTGAGCGTCATAAACAGTTCGCGGCTGACCAGCGGTCGGCCGCCTAAATGGGGAGCTAGGGCCTGACGCATCAAGCGTTTGGCCGCAGCAAGAGCGCCTGGCACGGCCCAGTCAGCCTCGGCCATGGCGAGCAGTTCAACACCTTGAAAAGCACCGGGCTGCAATTGGCCAATCGGCACCAAACCAGCTTCAGTGTGCAGACGATACAGGCCGCTGGCGACAATGGGCTGACCTTCGCTGTCCAGATTCAAGGCGAAACCATAGCCCAGCTCGTCCAGCAGACGCCATTCAAACGAACGCAACAGCGGTTCCAGCGGGCGACCTTCTGCCAATGCCAACACCGTCATGGCGTAATGATCGAACACAGCGGGATGAGGGTCTTCGGCGGGTAACAGGCGAATCAGCAATTCATTGAGGTACAGGCCACTGAACAGCGCCTCACCCGTCAACAAATTGGGAATGCCCGCAGGCTCAAGACGCCCGACGTTCTTCAGCTCACCTCGCCCGCGAAACTCGGCGTCCAGCGGAATAAACGGCCGAGCCAAACTACCGGCTTTGCCCCGAGCGCCACGCAGTACTGCACGCAAGCGACCTTTGGGGGTGAGAAAGTCGACCAGCGCGCTGCTTTCGCGGTAAGCGCGGCTGTGCAGTACATAGGCAGGCTGACTGTCTGCAAGCATGGCCGGTGGTGACTCAACGTGACGGAACGCAGAAACGGGCGAATAGGTTCGCCCGCGCAACACTAGATGTTGTCGTAACCCAGAGAGCGCAGTGCGCGCTCGTCGTCCGACCAGCCACTTTTAACCTTGACCCACAGGTTAAGCATGATCTTGGAGTCGAACATAACCTCCATATCCTTGCGCGCTTCCTGGCCAATGCGCTTAATCCGCTCGCCTTTGTCGCCAATGATGATTTTTTTCTGACCATCACGCTCGACCAGAATCAACGCATGGATATGCAGGATGCGCCCGTCACGCTTGAATTCCTCGATTTCCACAGTGATTTGATACGGCAGTTCAGCGCCCAGCTGACGCATGATCTTCTCGCGCACCAACTCAGCAGCGAAGAAACGGCTGGAGCGGTCGGTGACCTGGTCTTCCGGGAAGAAGTGCACGCCTTCCGGCAAATGCTCGCCTACCAGTTTTTCCAGGGTGTCGAGGTTATGCCCATGCTGCGCCGAAACCGGCACGATTTCAGCCTTCGGCAACTGGGTGGCCAGCCACTCCAGATGCGGCATCAGCTCTGCCTTGTCCTCGATACGATCGGTCTTATTGATCGCCAGAATCACCGGGCCTTCGACGTACTGAATACGCTCCAAGACCATCTGGTCCTCATCGGTCCAGCGGGTGCGATCGACAACGAAGATCACCACGTCGACATCCTTCAGCGCCGACGAAGCATTCTTATTCATGTAGCGGTTGAGCGCTTTCTCGTTGTTCTTGTGCAGGCCGGGGGTGTCGACATAGATCGCCTGCACTTCACCCTCGGTTTTGATGCCGAGCATGTTGTGCCGCGTGGTCTGCGGCTTGCGCGAGGTGATTGCCAGCTTCTGCCCGAGAATGTGGTTGAGCAACGTCGACTTGCCCACGTTGGGCCGGCCGACGATGGCGACATAGCCACAGCGTGTAACAGGTGTATCAGTCATTGCCATTCTCCACACCCAAGGCGATCAGCGCGGCAGCAGCCGCTACCTGCTCAGCGATACGCCGACTGGCGCCCTGCCCCAGGGTTTTATCATTCAGTAAGGTTATCTGACATTCGACCACGAATGTCCGGCAGTGCGGCTCGCCCTGAATATCCACCACCTCGTAACGCGGCAACTCACAGCCGCGCGATTGCAAAAATTCCTGCAAGCGGGTTTTAGGATCCTTGTTGGTGTCGACCAAGGTCAGGCTATCCAACTCGGTGGTCAGCCAGGCCAGCACACGCTCACGGGCCGCTTCCATACCTGTATCCAGGTAGATAGCGCCAATTAGTGCTTCCAGGGCATCGGCAAGAATCGACTCGCGACGAAAACCGCCGCTCTTCAATTCGCCGGAACCTAAGCGCAGGTACTCACCCAAATCGAAACCACGCGCTAGGATGGCGAGGGTTTCGCCTTTAACTAGGCGCGCGCGCAAGCGCGAAAGCTGCCCTTCGCGCGCTAACGGGAAGCGCTGAAACAGCGCTTCACCCGCGACAAAGTTGAGGATCGCATCGCCGAGAAACTCCAGACGCTCGTTATTGCGCCCGGCGAAACTGCGATGGGTAAGGGCCAGGATCATCAGTTCCTGGTCCTTGAATGTATAGCCGAGCTGTCGCTCGAGACGGGCTAACGGCGCACTCACGGCATACGCACGCGGAATTCTTTATCAAATCGAACCACCAGATCGATATTCTCGATCAATGGCTCGCGCTGTTCATATTTCAGATGAACTTTGAAATCGTTATTTTCAACTTTGACTTTAATGGCATCTCTAATATTCAAGCTACGAATATTATTGACCTGCACACCCTTATCAACATGACTATAGAAATCACCAATCGTTCGTATCTGTAAAGACCTTTCAGTTTCAACCGACATAATAATTTTACTTATCGACATATAATCAAGGTAGTGAGGCAATATCTTGAATGCTGCGTTGGCCAAAAAGGCGACTACAGTGAGCACCATCAACCAACTAAGAATCGACATTCCCTTTTGCGAATGCGCAGATTTCATGTTTGTCCCCAAATTCGATTTTATGGAAGCCTTAACGGCTGGAGGCAAGACTATATATAGCCCGCAACGCTGCATTTAACAGCGTCGTAAATTAGCCAGCAGGTCAGTGAATCAGGCCGACGCGAGAGAAGTTGGGCAGGTTGCGCGACTTCGGGTCTGGCCAGCTCATCCAGATGGCAAACGCTTTACCGACGATATTTTGGTCCGGCACCATGCCCAGTAGCGGCTTGGGTATGGTCGGATCATTCCAGTAACGGCTGTCATTGGAGTTATCGCGGTTGTCCCCCATCATGAAGTAATGCCCTTGCGGCACCACCCACTCGCGACCCGGCTCAACGCGATAACGCTGCATTTCTTTACGAATCTGGTGCTCGGCCTTGCCCAGTTTTTCGTTGTACAACTTAGCACTGCCCAGGCTACCCGGCTCATCGCCAATCAACTGCTGCGCTACCAACTCACCATTGATAGTCAGACGTTTGTCGCTGCTGTAGGCAATGCGATCACCGGCCAACCCAACCACACGCTTGATGTAGTTGATGTTAGGGTCGCTCGGGTAACGAAATACCATCACATCGCCACGCTGCGGATGACCTACTTCAATGACCTTGGTGTCCAACACCGGCAGGCGAATACCATAAGCGAACTTGTTGACAAGGATGAAATCGCCCACTTCCAGAGTCGGCTTCATCGAGCCAGAAGGAATCTGGAACGGTTCAACCAGAAACGAACGCAGCACCAGCACGATGGCCAGCACCGGGAAGAACGACTTGCCGTATTCCACCAGTAAAGGCTCTTTGTTCAAGCGTTCCACTACCGCCTCATCAGGCTCACTGACCTGACCGTGGTAGGTGCTGATAGCGGCTCGCCGGCGCGGGGCCAGAAAGATCAGGTCAAACAACGCCAGCGCGCCACAAACGGCAACGGCGATAACCAGTAACAGCGGGAAATTGATCGACATAGGCCCTTAACTATCCAACCTGAGCACTGCAAGGAAGGCTTCCTGTGGAATTTCCACGTTACCCACTTGCTTCATGCGTTTCTTACCGGCCTTCTGCTTTTCGAGCAGCTTGCGTTTACGGCTGACGTCACCGCCGTAGCACTTGGCCAATACGTTTTTGCGCAGCGCCTTAACCGTGGTCCGCGCAACGATTTGCCCACCAATTGCAGCCTGAATGGCCACATCGAACATCTGCCGGGGGATCAGCTCTTTCATCTTTTCGGTCAACGCGCGACCTTTATAGTGGGCGTTGTCCTTGTGGACGATCAGGGCCAGGGCATCAACCTTGTCACCGTTAATCAGCACATCCAGCTTGACCAGGTTGGCCGACTGGTAGCGGTCGAAATGGTAGTCGAGCGAGGCATAACCGCGACTGGTGGATTTCAGACGGTCAAAGAAGTCGAGCACCACTTCGTTCATCGGCAGGTCATAGCGAACCTGAACCTGAGAACCAAGGAACTGCATATCGCGCTGCACACCGCGTTTTTCGATACACAGGGTAATCACATTACCCAGGTGCTCCTGCGGCACAAGAATGGTGGCTTGTACGATCGGCTCACGGAAGTCCTCGACCGAGGAGATATCCGGCAATTTAGACGGGTTATCGACGTAAATCGTCTCACCCGTTTTGAGCACCACTTCGAAAATCACACTCGGTGCAGTGGTGATCAGATCCAGGTCGTATTCGCGCTCAAGACGCTCCTGGATGATTTCCATGTGCAGCATGCCAAGGAAGCCACAACGGAAGCCAAAGCCCAGTGCATCTGAGCTTTCAGGTGAATATTGCAGTGACGAATCGTTCAGGGTCAGCTTCTGCAACGCATCCCGGAAATCTTCGAAATCGTCGGAACTGACCGGGAATAACCCGGCATAGACCTGCGGCTGAATACGTTTGAAACCAGGCAGTACTTCGACATTCGGCGTGGCGGCCAGGGTTAGGGTATCCCCCACCGGTGCGCCGTGAATATCCTTGATACTGGCGATAATAAAGCCCACCTCACCGGCTTTCAGGTCAGCGGTGGCGGTGTGCTTAGGGTTAAACACGCCAACGCTATCGACCAGGTGGATCTTGCCGGTGGACTTCACCAGCACTTTGTCACCTTTCTTGATTCGACCATGGCGAACGCGTACCAGGGAAACCACACCGAGGTAGTTATCGAACCAGGAGTCGATGATCAGCGCTTGCAATGGCGCCTCAATGTCACCGGTCGGTGCAGGGATCGTGTGCACCAGACGCTCGAGTACTTCATCAACACCCAAACCTGTTTTGGCACTGCAGGTCACGGCGTCAGTGGCATCAATGCCGATGATCTTCTCGATTTCTTCCTTGACCCGGTCCGGGTCAGCCTGAGGCAAGTCGATCTTATTCAGTACCGGCATGACCTCAAGGCCCTGCTCGATCGCGGTGTAACAGTTGGCGACTGACTGCGCTTCCACGCCCTGACCGGCATCGACCACCAGCAGCGCGCCTTCGCAAGCAGCCAGAGAGCGGCTGACTTCATAGGTGAAGTCGACATGCCCAGGGGTATCGATGAAGTTCAGCTGGTAGGTGATGCCGTCTTTAGCCTTGTAATACAGGGTAACGCTGTGTGCCTTGATGGTGATCCCGCGCTCACGCTCCAGATCCATGGAGTCCAGCACCTGGGCTTCCATTTCACGGTCGGCCAAGCCGCCACACATTTGGATAAACCGGTCGGCCAAGGTCGACTTGCCGTGGTCAATGTGGGCGATGATGGAGAAATTGCGGATATGACTCAAATCACTCACGGATCAACACTCAAAAAGGTCGCAGGCGACTGCCCGCCGAAAATAGCCGCCAAGTCTACCCGAATGCCACCTTGCACGTCATCAAGGCCACACGACTGTAGGATGTAAAAGGGCGACCGAAGTCGCCCTTTGTAACCTGCATGCCTGGTTAATCGGCCAATTTGAAGGTGATAAAGCTGGCGCGTCCCTGACGCAGCACACGCATCGACACCGAACGGTTCTTCGGCAGTGCCTGCGCCACCTCGGTAAACGTTTTGGCCGAATTAATAGCCTGATTGTTCAAGTGAGTAATTACATCCCCCGGACGCAAGCCAATCAGCGCCGCGGGCCCATCCTGGACCTCAGAAATCGCCACGCCACCTTTGAGGTCGAGGCTCTTCTGTTGCTCAGCAGTCAGCTCAACCACTTTGACACCCAAACGATTACTGCTGCGCTCAACACCAGGCTCAGCTGTACCCGCCAAGGCCTCACCGTCTTCAGGCAGCGCACCGATACTCAACTTCAGCTTCTTACGCGCACCATCGCGTACCACATCCAGCTCGGCACTGGTACCCGGTTTGAGCGCACCGACCAGATGCGGCAAGTCAGCAGACATAATGATCGGCTTACCGTCCAGACTGAGAATCACATCGCCGACCTGCAAGCCGCCTTTGGCAGCCGGCCCTTCTTCCAGCACCTGCGCCACCAGCGCACCAGCCGGTTTATCCAGGCCAAATGACTCAGCCAGATCCTTGTTAACTTCCTGAATCACCACACCCAGCCAGCCGCGACTGACCTTACCTTCAGCCTTCAGTTGATCGGCTACGTCCATCGCTACACTCATGGGGATGGCAAATGACAGCCCCATAAAGCCACCGGAGCGGGTGAAAATCTGTGAGTTGATGCCCACCACTTCACCGGCCAGGTTGAACAGTGGGCCGCCGGAGTTACCTGGATTGATCGCCACATCCGTCTGGATAAACGGCACATAGCTCTCGTTCGGCAGACTGCGGCCCTTGGCACTGACGATCCCGGCAGTTACCGAATGATCGAAGCCAAAGGGTGAACCGATAGCCAACACCCACTCTCCAACCTTTAACTCTTCCGACTTGCCCAACTTGACGGTTGGCAAGCCAGAGCCCTCAACCTTGAGAAGCGCAACATCGCTGCGCGGGTCGGTACCAACCAATTTTGCTTCCAGTTCACTGCGATCAGACAGGCGCACGATGATTTCATCGGCATCGGCGATCACATGGTTATTGGTCAGCACGTAGCCATCAGCGGAAATGATAAAGCCTGAGCCCAGCGACTGGGCTTCACGCTGGCGGCCACCGCCAGGCGCACGTGGCATCTGTGGAATATTACGCTCGAAAAACTCGCGAAACATCGGCGGCAGGCCTTCCAGATCAGGCACATTGAGCTGGCCACTGCCAGCCACCGCGCGATCCGGCATCTTCTGCCGGGTGCTGATATTGACTACCGCCGGTGATGCCTGCTCAACCAGCTCGGTGAAATCCGGCAGGCTCGCCTGAGCAAAAAACGCATGCCCCATCAGCAGCACAGCCAATAACGCGGTAAATGAAGATTTCAGACCAGGCTTCGACATATAACTCCCCATCAGGCCAGCAAAAGTCTTAGAACGCAGCGGCGGCACCACCAAGCAATGCACGCAACACCACAGGTTGCAACGCAGGATCACCGGCCGTAACACGGCTGCGCCAACGCACCGCACAACAAGCGAAGAGAAAACCGAACAGCGCACTGAGTATTACCCAAGGCTCGCTCCAGCCTGCCTGTTCAGCTAGCACAGCCGCGGCGAACAACCCGAGCAAAGGCAATAGATAAACCAGCAGTGAACCACGCACCAACAAGTCTTCGCGCACGCCAATAACCACCGCATCGCCAATATTCAGCTGCAGATCAGACAACGCACGCACATAACCACGACGACCACTTGCCCCAAGCTGCTCAAGCAAGCTCTGGCCACAACCGGCTTTAACGGAACAACTGGAGCAGGTGCTTTTGCGTACTGTTTCAACCCAGACAGCGCCGGGCTCAACAGCCACGACCCGCCCCTGCTCCTCAATCACTGCGCCACCTCGCCAAGCGAACGCATGGACAAGGCCACTCGCTCAGCGGTGCCCAGCGGAATTTCGCCAACCACGGTAACCATCACGTCACCATCACGGGTCTTCAATCGACGCGAAACAGCCACTGTAGGACCCAGCTGAGTACGTACATCCTCAACAGCCTCGCCGCGCAAGGGCTCCATAAACACGGAAAAACGCGCCAAACCATCGCCATACACCTGACAGGCCACGAGCTCATCGGATGCAGGACTGCGGCGCTGAGTGACCGAACTCAAGCTGAAGCCCGGCGGCAGCCAGTCAGAGCGCCACGCTTCAGCCGCCTGAGCCTGCACAGGACCCAAACGCACAGGGCGACACCCGGCACTGGGTTCAAGATTCGAGGGTACGGGGGCGTCCGTTTCTAGTTGAGTAAACTGGAGGCGCTCGAGCAACTGCCCCTTGTCATTCACCAGCAAGGATTTGAGCGGCAAACCCGTTTGCTGATCCAGGTGCAGCTCAATGCCATAGCGATGTTGGTCGCGCGGCACCAGTGCCAACACATCAGTCGCTCGCCCAGCCACACGGGACTTACCGAGCACACGCAACTCATACCACTCACTCAGCTGCTCGGCATTTAACGCCCGAGCGGGCCATAGTTGACTGTCGATCAGCTGGTCAGCCAACGCACCACTGGCGCACTGAACCTGGCCATCGACACGCACTACTTCTTGCGCGGAACCATCCAGCTGCAGCAATCGCTCACGCAGAGCAACGCCCTCACCAGCCTGATGCCAGATGCTGTGCGTCGAAAAGCTGCCATTGCGTTCATAGACAAAGGTGCCCTGAAAACTCAGAGTACGCTCAGCATCGGCCAAGCGCTGCAGCATCACAGAGCCTTCATCGGCAGCAGCCGGCAGAGCCAGCCAGCTGCCCAGCAACAAAACGCCAAAAGGAATAAAGCGCATGCGATTCCTTAACAACAGACCGTTAACGGCCTTCCAAACTGGCTGCGCGAGCATAAGGCAGCGCACCTTCACTGGTACTCATGGCAGCCTGCTGCGCATGCTGACGTAAGTAGGACGGCAAACGCTGCTCATGCCAACCCGGCTGACCTTGACCGACAGCGCTCGCTGCAGGGGGAGCTTGTTCATCAGAGGAATTAAACCCAGCCAGCATTGCCGGCCCACTGACCTGAGGAATGTTCAACACCGGCTGACTGGATTGCTGCGCCAACTGGGCACCGGTGATGTCGTCCTGGTTGTAAAAACGCACACCCGCAAGCACTGCCACGGTAACCGAAGCTGCAACGGCCAGGCGACCTACAGTGCGCCAAGAGCCGCGCTGTACTTGTTGCGCAACCGGAGCAACATCATCAGCCAGGGCCTCGGATACAGCAGCGGCAATATCCAGACGCGGCTCAAGCAGCTCTTTGTGCATGACCGCGCGAGCAAGCTGATAACGCGACCAGGTGGCGCGCAGCTCAGGTTCATCACTGGCTGCTAGTACGCGCCTTAGTTCAAGTTCATCCGCTTGGTTATCCATCACCGCGGACAGCGATTCCTGCAGGGTTTCACGACTCATGGCGGTTCCTCTCTTGGCTGACGCCGCTGTCTCAGGTTTCCTGCAGCAACGGCTGCAGGGATCGATCAATGGCTTCACGTGCTCGAAAAATTCGCGAGCGCACGGTGCCGACTGGACATTGCATGACGCTGGCAATGTCCTCATAACTCAGACCATCAAATTCACGCAAGGTTAGCGCTGTACGTAAATCTTCCGGCAACTGCTCAATACTGCGGTGTACGGTGGCTTCGATCTCATCGCGCAACAATGCGCGCTCCGGCGATTCGATGTCTTTGAGGGCATGGTCACCATCATAAAACTCGGCATCTTCAGCACTTACATCACTGTCTGGCGGGCGTCGACCACGCGACACCAGATGGTTCTTCGCCGTGTTGATAGCAATGCGATACAGCCATGTGTAGAACGCACTGTCGCCCCGAAAATTACCAAGGGCCCGGTATGCCTTTACGAAGGCCTCCTGCGCCACGTCCTGCGCCTCATGGGTGTCATGCACAAAACGCACGATCAACCCGAGAATCTTGTGCTGATACTTGAGCACTAATAGATCAAACGCCCGCTTGTCGCCACGCTGCACGCGCTCGACCAGCTGCTGATCATCTTCCTGGGTTAGCATGAAAACTCCTCATAGGGTCTGAAGGAGTGAAACGCCAACCCTTTACTCGGTCTGCCAAAGTAGACTTGGGTATTGCGCAAAAGTTCTCTCCTTCAAACAAGCTTCCTGCAGAACACTCAAAAGCCCTGCACGGAACAGCGCAGCAAAGGGGTTCCACTGCTGCGCTCGTAGTCTGGATCACCCGGCGGCAAGGCCAAAATCTCAGGCCCGTTACAAAGCCGTCCGACACAGGCGATTTCCCATGTAAATAACCGCCTATGGAACCCGAAATACTTAAAAAGTTCCCGAGTAACGCACTTGGTCATAAGCTGGCTATTGTGACGCTCACCCCCTCTATATACTAGAGCTCGCTTTTCGCGGAATTCGGACATGAGCCAACATTACCAACACGACGTTCTGGTTATCGGCAGCGGTGCCGCCGGCCTGACGCTGGCACTCACGCTGCCTGAGCACCTGCGCATTGCCGTACTGAGCAAGGGCAACCTGTCCAACGGCTCGACATACTGGGCGCAAGGCGGCGTAGCCGCGGTGCTGGATGATACCGACACCGTCGAGTCGCATGTCGAAGACACCCTCAATGCCGGAGGCGGCCTGTGCCGCGAAGACGCCGTGCGCTTTACCGTAGAGCACAGCCGCGAAGCCATCCAGTGGCTGATCGACCAAGGCGTACCCTTTACCCGCGACGACGAACACGCCCGCGAAGACGGCGGTTTCGAATTCCACTTGACCCGCGAAGGCGGCCACAGCCACCGACGCATCATCCATGCTGCCGACGCCACCGGCGCGGCGATCTTCAACACACTGCTGGAGCAGACCCGGCAGCGCAGCAACATCGAACTGCTGGAGCAACGTGTCGCCGTTGACCTGATCACTGAGCGCAAACTCGGCCTGGAAGGCCAGCGCTGCCTGGGCGCTTACGTGCTCAACCGCGCCAGCGGCGAGGTCGATACCTTCAGCGCACGCTTTGTGATTCTTGCCACGGGCGGTGCGGCCAAGGTGTATCTCTACACCAGCAACCCGGACGGCGCCTGCGGCGACGGTATTGCCATGGCCTGGCGCGCCGGCTGTCGGGTCGGCAACTTGGAATTCAATCAGTTCCACCCGACCTGCCTGTACCACCCCAAAGCCAAGAGTTTTCTGGTCACCGAAGCGCTGCGCGGTGAAGGCGCACTGCTCAAACTACCTAACGGCGAACGTTTTATGCCGCGCTTCGATGAGCGGGCCGAACTGGCGCCGCGGGATATCGTCGCCCGCGCAATCGACCACGAAATGAAGCGCCTGGGTATCGACTGCGTATTCCTCGACATCAGCCACAAACCGGCTGACTTTGTGAAATCGCACTTCCCTACCGTGTATGAGCGCTGCCTGGACTTCGGCATCGACATCACCAAAGAACCGATCCCTGTTGTACCGGCGGCGCACTACACCTGCGGCGGCGTACTGGTAGACCAAAGCGGCTGCACCGATATCCCCGGCTTGTACGCGATTGGCGAAACCAGCTTTACCGGCCTGCATGGGGCCAACCGTATGGCCAGCAATTCGCTGCTGGAATGCTTCGTCTACGCCCGCTCAGCGGCCGAGAACATTCTCGCCCAACTGGAGCACGTCAGCATGCCAAGCGCCCTTCCCGGCTGGGATGCTAGTCAGGTAACCGACTCAGACGAAGACGTTATCATTGCGCACAACTGGGATGAGCTGCGGCGTTTTATGTGGGACTACGTCGGCATCGTGCGCACCAACAAGCGCCTGCAAAGGGCCGAACACCGCGTACGGCTGCTGCTTGATGAAATTCACGAGTTCTACAGCAACTACAAAGTCAGCCGTGACCTCATCGAACTGCGTAACTTGGCGCAAGTTGCCGAACTGATGATCCGCTCAGCCATGCTGCGCCATGAAAGCCGAGGCCTGCACTACACCCTGGACTACCCGCATCAACTGACTGAAGCCAAGGACACTATTCTGCTACCGCCCACCTATGGCGACTGAATTTAAGCCGCACCCTTAAGCGGCGGTGCTGATCCCGCGCCAGACTGTCGCGGGCGATGCAAACCGAGCGCACCTTGCGCTGCCCGACCAGACGAAAGCGCAACAACACAATCAACGGTAACGCCAGGCTATCCGGATGCAGCTCAATAGCCTGCCAACCCTGCGCCATGCAGTGCACCTGCCAACCCTCAGCCGTGTAACGCAGCCCTCGAAAGGCCTGCGGCACACTCAACAGCAAATGCCTTGGCACTACCCAGGCAGCGTGGGCGAAACAGAAACTCACGCCGAGCAAGCGCCCCCAACTTGGCATATCCACCAGCGCCAGACTGAGCAGCGCCAACCCCTGAATCAGGGCATAGCAGGCCAGTAGCTGCCGAGAAGGCTGCCACTGACACTCGAAGGCATCACTTGGGCTGAACACGGTCCAAAATCATCCGAACCATGAGCTTGAGATCCGCATCTTCAGGCTCGCTGCGCTGCATAAACCAGCCAAACATATCCTGGTCCTCACACTCGAGCAGCTTGCGATAACGCTCGCGATCAGCCTCATCAAGGTGCGGATAGACCTCGCGAACAAACGGCACCAGCAACACATCCAGCTCCAGCATGCCGCGACGGCTGTGCCAGAAAAGACGATTGAGCTCTACTTCTTCAACCACGGATCAGCTCCTTGAAAATGGCTAAACACCATTTTTAGCGTCGCACAGCGACGACCCCGAAGGGTGGCCGCCATACATGACATGCAACAAATTACGGCATGCAGTATACGAGGAAATGCACATCTATTGACCGTACGCGGCCAGCCGGCTGTTATTCCCTGAAACGAGTCAAGCGCAAGCGCTGACAAGGCGCGAGGGGCGCTCTATGATGAGCCCCCTAACTTTTATCCAGCGATACCTAATCCACCATGGCCGATACCGCGTTTTATTGCATCCTCAGCCACGAAGGCGTCCTCGCCGTGCGCGGCCCCGACGCCAACAAGTTCCTCCAGGGTCAAGTCACCTGCAACCTCAACTACCTGAGCGACAGCTATTCCAGCCTAGGCGCGCGCTGCACCCCCAAGGGCCGCATGCAATCGAGCTTTCGCATCCTCAGCGTGAGTGACGGTTATTTGCTGGCAATGGCCAGTGATTTGCTGGATGCGCAACTGACTGACCTGAAGAAATACGCCGTTTTCAGCAAATCCAAGCTCACCGACGAAAGCCAGGACTGGCTGCGCATCGGCCTGAACGGTGCCGATGACATCCTGCGCAGCCTCGGTTTAGAGCTCGCAACGACCGCCGACAGCGTCGCTCGTCGCGATGATTTACTGGCCCTGCGCTTGAGCGACGGCCGCGCTGAACTGTGGATACCCGCTGCCCAGGCCACAGCCGTGCAGGCACAAGTGGCCAGCCAACTGCCGGAAGCGCCACTGAATGATTGGCTGCTGGCGCAAGTCCGTGCGGGCATCGGCCAGGTCGTGGGTAGCACCCGCGAGCTGTTTATCCCACAGATGATCAACCTGCAGGCCGTAGGCGGCGTCAGCTTCAAAAAAGGCTGCTACACCGGCCAGGAAATCGTCGCGCGCATGCAGTACCTGGGCAAACTCAAGCGCCGCCTGTATCGCCTGGCGCTGTATGACAGTCAGGTGCCCGAGCCCGCTACGCTGCTGTTCTCACCAACGCACACCTCCAGCGTGGGAGAAGTGGTACTGGCCGCACGCACCCCAGACGGCGTCGAGTTGCTTGCCGTGTTACAGGACGAAGCCGCACTGAATGGCGTTATTCACCTGGGTTCTGCTGAGGGCCGCACGCTGAGCGTGCTCGATTTGCCGTATACACTGGATTCAGACCGCGAAATACAGCGCTAAGCCCTGACTACACTTATCACTATTGCTTGAACGCCAAAGAGAATTGCCCATGAGCAAGCTTGCCGAGAAAGTCCAAAAGGAACTGACCCAGGCCATCGACAATGATGAGCTGGTCCTGCCGACTCTGCCGGAGGTCGCACTGAAAGTCCGCGAGGCAGCCGAAGATCCGGATATCAGCATCCCGCAACTGAGCAAAGTGATTGGTAACGATGCCGCCCTGACCGCGCGCATCATCAAAGTGGTGAACAGCCCGTTGCTGCGCACCAACAAGGAAATCACCGACCTGCAGATGGCCGTCGGCCGCCTTGGCATCAATTACACCTGCAACCTGGCCACGGGCCTAGCCATGGAACAGATGTTCCAGGCCACCAGCGATGTGGTTGACCGCAAAATGCGCGAAGTGTGGAACAAAAGCACGGAAATCGCCGGTATCTGCCACGTGCTGTGCAAACACTACACGCGCCTACTGCCCGACCAGGCCACCCTCGCCGGCCTGGTGCATCAGATCGGTGTGCTGCCGATCCTCACGTACGCCGAAGATCACAGCGAGCTACTGGCTGACTCGATCAGCCTCAACCACGTGATTGAGCAGATCCACCCAATCATCGGCGACAAGATCCTGCGCACCTGGGACTTTCCTGAACTGATTGCCATGGTACCCAGCCAATACTTGGACTTCACCCGTGACAGTGCCAAAGTCGACTATGTCGATATCGTCCAGGTCGCTACCTTGCAGAGTTACATTGGCAGCGAACATCCCTACACCAAACTGGACTGGAGCCAGATCCCGGCGTTCGCCAAACTGGGCCTTGATCCAAACCAGAACCTGAACGAAGACGAAGACCTTTCCGCCGCCATGGAAGCGGCCATGAGCATGCTTCAGTAACCTCCCTGCAAACGCATGCAACCGAATGCAACTAGACTGAACGCAGTCCCCGTATTTGGCATTCGGTTCATGCGCCTACTGCTGCTACCCCTTCTATTCAGCTTGTTCTGCGGCAGCCTGACTGCCGCGGAATCTGTGCGCCTGACCAACGGTGAATGGCCGCCTTATCTGGGAGAACAGCTGCCGCATAAGGGCGTCGCATCACGCATCGTCGCCGAAGCCTTTGCCCTGCAGGGAGTTGAGGTGACCTGGGAATTCCACCCCTGGGCACGCTCGCTGCAACTGGCCGAGCGCGGCAAACGCGATGGCAGCGCGGTCTGGCTGCACAGCAGTGAGCGTGAAGAAAAGTTCTTTATCAGCGACCCGGTGGTGGAAAGCGGTTACTACCTGTTCCACCGCAAGGGCTACAGCTTTGACTGGCAACAGATTGGCGACCTGCAAGGTCGACGCCTGGTCGGCACCCGCGGCTATGACTATGGCGCGGCCTTTCAGCAGGCCGAAGCCAGCGGACAATTGCGGGTCAATCGAGTGACCAGTGATGAAACCGCCTTTCGCCAACTGATTGCCGGCCGCGTCGATCTGTTTCCAATGGACAAGGTGGTCGGCTTCGACATGCTGCATCAGCACTTCAGCGCAGCCGAGCGCGCACAACTGAGCTTTCACCCCAAGCCCCTACGCAGCGACAGCCTGCACCTGCTGCTCTCGCGGGAAGTACCCGGCAATGCCGAGCTGATCGCCCGCTTCAACCAAGGCCTGGCACAACTGCGCGAAAGCGGCAAGGTTACCCAGTACCTGCTGGAAATTCAGCAGCCACTCAGCCTCGCTCCTTGAGTCAGACGTCTACGCCGGCAAATTCGACGCGCACCAACAAACCGTGCGGCTGCGCCTGGTGCAGGCTGATCTCAGCCTGATGCGCCCGGCAAATCTCACCGACAATCGCCAAACCCAAGCCGGCCCCAGAGCCCTTGTTACTGCGCCTATAGAAGCGCGCAAACACCCGCTCATGCTCTTCTGGCGGAATTCCAGGGCCGTCGTCTTCGACCTCCAGCACCCCAGTCGGCAATACCCGCAGGATCACATTGCCGCCGGCAGCGGTATGCGCCAAGGCGTTATCCAGCAGGTTGCACAGCAACTCGTTGAGCAGCGTCGGCTCGCCACTGACCCATACCGCCTGCTCTGCCTCCAGTGCCAGCGCAATCCCTCGTGCATGGGCCAGTGGTGCCAGCGCCATGCCCAGTTCACGCGCCAGCTGGCTGAGATCTATACGCTGCGCGCCGCCTTCAGCAATGGCCCGTGCACCGCTTTCGATACGTGCTAGCGAAAGCAGCTGATTGGCCAGATGGGTCAGTTTGTCGGTGTTCAGCGCGGCCTCTTCCAGCGTGCTGCGCCAGATCGAAGGCTCCTGCGCGCGCAGTCCTAACTCAACCCGCGCCTTGAGCGCGGCCAAGGGCGTGCGCAGCTCGTGGGAGGCATCGGCAATAAATTGTGACTGGCGCTCGAACAGGTTGCGCAGCCGGTCATTGAACTGGTTCAGCGCATCGATCAATGGGCGCAGTTCACGTGGCATGCCGAGATTCGACAGCGGCTGCAGATCATCACTGGTGCGCGCCGCCACACTGCGGCGCAAGGCTTCCAGAGGGCGCAGCGCAGCGCTTACCGCCAGCCACACCAACAGCAACGCACTCAGCGACAGCACGCCCATGCGCAGCAAGGTGCCGAGCAACAGCTCGCGGGCCATGCGCTCACGCGCACCCTGGGTTTCCGCCACACGGATTTCCGCCACGCCGTTAAGGCCCGGCTCACTGACCGGCTGCAGCAGGCTGACCACTCGCACACCCTGCTCACGAAACTCGGCATCGTAGAAACGCGCCAACGCCGGATAATCCTCTGTGCGTTTGATATGGGCCGGCGGCGGCGGCAGGTCTTCATAACCCGATACCAGCGCACCCTGCACGTCTAATACCTGGTAGTAGATGCGCCCAGCACTGTCATAGGCAAAGGTGTCCAGTGCCACATACGGCACGTTGGCATTCAAGCGCTCGGCTGTGGTGTACAAGCCGTCGGCAACCGCCCGCGCCGAAGCCAGCAAGGTGCGGTCGTAGGCAGTATCGGCGGCATGCCGAGCGCTCCAGTAAGCGCTTAGACTGCTGACTAGCAGAATCAACGCCAGCAACACCGCCAAGCGGCGGATCAGCCGTCCGCGCAGGCTGCCCGGTTCGTGGTTTTCAAGCGGGTGATGCTCAGTCACCAACAGCCTCCAACAAATAGCCCAGCCCACGGAAGGTGACGATGCGCACCCCGCTCCCTTCGAGCTTTTTGCGCAGGCGATGGACGTAAATTTCAATGGCGTCACTGCTGGCCTCTTCATCCAGACCAAACACCTGAGCGGCCAACTGCTCCTTGCTCATCACCCGCCCAGGCCGGGCAATCATCGCCTCCAGCACCGCCTGTTCGCGGGAGGTCAGGGTCAGCAGAGCATCGGCAAGGGTAAAGCGCCGGGTATCCAGGTCATACAGCAGGCTGCCGCAACGTTGCTGGCGCTCGCCACCGAGCACAGTACGGCGCAGCAGTGCCTTGACCCGTGCTTCCAGCTCACTCACTTCAAAGGGTTTGGCCAGGTAATCATCGGCACCCAGATTAAGACCATGAACGCGATCCTTCACCTCACCACGGGCGGTGAGCATCAGCACTGGCAGGGTATTACCACGCTCACGCAGACGCGCCAGCACCTGAAAACCGTCCAGGCGTGGCAGGCCGATATCAAGAATCGCCAGGGCATAATCCTCGCTGCTCAGGGCAAGATCGGCCGCCACACCGTCATGCAGCATATCCACATTAAGCCCGATGCCACGCAGGGCCTGGGCCACGCTTTCAGCCAGGGGCAGATGGTCCTCAACCAGTAGGACTCGCACGGTAATAGCACTCCACGAACTTGTTGTTATGCGCCCAGTGTAACGGCGCAGAGGCCGCTGCGAATGCCCCAACGACTTTCTTTCAAACTGAAAGCTTGGTGAAAGCTTGACCCCCTAGCATCGGTTTCAGGTGGCTCGATCCACCGACCTGAACGACTGACGCAGTGGTGCGCAGCCGTGACAAAAACAATAATGGAGACCACAGGATGCCGACTGCATCTCATCAGGCGCTTGCGCCTGCTCACCTGCTCAGCCTAGCAATCGCTACCGCCATGCTTGCCCCCGCTGCACACGCCGATTTTGTGGCTGACAGCAAAGCCAGCCTGACCACCACCAATATCTACCTCAACCGTGATTTCCGCGAAGGCACCAGCAGCCAGCAGAACAAGCGTGAAGAGTGGGGCCAAGGTTTCTGGCTCGACGTCCAGTCCGGCTACACCGAAGGCACCGTGGGCTTTGGCCTTGATGCACTGGGTGTGGTTGGGGTCAAACTGGATTCCGGCGGCGGCCGCACCGGCACCGACCTGCTCCCCGTACAAGACGATGGCGGCACCCCGGACCAATTCGGTCGCCTGGGCCTGACAGCCAAGGTCAAGGTCTCCAATACCGAACTGCGCTACGGCTCGCACGTGCCAGAGTTGCCTGTGGTCAAGGCCAGCGACAGCCGCCTGCTACCGCAGGTGTTCGAAGGCGGCCTACTGACCTCCAGCGAACTCGACGGCCTGACCTTTACCGGCGGGCGCCTGGATAAAGTCATCGACCGCGCCTCGACCAACTCCGAAGAGCTGATCCTCAATAGCAAGAACCGCCGCTTCGCCGCAGGTATCACGGCGGATCATCTGGACCTGATGGGCTTCGATTATGAGTTCGCCAAAGGCCTGACCGGGCGTTATTACTTCGCCGACCTCGACGACATCTACCGCCAGCACTTCTTCGGCCTGCTCGCCAGCCAACCGCTGGGCAGCGGCACCCTCAGCGCTGATGTACGCATGATGCTGAGCAAGGACAGCGGCGCCTCCAATGCCGGCAAGATCGACAACCGCGCCTTCAACGCCATGCTCACCTATGGCATCAACGGTCACAAACTGGGCCTGGGCTTTCAGGACATGAGCGGCGACACCGGTTATGCCTACATCGATGGCAGCGACCCGTTCCTGGTCAACTTCGTACAGATCAACGACTTCGCCAACGCCGACGAGCGCTCCTGGCAGGCCCGTTACGACTACGACTTCGGCAAGCTCGGCGTCCCCGGCCTGAGCTTTATGACCCGCTACATCAAAGGCAGCGACGCGCAAATCGCCGGCACTGATGACACCGGCGGCGAGTGGGAACGCAACATCGAGGTCAAGTACGTGGTGCAGAGCGGGCCACTGAAAGATGTCTACGTGCGCCTGCGTAACGCCAGCTTCAAATCCGACTTCGCCCGCGATGCGGACGAGAACCGCGTCATCGTCGGCTACACGCTGCCGATCTGGTAATCCACAATAAGAGAACAGAGGAATACCCCATGAAAACTGCCTTTACCCGCATCGCCCTGGCCACCGCTTGCATGGCCTTCGCCGGCCAACTGCTGGCTGCCGAACCCAAGCGCCCAGAATGCATCGCCCCGGCCAAGCCCGGCGGCGGCTTTGACCTGACCTGCAAACTGGCGCAAAGCGGCCTGAAAGACGCCGGCCTGCTGAAAGCACCGATGCGCGTCACTTACATGCCCGGCGGTGTCGGCGCGGTGGCTTACAACGCGGTGATTGCCCAGCGTGCTGATGATCCAGGCACCATCACCGCGTTCTCCAGCGGATCCTTGCTCAACCTGGCGCAAGGCAAGTTCGGCCGTTACGACGAAACTGGCGTGCGCTGGTTGGCTGCGGTAGGCACCGACTACGGCGCGATCACCGTGCGTGCCGACTCGCCGTACCAGAGCCTGGACGATCTGGTCAAAGCCTTGAAGAAAGACCCGACCAGCATCGTCTTCGGTGCAGGCGCCACCATCGGCGGCCAGGACTGGATGCAGACCGCGCTGATCGCCCGTCTGGCCGGTATCGACCCAAAAAACCTGCGCTACGTAGCCTTTGAGGGCGGCGGCGAAACCCTCACCGCTATGCTCGGCGGCCATGTGCAGGTCACCTCCAGCGGTCTGGGCGAAGTCACCCCGCAACTGGCGGCGAAGAAAGTACGCATCCTCGCCGTGCTCTCCGAAGAGCGTCTACCCGGCAAACTGGCCGATATCCCCACCGCCAAGGAACAGGGCTACGACATCGTCTGGCCGGTAATACGCGGCTTCTACATGGGCCCAGATGTGACTGATGAGCAGTACAACTGGTGGAAACAGCAGTTCGACACCCTGCTGGCCCGTGAAGACTTCGCCACCCTGCGTGAACAGCGCGATCTGCTGCCGTTGTCAGTGACTGGCGACGAACTGAAAGCCTTGGTCTTCAAGCAAGTTGAGGAGTACAAGGCGCTGGCTGGCGAGTTCGGCCTGATGCAGTAAGCGGCCGCGCCGCAAATCGCAGGATGGGTCGGGCCACGTAGGTTAGCCGCGCAGCGGCGTAACCCACGCTGTAACACCCCATGGGCATCACAGCGTGATGCCCATCCTACGGCCCTTCCGCCCCTTTGGTTTTATCGACTAGGTAATCCGCCATGTACGTTCGCCTGTTCGCCGCGAGCTGGCTGCTGTTTTGCGCCGTTCTCGCCGTCATCGCCTGGGGCTTCCAGGCACCCTTCGCCTACGATCCGGTTGGGCCACGTGCCTATCCGTTGCTGCTGCTCAGCCTGATGGCTGCTGGCAGCCTGTGGCTGTTATTCAAACCCGGCCTACTGGAGCAGACGCTGAATACCCGCGCGGCCTTACGCGCTGTGCTGTGCGTCTTGGCGCTGCTGGCCTATGCGGTGCTGTTTGAAGTGCTCGGCTTTGTCATCAGCACCACGCTGGCCACCTTCGCCCTTGGCCTGCTGTTTACCGGTCGCCCGCTGCCCTGCGCCATCAGCGCCGTGCTGATGGGTGTGCTGCTTTATGGCCTGTTTGATTACCTGCTGGATGTGCCGCTGCCCCTCGGCCTGTTCGAAGCCTTTGTGGAGAGCTGAAAATGGAAACCCTGAATTTCTTGATGCAAGGTTTCGAAGTCGCCACGCGACCGGAAAACCTGTTGGTCGCCTTGTTCGGTGCCTTTGTCGGCACCATCGTCGGCCTGTTGCCGGGCCTTGGCCCAATCAATGGCGTAGCGCTGCTGCTGCCACTGGCCTTTGCCCTCGGCCTGTCGCCGGAAACTGCACTGATCCTGCTCGCTGCCGTATACCTGGGCTGTGAATACGGCGGGCGTATCTCGGCGATTCTGCTCAACGTACCTGGCGACGCTGCGGCGGTGATGACTACCCTCGACGGCTACCCGCTCGCCCGCCAGGGCAAGGCCGGGATCGCCCTGTCGCTGTCGGCCGTCAGCTCGTTTATCGGCAGCATGATCGCCACCTGCGGTGTGGTGCTGTTCGCGCCAATTCTGGCCAACTGGGCGGTGGCCTTCGGCCCTGCCGAGTACTTTGTGCTGATGATTTTCGCCATCGCCTGCCTCGGCGGTATGGTCGGCGACAAGCCGGTTAAAACCCTGATGGCTGCTTTGATCGGCCTGGCCCTGGCCACCGTTGGGGTGGACTCGACCACCGGCGTGTATCGCTTCACCTTCGGCAGCGTCAGCCTGTCGGACGGCATCCAGTTCGTTATCGTGGTAATCGGCTTCTTCAGCGTCAGTGAAGTGCTGCTGATGCTGGAAAAAACCCACAACGGCCAGAAAGCCGTGAAGGCCAGCGGCCGCCTGCTGTTCAACTTCAAGGAGTTCTGCTTCACCTTCTGGACCATGGTGCGCAGCTCCCTGGCCGGCTTCGTCATCGGCGTCCTGCCAGGTGCCGGTGCAACCATCGCCAGCGCCATGACCTATATGACTGAAAAGCGCATGGCTGGCCCGAACGGCAAATTCGGCGACGGTGATCTGCGCGGCCTGGCGGCGCCGGAAGCGGCCAACAACGCCTCTGCCTGCGGCTCACTGATCCCCATGCTGACCCTCGGCGTACCGGGTTCTGGCACCACCGCTGTGATGATCGGCGCACTGACGCTGTACAACATCACCCCTGGCCCGCTGCTGTTCGAACAGCAACCGGACGTGGTCTGGGGCCTGATCGCCTCGCTGTTTATCGGCAACGTGATTCTGCTGGTGATGAACATTCCACTGGTTGGCCTGTTCGCCCGCATGCTCAGCGTGCCCAACTGGGTGCTAGTGCCGGCGATCACCGTGATCAGCATGGTCGGCGTGTACGCGGTGCACAGCACCACCTTCGACCTGGTGTTGATGATCGGCCTCGGCGTATTCGGCTACATACTGCGCAAGCTGGACTTCCCGCTGTCGGCACTGATCCTCGGCTTCGTTCTTGGTGAGCTGATGGAAGACAACCTGCGCCGCGCCCTGTCGATTTCCGCTGGCGACCTGAGCATCCTCTGGAACAGCCCGATCAGCCTGTGCCTGTGGGCACTCACCGCGCTGATGCTCGGCCTGCCGGGCCTGCGCTGGTGGCGTTCGCGCCGTGCGGCGCAACTGGCCAATGCCTAAGCTCCATGCGCTCACCGGCTGGCAAAGCTGGTGGGCCACACCCCTGGTCGGCCTGTTAGGCGGCTATCTGGCCAGCCTGATCGGCTGGCCTTTGCCGTGGATCATCGGCTCGCTGCTGGCAGTTATTGCTGCGCGCTGCAGCGGCTGGCTGATCACCGAGCTGCCGGGCGGGCGCAAGACCGGCCAGTGGCTGGTGTCCAGCGCCATCGGCCTGCATTTCACCCATGAAGTATTCGGCCAACTGCTCAGCCATTTCGGCGTGATTCTGCTCGGTGCCCTGCTCACCCTGCTGCTCAGCCTGATCGGTATTGTCGTGCTGCGCCGCGCCGGCCTGGATCGCGCCACTGCGTTCTTTGCCAGCATGCCGGGTGGTGCCAGCGAGATGGTCAACCTGGCACAACGGCATAACGCCGAAACCGCCAAGGTGGCCGCCGCCCACAGCCTGCGCTTGCTGCTGGTGGTATTGCTGATTCCGGCAATATTCACCTGGAGCCTGCCGCCCATCGCGCCGCCAGCACCTGCAGCGGTGAGTTGGCCCTGGCTGGCGGTACTGCTGCCAGGTGGCGCGCTGCTGGCTTGGCTATGGGGACGTTTGGGCCAACCCAACCCGTGGATGCTCGGCCCGCTGACTGTCTGCGCCGTAGCCAGTGTCAGCTTCGATCTGCACCTGGGCTTGCCCAATGGCCTCGGCCAGACCGGTCAATGGCTGATTGGCTGCGCCCTAGGTTGTCACTTCGACCGAAATTTCTTTCGCAGTGCGCCGGGGTTTCTCGCACGCATTCTGCTGTTCTGCCTGCTCGCCATGCTCGCCGCCGCCGCGTTGGGCCAAGGCCTGGGCTGGCTGGCCGGGGAAAACCAGAATGCACTGATGCTCGGCATGATGCCCGGCGGCATCACCGAACTGTGCCTGACCGCAGAAGCCCTGCACCTCTCGGTGGCGCTGGTCACGGCCTTGCAGGTGCTGCGGCTGTTTCTAGTGATGTTTCTCGCCGAGCCGTTATTCAGGCTTTGGCAACGCAGCTGAAATCACTTTAGCGACCACGTTTAGCCCGCCTTGCGCGGGCTCTTTTTTGCCTGCAAAACAGCAGTTTTTGTTTAACAGATATGTCTGTAGCCACCCAGCCGCAGGCGACGGCGGTACTCTCAGGCCCTCACCATCGAGGCATCCTTTATGAGCGTACTGCGTTGGCCCGCCGTGAAAACCCTGCTGCTGTTGCTCTGCCTGAGCCTACTGATTAGCGCCTGCAGCCGTGCCGGCCTGGCGTACCGCAACCTGGATTGGCTGGTGCCCTGGCGGCTGAACGATTACCTGAACCTCGACAGTCAGCAGCAGGCCTGGCTCAAACCCCGCTTGCAAACGCACCTGCAATGGCATTGCAGCGCCGAATTGCCGCGCTATATCGACTGGCTGCAAACCACCGAAAGCATCCTCGCCCAGCCGCAACCCGATAGCGCTCAGTTGCTTGAGCAATTTGCCCAGTTCGATGCCGCGCTCAACCGCATCGGCGTCGAGATCACCCCCACCGCTATCGAGCTGCTGCAAGGTCTGAGCGAGCAGCAGGTCAACGAGCTCTACGCTGCGATGGATGAAGACAACCTGGAAGATCGCCAGGACTTTCTCGACCCGCCGTTGGCCACCCAGATCAGCGAACGCCAGACGCGTATGCAGGAACGTCTACGGCCCTGGATCGGCCGCCTGAACAGTGCACAGACAGACCATATCGCCACCTGGGCCAACAGCCTCGGTGGGCAGAATCGCCTGTGGCTGGAGAATCGGCAACTCTGGCAGGCCGAGCTGCGCAAGGTGGTCGCCGAACGCGATAGCGCAGACTTTGCCGAACGAGTAACTCGCCTGCTGCAGCAACGCGAGAGCTTCTACAGCGACGAGTACCGCGCCAGTTATGGTCGCTCACGCCAGGCGTTGGCCACGCTGTTCAGCCAGCTGTTGAGCAGCAGCGATGAGGCGCAGCGCGAACGTCTGAGTCACCGCCTGCGCGACCTGCGCCGCGACCTGGCCGAGCAGCAGTGCGACGCTGCTTAACCGGCTATTAAGCCGCAGGTAAGCGCCAGTCGATCGGGCTCAGTTCATGCTGCTGGAGGAACTTGTTGGTGCGGCTGAAATGGCCGTTACCGATAAAGCCACGGTGCGCCGACAGCGGCGAAGGGTGCACGGATTTCAGCACCAGGTGCTTGCTGACATCAATCAGCTTTTCCTTGCTCTGCGCATGAGCGCCCCAGAGCAGAAACACCAGACGCTCCTGCTGCTGGCTAACCACCTCGATCACCTTGTCGGTAAAGGTCTGCCAGCCGATCTTGGCGTGGGAGCCGGCGATGCCATGCTCAACCGTCAATGACGTGTTGAGCAGCAGCACACCCTGCTCCGCCCAATGCTGCAGGTTGCCGTGGTCGGGAATATCAATATTCAGGTCGCGCTTGAGCTCTTTATAGATATTCACCAGCGATGGCGGCGTCTTCACCCCAGGCTGCACCGAGAAGCACAAGCCATGGGCCTGCCCAGGGCCGTGGTAAGGGTCCTGGCCGATTATCACCACTTTGGTCTGCGCCAACGGCGTGGAATTCAGCGCATTGAAGATCAGCGAGCCAGGCGGATAAATCTGCTTGCCTGCGGCCTTCTCGCTGCGCAGAAAATCCCCCAGCTCACGCATATAGGGCTTCTCGAACTCAGCATGCAACGCGGCCTTCCAGCCGGCTTCAAGTTTGACGTTATCGGCGGCGCTCATGCCTGATTCCTGCTTAATCCAACGAAGACGGCACGCTAAGGAAGGCGGCTAGGCAAGTCAAGGCGAGCGCGCGGAACAACCCGCAAGCACACCATCTTCATACTGTCGCTAAAAACCGACCTACCGGAACGCAGGAGACTGGCCACGATCGCCGCGTCCCAAACCGTGGCTTACCACTACGGCTTAAAACGGCCGCACGGCATGAAGTGCTTACGACAATTGAACAGCGCTTAGAACGTTTCCTGATCGGCAAAAAGCCAAAGACATGGCGTTATAGAACATATCTAGGACGCTTTTATCAGTCGTCCGAACTGCCCGCTCAGTAGAGTCACCTGCAGCAGCGTACTGAAAAATCAGTACCGCTGGCGCTGCGTGATCAATAGTCCCCTCACGCTGACTTAAAGATGGACTCACAGCCAAGTGCAGTGCATCCGTGGATAGGTGTGCCTCAATCACGTCGTGTTGCAACCCGCGCCTGAGTGCTATCAATCCCAACCGCCCACAGGGTGCAGACCATGCGTTTGAATGCTGCGATTGTCGTGTTGCTAACCAGCCTGGTCGCCGCGACCTATGGTTTCGGAATTTACCTGTTTGCTCAGCTCGTACCGGACATGCAGGCCTCCCTGGGCTTCGATTTCTCCTACGTAGGCAGTATCACCGCTTCGGCGCAGCTGGGCTTTCTACTCTGTGCCCTGCTGGCTGTCTGGCTGACACCGAAGATCGGTGGCGGCTGGATGATCGTGGCCTCCGGGGCGGTATGTGCTTTGGCATTACTGCTGATTCCGCTGTCAAACAACATCCTGGTGATCGGCGCATTACTGACCCTGTTGGCGGGTACGGCGGCGACTGTGTTTGTGCCGATGGTCGATGTCATCTCTAGGGTCACGGCCTACCGCTACCGGGGGTTGGCCATGGGTCTGGTATCCAGCGGAACCAGTTATGGGGTTGCGATCAACAGCCTGCTGGTGCCGCTGTATGCCGCGCCAGGTGAATGGCGCAGCGTGTGGTGGTGGGTGGGGTTGCTCACCGTGGCCATGGCACTGCTGGTGCTGGTGGTTTTCAAGAAAGGCGGTTTGCTCAGCACAACCTCGCAGCCGGTTGTAGCGCCCACAGCCCTTGAATTGACAGTGCCCAGCAAGCGCTCAGCGCTGATACAACCCTGGGTGCTGCTGATTTGGTCGATGAATTTCTTGATCGGGTTTGCCACCTTTCCGTTCCAAACCTACCTCTCGTCCTACCTGCGCACGGAACTGGGTTTTGACGTGCAATACAGCGCACAGGTCTGGGCCGTGATCGGCTTCGTTGGCATGTTTGCAGGGCTGGCAGTCGGTTGGCTCTCAGACCGCACGGGGCTGCGCGCCGCCATGTTGCTGGTCTACGGCTGTGTGGTAACGGCGGCACTGATATTCGTTGTAATTCCCTCATGGCATTGGCCCTTAGTCGCAGCGGCGCTGTTCTCTACGGCCTTCTATCCCATTTTCGGCCTTATCCCCGCTTACGTTTCCAAACTGGCGTCGTCCAGCGCCATGGCGGTATCCATATTTGGCGTTGCCAACGTGATGCAAGGCTCTGGCGGCATGCTCGGCAATTACGGCGCAGGGCTACTGGCCAATTACAGCGGCAGCTTTGCTGGGGTATATGCAACCATTGCCGGCGTGGGCGCAGTACTCATCATCCTGACCCTAAAACTGCCCACAGAAGCCACCGCGGCTGTATCAGCCGGGTTAGGCGTAAACCATCCGACTGCAAGTTAGCGACTTGCCACTAACCGGCAATTTATCGGCTCGCACTTAGCGTTGATATTTAAGACCCAGCACCTTGGCCGGAAAGCAGCCGCCTGCCACCTAAAACTTCTGACTTATCCCTGATGCAACGCCCGGTAATGACTGGGCGCCATGCCGACCACTTTGCGAAACAGCCGCGAGAAGTAATACACATCGTCATAGCCCAGCTGCTCGGCCACCTGGCGGATGCCCTGCTCGCCTTCATCGAGCAGGCGGCAGGCGTGGGCCATTTTCAGTTGGATAAAGTCCTGAATCGGCGCATGTCCGGTCAGGGCGCGGTAGGTTTTGGCGAAGTGAAAGCGCGACAGCTTGAACTGCGCGGCCAGCTCATCGAGGTTGAGCGAGTCATGTAGATGCGCACGCATCACCGCCTGCACCGCGTCCACATCGAGCACCCGTCCGGATTTCAAGGTGGTGCGCGCCGGCAGCACGGCCAGTGAGGTGAGCAGCACCTGCAACTGGTGCGCGGCATGAACGAAGTGCGCCAGGTTCAAGCCCTGCTTGCGCAGGTTGAGCAAGGCATCGAACTCGGCCAACAGGCGCGGCTGCACGCCGATACGCCACAGCGGCCCCTTGCCCAGGGGTTTGAGAAAGTCCGTTACCAACTCGCCGTCAAAATGCACCCAGTACAGCGTCCAGGGCTTGTCCACGTCCGCGCCATAGGCGTGCATCACACCTTTTGGCAACAGCAGCAGATCGCCACCACTGACAGCTAATCGTCCATCCGCTGTCTCCAGCCAGCCCTGCCCGGCACGGCAGTAGATCAGCAGGTGATCCTCCGGCTGCGGACGGTGCATGCGGTGCCCCTGAGCTTGCGGGTAGAAGCCCAGAGCTAGCGGATAACAGCCCTGCGCCAGTGGGCTGCGGGCGAGCAGGCGGCGCAGCCTGGGCGGCGTGATAAAGCGCACACCGTTGGCCGGCAGTGGCCAGTTGGAGGTGTCGACCTGCGCGCTCATAGGCATCCTGATTACTGATTCAATCCCAAGATAGTCCATCTGCAGGCCAAGATCGTCAATCCACAAAGCCGAGCAAGGCAGCTATAACACGGACAAAACAACAATCGAGCCCATCCTGAGGTTCGCCGGAGGAACGCATGGCCAAGGCAATCCCACAGTTGATCGACGGTGAATGGCGCGAAAGCCGCGCACGTGAATTTATCGAAGTCACCGACCCGGCGACCCAGGAAGTATTGGCGCTGGCCCCCAAGGCCACCGCCGAAGAAATCGAAGCAGCGATTGCCAGTGCCAAAGCAGCCTTCCTCACCTGGCGCGAAGTGCCAGTCTCCGATCGCGCGCGAGTGATGCTGCGCTATCAGCACCTGCTCAAGGAACACCACGACGAGCTGGCGGAAATTCTCGCTGGCGAAACCGGCAAGACCCTGGCCGATGCCAAGGGCGATGTCTGGCGCGGTATCGAGGTGGTGGAGCAAGCCTGCAACATCGCCAGCCTGATGATGGGCGAGACCATGGAGAACGTGGCCCGCGACATCGACACCGCCAGCTGGATTCAGCCGCTGGGCGTATGCGTCGGCGTCACACCGTTCAACTTCCCGGCGATGATTCCGCTGTGGATGTTTCCCCTGGCCATCGCCGCCGGCAATACTTTTATTCTCAAGCCGTCCGAACAAGACCCACTGACCCCTAACCGCTTGGCCGAGCTGTTTATCGAAGCCGGCGCGCCCAAGGGCGTATTGCAGGTGCTGCACGGCGCCCGCGAAGTGGTCGACAGCCTGCTGACCCACCCGGATATCCGCGCCATTTCCTTCGTCGGCTCAGTGCCGGTGGGTCAGCATATCTACCGTACGGGCACCGCGCACCTGAAGCGTGTGCAGGCCTTTGCCGGGGCGAAGAACCATATGGTGATCATGCCCGACGCCAATAAACAGCAGGTGCTGAGCAACCTGGTTGGCGCCAGTTGCGGCGCGGCCGGACAGCGTTGTATGGCGATCAGCGTGGCGGTGTTTGTCGGTGAATCGAAGCAGTGGATCGACGAGCTGCAGGCGCAAATGGCCGACCTGCAACCCGGCTACTGGACCGATGGCCACGCCGCCTTCGGCCCGTTGATCAGCCTGCAGGCAAAACAGCGCGTGCTGCGCCTGATCGCCGAAGGTAAAGCGGAGGGCGCCGAGTGCCTGCTGGACGGCTCGCACTGCGCGGTCGAGGGTTACCCCAATGGCAACTGGGTCGGCCCAACCCTGTTTCGCGGCGTTACCGCCAAGATGAGCCTGTACCGCGAGGAAATCTTCGGCCCGGTGCTGGTGTGCATGGAAGTCGATACGCTTGAGGAGGCCATCGAGCTGGTCAACGCCAGCCCCTACGGCAACGGCACCTCAATCTTCACCCGCTCCGGCGGCGCGGCGCGGCATTACCAGCACGCGGTGGAAGTCGGCCAGGTCGGCATCAACGTACCGGTGCCGGTGCCGCTGCCGTTCTTCTCCTTTACCGGTTGGAAGGGTTCGTTCTACGGTGATCTGCACGCCTACGGCAAACAGGGTGTGCGCTTTTTCACCGAAACCAAAACGGTGACCAGTCGCTGGTTTGATGAGGATGCTGTCAGCGCGTCCGCCAATATGACCATTCAGCTTAAATAATGGCCTGCCAGGCTGATCACGAGTTGGCCCGGCCTTAACCACCGGGGTTTACCTGCCCCGCTAAGGATCACTGATGGATTTCGAACTGACTGAAGAACAACGCCTGCTAGTCGACAGCGCCCGCGCCTTTGCCGCCAAAGAGCTGGCCCCGCATGCTGCCGACTGGGACCGCGACCATCACTTCCCGGTGGACGTGATTAAGCACGCCGCTGAGCAGGGCTATCTGGCCTTGTATATCAAGGAAGACGATGGCGGCCTGGGCCTGTCGCGCCTGACCAGCTCACTGATCTTCGAGCAGCTGTCGGCCGGCTGCATCGCCACCACGGCGTTTCTGACCATCCACAACATGGCCTCATGGATGCTCGCCTCCTTCGCCGATCAGGCGCTGAAAGATGCCTGGCTGCCGCGCCTGGTCAGCGGCGAATTGCTCGCTTCCTACTGCCTGACCGAACCGGACGCCGGTTCTGACGCCGCGCACCTGCGCACCCGCGCCAAGCGTGATGGCGATGACTACGTACTGGATGGCAGCAAGTGCTTTATCTCCGGCGCGGGCAGCACCGATGTGCTGATCGTGATGGCGCGCACCGGCGACGAAAGCGGCGCAAAGGGTGTGTCCTGCTTCCTGGTGCCGGCCGATGCACCCGGCGTGAAGTACGGACGCAATGAATTGAAGATGGGCTGGCGCGCCCAGCCTACTCGCACGATTACCTTCGAAGGCGTGCGTATCCCCGCCGGTAATCGCATCGGCCCAGAAGGCCAGGGCTTCGTCTACGCGATGAAGGGTCTGGATGGCGGGCGCATCAATATCGCCAGCTGCTCGCTGGGCGCGGCACAGGCGGCGCTGGAGCAATCGCTGCGTTATGTGGAAGAACGCAAGCAGTTCGGCAAGCCGCTGAGCGACTTCCAGTCTCTGCAATTCAAGCTGGCCGACATGCTCACCGATCTGACCGCCAGCCGGCAGATGGTGCGTCTGGCCGCGCACAAGCTGGACCACGGCCACAGCGAAGCCAGCCTGTATTGCGCCATGGCCAAGCGCTTTGCCACCGATCACTGCTTCACCCTGTGCAACGAGGCGCTGCAGCTGCATGGCGGTTACGGCTATCTGAACGACTACCCACTGGAGCGCTGGGTACGCGACAGCCGCGTGCACCAGATACTCGAAGGCACCAACGAAATCATGCGGGTGATCATCGCCCGCCGCCTGCTGGATCAGGGCGGCATGCTGGATCGCTTGCTGTAGCTTTTAATTCCCTCTCCCCTCGGGGAGAGGGTTAGGGAGAGGGTCGGCGTCGCCCGCAGCCCTCTCCCCCAGCCCCTCTCCCAAAGGGCGAGGGGAGCAACCTGACGAGGACCGTTATGAGCAACGCCATCGAAGCCTACAACCCCGGCGTGTTTGACCTAACCCACAAGCTCACCGTGGAAAAGCACGGCCATACCGCGCTGATCACCATCAACCAGCCGCCGGCCAACACCTGGGACCGCGACTCGCTGATCGGCCTCAAGCTGCTGGTTGAACACCTCAACCGCGACGATGACATCTACGCCCTGGTGATTACCGGCCAGGGTGGCAAGTTCTTCAGCGCCGGCGCCGACCTCAAGCTGTTTGCCGATGGCGACAAGGCCCGTGCCCGCGAGATGGCCCGACGCTTCGGCGAGGCCTTCGAGGCGCTGCGCGATTTCCGTGGCGTATCGATTGCCGCAATCAACGGCTACGCCATGGGCGGCGGCCTGGAATGCGCCCTGGCCTGCGATATACGCATCGCCGAGCGCCAGGCGCAAATGGCCCTGCCGGAAGCCACCGTCGGCCTGCTGCCCTGCGCCGGCGGCACCCAGCACCTGAGCTGGCTGATCGGCGAAGGCTGGGCCAAGCGCATGATTCTCTGCGGCGAACGTGTTGATGCGGAAACCGCCCTGCGCATCGGCCTGGTCGAGCAGGTGGTCGACAGCGGCGAAGCCCGTGGCCACGCCCTGCTGCTGGCGGCCAAGGTCGCGCGGCAAAGCCCGGTGGCGGTGCGCACCATCAAACCGCTGATCCAGGGCGCCCGCGAGCGCAGCCCGAATACCTGGCTAAGTGAAGAGCGCGAGCGCTTTGTCGACCTGTTCGACGCCGACGACACCCGCGAAGGGGTCAACGCCTTCCTGGAAAAACGCGACCCGCAGTGGCGCAATAAATAATCCGCAGGGTGACAACCACGATGAATGTGCAATTCGAAGAACGCCCGGCCCAACACGGTATGCGCATTGGCATCGCCAGCCTGGATGCCGAAAAAAGCCTCAACGCCTTGTCGCTGCCGATGATCGAAGCGCTGGATGCCAAGCTCAAGGCCTGGGCGGACGACCCGAGCATCGCCTGCGTGCTGCTGCGCGGCAACGGCCCTAAAGCCTTCTGCGCCGGCGGCGACGTGGTGCAGCTGGTGCACCAGTGCCGCGAGCACCCGGGCGAAATCCCGCCCCTGGCGCGACGCTTCTTTGCTGACGAATACCGCCTCGACCACCGCATCCACACCTACCCGAAGCCCTTTATCTGCTGGGCCCACGGCCATGTGCTGGGAGGCGGTATGGGCCTGATGCAGGGCGCTGGTATCCGCATCGTCACCCCAGGCAGCCGCCTGGGCATGCCAGAAGTGAATATCGGCCTGTACCCGGATGTGGGCGGCAGCTGGTTCCTCGCGCGCCTGCCGGGCAAGCTCGGCCTGTTTCTCGGCCTGACCGCCAGCAGCATCAACGCCAGGGATGCGCTGGATCTGAACCTGGCCGACCGCGTGCTGCTCGACACCCAGCAGGACGATCTACTTAACGGCCTGGCCCAGCTCAACTGGCAGGAACAAAGCCTGCAACAGCTGCATAGCCTGCTCAAAGCGCTGGAAAACCAGGCCCTAGGTGAGCTGCCGGAAGCCCAATGGTTGCCGCGCCGCGCGCGCATCGACGAATTGCTCGATACCGCCGATCTGCCCTACGCCTGGCACGCCATCAGCGCCTTGCACAGCGACAGCGACCTGCTGTTGGCCCGCGCCGCCAAGACCCTGGCCGGCGGCTGCCCGCTGACCGGGCACCTGGTATGGGAGCAGATCAAGCGCGCCCAGAAGCTTTCCCTAGCCGAGGTGTTCCGCATGGAATACGCCATGAGCTTGAACTGCTGCAGCCACCCGGAATTCCCCGAAGGCGTGCGCGCGCGGCTGATCGATAAGGACCACGCGCCACGCTGGCACTGGCCGGATGTGGCGAGCATTCCGCAGCAGGTAATCGACGCGCACTTCGCCCCAGCCTGGGATGGCGCCCACCCACTGGCAGACCTGTAACCCGGCAACGGCCACTTTTCAGCGCGACAGGAGCATAACAATGACAACAATCGCTTTTATCGGCCTCGGCCACATGGGCCTGCCCATGGCGCGCAACCTGCTCAAGGCCGGCTTCAACCTGAGGGTCTTCGACCTGCTGCAAGCAGCCGTCGAGGACCTGGCCAAGGACGGCGCGCAAGCGGCCAGCAGCGCGCTGGATGCGGTGCAGGATGCCGATGTGGTGGTCAGCATGCTGCCTGCCAGCCGGCATGTCGAAGGCCTGTACCTGGGTGATAACGGTCTACTGGCCGTGCTCAAGCCCGGCAGCCTGGTGTTGGAATGCTCGACCATCGCCCCGGAATCCGCGCGCAAGGTGCATCAAGCGGCGGCCACGCACGGTATCGAACTGCTCGACGCGCCCGTGTCCGGCGGCACCGCCGGCGCAGCAGCGGGCACCCTGACCTTTATGATCGGCGGCGCGGCAACCACGCTGGAAAAAGCCCGAGCGATCTTCGAGGCCATGGGCAAGAACATCTTCCACGCCGGCCCCGACGGTGCCGGCCAGGTGGCCAAGGTGTGCAACAACCAGGTGCTGGCGGTGCAGATGATCGCCACCGCCGAAGCTATGGCCATGGGCGTGGCCAACGGCCTGGAGCCCGGAGTTCTGGCCGAGATCATGCGGCAAAGCTCGGGCGGCAACTGGACGCTGGAGAAGTACAACCCCTGGCCCGGCGTGATGGAAAACGCCCCGGCGTCCAAAGGCTACAGCGGCGGCTTTATGGCCGAGCTGATGACCAAAGACCTCGGCCTGGCACAGGAAGCTGCACAAGCCAGCGGCAGCAGCACGCCGATGGGCGCACTGGCATTGCAGCTGTATCGCCTGCTGCTCAAGCAAGGTAAAGGCAAGCAGGACTTCTCGGTGGTGCAGCAGTTGTTCATCGACTAAATCGGCATTGACCGCATACAGCAGGAAGCAGGGCTTTGTAACTGGTCGGGGCCGACGTTCCAGCTAAGCTCAATAGCGGGACTTGCCGAGGGCGGGTCATAGGGAAGGATAATGCCGATGTTCTATGTCCAGCGGGATGCCAGCGGCCACCTGCGGCGAGTGGAGGTGATGCCGTTCGAGAGCATGACCAACACCCTGACGGCCGACTCAGACGAGATTCAAGCATGGTTTGCCAGCCAGAACCTTGAATCGAACCTTATGCAACTGAAGCAAAGCGACCTGGACATGATCCGCGTCGTGGACGATTTAGTGCATTTGCTGATCAGTAAAGGCGTCATCCGCATCACAGATCTTCCGGCAGCGGTTCAGACCAAGCTTCTGACCCGCTCTCAAGCCAGGGAATCACTCGGGGGCTTACACAGCCTGATCAATGCTGATGAGCGCGGCATCATCTAGCAGCGCTTCAGTAAACCCGTAAAGCAAAAGGCCATGCGGTGCAGCATGGCCTTTTGTTTGAGTGCTCATACTCTCAACCGGGTTGGCCGTCCAACATGATGTCGTCGCGGTAAGGTGACTGCAAATCACGCTCAGGAATTTCCCAGATCAGCACCTCAGGCGGCGTCTGTTTGAACGCAGGGCTGGTGAAATAGTCCTTAGCCGCCCCAGAAAACTCACCGCCATCCTTGGCAAAGTTGCCCACTCGCGCACCCACCGCGCGTTCAAGGAAAGGGATGAAGTTGGAGTTACGCGAGAACGAGGTGCCAATCACGGCAAGGTTCGGCAGTTGGCTGTCGCCGAACAGATCATCCTCGCCCAATGCGGCTTCATCGACGGCGCCCTGCACTTCCTTGATCTGGGTGACTGCCACCTGCTCCATGGCAGGCTGCAGGCTCTCAGGCAACCAATCGAGCCCAGCCAAACGCACCAGATCGCCGGGACGCGGCTGTGGCGCCGTAACACTGGCCACAAACTGTTTGGCCGGAGTTGGGCTAACGCCCAGTGCGGCTATCCGCTCGGCCACCGCTGCAGCGGAGCGCTCGGCGCCGGCTTCGCTCCAGTGCGTGTCGGTACGCAGGAAGGCATCGCTGCCGAGTGGTTGCAGCGTCGGAGCCAAATCCAACACCTCGACGCCCTTGGCCTGCAGCACCCGCTGCCAATCCTGCGCACGACTGGCCAACAGTGGTGAGCGCTCAACGGCACACAACTGCTGCGCGGCAATGCGGCTCTTGTCCGGCACCAGCACTACCAGCAAACGAATGCCACGCTTGCTGAGCTGCTCTTGCAACGCTGCGACTTTCTGCGCACGCGCATCAGCATCTACAGCGGCATGTGGATGAATTTTCAGCTCATCGGTCAGAAACAGCCAGTTCGCACAGCCTTGACGCACACGGGGACCGGTATCACCAATCGCCAACCAACTGGCGGCACGCTCCAGGTCCGCTGCCCGTTTGGCAAACGGCACATTCGCCAGCTCTTCGGCAATGCGGTGGGTCACCGCGCCATCGAAAATCTGTTCCCAACTGAGTGGCTATGCCTGTTACAGGATGACCACCAGAGCGAAAAGCAGGCGACCTGAGGAAGTACCTGCATGCGCGGCCAGAACAGGCTTTGCGCGAACATATTCAAGAAATGAGCAATCACGACTCCTCTGCTCAGCACGCCGTCATCAAACGCCGCGCTGAACGGAGCAGCACACACCAGAAATCTACACGCGCGCTAAACCACGCAGGTGAATAAAGCCAAACAGCAGCACCTGCACCCGCTGCAACCAGGGCTGCGGCTGACCGACCAGGCGGGCTTTGAACAGCAGGAGCTCGCCAAGATGCGCCAGCAACATGCCGCCGGCAATCAGGTTGACGGCCAGGTACCAGCCCTCGCCCATGGGATAGAGCAGGTTGAGCAGCGCTAGCAGCCAGAACGCGGCCAGCGCGCCTTTGGCGAATATCAGAACAGGCATCCATCACTCCTTAATCAGCGAAATAAGCCAGGTGAAAAGCCTGATTAGTTTGCCTTGATCGTGGCGCCAGCGCGTCCGCACTTTGGTCGGGTCACACACCACCTCACTCAACGAAGGGTCAGGGCAATCGGCGTATCGCTAAAGTCAAAGCAACCAAGGAAGGTCTTGATCTCCAGCAGGCTGCCATCGACCTGCACATCGCCCAGCAAGGCGCCCTTGAGCAAACCATTCTCGCCGCTCATTACGGTGTCCAGATACGCCTTGTCGAGGGTCAGTTTGAGCGTGGTGCCCTCGGGAATGCCCTGGTGCAGCTGCACTACACCGCGCCGCACTTCCAGCGCCCACTGCTCGCCGATATCCGGAAAGCTGAAACCTAGGGTCAACTCGACATCATTGGCCTTTTCCGGGTCGACCCGGGTAACCCAGTTTTGCAGGAAGATTCGCGCAGGAAAGGTTTTCAGCATATCCGCCGAGAGAAAGGCGCTGCGCATGCTCACGGCCATTTGCTGGACATCCTCACCGGCCAGCTTGCCTTCCAGCTCCATGGCGCTCATCAGGTACCAGTTGCGCCAGTTGATGTTCATGCTGGCATAGCCCAGCTTACGGAAGCTGCGGGCCTTGATGTCGCGGGCCAGCGTGTCCTCGTTGTCCACCTGAATGGCGAAGCTGGACAGCTCGGCAGCCCATTGGTAATCACCCTTGAGGTAGGCTTCACCGGCGGCCAGCAGCAGTTTTTCCCGCCCGCCCATCAACGCAATCAGGCGCTCGGCTTTATCTTTTGGCGGCAGCGGGTCGAGGGCCACCGGATCACCCTGGAACCAGCCCAGGTAGCCATTGTAGATCTGCCGCACGCTGTGTTTCACCGTGCCGTAGTACTCGCGCAGGTAAGGCGTGTAGCCAGCCAGGTGTGGCGGCAGCTTGACTTTCTCGACCAGCTCGTCCGGGGTCAGGCCCTTGTTCATCCAGCGCACAGTCTGATCATGGATATAGGCGATGCCGTCGCGGGTCATGCGCAGCACTTCCTCGACCTGCTGCTGGCCGCTGATTGGGCGGCCGTGCAGCGGCACCATATGTTCGGCCTGATAGGCGCGCAGCTTGTCCAGACTGTCGACCCACACCACCGGGTCGCGGAACTTGGTGCCGCGCAGGGTGTGGATATTCGGCAAAGTCGGCCCCTGCTCCACCTCGGCGCTGATCAGCACGCGGTTATCCGGCAGGTAGACAATGATCTCATCCGGCGCTTCGCTGGGCACATGCAGGAACTGCAGGTCCAGGCCGGCAATGCGCGTATCGAGTTTGTCCTTGAAGGTCAGAGTCGGGGCGATAAAGGTCGAGGCCTCGGCCTTGGCCAACGGGCCGATCCCGGCGTTCATCTGTTCATGGTCACTGGCCGGCAGCGCCGCACCGAAGCTGTAGCCGGAACGCACCGAGAGAATCGGCCCGACCAGCGCGCCCTGGGCCACCACATTGGCCAGCAGGGTGTCATGGGCGATGATCTGCACCTCGCCGCTGCGCACCTGTTCTTCGCTGACGAAGGCCTTCACGCCGTTGATGTGGTCCGGGTGGAAGTGGGTATAGACCACCGCCTTGACCGGCTTGTCGCTGATCTTGCGGAACTCGGCCATGATCTTGCGCGACTCGCTGACCGACTCACCGGTGTCGATGATGATCAGCCCTTCCGGCGCCTCGATCATCGCCACGTTACCCAGCTGCCAGCCGACAGCGGAATAGACGTTGCCGGCCACCTGGTAAACCTTCTGCGCGAAGTGTTTGGTGTGCTCGGCCAGCTCCGGGTTGATCGACGGGCGGATTTCTTCCTCAGGCAGGGCGGCCTGGCTGGCCAGGGGTAATGCCAGGCTCAGCAGCACAGCGGCAGTTCGATTCAGTAAAAACATGCGAGTCGCTCATTGTTATTGGCTGTGTGGGAAGAGTGGCCAAGCAACAGCAATAATTCCAATGCATTCCAAATCAATAAATGATGCAATCAGCGCATGAATGACCTTCGTCAGCTTCGCCATTTTGTCGCCCTCGCCGAACACGGCCATTTCGCCCGTGCTGCCGAGGCCGTGCACCTCAGCCAGCCCGCCCTGAGTCGCAGCATCCAGGCGCTGGAAAGCAGCCTCGGTTGTAACCTGGTCGACCGCCACAGCCGCGGCATCAGCCTGACCACCCACGGCCAACTGGTGCTGGAGCACGCCCAGCGTCTGCTGGCTGGCAGCCAGGCGTTGAAAAACGCCGTCAGCCAGTTGGGTAATCTGCAAACCGGAGAACTGCGCCTGGGCGCCGGCCCCTACCCGGCCGCGCGCCTGATACCACGTGCAGTGGGTCGCATAGCGTTGCGCTATCCACGGGTGCGGGTCAACCTGCAGATCAGCAACTGGCTAGACCTGCGCAGCAGCCTGCTGGATGACGCCCTGGAGCTGTTTGTCGCCGACAGCCGCGAGCTAATCGGTGACCCACTGCTGTGCATCGAACCACTGCAGCGCCACAACGGGGTGCTGTTCTGTCGCCCCGGCCATCCGCTGCTGGCCCACACAACGCTGCGCATGCACGATCTACTCGATTACCCCTTGGCAGGCACCCAACTGCCACTGGCGGTGGCGCGCAGCCTTAGTACACTCAGCGGGCGCGAGCAGCCGCTGAGCATTCAATGCGACAACTTTATGGTGCTCAAAACTCTAGTGGCTGAAAGCGACGTGCTGAGCATGGCGCCCTGGGATGTGGTGGCCGAGGATATCCAGACAGGTCGCCTGGCCCGGCTGCCGCTGGAAGCAGGTGCATTGACCGAGCAATCTGCCTACGCCCTCATCAGCCGCGCAGGGCATAGCCTGTCACCAGCGGCGCAGGCCATGCGGGGAGAGATACTGGCCGAAGATCGACTCTTCGGCCGTCAACTTGAAGGCGAGCCTGATTCGTAGCGCGCCTAAAGAGGGTGGTCAGTTGCGCTGCCGCTCCCAACCCTTACGCTCATCGCGCCGATCACCACCACGGCGTTCTCCACCCCATTGGGCATCATGACGCTGTTGCTGGTTGCGGTAATGGTCACGGCGGCCATCCCAGCCAGCGTGCGGTTGCACAATGCGGTAATCGTGGCGCTTCTGATATTGGTGCGTTTGGTAATGGCGCGGCTGCGGTGCAGGCACGTAATAACGCGGTGCGTGGCGGTGATCATCATAGCGTCGCCCATCATGGTGATAGGCCCTGTAGCGCTGCGGCTGCGGCACCCCATAAACCGGGTAGCGCTGCACCTGGTAATAGGTATGCGAATGGCCGCGATCATAAACACGGTGGCCATAGCCACTGCCGCCGCCATAGACCGCACAACCGCCCAAAGACAAAACCAACAACGCCAGCAGCATGGATTTGTATGACATAGCGGCCTCCTTCGACCGCGGGTGCGGCAGCGACCGTTGTCGCTGCCAGGGATTGCTCCCAATGAATAGACAACAGGCCATTCCATCCAGTGCGTCGCACCGGCTTAGCAGATTTCATGACAAATTATTTCGGTGCCCTATTGTCCGTCGTGCCAGCTGACACACACCAACCTGGCACAGTCCTCGCTTAGCGTTCTACGCATAAAGGAAATGCGTACGGCGGCAAGCAGCTTGCAGCCAGACAATCTGCAATGGTCGACTAGGGTTCCGGTTCGCTGAGCAATGCCTGCAGCGAATGGCTGGTCCGAGAGTCGACGACCTCACGCAGTGGCCACGGCCAGGGGTTACACGGCGGGATAAAAGCCCGGGAGAACGCACAGCACTGCTGTTCGCTTTCCTGTTCCCGCTGACTGACCCGAGGTTACCCATGCCGCTACGCACCCTGCTCGCCCGCCTGACTGCCACCTGTCTGCTCGCCGCCCTGCTGCTGCAACCGGCCACTGCTGCGAGTGAGCCGAAAACCTTCAAGCTGTGCTGGTCGATCTTTGCCGGCTGGATGCCCTGGGGTTATGCCGCCAGCGAAGGCATCGTGAAGAAATGGGCAGATCAGTACGGCATCCGTATCGAAGTCAGCGAAGTGCCGGATTATGTCGGCTCGATCGAGCGTTACACGGCCGGCGAATTCGATGCCTGCTCGATGACCAATATGGATGCGCTGACCATCCCAGCTGCCGCAGGCGTCGACTCTACCGCGCTGATCATCGGCGACTTCTCCAACGGTGCGGATGCCATTCTGCTACGAGGTCCGGGCCTGACCCTGAAGGATCTCAAGGGCAAGACCGTGCTGCTGGTGGAGAACTCGGTATCGCATTACCTACTCAGCCGCGCCCTGGAATGGGCCCTGCTCAAGCCTGAGGATGTGACCATCCAGCACGTGTCCGACACACAGATTGCCGAGGCCTTCCTCAGCGGCCAGGGCGACGCAGTGATCACCTGGAACCCGATTCTGGCCAAGATCAAGCAGCAGACCCAGGTCAGCCAGGTGTTCAGCTCCAACCTGATTCCCGGCGAGATCGTCGACCTCACCGTGGTCAACAGCAAGGTCCTCGCTGCCCACCCGGAGCTGGGTAAGGCGCTGACCGGCGCCTGGTTCGAAACCCAGCGCCTGATGGGCATGCCCACCGATGCTGGGCGCGCCGCCCGGGCGAAGATGGCCAGCGCCGCCGGCACCACGCCAGAGGATTTCAGCCAGCAACTCGACACCCTGCGTTCGTTCTATTCGCCGCGTTATGCGCTGGCTTTTGCCCACGCCAACAAGATGCCCGAGCTGATGCAGCGGGTCGCCCAGTTCGCCGATCAGCAGAAGCTGCTCGGCCACGACGGCAAGGGTCTGGATAAGCTCGGCATCGCCTTCAGCGGGGAGCGCAGCCTGGGCAATGCCGACAACATCCTGCTGCGTTTTGATGGCAGCTATATGCAGATGGCTGCCGAGAAAAACCTGTAACACGCAGCGCCCTGCAATGCAGCACGCCGATGCTCACACGCACCGCCAGGGCGCACAGCCCTGGACTGGCGCGGGCAAAACCCGCGAGCCCATGGGGCCTGGTTGAGCTGGCACGATGTTCGCAATAACCAAGCTGTGCAGGAACAACCCGCTGCGGCGGGATCGCGGCACCACAATTTGCAATAGCTGACTAGGGTTCCGATCCGCGATCAACAGATCTGCGGGTGACTGGTCCGAGAGTTGGCGACCTCCTTCGAGGTTACACGGCGGGATAAAAGCCCGGGAGAACGCGCCCCACTCGTGGGAAAACCGCCGCGCACTCCTGCCCGCCCATTTTCGAACTGGAGGTTCCACCATGCGTAAGTCCCGTCTGTGTTCAGTACTCGCCGCCGGCCTGGCCGCTGCCATCAGCGTCAATAGCCACGCGGCGCCGAAATCCGACTTCAGCGTCTGCTGGACCATCTACGCCGGCTGGATGCCGTGGGAATATGGTGCCGCCGAAGGCATCGTCGACAAGTGGGCGAAGAAGTACGACATCAATATTGATGTGGTGCAGATCAACGATTACGTCGAGTCAATCAACCAGTACAGCGCCGGCCAGTTTGATGGCTGCACCATGACCAATATGGATGCCCTGACCATTCCGGCCGCTGGCGGCGTGGACAGCACCGCGCTGATCATCGGCGACTTCTCCAATGGCAACGACGGCGTCGTGCTCAAGGGCGAGAAGAAAACCCTGGGTGACCTCAAGGGCCAGAACGTCAACCTGGTCGAGCTGTCTGTGTCCCACTACCTGCTGGCCCGCGGCTTGGAAAAAGCCGGCCTCAGCGAGAAAGACCTGAAAGTGGTCAACACCTCCGACGCCGACATGGTCGCCGCCTTCTCCACCAGCGACGTCACCGCCGTGACCACCTGGAACCCGCTGCTGGCCGAAATCGAAGCCACGCCCAACGTCACCAAGGTGTTCGACTCCAGCCAGATCCCCGGTGAAATCATCGACCTGATGGTGGTCAACAGCGACACCCTCAAGGACAACCCGGCCTTCGGCAAAGCGCTGACCGGTGCCTGGTACGAAATCATGGCCACCATGAGTGCCGACACCACGGCTGGCAAGGCCGCGCGCGAGCATATGGCCAAAGCCTCCGGCACTGACCTGGCGGGCTACGAAGCGCAACTGGCAGCGACCAAAATGTTCTATTCGGCCAAAGACGCCGTGGCCTTCGCCACCAGCCCGAAACTACCGGCCACCATGACCAAGGTCGCGGAGTTCTCCTTTGGCCACGGCCTGCTCGGCGAAGGTGCACAAAGTGCCGATGCCATCGGTATGAGCTTCGCCAAAGGCGTCGTCACCGGTGACAAGGGCAACCTCAAACTGCGCTTTGATCCGAGCTATATGCAGATGGCGGCTGACGGCACGCTGTAACGCCTTCCCTACCCCCTCCCGCTTGCGGGAGAGGGTTCGGGGGAGTGGGCCCAAGCCACACGAGAACACTCTATGCGCCTGATCAACCGCCACCCGGATCGCAGCGGTCGCTTGCTGCTGATCCTGCTGCCCTTCGCCCTGCTGCTGTTCGCCTATTTCGCAGGCTCGGCACAACGCCTGGCTGATAACCCCAACGACAAACTGCTGCCCAGTGCCAGTCAGATGGCCGCGGCGGTTGATCGCCTGGCGTTTACCGAGGACAAACGCAGCGGCAACTACCTGTTCTGGCAGGACAGCGCCGCCAGCCTGACACGCCTGGCCATGGGCATCGGCATTGCCGCCCTCGCTGGGCTGTGCCTGGGTATCGCGGCGGGCATCATTCCGCTGTTCGGTGCGCCTTTGTCGCCGCTGCTGACGGTGCTGTCGATGGTGCCGCCACTGGCGATCCTGCCCATCCTGTTTATCGTCTTCGGCCTCGGCGAGTTGTCCAAGGTGATGTTGATCGTCATCGGCATCACCCCGATCCTGGCCCGTGATTTGGAACAGCGCGCCCGCGAAATTCCTCAAGAAATCCTGATCAAGGCGCAAACCCTCGGTGCCAGCACCTGGACCCTGATCCTGCGCGTGGTGTTGCCGCAACTGCTGCCGCGCCTGCTGATCGCCCTGCGCCTGGTACTCGGCTCAGCCTGGCTGTTTCTGATTGCCGCCGAGGCCATCGCCAGCACCGATGGCCTGGGCTACCGGATCTTCCTCGTGCGCCGCTATATGGCCATGGATGTGATCCTGCCCTACGTGGTGTGGATCACCCTGCTCGCCTGGCTGATGGACCTGGGCCTGCGCCAGACCATCCGCGTGTGCTTCCCCTGGTACGAGGGAGCGAAAGCATGAAAACCATAAAGAGCGGCACCGTAGCGAGCGAGTCACTGGCAAGAAGCCCGGAGCGCAGCAACCGGAGTGGACATCTCGTCCATGAGGATTGCGAGCACCGCGCGACGCAGCCAGCGGCTCGCGCAGTAGGTGCCTTTATCGAAGTGAAGAATGTCTGGCAGGAGTATGGAGACCAGGTTGTTTTGGAACGCCTGAACCTGAGCATCAATGAAGGCGAGTTCTGCACCCTGGTCGGCGCTTCCGGCTGCGGTAAATCGACCTTTCTGCGCCTGCTGCTCGGTCAGGAGCGCGCCAGCCGTGGCGAGATTCTGCTCGGCGGTGAGCCGCTGGCTGCCGAACCCGATAGCAGCCGTGGCGTAGTTTTTCAGCGCTATTCGGTGTTCCCGCACCTGAGCGTGCTGGATAACGTCGCCATCGGCCTGGAGTTGCCGCGCTCGAAATTGCTCGGCCGACTGTTTGGCGCCGCCAAGCGCGACGCCCGCGAACAGGCGGCGGTGATTCTGCAGAAAGTCGGCCTCGGCCACGCCCTGGACAAATACCCCAGCCAGCTCTCCGGCGGCATGCAGCAACGCCTGGCCATCGCCCAGGCGCTGATCATGAAGCCGCGCGTGCTGCTGCTCGATGAGCCCTTCGGCGCCCTCGACCCCGGCATCCGCAAGGACATGCACGGCCTGTTGCTGGAGCTGTGGCACGAAACCAAGCTCACCGTATTTATGGTCACCCATGACCTGAGCGAGGGCTTCAGCCTCGGCACCCGCCTGCTGGTGTTCGACAAGACCCGCATTGATCCGCACGCACCGAACGCCTTCGGCGCGCGCATCACCTACGACATCCCCCTCAACAGCGACCGCCGCGCCACCCGCGCCGCCGTCGAAGCGTTGCCCGCGCATATCGCCGGCAACCTGCAACCGGCCCTGTAGGAGCATCCGATGACTGCCTCATTAAGCCTGCGCCCCACCCTCTACGAGGAACTCGTTCCCGGCGGCGGGCATACCTCCTTTGTCCTCAAACGCGGCCAGCTGCTGCGCATCACCGACCTCGAAGGCGGCGCCAATGCCAGCCTGCTGCTGCTCAACGCCGCCGAGAAAAGTGAGCGGCTCAACCTGCCCGACAGCCTCAAATGCCAGCACACCGCCAAGCTCACCGCCGGCCACTGCCTGTATTCGGATATGGGCCGTGTGCTCGCTGCCATCACCGCCGACACCTGCGGCTGGCATGACAGCTTCGGCGGCGTACTCAACGCCGAGGAAGTTCAGGAGAAGTACGGCAGCGGCAACTATCAGCAACTGCGCAACGGCTTCTTCCGCAACGGCGTGGACAACCTGCTGGTGGAAATGGGCAAGTGGAACCTCAATCTGCAAGACCTGCTGATGTGCCTCAACCTGTTCAGCAAGGTGACGGTCGACAGCGACGGCTGCTTCCACTTCCAGCCGGGCAACTCCAAGGCCGGCGACTACATCGAGCTGTACGCGCCGATGGACACCCTGGTGGTACTCACCGCCCTGCAGCACCCCATGGACTCAAGCCCCGACTACGCGCCCAAGCCGCTGCAACTGAGCTGGCACAAGGTCGAGAGCGATGGCATCAGCGTGCTGTGCCGCACCTCGCGCCCGGAAAACGCCCGTGGCTTCCATAACACCGAACGTCTGTATATCTGAGGCCGGCCAGCATGACTCTTATCTCAAGCGACAAGCACCCGGAAGCTGCGGTGTACCGCGCCACCATCGCCGCTGGCGAACCCTTTCTCTGCGAAGTAAAAGCCGGCCAGACCCTGCGCCTGCTCGACCTGGAAGGCAACCAGGCGGTCGATACGCTGTTCTACAGCGCCGCCAACCCGCGCGAGCGCTATGACGTGCAACGCACCCTGCGCAAACAAAACCGCGTGTACCTGACTACCGGCAGCGTGCTGTATTCCAACCTGGGCCAGCCGATGCTGACCATCAGCGCCGACACCTGCGGCCGCCACGACACCCTCGGCGGCGCCTGCGCCCAGGAAAGCAACACCGTTCGCTACGCCCTGGACAAGCGCTATATGCACAGCTGCCGCGACAACTTTTTGCGCGCGAGCCTGCACGACGGCCGTCTGAACAAGGCCGACATCAGCGCCAACATCAACTTCTTTATGAACGTGCCGGTCACCCCCGAAGGCGGCCTGACCTTTGAAGACGGCATCTCCGCCGCCGGCAAATACGTCGAACTCAAGGCGCACATGGACGTGATCGTACTGATCTCCAACTGCCCGCAACTGAACAACCCATGCAACGGCTACAACCCGACTCCGGCTGAAGTGCTGGTGTGGGATTGATGGCCGCCCTTCGCCCCTGAGCGAAGAGCGAGTAAACGCCTTTCAACCACGGACGACCGTGGTGCAGACCGAATACCGCGGGACGGCCCGCCCACCCTTTCGAGGGCATCGCCATGTTCAACAAACTGCTGATCGCCAACCGTGGCGCCATCGCCTGCCGCATCCTGCGTACGCTACGCGCCCTTGATGTACAGGGCGTAGCCGTCTACTCCGAAGCCGACACCGCCAGCCTGCATATCCAACAGGCGGACGAAGCGCACAGCCTGGGCGAAGGCCCGGCAGCCAACACCTACCTGATGGTCGAGAAGATTCTCGCCGTGGCCAAACAGAGCGGCGCCACGGCCATCCACCCCGGTTACGGCTTTCTCTCAGAAAACGCCGCCTTTGCCGAGGCCTGCGAAGCCGCCGGTATTGCCTTTGTCGGCCCAACGCCGGAGCAGCTGCGGGTATTCGGCCTTAAACACACCGCCCGCGCCCTGGCCAAACAGCACGGCGTACCGATGCTTGAAGGCACCGAGTTGCTGGAAAATCTCGACGCCGCGCTGGTCGCGGGCGAACAGGTGGGTTACCCGGTGATGCTGAAAAGCACCGCCGGCGGCGGCGGCATCGGTATGCGCGTATGCAACAGCGCCGCCGAGCTGAGCGACGCCTTCGAGGCGGTCAAACGCCTAGGGCAGAACAACTTCAGCGACAGCGGCGTGTTTATCGAAAAATACATACAACGCGCCCGCCACCTGGAAGTGCAGGTATTTGGCGACGGTCACGGTGAAGTGCTGGCCCTCGGCGTGCGCGACTGCTCGGTGCAGCGGCGTAACCAAAAGGTGCTGGAAGAAACCCCGGCACCCAACCTGCCGGCCGGTATGGCCGAGGAGCTGTGCGCGGCGGCGATCAAGCTGGCCAAGGCGGTCAGCTACCGCAGCGCAGGCACAGTGGAATTTGTCTACGACAGCGAGGCAGCGCGTTTCTATTTCCTTGAGATGAACACCCGTCTGCAGGTCGAGCACGGCGTTACCGAACAGGTGTGGGGCGTCGACCTGGTGCGCTGGATGATCGAACTGGCGGCCGGCGATCTGGCTCCGCTGAGCGAGCTGGCCCAGGGCCTGAAGCCCAGCGGCCATGCCATTCAAGCGCGCCTGTACGCCGAAGATCCGGGCCGCGACTTCCAACCGAGCCCCGGCCTGCTTACCGCCGTGGACTTCCCCAAGGCCGATGGCAAAGCACTGCGTATCGATACCTGGGTCGAAGCCGGTTGCGAAATTCCGCCCTACTTCGACCCGATGATCGCCAAGGTCATCACTTGGGCCGATAGCCGAGAAGCCGCCAGTGCCACCCTCGGTCAAGCCCTGGCCGACACCCTGCTGTATGGCGTGGAAACCAATAGCCAATACTTGCGGCAAATCCTCACTGACGCACCGTTCGCCAGCGGTAACCCCTGGACCCGCTGCCTGGAAAATTTGAACTACCAAGCCACGACCTTTGAAGTGCTGAGCGCCGGCACCCAGACCACCGTGCAGGACTTCCCCGGCCGCCTCGGCTACTGGGCCGTCGGCGTACCGCCATCCGGGCCAATGGATAGCCGCGCCCTGCGCCTGGGCAATCGTCTGCTGGGCAACGAGGCAGATGCCGCCGGCCTGGAAATCACCATGAGCGGCCCGACTCTGCGCTTTAACACCGATGCAGTGGTGGCGGTCACTGGTGCGCCAATCCCGCTAAGCGTCGATGGTATTGAGCAGCCACTGAATACCGCACTGCTGATCAAGGCCGGCAGCACCTTGAGCCTCGGCACTATCAATGGCGCTGGGGCACGTAGCTACCTGTGCCTGCGCGGCGGCGTGCAGGTGCCGGATTATCTCGGCAGCAAAAGCACCTTTACCCTCGGCCAGTTCGGCGGCCATGGCGGCCGTGCTCTGCGTGCCGGTGACGTGCTGCATATCCCCGCGCTGACCGACCTTCAAGCCGGTGCGCAACTGCCCGCCGAGCTGTGTAGCGCCCTGCCCGCAGTGCGTGAAATTCGCGTGATCTACGGCCCGCACGGCGCGCCGGAATACTTCACTCCGGCCTATATCGAGACGTTTTTCGCCACCGACTGGGAAGTGCACTTCAACTCCAGCCGCACCGGCGTGCGCCTGATCGGCCCCAAGCCGGAATGGGTACGCGATAGCGGCGGCGAAGCCGGCTTGCACCCCTCGAATATCCACGACAACCCCTACGCCATCGGCGCGGTGGACTTTACCGGCGATATGCCGGTAATTCTCGGCCCAGACGGTCCCAGCCTGGGCGGCTTTGTTTGCCCAGTAACGATTATCGAGGCGGACCTTTGGCAGCTGGGCCAGCTTAAGGCGGGCGATAAAGTGCGCTTTGCGCCGGTGGATATCGCCACCGCGCGGAAATTGGCCAAGGCCAGCAATGCAGAAACAAGTGACCTGGTAGCCCGGCTGCAATCCGGGGCCGATATGCCGCCGAGTTCCCCGAGTGCAGCCGAGCTACAAAGCCCCATCGTGCTCGATATCGGCGAAGCCGATAAACGTCTGGTCGCACGCCTGTCTGGCGACACCCATCTGCTGCTGGAAATCGGCGCGGCAGAGCTGGATCTGGTGCTGCGTTTCCGTGGCCATGCGCTGATGCAGGCGCTGGAAGCGAAAAACCTCAACGGCGTGATCGACCTCACCCCAGGCATTCGCTCGCTGCAGGTGCATTACCAGCCGGAAACTTTGGCCCTTAGCGATCTGCTCGGCATAGTCGCCGGCGAATGGGACGCCGTGTGCGCCGCACAGGACCTGCGCGTGCCGTCGCGCATCGTTCATCTGCCGCTGTCCTGGGACGATCCGGCCTGCCAGTTGGCGATCGAGAAATACATGACCACGGTGCGCAAAGACGCGCCCTGGTGCCCGAGCAACCTGGAATTTATCCGCCGCATCAATGACCTGCCTAATCTGGATGAGGTGTACAGAACGGTCTTTGACGCCAGTTATCTGGTGATGGGCCTGGGCGACGTCTACCTCGGTGCCCCAGTGGCCACGCCGCTCGACCCGCGCCATCGCCTGGTGACCACCAAGTACAACCCGGCGCGCACCTGGACCGCGGAAAACTCGGTGGGCATCGGCGGCGCCTATATGTGCGTGTACGGCATGGAAGGTCCCGGCGGTTACCAGTTCGTCGGCCGCACCCTGCAGATGTGGAACCGCTACCGCGAAGTGGCCGCCTTCGACGGTAAGCCCTGGCTGCTGCGCTTTTTCGACCAGATCCGCTTCTACCCGGTCTCGGCGGACGAGCTGCTGCGTATCCGTCGTGACTTCCCCCTGGGCCGCTATGACTTGCGTATCGAGCACAGTGAATTGGCCCTGGCCGATTATCAGACCTTTCTTGACCGCGAGGCTGAGGGCATCGAGGCCTTCCGTAACCAACAACGCGCGGCCTTCGACGCCGAACGCCAGCGCTGGATCGCCTCCGGCCAGGCGCACTACGAGAGTGAGGAAGTGGCCGCCGATCTCGGCGAAGACGCCCCGCTCGGCGCCGGCCTGCACAGCATCGACAGCCATATCGCCGGCAACCTCTGGCAAGTGCAGGTAAAAGCCGGCAGCACGGTCAAAGCTGGTGATGTGCTGGTGATTCTTGAGTCGATGAAGATGGAAATCCCCCTGCTCGCCCCGCGCGATGGCGTGGTGCGCGAAGTGCGCGTGCAGCCAGGCTCGCCGGTGCGTGCGGGCCAGCGCGTAGTGGTATTAGAAGAAGTCTGAGGGGCTAACGCCGGTAACTGAGGATGCGCCCCTTAAAGGGTGCATCTGGGTTATCCAGCAGGTTCAGGCTATCGGCCAGCTGCAGGTAGCCGTGCTCCAGCATATGCCGGGAAAACCGCGCGCTGTTGCCGCGGCCCGGGTCGACAATCAGCACCGCCGCATGGCGGTTGCAATGGCGGTCGATAAACCCGGCCAGCAGGCTGGGATGGTCGCGCTCGTAAAGCAGATCGCTGCCGATCACCAGATCAAACAGGCCCAGCTGCTGATAGTCCTCGGCCCAGTCGCAGCTCTGATAAGGCACCGGTTCCAGTTGATTAAGCGCGGCATTGCGCAGCAGAAACTCGCCCGCCAGCGGGTGGTAATCACTGGCGGTGATATCCGCCCCCAGGCGCTGCAGCACCAGGCTGGTCAGCCCCAGGCCGCAGCCCAGTTCAAGAATACGCAGCCCATCCACCGACATGCCGCTCAGGGTTTGCGCCAGCACTTCACCAGCCGGCCACAGCTGACCGAACAGCGACCAGGTGGCCGAGGAGATTCCAGCTTTTTCCGCCAAACCGTCGAGATCGGCGAACTGCTGTTTGTCGCGCAGCGAGCACAGGTGAAAATCCTCCAGCCCGATGCTCAGGGTGGAATATTTGATGCGATAGCTGGCAGGCGCGCTGGGCATGGGGGCTCGGTGTGCTGAAAGGACTGCGGTCAGGGGCAGATCAGCAAGGCGTACGAGCAGCGTACGGGTCACCAAGGAGACTCTTCGTGTTGCCGCACCTTAGTCCTCAAGGCCTGGCGCAGCAAGCACCATGACTGCTGGCAAATCAGCCAGGAGCCGATGTTTCAGCAGCGCGGGCGGTTGCCGAACGCTACAATGCGGCGATTATTTAACCAGCAGAGCCTTGCATGCCTCATCCGTCCCCGCTGACCCGCCAATGGTCCTTGATTGCGCTGCTGCTGGTTCTGCTCGGTTGTGGCTTCCTCGCCACCTCCCTGGCCAGTTACTACACCGCTCTGGATTCAATCCGCGCCGGCATCATCAACACCGAACTGCCGCTGACCTCGGACAACGTCTACTCGGAAATCCAGAAGGACCTGGTTCGGCCCATCCTGATTTCTTCGATGATGTCCCGCGACACCTACGTGCGTGACTGGGTGTTGAGCGGCGAGAAGGATCCTGAGCAGATCACCCGCTACCTGCGTGAAGTGCAGGAGCATTACGCCACGGTCACCAGCTTCTTCGTCTCCGAGAAAACCCACACCTACTACCAGGCCAAGGGCGTGCTCAAGCAGGTGCAGGAAGACGAGCCACGCGATGACTGGTATTTCCGCGTGCGCGACATGCAGACCCCATACGAGATCAATGTCGACGTCGACATGGCCAACGACGACCGCATGACCGTGTTTATCAATTACAAGGTGTTCGATTACCAGCAGCGCTTTATCGGCGCCACCGGCGTCGGCCTGACCGTGGATGCAGTGGTCAAACTGATCGACACCTACCAGCAGCGCTATGAGCGCAGTGTGTTCTTCGTCGACACCAATGGTCGGCTGGTGCTCACGGGTGCCAACGGCGGGCCGATGGGCGCGCGAGTTGGCCAGTCGCTCAGTGAAATTCCCGGCCTGGAAGAGCTGCAGGCCAAGCTGCCGCACCCACAAAGCGGCGACTTCGAGTATCAGGAACACGGCCGCGATCACTTCCTCAATGTGCGTTTTATCCCCGAGCTGAACTGGTACCTGTTTGTCGACAAGCATGAGGACGGCGCCGTCGCGGGCATCCGCAAGTCGCTGTACCTCAATCTGCTGATCTGCCTGGTGGTCACTGTGATCGTCATCAGCCTGGTGAGCCTGGTGCTGCGCCGCTATCAGCGACGCATCAGCGCGCTGGCCACCACCGACCTGCTGACCGAGCTGCCCAACCGCCGTGGCTTTGACCTGCTAGCCAATCAAGCCGTGCAGGAAGCCCGGCGCAGCCCAAGCGCGCTGTGCGCCCTGATGCTCGACCTGGACAACTTCAAACAGCTCAACGACAGCCAGGGCCATATGGCCGGTGATGAAGTGCTGCGTCGCTTTGCCAGCGACCTACGCAGCACCCTGCGTCAGTCCGACATCATCTGCCGCTGGGGTGGCGAGGAATTTATTCTGCTGCTCAAGGACACCACCCCCGAGCAGGCCCGCGAGCTGGGTGAAAAAATCCGCCAGCAAACCGAGCAAAGCTGCATCAGCTTTAACGGCGCGCAGCTACGCATCACCACCAGCATCGGCCTGGCGCAACTGCATGCCGATGAATCCCTGGAGCAGCTGATCACCCGCGCCGACCGCGCCCTGTACCGGGCCAAACAGGGCGGCCGCAACCGCCTGTGTGAAGAAATCGCGTGAGTGATGACACCAACCGCTGCCCCTGCTGCGGGCAGCTCAACCAATGCGCCCAGGCTGGCGCCGACGCACCGGTGAGCGAGTGCTGGTGTTTTAGCGTGTCCATCGATGCCGAGCAGCTGGCCAAACTGCCGCCCGAGCAGCGCAACCGCAGCTGCCTGTGCCCACGCTGCGCCCAGGGTCTGCCTGAACCGTCTGCCGACTAGCCATGCGCCTCGACCGCTTTCTCAGCAACCTGCCCCAGCTCAATCGCCAAGCCGCCCGCCAACTGCTGGCCAGCGGCCGCGTGCAAGTGGACGGCGTGGTGGTTTGCGATGGCTTGTGCGAGGTCAGCCAGTTCAGCCGCATCGAGGTTGATAGCGAGCTGCTGCAGGCCGGCAAAGCCGCACGCTATTTTATGCTGCACAAACCCACCGGCGTGGTCAGTGCCACCGAGCATGAGCAGCACCGCACCGTGCTGGATTTGCTCGATGAGCCGGACAAAGCCGACCTGCACCTGGCCGGCCGCCTGGACCTGAATACCAGCGGCCTGCTGCTGATCACCAACGACGGCCAGTGGTCACGCCGCCTCACCGAGCCGCGCAGCCACCTGGGCAAGGTCTACCGCGTAGAGACCGAACAGCCGATTACTCCTGAGTACATCGAGGTGTTCGCCCGCGGCCTGTACTTCGCCTACGAAGACCTCACCACCCTGCCCGCCGAGCTGGTCATCGTGGATAGCCATAGCGCCCTGCTGACCCTGCACGAAGGCCGCTACCATCAGGTCAAGCGCATGTTTGGCCATTTCCAGAACAAGGTCATCGGCCTGCATCGCCTGAGCATGGGCGCCATCCAACTCGACCCGCAGCTGGCCCCTGGCCAATACCGCGCCCTGACGGCAGCGGAAATCGCCTGCATCTAAGATGGGTGCTTACAAATTACTGCGCTCGGCCATGCTGCGTTGAAATCAGCCTCAAAATGCTCATGTACAACCCGTACACTCCGCTTTCTCGGCTGATTTCGCCTTGCCTGACCATCGCTCGCTACTTTTGTAAGCACCCTCTAGGCAGTTCGTGCTCAAGTCACATACTTAGCTAGCTAACCGACAAACGGTTGTTCGATATTCCAATATTCACTTGCGCCAGCCCGAACGCGGTTGCTTAAATAGAACCATAAGGTCTTATCGTGACCTATCAGTCACTAAAGCCATCTAAGCGTTCTCTCGGTTACTTGCGCACTGCGCGAAATGGGTTCCTGCCTGGTCAAAGACGCCTCTCCACACCTGCCAAAAGGTCGTGGACGGATGCTCTATTTCAGCCCTAACTGATTGAAAATAAATAACTTATAAAATCCTCCAGCCTGACATCTTGCTGTCACGTCCAGGCGCTTTCCTGACTGTCCTGCTTAGCCCGGCTTAACGGCACCGCCGTTTTGCCATGCCCATTTTTGCGCCAGGAGGAAACGACATGAAGCCAGCCATCGCTGTCGTCGATATACACAGGACGTTCAAGGTACACACGGAGTTCTATGCCAACCCCAGCGCGCGCAAGACCATCATCCTGATCAACGGCTCGCTGGCCACCACCGCCGCCTTTGCGCAAACCATCAAGTACCTGCAACCACAGTTCAATGTGGTGCTTTACGATCAGCCCTACGCCGGCCAGTCCAAGCCGCACAACAGCCATAGCCGACCGATCAGCAAGGAAGATGAAGCCACCATCCTGCTGGAGCTGATCGAACAGTTTCAGGTCGACTACCTGCTGTCGTTCTCCTGGGGTGGCGTCGCTGCCATGCTCGCTCTGGCGCAACGCCCGGCGCGTATCGAAAAGGCGGTGATCACCTCCTTCTCGCCCCTGCTGAATGAGCCGATGCTTGATTACCTGGAAAAAGGCATGACCCACTTGCAGGCCATCGACGGCGAAAAGGTCGGCCAGCTGGTCAACAGCACCATCGGCAAATACCTACCCTCCCTGTTCAAGCGCTACAACCATCGCCATATCAGCAGCCTCGACAGCCACGAATACCTGCAGTTGCACGCGCACATCAACCAGGTGGTGCATATGGACAACCACTGCCAGATGGAATGCCTGGCGGCCATCGACATCCCGCTGCTGTTTATCAACGGCGAGCACGACGAATACACCTCTCCGGATGACGTGCGCGTGTTTGCCAAGTACCTGAGTGACTGCCAGTTCGCCACTATCGACAACACCGGGCACTTTCTCGACATGGAGCACAAGAAGGCCTGGCTGCAGAGTCAGTCCGTCATGCTCAAGTTCCTGCAGGCCCCGGCACGCATCAGCTCCAGCAACCGTCCACAGCACGACCTGCACCACGCGATAGCCGTATGAACCACCGCTATGCCCCAAGCCTGCAGCGCCCAGCCACAGATACCCGCGCTGCAGGCTTCATTTCGGCCAAGACTTCCGGTATAAAGGCACCCGCTGCGGGCGTCGTATAGTGGTAATACCCTAGCTTCCCAAGCTAGAGCTGTGGGTTCGATTCCCATCGCCCGCTCCAAATCGCAGTTTTTAAAGCCCTGACTTCTAACAAGATTTCGGGGCTTTTTGCTTTCTGGCCTAGGCCGGTATCGAGAAAGTGTCGAAGATTGGATTGCAGCGCAAAGCTTCCTGCAGGTGATCCTGTGCCAGATGGGTATAGCGCATGGTCATGGTGGCGGACGCATGACCAAACACCTTCTGCAGGGTCAGGATGTTCCCGCCAGTGATGACGAAGTGATAAGCGAAGGTATGGCGAAGCACATGCTTAGCCTGGGCATGAGAAAGGAACGATAGCGGGCGTTCCTGCAAGCGCAGGGCATGAGCCTTAAAGGCTGGCTAATCAGGCAAGTTTACGAGATGACGAGATGGAATCGTCACGGATGGATCTGAGGTCAAGTGCATCCTCGTTCAGCTGATGAATAACCCTGAGCATCTGCTGCCGAAGGACTTGATCACCTGTACGTTCCGCAGCGCGCATAAGTGCAATGGCTGCGTCTTCGTTGTGTTCAGCAATGGTGGTTAGCGTTTTGCGTGCGTTGCGGTTCAAAATCTTGCCCTCGAGTGAAGACGGCAAGGTAGTAGACAATTATTACGGATTGGTTGCAGAGAACGAGCCGCAGACGAATGGACCTGAATTCGTCACACGCGTGCAACAATCTGGAGAGAATATGATGTCACCTGATGCTCATCAGGTGCTCCTCCTAAATTAAGATTTGACCGACGTTTGTTGGTCTTTTTTTGCCTAAAACTCACGGTTCGATTCAATTCGCGAGAGGAACTGGCATAGAAATCTCGATTTCAAAGATGGTGATAGAAGACGGCGAGAAATGGTTAGTAAACACCGGGGCTATAAAGCTTAACTTCAAGGATCAGGCTTCAGCTGTCGAGTTCACCGAAAAGCTAAAAGAACGTATCGAAGCGCCGCACAAGCTGCCGAGTAGTGCGCTAGAGCCAATCACTTCAGCGTTTGCTGTAGAGAACGTTTAAGCCCTAAAAATCAAAGCCCCCCCCACAAGAACTCAAAACATAAAGCCCCGACTTCTAACCAGATTTCGGGGCTTTTTACTGGGTGGCTTAAGCACTATCCAGCGGAAATAGCAGACTGAAGCTCGTGCCCGCCTGGGCGCTGGTAACACGAACCTGACCGCCATGGGCATGCATGATCGAACGCACAATGGCCAAGCCCAGGCCACCCGAATCATCGGGCTGGTTACGCGAGGGGTCGCAGCGATAAAAGCGTTCAAACAGACGCGGCAGGTGTTCGGCGGCAATGGGTTCACCGAAGTTGTGCACGCTGATCTCAACGACTCCATCGCACAAACTGCTGCTGATGGTGACAGCACTGTCAGGTATGCCGTAACGCAGCGCATTCGCCAACAGGTTAGCCAAGGCGCGACGGACTAACTGCGGGTCGGCGACTAAAGTGCCACTGCCCTTGTTAATCAACTCGATGGCGCACTCCTGTGCTGTGCCATCGAAGTACTCGCAGAGCTGTTCGACCAATTCGTGCAGGTCAACCAGTTGCCGGTTGATCGAAGCATCAGCCTGCTCGGTACGCGCGAGAAACAACATACTGTCGATCATTCGCGCCAATCGGTCGTACTCCTCAAGATTGGAAACCAGCAAGTTCTGGTATTCATCCACTGAACGTGGACGTGCGAGGGTTTGCTGCGCGTGCCCCATTAGGTTACTCAGCGGAGTGCGCATCTCATGGGCAAGGTCTTCTGAAAAGCGCGAGAGCTGGGCAAATCCGTCTTCAAGACGCGCGAGCATCAGGTTTAACGCCTTGCTGAGCGCCTGCAATTCGCTGACATCTTTAAACTCATCCAGGCGCAGGTGTAGGTGCTGCACGTCAATGGCAGCAGCGCGCATTGCCAGCTGTCGCACCGGCTGCAAACCACGCAGGCTGACCAGCCAGCCGAACCCAAACGCTAAGAATGCGCCAACCGATAAGGCCAACCAGAGTTTGAGGCGATACGCCGCTAGCATCTGCTCACGCTCGCTGAGCAGCTTTCCGGCAATCAGGGTTAGGCGACGATCGCCTCGGGTGACATCCAACCAGGCCAGGCGCAAAAGTTCACTGCTTTGGCTATCGCCTAGGGTGGCTCGCTCGGCAGCTGGCAACACGGGCAGCGGCATTAAGGTTGGGTTGATCTCGATCAGCCGCTGCCCGGCGTCATCGATAATCCACAGCAAACTATCGCGATTACCCAGCATGTTTTCATAGAGCTGCGGCCTGCTACGCAGGGCCTCAATGCTCTGGCTGTCGTCAAGCAAGGCCTGCATGCGCTCCAGCCGGCCAAGCAATGCCTGATCATCGCGCCAGGCAATTTCGCGCTGCAGCGATTGGTACAGGGAAAAACCAATTAGGCCCAATAACAACGTGCTGACCAAGGCGAACATCACGGCGAGGCGCACGCTCAACGCGCGCGGCCACAGCCTCATGACTGCGCCTCAAGCATGTACCCCATGCCGCGCACAGTGTGGATCAGCTTAAGCTGGTATGGGTCGTCGACCTTGGCACGCAGGCGGCGGATGGCCACATCGACCACGTTGGTGTCACTGTCGAAATTCATCTGCCAGACATGCGAAGCAATCAAGGTACGCGACAACACCTCCCCCTCACGGCTGAGCAACAAGTGCAGCAGAGAGAACTCCTTGTTGGTCAGGGTCACGCGTTCACCATTGCGGGTGACTTTGCGCCGTAACAGGTCTAGATGCAGATCCGCCACTTGAAACTGCTCAACCTCACGCGGCGGCCCACGACGCAGCAAGGTACGTACGCGAGCCAGTAACTCGGCGTAAGAAAAGGGTTTGACCAAGTAATCATCAGCGCCCAGTTCCAGCCCTTTGACACGGTCCTCCACCGCATCACGCGCAGTGAGAAACAGTACCGGTGTTTGCAGCTTGCGCCGAATGATCTGCAGCAGCTGCCAGCCATCCAAACCGGGCAACATGACATCAAGAATGATCAGGTCGAACTCATGTTCCTGCACCAGGTGCTGGCCATCCAGACCATTCAGGGCAACGTCCACGCGATACCCCGACTCACCTAAGCCTTTGCTCAAGTAATCCGCGGTTTTTACTTCGTCTTCGACCACCAGAATGCGCATCTTTTCCTCCAGCACAGGCGCATAGCCTAGGCCGTTCTGCGCGGCGCTCCCATTACAAATTGGTAATCCAAGCGCAATCCGTTTGACGGTGACGCTTGGGCAGCATGGTCACCCATCGCTCAGCTGAGCCCAACCCTGGAGACCGATATGTTACTTCGCACCGCCACCTTGTCATTACTTGCACTGGCCATGGGTTCTTCTGCCGCATGGGCCACTGACGCACAAGTTGCCCAGCGCCCAGACGTCACCCTGGCGCTGGCGAACAACTTACTCAGCGCCACGCTGGCGGCATGCCATGCCGATGGCCGTACCGGCGTTGCCGCTGTAGTCGACCGTGGCGGCAACCTGGTTGCAGTGCAGCGTGACGACAATGTCGGCCCGCACAACACCGTGGCGGCGCAGCGCAAAGCCTTTACCGCCCTGTCGACTAAAACCTCCACACGCCTGCTGTCTGAACGTGCCCGCAACAACCCGGATGCCGAAAACCTCAACACCCTCGATGAGCTGCTGCTGCTCGGTGGCGGCGTGCCATTGACGGTGGGAAATCAGGTCATCGGTGCCATCGGTGTCGCAGGCGCCGGCGGCGCTGAGATCGATGAAGGCTGCGCCCTGAAAGCCATTGCTCAAATTTTACCCACCACTCACTGATTAGGAGTCACACCATGAAACTGCTGAAAACCCTGTTTGCCGGCGCTGTCCTCAGCGGCCTTTCCTCCCTGGCCCTGGCAGCTGGTAACCCGCTGAGCGTGCACGTGCTGAACCTGCAAGACGGTCTACCTTCGCCTGAAGTCAACGTGACCCTGGAAAAACAGGACGGTAAAAACTGGAACATGCTCAACAGCGGCGCAACCAACGAACAAGGCCGCATTACCGCCCTGTACCCAGCAGACAAAGCGCTGGAGAAAGGCACCTACCGCGTGACGTTCAAGACAGGTGAATGGTTCAAGAAGCACGCTACAGCGAGCTTCTTCCCGGAAGTGCCGGTGATCTTCGAAGTCGACGGCACCGTGCCGCACTACCACATTCCGTTGCTGCTCAGCCCTTACGGCTTCTCCACCTACCGCGGTAACTAAGCCGTCAGAGGCCGGCTAATGCGCCGCGCACTCGCTGGCGCGTTAGCTTAGAGCGAATAAAAAATGCCCGCATTGCGCGGGCATTTTTTGTTGGCGGTAGAGCGTGTCAGGATCGAAGCGGGTTAGACCACACCCTGCGCCAGCATGGCGTCAGCGACTTTGACGAAGCCGGCGATGTTGGCGCCTTTGACGTAGTTGACTCGTCCATTCTCTTCACCGTAACGCACACAGGCGCTGTGGATGCTTTGCATGATGCTGTGCAAGCGCTCGTCCACTTCGCCAGCAGTCCAGTTCAGGCGCATGGCGTTTTGGCTCATTTCCAGGCCGCTGGTGGCCACGCCACCAGCGTTTGATGCCTTGCCTGGGGCAAAGCAGATGCCCGCGTCAATAAACAGATCCACCGCTTCCAAGGTCGAGGGCATATTCGCCCCTTCGGCCACGCAGAAGCAGCCGTTGCTCAGCAGCGCTTTAGCATCCTCAGCATCCAGTTCATTCTGTGTGGCGCATGGCAGCGCGATGTCGCACGACAGCTGCCAAGGGCGCTTGCCGGCAAGGAAGTTCAGTTTGAAGTGCGCGGCCATTTCGCTAAGACGACCACGACGCACGTTTTTCAGCTCCATCAGGTGCTGCCACTGCTCCTCAGTCAGGCCATCAGGGGTATGCAGAGTGCCCTCAGAGTCCGACATGGACACCACCATACCGCCCAGTTCCATAACCTTCTGCGCCGCGTACTGGGCTACGTTGCCTGAACCTGAGATAACCACGCGCTGGCCTTCAACGCCGCGGTTGATCCGTTTGAGCATTTCCTGAGCGAAGTACACACAGCCATAGCCGGTGGCTTCCGGGCGAATAAGGCTGCCGCCGTAGGTAATGCCCTTGCCGGTCAGCACCGAAGTGAACTGATTAGCCAGGCGTTTGTACTGGCCGAACATATAGCCGATCTCACGGCCGCCAACGCCGATATCCCCGGCGGGCACATCTAGGTCCGCACCGATATGGCGGTACAGCTCGCTCATAAAGGCCTGGCAGAAGCGCATGACTTCGTTGTCGCTTTTGCCCTTCGGGTCGAAATCCGAGCCACCTTTACCGCCGCCCATTGGCAGCGAGGTCAGCGAGTTTTTGAACACCTGCTCAAAGGCCAGAAACTTCAGCACACCTAGGTTAACCGAGGGGTGGAAACGCAGGCCGCCCTTGTACGGGCCAATAGCGCTGCTCATTTGCACCCGATAGCCACGGTTGACCTGCACCCGCCCTGCGTCATCAACCCAGGACACGCGGAACAGCACCACCCGCTCCGGCTCGACCATACGCTCAACAATGCCGGCCTGCAGGTAGCGCGGATTGGCTTCGAGGAATGGCCACAGCGAACGCAGCACTTCTTCCACGGCCTGATGAAACTCCGGCTGGTGAGGGTCACGCTGCTTCAAGCGGGAAAGGAAAAGCTCGACGGATTCGCTCATAGGGGTACCCAAACAGTGCCCAGAACACAGGGCAGATCGACTGAAAAGTGCGCCGCACTCTAGCAGTCAGCCTGGCGCCATAACAGCGCAAAATGTCGCATTAATGAATCTTTTTGGTGCGCTCTCATAAAGCTAGTGCTCTATTGCGCGGATAAAACAGGCAAATAAATGCGCATATTCAGGGCGATAAGCGCACAGTTTTAAGGCATTTGCATTATGCAACGCGCAGCAAGCCCGCCTCGGCAGTATGAGCATGGCGTCTGGATAAGAATTAGGACGTGGATGGATCAGCGCAGAAAAAGCAGGAGACGGTAGTTAACCACCGGCAGAAAAAATGGCGTTCCCAACTGGATTCGAACCAGTATCTAGCCCTTAGGAGGGGCTTATTCTATCCATTGAACTATGGGAACCGAGGCTGGATAGACGGGCCACCAGCGGGCGGCATCTTAGCGAGGCTGGGCGGTTTTGTCATGCCGCTGCCATCATCTCGGCGCCATACTGCCAACTGACTGCCAACTGACTGCCAACCGGCTGTCATAAGGAGAAGAGATCGCCATGCGCCCTGCTGCTTCGCATCATCTGCCGGATTCGCCTTTTGCCGATTTTCACCTGCGTGCGGTCAGCGTTAACGATGCATCGGCCCTGGCTGCCTTGCTGCAACAGTTAGCGCCCGATGAGCCGCGTGCCGATGCCAAGCTGCTGGCGTTGCGCTTGAGTGAGCTGCCGGTGAGCCGTGTGGTGCTGGTGGCCGAGCGTGACGGCAAGTTGCTCGGCACCTGCACGATCAATCTGATCGAGCACCTGGCGCACAATTTTGCCCGCTCGGCGATTCTGGAAGATGTGGTGGTGGATATTGAGGCGCGCGGCCTGGGGATTGGCCAGGCGCTGATGGGCAAAGCCATCGAACGCGCCCGCGCCTGGGGGTGTTACAAGGTGGCGCTGTCCAGCAGCCAGAGCCGTGAGGCCGCCCATGCGTTTTATGCAAATCTGGGTTTTAAGCTGCATGGCGTCAGCCTGGCGTTGATGCTGGATTAAGACGCTGTAGGAGCGGGGGGGACGCCTAGTTCCATGCCCGCGAATCGATGTTGACCTGAAAGCATCGCGGGCATGGCCCGCTCCTACGGGTTTTGCAAAAACTGCCAGTAGTGCGCTGTTTTTAACGACCGAACCGTTCTTCGGCCAACTGATCGGCAATCTCTACAGTGGTTTTGCTCGCCGCATCGGCGCGTTGGAAGATCTGTTCCAGGGTCGCGCCGATGCCTTCGATATGCGCTTTGAGCTGTGCGGCGCTGCCGCCGGTGCGTTCGTAGCAGACATCAATAATGCCGCCGGCGTTGATCGCGTAATCCGGCGCGTACAGGCACTCATTACGGCGCAGGGTTTCCGCCAGGCTGGCATCGGCCAGTTGGTTGTTGGCGGCCCCGGCGATAATCGGTGCGCGCAGGGCTTCCAGGGTTTGCTGGTTGATAATGCCGCCCATGGCGCAGGGCGCGAATACATCGACATCCAGGCCGAAAATCGCCTGCTGCGGCACAGCGGTTGCGCCCAGCTGCTCGACCGCGCGACGCACATTGGCCTCGACAATATCGGTTACCCACAGCTCGGCGCCGGCGGCTTTCAGCTGGCGCGCCAGGTCGAAGCCCACCTGCCCTACCCCTTGGATTGCCACTTTCAGACCCTGCAGATCATCACGCCCCAGGCGGTGTTTGACCGCTGTCTGGATGCCGATAAACACCCCGTAAGCGGTGGACGGTGACGGATCGCCATTGCGCGTGCCGCCGGCGAAGGCTTCGCGCAGCTCGGCGCCGGATACGTGGCGCGTACGCTCGGCCATGATCTGCATTTCCGCAACGCCGGTGCCGGAGTCGGCGGCGGTGATATAACGCCCGCCGAGGCTGTCGACAAAATCGCCCATGGCCTGGAACAGCGCTGCGCTCTTGCCTTTATGCGGGTCACCGATGATCACTGCCTTGCCCCCGCCCAGGGGCAGGTTGGCCAGAGCCGATTTGTAGGTCATGCCACGCGACAGGCGCAGCACATCGCGCAGCGCTTCATCGTCATTGGCGTAGGGCCACATGCGGCAACCGCCGAGGGCCGGGCCGAGGTTGCTGTTGTGAATGGCGATAATCGCCCGCAGGCCGCTGGCCTTGTCGTGGCCGTAGACCACCTGTTCGTGGTGGTCGAAATCGATATGGGAAAACACGGAAATAGGTGCCTCGTTTTTTTGTTGTAAGAGGTCGCCCTCTCCCGGTTAAGGGAGAGGGTGAAGGTTATAAGCGTCAGGGGTTTGTTATGCGGCCGGCTCGAACAACTGCACGGCTTGGATTTCGCTGACCAGCATGCGCGCTTTGAGCTGGCTGCTCTGCTCGCGCACCTTGGCCAGGCTGCGTTCCTTGACGTGGCCATAGCCGCGGATCTGCTCCGGTAGCTCGGCCAGGGCCAGCGCGGTGCGGTAGTTGTCGGCGTTGAGCTCCTTGAGCAGGTAGTCCAGGTTCTGCTCGTAGTCGTCGATCAGGTCCAACTCCAGCTTGCGCTCAGCGCTGTAGCCGAACAGGTCAAGCGGCGTGCCACGCAGAAACTTGAACTTGGCCAGTACGCCGAAAGCCTTGAGCATCCAGGCGCCGAACTGACGCTTGCGCGGCTCGCCGGTGCTGGCGTCCGGTTTGCTCAGCCAGGACGGTGCCAGGTGGAATTCCAGGCGGTAATCGCCGCTGAACTGCGCCTCCAGCTGACGGATAAAGCTGCCGTCGCTGTACAGCCGCGCCACTTCGTACTCGTCCTTGTAGGCCAGGAGTTTGAAGTAGTAGCGCGCCACGGCCTTGCTCAGCGCCTGGTCAGCGCTCTTGTCGGCTTGCTGCACCCGCGCCACCTGCTCGCGGTAGCGCTCGGCGTAGGCGGCGTTCTGGTAGGCCGTCAGGCGTACAACGCGGTCAGCGATGATGTCTTCCAGGGTCTGGCAATGCGGCGCTTCGATAACTTCCGGCTTGGCCAGACGTTCCACGGCGACCGCGTCATGGGCCGCACGACGGCCCCAGAGGAAGGCCTGCTGATTGAGCTGCACGGCCACGCCGTTAAGCTCGATGGCCTTGTTGATGGCTTCGGCGGATACCGGCACCAGGCCCTTCTGATACGCGAAACCGAGCATAAACAGGTTGGTGGCGATACTGTCGCCGAGCAGGCGGGTAGCCAGGCGGCTGGCATCGACAAAGTGGGTTTTGCTCGCACCCACTGCTTCGATCAGCGCTTCGCGCATGGCCGCGCCAGGCACCTGAGCATCGGGGTTGCGGGTGAATTCAGCGGTGGCCGCTTCATGGCTGTTGACCACCGCATGGGCGATCTTGTCATTCAGCTTGGCCAAAGCCTCTTCGCTGGCCGACACCACCAGATCGCAGCCCAGCAGCAGGTCGGTTTCCCCGGCGGCGATGCGCACGGCGAAGATGTCGTCCTGTTTGGCGGCAACCCGGATATGAGTAATCACCGGGCCGAATTTCTGCGCCAGGCCAGCCTGATCAAGCACGCTGCAGCCCTTGCCTTCGATATGCGCGGCCATGCCGAGCAATGCGCCGACTGTGGTTACGCCGCTGCCGCCGACACCCGGCAGTAGGATATTCCACGGCCGCTCCAGAGTCGGCTGCTTGGGTTCTGGCAAGGCGATAAACAGCGCGCTCAAGCCCACTGCTTCCGGCTTGCGCAGGCTGCCGCCGTGCACAGTGACAAAGCTTGGGCAGAAGCCTTCAACGCAGCTGAAATCCTTGTTGCAGGAGTTCTGGTCGATCTCGCGCTTGCGCCCCAGCTCGGTTTCCAGCGGCAGCACTGACAGGCAGTTGGACTTGACGCTGCAATCGCCACAGCCTTCGCACACTGCCGAGTTGATAAAGGCGCGCTTCTGCGGGTCGACCAGCTTGCCGCGCTTGCGCCGACGGCGCTTCTCGGTGGCGCAGGTCTGGTCATAGATGATCACCGAGCAGCCCTGGAACTCGCGCAACTCGCGCTGCACAGCATCCAGATCACGGCGATGGTGGAAGGTAACGATGGGCGCGAAAGTGTTGCGGGTCGGGTACTTGTCCGGCTCGTCGGTGACCAGGGCGATGCGTTTCACCCCTTCGGCATACACCTGCTGGCTCAGTTGATCGACGCGCAGTTCGCCGTCGATGGGCTGGCCGCCGGTCATGGCCACCGCGTCGTTGTAAAGAATTTTGTAGGTGATATTCACCCCGGCGGCGACCGACGCGCGCAGGGCCAGCTGGCCGGAGTGGAAGTAGGTGCCGTCACCCAGGTTTTGGAAGATATGCGGGGTGTCGGTAAACGGCGCCTGGCCGATCCAGGTCGCGCCCTCGCCGCCCATCTGAGTAAAGGTGTCGGTATTGCGGTCCATCCACTGGGTCATGTAGTGGCAACCGATACCACCCTGGGCGCGGCTGCCTTCCGGTAGTTTGGTCGAGGTGTTATGCGGGCAGCCGGAGCAGAAGTGCGGGGTGCGTACGGTGATGTGTTTGGGCGCGGCCAGCGATGCTTCCTTGGCCGCGAGAAAGGCCAGACGCTCTTCAATCTGTGGGCTGCTGTAGATCGGCGCGAGGCGCTTGGCGATGGCGCGGGCGATCATCGCCGGGGTCAGTTCGGACAGGTTCGGCAGCAGCGAATGGCCGGCCTCATCAAACTCGCCAACCACCACCGGACGCTTACCCACGGGCCAGTTGTACAGCTGACCGGTGAGTTGGTCTTCAATGATGCTGCGTTTTTCCTCGACCACCAGAATCTCGTCCAGGCCCTCGGCGAACTCATGCACGGACACCGGTTCCAGCGGCCAGCTCATACCGACCTTGAGGACACGCAAGCCCACCTGGGCGCACAGCGCTTCATCCAGACCGAGATCATCCAGAGCCTGACGCACATCCAGATAGGACTTGCCGGTGGTGATAATGCCTAAGCGCGGGTTGGGCGAATCGAGCTTGATCTGGTTGAGGTTGTTGGCCAGCGCAAAAGCGCGGGCGGCGTAAATTTTGTAGGTGTTGAGGCGCGCTTCCTGGGCCAGGGGCGGGTCCGGCCAGCGGATATACACACCGTCGTCCGGCAGCTGGAAGTCCTCGGGAATCTTCACCTGCATGCGCAGCGGGTCGACATCCACCACGGCGGAGGAATCGACGTTCTCGGCGATGGTTTTCAGCGCCACCCAGCAACCGCTGTAGCGCGACAGCTCCCAGCCGATGATGCCGTAATCGAGAATTTCCTGAACGTTGGCCGGATTAAGCACCGGGATCGAGGCGGCGATAAACGCATGCTCGCTCTGGTTGGCGATACTCGAAGACTTGCAGCCATGGTCGTCGCCAGCCAGCAGCAGCACGCCGCCATGCTCGGAAACGCCGGCCGAGTTGCCATGCTTGAACACATCACCGCAACGGTCCACACCCGGACCCTTGCCGTACCACATAGCGAACACGCCGTCGTAGCGCGCGCCGGGGAACAGGCTGGTCTGCTGGCTGCCCCACACCGAAGTGGCGGCCAACTCTTCGTTGACGCCCGGCTGGAAGTGGATGTGATTTTCTTTGAGGTACTGCTTGGCGTCCCACAGGCTCTTGTCGAGGTTGCCCAGGGGCGAGCCACGGTAGCCGGAAATAAAGCACGCGGTATTCAGGCCATGAGCTGCGTCGCGTTGCTTCTGCAGCATGGGCAGGCGGGTCAGGGCCTGGGTGCCGGTCAGGTAGAGGTGACCGGTAGCAAGGCGGTACTTGTCATCCAGGCGGATCTCGGCCAGAGACATGGTGGTGCTCCTGTTATTTTTATCGAGAGCTGGGTTGGCAACGGTGAATGCCACCCTTGTTAAGCCTAGTGCGGGATCACCCCACAAGGTGTACGGCCAAGAATATGACTGAGCAGTACGGAGATTTTCTTTCTATTTTCGGGATGAAAAGCCAATACTGCGCATGACCCTTCCAATAAATACAAAAATTAAGGAACAATCATGCAGGACTTGCTCAGCCCCATTGATCGGAAAATTCTCCGCCTGCTGCAGCACAATGCCGACCTCTCCGCCGCCGAGATCGCCGAAAAGGTGGAATTGTCGCAATCGCCCTGCTGGCGGCGGATTCACCGCATGCAGGAAGACGGCATTATCGAGCGCAAGGTGGCCCTGCTCAGCCACAAGCAACTGGGCTTTAGCATCACCGTGTTTGTCGATATCAAACTGTCGGCGCACGGGCGCAGCAACCTGGAAGAATTCGAGCAGGCGGTGGTCGGTTACCCCGAGGTGCTGGAGTGTTTCACCATGGCCGGCGGCTCGGATTACCTACTCAAGGTGGTGGCCAAGGACATCGCCAGCTACGAACGCTTCCTACGCGACCACCTGCTGCAACGCCCGCATGTGCACGAAGCGCACTCGCATATCGCCATGAGCGAGGTCAAACGCACCACCGAGTTGCCGCTGGATTAAGGCGTGAGATCGCCTTACCTAAGCCGCCTCCGCACGCGGCTGGCGCAGGGTGCGTTCCGACTGTGCTTTGCCCGCCCACCACAATGCCAGCGGGCCGAGCAGCAATAGCAGGCCCATCAGGGCAAACGCGGCCCACCAGCCGATTAGACTCTTGTCACCCAGCACATCTAGGCTGATGCCAAACAGCAGCGGGCCGAGGAAGGCGCCGCTAAAGCCGGTGCAGGAATACAGCGCCATGGCCGTACCCCGGTGGCTGGCGGGCGCGACTTCGATCAACCCTGCTGTCAGCGATGACGAATCGGCGGTGACGGCGATGCTGTAGAGCAGCACCAGCACCAGCATCAGCCAGAACGGCAAGGCTGCACTCAGGCCGATAAACAGCGCCAGCAAGGCCGAGCTGAGCATCACTGCGATCAGCCAGCGCTGGCGGCCGAAACGCAGCGCCAGCTCGTTGCCGAAGATGCTCGCGGGCATGCCGATCAGGGTCACCAGCATCGCCACCCAGGTGCCCGACAGCCAGGGATCGCTGCCCTGCAATTGCCCGGAAAACACGACAAAAGCCACCACCCAGGCGCGCAGGGCAAACAGCTCAAGGTTATGCACCGCATACGCCAGGCAGTAAGCCGCTACCGCGCGGCTTTTCAGCGGGGCAAGGTCCAGCAGCTTGCGCGGCGCATGCTGCACCACCGCTTTTGGCTGCAAGCCCCAATAGACCATAGCCCAGGCCAGCAACGCGCAAACGCCACTGAGCAGCGTCGGCAACTGCCAACCGCCGAACTTGGCCAACTCGCCGGCGAGAATAAACGACAGCGCCGTGCCCAAGCCGAAGCTCGCCGTATAGAACGCCACCGCGCGCGACTGCGCCGGCCCGTCGATCCGTTCGGACAACGCCTTGAGCCCCGGCATGTAGGTGCCCGCCAAACCGACGCCCGCCAGCACGCGCCAGGCCAGAGCCGACCAAAAGTCATCGGCAAAGACAAATCCCGCATTGGCCGCCGCCGTCAGCAGCATCGCCGCCAGGTAGATCAGCCGCGCATCGTATTTGTCGGTGAGCCCGGTGAGGATCGGCACCGCGACCATATAGCCGAGAAAGAACCCGCCACCGATCCAGCCCGCCTGGGTATTACTCAGCCCCCACAGCGCCTGAAAATCCGGCAGCAAGGCGGCGAACAGGGCAAAACCGGCCATGCCCAGGGTTTCCGCGCCGCATAGAAGCAGTGTCACGCGACGAGCGTTCATAACACTCGCCCATCGCAGGCCAGGCTAACCCCCGCAGGCAAGGCATCGGGGTGTTCCAGCAGCCAGGCGTCGAAGCTATGGCCGATATGGGTCAGCACGGTTTCTCTCGGTTGCAACTGCAGGGCCACTTCCAGCGCGCGGGTCAGGTCGTTGTGGTTGCGCGGGGCGATGGGTTGCGGCGCGGTGGAGCAGTCCAACACCAGCAGATCCAGCGGCTGCTGGCGCAGCACCTCGGCGCTGGCGTCCGGCACGCCGAGGGTGTCTGTCAGATAGGCGATACGCCGCTGTTCACCACTCGCCGTTAAGCCTTGCAGTAGATAACCAAATGTCGGTTTCGAGTGATTAAGCGGCAGCGCCGTCACGCTTAACTCACCCAGCTGCCGCCGCTCGAAGGCGGCAAACGGCTGGCTGAAATCGAGAATACCGGGGTGTTTGTACAGGTCGGCTAACCCTTCGGGATCATCCGGGCCATGCACCGGAATAATCAGCCCCTGGCCCCAGCGCAGGTGCAGCAAACCCTGGGCGTGATCAGCGTGGTAATGGGTTTGCAGAATGCCGCTCAGGCTATGGGGCGGGAAGCGCTCACACAGATCGCTCAGGCCCGAGTCGATCAGCCAGCGCTGCGCGCCGCATTCAATCAGCGCGCAACAGGGTCCACGACGACGTGCAGGATTCAGACGTGCGCTGTCGCAGGCCGCGCAGCTGCAGTTGTACACCGGCACCTGACGGGCATCGCCGGTGCCGAGCAGGGTCAGGCGCATGCGCGCGCATCGCTAAGCAGTTGCAGCAACTGGGTGACGGTTTGGTCGAGTGGTCCGGAGTTGTTGAGTAGGTATTGCGATTCGCCTTCGTCGCTATCCCCTGCCACCGAGGCAGAAGGAAGTTGCAGTTCGCGGCTACGCGCCAGGCGGGCCTCAATCTGCTCCGCGCTTTCCCGTCCGCGCGCGTGCAGGCGCTGGCGTAGGGCCGCTTCATCCACCTGCAGGAGAATCGCCAGCAGTTCGGGATAACGCTCGCGCGCCTTAAGCAAATAGCCGCGCGAACCATTCACCAGCACGTCCTGCCCCGCCGCCAGCCAGTCATCGATCTGCCGTGGGATGCCATAGGCCAGGCCGTTGGCGCGCCAACTCAGAGCAAAGGCGCCGGCGGCTTCCTGCTGGTCGAACTCGGCCGGCGACACACCGATGGCGTCCTCGCCCACCGCTTCCGCCGAGCGAGTGATCACCCGGCGGGCGATCAGACAACCACGTTCAGCCAGGCGCTCGCGCGCGGCATTCAACAGGCTGTCCTTGCCCGATCCCGAAGGCCCCATCAGATAGATCAACCGGCCACTCATCAGAACACCCTTTTCGCTTGTCGCCAGACTTGCTGGATCACCGCCTGGCCCGCATGCACCTGCGCCTGCACCAGGTCGGCACGCAGGCCGACGCGGATTTCGCCGCGATCATGCAGCCCCGCCGCCTGTGCCGGCACGCGACTGACGGTGGCAATCGCTCGCGGCAGATCATAGCCGTTGTCCTGCCAGGCCAGCAGCAAAGCGGACTGCAGCAGGCTGGCCGGGTAGTAGTCGCTGGAGAGGATATCCAGCACACCCTGCTGAGCCAGTTCAGCGGCGGCGATATTGCCGGAGTGCGAACCGCCGCGCACGATATTCGGCGCGCCCATTAGCACCTTTAGGCCCAGCTCATGGCTGGCCTTGGCGGCCTCCAGGGTGGTGGGAAATTCGGCGATGGACATGCCGAAACCCGCCGACTCCTGCACATGGGCCAGCGTGGCGTCATCGTGGCTGGCCACAGAAATACCACGGGCCTGGCAGTCGGCCACAATGCTGCGGCGCTGACGGTCGCTGTACTGCCGCGAGTTACCCACTTGCTCGACGATAAAGGCCTCCATCTCCGCTTCGCTGAGGTGGTACTTGCCCATGTAGTACTCGCGATATTTGTCTTCCTTGGCGAACTGGCGCTGGCCCGGCGCGTGGTCCATCACCGAGACCAGTTGTACCAGCGGATGCTCGACCAGATCGCGAAACACCGCGAGGGTCTCCGGATGGCAGACCTCGCAGCGCAGGTGCAGGCGGTGATCGGCGCGCATATGCCCGGCCGCTGCGGCTGAAGCAATCGCTTCGAGCATCGCCGGCAGTTGCTGCATGCGTTTGCCGCGCGGGTTGACGTCGCCAATCGCCAGGGCATCGAACACCGTGGTGATGCCCGCCGAAGCGATCTGCGCATCGTGGGTCAGAACCGCCGAAGCCGATGGCCAATCCACCCCCGGCCGAGGGCTCATGTATTTTTCCAGGTTGTCCGTGTGCAGCTCGACCAGGCCGGGCAGCAGGTAATCACCGTTCAAGTTCTGCGCCTGGGGCAAGCCGCTAACGCCCTCTTCTACCTGGGCAATCAGCCCGTCGCGCAGCACCAGGGTGCCGACAAACTCCTGCTCGGCGGTGATGATCCGCGCGTTGGTAAGAATCTGTTCAACCGGCATATACGTACTCCTGCTGCGCCGCAGCGCTCATATCAAGGTAACGATCCGCCACCGCCTCACGGGCGGCGCGGTCGTGGAAGATGCCGATCAGCGCGCTACCGGCGGCCTTGGCTTCATCGATCAGTTCCAGCACCACCTGGCGGTTGGCGTCGTCTAGGGAGGCAGTGGGTTCATCCAGCAGCATCAACGGCCAGGCGACCATAAAGCCGCTGGCAATATTCACCCGCTGCTGCTCGCCGCCCGAGAAGGTGCCGGGGGCGAGTTGCCACAAGGCCTGGGGGATATTCAGGCGGCTGAGCAGGCTTTTCGCCCGAGCCTCGGCATCCGCTTTGCTCCAGCCACGGGCCAGGGCCGGCTCCATCACCACGTCCAGGGTGGCAACACGGGGAATCACCCGCAGAAACTGGCTGACATAGCCCAGGGTCTGCCGGCGTACCGCCAGCACCTGGCGCGGTTCGGCACCGACCAGCTCGACCCATTCGCCGTTGTGCAGCACGCGAATGCTGCCGCCAGCGGCCAGGTAATTGCCGTACAGGGTGCGCAGCAAGGTTGACTTGCCGGCACCGGATTGGCCATGCAGCACCAGGCACTCGCCGGCGCGCACGCTGAAATGCAGCCCGCTCAACACATTCAGCACCACGCCGTGCTGCTGATGCAGGGTGAAGGTCTTGCTGAGGCCGGAGACCTCGATAAGCGTATTCATGATTGACCTCATATTGACCGGCAGCCCGCATGCAATCGGGGCTGCACACACGTCAGGGCTGCAGGACAGACGACACCAGCAACTGCGAATAGGGATGCTGCGGGTCATCGAGAATCTGGTCGGTGAGACCGGCCTCGACCACATGGGAGCGGCGCATCACCATCAGCCGGTCCGCCAGCAGACGCGCCACCGCCAGGTCGTGGGTGACGATCACCACCGCCAGGTCCAGCTCGCGCACCAGGCCGCGCAACAGGTCGAGCAGACGCGCCTGCACCGATACATCGAGGCCGCCGGTGGGCTCGTCCATAAAGATCAGCCGTGGGCTGGAAACCAGGTTTCGGGCGATCTGCAAGCGCTGCTGCATGCCACCGGAGAAGGTGCGCGGCAGGTCGTCGATGCGCAGCGGGTCGATCTCCACCTGTTTCAGCCAGTCGATGCCAGCCGCGCGCAGTTCGCCGTAATGGCGCACACCCTGGGCCATCAGCCGCTCGCCGATATTGGCCCCGGCCGACACGCCCATGCGCAGCCCGTCACGCGGGTTCTGCTCGACAAAGCCCCACTCGGTACGCAGCAGCGTGCGCCGCTGCGCCTCGCTGGCGCTGTATAGATCGACCCAGTTGCCGGCCGTATCGCGATAACTGACTGAACCGCGATCCGGCGGGCAGCGCCCGGAAAGCAGGCTAAGCAGGGTCGACTTGCCCGAGCCAGACTCGCCGACAATGCCCAGCACTTCGCCCGGATACAGATCGAACGACACGCCCTGACAGCCTTTCTCCAGGCCGTACAAGCGGGTCAGATCGCGCACGCTGAACAGCGGCTGCGCCGTGTCGGTGTGCAGGTGCATTTTCTCGGCAGCACTCATTGCTCGCCCTCCTCTTCAAGGTCACGGCGTTGCATGCAGTAATCGGTGTCAGAGCAGACGAAGCGCTTGGTCCCGGCGTCGTCGACAATCAGCTCGTCGAGGTAGGAATCCTGGCTGCCACAGAAGGCGCAGCATTCGTCCCAACGCTGGATCTCGAACGGGTGATCGGCAAAATCCAGGCTGACCACCCGAGTAAACGGCGGCACTGCATACAGGCGCTTCTCGCGGCCAGCGCCGAACAGCATCAGCGCCGGGCTCATGTGCAGCTTGGGGTTGTCGAATTTGGGGATCGGCGAGGGGTCCATCACGTAGCGCTCATCCACCGTCACCGGGTAGGCGTAGCTGGTGGCGATATGGCCGAAGGTGGCGATGTCCTCGTACAGCTTCACGTGCATCACGCCGTAATCTTCCAGCGCATGCATGGTGCGGGTTTCGGTTTCCGAGGGCTCGATAAAGCGCAGCGGCTCAGGGATCGGCACCTGATAGACCATGATCTGATCGCCACTCAGCGCAGTTTCCGGAATCCGGTGACGGGTCTGAATCACTGTCGCCTCTGGGGTGCGGGTGGTGGTTTTGACGCCGGCAGTGCGGGCAAAAAAGCGGCGGATCGACACTGCGTTGGTGGTGTCATCTGCGCCTTGGTCGATCACCTTGAGCACGTCATCGGCACCGAGAATCGCCGCCGTCAGTTGCATGCCACCAGTGCCCCAGCCATAGGGCAGCGGCATCTCGCGGCCACCGAACGGCACCTGATAACCGGGAACCGCGACAGCCTTGAGCAGGCCACGGCGGATCATTCTTTTGGTTTGCTCATCGAGGTAGGCAAAGTTGTAGCCGACCTCAGTTGCGTACTGTGTTTGGGCCTGGGCATTCATGCGCGTTGCTCCTCGGCGGCGGGCTGTTCGCTGGCCTGCTTGCGCAGTTTGCGGATCAGCTCCAGCTCGGATTGGAAGTCGACGTAGTGCGGCAATTTCAGGTGCGAGACGAAGCCGGCGGCCTCGACGTTGTCGCAGTGCATCAGCACGAACTCTTCCTGCTGCGCCGGACCGTCGACCTCTTCGTTGTACTCCCCCGCACGCAGCGAACGGTCAACCAGGGCCATGCCCATTGCCTTGCGCTCGGCATAGCCGAAGGCCAGACCGTAGCCACGGGTGAACTGCGCCTGCTCGGCACTCTCACCAACGAACTGGTTGACCATCTCGCACTCGGTGACTTCGATATCGCCCAGCGGCACGGCAAAGCCGAGTTCTTCCGGCTCCAGCCAGACCTCGACCTCGCCAATACGAATCTCCCCGGCAAAGGGGTGATTACGGCCGTAGCCGCGCTGGGTGGAATAACCCAGCGCCAATAAGAAGCCTTCATCACCACGGGCCAGTGCCTGCAGGCGCTGGGCGCGGCTGGCGGGAAAATCCAGCGGCTCGCGGGTGATATCCGGCACGGCGGCGCCGTCATCCGCCTCGCGGGCCATCAGGCCTTCGTCGGCGAGAAAATCCAGCACCCGTGGGCACGGCGACAGTTCAGCCTGCGGATCAATCTGCGGCCCCGGCTGTTCGCCCTCGGCCAGCAGGGCAAAATCCAGCAGGCGGTGGCTGTAGTCGAAAGTCGGGCCGAGCAGCTGGCCGCCGGGCAGGTCCTTGAAGGTTGCCGAAATGCGCCGGCTCAGCTGCATCTGCGTGGTGTCCAGCGCGGCGCTTACACCAAAGCGCGGCAGCGTGGTGCGGTAGGCGCGTAGCAGGAAGATCGCCTCCATCAGGTCACCGGCCGCCTGCTTGATCGCCAGTGCTGCCAGTTGCGGGTCGTACAGCGAGCCTTCGCTCATCACGCGGGCGACGGCCAGCGGCATCTGCTCGCGCACCTGCTCGACACTGAGTTCAGGTATGGAAGTATCACCACGGCGCTTTTTCGCCAGCAGTAAATGGGCATTGTCGATGGCGCGTTCGCCACCTTTAACCGCGACGTACATCAGGCAGCCTCCTCGGCATTGAGCAGCACACGGGTGCTGCGCGGCAGGCCGATGACCTGCTCACCAGCGGCGAAGAAGGCATCCAGGCCACGGGGAAACGCACTGCGTGCCTGGCGCTGCTGCCAGAACACCGCCGGCAGCGGCAACTCGACGCTGCGTACGTCCTTGATGCCCGGCCCACGCCAGCGAAGGGCTGCGCCATTACTGAGGGCGTCGAGTTGGATCAGCAGGGTGCAGGACTGGTCCGGGTAGCGCTCGCTGCCATTGTCGAAATCCGACAGGTCCGTCAGCTCGCTTTCATCGAGCAGGGCAAACAGCGCCAGTTCGCGTTCGGCAACAATCGGGCAGCCGCAGTGAAAGGCCAGGTTGGCGCGGATCGCTGGGGTGTCGAAACGCGGCGCCAGCCACAGCGGCGTGTCGCCATCGAGAAACGCCAGGCACAGGGCATAAGTAGCCGGTTGCAGGTTTTCCAGGGCCAGGGCGCGGTTAAGCGGTTGTATCAGGCCTGGCTCAGCCAGCGCCTTGAGGGCGCTGCGAAAGCTGGTCTGCGCATCCAGCACCGGGTCATTGAAGGCCGGTTGCAGCCATTGCGAGCTATTCGCCGCGTTCATCAGTCTTCTCCTCTGACCAAGGTAAAAAATTCCACCTGAGTGGTGGCGGTTTCGGCAGCCTTGGCCGCCTGTTGGGCGTGCTGTGCAGCCGCAAGGGGTTCGATCAGCCGGCTTAGCCAGTGCGGCTGTTCACTGCCCTGCAAATGCGCGTCGGCCAGAGCCGCCAGTTCGGCATGCTGCTTGTCGCGCCCGGCCACATAGCTGTAACCGGTGCGACCATCAGCGAGGCGCACCACGCAGCGGGTCACGCTCATCTCGCCGAGGTTGAACGGGCTGCCGGTGCCGCCCATACGCCCACGTACCAGGGTCATGCCAATTTCCGGGGCGCGGATCAGGCGGTAGTCGGCTTCCTTCAACGCCGACTCGTAGGTCGCCAGTTGGCCACCGGCGCGGGCGAGTACACCCATCCAGCGCTGGCGAATGGCGATCTGCGGATCGCTGTGCAGCAGGTTGCTTTGCGGTCGTGCGCGGTTCATCAACGAGCCTCCATCAAAGGGCGAGCTGGTACTGGAAGCGGTCGGCGCGGCTGGTCGACAACGACAGCTCCACCGGCCGTCCGGCCAGATTGCGGGAAAGGGTTTGCACGCTAAGCAGCGGCGCATGCTTGGGCATCAACAGCCGCGCGGCCTCATCACGGCTGGGCAGGCGCGCACCGATCAGGCTGAAGGTGCGGGTCAATGGCAGGCCGCGCAGGCTGAGGTACTGGCGCAGCGAGCCGCCCTGGTAGTCGGCCAGCAGCTCGGCGTATTCGGTGCTGAAGGCATGCCGAATCAAGCTGACCGGCTGGCCTTCAATCAGGCGCAGGGTGCTCAGCTCCAGCAGTTGCGCACCACTGGGCAGTTGCAGGTACTCACGCTCCTCGCAACCGGCCGGGCGCAGGCGGCTTTCTAGCAGCTGCGCTTCGACCTTGTGACCAAGCGCCGAAAGCGAAGCGCTGTAGGCACTGCCAGCCTGCATCGGATAAATCAGCGGCTTGGCCAACACCCGTGTGCCCTTGCCCTGCTGGCGCAGCAGGCGGCCTTCGAGCACCAGCTCATCCACCGCGCGGCGCAGGGTGTGGCGGTTGACGGCAAAACGCGCGGCCAACTGCACCTCGGCCGGCAGGTAATCGCCAGGGCTCATGCGCTGCAGCTCATCGCGCAGCACGGCAGCCAGTTCGCGGTACAGCGGCTCAGGTTGTCTAGACAAGTGCATGGCTAATTAAGGGCATCCGCAGATGCCCGTTCTCCGTCAGATAAATTGTTTACGCAGGCGCTGCGAAATGATGTCCAGCAGGCTGACCACCAGGATGATCACGATCAGCAGGGCGCAGGTCTGGGCGAACTGGAAGCCGCGAATCGCTTCCCAGAGAATCACCCCGATGCCACCGGCGCCGACCATGCCGACGACGGTTGCCGAGCGCACGTTGGATTCGAAGCGGTACAGCGAGTAGGAAATCCACAGCGGCAGAACCTGCGGAATCACCCCGTAGATAACTTCCTGCAGCGCGCTGGCGCCGGTGGCACGTACGCCCTCAACCGGGCCGGGATCGATGGCCTCGACCGCCTCGGCAAACAGTTTGGCCAGCACCCCGGTGGTGCCGATAAACAGCGCCAACACCCCGGCGAATGGACCCAGGCCAACCGCCACCACAAACAGCATGGCGAAGACCATTTCATTGATTGAACGGCAGGCGTCCATCACCCGGCGGATCGGCTGGTAGACCCACCACGGCACGATGTTTTCCGAGCAGAGAATGCCCAGCGGAATAGCCAGAACAATCGCCAGCACCGTGCCCCACAGGGCGATCTGCACGGTGACGATCATTTCCTTGAGGTACAGCTCCCAGTCGCTGAAATCGGGCGGAAAGAAGTCCGCGGCAAATGTCGCCATGTTGCTGGAGTCGCGGATCAGCGCCAGCGGATTCATTTCCGCGCCCTGCCAGGACCAGGCCAACACAACGAAGAACAGCCCCCAGCCGATCAGCTGCAGCCAGGAACGCTTGGCAATCAGGTCGGGCGTAGGTGCGGTGGTCAAAGTGGTCATAACAACATCTCGAATCAAGCGGCAGAAGAAAACGACCCGCCGTGGGCGGCGGGTCGAGCACTGCGATTAACCAGCGCTGGCAGGGCTTTGCTTGGCGATTTCAGCCATGCGCTTTTCCAGCTTGGCCAACTCGGCATCCAGCTCCTTGAGCTGAGCCTGCTTGTCATCAGCGTTGAGCTTGTCGCTGTTGGCCACTTCGGTGCGCTTCTTGAACAGTTCCAGCTGGCGGATCGGCAGCAGCTGATCGTCATCGGACGCCTTGAACTTGGCCCACTGCAGACCAGCCAGGACTTTCTGCTCGGCCGGCTCGTCGCCGTAGGTCATAAAGAAGTCACGCAGCTTGTTCTTGGTGGCGTCGTCCAGGTTCTTGCGCCAGACCATCGGGTCGGACGGGATCAGCGGCGAGGTCCAGATCACTTTCAACTGAGCGGCCTTGTCAGGCGCAGTCACTTGCAGACGCTCCATGCCTTCGCTGTTGAAGGTGCCGACATCGACCTGCTTGTTGGCAACCGACAGGGCGTTGACTTCATGGCTGCCGTTGAGCGCGCGTTTGAAGATCTTGTTGGCGTCAGCATTGTTCTGCGCGAACACGTAGTAGCCCGGTACCAGATAGCCCGAGGTGGAGTTCGGGTCGCCGTTGGCGAAGGTCAGGGTCTTGGCATTTTTCAGCATGTCTTCGATCGAATTGATCGGGCTGTCCTTGTGCGCCACCATCAGGCTGTAATAGCCCTGAGTGCCGTTGGCCGCGACGGTTTGGGCGAAGATCTGCCCGTTGGCACGATCCACTGCTTCCATCGCAGCCTTGTTGCCGTACCAGGCCATGTCGACTTTGTCGAAACGCATGCCCTGGATGATCCCGGCGTAGTCAGGGGCGAAGAAGGCTTTGATCTTCAGGCCGGTCTGCTGGCTCATGTCTGCCAGAAAGGGGTCCCACATGCTTTTCAGGTTCTGCGAGGACTCGGTGGAGATGATGCCGAAATTGATTTCCTGCTCAGCGGCCTGGGCGGCGCCCAGAACCGAACCGGCCAGCAGCGTGGACGCGGCGAGAACGCGACTGATACGTTTGAACATGCAAAGCACTCCTAGTGCAGATGGACATACAGGGGTTGGCATAACAGGGGAGCAGCTCAGGCTTTGGCCAGAGCCAGCGGGACTTTCGGTTTGCGCGCACGGCGCGGTTTCTCAGCGCTTTGCGGCTCGTCTAGCAGCTCGGCCCCGTAAAGATCGTTAAGGAAGTTGGCATGCAGCTCGGCGGCGGCGCCGTCGTAATGAATACGCCCCGCTTTCAACGCCACGGCGCGCTGGCAATAGCGCATGGCGTAATCGACCTGATGCAGGGTGACCACGACAGTGGTGCCGTCTTCGCGGTTGATGTCGGCAAGAATCTGCATGACCTTGCGCGCAGACTCGGGGTCGAGCGAGGCAATCGGCTCGTCGGCCAGGATTACCTTGGCGCGCTGACACAGGGCGCGGGCAATCGCCACACGCTGCTGCTGGCCGCCGGACAGGGTCGAGGCGCGCTGCTGCGCCAGATCCGCCAGGCCAACACGGGCCAGGGCCTGCAGCGCACGTTGCTTTTCTTCGGCATTGAACAGGCCGAGGGTGCCGCGCCAGCGCGGCATGCGCCCCAGGCAACCAAGCAGCACGTTCTGCAGCACGCTGAGACGACCGACCAGATTGAACTGCTGGAAGATGTAACCGATGTCAGCACGCAGACGGCGCACTTCGCCATTCAGCCGGCCTGCGGCCTGCACTTCACGGCCCAGCACTTGAATGCTGCCACCGCCGCTGCGATCGCAGCAGGCCAGGCCGGCCACATGACGCAGCAAGGTCGACTTGCCGGAACCCGAGGCTCCGATCAGCGCCACCATTTCACCGGGTTCTACGGACAGCGCCAGATCAAACAGCGCCTGCTTGCGGCCGAACGTTTTGTTCAGGCTCTCAACCCGGATCACTGCGCTCATGGAATGCCTCCTTTTTATTAGCGGTTACACCGCGGCGTGAAGCCGCCTTCTGGTGTAGACCAAGGTAGGCAAATCCTGTGTCAGGCCGATTAATGGGCCGTGACACTTGCGTGACCATTGCTTGAAGTTTTTTCTACGCGAGGGTGAATTTCCTTGCTTTTTGCACAGCACGGCGCATTTCTGATGACTGGTGCTGGCATAACGCCTTTACTCACCGCAAAATGCGACACGCGATTGGCGTCAATTTACCGACCAATCGACTATAGAGTCATACTTGATCTAAGCGGCTTTCTGGCTGAACGGTTAGTGCTATAGGCGGTCAAACCGGTGACAATCCTATAGCCCATTGCCAGTATCGCTTTCCTAAACTAACCGGTTTAATGTACGCGCCCTATGAAACCAGCACTCTATTCCAGCCGTACCGCTGACAAATTCGTAGTTCGTCTGCCCGATGGCATGCGCGAACGCATTGCGGATGTCGCACGTAACCATCACCGCAGCATGAACTCGGAGATCATTGCTCGCCTTGAGCAAAGCATGCTCCAGGAAAGCGCTCTGGGTGATGACCTCAACATGCGCTTGGACAGCCCAGATCTGTCCTTGCACGAACGTGAGTTGTTGCAACGCTTCCGCCAGCTGTCACGCCGTCAGCAGAATGCCCTGGTGGCATTGATTGCTCACGACGCCGAGATGGCTACCGAAGAAGACTGATTGCGCTGCATAAAGAAAAAACCGGCCTAGGCCGGTTTTTTTGCTGCCAATAAAAATGGCCGGGAGCCATTTTTAACCTTGCTCCGCTACGGCCTGCAAGGTGGCCGTCAGAGATGGTAGGCAATAAAAAACCGCCCTTAGGCGGTTTTTTATTGCGCGTGACAGTCAGCCGACAAAGCTGAGCAGCACACCCGCTGCCACTGCCGAGCCGATCACCCCAGCCACGTTCGGACCCATGGCGTGCATCAGCAGGAAATTCTGCGGATTGGCTTCCAGCCCAACTTTGTTCGACACCCGCGCCGCCATCGGCACCGCAGAGACGCCGGCCGAGCCAATCAGCGGGTTGATCTTGTTGCTGCTGAATACATTCATCAGCTTGGCCATCAATACCCCTGCCGCAGTACCGGCGCAGAACGCCAGCATGCCCAAACTGAGGATGCCCAGGGTTTTCAGCTGCAGGAAGGAATCCGCCGACAACTTCGAACCCACAGTCAGGCCGAGGAAGATGGTGACGATATTGATCAGCGCGTTGCGCGAGGTATCGGCCAGACGCTCGACCACACCGGCCTCACGCAGCAGGTTACCCAGGGCGAACATGCCGATCAGCGGCGCCGCATCCGGCAGTAGCATGCCGATCAGCAAGCACAGCACAATCGGGAAGATGATCTTCTCGGCCTGCCCAACAGGCCGCAGCTGCTGCATCACGATGGCACGCTCTTCCTTGGTGGTCAGTGCGCGCATGATCGGCGGCTGAATCAAGGGCACCAGCGCCATATAAGCATAGGCCGCCACTGCAATCGGACCGAGCAGATGTGGAGCCAGCTTGGAGGTCACGAAAATCGAGGTCGGGCCGTCGGCACCGCCGATGATGGCGATGGAAGCAGCCTCCTTGAGAGTGAACTCAAGCCCCGGAATACCCAACGCCGTCAGCGCCAACGCGCCCATCAGGGTGCCGAAAATCCCGAACTGCGCCGCGGCCCCCAAGAGCAAGGTCTTGGGGTTGGCTAGCATCGGCCCGAAGTCGGTCATGGCGCCGACGCCGAGGAAGATCAGCAGTGGGAAGATACTGGTGGGCAGACCCACCTCGTAGATCATGTGCAGGAAACCCGCACCCTCGGCCATATTGGCTACCGGGATGTTGGCCAGCAGACCGCCAAAACCAATCGGCAACAGCAGAAGCGGCTCAAAGCCCTTCTTGATCGCCAGATAGATCAGCAGGATGCACACCGCCATCATAAACAGCTGACCCGGCTCGACGTGGTACAGGCCCGTGCTCTGCCAAAGCTTGAGGAGCTTATCCATTACCGCGCTCCCTTAACCGATGGTCAGCAGGCTGTCGCCCACCGCCACCGCATCACCCACTTTGACGTTGACCGCAGCAATGGTGCCGGCCTTGAACGCACGGATCTCGGTTTCCATCTTCATCGCTTCGAGGATGATCACCAGCTGCCCTTCTTCCACGGCATGACCTGGCTGCACCAGTACCTTGAAAATGTTGCCGGCCAGCGGGGCATTCTGCGGCTCGCCGGCGCCCACTGGCGCAGCTACTGCTGCCGAGGAATTAGCGCCACCACCAACAGCCTTGAGCCCTTCGATGTCGCCGCCTTCGTTGACTTGCACCACGAAGGACTTGCCGCCCACTTCAACGGTGTAAACCTCAGGCTTGCCAGCTTCACGAGCAGGCACTTCCTTACCGGTCGGTGCCGGCTCGAAGGCCGCTGGGTTGCCGCGGTTTTCCAGAAACTTCAGGCCGATCTGCGGAAACAGGGCGTAGGTCAGCACGTCATCGATTTCGTCGGCAGCGAGCTTGATACCCTTCTCTTTGGCAATGCCCTTGAGTTCGGCGGTTAGCTTGCCCATCTCTGCTTCAAGCAGATCAGCCGGACGGCAGGTAACTGCTTCAGCACCATCCAGCACCCGCGCCTGCAGTTCTTTATTGAAAGGCGCCGGCGCTGCGCCGTATTCACCCTTCAATATGCCGGCGGTTTCCTTGGTGATCGACTTGTAACGCTCACCGGTCAGCACGTTGATCACCGCCTGGGTACCAACGATCTGCGAGGTCGGAGTCACCAGCGGGATAAAGCCGAGGTCTTCACGCACGCGCGGGATCTCGGCCAGCACTTCGTCGAACTTGTCCTGGGCGCCCTGCTCTTTCAGCTGGCCTTCCATATTGGTCAACATGCCGCCAGGCACCTGGGCAACCAGAATCCGCGAGTCGACACCCTTAAGGTTGCCCTCGAACTTAGCGTATTTCTTCCGCACTTCACGGAAGTAGGCTGCAATTTCTTCGAGCAGCTCCAGGTTAAGCCCGGTATCGCGCTCAGTGCCCTGGAACATTGCCACCACAGACTCAGTCGGCGAATGGCCATAAGTCATCGACAACGAGGAAATAGCGGTGTCGACATTGTCGATGCCGGCTTCCACGGCCTTGAGAATGGCCACAGATGACAGCCCTGCCGTGGCGTGGCACTGCATATGTACGGGTATAGACAGGGTCGCCTTAAGACGCGTCACCAGCTCAAATGCGGTATAGGGCGTCAGAATGCCGGCCATGTCCTTGATCGCGACAGAGTCGGCGCCCATGTCTTCGATCTGCTTGGCCAGGTCGACCCACATTTCCAGTGTATGCACCGGACTGGTGGTATAGGAGATGGTGCCCTGAGCGTGCTTGCCCGTCTGCTTGACGGCCTTGAGAGCGGTCTGCAGGTTGCGCGGATCGTTCATCGCGTCAAACACGCGGAACACATCGACACCATTGAAGGCGGCGCGCTCGACGAATTTTTCCACCACATCATCGGCGTAATGGCGATAACCCAGCAGATTCTGCCCGCGCAGCAGCATTTGCTGGCGGGTGTTGGGCATGGCTTTTTTCAGCTCGCGGATACGGTGCCACGGGTCTTCACCCAGGTAACGGATGCACGCATCGAAGGTTGCGCCACCCCAAGACTCCACGGACCAGAAACCGACCTGATCCAGCTTGGACGCGATCGGCAGCATGTCTTCCAGACGCACACGGGTAGCCAGGATCGACTGGTGGGCGTCACGCAGCACTACATCAGTAATTCCGAGCGCTTTCTTTACGGCTGTCATACAGATGCTCCCTGTCAAACCTGACTCACCCGCGACGGGCACGGTGCTGGTGAATAGCGGATTGGATAGCGGCTAATACATCAGCGCTCGGCTCGTCAGAGACCGGCTTGACTGCCGATGGCACGGATACGGGAATGGGCGTCTTTTCGGCGAAACGCTCAATGACCCACGACATCACGCGGATCATCAGCACCAATAGAATCAGAAAGAGATATACGAAGCCCATGCCGAACAGCATGAGCTCGACACCCTCAAGCAGGAGTTCACTAGGGGTCATCTTGGCTCCATTAGTAGCTTCATAAGAGCTGCATTAATTATTAGATAGGAGCGCCCGGGAACAGATCCCGGGCAAAGCTGAAAGACCTTAGCGTGAAACGAGCGTTTGAAGCAAACCCGAACCCGACTGATGAGACATTTTCTGTAGAGAAAGCGCCATCGACCTAGAGCAGAAACAGACTGGCCAAGCCCAGGAAGATAAAGAAACCACCGCTATCGGTGACCGCTGTGATCATCACACTGGCGCCCAAGGCCGGATCACGCCCCAGTCGCACCAGCGTCATAGGGATCAACACCCCCATCAGCGCCGCCAGCAGCAGGTTGAGCACCATCGCGGCGGTCATCACCACGCCCAGCGACCAGCTGTCGTAGAGCAGGTATGCCACCACGCCAATCACCCCACCCCAGACGATACCGTTCACCAGCCCCACACCCAGCTCCTTGCGAATCAGCCGTGAGGTATTGCCGGTACTGACCTGATCCAGCGCCATGGCGCGCACGATCATGGTGATGGTCTGGTTACCCGAGTTGCCGCCGATGCCCGCAACAATCGGCATCAGCGCCGCTAGGGCCACCAGCTTCTCGATGGAATCTTCGAACAGGCCGATCACCCGCGATGCCATAAAGGCAGTAACCAGATTTATCGCCAGCCAGGCCCAACGGTTACGCAGGGATTTCCACACCGAGGCGAATATATCTTCTTCCTCGCGCAGACCGGCCATATTGAGGACTTCGCTTTCGCTCTCCTCACGGATCAGGTCGACCATTTCATCGATGGTCAAACGGCCGATCAGCTTACCGTTCTTGTCCACCACCGGCGTAGAGATCAGGTCGTAGCGCTCGAACGCCTGCGCGGCGTCGTAGCCATCCTCATCCGGGTGGAAACTCACCGGGTCGGTGGCCATGACCTCGCTGACCAGCTTCTCCGGGTCATTGACCAACAGGCGCTTAACCGGCAACACGCCCTTGAGCACGCCGTCATAATCGACCACAAACAATTTGTCGGTGTGACCTGGCAGCTCCTTGAGACGGCGCAGGTAGCGCAACACCACTTCGAGGCTGACGTCTTCGCGGATGGTGACCATCTCAAAGTCCATCAGCGCGCCGACCTGATCTTCCTCGTAGGACAACGCCGAACGCACACGCTCACGCTGCTGCGCATCGAGGGTTTCCATCAGCTCATGCACGACATCGCGCGGCAGCTCGGAGGCCAGATCGGCCAGCTCATCGGCGTCCATGTCCCTGGCCGCCGCGAGAATTTCGTGGTCGTCCATGTCCGCGAGCAGTGTTTCGCGCACTGCATCGGACACTTCAAGGAGGATGTCGCCGTCGCGCTCGACCTTGACCAGTTGCCAGACAGTCAGGCGGTCATCAAGCGGCAAGGCTTCAAGGATGTGGGCAACGTCGGCGGAGTGCAGCTCATCGAGCTTGCGTTGCAATTCGGCGAGGTTCTGCCGATGCACCAGGTTTTCCACCCGGTCGTGGTGCTGGCCTTCCTGACGGTGGGTCAGGTCTTCGACCAGCTTATGCCGGTGCAACAGCTCAACCACCTGAGCCAGGCGGTTCTGCAGGCTATCCTGCGGTTTTTTTGCTTCTACTTCAGTCATGGCGCGCTCCACCCCCAGCGGCAGCGCACGCCACAGAGGGTCAATCAGTCAACACGTGATTGCACAATCGAGATTCAGAGTAACTACTGGGTAAGTCCATGGTGGTTTTCCACAAGCCCCGGCGGGGCTGACGCGGCAAATGATAACACCGCCCAGGCGCTTTGCATGTGACAAAAACAATCCTAGAACAAGCGCTTGCACAACAAACTTAAGCGCACTTACACATCTGTAACTGCGACGTGCCTGGCACTGGCAAAGGCACGCCTGGCGAGGACAAAGGCATCGACTACCCTTGCATATGGACCGTCACGGAGGACGCACCATGCAAGGACTGCGCTGCGCAGCTTTCTGCGCCATTCTGCTTTGCCCGCTGCCCACACTCAGCTCAACCGTATTTCGCTGCGAAGACGCCAAAGGCCACGTCACCTTCACCCGCCAGGGTTGCCCCAACGAACACAGCCAAAGCCTGCAACAGGCCTATAACCCTACACCCGGCAGCGGTAAACCAGTGCCTTTAGCCAAACCGCGCAAGGCCAGCCGCGAGAGCAAGAAGAAAGATGAGTATGAGCTGACAGTGATCGGAGTGAAGCAGGACGGCTGCGGCAATCTCCTGAGCAGTAGCGAAAGACGCGCCGCCATCATCAAACAGCAGATACGCCTGGGCATGAACCGCAGCGACGTCGAGAGCAGCCTCGGTAAGCCTGACAAGGTCACCGAACAGAACGGCCAAACGCGATACGTTTACCAGGGTAAGAAAGGCAATAAGCGCAACGTCAGCTTCGATGAAGCCGGCTGCGTCAAAGGTAAGGCCAAACGCAAATCGGCGAGTAAAAAATGACCAACAGTCACTTTTAACGTCGTACAACGACACCCCGCCGGGCGGCAGCCATAAAGCATGCGCAATAAAAAAGGGCCTGCATCGCTGCAGGCCCTTCTTGTTTGGTGCACTCAGGAGGATTCGAACCTCCGACCGCTCGGTTCGTAGCCGAGTACTCTATCCAGCTGAGCTATGAGTGCAAA